>JBAOHL010000001.1:0-170642 GCA_037045045.1 Dermatophilaceae bacterium
CCTGCCGGGTGTTGCGAGGGATGGTCCACTGGGTTCCGTCGGAGTTGTAGCGCCGGGAGACGGTGATTTCGGCGCACGTCACGACGTCCGGACCCAGCGCGTCCTCGAGCAGGGCGACATCGGAGTCGTCCAGCGTGAACGTCGCCTCGATGGGGACGGTGGAGTCGATCAGTTGATCCTTGCGGTCCTTCGCGAGAAGCCAGCGTGGGTAGTCGTGCTTCTCCTGGAAGCTGCCACCGTCGACTGGGTTCAGCCGGTACAGCGCCGACAGGACGGCGGTCTTCCCTGACTCGTTCATACCGACGAGGCAGGTGACGCTCTGATCGACGTCAATCGCGCCGCTGTCGATGATGTTGCGGAACTTGCGGACGCGAAACCTGGCCAGCTGCATTCGTGTGGTGCTCCCGTTCTCCCTCAAGACTGGTTTGAGTCTAGGGACGACCACCGACACAAACGGTGTGTTGTGTGCGAAGGACTTGCCTCGGCGACCGGTCATCGGTCGCCCGCCTGGTCGGCGGGTGCCGATGACCGGTCGCTGAGTCAGTCCATCGACTTGACGTGGGATTCGATGAAGGCGATCTCGTCGGCGTCGAGCCCGTACTTGGTGTACAACTGCTGGTCGATCTCCGGGATCGACCTGGACCAGTCGATGTCCGAAGCAGACGTGAAGTCCTGGTTCGGGACGTGTCGCCAGGTGTGCGCTGCGGTGTGTTGCGTCACCTTGAGGACCCCGAGCATCGCTCGCGCGAACTTCGACTTCACGTACTTCAGCAGCGCCTCGGCCTCTGCCTCGGTGCTGAACGAGCCGATGGTGAGAAACGTGCTGGTCACCGCGACCCCCGGCCCGAGAACGGTCGGGTTGTTCAGCGCTACGCCGAAGAAGTCGGTTGTCGCCCCCGTCCCGTTCGCCTCGGGGAGGGCAACCTTGTAAGCATCGAAAGCAGGAGGGCCGGTGATGTAGGCGCGTCGGAGCCAGCGGGTGGTGCGCTTCCTTTCGAACAGGCCGAGCACCTGAACGTAGGCGTGCTCATCAGAAGGCTTGTCTTTGTGGAAGAGGGTGGGGAGTCGACCAAAAGCGTTGGCATCGAGCTTGTACGGGTTGTTCTTCGACATCAGAGCCCGTGCGCCGGGGTTCTCTTCGTGCATCTTGTCGGTGTAGCGATGTTGACGATCGTTGGTGATGCCCCGGTCAGTGAGCGAGGAACCATGGAGGGCCTCGACCTTATGCAGGATCGTGTGTAGATCGAGGTGCTTGGTGAAGAAGCCGATCGGACCGAGTTCGCGCTCAGCGTCGCGGTAGGTGACGGCGATGCCCCCCTTGATGGGATCCGCGAGACCTGGAAACAGGCGATTCGAGTCCGGCTCGAAAAGTGCCACCATCAGGTGCTCATCCGCGAGCATCTTCTTGTTCCACGGCTTCGGCGTGAAGCCCGCGTTGGAGAGGAATCGCGCCGGCGTGATGAGCACGACCTTGGTACCGACCTCGTACGCCGCGTCCATGAACCTGTCGTAGATCGGCATGTTGTGGGTCGACTCGCCGACTGAATCCTCCTGGTAGGGCGGGTTGCCGATGACGACGTCGAACTTTTTGCTCATGTCAGTTACCTTCCGTCAGCATCTCGTCAACCGTTGCCTGCCGCTCGTCCGAGCCCATCCTCGCGAGGTTACCCACCCTGAAGTGGCCAGAGTCCTGGATCCATGCCTTGCGATCGGGCACGCCACCGGAGACGGCTTCTATGAGTGATGCGGTGCAGGATTTCGTTGTGGCTCATCTCGAAGAGCTGTGACGTGAGGATGTGCTTGAGTCGCTCATCCTGGTCCGGGAACGCGGCGGCCAGGCCGGTGTCGAGGCGTCGGACGAGCTCCATAAGGAACAGTCCAGCGGTGGAGAACAGGTCAGCGAAGGTCTTGGTGGGGTCGGTGAAGATGCCCGGGTTCTCTGCCTCCACGGTGTCGACCATCATCTTCACCACTGGTTGCGGGGTGAAGACCAGGGACGTCTTCTGCTGCGGGATGTAGGCGAAGATGTTCTCGGTTTGCGCGTCGTCGAAGTAGTCCGCCAGGGCTTCCTTCTTGTCGAGGAACTCCTGCACTGACTGGTCGAAGACTGCTTCGTCGAACATGCCCGGGACTTTCGTGACCGTGCCGTTTTCTTCGGTGACGTCCTGGCCGTCGCGCAGCAGCCGGAACTCGGTCTCGGTGATTCCAGTGATCTCCTCGAAAACATCATCGGGGGTGTAGTCGTCGAAGTTGGACAGTCGCATCCCACGATCGCCGTAGGCCATGAGGAACATCGGGATGGTGCGAGCGAAACCGCGCAGGTGGGAGCGGGCGTCGTCCATGGTCTGGTTCGCGCGCTTCTGTTCCTTCTTGGTCTCCTCGCGGGTGACCACCTCCGGAACGATCTCCCGCATCGTTTCCTCGACGATCGACAGGATGTCTTTCTTGAGCGCCTCGTCCTGCTCGGCCTTCCTGGCCTGTACCGCTTCGGCTTCGGCCTGCGTGGCGGCGTTCTTCAGTTCGTCGTCGAGGTGCTTGTTGGCGATGGTGTGCTCGGTATACGCGCGCTCGACCCGGTTCTTGACGACCTGTTCGGTGCGCTTCTCATCGCGTTCGACCTGCTTGGTTGTGAGCCCGTACTCCTCCCTCAACTCCTCGCGCTTATGCCTGGTCTGTTCTGTTACTGCCTCAGCGATCTTTCTCGCCGCGGTGGCCGGCGGAGTGTCCGTTTCGACGCTCGGGAGGTCCTCGATTCGGTAGACGGGCTGACCGAGCTCCTTGATCTTCGGGTTGATCACCGTCTCCGCGTCGACCTTGACGGTTCCGTCAGGGTCGGTGACCGGTGGCGGCTGCGGGATCTCGAGCGGCTGCCCGTTCTTGACCTTGCCCTGGTTCGCGGTCGGCAGCTTGTCCAGGATCTCCTTGACGTGCTCGGAGTAGCGGAAGATGCCAGCGACGTTCGCGAAGAGCAGGTTCGACAGGAACCCTCGGCGCACAACTTCCCGAGCCTTGAATACCTGCGGGAAGGTCAGCACCTGTGCGGCGTTGAGCTCGATCATCCGGCCCTCGGCGTCCTCACCCAGGACGGGGAAGAAGTTGAGTAACGTGCGGATGTTCTCTCGCCGCACCCCCGGGTCACCCGAGGGGTTGGCGTGCAGGTTGTTCGCGAAGGCGTCGAAGATCGTCAGTGTGCGTTCGGGCGCGAAGTCAAAGATGTAGGCGTTCTGCTTCTGGAACACCTGCCCGCCGCGCTCGAACGTGCAGGGGTTCTGCGCCCGGAACGCCGCCTGCATGTACAGGGCCGGGGAGGACAGATCGGACAGCATGATCACTGCGGTCCACTCCGGCACCGTGACGCCAGTGGTCAGCTGCCCCACGGACAGGGTGATCGTTTTGCCACCCGATGCCTCGGCGTGGGCGATGGCTGCGCGTACCCGGTTGAGGGCCTTGTCGGCGGCGACCGAATCGGTGTCGTCTTCGGTCTTCCCGTCGCCGGCGGCCAGGACGACCGTGTAGTCCTTGAAGACGTCATGCTTCTTCAGTAGCCGCTCCAGAGCTTTCGCGGAGGCGACCCGGTTGAGTAACCAGAAGGAGTGGCGGATCTCGTCGCGCAGTTCCGGGGTGGAGAACGGGTACTTCTCGTTGGTGGCCATGCAGTCGAGGAACTTGATGACCTCGGTCTCGTGCTCGAAGAACCCGTTGTCCTTGGTCGCGAAGAACTCGTTGAGGTCGAACGCGTAGTCGATGTTTGCCCCGTCTTCGTCGATGGCAACACCCTCGGCCAGACGATCGGTGATCATCCGCGAGATCTGGTAGGTCCACAGGTTGAGCGTCGGCAACGCCGCGTACGGGTTCTCCTGTCCCAACTGGTCCCACTGTTGGCCGGCGACCTGCTCGTCCTCGTAGGTCCAGTTGAAGATCTGGTCCTGGCCGAACTTGCCAGCCGCCAGTGCTTTGAACGGGGTACCCGACAGATGCAGGGTCCTTGCGCGTGTGATCTGCTCGAACGCGACGTCGGTCTTGGTGGTGTCGATACCCTCGTGAGCCTCGTCGATGACCAGCAGGTCCCAGGCGAACTGCGATATGTGCCGGAGCTTGTCGTAGGGGCCACCAAAGTACTGGGAGCCCTTGAGGTCTTGGAGCGACACGAACTCGACGATGCGCGGGTCCTCGTCCTGGCGGTCGCGTGAGTAGGCGCGCCACTGCTCCCGCGTCATCGGGGAACGGCCGGCCAGCGAGGGCGACTCAGAGACGAACTTGAACGTCGTCTGGTGTCCGATGAAGCGTGTGAAGTCGTCGAACCATGAGTTGGCGATTGCCGGGCGGTTGGTGACGATCAGTACGCGGCGCACGTCGAGCGTGCGTATCAGGTCGTAGGTGGTCAGCGTCTTACCGAACCGCGGCTTTGCGTTCCACAACACCTCGGCGTTGCCGGCCGCGAAGGCTGCGACTGCCTGGTCGACCGCAGCCTGCTGCTCGGGCCGCAGGACGTAATCGTCGATCCCGTCCATCTGGGCGGTGGAGAAGTCTTGGCCGGCGAAGTCGTTGAAGTACTCCAGCGACTTCTTCGGCGCGCCGTTGAAGTGGTGCCACTCCGTCCGGTGCGGGGTGGTCTCACGCTCCACGCCCTGTTGCTTGAGGTAGGCGTGGAAGTCGTGGTCGGTGAAGCGTCCGCCAGCCTCGGTCGTGAACAGAGCACGCCGGGACCACTCCAGCTTCTTCTCGATCGACAGCTGCGATGCCTGCTGGGCCACGCGCTCGGCTGCCGTCTGTTGATCGGTGTACCCGATCTTCTCCCAGCCCGCGTACTTCGGCAGATCCGGCGTCGACCAGGAATAGATGACCGGCCGGATCTCCCGGTACGTGTTGATCTTCGGGCTAGGCATCAATCCCTCGCATCCTGGTGGACTCGGTCAATCCGGCACGGCTGGTAGGTGTCGTAAACGGTGAAGTCGAAGACGTAGTTGTCACGCAGCGAGGCGAGCGTGAACGGCTCCCGTTGGACCATCCCCGGCTGGTCGTCGATCCGGTGCCACCACGAAAACTGGATGTCCCGCCCGTCGGCGGTCTGACCTGTGAGGGTGTTGCCGCAGACGATGTTCAGGTCGATCAGGTGGGTGGCGGCGCGATGCAAGTCGGTGTGTGGGCCGACGGGCGTTCCGCGGCCCTGATGGAAACCCACGAACTCGGCGAGCATGGCCGCCTTCGCGTCGTGGTGGTTATCCTCCAGCAACTCGATCCCATAGATCGATGCCAGCGAGAACAGTGATTCCTGCTCCCACTTCTCCGCTGGGTACCGCTTCGCGATACCGGCCAGTTTCCGGCGCAGGATCGCCACGAGGAAGTTGCCATCCCCGGCCGAAGGCTCGAGGAATGTCTTGTCGACGAAGCCGGGGCCAGTCTCCAGATCCTCGCGAACCAAATCCAGCATCTGCTCGACCATGTGGCGCGGGGTGAACACCTCCCCGTAGGTCTTGACGCGGTGGCGCGACTTCACTACCTGCTCCTCGACAATCATCTCAGTTATCGTCATGCGGACTCCATCGGCTCGAACGAACACCCCAGGGTGGTCATGAGCGCACTCCGAGTGGCCTGACCGCCGCGCCGGCCTCAGCCAGACTTGCCACGTCCTCAGCATGGGCCTGCCGCGAGGCGGCGAGATCAGCTTCAAGGACCTTGACGACGCGGCGTAGCTCGGTCACCTGACTGCGCAGTCTTGAGTTGTCGGCGAGCAGTCGCTCATTGGCAATCCGCAGTTCGGCGTGAGCCTCGGGGTCAATCTCTGCGCCGCTATTGAGTTGGCTGCCGAGCCAACGCTGACGTTGACGCTCAAGGGTTCCGATCTGGGCCCTGAGCTCCATGATGGTCGCGGCCTGACGTTCCACTTTCGACGTCAGCACGCGACGGTCCGCCCGGAGCCCAAGGGCAACATCAGCCGTCGCACTCCCGCCAGACTGGCCGTCGCGCACCGCACCCGCCGCTCTAGCGACAGCCTCGCGCAGGCTGTCATGTGTGTAGACGAACTGGCGTGACACCCCTGCCGCGCGTGCGACCGTCGAGATGTTCATCTCACCGCCCTGGGCAGCGAGATGATCGAGCGCCGTCAGGACTGCTCGTTGTTTGGCAGCTGAGGTGTCGGCGCGGTTACGTTGCAGGGCGGCCACCGCTGCATCAGTGGTCATGGCTGGTCTCCAGGAGTTGGCGCAGGTCGATGAGTCGGGTGGCCGTCGCCCGGCGGCGGATGTCGGCCATCCTGCCAATGGCCCTGCGAATCGCTTCGCGTTCGTGTTCGGGCAAGCCGTCGATGTATGCGTCGATGCCGTCGATGATGGTGCTGGTGTCCTTAATCCTGGCCTCGTAGTGATCCAACAGATGCTGTTGGGAGTTGATGACTCGCGCCCGCTCCAACTTCACCCGCAGCGCATGCCGTTTGGCCTCCATCCCGTCGCGTTCGAGAGGGTCAACGAGGAAGAACGGGCACGACTCACACGCGTGGTCGACCATGCAGCCGTGGCCACCAGCGGCGACGTTCTGGGGCTCGGTGCAGTGCCCGAGTGACACGGCGACCTTCGTGAATCCATCTCGCTCCCGATCCGCGCTGATGACCTCGCCATGGATGTTCAAGCGGCGCGGCGCGACTGCTTCGAGGGCCCTCTTCCGTCGTCTCGCGGTGACCTTGAAGTAGGCCATCGTCGTGTTGAAACTGCTGTGCCCCATGTACTCCTGCAACACGTCCGGTGGGGTCGTTGACCGACCTTCAGCATCGGTGGCGTCCGCGAAGCGCTGTGCGAAGGCGTGCCGGAACGAGTAGGCATCCAGTTTCGTGAGGTCGAAATGAATGAGGTTGCCTTCAGGGCCTTCCGCGGGTCCCTCGTAGGGAGCCTTCTCCAGGACCGCAGCAACCAAGTCTTGGACGCGCGCTTGGAGGTAGGTCGAGTTCCACGGCTTGTCGACCCCCGGCCTATGTACCGAGGGAAACAGCCATTCCGACTCGATGGCGTGGTCGCGCTTGATCTGCTGCCATTTGCGGATGACGTCGTGCGTCTCTTGATGGATCGGGAGCCGTTTGCCCATCGTGTATGGAGGCTTGCACCGCTCCCACTCAAGGTAGGGCGAGCCCTGGTTGTCGTAGGAGATGCAGTCGTCCTTGAGCCGCACCGTTTCCGTGGTGCGCCGTCCGCACCGTTCTTGAAGGAAGAGCATGACGCGCGCCTCGGCCGTCAAGTAGGGCGTACGGCGCTGGACCAGCGTCAGGTTATCCATGAGGTGGTCGATGATCGGCTGGGGAACGAACCGGAAGGCGTCATCACCATCGCGGGTGCGCGATCTGGTTCCGCGTGGGCGGTGCTTAGCGAGGTCGACGGCGAAGGTGGACGGAATGTCTCCCCAGGAGTCGAGAAGAGCCTCATCGCGGCGACAGTGGGCGACGAACCTGTTGAGTAGGCCAATCTGGCGACGCTGGGTGTGATCCAGGTGCCAGCGCTTCCGGATCCCGCTGACGATTGCATCCATGTCCGGTCGGCCAAGCGCATTGCGCGGTGTACCGCGAGCAGTCAGGATCTCGTCGATCAGAACCACCATGTGGAGCAGGTACCCGACGTCCTGCCTGCCGCGGGGCGCTGAGCGGATCCAGCTCTCGTAGGACTGCGCGATCCACCGCGCTTGGATCGGGCTGAGATCTACCTTCGCGTTCGGCCCCACAGGCAGAGTTGATTGGGTTAGTTCGAGGTCGCGCAGATAGATGATTCTCGGGTCACGGGTGTCCGTTCCCGACCACGCGCGGTGCGCGTCGTCGATGTGACGCTGCCATTCGTTGAGCATCCCTGCCCGCGAAGCGTTGTCGGTGGCCATCCCCAAAAGGTCGTGGCCGACGACGGAGGTGCAGCCACGGCGAAGCAGCGCTCGGTAGGTGCCTCGCAGGTCGGAGGTCGACAGAACGCCACCGCCGAGGTCTCGCTGCTGGATCGCGTAGAGGAACTCCCAGCGCACTGGCTCAGGTAGCACGCCGAACGGGACGGCCGCCGACCGAGAATATGTGGTGAGGGATCGGTCCGCCGGGGGTTCCCGAGTCGTGCGGACCCATGTGTCGGCATCGACCGGGAGTCCGGGTACTCCGCCGCCTCGCTCCCACTTGCGGTACGCCGCTTGGTGGCTATGGCAGAGGCCGTTCTTGCGTGTGGTGTCTCGTGGACAAGCCCCGGCGCGGCAGCGGGGCAGCGGTGGAAATGGCCCTGGGTCCACGGCAGCGATCCATGACGCGACGTCGGTGGCACCGACTTGCTTCTTGGCCCACTTGGTGAACCTGGCGTGATGCGAGTGGCACAAGCCTTTCCCGCCGTGACTGCGTTTGCAGCCACCAACTGCGCAGCCGACCTTGGCTTCGAATCGAAGGGGCGGATCAGCTTGCAAGGCCCACTCATTCAGCGAGAGGGCAGTTCCGGAGCGCTTGTGGTCGGTACGGCATGAGTGACACATGGCAGCTCGGGGAAGGAGCGTGGTGCATCCCGACCGGACGCAGTAGCCGGCCGAGGTTCTGAGGTTGTCGGGGTCGGGGGTGAAGACTAGGGTCTCGAAGTCGAACTCACCTGGACGCCAGTCGCGGACGATGCTGCCTTTCAGGTGATCCACCCATGCCTCGGCAGGTGCTGGTTTGGGGTCGACCAGCGCGGAGGAAAGAGCGCGAAGGGCGGTGCTCATCGGGTTGGACCCAGCAGGACAGATCGGGGGGCGAGAGCAGCGAGGGCTGCCTGCTTAGCCCGCTCCAGATCGTGGGTGTAGACCTGCGTGGAGTTCAGGCTTCGGTGCCCGAGGATGGCCTGGACCACGTCCATGGCCTGCGGCTCGCAGTCGATACCGCGCACCAGTCGAGTGGCGAGTGTGTGGCGAAGCATATGGGGACCCGTCAGCTCGTAGCCGATCCGTGTGCTGCATCGGAGCAGGAGCTTCCGCAGCCCGGCGTACGTCATCGCTCGCCCGAGTCGCCCAGCATCGTAGAGATTCACGAGCGCGTGCGGTGAGCGGTCATCGGCCTCAAGGAGCCGCTGACGTTCGAGGACATAGTCGATGTAGCGCTCGACGAGCTGCTCGTGAACGTAGAGGGTCCGGGCGCAGCCCTTGGCTCGGGATCCGTTCTCGACCGGGTTGTTTACCCTGACGTGGAAGTGTGGGTCGACGATCTTGCACCCGAGCTCGGGTGAGCCACCGCCGAAGTGCAGGTCGGCGGTGAACAGGGACAAGGCTTCGCCTGCCCGGATCCCGGTGTAATAAAGCAGGTCGATGATGAACCGGTCGCGGACGTTGAGGTCGAGGCCGAGAAGCCGCTGTCGTGCCTGTTCGTCGTTGATCCACTCAGGATCCTTCAATACCGGTCGACTGGCGGTCTTCAGCTCCGGAACCAGAACCCGTCGGGTTCTGCCGTACTCGCCTCCCGGCTTCGTACCAGGGGCGAAGTACTTGACCTCGGTCATCCGTTTGGCGACATCGTTCGTCAGAAGTCCATGTGCGTCGGCCCACTCGTAGAACGAGCGAACCGGCGTCATCCACAAGGCGACCGTCGCATCGCTGCGCATGGACTCCGCGCCGTTGGTTTTGCGCACGGGCGTCGTCGCCAACACGCGTCGCCACATCGCGAAATGGCCAAGGCTCACCGTCCGCCAGTCCGCAGTCTGTGCGGTCCACGACAAGTACCACGCGATGCGGTTGCCGTAGCTCTTGACAGTGTTCGGCGAACGACCAACGTCATGCAGAAATCCCAGCCAGTCAGTGGCCGGCCGATGCAGGCGGTCCTCATCCCCAACCACGACGAAGCGCTCCGTCCCGCCATCGTCAAGCAGCGCAACGTCGAGCCGATACCTCGCGTTCGCCTCCATGCCGGTCAAGTTACTGACAGGGGTCAGCAGAAAGTGTCAGACACGCCGACTTCGACCCACGTCGTCAACAGGAAGTGACATCCGAGACCCCGGGTCAGATAACGGTGTTGAACGGCGGATCGATGTAGACGAGCTTGACCTTGCTTCGATAGATCGACCGGTACTCCGGCACCTCGCAGAGGATTCGAAGCACGTCGAGGGAATCACCGGTGAACAGGAGGTTCGCGGCGTAGGGATCCTCGGGCACGGGCCCCACGACCCCCGTGAAGTCGGCCAGCCGCACCTCGGAGCCCGCCGGGTGATCGCGCTCCACCCAGACAGGCCTGCCGTCGGCATCCTTGGGTACGAGGAGGAACTTGTCCTTGCCCGGCCAGACGAGCTCGAGTCGGGCCTCAGTCACTTGAACAGTCTCCTCTCCATCTCGAGCAGTCGCGCCTGCTCCTTGTAGGGCAAGGGGCAGCGCTCCAGGAGCCACGTGCGACGGCTCAGTTGGTTGGACAAGTATCTGCGCTCTGCCGGGGCGTCGCTCATGGGTAGGGCAGCTCCACTGGCTGACGTAGCGGCAGGTCGTTGTCATCCCCAAGTCCGTCCGCGCGGAGCGGATGGCCGAGAACCTCGACGCCTTCGACTTCGAGCTCACGGACGACGAGATGGCGCGGGTCGCGACCCTGGACACCGGCGGCTCCCTGTTCTTCGACCACCGCGACCCCGCCATGGTCACCTGGCTCAACGGACGCGCGGAGCCGTGACGACGGCACGCGAGGCTGACGCCGGGCCCATCTTGAACGGATCGACCGGAAGTGTCCTCGCGTGCAACCGTCACGCCCGGTCGACTGCAACTGTGCTGCATCTCGATTCTTGTACGGCCGTCGATGGCAGCCCGAGGCCCTGATCCTGAGCCGCTGACCGGCCAGGATGCACCCAAGCGGATCTTGCACCAGGTCGTCCAGGGGGAGGTGCTCGTCAAACCTCCACCGCGGGAGCTCACCCTCCGCCGGACAGTTCTTCCTCGGTCTTGGACGTCAACTTCTCGCGCAAGAGCGCGTCGAAGGTCGCCCTGAGCCTTGCCTCCTCGTTGGACCCCGTGGTGGGAAGGCGCAGGATCGGAATTCGCCAAGCAGCGAGAATGCTGTCCTTGAGGCGGTCACGGTGCTCCTGGTCAGGCCGATGATGAAAAGCGAAGCCGTCCACTTCGATCACGGCAAGCTTCCGCTTCGACGCTGAGTCGTAGATGGCGAAGTCGACGGATGAGGTCGTCTTGAGGAAGCGCTCCTGCTCTGGGGTCAACGGAGCCGATCCGGGGCGCAGCTTGTGCAGAGCATACTGAGGGACAACGCGCAGCCAGTCGTACGCCTCCTCGGCCAGCAGTTCGAGGATGACTGTCCAGGCAATGTCTTCGGACCGGTACTTCTGCTCCCCGCGAAGGCGACCGGCAAGCGGTCGAAGGCAATCGGCGTACTCCCTGTAGAGCAGATCGAAGATGGAGACGATCTCGGGGTGCGTCTGGGCGTTGGGGTCGTGGTAAAGGATGTAGTCGATCAGGCGTCGGATGTTCCGACTCCGTGGCATGCCGGCCTGGTTGACGACGACCACGAGATGTTTGGAGGCTCGGCTCACGGCCACGTTGATCAATAGTGGATCGTCGACCCATTTCACTCCGAAGTGGCCATCCCGCGACTCGTCGAGCACGGTGGCCAGCACGACGACGTCCTTCTCTCGGCCTTGGAAGGAGTGCACCGTGTCGATTTCAGCCCCATCGCCGGCGATTCGTTCCCGGAGTGCCTCGGCGATCGTCGTCACCTGCGCCCGATAGGGCGAGATGACTCCGATGTCCGACATCTCATAATGCTCGAGCAGGTCGGGCATCACCTCGCGCACGATCACCTCGGCCTCGCGTGGGTTGATTCGCCCTCCGGTCCACAGCCGGCGCGCATGGTTGCCGGGTACCAGGCGGCGCACCGTCATGCAGGGCTGGTGCTCGGTCGAGTGGGTATACGCGACAAGCTCGCCGCCGTAGAAGGAGTCGTTGCAGTAGCCGATGATCGCGGGGTCGCAGCGATAGTGCTCGCGGAGCAAGGTGCGAGGGACCTCCCCGCTGAAGCGTTCGATGACAGCAGACAAGATGTTGTGCCGAACCACGTCGAGGGAGGCCTCCGGTGGCTGTGGGAGGTCCCCATCGATGGACGGAGGGATGTGCTCGAGTTGGCGCAGGTCGCCGACGATGACGGCGTTCTTGGCGTAGGCCATGGCGAGTGCCCCGAGGATAACGTTCACCTGGGATGACTCGTCGATGACCACGTAGTCGAGCAGCTGCCCCGGGGCAACGGTGGCGCCGATGGAATGGCAGGTGCTAAGCATGACCGGGTAATCGGAGACGAGGTCATCCCAGCCGTCCCCTCCGCGAAGAGCCTGCGGTCCGAATTGCCGCTGCGGTCGGGACGCGTAGCGGTCCACCAGCCTGTCCTCGAGATACCGCTGTGAAAGGCCGCGATGCTCCGCCAGCACTGTGGTCAGGTCGGCACGTTCCAGCCGTCGATCCAGGCCAGCCAACTCGGTCCGCAGTTCCGCCAGGCGCTGCTCGTAGAACGCGGACTCGAGCGCAAGGATCGCGCGCGTCGAGGCGAGATCCAGGCCGCGCAGTCGACCGAACTTGAAATACCGATCGATCTTGGCACGCAGTCGGAGTCCGTCTGTCGGTCCGCGCACGGTGGTGTCGGCAAGCAGGGCAATGATCCGATCGGGGGAGCGGTGAAGGCGTCGCAGGCGGGATAGATCCGGGAGGGTCCCGTGCCCATGGAGGTGGTCGGTGAAGTGTCGCTGCTCGAGCTCGTAGGCGCAGACCCTGTTGCGGAGTTCATGCCGTCGCCGATCGACTCCGAGCAGCTCAGTCAGGGTGGCCTCGACTCGTGTGAACCGTTCGACATCGGCTGACGGCGAACGGCCCGCGACGAAGTGCGCGCGGGCGCTCTGTTGCGCAGGCTGGCTCGCGAGGAAAGCCTCCTGACGGGCCCTGTTCCCGAGCCGGGCATAGAGGAAACCGAGGCCGAGCTCGTCCAGCTTGGTACTGACGTTGTCCACGGCGGCATTGTTCGTCGACACGACGCCGACTGATCTCCCGCGAGCCACGAGGTTGGCGACCAGGTTGAGAATCGTCTGGGTCTTTCCGGTCCCCGGAGGACCCTCGACGACGGAGAGCTGGTGCTGCAGAGCAGCTGCGAGTGCCGCCTGCTGGCTCAGGTTCGTCGAGAACGGGAAGATCAGCGGACGGTCAACCGGGAAGCACCTCGGCGTACCGCGAAGGAAGGCCGCAAGAGCGCTCTCCTCGTTGACGTGGGTGAGCCGCCTGAACGTGCGGTGCGTGGGGTCTTGGGAGCCGTTGTCGTCGGGAGGAAGTCGCTGAACGACGGCACTCCAGTAGGCGAAAGCCTCACCGTAGAGCGGGTCAGTGGCCGGGTGAAGCAGCCGGACGACGTTTCGGGGGAATGTGTATTCCTTCTCCCTGGTCGTGCCTGATCCCTTGACGACCATGACCCGGCCGGCGCTGATGGGCTCCTGCTCGTAGACGTCCAGAGGCCCGGACCACTTCGTGCCGCGGATGACCGCATGAACATTCTCGGCTATGACGTGTCCCCGCACAGCTACGCTCCTTTCCGCTGTCGGCGGCCCATCGACTCAGTCAAATGTAGATGCCTCGCGATCTTCTTGCTCGGTGACGAGGTATGCCTTGAACATCGAGGACCCGGACCACACACGAGCGCTGCTCGTGTGTGGTGCGAGCCGTGCGAGCGGACCAAGGCTCGGGTCTAGCACGTCGCGAGTGCACGCCGCTACGGCCCCACGAGGCGGTCGTCAGGGACTCCCGCACACCACATGACGGGGGAAGTCGACGAAGCAGGTTCCTGCGGCAACCCCAGCCGCCGTGGCGATCGCACTGGGTCGTCGCGCGGCGGGCCGATGGTGCGCGATGACCCGATCACCGGCCCGTGTAAGGGAAGGACATCGACCGATCTGGCTCAGCCAAGCCTGACGCTCCTGGGTGGGTTGCAGGGGCGTGGGCAAGACTCTGCCCGCCCGGACCATGGCGAGGTCAACGGTCGGGGTGTCTCGCCTTCACTCGACCGGATCGACGCGCGCGGCGGAGTCGGAGGTCAGGAGGATGACGTTGCCGTCGGGGTCGTCGACCATGGCGGCATACGGTCCGGCGGTCTGGGCCGGGGCCATCCGAGAGTGGTATCCGTGCGAGGTGAGTTTGGCCCAGCGGGAGTCGACGGCCGCATCCTCGCCGACGTAGAACTCCAGGAGTTGCTGGTAGCCGCCGCTGGGGCGGGTCCAGGTCGGATCGTGACGAGCCGCGAAGGACTCGGTGAAGACCAAGCTCACCCCGCTGCCCATCCGGTGGATCGCGATCGGCCGGTGGGGCAACGGGTCAGGCACCTCCACGCCGAGAAGGCGGTAAAACGCGATCGAGGCCTGAAGGTCCCGCACTTCCAGCACCACCATGCTGAGCTGCATCTCCATCGGCCCACCGTAGTGAGTCCGGCATGGTGGTGTATGACGGACCTGAGTGAGTGCGTGCCTGCCACGTAGGCGCGGCCACCGGGTGGATCCTTCGAGTGATCTCTCACAACCGACTCGAAGAAGGACGCCTCGATGACCGCTGGACCCAGTATCGACCCCGCCCGGTTCCTCGATGAGCAGCTGGCGCAGGCCAGCCCGGATCTGATGCGGGGAGTTGCTCGGCGCGTTTGTGAATGCGTTGCTGTCGGCGCAGGCTGACGCGGTGTGCGGCGCGGGCTATGGCGAACGCTCGGCCGGGCGGGTGAACTCCCGCAACGGGTATCGGCACCGGGACCTGGATACCCGGGTCGGCACCCTGGATGTCGCCGTGCCCAGCTCCGGGCCGGGAGCTTGTACCCGGAGTGGCTGTTGGAGCGGCGCAAGCGGGCCGAGCGGGCCCTGACCTCGGTGGTGGCGACCTGCTACTTGCTCGGGGTCTCCACGGGTCGGATGGACAAGCTCGTCCAAGCGTTGGGCGTCACCGGCCTGTCCAAGTCGCAGGTCAGCGAGATGGCCAAGGACCTCGATGTGCACGTGGAGCAGTTCCGTACCCGACGGCTAGCCGACGCCGGCCCGCTCACCTTCCTCGCCGCGGACGCGCTGGTGTTGAAGGTCCGCGAGGGCGGCCACGTGCCATGCATGTGCTCGTCGCGACCGGTGTCAACGCCGACGGGCACCGGGAGATCCTTGGGGTGCAGGTCACCACTGGCGAGGACGGCGCCGGCTGGTTGGCGTTCTTCCGCGTCAGATCTGGTCTGTCACGGTCGTCACGGCGTGTCAAAGCAGCAGGCGAACCCCGGTCGGAAGGGCGTCGACGAGGGCTCCGCGCAGGGAGGGGCGGGTGATTGCTACCAGCGGCCCACCCTGTTCGGCCACCCGGGTGGTGTCGATCCGGCTGAGTCTGCGCCCGCCGGCGCTGACGATATCGAGGGCCGGCAGAGGATGACCCTGGGACACCACGTCAACCCCCAGGCCAGCCAAAAGAGCGACAGCCTGTGGCGCCAGGAGGATGCCGGCACCGGCCGTCTCCCCCTCAGGTGACGGGTCGACGACGGTGACAAGGTGACGGGCCCGGTGCAATGCATGCGCCGCGGTTAGGCCACCTATGCCGGCCCCGACGATGAGTGTCCTCATCGGTGCTCCGGAGGCAGCAGGCGCCGCAGGGTGGTCGCGAGAGTGTCGAGCTGCTGCGCACGGGTGAGATCGCCGCGCAGGCCGGCGACCAGGAGGCCGAGATAGAGCGAGAAGTATGCCGCGAAGACATGCCCGACCTCGACTCCGGCCGACTCGGCCCTGGGTGCGACGATCCCGGCCACCCAGGTCTCGAACTGCCGCACGCGCCGCTGGCTGGGTCCGTCCGGATCGGTGCGGAACAGGGGCGCCGAGAGGTACTGGCGGGCGAGCTCGGGCTCGGCGTCATAACTTTCGAAGAGGACGCGGGCGACGTGGACGAGTTGGGTGACCGGGTCGGAGTGCGCGTCCGTCTCGGCGATGGCCGTGTCCAGGGCGCGTCCCACATGCTCATCGAGCAGGGTCCCGACGGCGGCGACGACCTTTCCCTGGCGTCACCACCTCAGCCGCCTCCGGTTGACCCCACGCCGGTTCAGGAGTCGGATGGCGACCATGGACGAAGGGGTCACGATTCGGCCGTTGAAGGTTGAGGATGCCGCCGCCATGGTCGGCGTTCTCGGTTCCACGGAGTTGTACAGATATATCGGAGGGGAGCCTCCAACCCAAGAGCAGCTTTCGAAACTCTATGCGCGCCAGACAGTCGGGCTCTCGCCTGACGGATCCCAGCAGTGGCTCAACTGGGTTGTCCTCGACGAGGGCGGTACCCCCGTCGGCTACGTCCAGGCAAGTCGTCCGCTCCACGTCACAACGGCAGAGATCGCGTGGGTCATCGGCGTCCCGTGGCAAGGTCGCGGCTATGCGACGCGGGCGGTTGCCCTCATGCTCGAGGAGTTGGCGTCGCAAGGAGTCGACGAGGTGGTCGCGGACATTCACCCCGCCAACACGGCCTCCGAGGGTGTCGCCCGACGTGTCGGGATGGTGGCTACCGATCAGGTCATCGACGGCGAGACCCGGTGGACTAGCCGAACGCATGAGCAGTGCCCGCCGTTACTGGCTGATAGGTAGGTCGGGCTTCTCCGTGATGCGGGCCACACGGTGTTCTGTTAGCGTCGATTCCGCAGGACTTCGAGGCGCGGATAAGGGGTCCGTGCCGTATCGAAAGGCATGCGTATGTCAATCACCGCCAACGATTCAATTACACAGATCGATCCCAAGGTCGATCACGAGTTGTCGCAGGCTGCTCTCGAGGCGGCCATCCCGTCGCTGACGGAGAAGCTCAAGGCACTCAAGGGTGACCTCAACCAGGACGAGCAGGCGATCCTGCACAGCATCGTGGCCTCGGCCGCTCGGCATCTGGAGACGCTTCAGGAAGCCAACGACAAGGCGGAATACCTGTACATGAAGCCGATTTCGGCCCATGCGAGCGGCGTCGTCCGCAGCCGCATGCTGGCACTGCCGGACGAGCTTGGCTTCCCCTACGAGGACTGATCGTCATGACCGCCCGCCTGGAAGAGCGCCTCTCCGAGTTGGCCCGGGAACTCGACCCGGCGGAGCGTGAAGATCTCAAGTTGATCCTGAGTATGGCCGCCGGGGGACTGCTCGGTGGCCATACTCGGGGCGCGAACTCCCCTCGCCAAGATATGGCGCTCCACGTCGCGCAGCGCGCACTGCCGCTGTTGCACAAGCCGATACAGGTCGATATCGCGGGCGGGGTCGTGTTCCGTGGACGCGCTCCGTTCTTCACCGACCGCGACATCGAGGCACTCGATCAGGAGTCCCGGCGCGAGCGAGCGAAGGCCGGCCGCTTCCACGACCATCTCGTCGTCAACAACGCGCCATTGGCAGCGGGTATGGCGCTTTCGAGTGAGATTCGCGACTACCTCGAGTCCAAGGTGGGGCCGGTGTTCGCGACGAACAAGGCGAACTACCTCTACTACGACGCTCCGGGGCTGGGCATCGACCCGCATGTCGACGTCGACGAGTTCTCGCTCAACGTGCTCACCATGCTCGAGCACTCGGGCGTGCGGCAGTCGTGCCTGATGCTCTACCCGCCGGATGCGCCGGAGCAGGAGGTCAGGCTAGAACCCGGGGAGACCTTGATCTTCCTAGCTGACCGAGTCACCCACGAGCGCATCCGCACCGGCCCAGACGAGCGCATTCGCATCGTCTCGTTCGGCTACAAGCTCATCTGACTCCGCCGTTCACCAGATCAGGGGATTCACCGAATGGACCAGACCCAGTTGGCGGACCGCATCTCGCGGTTGCACGAAACGCTCTCTCCCGCTGAGCAGGCCAACCTGAAGCTGCTTCTAGGCCTGTCCGCTGGTCAGCTGGCCTCGGACGCAGACAACGGGCAGGCGCGCGCTGAGGTGACCCGCACTCTCGATCTGCTCTGTCCCTACGACGTCGCTGACCCGCACGGCCTGCAGTACCGCGGACGCCCCCCGTTCCTCACCGACCAGTTGTTGGCGCAGTTGCAGCAGGACGCGCACGACATCGCCCCGCGAGCCGTGCCCTTCGATGAGCACTATCTCGGCTACGGGTCAGCTGCTGCCGATGCTCTGTCGACGAGCGATGAGCTCCGCGGCTTCATCGCCGGGATCGTCCCCTCAGCGGTGCCGACCGGGGTAGCCAGCCTGCTGTACTACCGCGATCCGGGCCAGGGCATCAGGCCGCACGTCGACACGGACATCTTCTCGCTCAACGTCCTGATCATGCTCGAGCACGGGTACCCCGATGACCTGCAGCACCCGTCGGCGCTGCAGATGCACTACGCCGACGGCACGGTCGAGCCGGTCGTCCTCGAGCCGGGCGAGCTCGTTGTCTTCCTCGCCGGCACCCAGGCCCACAGCCGGTCACCGATCGTGCGGGGCGAGCATGTCACGATCCTCACCCTCGGGTTCATGCCCGAAGGTGCGCCCATCGAGAACTACAGACGTTGACGGTCTCGCTCGGCATCCACTGCGGGCACGACTCCTCCTGTGCCGTCGCCGTCGACGGTACGGTCGTCGCGGCGATGCAGCAGGAGAGAAGGACCGGCCGCAAGCACGACGGTCAGGAGTGCCTGACCGACGACCTCCCCGTCCGCGAGGTGCTCGCCCTCGCCGGGCTGGACCTGGCGCAGGTGGACGTCATCGTGTCTTCCTTCCAGGCCGCTGGGCCCGGAGCGGTCGGCATGCAGCGTCCCCTCGTCGCGGACGGCTTCTCCCTCTTCGACCCGTACGATCCCCGTCACCACAGCACCTCGCACCACCGCGCCCACGCGGCCTCTGCGGCGTTCTCGTCCGGCTACGCCCGGTGCACGACGCTCGTCTCCGATCTCGCGGGATCCACCACTTGTGACGGTGAGGACTTCTTCGCACCGTTCGCTCAGATCGAGCACCGGTATCGCCAGGATCCCGCCGGTCGGGACATCCGAACGGAGATCCGCTCGGTCTATCGCTTCGACGAAGGGCGTCTCGACCTCCTCGAACGGGACCACGGGCTCGCCCACAACCAGCCCGACGTCCACGTCATGAGCGAGGCCGCGCTCTACGAGAACATGTCGCAGTTCATCTTCCGGCGCGGCAACGCCCATGGCCAGCTCATGGCGCTGGCGGGGTTGTCCGACGGGGCCGAAGCGCCCGTGACGGTCGAGGACCTCGTGGACACGACCGGTGGAACGGCCCGCCTGCGCAACGGCTGGCAGTTCCTCATCCGTGAAGCCGCGCGCCACGATCCGGCGCCGCTGGCCCGAATGACGCAGCGCGCGTTCGAGCTCGTGCTCCTCGCGCAGGTGGAGCGGGCCGTGCGGGCGTGCGGACTGCGCGACCTGGCGGCAGCCGGAGGTGTCTTCCTCAACCTGCCGGCCAACTCGCTCATCGAACAGCTCGAGTCCGTCAACCGCTTCCACGTCCCGTCGGCACCCCATGACGCCGGGATCTCCCTCGGGTGCGCCTACCTCGGTCACGTCGAGCTCGCCGGGCGACACACCCCGCACCGGGTGATCTCCGACTTCCTCGGCCCGACCCCGGACGTGGACGAGGCCACCACCGTCGGCCTGCTCCCCGCGGGCACCACCGAGAAGGACGACGTGGGCCTGGTCGCGGCGACGACGGAGGTCCTGCTCCGCGGAGAGCTCGTCTTCCGCATCGCGGGCCGCGCAGAGTTCGGTCCCCGTGCTCTGGGCAACCGGTCGATCCTCGGGCATCCCGTGCACTGCCCTGACGCCCGCGCGGTCCTCAACCGGATCAAGGGCCGCCAGCCGTGGCGTCCGGTGGCGCCGCTGACTCTGGAGGAGTCCTGCCACGACTACTTCGAGGGCCCCGCGTCGTCGCCGTTCATGAACATGAACTACCGGGTCCGACCCGAGTACGCCGAGGCCCTCGACGAGGTCGTACACGCCGACGGAACGGCACGGGTCCAGACGGTCCACGACGACCGTGGCTTCATCGCGACTCTATTGCGGCGCCTCGCCGGTCTCGACGAGTTTCCCATCCTGCTCAACACCTCGCTTAACGGTCCAGGCGAGCCCATCATCAATAGCGTCGCGAGAGCCGTCGACTTCGCCCGGCGCAGCGGGGTCCGATACGTGCTCACGGACACGACACTGTACGAGATCCCCGGCGACGGAACGCTGTCCCTGCCCGCGGACGCCGCGCTGATCAAGATCGGCACCGGCGGCGGCACCGCCGTCAGCATCATGGGCGCGACCATCCCCGTCGGCCGCCGCACGTTCGAGCACCTGTGCTCCTCCTTCGAGTTCCGCCCCGGTGACCTCGATGAGCGGGACTACGCGCGGCTGCGCGCGGCCGTTCAGGACGCGGCGGGGACGGCGTCCGCGTGAGCTCCTCCACCTCGCAGGATCGAGGCGTGATCGGACGCAGGCTCGCGCAGGCGACCTTCGTGTCCTTCCTCGCGATCGCTGGCGTCGAGTTCGCGGTTCCGTTCATCGCTGTGAGCACCCTGGGTGCGAACTCGGCGACGGTCAGCGCCCTGGCCGTCGCCCGCTTCCTCCCCGCTCTCCTCGTCTCTGAGGCGGCGAGCAGCTATGTCACCCGGCACGGCTTTAGGCGCGCGATGATCACCGCAGAGATCCTGCGCGTCGCCGCCTTCGCCGTCGCCACGGCCGGGGCCGCAATACCCACCGCGGCCATCCCCCTGTTCGTCCTGGCCCTTGCCCTGGTCTCGGTTGCGGGCACAGTGGGCGGCATCGGCACCGGCGACGCGATCCCGTACCTCACGGAGGGGGCGGCACGCGTACGGATGTACTCACGCCTGTCCATCGCCGAATCCAGCGCCGATGCCATTGGGCCCTTCGCCGCCGGAGTGCTCCTCGCGTGGCTCGACGCCCCGGTGGCCTTCATCATCTGTGGCGTTCTCGCCGCGCTGGCGATCCGCCTGTTCACCTCCCTGCCCGGCGGTCAGGACCTCGGGGCCGCAAATCCGGGCACCGGTAAACACGAGGACGGGCTCGGCATTGTCGCCGGCCTGCGGATCAACGTCGCCGAGCCAACCATCCGACGCCTCTTCACATGGACGGTGGCCTACAACCTCGGCCAGTCAGTGGTCATGTCGGTCTTCCTCATCGCCATCACCCAGGACCTGGGGTTGGCATCGACGGAGTACGGGGTCCTCGGGTCCGTCGTGGTCGTCTTCGCGATCATCGGCGCGTGGTGGGCCGGGCGGGTCGTCACGCGCGCTGGGCGTGCCGGGCGGCTGTTTCAGCTCACGGGGATCATCACGATGGCCGCCTACGCGCTCATCGCTGCCAGCTTCCTCGCCCCTCGGGGAATCGCGGTCGTCCTGCTCGCTGTGTTCCTGGCCCTCGAGGAGTTCTGCTCCGCCGTCGCCGGCGTCCTCCTGTCCGGCTACCGCGCTGCATACGTCCCCGAGGCGCTGCGGCCCGGCTCGATCGCCGCCAACCGTGCCGTCGTCGCCCTGTCGGTCGTCACCGGCTATGCGATCGGCGGTCTCTTCGGACTGCACGTCGCGGCCGTCCCCCTGATGCTCGCGACAGGGCTGATCATGTTCGCCGCCACCCTGGTGTGGCTCACGCCGAGGTCGATCGCCGTCGAGGTCGACGAGGCACATGCTCTGCCGGGCTCGGCCACCGACGACGCGCCGCGGCAGAGCACGTGAACCGAAATGCCTGTGCTGGCACCCACTCGAGGCTTCCTGACTGTCAGCCACGTCGGAGGGCCTACTCGTTGACCGGGCGCTGATCTGCACGGCGCGATCAGATGCTGATGGCAACCACGGTGGGCAACCGGCCCCTTGACAGCGTGTCCAGGGAAGCCGCCGGATCTTCCGTTACCCGGACTGGCGTGTGGTCCACCATCCGCCCGTGATCAACCCCTCGAGCGGAAGTCCTACTCGGAACGCTATCCCGGGGAGGAGGGGCGGCTGGGGTGTACGTGGGGGTCAACCCGAGTTGACAGATGTCGGGGACGTCAACTACAGTTGACCGCGATGGACACGATACCCGACCCCAGCAACCCGACCGAGGCGCTCGCCGCCGTGGTCTCCCTCCGTCGCCTCGCCGAACGTCTCGAGGCCGCATCGGTCCAAGCCGCGATCGACCAGGGCTGGACATGGCTCCACATCGCCCAGGCTCTCGGCGTCACGAAGCAGGCCGTCCACAAGAAGTACGCCAAGCGCGTCCAGCGCTCGACCCCGCTCTGAAAGGAGCCGATCATGTTCGCCTCAATCCGTCGTGCCCGCGCCGACATTGCCCTGATGGGCACTCTCCTCCCCGCCGCCGAACGGCTCGCCCAGGCGGACGGCATACCGGAGCCGGGTGCCGAACACCTGCTGCTCGCCGCGCTCGATCTGTCCGACGGCGTCGCGAAACGCGCGCTCGGGGCAGTCGGCGGCGACGCTGACGCGCTGCGGGCGGCGCTCACGCAGGGACATGACGACGCCCTTCGGGCCATCGGCGTGCAGGCCGATGACGTTGCCATCGGTGCGGCGATTCCCGCGCCGGTCAAACCCTCTGGGCCGCTGCGCGCGCAGGGGTCGATGCAGCAGGCCTTCCAGCGCGCCGTTCAGGTGGCCAAGGACGACGGGAGGACGCTGGGCAGCGGCCACCTGCTCCTGGCGGTCATCGAGCCGGAGCACGGCACGGTGGCCAGGGCCCTGACCAGACTCGGCATCGACCGCACGGACCTGCGCACCGAGACCCGGCGCCTGCTCGCCTCGTGAGTCGGAGGCCCTGCGTGCCCGGCCGGCCACGATGGTGGTACGTCGGTTGAAACGGGCCCGTGCGCCCGTCTTGGACGTCGGCCTCCCGGCAGGCCGCTGCATACGAGAAGCAGATCCGCTCGGCCGTCGACGGCGCCACCAGAGCTCGCCTCGGGCTATCCGGGAACCAGCAGGTTCGCCCAGAGGAGGCAACACAGGCTGACCAGGCAGGCGAGAGTCCGAACCACATTCCAGCGCGCCCACCGTGCCTCGTCGAAGTCCGCTCGGGTACGCGCCAGATCGGGTATGCCGCCGACGTCGCCAGCCGCCTTCATCGCATCGTTCCGGGGCACGTGGATCGTGACCGTGATGACAACGGCAGCCAGGTAGAGCATCAGGGCCGCGATGAGCCACGCCGTGACTGCCCCGGCCCGGCCCCACGTCAGTGCCACCGAGACGCCGATCAGCGCCAGCGGGGCGAAGAAGCAACTCATGAACCAGGGGTTGATGATCGCGCGGTCGATTCCCTGAAAGGCGGCGACGAATGTCCGATCATCGGTCCCGCGGAGTCCCGGCATGATGGTGTGCGCATAGAGGCTGACGACGCCAGTGACAAGGCCGGTGGTCAGGATTGCCTCGGCGATCGTCACGCGCACGGGCAGGTCGATAGCCGTGCCGACCGCCGTAACAATGACCAGTGTCGAGTTCATCGCCGGTCCCACCTCGCCACATGTAAGTCACTGGGGATCGACACGGTACAACCAGGGAGCCTGTCCAACAACGGCCACATCAGCCGCGTCATCTGTGCCCCGCCGCGGACGGTTGACGACTTCGACTCCGACCCCGACCGCTGCCGAGGCCTCCGGCTTTGGCTTTGACCCTCACGTGGTGTCAGGCCGTAGCGTCCGATGCCATGGAACGGACGTCACCTGCTCGCTCTCAGAACCCCATCCGGCGTTGGCTGCGTTAGTCCACCCGGACAAGGACGCCCGCCAGCGCGCAGCCGTCGCCCTCGGAAGCACGATCGCCCACCCAGACTTGGCCCACGCCGCTGACATGCTGTGCTCCATCGCAGACCCCGGGGCCCGCGAGGCCGTCCCCGCGCTGACTGCTCGACTGGAGGATGCTCATTCCGACGTGCGGCTCGCTGCCACCCTTGCCCTGCGCGAACTCGTCAACGTCCCGAGGCAGGAGAGGCCATTCGGCAGGCGAGCATCAGCCACGACGACGGGCCAGTTCGAGCCGTCGCGCGCGCCACATTGTGAGGAGGGTCCGGGCCGTGAGTCTGTCGGTTCCCTACGTGTTGAGGGCAGCCCTGGACGCTGCGCCGAGCCTGGTGGTGCTCGACGACGAGAGGTGTGATGTCCGCGCCGTCGAGTGGCAAAGTCGTGAGCAGGCGCTGGTCCTCTGGAGAAACGGGCACCGCCCAGGAGGGCGGTTCACGACCCAGGCGCCCGTCACCCAGCTCGCCGCGGCGAGACTCGGTCTGATCCTCATCGACCAATCTGACAACGCGCAGCCCGACCAGGACCCTGGCCACACGTGTGACCTCGACGTAGTCGAGACGACCATCTGGTCCGAGACTCTCCTTGCCCACGCCGACGGGGAGGACCTGACCCACGGCCGCTATCTCGACCTCCTCGATGCCGACCTGCGACCCCCCGCGCTCGTCCCCCTGTCGCGGATCCTCATCCCGATCCTGGGCGCCCTCCGGAGGGCCGACGAGGGGTGACGCGCTCCAGGGCCAATGGTGCTCTCGCGTGCCTGATCGCGCAGGTCACGATCGCGATGGACGTCGATCGGTGTGCCGACCACCGAGCGGGCGTCGCCGACGGTCCTCAGAGCGCACGTGTCTGAGGTCGCGCGCCGCTGACACCGCCAGGGCGGCCGACCAGAGGCTCCAGACGCGCTCGGGTCGGCTGGGGGACACGGCATTCATGACGGTACCGACGACGCCGACGACCATGCACGCACTCGTCAGAGCCCGCGTGACGCGAGGGCTACCGGGGATCGCCAGGCCGACCGCGGCACCGGCGTAGGCCGCTGCTGCTGCTGAACTGGTCGCACGCAGCTGCAGCGGCAACTGTCCAGCGTTGGCGCCGCCGTAAGACGCCGAGCCCCAAGGCGCGCCGGCCGCCAGTGCTGCCTGAAAGGGTGAGAGTCCCCGGGAGTGGTGGGCTTTGAGGTCATCTCGATGCCTACCGGTCAGCCCTCGGTGAGGGCGACAGGATCAGTGTCGTCGGTCTTGCCGATCTTGGCCATGGATTCCTCGGAGAGGTAGCGGCGTTCGTCGGTGGCCCATTCGTCGTGGGTGTCGGCCAGGACGGCTCCGATGAGGCGGATCACGGCGGCCTCGTTGGGAAAGAGATGCCCACGACTCGGGCCCGACGCTTAATCTCCTTGTTGAGTCGCTCGAGCGGGTTGGTGGACCAGATCTTGCGCCAGTGCTCGCGCGGGAACGCCGCGAACGCCAACACCTCGGCCTTGGCCGCGTCCATCAGCGCCCCGATCTTGGGGTAACGGCCAGCCAGCTCGGCGGCGACCTTGTCCCACTGCTTACCCATCGAGCCCAGGTCAGGTTGAGCGAAGATCGTGCGGAACACGGCGGCGACCATCTCGGTCTCGCCCTTGGCCACATGGGCCAGGACGTTGCGGATGAAGTGGACGCGGCAGCGTTGATGGGCCGCGCCTTGCATGGCCCTGGCGATGGCGGCGACCAGGCCGGCGTGTTGGTCGGAGATGACGAGCTGGACACCGGTCAGGCCGCGCTTCTTCAACCCGGTCAGGAACGCCCGCCAGAACACTTCGTCCTCGGAGTCGCCGACGTCCAGCCCCAGGATCTCCCGGCGCCCGTGGGCGGTGACGCCGGTCGCGACGACGACGGCCTTGGACACGACCATGCCGTGCTCGGTGCGCACATGCAGGTACGTCGCGTCGAGGTACACATACGGGAAGTCGACGTGATCCAGCCGGCGGGTGCGGAACGCCCCGACCGACTCAATCCAGCCCCGCGCAGATCCTGGACACCTCACTCTTGGAGATCCCCGTCCCACCCAACGCGGTCACGAGGTCATCGACCGAGCGAGTCGAGACGCCGTGGACGTACGCCTCCATCACGACCGCGTACAAGGCCTGGTCGATCCGCCGCCGCGGCGACAAGATCGAGGGGAAGAACGACCCGGCCCGCAGCTTCGGGATCGCCAGCTGGACGTCGCCGGCGTGGGTGGTCAGCAACCGCGGGCGGGAGCCGTTGCGTTCAGTGGTGCGGGACTCGGTCCGTTCGTAGCGACCGGCGCCGATCGCCGTGGCGGCTTCAGTGTCGATCAGCTCCTGCATCGCGACCCGGACACACTCGCGGATGAAGTCAGTGCCCTCGCCGGTACGGAACACCTCCGCAAGCTCGGACAAGGCAGACTGGGACAAGGCCATCGGTGAGGTCTCCTTCGATGCGTGCTTGGCGGTACACATCGAGAATCTCGCCGGTGGCCCCCTTCAGTCAGGACGCCGCGCCGTCACCCCAAACCCCACCACTCCCAGGGGCGCTGTCCTGAAAGGCGGCCATGACCGCGAGCAGTGTCACGGTGTGAGCGTCCTTTGGCACCAGTTGACGCTAGCACCGGCTGCGAAGCAGGCCCGCCACCTCCGGCGCGCCAGGATGAATCCCGTTCGATCGCGCAGGGCTGCTGGGACAAGCAGATCCCCGCGCCGAGCACGTGACCGCCGGGCTGCCGCCGGTCCCCAATCCCCGCAAGGCCCACGCCAGGCCCAGCTCGTCGTCAAAGGCTGAACTCGTGCGCTCCTGCTCGACGGAAATCCAAGCCCGTGTGGTTCTGTCGACCTCATCTGGCCCCAGGGCGACGGCCTGATATGCCCCCTCTGGGCCTGGGGGAGGTGCGACCTACGTCGCGAGGGCGTCTGTAGGGTCGTCCCGTGAGCGACCGCCCAGAAATTGTCTGTATCTGTGGGTCGGGTGTTGATCGTGAACCCAGGTGGTTATCTTGGCGAGTCAACGAGAAGGGAACTGGAATACGCCCAGGCTGCCGGGAAGCCGGTCGGGTTCACGGACCCCGCTGCGTGAGCTGCGTGCACCTCGCGCACGTGGTGATGTCGCAGTTGAGCCGGACCTCAGCGCTTCCCTGATGTACGGGAGTGGCTCAGGCGGTAGCTGGTGGTGCCGGTTTCGATGATGGTGCCGCCGGAGGTGAGGCGGTCGACGATGGCTGGGCACAGGCAGGGTCGGTGAAGGTCTTTGTCCAGCCGGCGGGTCCGCCGACGCCAACGCCTGCCGCACCGTCCGACGATGCACGCCATGACGGCGCGCGAGCGACGTTCACTGGAATCCGCCCTGTCAGAACCACCCGTGTCCAGATGCCCTGAGAGAGCACCACGATGAGACCCCTTCGATACTCGATCAACGTCACCCTCGACGGCTGCTGCCATCACGAAGCCGGGCTCCCGCCGGACGAGGAGTCGATGGCCTACTGGACCACCGAGATGCAGCGGGCCGACGCCCTGATCCTCGGCCGGGTGACCTACCAGATGATGGAGTCGGCGTGGCGGCGTCCGGCAGACGGCGCCTGGCCCGACTGGATGAGCGACGCCCAGGTGCCTTTTGCAGAGGCCATCGACCAGGCGAAGAAGGTCGTCGTCTCAGACACGCTCGACGCGGTCGACTGGAACGCGCACCTGCTCCGCGGCGACGTCGTTCACGCAGTTCGGCAACTGAAGCAGGAGCCCGGCGGGAGCTTGTGGGTCGGGGGAGTCACTCTCCCAACGGCGTTGGCAGACCGTGGGCTCATCGACGAGTACGAGTTCGTCGTCCAGCCCGTCCTCGCCGGGCACGGGCCGACGCTGCTCGCCGGCCTCCGGGAGCGCATCCAGCTCGAGCTGGTGGACCGACGCGAGTTCGGATCGGGAGCGGTGGTCATGCGATTTCACCCCAGGTCGGCCTAGGGTCCGCCTCACCTCCGGCTCGTCGTCAAGGAATCGTTACGCGTCGTCGTTGCCGACGCAATGCCCCTCATCTGACGGCCGACGGGCGAGCTCGGAGGCTCGCCTCAACAGGTGGTCCCGCTCGGCCCGATTGCGCGCCGCGCCGGCGGCACGGTGGAACTCGGCGCGCGCTTCGGCGATGCGGCCGATCCTCGCGAGCAGATCGGCGCGCACCGCGAGGGCGTAGTGGTCGTCCGCAGCCGCGTCGAGTTCTTCGAGAGCGGCCTGGGGGCCCCCGACGTGGGACAGAGCCACGATCCTCGCCGTGCGGACGGCCTTTGTCGGCACGAGAGGTAGCAGCTGGTCGTAGAGGGCGAGGATCTGCCGCCAGTCGGTGTCCGCGTCCGTGGCCGCGTCGCAGTGCACGGCTTGGATGGCCGCCTGGAGTTGGTATGGCCCGGGCTGGTTCACGGCAAGGCATTCCTGCACGAGGGCGTGGCCCTCGGCGATCTCGCCGCGGTCCCACAACGTCCGGTCCTGCTCGGTCAGAGGGATCAGACTGCCGTCGTCCGCGACGCGCGCCGGGCGCCGCGCCTGCAACAGCAGCACCAGCGCCAGCAGCCCCCGGGCCTCGACGTCACCATGCGTGTGGGCGACGATCAGCCGCGCCAGGCGGAGTCCCTCCTGGCTCAGGTCGAGGCGGCTCAGGGGGCCCGCTGTCGTGACGTAGCCCTCGTTGTAGATGGCGTAGATCACCGCGAGCACGACGCCGAGCCGGTCGCGCACGTGGCCGGGTTCCGGCAGCCCGATCCGAGCGTCCTTGATCTTGCGCTTCGCCCGCGAGAGCCGCTGCGCGGTGGTCGCCTCGGTGGTGCCGAGCGCCCGCGCAATCTCCTCTGCCGTCAGGCCCCCGACGAAGCGCAGGGTCAGGGCGACTTGGGACTCCGGCGACAGGCTGGGATGGGCGCACAGCAGGATCATGCGCAGTTCGTCATCGCTGGCCCCCCGGGGGTCGACGACAGGATCAGCGGCAAGCCGAGGAGCGAGCCGGTGCTCCGTTTGCGTTCGCCGGATGCGGTCGATCGCGCGGCGGCGAGCCGTGGTGACGATCCATGCCTGCGGGTTCGGAGGGACGCCCTGACTCGGCCAGGTCTCAGCTGCGGCGGCGAACGCGTCCTGCACGGCGTCCTCGGCGGCGTCCAGGTCGCCGAGTGTGCGCATGAGGATCGCGACGGTGCGGCCGTACTCCGAGCGGAACGCTCGGTGCACGGCCGCCAGCGCCTCGTGCGTCGGCAATGGTCAGCCGCCGAAGTTGGGGGTCGGGCGGACCTCGACCTTGAGGCCCGTGGCCTCGGACACCTTGCCCGCCCACGCCGTTGCGGCGTCCAGGTCGGTGACGTCGATGACGGTGAACCCGCCGACGTACTCCTTAAGCTCCGCGAACGGACCATCGGCCAGCGTGACGGCGCCGTCCCTGCTGGACACGACCGTCGCCGACGATGGGTCGGCCAACGGCATCGCGAACACCCAGACTCCGGCGGACTGCATGTCTTGGGTCACCTCGGTCACGTTCGTGATGACCTGCTGGAGCTGCGCTGGCTCGAGGGTCCGGCCGGCCGGCGTGATGTTGCTCAGCATGTACTGCGTCATGGTCTTCTCCTTGGTCGCGGCATGGCCGTGATGCCATGCTCACCCTCCATACGTCCGAGACCGGCCATCCTCGACATCGTGGCAAAGAAACCTTCGTCGGCGTTCGAGACGACCCGGCATACGAAACCAGAGCCACGCCCTCCTCGCGGCATCGCCCCGAACGACGAGCAGCACTCGTCCGGGTTTCGGTTGCTCGCCTGCGTAGACTCCCGGTCCGTGCAGCTTGACATCCGACCCGCAGATTTCGGAGATCCTGAGCTGAAAGGCTTCCTGCAGGACCATCTGGATGACATCGCCCCGACCGCGCCCCGGGAGAGCCGACACGCACTGGACCTGGCCGCCTTGGATGCACCGACGGTGCGGATGTGGGTCGGCCGTCGCGATGGGGTGCTGGTCGTGACCGGAGCGTTGGTCCAGACCGACGGATCTGGACACCACGAAGAGGTCAAGAGCATGCGCACGGCTCCATCGGTGCGAGGCCGGGGCTTCGGGAGACAGATGGTGGAGCACCTCATCCACGACGCGCGCCATCGAGGAGTCGAGCGGCTCTGGCTCGAGACGGGCAGCATGCCCTTCTTCGAACCGGCCCGCGCGCTCTACCGCAGCATGGGCTTCATCCCGTGCCCACCCTTCGCGTCGTACGCGGCCGATCCGAACAGCACCTTCATGACCCGAGATCTGTGAAACCGGCCTATCCCAATCAGGTTGCAGGAGTGAGATTTGCAGCCGCCGGGCTGGGCCAGATCGTGCCGGTCTGTGACCTCGGCCGGCAGACCAGGGCTGGAGCAGAACGGTGGCGGGCACGTGTCAATAGGTGCGCGCCGTGGGTGCCGCCGCCCACGACGACGTCGGTCGCCGTGATGTAACCGGCGTCCGCGCTGGCCAGGAAGGCGGCCGCTCAGCGAGGCATTGCCCGGAACCAGCTCTCCCGGTCGAGGGGGTCTGGTCCATGGCGCTGCCGGACCGTCGGTCGGTCGGTCATCGCGGCATACGAGTCGTGCCGGTGGGTGAGGACTGCCTCGCCCGCGGCCAGGTCGGGCAATGCGCGAACGACCTCAGGGATCCGCGCCGAGGGGATCCTCCCTGCGAGGCAGACGACGTCGCCCGCGACCGTCGAGGACTCCACGAGCCCGCCGAGTGGACCGAGCAGGGCGACCACGCCTCCGAGGACGTCAAGCGGCACCTCGATGTCGAAGCGTTCGACCGGCTCGCATACCCGCGTGCCGGCTTCGTGGAGCGCGGCCATCGCGACGACCTGGGCGAGGAGGCGGAAGTCGGCGGCCACGCTCGACATGCCCTTGCTGAACCCGGCATGCATCGCCGATTGTCTTGGCCAGTAAGCGGATCGGGTCATCGTCACGAGACAGTCGGTCACGGCCCACCCGTGCAGTCCGTGCGCGTATGCCGCGCGCACGCCCTCTTCGGTCGCGGCAATGAAGGCCGGTGGGAGGTTGCCCCGTTCGATACCTGGCGAGAACTCGAGGCCGTGACCGGCCGGCCGCGCATCGACCCGCAGCCCGATGCCGGCGAGGTAGGGGTTGCCGCCCACGTGCGGGAGGTCGATGCTCGTGCCCGTCCCGACCACCCGTTCGATGCACACGGTCACGGTGTCGAGGAACCGGACCGGGACGGCATACGACTCCTTGAGCAGACTGGCGATGACCTCCTTCTGCACCTCGCCGTGCAGGCTCACGGCGAGCCGGTCGCCGCCGCCACTCACCCGCAGGTCGATGAGCGGGTCGCCCTCCGCGAGCTCGGTCAGGGCCGTGAAAAGGGCCCCTCGGCGGGTGGGGTCGATCGGCTCGACGAGCGCCTGCAGCGTCGCCGGCGGGAAGTGGTGCGTCACGCGCGCAGGCACCTGGCCAAACGTGTCCCCCACCCGGCTCCCGTTGAGGCCGCGCAGGACCGCCACCTGGCCGCCGACAGCGCGGCCAGCCCGTTGGAGACCCCCGTGGCAGCTCACCTCGATCTCGGTGACGACCTCGCGGCCGGGCCGGGACCAATGCAGCCGCTCACGCGGATACGCCGACCCGGACCACATGCGCACCCACGTGCGTCGGCCGCGGTCGTCACGGTCGATCTTGAACACCGAACCCGCCGCCGGCGCGAGGAGCAACTCCGCGTCATGCGGCGCGATCTCCGTCAGCGTCCGCTGCAGACCCGCGAGGCCGGCGCCGGTGATCGCCGATCCGGCGAGCAATGGGGTGAGGGACCCGCCGTTGATGCCGCGCACCATCGCCAACCGGACGTCTTGCCGCCCGATGCGGGTGCCGTCGACCCAACGTCGGAGGAGTGATTCGTCCACGCTGGCAACGTTTTCCACGATGTCGGCGGCAAGGACGTCGGCGTCGTCCACGGTTACGTCCTGGTGTCCGAGGCTCTCGACGACGGACAGGGGCACCACGCCCGATGTCAGACGTGAACGGGCCTGCACGAGGACTCGCTCGAGATCGGCCCCGACCCGATCGATCTTGTTGGCGAACAGGATTGTCGGGACGGCGAGCAGGCGCAGCGCCCGCCAAAGCACGACGGTCTGGGGCTGGACCCCCTCGACCGCCGACACGACGAGCACGGCTGCGTCGAGGACCGCGAGGGAGCGTTCGACCTCGGCGATGAAGTCGGGATGCCCCGGGGTATCGAGAACGTTAACGGTGACGGCGCCGAGGTCGAACGACGTCACGGCAGCCCGGATCGTGATCCCGCGCCGGCGCTCGAGGTCCATCGAGTCGGTGCGCGTTGTCCCCTTGTCGACGCTGCCCGGAGCGTCCAATACGCCAGCCTCGTAGAGGAGGCGTTCGGTCAGGCTGGTCTTACCGGCGTCGACATGCGCGAGGATTCCGAGGTTGAGAAAGGGCACGCAGCAGCTCCATGGTGCGGGGGATGGGGGTTCGGAGCGTGAACGCTGCGCGCATGAAGTCTCCCGGTGTGCGGATTCGACGGTCTCTGCCGAAGCGGCTGACGCCGGCAGGCTAGATCGGCGAACCGGTGCGCCACCACTGCATTTTCGATGCCGCCGCGGCCGCGCAAGATCTCCGCGGACTGCGGGAGTGCCGAGTCGTCATGCGGAGTCGACGGGGCCACGGCACAGGGACGCTGGGACACCCGAACCTCCTCGTGCCCGCTCGTCGGGGGGCAGGTGGTTTGACCCCGGCGACCGTCACGTGACATGGTTAGTTGCGTGACCAATGAACCAAGCGACCTCGAGTCCGGGGGCACCCCGCTGTTCCTCGTCATCGCCCACGGACTCGAGGTCGGCATTCTGGACGGCTCGCTGCCGGAGGGTGCGCAGGTGCCGTCCACGAACGAGCTCGCCGTCTTCCACCGGATCAACCCCGCCACGGCCGCCAAGGGCGTCGCGCAGCTCGTCGCGGACGGCATCATCTTCAAGCGGCGCGGGATCGGGATGTTCGTTGCGGACGGCGCGCGGGCTCGGCTGCTAGCCCGGCGGGAGCAGCACTTCGTCGAGCGCTTCGTGGCCCCCCTCGTCGCCGAGGCGGATCTGCTCGGCCTCGGCCGGCAGCGGGTCCTGGAACTGGTGGGGACTCGTCTGGGCGCGGCCGGGAAGGACCGGTCGTGGACGCCATCGCACTGACCGGCGTGACCAAGCGTTTCGGCGAGCTCACGGCTCTCGACGAGGTCTCGGTCGGCTTCGGGCAGCACCGGGTCACAGGTCTGGTCGGCCGCAACGGGGCGGGAAAGTCCACCCTGCTCGACCTCGTCTCGGCCCGGTCGCACGCAACCTCGGGCAGTGTCCGAGTGCTCGGCGAAGACCCTTTCGAGAACCGCCGAGTCCTGGCCGAGGTGTGTGCGGTTACCGAGAACCAGCCCTATCCCGGCCGGTTCAGCGTCGACGCCGTCCTGCACAGCGCCGCCCTGCTGCACCCGCGCTGGGATCTGAGCCTGGCATACGACCTCGTCGAGCTCTTCGCGCTGCGCCGCCGGCAGAAGGTCGGCAAGCTGTCCCGCGGCCAGCGCAGCGCGCTCGGCGTCGTTGTCGCCCTGGCCTCCCGCGCACCGGTGACCATCCTCGACGAGCCCTATGTCGGACTGGACGCGGTCGCCCGGCGCCTGTTCTACGACCGGCTGTTGGAAGAGGTGATTGCGCACCCGCGGACCGTCGTCTTCTCCTCTCACTTCATCGACGAGATCGCCCACCTGCTCGACCATGTCGTCCTGCTCGACCGAGGACGAATCGTTCTCGATGCACCGGTCGACGCCGTCCGTGACAGTGTCCTCGAGGTCAGCGGGCCGCGCGTGCTCGTCGATGCGTATGCCGCGGAGCTCGTCGTGTTGTCGAGAGCCGACCTCGGCGGGATCAGCCGGATCGTCGTCCGCGGCGCCATGGCCGGCAAGATCGGGGCCAACGGTCTCACGGTGCGCCCGCTGCCCCTGCAGGAGATCGTCGTGGCACTCTCCGGTCAACCCCTCGACGCCACCTCCCGACAGGGTGTAGGGGTGGCCTCATGAGCGAAGCCGTTGCTGTTCTGCGAATCCTGGTGCGCGGTGGGCTCGCCACGTTGTGGCCGTGGCTGATTCTCGCCATCTCGTTCGTGGTCAATGTCGCCTTCTACGCCGCTGCCGGTGACAACCCGGAGGTTTCCCGCCAGAGCGGCGGCATCCTCTCCCTCTTCCTCACCGCCGTGGCCGCGAACCAGCAGTCGTGGAGCCACGTGCTGCCCTTCACGCTCGGCCAGAGCGGGACCCGCCGCGGTTTCCTGGCCGGCATGGGCCTTTTCGTCCTTGCTCAAGCAACCCTGACGGGGGTCCTGCTCACCGCCCTTGCCAGGCTGGAGAGCGTCACTGGCGGATGGGCTGTCGATATGCGCTTCTTCCGCACATCGGTGCTCGAGTCCATCCCGGTCGTCGGCCAATTCCTCGTTCTCACGGCTCTCATGCTGGCGCTGAGCGGCCTGGGCGCCATCCTCGGTGCGGTGCTGGTCCGCTGGGGCTCGACTGGCCTGTGGTGGCTGACTGCCATCATCGGCCTGCTCGTCGGAGCTCTCGCCGTGGGCATCGCCACTGGCGGGGGTTGGGGGCGTGCGATTGCCGGACTGGCCGACCGACCGTGGCAGCAGCTCTGGGTGCTATTCCCGCTCTCGGTGGCTGCCGTGGCCGGCTGTTTCGCCTGGCTGGTCGCCCGTCGGGTCGCGCTCCGCTAGGCGCCGGTGGTATCGGCTCTCACCCGGACGCGGTCCACATCGGCCGAAGGCATGGCCCAGGCGTCGTTCTTTCGGACGGGTCAACTCGAGTCCTCGGGCTGATGGGCCCGGAGGCGAGCCCATCGATCCTGGTGGAACCAACCGTTCCACCAGCGAAAAGAGTCACCCAGATGAGAACCCAGAGAGCAGAGTTCACCGCGCTGCAGGATCGGCAGGTCCCGGTCCAGGCGAAGCTCGCGGCGGCGTGGACCAGCTTCATGTTCCTCTACATCTACGTCGATTACCTCCACCTGTACAAGCCGGGCGTCATCGGCGACATCCTCAACGGCGTCGTCTGGAAGTTCGACATCAGCGAGACCTTTGTCGTCAGCGCGCTCGCAAGCGTGGCGATCCCGACCCTCATGATCCTGCTCTCGACGACACTGCCCGCCCGAGCGAACCGCGCGACGAACCTCGTCGTGGCGTCCCTCTACATTCCCTACTCGGTGTTCAACCTGGCCGGCGGGTCCTGGTTGTTCTACTACGGTCTCGGCGTCGTGCTCGAAGTCATCGTCCTCGCGGTCATCCTTCGCTCGGCCTGGGCTTGGCCCCGCCTGCCCGCCGCGTCGATGCCAGGCCCTGGCGCACCTCACCGCTCGCAGCTCCGGATGGGACGGTAGGCACATGGCTGCGAATCGAACGGCCGGATCGACCAAGGACTACCGCGAGCGCCGGGCTGTCGACCGGATCGACCTCGGCCCGCCCGAGCGTGCGGAGGTGGTCGAGTCGGTCCACTCCTGCCGGGTGACGACCGGGCGTTTCTTCGGTGGGTGCGCCGAAAAGTGCCCGTCCCTACGCTGAACCAATGATTGCTGACTGGCGCTCCATCTGGCGCGAGCCACGGCCCGATGACCCCCCGCCCGTGGGTCGTTTCGACTGGCTCCTCGTCGGTGGATTCGAAGCCGCCGCACTGGTCGAGGGCGCCGCCCGTCCGGACCTGACGTGGAAGCCGTTCGTCATCGTGCTCGCGACGGCACTGATGCCCGCCCTGCTCTGGCGCCGGAGCCGCCCACTGACAACCTGCCTGTTCGGCTTCGGCATCGCGGGGCTGCTTTCCCTCCTCCAGCTGGCCACACGGAGCGGAGATCTTGGCCTCTATTCCATGATGGCCATCTTGATCCTGCTCTACTCCCTGGTGCGCTGGGGCTCGGGACGAGAGATCACCCTGGGGATGCCGTTCGTCCTGGCGGTCGTTGCCCTGGGCATGGACGCCGCCTCGGCAGGATGGGCCGAGGCCGTGGGCGGGAGCCTGTTCGTCCTGCTGTTCGTCGCCCTCGCGGCGGTATTCCGTTATCGCGCCGACCTCTGGCTCCGCCGACAGCGGGAGATCCGAAACCAGGAGCGCCTGGAGTTGGCACGCGATCTGCACGACACGGTGGCGCACCATGTCTCGGCCATCGCGGTGCAGGCGCAGGCCGGCGGTGTGGTTGCCAGCCGGCAACCCGAGCAGGCGGCCGAGATTCTCGCCGCGATCGAGGCCGAGGCCTCGCGCACCCTCGCGGAGATGAGGGCCATGGTGCGGGTCCTCCGTGAGGACGGATGGGACGCATACTCTCCGACGTTGGGCGTCTCGGACCTGCCTTCTTTGGCCCTGACTGACGCGACGCCTTCGGTCGAGGTCTCGGTGTCGGGGTCCTTGACCCGGCTGCCTCGAGCCGTGGATGCCGCGATCTACCGGCTCGCGCAGGAGGCCCTGACCAACGCCGTCCGGCATGCGCGGAACGCGACCCGCGTGGGGATCGACGCACGCCGGGTTGGCGATGTGGTCAGGCTGCGGATCGCCGACGATGGACTGACCCATCCAGGGCAGCGTGTCGAGCCTGGATTCGGCCTGACCGGCATGGCCGAACGCACCCAGCTCCTCGGCGGATCCCTCTGCGCCGGTCCTGGCCCCGAGGGTGGGTGGGTGGTCGAAGCCGTGCTCCCAGCGGGGGGGCCGGCGTGAGCATCCGCGTCGTCGTGGCCGACGACCAGGACCTGGTCCGGACCGGGCTGGTGATGATCCTGGATGCGCAACCGGAGCTCGACGTCGTGGGGGAGGCAGCCGACGGGCCGGGGGCGCTCGACGTGGCGACCCGGCTGCGTCCGGATGTCCTGCTCGTGGACATCCGGATGCCGGGGCTCGATGGCGTGGAGGTGACACGGCGCCTGGCTGGGCCGGACGTGGCGGACCCGATGGCGGTGGTAGTCATCACGACGTTCGATCTCGACGAGTACGTCCTCGGTGCCCTTCGCGCCGGTGCTCGCGGGTTCCTACTCAAGGACGCCGGACCGGACCTCCTCGTCCAGGCGATCCACGCCGCAGCCACCGGGGACGCGCTGATCGCTCCCAACGTGACCCGTCGGCTGTTGGAGACCTTCGCCGACCGGGCGCCGGCGACGTCGATCCAGCCGATCGACCCGCTCACAAAGCGCGAGGAGCAGGTGCTGGTGCTGGTTGCCCGCGGCCGTACCAATGCCGAGATCGCCGCCGAACTCTTCATCAGCCTGAGTACGGTCAAGACCCACGTCGCCTCGTTGATGACCAAGCTCGTCGTCCGCAACCGGGTCGAGATCGCGATCTGGGCGCACGAGGCCAGGCGCGTGTGATCGCGGCCGGCCGGAACTCCGACACGCCGCCGCACAGTCGACCCGACGACGACTCGATCTCCCGCGCGGAACCGTTCGACCACCGCCTCGCCGACGACACCCCCGATCCGTCGGATCACCCTCCGGTTGGCGCGGCTCTTCGTGCGGTCAGACCGTGGGAGATGACCGGGTCGTCCGGGTGAGCCGGACGACAGGGATGACTCGGTCGGTGTTCTTCTGGTAGTCGGCGAATCCGGGCACCTCGCGGACGATCCGGGGCCACGTCTGCTCGCGTTCCGCGGGGGTCAGCGTGACCGCGGTGACCGGAAATTCCTCCGTGCCGAGGTTCAAAGTGACCCGATCGGGGTGGGCCCTGAGGTTGTGCAGCCAGGCCGGGTTCCGCGCCGCCCCACCCAAACTGGCGACGACCAGCCATCGACCCGGGCCGTCGACCAGGACCCGCAACGTGACGGTCCGCTGCTCACCGCTGCGTGCGCCGATCGTCGTGAGGCGAACGAGTGGCACGCCCCTGCGTCGTTGGACCTGCTCGTAGAGCCAGAGCAGGACGCCCTTGAGCGGTGCGGGCACCGACGGCAGCGAGGCGCCACGAGTGCCGCGCTTGGGGATCTCCACGGACATGGGAGGACGGTGTCATCCGCCACGTAGCATCGCAAGTGAGGACAACGCGCGCCCAGCCTCGACGACGCGCGCCCAGCCTGACGGTGGGCGCGCGCCGTTCGGCTGCGCGGTCGATCAGCGCGACATCCGTCGCACGCACCAGCCCAGCGTCAGCGTTCCGGCGGTCAGCGCCACCGTCCGCACGAGGTTGGCGGCGAGCAGCGTGTCGAGGGTGGCGCGCGCGAACCCCTCGTCGTCCAGCCGTGCGTGCATGGGGATGGCCCACCCCACCGTGCTCGCCAGACACGTGAGGCCCGAGGCCGCGACGACCAGAGCGGGCGCCAACGGGATGTGGCGCGGGCGCGTCCACGGGAAGATCGCGGCCGAGGCGAAGCCGATGAACGCCGGTACGACGACCGGCCACAGGATCGCGTGGTTGTAGAACTCGTGGAATGCCGCGAACTCGCCGGCGCCGACCTTGCCGAACAGCGGGTAGGCCGCCTGCTGGGCGAACCAGCCCAGTGCGGTCGAGTATGCCGTCAGGGTGGACAGCCCGACGAGGTTCCACGAGCGCCGTGCGGCGCCTCGCGATCCGTCCCGGACGGCGGGGCTCGAGAGGCTGGAAATCATGGGTGGGATGTTCGTGGGTGGGATGTTCACGGGTGGCTCCTGACATGGGTGGTGTTGGGGTGTTGTGATGGACGGAGGTAGGGGCGTACGAGGGCCTGACTGGCGTCCCACAGGGCGGTTCGCCGTTGCCGTGCTCGGGCTCTGGCGGAGATCGGGATCTCGCGCAGCTGCGGACCGAAGAAGCGACCGCCGAGGCTCGCCGCTGCCGGGTCGCTCGCGAGGAACGCGGGCGTCATTGCGGCTTCGGAGGGCGGCGCCCCGAGGAGCCGACCGGCGAGACGAGCGAGGGCGCGGGTCGGTGGGCGCAAGCCGCGAGCGTGGGCGAAGACGTCGGTTCGGACGACCCCGGGGTAGATGCAGGTGACCTGGACGTCGGGACTCCAGCGCTCGTGTAGTTCGGTGGCGAGCAGGTCGTTGGCGAACTGGGTCCGCGCCGAGACGACGAGACCGCGCCGACCGTGCCGGAGTTGGAGGTCGTCGAGGTCCAGCGAGTCGCGATATCGCCCGGCATTTGCCACGAGGACGAGCCGGCCGCTCGTGGAGGTGCGCAGGAGAGGCTCGAGCCGTCGGGCCAGCAGGTGGCGCGATAGGTAGTTGACCACGAGCGTCCGCTCCAGGCCCTCGGACGTGTGCTCGGCCTGCGCGGCCAGCAACCCCGCGCAGCACACCACGGCATCCAGCCTGGGGCTCGCCTCCTCCACGGCGTCGGCGAGCCGCGCGGTCTGCGCGAGCAGCGACAGGTCGGCTGGGAGGTAGCGGTGGTCGAGGCCGGGCGCACTGAGGCGTAGAGCGCGCAGCGTCTGCTCGCCTCGGGCCTGGTCGCGGCCGGTGATGAGGACCCGCCCGCCGCTTGCCGCGAGGCGCAGCGCCACGGCTTGCCCGATCCCTGCCGTGCCTCCGGTCACGAGGTAGTTGTGTGGTGCGTCCATGTCACACCTGCAGCCGAGGGCGGTCGTAGAAGGTGGCGGATCCGTCCCGGTCGAACTGCACGCCGAGGAATCCCTGAGGTCCGTGCGCCGAGTGCACGACGCGGACCGCGATGCCGTCGGGGTCGACGAACTCCGACCAAGACCCGTCGGCGTGTCGGCCGCTCGTCGAGGCAATTCCCCGATCCGCGGCGCGCTCCCGGACCCGTTGGGCGGCAGCCTCGTCGACGGCCTCCAGCACCACCGGGTGCTCACCGCGCAGGTCGCCGCCGCCGAGGGTGTCCGATCGCAGGCGCAGCGCGATGAAGTAGCGCGCCCGCCAGTCGGCCAGCGCGCAACCGGTGACCCCGCCGTGGCTGGCGAACTCGCGCACGTACGTGAGGTCGAGCAGGTCGCGGTACCAGGCCGCACTGCGGGTCAGATCGGAAACCGGGATGGTGACCTGAGCGATCCCGCGCAGGACCCCGGTCTGGGCGGAGGGGTTCGTGGGGGGCGACGACGTGGTCATGAATGATCACTCTCCGATGGAATCGACAGGTAGCATGTCCTTGCCGTTCCCACGATAGACAGGAAGCCTGTCGAATGTCAACCCCTCGCGTCCCGACCGATCTCCCGTCGGCGAACACGGCTTTGTTGCTCGCGCGCGCCCACGGCCTTATCGACGCCGTCGTCCCGTTGCGGCTCGCCGATCACGGGCACGGCGCCGTCCGGCCCGCCCATGGTGTGGTGTTCCAACACCTCGACGAGTCCGGGACGACGGTCAACACCCTCGCCAAGCGCGCGCGGATGACCAAGCAGGCGATGGCCGGTCTCGTTGCGCACCTGGAGGCGCACGGTTACGTCCGTCGCGAACCCTCCGAGGACGATCGCAGGGCCAAACTCGTCCGACTCACCGACCCTGGCCGGGAGGTCCTGGCCCTCGTCGCCCGATGGGTTCCCGAGATGGAGGACCGGATCGGTCAGGCGCTCGGCGAAGCACGACGCCAGCAGCTGCGCCGGGACCTCGCGGTGATCTGTCGGGTATTCGAGGACCCCGAGTCGTTGCGCGAACCCTGACCCGGTTCGTGCGCCAGGCCGCCGGGACTCGTCTTCTTCGACGGCGCGGGCGCGTCAGTGCCGGGCCAACGTCTGGCCGGCCGCGGAAGCTACACCTGACGAGGCCGCCCACCGAGCGCCATCGAAGCGCTCATCGACACCCGGTGGCTCTCCAGACAACCCCGCCCTGGCCATCGCCGCCCCCCGATTCCCGATGCTTGGTCACGGGTGGTCTTCCAGGATCTGCTTGATCCGAGCAAGGTCGGCCCGGTTGGCCCGTCGCATCGCTGCCGCCATCACGGGCGCGGTGACTGCGCCAAAACCGCTGGGAGCGCCGTGGTTGCGTAGCTCCATGACCGTATGCCGCGCGTCAAGGTCGGTGAACCGGTACGTCGTCGTCATCGGGAACGGTCCCTCGTGGGTCGTCATCGTGAACACCCGCCCCGGGTCGAACTCGACGACCTCGTAGGTATAGGCCAGCGGCCGCCCGAGGAAACGGGCGTGGAACCGCATCCGTGAGCCGACCGCCAACTCCCCGTCGGTGAGCAGCTCGACGGAGTGAATGTTGGCATACCACTGCGGCGCGACTTCGGGGTTCACGGCATAGGTCCAGACGTCCGCAGCGGGTCGGGCGATGGTGACCGAGGTCGTGACGTCGACGGGCATTCGCCCATGGTGACGGATCCGCTGGGCTGGCGCGAGAGGGTGTAAGGCCCCTACGTCAGAGCCCAGGCCGGTCGGAGGCGCTCAGCGGGAATCGCGGCCGTCGACGCGGCCAAGGCACCGGCAGGGCCGGGCGAAATTCGTTGGCGCGGCGGTAGTGCTCGGTGTTGACTCACGACCGTGACGGCCCCCCACAGCCCCGTGCCCGCCCGAACCGCGTCCGGGATCGCGTTCGACTACTTGCCTGGGCAGCCTGGGGCCCCGGTCCTGCTGTTCCTGCACGCCGGCGTTGCCGACCGACGCATGTGGGAGGAGCCGTTCGAGGCGCTGGCCGGCCGATTCGGGCTGCTGAGGGTCGATTTACGCGGGTTCGGCGACAGTGACACCGATGCCCGGCACTGGTCTCACGCCACGGACGTGGCCGAGGTGCTCGATGGCCTCGACGTCGATCACGTCCATGTCGTTGCGGCGTCGTTCGGGGCGGGCGTGGGTGTGCAACTCGCCCTCGCGCATCCCGAGCGGGTCCGCTCGCTGGTGCTCGCACCGGTGGGGGGAGCGATGCTGCTCACCATGACCCCAGCCTTTCGGGCCTTCGTCGACGCGGAGTCCGCGGCCCTGGATGCCGGGGACGTGGACGCGGCCGTTGAACAGAACGTCACGACGTGGGTCGTCGGGCATGGCCGCACCGCAAGAGACGTCCCCGCCGGTGTCTGTGATCGGGTCCGGGTGATGCAGCGGCGGGCGTTCGAGCTGGCGGACCGGATCAGTGCACCCTCCGACGGTGACGACGAGCCCTTCGAGCGAGCGGCGGCCATGCAGGCACCCACGCTGATCATCGTCGGTGCCCACGACCTCGACACGGGCATCGACGCCGCGCGGCAATGGGCGAGTGCGCTGCCCAACGTCGACCTCGAGCAATGGGACGACGTCGCGCATCTGCCGTCCCTCGAACAACCGAAACGCTTCACGGCCAGGCTCACGGAGTGGCTCGTCGCGCACGGAGACTGACGCCTAGCCTTTCGCCGCCGCGGACACGTCGACGCACACGACGCCGGTGTTGCCGTCCTGGTCGGCGATCACGGTGAGCGAGGGCGCGTCGCTGTCGTCCACGATCGTCCCGCCCGCGGCGACGGCTGCGGCGATCCGCTGCTGCGCGACCTCGGGCGCGACGTAGACCTCGATGTGGAACCGCTGCCGCGGGGTCTCGTCCTGACCGGCATCCCCGAACCACAGGTTCGGGACCCGTCCCGTGGCGTCCCGGACCTCGTCGCTGGGGGATCCACGACCCTGGGATTCGGCGCTCCCGGTTAGCAGTGCTGCCCACACCGGGGCGACGGTCGCCGAGCGCGCTGTGTCGAGGCCGAGTTCGAGCTCGCTGACCGAAGCCGGGTCGGCGGCGAGCGCGTGGTCGGCGGCGATCTCGGTGATCCGTCGCGCAAGGTCGACGTCCGCCTGGGTCACCCATTCGACGACGTGTTCGGTGCCCTCGTCGTCGCGGTAGACGGCGTCGTCGCTGACCGCCTCGAGGTCGACGTACCCGTTGCCGATCGAGACGCGCGGGTGATGACCGAGCGAGTCGCTCGCCTCTGCCACTGCGGCGACAAATCGCGCCGCGGCACCGAAGTCGTCGACGAGGTAGCGGGCATGCAGACCCTGGGCGAGTTTCCGCCAGTCGGTGAGGTTCGCCTCTGCGATCTGCCCGCCCCTGAGCATGTCCATGGACGGTGACCCTAGCCCCGATCACCTCGCAGCGCTGCGCGACGAACAGCGGCGGCTGGCACGAGCGTCCGCGCGTCTACGTACCCGCCGGCGCCCGCGGGCGAGCGACCAGAGCGCAACCACGACGCCGACGAAGCACGCCCCGGGCCACCCAGAGCCCGAGCTCCGAGGAGATGACGAGGCGCGAGTCGACGGCACCGGGGGCCCCGACGTCCAAGTTTCGAGAGGACCACCCATGTCGCAGGACTGATACAGGCTGGCGACCCCCATGCGACACCGGCTGGCTAGGTTCGTCGTCATGGACTCCTCGCCAACGCGTCAGCGAACCCGAGCGCCACGAATCCGCATGGGCATCGCGCACACCGCCCTGGCGCCTGCTCTCGTCCTGTCCTTGGCTGCGTGCAGCGCGGCGATCCGCCAGGACGATCAGCGAGCGACGGGCTCCACGACCAGCAGCTCCTCGCCGATACCCGTCACCCGGTCGGCACCGGTGAGCGCGCCAGAGATGAGGGGGCACGTCCCCGGATACGCCTACGGGCAGTTCCCGCCCGTCCCCCTGTTCACCCTTCCCGACCTCGCCATCCTCGATACGTCGCTGTCGGGGTTCGGACGCATCATGGCCGTTGCCCTCAAATCGGTGCCAGGCGTCACCGTCAGCCCGAACAGCTGCGACGAGGCCGGACGCATCCACTCGGACGACGCCGGGATCGTCTTGTACGGCGACGGGTCGGGCCGATATACCGGGCCAGATGGCCGTGTCGTCAACTACGGCGACGGATCAGGCAGCTACACCCTCGACGGAACCGAGGTCGTCGTCAACGGCGACGGATCCGGTTCCTACACCAAGGAATCGGTCCGGATCGTCAGCTATGGCGACGGATCCGGGACCTACGAGGACGGCACCGTCGCCATCCGGTTGCACGGTGACGGATCCGGCAGCGTAGACGAGGGAGTCGAACACACGACGAACTTCGGTGACGGCTCGGGCACCTGGACCGACGGGACCGTGTCGATCCGCAACTTCGGGGACGGCTCGGGCACCTACGAGTCCCCGAACCTCGCGATCCGCAACCACGGCGACGGCACCGGCACGGTCAACGGGACGCTGACCACCCTCGAACCGATCGGTCCCGTACCGCGCTTGGGCACCTTCCCCAAAATGGGCGTCATCAAGCCGGTGAAGGCGTGCGCGATCACGGTGTCGATGCCCGACGACTCCCTCTTCGAGGTCGGTCGCAGCGACCTGCGGCCCGAGTCGGCGCAGGCGCTGGCTTCCGTGGCCGCGGCCATCCGAGACTCGGCGGCTGCGTCCGCGGAGGTGCAGGGCCACAGCGATTCCATCGGCTCGGACTCCGACAACCAGGCGTTGAGCGAGCGCAGGGCCCGCGCGGTCGTCGATGCGCTGCAGTGGCAGCTGCCGGCAGTGCAACTCAAGCCGTTGGGGTACGGGGGGACTCGGCCGGTCGTACCGAATACCGTCGGTGGTCACGACAACGCCGCCGGCCGCCAGCGCAACCGCCGGGTGGACATCGTCATCCCCCTCAGCGGAGCGACCCGATGAGCCGCTCTCCGACCGTTGCGGCGGCGTGTGGCCTTCTCGCGACCACCACGCTACTCACCGGCTGTGGCGTGGCTATCGTCCGCGACACGGGCGCCAGCTCGACGAGCGGGACGCCGACGGACCTCGTCGTCAGACCGTCGACCACAGCCACGCCCCTCGGCGGCAGCCGGCCCAGCGGCGCATCGTCGTCGGTGTCGTCCGCGACATCCCCCCCGCCGCCGGCGACGTATGCCGGTTGGGCCCGCGAGCTGCGCGGCCTCGCATCGACCACACGGCGTTGCGACGCCGGACCCGTGACGATCACCCAGGCCGGGACGACGACCGAGCTCACCGGGTCGTGCGGCACGGTGACCGTCGACGCCGCCGGGGTGAGCGTGCTGGCCGACCACATCGACAGATTGGTCGTCGTCGCGGCTGCGGGCGTCGTGGTCACCCGCACCGTCGGTTCGGTCGAGATGAACGGCAGCAGCGCCCAGGTGTACTGGGTGACCGGCAGCCCGCAGGTCGTGGACCAGGGGGGCGGCAATTCCGCCAAGAGGATCGAGGAGGGGACATGACTCATCCGAAATCGAACCGACCGCAGCAGCAGTTCGCTTCTGCGGCATACCATTTGCCCATGGGGCGACCGACGAACGGGTCGGCCATCGCCGCCCTCGTCACCGGTCTGATGGGCTTCGCGATCGTGCCGATCGCCCTGGGGCACCTGGCGCTGCGTCAGATCCGGCGCCGCGACGAGGATGGCGCCGCGATGGCTGTCATCGGTCTGGTCCTGGGCTACGGCGCGCTGGCGCTCTACCTGCTCCTGGCCGCCGTGGTCGTGTGGGGAGTCATCGTCGGAGCCGGTCGACGGTGAGCCCGACGCCCGCGGCGCCCGGGGCACTCACCCCGGAGAGCGCGCCACCCAGGGTGCTGCTCGTCGACGACGAGGAGGCCATCACTGCTGGTCTGGCACCGTTCCTGCACCGTTCCGGCTTCGCCGTGACGACCGCTGCCGACGGCGACGTTGCCCTCGAGATCTGCCAGACCCTGCGGCCGGACGTCGTCGTCTGCGACGTGATGATGCCGACCGTCGACGGGCGTGAGGTCGTCCGACGTCTGCGAGCCGGGGCCGATTGGACCCCGGTCATCCTGCTGACCAAGATCGGCGAGAGCCACGAACGATCGGCCGCCTTGGAGGAAGGGGCAGACGACTACCTCAACAAGCCCTTCGACCCGCAAGAATTGGTCGCGCGGATCCGTGCCGTCCTGCGGCGCACGACGCCAGGAGAACGCCCCCTGGCCTCCGCGAATCGGTTGGTCAGCGGCGACCTCGTCCTCGACCGGGTCGCCCGTCGGGTCTTCCTCGCGGGACGCGAGGTCACGCTTACCCCACGGGCCGGGCTGTTGCTCGACTACCTCATGAGCCGCCCCGGCGAGCTGCACACCCGCGAGAGGTTGCTCTCGGTGTTGTGGGGCTTCGACTTCCCGTCCGGCACGCGGGCCGTTGACCATCGCATCGCGGAGGTCCGCAGAGTGCTCGGTGACGACCCGAGTATGCCGCGGTTCGTCGAGACGGTGCCGTCGCTGGGATACCGGTTCCGAGGGCAGGTGTCCCGTGGTTGACCGCCGTGACGGACGTCGGGGCGCGCTCCCCTGGCAGGGCTGGCTGCCGCTGGCTATCGGCGCCCTCGCCGCTCTCGTGCTGCAGGCCTTCGGGCCGAGCGTCAGCCTGCAGGTCACCGCCCGACCCTCGTTCGTCGTCCTCGTCCTCGGCGCGCTGACCAGCGCCGCCTGGATGGGTGCGAGCGTCATGCGCCGACGCGCCGCGAGCCGGCTGCGCACGGCTGCGACGCAGGCCGCGGACGCCGAACGCGCCTCGGCCCGCGAAGACCACCACCGTTTCCTCAGTCGGCTCGATCACGAACTCAAGAACCCGGTCACGGCCATCCGGGCCGCGCTGGCCGCGCACGGCTGCGGCGCGACCGATCACCTGCGCACCGCCGACGAGCAGGCCGCTCGACTGGCGGCCGTCGTCACCGACCTGCGCAAGCTCGCCGAGCTGCAGACCAGCCCGCTCGAGCTCGAACGGGTCGACCTCGCGGCAATGGTCGAGGAAGCCGTGACCGCACTGCGCGGCGAGCTCGCCGTGCACGAGGAACATCGCGACGTCCGCGTGCAGTTTCCCCAGGCTCCGTGGCACGTCCCGCCGGTCACGGGCGACTCGGACCTGCTCTATCTCGCCGTGCACAACGTCCTGGCTAACGCCCGCAAGTTCACTGCCGACGGCGACCTCATCGAGGTCCGGGCCTCGGATGCCGACGGATTCCTCGACATCGACGTCGCGGACACCGGTCGCGGCATTCCGGAGGACGAGCTGGCCGGGGTGTGGGACGAGCTCTCTCGGGCGTCGAACGCCCGCTCGGTGCCGGGCTCCGGCCTGGGGATGGCCATGGTCCGGACGGTCATCGAGCGGCATGGCGGCACGGTCGCGATCCGATCACGCGTCGGCGAGGGCACCAGCGTCCGACTCCGCCTGCCCATCGGGCGCTGACGGGGTTCCCGACCGGACCCCGTGCCTGGCACCGCGTCAATCCGACCAGGTCCGTCGTTCTCCGGTCGCCGGGTCGTGGCCATGCAGTTAGTGTTTCGAGACGACCCATATGGGCGGCTCTCGGGTCGAGGCCGCCTTGGGACAGGGGAAGGACAGGGGACACTCATGTTGTGTTCATCGTGCGGTCGCGCGACCGCCGACGCGAACAACTGCCCAGCCTGCGGCGCGCCCGTGCTCGGGCCGCCGACGAGTCCGGTCCCGCCGGGCCATGCATCGGCAGGCCTTGTGGCACCGGGAAATACCGTGCCGGCCCCCACTCAGGTGCAGTACCCCGCAGCGCCACCGCCCCCACCGGGTGCTCCGCCGCCCCCAGCCGCCGCGCCCCAGGGACAGCAGCCGACCGGCCCACCGCCCCCACCGGGTGCTCCGCCGCCCCCACCGACCGCTGGCCCACCCGCACCGGCGCCCGCAGTGGCGCCGACCGGCGGCATACCGGACTGGCTCGGGCACGACCTGGCCACCGGAGGACTCATCCTCGCGGCGATCGCCGTGGTCTCGACAATCACCACCCTGCTGACCGTGCTCGCTGTCTGGGTCATGGGATCCGGCTCGACCTCGAGTGCCACCAGCAGCGTCTCCAGCGGCTCCGGCCCGAACGTGGGCGATCTCGCCGCGTTGTGGGTCCAACTGCTCGGCCTGCCGCTCTTCGGCGGGGCAAACCTTACGAGCCAAGGTGGCATCAACTCGGCGTTCCTGCAGTACCTGCCGGGATTCATGACGCTCGCGATCGGCGTGGCCACCTACCTCGTGCACCTCCGGCGGGCTCGATCGACCGGTCGGCCAGCCCTTGCCGCGCGCTCGGCCGCGGTGGCGGCCGGCCTCGCCGTGCTCGCGGTACTGCTGCTCACCACCCTGGTCCCGTTCACCTCGGGTGCCTGGCGGCTCGCCGTCCACCCGGTGGCGCTGCTCTTCCTCGGCACTCCAGCGCTCTTCGCCGTCGGCTACGTCGCCCAAGCCCGGCGCGACCCGGCCGTGTGGGGGCCGCTTCGGGGTATCGTCGAATCGCCGGTGCTGCGCCGTTCCGGTGTGGCCCTCACCACCCACGCGGTCGTCTCGGGGGTCCTGGTCTGCGTGGGCCTCGGCGGGTACCTGGTCTTCACCAGCCCCTGGCGCACGACGCTCGGTCTGGTCCTGCTCGCTCCGCTCGTCGGCGCTGGCCTGCTCACGCTCGGGGTCGGTTTCGCCCACGGCGGCTCGATCGGAGCCTCTGGTGCGGTGGGCATCTTCGGTGGTTCCCAGTCGACCCATCTCCTGTCGGCCGGCGTGCCGCGCTGGCTGCTGTTGCTGCTGCTCGTCCCCGTGATCGCCACGGTCGTGACCGGTCTGCGGGTGGGCCTCGGTATGCCGGTCGGCTGGCACGCCCAATGGCGGGACGCGTGGGTCACGCCGGTGGCGTTGCTCCTCGGCTGGCTGGTGATCGACGCCGTCCTCGGACAAGCCAGCGTCGAGGGCAGCGCCCGTTCGGTTCCGTTGCTGGGGACGGTGGCCGGCGGGGCATCCTTCGGCCTGTCCGCCGCCACGGCGCTCATCGTCGGCTCGTGGGGCCTCGTCGTGGAGGTGAGCGCCCGGGTGCTCGCCCCATCGGCCCTGCGGGCCTTCCCCTCGTTACCAGCCCTGCTAAGAGTCCGTTCGTGGGCCCCGGCGAGTACGGTCCCCGCACCGGTCGGGGTCGTGCCCCCTGGTCCTGCCGGCGCGGCATACCCGGTCACGACCTCGGCCACCGGCGGCGCCTCACCGAGCCTGGCACAGGCAGTGGGTGCGGCTGCGCCGCTGAGCCCACAGCAGCGCAAGCGCCTCACGATCGCGTCTCTCGTCGGGGTAGGGATCGTGGGCGTGTTCCTCCTCGGGGCGGGCGCGATCAGCTGGATCAGCGCGAACTACTTCGGACCCCAGCTGGTGGTGAAGGACTACCTCAGCGCCCTCGAGGACGGCGACGCCGCCAAGGCCAACGAACTGGCCGACCCGGGCATCGCGAACGCCGACCGAGCCGGTCTCAGCGCCGCGGTGTTGTCCGGCGCGACCAAGCGGATCGACTCCGTCTCCGTGAGCGATCCGATCGTCGTCGATTCGGGAGCGACTGTGCGGGCGCAGTATTCGCTGGACGGGGTGGCCGTGACCACGGTCATGCGGCTGGAACGCTCCGGGTCGACGTTCGGCGTCTTCCCCACGTGGCGGCTCGTCTCGAACCTCGCCAGACAAGTGCCGGTGAGCAGCCCGACGGGCATCACCATCGGCGACACCGTGCTGACCGAGGTTCCGGCGGACAGTTCGAGCTTCGGCAACTCCACCGTCTACCTGTACCCCGGCATCTACGAGATCACCGGAGCGAAGAACTCGCCGGTGACCAAGTGGCTGCGCTCCAGCACCGAACGCCTCGCGGTGACGTCGGGAGCGACCGGCGGATCCCGGTCGATTCGGATCACGGTCACCCCGACGGCAGGGCTTGCCGACGAAGTCACCAAGATGATGCACACCCTGATTGACGACTGCGCCAAGACCGGGGCCGCCCGCCCGCAGGTCAACGGCGGGCGATGCCCCTTCTCGACCTACTCCTCGGACGACAAGGCGACCTGGACAGTGATCTCCTACCCCGAGCTGAAGGTCGACATCTCCTCGGGCCGCCGGCTCGACGTGTCGTCGACAAAGTCAGGGTCGGTGCAGGTGACGACGAAAGGCTTCTCCGACACCCCATACACGACGACCGACTCGGTGACGATCTGGTCCAGGAGTCTGGCCATCAATCTCGACGGCACGCTGGCCTGGGCAGGGTGATCGGGGGCCGCAGTGCTCAGTACTCGCCCTTGATGACGAAAAACGACCCGCGGATCTCGCCGGCGAGCTTGGACTTCTGCCGGGCGAACTTGAACGCCGACAACTCCTCGGGCACTTCCATGCCCTGGGACAGCTTGAACCCCACGGCCCGTTTGGCGCCCGGCGCCCGGCCGTAGAGCACATTGATGGACAGGCCCGACCGGTAGAAGACGTGCACCCAATGGATGCCGTCGACGTCGTTGACGCTCGCTTCCAGCGGTTCGGACCCGATGACGATGCCCCGCTCCTCGCGCAGGATCCGGCTCACCCAGTCGACGGTGTCCCGGGCCTCGTCGGCCGAGTCGACCGTGAACACGTGGTCGTACTTGTTGCGGAAGTAGCGCGCCTCGTTGGCCCGTAATCCGGCGAGGGCGTCGGCCACCGGTGAGGACTCCAAACCGGCGGTGGACACCGTGGCGAAATCGACGACCTGGCTCATGGGACCTCCTGGCTGCGCTGTCGACGATGGGCAACACACGGTATGCCGCGCCTGAGCCAGGCACGTCGGCCGCATCGCCCGGCGCTGCGAGCCGTCGTCAGCGCCAGGCCCCCACGATAGGAGACCGCGCGTGCGGGAGCTTCTCGATTCCTGATCGATCGATTCCGTCTTCCTCCGCTCGACGAACGGCCGCTGCGCGGACTGGTTCCAAGGCGCCACCTCGACCGGCACCGGGCAGCTTCTGGCCAGCGGCACGGCATACGACGGCGACTTCGTCGCGGTCGGCGACCCGGACCTTTCTCGGCGTCGACGAGGCCCATCTGGTCAAGTACGGTCGCTATGCCTCGATCATCGACCATCTCGTCGGTCCCGGCCCCGCGCCCTGACCCTCGATCTGCCACCTGCCTGATCCCGCTAGGAGCGAATCCCCATGCGCGCCACCGTTATCCACGGTCCTCACGACATCCGCGTCGAGGACCGGCCCGACCCGACGATCGTCGAACCCACGGACGCCGTCGTCCGCACCGTCGCGGCCTGCGTCTGCGGGTCGGACCTCTGGCGCTATCGCGGGATCTCCGAGGTGCCCAAGCCGGTGACGATCGGCCACGAGTACGTCGGGGTGGTCGAGCAGGTCGGCGCGGACGTCACGACCGTGCGGCCGGGCCAGTTCGTCGTCGGTGGCTTCCTGCACAGCGACAACACCTGTGCCGTATGCCGCGTCGGCATGCAGTCGCACTGCCTGCACGGCGGTGGCTACGACGGGTGCCAGGCCGAGGCGATCCGCATCCCCAACGCCGACGGCACCCTGCTCGCGACGCCGGAACAGCCGGACGACGCCCTCGTGCCGCATCTGCTCGCGCTCTCCGACGTCATGGCGACCGGGTGGCACGCCGCCGTGTCGGCGGGCGTGCGCGAGGGCGGGACGGTCGTCGTCGTCGGCGACGGCGCCGTCGGGCTCTCCGGTGTCCTCGCGGCGGCGCAACTCGGGGCCGAACGGATCGTCGCGATGAGCCGCCACGCCGACCGGCAAGCTCTCGCCCGGGCGTTCGGCGCGACCGACGTCGTCGCCGAACGAGGCGACGAAGGCATCGAGGCGGTGCTCGCGCTCACCGGCGGGATCGGCGCCGAGTCCGTCCTCGAATGCGTCGGCACCGACGACTCCGTCGTCCAGGCGCTGCGGGTGGCACGCCCCGGTGGCATGGTCGGCTGGGTCGGGGTGCCGCATGTCGCGGACATCCCGCAAGAGCACATGTTCTGGCGCAACGTCGGCATCCGCGGCGGAGTCGCGCCGGTGCGCGCCTACCTGCCCGACCTGCTCGAGCGCACCCTCGACGGGCGGATCGAGCCGGGCAAGGTCTTCGACCTCACCCTTCCGCTCGAGCAGGCCGCGGAGGCGTATGCCGCGATGGACGAACGCCGGGCGATCAAGTCCCTCCTTCGGCCCTGACCGCCTCGCCTTCCCGCCCGGCCTTCCCGCCCGGGTGCCGCCGCGATACCGTGGCGCCGTCGAGGCCTCGGAACACGAGGACGTCGGATCGCTTCCAGGGGGACAACCAATGGGTCTTTTCGCACGCAAGATGGACACCGCCAAGAGCGACGCGAACCGCGCACGCCTCGAAGCTCTGTGGGCGGCCACCGTGCCGGACCCGGCGGCATACACGGTGCTCTACGGGTTCGCCATGGACGTCGGCCGGATGGACTTCGTCATCGTGCGCAAGACCACCTACACCTACACGAGTTTCGTCATCGGCTACCGGGCGGACGACCCGACGATCGTCATGCTGCCGATCGACCCGCAGGTCCAACAGATCGGCGAGCCGTACGTGTTGCGCCGCAGTGAGATGCACAAGGCCTACAAGCAGAAGATGGGCGGGAGCGCGTTCATCGTCTATCCCACGTCGAAGAACTACATGGAGTTCTGGACGCCGGACAAGAACGGCGACGAGAAGCACTCGGTGTACATCGACCAGCCGGACGAGGCCGCGGCGTTCACCGCGTTCTTCACCGGGACCTTTGCGACCTGAGGGCGCCGCGGCATGAGCGAGGATCCCGCCGACCGCGCTTGGCAGGACCGACTCGTCGCCCTGGGTGGCAGCATCCATCAGGACGACGAGGAACCGCTCGATCCCACAGCGGAATCCGCGGAACTGGCTCGCATCGCGCAGTTCCGGCAGATGCTGGACGCCTTGACCGGTGACGAAGACGCCGCGGTGCTGCGCGCAGCCCTGTGGTCGCTGCACCCGATCGAGGACTACGAGATCTACGCCGCGGTCCATTCGGCGCTCGGGCGCTTTCCAGGCCCCCTATTCGGGACCGCCGCCGCGGAGGTGCTGCCAGCCTGGCTGAGCAGGCACGGCGACCACGACGCCATCGCCACCGGCCTCCTGCGCTTGACCGGTTCACGGGCCTCGGCCGCGGCCTCGGCGTTCGGGGCCAGGGCTTCCTCGTGGACGCCCGAGGAACGGCAGGTGGCGGTCGCGGCGTTAACTCGCTGGAACCGGGAGTATGCCGGGTGGCAGCCGGTGCTCGTTACCCTCGGCATTCCGAGCGGGCCGGAGCCAATCGATCAGATTCCCGATGACTGGGAGCCGGACTGGCGAGCCGCGGCCGAGGCATTCCGTTCGACGGGCAACGTGGCAGCGGCGTGGACCGACGAGCGTCACCTGGAGCGCAACTACGACCGGGTGTTCGGATTACTCGAGCTCCGGCACGGGCGCCGGTGGCGAGACGTGGGAGATCTCCTCAACCCCCTGGTGGTGCGCCGCCGTCGGGAGCTGCCGGGCTTCGCAGCCGCTCTCGCCTCCCTGCCGAGCGCCCGTCGGGCCCGGATCCTGGCCAACCTGGAACGAGCCCGCCCGGACCTCATCCCCGTGTTGACCTCCGACGTCGCCGCCAGCCACCAGGGCGTGCCTGGCTGAGCCCGGTGCGCCTAAGTCTGACCGGCTGGCGTCGGACTGGGCCGACCTCGCAGCCCTCACCACGGCGGCGCTCCGTGCGTCGATCGCCGCCGCGTCGCGATCGGGCGATGTCAGGCGGGTGTCAGCGGTTCCGACGAACCTCGCTGCGTCGGCCCAGCCGAGCCGGCGCGCACCTGTCGAAGGAACCACGATGCGAAGACTCAAGGTCACGCTCCCCGCCGGCTTGGCCGTCGCCGCCCTCTGTGGACTCGCCGGCTGCGGCGGGTCGAGCACCGGCACGACGGATGCCGGGGCTCCCCAGGACGTCTTTGCGATCCCCGACCGCATCGGTCCCCTCGTCGCCCTGTACCGAATGCTGCCAACCCCGTAGCTAGGTGCGCGGGGCCACTCTCGAATCCCGTCGACCTCCCCGAGAGCGAGCGTCATGACCACACGTGTCCCTCCGGAGCCCGATGCGACTCTCGCGCAAGGGATTCCGCCGAGGTGGTGGACCGAGAGCGAGGTTCGGGGCATCTTGGCCCGTCGGGCCACGCTCGACCATGTCGGGCTGGTGACGGCGGAACCACCGGTCGGCGCCCATTGGCGCTGTTGTTTCTCCGTCGACGGGGGAGCGATCGAGCTGCGGGGGCTGGTGTCGTTGGCAGGACCCGCCGACGACTCCGTGCCTGAGGGGGCGGTCCCCATCGTCCCTCCTCCCGGCGGCAGCGACGCGGCCCACATCGGGTTGCGTATCGAAGGAGCGGCACCGACCGTGGTCTTCGAGCTGCGAGTGCGGGCCGGCCCCTACCTGCGGCAGGTCGAGCTGTCCCTGCCTCCGGACTGGTATGCCGCCCTCCCGCCCCACCCGGACCTCACGGTCTCGTTGGTGCGACTACACGGGCTGTTGTGGGCCGAGCTCGGCTAACGCGGCACGGGGGATGCCACGTGCACCGCCGACGCCCCCGCCGGCGTCGGCGTCGGCGCGACCGTCGATTCGTCGAGGACGGCCAACGCGGCCTCCAGGTCAGGCAGGCCCTCGGGTGTCGCACCGACGAGGCCGACCAACCGGCGCTGTTCCACGGGGGTCATGGGCACGCTGCCCGGAGCAAGCGCCAGGGCCCAGGCGGCGCCTGACAGGGCATCCCGCTGCGGACCGGCGCTGGCCAGTCTGGCGAGTCCACCGATTGCCAGTGCGGCCTGAGCGCGATCCAGCCGGGCTAGCCGGCGAGCGGCGAGGGACAGCTCGTGGCGGGCCGCAACGACGTCGCCCATCTGCAGGTGATGGAGCCCGAGCTCGCGGCGTCCGACCGCCGCGGTGCGCAGGTTGCCGGTCTGCTCGGTGAGCCGGATCGCGTCGCTGAGCAACTCGACGGCGTCGCCGCGCCCAGTGCTCAGCGCGTGCCGCGCCCGCTCTCCGGCCAGCAACGCCCGCACGTGCGGCTGCGCTTGCTCGGCGTACCGGTCGCCGAGGTCGAGTTCGGGCCCTGGCTCCTGGCCGGCATATCGAGCCAGGTTGGCGGCGAAATGCATGCTCGTCGCCGCGGCGTTCGGGTCGTCAAGGTCGGCAAACCTGCGCGCGGTCTCCCGAGCCAGTGGGATGCCGCGGGCCGGGTCGCCGCGCAGGACCCAGCTCAGGGCGTAGGCCTGGTCAAGGTTCAGGTAGAACACCGACGTCGGGTCGTCCGGACCGGCGGCTCGGGCCATGGCTGCCGCCGCGTCGGAACCGGCGAGGTCGCCCCGCCATCCGAGCCCGACCGAGCGCAGGCCGTGCGCGACGGCATACACCGGCCCGGTGTTGATCCCCGCATTGGCGAGCAGGTCGAGGGCCTCCTCGGCCAGGGGCAGCCCGGCGGCCATGGTGCCCAGCCCCTCCCCGAACGCCAGCTGGACGAGGGCCTCGGCCCGGGCGCTCGGCGGGGGTTGGTAACGCTCGAGCGCCGTGCGGAGCAACGCCTTGCCCTCCGCGGCCCGGCCCGACCACTGCCAGAAGTCGCTCGTCCGCAGCGCCGTCTCGAAGTATCGGGCCGGGTCGCGCTGCGACCACCAGGACAACAGCTGCCGCAGGGTTGCGAGTTCCTCGAGCACTTCGAGGTGGGCCACCCGGTCGGGGGCGGTGAAGGCGTCCGGGCGAAGGCGAGCCGAGATCCACGCCCAGATTCGGTCGTATGCCGCGTCCCGGTCGACGACGTCGACCCTCGCGGTCTGCAGGTCCATGATCGGCTGCAGGACTCGGTAGCGGATCGCTGGAGCCGCAGTGACCGATCGGTACGGCACGGGCGTGACGAGGCAGGCCCCGACGAGTTCCCGGATCAGCCGCTGCCGGCGAGCGGGAGGCCCGTCGATCGACCCCGCGAGCGTGTCCACCAGGGTCGCCGGCGCGCCCGCCGGGATGACGAGCAGGGCATGGAGCAGACGCGTGGTGTCGGGCGCCAGATGGTCCAGGGCGGTGTCGGTGATGCGCCCCAGGCCTGGTTCCACGTCGGACCCGAGGGCCAGGTCGTCGATCCCGGAGCCTGCGATAAGTTCGATTGCCAGCGGGAGGCCACCGCTGCGCCGGGCGACGTCGGCGACGACGTCGGGCGGGGTCCCGGGATCGAGCCGAGACGCGGCCAAGGCCACCGCTTCGCCGGTGTGGCCATCCTCGTCGAGAGGCAGCGGCCGAACCGTGAGCACGCGTTCGCCTGGGACTCCGAGCGGGCTACGCGAGGTCACGAGGACGACGAGTTGGGGGAGCTGGTCGGTGAGGACGACGACGAGGTCGGCCACCTGAGCGACGACGTCGTCGGCATTGTCGAGCAGCAGCAGAGTGGGCAAACCGCTCGTCGCTGCGACGATCGTGTCGAGCATGTGTACGGCCCCTTGGTCGCCGGCGAGCAGTCCGAGCTCGTCGGCAATTCGGAGCATGACCTCGGCCGCACCGACACCGCGCAAGTCGACCCAGACGCTGGAGCCGGCGCGCCCCGACCGATGCACCCATTCCCCGAGCAGCCTGGACTTGCCGACGCCGCCGAGCCCGACCATGGTGACGATCCGACTAGCGCTTGCTAGGCGTTCGAGCTCGTCGAACTCGTTCGTGCGGCCGATGAACGACGTGACCGGTCGGGGTGCGATTCGCGGCTGTGGCCCGGTGGGGGTCGTGGTCGGCGCCCGATGCAGGTCGAGGTCCTGACGCAGCACGGCATCCTGGGTGAGCCGAAGGTCACGGCCCGGTTCGAGCCCGAAGTCATCGAGCAATCGTCGGCGGGCGGCGGCATACACCTCGAGAGCCTCGACTTGGCGACCGGACGCCGCGAGCGCTCGCATCGCCAGGCACCACCGCGCTTCTCGGGTGGGCTCGGCGCGGGCCAGGGCGAGGATCCGGTCGGCGTCGTCCGGGGTGCCGTACCGGGCGGCGAGGTCGGCCCACATGTCCTGCGCGCCCAACGTCCGATGGGTCAGTCGTTGCACAGCATCGTTCCAGGCCGTGAAGTCCTCGGCGATCGGGGCAGCGCAGAGATCGAGGGCTCGGGCCAGCTCGGCGAGGGCTGCCCGGGGCGCGGACACGGACATCGCTTCGGCGGAGGTGATGCGGTTCTCGAGCTCGACGACGTCGAGGTAGTCCGGTCGCAGCACGTAGCCGTCCGCGCGTGAGACGAGCCACGACGCCGCCCGCGTCGGTTCGGGGGACAGGACGCGGCGCAAGCGGGACACATGCGCCTGAACCGCGTTGGGGGTTCCGTCTCGTCGAGAGGCGCTGTGCCACAAGGCATCCGCGATGGCATCGGTAGTGACGCCACGCTCACCGCCGGCGACGAGGGCGAGCACCAATCGGCGTCGAAGGCCACCCCGGACGTCGACCGGTATGCCGTCGACGCTCACCCGCAGGCTGCCGAGGACACGTACCGACAGCCCAGCAGTCACCGGCCGGTCCGAGACCGGCTCACCCTCCGGCGGCGCAGACACGAGGGGAGTGTCGCAGAGACAGTCGCGCGACGAGGCACGAACGGACGAAGCCAGGGACGTCGTTGAGGACGCGCGCCCCTCGCCATGTCAGTCACGTGTCAGTGGAGCTGGCCACCATCGTCCCCGCACGCGCATCCCTGCGGGTGCGCAACGGTCTGTCGAGAAGGAAACGAGCCCATGCGAAACCTCAAGGTCCTGCTCCCCGCCTCCCTCGTCGTCGCCGTCACCGCCGGATTGTCCGGCTGCGGTTCGGCGGGGTCCACGAACTCCGGCGCCGCCGGGGCAGCCGCCGCGAGTTCGGTGGTGGCCGCCACGTCGAGCGCCTCGAGTGCCTCGCCGGCAGCCGGGGGCATCGATGACCCGGTCCATGGCTGGAAGGGCAGCTCGAAGGAGAGCAACGGCACCGAGGGATCATGCGCGTGGCTCACCAAGGAGCAGATCAAGGGCGTGCTCGGGGACCTCGCGCCGAATCTCTCGGCCGGCTTCTACACCCACATCGACTACTCCGCCAACGACGTGGGCAACCCTGGGGGCGCGGCGTGGACGTGTTACGCCAACCTCGGGCCCGTGGGGTCCCGGTATTATGTCGCGCGCCGAGTCTTCAAGGACGTGGCACACGCCGCGAACGCCGTGAGTGCGACACGCTCTCCCGTCCCGGTTCCCGGTCTCGGCGAGGAAGCCTACAACCTGCTTTCGTTGGGACCGGCCGGCTTCTGGCGAATCCTCGCAGTGCGCACCGGGACGACGGTGGTCGACGTGGCGCTGCGGATCGGCTCCGATCCCAAGGACGAAACACAAGTCCCCGACCGCATCGACCAGCTCAAGGCTCTCTATCGGCTGTTGCCCACGCCGTAGCGGACCGGTAACCACCAGGGGGACGGGCTCGTGCAACCGGTCGACGGAGCTGCCGCCGCAGCCCGAGGAGGGGCCGCTGCCATCGCAGGGGGATGGCAGCGGGCACGAGCGGCGGCGGCAAGCCCAACGACACGGCAACGGGCGTGCGGGGGGCCGCCGACTGGCCCGCCGGCTCACCAGGCACGGCGTGTCGCACAGGGGATATCGGCTGCGTCCCGGTGGCGGAGCGGTGAGGATGCAGGGGTGTCAACCATCCCGGCTTGGCGGTTCCGCCGAGTGCGTCGCGACGACTTCGCCCTGATCGGCGAGTGGCTCGCCCAGCCTCAGGTGGCGCGCTGGTGGATGCACGAGTGGACCCCCGAGGCACTGGAACGCGACTTCGGGCCGAGCGTCGACGGGCTCGAGCCCAACGAGGACTGGCTCGCTCTCGTGGACGGTGTCCCGGTCGGGCTCGTGCAGAGGTCGCTGGTCGCGGACTACGAGGAGAACCAGCGCGACTTCGCTGCGCTCGGTGACGTCCCTGCCGGCGCCGCCACGCTCGACTATCTCGTGGGAGGGGAGCGCGGCCTGGGCCTGGGGTCGGCGATGCTCTCGGCGATGGTCGAGCGCACCTGGCGCGACCTGCCCGACGCGCCGGCCATCCTCGTCACCGTCGTCGCCGCTAACACCGCGTCGTGGCGGGCTCTCGAGAAGGTCGGCTTCCGTCGGGTAGGCGAGGGGGAACGCACGCCGGAGAACCCCGCGGACGATCCCCTGCACTACCTGCTGCGCCTCGATCGTCCCTTGGCGGCGTAACACCTGACCGAACGGATGTGGGCTGGGCGCGGCCGCAGCGCCAGCCGTCGCTCGCCATCCATCCGAGGGTGCCCCGTGGGCCGTGGTCCGTCAGGCGCCGAGCTGGGCGTCGATGCGGGCCGGGTCGAAGACGTGGTCGGTAAGGGTGCGGGCCAGGCCGTGGAGCCCAGCGGTGTGGCCGAGTGCGGCGGGCAAGACCTCGAGCCGACGGGTCGCCAGTGGCAGGGATCTGGCGTAGATGGTCTCGCGGATGCCGGCGACGAGGTTGGGGGCGGCGTCGCCGAGTTCCCCCCCGACGACGACGACGGCCGGATTGAGCAGGCTGACGGCGTCGGCCAGGGCGATGCCGATGGTGCGTCCGGCATCTCGAGTGAGGCTGACGGCAACCGGGTCTCCGTGGCGGACGAGGTCGACGAGGTCGCGGACCGAGTCGACCTCTCGACCTTGGGCCTGCAGGTCGCGGACGAGGGCCCACCCGGCGGCATACGCCTCGACACAGCCGTAGTTGCCACAGCGGCACTGCGGGACCTCGTCGTCGGCGAGGTGGCCGAGTTGGATGTGGCCGATGTCCCCGGCGGCACCGTCCTCGCCACGGTGTAGGTGGCGGTCGACGATGATGCCGGCGCCGATCCCGGTGGCGACCTTGAGCATGACCATGGAACTGCGGTCGGTGTGCGCGGCGGCATACTCGCCGGTGGCCATGGCGTTGGCGTCGTTGTCGACGATGACCGGACCGGCGTAGGTGTCGGCGAACCACGCGCGGATGGGGAATCCGTTCCAGCCGGTCATGATCGGCGGTTGGACGACCGTGCCGGAGGCGAAGTCCACCGGCCCCGGCACGGCCAAGCCGATGCCGCGGACCAGGGCGGCGCCGACCTGCTCCTTGCGCAGCAGTTGGGCGAACCTGGCCGAGACCTCGGTGAGCCACGCGTCCGGACCGATGGTGATGTCCAGGGCGACGGTGATCTCGTGATGGATCGTGCCGTCGAGGTCGGTGATGGCGGTCCGGACGCCGGTGGCGCCGGCATCGGCGAGCAGCAGGACGCCGCTGTCGTTGACGAAACGGAACTGACTGGGCGGCCGGCCTCGACCCGGGGCCGGGGCGTCGGCGGTGGTGACCAAACCGGCGGAGTGCAAGGTGGCCAACCGGCTGGTGACCGTGGATCTGGCGAGCCCGGTGAGCTCGAGGATTTCCGCGCGAGTGAGCCCACCGGCGCGCCGGATGAGGTCGAGGACATGACCGGCCGACCCGGGGTCGCCACCTCGGGGCAGCACGCGGTGCTCGGTGGTCGCGGCGACTCGCGGCATCCGGCTTCCTCCAATCTCATGGGCCGAATCTATTTGTATCAGATCCCGCAGAGTTTTGCTTGACAACATGCAGAACCATGCCTAACACTTCTCAGAAGTCGATCGGCGTGGGGCCGGTCGCCCGCAGCGAGGAGTGACACTTCATGACAAGCACGCATCGCGCGACGCGCGCCATCGCCGCCGTCGGCCTGGTCGGGCTGACGACCGCCATGGGCGCCTGTAGCTCGAGCTCGGGCGGCACCGGCGCGACGAGTGGCGCCAGCGGCTCCGGCTCCGGCTCTGTGGCCGCCATCCTCAAGGGCCTGGACAACCCGTTCTTCCAGACCATGCAGTCCGGCGTCCAGGCTGCGGCGGCCACCGGGAACGTCCGAGTGACCATCCAGGCGGCCACGTCGATCACCGACACGTCCGGCCAGGCCGACAGGCTGTCCGGGTTGGCGGGGCAGGACTTCAAGTGCTTCATCATCAACCCGATCAGCGGCACCAACCTCATCCAGGGCGTCGCCCAGCTGTCGGCCAAGAACGTGCCGATCGTCAACATCGACAACCCCATCGACGCCGCTGCCGGGCAGGCTGCCAACGCCAAGGTGGCCACCTACATCGGCACCGACAACAACAGCGCCGGCCAACTCGGCGGCAAGCAGATGGGCACCCTGCTGCCCGCGGGTGGGAACGTCGCGCTCATCGGCGGTATCGCCGGTGACGTGACGAGTGCGGCCCGTCTCGACGGATTCCAGAAGGGCATCCCGTCGAACCTCAAGGTCGTGCAGACCGTGGCAGCCGACTGGGACCGTCAGACCGCGCTGACCAAGGCCACCGACATCATGACCGCCCAGCCAGACCTCAAGGGCTTCTTCGTCGCCAACGACGACATGGGCCTCGGCGTCGCGCAGGCGATCGCCAACAAGGGCAAGACCGGCCAGATCAAGGTCATCAGTGTCGACGGGAACAAGGACGCCTTCGAGGCCATCAAGTCCGGTGGCATCGACGCGGTCGTCGCGCAGTTCCCCTACGTCATCGGCGCCATGGGCCTGGAGGCCTGCCAGGCCGCGGCGGCCGGTAAGACCCTGCCGGCCAACGTCAAGGCACCGGTCCAGGTCGTCACCAAGGACAACGTCGACAAGGCCCTGGCCGCGGCGCCCAAGCCGGGCGAGAGCTACGACGACCCGTTCGCCGGGCTGCTGAAGTGAGCATCCCGACCGCCTCGGTATCCACCGCGACCCAGGCACCGGCGCCGGCCCCCAAAGGGCCGGCGCTGGCCCGGCGGATCCTCGAGCCTGCGAACCTCGCGGAGTGGGCGGCGCTCATCGGGCTCGTCGTCCTCGTCGTCGTGTTCCAGTCGCTCAACGGGACTTTCCTGAGCCCCGGGAATATCCAGGCCATGCTGGTGGCCGCAGCCATCCTCGTCGTGCTGGCCATCGGCCAAACCTTCGTGATCGCCACGGCCGGGATCGACCTGTCCGTCGCGTCGACCATGACCCTGGCCGCGGTCGTCTTCGGCACCGCGTTCGCGGCCGATTGGCCGCTCGCCGCGGCCATCCTGCTGGCCATCCTGGTCGGCGGCCTGGTCGGCGCCGTCAACGGGCTGCTCGTCTCGCGCGGCAAGATCACCGACTTCATCGTCACCCTCGGCACCTTGTCCGCGGCATCCGGGCTGGCGCTGATCATCGCCGACGGCAAGCCCAAGACGATCATCAACCCAGTGCTGTTGCGGCTGTCCACGGGCACGATCGGCGTCTTCGGGTACAGCTTCATCATCGCCGTCGTCCTCGCCGTCCTCGCCCACGTCGTGCTGTTCCACACCCGGTTCGGCACCTACGTGTTGGCCACCGGCGGCAACCCCGACGCGGCCAACGCCGCTGGCGTCAGCACCAATCGGGTCAAGACCGCGGTGTACGTCATCTCCGGATGCCTGGCCGGGATCGCCTCGATCCTGCTGGTCGCCCGGGTCGGTGCGTCCGAACCGGCGGCGAATACCTCGTTCCTGCTCAACTCGGTCGCCGCGGTCGTCCTCGGCGGGGTCAGCCTGTTCGGCGGCCGGGCCACCATCCTCGGCCCGATCATCGGCGCCCTGCTGCTCACCGCCCTGGTCAACGGGCTCACCCTGCTCGGGGTCTCGCAGTTCTACCAACCGCTGTCGGTCGGCGTCGTCGTCGTCCTGGCAGCCCTGCTCACGAGGTTCCAGAAATGACCGTCCAAGACGCCGGCGCCAGGCCGCTCTACCACGACGTCCCCGCGGACGCGCTGCTCACCGTCTCCGGGGTCAGCCTGGCCTTCGGTCAGGTCAGAGCCCTCAGGGACGTGGCCATGCATGCCCGGCGCGGCGAAGTCACCGCGGTGGTCGGGGACAACGGGGCCGGCAAGTCCACGCTCATCCGATGCGTATGCGGCATCCATCGCCCGGACGCCGGCACCATCACCTTCGACGGTGAGGTGGTCGACTTCCGAAACCCGGAGCAAGCTCGCGAGTCCGGGATCGAGACCGTGCACCAGAACCTGGCGCTGGTCGAGGACCTGACCGTGTGGCAGAACCTGTTCCTCAACCGGGAACTGACCCGCAACGTCGGACCCATCGGGTTCCTGGACCGCAAGGCCATGCGCACGCGGGCCCAGGAGATGATCTCCACCCTGGCCGTCAACGTGCCCGCGGTGAGCGCCCGAGTTCGCCGGCTCTCCGGTGGGCAGCGGCAGGCGGTGTCCATCTGCCGGGCCGCTGGGTTCACCTCCAAGCTCATCATCATGGACGAGCCCACCGCCGCGCTCGGCGTGCAGGAGACCGCCCGCGTCGAGGAGCTGATCCTGCGACTGAGGAGCGAGGGGCACGCGATCATCCTCATCAGCCACAACTTCGCCCAGGTGCTCAAACTCAGCGACGCGATCTGGGTCATGCGCGCCGGCCGATGTGTCGCCGGACGCCGGACCGTCGATACGAACGGCGACGACATCGTCGCCCTCATCACCGGCGCCCGAGCCGGGGACCTGCCCGAAGCCACCGACTAACCTCACTCCGTCACGCGAAAGCCAGACTCATGACCGACACCACGCCCACCGACACCCTCCAGAGCGCGCCCCAGACCGGCGCGCCCAACCGACTCGGCATCCACGCGCTGGTCTGGGTCGGGGACACCTCCCCGACCAGCGTCGAGACCGCCATCGCCCAGACCGCGGCCGCCGGATACGACATCCTCGAGTTTTCGCTGCACGACTCGGCCAACCTCGACGTGGCCGGCACCAAGGCCCTGTTGGCCCAGCACGGGCTGACGACGGTCTGTTCCCGGGGGCTGGCCCGCGACGCCGACGTCTCCAGCGACGACCCCGTGGTGGTGGCCCGCGGCCAGCGGCTGCTGCAGGAGTCCCTCGGCATCACCGCCGGCATCGGCGGCACGATCCTCACTGGGGCCCTCTACAGCGCCTTCGGCAAGGCTCCCGGCCCCCTGACCAAGACCGGCCGCGACAACGTCGTCGGCGTGCTGCAGGAACTCGCCGCCGACGCCGCTCGGGTCGGGGTCACCCTCGGTCTCGAGGTGTGCAATCGGTACGAGACGAACGTCGTCAACACCGCTCACGACGCACTCGTGCTCGCCGACGACATCGGCGCCGACAATGTCATGGTGCACCTGGACAGCTACCACATGAACATCGAGGAGGACGACTTCGTCGGCCCCGTCCTCGAACTCGGCGATCGGCTCGGCTACGTCCACATCGGCGAGAACCATCGCGGCTACCTCGGTTCTGGCCACCTCGACTTCGCCGCGTTCTTCGGCGCTCTGGCCCAGATCGACTACCGCGGCGCGGTGACCTTCGAGTCCTTCTCCTCCGCGGTCCTGGCCGAGAGCCTGTCCAACGACTTAGCCATCTGGCGCAACCTCTGGGACGACGGGTTCGACCTCGCGGTCCAGGCTCGCGGCTATATGGCCGACGGGCTCACGGCCGCCCGACAGCGATGACCGCGCGGCCGTCCGATGCCGGCGAGCGACGCGCCGGACTCGTCGAGCTCGCTGAGCTCGCCGAGTTGGCGGCCGGCCTGGTCACCTCCGGCCATCGCGCGATCCTCGGGGTCGCCGGCGCCCCCGGCTCGGGCAAGACCACCTTCGTCGAAGCACTCATTGCCGAGGTCGCCGCCGCCCGCGGACCGGACTGGGTGGCCCACCTGCCGATGGACGGTTTTCACTTGGCCGATGCGCAGCTGCGGCGGCTGGGCGCCCTGGACCGCAAGGGCGCCCCGGACACCTTCGACGGCGACGGCTACGCCCACACCCTGCATCGGGTGCGCGCCAACCCCGAGGAGACGATCTACGTTCCCGGCTTCGAACGCACCCTCGAACAGCCCATCGCCGCGGCCCTGCAGATCCCGCCGGAGGCGCAGCTCGTCGTCACCGAGGGCAACTACCTGCTCCTCGGCCAGCAACCCTGGACCGCTGCGCGCGCCGAACTCGACGAGGTCTGGTACGTCACGACCGACGACGAGGTGCGCATCGCCCGGCTGGTCGCTCGGCACGTCGAGTTCGGCAAGTCTCCGGACGCCGCCGCCGAATGGGTGGCCACCTCGGACGAGAAGAACGCCGACCTGGTCTCCGCGAGTTCGGTCCGAGCCGACCGCGTCGTGGTCAATGCCGCCGGCGGCTGGCACAGTCCTCGGTAGACGGACACCCGACGTCATCGAGGATCCGCCGGCTGGCCGCCCTGCCCGAGCCGCGACGCCGCCGCGCGGTGTTAGGAGGGGCATACCGGGTTGTATGACGTGCGAGCGTCACCGTCCGTCCGTTCGGCAGGCTCTGTCAGGGCCGTGCCGGGACGGTGCACGTCATCACGCAGTTCCCCGCCCCCTTGGGCCGGTCGTAGCTGAACCCAGCGCGCTCGAACAGCGCCCGGGTCCCGTTGTACAGCACTGACTTGCGCTGGCCCTGGGTGTCGTGCGGGTACCCCTCGACGACACCACCGCCGGCTGCGGCGACGAGGTCGAGCACGCCCTGCAGGGCCACGGCGAGGACGCCACGACGGCGGTAGCGCTTGTCGACGAACATGCACGTGATCCGGTAGTCCGGCGCGCCGGTGGCCGTGGCCTCGTACGCCTTGCGGTGGTAGATGTTGGGTAGCTCTGCAGGAGAGCCGAATTGAGCCCACGCGATGGCCTCGTCGCCGGAGAACACGAGCGCGGCATGGGCCCGGCCCTCACCCACCAGGCGCTCCTTGAGCGCGCGGTTGTCCGAGGCATCCCAGGTCTTCTCGGCCCCCATCGTGTGGAACCACGTGCACCAGCAACCGCCGAAGACGCCGTTGTGTCGCTCCATCATCGCCGCGTATGCCGGCCACGTCTCGGGTGTCAGCGCGCGGACGGTCAGCCCGTCCCGGACGGGCTCGATGATTCCCGGGAACTCCATGCCCACGACCATAGGCGCCAGGTGGTCGTTCGCGGCGGCCTGCGCAACGCCTCGCTTGACGACGATTCGCCGTCGCGGCAAGGTCGCTCGTATGGCTGCCCGGTTGCTCCACGTGTCCGACACCCACCTGGCCGCCCCAGGGGCGCAGACGGAGTACCCCGACATCGATCCGGTGGCCCGCCTGTCCGCGGTGCTCGGGGAGGCCGCGGCATACGGACCGTTCGACGCGGTCGTCATGACCGGCGACGTGTGCGAAGACGGCTCGGTCGAGGGGGCGCAGGCGGCCCAGGCCTTGGCCCGCGGGCTGGCCCCGGTCACCCTGGCCGTCCCCGGCAACCACGACCGCTCCGAATCCGTCGCGCAGGTTTTCGGTGAGCCCACGGCGCGCATCGGCGGCTGGCACGTGGTCGGCGTCGACACCCATCAGCCGGGGCTCGTCGGGGGCCGCGCCGAGCCATGGCTCGCCGCTCTCGAGGGACTCGACGACACCCCGACGGTGCTCCTCGGGCACCACCCCGTAGCGTCGCGCAGCGATCACGAGTGGTTCGTCCTCGCGGGCCCACTCGACGAGCTCAGGGGTCGGATCGAGGGACACCGGGGGCCGCTGGCGCTGCTGTCGGGACACACCCACCAGGCGTATGCCGCGCGGCTGGGCTCCGCCCGGCTGCTCGGGGCGCCCGCCACGTTCTACGCCATCGAGCATGCGCCCCTGGACTGGCGCCGCGTCCCGGCCGGCACCGGTGCCCGCGTCGTCGACCTCGGCAAAGACGGCGCGATCGTCACCAACCTCGTGTGGGCGTGAGACCGCCGGTCGCACTCACGTGCGCGACGACCGGCCCCGACTGCGGCAGTCTCCGCTCGATCGGGGTGAGCCGTGTCGACGGTTCCGACCCGCACGGCGCGTCGGACGTCTGCGCCGGCTGCGCTATCAGGATGCGCCAACGGACAGTGGGGTTGACCCGTGAGCGGCCGGCGCCGACCTGTGTCGGGCGACGAACCCACGCAGGAGCCAGATCGTCAGCCATCCGACGGTCGCGTGGACCACCTCCAGGCCGACGAGCGCCATCGGTGCCCCGCCAGCCACGAGCGGGTTCTCGATGCCGAGCAGGAGCGCCAGGTAGGTCGCCCAGGTCGCCACGGCGGCCGATCCGATCCACATCATCGCCAACGGGACGGCGCCGGGCAGCCCCACAGGACGGCGCAGCGACAGCATCGTCGAACCCCCGAGGCACAGCAGCGCCATCGCCAGAGCCATGACCGAGTGCGCCGAGAGTAGGTCGGCGCGGACCTCGATGCCGATGGCGAGGATGGCCACGACCACCATGGCGCCGCCGTGTGCGAGGGCGATCTGCCGCACGCGGGAGGGAACCGGAGCTCGCGAGGAGAGCGGGCGTTGCCACCCCCAGGGAAGCACCCAACGTTCCCAGGCGTGCCAGGCGCACAGGGTCAGCAGGCACAGACCGAGCAGGCAGAAGCCGGCGTAGACCACCAGGTAGACCCAACCCTCGATCACTGCGGGCGTCGACGCCGCCGTCGGGGGGGCGACCCATTGCATCGCGAATGCCACCGGCAGCAGAACGAGGATCCCCCCCAGCAGCCCCGTCCCGACGTAGAACACCAGGCCGAACAGCCACGCGGGAACACGCCAGCGCCAGCGCCCGGCGAGGGCGATGGCCAGCCCCGCGGCAACCAGCTCGAGCCCGAGCGTCACCGCATTGGCCACCTCCATCGTCGGCGTGAACAGCGTCGCCCCACCGCTCAGCCCGATGGTGAAGCCGGTCATCCAGGCCACCTTGAGGGTGACGTACGGTACACAGGCCGCCACGGCACCCACGGCGAGCAGCCGCCGCCGGGCTCGACCGATGGCTCGAGAGTCGGGTGAGTTCATGACTCCACCCTCGCCGAAGGGCGACATGCCGGCATCCCCCGGCCGAGCGGACCGCTTCCCCCATCCGAGGGAGGCCATCGGGCGGTGGCCATGGCAACCTGAACGCATGCAGCAGCCGCGAGCTGGCCAGGTGGCCCATGTGTTCGTGGCCGTCGCGCTCGGACTGCCCCTGGCCGCGGCCGGCATTGCGATCGGCGCCGCGTTGCTGCTGGACATCCAGTCGGTCCTCAACCGGTGGCTGCTCGCCGCGGTGGGGGCGGCCTTCGTGCTGGTGGTCGGGTGGGTCGCACTGCTACCGCCGGTGCGGCAGGTCGAGGTCGGCGTCGCCCGCACCCTGCTCGCGCTGGAGTTGCCCGATGTGACCCACCCGACCTCATGGGCATCTCGCCGTCGCGGGGCGGCCTGGCTCTTCGTGTTGTCGGGCCTGGGCGTGGCCGTGGCGGTGCTGATCCTCTACTGCCTGCCGGTGGGCGTGGGTCTGTTGGCTCATCCCTTCACCGGCCGGGACACCATCGACTGGCCGGGCGGCCTGAAGACGACGACCAGCCCCGGGTGGGCCGGCCTGTGGGTCGTCCCCGCCGGGGTGCTCGCGCTCACCGCGTGTCTGCTCGCCGTTCGCGGGGCCGGACGGCTCACCGCCGGTTGGGCACCACGGGTCATCGGCCCGACCTTGTCCGAGCGGGTCGAGGTCGCGGCGGCCCGTGAGCGTGACCTCGCCCGGGCCAACGAGTTGGCCCGCGAGCTGCACGACTCCATCGGGCATCGGCTGACGGCGATGACGATTCAGGCCACCGCGGCGCGCCGGATGGTGCGCAGCGACCCCGCCGCCGCCGCGGAGGCCCTGGCCACCGTCGAGGATCTGGGTCGCCGCGCCCAGGCCGATGTCGACGCCGTCGTCGGGGCATTGCGCGGCCGGACGCCAGTGCCCGGGGCGCAAGACCTCGACGCGCAAAGCCTCGACGCGATGGTGGCCGCGTCGCCGTTGACGATCGATGCCGTGTACCCGGGGTCATCGCTCGAGCAGTCCCTCGGTGTGCTCGACGGCCCCGCACGCGAGGTGGCACGTGCCGTCGTCCGCGAAGGACTCACCAACTCCCTACGCCATGGCGACGGGACGGCTCGGCTTGCCTTGACCCTCGATCCCACCTGCGTCGTCGTGACCATCAGCAACCCGTCCGGGTCCGACGCGGTGCGCACCGACCGTGCTGGACTTCGTGGTTTGCGGGAGCGGCTCATGCTGACGAATGGGACGCTGGAGGCCGGCCCCGGTCGCGACACCGAGGAGGGCACGTGGACGCTCCGGGCGGCCCTGCCGCGCGAGTAATTCGGCTTGCGATCGTCGACGACGACGACCTCGTGCGCGCCGGATTGGCGGCCATCCTGGGAGCCGAGCCCGATGTCGAGGTCGTCGGTCAGGGCAGCGACGGCGCGGATGTCCCGGCGCTCGTCCGGCAGACGCGGCCCGACGTCGTCCTCATGGACGTGCGTATGCCGCGGGTCGATGGCATCCGTGCCACCGAGCGCCTCTGCCGAGATCCGAACGGGCCGGCCGTCTTGATTCTCACCACCTTCGAGAACGACGACTACGTCCACGAGGCGCTCCTGGCCGGGGCTCGCGGGTTCGTGCTCAAACGGGCCCGGCCGGAGGAACTGCTGCAGGCGGTGCGCACCCTGGCGGGTACCCGCGCGCTCGTCTTTCCCGAGGCCATCCGCCGAGTCGCCGCCGCTCGTGGACAGCCCAAGCGAGCCGCGTGGGTCGGCCGCCTGACCGCGCGCGAGCGCGACGTGCTCGATCTCGTCGCCCAAGGTCTCACCAACGCCGAGGTGGCCGACAGGCTCGTCGTCTCCGTCGAAACCGTCAAGACTCACCTGAGCGCGCTCTTCGCCAAAGCCGCTGTCCGGCACCGCACCGAGCTCGTGGTGCGCGCCTACGAAGCCGGTGCCCTGCGGTGAGCCGCTGACCCGAACGAGTCGGTGCCGACGGGCCTCGCGACGCCGTCCATCGGCGGCCAGGCCTCCCGCAACGGGCCGTCACCGATCCGACCCCCCGCCCGAGGTCAGCCTCGGGGGCCGCCGGCCGATTACGGCTCGAGCAGCGCCGCGAAGGATTCGGCGGTCTGGAACGGGCGAACTTCCACGACGCCACGGCACGCCTTGGAGCCCTCCGCTGCGAGCGCGACGGCCTCATCGAGATCAGCTGCCTCGATGACCCAGAAGCCGCCGAGGTATTCCTGCGCCGTCAGGTAGGGCCCCCCGGTGGACACCGGTCGTTCGCCCTGACCGTCGACGGTCACCGCGCTACCTGCCGCATCGAGGCCGTCGGCGAAGACGAAGTGTCCGTCACGCTGCAACTTGTCGTTGAAGGCCCCCGTGTCGGCGAACGCCTCGAGCATCGCCTCCTTCGTGGGGTAACTGCCGAACTCGGTGCGCTGCGCCGGTCCGAACACGGACAACATGTACCTGGGCATCTCACTCACTCCCCGACGACCGAGGGGCCGCCATCCCGTCAGGACGCCTGGCCTGTCGTGCGACCCTACCCCGCTGCGCTGCTCGGCGACACGGACGCGGCGATGGGCCCTGAGCGGTCCTGGGACCGCGTGCCTGAGCGGTCCTGGGACCGCGTGCCCTCCGTTTGGCATCATCGCCTCGTGGCCACCAGTGACGCCGATCGTCGGACCGAGTTGGCCCGGCTGCGCAGGGTCCGTGATCGGATCGACCGGGAATACGCCAGGCCCCTCGATGTCGAGGCCTTGGCCGTCCAGGCGCATGTGTCGGCGGGACACCTCAGCCGCGCGTTCAAGGCGGCATACGGTGAATCTCCCTACAGCTACCTCATGACTCGTCGGATCGAGAGGGCCATGACTTTGCTGCGGCGCGGTGATCTGTCGGTGACCGACGTGTGTTTCGCGGTGGGCTACAACTCCCTCGGGACGTTCTCCACGCGGTTCGGCGAACTCGTCGGCATGGCCCCGAGCGCGTATCGCGCGCTGTCGTCCGACGCGCTGCGCGAGCTGCCTCCCTGCGTCACGCAGCGCGTCACGAAACCGGTCAGGAATCGAGAAGCCGACCCCGGCGTGCTCCCTTAGCGTGAGCCCATGGACCTCACCATTCACCAGGCCTACCTTCCGCAGGACGACCCCGACGCCGCGATCCGGTTCTATCGGGACGTCCTCGGCTTCGAGGTCCGCGGCGACGTCGGACAAGGAGCCATGCGGTGGATCACCGTCGGCCCTCCCGCTCAGCCCGGCACCTCGATCGTCCTGACCCCACCAGCCCTCGACCCGAGCATCTCCGACGAGGAGCGCCGGGTCGTCACCGACATGATGGCCAAGGGCACCTACGGCGCGATCAACCTCGCCACGGTCGGGGTCGACGCGACCTTCGCCGAGCTCGAAGCCGCCGGCGTCGACGTCGTCCAGGAGCCCCTCGATCAGCCGTGGGGGCTGCGTGACTGCGCGGTCCGCGATCCCGCCGGCAACCTCGTCCGGATCATCGAGGTGCACTGACCATCGCCGCCTGGGTCGGCTACCGCGCCGAGCCGATCGGGGAGCGCTCGTGGCCGGAGGGTTCGCGCCGCGGCCACAGGGTGTAGCTCAAGGCCCAGCCCACCTCGATGAGGGTGAGCAGCACCGCCCACGTGTAGGTGCCCTTTAGCGCGCCGGTGCGCATCGGGTCGGCCGCCCACGCGATGAGGGCCCACGCGATGGCGGCGGCGATGCCGCAGGCGAGGGCCGTGCGTGGCACGTCCGCCCAGCACCGGCGGGTGTACGCCGCCCCGGCAGGCCGGGGCGGCCGAGGGCCGCCGGCGAAACGGTAGGCGAAGCGGTCGTCGGCCCAGGCGATCATCCGCGGCCCGTAGGCGAGGGAGAACCCGAGGTAGAACGTCGCCACGGTGTCCGCGACCGTCGCGGTGCCCCCCGCATGCAGGTGTGCGGCGACCGCCACGAGTAGGACCACGTCGACCGCAGGCGCCAGCGTGAGGATCGCGAGCCCGAGCCGGGGGCGCCGGGCCAGGTATCGCACGGCCAGCCCCCCGACCACCGCGAGCCAGAACGCGATCTCGCAGCCGACGATCACGGTGAGGATCATCCCGACCTCCTCTTTGAACACAGTCGTGTTCACACAAGTTAGCACGACTGTGTACATTCGTGTCATGCCGAAGCTCGTCGACCACGAGCTGCGCGGGACGGAGATCACCGAGGCCGCGTGGCGGGTGCTCGTCCGCGGTGGCGTGCGGGCGGTGTCGGTGCGCAACGTCGCCGGCGAGGCCGGCTTGGCCACGGCCTCGTTGCGCAGGGTGTTCCCCACCCAATCCGCTCTCCTGGCCGCCTGCCTGCTACTCGTGCGCGATCGGGTCGCCACCCGCGTCGTGGCCCTGCCCCGCTCCGACGACCCGGTCGAGACGGCCGTGGCGGCTCTCTGCGAGACCCTCCCGCTCGACGACACGCGGCGGCTCGAGATGCAGGTCTTCCTCATCCTCGGTACCGCAGCCTTAGCCGATCCGCAGCTGCGCGCGGCATACCAGGCGGTCAGCTCCGACCTCGTCCACCTGTGCGCCGCCGTCGTCGAGCACGTACAGCCGGATCGTCCGGCCGACCGGCGCCAGCAAGAGACCACGCATCTGTACGCGCTCGTCGACGGCCTGGCCCTGCACACCCTGCATGGCGACGACCCGGCCCTGGCCCATGAGGCCTTGCGCACTCACTTGTCGCGCCTCGCCGGACGGCTGCCACCGCCGCGGCCCCGCGGCGCGTCACGTCCGGCCGGGAGGCAGGCGCGGTGATCTTGCCCAAGGTTCGCGACCCTCGGCTCGTCACCATTCGCCGCGGCGGGACTCTCACCGACGCCCATCACCGGCTACTCGCCCTCTGGGCCGCGGACTGCGCCGAGCACACGCTGGCGTTGGTCGAGGTGGCGCTCCCGGACGACCCGAGGCCCCGCCAGGCCGTCGAGGCAGCCCGTGCCTGGGTCCGGGGGGAGCTGCCCATGATGAAGGCGCGCGCGGCCGGTGGGCAGGCGATGGGTGCGGCTCGCCCCCTGCGGGGACCGGCTCGGTTTGCCGCGTATGCCGCGGGCCAAGCCGCCTGCGTGCCGCACGTCCCCGAGCACGACCTTGGCGCCGCGGCATACGCGATCAAGGCCGTACGGGCGGCCGCCTCGCCGGAGCGGGCCGAAGCGGTCGGGCTCCAGGAGTGCGCATGGCAGCGCGACCGGCTACCGTCCGAGGTCCGTGACCTCGTCGTCGAGGACCAGGCGCGTCGCAACGACATCTGCTGGTTTGCCTTCGGCCCCTGAGGGTCGCCTCGCACTCGGGGCAGCCCAGGACATCACGGTCACGTGTTGCGCACTTGACGAGGTCACTGTGCGCAGGACACGCCGCGGGCGGGTGACGATCTCTGCCGTTTGCACGGCTCGACGGATCGGGAACACGACGAGGGCCTCGCGGGGTTCCTGGTGCGTGACGGGAAGGGCACCAGGTGGGCGACGCTGACCGGGCGAGGGTCTTCCGTGACGTCGTCGAGCCCGAGATCGAGGTGCTGCTGCGCGTGGCGCAGTCCTTGACCCGTTCTCGGGCCGACGCCGAAGACCTCGTACAGGAGACGCTCTTACGCGCCTATCGAGCCTTGGACCGATTCGACGGACGGCATCCGCGGGCCTGGCTGCTGACCATCCTGCGGCATACCCACATCAACCTGAACCGCCGCACCCGCCCGGACCCCGTCGGCGACTGGACGCTGCTGCAGCAGGCTCGCCCGGCCTTCGGCGCCAGCGTCACGGCGAGCGCCGAGGAGGCCCACCTGGCCGCCTGCCTGCCGGCCGAACTCGCGGCGGCTGTCAACGAGCTCGATCCGCGCTTCCGCGCGACCGTGCTGCTCGTCGACGTGCACGACCTGTCGTACGCCGAGGCGGCGGCGGTCCTCGGGGTGCCGGTGGGCACCGTCATGTCTCGCCTGTCCCGTGCCCGAGACCGACTGCGCCGTCGGCTCGGTTCGGCGGTCCTCGCCCCTGGAAGGTCCTCATGAAGCAGTCGCTGCGGCAGATGTTCGCCTGCCACTGGTCGGCGCGTCGGATCCAGCGTTACCTCGACGCCGACCCGGCGGCACCGCTGACCCCGGGCGAGATCGCCCGGCTCGAGGAGCACCTGTCGACATGCCAGAAGTGCGCTCAGACCTCGGCCGAGCACGAGGCCCTCCACCGGGCCCTGTCGAAGTGGCCGGGCCGGCCGTTGCCCGACGAGGCGTCCATCGAGCGGCTGCGCACTTACCTCGACAAGATCACCGGACAGCAATGATGAGAACGCTCGGGGCGGTCGTGACTCGCTTCCGACCGGCGTGCTGCTGGCCTGCCCTCAATCTGTCGTGTCCCGCGTCGCCCGCTCGGGCAGACTTGCAGAATGTCCATCGACATCGTCGTCGCGGCCGGTCCGCTGCTTGAGGACTGGCGGACGATCCACAACACGATCATCCCGACGGCCATACTCTCCACCGGCGACGTCGCCGAGCGGTCCACGCGACACCGGCTCACGCTGGGCTACGTGGATGACGAGTTGGTGGGCAACGCAACGGTCCGACCGCCGCACGAGCCCGATGGCGTCGCCACGGTCATCGTTCGGATCCTGCCCGACTACCGCCGCCGCGGATACGGGACGGCGTACCTCGAGAGCGAACTAGCCGAAGCGCGAAGGCTCGCTGCTCGTCGAATCGAGACCGTCGTGCTCGAGACCAACACCGACGGACTCGGCTTCGCCCAGGGACGGGGCTTCATCGAGCACGCCCGCTACATCCTCGACGGCGACACCGTCGCGTTGATCGACCTACATCTTCCTGACGAGGCTTGACGGCCAATAGGAGCATCAGAGCCCGAACGATCGGCGGCTCTGAACGCTTGTGGTCGACCGGCCTAATCGGGCGCCGCCGCGTGGATCAACGCAGGGCGGCGACGGCGGCCTCGATGCCACGGTGGAACGTCGGGTAGGCGTAGATCATCGACCGCAGCGAGTCCACCGGCACCCGGGCGTGGACCGCGACGGACAGTGCCCCGAGGACCTCGCCACCGGCCGGCCCCATCGACGTCGCCCCGACGAGAATGCCCCGGTCTGGGTCGGCAACGAGCTTGAGGAAGCCCTCGCTGCCGACCTTGTGGATCCAGCCGCGAGTCGTCGACGACAAGGGTGTCTGCCCCACCAGCACCGACGGGAGTTGCTCGCGGGCCTGCTGCTCGGTGAGCCCGACGGCGCCGACCTCGGGGTCGGTGAAGGTCACCCGCGGCAGCGCGTGGTAGGACGCGGGCGGTCCTGGCTCGCCGAGGATGTCGCGGATGACGATCCCGGCCTGGTACATCGCGACGTGGGTAAAGGCGCCCTTGCCGGTGACGTCGCCGATTGCCCACACCCCTTCGGACACATGGCATCGGTCGTCGACCGGCACGGACCGGGCCGTCGTATCGACTCCGACCGAGTCCAGTCCGACGCCCCCGATGTCGACGCGGCGGCCGGTCGCCACGAGGACCTTCGCTCCCGCGGCCACCGAACCGTCGGAGAGTCGAACCTCGACCCCGGCCCCTGCGCGAGCCACCTGCGCGGCGGCGACACCGACGGACACGGTGACGCCTTCGGCGACGAGGACTTCGGCAAGGAGCGCACCGGCCTCGGGTTCCTCGAGGGGGAGCAGCCGTGGCGCCGCTTCGACGATGGTCACCCGGACGCCGAATCGAGCGGCCACCTGCCCGATCTCGCAACCGATCGCCCCGCCGCCGAGGATGACGAGGGACTCGGGCAACTCGCTCGCCTCGACGATGTCGTGGTTGGTCCAGTACCCGACGTCGGCCAGGCCGGGGATCGGCGGCACCGCCGGCGCACTGCCGGTGGCCACGACGATCCCGCGGCGCACGGCATACGTCGTGTCCCCGACGGCAACAGCGGTGGGCGACAGCACCCGCCCGGTGCCGCGGACGAACACCCCGCCCTTGCCGGTGAACCGCTCGACGGCGACCCGGTCGTCCCACGTGTCGGTGGCCTCCGAGCGGATCCGCGCGGCCACTGGCGCCCAGTCCGGCACAACGGCGCCGGTCGAGCCGCCGAGCAACGGGACCCGTCGGGCCTCCGCGAGCGCGTCCGCCGCCCGGACCATCATCTTCGTCGGGATGCACCCCCAGTACGGGCACTCGCCGCCGACGAGCCCCCGGTCGACCCCGAGCACCCGCAGACCGCGTTCGGCCAGCGTGCCCGCGACGTGTTCGCCGCCCGGTCCCAACCCGATGACGGCCACATCGAACGGCTCCATGTCAGCGTCCTTCCGCGGGTGCTGGATCACTGCTGATCTTCGCCGAACTTGCCGAGGACGGGAAGGCTCCGACCGGGTCACCGGGTTCCCCGCGCGGACACTCCGGTCCGCCCGACAAGGAGAACGATCATGACCACGACGAGCGCACCCACGACATCGACGACGACGACCACCCAGCTCACCCGAGGCGCCCTCGGCGGCCTGGCCGGAGGCGTCGTTTTCGGCATGCTCATGCAGATGATGGGGATGATCCCCATGGTCGCCCAACTCGTCGGCAGCGGCTCGGCCGTCGTCGGCTGGGTCGTCCACCTGGCGATCTCGGCCGCCATCGGCGCGTCGTATGCCGTCCTGCTGGGCTCCCGCCCCTCGTCGCGCATCGCCGGGGTCGGGTACGGCATGGGCTACGGCGTGCTGTGGTGGGTCGTCGGCGCCCTGGTCGCGATGCCCGCCCGGCTCGGCATGCCGGTCTTCCAGATCAACTCCACGAGCCTGCAGAGTCTGATGGGCCACCTCATCTTCGGTGCCATCCTCGGAGTCGTCGTCGCCTCGGGCCGGCGCGCCTGACGCGGCCGAGGCGACACGGTCTCGCCGTGACGCACTGGGGGCCGTCGAGGACCGACGCGAGCTCAGTCGGCGGAGGAGTGGGTCTGGGCGAGCGCGTCGAGGTCGCGCACGGCATACCGCAGGTGTTCCCATTCCTCCTCGACGATGGTGCTCAGGCACGAGCGGACGGTCTCGGTATGACTGGGGGAGTGCGGGTTTCGTCGCGGCGCGTTGAGCTCCTCGGGGGTGACTGCTGCAAGGAAGTCGCGGACCATCGCCTGACCCTGGGCCCGCGCGTCGAGCACGACCTCGAAGGACGGCGTCGGCAGGGAAAAGACCGCCGGGTCGTATGCCGCGGTGTCGCCGTCGTCGTTGGGCAGGCCCGCTGGGTGGTAGGGCTGCTCCTGCTCGAGGACGGCCTTGCCGAGCCACGTGTCGGTCGCCATGACGAGGTGGCGCAAGGTCTGGGCGAACGACCACTCGTCGGCCACGGAGGCGTCGATGGTCCCCGCCGGCATCGCCGACGCGCGCTCGACGGTTGCCGCCCAAGCCCGTTCCAGTGCCGACCACGCCTCGCGCATTCCGGCCGGGTCTGCCGCTCGGCGCAACTCCCGCCCGGGAAAGCGCCGATCCAGCTCGGCGTCGACGAAGGGCGCGACGTCGATCCCGTTGACCACCAACCGGCCGCCGCTTTCGAGCAGCCACGGTGAGTCGATCTCCAGCCCGGCGACCTCGCTGCCGCGCACGACGACGTCGCTGAGGTCGCAGCCGACGAATCGGGAGCCCTGCAGGCTGCGGTTGCGGAACTGCCGGTGATGCAGGCTCTCGGGTGGTCCCTCGCTCATGCTGCCAGCGTCGCAGATCTCGCGGTGCTGCGTCGGGTCAGCGCTCGACGGTGGCGAGCTTGGCGCCGAGGGCGAGGTAGCTCAGCGAGAAGGTCCGCTGGATGCGCCGCACGACGCGCGGCCGGGCGATGACGTGTCGACGCATCGCCGACGCGAACCACCCGTACCCGGCGAACACGACGAGGGTCATCGCCATGAACACCGCCGACAGGCCCAGCATCTGTTGCAGTTCGGCAGTTCCCGGGGCGACGAACTGGGGGAGGAACGCGAAGAAGAACAGCGTGAGCTTGGGGTTGAGCAGATTGGCGAGGATCGCCTGGGCCACGGTGCGCCCGGCGGAGACCGTGGCCGGTCCGTCGTCGACGGAGAGGACACCGCTGTCGCGCCACGTCGTCCAGGCCATGAGGAGCAGGTAGATCACCCCGGCCACCTTGAGGGCTTCGAACGCGGTGCCCCCCGCGCGCAGCAGGGCGGCGGTGCCGGTGATCGCCGCGGCGAGGTGCGGCACGATGCCCAGCGTGCACCCGAACGCGGTGACCAGGGCGTGCCGTCGCCCACCCCGCAGCCCGGCGGCAATCGTGAGAATCGCCCCCGTTCCGGGCGTGGCGACGATCGCCAACGAGGTGAGCAGGAACGCCGCGTTCATGGTTACGCCTCCCAGCGGCGGTCGAGGCCGGCTGCCCCCGCCGTGCACCAGTGTGGCCCACCAGCCGGGCCCGGTCGGCGGTCGGCGCCGAAACCATATTGTCAAACTCATTGACAGTTCCGCCTCGTCGTGCGACCGTATGTCAATCACGTTGACAAAAGTTCACGAGGGAGAGAACCATGTCGGTCTTGTCGCCTGATGCCACCATCGACCCGTTCCCGGGCACCCGCTTCACCCCCGTCGCGACACCGCGGCGCGGCACGTCCCGCACGAGCATGTGGCTCGTCGAGATCGACCCCGGCACGCCGCCCGCGCCGCATCAAGTGACGAACGAGGAGATCTTCTTCGTCCTCGACGGTGCGGCCAGCGTGGTCGTGGCCGGCGAGCCGGCGACCGCCGGGCCCGGCCAGGCCGTCGTCATCCCTGCGGACACCGACTTCGCGATCGGCAACGGCGGATCAGGGTCCCTGCGGATGCTGTGCGTCCTGCCCGTGGGCGGCCAGGCGAGGACCTCCGACGGCGCCACGTTCACCCCGCCGTGGGCGCTGTAGGTGACCAAGGCCGCGGGGTCGGGACCCGACGAACACGAGGCCACGGGCGCGGAGCAGGAGGCGATCCCGCTGGCCCGGCTGCTCGTCATGGGCGCACGGGTGCTCGTCGACCGCCTGCACGAACTGCTCCAGGCCGCCGGATGGCCCCCCATCCCACAGTCCGCCGGGTTCGTCCTGCTGGCCGCTCGTGACCGACCGACGACGGGGGCCGAGGTGGCCGCGTTGATGCGCATCTCGCGTCAGGCGGCCTCGAAACTGCTCGAAGGGCTGGAGGCCGATGGCCTCATCGAGCGGCATGGCGATGGCGGCGATGCCCGACGCAAGCTCGTCGTCCTCAGCGAGCGCGGCCGGGCGCTGCTCGCCGACGTCGAGACGGCATACGAGGCGATGGAGAGCGAGTGGGCGCAGGTCATCGGCCGCCGTGAACTCGAGTCGATGCGCCGCGGGCTGACGGCGGCCGTGGCGTCCACGAACGGCGGGACGTTGCCGGCCGTCGGCCCGGTTACCTGAGCTGCCCGATTCGCCTCGGGCGTGCGCCGTTCGCGGACCGCGCTGGCGGTTAGCATCGACAGTGGACAGGGCCGAGGCGATCTGCCGGAGCCCGACCTGGCGGGCGCCGCACCCAAAGCCAGGACCCCCCGGTTCGAGGAGGACGCCGATGCGAAGCATGCGGATCACGCCCAACCTCCACGTGGCCGACATCGATGCGGCGAAGGGCTTCTACGTCGAGTTCCTCGGCCTGCAGACCGAGGAGTTCAACATGGGGTGGGTGGCGCGCTATACCTCGCCCGACACCGGCGCCCACGTCCAACTCGTCACGCGGGACGCCACCTCCCCCGAGGTCCCGGCGATCTCGGTCCACGCCGAGGACGTCGACGCGGCATACGCGCAGGCGCTCTCGCTCGCCTACGAGATCGTCCACCCGCTCGGCACGGAGCGGTGGGGGGTGCGCCGGTTCCTCGTGCGGGCGCCCGATGGCACCGTCGTCAACGTCGTCCAGCACCGGGAGTAGCGGACGAGGCCCGTCGGACCGGGTCAGTCGGGCGTCGCGGCACCCGACTCGGCCGGAACGATCCAGCGCAGGACCTCGCGATGGCCGAGCAACTCCAGCCGCCGCCAGAGGATGCTGCTCGGCACCGCTTGGGTGGCATGCGCGAGCACGGCGCGTCGCTGGGTGGTGCGATCGACCGCCAGCTCGACGTCGATCTCGGCCGGTTCGTGGCCGATCAGCGCCGAGCCGTACTCGGCATTGAGCGTCGCGACGACCTCGGCCGGTAGGGTCCAGCCGAGCAGCGGCAACCCGGCGGCGACGGCGCCATGCTGAGCCGCATGAGTCGCGGCAACGTGGTCGGGGTGGCCGGTGACGCCCGAGGGATCGAAGGCGAGCAAACCGTCGGTATGCCGCGCGGCGACGTGGTCGAGGACGACCGCCCCGAGGTCGGCGACGGGGATCTCGCCCAGTCCTCCGTCCGGCCAGGCGAGCAGCGTCGCGTCGTCGATGCCCAGTTCGGCCCCGGCCTCGCGCAGTTCGCGCTCGCGGACCGCCGCGAGGTCGGGCAGGTCGCCGCCGAGCGTCGAGGCCTCTCCGCGGGTGAAGCACAGCACCCGGACGCGGGCCCCGGCCCGGACGAACGCGTCGATGATCGCGCCGAGCCCGAACGACTCGTCGTCGGGGTGAGCGACGACGACGAGCACGTCGTGCCACGGCGGTAACGCTCGGGAGGTCGTCGACGCTGCCATGGTCCCTCCTCGTCTCGCCAGGCCACCACTCTATCCCTATACCCCCAGGGGTATCTAGAGCTAGCGCCACGGGGTGGGTGGCGCGCCGTGTCGAAGCAGTGTCGAAGGCGTGTCGGGTGCACTCCAAGCCCCGCCGAGATCCGGCACTCAGCCCCGCCTCGACACGACGGCCGGACACGACGGTCACCCGACGGCATACGGTGCCATCGTTGACCCGACCGCCCCGGCCGCCCGGCCGTGGCACCGCCGAGGGAGGCCGCACCCACATGACCGACCTGTTGTCGCGCGAGGACCTGCAGTTCCTGCTGTTCGACTGGCTCGACGTCGAGGGGCTGTGCTCGCGTGAGCCGTTCACCGATCACGACCGCTCGTCGATCGCGCTCGTGCTCGACCTGGCGAGGTCGGTCGCTGTCGAGCACCTGCTGCCCTGCTACGCGCTCCTCGACCGCGAGGAGCCGGTCTTCGACGCCGGCCGCGCGGTGTTGCCCGAGGCGACCGGCGAAGCCGTGCGAGCCATCGCCGAGTCGGGGTTGACCTGGTCGGTGCTGCCGGCGGAACACGGCGGTTCGGACCTGCCGCTCACCGTCCACACCGCTGCGAACGCCTGGCTGCAAGCCGCGAACATCTCGGCCGTGGCGTACCCTTTCCTCACCCTCGGCAACGCGAATCTCCTTCTCGCCCATGGGAGTCCGGAGCAGATCGCCACCTACGTCGAGCCCATGGTCGAGGGCCGGTTCACCGGGACGATGTGCATGTCGGAGACCGAGGCGGGCTCGAGCCTCGGCGACATCGCGACGAGCGGTCAGCCTCAAGAGGACGGAAGCTACCGGATCACCGGGTCGAAGATGTGGATCAGCGGCGGCGAACACGAGCTCAGCGAGAACATCGTCCACCTCGTGCTCAGTCGCACCGAAGGGGCGCCGGCCGGTCTCGCCGGGCTGTCGCTGTTCGTCGTGCCGAAGTTCCTCGTCGAGGCCGACGGCTCGCTGGGCGAACGCAACGACGTCGAGCTCGTCGGGCTCAACCACAAAATGGGCTATCGCGGCACGGTCAACACCGTGCTGTCCTTCGGCGGCGGACGGTCGACGCCCGGAGGCAAGCCCGGGGCCGTGGGCTACCTCGTCGGGCGCGAGGGCGAGGGCCTCTCCTCCATGTTCCACATGATGAACGAGGCCCGGATCGGGGTCGGGTCCGGAGCGGCCGCACTCGGGTATGCCGGGTACCGCTACGCCCTCGCGTACGCCAAGGAGCGCGTCCAGGGTCGCCCGCCATGGGGCAAGGACCCGACCGCGGCACCGGTGGCCATCGTCGAGCACCCCGACGTGCGCCGGATGCTGCTGAAGGCCAAGTCCTACGTCGAGGGCGCCATGGCCCTGGTCCTGTATGCCGCGCGGGTCGACGACGACATCCGCAGCGCACCCGAGGGGACCTCGCGGGCCGAAGCGAGCCTGTTGCTCGACGTGCTCACCCCGATCGTCAAGTCCTGGCCCTCGACCTACGGGCTCGTCGCCAACGACCTGGCGATCCAGGTCCTCGGCGGCTACGGCTACTGCCGCGACTATCCCGTCGAACAGCTCTACCGCGACCAACGCCTCAACCCCATCCACGAGGGCACCCACGGCATCCAGGCCCTGGACCTGCTCGGCCGCAAGGCGATCATGCGCGAAGGGGCGGGCCTGCGGCTGCTGCTCGGGCAGATCGCCGCGACCGCCGACCGGGGGCGGGCCGGGTTTGCCGAACAGGCCGAGGCGCTCGCCGCCGCGGCGGGCGAGGTCGGCGAGGTCACCGCGCGACTCTGGCGCGGGGGCGATCCGGCCGGAGCCCTGCAGGCCGCCGGGATCTACCTCGACGCCGTCGGGCATGTCGTCGTGGCCTGGTTGTGGCTCGATCAGGTTCTCGCACTGGGGGATCGGGCCGACCCCTTCGCCGAGGGAAAGCGGGCTGCGGCCCGCTACTTCAACGCCTACGAACTGCCCGTGGCTCTAGCTGCGCTGCGCACCACCGCGGGTGCAGGTCGGCTGTTCGTCGAGCTCGACCCGGACGTGCTCTGACGCACCCCCCGGGCCCGGGCGCTGACAACCCGGATCGACCTGTGGTGACGTCGGGCCGATCGCGCTACCCTCCCGGCATGCCCGCGCGCTCCGGCACGAGCGAGCGACCGGTGGTCGGGTCGTGAGCATCGACGCCACCCAGTCCCAGGCCCGTTGGCGGACCCTCATCGAGGCGGTCGCCGATACGGGCACCACGGCCGACGGCCCCCCTGACGAGGCGGTCGAGGCGGCCGCGGGCCGGGCGTTCGCGGCATACCGAGGTGAGCTCGTCGCCGACGTGTCCGGACGCCCCGACGTCCGGGAGATGCGCGCGGACCTGCTCGCCGTCGCGGCCGACATCCTGCACGCCCCAGCGGGGTATGCCGGCACGGTCACCACGGGCTCGCCCGAGTCGGCCCTCCTCGTCGCCCTTGCGGCCCGAGGGGCGCGCCCCGACGTCGAGCGCCCGCAGATCGTCGCGCCGTCCACCGTGCACGTCGATTACCACCGGGCGGCCCGGGCGCTCGGGATGGACCTCACCCTCGTCGACATCGACCCGGACACCATGCGGGCCCTGCCCTTAGCGATCGCCTCGGCGTTCACCGAGCGGACCGTGCTCGTCGTCGCGAGCGCCCCGTCGTTCCCGCACGGCGCCGTGGACCCGGTCGAGGACATCGCCGAGGCGGCCGGCGACTTCGACATCCGCTGTCACGTCGACGGCGGTGTGGCCGGCTGGACGTTGCCCTTGCTCGATGCGCAGATGCCGTGGACCTTCGACGGGGCTGCGGTGACGAGCATGTCGGTGGACGTCCCGACCGCACACCTGCAGCCCAGCGGCGTGGGCATCGTGCTCCACCGTTCGATGGCCCTGCGCGACCCCCAGGTCCAGCCGACGCCGCCGTGGCCCGGGCCTCTCGTCGACGCGGGTGGGCTGATGGCGCCGGCTCCCCTCGGCCCGCTCGCGGCTGCCTGGGCGACCGTCCGCCTGCTCGGCCTGCCGGGGTATGCCGTGCGCGCGCGGGCCGCGCGGGATCGGGCCGTCCGTCTCGCCGCGGCCCTCGACAAGACCCTCGGGCTGCGGGTGCTCGGCGCGCCGAGCGGAAGCGTCCTGGCCCTGGCCGTCGACGGCTCGTGCGACGTCTTCACGGTGGCCGACGAGGTGCGCGACCTCGGCTGGATGGCCCAGGTGCAGCCCTCATGGGAGGGGATCGAGCCCTCGGTGCGGCTGGACCTGGCCGACGTGGGCGCCGAACGCGTCGATGCGCTGGGCCAGGCGCTGGCCCACAGCGTCGCCGCGGCAACGGCCGCAGGCCCGGCTCGGGCCGATCCGCTCGTCGCGGGGATGCTGGCGGCGCTCGGACCCGGCAGCCTTGACATGGACACCCTGGAGACCCTCCTGACCCCGGCCGGGATCGACCTCGACGGCGACCGCTGGATCCTGCCCGGGCGTCTCGCTGGGCTGCGCTCGCTCGTGGCGGCCTGCCCGCCGGACGTCCGGCAGGCGTTGGTGCTCGCCCTGGCCCGGCGGACCTGATTCCGATCCGTGGACTCGGGCCGGGGTGGGGCCGGGTCTCTTCCCCGCGAGCGGAACGCGACCCGCCACCTCGACGCGGGTGCAGCACGCGGCATACCCGCGAGTGGGCACCCCTGCCCCGCCGCCTCCTCGCGAGTGGAGCCAGTCCGCGGCCCCGCGGTCGAAGGCGGGGCCGCCCACCGCCACCTCCCAGCGAGTGGAGCCAAAGGGTTGCTTCGGGGCGCTCGAAGCGACCGTTTCGCTCCACTCACGGAGGCCCAGGGGCGCTGCGCGAAACGGTATGCCGCGCGGGCCACCCGTCACCCCCAGGCCGGGTCTTCCGGCGGGGCGGGCCCTTTCCCCGATGCGCTCGCGGAGCCAGACCCGCGCGTGGGGCCGAGCTGCTGCTTGGGGATTCTTGAAGTGGCACTTCGCCTCCTCTCACGGGGAGCCGGCTGGGGCAGGCGTAGGCCCGCGCGCGTGGGTCCCGGCCTGACCCCCTCTCCACGAGTGGAGGCCGCGCGACCTGGCCGCCCTGGCGGTTGAACCGGAGGGGCCGCCACCTCCACCTCGTCACGACTGGAGGCCGGCCGCCCTGGCGGTTGAACCGGAGGGGCCGCCGCCTCCACCGCCCTACGAGTGGATGCCGCGCGACCCGGCCGCCCTGTCGGTTGAACCGGAGGGGCCGCCACCTCCACCTCGTCACGACTGGAGCCGAAGTGTTGCTTCGGGGCGTTCGAAGCGACAGGTTCGCTCCACTCACGGAGGTCGGGCAGGCGCTGAAGGCGGCCTGGACCCCGAAAGCGCCGGGGGCGAGGATGCCGCGCGGCCCCGCGGTCGAAGGCGGGGCCGCCCACCTCCACCTCCCAGCGAGTGGAGGAAAAGTGCTGTTTGGAGGCGCTCGAAGCGACAGGTTCGCTCCACTCACGGAGGTCGGGCAGACGCTGAAGGCGGCCTGGGCCCCGAAAGCGCCGGGGGGCACTGTCGGGCGAGGATGCCGCGCGGCCCCGCGGTCGAAGGCGGGGCCGCCCACCTCCACCTCCCAGCGAGTGGAGGAAAAGTGCTGCTTGGAGGCGCTCGAAGCGACCGTTTTGCTCCACTCATGGAGGCCCGTGGCGCTGCGCGAAACGGTATGCCGCGCGGGCCACCCATCACCCAGGCCGAGTCCTCCGGCGGGGCGGGCCCTCCCCGATGCGCTCTGCCCTCGTGGCCGAGCCGCCCGGGGTGGGGGCTTGCGGGGCGAGTGCGGCTGCGGTGGACTGCCAGAACTCCCATCGACCCCGGAGGACCCATGCCCCTCTCCCTCGCATCCGGCGAAACCGACACCCCGCTGCTCGAGACGACGATCGGTGACAACCTCGACGCGACCGCTGCCCGGTGCGGGGACCGCGAGGCGTTGGTCGACCTCGCCGAGGGCAAACGTTGGACGTATGCCGAGTTCGTCCGCGACGTCGACGAGCTGGCCCGGGGGTTCATGGCGGCGGGCATCGCCGCGGGCGACCGGGTGGGCATCTGGGCGCCGAACCGCTGGGAATGGGTCCTCGTCCAATACGCCACCGCGAAGGTCGGGGCCATCCTCGTCACTATCAACCCGGCATACCGCACCCACGAGCTGGAGTACGTGCTCGGCCAGGCCGGCATCCGGATGCTCGTCTCGGCGCCTGACTTCAAGACCTCCGACTACGCAGGGATGATCGAGCAAGTCCGATCGCAGCTGCCGGCGTTGCAGCAGGTCGTGCTGCTCGGGCGCGACTCGTGGGACGACCTGCTCGCCGGGGCCGCGCGGGTCGGCGCCGCGGAACTCGCGCGTCGCCAAAGCGAGCTGCACCCCGACGACCCGATCAACATTCAGTACACCTCGGGGACGACCGGGTTTCCGAAGGGAGCCACGCTCAGCCACCGCAACATCCTCAACAACGGGTACTTCGTCGGCGAGGTCTGCCGGTACACCGAGGCCGACCGGGTGTGCATCCCCGTGCCCTTCTACCACTGCTTCGGCATGGTCATGGGCAATCTCGCGTGCACGACCCACGGCGCGTGCATCGTCATCCCGGCGCCCGGGTTCGACCCGGTGCTCACCCTCGAAGCCGTCCAGGCCGAACGGATCACCTCCCTGTACGGCGTGCCGACGATGTTCATCGCCGAGTGGGCCCTGCCCAACATCGACGACTACGACCTGTCGACGGTGCGGACCGGGATCATGGCCGGCTCGCCGTGTCCCGCGGAGATGATGAAGAGGCTCATCGCGTCGGGGATCGACGAGATGACGATCTGCTACGGCATGACCGAGACCTCCCCGGTCTCGACGCAAACCCGCACCGACGACACGTTCGAGCGCAAGGTCGGCACCGTCGGGCGGGTCGGTCCGCACCTGCAGATCGCCGTTATCGACCCGTCGACCCAAGAGCCGGTCGAACGCGGCGAGACGGGGGAGTTCGCCACCAAGGGGTACTCGGTGATGCTCGGGTACTGGGAAGAACCCGACAAGACCGCCGAGTCGATCGTCGACGGGTGGATGCTCACCGGTGACCTCGCCGTCATGGACGAGAGTGGATACGTCGAGATCACCGGGCGGATCAAGGACATGGTCATCCGCGGCGGCGAGAACATCTACCCCCGCGAGATCGAAGAGTTCCTCTACACCCACCCCGACGTGCTCGACGCCCAGGTCATCGGCGTGCCGGACGAGAAGTACGGCGAGGAGCTGTGCGCCTGGGTGCGGATGCGCGAGGGCACGACGCCGCTGACCGTCGAGGCGGTCCGCGAGTTCGCCACCGGCAAGCTCGCGCACTACAAAATCCCGCGGTACGTCGAGGTCGTTGACGAGTTCCCCATGACCGTGACGGGCAAGGTCCGCAAGGTCGAGATGCGCCAGGTCACCGCGCAGCGGTTGGGGCTGTCCGGGGGCTGACGTTCTCGGCCGTGCGATCCAAGGGCTGACCGTCTCGGCGGTGGTAGGTGGGGGCCGGCGCCCTTGTCACGACCAGTCGCGTCGGTCGGTGATCGGGGCACCGTCCTCGGGGAGGGCGTCGACCACGGTGACCGGGCAGGCGAACCGTAACCCGGCCCGCACGGCGGCACCGACCTCGGCCACCACTCGCTCGGCTGAGGCGCCGTCGCTCGGCACGACCTCGCAGCTCAACTCGTCGCGGTGCTCGTGCCGGTCGACGAGGAATCGCCAGGCGGCGATTCCGGGGACCCCGGCCATGACGGCCGAGGCCTGCCGCGGGTGCAGGAACATCCCGCGCACCTTGACCGCCGCGCCGACCCGGCCGAGCACGCCGACCAGCCGGGGTTGCCCGTCCGGTCCGAGCGTCCACGCCGACAGGTCGCCGGTGCCGAAACGCACCAGCGGATACTCCGCTCTCAGCAGTGTGACGACGACCTGCCCCTCGCCCTCGGCCAGCGGCAGGCCGGAGTCGAGGTCGCAGACCTGCACGCACACCCCGGGCGCCGGGACCAAGCCGCCGCCCGGTTCGGTCTCGTATCCGATGAGCCCGGTCTCGGCGGTGCCGTAGGCCATCAGCACGGTGGGGACGCGCTCGCGCAGCAGCGTCCGCAGCGAGTCGGGCAGCGGTTCTGCGGTGACGAGGGCCTTGGCCACCCGCCACCGTTGCGGGTCCAGTCCCTGGGCGTCGTAGTGGTCAACGAGCGCCTTGAGATAGCTCGGCAGACCCGTGTATGCCGTGACCCCGAGGTCGGCGATCGCGCTCGCCTGCAGGTCCTGGTTGCCGATGCCGCCGGGCAGCACGGCGGCCCCGAGGGCCAGCGCCGCCTCCTCGAACATCGCCCCCGCCGGGGACAGGTGGTAACCGAAACAGTTGAGCACGACGTCGGCGTGGTCGAATCCGGCGGCCCGCAGCGCCGGTCCCCAGCGCCACGGATCGGCGCCGGCGAACTGCGGCTCGTAGATCGGGCCGGGGGACTGGAAGACCCGACGGATCCCCCGCGGGTCCTCGAGCAGGCCCCCGAACGGCGGGGCCTGCCGTTGCCGGGCGAGCAGGTCGTCCTTGGTCTCGACGGCCAGCGTGCGCAGGTCCCCGGCGGCGATGTCCGCCGCCGTGATCCCGCTTCCGGCGAGCCGGTCGGCCAGGGCGGGGACGCCCGCAGCGGCCTGCACGACGCGAGCCACCTCGGGGGCCAGGCCCGCGGCATACCGGTCCACGGCGTCGACGAGCGAACCCGGCATTCCAGCCCTCCTAGAGCCAGCGCTTACGGCGCTTGTAGTGCTTGACCTCGCGGAAGCTCTTGCGCCCGCCGGAGTCGCCGAGCCCGAGGTAGAACTCCTTGACGTCGGGGTTGGCGCGTAGCTCGTCGGCCGATCCCTCGAGCACGATCCGGCCCTGTTCCATGATGTAGCCGTGGTCGGCGACCTCCAGGGCCCGGCGCGCGTTCTGCTCGATGACGAGCACGGTGAGCCCCAGCTCGGCGTTGATCCGGTGGATGAACCCGAAGATCTCCTGGACCAGCAGAGGAGCCAGGCCGAGCGACGGCTCGTCGAGCATCAGCAGGCGGGGTTTGGCCATCAGCGCTCGGCCGATGGCGAGCATCTGCTGCTCGCCGCCGGAGAGATAGCCGGCGATCCGGGCGGGCATGTCCCCGAGCTTGGGCAACAACCCGTAGACCTCGCGCAGGTCTGCCGCGATGTCCACCCGGCCGCGGTAGTAGGCCCCGGCGACGAGGTTCTCCTCGACGGTGAGGTGTTCGAAGACGTGCCGGCCCTCCATGCACAGGGACAGGCCGAGCTTGACGCGGGCCGCGGCGTCGAGGTGGGTGATGTCGTGTCCGTCGAAGAGCACCGTGCCGTCGGTGACATCGCCGTGTTCGGTCGGTAACAAGCCCGAGACGGCCTTAAGGGTCGTCGACTTGCCGGCGCCGTTGGACCCGAGCAGGGCGACGATCTTGCCCTGGGGAACCGCGAGGGACAGCCCGCGCAGGACGAGGATGACGTCGTCGTAGATGACCTCGACGTTGTTGAGGGTGAGCAGGTCGCGGGTGCCGCCGGGGGTAGCCGACGCGACTGCGCCGGCCACCCCCGTGCTCCCCGGAGAGGAGTCGGTCACGGGACCTGGTTGGCCGCGATCTCGACGATCTTGCCGGCCTTGACCGTGTAGATGCCCGATCCGCTCGACCCGCGGTGCGAGTCGGCACTGAACTTCACCTCACCGGTGCCGACGACGCCGCCGGTGTCGACCTTGTCCATCGTCTCGAGGGCCGCCTTGATCGACTCGCCGGTGAGCTTGTCGCTCGTGGCCAGGGCCTTTTCGAAGCCCTTGGTCATGACGTCCATCGTGTACCAGCCCTGGGCGTAGTGCAGACCCTTCTCCTCCAACGAGGAGTTCTTGGACTTGAGGTAGTCGTCGATGACCTTGCTGCCGGGCTTGTTCGCCGATCCCGGGGCGAAGGGCTGCACGAGGACGTGTCCCTCGGCGTTGTCCGCTCCGGCGGTCTTGATGAACAGTTCGTCGGAACACCAGTTGAGGCAGACGATCTTCATCCCGAGGTTCTGCGCCTTGATGTCCTTGGCGACCTGGGCGGCCGGACTCGAGACGTTCTGGATGACGATGTACTTCGCGCCTTGGGCCTGGGCCTGGGTAAGCAGCCCGACGAAGTTCGGGGTCTTGGGCATCGGGTAGGCCTTGTAGCCCAGTGGCAGGGCCTTGGAGGTGATCCACTTCTGACCGTCCTCGACTGGGGCCGTGCCGAACGGGCTGTCGTTGTGGAAGACGGCGACCTCGGCCTTGCCCCCGGCATCCTTGGCGATCCAGTTGAGCGCGACGCGCATCTGGTCGGAGTACGTCGGCGCGACGACGAAGTTGTACGGCGACTGCTTGGGGTCGGTGAGGATCTCGGCATACGAGGCCGACATGAACGGCAGCTTGTCGGAGGCGACCTTGGTGCGCAGGGCTTCGGAGTCCCCGGTGCCCCAGCCTTGGATGACCACGGCGCCGTCGCTGACGTACTTCTTGTACAGCTCCTCGGCCTTGGGGACCTGGTAGGCGTAGTCGTTGCTCATCGCGGTGATCTTGTGACCCTTGACGCCGCCCTTGGCGTTGAGCCAGTCGATGTATCCGAGCATTCCCTCGTTGTACGGCTTGCCGACATCCCCGGTGGCTCCGGTGAGGTCCGCGAGGATGCCGACCTTGATGGGGGCGGCGTCGCCGGATGCGCCGCCGCCACCCGAGGCGGCACCGCCGCATCCGGAGAGGCCGAGCAGCAGCGCGGCGCCGGCCGCGACGATCGTCAGGCGGGGATGAGTTTTCATGGGTGCTCCGTTTCGTGCGGTGCCGACGGCGGGGGAGGAGGGACGGGGGGTAACCCGGGTGGGCGGGTCAGTAGCGGAACGGCCAGAACCGGACGTAGTCCTTCATCCGAGTCCAGATGCGGTCCAGGCCGCGGGGTTCGACGAGCAGGAAGACGACGATGGCCAGGCCGAAGACGGCGTTCTTGATGGCCGGCAGCTGCTCGGCGACCACCGGCAAGCTCTCGGCGATCCGGCCGGACACCTCGGTGAGCAGCGCAGGCAACAGCATCATGAAGACGGCGCCGTAGACCGAACCGGCGATGCTGCCGAGACCGCCGACGATGATCATCGCGAGGTAGAGGACCGAGACGTCGAGGGTGAAGCGTTCCCACGTGACCGTCTCGGTGTAGTAGGCGGACAGCGCTCCGGCCAGGCCGACGAAGCCGCTGGACAGGGCGAAGGCGGTGACCTTGGCCCGGGTGATGTTCACGCCGATGGCCTCGGCGGCGATGTCTTGGTCGCGCACCGCCATGAACGCCCGACCGACCGCAGTGCGGAAGAGGTTGCGCGCCATGACGACGGCAAGAACGGTGATGGGCAGCAGGATCCAGTACCACTGGACCTCGAAGGTCTCGCGCTCGATCTTCAGCGGCCCAAGGTTCAATCGAGGGACTTCGATGTAGCCCTTGCCCTCGGTGAGGAAGCCCCATCGGCGGACGACGAAGAGGATGATCTCCTGCGAGGCGAGGGTGGCGATGGCCAGGTAGAGGCCCTTGAGCCGCAGCGCGGGTAACCCGAAGAGAGCTCCGACGGCGGCGGTGCCCAGAACGGCCAGGGCGATGGCGAGGGGGACGGGGACGCCGGCGCGCGTCGAGAGGATCGCGCTCGTGTAGGAGCCCACGGCAAGGAAGCCGCCCTGTCCGAGCGAGATCTGCCCGGTGTAGCCGACGAGGATGTTGAGCCCCACCGCCCCGATGACGGCGATGAGGATGGTGTTGGCGATGCCCAGCCAGTAGACGTTGAGAATCCATGGCAGGGCGATGAGCGCGGCGAACACGAGAGCGAGGCGGGTCCACTCCGCGCGGGTATGCCGCAGCCCCAACTCGGCCCGGTAGCTCCGGTGGTGGATGCCGGTGGCGGTCGCCATCTCAGACCCTCTCGATCCGGGTCTCGCCGAAGATGCCGTACGGGCGCACGAGCAGGATCGCGACGAGGACGAGGTAGGGGACGACTTCGGCGAGGCCCGGGTCGGCGTAACCGGAGACGTACTGCTTGAGCAGGCCGATGGTCAGGCCGCCGACGATGGTGCCCGGGACCGAGTCGAGCCCGCCGAGGATGACGACGGGAAAGACGATGAGCCCGAACGTCGCGATGCCCTGCTCGACGGCGGAGAGGTCGGCGAGCAGGACTCCGGCGACCAATGCGCTCACCGCGGCCAACACCCAGGCGAGGGCGAAGACCCGGCGGACCGAGATGCCCATGGTCAGCGCGGCCTGTTGGTCGTCGGCCACCGCGCGCATGGCGATGCCGTGCCGCGATCTGCGGAAGAAGACCGTGAAGCCGGCGAGCACCGCCGCCGCGATGGCGATGACCAGCAGCCGGTTGACCGGCACCGTGATGCCGCCGACCTGCCAGACACCTGTGGGCAAGATCTTGGGCTGCTCGCGCACCGAGGTGCCGAAGAACAGCTGGACGAGGGCCTTGAGCACGGCCGAGAGCCCGATCGTCACCATGATGACGCTGATGGCGTTCTCGCCGATCAGCGGGCGCAGGACGAACCGTTCGACGAGGACACCGAGCACGATCGCGAAGAGGACCCCGACGAAGGCGGCGAGGATGAGCGGCAGGCCCATCAGCACGTATGCCGCGTAGAGCGTGTACGCCCCGACGAGGAGGAACTCCCCCTGGGCGAAGTTGATGACCCGGGTGGCCTTGTAGATGAGGACGAACCCGAGGGCGGCGAGGGCAAGGATCGCCCCGTCGGCGAGGCCGTAGACGGTGAGTGCGACGAAGGTGTTCATCGACGGCCACTCCAGACCGGGCGCCGGCCATGCCCTTCGGGTTCGCGGAATGTCGCCAGATCGACGATCGTGAGGCTGATCACCCGGTCCACCGTCGTGCCGTCCTGGTAGGTCACCGTGCTCGTGATGCCGACCTCCTCGTCCCCCCGCGCGAGGGCGTCGATGATGACGGCATACCGCTCGGCGATGACGTTGCGCCGGACCTTGCGGGTGCGGGTGATCTCGTCGTCGTCGGGGTCGAACTGCTTGTGGAGCAGGACGAATCGGCGGACCCGGATGCTCTCGGGCAGGTCCTCGTTGGCCCGGTTGACCTCTTCGGCGACGAGCTGGCCCACCTCCGGCTTGGCGGCGAGGTCGGTGTACGTCGTGTAGCTGAGCCGTTCGTGCTCGGCCCACGAGCCGGTCGTCTGCGGGTCGACGGTGAGGATCGCCGTCATCGCGCCGTCGGTCGGGAAGACGACTGCCTCCTCGACGTAGGGGGAGAACTTCAGCTTGTTCTCGATGAACGCCGAGGAGAAGCGCGTGCCGTCGGCCGTGGTCAGCACGTCCTTCTGTCGGTCGATGACGACGAGGTGGCCGTTGTCCTCGAGGTAGCCCGCGTCGCCGGTGTGCAACCAGCCCTCGGCGTCGACGGCTTCGGCGCTGGCCGCCGGGTTGGCGTGGTAACCCTTGAAGACCGAGGCCGAACGCAAGAGGATCTCGCCGTCGTCGGCGATGCGGATGTCGGTGGACTCGATCGGTGTGCCGACGGTGTGGAAGGCGATGTCGTCGTCGCGGTGGACCACGGCGATCCCGCAGATCTCGGTCTGGCCGTAAATCTGCTTGAGGTTGACCCCGATGGCGTGGAAGAACCGGAAGACGTCGGGGCCCAGGGGCGCGCCTCCGGTGTAGCAGTGCTTGACCCGGGCCAGACCGAGCTGGTCGCGCACCGGACGAAGCGCGACCTGGTTGGCCACGGCATACGGGATGGCCAGGGCGCCCGCCCCCTGCCCGCGGATCTTGCGTTCGGCGACCTTGTCGCCCACGTCGTAGCCCCAACCGAAGACCCGGCGTTTGAGCCACCCGGCCTCGTCGATGCGGACCTGGACCTCCGAGAGCATCGACTCCCAGATCCGCGGCGGGCTGAACAGCACGTCGGGACCGATCTCGCGCATGTCGGTCTTCTGGGTGGCCGCGTCCTCGGGGAAGGAGAGGGTCAGGCCGCGGGAGAGGCCGCAGGCGACGGCGAGCATCTGCTCGCCGATCCACGCGAACGGCAGGAAGGAGACGTAGCGGTCCTTCGGCGAGATGGGGTCGATGGCGGTGAGGTGCTCGGCCATGGCGAGCAGATTGGTGTGCGACAGCTCGGCGAGCTTGGGCAGGCTCGTGGTGCCCGACGTCGTGCAGATCACCGCGGTGTCCTCGGCGCGGCCGGCCGCGACCTGCTCGTCGAGCCACCCCGGGTGTTGCTCCCCCCACTCGCGCCCGAGCGCCTCGACGTCGGTGAAGTCGCGTAGCCCGGGGTGGGAGTAGGCCTCGAGCCCGTGCGGGTCGTAGAAGACGACGGTCTCGACGGTGAGCGGCCGCGGCGGGATGCCGGAGGAGGTCGAGTGGGACTCCTCGCGCAGCCGGATGAGTTTGTCGACCTGCTCCTGGTCCTCGGCGACGACGACGCGCACGTCGGCGAGGGTGAGGATGTGGCGCAGCTCCTCGCCGATGCTCGTGGGGTAGATCCCGACGACGGCCGCGCCGAGACTCTGGGCCGCCAGCTCGGCGACGAGCCACTCTGGGCGGTTGTCGCCGAGCACCGCGACGACGTGGCCGCGCTGGACGCCGAGGGCGGCCAGTCCATGGGCGAAGTCGCGGACGCGGGCGGCATACGTGGCCCAGGTGAGCGGCTGCCAGATGCCGTAGCGCTTCTCCTGGAGCGCCGTCTGCTCGGGGCGCGTCCGGGCGAGGCCGGCGAGCAGCCGGGGGAAGGTGTCGGGGCTCTGGCCGGACTGTTCGGCCGGTCCGGCGACCCGGTCGGTGGCGGCGCCCATCAGTGGTCCTCGGCGCCGAGGTAGGCCTCGACGACGGCCGGGTCGGCCTTGACCTCGTCGGGGGTGCCGTCGGCGATGAGCCGGCCGAAGTCGAGCACCGAGACCCGGTCGGAGATGTCCATGACGACCGCCATGTCGTGCTCGATGAGGATGACGGTGACCCCGGCGAGCTCGTGGACGTCGAGGACATAGCGGGCCATGTCCTCCTTCTCCTCGGCGTTCATGCCGGCCATCGGCTCGTCGAGCAGCAACAGGGACGGTTGCAGGCACAGGGCCCGACCCAGTTCGACCCGCTTCTGGATGCCGTAAGCCAGCGAACCCACCGGTTGGTGGCGGAAGGGCTGCAGGGACAACAGGTCGATGACCTCCTCGACCAGTCCCCGGTGGGCGATCTCTTGCCGCCGGGCGGGGCCGAACCACAGCATCGACAGGGCGACGCCCTTGTACATGTGGATGTGCCGCCCGAGCAGGAGGTTCTCCAGGACGGTGAGGTGGGTGAACAGCTCGATGTTCTGGAAGGAGCGGGCCACACCCAGTTGGGCGATCCGGTGGGGGGCTAGCCGGGTGAGCTGATGGGTGCTGCCCTGGTCACCGGTGTGCAGGACGACCGATCCCCCTTGCGGGTGATAGAGCCCGCTGACGCAGTTGAGCAGGCTCGACTTGCCGGCGCCGTTGGGCCCGATGACCGCGTGGATGTGGCCCTGGGTCACCGTGAAGCCGACGTCGTGCAGGGCCACGACACCGCCGAAGCGCAGCGAGATCCCGGAGATCTCCAGCAAGGGAGAGCCGGCCGGGACCGCGGAGGAGTTCAGCGTGTGCTGGTACGCGCGGCTGAGCACCGGGTCCTCCTCGGCCGTCGTCGGGCGGTCGACCGAGAGCATAGGATTCCACTATCCGGAAGGCAATGACTTCTGGTGGAAGATAGCTCAGCGGTCTACCGTCGTCGCCGGTCGCGGGAGGAATGAGATCGTGCCGCTCAGTGATGCGCTGCCGGAGGCCCCGGGCGCACTCGGGACGGTGCGCAACGCGGCGCTGCTGCTGCGCCTGCTCGCCCAGGGACCGGCCTACCACCAGCTCACCGACCTGGCCGACCGCTCCGGGCTGTCGCTGGCCACGGTCCACCGCCTGCTGCGCTCGCTCGTGCTCGCCGAGATCGTCGAGCAGGACCCGCGCTCGGCCCGATACGGCCTCGGCCCCGAGCTGACCAGACTTTCCCACCGATACCTCGCCCGCTCGCCGGTCGTCGGGGCGCTGGCCCCCTACCTCGCCCAGCTGCGTCACGACATCGGCACGACGGTGCGCGTCCAGATGCTCGTGGGCACCAGCCTGGTCACCGTCGATCGGGTCGACGGCGAGGACGCCGGGGTCTACCGGGACGCCTTCGACCTCCGCCCGGGACTGAGGACCGCAGCGGGTCGGCTCATCGGCGCCCGGTGCGAGGACGAGCGCTGGAAGCAGCTGCTCGCCGACGTGGACGAACCCCTGCGCGACCTCGCCGAACGCGAACGTCACGTGTGGTCCCAGGCCACGTGGCTGCACGTCGACGGCCCCGAGGGCCGTGCCGGCGAGGTCGCCGTGGCGGCCACCGACGCCGACGGGAACGTGCTTGCCGCGCTGACGGCATCCGTTGATGCCGGTGCCGGCCCGGAACGGGTGCGCGACGTCGTCGCCCTGCTCTCTCGCACGACAACCGTCGCGGCGCGGGTCCTCGGCGGGGCCTGATGGCGGACGCGATCCCGCCGCGCCGAGCGGACTTGGCGGCCTGGACCGCAGCGTCTGCGGTGGTGCCCTGGGCGGTGGCTCCGGACCCGGTGTGGTCCCCCGGCCCGGGGCACGGGCACTGGTTCGTGGGAGGTCGGCTCAACGTCGCCACGGTGTGCGCGCTCGAGCCGGCGCGGCATACCCCGTCCCGCGTCGCCCTCGAGTGGGAGGGCGAGCCCGGCGACCGGCGCACCCTCACGTATGCCGACCTCGCCTACGAGGTCGCGGCGCTCGCCCGGGGACTGCGCGGTCTCGGGGTGGCCAGCGGCGACGTCGTCGCCCTGCACCTGGGCCTCATCCCCGAGACGGTCGTCGCCATGCTCGCCTGTGCCTGGCTCGGGGCCGTCCATGCCGTGATCCCGACCCCGTTGCCCCCGGACGCGCTCGCCGACCGGCTGGCCGCGCTGCGAGCCCGAGTCCTATTCACCCAGGACGGGGCCTGGCGCCGGGGAGCGGTCCTGCCCCTCAAGGCCCGGGCCGACGAGGCGCTCGCCGCGACGGAGGGCGTCGAACACACCGTCGTCGTGCGCCGCACGGGCATCGACGTCGCCTGGTACGAAGGGGATCGGTGGTACCACGATCTCGTCGCCGCCCTGCGGCCGGGCCAGTTCCGCGACGACGAGGGCCCGCTGGCCGTGGCCGCCGACCACCCGCTCTTGCTCGTCAGTCAGGCGTATCGGCGGGGTTTGCCGGTGACCGTGGCGATCGGCTCGGCGGCGTTGGCGGTCTCGGCGCGGGTGGTCCACGAGCGAGGCATCGCCGACGGTCCGGTGACGTGGTGCGCCGGCGACGTGTCGTGGCTGGGAACCCAGGGGCACGGCATCTACGGGCCCCTGGCCGCCGGTGGCACCGCTGTCCTCTACGAGGGCACGCTCGACGTGCCGACGCACGGTCGCGGGTGGGACATCATGCGTCGGTATGCCGTGTCGACCCTGCTCACCACGCCCTCGGTTCTGCGTTCGATGCGGACCTGGTCGCTGGAGCGCGACGCCCGCAACGACTGCCCCGACCTGCGCCGGGTGGTGGCGTTCGGCGAGGCGATGGACGAAGACCTGCGGGGCTGGGCAGCGGCCGACCTGTCGGGCCGGCGGGTGTCCGTCGCAGACGGGTGGGGTCAGGTCGAGCTCGGTGGAATCGTCCACCTCGACCGGCCCGTCGATCCGATCGGGATGCCCGACATCGGGCCGGTCATCGTCGACCCGGACGGCATCGAGATCGGCGACGGGCAGGCCGGGGAGTTGGCCGTGTCGCGTCCTTGGGCCGGGGCCATGGTCGGTGTTCTCGGTCCGCACCAGTCGCCCGGCGACCTGCGCTGGGCCGGCCGACCGCCCCGGTATCGCAGCGGCGACCGGGTGCGCCGCCGCGCCGATGGCGCGTTGGAGTTCCTCGGACGCACCGACGAGGTGGTCTCCGTCTCGGGGATGCTCGTCTCGCTCGGCGAGGTCCGGGCGGTGCTGCTGGCCCATCCGTATGTCGAGGCCGCCGACGTCATCGAGCGTCGCGACCCGCGGCGGGGTCGGATCATCGCGGCGGCCGTCGTCTTGCGCGCCGACTCGGCCGACCTGGAGATCGGGGACGTCGTGCGAGATCTCGGCCGGGGGGTGGACGAAACCCTCGGGGGGCTGGCCCGCCCTCGCCTGGTCATCGTCGTCGACCGCTTCGGCGACGACCTGCGCGGCGACGAGCGTCGGCGCGCCCTTGCCGTGCTCCCCGTGCCCGATCCGGCGCAGCCCCGTCGGGTGAGTTGGGAGCAGGTGCTCGCGACGGCCCGGCACGCCGAGTGACCGGCCGTCGGGCCGATACCGTCGGGCCATGCCCTCCGCCGAAGGAACCCTGGACTGGCTCGCGCTCTCCGAGCACCTGCAGCTGGTGGCGCCACCGGTGGCGGCGGCGGCCCATCTCGTCCCGGCCGCCCGGGTCGCAGTCATCGACCCCTCCCTCGCGGACACGGCGGCCTTCTGCGCGGCATACGACGTCGCCGAGGAGGCCTCCGCGAACTGCGTCGTCGTCGACGGGCGGCGAGCCGAGCGCACGGTGCACGCCGCCGTCATGGTGCTGGCCGTCGACCGAGCGGACATCAACCGCGTCGTGCGCAAGCACCTCGACGTGCGCAAGCTGTCGTTCATGGGGGCGGACCTCGCGGAGGACCTTACGGACATGCGCCAGGGCGGCATCACCCCGGTCGGTCTGCCCGCCGAGTGGGTCGTGCTCGTCGACACGGCAGTGGTGGCTGCCGGCCCGGTCGTCGTCGGTGCCGGCGTGCGCGGCGCCAAGCTCCTGCTCGACGGCGCCGACCTCGCCGCCCTGCCCAATGCCGAGGTGCTCGATCTCGCGCTGCCGCGCTGACGCTGTCGGGGCTGGGGCGACGGCAAACGGGGCCGGACGACGGCATACCGGCCAGGGGTATGCCGTCCGGAGCCCCGCTCGCGCGCCGATATCCTGACAGCCGTGTCCTCCCCCCATGACGTGCTCGGCCCGCGGGTGACCGCCGCGATCGAGGCTGCCTTCGGGCCGGACTATGCGGGCTCGGATCCGGTGTTGCGCCCCAGCCAGTTCGCCGACCTCCAGTCCAACGCCGCCCTCGCGCTGGCCAAGCGCCTCGGCATGCCGCCCCGTCAGGTAGCCGACCGCATCGTGGGCGCCCTGGACATCTCGGACGTCTGCCGCGCCGTCGAGGTCAGTGGCCCCGGGTTCGTCAACCTCACCGTCGGCGAGGCGTGGATCGGCGAGGCGGTCACCGCGATGGCCGCCGATCCGCGACTCGGAGTGCCGCTCGAGGCTGCCCAGGCCGTGCCCGTCGACTACTCGGCACCGAACGTCGCCAAGCAGATGCACGTCGGGCACCTGCGCACGACAGTGGTCGGTGACGCCCTCGTCCGCACCCTCGACTACCTCGGCCACGACGTGGTGCGCCAGAACCACGTCGGGGACTGGGGCACGCCGTTCGGGATGCTCATCGAGCACCTCCTCGACGTCGGCGAAGGGTCGGCCGAGGCCGCCTTGGTGGAGACCGACCCCAACGCCTTCTATCAGGCGGCCCGTTCGGCCTTCGACAGTGACCCGGAGTTCGCCGATCGTGCCCGAGCCCGAGTGGTGGCCCTGCAGGCCGGCGACCCGGACACCCTGCGCTTGTGGACCGAGCTGCTCGAGATGTCCAAGCGCTACTTCAGACGGATCTATGCGGCGCTGGACGTCACCCTGACCGATGCCGACCTTGCGGGGGAGTCGACGTACAACGCCGCACTCGCCGACATTTGCGACGAGCTCGAGCAGGCCGGCATTGCCGTCGTCTCCGACGGCGCGCTGTGCGTGTTCCTCGACGGTTTCATCGGCCGCGAGGGTCGCCCGGTACCGCTCATCGTGCGCAAGTCCGACGGTGGGTACGGCTATGCGACGACCGATCTCGCGACGATCCGCCATCGCGTGCGCGACCTGGACGCCGAGCGCATCCTTTACGTCGTCGGGGCCCCTCAGCGGCTGCACCTGCAAATGGTGTTCGCGACCGCCCGACTCGCGGGGTGGCTGCCCGAGGACGTCGAGGTCGTGCACGTCCAGATCGGGAACGTCCTCGGCCCGGACAAGAAGCTCCTGCGCACTCGAGAAGGCAGCGCACCCTCGTTGATGTCCCTCGTCGAGGACGCCGTGACCAAGGCCCGCGAGGTCGTCGACGAGTCCCGGCCCGATCTGCCGGAGGCGATCCGCGCCTCCATCGCGCCCCAGGTGGGCGTGGGTGCGGTGAAGTACGCGGACCTGTCCGTGGCCCACGACAGCGAGTATGTCTTCGATCTCGACCGCATGGTCTCGCTGACCGGGAACACCGGCCCCTACCTGCAGTATGCCGTCGCCCGCGTCCGCTCCATCTTCCGCGCCGCGGGGCTCGACATGGACGCGGCATACGGTCCGGTGACCATCGAGGAACCCTCCGAACGGGCTTTGGCTCTGACCCTGCTCGAATTCGGCGCGACGGTGTCGTCGGTCGGCCGGGACCTCGCGCCGCACCGGTTGTGCGGGCATGTGTTCGATGTGGCGCAGGCTTTTTCGGCGTTCTACGAGTCCTGCCCTGTCCTTTCGTCGAACGGCACGACCCGCTCGTCACGGCTTGGCCTGTGTGCGGCGACGGGTCGGGTCCTGACGACGGGATTGCGACTGTTGGGGATCGCCGCACCCGAACAAATGTGACAAAATCGGGAGAGCGAAGGGCTCGCTCCTATTGGCGATCATGGTGTCGGTAAAATAGGCTTGCGGGCGCACTGGTCAGGCGTCGGCTGGAGAGGACACCGTCCCCAGCGGGCCGCGTCGGACTCACGGAAAGGCGAATCGGGGGTCATGTCTCGTCGGGGTCTGCGGCAGGTGTCGCGCGTCGGCAATGCCGCGCGGGCGTGCAGTGCAGCCCTGGCGGCGACGGCCCTGATGTCCTCTGTGGTGCCGTCGGCGTCGGCTGCGCGCGTCGCGGGCGCTCCGGCCGTCAGCTCTTCGCGGTCCTCTGGACCGGTCCCCGCCGCGGACGGCCCCCAGGGATACCAGGTGACCGTGCCCCCGATTCAGGTGGCACAGGGGCCTGAGGCGTGGTGTGCCGACGGCGATGGCGGGGTCGTCCTTAGCATCGGTCGGTACAACGCGCCCGGTCCTCAGGGGCTGGCCTTCCCCCTGGCTGGGTACCGGTGCGCGACGCTGGTCGCTACCCCAGGCCCCGCCGGTTCCCAAGGGCCACGTGGGGACGCGGGAGTCGACGGCGCCGACGGCGCGACCGGACGGAGCGGGCTTTCGGGCCCAGGCGGCATACCGGGACTACCAGGACCCCAAGGCGCTCAGGGTGCGGCGGGGCTGCAGGGGACCCAGGGGACGCAGGGAGCGCAAGGCGGGCCGGGAGCGCCTGGTGCCCAAGGAGCGCCTGGGGTCCAGGGCGCGCAGGGCGACCAGGGCTTCCAAGGAACGCAAGGCAACCAAGGGCTCCAGGGCAGTCAGGGTTTCCAGGGGCCTCAGGGTTTCCAGGGCGCGCAGGGCTTCCAAGGGAACCAGGGCGCGCAGGGCGACCAGGGCTTCCAAGGGAACCAGGGCGACCAGGGCTTCCAGGGCGCGCAGGGCGACCAAGGGTTCCAGGGGACGCAGGGCTTCCAAGGGAACCAGGGCTTCCAGGGAACGCAAGGCAACCAGGGCTTCCAGGGCAACCAAGGAAACCAGGGGTTCCAGGGCGCGCAGGGCGACCAAGGGTTCCAAGGCACTCAAGGCAACCAAGGGTTCCAGGGCGCTCAAGGTCCGCAGGGCTTCCAGGGGACGCAAGGCAACCAGGGGTTCCAGGGCGCGCAGGGCGACCAGGGCTTCCAGGGCAACCAAGGAAACCAGGGGTTCCAGGGCGCGCAGGGCGACCAGGGCTTCCAAGGGCCTCAGGGTTTCCAGGGCGCGCAGGGCGACCAGGGCTTCCAGGGCAACCAAGGAAACCAGGGGTTCCAGGGCGCGCAGGGCGACCAGGGCTTCCAAGGGCCTCAGGGTTTCCAGGGCGCGCAGGGCGACCAAGGGTTCCAGGGGACGCAGGGCTTCCAAGGGAACCAGGGCGCGCAGGGCGACCAAGGGTTCCAAGGCACTCAAGGCAACCAGGGCGCGCAGGGCGACCAGGGGTTCCAGGGCACCCAAGGCAACCAAGGGTTCCAAGGGTTCCAAGGCAACCAAGGGTTCCAGGGCGCTCAAGGTCCGCAGGGCTTCCAGGGGACGCAAGGCAATCAAGGGTTCCAGGGGACTCAAGGCAACCAGGGGTTCCAGGGCACTCAGGGCTTCCAGGGAACGCAAGGGAACCAGGGCTTCCAGGGGACTCAAGGCAACCAAGGCTTCCAGGGAACGCAAGGTCCGCAAGGGTTCCAGGGCACCCAAGGCAATCAAGGGTTCCAGGGCACCCAAGGCAACCAGGGGTTCCAGGGCACTCAGGGCTTCCAGGGGACGCAAGGGTTCCAAGGGAGCCAGGGCACTCAGGGGAACCAAGGCTTCCAAGGGACGCAAGGCAACCAGGGGTTCCAGGGCGCTCAAGGTCCGCAAGGGTTCCAGGGCACCCAAGGCAACCAGGGGTTCCAGGGCACTCAGGGCTTCCAGGGAACGCAAGGCAACCAGGGGTTCCAGGGCACTCAGGGCTTCCAGGGGACGCAAGGGTTCCAAGGGAGCCAGGGCACTCAGGGCAACCAAGGCTTCCAAGGGACGCAAGGGAACCAGGGCTTCCAGGGCACCCAAGGCAACCAGGGGTTCCAAGGCAACCAAGGGTTCCAGGGCGCTCAAGGTCCGCAGGGTTTCCAGGGGACGCAAGGCAATCAAGGGTTCCAGGGCACCCAAGGCAACCAGGGGTTCCAGGGCACTCAGGGCTTCCAGGGAACGCAAGGGAACCAGGGCTTCCAGGGGACTCAAGGCAACCAAGGGTTCCAGGGCACTCAGGGGAACCAAGGGTTCCAGGGAACGCAAGGGAACCAGGGCTTCCAGGGCGCTCAAGGTCCGCAAGGGTTCCAGGGCACCCAAGGCAACCAGGGGTTGCAGGGCACTCAGGGCTTCCAGGGAACGCAAGGGAACCAGGGCTTCCAGGGCACTCAAGGCAACCAAGGGTTCCAGGGAACGCAAGGCAACCAAGGGTTCCAGGGAACGCAAGGCAACCAAGGGTTCCAGGGAACGCAAGGGAACCAGGGCTTCCAGGGCACTCAAGGCAACCAAGGGTTCCAGGGCACTCAGGGGAACCAAGGGTTCCAGGGAACGCAAGGGAACCAGGGCTTCCAGGGCGCTCAAGGTCCGCAAGGGTTCCAGGGCACCCAGGGCAACCAGGGGTTCCAGGGCACTCAGGGCTTCCAGGGAACGCAAGGGAACCAGGGCTTCCAGGGCACTCAAGGCAACCAAGGCTTCCAGGGCACCCAAGGCAACCAAGGGTTCCAAGGCAACCAAGGGTTCCAGGGCGCTCAAGGTCCGCAGGGTTTCCAGGGGGCGCAAGGCAATCAAGGGTTCCAGGGCACCCAGGGCAACCAGGGGTTCCAGGGCACTCAGGGGAACCAGGGCTTCCAAGGGACGCAAGGGAACCAGGGCTTCCAGGGGACTCAAGGCAACCAAGGGTTCCAGGGCACTCAGGGGAACCAGGGCTTCCAGGGAACGCAAGGGAACCAGGGCACCCAAGGCAACCAGGGGTTCCAGGGCACCCAGGGTTTCCAGGGGACGCAAGGGTTCCAAGGGAACCAGGGCACCCAAGGCAACCAGGGGTTCCAGGGGACTCAAGGCAACCAAGGCTTCCAAGGGACGCAAGGCAACCAGGGGTTCCAGGGCACTCAAGGTCCACAGGGCTTCCAGGGCGACCAGGGTTTCCAGGGGACGCAAGGGAACCAGGGCTTCCAGGGCGACCAGGGCTTCCAAGGGACGCAAGGCAACCAGGGCGACCAGGGCTTCCAGGGCGACCAGGGCTTCCAAGGGACGCAAGGCAGCCAAGGGTTCCAGGGCGCGCAGGGCTTCCAAGGGCCTCAGGGCCGCCAGGGGTCCCAAGGCAGGCAGGGCTTCCAGGGCAACCAAGGCGCCCAAGGTCCACAGGGCGCCCAAGGCGCCCAGGGGGCCACCGGCCCGCAGGGATTCCAGGGACCGGCAGGGCCCCAAGGGTCAACCGGCGCGCAGGGTTCCACGGGAACGCAAGGCTTCCAAGGTGGCGCTGGCGCACAGGGTGGGACCGGAGCCCAGGGGTCGACAGGCGCTGCTGGGGCGGTCGGGCCGCAGGGGCCGCAAGGGGCACAGGGGCCGCAGGGCGCGCAAGGCACCCCGGGTGCGCAAGGGGCTACCGGACCGCAGGGCCCCCAAGGGCCGCAAGGGGCACAGGGCACTCAAGGACCGCAGGGCGCTCAAGGCACTCAGGGCCCGCCAGTAGGGTCGCAGAGCTTCGTGGTACAGGCATCCACGACGAGCCCCGGCGCGAATGGCATCACGGTGAGCTGCCCGGCCGGGTCGTACGCTATCGGTGGCGGCGGGTACACCACGGACCCCAATGCCCGCCAGTACTACACCCGGCCCCTCGGCGGGTCCTCCACGGCGCCCGCGACGGGGTGGCAGTGGAACTGGTTCACGACGGGTGGTTCGACCGGCACGTACACCGTCTATGCCATCTGCAGCAAGTAGGCACGTCTCCGATCCGATGGGAGCCCACAGCTTCATGCGTCCGCAGACCACCTCGAACCGACGAGCCCGACGCGCGGTCGTGCTGATCGCCGGCGCCGCCGTAGCCCTGGGCACAACCGCCTGCTCGAATTCCTCGACACCGACACCCACGTCCTCGGATGCCGCGTCAGCGTCCGCGTCGGCGACCCAAGTCGCCAAGCTGTTGCAGCAGGGCGTGGATCAGGCCACCCAACAGAAGACCGACGAAGCCGTTGCGACCTTCAACAGCGTCCTGGCCATCGATCCCACCAATAAGTACGCCCTGTACAACCTTGGCCTCATCGCGCAGAACCGCAACGACACGACGAACGCGGTGGCCTACTACGACAAGGCGATCAAGTCCGACCCGGCCTACACCCCGGCCATGTACAACAAGGCGATCATCCTCGAGGCGACGAACGTCGTCGATGCCATCGCCCTCTACGAAAAGATCGTCCAGATCAACCCGAACGCGTCGACAGCGTGGTATCGCCTCGGACTCGCCTACGAACGCCAGGGCCAGACCGACAAGGCCAAGGACGCGAAAGCCAAAGCCGGGCAACTCGACCCGTCGCTGGCTGCAGCGACTCCAGCCCCGGCTGCCGCGACGCCCACGCCCTCACGTAAGCCGTGACCGCACCCGGCCTCATCAGCGTCTTCACCCCTTCGCACCAACCCCGGTTCCTCGACGAAACCCTCAACTCCCTGCTCGCCCAGCACGATCCCGACTGGGAGTGGGTCGTCCTGCTCAACGGCAATGCCCGCTGGCGGCCCCTCGAACCCGATCCCCGGGTCCACGTCGTCGAGGCCGACGACGTCCAGGGCGTCGGCGCAGCCAAGCGCCGCGCCTGCAGCCTGACCCGCGGCGACATCCTCGTGGAACTCGACCACGATGACCTGCTGGTCCCCGAGGCCCTCGCCCGAGTCCGCGCCGAGTTCGCGGACCACCCAGAGGCGTCCCTCGTGTACAGCGACACGGCGCACATCGCCCAGGACGGCTCGCGCGACGATACGAAGTTCGACCTCGCCAACGGGTGGGAGTACGAGGACGTCGTCATCGACGGACGGACCTTGCTATGGGCCCACTCCTTCGAGCCGACCCCGCACAACGTCTCGTACATCTGGTTCGCGCCCAACCACGTGCGGGCCTTCCGGCGCACGGCATACGAGTCGGTCGGCGGCTACGACGCGAGCCGACACGTGCTCGACGACCAAGACCTCATGTGCCGGCTCTACCAGGCCGGACCGTTCCGGCACATCCCCGAAGTCCTCTATCTGCAGCGCATGTACGACTGGAACACCCAACGGGAGCAGCAGACCAACGCGTTCATCCAAGAGGAGACGGTCCGGCTGTACGACCGCTACATCGAGGGAAATGCGATGGCCTGGTGCCGCCGGGCGGGGCTGCACGCCCTCGACTTCGGTGCGGCGCACAACCGTCCGCCCGGCTATCTCGGCGTCGATCAGTACCCCGGCGAACACGTCGACGTCGTCGCCACGCTCCCGCAGCCACTCGACCTGCCCGACAACTCGTGCGGGGTGATCCGCGCCTACGACTTCCTCGAGCATGTCGTCGACAAGGTCGCCATGATCAACGAGATCTACCGACTGCTCGCCCCGGGTGGCCTGCTGCTGTCGATGACGCCGAGCACCGACGGTCGAGGCGCCTTCCAGGACCCGACCCATGTCGCCTTCTACAACGAGAACTCGTTCTGGTATTACACCGAGCCCCAATACCGCAACTTCGTGCCCGGCATCGAGGCGAGGTTCCAGTCGTCTCGGCTGACCACGCTGTTCCCGAGCGAATGGCACCAACGACACAACATCTCGTACGTCTACGCCAACCTCATCGCCCTCAAGGAGGGTATGCCGCGCAACGCCGGGGTCGTCTGGTTCTGACCGCCGGGCTCCGCCCGGCCGCCCGGCGGGAGGCTGCCCGGGCCTGCCCGGGCGGGTCAGCCAATCAGTTCGGCGAGGGCGAGGATGATCCCCTCCGGCACGCGGACGTAGGCCATCGGCCAAGCGCGCTCGATGGCGAACCAGCCCGGCCTACCGTGGCGGACATCATGACGGAATACGTGCGGCAGGGTCTCCGTTTGAGCGCATACATAGTTGAAAATACAAACACTAAAGGATGACATGCCTGCCGTCACCGTCAACGACATCACCGTCCTGCCGCGGACCTCGGCTCCCGACGTCACTCGGCCGCGCCGACCGGTTCGCAGTCTCACCGTCGCGCCGTCCGGCCTCGAAGGCGAAGGGTTCCCGGTCAAGCGCGCCTTCGCCGGCGTCGATCTGCGGCTGCTCGACCCGTTCGTCATGATGGACGAGATGGGCGAGGTCGACTACCCGCCGGGAGAGGCCAAGGGTACCGCCTGGCACCCCCACCGCGGCTTCGAGACCGTGACGTATCTGCTCGACGGGATCTTCGTCCACCAGGACTCCTACGGGGGTGGCGGGACGATCGGGCCCGGTGCGACGCAATGGATGACCGCCGGCTCGGGCATCGTGCATATCGAAGCGCCACCGGAGCACCTCGTCGTCGCAGGCGGTCTCTTCCACGGGCTGCAGCTCTGGGTCAACCTCCCCGCGGCGGACAAGTTCGCGACGCCTCGATACCAGAACCTCGAACCGGAGAGCGTCACGCTGTTGGCCTCGCCCGACGGGGGCGCGCTCGTGCGGCTCATCGCGGGCGACGTGGCCGGACACGCCGGTCCTGGACAGACCCACACCCCGATGACCATGGTGCATGCCACGCTCGCCCCGGGGGCCAGCCTCGAACTGCCCTGGCGCCCGGACTTCAACGCCCTCGTCTACGTGTTGGCCGGCTCGGGACGCGTCGGCGCCGAACAGCGACCCATCAGCGCAGGTCAGCTGGCCGTGCTCGGCTCGGGCGACGTCGTCGCCGTTGCCGCCGACTCGCAGCAGGATCGCCGGGCAACCTCCGGGATGGAGGTCGTCGTGCTCGGTGGCTCGCCCATTCGCGAGCCCGTGGCGTGGTACGGACCGTTCGTCATGAACACTCGAGCCGAGCTCGTCACGGCGTTCGAGGACTATCAGGCCGGCCGGTTCGGCCATTCGATTACGTAAACGACTTGCCATCGGTTACGCTCGAGTAGACCGTTCAACGATCAACTGGACGGCTGGCGGCATACCCGCCTCATAGGCTCCGAAGGCCCGCGATGTCCCCCCTGTCTCGCGGGCCTTCGGTCTGCCCGGGTGCGGTGTGGTGTCCATACTGACGATGGTCCCTGTCGCCCGGACTGTCCACCCAATAGGTTTGGTGGTGGCACCGGGATCCGTCCCGGTCGGCCGGGCGCCCGTTCGGGGCCCGGGTCCGCAGAACGTCGGGAGTTGTCCGTGCTGATAGGTGTCCCACGAGAATCGCGGGCGGGTGAACGCCGTGTGGCCGCTACGCCCAAGACCGTCGAACAGATGAAGAAGCTCGGCCTGGACGTCGTCATCGAGAGCGGTGCCGGTTATGCGGCCAGCTTCGAGGACGACGCGTATGCCGCGGCCGGAGCGACCATCGGCAGCAGCGAACAGGTCTGGGCTGCCGATCTCGTCGCCAAGATCAACGCCCCGGACGCCGAGGAGATCTCGCGGATGCGCAAGGGCGCCGCGTTGGTCAGCCTGGCCGCGCCCGCCCTCAACCCGCGGCTGCTCGAGCAGTTGGCCGCCCAGGGCGTGAACGCCCTGGCCATGGACGCGGTCCCCCGCATCTCCCGCGCGCAAGCCCTCGACGTGCTCTCCTCGATGGCCAACATCGCCGGCTATCGGGCGGTCATCGAGGCCGCGCACGAGTTCGGGTCCTTCTTCACCGGCCAGATCACCGCCGCCGGCAAGGTCCCGCCCGCCAAGGTCTTCGTCAGCGGGGCCGGTGTCGCGGGTCTCGCCGCGATCGGCACGGCCAATTCCCTCGGCGCGATCGTGCGGGCCACGGACGTGCGGCCCGAGGTCGCTGAGCAGGTGGAGTCGATGGGGGCCGACTTCGTCAGCCCCGACATCGAGACCCAGGAGGTCAGCTCCGACGGTTACGCCAAGGAGGTCACGGCCGACTACGCCGAGGCCGCCTCGCGGATGTATGCCGAGCAGGTCAAGGACGTCGACATCGTCATCACGACGGCGCTCATCCCCGGCAAGCCCGCCCCAAGGCTCATCACCGAGGACATGGTCGCGGCGATGAAGCCCGGGTCGGTCGTCGTCGACATGGCCGCCTCCAACGGCGGCAACGTCGCCGGCTCGGTCGCCGACCGGATGGTCGTCACCGACAACGGGGTGAAGATCATCGGCTACACCGACCTGGCCGGGCGGCTGCCCACCCAGGCGTCCCAGCTCTACGGCACGAACGTGGTCAACCTGCTCAAGTTGATCTGTCCCGACAAGGACGGCCAGCTGGTCTACAACCAGGAGGACGTCATCGTCCGGGGGATGACCGTCGCCCGGGAGGGCGCCGTCACGTGGCCACCGCCGCCCGTGCAGGTCTCCGCAGCGCCCGCGGCAGCCGTGGCCACCCCGGTTGCCCCGCCGACACCGAAACCACCGCCGGATCCCCGCCGACGCCTCGCCTTCATGGGGCTGGGAGCCTTGCTCTTCCTCGTTGTCGCGGCGGTCTCGCCCGAATCGTTCCTCGGGCACTTCATGGTGTTCATGCTCTCGGTGGTCATCGGCTACTACGTCATCGGCAACGTCCACCACGCGCTGCACACGCCGCTGATGTCTGTGACAAACGCGATCAGCGGCATCATCGTCGTCGGGGCACTGCTGCAGATCGGCCACGAAGGCAAGCTCTGGGTGACCATCTTGGCCTTCGTCGGCGCCCTGGTCGCGAGCGTCAACGTCTTCGGTGGCTTTACCGTCACCGGGCGGATGCTGCAGATGTTCAAGCGGGAGGACCCGGTCCGATGACCATCTCATTCACCCTGTTGCAGGGCACGTACATCGTCGCCGGGCTGTTCTTCATCCTCGCGTTGGCCGGCCTGTCCAAGCACGAGTCGGCGGTCATGGGCAACCGCTACGGCGTCATCGGCATGGCGATCGCCCTCATCGTCACCATCCTCGCGGCGACCGGCGGGATCGACATCGCGCCGCTCGGCAACTCGCCGGGCGACAGCAAGGGCACGGCGATGGTCGGGCTCGTGATGATCCTCGTCGCCATGGCGATCGGGGCGCTCGTCGGCATCACCCTGGCCCGCAAGGTCGAGATGACCGGCATGCCGGAACTCATCGCCATGCTGCACAGCTTCGTCGGTCTCGCGGCCGTCCTCGTCGGCTGGAACAGCTCCTACGAGACCGCGGTCAACCCGGCGATCCACGACGTCGAAGTGTTCGTCGGGATCTTCATCGGAGCGGTGACCTTCACCGGATCGATCGTCGCCTACCTCAAGCTGTCGGCCAAGATGAAGTCGGCCCCGCTGATGCTGCCGGCCCACAACGTCATCAACCTCGGCATCGTCGCGATCTTCCTGGTGATGACGGTCGTCTACACGCGCATCCCGCACGACAGCGTGGGCACCCGCCAGGGGCTGCTCGGCGCCATGACCCTGTTGGCCCTGTTCCTCGGCTGGCACCTGGTCGCATCGATCGGCGGCGGCGACATGCCGGTCGTGGTGTCGATGCTCAACAGCTACTCCGGATGGGCCGCCGCGGCCGCCGGGTTCCTGCTCAACAACGACCTGCTCATCATCACCGGCGCCCTCGTCGGCTCCTCGGGTGCGTATCTGTCGTACATCATGTGCAGGGCGATGAACCGGTCGTTCATCTCGGTTATCGCCGGCGGATTCGGCTCGGACGGGCAGGTCACCGGGGTGGCCAAGGACTACGGCGAGCACCGGGAGACGAATGCGGCCGAGGTCGCCGAGATGCTCGCCAACGCCCACGACGTCATCATCACGCCGGGGTACGGCATGGCCACCGCCCAGGCGCAGTATGCCGTCGCGGAGCTCACCAGCCACTTGCGCAAGAAGGGCGTCAATGTCCGGTTCGGCATCCACCCGGTCGCCGGGCGCCTGCCGGGGCACATGAACGTCTTGCTCGCCGAGGCGAAGGTCCCCTACGACATCGTCCTGGAGATGGACGAGATCAACGACGACTTCCCTTCGACCGACGTCGTGCTCGTCATCGGCGCGAACGACACGGTCAACCCCGACGCCCAGGACGACCCGGCCAGCCCGATCGCCGGGATGCCTGTACTCGAGGTCTGGAAGGCCTCGGACGTCATCGTCTTCAAGCGGTCGATGAACACCGGGTACGCCGGCGTGCAGAACCCGCTGTTCTTCAAGGAGAACTCGGCGATGCTCTTCGGTGACGCCAAGGACCGCGTGGAGGACATCGTCAAGGCCCTCTAAGGCCCGCACCCTTGGTATGCCGCCCGGTCCACTTCGGCCCGGGCGGCATACCGCTGTCTGGAATCGGTCGAGTCGCCCGTCCGTGGGACGGGTCTGTGTCAACGGCCGCGTCGGCGGGCCTGTCAGGGTCGTTCGTCCAGGGGGATCGGCCCGGTCTTGGCGGCCGGGCCGTCCTCGTCGTCACTGGTGTAGAGCGTCTCGGACACGGGTCGATGGATCGGGATGGCTCGGGAGCTGTCCTCGGCAGGGAGTCGGGTGGCACGTCGGGGTTCGCCGGTTCCGCTGACGTCACTGCGCGGCCTGCGGCCGCCACCACCACGACCGCTGCCACCACCACGACCGCCGCCACCGCCACCACGACCGCCGCCATCGCCACGGCCGCTGCCATCTCCGCGGCCGCCTCCGCCGGGCCCGGGCAGGCCCTCGGGGAGGACTCGGTAGCGGTCGGCGACATCGAAGATCTCGGCGACGATGGTCCGGTAGGTCCGCTCGGGGTCGGGGACCCACGCGACTTCGCGTAGGGCCTGGTCCTGGCCGGCGCTCTCGAGGACGAACTTGCCATAGCCGAGGGCCAGGCCGAAGAGGCTGCGGACGAGCGACATATCGGTGACCTTGGCCAGCGGCATCATCCCGGTGGTCCGGGCGACGACGCCGCTGATGAGCAGGAGGCGCTTGTCGGTGGCGACAAACCACTCGGTGCGCCAGTCGATGACAAGCCAGACGAGCCGGACGAGGAGCGCCATCCAGCCGAGCCATACGACGTTGGCGATCAGGCGGGCGGTCGGTGGCACCGCCGCGTCGACGAGCAGGGCGAGGATGAGGCCCGCGGCGACGGCGGCCGCCGGGGCGACGAGCCGGGCCCAGTGCCGATGGATGGTGAGGACGACCCGTTCGCCGTCGAGGATGTAAGGGTCGATGCCCACGGGCCGGCGCCGGGTGTCAGCGCTTCAGGAGCGTGTCGAAGAACGACATGATCGCCTTGACGCCCTGGGCGAGGATGTCGAAGGACGTGCGCACGAGGTCGGCCGCCTGGTTCGGGGACTTGACGATGGCATAGACGACGAAGGCAAGCAGCAGCCACTTACCGATCGTCTTCGCTCGCGTCATGGAGTGCTCCTCGTCCTGGCATGCCACGGCATACTCTGGATACCAGTGTGACGCACGAGGCAAATGGGGAGGTCGAGGCGCGCCGCAGCCTGAGATTCACGTTCTCCCTCATCCGGCCGCCCGGTCACCTCGTGACCGCCCTGTCGCCCCCGCCCCGCCAGCCGACCAGGCCGCCGCTGCTCGGTGTGGCAGACCGCGGGTATGCCGCGCGAACCGCCCCGCTCACGTGCGCGCCGGCAGGTCCGCCGCGGATCGCGGGACCGACGTCGGCGGGTCAGCTTCACGAGGTTGACGGCCCGATGCTGCGCCACGGCCTCCAGCCGCCGCGGAGCGCGCGACCGGCGTCGGCGGGTCAGCCCACGGCGGGGACGACGCCATAGAGCCGGTCCCCGGCGTCGCCCAGGCCCGGGACGATGTAGCCCTGATCGTTGAGCCGCGCGTCGACCGCCCCCGTGACGAGGGTGACCGGCACCTCGAGGTCGGCCAGGGCGGCCTCCACGTGGGCGATCCCTTCGGGGGCGGCGATGAGCGTAATCGCCGTGATGTCGTCGGCGCCGCGGTCGACGAGATAGCGGATCGCCGTGGCGAGAGTGCCTCCGGTGGCGAGCATGGGATCCAGGACGTAGCACTGACGGGCGGCGAGGTCATCCGGCAGCCGGTTGGCGTACGTCACCGCCTCGAGAGTCCTCTCGTCGCGGGCCATCCCGAGGAAGCCGACCTCGGCGCTGGGCAGCAGTCGCACCATGCCCTCGAGCATCCCGAGCCCGGCGCGCAGGATCGGCACGACGAGGGGCTTGGGATTGGCCAGCTTGATCCCGGTCGTCGCCGCGACGGGGGTGCGAATCTCGAACGGCTCGACGCGCACGTCGCGGGTCGCCTCGTAGGCGAGCAACGTGACGAGTTCCTCCGCGAGCCGCCGGAACGTCGGCGAATCGGTGCGCTCGTCGCGCAGATACGTCAGCTTGTGGGAGATGAGCTGGTGGTCGGCGACGAGGACGCGCATGCGCGAAACTTACCGCGTGCCACCTGACCCGCCCGATCTCGATCCCGGACACGACCCCCGGTATGCCGAGTGGATGGGTCTCGCGCTGGACCTCGCCCGTGGCGCCGGGCAGGTCGGCGACGTCCCGGTCGGGGCGGTCATCGTCGACGAGTCCGGCGAACTCGTCGGGCACGGCGCCAACGCTCGGGAGCGCCTCGATGACCCCACCGCGCACGCCGAAGTCCTCGCCCTGCGGGAGGCGGCGCGGCATACCGGGTCGTGGCGGTTGCTGGGCTGCACTCTCGTCGTGACGTTGGAACCCTGCGCAATGTGCGCCGGCGCCGTCGTGCTCGCCCGGGTGCCTACCCTCGTCGTCGGGGCGGCCGACCCCAAGGCGGGGGCGTGCGGATCGGTGTGGGACCTGGTCCGCGACTCGCGAGCCAACCATCGGGTGGACCTCGTCACGGGGGTGCGCGAGGACGAATGCGGGCAGCTGCTGAGGGACTTCTTCCGGCAGCGCCGGTCTCGGACCTGATGGGCCGGGGTCGGTCCGGTCGACCTCCAGGAGAGCGGGAACACCCGCGTGGCACCCGGGAGATCCGGCGTGCCTTGCGGCATCTGCGGGTGGATTGGGATCTGGCCTTGCCGGGCCGGTACCCTCGTCCGCGGTGGTGTGTCCGAGCGGCCTAAGGAGCACGCCTCGAAAGCGTGTGTGGGGGTAACTCCACCCAGGGTTCGAATCCCTGCACCACCGCCACGAGCGAAAGCGGCGTCCTCACGGTGTTTCGCCGTGATCGCGTCCTCGGGCGATCGGGGTAATCGCGGCGAGCCGTTCGGCGTCCGTGCCGGACGGACGGGGCTTCAGCAGGTCGGGGTGACGGTCGCCGGAGCCGGCACCGGCGCGGTGGGCTGGGCCAAGGCGGTGAACCCGTCGCCGAGGACGAGGTCGACCGAGGCGTCGGCCCGGGTGTCCTTGAGCGGCACGGCCCCGGCAACGAGGCTGAGGACGACCTGGGCGCTGGCCTCACCGGCCGGCCCGTAGCGCACCTCGGCCGGTTGAGCGATCGAACGCTTGAGCGGGTCGTTCTCGACTCGGCCGACGACGAACCCCCGCTCCTTGACGAGCTTTGCGGTCGCCCCCGCCAGGCCGCTGCGCTTCGTCGCGTTGAGGACGTTCACGGTGATCTGGCCCGGGGCGACCTGACCGCCCGCCCCCGGGGTCGGCGTGCACGAGGCCGCCGACGTCGGCGCCTTGACGCTGCGATTCCAGTAGCTCTGCGCGTAGTAGAAGGCGCCGGCCAGCACGATGGCCACGACGGCCAGGGTGATGGCCGTGCGGCGCCGCCTGCGGGCCTGCGTCTGCGCCTCCGACTCGACGACGTAGCTCACCGGCCGATGTCCTTCCCGTTGATCGCGACGTGCTTGCGCGTGGGCCTAGTCAAGCACGAGGACCCGTGCATGAAGCGTCCCACGCTGCTGCAATGCCGCTCTCAGGGCTCGATGGAGCCCGTCTTCGAGATAGAGCTGGCCGTGCCACTGGACGACGTGGGCGAACAAGTCGCCATAGAAGGTCGAGTCCTCCGCGAGCAGATGGGCCAGATCGAGGGTCCGCTTGGTCGTCACGAGTTCGGAGAGACGCACCTGTCGGGGCGCGACATCGGCCCAATCCTTGGTCGTCGCCAGCCCATGGTCAGGGTAGGGCCGGGTGTCGCCGATGCCCTTGAAGATCACGCCCACAGTCTAGGTGGAGCCGCGGATGCGAGCTCGGCGGCGGGCCGCGCCGAGGTGCGGAGCTCACGGGTATGCCGGTTGTTCGCCTTCGTATGCCGGTCGTTCGCCTTCCGATCCCGGGCCCGAGGGAGCCATTACAGTGGGCGCCGTGACCGACGCCCGCACGCCCCAGGATTCTGCCCCCCAGGACGGCGCCGCCCTGCCGGAGCAGATCGCCCAGATCAAGGCCGGGTACGAGTTCGCCGGCGCCGCGCTGGACTTCGGCGCCGCAGTCAAGGACGGCACGGCATACCCCGCAGCGACGGTGAAGATCCCGCTGGGCGTGCTCAACCGGCACGGTCTCGTCGCGGGGGCCACCGGCACGGGCAAGACGAAGACCTTGCAGCTCATGGCGGAGCAGCTCTGTGCGCAGGGCGTGCCGGTCTTCCTCGCCGACGTCAAGGGCGATCTGTCGGGTGTGGCCAGCCCCGGGGTGTCCAACGACAAGATCACCGCGCGGGCCAGCGACATCGGCGAGCAGTGGACGCCGACGGCATACCCGGTGGAGTTCTACTCCCTGGGCGGGCAGGGCAAGGGCATCCCGATCCGGGCGTCGATCTCCTCGTTCGGTCCGACGTTGTTGTCCAAGGTTCTCGGCCTCAACGAGACCCAGGAGTCCAGCCTCGGTCTGGTCTTCCACTACGCGGACGCCAAGGGCCTCTACCTCGACGACCTCAAGGACCTGAGGGCGGTCGTGCAGTACCTCACCTCGGACGAGGGCAAGGCCGACCTCAAGGATCTCGGGGGGCTCTCGGCGGCGACCGCGGGCGTCATCCTGCGCGAGCTCATCACCTTCGCCGACCAAGGCGCGGACGTGTTCTTCGGTCTGCCGGAGTACGACACCGCCGATCTGCTGCGCACCGCGTCGGACGGTCGGGGACTCGTGTCGATCCTCGAGCTGCCGGCCGTACAGGATCGCCCGCAGCTGTTCTCGACGTTCCTCATGTGGATGCTCGCCGACCTGTTCCACGACCTGCCCGAGGTCGGCGACCCCGACAAGCCCAAGCTCGTGTTCTTCTTCGACGAGGCGCATCTGCTCTTCAGCGACGCCTCGAAGGACTTCCTCCAGGCGATCACCCAGACCGTGCGACTCATCCGGTCCAAGGGGGTCGGGGTCTTCTTCGTCACCCAGTCGCCCAAGGACGTGCCCGGTGATGTGCTCGCCCAGCTCGGCAACCGGGTCCAGCACGCCCTGAGGGCCTTCACGCCCGATGACGCCAAGGCCCTCAGGGCGGCCGTGTCGACCTACCCGAAGAGCGGGTACGACCTCGAGTCGCTGCTGACCTCGCTCGGCATCGGCGAGGCCGTCATCACCGTGTTGTCCGAGCGCGGCGCGCCCACCCCGGTCGCCTGGACGCGAATGCGCGCCCCGCAGTCGCTGATGGGACCCTCGCTCGAGGCGTTGGTCGACCAGACCGTCGCGGCCTCGTCGGTGGCGGGGAAGTATGCCGTGGCGAACGATCGCGAGTCGGCGTTCGAGAAGCTCTCCGCCCAGGAGGCGGCCGCGCAGCAGGCGGCCGCGCAGCAGGCGGCCGCGCAGCAGGCGGCTCGGCCGGCCGACCCCGGTCCCGCGCCCGCTCAGCCGCGGGAACGGACGGCTCCCGCGCGTCGGGCGCAACGTGAGGAGCCGACGGTCGTCGAACAGGTGGTCAAGTCCTCGGTGTTCAAGTCGATGATGCGCTCGGCCGGCACGGTGATCGGCCGCGAGATCACCCGGTCGATCTTCGGGACAGCCCGCCGGCGCTGACTCGGCGGCGCCACTCGGCGGCACGCACCGGCAGCCCAGCGCCTCGCCGGCGCCGTCGGCCCAGCCGTTATGGACGCGTCGCGTCGGCCTATCCACCCTGCCGAGGCGAGTCTGTCCGCCCGGGGACAGTTCCCTTGCGCGAGTGGAGGCTTGCGGTTGCTTCAAGGGCGGCGAAACAACAGTTCGCCTCCCCTCGCGGGAGGAAACGTGAGGGAGCCTCGGCGGGCGACCCGACAGCGACCCGTTGGCCACACGGCTCCCCGGCCCTTGGCGAGAACCCCGCGTTCGGCCCATCGGAGGTGCTCGGCGCTGCTCCCGGGCCTCGTCCCGGAAGGCTCTCGGCGCTGCTCCCGGGCCTCGTCCGGGAGCCTGTCGGCGCTGCTCCCGGGCCTCGTCCGGGAGCCTGTCGGCGCCGCAGGAGCTGTGGTCCGGGCCTGTTCCTCACCGTCTCCCGGGCCTGTTCCTCACCGTGTCCCGGGCCAGTTCACGCATGAGTGGAGGCGTGCGGTTACTTCGAGGGTGGCGAAGCGACACAGAGCCTCCACTCGCGCACGGAACCCGGCGCCGGTGACCGCATTGGCACGCGTGCCGCCTGCGACCCCGTCCGCCCCTCGCTCCCAGCCCGCCGGAGCGCTAGGTTCCCGGGCATGAGCGCGCAGCACGCATCACCTGGCGACCCCAGCCTCGTCGAGGTCGCCGAGGGGATCCACGCCTGGGTCCAGCCCGACGGAACGTGGTGGGTCAACAACACTGGGGCAGTGTCCGGTGCCGACGGCACGGTGGTCATCGACACCTGTGCGACCGACGTGCGCACCCGCCGATTCATCGCCGCACTCACGCAGCAGGTACCTGGGTCGTCGCTGCGCATGGCCGTCAACACCCACCAGCACGGCGATCACACCTACGGCAACAGCATCCTGCCGCCCGAGACGGTCATCGTCGGACACGAGAAGATGCGCGAGGGCCTGCGGGTCGACCCGATTATCGACGGCTGCCCCCCCGTGTTCGCACCCCTACCGGACTGGGGCGAGATCACCCGGCGGCTGCCCTCGATCACCTTCGCCGACACGGCGACCCTGTATGCCGGTGAACGTCGGATCGAGCTCGCCCACCCGGGGCACCCCGCCCACACCACCGGCGATGCCGTCGTGTGGATTCCCGATTCCGCAGTGCTGTTCTGCGGCGACCTGCTCTTCCACGGGCTCACGCCGTTGGTGTTCATGGGCTCTGTCGAAGGCGCGTTGCGCGCGTTGGACTGGCTCGCGGCATACCCGGCCTCGGTCGTCGTCCCCGGACACGGGCCGCTGGTCCCAGGCGACCAGATGGGCCGAGTCCTCGGGGAGCACGAGCGGTACTACCGGTTCGTCCTCGCCGCGGCCACCGCCGGGATGTCGCAGGGCCAGACCCCCTTGGAGGCGGCGCTCCGGGCGGACCTCGGGGAGTTCGCCCAGTGGGCGGACCGGGAGCGGCTCGTGCTCAACCTCCACCGCGCGTATGCCGATGCGGCCGGCTCCGATGTCGACATCATGGCCGCTTTCGCCGACGCGGTGTCGTACAACCACGGGCTGCTGGCCACTGGGGTCTGAGCCGATATCGGGGCCGGACGCGAGCGCGATCAGTCGGGCCCGCGGATCGTGGCTCGACCGACGAGTCCGGCTCCGATGACCGCGGCTCCGGCGAGCACCGATGCCCAGGGCAGGGTCAGGGCGAGCAGAACGCAGCCGCCGAGGCCGCCGAGCTGGACCCAGCGGGGCCAACGTCGATAGGCATCGTCCTGAGTGAGTGCCGCGGCGTTGGCGATCGCGTAGTACAGCAGGACGCCGAACGACGAAAACCCGATCGCATGGCCCAGATCGGTGAGCAGGACGAGCAGCGCCACCGCCCCGGCGATGGTGAGCTGGGCGACGACGGGCACGTGGGTGCGCTCGTCGACGACGCCCAGCCGCCCGGGAAGGTCGCCGCCACGAGCCATGGCGAACGTCGTGCGTCCCACGCCGGCGAGCAGCCCGAGCAACGCCCCGAGGCTGGCCACCGTCGCGCCGATGCGAAGGACGACCCCCAGCCACGACACGTTGGCCGCCTCCGCCGCGGACAGCAGAGGCAAGGGGCTCCGGGCCACGCCCGCCGGGCCGATGGTGACGAGCAGGACGAGGGCGATCGCGGCATACAGGACGACGACGATGGCTAACGCCGTGGTGATCGCGCGGGGGATGGTCCGGGCAGGCTCGCGGACCTCCTCGCCGAGGGTGGCGATCCGGGCGTAGCCGGCGAAGGCGAAGAAGAGCAGGCCTGCGGATTGCAGGACGCCGTATGCCGAGGCGTCGGCCAGGCTCTGGATGGGAGAGTGCCAGGTCCTCGTGGCGGTGAGGGTCACCCCGACGACGACCACGAGGCACAGGAGGGTGACGGTGAGCAGGAGCCGGGCCAGCCGGGCGGTCCGGGTGATGCCGCGGATGGTCACCCAGGTCAGCCCGGCGAGCACCGCGAGGGCCAGGATCTGGGCCGCTCGCGCCTCGCCGCCGAGGGCGTACGTCGCCACGGTGAGGGCCATCGCCGCGCACGATGCGGTCTTCCCGACCACGAAGGCCCATCCGGCCGCGAAGCCCCACGCCGGTCCGAGCCGTTCGCGGCCGTAGACATAGGTGCCCCCGGAGGCCGGGTACTGGGCGGCGAGTTGGGCCGAGGACGTCGCGTTCGCCCAGGCGACGGCACCGGCCAGCGCGAGCCCGATGAGCAGCCCCGACCCCCCCGCTTCGGCAGCGGGGGTGAACGCGGCGAACACTCCGGCCCCGATCATCGAGCCCATCCCGATGACGACGGCGTCGGCCAGGCCGAGACGCCGCTGCAAGGTCGGGCTCATGGGGTTCATCCTGCCAAGGGTCGGGGCGGCCGGGGGAGAGCGCGGCGGGTGTCTGGCGACATGGGCGACCGAGGTGCCGCAGCCATTCACCGACGGAGGATGCGGTGTCGTGAGACAGCCCGTGGCCGAGATGCGGTGGTGTCCGCGGTGGAGACCGGAGACGCCCGTGGCGGAGGGCGCGTGTCTTGAGGCAGCCCGTGCGTGGCGAAGGATGCGGTGGCGGAGAATGCGGTGGCGGAGGATGCGGGATTTGAACCCGCGAGGGGTTTCATCCCCAACACGATTTCCAATCGTGCGCACTAGGCCGCTATGCGAATCCTCCGCAGGGGAGGGTACCGGAGCGGCCCGTCTCCGGAAAATCGTGGCCCCGCCGTCCCCACGTCCGGTTGGCCACGACGTCGTTCGCCTCGCTGGCTGACCTGCAAGCCTGTGTGCCTGACTACAAGCCCAGCGTCGAACCGAGACCGCGAGTCGCGTCGCCTATGCTGGACCCCGGCACCCCGCGTGGTGGTACCTCGCCGAACCCCCCCAGGGCAGGAATGCAGCAAGGGCAGGTGAGCTCTTCCAGGTACGTGGGGTGTCCTCACTGCAGGCAGCCAGACGAGGCAGACCGGCCGGGCCGTGCTGGCCCCGGCACCGACGGCGTTCTCGCGGAGCCAACCATTCTTGCCCGTCGTCTGCTGGCGGCATACCGGAGCGTCGGGAGGCCCCAGTAGGGTCGGGGAGTGACCACGGCCCTGTATCGGCGCTACCGGCCGGAGGCGTTCGGCGACGTCATCGGGCAGGAGCATGTCACCGAGCCGATCATGCAGGCGCTGCGCACCCGCCGTGTCGGGCACGCCTACCTGTTCTCCGGTCCGCGCGGCTGCGGCAAGACGACCAGCGCCCGCATCCTGGCCCGCTGCCTCAACTGCGCAACCGGCCCGACTCCCGAACCGTGCGGCACCTGCGAGTCGTGCGTCGCCCTGGCGCGGGGCGGCCCGGGCAGCATCGACGTCATCGAGATCGACGCGGCCAGCCACGGTGGCGTCGACGATGCCCGCGACCTGCGCGAGCGCGCGTCGTACGGCCCGGCGCAGAGTCGGTACAAGGTGTACATCATCGACGAGGCCCACATGGTCACCCCGCAGGGGTTCAACGCCCTGCTCAAGATCGTCGAGGAGCCGCCCGAGCACGTGAAGTTCGTGTTCGCGACGACCGAGCCCGACAAGGTCATCGGGACCATCCGCTCCCGCACCCACCACTACCCGTTCCGGCTTGTCCCGCCCGCAAAGCTCACGGCATACCTCGAGCAGGTATGCCGCAGCGAGGACGTCGCGGTGGCCCCCGGGGTGCTGGGTTTCGTCACCCGGGCCGGCGGTGGATCGGTCCGAGACAGCCTTTCAGTCCTCGACCAACTCATCGCCGGGTCTGGGTCGGAAGGGCTGACCTACGAGGCGGCGGCGGCGCTGCTCGGGTTCACCGACGTCGAGCTGCTCGACGCCACGATCGAGGGCATTGCTGCCGGCGACGCGGCGGCCCTGTTCGGGCAGGTCGACAGGGTCGTCGAGTCGGGCCACGATCCGCGCCGGTTCGCCCTCGACCTGCTCGAACGGCTGCGCGACCTCATCATCGTCGCCGCGGTCGGACCCGACGGCGTCGGCCAGGTCCTGCGGGGGGTTCCCGAGGACCAGCTCGACCGGATGCGGAGCCAGCAGTCCCGGTTCGCGCCGGGGTCGCTGTCCCGGGCGGCCGACATCGTCAACGCGGGCATCACCGAGATGACCGGCGCGACCTCGCCGCGGCTGCAACTGGAGCTCATCTGCGCCCGACTGCTCCTGCCCGGGGCCCAGGGCGAGGCGGGGTATGCCGCCCGCCTGGACCGCCTCGAACGACGTCTCGACGTCCAGGGTCCGCCGCCGGACGCGCCCAGGGCGGCATCCGCCGCTGATCCACCGTCGACCCGACCGGCGCCCACGCCAGCTGCGCCGAGTCAGTCGCCGGGAGCCGCCCAGACGGCAAGCCCGCCCGGAGCGCACGACCGGGACGTCGCTTCGCCCCGTCCCGAGGGTGCCGAATCGGTCGCCCGCGGCCTCAAGCCGCAGGACCCAACCCCGGGCGGCTTCGACGTCGCGGCGATCCGGCGGGTGTGGCCCGAGGTGCTCGGCCGAGTGTTCACTATGCGCCGGGTGACGTGGACTTTCCTCTCCCAGCACGCCCAGGTCCTCGAATACGACGGCACTCGGCTGGTGCTCGGAATCGCCACGACCGGATTGGCCAACACGTTCCGCCAGGGCAACCACGCCGAGTTGGTCCGTCAGGCCCTGCTCGAGGAGATCGGGCTCGACGTGCGCGTCGAGGGCGTGCCGATGATCGACGGCGGTTCGACCGGCGCACCCCCCGGCCCAGCGGCCCTGACGGCCGAGCCGACCTTCTCGGGCAACGGTCCGACCGCGTCAGGTGACGGCCAGACCGCGTCAGGTGACGGCCAGACCGGGTTTGTCGACATTTCCGGCGATTCCGGCGCCCCCGTGAGCCCAACACGCGAGGCCGGCGCCGCCACCGAAAGACCCGTGCCGGTGCGTCCCGACCACGATGCGGCGCTGTTCGGCGGGCGATCAGCGCCAGCAGACTCGCCGCCTGTTCCACCGACCCCTTGGCCGCACCAGGCCGAGGACGTGCCGAGCCGCGACGACGAGGACGTCGAGAACGGGGGCGAGAGCGGGCGCGCGGTGATCGAGCGGATGCTCGGGGCCCAGGTCATCGAGGAACTCGACGAAGAGAGCTAGTCGCGACGCGCTCGCCCACGAGACCGCACGCCCGAGAGCACCTCACAAGGGCGCGCCTCGCCAGCAAGCACCTCACCAAGGGCATTAGTCCCTTGGAGTCGAACCGCCCTGGAGCTGGACCGCCTTCTCGCTGAACCGCCTTGGGGCCGACCCGGCAGGGGTTGGCTCCAAGCCAAGCCGGTAACCGAAACCCGGGACCGACTCGATGAGCCGAGGCCCGCCGGCGGCGCGGATCTTCCCACGCAGACGGCTGATGTGGACCTCGAGCATGTGGTCGTCCCCGTGCCACCGCCCCCACACCCGTTCGACGAGTTCGGGGCGGCTCACGACCCGGTCGTGGTTCTCCGTCAGCGCGGTGAGCAGCTCGAGTTCCGTTTTGCTCAGCTTGACGTCAGCGCCGTGGATCTTCGCCGATCGCAGGTGGACGTCGATCTCGAGCGGGCCGACGACGCGAGTCGTGGCCGCCCGGCGGGCGGGATCGGGGTTGCGCCGCAACAGGGCGGCGACCCTCGCCGCGACGAGCCGCGGCGAGGCCGGCCAGCGGAGGAAGTCGTCGGCTCCACCGTCGAGGGCGAGCACTTCAGGCCCCTCGAGTCGGGTGCTCGCGAGGACCATGATGGGAATCTCGGAGTGCGTGCGGACCTGGCGGCAGATCTCGTTGGCGTCGGACTCGTCCTGGGTCTCGCCGATGACGAGCAGGTCAGCCTCGTCGAGGCGCAACCGGTGCGCCACGCCGCGCAGCTCACGCAGGGGGACGACGACGTAACCCAGCTGACGCATGACGCTCGTGAAGGTGGCCGCCCGGCCGGTGTCCGAGTCGATGAGCACGATCGTGGGCATCAGCGGGCCAGCCTTCCCTCGGCGCGCCCGAGCGGGTCAGGCCCGATGGCCGGGCAGTTGCAGGCCGACGGGTACCAACGGGGGGACATCGGAACTCCTCGTGGATCGAGTGTCGTCGTCGACACGCTGATTCGCCGACGATGGGCACGTATGAGACGTGGGGAAGGCGCTTTCATTACGCCGCCGGGGCCGATTTTCCGACGCGACCCTCGGACGCGTCGGTTGGCGACCGCGCCGGGACCTCCCGCACCGGCCGCCTCGAGGCGGCTCGCTCGGGGCGCGGTAGATTCGGCCCATGCTCTACGGGGCCGCCGCGTTTGTGTTCAAGCCGGTCAGCCGCGCCGTGTACCGGCCCCGCATCTCGGGCACGGACAACGTGCCACGCACCGGCGGGGTCATCCTCGCGAGCAACCACCTGTCCTTCGTCGACTCCATCGCCATCCCCCTAGCCGCTCCCCGCAAGGTCCACTTCCTCGCCAAGTCCGACTACTTCACCCGGCCGGGACCCAGTGGCGCGCTGCAACGCGAACTCATCACGGCGCTCGGGGCACTGCCGGTCGACCGCCACTCCGCGCACGCGGCGCAGGATTCGCTCGACGCCGCTCTGGAGGTCCTGCGGCGCGGGGACGTCTTCGGCATCTATCCCGAGGGCACTCGATCTCGCGACGGCCGGCTCTACCGCGGGCGCACGGGCGTCGCCTGGCTCGCCCTCACCGCCGGGGCGCCGGTCGTGCCGGTCGGACTGCGTGGCACCGAAGACGTCGCCCCGATCGGCAGCCATGTCCCCAGGCTTGCGACGGTGACGGTGGCCTTCGGCGCGCCGATCCACCCCGATGCCTACGCCGGTATGCCGGCCGGGCGAGCCAGGCGTCAGCTCACCGACGACGTCATGGACGCCATCGCCACCCTCAGCGGCCAGGACCGTTCCCCGGATTTCAACGCCTTGCCGCCCTCGGACGGGGACTGAACCGACCGAGCGGACCGGGCCGGCGCGCTCCCTCGGGAAGTCGGCGCGACGGCATACCCTGGGCCCGTGTACGAAGGCATCGTCCAGGACCTCATCGACGAGCTCGGTCGGCTGCCCGGGATCGGACCGAAGAGCGCCCAGCGGATCGCCTTCCACCTCGTCTCGGCCGACCCGCAGGATGTCGACCAACTGGTCCGAGTGCTCGGCGAGGTCAAAGCAAAGATCCGCTTCTGCGAACGCTGCGGCAACGTCGCCGAGGCGCAGGTCTGCCGCATCTGCGGGGATCCGCGCCGCGACCAGAGCGCGATCTGCGTGGTCGAGGAGCCCAAGGACGTTGCCGCGGTCGAGCGGACCCGCGAGTTCCGCGGCACCTACCACGTGCTCGGCGGAGCGATCAGCCCGATGGACGGCATCGGGCCGGAGGACCTGCGGATCCGGGAACTGCTGGGCCGCTTGCAGGACGGCACCGTCACCGAGGTCATCATCGCCACCGACCCGAACATCGCCGGCGAGGCCACCGCAACGTACCTGTCCCGTACGTTGGTGCCGCTGGGCCTGACTGTGACGAGGCTCGCCTCTGGCCTGCCCGTGGGGGGCGACCTGGAATACGCTGACGAGATCACCCTGGGACGTGCCTTCGAGGGCAGGAGGGCGGTCAATGGCTGACCCGGGCACCGGATCCCGCGACGACACGCAGCGCGGCGACGCACTCGATGACCTGTCCGATCTCGCCGCCGACTCGGCCATCGAGGCGCGTACCTTCCTGGCCGCCGCGACCGAGGTGGCTGCCGGGACCGCGCCGGACACGGCGATCCCGCTGCTGTTGCTCGCGACATCGCAGCTGCTGCTCATGGGCGCTCGGCTGGGGGCGGTCCGCGATGTGGTGCTCGACGAGCGGTTCGAGGCCGACCCCGGCCCCGACTACGACGTGGAGCCGCTCCGCGACAACATCGCGAACCTCTTCGAGGGCATCGACGACTACGCCGACGTCGTCGACCCGGTGACCCGGGCCGAGTTGACCAAGGGCGCGCTGTCCAACGACATGGCCGAGATCTGCTTGGCGCTGACCCACGGGTTGGCCCACTACGACGCGGGGCGGCGGGTCGAGGCCCTCTGGTGGTGGCAGTTCTCCTACCTGTCGACGTGGGGAGAACGCGCCGCCGCCGCGCTGCGCGTGCTTCAGTCGATCCTCGCCCATCTACGCCTCGATGCCGACGAGGATACGGTCGCGGACGCCGAGTTCGAGGCCCTGCACCCGTAGGAACCGGGCCTGCCCGGAGCGGGTATGCCGCGCGTCGGCGGAGCAGCTCAGAAGTGCGCGAAGGCCGCGACGATCCGGATGACCCCGGGGCCGATGATCACAACGAACAACGCCGGGAAGATGCACAGCACGAGCGGGAAGACGATCTTCACGGTGACCTTCTGGGCCCGCTCCTCGGCCCGCTGACGCCGTGCCGTCCGCATCGTCGAGGCCTGCTCCCGCACCACGCCGGCGATGGGCAGACCGAGCCGGTCGCTCTGGGTGAGGGCGGTGACGAACGACTTCATCTCGTGCAGTGGCAGCCGCTCGCTCATGGCGGCGAACGCCTCGGCCCGGGGTCGTCCGATCTGGATCTCGGCGAGAACCCGGCGGAACTCCGCGGCAACGGGCCCTTGGAACGTGCGGGCGATGTGGGCCAGCGACGCGTCGAAGGCCTGTCCGGCCGAGACGCAGATGGACAGCAAGTCCATCGCCTCGGCGAGATCGCGCGACGCCTGGTCCTGGCGGCGCAGCGAGACGTTGTACACGGCAAGGTCCGGCGCGTAGAGGCCGACGGCGCCGGCCAGCACGGCGACGGCGAGACCGCGCAGGTTCGGGCCCAGCAGCAACACCGGAAGCACGACGCCGACGGCCAGACCGATCCCCTTGGTGGTCATGATGCCTTCGGCCGACCATCCCGCCGGGTTGCCGGCCCGGTCGAGGGCCCCCGCCAGTCGCGCCGAGGTTCCCCTGGGTGACAGGCGCTCGGCGAGGCGGCGGGCCAGGCCAACCAGGGGGGTGAGGTAGCGGTCCCGGGTGGACAACTCGCGTCGCACGATCGAGCGGGAGTCGACGCTCTGCTCCAGCAGCATCAACGACCGGGCCACCCCACCGACGGGACCCGACCGAGGGCTCATGCCGACGACGAGGACGGTGACGGCGAGCAAGATGATCGCCAACCCGAAGATCAACAAGACCATGTCAGACCTCGATCCGGACGATGCGGCGCATCCACAAGACGCCGACGACGAGCAAAAGGACGGCGCTTGCGCTCATGACGAGGCCGATCAAGCTCCGCCACAAGAGGCTGATGTAGCCGTAGTTGACGACCATCATGTAGAGGGCGACGAGGATCGGAAGCACGATGAGGATGGCCGCGGACAAGCGCCCCTCCGCGGACAGCGTCCGCACTTGCCGCTGGACGGCGTCCCGCTCCCGCAGGGTGCCGGCAGTCGTCCGCAACGTGTCGGCCAGCGCGCCGCCCACCTCGCGTTGGACGCGGATCGCGGTGACCGTCCACGCCAGGGCGGTGCTGCCCATCCGGGTCGCTACGTGATCCAGCGCGTCGGAGATGTCGATGCCGATCCGCGTCTCCGCGAGGGCGCGCGAGAACTCGGCGGCGGCCGGTTCGGCGGCGTCTCGCGCGACGCCCTCGATGGCGGCCGGCAGCCCGAAACCGCTGGCCAGGCTGGTGGCGACGAGACTGAGCAAATCGGGGAGCAGCCGGTCGAACTTCGCGGCCCGCCGCCCCGCGGCGAACGTCAGCGCGAACCACGGCGCGCACAGACCGACCAGCGCGCCGACAACGATCCCGAAGGCAGGCATCGATCCGACCAACACGCCGCCGAGCATTCCGGCGACGCCGGTGCTCAAGATGGTGAGGACGAGCCACTCGCCCGGGCGCAGCACCCAGCCGGCCCGGTCGAGCAGCAGCACGAGCCGGGGGGTTGCCGACCCCCTGGCCATGGCCCGGTCGCCGAATGCGGTGAGCGCTTCGGAGATCGCGGCCCTGGACATGGTGGCCGAGGGTGTGCCCTCGGCCACTACCCCGGGGGCGTACTGGGTCAGCGACGACACTCGAGATTCGCGGCGGGACGCCAATGACGGCGCTACCGAGGCGAAGACGAGGGAGCCCAGGGCAAGGGCGATGAGCAGGGCGCCCGCAACCGGTATCGCGAGGGAGGTCCACCGGATGGCCGGCAGATCGGCCACCGCGGCCGGGACGGCCTGGGCTCGGGGCTCGGCGTGGGCAGTCGGGGCAGGTGTGGGCACGGGCGCGACCGGCGCCGTCAGTTGCCCGTCGACGGCGAAGGGAGCGCCACCCGCCACCCCACGCACGGAGACCCGGTGACCCCCGGACAGGGGGGTGGGCACGACGATGTCGAACTGGACTTGGCTCTCCAGCGCCTTGGCCGCGCCCTGGAAGGCCGTGACGACCGCAGCCGAGTCGTAGGCGCTGACGAGTGCGCTGCCAGGCCCGGAGGCGAGGGCCGTCAACGCGTCCGCCGCGTCGGCGTCGTCCGTCCTGAACTTGACGACGGTAGTCCGCACGCCCGCGGCGAGCAGGGCGGACACTGCCTGGGTCCGGGCCTGCACCCGATCTGTGCTCATGGTGTCGGCGCCGTCGCTGAGCAGGACCATGCTGCGGTCGTTGGCCGGACCGGTGGTCAGCGGCACGATGGCCGCCTGCACCGCGGCATACAGACTCGTGTCTCCCGACGAGGCGAGGCCCGCGACGGTACGGGCCACCGCGTCGTGGTCAGTGGTGGGCTGCAGGTCGACGCCGGCCGTCGAGGCGAACGACACGACCCCGACCTGGACGTCGGCAGGGACGGTGGCCAGGTAGTCCCGGACCGCCGCTCGGACGGTGGTCATGCCGGTCCGGCCCATCGACCCGCTCGTGTCGATGACGAGCATGGCGCGGCGATTCACGGCGGGTGCTTGGGTCACGGTCACCGGGTACGACGTGCCGTCGACGGTGGCGGTCAGGGTGCCCGGGTCGACGGCAGCCGGAGTCACGCTGCGGACCGTGAGCGAGCCCGTGACGTGTCCGTTCGCCGTCTGCAGGCTGCCCATCGAGACGACCGGCGCGGGGTCGGCGGCGGCCGGGCCGGCACCGAGCGCTGCGGTCACCGCGACCCCGAGGCCGACCGCGAGTGCCAGCCGGCGCAGTCGGGAGGAGGCGGTCACTGCAGGCCCCGGGCGAACATGGCGACCGGCAACTCGACCCCGAGATCCTGCAGGTCGCTGGTGAACCGGGGCCGGATGCCGGTCGGGCGCAACGTACCCCGGAACGTCCCGGAGTCGTCGCGGCCGGCGGAGAAGTCGAAGGCGAAGAGGTCCTGCAGGGTGATGACGTCGCTCTCGAGGCCGACGACCTCGGTGATGGCGACGACCCGGCGGGTCCCGTCCTTGAGGCGGGCCTGCTGGATGATGAGGTCCACCGCTCCGGCGACCTGCTCACGGATCGCCCGTACCGGCAGGTCGACGCCGGCCATGAGGACCATCGTCTCGAGCCGGGACAGGCTGTCCCGGGGGCTGTTCGCGTGGACCGTCGTCAACGAGCCGTCGTGACCGGTGTTCATCGCCTGGAGCATGTCCAAGGCGGCCCCGTCACGGACCTCGCCGACGATGATCCGGTCGGGGCGCATGCGCAGGGCGTTGCGGACCAGGTCGCGGATGGGGATCTCGCCGCGGCCCTCGATGTTGGCCGCGCGGGACTCCAGGCGGATGACGTGGCGTTGACGCAGCTGCAGTTCGGCGGCGTCTTCGATGGTGATGATCCGCTCGTCGGCGGGCAGGAACGAGCTGAGGACGTTGAGCGTCGTCGTCTTGCCCGAGCCCGTGCCACCCGAGATGACGATGTTGCGCCGTCCCCGGACGCAGGCGGACAGGAAGTCCCGCACCGCGGGCGTCAACGTCCCGAAGGTCACCAGGTCGTGGTCGGTCAACGGATCGGCGGCGAACTTGCGGATCGTGAGGATCGAGCCGTCGAGAGCCACGGGAGGCAGGACCGCGTTGACCCGCGAGCCGTCGGGCAGTCGAGCGTCGACCATGGGGCTGGACTCGTCGACTCGGCGCCCGACTCGGGCGACGATCTTGCCGATGGTGCGGCGCAGGTCGGCCTCGTCGGTAAACCTGGCGTCGGCGGCGTGGATCTTGCCGTCGCGCTCGACGTAGATCTCCGACGGTCCGTTGACCATGATCTCGGTGACTTCGGGGTCGCGCAGGAACGGCTCCAAGGGGCCGTGGCCGAGGACGTTGTCGGACACCTGCTGGGCGATACGCGTGCGGTCCGATTGGGACAGCGGCGTCTGCTCCCGGTCGAGGACCTGCTTGAGGGTCGTGCGGACCTGGCCGGCCAGCTCGATGTCGGTGAGGTCGGGGTCGTGCAGGCGCGGACCGAGGGCGTCGACGAGCCCCTGGTGGACGCGCTCGACGACGGGGCGCAGGGGGTCCTCGGCGTGGCCGTGCCCGCGCGGGCGAACCAACGGGGTGACCCCGGCGCTCGGACCGTGTTGTGCCTGCCGGGCGCGGTCGAGGCGTTCGGCGAGGTTGCTCATCGCCGACCCCACAGCACGCCGCGGCGCTTGGCGGGGGCGGCGATGTCGGCGCCGAAGCGCGCCCGCACCTGGTGGTCGACCAGTTCGCGCATCGCCATGGACACCGGGGTGTGTGGCTCGTCGAGGACGATCGGGACGCCGCGGTTGACCGCTGCGGAGACCCCGAGGCTGTTGGGGACGCTGGCGGCGATGGTCTCCCGCAGGGCCAATTCGACCTCCTTGGGGCCGAGACCGACCTTCGTGTCGGCACGGTTGAGGACGACCACGCGGGACTCCTTGCTCGCTCCGAGAGCGTCGAGGGTGTTGATGGCGATGCGCAGGTTCTTCACTGCCGGGATGTCGAGCGTGGCGATGAGCAGCGACAGGTCAGTGCGGTCGAAGGCCGCGAGGACGTGCTCGGTGAACGCCGGCGGGGTGTCGACGACGACGAACTCGTACATGGTCTTCGCCACCCGGAGCAGCTCGGTGACGACGGCCGACGGGATTCGGTCCGCGTCCGCCGGGTCCAGCGGGGCCGTGACGACGTCGAGCCCCGAGGTCTCGTGTCGCGTCACCACCGAGGCGATCCCTTGCGGGTCGAGGTGTCCCGACATAGCGACGAGGTCGCTCATCGAGTGGGTCGGCGAGAGCTGCAGGCTGATGGCGACGTCGCCGAACATGAGGTCGAGGTCGACGAGCAGGGTGCGCGCGCCGGTCGAGGCGAGGTATGCCGCGCCGTTGGTCGCCAGCGTCGTCTTGCCGACTCCGCCCTTGGCGGAGAACACGGTGACGATGTGGCCCTCCGGCGTGGCTGCCTGGCCGGAGTGCCCGTCGATCTGGGCGGTGAGCTCCCGACTGCGGGTGACCGCCTCGGCGAGAGCCGTGTAGTCCTCGGCGGGGACGACCTCACGGATGCCGCTGCGCAGTGCGTCGCTGAGGCTGGGCACGTCGAGGCGGTGGCGCAGCAAGATGACGCCGACGGCAGGGTGCTCGACCCGGACGCGCTCGGCCAGTTCGCATGCCGAGGCGAGGTCGACGTCCGGGCCGACGACGACCAGCCTCTGGTTGCGGTCCTCGTCGAGGGCCCGGTCGATGCGCGGGCCGGCGGTCAGCTGGGTGACACGACCGCCGAGAGCGAAGCGGTAGCGCTCGGTGGCGTCGGGCGCGTGGTCCCAGAGGATGGTCATGGCAGCACCAGGTTGAAGAGGTTGACGTCGTTGACCGAGGTCTGCGGGTCGAGCTTGACGTCCGAGCCGCGCAGCGCGGCATACAACGTGCCGGTGTTGATCCCGTGAACGAGGCGGGTGGACTCCTGCGGCGTCACGGCAACGGTGACGAGGAAGCTCGCGACGTTGCTCTGTTGGGCGCCCGACTTCGCCGCCGCGTCACCGGTCGGGCTCGCGACCGGCGCGGCGAGCGGAGTGTCGCCGACGCCGATGACGAGGACGTCGGCGAGCAGCAGGTTGGTCTGCTTGATGTCGTGGTCGTTGATGATCTTGCTCTTCGGGTCGTCGCCGAGCGACTTGAGCGTGAAGGAGTCGTAGATCGCCAGGTGCGTGCCCGGCCGGACGAACGTGCCGACCCGGCCCGGGTCGGTGAGCTGCACGGACACGGCGAGCATCCCGGAGGGGATCTCGATGGCTTTGGAGCCGACCGGCGTCGTGCCGAAGCGTGACGTCATGAGGAACTCCCCGGGTTGGACGTCCGAGAGGGCGAGCAGGGCGCTGTTGTCTGCGTCGATCGCCGCCAGGGCCCCGGTTGGCAGGCCCTTGGTGGCCACGTCGGTCTCGGTGATGAGGCCGGTCCGCTGGGCGTCCTTGAGGCTGGTGCCCGAAGGGATGAGTTTGGCGGCGACGTAGGCACGGGTGGCGTTCTGGCCGGACAGTGCCCGCGCGTCGGCGCCGCGGGCATAGACCAGGACCATGGCGCCGCCAACGAGGGCCATGACGACCGCGGAGAGGATGGCGATGATGCGACGGTTCACGGTGGTGAGTCCTTCTCTGGTTCTGGCTCAGCCGGCAGGCTGGACCGCGAGCAGTCCGTAGTTCGGCGTACCACCGGGCGGTGGGACGGTGATCGGGGCGTCCTCGACGACGTCCTGGGTGAACCACCCGAAGAGGCACCGGTTGGGGTTGCCGCAGAGGTACCCGCCGGGGGGGCGGATGCTCGCCTTGTTGTTGGGGTTGAGCCACCAGCCGCTGAGGTAGAACGCGGCGTAGCCCGAGATGTGGTAGTAGGTGTTGTTGCCCGAACCGCTGTTGCAGTTCGTGCTCGACGTGATCGTCACCGGGGCGCTGGTCATGCAGTCGAAGACCGGGATCATGACGGTCCGTCCCCAGAGCGGGCTGAGGTCGGCGGAGGAGCATTCGGCGTCGGCTCCGGTGTCGCCGTGTGCCCATCCGGCGGACACCTGGGCCAGGCAGTTTGTCTGGGGGATGGTGTCGAGCCAGGCGAATCCACCGGGCGCCGTCCCTCCGGGCGAGCTGGTGTCGCAGGGGGTCGGGTTGCCCTTGGAGTACACGGCATGCTGGACGGACGCCGCCGGCCAGGGGCGAGTCGAGGCGGCGAGGTTGTCGTAGCCGGGCCAGGCGCCCTGGGGGCCGGGCGGATAGACGGCGGTCCCCGGGCCGGTGTAGTGAGTCTGGGACTTCCAGTCGCACTCGGAGATCACCAAGGGCAACACCTGGCTGGGCGCACCCGCAGGACCCCAGGCCGCCCGCGCGCAGGCGGACACCGAGGTCGGCCCGGCACCGACGAGGGCTTCGGCGAAGATGCTCGGGAGGATGGTGTTGTCGGCGGCGGTCGAGCGGGTGCGGGTGTACACCTCGACGTATTTCGTCGTCGCCCCCGAACCGGTCAGCCAGGTGGGCACGGGCGGGCACTCCTGCAATGCGGTGACGGGCGCGTTGCCGGTGGCCGAGGGGCAGATCGGCAACCCGGCCGAGTTGGCACCCCGCGCGCACAGTCCGTTGGCGGTGCCGGCGCGGTGGGCGTCGAGTTGCTCGAGTCCGTCGGCGGCGTTGGCGTTGATGAGGGGGGTCAGGTCGGGGACAGCCGAAGCGACGGAGCACTTCGTGGGGTCGGTGGCGCAATCCTTGGCCAGGGCGAGGGAGGCTGCGTCGGCGCCGTTCTGCAGTTGCCGGCGCTCCCACATGATGTTGCCGACGTCGATGCTCAGGGCCAGCATCCCGATGATGACCCCGCCGGCCAACAGGACGGCGACGATGCTGGCGACTGCGCCCCGCTCCGGGTCGGATCGGCGGAACGGCTGTAGGAGTCCCGCGCCGGGCACCCAGGTGCCGCGTGACGTCGGACGGGGCCGGCGGTGCCGACCGCGGTATGCCGGCTGGCGGATACTCATGTGGACGCGCACCTCATCACGGCGGTGGAGGACAGGGTCTCCGGCAGGGCATCGGAGGCGCCGAAGATTGCCATGACCGGTTGCAGGAGGATCCACTCGAAGTTCGAGCGGGTGGTGACGCTCGCGTTGCCCGAGCCTGGGCACAGTGTCGCGGTCGTCGTGACGGTGAGGCCCGGTGCGGCGGCCGCGGTGCGGGCCTGGATCTGCCCGAGGGTCATCGTGCTCACCGACGCGGCCCGGGCGCCTTCGCGGGCTGCATTGGTCAACGCGATTTCGGTGTAGAAGGCCCGCCCGTAGTCGACGATGCCAGCGATGACGAGCAACAACAGGGGCAAGATGATCGCGAACTCGACAGCGGCGGCGCCGCGGTCACGCGGTCGGGGACGAGTCATCGACGGCTCCGTGTTGATGTGGCGGGAAGGTGGTTCGGTCGTGACCCCGCCCCGGGGGCGGGGTCACGACCGACGGGTGCGCTGCGATCAGGGGGCAGCCGGGAGCTGGTTGCTGACGTTGGTGAACGCGGCGAGGACCTGACGGCCGATCGTGAAGACGATGGCGACGAGGACGGCGATGATCGCGGCGACCATGACGCCGTATTCCACGGCGGTCGCACCCTTCTCCCGGGTGTTCTGCAGGACGAAGAGCTTCGCGGCCAGACGAGCGGTCATGATGGTGATTTCCTTTGTCTCGGAGTGTCCCGGGGCTTCCGGTCCTGTCGATTAAGACTGGTCACCCGGGGTTTCACTACAGAGTTAGTTGAAACCGTGAGGACTCTGTGAGGTCGGCCGTTAACGGGCCCGCATGGACCTGGAGTAGCGCGACGAGTGGGCTAGCCTGTGCGGCAACGCAGTTCACTGATCGAGGAGTCGCCGTGCGAGACCCTGTGGTGCTCGGTGTGGTGCTCCTGGTCGGGCTCGCGGTCGGGTGGCTGTTGCGCGGGCGGCTCGCTCGACGCGCCTATCGACTCGCCGACGAGGCGCCGTTGCCCGGGCCGCGCACGTGGTGGATCGTCCCGGTGACCGCCCTCGGAGGCATGGCGATGTGGTGGTCGCTGGCCCCGCGGCAGTCGGTCGTGACGAGCTCGACGTATCTCGTCTGCGGCTGGGTCATGGTTGTCCTGGCCGCCATCGACCTCGACGTCCACCGTCTCCCGGACGCCATCCAGCTGCCGGCCTACCCCGTCCTGCTCGCCCTGCTGGCCGTCGCGTCGGCCGCGGGCGGGACTTGGGGCTCACTCGGCCGAGCGGCGCTCGGCGGGCCCGCGCTCCTCGCGTTCTTCCTCGTCCTGGCGCTCGTCGGGGCGGGGATGGGGCTGGGGGACGTCAAGCTCGCCGGCCTGCTCGGGCTGCTGCTCGGGTGGCTGAGCTGGGCCCACGTCCTCGTCGGAGCGGTCGCCGGGATCCTACTCGGCGGCATCGTCGGGGCGGTGTTGCTGGCCACCCGCACAGCCGGGCGCAGCTCGGAGTTCGCGTATGGTCCGCCCCTGCTCGCCGGTGCCGCCCTCGCCATCGTCGCGCTCGGGTGACCTCGCCAGCGGGCCCGGTCGCGACGGCGGGGGCATCGGTGCGCGTCGTCGGTGGGCCCTTGGCCGCTCGGTAGACTAGGCGGGTTCGTCTGTCCGCGCCCGGGAGCCTGTCGTGAGTGTCGTCGTCCAGAAATACGGAGGGTCCTCCGTCGCCGATGCCCAGGGCATCAAGCGAGTGGCCCGCCGGGTGGTCGAGGCGAAGAAGGCCGGTCGCGAGGTGTGCGTCGTCGTCTCGGCGATGGGCGACACGACCGACGAACTGTTCGACCTGGCCAACCAGGTCACCGCCAGTCCCCCGGGGCGCGAGCTGGACATGCTCCTGACCGCGGGGGAGCGGATCTCCATGGCCCTGCTCGCCATGGCCATCAACAGCCTCGGCTTCGAGGCGCGCTCGTTCACCGGCTCGCAGGCCGGCGTCATCACCGACGCCGCCCATGGCAAGGCTCGGATTATCGACGTCACCCCCGGGCGGATCAGCGAGGCCCTCCAGGCCGGCCATATCGCCATCGTCGCCGGTTTCCAGGGCGTGAGTCAGACGAGCAAGGACATCACGACGCTCGGCCGAGGTGGGTCGGACACCACCGCCGTCGCGCTCGCCGCGGCCCTGGAGGCCGACGTCTGTGAGATCTACACCGACGTCGACGGGGTGTATACCGCCGACCCGCGCATCCTGCCCTCGGCGCGCAAGCTCGACATCGTCTCCAGCGAAGAGATGCTCGACCTCGCGGCCAACGGCAGCAAGATCCTGCACCTGCGCTGCGTCGAGTACGCGCGCCGGCACGGCATACCGATCCACGTCCGCTCCTCGTGGTCGACGCACGAGGGAACGTGGGTCAAGGAGTCGGCGTACCAGCAAGGAGAGCACGTGGAAGCCCCGCTCATCACCGGAATCGCCCACGACAAGACCGAGGCGAAGATCACCGTCGTCGGCGTCCCGGACAAGATCGGCACGGCCGCGGACCTGTTCGACGCGGTCGCGCAGGCCGGCATCAACATCGACATGATCGTGCAGAACGTCTCGGCCATGGCCACCGGCCGCACCGACATCTCGTTCACCCTGCCCAGCGCCGACGGCCCCAAGGCGGTGGCGGCCCTCAACGCGATCAAGGACTTCGTCGGCTTCGAGACGATCCTCTACGACGACACGATCGGCAAGCTCTCGCTCGTCGGTGCCGGAATGCGCTCGCACCCGGGGGTGTCCGCTCGGGTATTCCGCGCGCTCGCCGACGCCGGCATCAACATCGAGATGATCTCGACCTCCGAGATCCGCGTCTCGGCCGTGACCCGGGCCGACCAGCTCGAGGACGCGGTGCGGGCCGTCCACACAGCGTTCGGGCTCGATTCGGAGACCGGTGAAGCGGTCGTCTACGGAGGGACGGGACGATGAGCGAGCAGGCAGCGGCCAAGGGCGCCGCGGTGAACGTCGGGGTCGTCGGGGCGACCGGCCAGGTCGGCGGCGTCGTGCTGCGCCTCCTCGCCGAACGGGCGTTCCCGGTGGGCCAGTTGCGGTTGTTCGCCTCGGCGCGCTCGGCCGGGCGCGTGATGACGTGGCAGGGGCGGCAGATCACCGTCGAGGACGCCGCGACAGCCGACCCCCGCGGTCTCGATGTGGCGATCTTCTCCGCCGGCGCAACGACGTCGCGCGCTCAGGCGCCCCGGTTCGCGGCAGCCGGCGTCACGGTGATCGACAATTCCTCGGCCTGGCGGATGGACCCCGACGTCCCGCTCGTCGTCTCGGAGGTCAACCCGGCCGCCGCGAAGGACACCCCCAAGGGCATCATCGCCAACCCCAACTGCACGACGATGGCGGCCATGCCGGTGCTCAAACCGCTGGCCGACGAGGCCGGCCTCGTGCGCCTCGTCGTCTCGACCTATCAGGCAGTGTCCGGTTCCGGTCTGGCCGGCGTCGAGGAGCTTGCCGGACAGGTGCACCGGGCCGTCGCCGAGGGCGACATCGAACGGCTGACCCACGACGGCTCGTCGGTCGATCTTGGTGCGCCGGCGAAGTACGTCGCGCCGATCGCCTTCGACGTGGTGGCTCTGGCCGGCTCGCTCGTCGAGGACGGCAGCGGCGAGACCGACGAGGAGCAAAAGCTGCGCAACGAGTCGCGCAAGATCCTCGACCTGCCCGACCTGCGGGTGTCCGGGACCTGTGTGCGGGTCCCCGTCTTCACCGGGCACTCGCTGTCGATCAATGCCGAATTCGCCCGGCCGATCACGGCCGCACGGGCTCGCGAGGTGCTCGCCGGCGCCCCGGGGGTCGAGCTCGCGGACGTCCCGACCCCCTTGCAGGCGGCGGGGGCCGACCCGTCCTACGTCGGCCGGATCCGGCAGGACGACAGCGTCGATGGTGGTCGGGGTCTGGTGCTGTTCGTCAGCAGCGACAACCTGCGCAAGGGCGCCGCGCTCAATGCGGTGCAAATCGCCGAGCTCCTCGTCGGAGGCTGACATGCGCGCCCGTCCGACCGGCCTTCTCGTCGCGGCGACGGCAGCGACCCTCCTCGTCGGATGTTCCGGGACCGCCGCCCCACCGGAGCTGCCCACGGTCTCGGTGACGGTAGCCCCGGACTCGACGCCGACGGGTGGTGCGAGTTCGTCGGCTCCGTCGCCGAGCAGATCGACGCCCCGCGCCACGCCGTCGCCCGGCCCCACCGTCGCCGTCGGCACCCACGCCTCGGTGGCCTTTGCCAGCCCCACCGGACGGATCAACTGCCTGACGTCCCGTTCCGTCGATCCCACCGGCTGGTCCCTGCGCTGCGACGTCCTCGAACGCACGTGGACGCTGCCACCCAAGCCCGCGGACTGCCCGCTCGACTGGGGTAGCGGAGTGGTCCTCGCCCCCTCCGGGGCTCACCTCAGCTGCGTGAGCGACACGGTCGCCTACGAGGCCCGAGTCGGCGCCGAGGGCACGTGGTGGAACGGCCAGCCGGGGTCGCAGGTCGTGCACGACGACAGACGGGGGGACCTCGTCGCGTTGGCCTACGGTGCGACGATGTCGATCGGGCCGATCACCTGCCTGAGTCGTCAGGACGGCATGCACTGCACGAACGCCGACACCGGGGCCGGCTTCGACGTCAGCCGGGAGTCCTATACCTTGCGCTGAGCGCGGCTGAGCGCGGCTGAGCGCGGCTGAGCGCGGCTAAGCACCGCTAAGCACCCCTAAGCACCGCTAAGCACCGGTCTCGCTTGGGTGGGACCGCGATCGCTGCTCAGTGCGTCATGTGGACATCGATCTGCCCGTCGGCGAAGTGCTGGCGCACCACCTTCTTGTCGAACTTGCCCACCGAGGTCTTGGGGACCTCGCCGATGAAGGCCCATCGCTCGGGCACCATCCAGTGCGGCATCCGGTCGCGCAGCCAGGCGACGAACACCTCGGGGGTCGTCGTCGCGCCGTCCTTGAGCACGACGGTGGCCAGGGGGCGCTCCCCCCACCGCTCGTCGGGGACGCCGACGACACACGCCTCGCGGACGTCGGGGTGAGCCATGATCGAGTTCTCGAGGTCGACGGAGGAGATCCACTCGCCGCCGGACTTGATGACGTCCTTGGACCGGTCGGTGAGCACGAGGAACCCGTCGTGGGTGAGCGTGCCGACGTCACCGGTGCGTAGCCACCCGTCCGGGCTGAACTTCGCCGCCATCTCCTCCTTCTCGAACTCCGACTCCGACCCGTTGTGGTAGTACTCGCCGGTGATCCACGGGCCCTTGACCTCGAGCTCGCCGACGCTCACGCCGTCCCAGGGGGCGTAGCTGCCGTCGGGGGCGACGAGCCGCCCATCGACGCCCGGCAGCAGGCGCCCCTGGGAGGTGCGGTAACGCCAGTACTCGTCACTGCCTTCGGCGGCCGAAACGGGCGGGTAGGCGATGCTGCCGACCGGCGACATCTCGGTCATCCCCCAGCCGTGGATGATCTGGATGCCGTGCTTGGCCTGGAACTCCTTCATCAGGGCGGGGGGAGCGGCCGACCCGCCCACCATGAGCATCCGGCACGAGGACACGTCGGTGGCGTTCTCGTCGAGGTAGTGCAACAGGTCGTTCCAGATCGTCGGGACGCCCGCGCCCACGGTGACCCGCTCCGTCGCGATCATCTTGGCCAGCGGCTCGGCCTGGAGGAACCGGTCGGGCATGACCAGGGTCGCCCCGGACAAAAGGGCCAGATAGGGGAAGCCCCAGGCGTTGGCGTGGAACAGCGGCACGACGGTGAGCATCCGGTCGCCCTGCTGGACCCCGAGGGCCAGGGGGACCGACGCGGCGTGCAGGTAGTTGCTCCGGTGGGAGTACGCCACGCCCTTGGGGTGACCGGTGGTGCCCGAGGTGTAACACATCGACGAGGCACTGTCCTCGTCGATGTCGGTCGGCCAGTCGAAGGTCGTGGGCTGGTCGGCCAGCAAGGTCGCCCAGTCGTAGACCCCCTCGACCTGGGGCGCGTTCTGCAACGCGGCGAGGGTTTCGGGGGGGATCGGGCCGTTGACGATGACGTGCCGGACCGTGTCGAGGTGCGGCAGCAGCCCGGAGAACGGCTGGGCCAGCGAGTTGTCGACGATAACGACGCGGTTGTCCGCGTGGGTGGCGATGTAGACGATCTGCGGGGGGAAGAGGCGGATGTTGAGGGCGTGCAGGACGGCACCCATCGACGGCACGGCCAGATAGGCCACCGTGTGCTCGGCGTTGTTCCACATGAACGTGCCGACCCGCTGGTCCTCGGTGATGCCGAGCCCGCGCAGCGCGTGGGCCAGTTGCGCGGCCTGGGTGCCCAACTCGGCGAACGTCATCGTCCGCGAGCCCTCCCCCGTCCAGGTGATGATCTCCTGATCGGCGTGCACGGTCGTGCCGTAACGCAGGATGGTGGAGATGAGCAGGGGCGTGGTCTGCATGGTGCTCTTCATGGCCCGAGCCTGCCATCTGCGCACCGTTGTCGGGAGGGTCCAAGAGCATGCCGTCGCTCCCATCCGGTATGCCGTGCGCCACAGTCCGAGGGGCGGGTGTGCCATCCATGGACCGGGTTCCGAATCGACGTTACGCAGAGCGGAAACGTGGGCCCGCCACCATGCAGTGCTTGGTATCCTGAACACAAGAAACCCCAGGGGCACCGATCGACCCCGTCGGTCGCGGCCCACCTGCTCCCACCGACGTAAAGGTGTGTCACACATGTCCACGACCCTTTCCCCGCGCATGCCCGAACTGCTCAGCAAGCCCCAGCTCTACACCCTGCTCGAGGTGCCTCGCGCCGCCGTCGACATGGTCGCCCTGCCGATCGCCATGCCGGCCCTGCTCAAGAAGAAGACCGACCAGGGCCACCCCGTGCTCGTCGTCACCGGCCTGTGGAGCGTCAACAGCGGCACCCTCGAGCTGCGCGCGGCCCTCAAGCTGCTCGGCTACTCGACGCACGTCCCGCCGGAGTTCACCATGCTGCGCAAGCCGAGCACGATCCGCGCCGCGGTCATCGCCGAGATCGAGAAGCTCTACGCGGAATACGGCACCAAGGTCACCCTCGTCGGTTGGTGCGTTGGCGGCGCGTTCACCCGGATGGCCGCCTTCGCCGTGCCGGACAAGGTGCGTCAGGTCATCAACCTCGGCTCGGCCCGCGAGGGCTGGTGGTACCCGAAGGAGTACAAGTACACCGGGCTCGATCACCTGCCGGTGCCCTCGACGGTCGTCTACTCGCGCAGCGACGGGATGTTCGACCACGCCAAGGTCTGCGAGCCCGACGGCCCGCTCAACGAGAACGTCGAGATCGTCTCCAGCCACTGGGGGATGGCCAACAACCCGATGACGGTGCGCATCCTCGCCGACCGGCTCGCCCAACCCGAGGGCCAGTGGGCACCCTTCGCTGGCTTCCGGGGCGGCGAGGCTCAACCGAAGTTGCGGCTGGCCAAGAGCGCCTGAGCGCCGACACCATCTCGACGGCCCGACCGTGACGCACGGCCGGGCCGTCGGCGTCTGCCGACGACGGCGCCTGCCCGTCCGAGCGTTTCGCCCAGCGGAAACGCGCACCGCTACTCGCCAGTTGGGCCGCACGCTGATGAGCAGACCCTGATCCCCCCGGAGTCCGAGGACCCACATGACCACGTTCACCCCCGACAGCGTTCCCGACTGGATCACCCAACCCGGTCAGTTCGTCGCCCTCGAGGTGCCGCGGATGGTCGTCGAGATGGCCGCCACGCCTCTTGCGTTGCCCTGGCTGCTCAAGCACCGCACGAGCAACGGCCAGCCCATCCTCGTCGTGCCGGCGATGGCCCCGGCGATCGGCACGCTGGAGATGCGCCTGGCGCTGAAGGCCCTGGGCCACAAGGTCCACTGCCTTCCCGAACTGACGATGCTGCGTCGCCCGAAGGCCATCCTCGATGTCGTCCTGCGCGAGACCGAGAAGGTCGCCACCCTTTATGGCGAACCCATCACTATCGCCGGCTGGTGCTACGGCGGCGGGTTCACCCGGCTGGCCGCCCACGCCCTGCCCGATGCGGTCCGTCAGGTCATCAACATGGGCGTGGCGAAGAACCTGCCGATGTACCCCAAGCTCACCCACGCCGGCGGGGTGACGAGGGCCAGCGATCCGCTGCCGGTGCCCTCGACCGTCGTGTACTCCCGCTCCGACGGGACGTTCAACCGCAAGCAGGTCACCCAGCCCGAGGACGCCCACCCGAGCGAGGACATCGAGGTGGTCTCGAGTCACTTCGGCATGGCCAACCACCCGATGACGCTGCACATCATCGCCGACCGGCTCATGCAACCGAAGGACACCTGGCGCCCGTTCAGCGGGTGGACGCTGGAGAACGCCGGCGACAAGGCCGCCCAGGTCGCCTGAGCCCGAGCCATCGAGGACCCCGCTTTGCAGGCGGCCCGGCGCCCGGGTCGTATGCCGTGCGACACCATCCCCGGATGCCCTCTGCCGATGCGCGCAGACTGGCCGCAAAGGCTCGGCGCTGGGCGGCACACCGTGCGCACCGCGCCGTCGGATCGGCGATTCCCGGCGACTGAAAGTGCTTGGCAAACCAAGCATTGCTTGGTAAAGTTGACGTCCAGTGGTCAGGCCCAGCCGTCCGGACCGCCCGCTCGCGGCACCATCACCCGTCCCACTGCCAGCTTCCGAGGTGACCAATGAAGATCATCCCCGACAGCGTCCCGAACATCGCGACGCATCCGGCCCTCTACCGTATGTTCGAGCCGTCGCGCATGATGGTCGAGATGGCCAGCCTCGCCCTGGCCACGCCGTTGCTCGTCCCCCAACACACCTCCGACGGGCACCCCGTCATCGTCGTCACCGGCCTGTGGAGCCCGTCGATGGGCACCATGGAGATGCGTCTGGCCCTGCGCCTCATCGGTCACCACGTCTACTCGCCACCGGTGCACATGATGTACCTGCCGCCGCAGAAGATCCGCTCGACGCTGCTGAAGATGACCGAGGAGCTCTACGACAAGTACGACGGCGACAAGGTCAGCCTCGTCGGCTGGTGTGTCGGCGGTGCGTTCACCCGGATGGTCGCCCACGCGGCGCCCGACAAGGTCCGCCAGGTCATCAACATGGGCACCTCGCTCGACGGCTGGTGGTACCCCAAGGACCAGAAGTTCGCGGCCGGCCGGCTGCCGGTGCCCTCGACGGTCATCTACTCGCGCACCGACGGCACGATGGACTGGCGGCGGATCGTCGAGAAGCCGGCGCCGCGCACCGAGAACATCGAGGTGCTCTCCAGCCACTTCGGCATGGCGAACAATCCGATGACCGTCCAGATCATCGCCGACCGGCTCTCCCAGCCCAAGGGCGAGTGGGCCCCGTTCGCCGGGTGGAACCTCAAGAACCCGACCCACCCCACCCTGCGGCCCGTCCGGGTCGCCTGACGTCGTTTGCGAAGGTATGCCGTCCGGTCGAGGGCCCGGGCGGCATACCGGCGTCTGCGGCTAGGCCGGCGGGAAGGCTGCCCGGACGACGGTCAGGTCGGCGCAGAGGCGCTCGATCGGGTCGCCGACGGCGCCGTCCTCGACCCAGGTGCGCAACGACGTCAGGGTGGCGCCCAGGAGCGCGCCGATGAGAGTACGCGCCTGGGCGAGGGTGAGGCCACTGCGGCCCGAGGCCACGAGGATCGTCGCGAGCTCGTCGGTGAACTCGTCGATCATCAGGTACCCGGCCGCCCGGACCGACGGCACCGCGAACCACAGCGCCCAGCGTGCCTCGGTGAGGGCGGGGCCGCTGACGGACTGGAGGCGTTCGACGGCGACGAGGAAGGCGGTGACCGGGTCGTACACCTCGAGCAGGGGGGCGGCCATCGCGAGCAGCTCGTCGTCGTACTCGTCGTGGACGATGAGCCCTTCCTTGGTGCCGAAGTAACGGTAGACGGTGCTCGGCGAGACGTCCGCCGCCGCGGCGACCTGCTCGACGGTCACTGCGTCGAATCCGCGTTCGGTGAACATGGCGACGGCGACGGTCTGGATGTGCCGCATGGCGGCGGCCTTCTTGCGTTGCCGCAGAGTGGGTCCGAGCCGTTGCAGCACGCGCCGGTCCTCCCGTCACCTCGATGCCGGGCGACCCGGTCGAGATGCCGTGGCCGTGGCCGGTCGGGCGCCAGCGTAGCCCACTTGACAGTGACTGTCACTCAGCGGACAGTAGCTGTCATGAGAGAGGCACTGTCATCATCGGCGCCCTCGGGGGGCGTCGGTGGGTCGGCGATCGTCGAGGGCCGGGACCTGCGCAAGGACTTCGGTGCGGTGCGGGCCCTCGACGGGCTGGACCTCACCGTCTGCGCGGGGGAGGTACACGGCTTCCTCGGGCCCAACGGCGCGGGCAAGTCGACGACGATCCGAGCGCTGCTCGGTCAGCTGCGTCTCGGCGGTGGCCGGCTGTCGGTCTTCGGCCTGGACCCGCTGACCGACGCCGTGGCGATCCACCGGCGGCTGGCGTACGTGCCGGGCGACACCGCGTTGTGGCCGGGCCTCACGGGCGGGGAGTGCATCGACGTCATCGGCGGATTCACCGGGCGCCTGGATCGCACCCGCCGCGCCAGCCTCGTCGAGCGGTTCGAGCTCGACCCGACTCGACGGGCCAGGACGTACTCCAAAGGCAATCGCCAGAAGGTCGCCCTCATCGCCGCGCTCGCCACCGACGCCGAGCTCTACGTCCTCGACGAGCCCACTTCGGGCCTGGACCCGCTCATGGAGGCCCGGTTCCAAGACACCGTGCGCGAGCTGGCCGACCGGGGTCGGACCGTGCTGTTGAGCAGCCACATCCTCGACGAGGTCGAGGCCCTCTGTGATCGGGTGACGATCATCCGATCCGGTCGAACCGTGTCGACCGGCTCACTCGAGCAACTGCGGGCCAACACCGCGACAAGTGTCGTCGCCACGAGCGGGGAGCCGCTCGTCGGGGTCCGCGAGCACGCCGGGGTCCGGGACTACAGCGCGTCGGCGCAACCGTTGGGCGTCCGGACCTCGTTTACCGTGAGCCGTGCGCAGATGGCGCAGGTCGTGGAAACCGTTGCCGCACAGGGCCCGCTGTCCCTCGTCGTCCATCCGCCGTCGCTGGAGGACCTCTTCCTCGCCGAGTACGAGGAGCCGGCGTGACGGCGCTGACCGGCACGCTGCGCCTGGCCCGCCTCCAGGTGCGGACCGGCTGGAAGGGCCTGCTGTTCGGGCCGGTACTGCTCGCCGGGCTCGTCCTGGCCATCGCGCACAGCATCGTCGGGCTGTACCCGACTGCCGAAGCTCGGGCGGCCTACGCCGCCTCCAACGCGATCGCCCCGGCGAGTGCCGCCTTCAACGGGCGCTGGGCGGACCTCGACACCCTCGGCGGCATCACGACGAACGAGGTCGGCTTCCTCGCCTTGCTGCTCTTCCCTACGGTCGCGAGCCTGCTGGCCGTGCGGCATACCCGCCGGGAGGAGGACGCCGGGCGCACCGACCTCGTCACCGCCGGGTGCGTCGGCCGCCTGGCGCCGCTCGCGGCCGGCTCGCTCGTCGTCGCCGTCGCGATGGTCCTCGTGGGGCTCTTGGCCTTCGCCGGGCAGGTGTGGGTGGGGCTACCGAGCGCGGGATCGGGGTGGTATGCCGCGTCGCTGGCCCTGTTCGCGCTGTCGTTCGCGGCGACCGGGTTGCTCGCCGCGGAGGTGAGTCGCGATGCCCGCACCGCCACGGGCCTGTCGCTGGCGGCGGTGTTCGGGATGTTCGTCCTGCGGGCCGCTCTCGATGCCGGGAATCGGTCGCTCTGGTGGGTGACGCCGTCGGGGTGGCTGCCGCGGGTCGCCCCGTTCGGGGACCCGCAGGCATGGCCGCTGGTCGCCTACCTCGTCCTCAGCGGACTCGCGCTCGGTGCGGCGGCCTGGGTCGCCGTTCATCGCGACCTCTACGGCGGGCTGGTGGCGGCCCGCCCGGGGCCGGCCACGGCTCGAGCGGCGCTGACCACGCCGTTCGGTCTGGCCTGGCGGCTGACTCGCGGAGCGGCCGTGGGGTGGTCGGTGGGTGTCGTCGCGTGGGGACTGTCGATGGGCGCGTTGTCCACCGAGATGACCGCGCTGCTGCGAGCCAATCCCCAACTGCTCGAGGCGTTGGGTATAGATCGACCCGAGGACGTGTTGACCGCGATGTCGGCGACACTGGCCGCGGTGGGCGCGGCGGCCCTCGTCGTCCAGGGCGTGCTGCGCCTGGCCGCCGAGGAGGACTCGGGTCGGCTTGGTCTAGTGGCCTCGGGCCCGACCCGCCGGCGGGCGTTCTGGCTGGCCTGGGGCCTGGTGTTGGCCGTCGAGGTGCTCGTCGTGCTCGTGGTCCAAGCGCTCGCGTTCGGGCTGACCACCTGGCGGGTGTCACGAGTCCTGGAGAACCTCACCGCCAGCCTTCAGGCCGCCCTCGCGCTCGGACCCGCCGTGCTGCTCGTCGGCGCCGTCGGGCTGGCGGTGCGCGCAGCGGTGCCGCGGCTGGCCGCGGTGGCGTGGCTGCTCGTTGGGTGGATGGCGGTCGTCGGCTTCGTCGGGGACGCGCTCGATCTGCCCATCTGGGCCCGGCGGCTGTCCCCGGCGTATGCCGTCGGGCGCGTTCCCGTGGACGACCCGAACGTGGGAGTCCTCGCGGCATTCGTCGGCGCGGCGCTCGTGCTCGTGGTCGCCAGCGCTGGCGCCTTCTCGCGTCGCGACCTGCGCGCCGGTTAGGGCCCGCCGTCCGGCGTCGACGTGGTGGCCGACCAGGCGAGGATGCCGTACAGCCACACGAGGCCGAGCAGCAGGACGAGGGCGAGCATCTGCAGCCACGGCGCCGGCCGTAGCCAGCCGATCGCGACGGCGATGGCTGCCGTGAGGGCCAGCGCCGCGGATACCTTCCGATACACCCGCGGGTATGCCGTCCAGTCCTGCACCGAGGAGGCGACGAGGACGAGCGAGAGCACGCCGAGGGCGACGGAGGTCGACAGGATGAGCGCGGCCGAATCGGGCTCCGCGCCGCCGGCATGCCCGATCATTCCCGCGAGGATGCCTCCCGTGGCGGCGATGGACAGCGCCACGGGGTAGTGGCCGAGCAGCCAACGCGACACGGCCCCGCGCTCGGTGCGTACTCGACGGGCCCCGACGAAGTCGAAGTAGCTCCACCAGTAGGCGAATCCGATCCCCAGCCCGAGCACCCCGGTGACGATCGTGCCTGTCGTGCGCCCGGCTCCGGCCAGTCCGCTGACCACCCCGACGACGACCTCGCCGAGGACGATGATGGTGAACAGGTCGAACCGCTCGATCATCGACTCGGTGACGTTGGCTGAGGTGTCTCGCGTCGCCGAGTGCCGCCAGTCGATGACGGCCAGACCGACCAGCCAACCGAGGACGAGTGCGCCCCACACGCACATCCGCGCGGCGGCCGGCAGCGGCACGCTGGCGCCCATGAGGATTGCGCTGCCCACGACGCCGGCGATGTACGGCGTGGTGAGCGGCCGGGTGTCCGCGTCGTCCTGTCGGCGCACCGTCCACCACAGCCAGGCGAGCAGGGCCAGGTATGCCGCGTAGGCGACGGCGAACGGGGCTCCGTCCGCGTCTGGGGCCTCAGTGGTGAAGACCGCGAGGACGACGAGCAGCCCCATCTGGGCGAAGACGTAGGTCCTCGTCCGCCCGTCGCTGCGGCCGTGCAGGTCGTGGTACGAGGCGCCGTTGATCCACGCAATCCACACGAGGCCGAAGACAACGGCGAACTGCCCGGCGGCGGACCACGAGACGTCGACGGCGAGGTGGTGGGAGGCCTGGGAGACGACGACGACGTAGACGAGGTCGTAGAACAGTTCGAGGAAGCTCACCTCGCGTCCCTCGATGCGCTCGCCGTGGGCCCGCGGCGGCAGCCAGAACGACCGGGCGAACCGAGCGGCGCTGGCCCGCGTGATCCGGGCATCCGGCTGCGGCATACCGCCCCTTTCGTCGCTCGGAACCCGGCGTCCTCAGGCTAGGCGTTGGGAGCCGGCGGCGGCGCTCCGACGCCCGTGCCCGGCTCGGCATTCAGCAGGCACGGGCGGACCCACGGGCTGAGACGTTCGGCACTGAGGCGGGGCCGAGTGGCGTTGGGAGGCTGGGCCAGTGGCCGGGAGGAAGGTGGCGCGTTCTGCGAGCCTGTGGAAGGCGTGGCGGGCATGCCGAGATGTCACACCGTGAGGCGCTCAGTGGGCTCGCCGGATGACGAAACCCCGGCGTGTGGCCTTGGCCAGGGGTCGTCCCGGGGCCTTCGCCAACGACGATCGCCGAGACGCCCCGCTTCTGTGCGGCCGTATGGCGTTGTGCCACAAAAACGGCCCTCCGAAGAGGGCCGTTGTGCCAAACGCCGTGAGGCGCTGGCGGGGTATGGTCCCAAGAGTAGATGGACTTGCGTGAGCCTCGCAAGCAGGCCGGGAGGGATGTCGCGTTGGCTGAGCGGCTGATCGTCTACGTTGACGGCTTCAATCTGTACCACGGGCTCCACGACGCCGGCCCGTTGCCGATGGCTGTGGCTCGATCTGGTTGCCCTGGCCAGGAGCCTTCGGCCCCGGAGCGATCTGCAGCAGGTGCGCTACTACACGGCACGGGTCTTGGGCCAGCCAGATGCGCAGAGCCGCCAGCAGGCGCTGCGCTACCAGCACGCTGCCCGCGGTCGCGATGCTGAGATCGCCGCACGGATGTCGAGCGCACACGCGAAGTGGCTGAATCGGACTCCCGGCGCCGAGTAGGGTCACGGTGGCCACCACGGGCTGCGCCCGTGAGGGCCGTCAGCCAACTCGGGCGCGGGATCCGCTTTGTCGTTTGCCTGGCCTCTTGCGGGCTCGCCGTGTACTCTGGTCGCATACCGCCCGGCCCCTCAGGGGCCGGGTTTACTCATGTCACCACCCGGCCGGACGGCGCAGCTGACCAACTGTCTGGGGCATCTGGTGCTTGGTGAAGTCGGGCGTCGTCAGCTGATACCACCAATGCCCGCCGATGCCCGTGCCGGGGCCGGCGTTGAGAGCACCTGCCGGGTATCCCTTCGTCGGGTTAATCAGCCCAAGTGGGACCTGTTGCCGAGCAACGTCGACCGGCATCTTGAGATCGCTGTCGTTGCTGATGACGACGGCGGCGTCGACAGCGTCGGTCATCACGTCGACGAGCAGGTGGCTGGCAACGTTCACGTCGCTGCCCTTCTCCTCGCGACGTGCGACCGATGCCATGAAGGTGGCCCTTGGCACGTCCTGACCGGCAGCGTCCCGCACCATCAGCGGCCAGTCAGCCTCGCTCAGGACTGGGCGACCGCGGCGATCGGCCGTGGCCAGCGGTGCGGTCGCGGTGCGCTCGACATAGGTCCCGAACTCGACGTGATCGACGGCCGAGTGCTGCTGCAGCGCGCGGATGTAGGTGTCCTGATCGCGCTGACTGCTGGTGTTGGCCTGCCCCTTGATCCGAGCGGTACAGAAGACGACGCGCGTATCGAAGGGGCCTGCCCAGCCTGACCGGGCGGCCACAAATGCCTCGGCCATGCCTCGAATGTCGAGCCAGCGCCAGCCGGCGACCCCGCGGCCGCAGATGCCTCTGCCGCCGTAGTACAAGTTGTACCCATCCACGTAGACGCCCACCTTCATGAGGCGATTGTCCTACAGGCATCCGACGCGCCCGGTGGGCAAGACTTCACCCGCCCGAACCCATCACCGGTTGGCCAGCGGGCCGAGCGCGCTCAGCACCAATGTGGTCTCGCCGGGGCCAGCGTCGCGGAGGTCCCCCCGGGCTCCGGGCCAAGTGTTGGCGTGCGGATGGTGCGATGGTCCGGTCGTTGTTCAGGTGCGCGGTCGCATGCGAGCAACATCATCGCGTTCACCTTCACCGAGAAGGCCGCCGCCGAGCTGAAGGACCGTGTCCTCCACCTCGTCGAGTCGGGTGGCGGGAGCCTGGTCGGCCTGGCCGAGATGTACATCGGGACGATGCACGGCTACTGTCTCGACCTCCTCCAGCGATACGTCCCCGAGACGTTCAAGTTCCGCGTCCTGACTGACGTGACGAGCCGGATGTTGATCGACCGCAACTCGCGAACGTCGGGGTTGACTATGTGCCCCACGACCACACCCGGGACTCCGCACCTGCGGCGCTACGTCAATTCGCCGCTCTACCAACAGGTGCTCGGTATCCTTCGCGAGGACGTCGTCGACGCCGCTGCCGTGCCCGACGCTGTGTGGGAAAGGTCCCGATCGCGTTCCCGCAGATCAGAGCCCTTGAGCCAGCGAGTCGGGGTGACAGTGTCGAGTCTCAGGACATAGGCGACAGGTGTCTCAAGACATAGGCGACATCAGACTCGGGGGTGTCCAAGGCTCGTCTGGTGATCACTGCGGTCCTCGAACAACATCGTCCGGTGGCCGAGGTCGCCGCCAGCTACGGGGTCCACCGGGCTTGGGTATACAAGCTCCTGGCCCGTTACCGAGCCGAGGGCCAGGCAGCGTTCGAACCCCGCTCACGCCGACCGAAGACCTCCCCGACCGCGATCCCCGCGGCAGCCATCGAGGCTGTGCTGACCGAACGAGACCGCCTCCTGCACGCCGGGCACGACGCCGGCCCCGAGACCATCAGCGCCCACCTCGCCCGCGCTGGCACCACCGTGTCCCGTGCCAGCATCGCCCGGATCCTGACCCGCCACGACGCGGTCACACCGGAGCCAAAGAAGAAGCCCAAGAGCGCCTACCTGCGCTTCGCCGCCGACCAACCCAACGAGTGCTGGCAGTCCGACTTCACCCACTACCGGCTCACCACCGGCACCGACACCGAGATCATCACCTGGCTGGATGACCACTCCCGGATGGCCCTGCACGTCAGCGCCCACCGGCGGATCACCGGGCAGGTCGTTCTGGCCACCTTCCAGGCCACGGTCAGCGAGTTCGGCTGCCCCGCAGCCACCCTCACCGACAACGGCATGGTGTACACCGTCCGGCACGCCTCCCACAGCGTCCGCGGCGGACGCAACGCCTTCGAGACCGAACTCGCCCGCCTGGGCATCACCCAGAAGAACGGCCGCGGCAACCACCCCCAAACCCAAGGCAAGGTCGAACGCTTCCAACAGACCCTCAAGAAGTGGCTCCGCAACCAGCCCACCCAGCCAGCCACCCTCACCGAACTCCACCACCTCCTGGACCGCTTCACCCGCGAGTACAACACCGACCGGCCCCACCGCTCCCTCAACCGCCGCACCCCGCTGGCCGCCTACACCAGCCGACCCAAAGCCACCCCCGGACACCTGCACGAACCCCCGGACCGAACCCACGCACGCGTCCGCACCGACAAAATCAACAACGGCAAAATCACCCTGCGCCACGCCGGCACCCTCTACTCCATCGGCATCGGCCGGCACCTCAACGGCACACCCGTCCTGGCACTGATCCACGACCTCGACATCACCATCAGCCACGCCACCACCGGCGAAATCCTCCGCCACCTCACCCTCGACCCCACCCGCCGATACCAACCCCAAACAACGAAACAGGGCGAACCCTGAGGGTTCGCCCTGTCGCCGATGTCTTGAGACATCACAGCGAGTCGGGGTGACAGGATTTGAACCTGCGGCCTCTTCGTCCCGAACGAAGCGCGCTACCAAGCTGCGCCACACCCCGTGGCTCCGGACGCTCGATCGGGCACCCTCCCGGGCGTGCGGCAGCAATCAGAAACCATATCCGACCCGCCGGGCGCCCTCCCAATCGGTTCAGCGGGGGACCAGGTTCAGCGGGCGACCAGGGTGAGCAGCGTGGCCTCGGGTCGACAGGCGAAGCGGGCCGGGGCCATCGGCGAGGTCCCGAGCCCGGCGGACACGTGCAGGTATGCCGCGCCCCCCGGAGCCAGCCGCGAGGGCGTCGACCCGGCACCTGGCCACCACCGCGACACTCCCTTGGCCCGGCGCCGGTCGAGGTCGCAGTTGGTCACCAAGGCCCCGACTCCGGGCAGGCACAGCTGACCGCCGTGAGTGTGTCCGGCGATGACCAACCCGGCCCCGTCGGCGGTCATCGCGTCGAGCACCCGTTGGTACGGCGCGTGCACCACGCCGACGGTCACCGTCGCGCTGGGGTCGGCCGGCCCGGCGACCTCGCCGTACCGGTCGTAGTCCAGGTGCGGGTCGTCCACGCCGACGAACTCGACGTCGGCCCGCCCGACCGGCAGCCGCGCCCGGGCGTTGGTCAGATCGGTCCAGCCGGCCTCGCGCATCCCGGCGACGAGTCGCTCGACCGGCAGCCGCGGGGTGCTCGCGAGGCCGCGGCGGGAATCCTTCATGAGGTACCGAGCCGGGTTCTTGAACTTCGGCGCGAAGTAGTCGTTCGACCCGAGCACGAACACCCCGGGCAGTTCGAGCAGCGGCCCGAGCCCGTGCAGGAGCACGTCGATCGAGTCGGCGTGGGCGATGTTGTCGCCGGTGTTGACGACGAGGTCCGGCGCGAGGCCGGCCAGCGAACGCACCCAGGCCACCTTGCGGCGCTGATCCGGCATGAGATGCAGATCGGTGATCTGCAGGACCCGCACCGGCGGTATGCCGTGCGGCAGCACCGGGACCATCGCCCGGCGCAGCGTGAAGAGGTTGCGTTCGACCAGCCCGGCGTAACCGAGGCCGGCCACGCCGGCGGCGGTGGCCGCTGCGGTGACGCGCAACAGCGGATGCATCCGCCCATCCTGGCAAACGGCGGGCCCGCTGCGACAATCGGGACCATGAGCCTCAAGGAGTCCCTGCGCACCGACCTGACCACCGCGATCCGGGGTCGGGACGAACTCGTGGCCGCGACGCTGCGGATGGTCCTCACCGCGGTGACGACCGAGGAGGTCGCCGGCACCACCCAGCGCCAGTTGTCCGACGACGAGGTCCAGCAGGTGATCGCCAAGGAGGCCAAGAAGCGTCGCGAGGCGGCCGCGGCATACCAGCAGGCCGGGCGCGAGGAACTCGCTGCCCGCGAACGCGCCGAGCTGGGAGTCCTCGAGCGCTACCTTCCGGCCCAGCTCACCGACGAGCAGATCGCCGCGCTCGTCGCCGAGGCCGTAGCCACGACCGGGGCGAGCTCGCCGCGTCAGCTCGGTCAGGTGATGAAGGCACTGGCGCCGCAGGTGGCGGGGCGAGCCGACGGTGGCGCGGTCGCCGCAGCGGTCCGGGCTGCCCTTGCCGACTGAACTGCCGCTGCCGGCTGAACTGCCCCTGCCGGCTGAACTGCACGGCGTGGGTCGACAACCGCCTGCCCCGACGCGCCGGGGCTACCCGCCCGGTGGCGGTGGGGCCGCCGGATCAGGCGTGGGCGCGGGAGCCGGCGCTGGCCCGGCCGAGATGAGGATGGTGACGACGCTGCCGCGGATCGCCCGATTGCCCGGGCTCGTGCCGACGATGGTGCCCACCGCGTAATTCGAGTAGGTGCGGCGAGTGGAGACGCTGAATCCGGCCTGGTCGAGCAACGCCCGGGCGTCGTCGAGGCTACGTCGCAGGACCGAGGGGATGTCCACCATCTCGCCGTTGGTGACCTTGTCGCTGGCCTGGGTGAACGGCGTCGCCGGGGTGCCCTCCAGAGACGCGTCCATGATGCCCTTCCACACCGGGGCCGCGATGCTCGCGCCGAACACCGTGCCGTAGTACGACCCGCCGAGCCGGATACCGTCGAGGTTCTTGGTGTTGCCGGGGTCGTTGGGCGTGCCCACCCAGACCGCAGTCGACAGCTCGGGAGTGAACCCGACGAACCACGTCTCGTTGTTGCGGTCGGTCGTCCCGGTCTTGCCGGCCGCCGGCCGGCCGCCGGCCAAGGCGCTGCGTTGCGCCGTGCCGCCGGAGCGCAGCGGACCGGTGAGCAGCGAGGTGACCCCACGGGCCACGTCGGGATCCACCCGTTGTTCGCATTGACTGCCGGGGGCCGGCACCGGCAGCGCCTGACCGGCCTTGGTGATCGAGATGATCGGGGTCGGCGTGCAGTACTTCCCCTCGTTGGCGAGTGTCTGGTAGGCGCTGGCCACCGTCATCGGCGATACCGAGTCGGCGCCGAGGATGATCGCCGCCGGGAACGGCTTGATCTTCTCGCCGTTGGTCTGGTGCAACCCCATCCGCCACTCGGTCTCGCGGATCTTGCAGATGTCCTTGAGCCGGATCGCCAAACCGACGAAGGCCGTGTTGATGGAGCGAGACGTCGCCTGCGCCAGGCTCATGTTGCCCTCGGTGATGCTCTCGTCGTTCCTCACCGGCCACGACGACCCGCCGAGGCCGCAGTCGCCGCCGATGTCCCTGCCGGTGTAGACCGCCGGACCGCTCTTGGCGTAGACGCTCGCACTGGTCGGTATGCCGCTCTCCAGCGCCGTCACGAGGGCGAAGGCCTTGATGGTGGACCCGAAGCCGAAGCCCAACGACCCGCCGTACTTGGTGTCGACCGCCCAGTTGACCGTGGTCTCGGATTGTTGGCTGGAGTTGAGCTTGTACTCGGTGTTCTGAGCGATCGCCTTGACCCCCCCGGTCTTCACGTCGATGACCGCCGTGGCCGCGCCGATGTCTTCACCGTTGCCGACCGGCACCCGCTCGACGAGCTTCTCCCGGGCCAGGTCCATGATCCGCGGGTCGAGCGTCGTCTGGATGGTCAGGCCACCCCGGTAGATCGCGTTGATCCGGTCCTTTTCGCTCGTGCCGAGCGCGGCATCCAGGGAGGGGTCTTGCTTGAGGTAGGCGATGACGTAGTCGCAGAAGTAGGGGTACTTCGAGGACTGACAGGAGTTCTGCGCCGCCTTGGGGTGCAGGATGTCGGCGAGCTTGACGGCCTTGGCGTCGGTCCAGTCCTTGTCGCTGATGAGCTTGAGCTCGTGCATCCGGTCCAGGACGACGTTGCGTCGAGCCAGGGCTTTGTCCGGGAAGTTGATCGGGTCCGTCGTGCCAGGGTTCTGGACGACCCCCGCCAGCAGCGCGGCCTCGGTGAGGGTGAGCTCCTTGGCGTGCTTGCTGAAGTAGTGTTCGGCGGCGGCCTCCACGCCGTACGCGCGGTCGCCGTAGTAGACGAGGTTGAGATAGCCCTCGAGGATCTGGTCCTTCGTCAGGGTCTTCTCGAGCTGCACGGCATACTTCAGCTCCTGGATCTTGCGTCCGTAGTTCTGGGCGATCGCCTTGCGCGCAGCGTCGGTGTCGCCGGTCCGCACGGCGTTCTCCTGGAGCGTGATCTTCACGTACTGCTGGGTGAGGGTGGACCCGCCGCCGGTCACCCCGCCCGAGGACTGGTTGGAGATGAAGGCCCGCACGATGCCCTGCAGATCGGCGCCTCCGTGCTCGTAGAACCGGTGGTCCTCGATGGCGACCTGCGCGGTGCGCATGATCGGGGCGATCTCCGACAGGGGGACGATGACCCGGTTCTCGTCGTATGGGGTGGCCAGTTGGGAGCCGTCGGCGTTGAGGATGACCGACTGTTCGGACAGCGGGCTCGTGGTGAACTCGCCCGGCAGCGAGTCGAACAGGTCCACCCCGGCGCGGGTCGCCGCACCGGCCGCGCCAACCGCCGGCATGACCACCCCGGCGGTAAGCAGCCCCATCACACCAGCGGCGGCCAGGAAAGCCGCGAGCAGCTTCATGACGCCGGAAACGTTCGTCGCGCGTCCAGACATGAACCCAAGGGTAACCCGGCCGGCCGTCCCCACCTGGGTGGCGGCGCCCGGTCCACGACGAGTGCCGGACGGGGCTGATCCCCGAGCGGCGGACGCCGGGCGAGTCGGATGACTAGTCACAGGTGGGGAGAAATCCCCCAAACGAGTCATGGCTTCCCGGCGACGATCTCTTTACCTTTTCTTGGGGATCGACACCCAGGTGTCGATCGCGTAAGTCCTGGGGAGGAGGGGGTGCGCCATGGACCACGTCGTGGGTCATGGAGCGCTGCGCGCGGATTGGGTGGGAGAGGGCGCGTGTCTGGAACGGGATCCAGACGCGCTCTTCGTCCGCGGCGCAGCGCAACAGCAAGCCAAGGTGGTGTGCCAGCGGTGCCCGGTGATCGCCGAGTGCCTAGCTGAGGCATTGGACAACCGCACCGAGTTCGGTGTCTGGGGTGGCATGACCGAGCGGGAGCGCCGCGCGTTGCTGCGGCGCAAGCCCAACGTCTCGTCCTGGTGGAGCATGTTCGAAACCGCCCGCGCCGGGCGCAGCGCCTTCGCGGCATCCTGAGCGACCCACCCGCTGGTCGGGAGGTCTCGCGCCGGCGAGGAACGCGCTGATCGGAAGGTCACCCTCCGGCGAGAGCCGCGCCGGGAATGAAGCTACTCGCCGGCGAGAGCCGCGCCGATCTCGCGGAGCCCCTCGAGGTCGTGCACGTCCTGCGGGAGCGCGCCGACCTCGACGACGGGGATGCCGGTGTGCCCGGCCGAAAAGCGGCGGACGAGATTGCGTTGCCGGGCCTCGACGTCCACCAACTGCGCGTGCAGCGCCAACGCCGCCGCGCTGAGCCCGCGCCCGCGTTCCTCGAGCAGTTCGGCGGCGGCCCGGGCTCGCGCCGCGCTGAGCCCGGTGGCCTCGACCCGCTGGATCCGGTTGACGACCAGGCCGCGCGGCGGCATACCGTCCTGGGTCAATCGTGCGGCGAAGTAGCTCGCCTCGCGCAGGGCGTCGCGTTCGGGAGCCGCGACGACGAGGAAGGCCGTGCCCCTGTCCTTGAGCAGGGCGTACGTCGTGTCGGCCCGCTCCCGGAACCCCCCGAACATCGTGTCCAAGGCACTGACGAAGGTCTGGACGTCGTGCAGCATCTGCCCGCCAAGCACCGTCGTCAGCGTCTTGGCGACCAGGCCCACGCCGACGTTGAAGATCTTCAGCGAGGCCCGACCGCCCACCCGAGCCGGCGCCGAGATGAGCCGGATGAACCGGCCGTCGAGGAACGAGCCGAGCCGCTTCGGGGCGTCCAGGAAGTCCAGCGCCGAGCGGGACGGCGGGGTATCGACGACGACGAGGTCCCAGGTGCCCTCGCGGTCGGCCTGGGCGCGCAGCTGGCCGAGCTTTTCCATGGCCATGTACTCCTGCGTCCCGGCGAACGAGGAGGACACCGCCTGGTAGAAGGGGTTGTCGAGGATCTGTTGCGCCGCGTCGGGTTTGGCATGCGCGAGCACGACCTCGTCGAAGGTCCGCTTCATGTCGAGCATCATCGCGTCGAGGCTGCCGCCGGCCGAGGTGTCGACCCCGCTGACCGGGCGCGGGGTGTTGTCCAACTCGACGAGCCCGAGCGACTGGGCCAGCCGCCGGGCCGGGTCGATGGTGAGCACGACGACATGCCGGCCCTGCTCGGCCGCCCGCAGCCCCAGCGCCGCGGCCGTCGTCGTCTTGCCCACTCCGCCGGACCCGCAGCACACGACGATGCGGGTATGCCGGTCGCGCAGCAGCGCATCGACGTCCAGGCGAGGGGCCCGCGGGGTCCGGGCGGCGACCGTCACGGGGCCATCCCCTGATCGCCGAGCCAGTCGGCGAGTTCGCCGATCGCGTCGGGGTCGATCCCGTCGGGCAGGGCCGGGACGGTGACGAGGGGCAGGCCCAAGTCCTCGAGCACGTCCAACTGTTCGTGCTCCAGGGCGAGCCGTTCGGCATACGCCTGGACTTGGGCCGTGAGGGCGCCGACGAGGACCGGGGTCGCGTCCAGGCCTGCCGCGCCGAGGTCGGCCGCGAAGCTGGTCGGGTCGAGTTCCGGGGCCGTCGGGGGCACCGGGCCGTCGTCGAGTGCCGTGACCCGGGCCTGGTTGACGACGACCGCGCCGAGCGGCATACCGATCGCGCGCATCGCCGCCACGGCGTCGACGGTTTCCTGGACCGGCATCTCCTCGAGGAGGGTGACGACGTGCACACGGGTCCGCTCGGAGTGCAGCAATTCGGTGATGGAGTCGGCCTGCGAGCGGATCGGCCCGACCCGGGCAAGGCCGGCGACCTCTGCTCCGACGGAGAGGAATCTCGCGACCCGGCCGGTCGGCGGGGCATCCAAGACGATGGCGTCGTAGGCGAGGTCCTCGGGACTGCTGTCGCGGTGGTGGCGATCGTCCTTGCGCCGCCGGCTCGCCTCGTAGACCCGGCCGATGAGCAGCACGTCGCGAACCCCAGGGGCGATCGTCGTCGCGAAGTCGATGGCGCCGAAGCGCTCGAGCACACCGCCGGCCCGACCCAGGTGGTAGAAGAGTTGGAGGTACTCCAGCAGCGCCTTCTTCGCGTCGACGCACAGCCCGAACACCTCTCCGCCGCGATCGGCGCCGGCCACGAGGGTTTCGGTGGTCCCGAGCGGCGGTACGTCGAAGGTCTGGCTGATGCCCTGCCGCTCCTCGACTTCGGCGAGCAGCACCCGTCGACCCCGATCGGCCAGGGCCAGGGCCAACGCCGCGGCGATCGTCGTCTTGCCGGTCCCTCCCTTGCCGGTGACGACGTGCAGGCGCGCGTCGGGCCAGCCGAGGTCGGACATGCTGCCCAGGGTATGCCGTGGACCCGGCCTCCCGGCGTGGTGGTCCCGGGTCGCCGCACCCGCACCCCGGGGGCTGCCGCCTACCGCCCGGCCGCGCCCCGGTTTGCCGGAATCGGTGGCCCCAGGCCTGCCGGAATCGGTGGCCCCAGGCCTGCCGGAATCGGTGGCCCCAGGCCTGCCGGGAATCGGTGGGCCGCGCGCTGCCGCGCCCCGGTCTGTCGCTGCCGCGCCCCGGTCTGTCGCTGCCGCGCCCCGGTCTGTCGCTGCCGCGCCCCGGTCTGTCGCTGCCGCGCCCCGGTCTGTCGCTGCCGCGCCCCGGTCTGTCGCTGCCGCGCCCCGGTCTGTCGCTGCCGCGCCCCGGTCTGTCGCTGCCGCGCCCCGGTCTGTCGCTGCCGCGCCCCGGTCTGTCGCTGCCGCGCCCCGGTCTGTCGCTGCCGCGCCCCGGCCTGCCGTCGCCGCGGGTGGAACCGAGCGGGTTCGGTGGGCCGGGGGCTCTCCCTCGCCGCGAGTGGAGCCGAGGTGGTGGTTCAGGGCCGGCCAAGCGACCCTTCGGCTCCACTCACGGCGCGGGACGGGGGACGAGTCGTGCAGGCGCATCGATTCAGCGTCCGCTCCGCGCCACGAGCGCCCGCCGGAGACGATCCAGCATCTCGGCCCGAAGATCGGGGCGCAGCAGGTCGGCCGCCGTGATCCGAATGACGCGCCACCCCCGATCCTCGAGAATCTGGATGCGCCTCAAGTCGGCCCGCCACTGCCCAGGGCTACTCCGGTGCAGATCCCCCTCGTACTCGACGATGAGGCGCGCCTGCGGCCATACGAAATCAGCCCGCGCGAGCCATTCGCCGTCCTCGATGATGTCGGCGTTCAACAGCGGCTCGGGCAGCCCCGCGGCGAGGAACTCCAATCGAGCCCGAGTCTCCATGGGCGAGCCGCTGCCCACCCTGAGGGAGGGCAAGGCTGCCCGGAGCCGTCGGACACCGCGGTGCCCGGTGCGGGCGGCGACGGCCTCGACGAGATCCGCCGGGCCACCGGGGCACTTGTTGAGTACCCAGTCGCCGGCGACCACGAGGTCCAACGGCTCCAACGTGGCACCGAGGTCGCACCAGGTGTCGAGCAAACCCGTCGCCGGAAGCAGGCGCAGCTGCGTCGTTCGGCGTCCTTCGAGGCCCCGATGCCCGCAGACTTCGGGGCGGTGGATCGGTGCCGACGCTGTGGGCCGAATCGTGTGAACCGGATCGCCGACCCGCCATGGTGCCGGAAGCGGTATGCCGTGTAGCTCGGCGGCCGTGACGTGCGAGTAGGCGAACGGTCGGGGCAGGGCAACGGCGAGGGCTGTGCAGTGATCGAGGAGGGTCCTCGGCGGGGGGTGTACCCGCACACCCCGAGTCGGAGCGCTGAGGGAGGTATGGCGCAGCCGGGTCGGCAGAACACCCGCGGCCCGAGCCTCGGCGACCGTGAACGGACCGGCGGCCAACGCGCTGGGGAGGTCGAGGCGGCGTGCTGGCACCCGCCCAGCGTCGCGGCATACCGCCCGCCGGCGCTGAGGTCATCCACAGTCACGACGAGTGGACGCAGGCCCCGGTGGTGTGAACCCAGGGGTCCGAGGGTGGCGCCGGGCCCCCGGGCGTGGCCCTCCCCGGGGCGTGGAGCCAGCTCCCCGGGGCGAGACCCACCCTGGCGAGACCGACCCTGGCGAGACCGACCCTGGCGAGACCCACCCTGGCGAGGCCCACGCTGGCGAGTGGAGCCGCGGTGTCGCTACCCGGCCGCTGAAGCACCACTTCGGCTCCACTCACGGAGGTGGGTTCGTCAACCACAGACAAGTGGGTTCGGTAGCCACAGACAACGGGTGTGTCGGCACCGGCCCGAGTGCCGTCGCCGACAAGCGCCGGCGTCCAGGGATCGCGGGACGGGCTGCCGCGAAGGGCACCGCGGTCGTCACCAGGTCCTGCGAGTGGAGCCCTGGTGTCGCTTCGTCCGGTCTGAAGCACCACTTCGGCTCCACTCACGGACGTGGGTCGTCAGCCACAGACACGTGGGTCGTCAACCACAGACAAGTGGGTCGTCAACCACAGACAAGTGGGTTCGTCAGCCACAGACAAGTGGGTTCGGCAGCCACAGACAACGGGTGTGTCGGCACCGGCCCGAGTACCGTCGTCGACAAGCGCCGGCGTCCAGGGATCGCGGGACGGGCTGCCGCGAAGGGCACCGCGGTCGTCACCAGGCCCTACGAGTGGAGCCCTGGTGTCGCTTCGTCCGGTCTGAAGCACCACTTCGGCTCCAGTCGCGGATGGGGGGCCAGGGCGGCCTGGCCGGGAAACACGGCGTCGGCCCCACTCGCGAGATCCGAGGGCGGCGAGGCTCAGCGCCGGGGTCGATACAGTGAGCACCATGACCACGTGGGAGTACGCCACCGTGCCGATCATCGTGCACGCGACCAAGCAGATCCTCGACCAGTGGGGATCGGACGGCTGGGAGCTCGTCCAGATCGTCCCCGGGCCTGACGGCGCCGGGCTCGTGGCCTACCTCAAGCGTCCGACGAACTGAACGGAGAGGTCCATGAGCGCCGTCGAAGAGCGTCTGGCCGGGCTCGGACTCGCCGTCCCGCAGGTCGCCGCACCCGTCGCGGCATACGTGCCGGCCGTGCAGGACGGGCACCTGGTGTTCACCTCCGGCCAGTTGCCCATGGTGTCCGGGGTGCTCGCCGCGACCGGCAAGGTCGGCGACGCCGAGGGGCTGGTCAGCCCCGCCGAGGCCAAGGCCCTGGCCCAGACCTGCGCCCTCAACGCCATCGCCGCGGTCAAGTCGGTCATCGGCGACCTCGACCGCGTCACCCGGGTCATCAAGGTCGTCGGGTTCGTCGCCTCCGACCCGGCGTTCACCGGTCAGCCCGGCGTCGTCAACGGGGCCAGCGAACTGCTCGGGGCGGCCTTCGGCGATGCCGGGGTGCACGCCCGTTCCGCCGTGGGGGTCTCGTCGCTGCCGCTGGATGCCCCTGTCGAGGTCGAGCTCACCGTCTCGGTGCGCGACTGACCCAGCCACCCGGCATACGACGCGGTATGCCGTTCCCCGAGGAGGCATCGTGACCATCCGCGACTTCGTCGTCGGGAACACGCCCCAGGCTCAGGAGAAGGCCCAGCGCCACTACCGCAAGGTCTTCGACAACCCGCCGGAGCAGCCGGCCGCCCCTCGGCCCGCGGCCACCGTCATGCTCGTACGCGACGGCGACCACGGCATGGAGGTGTTCATGCTCAAGCGAGTGGCGTCGATGGACTTCGCGCCGAGTTCGATGGTCTTTCCCGGTGGGGGGATCGACGGGCGCGACGACGCCGAACTGCCGTGGGCCGGCCCGGGGGTGCTCGCTTGGGCGGCCCGTCTGGCCTGCGACGACCACAAGGCCCGGATGCTCGTCGTCGCCGCGGCCCGCGAGGTGTTCGAGGAGTGCGGGGTACTGCTTGCGAGCCAGACCGAGGCCGGGCCGCTCGTCGACGCCAAGGACCCCAAGTGGCGGCAGGCCCGCGACCAGCTCAATGCCCGCGAGATCTCCTTGGGCGAGTTGCTCGCCCGCAACTCGCTGCTGCTGCGCACCGACCTGCTCCGGGCCCACGCGCACTGGACCACCCCGACCGCCGAACCGCGCCGGTTCGACACGCGGTTCTTCGTCGCGCTCATGCCCGAGCACCAGCACGCCGACGCGGACACCAGCGAAGCCGAGCACGGGGTCTGGGTGCGGCCCGCCGACCTGCTGGCCGACTGCGCCGCCGGCCAGGCGCAGCTGCTGCCGCCGACGATCACCTGCGTCGAGGACATGGTCGGCGCGCCGTCGGCTCAGGCGTTCTTCGACGACGAGCCGGTGATCCGGCGCATCCAGCCCGTCGTGACGATGCTCGATGACGGTCGAGTGGTATTCCGCGTCGACACCGCGGGCGCTTCGGCCGCCCCGGAGCACGGCTGAAACCCGAGCCGACCCGCCCCCAATCCTGGCGAAGGACGACGCACCGTGACGGCATACGACCAGTCGACGCAGGCCGGGCGGACGTGGGCCTCCGGTCCGGTGACCGATCGCGCCTACTGCGTGCTGGCCGGTAACCCCGGGGTGATGACCCTCGACGGGACGAACACGTGGGTCCTGCGGGAGCCCGGCTCCCACGAATGCGTCGTCATCGACCCGGGGCCACTCGACGAGTCCCACCTGCAGCGGGTCATGACGGCAGCCACCCGCGACGACGGGCGAGTCGCGCTGACCCTGCTCACCCACGACCACGCCGACCACGCCGAGGCGGCCACGCGTTTCGGCGAACTCAGCGGTGCGCCCGTGCGCCAGCTCGGCCGATCCCACGACGACCTTGCCGACGGAGACCGGCTCGTCGTCGGCGGTCTGGAGCTGCTCGTCGTCACGACACCGGGGCACACCGGCGACTCGCTGTCGTTCCTGCTGACCGCCGAGAACGCCCTCCTGACCGGGGACACCGTCCTCGGGCGTGGGACGACCGTCGTGGCCTGGCCGGACGGCAAGCTCGTGGACTACCTGCACTCGCTCGGGCGCATCGAACACCTCACCCTGGCCGGCACGGTGACCCGGATCCTGCCCGGACACGGCCCCGATCTCCCCGACGCGGCTGGGGTGCTCCGCTTCTACCTCGAACACCGCGCGGAGCGGCTCGACCAGGTGCGCGCCGCCGTCGCGTCGGGCGCCCGCACGCCGAGGGAGGTCGTCGAGATCGCGTATACCGATGCCCCGCAAGCGAACTGGGCTGCGGCGGAACTCAGCGTGCGGGCTCAGTTGGACTACTTGCACGCCCACCTGGCCGGGTGAGCCGGCGCGGCGCCGGTCGAGCGCCGCTCAGCGGGCGCGGCGCTTGAGACGTTCGACGTCCATGAGCAACACGGCCCGGGCTTCGAGCCGCAGCCAGCCGCGGGTGGCGAAGTCGGCCAGGGCCTTGTTCACCGTCTCCCGGGAAGCGCCGACGAGCTGGGCCAGCTCTTCCTGGGTGAGGTCGTGGCTGACCATGACCCCGTCCTCCACCGGCCGCCCGAACCGGTTGGCCAGGTCGAGCAACGCCTTGGCGACCCGGCCCGGAACGTCGGTGAAGACGAGGTCTGCGAGGTGTTCGTTGGTGCGGCGCAGCCGCTTGGCCAGGGCCGCGAGCAGGGCCTTGGAGACTTCGGGCCGGCCGGACAGCAGCGTGGTCAACGAGTCGTTGGTCAAGCCCATGAGCTGAGTCTCGGCGACGGCGGTCGCGGTCATCGTCCGAGGCCCGGGATCGAACAGGCTCAGCTCGCCGAACATCTCGCCGGGTCCGAGGATGGCGATGAGGTTCTCGCGGCCGTCGCTGCTCGTGCGGCCGAGCTTCACCTTGCCCTCGCCGATGATGTAGAGCGCGTCGCCCTGGTCTCCCTCGTGGAAGAGGATGTCGCCACGCTCCAGGCGTGAACTGCTCATCTCGTGCAGCAACGCCTGGGCGGCTTCGTTGTCCAAGGTTGCGAAGAGCGGGGCTCGCCTCACCACGTCGTGATCCACGTCGCACAGTGTGCCACGTCACGTCTCGTTGCAGCAGGGGCGGGCGTGGCCGGTGGGGTTGGGGCCGGAGCCGCCCGGACCGGATCGACGCCCAGTCCGGGCCACCCGGCATACCGGGCATGGCCGAGGGTATGCCGCATGGGGCGCGACACCCGACGACACCGGTATGCCGAGGAGGCGCCGGCGGGCCGGAACGCCCATCCGGGAGGGCCAGCGCGCCGAAACCCCCATCCGGGAGCCGTACCCTGTCCCCGTGCCCGCCCTCCGCCCGCCCGAGTCGCCGGTCGCCCTGACCCGGCGAGCGCGCCGGACCTACCGGGTGTTGCGCGAGCGCTACCCCGACGCCCACTGCGAGCTCGACTTCACCACGCCGCTGGAACTGCTCGTCGCGACGATCCTGTCCGCCCAGTCGACCGACGTCCGGGTCAACCTCGTCACGCCCGCGGTGTTCGCGCGCTATCGCACCGCGGCGGAGTATGCCGGCGCGGAGCGCAGCGAGCTCGAGGACCTGGTCCGCTCGACGGGGTTCTTCCGAGCCAAAACCGATTCGATGATCAAGCTCGGTGTCGCGCTCGTCGAGCGCTACGACGGGCAGGTGCCCGCGCGGATGGTCGACCTCGTTACCCTGCCCGGGGTGGGACGCAAGACCGCCAACGTCGTGCTCGGCGACGCGTTCGGCGTGCCGGGGATCACCGTCGACACCCACGTCGGGCGGCTCGTGCGCCGCTTCGAATGGACCGCCGAGACCGACCCGGTCAAGGTCGAGCACGCCATCGGTGCCCTGTTCGACCGCAAGGACTGGACGATGCTCAGCCACGTGCTGATCTTCCACGGCCGGCGCACCTGTCACGCCCGGCGGCCGGCCTGCGGGGCGTGCCCGGTGACCCGCTGGTGCCCGGCATACGGCATCGGCGAGACCGACCCCGACAAGGCGGCCGCGTTGTTGGCCTACGAGCTGGCGCCGCCGCGATGACCCAGCCTCACGCCGTCGCCCACGGCGCGACGTTCCAGCCCCCCGACCGGCCCGGCGGCTGGCCCCGCCCGACGTGGGTCGACCAGATCCCGCGCCGGGCCGCCGAGGTCGAGCCGGCGTGGTACTCGCGGTTCCTGCCCCCCAAGGTCGGCGTCCGCCACTCGGCGGTCCTCGCTCTCTTCGGCCCCGGCCCTGGTGGTGACGAGTCGCTGCTGCTCATCGAACGCGCCCACACGCTGCGCAAGCACCCCGGCCAGATCGCCTTCCCGGGCGGGGGAATCGACCCCGAGGACGGCGGGCCGGTCGGTGCGGCCCTGCGCGAAGCCGCCGAGGAGATCCACCTCGACGCAGCCGGAGTCGACGTCGTCGGGGAGCTTCCCGCGTTGTGGGTCCCGGTGAGCGGGTATGCCGTGACGACCGTCGTCGGGTGGTGGCGGGACCCGTCATCGGTGGCCGTCGGCGAGCCCCAGGAGGTGGCCCAGGTGCTCAGCGTGCCGGTGGACTACCTCACCGACCCGGGCAACCGACACACCGCGCTCTACCCCTCCGGCCACAGCGGACCGGCCTGGGACCTCGACGATCGTGACCTGCTGTTGTGGGGATTCACCGGCGGGGTCGTCGACAAGCTGCTCGAGCTCGCCGGACGCACCCGTCCCTGGGATCGCGAGGTGCGCAGACCGGTGCCCGAGCGGTACTGGCGGGGGCGCTAGGTGAACGGCGGGACGGTCCTCGACGTCCTGCTCGGGCTCGTCCTCGTCGGGTATGCCGTGTCCGGATTCCGTCACGGGCTGCTCGTCTCCGCGTTGTCGCTCGTGGGATTCCTCGGCGGTGGGTTCGTCGGGATGATGGTCCTGCCGGGTCTGTTCGAGCGCTGGTCCTGGGCCCGGGAGAACGATCTGGGCGGTCGCGTACTCTTGATCCTCGGGGTGTTTCTCATGGCGTCGGTCGGTCAGCGACTGGCTCTTGCCGTCGGGTCGCGGCTGCGGGATCGCGTGCACGCCGGTCCAGCGCGGGCGCTGGACTCGGTCCTCGGGGCGGTGGCGACGGTATCGGCCGCGTCGGTGCTCGTGTGGTTCGTCGCGGGCGGGCTGCGCTCGTCGGGGTCACCGCTCGCCCGTTCGATCGGGCAGTCCGCCGTCTTGCGCGCCATCGACACCGTCGTGCCTCCCCAGACGGCGGCACTGTTCACCGGTTTCCGTCAGATGCTCGACCGGGGTGGGTTCCCCCGGGTGTTCGAGGGCATCGGCCGCGAACCGATCGCGCCGGTCGACCCGCCCGGCGCGGCGATCGCCTCGTCCGACGCGGTCGTGCGGGCCGCGGCGTCGGTCGTCAAGGTCACCGGGCTCGCCGAGGCCTGCGCCCGGGGCCAGGAGGGGAGTGGGTTCGTCGTCGCCACCGATCGGGTGCTCACCAACGCCCACGTCGTGGCCGGGATGCCCTCGCCGACCGTGCAGGTGGGCGGGTCCCGCCGGAGCCTGCCGGCCCGGGTCGTCGTCTTCGACCCGGCCCGGGATCTCGCGGTGCTCGCCGTCGACGGACTCGGCGTGGCACCGCTGCCCCTCGGTGGGCAACTCGCCGACGGCGACGAGGCGGTCGTCGCCGGATACCCCCTCGACGGCCCGCTGCGGCTGGACCCGGCGAGGGTCCGGGCCACCGTCGACGCCGTCGGATCGGACATCTACGATCGCCCGGGCGTCCGCCGGCAGGTCTACTCGCTGTACACGCGGGTCGAGCCGGGTAACAGCGGCGGCCCACTGCTGGACTCGGCCGGCCGGGTCGTCGGGGTCGTCTTCGCCAAGTCCCTCGACGACGACCTCACCGGGTATGCCGTGACTCTCGCCGAGGCACGCCCGATCCTGGACCAGGCGGCCTCGCACGGGTCCGCGGTGCCGGTCGGGGCCTGCACCGCCGGCTGACGGTCCGACCGGCCCGCCTCACCCCGTGCCCGGAGCGGGCAGGCCGGCGAGCCAGTCGAGCAGGGCGGCGGCCACCAGATCGGGCGCCTCCTCGGCGAGGAAGTGCCCGGCGTCCTGAACCGCCACCTCGGTGTAGGGGCCCTCGACGAACGCCCCCGACCCGGTCGTGGCCTCGGCGATCACGCACCCGTCAGCCGACCCCTGCAGCTGCAGGACGGGCACGGTCACTGCCGCTCCGACCCGGCGGTTGAACAGTGGCCCGTCGAAGCGCACCTGGTTGCGTCCGATCCAGCGGTAGTACTCCGCCGCCGAGTGGGCGACGAACGGCATCGCCATGGCCGCGGCATACCGCTGCACGTCCTCGTCGGTGGGGAACCGACCGAGCCCGCCGGCCCATTCGCGCAGCACCCGGCCGACCTCCTCCGGGCCACCGGTGAAGCGTCGTTCCGCGACGAACGGCCACTGTAGGTCGAGCAGGTAGCGCGAGGCGCGCCGCTGTCGGGCGTCGCGCCAGCTGGTTCGTTGCATGACGATCGGGTGGGGCATCGAGAGCGCGGCCACGGCCCGGGTGACGTCGGGCTCGAGGGCGGGCATCGACCAGGCGATCCACGCCCCGAGGCCCTGGCCGACGACGACGGCCTGCTCCTGGCCGAGCGATCGCACCAGGGCGGTGACGTCGGCCGTCGACGTGTACGTGTCGTAGCCCTTGGGCGGCTTGTCCGAGGCCCCGTAGCCGCGCAGGTCGACGGCGGCCGCCTGATAGCCAGCCTCGGCGAGCGCGGGAAGTTGGTGTCGCCAGGCGTACCAGCACTGCGGGAACCCGTGCAGCAGCAGCACGAGCGGTCCGTCGCCGGCGACCGCGACATGGAAGCGGGCCCCGTTCGCGGCGACGAGTCGATGCTCCCAGGGCCCGTCGATGAGCACCGAGGCGGCGTCAAGGGACATCGGGTGGCGGCTTTCGTGGGGTTGCCCAAGGGTCGACGTGGCGACCCCGGTCGACGGGCTCGGTCAGCCGCGCTTGAGCGTGGCGATGGTCGCTTCGGCGTTGGCGATGGCGCGCTCGGGTTTGGGGTTGGCCCGCCCGAGGGCGCCCTTGCCGACCAGGCCGAGGATCGCCGCGACGATCAGCAGAACGACGGCGACGATGAGGAACGCCAGCCAGGTCGACAGCCCGGCGGCGACGAGTCCCCAGGCGGCCGCGGTGAGCAGGAAGCCGAAGGCGAAGATCCCGAAGAAGGCTGCGGCCCCGAGCATGCCGGCGCCCTTGCCGGCGTGCTTGAGCGACCCGGACACCTCGAGTTTGGCCAGCTCGATCTCGTTGCGGACGATCGAGGAGACGTCGCGGGAGGCGGACGCGACGAGCTGGCCGAGGGTGGGCTCGCTCGCCTGGACCTCGAGTCGGTCGCTGAGCTCACTCGCCATGGGAGTTCCCCTCCTGTCAACGGGCACGTCACCGCTGAGCCTAGCGGTGACGTGTGCGTGCGGGTATGCCGTGCGTGCTCCAGGCTAGGGCCCGGCGGGCCGGTCGGCCACTCGTCGTCACGCGGTGGCGACCGGGTCTTACTCGACGAGGGCACAGCGGGGCGCACGGGCGGGCCGGGTCGTCTGTGTCACCCGGGCTGCCCCCGCCGAGCGACGTCCTCGGCTCCTGCGTGATCATCGCGCTCGCCCGCGAGCCGGTAGTGCCTTTCGCGGACGCGCAGGACGAGCGCCGCGCACCCGGCGGCGAGGAGCGAGGCGAGTAGCACGGCGATCCGCACGTGGTCCTCCCGTTCCGACCCGGTGCCGAAGGCAAGCTCACCGATGAGCAGCGAGACGGTGAATCCGATCCCGGACAACAGCGCGACCCCGAGCACATCCCACCACGACAGCGACTCGTCGAGGCGGGCTCGGGTGAACCGGGCGACGAGCCACGTTCCGGCGAACACACCGATCGACTTGCCGAACAGCAGGCCCACGACGATGCCCGTGACCACCGGGTCCCGCAGGGCTGGGCCCAGCCCGGCGCCCCCGATGCCGACGCCGGCGGCGAAAAATGCGAACACCGGCACGGCCACCCCGGCGGAGAACGGCCGGACGGCGTGTTCGATCCGCTCGGCCACGGTGGGCCCGCTGGATTCGTCGCCGTCTCCGGACACGGGCACAGCCAGGCCAAGCAGCACCCCCGCCACCGTTGCGTGTACTCCTCCCTCGTGCACGAGGTACCACGCGAGCGCGGCCGGCAGGGCCAGGACCGCCGGGTGAGTGATGCCTCGGCGCAGTAGCCATCCGAACAGGACGATGGCCGCCAATCCGCCCGACAGGTATCCCAGGGACAACGACTCGGAGTAGACGACCGCGATGATGGTGATGGCGACGAGGTCATCGACCACCGCGAGGGTGAGCAGGAACGAGCGCAGACTGCCGGGCAGATGGCTGCCCATCACCGCGAGCACCGCGAGGGCGAAGGCGATGTCGGTCGCGGTGGGGATCGCCCAGCCACCGAGGGCCTGGGGGTCCCCGCGGAGCCATACGGTCACGGCATACAAGGTCGCGGGCGTCAGGACCCCGGCGAGCGCCGCGGTGACAGGGACGACTGCCTTGGCCCGATCGGCCAGGTCGCCCACGACGGTTTCCCGCCTGAGCTCGGCCCCGGCGACGAAGAAGAACACCGCGAGCAGCCCGTCGGCGGCCCACTGGCCCAGGCTCAGGTCCAAATGCCAGGCGGCTGGTCCGACGCGGACCTCCCGCAGGTCGGCGTAGGCGTCCCGCCAGGGCGAGTTCGCCCACGCCAGGGCGAGCCCGGCCGCGGCGAGCAGCACCGCCCCGCCGATTGTCTCGGTGCGCAACGCCTGGGCGACGGCGCGGGCCTCGCGGGCGGTGGCGCGCTGGAACAGGAGGACTTGGCGGGGGAGTTTCACGGCGGGGCCTTTCGCGCGAGCGTCGGACCCGATCCGTCCACGGCGCGCTCCCGCGTCGACCTGGCGGCATACCGAATCGAGTCGCCGACCCGACTTCCCGGCACTCCAGACGCCACGATTCTACCGTCCGGGCTTGCCGTCGGGGCGAGCAGATTCGTCGACCGGCAAGCGGGGGACCAAAGGCACTGGCCCCTCGCAGCCGGGTGTCCGACCCTGGGAGAACGACCGCCGGGTCCGGCGGGCCCGGTCGAGTTCGCTCGACGCCGAGGACCGCGGTGCTGCGTGACCCACCCTGGAGGAGGACTCGATGAAGAGACTGCTGTCGGGCAACGAAGCCGTGGCCCGCGCCGCCTGGGAGGCCGGCGCCGTCGTCGGGTCCGGGTACCCGGGCACGCCGAGCACCGAGATCCTCGAGGAGTTCGCGCCGTACCCCGACGTGTATGCCGAGTGGGCGCCGAACGAGAAGGTCGCCATCGACGTCGCCGCCGGTGCGGCGATCGCCGGACGGCGGGCCTTCGCGTCGATGAAGCACGTCGGCGTCAACGTCGCCCTCGACGGGCTGTACTCGGTGTCGATGACCGGCATCGAGGCGGGCCTGGTCGTCATCTCGGCCGACGACCCGTCCAACCACTCCTCGCAGAACGAGCAGGACAACCGGCAGCTGGCGGCCTTCGTACGCCTGCCCTGCGTCGACCCGGCGGACAGCCAGGACAGCCACGACCTGATGATGGCCGCGTTCGACATCAGCGAGCAGTTCGACACCCCGGTGATGTTCCGTACCACGACCCGGGTCTGCCACACGAGTTCGCCGGTCGAGGTGGGCGAGACCCGCAAGACCTACCCGGCACCCGAGAAGTACGTCCGCAACCTCGCGAAGTACTCGATGGTTCCCGCCAACGCCCGAGCCCGCCACCCCGTCATCGAGCGGCGGATCGAGGACGTCGCCGAATTCGCCGAGACCTTCCCGTTCAACCGGGTCGAGATGCGCGGCACCGAGTTGGGCATCATCACCAGTGGCGTGGCCTACAACTACGCCCGCGAGGTCTTCCCCGAGGCCAGCACGCTCAAGCTCGGCCTGGTCTACCCGTTGCCGCGGCGGATGATCGCCGAGTTCGCCCGCTCGGTCGACAAGCTCATCGTCCTGGAGGAGCTCGACCCCTTCGTCGAGGACCAGATCCGCCTCATGGGCGTGCCGCTGTGGACTCCCGAGGGCTGGACACCGACCTATCCGCACACCAAGTCGATCTTCCCGATGATCGGCGAGTTCGATCCTGCCGTGGTGCGCCGGTGTGCGGTGGAGGCCGGCCTGCTGCCCGCTCCAGCCGCCGCGCCGTCGGCCACCCTGCCCGGCGACGTGCCGCTCACCGTGGCGACGACCCCCGCCGGCAACGGCAACGGCAACGGCAACGGGCACCACCACGCCCCGGTGGGCGACGGCATACCCGCCCAGGGCGATCGGCCGACGCTCGATCTCACCGTGCTGGCCAACATCCCCGGCCGCCCGCCGATCCTGTGCCCGGGCTGCCCGCACCGCTCGTCCTTCTACATCCTGCACAAGCTCGGCCTGCCGGTGAACGGCGACATCGGCTGCTACACCCTCGGCATGCAGGACCCGCTCGACGCCCTGCACACCAACGGCTGCATGGGCGCGAGTATCGCGATGGCGCACGGGGCCGCCCAGGCCGGCGACGCCGAGCGACACGTCGCGGTCATCGGCGACTCGACGTTCTTCCACAGCGGCATCCCCGCACTGGTCAACGTCCTGTACAACCGCAGCAACGTCATCACGATCATCATGGACAACCGGATCACCGGGATGACCGGCCACCAGGAGAACCCCGGCACGGGGCACACCCTGCAGCAAAAGGCCACCACCGAGATCGACATCGAGCGCGTCGTCCTGGCCCTGGGCTTCCCGCGCGAGCACGTGGTGACGCTGCACTCCTACGAGGTCAAGGACATCGAGAAGCAGCTCAAGGCATGGACGAAGATCGCCGAACCCACGGTGCTCATCACCCGTGAGGAGTGCGCCCTGCTGCCGACCGCCAAGACCGGCTGGATGCCGCTGGAGGTCAACGACAGTTGCAACGGGTGCACGATCTGCTTCCGGATCGGGTGCCCGTCGATCCTCAAGTCCGACCAGCTCGACGAACGGACCCAGCGCCCGTTGGCTGTCATCGACCCGCTGACCTGCACGGGTTGCGAGATCTGTGCCCAGGTGTGCCCCCGCGACGCGATCCTGTTCAAGGACCAGGTCCTCGAGCACGCCGCTCACCACTAGGAGCCGGACATGGACACCTCGACGATCAGCATCGTCCTTGTCGGCGTCGGCGGCCAGGGCACCATCCTCGCCAGCGACATCCTCGCCGAGCTCGGACTTCGCCTCGGGCACGACGTGAAGAAGGCCGAGGTCCACGGGATGTCCCAGCGGGGCGGGAGTGTCATCTCGCACGTGCGGTGGGGCCCGACCGTGCACTCCTCGATCATCCCCAAGGGCGGGGCGGACGTGCTCGTCGCGTTCGAGAAGATGGAAGCGGCTCGGTATGCCGACCTGCTCAAGCCCGAGGGCATGGTCATCATCAACGACTACGCGATCGAGCCGCTCACGGTCATCACCGGCGGCAAGACCTACCCGGGCGACGAGGACATCGCCCACCGGTTCGAGCTCGACGGCCATCGGGCTCTGTGGATCGACGGAGTGGGGATCGCCAAGGGCCTGGGCAACAAGAACGTCGCCAACGTCGTGCTGCTCGGGGCCCTCTCGGACCTGCTCGGCCTGCCCGAGGACGAATGGGAGGCGGTGCTGACGATGCGGGTGCCCACCAAACACCGCAAGCTCAACCTCGACGCCTTCAAGGCCGGTCAGGAGGCGCTGCTCCCGGTGCTGGAGGCCGAGCGCGCGCGCGGCTGAAAGGCGGTCCCGCCGCGTTCCCGGCCCGCCGCCATGGCGCGCGGACTCGGCCCCGTGGCGCACCGGTGCCGACCTGACCCATCAGCCGAATGGGCGATTGGGCCTCGTGCCCGAGACTCGCCGCGGCATACCCTGACGCGATGACGCGCGCGACCGGCACGGGGGCCGACGACGTCCTCCTCCTCGAGGCCATCGACGCGATGATCTCGCCGCGGGACGCCGTGCTGCGCTTCTTGCCGCACCGGGACCGCCGCCTCGTCGGCGCCTGGTGCTTCGTCGACGTGTACGGCCCGTGGGACCTGCGGGGACAGGTCGGGATGACCGTCGCGCCGCACGCGCACATCGGCCTGCAGACGGTGTCCTGGC
>JBAOHL010000002.1:0-590564 GCA_037045045.1 Dermatophilaceae bacterium
AAGAAGGCATTTAAGAATGATCCTCCAACAACGCTACCCCAGTTTTTGCAGACGTAATCTTTGGTATGGTTGCATAGCATGATGATTGTCTGGTCCAATACCAATCGACAGCGTTTCCTGAAACACAGAAGTTGACTAAATTAGAATACAAGGTTACATGCATCTCTTAAGAATCTGTAGATCCCCAAAGATCAGTTCAAGAATGTTGAGATATATCCCAGAATCCACTGCTGTTCAATTTAAAGAAAGTGTTACTGCCTTGCGAAATATGGATGAGAAACATGCAGTGTTGCCATAACAATCAAAGCGACTAGTCCGATGTGCGAACAATGATGAAGACTGGAATGTAGGCAAAAGAGCTGATGGATCTTTCTGATAAGAATCTGTTTGCGTATTCAAGCATCAAATCCTTGGAATTTGATTTAGTTAGCATATACCAGCAGAGCATAACGACAAAAATAATTGCTAAAATGAAGCAAACGATAGCTACTGGAATAGCCCATCCTCCTAAAGCTCCGTTTAAGCCTGGTAGGACCAAAGCTAAAACACCAAAAGCAATCAAAAGTAAAATTGCCAACACAAAAGATAAAATTGGCATGTATCTTGGTAAAAAGAATGTCAATGCAATTCTAATTAAGCCACATGATATGGCCAAAATGAAGGCACAGATAACTGTTCTCTTCAATCCTGAGTCAATCGAATCCTTCTTGAGATCGATGGATTTGCCAAATATTTAGCCCTTTGTCCTTAGTCATCTGGAAGACATAATCCTTTTCCTGCAGGCACGAGAGCCTGCTGGACATTTTGCAACACATGATCTGCTGCTAAATTATTTTCGGGACCATTACTTCGTAGTCGTTGGGGTCAGACACATACAATAATTTGACCTTCAGCACAAGTTTTTTCCATCCTTTCCTGTGATGGCTTTTCCGTAGAGAGGCATCAAAGTTTCCTGAATTAGAAAATTGAATTACCTCTGATTCCAGGCACATGCGGCATGCAACGATAGACGTGCGTGAGGGCGAGGATGGCGCCAATGATGGCACAGCACATACGTCTGTGGATTTTCTTTCTTTTTATCTGATGGGTAGTTGTTCGGGTAGTAAAACCTTTTAGTCGAACATCCTTTTTTACGATGGAGTTGATTAATATCTAATTGAATAAAATAATTAAATGAAATAAAATCAGAATAAATTCAATCATTTTTTATATTAGTAATAACCGCCAATTATACTACAGAAAAATGAAAAAACAGTAAATTTAAGTCAACTTTTTCTTTAACTTTAATTCTTCAAGTCATTTTGAATAATACCAAATGGTTACATCTTCAACTGACTTATCTTTTCTATGCTATTGTTTTGAAGTTGTTTTTATTTACTGAAAACGGTTTAATATTTCTATTTTTTTCAAATTATCCTGCTTTAACTTTTACTCGATCTTTTGATTTTGATTTTTTCTTTAATTTTCAAATAACCTGTCTCAACTATGAATTATCCTTTGAAGTTTATTTATTGGCTAATAGATTGAGTGACTCTACATAGTGTATTCACATGTGTTCACCACCAAAACATTAAAAAGTTTCCACTCAGCCATATTTTGCAAAGAAACTTTGAACTGCATCGTTTTCATAGGAAAGCGCCTGAAAATATGTTTTTATTTTATTAAGGAAGGTGTCTTATTTTTTCGATGTTATGTGAATTATTATAATTTTTCTATTTTATACATTCGATAAATCAATTAATTTTAGAAATATGAACAAATTAAAATTCACTAAAATCAAGAACTAAGGGGTTGGGGTTGGGGGTTGGGGTTGGGGTTGGGGTTGGGGTTGGGGTTGGGGTTGGGGTTGGGTCCTGGTCTCCGACCTGCAGTCGTACCGACAGCTGCGCCAGATCTTCAGGGACAATGGGCTCGACGCTCTGGCTACTCGCGAACTGGAGTTGGGCCGAACACCCTCTGTCGACGGCTACGGGATCCGGACGTCGGTGCTCGTGGCTGGGGTTGCGATCAAGTTCGAGATCATCCACGAGGGACGGCTCAGCCTCGACACTCCCTCGCCAGAGGATGAAATCTGCGGCGTACGGACCCTGACGCGAACCGACCAGGTCGCAAGCAAGCTCCTCGCCAACGACGACCGCTGGGCAGACACGTCGACGTTCAGCCGCGACCTCATCGACCTGGCCATGATGAAGCCCGACACGGTCGCCCTGAAGGCCGGCGCACGCAAGGCGGTCGATGCATACGGCAGAACGGTGGGCGAGAGCCTCAGCAAGGCGGTCACCTACGTCCAAGATCGCCCGCAACGTCTCGACGAGTCCATCCGAGCACTCAAGATTGACGCGCCCCGAGCAGTCGTCTGGCAGAGCATCCGCGACTTGTCCGCAAGGTCCGCGAAGATCGAAGGTCTGGGTCGAGGCTCGGACTAGCCTTGGGGTCCTACCGGTGGCTTGGCCAACGACCTCCAACGAGATGCGCGCAGCGTTTCCACAGGTCAGAGCACGTTTTCCGGCATCAGTCGGCGATGACCGACAACCACCGAAACCCCAGGTTTTCGTTCCGCTTCAACGTCTGAATCGACGTATTTCCGCAGTTCAGAGAGCATTCAATGGCTGCTGGGTCGGCATCTTGGAGTCAGTAACGGCACGATCGCGGCGATCTGGCGTCAGGCCGGGGTGGCGCCCTGGCGGGCCGAGACGTTCAAGCCACCGATCCCGAGTTGGTCGCCAAGGTCACCCACGTCGTCGGCCTCTACCTGGCGCCGCCGGAGAACGCGATCGTGCTCGGCGTGGATGAGAAGAGCCAGATCCCAGGCGTTGGACCGGACCACGCCGACGCTGCCCATGCAGCCCGGGCTACCTGAGCGAGGCACCCATGACTACGTCCGGCCGAAGAGGCGTTCCGCGCCTTCCGCCCCGGTAGGTCGATGCGGACACCCTTGGTGACGTTTCGACGAGGGAACTGCACCTGGGCGACATCGCCCCCGGCGTCATCGCCGCGACCACCCTCGAGTACTGGATCCCGGCTGGGGAACTTGCGGAGTTCAACCGCCACGTCGTTGGCCTGATCGAAGTCGTGCGCGAGTTTTCGATGAAGCGCTTCGATGTCATGCCCGAGGCCCAGGCTGATGGCTTGTCTCGGCGCAGCTGCGTTCTACGAGGCCGGCCATGCTCTGCCGGCTTTCGTGTGCAGGGACCATTCACTGCTCGGAAGCCAGTGATCGGACCGACGTGACCTAGTGGCGCAACCGTACCGTTATTGGTACGGTTGCGCCATGGCTGCGAACGTGAGGTACCGAGATCTGGTGCGCGAGATCGCGCTCGGTGAATATGGCTACGTCACGACCAAGCAGGCTGCTGAGGTCGGCGTTCCAGCCGTCGAGCTGCGCAAGCTCGCTGCTCGCGGTGCGCTGCTCAATGTCGCCTACGGCATCTACCGCGTCCCGGACGCGCCTGCGTCGGTCTTCGACCAGTTCGCCGAAGCCTTGCTGCGCGCGGGCGAAGGCTCCTACCTCCGCGGTGACTCGGTGCTGGCACTGTTCGGGTTGGCAGACGTGAACCCTCGGCGCGTTCGGGTGGTTGCCCCGCGAAGGACGCGCGCTACGCTCCCAGGGTTCATGGAGCTCACCGTCCAGGCGGGGGATCCGCCGGCGCTCACCCGGTACCAGGGACTGCTGGCGATGACGGTGGCGGAGGCGATCCTCGACTGTCGTGGACAGATTGAGCGGGGCCGGCTGTTGGACGCAGCGCGAGAGTCGCGTAAGGAAGGCCTGCTGACCCGCGCCGAGCACGCGAAGGTCCTTCGCGAGCTTCGCCGACCCGTCGCAGTGTCGGAAGCGAGGACTGCTTGATGGCCTACTCGACGCCGCCGCCGAACCTGAGGTCGTTGGAGCAGCGGATCCGGAACCTCGAGCCGGACGGCGGACTCGCACTTCAGCCGGCAAAGCACGATGGCGATGGTCGTGGTCAGCCAGATGCTGCCGGAAGGAGCGATCAAGGGCGGAACCGCGATGGCGCTCCGCTATGGCCGCGCGGAGAGCAGGTTCACCCGGGATCTGGACGCTGCCCGGACCAAGCCGATCGATGTCTTCCGCGACGACTTCGAGGCAGCACTGCGGGTCGGTTGGGGAGGTTTCTCGGGTCGCCTTGTCGCCCGAGACGCCCCGCGCCCCGCTGGCGTCCCGAGCACGTACGTCACGCAACCGTTTGACGTGAAGCTCGACTATCGGACCCGACCGTGGCGCACGGTCACCTTCGAGCTTGGCCACAACGAGATCGACGATGCTCACGACCCTGAGCTGCGACTGGCTGCTGACCTCGTTGACCTGTTCACTGAGGTGGGGCTTCCGGCGCCGAGCGCCGTCCCGGTGATGCGGGCCAATCACCAGATCGCTCAGAAGCTGCACGCCGCCAGCCGCACATTGACCATCGATATCATGGAGGATAACCTCAGTTATATGAGAACCGAGGCGCCCCTGCTCGCTCCGATCTTCCGGTCGGACGGTCAGGCACGTCTCCTGTCCACCTTGTTGCTCACCGGTGACGAACTGATCCTCACTGACCTGGCCGAGCGGGCCGGCCTGGCTTACCCGACCGCGCACCGTGAAGTCGCTCGGCTGATCGATGCCGGCATCCTGTGCGAGCGACACGTGGGGCGCACAAGGCTGATCCGCGCCAATGCTGAAAGCCCGCTGGTGGACCCCTTGCGCGAGATCCTCACGGTTGTGACCGGCCCGGTGGTGATCCTGGCCGAGGAGCTTGCCCGCATCGACGGGATCGAGGCCGCGTTCCTCTACGGCTCCTTCGCCGCTCGGCTGCTCGGTGATGCTGGTCCGGCCCCGCACGACATCGACCTCATGGTGCTCGGTGCGCCCGACGTGGACGCGGTCTATGAGGCGTGCACACGCGTAGAGGCCGCGGTGCATCGTCCCGTGAACCCAACGATCCTCACTCCTAAGGAATTCGCAGCGTCCGCCGGCTTCCTGGACAACGTGCGCAGCGGCTCGGCAGTCGCCGTCATCGGGGTGCTGCCGTGGCCCTGACCCCGCTCACCCGCGTCCAGCAGGCAACGGTCCTGGCCTTGGTCGAGGCGCGACGTCTCGACGCCGTGCCCGCAGACCTCGCGCGGGCGACCTCGTTCCTGCGGCAGGCCGAGGAGCGCTTGGATCAGCTGCCGCTGCTCACCAGCGTTACCGTCAGGTACGGCGTCGCCTACGACGCCTGTCACGACACCGGCGAGGCACTGCTGGCGGCGTACGGCTTCCGGACCACCAACGGGCCAGGCCAGCACGAGGCTCTCGGCCGCTACCTGCGCGCGGTGTTCGACAAGCCTCCGGCAGAGAAGGCAGCGCGCGAGTTCGACCGCCTGCGACGCGCCCGCAACCAGGATCGCTACGAGGCGAAGCCGGTGGGGTCAGCGGTGACGGAGAAGGGCGAACAGGTCGCGCGGACGCTGTTCGACGCCGCCCTCACCCGAGGCCTCTCGACCTGACCGGCGGTCCGCAAACAGTCCGCGAGAAGTCCGACGGAGCCCGATTCTCGCCGACGACGTCCTGCGGTCCCGCCGCAACGTTCCCCTGGTCAGGACGTGTTTCCGGCCTCATTTATCGGTGATAAACAACGGCCGATCACCCCGGTTTTCGTTCCGCCTCGACGTCCCGCCGCCACCCGGCCACGGTCAATCCCGCCGGGGCGCCCTCACGGGAACATCATGTCCGGGTGTAGGCCGAGGATGATCCAGTAGTTCCAGATCCACCAGCCCTGCAGCGCCACCCCGACGACACCGACGAGGACGAGGCCGGCCACTCGCCAACGCCGCCACCACCGCAGGTTGAGGAACCACCCCACGAGCAAGGCGAAGGGGAAGGCCAACAGCGCGTAGCGAACCCGCGACGGTCCGATCCCGGTGACGAGCACCTGGTATGCCGGGTATGCCCCCGCCCAGCCCCACAGTTCGGGCCCCCACCGCTGGGTCCGGTGGGTGAGCATGAACCACACGAAGACGACCACCGAGACGGCCGCAAAGGCCCACCCGGCATACCCGTAGTCGTACTTGAGGTAGTCGATCCACGTGTGCAGCTTGACCTCCGAGGCGATGACCCGCCAGGCCGCCATGGTGCGGGTGTACCCGTCAGAGTCACCGGTGACCCGCCCGACGATCGTGGGCCAGAGCCAGGTCAGTGCCACGCTGGCCGCGGCGAGGGCGAGCACCACGCCTTGGTGACGGCGCGGGAAACGCTCGACGTCCCGGCGCAGCCATCGGATGGCGAAGTGGGCGAGCATGACCGGCGCCATGGCCAGGACGATGTTGCGGGTCAGGGCGAGCACGACGAGGGCGACGAGGGTGAGCACGTATCGGCGGGCACGCAGCGCCATGAGGGTGAGCACGACGACGAGCAGGGCCGCCGACTCCGTGTAGGAGGTTTGCAACACCGGTGCGGCGAGGTAGGTCGTCGTCCCGACGACGGCGACGATGGCCGACCAGCGACCCACCGCCTCGTCGACGAGCCGGAACAAGGCGAGCATCGCCAGCGCGCCGAGCACCAAGGAGAGACTGGAACCCGCCGCGTAGAAGTCCAGACCGGTCACCCGCATGACGAGACGGGCCAGCAGCGGGAACACGGGGTAGAACGCCCACGGGTTCTGCTCGACAGCACCGTCGGCGCCGGTCGGCAGCGGCACGGGATACCCGATATCGGCGATCTCGTGGTACCACTGACCGTCCCAGTTGGCGGTGACGACGAAGTACCCGGGTGCGGCCGGCGTCGGGTAAAGGACCCTGGCGACCCCGTTTTCCGGACCGAGAGCGATCTGCCAGCGCTGCATGACCTGGAAGAACACCGCGTCGATCCCGCGGGTCACGGCATACGCGAGGAGCGGGAACCACACCCCGAAGCTGCGCCACCAGACGACGTGGTCGGGGTGGTCGACGTGCTCGCTCGGCGACTTCGGCAGGTGGAACCGGTGCACCACGCGGTGCACCACACCTTGGCCCATGGCAGCCCATGGTAGGTCGTCCCCGTTCGGGGCTCGTGCCGCGGCGCGCGGACGAGGCCGGGCCCCGCGGACGCCCATCGCGGGGGGAGCCTCAGACCGGCGGCACCGATCGACGGCGCTCGCTGAAGTGCCGGTCGCGGCGCGCGGCATACCGCAGCCGACCGAGCAGTTCCTCGCGCAGCGCGTCGGCCTCGATGACCCCGTCGAGGACGAGATCGGCGGCCAGGCGTTCGAGGTCGACGTCCTGCTCGTATTCCGCGCGGCGTTCCGCGACGTACGCGGCCCGTTCGTCCGGGTCGGCGATCGAGGCGATCTTGTTGGCGTAGACGGCGTTGACCGCCGCCTCGGGGCCCATCACGGCGATCTTCGCGGTCGGCAGCGCCAAAGTCGCGTCGGGCATGAACCCCGGCCCGCCCATGGCGTACAACCCGGCGCCGTAGGCCTTGCGGACGACGACGCAGAACTGGGGCACCGTGGCCTCGGCCACCGCGCTGACCATCTTCGCCCCATGCCGGATGATCCCGCCGCGCTCGACCTCCGAGCCGATCATGAACCCGGGCACGTCCGCGAGGTAGATCAACGGGATCGAGAACGCGTCGCACAGCCAGATGAATCGGGCCGCCTTGTCGGCACTGTCCGAGAACAGCACCCCGCCCTTGACCATCGAGTTGTTCGCGACGATGCCGACCGACTCGCCGGCCATCCGCCCGAACCCGACGACGAGTTCGGCGGCATACAGGGGTTTGATCTCGAAGAACGCAGTCGGCGTCGACGAGTCCGTCGATGACCTCGTGCATGTCGAACGGTTGGCTCTCGCGCTCGGGCACGGTATGCCGGGTGAGCGGCGCGGCCGGGGGCTCGGCGTGGTAGCTCGGCGGGTGCTCGCGCCACGACCCGGGCAGGTAGGAGAAGTAGTGCCGGGCCAGGTCGATGGCCTCGGCGTCGTCGTGGGCGAGCAGATCGCCGACGCCGGACACCGTGCAGTGCATCCGGGCCCCGCCCATCTCCTCGAGGGACACCCGCTCGCCGACGACCATCTCGGCCATCCGGGGGCTGCCGAGGTACATCGAGGCGTTGCCCTCGACCATGATGACGATGTCGCAGAAGCTCGGGATGTAGGCCCCACCGGCGGCGCTGGGCCCGAACAGGCAGCAGATCTGCGGGACCTTGCCGGACAGGGCCACCTGGTTGTGGAAGATGTGCCCGGCGCCGCGGCGTCCCGGGAACATCTCGACCTGGTCGGTGATGCGCGCCCCGGCGGAGTCGACGAACCAGAACACCGGCAGTTCCTCGCGCAGCGCGGTCTCGGTGGCCCGGACGATCTTCTCGACGGTGCGGGCGCCCCACGACCCGGCCTTGACCGTCGGGTCGTTGGCGATGACGATGACGGGCCGACCCTCGAGGGTCCCGTGGCCGGTGACGACGCCGTCGGCGGGCAGGTCGCCGGCGAGCGCGTTGGCGTAGCGACCGTCCTCGACGAAGGACCCGGGGTCGACGAGTAGGGCGATCCGGTCGCGGACGTAGAGCTTGCCCTGCTGGGCGAGCTTGGCGGCGGCGGCGTCGGTCAGCGGTGCGGCCGAAGCCCGGTATGCCGCGGCGAACCGCTCGCGGACGTCGTCGACCCTCGGGTCACCCCCGGCAGTCGGGCCCTCGAACGGCGAGTCGGTCTGGGCGCTCATGACCCATCCTTACCGCACCCGGTCGCGCGGCGGCATACCGCTCGACGCGAGGACGCGCCGGCCTCCGGCGTCCCCACGACCACACTCGCGGCGACGACAGCCGCCCTCTGGGGGCGGTTGTCGCGCGGTCTGAACCCCCCGACCCAACCACAAGTGACCCCAGAGGGCAGGTTCGTACGCGACCTGACCCCCACGGCGACAGCTGACCGGCCGACGGGAGCGGCCGCTCGGCCGGCGCCAACTGCCCCCTGAGGAGGACGCCTCATGATGTGTGGATCGACACCGGTTCTCACGCGGTGAGGCCCAGGCCGCGGGCGATGAGCATTCGCTGGACCTCGGACGTTCCCTCGCCGATCTCGAGGATCTTGGCATCGCGGAAGAAGCGGGCCACCGGGAACTCCTCCATGAAGCCGTTGCCGCCGAACACCTGGGCGGCGATGCGAGTGGCGTTCACCGCGGCCTCCGAAGCGAACACCTTGGCCACCGAGGCGGCGTGCTTGACCTCGCTGATGGACCGGCGACCGGCGTGCAGTTCGTCCTTGAGCCACGCGGCCTTGTAGGTCAGCGCCCGGGCGGCCTCCACGGCGACGGCGATGTCGGCGATCTGGAACGAGATGCCCTGGTTGGCCCCGATCGGCCGACCGAAGGCCAGGCGCGTCTTCGCGTACGCCGTGGCCTCCTCGAGCATCCGTTGGGCGCACCCGACGGCGAGCGCGCTGATGGCGATCCGTCCGTCGTCGAGGGTCTTGAGGAACTGCTTGAACCCCTCGCCCCGCTCTCCGAGCAGATTCTCCGCCGGCACCCGAACGCCGTGGAAGGACAGCCCGTGAGTGTCCGACACGTGCCAGCCCAGCTTGCGGTAGGCCGGCTCGACGACGAATCCGGGCGTCCCCGTGGGGATCATGATCGCGCTGACCTCGGCGGAGCCGTCCGGGTTCGTTGCCGTGCGGGCGGTGACCGTGACGACCGAGGTCAGGGCTGTCCCGGAGTTCGTGATGAATGCCTTGGCCCCGTCGACGACCCACTCGTCGAGCCCGTTCGCGCCGGCCTGCAACACCGCCTTGGTCCGCGTCGCGCCGGCATCGGAGCCGGCGTCGGGCTCGGTGAGACCGAATCCGGCCAGGGCCCGCCCGGCGACGAGGTCGGGTAGCCAACGCTGCTTCTGCTCCTCGGTGCCGTAGGTGAGGATGGGGTTGATCCCCAGTCCCACACCGGCCGACAGGGTGATCCCGATGGACTGGTCGACCCGCCCGAGCTCCTCGATGGCTACGCACAGCATGGTGAAGTCGCCGCCGAAGTCCTCGCCGTCGCCGCGGGCGCTGCCCCCGTATGCCGCGGGCACGACGAGGCCGAACAGCCCGAGCTGGCCCATCTGGGGCACGAGGTGGGCCGGGAAGTAGGCCTGCCGATCCCACTCCGCGATGTGCGGGGAGACCTCGTTCTCGGCGAAGTCGCGCACGAGCATCCGGAAATCCTCGTGGTCCTTGCTCAGCTCGAACATCGGCTGCTCCCTCTCACGGCGGGCCTGGGCGTAGGTTTTCGGAGTCAGCGAGGCGACGCCTCACCGGATTGACGTTAACGTTAACGTAAAGGATACTGGCGCCCGTGGCAAGTCCCGAGGAGTGCTCGATCGCTCAAGTCGCCCAGGAGTTCGGCGTGACGCATCGCACCATCCGCCATTACGAGGAACTCGGCCTGCTCTCCCCCGAACGGCGCGGCACCCAACGGATCTACCACCGCCGCGACCGGACCCGGCTCAACCTCATCCTGCGCGGTAAACGTCTGGGCTTCCCCCTCGAGCAGATCCGCACGATCATCGACCTCTACGACGCCCCTCGTGGCAAGGCGAGCCAACTCGAGTACGTCCTCGCCCAGATCGACGACCGCCGCGTCGACCTTGACCAGCGCCGCAAAGACCTCGAGGACGCCCTGGCCGAACTCGACACTTTCGAGGCCCGCTGCCGCGCCGACCTGGGCCGGCTGGCCTAGCGGCATACCGCGGCGGAGAACGCCACCCGGTCTCCCGCGGCGCACGGCATACGCTGGTCACTCCCGCCACCGGAAGGTCCGCCATGCCCGCCCGCATCCGCCGTACCGCCGGCGGCGTGTTCGCCGCCGTGCTCGCGAGCGCCTACCTGCTGATCACCGCGACGATCGGGTATGCCGCGCCGATCGTCGGCGCCGTTACTGCCGATGCCACACCCACGCCGAGTTCGACCTCCTCGGGCGGGCCGTTGGGACTGCCTGCTTGGGACCCGGTGACCTATGGGATCTGGGGGCTCTCGGCGCTCGTCGCCGTCGCGGCGATCATCTACGCGATGGACCGCGAGCGACGCAAGATGTGAGTGCCGGCGCACGCGGCAATGCCGGCACCGCGGTGATGGCGGCCCAGACGACGTGATGCCCGGTGCGCACCATGGCAATCCCCCACTGGGTGCGTGGACGAGGGTCAGTCCTGGCCACGGGCCGCCTTGAGCGCGGCCGCCACCTCGGCGTTGCGCAGCCTGCGCAACAGCGGGGCCGGCATGCCGGCGACCTCGAACAGCGCCGACGCGACCGCATGGTCGTAGGCATAGGTGATGACCGCCCCCACGGTCGAGGCCAGTCGCCCGAACGCGTCGACGAGCAGGCCGCGCTCGTGGGGATCGGCCAGGGCCGTGCGCGCCTGGTCGGCCACCATGGTGCGGACGTACTCGGTCATCGCGAGCATCATCGGGTTGCTCACTTCGCGGATGACGTGGACCAGCCCGACCAGCGCCATCCAGGCGAAGTAGTCGTCGTCGAGCGGGCCTCGCACGGTGCGACGCCACCACGCGCCGAGGGTGTCCTCACGAGTCGGGCGCTCGCCCTCGGCGAAGACCGCCGCCGTGACGCCGTGGGCGAAGAGGGTGTCGTAGAACCCGGTGACGAGCTCGCGCTCCAGGCCCAGCAGCAGGTCGCGGTGGCGCGCGATGATCTCGCCGTCGCTGCGTTGCAGTTGGCAGCCGGGGGGCATCTGGGCCATCGCCTCGCGGGCGATGTCGCGCATCGAGTCCATGACGACCTTTCTCAGCCGAGCAGGGCCTTGACCTGGCCCGCGGCCTCGCGCGCCTCGATCCGCATGAGCCCGAGGTTGGAGTCCGGCGGCCCGGACAGGACGAGAACGGCCGAACTGCCGGCGGGGTACACGACGAGGTGCCCGTTGTCGCCGCGCACCACGGCCTCGCGCAAGCCGCCGAGGTTTGCCCGTTGGGTGATCCGCGTGCCCAGCCCGAGGGCGGTCGCGGCCATCGCCGAGATCCGCTCGGCCTCGGCCTCGGGGAAGTCGTGGGCCACCGGCAGTCCGTCGACCGAGGCCACCATGACCCCGTGCAGCTCGGGAATCGAGCGGCGCATCGCCGCGATGACGGTCTGCAACTCCGTGGCCTTGCTCGTCGGCTGGTCGGGCACGCTTGGGATTGTCCCCTCGCGTCGGGCCGCCACGTGGCCAACTGTCGCCAACAGCACTCCCGTCGAGCCGGTGAGTCCATGGCTTGCCGGCCGGGCGCACCGAGCCGTGCGGCATACCTCGCCCGCGCCGAGGGCACCTCGTCGAAAGCGATCCGCGCCACGTCCACCGGCCGGTTCGGCCGGTCGGAGCGAGCGATAGGCTCGCCACCATGGCGCTGGTCACAAAGGTGTTGATCGCAAACCGCGGCGAGATCGCCGTCCGCATCGCTCGGGCCTGCCGGGACGCCGGCATCGCCTCGGTCGCCGTGTATGCCGACCCCGACCGAGACGCCCTGCACGTCACCATGGCCGACGAGGCCTACGCGCTCGACGGGGCGACGCCCGGGGACAGCTACCTCGTGCAGGACAAGCTGCTGGCCATCGCCGCGCAGTCCGGCGCCGACGCGGTCCATCCGGGCTACGGCTTCCTCGCCGAGAACGCCCACTTCGCCAAGGCGGTCATCGACGCCGGGCTGACGTGGATCGGCCCTGGGCCCGATGCCATCGACGCGCTCGGCGACAAGGTCAAGGCTCGCCACATCGCGCTCAAGGCCAACGCTCCGCTCGTCCCCGGCACCGCCGACCCGGTCACCGGTCCCGACGAGGTCGTCGCCTTCGCCAAGGAGTACGGGCTGCCGGTGGCCATCAAGGCGGCCTTCGGCGGCGGCGGCCGGGGCCTCAAGGTCGCCCGCACGATGGAAGAGATCCCCGAGCTGTACGAGTCGGCCGTCCGCGAGGCGGTGACCGCGTTCGGGCGCGGCGAGTGCTTCGTCGAGCGGTTCCTCGACCGGCCCCGGCACGTCGAGACCCAGTGCCTGGCCGACCAGCACGGCAACGTCGTCGTCGTCTCGACCCGGGACTGCTCCCTCCAGCGGCGCAACCAGAAGCTCGTCGAGGAGGCTCCGGCCCCGTTCCTCAGCGACGCCCAGAACGCCGAACTGGTCCGAGCCTCCAAGCAGATCCTCCGTGAGGCCGGCTATGTCGGCGCCGGCACCTGCGAGTTCCTCGTCGGACCGGCCGGAGACATCTCGTTCCTGGAGGTCAACACCCGGCTGCAGGTCGAACACCCGGTCACCGAAGAGGTCACCGGCATCGACCTGGTCCGCGAGCAGTTGCGGATCGCCGCGGGCGAGCCGCTCGGCTTCGACGACCCGCCGCCGCACGCCCACTCCATCGAGTTCCGGATCAACGGCGAGGACGCCGGGCGCGGTTTCCTGCCCGCCCCCGGCACGGTCGCGGTCTTCCAGCCGCCCTCGGGCCCGGGCGTGCGGGTCGACTCGGGCGTCGTGGAGGGCGACGTCATCGGTGGCGCCTTCGACTCGATGCTCGCCAAGCTCATCATCACCGGCCGCACCCGCCAGCAGGCCATCGAACGCTCGCGGCGGGCGCTGGCCGAGTTCACCGTCGACGGCATGCCGACGGTGATCCCGTTCCACCGGGCCGTCGTCGCGGACCCGGCCTTCGCGCCGGCCGATCCCGACACGCCGTTCTCGGTGCACACCCGGTGGATCGAGACAGATTTCGTCAACACCATCGAGCCGTATGCCGGGGGCACGCCGGAGGCCCCGGCCGCCGAGGAACGCCAGAAGGTCGTCGTCGAGGTCGGCGGCAAGCGCATCGAGGTGCGCCTGCCCGGCGCCATGGCCTTCGGTGGCGGAGGCGGGGGCGGCGGCGGGCGCAAGGCGGCCCCGAAGCGCACCGTCGGCGGGCGGCGTGGATCGGCGGCATCCGGTGACTCGCTCACCGCGCCGATGCAGGGCACCATCGTCAAGATCGCCGTCGAGGAGGGTCAGACGGTCGCGGCCGGTGACCTCGTCGTCGTCCTCGAGGCGATGAAGATGGAGCAGCCGATCAACGCCCACAAGGCCGGGGTCGTCACCGGGATCAACGCCAAGGTCGGCGAGACGGTGACCAGCGGCACGGTCCTGGCCGAGATCAAGGACGCCGAATAGCCGCCCCCTGACCTGCTCGGTCGGCACCTTCGCGCGCGGCCTGCGCCCGTGCCCTAGCCCGAGCCTCAGGCGGGCGCAGCTTCGAGGATCAGCCGGCACCCGGCACGGCTGGGCTCCCGGACCACGAGTCTGGCCACCCGCCACGTGCCACCGGCGGCGCGGCATACTCCATCGGCAATCCCTCGGTGCAGCTCGCAGACCACCTCTGGCGCGCGTTCGGCGCCCACCGCGAACGGGCAGTTGCGCAGCACGATCTGAGGTGCCCGAGCCGCCGCCACCTCATCGGGGTCGAAACCCAGCCGCCTGGCCACCCCGACGAGCGCGTCGACGGCGCCGGATTGCCGTCCGCTCACGTCGGCGGCGAGACGCTCCCCGGCGTCGCGCCCGACTTCGCGCGGCGAACGCCGAGTCTTGAGCAGGTCGAGGAGCATCAGCGAGAGCTCTTCGTGGGGGCCTGAGGCGTCCCACCGTTCGATCGCGCCCGCGCTGAGCCGGTACCCGTGAGCCGGACGCCCTCGACCGCGCGGGGAGCTCGTCTCCTCGACGACGAGCCCGGCGTCGCGCAGGGTGGCCAGATGCAGCCGGATCGCGTTGGGACGCAACGGGATCACCCGCGCCAGGTCGGCGACTACGAGCGCCCTGCGGGCCAGGCGGAGCTGCTCGAAGATGGCATACCGGCTCGGGTGCCCGAGCGCCCGCGCCTGGTCGCCGACCGGCGCGGCATCGGAGCGCGCCGGGCCTGGCTGCCCCTCACGCTCGCGTTGCGGCATACCCGCTCCCTTCGTGCTGTTCGGCCGGCCATCGGCCTCGGCGACGGCGACGGCGACGGCGACCGTACCCCCGAGGACTGTGACCCCGCCCTCGTCAGGGACCCCGCGGCCCATCCTCCTCCGCTATTCTTCCACTGATCACTGGAAAAAATCAGGGAGTCGAACGATGTCCTCATCCCCCTCTGTGCGCACCGAGCGGCACGAGAACGCAACTGCCGATTCGACCGCCCGCCACCGGCGCGACCGTCGCTGGTGGATCGCCCTGGTCGTCGTCGTGCTCGGGTCCTTCGGTGTCCTGCTCACGGTCGGCGCCAAGATCAACACCGACAAGCCACCGATCCCCACCTCGGTCGTCTCGGCCGGCCGGGTCCTCGCGACCGGCGACGACATCGTGGCCGGCCAGCAGGTGTGGCAATCGCTGGGCGGGCAGGAGATCGGGTCGGTCTGGGGGCACGGGGCCTACGTCGCGCCGGACTGGACTGCCGACTGGCTGCACCGCGAGTGCGTGTTCATCCTCGACACCTGGGCCAAGGCCGAGGGCGGTGCCTCGTTCAGCGCCCTGAGCGCCGAGCGCCGAGGCGCCTTGCAGGCCAGGCTCACCGAGTTGATGCGCACCAACACCTACGATCCGGCGACCGGCGCCGTCACCCTCGACCCGGTGCGCGAGGCCGCGTGGCGGTCCAACAGCGCCTACTACGCCAACCTCTTCGCAGCGGGCCACGACCAGTACGCCATCCCCAAGGGCACGCTCACCGACTCGGCGCAGGCCCAGCAGATGGACGACTTCTTCTGGTGGACCGCGTGGTCGGCCTCGACGAACCGCCCGGGCGACAACGTCACCTACACCCAGAACTGGCCCCACGAGCCGCTGATCGGCAACGTGCCGCCGGCCGACAACGTCCTCTGGAGCATCGTCAGCTTCATCCTCCTGCTCGTCGGGATCGCCGGGATGGTCTTCTACCACACGGCAATCAGCGAACGCGACGACAACGAGGACACCGACGACGTCCCGACCGACGACCCCTTGCTGGGATACCGATCGACTCCCTCGCAACGAGCCACCCTCAAGTACTTCTACGTCGTCGGCGCACTCTTCGTCCTGCAGATCGCCATGGGGATCATCACGGCGCACTACGGGGTCGAGGGTGGTTCGCTGTACGGCATCCCCATCGACCAAGTGCTCCCGTATGCCGTGGTGCGCACCTGGCACACCCAACTGGGGATCTTCTGGATCGCCACCGCGTGGCTGGCCACCGGGCTGTATGTCGGTCCGGCCGTCGGCGGGGTCGAGCCCCGCTGGCAGCGGCTCGGCGTCAACGTCCTCTTCGGTGCGTTGCTCGTCGTCGTGCTCGGCTCGATGGCCGGCGAGTGGCTCTCGATCACCGGCCGGCTCGGGCACGGGAACGGCTCGAACTTCTGGTTCGGCACGCAGGGCTACGAATACGTCGACCTCGGCCGGTTCTTCCAGATCGGCCTGTTCGTCGGGCTGCTGCTGTGGCTGCTGCTCATGTGGCGCGGTCTGGCCCCGGCGATCCGCCGCTCGCGCGGCGCCAAGCGCCTGGCCCCCTCGCCCGACGCCCCGCTCGCCGCGGGGACGCAACGCTCGCTCGTCGTCATGCTCTTCGTCAGCTGTGTGGCCATCGCCGGGTTCTACGGCGCCGCTTTCGGCATCGGGAGCGCCACCCACCTGTCGATCGCCGAGTACTGGCGCTGGTGGGTCGTGCACCTGTGGGTCGAAGGGTTCTTCGAGGTCTTCGCGACGGTCGTCATCGCGTTCCTCTTCGCCCGTCTCGGCCTCATCCGGGCCGCGAGTGCGACAAGCGCGATCATCGCCTCGACGGTGATCTTCCTCGGCGGCGGGATCATCGGCACCCTGCACCACCTGTACTTCACCGGGAGCCCCTCGGTGGTACTCGCGCTTGGCGCCAGCTTCAGCGCCCTCGAGGTGGTCCCGCTGGCTCTCATGGGGTTCGAGGCGTTCCGTCACCTGCGGCTGCTCAAGGTGCGACGGTGGGTGGCCGGCTACAAGTGGGCGATCTACTTCTTCGTCTCGGTGGCGTTCTGGAACACCCTCGGGGCCGGCATCTTCGGGTTCCTCATCAACCCGCCGATCTCGCTGTTCTACGTGCAGGGCCTCAACCTCACGCCGCTGCACGGGCACACCGCGCTCTTCGGGGTCTACGGAATGCTCGGGGTCGGCCTCATGCTCTTCTGCATCCGCAGCCTCAAGCCCGGGCGCGAGTGGAAGGACCGCCCCATTGCCGTCGGCTTCTGGCTGATGAACGGTGGGCTGCTGCTCATGGCATTGGCCAGCCTCTTGCCGCTCGGCCTGGCCCAGGCATGGGCCAGCATGAGCGAAGGGCTCTGGTACGCCCGCAGCGCCGAGTTCCTCTACACGCCCGCGCTCACGGTGATCCGCTGGATGCGGGTGCCGGGCGATGTGATCTTCGCTCTCGGGGCGTTGTCGATCGGGGTGTTCATGGTCGGCCTGCTCACCGGGCGCTCGGTGCTGCCCAAGGGCCAGGCCCTCGAGCAGGGCTCGGTGCACATGGCCGAGGACACTGAGGCCGAGCAGACCGAAGCAGAGACAGAAGGCGCCGGCACGAGGTGAGCCGGTCGGGCGCGGTATGCCGCGTCCAGCACATCCGGGCACCGTGTGGCAGTTACCGCCCAACCTGGCAGGTCCGACCTGCCACGACGGCATCCAAGTGCCACGACAGCACGCAAGTGCCACACCAGCCCGCCGGTCGGGCGCGGTATGCCGCGTCCTGCACGTCCGGGCACGATGTGGCAGTTACCGCCCAACCTGGCAGGTCCGACCTGCCACAACGGCACACAAGTGCCACAACGGCATCCAAGTGCCACGACAGCACGCCGGCCGGCAAGCGCGCCCGGCCGCGGTATGCCGCGTCCAGCCGTCCGGGCACGGTGTGGCAGTAACCGCCCAACCTGGCAGGTCCGACCTGCCACGACAGCACGCAAGTGCCACGACAGCACGCAAGTGCCACGACAGCACGCCGGCCGGCAAGCGCGCCCGGCCGCGGTATGCCGCGTCCAGCACGTCGGGGCACGGTGTGGCAGTTACCGCCCAACCTGGCAGGTCCGACCTGCCACGACAGCACGCAAGTGCCACAACGGCATCCAAGTGCCACGACAGCACGCCGGCCGGCAAGCGCGCCCGGCCGCCCGGCGGGTCAGGGTCGGCGCTGGGCCGTGACGACGCGGCGGGCCGCCTCGGCGATCGATCCGGTGATCGACGGGTACACCGTGTAGGAACTGGCCCAACTGGTCGGCGGTCAGGCCGTTCTGCACGGCCAGCGTGATCGGGTAGATCAGCTCCGAGGCACGCGGAGCCACCACCACCCCGCCGAGCACCGTGCCCTGACCGGCCCCGGCAAAGATCTTGACGAACCCGTCCTGGAAGCTGTCCATCTTGGCCCGGGCGTTCGTGTGCAACGGGAGCGTCGAGGCCTCGATGTCCAAGCCGCTGTCGTCGACGTCCTTCTGCGACAACCCGACCGTGGCAATCTCGGGGTCGGTGAACACCGTCGAGGACACCACCCGCAGATCCAGCGGCGACACCGCGTCGCCGAGTGCGTGCCACATCGCCTTTCGCCCTTGCATGGCCGCGACGGAGGCCAGCGGCAGCAGCCCCGTGCAGTCCCCCGCGGCATACACGCCGCGAACGGTCGTGCGGGACACCCCGTCGACCTCGACGTGCCCGCTAGCCGACAGGGCCACCCCGACCTCGGCTAACCCGATCCCGGCCGTCTGCGGCACCGAGCCCACCGCGAGCAGGGCGTGGCTGCCCTCGACGACCCGCCCGTCCTGCAGGTACACGATGACCCCGTCGCCGACCCGCTCCACGGCGGTCATCCGAGACCGTCCGAGCACGGTCATCCCCTGGCGGCGGAACACGTCCTCGATGACCGTGGCCGCGTCGGGGTCCTCGCCCGGCAGGACGCGCTCGCGCGAGGAGACGAGGGTGACCTCGCTGCCGAGGCCGAGGTAGGCCTGGGCGAGCTCGGCACCGGTGACGCCGGACCCGACGACGACGAGGTGCTCGGGCACCTTGGCCAGGTCGTAGATCTGCTTCCAGGTGAGGATGCGTTCGCCGTCCGGGCGCGCGGTGTCCATGACCCGTGGGGTCGCCCCGGTCGCGACGAGGACGACGTCGGCCTCGATGTCCTCGATGGTTCCGCCGGCGTCGATCCGCACCGTCCCCGCGGACGTCAGCCGGCCGGTGCCGCGGCATACCCGCACGCCGTCGGCACGGAGGCGATCCTCGATGTCCTCGCTCTGCGCCCGGGCCAGCCCGAGGATCCGCTCGTTGACCCGGTGCAGGTCCGTCGAGAGCCGTTCGGTGTGCAGGTCGATGCCGTGCTCGCGGATCGCCCCGAGCCGGCGCAGGACCTGCGCGGTGGAGATGATGCTCTTGCTCGGGACGCAGTCGGTGAGTACGCAGGCGCCGCCCAGGCCGTCGCGGTCGACGATGGTCACCGTGGCCCCGAGCCGCGCCGCGACGAGGGCGGCCTCGTACCCGCCCGGGCCGCCTCCGAGCACCACGACGGACGAGGTACGCGCGATCACGAGGTCATCCAACCACCCGGATGCCGCCGTGGCCCCGACATCGTGGCGCCCCAGGCCTGCGGGCTGCGCTCGTCGTAGAGTCCGCGGTATGACCGACGCCGCGCCCCCGGATCTCGCCGACCCTGCGGTTGACCCCACGGAGGTCGCTGCCGCTGCGGCAGCCGTCATCGCTGCGCGATCCGGCGTCCCCGACCACGACGTCGCGCTCGTCCTCGGATCGGGGTGGGGCGAGACCGCCGAGCTGCTCGGGCCGACCGCCGCGACCCTCGACAACGGCGAGGTCCCCGGGTTCCGGCCGGCCGCGGTCGCCGGTCACGCCGGCTCGATCCGCTCCGTGGAGCTTCGGGACTCGAGCCGGCGGGCACTGGTCTTCGGCACCCGGACCCACCTCTACGAGGGCCATGGCGTGCGGGCCGTCGTCCACGCGGTCCGCACCGCGGCCGCCGCCGGATGCCGGGCGATCGTCCTCACCAACGGGTGCGGCGGGCTCGACCCGGCGCGACCCCCGGGGACCCCGGTGCTCATCCGCGACCACATCAACCTCACCGCCCAGTCGCCGATCGAGGGACCGACCTTCGTCGACCTCACCGACCTGTACTCCCCCCGCCTGCGCCAGCTCGCCCGCGAGGTCGATCCGACCCTCGGCGAGGGCGTCTACGTCCAGTTCCGCGGGCCGCAGTACGAAACCCCGGCCGAGGTCGCGATGGCCCGGGTGCTCGGCGGCGACCTCGTCGGCATGTCGACGACGCTCGAGGCGATCGCGGCCCGGGCGGCCGGGCTCGAGCTCCTCGGCATGTCGCTCGTGACCAACCTCGCCGCCGGCATCGGTGGTCAGCCGCTGTCGCACGCCGAGGTCCTCGACGCCGGCCGGGCCGCGGCGGCTCGCTGCTCGGGTCTGTTGGCCCAGATCGTCCCGCGGATCTGAGCCAGACCATGTCCCGAGAAGCGCAGCTCGCCCGCGCCGGCGCGTGGATCGACGACGACCCCGACCCGGCAACCCGGGAGGAACTCGCCGCCCTCGTCGACCAGGCCCGGGCCGGCGACCCGGAGGCGATCGCGGACCTCGCCGACCGGTTCGGCGCGACCCTCTCCTTCGGCACCGCCGGGCTGCGTGGTCGCCTCGGCGCCGGGCCGAACCGGATGAACCGCGCCGTCGTCATCCGGGCCGCGGCCGGCCTCACGGCATATCTCCGACAGGACGCCGGACGGTCCGCGCCCTTCGTCGTCGTCGGGTACGACGCGCGGCACCGCTCCGCCGACTTCGCGAGGGACACCGCCGCGGTCGTCGTCGCAGCCGGAGGGCGAGCCGCCGTGCTGCCCCTCCCGCTGCCCACTCCGGTGCTCGCCTTCGCCATCCGCCACCTCGGCGCCGACGCCGGGGTCGTGGTCACGGCGAGCCACAATCCGGCGCAGGACAACGGGTACAAGGTGTACCTCGGCGACGGCGCCCAGATCGCGCCCCCGACCGACGCGCAGATCGCCGCGCACATCGCGAAGGTCGGCAGGATCTCGACCGTGCCCCGGGCCGAACAGGGGTGGCAGGTCCTCGGCGACGAGGTCGAGACGGCATACCTCGACGCGGTCGCGAGCCTTGTCGCCCCGGGCGGCCCGCGCGACTTGTCGATCGTGCACACCGCCCTGCACGGGGTGGGGTCGCGCATCCTGCGGCTCGCGTTCGAACGGGCCGGCTTCCCGACCCCGTATGCCGTGCCGAGCCAGGCCGAGCCCGACCCCGACTTCCCCACGGTCGCCTTTCCCAACCCCGAGGAGCCCGGCGCGATCGACGCCGCCGTCGCCGCGGCGCGAGAGGTCGGGCCCGACCTCGTCGTCGCGAGCGACCCGGACGCCGACCGATGCGCCGTCGCCGTCCCCGATGTCGACGCCGACGGCGGCTGGCGGATGCTGCGCGGCGACGACGTCGGCGCCCTGCTAGGGGCTCACGTGCTCGCCCGCGGGCTCCCGGCCGGCGGCGTGCTCGCCAGTTCGATCGTCTCCTCTCGGGTGCTGGGGGCGTTGTCCGCCGAGGCCGGGGTCAGACATGTCGAGACACTCACCGGGTTCAAGTGGATCGCGCGGGTGCCCGGGCTGGCGTACGGGTACGAGGAGGCCTTGGGCTACTGCGTCGCGCCGGACGTGGTGCGGGACAAGGACGGCATCTCGGCGGCGCTGCTCGTCGCCGAGCTCGCCGCCGGGCTGCGGGCTCAGGGCCGGACGCTGCTCGACCTGCTCGACGAGCTCGCCAGTCGACTCGGGGTCTACGCCACCGACGCGTTCTCGGTCCGCGTCGAGGATCTCGGCCTCATCGGACACCTGCTCGGTCGGCTACGGGCGGACCCGCCCACGACCCTGGCGGGGATACCCGTAGCGCGGGCCGACGACCTCGCGGCCGGCGTCGACGGGTTGCCCCCCACCGAGGGCCTGCGTTATCAGCTCGCCGATCGCTCCCGGGTGATCGTGCGACCCTCGGGCACCGAGCCCAAGCTCAAGGTCTACCTCGAGGTGATCGAACCCGTGCCCGCCGGCGTCGACCCGGCCGTGGCACGGGTCACCGCCAGCACTCGGCTGGCCAGGCTGCGCGAGGATGTCCAGCGCCGCCTGGACATCTGACCGCCGGTCCGGTCGGACCCGCCCGGCCAAGCGCGGCGTTGGGCACAATGGGCCAGGGTCGAGAGTGTTCCCGGCTCGGTGGCCCGGCCGACGGCGTCGAAGGAGATCAGCATGGACCAGCGTTCCCCAGAGATCGTGCCGCCGCTGCGGGTGGACACGCTGAGCATCGAGGATGGGCTCGACATCGCCATGTGGCGGGCGCCCGGACCGTGGACGGTCGAGGACTCGCTGGTCGCGCCCCAGCCGGACGAGGGGTACTGGGCGGTGCGCGACGACGTGGGTCATCTCGTCGGGTACTGCTGCTTCGGCGAGAAGGCCCGGCCGCTCGGGCTGCCGGCGAAGGTCGGCACCCTCGACGTCGCCCTGGGGATCGACCCGGGACGCTCCGGCCAGGGCGAGAGCCGCACCTTCGCCACGGCGGTCGTCGAGCACGGTCGCGAGGTCGCCGGCGAGCGCACCCTGCGGTGCGCGGTCGCGTCGTGGAACGCCGTCGGACGGCATACCACCGAGGCCGCCGGGTTCCGGCTCGTCGGCACGCACGAGGTCACCGGTGGCCAGACCGTCGCGACCTATCAGGTCTACGAGATGTGACCTCGCGCCGGGCAGGGCGCCGCCGAGGGACTCCACAGCCCGGCATCCGCGCCCTACACCGGGTCGGCCTTTGGCGGCCGCGCTGGATCAGGTTGTCGGGCAACGATTCCCGTTGCGGGATCGAGCCACTCGAATAGCGGCGCCTCGATGTCCGCGGCCTCGTCGTGCGGTGCCCCGGGCGGCTCGACGAGGTTCATCGAAGCCATCGAGACGGCGAGCAGGAAGGTCGGCGCCCAGGCCGGTTGGGCGGCGTTCGGCACCGAGAGGTTCATCAATGAGATCCCCTCGAAGGTCGCCAGCAGCAGCCGAGCCGCGGCGACCGGATGGCGCACGCCGGCAGCCCGCGTCGCCGCGGCCTGCTCGGCGACGACCCGGTTGCGATACCCGCGGAGGACCTCTTGGACGGCCGGGCGGCGTGCGGCATACAGGTAGAGCTCGTACCGACAGATCGCCTGGTGCCGATCCGCCAGCAGGGCCTCGACGAGGCGCTGCGTCCAGGCCCACATGAGGGTCATCTGGGTGGCCCCGGCCAGGGAGGCGTCGGCGGCGAGGTCGGCGGCCACCCGGCGCATCGCTGCATGATCGCGCTCGACATTGTCGTGGATGAGCGCCTCGACGAGGCCGGCCCGTGAGCCGAAGTGGTAGGTCGTGGACCCGTGGGACGCGCCAGCACGGTCCTCCACCTGGCGATGGGTGAGCGCACTCATACCCTTCTCGCCCAGTAACTCGTATGCCGCGCCGAGCAGGCGTTCGCGGGTGGCCCGGCCCGACCCCGACCTCGGCCGCCCGGGCCGGGCCGGGACCGCTCGCTCGCCGCGCCCCGGTGCCACGGCACCAGTGTAGGGTTTCTCCAGTCGGAGAACTTCTACAGGTGGAGAAGCCATGACCGGGGAGACCGAAGGCACCGTGCTCGGGCGGTGGGGGCGGTTCGTCGGTCGGCACGCCGGGATCGTTCTCGTCCTTTGGCTGGTCGCCCTCGCCGGGGCCGCGGCATACGGGGGCAACGTCGTCGACCGGCTCGGCACCCAGGGCGACTACGACGAGTCGGCCGACTCGTGGCACAGTTACGAACTGCTCCAGCGTGACTTCCGGGACGCCAGCCCGGACATCACCGTCGTCTACTCCAGCGACACGCTCACCGTCGCGGACCCGCAGTTCCGCGACGCCGTCCGGGCCGTCGTCGCCGGCCTGCCGCCGAGGCTCGTCCCCAAGGTCGTCAACGGCCTGGACACCCCCGCATCGATGGGTCTGGTCAGCCCGGACGGACACGCTGTGCAGGTGTGGGTCTCGCTGCCGACGGCCGAGGTGGACAAGGTCTTCGCGGCCTACCGAGAGGTCCGGCCGCTGTTGTCGGCCAAGGGAATCCGCACCGACCTGGCCGGCCTCGTCCCGATGGGCGAGGACGTGACATCGGGTTTCAGCCGTGACTCCGCGCATGCGGAGGCGCTCGCGCTGCCGGCCGTCGCCCTGCTCAGTCTCTTCGTCTTCGGCTCGGTCGTCTCGGCGCTGCTGCCCTCGCTCGTCGGTGCGGTCGCGGTGGTCGTCGCGCTGGCCACCCTGCGCGTCGCCACCGAAATCACCACCGTGGCCAGCTACGCGCTCATGGTCGTCTCGCTGCTCGGGCTCGGGCTCGCGATCGACTACACCCTGTTCGTCGTCACCCGTTTCCGAGAGGAGCTCGGCGGGCGTCGGGGCAGGGCCGCAGCCGTCGCCGCCATGGGACCCACGATGGCCACTGCTGGACGCACCGTCATCGTCTCGGCGTTCATCGTCGCGACGTCGATGGCCGGCCTGCTCGTCTTCCCGCTCATCGGCATCCACTCCATCGCCTACGGCGCGATCCCGGCGGTGCTCGGGGCCATGGTCGCGGCGGTCACCCTGCTCCCGGCCGTCTTGGTCCTGCTCAGCCACCGGGTCGACGCCTGGCGACTGCCCTGGACCGCCCGCCACGCCATCGTGGGAACGGCGGCCGACGACCCCGGAGTCTGGTCCCGCGTCGCCTACCGGGTCATGCGCAGGCCGTGGACCTACCTCGTCGCGGTCTCGACGCTCCTGCTCGCGCTCGCTGCACCGTTCCTCGGAGTGCGCTGGGGATCCGCGGACGAGCAACTGCTGCCCGCCGACGCGCCCAGCCGGGTCGCCCAACAGGTCTACGCGCAGCACTTCGGTGGTACCCAGACCTGGGGGTACGTCATGGTCGAGGGCGCCACACCCGCTTCGACCACCGACTATCTGGGCGCCCTGGCCACCGTCCCGGGCGTCACCCGGGTCACGGTGCTCGGGACCAACCCGACCAGCGGCGTGACCTTCGCGTCCCTCACGTGGGCGGGAACCGCCCAGAGCGAATCGTCGCAGCAGATGGTCCGTTCCTTGCGCGCCGTTCCCGTGACCGGCGCCGGCGCGGCATACCTCGGCGGGCCCAGCGCCCTCACCGTCGACCAACTCCACCTCGTGGGCCAACGGCTGCCCTGGATGCTCGTCGCGGTCGCCGGGTCGATGTTCCTGCTGCTCGGCGCGGCGTTCCGGTCAATCCTGTTGCCGCTCAAGGCGATCGTCACCACCCTCGTGTCGATCACCGCGTCGTACGGTGTCGTCACGTGGGTCTTCCAGGACGGGCACCTGTCCGGGATGCTCGGCTTCGACCCGCCGGGCTACCTCGAAGTGAGCACGCCGATCATCATGGCCGCCGTCCTCTTCGGGCTGTCGATGGACTACGAGGTGTTCCTGCTGTCCAGGGTCAAGGAGGAATGGGACCGCACCGGGGACAACACCCTCGCCGTCGCCCATGGCCTGGCGCGGACCGGCCGGATCATCACTGGGGCGGCGCTGCTGCTCGGCGTCGTCATCGGCGCCTTCGTCTCCTCGGGCATCGTCATCGCCAAGATGATCGGCTTGGGCATGCTCGTCGCGGTGCTGCTCGACGCCACCGTCGTGCGGGGGCTGCTCGTCCCGGCAGCGATGCGGTTGCTCGGCCGGTGGAACTGGTGGCTGCCGTCGGTGCGGCGGCGAGTCTGAGCCGAGCCGGACGGCGGGCTTCGCCCGGTGCGCTCGGCCGGTCCCTCGTACTCTGCGGCCAGGCCCCCGGGTCAGCTCAGGGCCGCGATGACCATCCCGGCTATCGGCGCGAGGACCAACGCGAGGTCGAGGTAGTCCCAGCGTCGCACGACGGCCGCCTCGGCCGGTGCGAGCACCTGGCCGTCCGCGACGCGCTGAGCCCATCTGTCGCGGGCCGCCTCGACCGTGCGCGCCACCGACGAGGCGGTGGTGCGCTCGGGTCGCGGACCCTCCAACTCGGGAAAACCCTTCCCGCCGCGCCCGCCGAACGGACCGGTCACCGTTCCCTGCGTTCGCCGGTCGCGATGCGAGGAGATCGCCCACACCGTGACCACGCTCCGGCCGTCGTAGATCTGCAGGTTCCACCTGTCCCAACAGTCTTCGACCCGCGACCACGGGATGGACACCCGACGGGCCGGGTTGTTGACGATGACCCCACCGGCGTGAATGACGAGGCTCGGTCGCACGAGCAGGACGAACGAGAGGGTGGCAACCCCCACCACACCGGACGCCACGCCCAACCGCAGCGACCCCCACGAGGCGATCAGGGCGGTGGCGCAGGCGAGGATCGCGCAGACACCGAGCAGGACCGACCCCCGTTGGCGCACGACGGTCGCGTCGTCAGGTGTCCCCAGTGCCACCGCTTCATCATCACATGCGAGAGGACCGGCTTCGTGACGACGTGGCTTCCGACCGCGCCCCGGGACGACGGCGCCGTACACTCCAGCGGTGACCATTGCCGTCGCGACCGACGCCACGGCCCGGGCCCGCGACCTAGTCGGGGTCTCGAGGCTGACCAATGCCGCTCTCACCCGGTGGGTGCACGGGCTGCCCGGGGTCGACCAGGTGGGCGTCGAGGCCCGCGCCGCCGGGCTGGCAGCGCGCTCGATCAAAGGCCCGGCCAAGGCCTGGGCCATCGACACGGCGATCTCGATGATCGACCTCACGACGCTGGAGGGATCCGACACCCCGGGCAAGGTCCGCTCCTTGTGCGCCAAGGCCCTCCTGCCCGACCCGACCGACCCGGACACCCCTCGGACCGCGGCGGTCTGCGTCTACGGAGACCTCGTCGGGGTAGCCCGAGCGGCTTTGGGCGACAGCGGAGTTCGCGTTGCGGCGGTCGCGACGGCCTTCCCCTCCGGACGAGCCGGTATGCCGGTCAAGCTCGCCGACACCCGGGCGGCGGTCGCCGCGGGGGCCGACGAGATCGACATGGTCATCGACCGCGGGGCCTTCCTGGCCGGTGGGTACCTGCACGTCTTCGACGAGATCGCCGCGGTCAAGGCCGCGTGCGGCGAGGCGCACCTCAAGGTCATCCTCGAGACGGGCGAACTGGCCACGTACGACAACGTCCGTCGGGCTTCGTGGCTGGCCATGCTCGCCGGGGCCGACGTCGTCAAGACCTCCACCGGCAAGATCTCGCCCGCGGCGACCCTGCCGGTCACCCTCGTCATGCTCCACGCCGTGCGCGACTGGCACGAGCTCACCGGCAGGCGGGTCGGCGTCAAGGCCGCCGGCGGCATCCGCACGACGAAGGAGGCGCTGCGTTACCTCGTCGTCGTCGACGAGGTAGCCGGCCCGGAGTGGCTGACCCCCGACGGGTTCCGGTTCGGCGCGTCGAGCCTGCTCGGCGACCTCGTCCTGCAGCGCCAGCGCCTGCGCATCGGCGCGTACTCCGGTCCCGACTACGTGACGATCGACTAGGACGAGGATGCCCACCTTCGACTATGCGCCGGCGCCCGAGTCCAGGGCCGTCGTCGACCTGCGGCCGTCCTACGGCCTGTTCGTCGGGGGTCGGTTCGTCGCCGGCACCGGCGGGTCCTTCCCCACCGTCGACCCGGCCACCGAGCAGGTCCTCGCGCAGGTGTGCGAGGCCAGCCCGGCCGACGTCGACGGCGCGGTGCGGGCCGCGCGCGCGGCATACCGCGGGGTCTGGGGTCGGATGTCCGGGCGCGACCGCGGTAAGTACCTCTTCCGCATCGCCCGGCTCATGCAGGAACGCTCCCGCGAGCTCGCCGTCGTGGAGACCCTCGACAACGGCAAGCCCATCAAGGAAAGCCGCGACGTCGACATCCCTCTCGCCGCGGCGCACTTCTTCTACCACGCGGGGTGGGCCGACAAGCTCGGATATGCCGGGTACGGACCCGACCCGAGGCCGGTCGGGGTGGTCGGCCAGGTCATCCCGTGGAACTTCCCGTTGCTCATGCTCGCGTGGAAGATCGCCCCCGCCCTGGCCTGCGGCAACACCGTCGTCCTCAAGCCGGCCGAGACGACGCCGCTCACCGCGTTGGTGTTCGCCCAGATCTGCCAACAGGCCGACCTACCGCCCGGGGTGGTCAACATCGTCACCGGAGCCGGGCCGACCGGCCAGGCCCTCGTCGAGCACCCGGACGTCGACAAGGTCGCGTTCACCGGCTCGACCGAGGTGGGCCGGCTCATCGCCCGCGCCGTCGCCGGCACCCGCAAACGCGCGACCCTCGAACTCGGTGGCAAGGCGGCGAACATCGTCTTCGACGACGCTCCGCTCGACGAGACCGTCGAGGGGATCGTCAACGGGATCTACTTCAACCAGGGTCATGTCTGCTGCGCCGGTTCGCGGCTGCTCGTCCAGGAGTCGATCCACGACGAGCTCGTCCGGCGCCTGCAGCGACGCCTCACCCGGATCCGGGTGGGCGACCCGATGGACAAGAACACCGACCTCGGGGCGATCAACTCGGCGGTCCAGCTCGAGCGCGTCCGCGCGCTGAGCGCCGCCGGGGAGGCCGAAGGCGCCCAACGGTGGTCGCCGCCGACCCCGCTGCCCGAACGCGGGTACTGGTTCCCGCCGACGATGTTCATCGGTGTCGCCCAGACCCACCGGATCGCCCAGGAGGAGATCTTCGGACCCGTCCTGTCCGTGCTGACGTTCCGCACTCCCGCCGAGGCCGTCGCCAAGGCGAACAACACCCCGTACGGCCTGTCCGCCGGGGTGTGGACCGAGAAGGGCTCGCGGATCCTCTGGATGGCTGACCGGCTGCGCGCCGGAGTGGTGTGGGCCAACACGTTCAACCAGTTCGACCCGACGTCGCCGTTCGGCGGCTACAAGGAGTCCGGTTACGGTCGGGAGGGCGGGCGGCACGGCCTGGCCGGATACCTCACGACGGGAGGCACCTGGTGAGCGCCCACGTCGAGGTCCGCAGAACGGCCAAGCTCTCCATCGGTGGAGCGTTCCCGCGCAGCGAGTCCGGCCGCTCGTATGCCGTGTACGCCGCGACCGGCCGCGGTGGCCGACCAGGCGCCTTCCTCGCCAACGCAGCCCAGGCTTCGCGCAAGGACGCCCGCGACGCGGTCGTCGCGGCGCGGGCGGCCTTCCCCGGCTGGTCGGGGGCTACGGCGTACAACCGGGGTCAGGTGCTCTACCGCGTCGCCGAGATCCTCCAGGGGCGGGCCGGGCAACTCGCCGACGAGGTCGCCGCGGCCGAGGGGCTCACCCCCGCCCGGGCTCGGGCCGCCGTCGAGGCGAGCATCGACCGCTGGGTCTGGTATGCCGGGTGGTCCGACAAGCTCGCCCAGGTCCTCGGCGGGCTCAACCCGGTCGCCGGGCCGTTCTTCGACGTCTCGGTGCCCGAACCGACCGGCGTCGTCGCCGTCCTCGCGCCGCAACGGTCCGCACTCTTGGGCCTGACCAGCGTGCTCGCCCCCGTCCTCGTCGGCGGCAACACGTGTGTCGTCCTGGCCAGCCAACAGCGACCGCTGCCCGCGGTGACCCTCGCCGAGGTCCTCGCGACGGCCGACGTGCCGGGCGGGGTCGCCAACGTCCTCACCGGGACGACCGCCGAGGTGGCGCCCTGGTTGGCCAGCCACCGGGACGTCAACGGCCTGGACCTCACGGGAGCAGCAGGCGCGGCCGACGTGGAGTGGGGGGCCCTGGAGGCCGCTGCCGCCGACACGCTCAAGCGGGTGGTGCGTCCGGGCGGCACCGGCCCCGACGCGGTGGAGCCGGACTGGAGCGCCGAACCCGGGCTAGCTCGGATCGCCGCGTTCCTCGAAACGAAGACGGTCTGGCACCCCAAGGGTCAATGACCGCCCGGTCCGCGTCGTGCCGCTCCCGCGTGGAAGGCCGTGCGGCCGGCATCTGCTGAAGCGCCCTGGTACGTTTCGCAGTACAGCCGTGCGGAGCAGTACAGCCGTGCGGACCAGACAGGGGTGAGCGCGTGCGGGGTCGGGCCGACAGGGGGGGCCACGGATGAGCGGGTTCGGGCCGGCACCCGGGCCGGCCACGAACGACACACCGCGCCGCCCGCCGTCCTACCTCCCGCCGGGCGGGCTCGGCTCGCCCAGCGGGCGGACGGCCGCCCGCCGGTATGCCGTGACCGCCTCGCATCGGCCCGGCATCATCCCCCTCAGGCCGCTCGGTGTGGGGGACGTGTTCGACGCGGCGACGAAGCACACCCGCCGCAACCCCGGCACGGTCCTCGGCTTGTCCTCGCTGACCAACGCCGCGGCGCTCGTGCCGGCCGTCCTGGTCGGGATCCTCGTCCTGTCCGGGACGTGGTTCCAGCGCATCGGCGCGAGCGCCGTCCTCAGTCCTCAGACGGCCGGGACGCTGCTGTTGATGGCGGGCACGGCATACGCGAGCTTCGCCCTGACCGGCCTGCTGGCCCTCGCCGTCGGCGAAGCGGTCCTCGGCCGCCGCGTCGAGTTCACCGAGGCGCGGCGGGCCGTCGGCCGTCGGCTGCTGCCGGCACTGGCCGTGGCACTGGTCCCGTGCGCCGCGCTCACCGTCCCGTGGGTCGTGCTGGTGTTCGGACTGGCCTTGGCCTCGCGCGGATCGGACGCGACCGTTGCGCTCGTGCTGCTCGTGCTCGGCGCCGTCGTCGCCGTAACGGTGACCTGGTTAGTGCCCAAGGTCATCCTCGCCCCACCGGCGCTGATGCTCGAGGGCCTCGGGGTGCGCGCTGCGGTCCGCCGGGCGTGGCTCCTCTCGCGCGGGCGTTACTGGTCGCTCCTGCTCGTCACCCTGCTCGCCGGAGCACTCGGCGCTCTGCTGTTCTTCGTCCTCCAGTTGCCGCTGGCCATCCTCGGCTCGCTGCTCGTCGACCTACTCAACCTGCCCTACCCAATGCGTCCCGGCGCCAGCCAGATCGTCACGGCCCTGTCGACGCTGGGCTCCGCGGTGATCGTCACGCCGTTCCTCGCGACGACCGTGATCCTCCAATATGTCGATGCCCGGATGCGCAAGGAAGGTCTCGACCTCGTCCTGCTGCGCCGGGCGACCACTCGCACCGGGGCAGACAGATGAGGTTCGGTATCGACCCGAGCGGCCCTGAGGCGCGCCAATGGGTGCTCGACGAATTGGGCAAGGACGACTACCACGACGGGCGTTCGCTCTTCGAGCGCCTCATGCGGTGGCTGGCCGAGCAGTTCGCCCGGCTCCAACCAGAGCAGTCGGAAGGCCCCGACATCGGGGTCCCGCCGGTTGTCGTCGCCTTGCTCACCCTCGTCATCCTGGCGGCCGTCGTGTGGCTGTTGACGAGACTGCGGGCCGACCGGCGGACCGCCGGCGAGCCCGAGGCCGTCCTCGGCGACTCGACGCTGACGTCGACGCAGTTCCGCGATCGCGGGGCCGCCGCGTTGCGCGAGGGTCGCTACGCGGATGCCGTCGTCCACTACACGCGCGCGATGGCCCGCGAGAGCGCCGACCGCACCCTGCTCACCGACGCCCCCTCGCTCACTGCCCACGAGATCGGTCAGCAACTCGCTGTCGTCTTTCCCGAACACGCGGGCCCGGTGGCCCGGTCCATGGACCTGTTCGACGCGGTCCGCTACGGCCGGTATGCCGCGTCCCGTCCCGACGCCGAGGCCGTCCGCGACACCGCAGACGCCCTCATGGACACCAAGCCACGGTTGCCCGAGCGACTCACCCCGGAGTCCTGGGTCAGCGGCGCGACGACTGCGCCCGGGGAATCCGTCGTGCTCGCCGCGTTCGAGGATCGCTCGTGACACACGACGTGTGGCGTGACGGCGAACTCACCACCGCCGGCCTGGAACCCGACGGCGAGCCGGCTGACCACCCGCCCCTCTCTCGGCGACGACGACTGCTGGTCGTCGCGGGAGTCCTCGGGGTGCTCCTGGTCGCCGGTCTCTTCGTCACGTGGAGCGGCAAGGCCCCGGCCAGCACGACGCCCTACGACCCGGACAACCCGACGTACAACGGCTCACAAGCCCTCGCCCGGGTCCTTGCCAGCCACGGAATTCCGGTAACCGTCGCCCACGGCGAGAACGAACTGGGGCGCGCGCGCATCGACGCGGACACCACGGTGCTCGTCACGGCCAGCGCCGAGTTGCGCGAGGCGACGATCACCTCGATGGCCTTGACCACCCACCTCGCCGGGCGCCTCGTACTCGTCCGTCCTGAGCGCCGCGTCGTCCGGCAACTAGCACCCAACGTCGCCATGCGCGATGTCGCCCATCTGTCCGGTGCCCTCGTCAGCGACTGCACGACCCCGGTCGTCCACCCCGGCGAGCGGCTCTCCCGCTCGCAATCGGAATACCAACACCCGAGCACGACCGGCGGTTGCTTCGTCAACGACGGGTATGCCGTGCACCTCACCCTGCCAGCCGGGTCTGGCGTTGCGCCGCTGGTCCTCGTCGGCAGTACCGATCTCGTCACCAATGATCGGATTGCCGAGGAGGACAACGCGGCCGTGATGATCCGCACGCTCGGGCAGGGATCCCGGGTGGTCTGGTACATGCCCGACCTGCGGGACCTGCCGCAGACCTCCCGAGACGCGGCCGACCGGCTGTGGCCCGACTGGCTCGGCCCGATGGTCCTGCTGTGCTGCTTCGCCGTTGGCGCGGTGGTCCTCTGGCGGGCTCGGCGGCTCGGTCGGCTCGTCGTCGAGCCGTTGCCCGTCGTCGTCCGGGCGATCGAGACGACGGAGAGCCGCGGGCGCATCTACCGGCGAGCTCGCGACACCGACCGCGCGGCCACCGTGCTTCGACAGGCGAGTGCCCGTCGACTACGCGCCGCGGTAGGCCTTCCGGCGGCAACGCCCGACGAGGCCCTCATCGAGGCGGTGTCCAACGCCACGGGACGCCCCCTGGAAGGCGTCCGGATGTTGCTCGCCGGACCCGCTCCCGTCAACGACACCGACCTGCTGCGGTTGGCTGCCGCGCTAGCGTCACTGGAGAAGGAGATCCGTCCGACATGAGCGAAGCCCCCATGGCCCCCCCGGCAGGCGCCGACCAAGCGGCATACCCGCCTGCCGATCCGCAGTCCGAACGCGCCCGCGCCGCTCTCTTGGCGGTGCGCGGAGAGGTCGCCAAGGCTGTCGTCGGTCAGGACGCCGCGGTGACCGGCATCCTCATCTGCCTCCTGGTCCGCGGACACATCTTGCTCGAGGGCGTCCCGGGAGTGGCCAAGACCCTGCTCGTCCGTGCGGTTGCCCAGGCGTTGGCGATCGACACGAAGCGGGTGCAGTTCACGCCCGACCTCATGCCCGGGGACGTCACCGGTTCGCTCATCTACGACTCGGCGACCTCACAGTTCTCCTTCCGCGAGGGCCCGGTGTTCACCAACCTGTTGCTCGCCGACGAAATCAACCGCACGCCTCCCAAGACCCAGGCCTCCCTGTTGGAGGCCATGGAGGAGCGACAGGTGTCGGTCGAAGGCCATCCGCGGCCGCTGCCCGCGCCCTTCCTCGTGGCGGCCACGCAGAACCCCGTCGAGTACGAGGGCACCTATCCACTGCCGGAGGCCCAGCTCGACCGGTTCCTGCTCAAGGTGCTCCTGCCGATCCCCCAGCGGGCGGAGGAGATCGAAGTGGTCCGTCGCCACGCCCACGGATTCGATCCCCGCAACCTGACCGCCGCCGGCTTACACGCCGTCGCGAACGCGGCCGACCTCGCGGCGGGGACCGACGCCGTCGGACGGGTCTCGGTCTCCCCCGAGGTGGCCGGATACATCGTCGACATCGCCCGCGCGACCCGCATGTCCCCCTCTCTCTCCCTCGGGGTGAGCCCGCGCGGCGCGACCGCGCTGCTGGCCACCTCGCGGGCCTGGGCCTGGATGAACGGCCGCGCCTTCGTCACCCCCGACGACGTCAAGGCCCTCGCGCACGCGACGTTGGCGCACCGGCTCTCGCTGCGCGCGGAGGCCGAACTCGAAGGGGTCGGCGTCGACGCGGTGTTGTCCTCGGCGATCGCCTCCGTTCCGGTTCCGCGGTGACCGCAGCCGGTATGCCGCTCGCTGGACGAAGGCCCCGACCATGGCCGTGACCGGCCGGCTGGCGCTGGTCGTGCTCGTCGGTGCCGTCGCGGTCGCTCTCAGCCCAACAAGGGCAACCGTGCTGTGGTGGGCGCTCGTCGCCGCGGCGTTGGCCGCCCTCGACATGGCCCTCGCGGTGAGCCCGCGCCGGTTGCGCATCGAGCGCGAGCCGGTGCCCCCCATCCGCCTCGGAGAGCGGTCGACGAGTTCCCTGCTGCTGACCAACCCGACCGGACGGACCCTGCGGGCGCTGGTCCGCGACGCGTGGGTGCCCTCCGCCGGCCCGTCAGGTGACCGGCATACCGTGCAGGTGAAGGGCGGCGAACGACGTCGCCTGTCCACCCCGCTGCGACCGACCCGACGGGGGGACCGGCGCGCCGACCGGGTCACCGTGCGCTCCTTCGGGCCGCTTCGGATCGGTGCCCGGCAACGGTCCTTCGACGTACCCGGGTCCATCCGGGCGCTACCGCCGTTCGACTCGCGCAAGCACCTGCCGTCGCGCCTGGCCTCGCTGCGTCAGCTCGACGGACGCTCGGCGGTCCGGACTCGGGGCCAAGGCACCGAGTTCGACTCCCTGCGCGACTACGTCGAGGGCGACGACGTGCGCTCGATCGACTGGCGGGCGACCGCCCGCCGGCGCAGCGTCGTCGTGCGCACCTGGCAACCGGAGCGGGACCGGCGGGTCATCCTCATGCTCGACACGTCGAGGACCTCGGCCGGCCGAGTGGGCGACCAACCGCGGCTCGACGCGGCGATGGATGCCGCGCTCTTGCTCGCTGCACTGGCCTCCAGAGCCGGGGACCGAGTCGACTTCCTCGCCGGGGACCGGTGGATCCGGGCCAGGGTCGCCGCCGCGGCCAACCGGACGACCCTGCTCGGCGAGCTCGTCCAGGCCATGGCGCCCCTGGAGCCGGCGCTGCTCGAGGCGTCGTGGCCGACCCTGGCCAGCGCGATCACCGACACGAGCCGGCGCCGCTCGCTCGTCGTGTTGCTCACCCCGTTGGAGCCAGCGGCGATCCAGGAGTCGCTGCTGCCGACCATCACGACCTTGACCCACCACCACCACGTGGTCTTGGCGTCGGTCTCCGACCCGCGCCTGGAGGACATGGCCCGGACGCGGCAGAGCACTCAGGACGCCTACGACGCCGCCGCCGCGGAACGGACCATCGCCCTGCGCGAACGCACTGCGGCGGTGCTCGGTCGCCTCGGGGTCGACGTCATCGACGCGCCGCCCGAACATCTGCCACCTCGGTTGGCCGATCACTACTTGTTGCTCAAGTCGACGGGCCGGCTCTGACACGGGCCGCTGCTGACAGTCGATCTCGCGACGGCTGCGGCTCGGTCCGAGAAAGGGCGACCAGACGGGCGACCAGACGGGCGTCACAGAGCGTCCTGGAAGAACCGTGGCATCATGGCAGAAAGCCTGCGCCCTGGCAGACGGGCGCGTCATGGCAGAAAGCCTGCGCCCTGGCAGACGGCCGCGTCATGGCAGAAAGCCTGCGCCCTGGCAGACGGCCGCGTCATGGCAGAAAGCCTGCGCCCTAGCAGAAGGGCGGCGTCATGGCAAAAAGCCTGCGCCCTAGCAGAAGGGCGGCGTCATGGCAGAAAGCCTGCGCCCTGGCAGAAGGGCGGCGTCGTGGCAGAAGGCCTGCGCCCTGGCACGTCCGACCTGCCACGACGCGGCGCAACTGCCAGATTGACGCGAAGTGGCACCCCGAGGTAGGCCCCCGAACCGCCGGACGAGCCACCATCAGCGACTCGGGCGGCGACAGGGGCAGCGACTCGGGCAGGCCTCGGCCGATCCCGCGCGATCCGTCCTGGCGCTGGCCGGCCACGCCGTTCCCCGAGTGCCTCAGCCGAGCACCGCGGCGGCGTCGCCCTGATCGGCCAGCGAGACATCCCCGGTCTGGCCGCGCGACGCGGCATACCGGCCGAGCGTGAAGACGTAGCCAAAGAAGACGGCTTCGGCGAGGCACCCGATGCCGATCCGCGCCCACGTCGGCAGCGGCGACGGCGTGACGAACGCCTCGATGACGCCCGAGACGAAGAGCACGACGATCAGCCCGAGCGCGACCGACATCGCTGATCGACCCTGTTGGCCTACGGCGGTGAGTCGGGTCCGCGGACCGGGGTCGATCCACGCCCAGAAGATCCGAAGACCGACTCCACCGGCGACGAATACCGCGGTGAGTTCCAACAGGCCGTGCGGCAGGATCAACCCGAAGAACAGGCCGGCCCGGTCGTAGCGCCACATCAGCGCCCCGATGACCGCGACGTTGGCGATGTTGTTCCATAGCAGCAGGATCACCGGCACACCGAACACGCCGAACGCGATGCACAGGGCCGAGACCCAGGCGTTGTTCGTCCACACCTTGAAGGCGAACGAACCGGCCGCGTACTGGCTGTAGTAGTCCTCGAAGTCGTGGGTGACCAGTTGCTCGATCTCCGCCGGCGAGGCCAGCGCCGACTCCAGTTGGGGGTTGGCGTAGAACCACCACCCCACCGAGAACGCGGCAACGATGCAGGCCGCCATTGTCGTCAGCCACCATCGCCGGGCCTGGTACAGCGCCGCCGGGAACGTCACCGCGAAGAACCGTCCGACGTCCGACCACGACATCGTGCGTGTGCCGACCGCCTTGGACCGGGCCCGGGCGAGCAGCGAGGACAGATGCGCGACGATGGCTGGTTCCGGGGTGGTCGAGCGGACCTCCGACAGGTGGGTCGCGGTCCGCTGGTACAGGTCGAGCAGTTCGTCGCCTTCGGCCCCGCTGAGCTTGCCCCGCCCCGAGACCAGCCCCTCGAGCCGGGCCCACTCGTGCCGGTGCGCGGCGACGAAGGCATCCAGGTCCACACTGGCCACTCTAGAACGCCGCTGGCGATCACGCCGGACGAAGGAACCCGGCGCGCTCATCGTGCGGCTACGCTGGCCGACAGCCGCCCTGGTCCAGCGCCGAGGTCCTGGGCCCGGCAGGACGGAGGGGGCGATGGCCGAACCGAGCTTCGCCATGGTGGGCGTCACCGAGGACGACCTCGTCACCGGCGAGGCGGTCGCCCTCGACCTTCCGGCCGCTTCCGTCGGCCTGCGGATGGTGTCCGGGTTCATCGACTACCTGGTCGTGCAGATGTCGCTGTTCGCGCTGACGATCGCCGTGGTCACCCTGACGACTCGGCTCGACGCGGCGCTGGCCTCGTCGGCCATGCTCTTGGCCGTCGTCACGGCCTACGTCGGCGTCCCCGTGACGATGGAGACACTCACCCGCGGGCGCACGTTGGGCAAGCTCGCCGTCGGCACCCGCACGGTGCGCGACGATGCCGGACCGATCACCTTCCGCCATGCCCTGACCCGTGGCCTCGTCGGGGTCGTGGAGGTCTACCTCCTGTGGGGTATCCCGGCGATTGTGTCCTGCGTGCTCAGTGGGCGTGGCAAGCGACTCGGGGATGTCGCGGCCGGAACCTACGTCGTGCGCGACCGGCTCAGCGCCTACTTGCCGCCCCCGGTCCCGATGCCCCCGCACCTGGCGTGGTGGGCCCAGGGCGCCGACATCGCGGCCCTGCCGGACGGGTTGTCCACCACGGTGCGCTCTTTCCTGCCCGCGGCCTTCTCGATGACCCCCGAAGCCCGCGAGCGGATGGGACGGCAACTGCTCTCCGAGGTCATGCTCTACGTGTCCCCGCCCCCGCCGGCGGGCAGCCACGCGGAATACGTGCTCGCCGCGGTGACGGCCGAACGACGCCGGCGCGACATGGAACGACTGTTCCGCGACGCCGTGACTCGGGACCGGCTCATCCCGGTCGACCCGGTCGACGCGACGGCTACGCCGGGCAGCCCAGCGCGGCATACCCCGGCTTGACGACCTCGTCGATGAGCGCCAGCCGCTCGTCGAAGGGCAGGAACGCCGACTTCATCGCGTTGATCGTCGCCCACCGCACGTCGGCCAATGACCACCCGGCGGCCTCGACGAGCAGGCCGGCTTCCTTGGACGCGGACGTGTCGCTCATCAACCGGTTGTCGGTGTTGATGGTGACCCGGTAGCGCAGCCGCTTGAGCAGGGTGATCGGGTGCAGCCCGATACTCGGTGCCGCGCCGGTCTGCACGTTGCTGCTCGGGCACATCTCCAGGGGGATGCGGGTGTCCCGCACGTATGCCGCGAGCCGCCCCAGCCGCACCGAACCGAGGTCGACGTCGGCGAAGGTCCGCACGCCGTGCGACTTGGCGATCTGGATCCACAGCGGGGCGGCCAGGCCCTCGATGGCGATGTCGTCGACGATCCGGACGCCATGTCCGAGCCGGTCGGCCCCGCACCACTGGATGGCTTCCCAGATGCTCGGCAGCCCGAAGGCCTCACCGGCGTGGATGGTGAAGTGGGCGTTCTCTCGGCGCAGGTACTCGAAGGCGTCGAGATGGCGGGTCGGTGGGTGACCGGCCTCGGCTCCGGCGATGTCGAACCCGGCGACCCCGTCGTCGCGGTAGCGCACGGCCAGCTCGGCGATCCGGGTGCTCTTCGCGGCGTGCCGCATCGCCGTGAGTACGGCCCGCACCTGGATCGGCTGCCCCGCCTCGGCGGCGAGGCGTTCACCCTCGCGGAACCCCGCGTTGACCGCCTCGACGACCTGTTCCAGGCCCAGTCCGCCGTCCAGGTGCTGCTCCGGGGCATACCGGCTCTCGGCGTAGACGACGCCGTCGGCGGCCAGGTCGAGGCAGCACTCGCGAGCCACCCGGGCTAAGTTCGCCTCGGTCTGCATCACAGCGACGGTGTGGGCGAAGGTCTGCAGGTACAACTCCAGCGAGCCCGAGTCGGCGCTCTCGTGGAACCAGCTGGCGAGCCCGTCGACCTCGTGAGTGGGCAGAGCGGCATACTCGATCTCGTCGGCGAGTTCAACGATGGTCCGTGGCCGAAGGCCGCCGTCGAGGTGGTCGTGCAGGAGCACCTTGGGGGCCGCCACGAGCGTGGCCCGATCGGTCACTCGGCGTCCTCGCGATGGGCCGCCTCCGGCGTGAAGGCCGGCAGGCACACGGCGACGTATTCGGCGCCGTCGGGGCCAACGGAGTAGCGCACCCGTTCGCCCGCCAGGGCGAGCAGCGATTGGCCGGCCTGGGCGACGAGGTGCTGTCCGTCGTGTTCGAGGTGGACCTCGCCCTTGAGGACGACGGTGATCTCGTCGAACTGTGGCGTCTGGTGCGGCTCGTCCCATCCTGGCGGGGCGGCCATCACCGCGACGGACACCTCGGCGGTGTCGGTCGCGACCCGACCGACGTGCTCACCGATGAGCTTCTTGCCCGGGACGGGGATGCCCACCGGGTCCAACAGTCGTGGCATGCCGGGCAGCCTAGCCCTGCCGGGAGCCGTTGGCAGGTGGTGCGGGCCACTCGGACCCGCGCCCAGGCGCGGCGGGACCCGGCCCGGCTCTGGCTCGACGTCCTCGGGCGATCATTCGGCGGTGACGTCCAGGCGAGGCGCCGATGCGCCGGTCCGACCGTCCTGCTCGGTGGTCAGGTAGCGGCCCAAGCGCAGGAACAGCAGCGCTGCGAGCGCGGTGCCGCAGACCGTCGCGGCGACCCAGACGCCCGCGAAGCCGGACCCGATGAGCAGACCCGCCGTCGCCGGGCCGAGGATCGAACTGCACGTCCAGACCAACGAGGCCGCCGCGTTGTAGCGCCCGCGCAGGTGTTCCGGCGCTAGGCCGTTGATCAGGCTCGGGGAGACCGGCGCCCACAGCGTTTCGGCCACGCCGAACACGCCCAGACCGACGACGACGCAGGCCACGGCGAGCCACCCCGACGTGCGCCCGCTCAGGGCGACGACGACCCACGCGAGCGACCAGATCGCCGCCGCGAAAGCCAGCAGACGACTGCGCGAACGACCCGGGATGAGCCGCAGGGTGACCAGCTGCCCGACGACGATGGTCGCCGTGTTCGCGGCGAACGCCCACCCCAGGTAGCTCGCCTGGATGCCGCCCACCGTCGTCGCGTATGCCGCGAACCCCGTCTCGATCTGGGCATAGCCGAACGTCACCACGAGGACGAACACCCCGATGACCCGCAGCAGCGTGCGGTCGCTCAGGACGACTCGCCACCCGGCCTGCGGGCCTTCGGAGAGGTCCTTCGGCGACACGCGCCCGGTGCCTCTGGGGAGGCTGAGCAGCACGACGATATAGCCGACGTAGGAGAGCATGTCGATGAGGTAGAGCCGTTGGAAGCTCGCGGGATCGGCGACGTCGACGAGGAACGACGCGACCAGCCCGCCGACACCGAACCCGGCGTTCATGAGCATGAACTGCACCCCGTAGACGCGTTCGCGTTCCTCCTCGGGCACCAGTCGGGTGAGCATGGCCACCCCCGCCGGGTGCAGACCGGCCGACCCGATGCAGACGAACGTGGCGTTGGCCAGCGCCTGCGGTGCGGTTTCGACCACCGCGAGCAAGCCCACCGCGATCGCCTCGACGGTCAGGCCGACGAGCATGACGATCCGCGGCCCGAATCGGTCGATGAGGGTGCCGCCCAACGGGACGAAGACGAAGCTGGCCAATCCCATGTAGGCGATGATCAGTCCCACGGTCACCGTGGGGATGCCGCGCACCTGGGTCAGGTAGACGAAGTAGAACGGCATGGTCAACCCACTGCCCAGCGCGGAGAAGGCCAGGCCGAGCATCATCCGGGGGACGAAGGGACGTCTCACTCGAACGACCCTGGCAGAAGCCGCCGACACGGTGCCACCGAGTTTCCGCGCTCGCCGGCCGCCCTCGAGCAGACCGGCGGCATACCGGCTCAGCCGATGCGGTCGACGACGATCGGCAGCAAGTCCGGTCGCGAGCCCTCCGGGGCGATGAAGAACGCGTCGGACAGGGCCTGCAGGGCGCGGTCGAAGCGCTGCGGGGTGTCGGTGTGCATCGTCAGCAGCGGTTCGCCGGCTCGGACCGTGGCGCCGGGCTTGACGTGCAGACGGATTCCGGCGCCGGCCTGGACGGGGTCCTCCTTGCGGGCCCGTCCCGCGCCGAGGCGCCAGGCGGCCACGCCGACGGCGAGCGCGTCGAGCCGGGTGAGCACGCCGGATCCCGACGCGAGGACCTGGTGGGTATGCCGCGCCGTGGGCAGGGGGGCGTCCGGATCGCCCCCCTGGGCCTGGATCATCCGGCGCCACACGTCCATGGCGCGCCCGTCCGCCAGCGCGTCGGCCGGGTCGACGTCGGCGCGCCCGACGGCGGCGAGCATCTCGCGGGCCAGCGCGAGGGTCAGCTCGATGACGTCCGGCGGGCCGCCGCCGGCGAGGACCTCGAGCGACTCAGTGACCTCGAGGGCATTGCCGGCGGTGAGGCCCAGGGGGGTCTGCATGTTCGTCAGCAGGGCAACGGTGCGCACCCCGGCGTCGGTGCCGAGCGCGACCATCGTCCGCGCCAGCTCCCGAGCGGACTCGACGTCCTTCATGAAGGCGCCGGAGCCGACCTTGACATCCAGGACGAGGGCCCCGGTGCCCTCGGCGATCTTCTTGCTCATGATCGAACTCGCGATGAGGGGAATGGATTCGACGGTTCCGGTGACGTCGCGCAGCGCGTAGAGCTTGCGGTCCGCCGGGGCGAGCCCCGCACCGGCCGCGCAGATCACCGCGCCCACCGACTCGAGTTGGTCGAGCAGGTCCGCGGTGCTCAGCGCGGCGCGCCACCCGGGGATCGACTCGAGCTTGTCGAGAGTGCCCCCGGTGTGCCCGAGGCCGCGACCCGACAGTTGCGGCACGGCGACCCCACACGCGGCGACGAGCGGGGCCAGCGGCAGGGTGATCTTGTCGCCGACCCCCCCGGTCGAATGCTTGTCGGCGGTGGGGCGCGTGAGGCCGGAGAAGTCCAACCGTTCGCCCGTGGCGATCATCGCGCGGGTCCAGCGGGCCACCTCGGCGGAGTCCATGCCGCGCAGCAGGATCGCCATGGCCAGCGCCGACATCTGCTCGTCGGCGACGACCCCGCGGGTGTAGGCGTCGACGACCCAGTCGATCTGGGCCTCGTTCAGGGCCGCGCCGTCGCGCTTGGCGACGATGACGTCGACGGCGTCGAAGGGCTCGCTCATCCGCTCATCATCGCGCCGGAGTCGGCGCGGCAGGGCCGCCCGACGCGACGCCCACGGCGAACACGACGCCGGACCGACGACGGCAGGTCACAACCGGACGTCATTCCGGGGCGTCACGACGGGTCGGCCAGCCGTTCGAGGTCGGCCGGTCCGAACGCCTGGGGCAGGACCTCGGCCAAGGACAGCGGCCCCTGCGGAGTAAGCAGCAGGCACGACGGCCCGCCGTGTTCGTAGAGCAGCTGCCGGCATCGGCCGCACGGCATGAGCGGTGCCCCGTCCGTGCCGACGCAGGCGACCGCGACGAGGCGTCCACCGCCGCTGGCGTGCAACTGCGAGACCATCCCGCACTCGGCGCACAGCCCGACCCCGTACGAGGCGTTCTCGACGTTGCAGCCCGCGACGATTCGCCCGTCGTCGACGAGCCCGGCCACGCCGACGGGGAATCGAGAGTACGGGGCGTACGCCCGGTCGAGCATGAGCCCGGCGACCTGGCGCAGGCGTGCCCAGTCCACGTGCGAGGTCATGTCGCGAGTATGCCGCTGCGCCACCCGCGCGGCATACCGCGGGTCTGCGCGGCATACCGCCGACCGCCGGGGCGCTGCTGGCGACCCCGCGCAGGGCGGCTCGGCTCAGTCGAGGAGAAGCTCGGGGTAGACCGGCTTCCACATCGTGTCGAAGACTTCCTGGATCGGATCGGCGGGTTCGACCTGCGCGAGGCCCTCGGCCACGGCAGCGCGAACCACGGCAATCGCGACCGTCGCGGACACCACCCGCAGGTCCGCGACATCCGGCAGCAGGGACTGGCCGCGTCGGGTGCCCTTGGACATCGACGCGACCGCGGTGGCGGCAGCGGCGATCATGCCCTGGCTCACCCTCGTGGCGTGGCACACCGCCACCCCCAGCCCGAGCCCCGGGAAGACGAAGGCGTTGTTGGCCTGCGCGATGCGGTAGGTCAGGCCGGCCGCCTCCACCGGCGCGAAAGGCGATCCGGTGGCGATGAGCGCGCGACCGTCCGTCCACGCGAGCAGGTCGGCGGGGGTCGCCTCGGCCAGCTCGGTCGGGTTGGACAACGGGAAGATCACCGGGCGGTCGGTGTGCGCCGCCATGTCCGTGACGATGGCCTGCGTGAAGGACGCCGGCTGTCCCGACGTGCCGATGAGGATCGTCGGGTGGACCCGACGGACGACCTCGGCGAGGCCGATGACCCCGGTGCGGGAGGCCTTCCAGTCGGCCGTTTCCTCGGCGGGCCGTGCGTAGGGCACCTGGAACGGCCGCATCCGCTCCCCCAGTGCGGTGGTGAGCAACCCCCGACTGCCCAGGCCCCAGAAGGTCGCCCGCGCTTCGGCGTCGGTGGCGCCCTCCTCGATCATCATCGCGCGCAGCAGATCGGCCACGCCGACCCCCGCGGTGCCCGCGCCGTGGATGACGATCCGCTGATCGCGCAGCTGCTCGCCGCGAGTGCGCACCGCGGCGAGCGCCGCCGCGGCGACGACCGCCGCGGTGCCCTGGATGTCGTCGTTGAACGTGCAGCAGCGGTCTTGGTAGGTCGCGAGGATGCGGTGGGCGTTGCTCGCCCCGAAGTCCTCCCAGTGGATCATCGCGTGCGGGAAGGTCTTCACCGCGGTGGTGACGAACTGCTCGACGAACTCGTCGTAGGCGGGTCCGCGCACCCGGGAGTGGCGTAGTCCGAGGTACATCTCGTCGTTGAGCAGCGCGAGGTTGTCGGTCCCGACGTCGAGGACCACAGCGAGGGCCCGGTTGGGGTCGAGCCCGGCGGCGGCCGTGTAGAGGCTCTTCTTGCCCAGGGCGATTTGGATGCCACCGACTCCTTGGTCGCCGATGCCGAGGATGCCCTCGCTGTCGGTGACGATGATGAGGTCGATGTCCTGGGCGTCGCGGCCGGTCGACTGCAGACACTGGTCGATTTGTTCGGGTGCGTCGATGGACAGGAACACGCCGTTGATCCGTTGGTACCAGTGGCTGAATTCGACGATCGCGTCGCCGATGGTCGGCGTGTAGACGATCGGCATCATCTCTTCGAGGTGTTCGGCCAGCAGCCGGTAGAACAGCACGGTGTTGCGGTCGCGCAGCGCGGCGAGGTAGGCGAACTTCTCCAGATCCGTACGGGCCCGGCGGAACTGGTCGTAACAGCGGCCCACTTGCGCTTCCAGCGACGTGACTCCGGTCGGCAGCCGACCGAGCAGGCCCAGCTGCCGACGCTCGGCATGGGTGAATGCCGTGCCGCGGTTGAGCCGAGGGATGGCGAGCAGCGCGCTACCACGGGCCCTGACGCGAATCTGCCCTCCGTTCGAACCGGGGACGATGTCGTACGCGCGGGTGCTCATACCGCCACGCTAGCGCCTACCGGGGGGCGGCCCGGTTGGGGTCAGCGCGCCTCACCCTTGCGATAGATCTGCCCGTCGGCCGCCGGCATTCGCAACCGCTGGGAGGCGAAGGCAAGCACGAGCAGCGTCGCGACATACGGCGTCATGCCGGTGAACTCCCCCGGCACCTGGTCGGTCAGCGCGAACCATCCGAACGCGAGCAGTCCGGTGACGACCGGCACCAGCCCGCGGGTCGGTTTGCCATTGCGGCGCCGGACCCACTGCCACATCCCCCAGACGAGCAGTCCGACGGCGATGGGCAACAGATAAGCGTGCACGACGTCGCCGCGACCGCGCAGCTGGACGGCGTCGGCATACCCGAAGAGCGAAGCCCCCGCGACGAGCCCGCCGGGACGCCAGTTGCCGAAGATCATCGCGGCTAGGCCGATGAACCCGCGCCCGCCGGTCTGTCCGTCGCGGTAGAGCCCCGAGGCGACGAGGGCGAGGAAGCCACCGGCCAGGCCCGCCAACCCGCCGGAGACGAGGACCGCGACGACCTTGTGCGCGACGACGTTGACGCCGAGGGTCTCGGCGGCCTGGGGAGCCTCGCCGCAGGAGCGCACCCGCAGCCCGAACGGCGTGCGCCACAGGACCCACCAGGACGCGACGACGAGCACGACGGCGAGAATCGTCACGACCGACAGGTCCTTGACGAGGGCTCGCAATACCGACGCGACGTCCGCGACGAGCCAAGTGCGCCCGGCCTCGAGATCCCCCAAAGCGTCCGCGAGCCCCGGGACGGTCACCGAGGGCAGGCCCGGCAGTGGTGGTGACTGGGTCGGACCGCCGCCCTCGAGACCGGTGAAGGTCCGGGCCGCGAGGTAGGACGCGGCCCCGGCCCCGAGGGTGTTGATCGCGACACCGGACACGATGTGGTCGACACCGAAGATCACGGTGGCCAGGGCATGGATCGCCCCCCCGACGACGCCGAGCAGGACGGCACCGACCAGGCCGGCCCAGGGTCCCAGGTGGTAGGCGAAGAAGGCCCCACCCCACGTGCCGAGGATCATCATGCCTTCCAGGCCGATGTTGACCACGCCGGAGCGTTCCGACCACATCCCACCGAGGCCGGCCAGGGCGATGGGCACGGTGAGCCCGATGGCGGCGGTCAGCGCGCCGGCGGAGTCGATGTCGTGGGCGCCGGTGAGCACGCGCACCGTGGCGACGACGACCAAGGCGCCGCCGAAAACGGCCGGCCAGAACCACGTCGGGCGGGACCGGATCCGGCGACCGGGGTGCTCGACGGCGGGCGCGGACACGGCGGTGCTCATACGGCCACCTCCTCGGGCCGGTGGGCGCGCGCGTCGGCCAGGGCGGCGGCGACGTTGCGCTGCTCCAGCCGCAGCCCGGCCCGGCGCACCAGTTCGTAGGCGATGACGACGGACAGGACGATGACGCCCTGGATGACCGAGACGAGCCGGTCCGACACGCCGGCGTTGATCTGCAGGCCGTTGGCCTGGGCGTCGAGGAAGGCCCACAGCAGGGCCGCGAACCCGATGCCGACCGGGTGGTTGCGGCCCAGCAGGGCGATGGCGATGCCGGCGAACCCCAGCCCCGGTTGGAACGTCGTCCCGTAGGCGTAGTCCTGCCCGAAGAGCAGCGGCATCCCGACGAGTCCGGCGACCGCACCCGACAGGGCCATCGAGGCCAGGACCATCCGCTTGACCTTCACCCCGCTGGCCACCGCGGCGCTCTCGGATCGGCCGGTGGCGCGTAGGTCGAACCCGAACCGGGTCTTGGACAGGACGAACCAGTAGAGCACTCCGACGAGGACCGCCAGCACGACCAGCCCGTAGATCTCGCGCTGCGTCTCGCCGATCGTCACCGGAATGCCAGGCACCCGCGAGGACTGCGGGATCGGCGTGGTGTTCGTGACGTTGGACCCTTCGGCGGACTTGGCCACCTTGCCGAGCAGGTAGGCCACGAGGTAGGTGGCGATGGCGTTGAGCATGATGGTCGAGATGACCTCGGAGACGCCCCGCCCGACCCGCAGCCAGCCGGCGATGGCCGACCACACGGCGCCGGCGAGCATGGCGATGAGCAGCGAGACGAGGATGTTCAGTGGCCCGGGCAGCCAGCCCTGGCCGGCGAACACGGCGGCGGCGAAAGCGGCGATCCGGTATTGCCCGTCGACGCCGATGTTGAACAGGTTCATCCGGAAGCCGATGGCCACGGCGACCGCCGACAGGTAGTAGACCGTCGCGGCGTTGACGATGGCGATCATCAGGCGCGGGATCGGCACCTGCAGCAACTGTCCCCACACCGCAGCCACCGGGTCGCGAGCCACCAGCAGGATGATGCTCGTGACGACGAACGCGACGACGAGGGCCAGGGCGGGCGCGGCGAGGGCGAGCCCGATCCGCCGCCCGGTCAGCCGCTTCACGAGTCGACCGACTTCGACCCGCTGCGCTCGTCGCCGCCGGCCCCGGTCATCGCGGCACCCAGTTCCTCGCGGGTGACCGTGTCCGGGTCGTATGCCGCCGACAGCGCGCCGCGCAGGATGACCCGGATCGTGTCGGACAGGCCGACGAGCTCCTCGAGGTCGGCCGAGATGAGCAGGACCCCCATGCCGTCACGCCGAGCCGCCTTGATGGTGTCCCAGATCGCCGCCTGGGCTCCGACGTCGACCCCGCGGGTGGGGTGGGCAGCCACGAGGACCTTCGGCGCATGGGTCATCTCCCGACCGACGATGAGCTTCTGCTGGTTGCCACCGGACAGCGACCCGGCGGTGACGTCGATGGACGGGGTCCGCACGTCGAACTGCTCGACGATGCGCCGGGCATCGGCCTTGGCCGCGCGCGCGTCGATGAGCGGCCCCTTGGCGTTGGGCGCCTGGGTCTGGTGGCCGAGGATCGCGTTCTCCCACAACGGGGCCTCCAACAACAGGCCGTGGCGGTGGCGGTCCTCGGGGATGTAGCCCACGCCGGCCTCCCGGATCTCGCGGACCTGCCAGTCGGAGATGTCGGTGTCGCCGAGCAGCACGGTGCCCGCCGACGGTTCGCGCAGCCCCATGACGACCTCGACGAGTTCGGCCTGGCCGTTGCCCTCGACACCGGCAATACCGACGACCTCGCCGGCGTGGATCGTCAGCGACACCCCGTCGAGGATCTTGCGCTGACCCGGCCGCCCGGCGAGGTCGATTCCGCTGAGCGTGAGCATCGGACGGTCGGTGACCGTGGACTCCTCGGTCGAGGGCGAGGGCAGGGCCGATCCGACCATGAGTTCGGCGAGCTGGCGGGCGGTGACCGCGTGGGCGTCGACGGCTGCGACGGTGGTGCCGCGGCGCACGACGGTGATGTCGTCGGCCACGGAGAGCACCTCGTCGAGCTTGTGCGAGATGAAGATGACGGTGAGACCCTCGGACTTCAGTTCGCGCAGGTTGTCGAACAGTTCGGCGACCTCCTGCGGCACGAGCACCGCGGTGGGTTCGTCGAGGATGAGGGTCTTGGCGCCGCGATAGAGGACCTTGAGGATCTCGACCCGCTGGCGGGTGCCCACCCCGAGATCGGCGACGAGCGCATCCGGATCGATGTCGAAGCCGTATTCGGTGGAGATCTGCTCGATGCGCTGGCGCGCAGCATCGCCGATCCCGTGCATCCGCTCGGCACCGAGGACGACGTTCTCGAGGACCGAAAGGTTGTCGGCGAGCATGAAGTGCTGGAACACCATGCCGATGCCGGCGGCGATGGCGTCGGTGGGGCTGCGCAACACTCGGGCCTGGCCGTCGACGAGGATCGTGCCCGAGTCGGGCTGTTGCACGCCGTAGAGGATCTTCATGAGGGTCGACTTGCCGGCCCCGTTCTCGCCGACGATGGCGTGCACCGTGCCGCGACGCACGGATAGCTCGATGTCCCGGTTGGCGACCACCCCGGGGAAGCGTTTGGTGATGCCGTGCAACTCGACTGCGAACAGCGGGCCCGTCGGCGCAGATTCCACCGAGGCGGTCATGTCACGCCCTCCTGCCCTGCCCCCTGCGTGGCCCACTCGCACGCCGTCGTCCGAGTCGATGGGGGCCAACCTACGGCACGACACGGCCCGGGAGACACGAAACGCGCCGCCCGGGCCTTCGCCGGCAACCGGATGGTTACGGTTTGCTCGGCACGGTGATCGTGCCGTCGCTGATCTTCTTCTTGTAGTCGTCCAGCTTGGCCTTGATGTCATCGACCTTGCCGCCGGTCGTCGAGTAGTCGACGCCGCCGGCCTTGAGGTTGAACGCCTTCTCGCCGGCCTTGAACGTGCCGTCCTTGACCGACTTGATGAAGTCGTACACGCCCACGTCGACCTTCTTGATCATCGAGGTGATGATGACGTCCTTGACCCCGGCGAGCGCCGGGGACGCGGCCTGGTCGGAGTCGACGCCGATGGCGAGCTTGCCGGCGGCCTTGGCCGCCTTGAAGACCCCACCGCCGGAGCCACCGGCTGCGTGGTAGACGACGTCCGCCCCGGCGTCGTACATGCCCTTGGCCGCATTCTCGCCCTTGTCGACCGAGCTGAAGCCCGAGAAGTCCGGCGGCTGGGTGAGGTACTTCTTGTCGACGGTGATCGCCGCGTTGACGGCCTTGGCGCCCGCGACGTAGCCGGCCTCGAACTTCTTGATGAGGTCGGTCTCGACCCCACCGACGAAGCCGATGTGGTTCGTCTTGCTCTTCAAGGCCGCCGCGGCCCCGACGAGGTAGGAGCCCTCGTGCTCGGCGAAGGTGATGCTCTCGATGTTGTCGCCCTTGGCATCGGTGGAGTCGACGAGGGCGAACTTCACCTTCGGGTTGGCCTTGGCGACCTTGGCCACCGACGGCGCGTAGGCGAAGCCGACGGCGACGATGCTCGTGTAGCCGGCGTCGATGAGCTGTTGCAGGCGCTCTTCGCGGGCCGACTCGGCCTCGCCGTTGGTCGCGGCGGCCTCCTTGCTCGTCACGCCGAGTTCCTTGGCGGCCTTGTCCAGTCCCGCAGCTGCCGCGTCGTTGAAGGACTGGTCGCCCCGGCCCCCGACGTCGTAGGCCATGCCGACCTTGAGGCCGCTGCCGCCGGAGCTGCTCGTGGATCCCGAGGGGGTCGAGCTGCTGCTGCAGCCGGCCAGGGCCACTGCGGCCGCCGTCGTCCCGATCGCGAACTTCATCACCTGACGCAAGGTTGGTTCTCCTTCTTGACTTTGGTCCCCTTAGGCGCGCAGGGTTTGGCGCGCCCGCCAGGGACCGACTGTAGCCCCCGGTATCCCGCGGCGCCCGACGCCCGTGGAAAAGGCGTCGGCAACCGTTATCGAAGCGATGCGTCCCGCCGGTCCGGTCGGGCAGTCATCTTCGCGAGGGCCGCCACGACGGCCCCGGCAAGCACACGCGCCCCACCGGTCACGGCACGCTCGTCGATGACGAAGTCCCCCTGATGCAGGTCGTAGGTGGTCCCCCCCGGGGTGCGGGTGCCGAGGCGGGCCAGGGCGCCCGGGACCTTGGTGAGGTACCAGGCGAAGTCCTCGCCGCCGAGGGACTGGGCCACCGGCACCCCGCGCTCGCCGGCCGCGGCCACCGCGGAGCGCAGGACGTCGACGCCCTCGGGCCCGTTGACGACCGGCGGGATACCACGGGTGTACGTGACGTCGCAGGACACGGCATACGGGGCGACCACCTCGCGGACGAGTTGCTCGACGAGCGGTCCCGCGCTCTCCCAGGCCTGTTCGTCGAGCACCCGCAAAGTGCCCGAGGCGATGCCCGAGGAGGGGATGACGTTGGGGGCGCCGCCGGTGTTGATGGCCCCCCAGACCAGGGACATCCCGAGGCGCGGATCGACCCGCCGGGACAGCGCCGCCGGCACCTCGGTGACGACCTTGGCCAACGCGTAGGCGAGATCCTGGGTGAGGTGCGGCCGCGACGTGTGTCCACCGCGTCCGTGCAGACTCACTTCGATGGCGTCGGTGGCCGCCGTGATCGCCCCGACGCGCAGACCGACCGAGCCGACGTCGAGGGTGGGCTCACAATGCAGTCCATACATCTCGTCGACGCCGTCGAGCCACCCGCCGTCGATGACCTGCAGGGCCCCGCCGGGCACCATCTCCTCGGCCGGCTGGAACACCAGCCGGACACTGGCCCCGAGTCGCTCCAGGGAGTCGGTGTGCCTGGCCAGGGCCAGCCCCGCGCCCAGGCACGCGGCGGCGTGCACGTCGTGGCCGCAGGCGTGGGCGACTCCGTCGACCGTGGAGGCCCAAGGCAGTCCGGTGCGTTCGACGACCGGCAGCGCGTCGATGTCCGCTCGCAACGCAATCCGGTATGCCGCGTCGGCCGGGCCGAGGTCGGCGATGACCCCGGTGCGTGGCAGTTCGGTCACCCGGATGCCGGCCTGCTCGCTCAGCGCCTCGCCGAGCAGGTCGCTCGTGCGTCGCTCGTGCCACGACAACTCGGGGTGGGCGTGGATGTCGCGGCGCAGGTCACGCAACCGGTCTGCGAGGTCGTCGATCTCGGCGGGCAGCGCGGCGGCAAGGGCGGTCATGGTGGCGCTTAGCGTAAACCGCCGCACCCCTCGCCGAAGTCACCCGGCCGGAAACCGGACCCGCCCGTCAGCGGATGCGCGCGCCGGCGCACGACAGTCACGTCGGAACGGCCCGTGCGGGAGGGCCCTGCCGACGTGGAGGGCCGGACCGATCAGAACGGGTCGGCCGGCACGTAGCTGCCCCAGACCGCCCGCAGCGCGTTGGCGATCTCGCCGCCGGTAGCCCGCAGCCGCAGCGCTTCCCTCATCGGGTAGAGCAGGTTGTCGGTGCCGCCTGCGGCCTCTTGCAGCCGCGCGAGAGCGGCCTTGACCGCGGCGTCGTCGCGGTCGGCCCGCAGCGCCCGTAGCCGTTCGCGCTGTTCGGCCTCGATGGACGGGTCGACCCGCAGCGGGTCGTACTCGTCCTCGTGGTCGAGGGTGAAGCGGTTGACACCGATGACGGTGCGTTCACCGTTGTCGATCTCCAGGGCAACCTGGTAGGCCGAGCGCTCGATCTCCGCCTTCTGGAAGCCCTGCTCGATGGCCCGGACGGCACCGCCGCGGTCCTCGACGGCCTTGATGAGTTCGTTGATGGCCGTCTCAAGCTCGTCGGTCATCGTCTCGATGGCGTAGGACCCGGCGAACGGGTCGACGACCTTGCACACGTCGGTCTCGTAGGCGATGACCTGCTGGGTCCGCAGGGCCAGGCGCGCGGCCTTCTCCGTCGGCAAAGCGATGGCCTCGTCGTAGGAGTTCGTGTGCAGCGACTGAGTGCCTCCCAGCACGGCCCCGAGGGCTTGCAGCGACACCCGGATGAGGTTGACCTCCGGCTGTTGGGCGGTCAGCTGCACACCCGCGGTCTGGGTGTGGAAGCGCAACATCTGCGACTTCGGGTTCTTCGCGTGGAAGGTTTCGCGCATGATTCGCGCCCAGATCCGCCGGGCCGCACGGAACTTGGCGATCTCCTCGAGCAGGGTGGTCCGCGCGACGAAGAAGAAGGACAACCTCGGCGCGAAGTCATCGACGTCGAGCCCGGCGGCCTGGGCCGCCCGGACGTACTCCATGCCGTTGGCCAGGGTGAAGGCGATCTCTTGCGCCGGCGTGGCCCCCGCCTCGGCCATGTGGTAGCCGGAGATGGAGATGGTGTTCCAGCGCGGCAGCTCTTTCTGGCAATAGGCGAAGACGTCGGAGACCAGCCGCAGCGACTCCTTCGGCGGGTAGATGTACGTGCCCCGGGCGATGTACTCCTTGAGCACGTCGTTCTGGATCGTGCCGTTGAGCTGGTCGCCGCGCACCCCCTGCTCCTCGGCGACCAACTGGTAGAGCAGCAGCAGCGTCGAACCCGGCGCGTTGATCGTCATCGACGTGGAGATCTTGTCCAGCGGCAGGCCCTGGAAGAGCACCCGCATGTCGTCCACGGAGTCGATGGCGACGCCGACCTTGCCGACCTCGCCCGAGGCGATCGGGTCGTCGGAGTCGTAGCCCATCTGGGTGGGCAGGTCGAAGGCCACCGACAGCCCACCGCTGCCCGCCTTGACGAGCTGGTGGTATCGCTCGTTGGACTCCTTCGCGGTGCCGAAACCGGCATACTGGCGCATCGTCCACGGCCTGCCGGTGTACATCGACGGGTAGACGCCCCGCGTGAACGGGTAGCGGCCCGGCTCGCCAAGCTTGGCCCCGGGGTCGAAACCCCCGAGGTTGGCGGCGGCATAGACGGACTGCAGCGGCAGATCGGACTCGGTGCGCGCGGTGGGCTCGGCCATGGGGCGAGCCTAGCCGCGGCCCCCATGCCGGGACAGGGCCCGTCCACGAGGTCACCGTCCGGGCCGGGCCGGGCCGGTCCGGTCCGGGCCGGGGAGGTGCCCCGGCACCGTTCCGGCGGCTCCGCGCAATGTCGACCGCGCTCGCGCAGATGGGGCAATCACAGCGGCTTGCCGCGAAGTTGTCCCGATTCATGCCCTTTTGGACCCTGGTGGGCTTCTGGATCCCGCCGCTAATATCGCTTACATGTCGACGGCGACGTGGCCCGACCCGACGCACAGCCCGTGCGCCGCGACTCGGAGCGCGTCACAGCGGCGCACTCCCGTCACAGCAGCCCCACTGGGCCCGCTCGGTCGCCACGTGACGACCGTGACCACCGACCGCCGCCGCAGCCTGCTGGTCACGCTGGCCTCCGTGGCCGCCGCGAGCGGCCTGACCGCCCTCGCCTCGAGCCTGCCCCTGCTGCCGGCGCTGCTCGTCGGGTGGTTCGCCCTCGCCGCCGCCGTCGTCGCGTTCGGTCACGTCACGGCGTTGGTGGGCCCCAGCCGGGTCGAGGTATACGAGCATGGCTCCGTGCGCATCGACCGTCGTGGTGCCCGGCTGACCTTGAACTGAGCCGCCAGGGTCACCGAACGCCCGGCCTGTCCGCACGCCCGCCACGGCGTCCGCTGTCAGGATTGAGCCATGACCTCTCCCATCGAGATCGTCGGCCTGCGCAAGTCGTTCGGATCCACCGTCGCTCTCGACGGACTCGACCTCACCGTCGAACAGGGCCAGATCCACGGGTTCCTCGGGCCCAACGGGGCCGGCAAGTCCACGACGATCAGGGTCCTGCTCGGACTGCTCCGAGCCGACGGCGGCACCGCCCGGCTGCTCGGCGGGGACCCCTGGACCGATGTCGAGACCCTGCACCGCCGGATCGCTTATGTCCCCGGCGACGTCGCCCTGTGGCCCAACCTCACCGGCGGCGAGGTCATCGACCTGCTCTCGCGGCTGCGTGGCGGGCTCAACGCGGCCCGCCGCGACGACCTCGTCGCCCGGTTCGACCTCGATCCGACGAAGAAGGCCCGGGCCTATTCCAAGGGCAATCGCCAGAAGGTCGCCCTCGTGGCCGCCCTCGCCTCCGACGCCGACCTGCTGCTGCTCGACGAACCCACGGCGGGACTGGATCCGCTGATGGACCGCGTCTTCCGCGACTACGTCCGAGGGGTGCGCGCCGAAGGTCGCACCGTGTTGCTCTCGAGCCACATCCTCTCGGAGGTCGAGGCGTTGTGCGACGTCGTGAGCATCATCAAGGACGGGCGCACGGTCGAGTCCGGCAGTCTCGCGGATCTGCGCCACCTCACCCGGACCGCGGTGAGCGCGGTGCTGGGCGCCGCCCCCGCGGTGGCCGAATTGGCCGGTATACCCGGCGTGCACGACGTGACCGCCGACGGCACCCACGCGAGCATGTCGGTCGACTCCGAGCACATCGGGGACGTCCTTGCTGCTCTCGGGCGCCACGACATCCATGCCCTCACCTGCCAGCCGCCGACGCTGGAGGAACTGTTCATGCGGAGTTACTCCTCGTGAGCGAAACGAGCCTGGCCGGCACCGGGGCGCTTGTGCGACTCGCGCTGCGTCGCGACCGGGTCCTGCTGCCGGTCGGCATCCTCGGGATCACCGTGTTCGCGGTCGGCAGCGCGAAGGCGACCCTGGCGCTCTATCCGACGTCCGCGTCCTTGGGCACCGCGGTCACCGAGATCTTCTCCAGCCCGGCAGCCACCGCCATCTACGGCCCCATTAGCGACCCCAGCGACCCCGACGCGGTGGCCGTGGTCAAGACGACGATGTTCGGTGCGGTCCTACTCGCGATCTTCGGGTATGCCCTGGTGCGTCGACACACCCGATCGGAGGAGGAGGACGGCCGGTTCGAACTGCTCGCCGGGGGCGTCCTCGGACGCCGGGCCCCACTCGTCGCGGCGGTGACCCTGGCCAGCGCCGCGGTCCTCGCGACGTGCGCGCTGACCTGGCTCGGGTACTCCGGGATCGGGATGGATCGCGCGGGCTCGTTCGCCGCGGCCGCCGGATGGGCCGCGGTCGGGCTCGCGTTCGTCGGCATCACCGCGGTCGCCGCCCAGGTGTCGAGCACGGCACGGTCGTGCGCAGGCATCTGCATGGGCGCGCTGGGACTGTCCTTCCTGCTCCGAGCGGTGACGGACTCACGACCGGCCCTGCCCGCCTGGATCGGCTGGATCTCCCCGGTGGGTTGGACGTCGCGGGCCGAGGCGTTCGGCGCCGACCGGTGGTGGGTCGCGTTGCTCGGCGCGGCGATCCTTGTCGTCGGCGTGGTCGTGTCCTTCGCGCTGCTGGAACGACGCGACCTCGGCGCCGGTCTCGTCGCGACCCGTCCGGGTGCCGCGCACGCCGGTCCGACGCTCGGTTCGGCGCAGGGGCTGGCCTGGCGCCTGGCACGCAGCGGCGTCATCGGCTGGGCCATCGGTTTCGCCGTCGGCGGCCTAGTCGTCGGGTCTCTCGCGGCCAGCGCCGTGGACATGATCAAGGATCCGACTATCGCCGACCTGTTGCGCAAGATGGGCGGAGGTGAAGGCCTGCTCGTCGACGTCTACGTCACGACGGAGCTCGGCTTCATCGCCATCATCGGCGCGGCATACGGCATCACGGCGATCGGTCGCTGGCGCTCCGAGGAAACCCACCAGCACGCCGAGCAGATCCTCGCCACGGCGACGACCCGGGGCCGGTTCGCCGCCAGCCACCTGGCCGTCGCCCTGCTCGGCACGGCCGCCCTCATGCTCGTGCTCGGCCTGAGCCTGGGCCTGGCCGACGCGAGCGCCGGTGGCGTCGCGGGCGGCGTCGGACGCGCCCTGCCGGCCGCCGCGGTGCGCATCCCGGCGATCTGGGTCTGCGTCGGCGTGGCCACGGCGGCCCTCGGATGGGTGCCACGCTGGACCGCCGCGGTCGGCTGGGGCTCGCTGGTCCTGTTCCTCGTCGTCGGGGAGTTCGGCGGGTTGCTCGGCTTGCCGGGCTGGGTCATCGACCTCGCCCCGTTCACGCATGTCCCCCGGATGCCCGTGGAGCCGTTCGCGTGGGCTCCGACCGTGTGGTTGCTGCTCGTGGCGGGTGCGCTGCTGGGGGCTGGCGTCCTCGGGTTCCGCCGCCGCGACGTCGGCTGACTCCGCAGCGGGTCACACCCGGCGTGGCGGGACGACGGTGGCCGGGCTCCCGGTCAGCCTCCGGCGACCACGGGGAGCGGACGCGCGGGGTCGGCACAGCAGTCCTGGCCGCACCAGCGCGCCGGTGCGGGCTCGGGTATGCCGCGCAACCGGTCGGCGAGGCGGTCGGCCAGATCGTCGAGGAAGGCCGGATGGGTGCCAGGGGTCTGAACCCGGACCAACCGCACGCCGAGTTCCCGGGCAACCGACGCGGCCTCGACGTCGAGATCCCAGAGGACCTCGACATGGTCGGTGAGGAACCCCACGGGCAGCAAGGCGATCGACCGGACCCCGTCGGCCGCCGCGGCGCGTATCGCCTCTCCGACGTCGGGCTCCAGCCACGGCACCTGGGGCGGGCCGCTGCGAGACTGGAAGACAAGCCGCCACGGGGGGACGGCGACGCGGGCCAGTCGCGCGGCGGTGGCGACTGCGGCGCCGCTGACCCGGCGCAACTCGGCGACGTACGACCCGCCTGCCGGCCGACCGTTCGACTCGGACGTCGATTCGACGTCCCGACCGGAACGCGACGCGGCAGCGCTCGGGATCGAATGAGCCGTGGCCAACACGAGGCTCCCGGAGCCCAGTTCGGCGAGCGCCGGCGCGAGCCGCTCGCCGAGGGCCTCGCCAAGGCCCGGCAGATCGGTATACGGCGCGAGCTTGGTGACCTGCAGACTGGCCGGCGCCACCGCCAGATCCTCGCGATACTGCCGGCACCCGGAGTAGGAGGGAAAGGCGCTGGAGGCGAACGCGAGCACCCGGCGGTGGCCGGCCCTGGCGATGTCCGTGAGGACGTCGCCGACGTACGGCGGGCTGTTGCGGTGACCGAGGTATGCCGGTACGTCCATCCCGCGCGCCCGCAGCCGGGTCACGACGGCGTGCAGCAGGTCACGGTTCTGCGCGTTGAGGGGGCTGGCGCCGCCCAAGGCGTGGTAATGCTCGGCGACCCGGGCGAGCCGCTCGCGGGGCACTCCGCGACCGGCGGTAACCCGCTCGAGGAACGGCATGACTTGTGCGGCGGACTCCGGACCCCCGAACCCGACGAGCAGCAGGGCGTCGTAGGTCATCGAAGAACGTCGAGGGCCTCGGCCGTTGTGACGAGCCGGCCCGGGAAGAACGGCGTCTCGACCCGCACGTGTCGCCGGGCGCCCGACCCACGCAAATGGCGCATGAGGTCGACGATCTCGTGCAGCACCGGCCCCTCGAGGGCAAGGATCCACTCGTAGTCGCCGAGGGCGAAGGCAGCCACGGTGTTGCTGAGCACTCGCCCGTACTCCCTTCCCATCCGGCCGTGTTCGACGAGCAGGTCCCGGCGTTCGGCCTCCGGCAGGAGGTACCACTCGGTGGAGCGGACGAACGGGTAGACCACCGCCCAGGCCTGCGCGGGAGCGCCGGTCATGAAGGCCGGCACGTGCCCCTTGTTGAACTCGGCCGGCCGGTGCATGCCCATCGCCGACCACACGACGTCGACGTCGTCACGCAGGACCTCACGGGTGAGCCGGCGCACCGCGCGCTGCACCGACTCGGGATTCGGCCCGTGCAGCCACACCATGAGGTCGGCGTCCGGGCGCATCGCCGACACGTCGTAGAAGCCCCGCACCGTGACGTCGTCCCCGGCCAGGGTGGCGACGAGGTCGTCGACGTCCGCCGCGGCCGTGTCGAGGATGGGCCGGCCGCGGCGCCGGGCGAGGACCACCCAGCAGGTGTAGCGAATCGTTTCGTTGATCTCGCGGGCGCCCACCCGGCGTCGTGCGGTGTCGGTCGTCGTCTCGATCGTCGTGTCGGTCGCCCTGTCGGTCGTGTCGTCAGTCGCTGTGTCGGTCGTGGCGTCGGTCGTCGTCTCGGTGCTCATTCGGATTCCCTTCTCGTGTCGGCCATCTCGCGGCGTTCAGTGCCGAGTGCCAGCCGTGCGGCGCGCCGTCCGTCGGCGATGCAATCGGGGATGCCGACCCCGTTGAGGGCCGCACCGGCAACCCGCCAGGTCGGCTGGGGCACCAGCCCCGCCTCGACGCGGGCGACCCGGTCGAGATGACCCACGGCATACCGGGGCATGACACCGCGCCAGCGGGTGACCCGGCGCAGCCGAGGAGGGCGGTGGGCGCCGAGCACGGCGGCGACGTGGTCGCTCACCGCTGTCGCGACGACGTCGTCCGGCGCGGTGGCCAGAGTGGCGATCCGCTCGGGGACGAACGCCCGCAGCAGGACCACCCCCGCGGGTGCCCGACCCGGCCATTTCGCCGAGGACACCGTCACCCCGCTCACCGGCGCAGGGTCGGCCTCGAGCCAGCCGTGGCTGACCGGTGGCTCGTCGAACGCGTCCGCCGCCCAGGCGAGGGTGACGACGGTGCTCGACCCGTGGGGGATCTCGCGCAGCGCCGCAGCAGCGTGGGGCGCTCGCCCCGCAAGGAGTTCCGCGCTCGGATCTGCGCCCGCGGCCAGGACCACCGCACCCACTCGCTCGGCCGACAACGCGCCATACCGCACCGTGGTGCCCGACGGGCCCGCCTCGAGGGCGGCCGGCGCGGTGCCGAGGCGGACCGTCGCGCCGCGCTCGAGCAGCGCGGCCTGCAGTGCCTCGGGCAGCGAACCGAGTCCACGCCGAAGGCTGCGGAAGGGCGATGTCGCGCCAGGAGCCGAGTCGCTGGGGGTACCAGCAGCGGCGCGCCGCGCGCGCCCTTGGGACAGGCCGGCGAGCAGCAGGCTGCGGTGACCCCGCTCGTCCTCCCGCAGGTTCGGCAGCACCGCGTCGAGGCTGAGCTCGTCGAGCCCAGCCCCGTAGACACCGCCGACGAGCGGTTGGGCCAACCGGTCGACGACGCCGTTGCCGAGCCGCGCGCGCAGGAACGGCCCGACCGCGACGTCCTCGTCGGGCAGTCGGCGCGGCAGGAGCAGATCGAGAGCCGCGCGCGCCTTGTCCCATGGGCTCAGGAGGTGGGTGCGCAGGAAGGGGCCGAGCCGAGTCGGCACGCCGAGGCCCATACCCTCCGGGATCGGACGCAGCCGGCCGCCACTGCGGATGTGGACGGTGCGGTCGGGTCCGACGCCAACCACCTCCCCGCCGAGGCCGAGCTCGTCGACGAGATCCAGCGCCGCGGGCCGATAGGCCACGAAGGCGTCCGGGCCGCGCTCGATGACCAGCCCGTCGACGCGCTCGGTGCTCACCTTGCCGCCGACCTGCTGCGCCGGATCGAGCACGAGCACCGACGCCCCGGCCTCGCTCGCCTCCCAGGCCGCGGCCAGGCCGGTGATCCCCGCACCGACGACGAGCAGGTCGTATGCCGTCACGGCGCCCTTTCCGTGGTGGGCATGGGGTCGCCGTGCCGGGGTCGCCCGTCGCCGAGGGAGTGCACGAGCCCGACGATCCGGGTGAGCACATCCGGGTCGGTGTCCGGCGGCACCCCGTGCCCGAGGTTGACGACGTGCCCGGGGGCGAGGGCTCCCCGTCGGACGACGTCGCGGACGTGGCGCTCGAGCACCGGCCACGGGGCACCGAGAAGCTCCGGGTCGATGTTGCCCTGCACGGGCACGCCCCCGCCGAGGGCGCAGACTGCCTCGTCGAGCGGAGTCTGCGGGTCGACCCCCACGGCGTCGGCCCCGGCCTCGTGCAGCGCCGCCAGCAAGTGGCGGGTCCGGGTGCCGAAATGGATCCGAGGGACACCCAGCGCGCCGACGGCGTGGAGCACGGCGGCCGAGTGCGGCAGGACCGCCGCGCGATAGTCGGCCTCGCCGAGCGCACCGACCCAAGAGTCGAACAGTTGCACCGCGGCGGCGCCCGCCTCGACCTGTGCCCGAAGGAAGGCGGTGCTCGTGCGGGCGACCCAGCCCAGGAGGGCGTCCCAGGTGGGCCGGTCCTCGCGCAGCAGCGCTCTCATCGTGGGCAATTCGCGACTGGGCCGGCCTTCGACGAGATAGGACGCCACGGTGAAGGGGGCCCCGGCGAAGCCGACAAGCGGGGTGTCGCCGAGTTCCGCGACGGCCAGACGCGCCGCCTCGCGCACCGGCTCCAGCGCCTGCGGATCGATGTCGGGCAGGGCGTTGACCTGGCGAGCGGTGCGGATCGGCTCGTCGAGGACCGGTCCCACGCCAGGGACGATCTGCACGCCGACCCCGGCCAGGCGCACCGGGACGACGATGTCCGAGAAGAAGACTGCCGCGTCGACCCCGTGGCGTCGCACCGGCTGACACGTGATCTCCGCGGCCAGCGCCGGAGTGAGGCACGCGTCGAGCATCGCCGTGCCGGCCCGGGCCGCCCGGTACTCGGGCAGCGACCGCCCGGCCTGGCGCATGAACCAGACCGGCAGCCGCTGCGGCCGCTCACCTCGGAGGGCGCGGACGAGGGGACTGGCGGCTATGGCGTTCACAGGGGTTCCTGGATGGGCGACCGATTTCATCGCTCGTCGACGACGATGCCGAAGAGGGTGTTGAGCGCGTGCAGGTAGTCGTCGAGTTCGCCCTCGCGGGCCAGTTCCGCGGCGCGCACACTCGGGGTGTGCAGCAGCGCGCCCGAGACTCGACGCAGTGACCGGGCGATCGCATCGGCCGTTTCTGGTGGGTAGCGCCGGGTCGCGAGTTCGGCCTCGCGCGCGATGATGCGGCTCACATAGGAGCGCATGGCCGTCACGGCGGGCGCCGCCGTGCGCCCCTCCTCCAGATGCAGGTATGCCGCGACGCCGCGCTCCACGAGGTCCTGGGCCGCGACCAGAGCACTGGCGTGTTCGTGGGGGGCGTGGGCGCCGATCTCGTCGAGGGTGAGGACGTCGACGTGGACCAGGTCGGCGGCCTCCGGGGTGAGTTCGCCGGACATCGACAGGTCGAGGACCGGCAGGACCTGGCGGGCGTCGGCTCGGGCCCGGGCCAGCGTCGCGGCGTCGAGCGGTTGCGCGCCCGGCCGGCTGCACAGGACGAGGACGTCCGCGCGGGTGAGGGCCTCGGCGAGCCCGCCCGGCGGGACTGGCGTCACGGCGGGGTGGGTCAGCGCGAATTCCTGGGCCCGCCCGGTGCGGGAGTGGACGTCGATTGTTCGGGCGTCGCGGCGGGCGAGTTCGGCCACGACGACACCGGCAAAGTCACCGGTGCCGACGACGAGGACGCGCTGGCCCCGAACCGGGCCGTGGTGCTGCTCGACGAGGTCGAGGCCGACCGAGGCCAACGAGCGCCCGGAGGACCCGAGATCGGTGTGCTTGGTGACCGCCTTGGCGGTCTGCAGGGCGTCCTGGAACAGGCGCCGGAGCGCCGGAGTAGCGGTGTCTTGCGCGGTGGCGAGGGCGGCCCGCACCTGGCCCGCGATCTGGGCTTCCCCCACGACCATCGAATCGAGCCCGCAGGCCACCGAGAAGAGGTGTTCGGCGACGCTGTCGCCTGCGTGCACCTGCATGGCGTCGATGATCCCGGGCCGGTCGGGCAGGCTCTCCCGCACCGCAGCCAGGGCGCGCTCGACCCCGCCGTGGAAGCTTGGCGAATCGAGGTAAAGCTCGAAGCGGTTGCACGTCGCGAGCAGGACGTGGCCGGCGATGCCGGTCCCCTGCGCGGGGTCTTCGGGGGCTCCTGCTTGCGGTGCTGCGCCGACACGCTCCACAGGGGGTGCCGCGTTGCCGGGTTGCGCTGGGGGTGCCGTCCCGTCAGGTCCCGCTGAGAGTGCCGCGCTGTCGGGTTCCGCAGGGGGTCCTGCGCTGCCGAGTCCCACATGGGCTACCCAGCTGTCGGGCCGCTGCGTCAGTAGTGCCGCGATCTGGGGGCCGTGGAACTCGAGCGCGGCGAGGTCCTCCGACCCGAGGTGGTGATGGCTGGCACCGACCGCCAAGAGAGGCACCTGGCGATGTTAAACCTCTTCGCGGGGTGCTTCGTCCGTTGTGTCACGGGACGTCTGTTGTCGACACCGTTGTCGCGTCATGGTATTCGCGCTGTCCGGCATCCCTCGGGCGTGGAATGCAGCGGGCCCTGGGGGTACACCACGACGGCACAACCCACCCGATCCGCGACGCGGTCTCCCGCTGACCTCCGGCATGCGGCGACCCCGAACGGGCACCTACCTCGGGTCTGCCTACACCGCGTCTGCCGGCCCCGGTGTGGCGGAACGCGCGGCATACGGCGCGCTGCGCCACACGCAGGGCGTTCAGCGACACCCGACGACTCGGCTCCGAGGGCAGGACGAGGACCGCCTCACGAATCCGGAGTCGCGCGAAGAGCCTCGCGGCGCGCAACCGGCGGCCAGACGGCGAATGGCCCGGCGACAAGACGAGCGACACACCGGGCCAGCAGCTGGCTCAGGCGGCGGATCCGCGGGGCAACGCGTGGGCCCGAACCACCTGCCTCATGAACTGCTCGGGGGCGAGGCGCAGGCCGAGGACGGGGATGCGCAGCACCAACGACCGGCCGAGGACCACCTCGTTCTGCCGCCAGACGTCGTCCACTGGGTGCAGGGCCAACGCGTGATGCCCGCCGTCGATCTCGACGACCAGGCCGACGTCGGCCCATTCGACGTCGAGGTACAGTCGCCCACCCGGCGTCTCCCGTATCGCCTGCCGGGTCGGAGGGGGCAACCGCCACATGCGGCAGAGCCGCCCGAAGTCGAGCTCCCCCAACGAGTGCACCCCGTCGCACACGTCCCGGACGACGTGGTCGAGCAGCTCCCGCCGGGGGCTGCGCCGCAGCGTTTGCCACGCTCCGAGGAGACGTTCGGGTGATACCAACCGCTGCTGGACGACAAGGCACACCAGCAGCGCCGCCTGTCGGTCCGTCACCGCCCATTGGGCCGCATGCAAGGTCGCCCATTCCACGCGAACCCGAGGGATCCCCGTAGGGAAGCCGGGTCGCGGGACTCGGCGCCTACGCACACGGACCCCCGGCAGCGGGGTCCACCGAGTCGTGCCGGCGGGCACGCTGACATCGACGATGGCGCTGGAGTACCCGGCCAACCCCGAGGCCAGCAGGGCCGCGACGCCGTCGAGTTGAGCTCCGGCGCCGCTCTCCCAGACGGCCTGCCACCACCGACCCTGGCCCACCGGCGTGCCTGAACCAACGACGACGGTATGCCGCCCGGCAGCGGCCCAACGACCGGCAAGGATCTCGGTGCGCACCTCGTGGCGGCTGATGCCGCGGCGGCGCAGTTGAGCACGGTGCACGACACCACCTTGGGCGGCTGCGGCCCGGGCTGCCGCGGTGCGTCGTTCGCGGCGGGCGGCGACAAGGGGCGTCGACCCGGCCGCCCCCGACGCCGGCTTGACGGTCGACGCGTTCTGGCGTCTCGCACTCATCAGGCCTCGCTCGGGTGAGGTCGCAACGCCTGAGCCAATGAGGGCCACGGGCCAGAGCCTCCAGACGACGCGTCCATGTCCCGAGGGTCGACGGTCCGGGCGCCTCTTCGGACCCCCTGTTGCTTCGCCTGTGGACGATGAGGCTTGCGGTCGGATCGGTGTGGACAGCAGCGCACATAGCAGGGCCCGAATGGGCTCGCCACCTCGGCCACCAAGGTCTGGTGGGGCCAGCCCGAGGGTCTGCGTGTGGCAGAACGCGCGGTATAGCGCGCGAAGTGCCACACAGAGGCGGCGCTCAACGCGGCGCTGGCCGACACGCACGACGAGCGTGCGGCAGAACGCGCGGTATAGCGCGCGAAGTGCCACACGCAACCGCTGGCGGTCGACGTGGCGGGGCCGACGAGGGGCGCCACTCAGCAGCGTGGTCGCGACAGAATCGGCAGGGTCCTCGCGACAACGTCAGCGCGGTCCTCGCGACTAGTCAGCGCAGGTCGCCGTGGCCCAACTCGGTCAATCGGTCGACGAGCGCCTTGACGTCCTGGCTGCGTTCCCGCGATACGACGAGCAGGGCATCGGGCGTGTCGACGACCACGATGTCCTCCAGCCCCACGACGGCGACCAGCCGACCGCCGCCCGCCGACACCAGGCCCGAACCGCCGAGCGACACGACGTCCGCAGCAGAGCCCAGCACCCGCAGACCTGCGCCCGGACCGTTCTGCCGGACCGCGAGCAGGGCAGCAAGAGAGTCGAAGTCGCCGACGTCCTCCCACCCGAACGTCGCCGGGACCACGGCCACCTGTCCAGCGGCGGCGGCCGGCTCGGCCACGGCGTAGTCGATGGCGATCTTCGTCAGCGCGTCCCACCGGCTCGCCAGCAGCGAGGGATCGGCGGCGATCTGCTCGACCCCGTCGGCGAGATCGGGATGCCCCTGCCGAAGTAGGTCGAGCAGCGTCCGGGCCTGGACGACGAACATCCCCGCGTTCCAGCGGTACTCCCCCGCCGCGAGGTATGCCGCGGCCGTCGCCGCGTCGGGCTTCTCGACGAAGTCGGCGACCACCCGGGCGCTCGGCGCACCCGGCACGTCGAGGGCGGCCCCCTCGCGGATGTACCCGAACCCGGTCGCCGGGTGCGTCGGGGTGACGCCGATCGTCACGAGCCGCCCAGTCCGGGCCACCGCCACGGCCTCGCGGACCGCGGCGTGGAACGCCTCCGCCGGGGCGATGACGTGATCGGCGGCAAAGGAGCCGATGACCGCCTCGGGATCGCGCCGGGCCACCAGCGCTGCGGCCAGAGCGATCGCCGGCATGCTTTCGCGGGGGCTCGGTTCGGCGACGAGGCAGTCCGGAGCGAGACCGGGCACTTGGCGGCATACCGCGTCGGCGTGCGCTGCGCCCGTGACGACGACGACTCGGTCCTGGGCCAGCGGCGTGAGTCGGTCCCAGGTGGCCTGCAGCAGGGTCCGCCCCGAGCCGGTGAGGTCGAGCAGGAACTTCGGCGAGGAGCGCCGGGACAGCGGCCACAACCGCGTGCCCGCACCGCCGGCCGGGATGACCGCCCAGAAGCCCGCCAGGTCCGTCGTCGCGATCGCGCCCGTCATGGGCGCCACGCTAGCCGAGGGCCGACGTAAGGCATCTCACGGCACGGGCCCGACGCCGCCCCGAACGGGGCTTGGCGCAGGCGATACCGTGTCTGCGTGGCCACTACGACGCTCCTTCAGGGACCGACGCGGGCCCGGCGCACGACGGTGTGGATGAAGATCCTCATGGCATCGACGGGCGCCGTGTTCGTGTTCTACGTCCTCATGCATATGTACGGCAACCTCAAGCTGTTCTTCGGGCAGTCCGCCTTCGACGAATACGCCCACCATCTGCGCGAGATCCTCACGCCGATCCTCCCGTACGAGGGTTTCCTCTGGCTGTTCCGGGCGCTGCTCGTGCTCAGCCTCGTCGTGCACGCCTACGCGGCCTTCACCCTGTGGAGCCGCGCCAACGGGGCGCGACCGCAGCGGTATGCCGTGAAGTCTGCGGCCAAGGGTGTGGCCCGATCGAAGATGATGCGCTGGGGAGGTGTCGCCCTGCTGCTGTTCCTCATCTTCCACCTCATCCAGTTCACCATCGCCAAAGTGAACTTCAACCCCAACGTCACCGCAGCGAAGATCGGCAACAGCCCGTATCAGCTCGTCGTCGCCAGCTTCCAGTTGTGGTGGGTCGTGCTCATCTACGTCGTCGCCCTCCTCGCCCTGGGGCTGCACCTGTTCCACGGCGTGTGGAGCGGCGCCCAGACCTTGGGAATGACGACCTCGCCAGGGGCGCGTCGGATCGCCAAGACCACGGCACACCTCGTCGCCGGGATCGTCGTGCTGGGGTTCGCGCTGCCCCCGCTGGCCATCCTCGCCGGGATCGTCAAGGCATAGGGAGACGACGGACATGACCCAGATCCCCAGCGACGGACTCGTCCACGGCCTGTACCGGGTCGGCGAGCCGGTCAAGGACACCAAGGCCCCGGGCGGACCGATCGACAAGAAGTGGACCACCCGCAAGTTCGAGGCCCACCTCGTCAACCCGGCCAACCGCCGCAAGCTCGACGTCATCATCGTCGGCACCGGCCTGGCCGGCGCCGCGGCCAGCGCCACGCTCGGCGAGGCCGGCTACAACGTCAAGGCCTTCTGCTACCAGGACAGCCCTCGCCGGGCCCACTCGATCGCCGCCCAGGGCGGGATCAACGCCGCGAAGAACTACAAGGAGGACGGCGACTCGACGTACCGGCTGTTCTACGACACGGTCAAGGGCGGGGACTACCGCGCCCGCGAGACCAACGTCTACCGGCTCGCCGAGGTGAGCGCCTCGATCATCGACCAGTGCGTCGCCCAGGGCGTCCCGTTCGCCCGCGAGTACGGCGGTCTGCTGGACAACCGGTCCTTCGGCGGGGTGCAGGTCTCGCGCACGTTCTACGCCCGTGGCCAGACCGGCCAGCAACTGCTCATCGGCGCCTACCAGGCCCTGGAGCGGCAGGTCGCCGAGGGCGCCGTCACGGCATACACCCGGCACGAGATGGTCGAAGTCATCATCGTCGACGGGCGGGCCCGCGGGATCATCGCCCGCGACATGGTCACCGGCGCGCTCGAGACCCATCTCGCGGATGCCGTCGTGCTCGCCTCCGGTGGCTACGGCAACGTCTTCTTCCTCTCCACGAACGCCATGGGCTGCAACGTCACGGCGACCTGGCGGGCGCACCGCAAGGGCGCCTATTTCGGTAACCCCTGCTACACGCAGATCCACCCGACCTGCATCCCCGTGTCTGGAGACCACCAGTCCAAGCTCACCCTGATGAGCGAGTCGCTACGCAACGACGGCCGGATCTGGGTGCCCAAGAAGGTCGAGGACTGCACGAAGGACCCACGGGAGATCCCCGAGGAGGACCGCGACTACTACCTCGAACGCATCTATCCCTCGTTCGGCAACCTCGTCCCTCGCGACATCGCCTCGCGCCAGGCGAAGAACATGTGCGACGAGGGCCGCGGGGTCGGGCCGGAGGTCGCCGAGGTCCAGCCGGACGGGTCGACGAAGATGGTGCGCCGCGGCGTCTACCTCGACTTCGTCGACGCGATCCAGAGGATGGGCAAGGAGGGCGTCGTCGCCAAGTACGACAATCTCTTCGACATGTACGCCCGGATCACCGGGGAGGACCCGTACAGCACGCCGATGCGGATCTACCCGGCCGTCCACTACGTCATGGGCGGGCTGTGGGTCGACTACGACCTGCAGTCGAGCATCACCGGACTGTTCGTCTGTGGCGAGGCCAACTTCTCCGACCACGGGGCCAACCGACTGGGCGCCTCGGCGCTCATGCAGGGCCTGGCCGACGGCTACTTCGTCCTGCCCAACACGATTCGCGACTACCTCGCCGACGGGCCGTTCCCCAAGGTCGCGGCCGATGCCCCCGAGGTGCGCGAGGCCGAGCAGGCCGTCGCCGACCGGGTGGCGACCTTCCTCGGCACGGGCGGCACCCGCTCGCCGGACAGCTACCACAAGGAGCTGGGCCGGATCATGTGGGAGTACTGCGGGATGTCGCGCACCGAGGAGGGCCTCAAGCACGCCATCGAGCGCATCCGCGCCCTGCGGGCCGACTTCTGGGCGAACGTCCGGGTGCTCGGCCAGGCCGAGGAGCTCAACCAGTCGCTGGAGAAGGCCGGCCGGGTCGCGGACTTCCTCGAGCTCGGCGAGCTCATGTGCATCGACGCCCTGCATCGCGAGGAGTCGTGCGGCGGGCACTTCCGCGAGGAGAGCCAGACCGAGGACGGCGAGGCCATGCGCCACGACGACCGGTTCGCCTACGTCGCCGCGTGGGAGTTCGGTGGCACGCCCACGGGCGGGGACACCGGCATACCCGTCCTGCACAAGGAGGACCTGGTCTACGAGTTCATCGAGCTGAAGCAACGGAGCTACAAGTGAACCTCACCCTTTCGATCTGGCGGCAGGCCGGGCCGAGCGCCCAGGGCCGGATGGTCACCTACTCCGTCCAGGACATCTCCCCGGACATGTCCTTCCTCGAGATGCTCGATGTGCTCAACGAGCAGCTCATCGCCAAGGGCGAGGAGCCAGTGGCCTTTGACAGCGACTGCCGTGAGGGCATCTGCGGCATGTGCGGGCTGATGATCAAGGGCTTGGCCCACGGGCCCGAGGTGACGACGACGTGCCAGTTGCACATGCGCTCGTTCACCGACGGCGACACGATCTCCGTCGAGCCCTGGCGGGCCGAGGCGTTCCCGATCATCAAAGACCTCGTCGTCGACCGCACCGCGTTCGACCGGATCATCCAGGCCGGCGGCTTCATCTCGGTCAACACCGGGGCGGCCCCGGAGGCCCACTCCGTGCCGGTGCCCAAGGAGAAGGCCATGCGCTCCTTCGCCGCGGCGACGTGCATCGGCTGTGGCGCCTGCGTCGCGGCCTGCCCGAACGCGGCGGCGATGTTGTTCCTCGGCGCCAAGGTGACCCACCTCGGTGAGTTGCCGCAGGGTCAGCCCGAGCGGTACTCGCGGATCGTCTCGATGCTCGCCCAGCACGACCACGAGGGCTTCGGCGGCTGCACGAACGTCGGGGCCTGCGCGGACGCCTGCCCCAAGGAGATCCCGCTGGACGTCATCTCCCAGCTCAACCAGGACCTGCGCACGGCGGTCAAGCAGGGGCGCTAGGTCCCGGCCGGGTCGGCCGCCGCCGATCGCCTGGCGCTTGCTGACGGGCCCGTCGGGTGATCGGCGGCCCTCCGTCCGCCGTCGCAGCCCGGCTGGCCGCCGACTACGCTTCGGGGGCGATGAGGCCCTTCGCCCGCCCTCTGCTCGGCGCCGTCCTGACCGGGCTGCTGGTCACTGCCCTGGCGGCTCCGACCGCCGGAGCCGACTCGACGCCGGCGCCCACCCCGAAAACGGGCCTCGGTTCGGCGGCCACCCCGTGTCCCCCCGGCACGACCCCGACGATGGTCACCAGTGCACCCGTGCGCTCGACCCGCCCGTCCCCGGCCCGCTCGAGCACGCGCGACCCGAACGTCACGACCTACCCCGACGGCCACACCGTCCGACAGGCATGCGCCCTCGCTCCACCGGTGCCGATGGTCGGCCCGGTGATCGCGCCCGAGCACACCGTCGGCGGACCCCTGCTGGCCCGATCCGGCGTCGTCGCCGACCCCCCGGCCGGCATCCCGGGGCCGCCCGACATGCCGCACGTGTCGTACGTCTTGGCCGACCTTCAGACCGGACAGGTCCTCGCCGCCAAAGCCGCCCACGCCCTGCTCTATCCGGCGAGCACCCTCAAGACCCTCACCGCCCTGGTCACCCTGCCGACCCTCGACCCCAGGCGCGTGGTCACCGCCACCGACCAGGACGTCGCCGTCGACGGCACCCGGGTGGGGATGATCGCCGGCAACCCGTACACCGTCGAGGACCTGTTCAACGGGCTCGTCATGATCAGTGGCAACGACACGGCCTACGCGATCGCCCGGGTGTTCGGAGGGCGCGACGCGACGATCGCCGCGATGAACGCCAAGGCCGCCCAACTCGGCGCCTGGGACACCGTGGCCGTGGACCCTTCGGGTCTCGACGCGGACGGCCAACGCACGAGCGCCTACGACCTCGCCCTCATCGGCCGCGCCGTCATGGCGCTGCCGGAGTACCGGCGGCACGCCGCCATGTTGAGCGCGACCTTCCCGGGCGGGACCGACCCGACGGGCAAGGTGTACCCGCCGTTCCAGATCTCCAACCACAACCCCATCATCGGCAGCTATGCCGGCACGATCGGGGTGAAGAACGGGTACACGACCAAGGCCCGAAACACCTTCATCGCCGCGGTGACCCGAGGTGGGCGTACCTTGCTGCTGGCCGAGATGGGCAGTGTCGACCGTCAGGTGGAGTCGACGTCGGCGATGCTCGACTGGGGCTTCGCGTATGCCGCGCGGGTGCGGCCGGTCGGGACGCTGGTCGACCCGGGCACGGCCCCGCGGCCACCGGAGTGGGGCGCAAGTACCCAAAGGGTTGAGCCTTCCCCGCCGCCGAGCGACGAGCCGACGATCACCGTGGCTCTCGCGCCGCCGGCGTCCACCGCTGCGCCGAGCCCGGTCGCGGTCGAGTCGCAGCTGGCCGCCGGGCTGACCGACTGGTGGCAGGGGCTCGCCGACCCGGTCCGGTACGCGTCCTTGGCCGGGATCGCAGTGCTGCTGGTGACCGCCCTCGCGGTCGGCGTGCGTCGGTCCCGAAGACGGCGACGCGGGGCATTCGAGCGGTAGCCCGACGCGGCATACCGCGCCCTCGGCGGCCGCGCCACTGCGCTCAGCGAGCGCCGCGCACGAGGGTCCGCAGGCCTCGCCAGGCCCCCCCGACGAGGCCCGTGGCAGCGGCACCGAGCAGCGCGCCGGCAGCCAGAGTGCTGCGTTCGGCGGTCCGTTGCCCCACGGCCGGTATGCCGTGCCGGGCTCGTTCACGCGCGTCGTGGGCATCGACGCGCACCCCCGAGGTCGAGTCGTCGAGCCGGCGCGACACATCTCCATGTCCGAGAGCCGGGCCGGACGGGCCGGCCGAGCGGGTCGAGTCGGCGGTCCCTGGCGAGTCTCCCGAGTCACCCACGGACGACGGACCGCCGCGGCCGTCGCGCAGGTCGCCCGCGGCCCACGCGGCGGCCACGAGCACGACCGAGGCCACGAGGTTGAGCCAAAACAGCAGTCCGACGACGACGATCGAGCCGAAGAGCGGGTTACGAGTCCCCAGCGCGACGACCTGGGTGCCGAACACCTGCAGCAGGGTCAGGGCGACGCCACCGACCAGCGCCCCTGAACGCAGGGCCGGCCCCGGTAGATGCACCCCGGACAGCACCCTCAGGACGAGGACGAGAACGCCGACGTTGGCCAGCAGGGCCACGACGAGCCCGGCCAGGCCGACCATCCACGTGCCGGCGGTGCCGTGCCACCCGAGCCGGTCGGCCAGGGCGCCGGCTACCCCGCCCGCGACCGTCCCGAGCAGTGCGGAGGCGAGCACGCTGGCGCCGAGGAGAGCGAACACGAGCAGGTCACGCAGCTTGTTGGTCAGCAGGTTGCCCGGCTCGCCAGGGACTTCGAAGACCGCCCGGATGCCGGCGCGCATCGAGCCGACCCAGCCCAGTCCGCCGAGCACGAGGCCGACGAATGCCACCACGCCGGCGACGCTCAGTGTGCCCGTCGTCGGGGGGGTCAGCTCGAGGATGCCTTCGGGATGAGCGGCGGTCTTGACGAAACCCGGGAGCATGTCGTCCAACGAACGGCCCACCGCGTCGAGCAGCTCAGGGTGCCCGCCGAGGACGAAGCCGAAGACGACCGCCGCCAGGGCGAGCGCCGGGAAGAGCGAGAAGAACGCGAAGTAGGCGATCCCCGCGGCCAGCAGATTCCCTCGGACCTCCGTGAAGCGTCTCCACGCTCGGACCGGGCGCAGAGCCTTGAGCCGGGTGACCCATTGCGTCATCTGCCGCCCGCAGATCCGAGCAGGAACGGCACAGCGGCGCGCCACCGCCCGTCACTGTCTTGTTCGTAGAGCCAGAACTGAGTCACGGCGAATGCCGCGTGGTAGTCGGCGAGCTCTTCGCTGGCCCGGTCCAATACCACCGGGTCGACGTCGTGGGCCACGGTGACGTGCGGGGAGTAGGAGAACGCGGGCTCGTGGTGGTAGGGCCCCCGGCGGATGGCGGCCTCGAGCTGCCGGCACGGCCCGATCCCCTGCTGGACCTGGACGAACACGACCGACGAGACCGGCCGGAAGGTCCCGGCCCCTCGCAGGACCATGGTGAACGGGGACACGGCCGCAGCGGCTTCGTGCAGATGCGCGACGAACTGGGGCAGGTCCGCGTCGGTGAGGGAGGTAGGCCCGAGCAGCGTGACGTGCGCCGGGACCAGCTGCGCCTGCGGGTCGCCATAGCTGGCCCGCTTGGCCTGTAGGAAGGCGCCATGCGGATCGGGCACGGGGATGGATACCCCGACTACGCGCACCCGTTGGTGCACAGCCGCGTCGAGAGCCGGGGGCATGGCGCTCATTCTGCCAGCCTAGGGCCACCGCTCGAACGCCTCGACGTCCTTGGTGGCGCCCGGCGATCCACCGCGCGTCTACATTGGGCCAATGAGCGGCGATACCCCACCCGGGCGCGAGGCACTGCGTCAGACCGAGACGCCGGGCCAGACCGACACGCCGGGCAGGTCGACCCCCGCTGCGTCGGATCCGAGCGATGGGACACCCTCGGCCACGAGCGGCACGTCTGCGTCGGCACCCGAGCCCGAGGACGATCTGGTCACCACGCGGCATACCCTGCGGGTCGGCCGCACGGCCCTGGCCTATACCGCCGTCACCGGCCGGATGGTCCTGCGCGAGGAGGTCTACGAGGACGGGGCGTTCACCGGTCACACCGCCAAGGCGCAGGTGTCGCTCACGGCCTACACACTCGACGACGCGGACCCGACGACCCGGCCGGTGACCTTCGCCTTCAACGGCGGCCCGGGCAGTTCCAGCGTGTGGCTGCACCTGGGGCTGCTCGGCCCTCGGCGGGTCGTCATGGGCGATGTCGGCGCGCTCGCGCCCCCGCCCTACGCCGTTGCCGACAACCCCGAAACGCTCCTGAGGGTCAGTGATCTCGTCTTCGTCGACCCGATCTCCACCGGATACTCCCGGGCCGTGAAGGGCGGCAAACCAGCGCCATACCACGGGTTCCAGGGCGACCTCGAGTCCGTCGCCGAAGTCATCCGGCTGTGGACGACCCGCAACCGACGCTGGATGTCGCCCAAACTGCTCGCCGGGGAGTCCTACGGGACGCTGCGCGCCGCCGCCCTCGCCGAGCACCTGCAGACCCGTTTCGGCATGTACCTCAACGGCGTCATCCTGGTCTCCTCGGTGCTCGACCTCGGCTCGATCGACTTCGAGAACCAGCGCAACGACCGCGCTCACGCCAACTACCTGAGCACGTATGCCGCGATCGCCCACTACCACGGCAAACACGGGCGCCGATCGCTCGCATCGGTGCTCGCCCAGGCGCAGGCGTATGCCGCCCGCGACTACCCGTGGGCGCTGTCCCAGGGGGCGCGACTGTCCGCCGCCGACCGGGCCACCGCGGTCGCGACGGTCGCCAAGCTCACCGGCCTGTCCGCCGACTACGTCGACCGGGCCGACCTGCGCATCGAACACTGGCGCTTCTTCGGCGAGCTGCTGCGCGACCAGGGCCTGACCGTCGGGCGGCTCGACGGCCGGTTCACCGCCCCCGCAGCCAGCGGGATCGCCGAGGCGATGGACGCCGACTGCTCCCTCGATGCCATCACCGGACCGTATGCCGCGACCTTCAACCACTACGTGCGGGCCGAACTCGGCTACGAGAACGACCTGCACTACGAACAGCTCAGCGACCGCGTCCAACCGTGGTCCTACCGTGACTTCGAGGGCCGCCCCGTCGACGTGAGCCAGAAGCTCGAACGGGCGATGCGCCAGAACCCGCACCTGCTCGTGCACGTCGCCCACGGCCGCTACGACGGCGCGACCCCACCCGGGGCGGCCGAAGAGGTCTTCGCGAGGCTGCACCTGCCCGAATCGCTGCGGGCCAACATCGACATCGCCACGTATCCGGCCGGTCACATGATGTATGTCCACGAGCCCAGTCGGGTGCGCCAGAGCGCGGATCTGGCCGACTTCGTCCGTCGCGCCGCGCGGCGCTGACCGGCGACCGGCCATGCCACGGACCCTGCGCAGCGCCTGGGTCGCCCTCGTCGTGTCCACCGCCGTCCTCGGGTGCAGCGGCCCGGCACCCGGTGCGGACCCGTCCAGCGGCCCGACGGGCCCGGCGTCCACCGGCCCGGCCACGAGCATCCCGGCGGCGAGCGGGACGGCCTTGCCCGCCGGCTGGGCCGAGACCGAGATGACGTTCGCGACGGCCTCGGGCACGGCATACGGCACGCTCGCACGCCCCGCAGGCGCCGGCCCCGTCCCTGGCGCGTTGCTCATCGCCGGCGGCGGCCCCACCGACCGCAACGGCGACCAGCGAGGGTTCGTCACCGGCTCGTTGCGGGCCGTGGCGGGGATGCTCGCCCGGGCCGGGGTCGCCAGCCTGCGCTACGACAAGCTCGGGTCCGGGCGCACCGGGGTCGGCACGGTGACCGACCCGGCCACGATCACGCTCGACACGTTCGCCGACCAGGCGCAAGCGGCGTTGCGCACCCTGGCAGACGCCCCGGGCATCGATGCGTCGCGGCTGCTCGTCGTCGGACACTCCGAGGGCGCCCTCTACGCCCAGCTGCTCGCGACCCGGCCGGTCCTCGACGGTCCCCGGGTGAGCAGGATCGCCCTCGTCATGCCGCTGGCGCTGCGCTACCTCGACCTCATCGGCAAGCAGGTGCGCGGACAGATCGTCGCCGCATCGGCACTCGGCTCGATCTCCCCCGAGCAGGCGCAGCGGCTGCGCGGCCAACTCGACGCGGCGACCGCCGCGATCCGGGCCGGCACGGCGGTGCCCGCTGCGCTGGATCCCTCCCTCGCCGGCCTGTTCGCCCCGGCGAACATCGGGTACCTGCGTACCGCGGACGCGGTCGACCCGCTCGCCCTCGCGCGCCAGACCCCGGGCGGTATGCCGGTGCTCGTCGTCTGCGGCACCGACGACGTCCAGGTCGACTGCCCCGATGCCCAGGCGCTGGCCACGGCGGTGCCCTCGGGAGCCGGGCACCTCGTCGAGCTGGCCGGCGTCAGCCACGTGCTCAAGGTCGACGGGAGCCGCAACCCGGCGAACTACTCCGCCGACCTGCCCTACTCCCCCGAGCTCGAACGGGCCCTCGCGGGGCTCGTCACGGGCTGACCGGGAGTAGGCACTCCAGTCCAGCCGGGACGTCCTACATCGCGTCGATGATCGCGTTGAGGGTCCCGCTCGGGCGCATCGCGGCCGAGGTCTTCGCCTCGTCGGGTCGGTAGTAGCCGCCGAGATCCACCGGGTGGCCCTGGACGCCGATGAGTTCGCCGGCGATCTGCTCCTCGTGCTGGGCCAGGGCCGCGGCCACCCCGGCGAACCGGGCGGCGAGCTCGGCATCGGCGCTCTGCGCAGCCAGGGCCTGCGCCCAGTACAGCGCGAGGTAGAAGTGGCTGCCCCGGTTGTCGATCTGCCCGACCTTGCGGGCCGGGGACTTGTTCTCGTCGAGGAACCGGGCGATCGCCGCGTCGAGGGTGTCCGCGAGGACCTGAGCCTTGGGATTGGCGAAGGTCACCGCGAGGTGTTCCAGCGATGCCCCCAGCGCGGAGAACTCGCCGAGGGAGTCCCATCGCAGGTAGTCCTCGGCGACGAACTGCTGGACGTGCTTGGGCGCGGACCCGCCGGCGCCGGTCTCGAACAGGCCACCGCCGGCCAGCAACGGGACGATGGACAGCATCTTCGCGCTCGTGCCGAGTTCGAGGATCGGGAACAGGTCGGTGAGGTAGTCGCGCAGGACGTTGCCCGTCACCGAGATCGTGTCCTGACCCTCGCGGATGCGCTCGAGGCACCAGCGGATCGCCTCGACCGGCGCCAGGATCCGGTACTCGACGCCGGTGAGGTCGTGCTCGGGCAGGTACTTCTCCACCTTGGCGATGACGTTGCGGTCGTGGGCGCGGCCGGCGTCGAGGTAGAAGCACGCCGGCGTGCCGCTGAGGCGGGCGCGGGTCACCGCGAGCTTGACCCAGTCCTGCACGGGGATGTCGCGCACCCGCGACATCCGCCACACGTCGCCGGCACCGACCTCGTGCGCCATGAGCACCGCGCCGGACGCGTCGACGACGCGCACCCTGCCGGCGTGCGGGACGACGAACGTCGTCGGGTGCGAGCCGTACTCCTCGGCCTTCTGCGCCATCAGCCCGACGTTGGGCACCGAGCCCATCGTCGCCGGGTCGAGCGCCCCGTGGGTGCGGCAGTTCTCCATGACCTCGCCGTACATCGGCCCGTAGCACCGGTCCGGGATGACCGCGAGGGTTGGCTGGAGCTTGCCCTCGGCGTTCCACATCTGGCCCGAGTCGCGGATGACGACAGGCATCGACGCGTCGATGATCGTGTCGCTGGACACGTGCAGGTTGGTGATTCCCTTGTCGGAGTTGACCATCGCGAGGGCCGGGCGGGCGGCATACACGGCCGTGATGTCGGCCTCGATCTCGGCGCGCTGGTCCTCGGGTAGGGCGGCGATCTTCGTGGAGAGGTCGCCGAGACCGAGGTCCGGGTCGACGCCGAGCTGCGCGAAGACGGCGGCGTGCTTGGTGAACACCGGCTCGTAGAACACCGACACCGCGTGCCCGAAGAGCACCGGGTCGGAGACCTTCATCATCGTCGCCTTGAGGTGCACCGACAGCAGCAGGCCGGCGGCCTTGGCCGCCTCGATCTGCTCGGCGTAGAACTCGCGCAGCGCGGCGACGCTCATGAAGGTCCCGTCGACGATCTCCCCCGGCAGGGTCGAGACGCCGCCCTTGAGCACGGTGACCGTGCCGTCGGCCGCGACGAGTTCGATGCGCAGGTCGCCGCCCTGCTCGACGACGACGGACTGCTCGTTTCCGTAGAAGTCGCCGTGGGTCATCGTCGCCACGTGCGCCTTCGTGTTGGGGTCCCAGGCGCCGAGCCGGTGCGGGTGCGTGCGGGCGAAGGCCTTGACCGCCCCTGGTGCCCGGCGGTCGGAGTTGCCCTCGCGCAGGACCGGGTTCACCGCCGACCCGAGGACCTTCGAGTATGTCGCCGCGGCGGCGACCTCGTCGGGGGTGGACGGGGTCTCGGGGTAGTCCGGCACGGCATACCCCTTGGCCTGCAACTCGGCGATGGCCGCCTTGAGCTGCGGGACGGACGCGCTGATGTTCGGCAGCTTGATGATGTTCGCCTCGGGGCGCATGGTGAGTTCGCCGAGCTCGGCCAGACTGTCGGGGACCCGCTGCTGCGGCGTCAGCCGCTCCGGGAAGGCGGCGAGGATGCGCCCGGCCAGGGAGATGTCGCTGGTGACCACCTCGACACCGGTGCCCTTGGTGAAGGCCTGCACGATCGGCAGGAACGAATGGGTCGCCAGGGCCGGGGCCTCGTCGATCTGGGTCCACACGATGGTCGATGTCATCAACGCTCCAAGCACGCGGCGGGGTGGGTCCGTACCAGAATACCTTGACATCAAGATACTTTCCATGGGGTCGACGTGTCGGTTCGCTCCCCTTCCGGCCCCGACGTGGAGCACACCGAGCGGCCCGGTAACCCCAGTCCGAGGGCAGATCGCGGTAGCCTGCAAGCGTCGCGGGGTATCTACCGTCGGCCCCGGGGGAACACACTTTCGAGGAGATCTCATCATGCAGCCTGCACTCGCCAAGCGCCTCGGCGCGGAGTTGCTCGGCACCTTCTGGCTCGTCTTCGGCGGTTGCGGCAGCGCCGTCTTCGCCGCGAAGTTCTTCGCTCCCGCCGGGGTGTCCGAGGGTCAGGGCACCGAACTTGGCATCGGGTTCGTCGGCGTCGCCCTGGCGTTCGGGCTGACCGTGCTCACCATGGCGTATGCCGTGGGGCACGTCTCCGGAGGGCACTTCAACCCCGCCGTAACCATCGGACTGTGGGCCGCCAAGCGCTTCGACAACGCGCGCGACGTCCTGGCGTACATCGTCGCGCAGGTCGTCGGCGGGCTGCTGGCCGGCGGCGCGATCTGGGGCCTGTACAAGAGCGCCCACGGTGGTGCGAGCGCGGTCGGCCACATGGCGGCCAACGGGTACGGCGACCACTCTCCGGGTGGCTACACCCTCGGTGCCGTCCTGCTCGCCGAGACCCTGCTCACGGCCTTCTTCGTCTACGTCATCCTCGGCGTGACCACCAAGCACGCCCCGCAGGGGTTCGCTCCCCTGGCCATCGGGCTGTGCCTCACCCTCATCCACCTCATCTCGATCCCGATCAGCAACACCTCGGTCAACCCCGCCCGCTCCACGGCCGTGGCGTTCTTCAACGGCGACGGCGCGCCGGGGCAGCTGTGGCTGTTCTGGGTGGCGCCGATCCTGGGCGCCCTCATCGCCGGGTTCACCTTCGAGGCGATCACCGGCGTGGACCGCTCGAGCGAGGACGTGTCGGGAGACGTCACGGCGGCATGATCCCCGGCGGCATGATCCCCGGCGGCCTGCGCCGCCGATGGACGTGAAGCCCGGCTCGCCGCCGGGCGACCGTCGAGTACTCGTGAGTCTTGTGGTCTGAATGAAGCCCTAGGGCTGTTTTTCGATGAATCAAGGATGTATCCTTAATATCATCGAGTGAAGGACGAGACATGTATGTCGTCACCGCGGATCAGGTTGCCAGCCGCCGGAACGCCGACCGCGTCCCGCTGGTCCTGTCCGCCCTCTCTGCCCTGCCCCGCCCCCCGGCCCGGGAGTTCGAGCGCACGGCAGGGGACGAGATCCAGGGCGTGGCCGACAAACCCGAGTCGGTGCTGGAGATCGTCACGACGCTGCTGCGCGACGGCCCGTGGCGCATCGGCGTCGGCATCGGACCGGTCGAACTGCCCCTGCCTCGCTCACCCCGGGAAGGCAACGGCCCGGCCTTCGTCGCCGCTCGCGAGGCGGTCCACGCCGCCCGACCGACCTCGGCCCAACTGGCCGTCCGGTGGCGCGACACGACGACCCGGCCGACCGTCGGCGTCCCCCTCGGGGCCGCGGCGCGGCATACCCGGTTGGCCGAGAATGCCCTCGTGCTCTACGCGCACCTGCTGCGCGGGCGCACCGAGCAAGGCTGGGCGGTGGTCGACCTCGTCGACCAAGGCCTGACCCAGCGAGAGGTCGCCGCTCACCTGGACATCACCGCCTCGGCGGTAAGCCAGCGGCTGCGTCGAGCCGGCCGGACCGAGCAGGGGCGCGCCGTCGAACTCGCGGTCCACCACCTGGCCCGCGCCGACGGCCGCACGACCGTCCCCGAGCGGGCTCCTCGGTGACCGCCCAGCTCGTGCTGATCGGTGGTGCCTGCCTGATCCTGGGGCTGGTCGCCGTCCTCGGCGGGGCGCCGTTGACCGCGTGGGTGCTGCGCCGCCTGGACAAGGCCGGCGGCGTCGGTCAAGGGGTCCGCGGAGTGCTCGCTGCGGCGGCCGTCCTCAAGGGTGGGCGCACCATCGGGATGCTCGAACGCGCGGCGGTCTACGGGTGTGTGGCCGGCGGCTGGCCCGAGGGCATCGCCGTCGTCGTCGCGCTCAAGGGCCTGGGCCGCTTCGCCGAACTGCGCGGTCCCACCGAGGGCACGGCGGAGCGATTCCTCATCGGCAGCTTCACCAGCCTGCTGCTCGCCGGGGCCCTCGGCGCGGTCGCCCACGCCCTCGTCGGGTTCGCCTGACCCGGGACGGGCCCGGCTCGGCAAGCGCACGGCATCCGGTCCGACCCGGCCGGATTCCGGCTGATAGCGTCGGGAACAGCCCACCCCCACCACGACGCCAAGGGAGCCTTCGTGACCACCACACCCGTCAAGGTCGCCGTCACCGGCGCGGCCGGCCAGATCGGCTACAGCCTGCTGTTCCGCATCGCCAGCGGAGCTCTGCTCGGCCCGGACACCCCAGTCGAGCTGCGTCTGCTGGAAATCACTCCGGCGCTCAAGGCTCTCGAGGGCGTCGTCATGGAGCTCGACGACTGCGCGTTCCCCACCCTGGCCGGCGTGCAGATCGGCGACGACGCGACGACGGTCTTCGACGGGGTGAACCTCGCCCTGCTCGTCGGGGCGCGCCCGCGCGGCCCCGGCATGGAGCGCGGCGACCTGCTCGAGGCCAACGGCGGGATCTTCGCGCCCCAGGGCAAGGCGCTCAACGAGGTCGCCGCGAGCGACATCCGGGTCACGGTGACCGGTAACCCGGCCAACACCAACGCCCTCATCGCGATGAGCAACGCTCCCGACATCCCCCGGGAGCGCTTCTCCGCGCTCACCCGGCTGGACCACAACCGGGCCATCTCTCAGCTGGCCGCCAAGCTCGGCGTCCCGGTCACCGAGATCCGCAAGATGACGATCTGGGGCAACCACTCGGCGACCCAGTACCCGGACCTGTTCCACGCCGAGGTGTCCGGTCGCAACGCTGCCGAGGCCGTCGGCGACCAGGACTGGATCGCCGACACCTTCATCCCCACCGTCGCCAAGCGCGGCGCGGCGATCATCGAGGCGAGGGGAGCCTCCTCGGCCGCGTCGGCGGCATCGGCGACCATCGACCACGCCCGCACGTGGCTGAAGGGCACGCCCGCCGGAGACTGGGCCTCGATGGCCGTGTGCTCGGACGGCTCGTACGGCGTCGCCGAAGGACTCATCTGCTCGTTCCCCGTGACCGTCGCGGACGGCGCGTGGTCGATCGTCCAAGGCCTGGCGATCGACGAGTTCTCCCGCGGCAAGATCGACGCCTCCGTGGCCGAACTCGCCGAAGAGCGCGAGGCGGTCAAGGGCCTGGGCCTGGTCTGAGGGTTTGTCCGAGGGTGGGTCTGGGTTGCTCGGCGACCCGACCCACCCCTCGGCGCCGGACCGGAGGCGCCCGAGGCGGTGACGGGAGGCCGCGTCGCGGACCCATCGCTTAAGGAGCCGGCGCCACCCGAACCAGGGTGTAGGCCAGGAACACCACCGCGGCCAGGCCGACGAGGGTGGCGATGTCGATCCACGTCCGTCGCACTCGCAGGCCTCCGGCCCCCTCCGGCGGCAAGAGGGCCCGGGCCACGGCCGACGCGAGCAGCGCCGTCCCGAGTAGGTAACCGCCGAGCCGCGCCTGTCCGAACGGCGTGATCGCCACCCCGGCGACGGCCAACCCGAAGGCGATCCACCAAGGCCCCAGGCGGCGCAGTCGGCGCCATCTCACCGGGACGCGGCCTCCCGCTCGGCGGCGGCCACGACATTGCGCAACAGCTGGGCTCGGGTCATCGGGCCCACCCCGCCCGGGTTCGGACTCACCCAGCCCGCGACGTCGGCCACGTCGGGGGCGACGTCGCCCGCGACCCGGGAACGGCCGGTCGCCTCGTCGACGACCCGGCTCACCCCGACGTCGAGCACCGCGGCCCCCGGCTTGACCATCTCCGCGGTCACCAGGTGGGGCACCCCGGCGGCGGCGACGACGACGTCGGCGCCGCGCACGTGTGCGGCCAAGTCTCGCGTGCCGGTGTGGCACAACGTCACCGTGGCGTTCTCGCTCTTGCGGGTGAGGATGAGCCCGAGCGGCCGCCCGACCGTCAGGCCTCGACCGATCACGACGACATGCGCGCCGGCGAGCGGTATGCCGTAGCGACGCAAGAGTTCGACGCACCCCATGGGCGTGCACGGCAGGGGCGCGGGCCGGCCGAGGACCAGCCAGCCGAGGTTCCTCGGGTGCAGACCGTCGACGTCCTTGGCCGGGTCGACCCGCGAGAGCAAAGCGAACTCGTCCAAACCGGTGGGCTGCTGGACGAGGAAACCTGTGCACGCCGGATCCGCGTTGAGTTCGTCGATCACCGCCTCGACCTGTGCCTGGCTCGCCGTGGCCGGCAGGTCGCGACGAATGCTGTGCACTCCGATCTCGGCGCAGTCCGTGTGTTTGGCGTTGACATACCACCGGCTGCCGGGGTCGTCCCCGACGAGGACGGTGCCCAGGCCTGGCACCACGCCTTGCGCGGCAAGGGCATCCACCCGTCCCCGCAACTCCGCCTTGACCGCGGTGAGCGTGGTCAGCCCGTCGAGGATCTGAGCGCTCACGAGCCCATCCTGCCATGCAGGCTCACGCGGACCCGGTCCGGCCCACGGGACGGCGGTGTCGGGGATGCCGTGCCCGCGCGGCGTACCGGCGGCGACCGCCCCACTCGCCTCAGTGGGCGAAGTGTCGGGTGCCGGTGAAGTACATCGTCACCCCGGCGGCCTGGGCGGCGGCGACGACCTCGGGGTCGCGCACCGAGCCGCCGGGGGCGACGACCGCCGCGACACCGGCGTCGATGAGCACGTGCAGTCCGTCGGCGAAGGGGAAGAACGCGTCGGAGGCAGCCACCGCACCCCGAGCGCGCTGCGAGCCCGCCCGTTGGACGGCGAGGTGGCACGAGTCGACTCGGTTGACCTGGCCCATGCCGACGCCGACCGAGGCACCGCCGCGGGCCAACAGGATGGCGTTGGACTTCACCGCGCGGATCGCCCGCCAGGCGAACTCGAGATCGGCCAACGTCGCCGCGTCGGCGGGCTCGCCGCTGACCAGCCGCCACCGCCGCGGGTCGTCGCCGCCGGGGGGGTCGCCCTCGACGACCGCGTCGAGCGCATCCCGACTCTGCATGAGCAGGCCACCGGAGATCGGCCGGATCTCTACCCCGACACGGACCGGCGCAGCGCAGCGCAGCAGCCGCAGGTTCTTCTTCGTCGTCAGCAGCGTCAGCGCATCGGCGTCGAAGTCGGGCGCCGCGAGGACCTCGGTGAAGATGCCCTCCAGGCCTGCCGCCATCTCGGCGCTGACCGGCCGGTTGGTGGCAATGACCCCGCCATAAGCGGACACCGGGTCACAGGCGTGAGCCAGCCGGTGCGCCGCAGCGACATCGGCCCCTACGGCGATACCGCACGGGTTGTTGTGCTTGACGATCGCGACGGTCGGTCGGTCACCGTGGTCGTAGGCCGCGCGGACCGCCGCGTCGGTGTCGAGGTAGTTGTTGTACGACATCGCCTTGCCATGCAGCTGCTCGGCCTGTGCCAAGCCCGGCTGCGGCTGGTAACCGTTGCGGTACAACGCGGCTCGCTGGTGCGGGTTCTCCCCGTAGCGCAGCACCTCGGCGCGATCCCAGGTCGCCCCCGCCCACGCCGGGAACCCGGTGGCATCGCTCGTGTCGGTGAGCACGCTGCCCATCCACGAGGCCACCTGCACGTCGTACGTGCCGGTGTGCGCGAACGCCTCGGCGGCCAGACGCTGGCGCTGGGCGAGCGTGAAGCCGCCCTCGGCCAGGGCCTCGGTCACCCGTGCATAGGCCGCCGGACTCGTGACGATGGCGACGCTCGCGTGGTTCTTCGCGGCGGCGCGGACCATGGCCGGGCCGCCGATGTCGACGAGTTCGACGCATTCGGCCGGGCCGGCACCGGAGGCCACCGTGGCGGCGAAGGGGTAGAGGTTGACGACGACGAGGTCGAACGGCTCGACCCCGAGTCGCTCAAGTTGAGCGAGATGGTCGGCGTTGAACGTGTCGGCTAGCAGTCCGGCGTGCACCGCGGGGTGCAGGGTCTTGACCCGCCCGTCGAGACATTCCGGGAAGCCGGTGAGCTCCTCCACCGGGGTCACCGGCAGCCCGGCCGCGGCGATGGTCTTGGCCGTCGTCCCGGTCGAGACGAGGACCGTCCCCGCGGCATGCAAGGCCTGGGCGAGGTCGGTGAGCCCGGTCTTGTCGTAGACGGAGAGCAGCGCCCGGCGGATCGGGCGGCGGTGCTCCCCCGACGTCGGCGCCGCGCTGGCCTTGGTGATGCTGTGGTCGCTGCTCACGGGATGGTGACCTTCCGATGGGTGACGGTGAAGCCCTCGCGGGCCATCCGCCCGACGTATTCGACGAGTTGTGGCCGTTCCACGGCCTTGATCCGTTCGGTGAGGGTGTCCTCGGTGTCCGCGTCGAGCACCGGCACGGCGACCTGGGCGACGATGGCCCCGGTGTCGACGCCCTCGTCGACGACGAAGAGCGTGGCGCCGCTGATCTTCACGCCGTACGCCAGCGCGTCCCGGGGGCCGTGGATGCCCGGGAAGCTCGGGAGCAACGCGTTGTGGCTGTTGAGGTACCGCCCGCCGAACCGAGCGAGGAATGCCGGGCCGACGAGCTTGAGGAACCCGGCCGACACGACGAGCGCCGGTTCGTATGCCGCGACCGCGGCGGTCAGCGCGCCGTCCCAGTCGGCGCGGGTGGGGTAGTCGGCCAGTCGGCGGACGAACGTGGGGATCCCCGCGCGGTGCGCCCGCGCCAGCCCCTCGACGTCGTCGCGGTCCGAGCCCACGGCGACGACCCGCACCCCGTAGGCAGGGTCCTCGCACGCGTCGATCAGCGCCTGCAGCAGCGTGCCGGAACCCGACACGAGGGCGACGACGTCACGGGCGGCCGGCGTCGCGCCGCGAGTGGGGGTCACGTGGGCTCACGATACCGGCCGGCGCAGCCCCGGCAGGGCGGCGGCTCAGCGGCTGAGCCGGCGCACGAACAGCTCAGCGGCCGAGCCGGCGCACGAACAGCTCAGCGGCCGAGCCGGCGCACGAAAGCTCAGCGGCCGAGCCGGCGCACGAACAGGTCGCCGGCGAGGTAGAGCGCCGCCCCGAGGGCGAGCTCGCCGAACAGGGCCGCCATGAGCCAGACGACGGGGACCCCGATATGGGCGAGACGTTCGCTACCGGCAGCCCCGCTGCCCATGGCGGCGGCGCCGCCGATGGCGAGGGTTGCGGTGACCACGCCGGTGAGGGTACTGCGCGCCTTCTCCCGCCAGGCGGCCAGTCGAGCCCATTGTCGGCACACCCGCCAGCCGAGGAATACGCCCACCAGGACCGGGACGGCCAGCACTACGGCGATCGTCCGCGGATACGTCCCCTCGGTGGGCAAGGCGCCGAGCACCGGGACCATCGGCAGCAGACCCGGTGCGGCCCCGTTGACCGTGATCGTCGACCCCGCGGCGACCTGGAAGCCCGGTCCCGCGAGGAGTGAGACGGCCCACACGGCGAGGTTGGGCAGGTACAGCACTTGGCCCAAAGTGAGGACCGCCCCGCCCACCACTCCCGGCGAGAGTGCTCCGTGAAGACCGAGGACGACGTCGTAGCGCAGGGTGAGCGCGGCGACGACGACCAGCAGGCCGACCGCGCCCAACACCCCGGCCGCCTCGGCGCCGGGGACGAGGCCCCGACGCAGCCACAACGGGAGCCGTTCGGCCCAGGCATCGGACACCACGAGCGACTCGCCCCGGTGCACCTCGGCCACGGCCTGCACCACGGCGGCGGCGATCGGCACCGAGAAGGCCGTCACCAACCCGATCACCGTCGGCCGGGCGGGTCCGGCAAGGCTGGCCAGCGACGCGAGGGCCACCGGCACGGCATACCCGATGCCGAGCTGGCCGAGGACCTGTCCCCCGGGCCACGGACCGTCAGGGACGTCGCGGCGCGTTCGGACCAGGGCCGCTCGCAGTCGTCGCCTCGTCCACCAGATCGACAGCCCCCACAGGCCGAGCGGGACCATCGAGACCGGCACCGTGGACGCCGAGATCGAGGCACCGCTGGCCAACAACCAGGCTGCCCCGGAGACGCCGATCGCCGCAGCCGCTCCGACACTCTCGTGGGGGGTCCCGAGCCAGGCGAGCAGGCCGACGAGGACGCAGACGAGCCAGGGCACGCCGGCTGCCAGCACCCCGTCCAGGACGGTCTGACGGCGACGCCAGATCGACGTGCCACCCTCAGCGGAGGTCGGCACGCTGCGAACGCGGTCGAGCACACTCATGTGGACTCCATCGTCGCGGAGGAGGCCGACCGAACGCCGCAGGGCACGCCGGTCGGCTCCGACGTGCCCTGCGCGTTCGAGGCGATGGTCAGGCCTGGCGGGCCTGCATGATCTCCCGCATGAGCTGGGCCGTCTCGCTCGGGGTCTTGCCAACCTTGACGCCGGCGGCCTCGAGCGCCTCCTTCTTCGCGGCCGCCGTGCCGGCCGAGCCGGTGACGATCGCGCCGGCGTGGCCCATCGTCTTGCCCTCGGGGGCCGTGAACCCGGCGACGTAGCCGACGACCGGTTTCGTCACGTGGTCCTTGATGTATGCCGCGGCCCGCTCCTCGGCGTCGCCACCGATCTCGCCGATCATGACGATGGCGTCGGTGTCCGGGTCGTCCTGGAAGGCCTGCAAGCAGTCGATGTGCGTCGTACCGATGACCGGGTCCCCGCCGATGCCCACGCCGGTGGAGAAGCCGAAGTCACGCAGTTCGTACATCATCTGGTAGGTCAGCGTCCCGGACTTGCTCACCAGACCGATCCGACCGGAGCCGCTGATGTCGGCGGGGATGATGCCCGCGTTGGACTGCCCGGGGCTGATCAGGCCCGGGCAGTTGGGGCCGATCAGCCGGGTCGTGCCGGCCTGCTGGGCATAGGTGAAGAACTCCGCGGTGTCCTTAACCGCGACGCCCTCAGTGATGACGACGCACAACGGGATTTTCGCGTCGACAGCTTCGACCACCGCGGCCTTGGTGAACGGGGCGGGGACGAAGACGACCGAGACGTTCGCCCCGGTGTCGGCGATGGCGTCGGCGACCGTGCCAAAGACCGGCACCTGGACGCCGCCGGGGAAGTCGACCGTCGAGCCGGCCTTGCGCGGGTTGACGCCGCCGACAATCTTCGTGCCGGAGGCGAGCATCCGGGTCGTGTGCTTCATGCCCTCGGAGCCGGTCATGCCCTGGACGATGACCTTGGAGTCCTTGGTGAGGAAAATGGCCATGATCTGTGTCCCTTACTCCGCAGCCGCGGCGAGCTCGGCGACCCGGCGGGCCGCTCCGTCCATGGTGTCGAGGTCCTCGAGCATCGGCAGCTTCGCCTCGTCGAGGATGCGTCGGCCCTCCTCGGCGTTGTTGCCGTCGAGCCGGACCACGAGTGGCTTGGGGTGGGCCCCGTCCGCCTCGAGGATCTCGTAGGCCTTGACGATCCCGTGAGCGACCTGGTCGCACGCGGTGATCCCGCCGAAGACGTTGACGAAGACGGCCTTGACCTGGGCGTCTTCGAGGATGACCTCCAGGCCGTTGGCCATGACGTTGGCGTCGGCGCCGCCGCCGATGTCGAGGAAGTTCGCCGGGCGGGGGTGGGTGCCGTCCTTGGCGACGAAGTCCTCACCGGCATACGCGACGACGTCGAGGGTCGACATGACCAGGCCGGCACCGTTGCCGATGATCCCGATGTTGCCGTCGAGCTTGACGTAGTTGAGCCCCTTCTCGGTGGCGAGGATCTCCAGGGGGTCGGTCGCCGAGTGGTCAACGTACTCGTCGTGATCGGGGTGTCTGAACTCGGAGTTGCCGTCGATGCTCACCTTGCCGTCGATCGCGACGATCGTGCCGTCCTCGGTCTTCACCAGCGGGTTGACCTCGACGAGAGTGGCGTCCTCGCCGGTGTAGACGTCCCAGAGCTTGGTGAACACCTCGACCAGAGCGGGCTTGTCGGCCTCGTCGAAGCCGGCGGCGTCGGCGATCTCCTTGGCCTTGGCGGCGTCGACCCCGACGATCGGGTCGACCGGGATCCGCGCCAGCGCCTCGGGGCGTTCCACGGCCAGCTGCTCGATCTCCATGCCCCCCTCTTTGCTGCACATGGCGAGATAGCTGCGGTTGGCGCGGTCGAGCAGAATGCTGAAGTAGTACTCCTCGGCGATCTTCGCCCCTGCGGCGATCATCACCTTGTGCACGGTGTGACCCTTGATGTCCATCCCGAGGATCTGCTCCGCCGCAGCGGCGGCCTCGTCGGCGGACTTGGCGACCTTGACCCCGCCGGCCTTCCCGCGGCCCCCGGTCTTGACCTGAGCCTTGACGACGACGACACCGCCGCTTCCGGGGCCGACCTGCTCGGCGGCGGCGCGGGCCTCATCGACGGTCTGGGCCACGACCCCGGCCAGTACCGGGACTCCGTGGGCCTCGAACATGTCACGCGCTTGGTACTCGAAAAGATCCACGGATCGCCCGTCCTCGTCATCGAAGGGAGTGCACCGGTGAGTCCTCGGACTCTGCCTCGGATGCTAGTGCACCCGGGTGCGCCCACTCGGGCCGGGGGACGGCCCGCATGACCAAACTCACGCCCGCCGCTCACGAGGGCCGGGGGCAGGCTCAGCCGACGGTGAAGGCTTGCCCTTGGGGGACGAGCAGGACCCAAATCGGGGTGCCGGACAACAGGATCGGGGCCCCTGTGGCGGTGCTGAACACAGTCGGACTGGCCGCATCGGCACGTGACCAGGTGCCCTCGAACGCCAGGCCGTCGCGCAGCACGGTGACCGCCCCGTGTCCGATGACCGACAGCGCCGGAGTTGCCACCCCGTTGATGTCTCGATTGTCCGTGGCGTGCATCGGCACGGTCTGCACGATGACGGTGGCGGCACCCACCTGACCGCCCGACGCGTCGACGTCGGCCCGACCGTCGGTCGTCAGCAGGTACTGTCGCCGGGCCGCATCCCAGGTCAGGGACACCCGGGCGGCCTGGTAGGCGGTGCTCACGCTCGTCGCCGGTCGGCCGCCGGCGATGGCCGGACCGAAGTGGAAGCCCACGTCGCCGGGCGGCACGCTCCCGCCGGCGCGGGCCAGCAGCGTGGCCGTGTTGCCGATGAGGTTGTACGGACCGACCCGCCGACCGTCACGGCGGAAGCCCTGGCCGGACTGGTCGTTGGACATGTTGACCTGGGGTCCGGAGTTGATCGCGTCTTGGGTGTATCCGGTGGCCCCCGAATACGCGAAGGCGACCTTGCCGTAGTTGCCCAGCAGCGCCGCGTCCGACTCTCGGGCGCTGCGCACCGGGCCGACCTCCGGCGGCATCGTCGAGGAGAAGATCGCCAGCAGCCGGGTCAGCCCAGCCTCGACGGGTTCGACGTACACGACGTCGGCCTTCGAGATGCCGATCCGGGGCCGAGCGGCGGACGTGTTGTCGATCTTCACCGCGAGCACCGGACCGCCGCTGAGGCCGGGATAGGTCGGCGTCGACGGTGAGGGCGTCGGAGTCGGGCTGGGGCTAGCCGACGTGGTCGGCGAGGAGCTGGAGGTCGGGGGCGAGGACGGCGGAGCGGAGGAGCAGCCGCCGATGAGGGCGGCGAGGACGACCGCACCGATGAGGACCGAACGACGCGGCCGGCAGAACCGGCCGCGCACCCGCTCGTCGGCAGGAGACATGGTGAGGCGGGACATTCGGACGATCACGACCCCGAGCCTAGGGGGCCGTGCGACGAGCGTCCGCGCGGGCGCGGTGCGCGGAGTGTCGGATGTCGGCCGGCACCGTCAAGAGGCCGGTGACGTGCCGGAACGACTTCGGGTGTGGGGCCACGGGGTGGCCCCACACCCGAACGTCGAGACCGGACGGCGCGCGGACCAGGTCCACGCGAGCGTCGTAGCCGGCGCGAGAACCACCCGGGATGCGGGAGTTCCGGAGGTTCGTCCCAATCACACTCTCGACTCGACGTGTCGGCGCCTGGGGGGAGAGGTGTCGACGGCGTCTGGGTCAATGATGCCGCTCCGAGATGTCCGATTCCGAGGGACTTGACCTCTTCATTGCCAAGTTTTTACCGTCTTCAGACCCCCCCCTCCGTACGTATCTCACAACCAGCTTGTCCGCTTGCCACTCCGGGCCTCCTTGGCCCTACGGACGCAGCGAGCGGTCGCCACGTGCGGCGACGGGCGGGAGGGTCGGCCAGCCGGCGAGCTCAGTGCGGATGCACATTGCGAGCGGTCGCCACGTGCGGCGACGGGCGGGAGGGTCGGCCCGCCGGCGAGCTCAGTGCGGATGCACGTTCTGTCGGACCCACGCGACGATGTCGTGGGTGGCCGCTCCTGGGGTGAACACCTTGGCCACGCCGACCTTCTCCAGCTGCGGGATGTCCGCGTCGGGGATGATGCCGCCGCCGAAGACGACGATGTCGGTCGCGTCGCGCGCCGCAAGCAACTCGATCACCCGGGTGAAGAGCGTCATGTGCGCCCCCGAGAGGATCGAGAGCCCCACGACATCGGCGTCCTCCTGGATCGCCGCTTCGACGATCTGCTCGGGCGTTTGATGAAGTCCCGTGTAGACAACCTCCATGCCCGCGTCGCGAAGGGCTCGGGCTACGACCTTGGCGCCACGGTCGTGTCCGTCCAGGCCGGGCTTGGCCACGACCACGCGGATGGGGGAGTCAGTCATGCGCCGACTGTACCGAAACGCATGCATCGCGCGGCCCGTGCGTGATGTACCTCAGATCCAGCGCTGACGGTTCGCGGCATCCGCCGCGAACACTGTGACCTTCCGCACACAGTTTTCCGACATTTCACCTGGGAGACACGCGTGAACGCGGCTTACCGCACGGTGGTCGAGGGCGATATCTCACCACGCGGGTTTGCTTGATAACGAAACGGTCACGTAGCCTCTTTGGCGCCCCCGAGTCCCCCACGTCGGAGTCCCCCTGTGTCCCAATCTGCCTATCGCGGTCGCCATCGCAGCCGCCGATCGCTGCCGATCGGCAGTGCGCTCGTCGGCTCCGGCCTGCTGCTGCCGGCAAGCCTGACGATGGCCACGGTGCTGCTCAACGGCGGCACCGAGACGTCGATGAGCCTCACTGCCGCACCGCGATTGGCAGACCCTCTCGCCTCGGATTCCGTCGAGGCGGACGCGGTCCTCGACGCCGACCCCTCGGGGGCGCTGGCGGCGCGCGAGGGCGCGGTCCGCGCCATCGAAGACCGTTCGTCGCGCTCGGCGAACCGCACGGTCGCCGCCGCCGTGGCGGCGGAGAACACCCGCCGCGCCACCGTCGAGGCGGCCCTGTCCCAGGACTCCGTGGTCGACGTGTCCCTCACCGGAGACGACGCCGGGATCGGCACTGCCGGGGGCGGGGCAGCCGGTCAGGTCGACCCGAGCGCCAAGGGCGTGCCGGGCAGCCACGCCTGGGTCAGGCCTCTCGACGGGGGCTACGTGCTGACCTCGGGATACGGCTACCGGTGGGGCTCGCTGCACCCGGCCCAGGACTTTGCGGTCGCCGTCGGCACTCCCGTCAAGGCGATGTCCAGCGGCAAGATCATCTTCGCCGGCTGGCAGGGCGGCTACGGCAACAAGGTCGAGATCCAGTACTGGGACGGCACGATCTCTTGGTACTGCCACAACAGCGTGCTCAAGGTGGCCCAGGGCCAGATCGTGGCCTCGGGGCAGGTGGTGGCGCTCTCGGGCAACACCGGCCACTCCACCGGGCCGCACGTCCACGTCGAGATCCACACTACGAAGGACCAGACGACCTCGCCGCTGCCGTGGATGCGCGCTCGCGGCATTTCCGTCTGAGGCGCCGGCGCCTGCCCGACTAGAGCTTCTCCATCGGGGCATACCGCAGCAGGAGCGGTTTGACGCCGGTGGCAGACCCGAAGTCGACGTGCGCGACCGCGCGCTCGCCCTGCCCTTCGACCCGCACGACAGTGCCCAGCCCGAAGGCATCGTGAGTCACGCGGTCCCCGGGTGCGAGCGCCACGACGACACGGTTGCCCGGAGATCGCACCCCTGACCTGGCCGCGAGCATGGCCACGGCCGGCTCGCTGGATCGGCGCCCGTATCGGCTGGCGTCGGAGGCCGCGGCCTCGCGCTCCCAGGTGAGCAGCTCCTCGGGGATCTCGGCGAGGAACCGAGAGGCCGGGTTGTATTGCGGGGCGCCCCAGGCCGAGCGGACCGCCGCCCGTGAGAGGTGGAGTCGCTCGCGGGCCCGGGTGATGCCGACGTAGGCCAGGCGACGCTCCTCCTGCAGTTCCCCGGCATCGCCGAGTGAACGCAGGTGCGGGAACGTGCCGTCCTCCATGCCGGTGAGGAAGACGACGGGAAACTCCAGGCCCTTGGCCGTATGCAGCGTCATGAGGGTGACGACGCCCCCGTCGGCCCCGGGGGCGTCATCGGGGATCTGGTCGGCGTCGGCGACGAGAGACACCTGCTCGAGGAAGTCCTCGAGGCTGACCCGCTCGCCCGTCTCGGCTCGACCCTCGTCGAACTCCTGTGCCACGGCGATCAGCTCGGCGAGGTTCTCGATCCGGGACTCGTCCTGGGGGTCTGGACTGGCCCGCAGTTCGGCGAGATAGCCGCTCTGTTCGAGCACCGCCTCGAGCAGGCCGCTCACCCCGGAGCCGCCCTCGAAGACCACCCGGAGGCGCTCGAGAAGCGCGGTGAAAGCCTGGACGGCCGCCACCGAACGGGTGGCGATACCCGGGGCGTCGGCGGCCCGCCCCAGCGCCGCGACGAACGGGATCCGCTCCCGATCGGCCAGTTGGGCCACGCAGGCCTCGGCGCGCTCACCGATCCCCCGACGTGGGACGTTGAGGATGCGCCGCAGGTTGACCGTGTCCGCCGGATTCGAGATCACCCGCAAGTAGGCCAGGGCGTCCTTGACCTCCTTGCGCTCGTAGAAGCGGGTGCCGCCGACGACCTTGTAGGGCACGCCGACCCGCACGAGCACTTCCTCGATGGCCCGGCTCTGCGCGTTGGTCCGGTAGAACACTGCGACGTCCTTGGGTGCCACCCCGTGGGCGTCGCCCAGCTCGTCGATGCGCCGGGCGACGAAGGCCGCCTCGTCGTGCTCGTTGTCGCCGACGTAGCCGACGATCGGCGGGCCGTCCCCCGAGTCGGTCCAGAGGTTCTTCGGCCGCCGGTCGGGATTGCGGGCGATGACGGCGTTGGCCGCCCGCAAGATCGTCTGGGTGGACCGGTAGTTCTGCTCCAACAGGATGGTGTGCGCCTCGGGGTAGTCCTGTTCGAACTCGACGATGTTGCGGATGGTCGCCCCGCGGAAGGCGTAGATCGACTGGTCGGCGTCGCCGACGACGACGAGTTCGGCGGCGGGCACGGCGGGGGTGGCCCCGGCGAGATCGGCCGGCGCCGCGGCGGAAGCCGGCCGAACGCCCGTGACCGCCGACCCGGCGGCGGTGGCGCCGGAATCGCCGACGAGTTCGCGGATGAGTTGGTATTGCGCCGTGTTCGTGTCCTGGTACTCGTCGACGAGCACGTGGCGGAACCGGCGCCGATAGTGCTCGGCGACCGCGGGGAAGGCCTGCAGGAGGAATACCGTCGTCATGATGAGGTCGTCGAAGTCGAGGGCGTTGGCCTGACGGAGACGCCGCTGGTAGCCGGCATACGCCTCGGCGAGCATCCGGTCCTGATGGGTGCCGGTCTCGGCGACCCGCCTCGCGAAGGTCTCCTCGTCGACGAGCTCGTTCTTCAGCGCCGACACCCGGTGGGAGAACGAGCGCGACGGGTAGCGCTTCGGGTCGAGGTCGAGGTCGCGCAGGACCATCCCCATGAGACGCTGGCTGTCCGCGGCGTCGTAGATCGAGAAGGTCGACTTCAGCCCGACGGTGGCGGCCTCCCGGCGCAGGATCCGCACGCAGGCGGCGTGGAAGGTCATCACCCACATCGCCCGGGATCGGCCGCCGACGAGGCCCTCGACGCGCTCGCGCATCTCCGCGGCGGCCTTGTTCGTGAAGGTGATGGCAAGGACGGCGCCGGGGGCGACATGGCGGGCACGCGAGCAGGTACGCGATCCGATGCGTGAGCACCCTCGTCTTGCCTGAACCGGCGCCGGCGACGATGAGCAGCGGACTGCCCTCGTGGACCACGGCCGCGCGCTGTTGGGGATTGAGCCCGTCGAGCAGCGCGTCGAGCCGCTCCCCCGGTGCCGCGGGGGCGGCATACCCCTCGCCGTCGGTCGCCCAGCGGGGCAGGCCTGCCTCGTCGACCTCGTCTCGGGGGTGGGTATCGACCAGCGTTGGCGCATGCGGGTGCGCCCGAGCCTGGCCCGGGGGGTGCGCGGGGATGCCGAGGTCGTCGAACAGCGTGCTCATGACGGCGGCCAGCCTACGGTGTGGGACCGACGGAACCGCCCCGGGCAGGGGCGACCCGTGGCCCTCCCCTGCCCGTGGTCCCCGCCGTAGGCTGGCCGCCATGACGACCGCGCGCGCACTCCGGGTTCCGACCACAGGCGACGCCACCGTGCTGCGCGTCGAACCCGTCGACGTCCCCGACCCGGGGCCGGGGCAGGCGCGGGTCCGGGTCGCGGCCGCCGGGGTCAACTTCATCGACGTGTACCAGCGCGAGGGTATCTACCCGATCCCCACGCCCTTCACCACCGGCAACGAGGGCGCCGGCGTCGTCGACGCGGTCGGCGACGGTGTCCCGTGGGCGGTGGGCGACCGGGTGGCATGGGCCATGACGGCCGGCAGCGCCGCCGAACTGGCCCTCGTCGCCGACCGGATGCTCGTGCCCGTCCCCGACTCGGTCGCCCTCGACGTGGCTGCCGCGGCGATGCTGCAGGGCATGACCGCGCACTACCTCGTCACGAGCACGTATGCCGTGCAGCCGGGCGACGTCGTGCTCGTCCACGCCGCTGCGGGCGGGGTCGGTCAGTGGCTCGTCCAGTGGTGCACCGCCAAGGGGGCCACCGTCGTCGCGACCGCCGGGTCGCCCGAGAAGCTCGCCCTGGCCGAGGGCCTCGGCGCGACCCACCTCATCGACTACACCGAGGTGGCGGATCTGGCCGCCGCAGTTCGGGAGGCCACCGGCGGGGCCGGAGTCCACGTCGTCTACGACGGGGTCGGCAAGTCGACCTTCGATGCCTCGCTCGCCTCGCTGCGCCCGCGCGGCCTGGTCGCCCTGTTCGGCGCCGCGAGCGGCGCGGTGCCCCCGCTGGATCTGCAGCGGCTCAACGCCGCCGGCTCGGTGTTCGTCACCCGCCCGAGCCTCGCGCACTACCTGCTGGACCGGGACGAACTGACCTGGCGGGCCGGCGAGGTGTTCCAGGCCCTGGCCGAGGGGACGATCCGGCTCGAGATCGGCGGACGGTACCCGCTCGACGACGCGGTCGCGGCATACCAGGCCCTGGAGGGCCGCGCGAGCACCGGCAAGCTGCTCCTGCTGCCCTGAGGAGACCGGCGATGACGAGCGAGAACCTGCGCGTCGAGCGCGACGGCCCGACGACGACGATCACCCTGGCCCGGCCGGAGAAGCGCAACGCCCTGTCCATGGCGATGATGACCGACCTCACCGCGGCGCTGCGCGAGGCCGGCGCGAGCGACACCCTCGCGGTCGTGCTCGCGGCCGAGGGCCCGGTGTTCAGCGCCGGGCACAACTTCGGCGACATGGCCGGCGCGGATCTGCGAGCGGCACGGGAGTTGTTCGGCACGTGTACCGAGCTCATGGACACCGTCCAGAGCATCGCCCAGCCGGTCGTCGCCCGGGTCCACGCCCTGGCGACCGCAGCCGGCTGCCAGCTCGTCGCCACGTGCGATCTTGCCGTCGCCGCCGATACGGCGGCGTTCGCCCTGCCCGGCGGCAAGGGCGGACTGTTCTGCCACACCCCGCTGGTGGCCGTGGCCCGCAACGTCGGACGCAAACGCGCGCTCGAGATGGCCCTGTCGGGCGACCCCGTCGACGCGACGACGGCAGCGCAGTGGGGCCTGGTCAACCGGGCCGTGCCGGCCGAACGCCTCGACGCCGAGGTCGCCGATCTCGTCGGTCGGATCACCCGCGGCAGCGCGCACGGTCGCACCCTCGGCAAGCGCACCTTCTACGCCCAGGTGGGCCTGGAACAGCGCCAGGCCTACGACCTGGCTGTCGAGGTCATGGCCGCCGCCGCACTCGGCGAGGACGCCCAGGAGGGCTTCGCCGCGTTCCTGCAGAAGCGCTCCGCGGTATTCCGCAGCCGTCCGTGACGGGGCCGGGGCGGGCCGACGAGCCAGCCGCCGGGCGAGCCGCAGGCCGCGGCGGGCGGACGGGGTGGCCGGCGGACTTGTTCGTCGTGCTTGGGCTGGCCGGATCCCCGCTCGTGGCCCTCGGGTGTTCGCGGTTCGCCTATGCCTTGTTGTTGCCGGCCATGCGCACCGACCTCGGGTGGTCGTTCACGACGGCGGGCCTGATGAATACGGTCAATGCCTTCGGGTACCTCGTCGGTGCGCTCGGCACGGCGTGGGTCGCCTCCCGGGTGGGGCCGCGTCGGGCGTTCGGGTGGTCGCTCGGGGGCACCGTCGTGCTGCTCGCCGCCACCGCGGCCACGCGCAGCCTGGAGCTGCTGCTCGTGTTGCGCGGGCTGCTCGGAGTCTCGGGCGCCGGGGCGTTCGTCCTCGGCGGGGCGATCACCTCGGCGATCAGCCGCCACCACAGCGCGCACCGGGCCGCCGTCCTCGTCGGGACGTACTTCGCCGGCGGCGGAGTCGGCATTGTCGCCTCGGGCCTGCTCGTGCCGCCGCTGCTCGACGGCGCCGGACCCGCGGGCTGGCCGCACGGCTGGCTCGCCCTGAGCGTGCTCGCGCTGGTCGGCTCGGCCGCCGCCGTGCTGTCCGCTCGGGCCGCTCCGGGCGGGTCAGTCCAACCCGGATCGGGGCGGCTCTGGGTCGGCGGGCTCGGGTGGCTGGCGTCGGGCTACCTGCTCTTCGGCGCCGGGTACATCGGGTACATGACCTTCGTCGTCGCCCTACTCACCCAACTCGGTTGGGGCGCCGGCGCCGTGGCCACGTTCTGGGTGGCGCTCGGTACGGCGGGCGCCCTCAGCGCCGTCGTGTGGGCCGGCCTGCTGCGACGGGCCCGAGGTGGGTCGGCGGCGGCGGCGCTGCTGGTGCTGCTCGCCGTCGCGACCGCCATCCCGTGGGGGACCTCGTCGACCGTGGCGCTCTACGCCTCGGGGGCGTTGTTCGGGCTGTGCTTCCTGTCCCTCGTCGGCGCGGTGACCGCCGCCGGACGCGACGGCGTCGACCCGGTCGACACGACGGCCGCCCTCGGCATGCTCACCACCGTCTTCGCGCTCGGACAAGTCCTCGGGCCGTGGGTCACCGGCGCGATCGCCGACCGGACCGGTGGCCACCAGGTCGGACTCGGTCTGTCCGCCGCGGCGCTGGCGCTCGGCGCGCTGTTGTGCGCCCGCCAGCGCCCGCGCCAGATCCCCGACCCCTAGATCATCCGGCGGCCGGCCGCCCACGCGGTGAGCTCGTGGCGCGAGGACAGTTGCAGCTTGCGCAGCACCGAGGACACGTGGGTCTCGACGGTCTTCACCGAGATGAACAACTCCTTGGCCACCTCCTTGTACTGGTAGCCCCGGGCGATGAGACGCATGACCTCGCGCTCGCGGGCCGAGAGCCGGTCCAGCTCCTCGTCGACCTCGGCGATCTCACCGGCCGCCGCACCGAAGGCGTCGAGGACGAACCCGGCCAGCCGCGGGCTGAACACCGCGTCGCCGTCGGACACCCGCCGGATCGCCCGGACGAGGTCGTTGCCGGTGATCGTCTTGGTGACGTAGCCGCGCGCACCGGCCCGGATCACCGCGATGACGTCCTCGGCCGCGTCGGAGACCGACAAGGCGAGGAAGCGCACCGGCGCACCGCGCTCGCTCTCCAGTCCGCGGCAGCCGATGAGCACGTCGACGCCACCGTTGCCCAGCCCCCCGGGTAGATGGACGTCGAGCAGGACGACGTCCGGACGGGTCTCGCGGATGACCGCAACGCCGGAGTCGACGTCGGCCGCCTCCCCGACGACCTCGGTCAGCACCGGGTCGAGCTCGGCCTTGACACCGGAGCGGAACATCCGGTGGTCGTCGACGAGCACGAGTCGGATTCGGTCCTTGACGAGGGTCATCTCACGGGCTCCTTCTCGGGTCGGGCACGGGAGCGGTATGCCGCGTGCCGGCCGGTGCGGGCGGGGCCACGGGAGATGCGGCCTGGGGTCGGGTAGCCGGGGTGGTCGGCATGTGCGGCTCGACGGGGCCCGGTGCGGGCGTCGCGACGGCGGGCGCCGACCCAGTGGGGGCGAGCTCGGGTGTCGGCGCTGCCCCGGTCGGCGCCGACTGCGCCGCGGCGGGGCCTGTCGCTTCCTCGCCCGCGGCAGGAGGCAGGGTCAGGACGATCTCGGTGCCCCGTTGCAGCCGCCGGATCCGCGCAGACCCACCGGCCCTCGCCATCCGGCCGAGGATCGACTCGCGCACCCCCAACCGGTCCTCCGCCACGTCGGCGAGGTCGAAACCGTCGCCGTGGTCGCGAACGAACACCTCGCTGCCCAGGGGACCGATCTCGGCGTAGACGCTGACCGGCGGGCGGCCGTGGCGGACCGCGTTGAGCAGCGCCTCGCGGGTGGCCCGCACGAGCGCCTCTCCCTCCGGGGTCATCGCCTGGTCGCCGGTGACGACGAGCTCCACCGGCACACCGTGCTCGTCCTCGACGTCGTGCGCGACGGTGGTGAGCGCGCCGCCGAGCCGGTCCGCGGCCCGTTCCTGACCGGCATACAGGTAGGAGCGCAGTTCGCGTTCTTGGCGGCGGGCCAGCAGCTGAACGGTCTGGGGGTCCTCGCTACGGCGCTGGATGAGCGCGAGGGTCTGCAGGACCGAGTCGTGCAGGTGGGCGGCCATGTCGGCGCGCTCGGTGGCCCGGGCCCGTTCGGCCTGTTCGCGCTGCAGCCCGCGGTACATCCGCAGCACGAACGGCGCGGCGACGATCCCGGCCCCGGCGAGCACGGCCAGGGCGGCCAGCGCGCCGTTCCACACCCCCTCGAGCCCTTGGCCCTGCGTGACGAGGACGACGACCCCGGATGCCGTGATCGCCACCCCCGCGATCGCCTGGACGATGGCCAGGGTCCGCCGCCGGCTGCTCGGCGCGGCGGCGAGCCGTTCGTCCTGCTCGTCGACCTGGTACCACGCGACGAACGCCCCGACGGCGACCGCGAGGAGCGGGACGAGGATCCGGGCGTTGGTGACGATCGAGGCCAGCGGTGAGTCGAAGGACAGTCCGAGCACGACGAGTGCGAGGCCGAGCAACACGAACCAATGCGCCGGCGTGATCCGCCGGGCCCGCCCGGGCGAGGCCCGCTCGGCGAGCAGGTCCTCGGGGACGATGCGGGCCGGAGTGACCGCCCAGAGGAACAGGTACACGACGACGCCGAGCCCGCCCGTGAGCACCGTCGTGACGACGAACACCAGGCGCACCAGGGTGCTGCTCACCCCGAGGTGGGCACCGAGCCCACCGCAGACCCCCGCCACCCGGCGGTCCAGCGCCGAGCGGTACAGGCCCCCCCGGTCGGGGGCGGAGAGCGTCACCCTCTTATCTTGAGCCATCCGCGCCGTCGCGCACCCGCAACGGGGGTGTGCTCAGGGTGGGTTCAGGGTCGACCCTCATGGCGAGCCGGCACCCGGCGCCTCACGATGAGAGCATGGCCCAGATGGGACCGATGCCACCACCGCCGGGCGAGCCGACGCCCCGGTCGGGTCTCGACGCGTTCTTCGGGCGGCTGCGCGGTCTTCCGGTGCGCCGCGACACCGAGCACAAGTGGGCCGGTGGGGTGTGTTCCGGACTGGCCACCAGCATCGGAATCGACCCCATCGTCGTGCGCGCCGGGTTCGTCGGCGTGCTCATCTTCGGCGGGGCCGGCCTGGCGATGTACCTCCTCGCGCTGGCCCTCATCCCCGACCGCAACGGGCGCATCTGGGCCGAGGAGGCGGTGCGCCACGGCAACGGCCGGGGCATCTTCCTGCTCATCGTCATCGTCGTCGACCTGGCCGACGAACTGCGCAACCGCTGGTGGGTGTGGCTCGTCCTGCCGGCGGCCCTCGCGGGGTGGTGGTACCTGCGCCGGACCCAGGGCCAGGGCGGCGCCACGACGGGCCGGTCGGCCACCCCCCGGGCCTCGAGCCCCGATGCTCCGCAGGGCCGGCCCGGCTGGGTCGGGCCGCCGCAGCGGGCGACGGTGGCCCCTGACGTCGGCACGCCGGCACCCGCCGAACCGGGCCACCCGGCATACCCGATGGCCGGCACTCCTGGGTACCTCCCGACCACCGCCCCGGCGGGCGACCCCGGGGGCGCACCGCACTGGATCCCTCCGCAGGGGATGCCGTACGGTCTGGGGCCCGGTCGCACGTATGTCGGGGTCCGTCCACCGAAGGCGCCGGTCGTCGTCCGCGAACGACGCCCATCCGGGGGCTTCGCCGGGTTCCTGCTCGTCCTCGGGCTGGGGATCGGGGCGTACGGGGCGGGTTGGAGTGCGACGCGAGAGGGGTTGATCCGCGCCCCCGAGGTGCCCTTCGGCCTGGCCTGCGCCGTCGGCATGATCGGGGTGGCCCTCGTCGTCAAGGGGCTGCGCGGACAGCGCAGCCGCGTGATCGGCCAGTTGGCCGTGCTCGCCGCCCTCGCCTCGTTTGCGACGGCCGTGGTGCCGCACGGGATATCCCGATACGGCACGAGCATCGGAGACCGGTCCTGGGCGCCGAGTGCGGGGGCCGCCGACCCGGGTTACCGCCTCGGGTTGGGCAACGCCCGGTTGGACCTCAGCAACCTCACCGCGGCCACGGCCGATCACCAGAGCGTCACGGCCTCCGTCGGGGTGGGCGACCTCGTGCTCGTCGTCCCCGAGACGTTGACCGTCGTCGTCGACGCCTCGATCGGTGTCGGCAACATCGAACAACGATCCGGCGAATCGCGGAATACCCGGTTGGCCAATGCCGACGGCGCCGACCTGCGCGAGGTCATCCAGATCGGTGCCGGGGAGCCGGACGTCATCGTCACCACGACGATGGGGCTGGGGTCGATGGTCATCGTCCGCCCGGCCGGCGCGCCCACCTCGGTCCTCACCACGGCGCCGCCTGCGGTCCCGAGTACACCGCCCGCCTCGAGGACCACGGCACCTCCGAGCGCGCCCCCGGCGGGCGAACCGGTGTCGGGTGCCTCGGTGAGCACGACCCCGGGGAGTTCACGATGAGCCACGCCGAAGGGACCTCGTCGATGGGAACTCCGCAGGACGCGCCCCCCGGCGTGCCCTGGCCCCAGCCCGCAGGAGCGCCTCGCCCCTGGACCTCGACCCCCGGATCCCCCGCGCCGGGTCCCGAATCGCCGGGTGTCGATCCCGGACCGGCCGGCACCGATGCCGCACCCCAACGGCGGGTCATCCCGGCACCGACCGGCCCGAACTGGCCGCTCACCGTGTTCGGGCTCATGCTCGTCGTCGTCTCGTTGGCCCTCGTCGGCTACCTGCTCGGCTACCCGGCCGTCGACGTCGCCGTCTGGGGCCCGCGCAGCGTGTCCATCCTCGGCTCCGTCCTCGTGGCCATCGGCGTCATCGGTCTGATCACCCGTCGGCGCCGCTGACGGGTCGGCCGGACGGCGGCATCCCCAGCCACTCGGCCCAGCCCGGCGCCAACGTCAGCGCGGCCAGCCGGTCCGGCGGCACCCAGGCCGCCGCGCTCGTCGTGCCGCCGACGTCGTGGACGAACGGGTCGCCCGGGTCGGGGCACTGCGCGACATAGAGCAACCGCACGAGGTGGAAGTCCTCGAGCACTCCGCCCGGGGCACTGCCGAGCCAATGCGCGTGGAGCACGCCGAGCAGCTCTCCGACCTGCACGCCCTGGCCGGTCTCCTCGTGGACTTCCCGCACGAGCGCCTGCTGCGGGCTCTCCCCGGCATCGATTCCGCCGCCGGGTGGCCCCCACCTGCCGGCGACGTTGGTGCGGTGGCTGTACTCGGTGAGCAGGAGGCCCCGGTCGCTGTGCACCAGCGCGTTGACCGCCACCCGCTGACGCGGCACGGCGACCTCGCCAGCCGCGAGGACGAGGTCGGCGTCGCGATCGGCCGGCCGGTCGGCGGGGCGGACCGCGGCGTCGGCGCGCACCAGGGCGACGATCCGCAGCTCGTGCGGGTCGAGGAGGGTGTCGACCCGCACGGGGTGGACGGTCCGATAGCCCGCTGCCGCCAGCACGTCCTGCGGGTCCGCCCCGTGGGGCACCGCGCGGCATACCTGTTCGTGCCCGGCGTCGTCCACCCCGAGGACGCTGAGCAGTAGGCCGCTCATCCCGATCGGCCGCGACGGGCCCGGTCGTACTCCCGCTCGGCCAGCCGGACCACCTCGGCCCAGTCCTGACTCGGCGGGTTCGCGAGGTTGTAGGCCGTCATCCGCTCCCGCAAGCCCCGGTCGGCGACGAGTCGGGCCAGCCCGTCGACGAGGTCCTCGTCGGTCGGCGCGAGGAGGCCGTTGACCCCGTCGACGACGAACTCCTGCACGCCACTGCCCGAGCGCGACACCACCGGCAGGCCCGTGGTCCGCGCTTCGAGCGCGGCGATCCCGAACGACTCGAGGACCGACGGCGAGACGTAGACGTCCGCCGCGGCATACCGGTCCTTGAGCGACTCGCGCGGCACCCGACCCGGCAAGGAGAGCCACCCGCTAGCCCCGAGTTCGACAGCCCGGCGCTCGAGCCGCCCGCGTTCGGGGCCCTCGCCGAGGATCTCCAGCCGCACGTCGACGCCGGACGGACTGGCGGTGCGGACCCGGGCCACGGCCTCGACGAGCGCGGCAGGGCGCTTGCGCAGCTCGAGGCGCATCGCCGTGACGATCCGCACGACGCCAGGGTCGCGAGGTGGACGCGGGCCGGTCGGCCGCCATAGGTGCGCGTCGATTCCGTTGGGCAGCACCGGGATCGGGACGCTCGGGCCGACGATCCGGCGCAGCGGCGCGGCGGCGACGTCCGAGACGGCATTCATGGCCAGGCCGGTCTGCGCCCAGCGCCGGACCACGCCGAGGGCCTTGATGGCCGGCTCGGTGCGGTGTAGGACGCAGTGCCACGTCATCGTCGTCGGCAGCCCCAGGTGGCGAGCGAGGAACGTCGCATCGGTGGCGAACGGACTGACCACCCCCATGTGCACGTGGCCGACGTCGAAGCCGCGCAACCGCGACCGGGCCCACCACCCGGCGAGGGGGTTGACGAGCATCCCCCGCGGCAGATCGACCAGTCCGAGCCGGTGCACCCGCACGCCGTCGAGGATCTCGGTGGCTCCGCGCCGCTGACCCGAACCGCCCGGCGCCAGCGTGAACACCTCCACGTCGTGCCCGCGCTGCACGAGCCGCGCGGTGAGGTCGTGGACCTGGACCTCGATCCCACCCAGGCGCGGCAGGTAGCAGTCGGTGAGCATGGCGATCCGCACGGGCCCAGCGTGCCATGGGCGACAATGGCCGCCTCATGGGACACACGCTGCTGGCCTTCCACGCCCACCCCGACGACGAGGCCCTGCTCACCGCGGGGACGATGGCCAAGGCCGCCGCCCAGGGGCACCGGGTCGTCCTCGTCACGGCGACCGACGGGGCGCTAGGGCTCACGTCAAGCCGGTATGCCGGTTCGCTCCCGCAGGTGCGCAGCGAGGAACTCGCGCAGAGCGCCGCGCTGCTCGGGGTCGCCCGGGTCGTCGAGTTCGGGTATGCCGACAGCGGGCTCGGGCGCGACATGGCCCCCGACCCGCCCGGTCAGGTGCGCTTCGCCCGCGTCCCGATCACCGAGGCCGCCACCCGGCTCGCCGACGTCTTGCGGGAGGAGTCGGTCGACGTCGTGTTGTCCTATGACCGCAACGGCGGCTACGGCCACCCGGATCATCGCCAGGTCCACAAGGTCGCCCGGGCGGCGGCCGCCCTGGCCGGCACGCCGAGGCTGCTCGAAGTCTGGGTCTCGCCATGGGTCGCCCGGGTCATGGGCGCCGGCCGAGGGATCGCGCCGGTGCCCGACCCCGCCTACGTCGTCGACGTGCGCGAGTTCGTCGGGCAGCGGCGCGACGCCATCCGCGCGCATCGCTCCCAGCTGTCCTCCGACGGCTGGCTCCCGCGCAACAACGACTGGATGACCCGGCTGCCGACGCCGGTGCTGGCCCGGGCCTTCGGCACCGAACGGTACGTCGATCCGGACGCGCCGGTGGGCTCCTCGGTGCGCACCGACGTCTTCGAGGGCCTGTGAGTCTCGCGTCGACGCAGCAGCGGCGCCGGCGGGCGGGTGTCGGCGGGCGGGTGTCGGCGCGCCGGCCGGTTCGGGGCGGTGCTCTTGCGGCTCGTCGGGGACTGCACCGAGGCCGATGGGCCAGTGGGGAGTGAGCGTCAGAGGCCGGCGAGGGCGAGGAACCGCTCGATCATCGCGTTGACCTGATCGGGCACTTCGAGTTGGTGGAAATGCCCGGCGCCCACCGTCTGGCCGGTGACCAGGTGCGGGCACAGCGCGGTGATCGCGCCCAGGTCGGGCAGGAACGCCGCGTTGAGCATGAGCACGGGCACGGTGGTCGCGGCGAGCGCGCCGGCCCCGTCGTAGTCGGCGATGGCCTGCGCGGAGGGGGCGGCCACGGCGATCAGGGTCCGGGCGGCCCGTTCGACGATCTCGACGCGACGCACCGTGTCGGTGGGCAGGAACAGCCGTTCGACGAATCGGCGGCGGTAGTCCCCCGACTCGTCGGAGCGGGTGCTCTCGGCGACCCGGCCGAAGAACGCCTTGCCCCGGGCGTCGACCAGTGGTGCCGGGTCGAGCAACACCGCCGCCTCGGCGAGGCCCCGTGCCGCGGTCTCGAGCGCGATCAGCGCGCCGAGGCTGTGGCCGACGACGACCGGGCGAACCAGGCCCTCGGCGGCCACGACCGCGGCGACATCGAGCGCGAGGTCGGGCACGGCATACCGGCCGTTGCGTGCCGGCGCGCTCGTTCCGTGGCCGCGCCAGTCGAGGGCGAGGACCGTGCGGGTGCGCGCGAAGTGGTCGAACTGCGGCGCGAGATAACTGCGTTCGGAGTTCCAGCCATGCACGAACACCATCGGCGGGCCGCTGCCGGCGACGCTGTAGGACAGCAGGTCGCCCGCCGGACCGGATGCCGTGCCCTCGCGCCGGGGCGTCGCGCCGGTCCCGGGCGGACGGCCAGACCCGGGTGAGTCGGCCACAGGCGGCGGGACCGGTGACGGCGCTCCCCCGGTCACGAGGCCTTGAGCAGGCGGCGGACCTGCCGGGTGCGCGCCTGGTCGGCCAGCCCGTCGTCGAGGTCGCCGGGTTCGAACGCCCGGCCGGTGGCGTGCTCGGCGGCCGCCGCGATGAGGGCATCGGCAACCCGGGGGTTGGCGGGCAAGATCGGGCCGTGCAGGTACGAGCCGATCACGTGGTTCGTCCGAGCGCCTTCGGTGCCGTCCTGGCCGTTGTTGCCGTGCCCCGCGCGGACCCGGCCGAAGGGCGCCTGCCCGGGCCCGAGCACCGTTGCGCCGGAATGGTTCTCGAACCCGACGACCTCGCCGAGGTCGGTGTCCACGACGATCCCGCCGATCATCCGCGAGGACTGACCACGGGTCGTCACGTCGAGGATGCCGAGCCCGGGCAATTCGACCCCCTCACTCGTGATGAAGGCGTGCCCGAACATCTGGTACATCCCGCAGATCACCAGCATCGGCACCCCGTCGGCGGCCAGCCCGCGCAGGATGTCGCCGTTGACGGCGAGGTCCTCTTCGACCCTCGATTGCCCGGAGTCCTGCCCCCCGCCACCCATGAACAGGTGCGCCTTCGGGGGCAGCGGCATACCGGGGTGGTGGTCGTGGACGACTGCGTCGTAGCCGTGCCGAAGGATCCGGGCGGCCAGGCAGCGGGTGTTGCCGAGATCGCCGTAGATCGACATCTCGCGCGGGTACAAGTGGACCAGGTGGATCGTGCCCTTGCCGCTCACGCGCTCTCCTCCCCGAACTGGGCCAGCCCGTAACGCGCGGCGAGCCGCCGGCGCAGGGCCATCATCGCCGTATACGTGCAGTAGATCCGCTTGGGACCGCGTGGGTATGCCGCGAGTAGCCGGTCGAGCGCGCTCGTGAGGTCGGGCTCGACCGCGTCGACGGCGACGCCGTCGTAGTCCAGGCGCAGGGCCATGTCGTAGGCGCGCACGCCGCTGGTCAGGGCCACCCCGCCGGTGCGCAGCGACTCGAACGACACGTCGTAGAGCCAGGAGACGTCCTGGCCGTCGGCGTAGTCGTCGTTGATCGCCACCATCGTCGGCACCGGCTCGTCGAGGTAGGTGCCCAGGGCCACGGTGAAGCCGGCCGGGTTCTTGACGAGGACGAGCTCCAGGGGTTGACCGTCGGCGTCGATGACCTCGCCGCGCCCGAATGGCGGCCGGACGGTCTGTAGCGCCTCGCGGACCGCCGCCTCGCTGAACCGGTCGCCGAGGACCTCGCGCGCGGCCGTCGTCGCGGCGGTGGCGTTGATCATCGCGGCCAGGCCCCGCTGGTGCAGGATGACCGGGCCGAGTGCCTGTTCGCCGAAGAGCATCGAGAAGGTGCGGGCGTCGTGCGGGTGAAGCAGCCCGTCGCGGGGTCCGGGCTGTGTCGAGGCGAAGTCCTCGGCATATCGGGCGTCGGCCTCGTGCAGGCTGGGGACCTTGTCGGCAATCGCCGGGTCGACCCCGAAGTAGCGCACCGTGACGCCGTCGGGCACCGTGGGGGTGATCCGAACGACGAACGAGTCGTCACGGTTGAGCACGACGGCGCGCGTCGTCTGGGTGGCCAGGGAGGCGAGTAGCCGGGCCGTCGTGTCGATCTCGGCGAAGCGGTCGAGTTGGTCGCGCGCGACGTTGAGCAGCAACGCGTGGGTCGGGGCGAGGACCTTGGCAAACTGTAGGGCGTGCCACTCGTCGAGTTCGACGATGGCGATGTCGGCCCGGAGCCTGCCGGACACTTGCACCTCGCCGAGCAACGCCGACACCACGCCGCGGGTGAAGTTGCTCCCGGTGGGGTTGGTGAACACCCGCAATCCATGGGCCCGCACGATCGCGGCGAGCATCTTCGTCGTCGTCGTCTTGCCGTTCGTGCCGGATACGACGACGACCCCGCCGGGCAAACCGCCCAGCGTTCGGGCCAACAGGGTGGGGTCGATCCGTTCGGCGACCAGCCCGGGGAACGCCGAGCCGCCCCCGCGCAGCCGGGTCGCCAGCCGCGCGGCCTTGCCTGCGGCGATCGCCGCCGAGGTCCGCAGCACGCGTCCACCCTATTGCCGGTATGCCGCGTCCCCCGCCCGGCCTCGCCGGGTGCCGACGTGGCGCTGTTGCCGCCACGCCCCTGCCCTGCCACGACGTCCAACCCGACACGCCTGTTGCCGCCACACCCCTCGCCCGCCACACCCCTTGCCCGCCACACCCCTTGCCCGCCACGCCGCATACCAGGCCTGCGGACTTGACCGCCCGTGTTGCCGCCACACCCCTTGCCCGCCACACCCCTTGCCCGCCACACCCCTTGCCCGCCACACCCCTTGCCCGCCACACCCCTTGCCCGCCACGCCGCATACCAGGCCTGCGGACTTGACCGCCCGTGTTGCCGCCATACCCCCTGCCCTGCCCGCCGTCCAACCGCTCGCGCCCGGCGCCCACGTCCCCCCCGCTCCAGGCGTCGCTACCAACTCCATGACATGTCAGGGAACTCGTAGCAACTCGTGGACTTGGCGTGATGCCTGATGCCCGCGAGGTCGGAGAGATCCATGGGTTGGCCCCGCGGCATACGACCACACCTGCGACACCCCTGCCACGCCCCCGACCCGCGCGCACCGGTCCCGGCTCCAGGCGTTGCTCCCAACTCCACGACATGTCAGGGACTTCGTAGCAACCCGTGGACTGAATGTCACTGCCGATGCTCGTGGGGCTCAGGGGGCGCCCCACGGGGCCCACCCAACAACCGCACCACCCGTCCGGGGTCGCTCAGATCCGCCCAGGTCAGCCGAACCACGCGGTACCCGAGCCGGCGAATCGCGTCCTCGCGCCGCTTTTCGGCCACCAGGGCGTCGCGTCCGAGCGCCCCGGCGTACTTGGTCAGGCCGTCGAATTCGATCACCGTCTTCGTGCCCCGATCGAGGAAGTCCACTCGGGCCACGAAGCAGCCGCGTTCGTCGTGGATGTCCACCTGCTGGGCCGGTTGAGCCATGCCCAACGCGGCGAACAGCACGCGGCACCAGGACTCGCCGACGGATTCCGACCGTGGCGACGCCAACTCAACCATCAGCCGAGCCCGCACCATCCGACGCCCGGATCGGCTCGCCAACGTCGCCATCGCGAGGGCTAAATCGTCGCGCCCGAACCACCCACCCCGAAGCCCGGCGTCCGCAGCGACCACGCCGGCGCGCACGCCGCTGTCCAGGGCCGTCTGCACGACCGCCAGAGCGGGACGCACGAGTGTCATCCCGTCGTACACCGTGACGTCGACGGCGGCAACAGGCGGGTGCGTTCGCACCGTGTCGGATCGACGCGCGCGCCCGGCGCCCACACCGCTGAGATGGATCGGTCCGAGGTCCTCCTCGATGACCGGCAGCCGCCAGGCGCCGACCGCCGACACGTGGCTGAGCGCGTAGCCGGTGCGTTGGCGCAGGATCGCTCGAGACGTCGCCACGTGGCGAGCCACCGCGCTGGGTTCGTCGGACAACAGTGCCGTGTCGAGGTACACCCCCTGGCGCACCCAGGTGAGCTGTCCGAGCCGCACGAGCCGGCGGGCCCCGTTGTGGCCGATGCCGAGCGCCCTGAGCTCCGCCGCGGTCACGACGCCCTTCCCACGGGCCAACCGCCCGACGAGCAGCGAGTCCTCCACGCCGACGATGGTGGCCCACCGAGTCGGCACCGGCGCGGGATCTGCTCCGGTCTGTGGACAAACCTCACGACCCCTCCGGCTCGCGGACGCGCGGCCGGGTGTCGCGCCGTCGCGTCGCTAGGTGGGCTGCCTGCGCTGCGGGGCGGCCGCGACCCCTACTCCCACTCGATGGTGCCCGGGGGCTTGCTCGTCACGTCGAGGACGACCCGGTTGACCTCGGGCACCTCGTTGGTGATCCGCGTCGAGATCTTCGCGAGGACGTCGTAGGGCAGGCGGGTCCAGTCGGCGGTCATGGCGTCCTCGCTGGACACCGGCCGCAGCACGACGGGGTGGCCGTAGGTGCGCCCGTCGCCCTGGACCCCGACCGACCGAACGTCGGCCAGCAGCACGACCGGGCACTGCCAGATCGTGCGATCCAGGCCCGCGGCGGACAGCTCCTGACGCACCACCGAGTCGGCCCGCCGCAAGACGTCCAGTCGCTCGGCGGTGACTTCCCCGACGACCCGGATGCCCAGCCCGGGCCCAGGGAACGGCTGACGCCAGACGATCGCTTCGGGCACCCCGAGCTCCAGCCCGACCGCGCGCACCTCGTCCTTGAACAACGAGCGCAACGGCTCGACCAGGGTGAACTGTAGGTCCTCGGGCAACCCGCCGACGTTGTGGTGCGACTTGATGTTCGCGGCGCCCTCGCCCCCACCGGACTCGACGACGTCCGGGTACAGCGTGCCCTGGACGAGGAACTCGATGGGATGCCCGTCCGCGTCGGCATGGCCCACGATGTCGCGGGCGGCTTGCTCGAAGACCCTGATGAACTGCGCCCCGATCGCCTTGCGTTTGTCCTCCGGGTCGGCCAGACCAGCCAGCGCCCCGAGGAACCGCTCCTGGGCGTCCACGACGACGAGGCGCACCCCGGTCGCCGCGACGAAGTCCTTCTCGACCTGCTCGGCCTCACCCTCGCGCAGCAACCCGTGGTCGACGAAGACACAGGTCAGCTGGTCGCCCACGGCGCGCTGGACGAGTGCCGCGGCGACCGAGGAGTCGACTCCGCCGGAGAGCGCACACAGCACGTGCCCGGAGCCCACCTGGGCGCGTACCGAGGCGACGAGTTCGTCGACGACGGTGGCCGCCGTCCAGGTCGGGGTCGATGCCCGCGCCGTGCCAGAGGAAGTTCTCCAGCACCCGCTGCCCGGATGCCGTGTGCGCCACCTCGGGGTGCCACTGGACTCCGTACAGCCGGCGGGCGTCGTCCTCGAACGCCGCGACGGGCGCCCCGTCGGTGGCCGCCGTCACCGTGACTCCGGACGGGGCAACGGTGACCGAGTCGCCGTGGGACATCCACACCGACTGCTCCGCAGGCAGTCCGGCGAAGAGGGTGGAGTCCGACTTCAGCAGCCGCGCCGCCGTGTGGCCGTACTCGCCCCGACCGGTGCGCGACACCGTGCCGCCGAGCGCCTGGACCATGGCCTGGAATCCGTAGCACAGCCCGAGGACCGGCACGCCCGCATCGAGCAGCGCCGGGTCCAGGACCGGCGCGTGGGCGGCATACACGCTCGCTGGCCCCCCTGACAGGACGATCGCCGCCGGACGGCGAGCAAGCAGGTCCGCCGCGGACATCGTGTGGGGGACGACCTCGCTGTAGACCTGCGCCTCACGCACCCGCCTGGCGATGAGCTGGGCGTACTGTGCGCCGAAGTCGACGACGAGGACCGGGGCGGCGGCCAGCGAGTCGGTCACCCGCCGAGGATACCGGCGGGCGGGGCCGGACCCGACGCGGCGGCGCGCCGCGATGGGTATGCCGCCTCGGGCGCGAGCTGAACGAGCTCGGTCCCGCGCCGGCTGTCTCGCGGTCAGTAGACCCGGGCGAGGATCCCGCGGGTCTCGGCGGTGATGCGCCGCTCGGCGACGAAGGGCAGCAACGGGACGAAGCCGGTGAGCAGGTTGAGCCCGATCCGCAGGATCGGCCAGGCGAGTTTGAGCCCGAGGTTGGCGATCGATCCGGCGTAGAGCATGTAGATGAAGCCGTGGATGTAGCTCCAGTTGCGGGTGAAGAAGTTGTCCTGCCCGAGGGCGTACTTCATGACCATCTCGACGATGAGCACGAACAGCGCGATGCCGGCGACGACGGCCATGACCCGGTACAGGCCGAGGGCCTTGCGGATCTGCAGCGGCTTGGCCAGCTGGGACGGGTACGTGCTCACGGGGGCGCTCCTGCGTCGGACGGGTCGTGGCTCGGGGCCTCGGCGGCGGCCGGGGTCGTCGAACGGCGGGTTTCCTCGCGGACCATCTTCCACCACATCCACAGGACGAACGCCGCGAAGACCCACCATTGCACGGCATACGCGGCATTGCGCCAGGACAGACCGCCGGCCGGTTGGGGCGGGGGTACGCGTTCCATCCCCCGGCCCGAGGCCGCGGCACCGGCGGCTGCGACATCGCCCGGGTCCGGAGTCTCCGCCATGGCGAAGACGAACCCGTTGTAGACCTCGCCGTCCCAGACGTTGAGCAACGCCGGGACGTCGACCGATGCGACCTGGCCCGGCCCGAGCGGCGCCCGCGCGGTCCGGGCCGACTCCGAGGGCGCGAGACTGCCCACGAGGGTGAGGGGTCCAGGTGGCGGCGTCGGGGCGGCGCCCGGGGTCGCGACGAACCCACGGACTACCGCGAGGCGCGCGCCCGTGGAGTCGACGACAAGGGGCACGAGCACCCACCACCCGTCCCGGCCGCCGAGACGACGGTCCGCGACGAGCACCTGTCGGGCCGCGTCGAAGTGGCCCACGGCCCGCAACCGGCGACCGGAGCCGTCGGCGGGGAAGGCGGTATGCGGCCCGAGCACGGCCGCCAGGTCCTCGACGGGGCGCTGCTCGGCCTGTTCGATCGCCTCGCGCAGTCCGTCGTCCCGGGCTACGCCGAGCTGCCACCGCCCGAGCAGGACCATGACGATGGCGAGGAACACCGCGAGGACGAGAAGCCCCAGTGATCGGGGGTTGACGATCGTCCGCACCGTCTCAGGCTAGAGGAGTGCGCTCAGCCCTCGACGAGCACCACGGACAAGGTCCGGGGACCGTGGACGCCTTCGACCCGGTCGAGCTCGATGTCGCTTGTCGCGCTGGGTCCGGAGATCCAGGTCAGCGGTCGAGCCATCCCGTTGGGGCGCAGGCGCGCCACCGCCTCCGGCACGTCGTGGACGACCTGCTCGGCCCGCACGATGCAGACGTGCAGGTCGGGCACGAGCGACAGCGCCCGGCGACCCTGGTCGGGCCCGTGGTCCAGGACGATCGTGCCCGTCGTGGCGATGGAGACGGCCGACGCGGTGAGCACGGCGTCGACGGCGTCGAGCTCGGCGTTGCCGAGTCCGTCGTCGGCGACCACCGTGATGCCGTCGGGCAACTCGCCGAGCCACGCCGGGTCCACGCCGGAGGGGACGACCACGGAGCCGGCCGCGTGAGCGGCGAGGGCCTGGCCGATAGCCCTGGCCACGCCCCCGGCGGGCGCACGCACGACGGTGGCCCGGTAGTCCACGACGTTGTCGACGAACAGGTCGATCGTCTCGGCGGGGCCGGCGCTGAGCTGCTCGACCCGAGGGGCCGGGCCGCGCGAGCCCATGGGCGTGGTCACGTCGGCGACCGCCCCGCGGACCCGGGCGAGGATCTGCTCGCGGGCGCTCATCGCCGCCCCCCGGTCTCGTGGCGGTCCCACCAGTCGCGGAAGGACTCGGTGGGCGGGTTGGGCACATCCCGGGCGCTCGTCCAGGGCGCGAACGGCCCTGGGACGGAACGGATCGTGCGGCCCTTGAGGAGCCGGCCGCCGAACTTGGCCGCGCGTTGGGCCTTCTCCAGCCGCCGGTGGTCCCCGAACATCCACGCCATGGCCGCCATGGCTCGAGCCTCGGCCGACCGGCGCCCGCCGGCGTCGACGACCTTGCTGCGCAGGTGGACGAGCAGCGACGGGATGTCGATGCGCATCGGGCAGACCTCGAAACACGCGCCACACAACGACGAGGCGTACGGCAACGACTTGTCGACGTCGCTGGCCGTTCCCCGCAGTTGCGGGTTGAGGATTGCCCCGATCGGGTCCGGGGTAGACCGACCCGTACGCGTGACCGCCGGTGCGTTCGTACACCGGGCAGACGTTGAGGCACGCCGAACAGCGGATGCAGCGCAGCGCCTGCCGGCCCGAACGGATCGGCGAGCACGTGCGAGCGCCCGTTGTCCAGCAAGACGACGTGGACCTCCTGGGGCCCGTCGCCGGGATGCACCCCGGTCCACATCGACGTGTACGGGTTCATCCGCTCGCCCGTCGAGGAGCGGGGCAGCAGCTGCAGGAACGTCCCGAGATCGTCCCAGGTCGGCAGGACCTTCTCGATCCCCACCACCGAGACGAGCGTCTCGGGCAGGGTGAGGCACATCCGGCCGTTGCCCTCGGACTCGACGACGACGAGCGTGCCGGTGTCCGCGACGGCGAAGTTCGCCCCGGACACGGCGACCTTGGCCCGCAGGAACTTCTCGCGCAGATGCAGGCGCGCCGCCTCGGCGAGGCGCCGGGGTTCGTCGGTGAGGTCGTCCGGCGCCGGTCGACCGACCAGGCCCATCTCGCGGCGGAAGATCTCGCGGATCTCCGAGCGGTTGCGGTGGATCGCCGGGACGAGGATGTGCGAGGGCCGGTCGTGCCCGAGCTGGACGATGAGCTCGGCGAGGTCGGTCTCCCAGGCGTGGATCCCCTCGGCCTCCAGGGCCTCGTTCAGCTCGATCTCCTGGGTCGCCATCGACTTGACCTTGACGACCTCGCCGGTGCCCTTGGCCTTGGCGATGTCGACGACGATCGCGCAGGCCTCGGCGGCGTCGCGGGCCCAGTGCACCTGGGCGCCGTTGCGGGTGAGGTTCTCGGCGAGTTGTTCCAGGTATGCCGCGAGGTGCCCGAGCGTCTCGTCCTTGGCGTCGGCCCCGGCCTGGCGCAGGGCCTGCCACTGGTCGAGTTCGTCGACGACCTTGGCGCGCTTGGCGCGGATCACCCCGGTCGCGTGGGCGAGATTGCGCCGCTGTTGGGTGTTGGCCAGGGCCTGCTTCGCGGCCTTGGGGAACTTCGGCATTCCGACGAAGGTCGGGGTCGTCTGCTGGAGCGGGCCGGGGATCGTCGTGGGCGTCACGCCGGTTCCTCCTCGGTCGAGGCGAGCACCTCGGCGAGGTGCATGGTGCGGATGCCGGCGCGCTGGCGCGCCAGCACCGCGCCCATGTTCATCAGGCACATGTTGTCGCCCGCGACGAGCACCTCGGCCCCGGTCTCGCGGACGTGGCGCACCTTGTCGGTGGCCATGGCGATCGACACGTCGGGGTTCTTCACCGAGAACGTCCCGCCGAACCCGCAGCACTCCTGCTGGTTGGGCAATTCGACGAAGGTCAACCCGCGCACCGCCTTGAGCAGCCGCTGTGGTCGGTCGCCGACCTGGGCCACCCGCACCGAGTGACATGTCGGGTGGAAGGTCACCCGGTGCGGGAAGTAAGCCCCGACGTCCAGGACCCCGAGGACGTCGACGAGCAACTCCGACAGGTCGTAGACGCGCGGGGTGAGCGCGTCTACCTCGCGGGTCAGACCCGCATCCCCTGCCGCCACGGCGAGGTCGTGGTGTTGGTGGCGGATCGCGCCGACACACGACCCCGTGGGCGCGACGACGGCGTCGTATGCCGCGAAGGTCTCGACGAACCGGCGAACCAGCGGTCGAGCCTCCGCGGCATACCCGGTGTTGGTGAAGATCTGCCCGCAGCAGGTTTGCTCGCGAGGGAACTCCACCGTGACGCCGAGCCGCTCGAGCAGCCGCACCGTAGCGATCGGGGTCTGTGGCCACATCGTGTCGTTGTAACACGCGGCGAACAGGGCGATTCGCAGATCGGTGCGGACCATCGAGGAACTCCTGTCACTTGGGCAGCAGGAAGGACAACACGTTGGACTGCAGGCCCACGAGCAGGCACATGGCGATGATAAGGCCGATGCTCCACACAATGACCTTGCGGAAGATGTCCGATTCGCGCCCGACCAATCCCACGGCGGTGGCCGCGATGGTGAGGTTCTGCGGACTGATCATCTTGCCGACGACGCCACCGGAGGTGTTCGCCGCGACGAGCAGGGTCGGATCGAGCCCGGCCCCCTTGGCCGCGGTCTGCTGCAAGGTGGCGAACAGGGCGTTGGCGCTGGTGTCCGACCCGGTGACGGCCGTGCCGATCCAGCCGAGGATCGGCGAGAAGAACGCGAAGGCCGCGCCGGTGCCGGCGATCCACGTGCCGACGGTGATCGTCTGACCGGAGAGGTTCATCACGTAGGCCAGGGCGAGCACCGAGGCAACGGTGAGGAAGGCGAAGCGCATCTTCACCGCGGTGTCCTTGACCTCCTTGGCCCACGCCGACATCGAGACGCCGTAGACCGCAGCGGTAATGAGCGAACACACCAGCAGGCTCGTGCCGGGCGAACTAAGCCACGGGAACGTGTAGACCGTGGTGGAGTTCTTCGCGCCGGCGGCGTTGAGGATGTTTCCGTCCAGCCCCGGCCAGCCGACCTTGACGTCGGTGGTCGCGAGCCAGTCCTTGACGGCGCCGACGAGCTTGGCCACCGAGAAGATGGCGATGACGAGCAGGTACGGGAACAGGGCCATGACGACCCGACCACCGGTGAGGCTGCTCGCCCGCGCGGCCAGCTCGGACTCGGACACCGCATACTGGCTCGTCGACACGGATCCAGCAGAGCTCCCTCCCCCGCCGACCGCAGCAAGGTCGCGCTCGCGCTCGCGCGCCAGCGCACCGACCGCGTCTTCCTTGCCGACCGGCTTCCACACGCGCAGGAAGAGGACCGCGGCGGCAAGCCCGACGAGCGAGGCGATGATGTCGGTGAGCTCGACGGAGATGTACGTGGCCGAGACCCATTGGGCGATAGCGAACGCCACGCCGACGACGAGCGCCACCGGCCAGGTCTGGCGCACGCCACGCTTGCCGTCGACCATGAGGACGAGCAGCAGCGGGACGAACACGGCGATGAACGGCGTCTGGTGACCGACGTAGGCACCGATCTGGGTGTAGGGGATCTTCGTCAGCGACCCGGCGGTGATGATCGGCGTGCCGATGGCGCCGAAGGCCACCGGTGCGGTGTTGGCCAGCAGCACGACGGCGGCGGCGCGCAACGGACTGAAGCCCAAGGCCATGAGCATGACGCCGGTGATCGCCACCGGCGCGCCGAACCCGGCGAGGGCTTCGAGCAGCCCGCCGAAGCAGAAGGCGATGATGATCGCCTGGATGCGCGGGTCGTCGGAGATGAGGTGGAAGGTCGCGCGCAGGTCCTCGAAGCGACCGCTGACCACGGTGACCTGATAGAGGACGATCGCCGTGAAGACGATCCACATGATGGGGAAGAGGCCGAAGACACCGCCCTCGGTCGCCGAGAGCATGGCGAGCCCGATGGGCATCTTGTAGGCGAGCACCGCGACGATGATCGCGACGGCTACCGCGGTGAGGCCGGCCCAGTGGGCCTTCCATCTGAGCCACCCGAGGGTGACGAAGACGGTGAGCAGCGGCAACAGGGCCACGAGTGCGGACCCGACGAGGCTGCCACCGAGAGGTGCCAACTGTGGGGTGTAGGGATCCAAGGGAAGGGCGAGGGCGGGGGGCATCGGCGTTACCTCCTGGGTGCTGCCGTGACAACTCGGGGACGATTGCCCGCCGTGGCCAGGCGATTGATAGGGTGCAGCTCCATCAATGGTCTGACCATTTCGGGTTGCGGACACGGTATGGTCTGACCATTGCCCCCGTCAATACCCCATGGTCCCTCGATTCGCCGAACGGTTCGGCCCGCCGTTCCTTGACCACCGGAGTCCCCGTGAGCGCAGCACCCCAGCCCGGTGCCGACGCCGTCGCCGACGGCGAGCGGGCTGGCCTGCGTGCCTTCGAGGTCGTCCTGCGGTGGGCCGAGTCGCGCATCCTCTCCGGGGAACTGCGGGTCGGCGACCAGCTCCCCGCCGAACGCGAGCTGGCCCGACAGCTCGACGTCAGTCGGTCCGCGGTGCGCGAGGCGGTGCGAACCCTGCAGGCCCAAGGCGTGCTGCGCTCGGCCGTCGGTGCCGGAGCGGCCGGCGGCACGACGGTCACGGCCCTGCCCGCGCGGGCCCTAGAGCGTTTCCTGCGGCTGCATGTGGCGCTGGCGAACTTCCCGCTCAACGACGTCATCGAGGCCCGGATCGCCCTGGAGCGGCTCAGCGCTCGGCTCGCCGCTCGAAACGCCAAACCACGTCACATCGAGGCCATGCATCACGCCGTGCTCGTCATGAGCACCCCGTCGGTCGAGCGGTCCGTGTTCAACGACGCCGACACGGCCTTCCACGTCGCCATCGCCGAGGCGGCTGGCAACCGGCTGGCGGCCGACCTCACCGTCGCGATTCGCGAGTCGATGCGCGGGCCGCTGCTCACCGCGTTCCAGAACGTCGAGGACTGGGACGGCCTGGCAACCGACCTGCGCGGTGACCACGCGTCGATCTTCGCCGCCATCCGCGAGCACGACGGCGAGCGCGCCGAGCACCTCGTCGGGGAGCACATCCGGGTGGCCTGGTCCGCCTTCGCCCCGGGGCTGTCCCTGTCCGGCTGAGCGGGGTCAGGAGCGTACGGCGCTCAACCGTCGGTATGCCGCACCCTGCTCCGGTCGGGGGTCCGGCTCGCCCCGGCGCGGCCACAGCGAGCACGCCCGTTCGGCCTGGGCCGTGATCGTCAGGGCCGGGTTGACCCCGAGGTTGGCCGACACCGCCGACCCGTCGAGGACGTGCAGGCCGGGGTAGGCCCACACCCGGTGGTAGGGGTCGACCACGCCGAGCCGTGGGTCGTCGGAAATCGCGCAACCGCCGAGGAAATGTGCGGTCAGCGGCATGTCAAGGACAGCCGAGACATTTCCGCCGGCGTCCGCTCGACCGCCGACGACGCGTCCGAGCGCTCGCGCGAGCGCGGTGGCGCCCGCGGTCGCCTGCGGAAACCACGTCGGGTTCGGCTCGCCATGACCCTGGGTCGAGGTCAGCCGGACCCGGCCGCGCCACCCCCGCCGCCCCCGCACGGTGAGCGAGTTGTCGACCGACTGCATGACGAGAGCGATGGCCGTGCGCTCGGACCACCGACGCACGACGAGGGTGCGCAGAAACCGCCCCGGCTCGCGAACGGCTGCGGCGCCGAAATCGGCCAGCCGGCGGCCCAATCCGCGTACCCCACCATCGACGATCATCGTCGAGAGCAAGCCCATGAGGTTGGAGCCCTTGCCGTACCGGACGTTCTCGACGTGGGTGTGCGCGTCGACGTGGAACGACGTCGTGATCGCCACTCCCGCGGTGAGGTCGACCCCACGGGGCACCCGGACGAGCTCGGCTCCGGCGAGGGCCTCCGAATTGGTCCGGGTGAGCCGACCCAGCGCTCCGGACACCCGCGGCAGCGAGCCAACCTTGGCCCCGTGGAGCAGGACTTGGGTGCCCCAGGCCCCGGCCGCGAAGACGACCTGCCCGGCGGTCACCGTCCGGCGCTCGCGTCGGCGCCAGGCTCCGGTGCGTTCGCTCGTCACGGCATACCCATGCTCCGGGTGGGCCGCGTCCAGCGGGCGCACGTCGACGACGGTCCGCAGCGGCTCGATGGTGACGCCGAGCCGCTGGGCGAGCCAGAGGTAGTTCTTCACGAGGGTGTTCTTCGCGCCGTCGCGGCAACCAACCATGCAGTTGCCGCACAACGTGCACCCGGTGCGTTCGGGGCCCTGCCCATCGAAGAACGGGTCGGGCACGGTCCGGCCCGGCTCGCCGAAGAACACCCCGACCGGGGTGTGCCGGAACGACTCGGCGACCCCGAGGTCCTCGGCGGCCAGGCGCATGGCGCGTTCGACCGGCCCCTGGCAGGCGTTGACGACCACGCCCAACATCCGGGAGGCCGTCTCGTAGTGCGGCGCGAGTTCGGCCTGCCAGTCGGTGATGTGGCCCCACTGTCGGTCGGTGAAGAAGGCCACCGGTGGGACGTACAGCGTGTTGGCGTAATTGAGCGACCCCCCGCCCACCCCCGCCCCAGCGAGGATCATCACGTCGCGCAACCGGTGGATCCGTTGGACGCCGAAGCATCCGAGCCGGGGGGCCCAGAGGTACCTGCGTACATCCCACGAGGTCTTCGCGAAATCGGTGTCGGCGAACCGGCGGCCCGCCTCGTACACGTGCACGGCATACCCCTTCTCGGCCAGCCGCAGCGCCGCCACGGACCCGCCGAACCCGGAGCCGACGACGAGGACGTCGTGGTCGTATGTCGCGCTCATCGGGGTGACTCTCGCAGCTGCAGGGCCGCCACGACGTGCGGCCAGGCCAAGGCGCCGAGGGCCGCGTCGGCCTCGGGTGTCCCGCCACGCGCGATGGCCATGCCCCGTTGCTGCGCTACTTCGCCCGGGAAGATCACCCGGTGGCCCGCTGACGGGTGCGTGACGAGGGACGTCGGTAGGCCGTGCCGATGCCGGCGAGCCGCGAGCATCCGGGCGAACTCCGCGCCGGGCCAGACCTGGTCGTCCTCCCCCGCGACGAGCACCACCGGGCCGGCGATGTCCTCGACGGTGATCGCCGCCCTGGCGGCCCGATCGGGGAAGGCCGCCAGACTGCGCTCGTACAACGGCCGGTATGCCGGTGGGTCGCTCTCGGGGACGAACCCCTCGACGAACGGGACGTAGGGCACCTCGTCACCCCGCCAGGTCCAATGTGCCGTGAGCCGCAACCCACCCATGCCTCCAGCGATCACCCCGGCCCAGGACACCGGAGTCGGTGCGACTGCGACGACAGCCGCAACCCGAGGGTCGCGCGCCGCGACGAGCAGCGCCGCCTCGGCACCGAACGAGGTCCCCATCAGGGCCAGGCGAGCACCGAGTGCCGACAGTCGGTCCAGGGCCTCGACGAGGACCTCCAGCGGAACGCGCGCCGGCCCGGGCTGTTGATCGGCGCCGCCGAACCACCGGATCGACATCGCTACCGCGCCGGCCTTGGCCAGCACCCGGCAACGCTCCGCCTCGACGGCCCCGCTCGATCCGGACAGGACGAGAACGGCTGTGCCGCACGGCGAATCGGGTTGCACGAGCAGCCCCTCGGGGCGCGCGAGCGCCTGCTCCCTCATGGGAGCCGGCCGCCTGGACCCGCCCTCATCGCACACCGAGGAACTTCATCGCCCGCAACGCTCGCGTCATCATCCGGTTCCACGCCTCGTCGGACATCCCGGCCGGCGGTCCCAAGCCCAGGCCGTGCTGGCTTGTCACGCTCTGGGCTTCGGTGAAGCGTCGAATCCCCTCCGGGCCGTGTCGCCGGCCCACGCCCGAGTCCTTGCGCCCACCCAACGGCGCCCCGGAGGAACCCCAGGCAGCGGCATACCCCTCGTTGATACTCACCGTGCCGGTGAGGATCTGCGCCGCAAGCCGCCGGCCCTCGGCGACGTCGCGAGTCCAGATCGAGGCGTTGAGGCCGTACTCCGTGTCGTTGGCCAACGCCACGGCGTGCGCGTCGGAACTCACCCGGTAGAGCGCGACGAGCGGACCGAACGTCTCCGCATCGCGGCAGGCCATCGCGGCCGTCACCCCGTCGATAACGGTGGGCTCGTGGACGAACGGGCCGACGTCGGGCCGCGCGTGTCCACCGGCGAGGACGCGGGCCCCCTTGCCGACGGCATCGTCGAGGTGGGCGCGGACCCGCTCGAGTTGGCGTGGGCCGACGAGACTGCCCATGTCCACGCCGTAGGCGAGTCCGGTGCCCAAGCGCATGGCCCGCACGCGCGGGAGGAACCGGTCAAGGAACGCATCGACGACGTCGACGTGCACGAGCAGTCGCTCGGTGTGCATGCACAACTGGCCGGCGGATCCGAAGCAGGCCCGCACCACACCCTCGGCGGCTCGGTCGAGGTCGGCGTCGGCACGCACGTAGGAGGAGTTCTTCCCGCCGAGTTCCAAGGACGCCGCGACCAGCCGGCGGCCGGCGCGCTGTCCGACCTTGCGACCGACCTTGGTCGAGCCGGTGAAACACACGTAATCGCCGTGATCGAGCACGGCCTCGGCGACGTCGGCGTCGCCGACGAGCACATGGACGAGCCCCTCGGGCAACCCTGCCTCGTGGAGCAGGGCCACGCCGTAGAGGGCGGTGAGCGCGGCCTGCGGATCCGGGCGCAGCAACACGGCGTTGCCGGCCAGCAGGGCGGGGATGGCGTCGCCGATCGGCAACGTCAGCGGATAGTTCCACGGCGTGACCATCCCGACGACGCCGACGGGGTGGTGGGTCGTCACGGTCCGGCTGGCAACGGGGAACGGGCCCGGGGTGCGGCGTGGGGCCAGGTATGCCGCTGCCGAGCGGGCGTAGTGCCGGGCGACGAGCGCAACGTCGGCGACCTCTTCGAAGGCATGGACACGGGCCTTGCCCGACTCCACCTGGACGAGGTCGAGCAGGGTCTGCTGGCGAGCCAGCACGAGATCATGCAGCCGCAGCATGACGGCAGCCCGCTGCGCGACGGGCCGGGCGGCCCAGGCTCGCTGCGCCGTGCGGGCCGCGCAGCGGGCGATGGACACGTCGGCCGGAGTGGACTGGGGGACCTCGGCGATCACCGAGCCGGTCATCGGGCTCACCGTCGGACGCAGCACCGCGTCGGCTCGGGCGGCAACTAATGCCCCGAGCCGTTGGGCCAACGCCGGGGCGACGGCATACGGGGTGGGCGCCGGCTCGAGAGTTCCCCGGACCAGCGCGTTCATGAGACCCAAGGGTACGACGGCCGCGGGAGGGTCGGGAATGGCGCGGTCACGAGTGGCTCGTCGGCGCGACGACGAGCTCGACACGCTGGAATTCCTTAAGGTCGGAGTACCCCGTCGTTGCCATGGCTCGGCGTAGCGCGCCGATGATGTTCGTCGTCCCGTCGGCAGAGCGCCCGGGCCCGAAGAGGATCTCCTCGAGGTCGGCTCGGACCCCGACCTCGACCCGTTCACCGCGCGGCAGGGCGTGATGGTGGGCCTCGGGGCCCCAGTGGAACCCGCCGCCCGGGGCGTCGGCGGCGCGGGCCAGGGCCGCGCCGAGCATGACCGCGTCGGCCCCGCAGGCGATCGCCTTGACGACGTCGCCGGAGGTGCCGACCCCACCGTCGGCGATGACGTGGACGTACCGACCGCCGGACTCGTCGAGGTAGTCGCGCCGGGCCGCCGCGACGTCGGCGATGGCGCTGGCCATCGGGGCGTGGATGCCGAGCGTCCGTCGCGTGGTGTGCGCGGCCCCGCCGCCGAAGCCGACAAGCACACCCGCCGCGCCGGTGCGCATGAGGTGCAGCGCCGCGGTGTAGCTCGCCGCTCCCCCGACGACGACCGGGACGTCGAGTTCGTAAATGAACCGCTTGAGGTTGAGCGGCTCGGCCTGGCCCGACACGTGTTCGGCGGAGACCGTGGTGCCCCGGATGACGAACAGGTCGACCCCGGCGTCGACAACGACGCGCCACAACGCCTGGGTATGCGGCGGCGACAGGGCTCCGGCCACCGTGACGCCGGCGGCGCGCAGTTCGCCGAGCCGCTCGGCGACGAGCTCGGGGCGGATCGGTTCGGCGTAGATCTGCTGCATCCGAGCGGTCGCCTCACCCGGCGCCAGCGCGGCGATCTCGGCGAGCAGCGGCGCCGGGTCGTCGTAGCGCGTCCACAGGCCCTCGAGGTCGAGAACGCCGAGCCCACCGAAACGACCCAGAGCAATCGCCGTCTGCGGGGAGCTCACCGAATCCATCGGCGCTCCGAGGACGGGGATGTCGAAGTGGTAGGCGTCGATCTGCCACGACACCGACACCTCTTCAGGGTCACGGGTGCGGCGCGAGGGGACGACGGCGATCTCGTCGAAGCTGTAGACCCGGCGCCCCCGCTTGCCGCGTCCGATCTCGATCTCGGTCACCGGCAAACCCTACCCGGACGGCATACCTGCCCCGTCGCAGTGCTCGGACCCGGTATGCCGCGCCGTCGCGACGCGGGTCAGGGCCGGGCGGCGTAGTTCGGCGCCTCGACGGTCATCTGGACGTCGTGGGGGTGGCTCTCCTTGAGACCGGCGGCGGTGATCCGCACGAACCGGCCGCGTTCCTGCAGCTCGGGGACGGTGCGGGCGCCGACGTAGAACATCGACTGGGCCAGCCCGCCGACGAGCTGGTGGACCACCGAGGCGACCGGACCGCGATAGAGGACCTGGCCCTCGATGCCCTCCGGGACGATCTTGTCGTCGCCGACGACATCGGCCTGGAAGTACCGGTCACGCGAGTAGGACTTCTTGCCTCGCGAGCTCATCGCCGCGAGCGAGCCCATCCCGCGGTAGGTCTTGAACTGCTTGCCGTTGACGAAGACCGTCTCCCCCGGGCTCTCCTCGCAGCCGGCGAGCAACGACCCGAGCATCACCGTGTCCGCGCCGGCCACCAGGGCCTTGGCGATGTCGCCGGAGTACTGCAGGCCCCCGTCGGCGATGACCGGCACCCCCGCGGACCGCGCAGCCTGCGCGGCCGAATGCACGGCGGTCACCTGCGGCACGCCGACGCCCGCGACGACCCGCGTCGTGCAGATCGACCCCGGCCCGACGCCGACCTTCACCGCGTCGGCGCCGGCGTCGACCATCGCCTGGGCGCCCTCGCGGGTCGCGACGTTGCCCCCGATGACGGCGATGTGGTGGGTGGCCGGGTCGCTCTTGAGCCGTTTGAGCATGTCGAGCAGCAGCCGAGCGTGCCCGTGGGCGGTGTCGACGACGAGAACGTCCACGCCCGCCTCGATGAGCCGGTGGGCCCGCTCCATCGCGTCGCCGAAGTAGCCGATCGCCGCCCCGACCATGAGCCGGCCCTGGCCGTCCTTGCTCGCCAGCGGGAACTGCTCGGACTTGACGAAGTCCTTGACGGTGATGAGGCCGGCCAGGCGCCCCTGCGGGTCGACCAGCGGCAGCCGCTCGCGCTTGTGCTGGCGCAACAGGAGGATGGCCTCCGCGCGCGAGATCCCGACCGGGGCGGTGATCAGCGGCATCGGGGTCATCACCTCGCGCACGAGGGTGGCGCTCCATTCGGCGACCGGGGTGAAGCGCAGGTCGCGGTTGGTGATGATGCCGAAGAGACGTCCGTCCTCGTCGACGACGGGCAATCCCGACACGCGGTACTGCCCACAGATCTGGTCGAGCGTCTCCAGCGTCTCGTCCGGGCCGATGGTGATGGGGTTGGAGATCATCCCGGTCTGGGTGCGCTTGACGACGTCGACCTGATAGGCCTGGTCGTCCACCGAGAGGTTGCGGTGCACGACGCCGAGGCCGCCCTGGCGGGCCATGGCGATGGCCATCCTCGCCTCGGTCACGGTGTCCATGGCGGAGGAGAGCAGGGGGATGCGCAGGGTGATCTCGCGAGTCAGCCGAGTCGTCGTGTCGACGTCGCTGGGCACCACGGCCGTCTCGCCGGGCAGCAGCAGGACGTCGTCGTAGGTCAGCCCCAAACTGGCGAACGGTGACCCCGCCTCGAATCCGTCGCTCATTGCCGAAGTCTACGGGACGGTATGCCGGGCCCGACCGCGGCGAGCGGCGTCACCGATTGGCCGGCGCAGACGCCCCTGCGTCGCGTCCCGGAGGCACCGGGGTATCGGGGCCGGTGGCCGCGTCGTTGCCCTCGCCGGCGACGCCCGCGTCCTGACCGAGGGCATCCGCCGCACCGGAACCGAGGCTGCCGCCCTGCCCTGTCGCCATCGCCGACCCCGAACCCGAGGTGTTGCCGCGAACGGATCCGTTGGGGTGTCCCGCGCCGGCACCCGGGTCGGCGGGCGCCGCCCCGTTGGCCTTGGCCGGCCCCGAGCCGGTCGCATTGCCCTGCCCCGACCCGGTGGTGGGTGAGGAGCCGCCGCTCTGGCCGGTCGCCTTCCCTTGGCCGGATTCGTCGGACGTCCCGGGTTGACCGGCCGGCGTCGTCCCGCCACCCTGACCGGTCGTCGTGGCCTCGTCCACGTCGGTGTGCGCCGTGGCGCCGGAGTCGCTGGTGGTCGTCAGGGTCCCGCCGCTCGTGGAGCCCCGGAGCGACACGGCCAGGCCCACCGCCCCGCCGCTTGCGGACGCGCTCGCGAGCACGGCAGGCTCGAGGGCCGCCGTGGACCCCGGGCGGGAGACGGGTGCGTCGCCACCCGGTGACATCGGCCCGGTGAGGACCGAGGCCCACGGGTCGAGCCCCGCCGACACCGAGGGAGCGGACCCGAGCAAGGAACCCGACGGGAGCAGGGCGTCGTTCGGCCGCGAGGCCGGCGCCGGTTGAGATACCGAGAGGGATCGAGCATCGCCGTTGACCGTTCCGTACGCGCCGTTGAGCGCGGCGGCCAGCGTGGCGCTCGCGCCGACGAGAGCCATGGTGGCCAAGGACCCGCCGGCGACCCGCCAGCCGCCCTTGCGACGTCGACGCCGAGGCGAGGACACCGGCCGGTCGACGGCAAGGGCCAGGCCCTGCAGGAGCATCGCCGCGGGGTCGCCGCCGGAATACCGTCGCTCGGCGAGCGCGTCGAGGAGCAGGTCGTCTTGCGCGATGGGATCGATCGCCAGGTAGTTCACGAGGCGACCTCCCCGGCCGGGGCAGTCAACTGTTCGCGCAGCCGGACCAAGGCCCGATGTTGGGCCACGCGCACGGCGCCCGGGGTCGCCTGCAACGAGGCAGCGGTCTCGTCGGTGCTCAAGCCCATGACCACGCGCAGCAGGAGCACTTCGCGTTGGGTGCGCGGCAGCCCGTCGATGAGGGCCATCGCTCGCGCGGCATCCTCACCCACCATGGCGAGCGTTTCCGGACCCGGAGTCTCGTCCGCCCGGTCAGGCACCTGGGCAACCGGGGCCGCCGAGCGCATGATGCCGCGCTGGACGTCGGCGACTTTGCGTGCCGTCACCGAGTAGACGAACGCCTCGAACGGGTATCCGCGCTCCTCATAGGTGGGCAGTGCCGACATGACGGCCATGCACACCTCCTGGGCGACGTCTTGGGCGGCATCCACCACGCCGTAGCGGGCCAGCCGAGCCCGCGCGTAGCGGAGGGCGATCTGGTGAACGCGCCGCATCAACGCATCGGTGGTTGCCCCCCCGGTCGCCCGGGCGGCGACGGCAAGGTCGCGCAACGGGTATGGCGTTCCCTCTATTGGACTCATCGTTGCCGGCGGCGGGAACGTGACGGCCCGCGGCGGCGCCACGTGGCCGTTCGAGCTCAGCATTCGCCGCCGTCCCCCCAAGACTCGATGTGGCCCCCCGGCCATCCCGCAAGATGTTAACGGAGCGAGCCTTGGAACATTCAATAATGCGGAAAACGACGCGCCGACCGGACCGGCGGCCGGGGAGAGCGGTTTCCTCCGTCGCCGAACGGCAGTCTTTGCCAATCCTTGACCAAGCCTGGAACAACGCCGGACCAAGCGCAGGCTAGCGTCCCGAGGACACGGGGTTACCGCGGGGTAATCGCAGGCGCTCTCAGGGGACGGACGACATGGCGGAGATCTCTCGACTGCCCGGGCCAACCGCGGACCGCTGGCGCTGGCAACTCGTCGGGTCGTGCCGCTCGTACGGCCCGGAATCCTTCTTCCACCCCGAGGGCGAGCGCGGTAGCGCCCGCCGGGATCGTGCCATCGCGGCCAAGACGGTGTGCGGCGATTGCCCGGTTCTCAGACAGTGCCGCGAGCACGCCCTTACGGTGCGCGAACCGTACGGCGTGTGGGGCGGGCTGACCGAGGAGGACCGCCAAGCCGTGTATGCCGGTCGTCTCGCCATCCCTGCGTAGACCCGGCCGCGCTCGTCCACCCATGGGTGCGCAGGCTCGCGCCGAGGCCACGAGGACACCAACGCGAGGCCGGGCCGCCCTGTGGTAGGGGCGGCCCGGCCGGTGTCGCGTTCCGAGGTGGGTCAGTGCCCGTGCCCGTGCCCGTGGCCGGCGGCCGCGGCAGGCTCCTCTTCCTTCTTCTCCACGACGAGGGTGTCCGTCGTGAGGATCATCGAGGCGATCGACGCGGCGTTGCGCAGCGCCGATCGGGTGACCTTGACCGGGTCGATGATCCCGGCCTTGAGCAGGTCGCCGTACTCCCCGGTCGCCGCGTCCAAGCCCTGACCCAACGGCAGGTCGGCGACCTTGGTCGTCACGACGTAGCCCTGGTACCCGGCGTTCTCGGCGATCCACCGAAGCGGCTCGGCGCACGCCTTGCGCACGATGGCCACACCGGTCGCCTCGTCGTGGGTCATCCCGTGGTCATCCAGAGCCGAGGCGGCGTGGATGAGCGCGGTGCCGCCGCCGGCGACGATGCCCTCCTCGATCGCCGCCCGGGTGGCCGAGATGGCGTCCTCGATGCGGTGCTTCTTTTCCTTCAGCTCGACTTCGGTGTGGGCGCCGACCTTGATGACGCACACCCCGCCGGCGAGTTTGGCCAGCCGCTCCTGCAGCTTCTCGCGGTCCCAGTCCGAGTCGGTCCGCTCGATCTCGGCCTTGATCTGGCCGACCCGGGCGTCGACGTCGGCCTTGGCGCCCTGGCCGTCGATGACCGTCGTCGTGTCCTTGGTGACAACGACGCGGCGGGCCTGGCCGAGCACGTCGAGCCCGGCCTGGTCGAGCTTGAGGCCGACCTCCTCGGCGATGACCTGGCCACCGGTCAGGGTCGCGAGGTCCTGCAGCATCGCCTTGCGACGGTCGCCGAAACCGGGCGCCTTGACGGCGGCGACGTTGAACGTCCCCCGGATCTTGTTGACGACCAACGTCGAGAGCGCCTCGCCGTCGACGTCCTCGGCGACGATGACCAGCGGCTTGCCGGTCTGGACGACCTTTTCCAACACCGGCAACAGGTCGGCGATCGCCGAGATCTTGCTCTGGTGGATGAGGATGTAGGCGTCCTCGAGCACGGCTTCCATGCGCTCGGCGTCGGTGATGAAGTACGCCGAGATGTAGCCCTTGTCGAACTGCATGCCCTCGGTGAACTCGAGCTCGGTCGCCGTCGTCGAGGACTCCTCGACGGAGATGACCCCGTCCTTACCGACCTTGTCGAACGCCTCGGCGATGATCTCGCCGATCGCCTCGTCCTGGGCGGACAGCGCGGCGACCTTGCCGATCTCGCCGGTGCCCTCGACCTCGCGGGCGTTCTCGAGGAGCCGGTCGTTGACCGCCTCGACGGCCTTGTCGATGCCCCGCTTGAGCGCCGCGGGAGCGGCGCCGGCGGCGACGTTGCGCAGCCCCTCCTTGACCATCGCCTGGGCGAGGACCGTCGCGGTCGTCGTCCCGTCACCGGCGATGTCGTTGGTCTTGGTGGCGACCTCCTTGGCCAACTGCGCGCCGAGGTTCTCGTACGGGTCCTCGAGCTCGATCTCGCGAGCGATGGTCACTCCGTCGTTGGTGATCGTCGGGGCGCCCCACTTCTTGTCGATGACGACGTTGCGGCCCTTCGGGCCGAGCGTCACCTTGACGGCGTTCGCGAGCGCGTCGACGCCCCGCTCCAGCGCCTTACGTGCGGAGTCGTCGAACTCCAGCGTCTTTGCCATGGGTGGTGATCCTCCGGTCAGCCGACGACGGCGAGGACGTCACGAGCGGACAGGATGAGGTACTCCTCGCCGCCGTGCTTGATCTCGGTGCCGCCGTACTTGCTGTAGATGACCCGGTCGCCGACCTTGACATCGAGCGGAACCCGGTTGCCCTTGTCGTCGATGCGGCCCGGGCCGATGGCCAGGACCTCGCCCTCCTGCGGCTTCTCCTTGGCGGTGTCCGGGATGACCAACCCGGAGGCGGTCGTCGTCTCGGCCTCCAGGGACTTGACCAGGATGCGGTCTTCGAGCGGTTTGATGGAAACCGACACTTCGGTGTCCTTCCCTTATCTGGTCCGGACCCGCTCGCGAGCGGTTCCGGGGGTGTCGTTGGACGTTGTCTGGAGTGCCCCGCAGGCCTCGCCGTCGCGGGGGTCGACGCCGGCCGGGCTGTCACTCTCCAGCTGAGAGTGCTAACCCCAAATCTAGGTATGCCGTTAGCACTCGGTCAAGTCGAGTGCCAACCGCAGGGCGTCGGCAACCGAAGGAACGGCCGGCAGCCGGGCGCAAGGATGGTCACTAGGGTGAGGCGATGCCCCGTTCGCGCGGTCGTGCCTCGTCCCGTCCCCTGCCCGGATCGGCGTCGCCCTGATGGACCTCGACACCGCCCGCTGGCTGGCGTCGAGCGCGGGGCGGGACATCCTGGCGAGGCTGCCGGCATACGACGAGGACGCGGCGCTGGCCCGTCAGACCCAGCTGCGCGCCGAGGGGGTGCCCGCCGAAGGGGCCGCCGCCGTGCTCGGTCAGTCGCGGTTGGCCGCCCGCGCCGTCGAGAAGTTCGGCCCGGATGCCGCGCGCCTGCTGTACACCGACGACGGCCTCGCGCAGGCGACCCGTCCCGAGCTGGCCGCCGCGCATGCCCGCCGGTTCGCCGCGACCGGGATCGACACCGTGCTCGACCTCGGGTGCGGGATCGGGTCGGACGCCATGGCCGTCGCGGCCGCTGGCCTGCGGGTGGAGGCGCTCGACGTCGACCCGGTGACCGCGGCGCTCGCCGCGGCCAACCTCGCCCAATGGCCCGCCGCACAGGCACACCAGGGCCGCGCCGAGGACGTGGCGGTGCCCGAGGAGAGGACCCGGCACACCGGGGTGTGGCTGGACCCGGCTCGCCGGATCCCGGGAGTGGCCGACGTGCGGGGCCGCCCTCGTCGGACGAGCTCGCTCGCCGACCTCGCTCCCCCGTGGTCGCTGGTGCTCGAGCTCGCCGGGCGGGTGCCCGCGACGGGCGCGAAGCTGTCCCCCGGGCTGGGGCACGCCGCCGTCCCGGCGGGCGCCGAAGCCCAGTGGACCTCCTGGCGCGGCGAGGTGCTTGAGTGCGCCGTGTGGTGGGGACCGCTCGTCGCGGTCCCCGGGCGAACCGCCGCCGTATGCCGCCCGGGCTCCCCGCCCGAGGTCATCACCACGGGGGACGTGCGCGACGAGCCGCCGCTGGGCGCGCTTGCCGAGGTCGGAGCCTGGCTTTACGAGGCCGACCGGGCCGTCGTAGCCGCCGGCCTGTCCGCTTCTCTGCCCGGTCGAGAGCTGACCAGAGGCGTCGGGTACGCGACCGGCGGGGCCGTGGTGGACCTGCCGTGGACCCGCCGATACGCGGTTCTCGAGGCGATGCCGCTTCGGGTCAAGGTCCTGCGCGGCTGGCTGCGCTCGCGTGGGATCGGGCAGGTCACCGTGAAGAAGCGCGGCGCATCGGTCGACGCCGACGCCTTGCGCATGCAGCTGCGCGGACCGGGACCGGAACGGGCCGTGCTCGTCGTGTCGAGCGTGGCCGCACGCGCCGTCGTCCTCGTCGTCGAACCGGTCGGGTCGAGCGCGCAGCCGTCCGAACCTGACGACTCGGGTTCTCGCCACGCGCCCGACCCGCAGCCGGGCGCGTGAGCCCCACAACGCACCCAGGCGCGTGAGCCCTACAACTCGGGGTCGGGTTGCGCGCCGACCCGCCGGACCGCGTCTGCTCCGGCGGCGGCGGCCCTGGAGAGCGCCTCCGGCCGATCCGCCCCGGCTGCCAAGGCCGCGGCGAGGGCACCGCAGAAGGCGTCCCCGGCTCCCGTCGTGTCGAGGACCTCGTCCTCGGGGACGGTGACCCCGTCGACGCGCACGTCGTCCCACTGCGCGCCGGCCGCACCGAACGTCACGAGCAGCGACCCTCCGACGAGGCCCGAGTCGGCGAGTTCGGCGGCCTCGACCTCGTTGACGACGACCGGGTCGGCCAGCGCGAGCACGTCGCCGGGGAGCGCGGCATAGGGGGCGGCGTTGAGCACGACCCGCGCGCCGGCGCACGCGGCTTGTCGGACGGCCCGGGTCACCTGACCGACCGGGACCTCGAGCTGGACGAGCAGGACGTCACCGGGGGCCAGGTCCGGCAGGTGCGCCGTCGCGGCGGCGTTGGCTCCAGGGGCCACGACGACGGTGTTCTCGCCGGCGTCGTCCACGGTGACCCAGGCCGTCCCGGTCGGGAGGGACTCGTCGACGCAGAGGCGCACGTCGATGCCCCGGGCGGCCAGCCGCGCGGCATACGTCCGGCCGGCGTCGTCGTCACCGACCGCACCGACGAAGACCACGGCGGCCCCGGCCTGCGCCGCTGCCACCGCCTGGTTGGCCCCCTTGCCCCCGGCCAGCCGGCGCAGCGACGTGGCGGCGACGGTCTGCCCCGCCCGAGGCAGGGTCGCCACGGTCGCGACGAGGTCGACGTTGGCCGACCCGAAGACGAGGACTCGGCCGCTCACTGCGACACCGAGTCGAGCCAAAGCCGGGCGTACCGCGGTCCGTCGAGCCCGAGAGCGACGTCGATCGTCTGTACGGCAGCGCCCTGCGGGTCGTGGGCCAGGTCACCGGCCCACTCCCGCCGGTCGACGACGGTACGTCCGCGGGTCCACGTGCCGGCGAGTTCAACGCGCACCGGCAGCCGCTGGCAGGTCAGGGCGGCCCGGTCGAGGACCGCGCAGACGGCGCCGGCGTCGCCGATCGTCGCCTCGTCGACGCCGAAACGCTCGCACTGGAAGGCCATGAGGCGCCCGGCGAGCTCGGCCGGGCCGCGGCCGGACCGGGCGACGAGGGCGTCGGCCTGTGCCCGGGTGACCGTGGGGGCATGGAACACGTCGAGGCCGTACATCGTCACGGGGATGCCGAGGTCACCGGCCGCGTCGAGGACGATCGCCGCGGCCTCAGGGTCGTGGAAGACGTTGAACTCGGCCGACGCCGTGGCATTGCCGACCTCGGCGGACCCGCCCATGAACACGATCTCGCGAAGCCCGGCCGCGGCGTCGGGGTACGTGCGCAGCAGCAGGGCGACGTTGGTCAGCGGTGCGAGCGGCACGAGGGTGATCCGCTCGGCGGGGTCGGTGTGCCGGGCTGCGTCGAGGAGCACATCGCGCAGCAGTTCGACGGCGTGTCGCGGATCGGGCCGCAGCGGCGGCGCCGGCCACCCGAGATCGCCCATGCCGTCCATGCCGTGGACGTGCCGAGCCGGGCGGGCCGGTTCGTGCAGCGGACGCTCGGCGCCCCGGGCCACCGGCACGTCCGCGCGCCCGCAGGCGTGCAGGACCGTGAGGGTATTGCGCACGACGTCCTCGACCGGGGCGTTGCCGGCCACGCAGGTGACCGCCCGCAACTTCAGGTCCGGATGCCGAGCGGCCAACAGGAGTGCGCACGCGTCGTCGACTCCCGTGTCGACGTCAAGGACGACGGGTATCACGGCGCCAGGGTATGCCGTCCTCGCGACGGCGCGCCGCCGCGCCGAGGAGTGCCGGTGTCCCGCGGGCAGCAGGCGCCGGCCACACTGGAAGCTCGGGCAGGAGCCACGCCCGAGGAGACAACCGGAAGGACCCTCGATGACGGACACGACCATGGCCCTCGACGCCAAGCGGCAGGTCCTCGCGGCCCTCGTGGCGCACGTGAACAACCGGCTCTCGGAGACGGAGCGGACCGTCTCGGCCCACAGGGACGCCTCCGACATCGACCAGGACTCCTCCTTCTCGATCGACGACCTCTCCCAGGCGGACGCGGCGGGTGACCTCACAGCGCTCTTCGAGCAGTCCACGGCACGCCAGCGGGCGACGCTACGCGCCATCGAGACACTTCCCGACGGCCAGTGCGATCGGGTCGGGCCTGGTGCGCTCGTGGGTTTCGGCGGCGCCCGCTTCGTCGTTGGCGTCACGGCGGACGCCTTCACCGCGGACGACCACGTTTACGAGGGCATCTCGAAGGACGCGCCGATCTACTCGGCCATCGAGGGGCTAGCCGTCGGGGACTCTTTCGACTTCCGCGGGGCTACCCACCGAATCGACTTCCTCGCCTGAGAGAGGCAGCTGCTCCGGGCTCGCACCGGGCCGACCGCGGGGCCGTCGAAGCGACCGGGCCGAACGCCGCTCCCCCGCGACGGACGCCATGACCCCAGATGGCCGGCGACGCGCCCGCCTCAGGAGCGCACCTGCGTGACCGGCATCGAGGAGTCGGCGGGCAGGGCCAGCTCGGACGGAGCCCGTCCCCGGGTCACGCACAGCGCCCCAAGAGCGGCGACCATCGCCCCGTTGTCGGTGCACAAGGCCGGTCGGGGCACCCGCAGCCGGATCCCCGCGGACTCGCAACGCGGCGGCGGCCATGGCGCGCAGGCGGGAGTTGGCGGCGACCCCACCGCCGACGAACAGGTCGCTCACCGCCTGGGACCGACAGGCGGCCACCGCCTTGCGGGTGAGCACGTCGACGACGGCCTCCTGGAAGCTCGCCGCGACGTCCGCCACGGGCACCGGCTCCCCGGTCGCTTCGCGGGCCTGGACCCACCGGGCCACCGCGGTCTTCAGCCCCGAGAAGGAGAAGTCGAACCGATGGCGCTGCAGGTCGCGTCCCGTGGTCAGACCCGCGAGGGAAGTCGATGGTCACCGTCCCGTCCCGGGCCACCCGGTCGACGTGCGGCCCGCCCGGGAACGGCAGGCCGAGCAGGCGCGCCACCTTGTCGAAGGCCTCCCCCGCCGCGTCGTCGACGGTCGCCCCGAGCGGTCGCACGTCGGCCGTGACGTCGGGCACGCAGGAGCAGCGACGAGTGCCCGCCGGAGACGAGCAGGGCCACCACGGGCTCGGGCAGCGGCCCGTGTTCGAGGGTGTCGACGGCGACGTGCGCGGCGAGGTGGTTGACCCCGTAGAGGGGCGCGATCGAGAGCCAGCGCGAGGGCCTTCGCCGCAGCGGTCCCCACCATGAGGGCGCCGGCCAGCCCGGGCCCGGCCGTGACGGCGACCGCGTCGACGTCCGACAGGCGTACCCCGGCGTCGTGGCAGGCCCGTTCCAGGGTCGGGACCATGGCCTCCAGATGGGCCCGGCTCGCCACCTCGGGCACCACTCCGCCGAAGCGAGCGTGCTGCTCGACGCTGCTGGCCACGGTGTCCACGAGCAGCGTGCGCCCGCGCACGAGCCCGACGCCGGTCTCGTCGCACGAGGTCTCGATGCCCAGCACGAGCGGCTCCGCGGCGGTCATCGCCCGACCGTCCGTCGGAGCACGAGTGCGTCGACGTCGCCCGGCTGGTAATACCGGGGGCGCATCGACACCTGGGCGAACCCGTGCCGTTCGTAGAGCGCCAACGCCGCCGGGTTGTCGGCCCGCACTTCGAGCATCACCGCATCGGCGCCGCCCGCCTCGGCGCGCCTCACGAGCTCTCCCACCAACAGGTCGCCGACGCCCCGACCCCGGTATGGCGCCGCGACGGCGAGCGTCATGACGTCCGCGACCGCCCCCGCGTGGTCCAGACCGGCATACCCGACGATCGTGCCGTCGCCCGCGTCGCCCGCGTCGCTCGCGTCGTCGGCGGGGGCGGCGTCGGCGGCGTCGTCGCGGCCCACCTGGGCGAGGACGTACTCGCGGCGGGGCCGGCCGGCCAGTTCGGCCCACCAGGTGGCCTCACTCCACGCGTCGGCGGCGAACAGGTCGCGCTCGTACCCGGCGAGGACGGACAGGTCAGCCCACCGCACGTCGCGCACGTTCATCGCAGGGCCGACGTGACGGCGGCGGTGGCCGATGGCGCCGCGTCGGGGCGGCGCAGGTAGAGCGGTTCGATGGCGTCGAGGGGGTCTCCGGCGGCCAGCCGGGCGACCGCGAGGGTGGCGAGCGTGGCGGCCGAGACATCCAGCGGCGCCACGGGTCGGGGGAAGAGGTCCGGGTAGAGCACGGGGCCCCGCCCGGCTGTCGGCAGCTCCCGAAGGCCCAGGGGAAGGTCCGCGGGCTTGGCCACCGCCGGCCCGTCGACCCGCGTCACGGACGGGCCGGTGCCGGCATACCGGGCCCAGTACACCTCCTTGCGGCGCGCGTCGGAGGCGACGAGCAGCTCCGCGGGCATCGGGGCGATCCCCGCGGCTAGAGCGTCGAGGCTGCCCACTCCACGCAGCGTCGCGCCGACCGCAAAGGCGAACACGCGAGCGGTGACCAGGCCAACCCTCAGCCCGGTGAAGGGCCCCGGGCCCACCCCGGCGACGACGTCGGTGACCTCCCCAGGGCGAGCCCCGGCCGCGGAGAGCACCGCCCGAATATTGGGCGCCAGCCGTTCCACGTGGGCGCGGGGGTCGACGGTCGTCGCCTCGGCGAGCACCCGCGAGCCGTCGTGCAGTGCGACGGTCACCGCACTCGTCGAGGTATCGAGCGCGAGCAGGAGCACGGGCTCAGGGTACGTGCCGAAGTGCCGGCGTCGACACCGCGGCCAAAGCGGCGGCCGCCGCCGGATCGCTCCAGCGCGGACCGGTCCCGACGATCCGGGCGGTGCGGCGCGACCGGCCGCTCAGGAGGACCTCGAGGCGGTCCGGCGACATCCGCTCGACGAGGCCCGCGCCCCATTCGACGACGATGACGGCATCGTCGAGATCGGCGTCGAGGTCCAGATCGTCCAGCTCGACCGCGCCGTCGAGGCGATAGGCGTCGACGTGGACGAGGTCGGGCCCGCCGACGAGCGACGGATGGACCCGGGCGATGACGAAGGTCGGCGACGTCACCGGCCCGCGCACCCCCAACCCTCGGCCGACCCCCTGCGTGAGGGTCGTCTTGCCCGCGCCGAGCTCCCCGGTGAGCACGACGAGGTCGCCCGGGCGCAGCAGCTGGGCCAGCCGTTCACCGAGGACCCCGGTCGCCTCGGGATCCGGCAGGGGAACCGAGAGCTCGGCGCGAGCGGACGGTATGCCGGGCGAGGTCACCGGGTGCTCGCCTGGGTCACGACCCGACGTGGTGGCGACGCTGTTGGCGCATCTGACGAAGGCCCTCGCGGACCGCGCGCTTCTTCGCCAGCGGGGTGACGACCCGGGTGACCCTCGGCTTGTCGTCGACGTGGACATGGCGAGCCGCCGCGAGATCGGCCCGCTCGAGCATCGCAAGGATCTGCTCGTTGAGCAGTTCGGGGTGTTCGAGCATGATGACGTGGCCCGCGTCGCGGATGACGACGTGTTCGGCTCCGGGGATACCGCGGACGATGAGCTCGCTGTGGTCCGGCGGCGTGAGGATGTCCTGGACGCCGTTGAACACGAGGGTCTCGACCCCGGCGAAGTGGCGCAGCGCGGCGGTCTTGTCGTAGGCGTTGAACGTCGGCACGAAGTCCGAGATCACGGTGAGGTCGTTGCCGAGCAGCATCTTCGCCGTCAGCCGCACGACGCTGCGCGGCACCGGAGAGGCGAACGAGTACCTCTCGACGAGGAAGTCGGCGAGGTCCTTGTTGGCGGTGAGCAGCGCGGCGAGCAGTGCCGGACGTCGCTGCAACTGGTGGAACGCCCCGGGCCCGAGCCGTTCGAGCAGCGTCAGGCCGATCGTGCCGGCGACGGTGTTGGCGAGCTTGAGCCCTCCCGGCGAGGTGGAGATGCACGCGAAGGCCATGGTCCGGTCGACGATGACGTCCGGATGGGCCTCGGCCAGGGCCATGGTCGTCATGCCGCCCATCGAGTGCCCGGCGAAGGCCAACGGCCCCTCGGGCACGCAGGCCTGCACGACGGCAAAGAGGTCCTCGCCGAGCTGGTCGATCCAGTAGTGCGACTTCGGGCCCTTCTCCGAACGTCCATGCCCGCGCTGGTCCCACGTGACCACGCGGTACCCGGCCCGCACCAGGGCCCTGCGCTGCAGGACCCAGCATTCCGAGGTTAGGCAGTACCCGTGGGTGAACACGACGGTGGGTCGGGGTGCCCCGGAGTCCGTCGGCCCGACGGATGCGGGTTCGTCGACCGCGGCATACAACCGAACCCCGTCCGAGGCGACGACGGTGCGAGTGAGGGTCGGAGCCTCGATAAGGCTCGCGTATTCGGGCAGCGCGGCGTCCTGTCGGCGACGCAGTCGATCGGCGACCAGCCCGGCAGCCCCGGCAGCCGTCGCCGCCCCGGCGGCGCCGACGGCCATGCCGATGCCGAGCGGGTTGAGACGTCCTCGGCTCACTACGCGCGCTCCTCTTCCTGCCCCGGTGACCCCCGATACAGCCGTTCGACTCGGGGACCGATCCTCGTCACGATCTCATACGAGATCGTCCCCGTCGCGGCCGCCCAGTCCTGGGCAGTCGGCGTCCCCTGCCCGCCGGTCCCGAAGAGCACGACCTCCTCGCCGGCCCGGGCCTTGCTGTCGGGTCCGAGGTCGACGATCACCTGGTCCATGCACACCCGCCCGGCGATGGTGTAGCGACGCCCGTCGACGGAGAGGGGCCCGACGCACGAGGCGTTGCGGGGCACCCCGTCGGCGTACCCCATCGGCACCAGGCCCAGGCGGGTGTCCCGCGTCGTCGTGTAGAGGTGCCCGTAGCTCACGCCCTGGCCCGCGGGGACGTCCTTGACCAGGCTGAGCCGCGCCGTGACGGTCATCGCTGGGGTCAGGCCGAGCTGGGGCGAGTCGGCAACGTCGGGCACCGGCGTGAGCCCGTAGACGGCGATCCCGGGCCGGACGAGGTCGTAGTGCGCGCCGGGGTTGGTCAAGGTGGCCGCCGAGTTGGCGAGATGGCGGACCTCGAACCGGCACCCGGCCCGCTCTGCCTGGGCGACCGCGGCCTCGAAGACCTCCTGCTGGTGGCGCACCGTCGGGTGGTCCGGCTGGTCGGCGTAGGCGAAATGTGACCACACCCCGACGACGGCCACCGCCCCGTCGGCCTCGTGGCGCAACGCGGCGCGGACGAGGTCGCCGAAGGCGGCGGCATCCGCGCCGTTGCGTCCCAGACCGGTGTCGACCTTGAGGTGGATCCGAGCGGTCCGCCCGGTATGCCGTGCCGCGGCGACGACCTCGTCGAGCGCCCAGGTTGCCGAGACGGTGACGTCGATGTCGGCATCGATGGCCGCCGCGAAGTCGGTGCCTGGCACATGCAGCCAGCTCAGCAGGCGCCCCGGGACGCCACCGGTACGCAGCGCCAGCGCCTCCCCGAGCTGGGCGGTGCCGAGCCACGTCGCGCCGCCGCGGCGGGCCGCCCTTGCGCTGGGCAGCAGGCCATGGCCGTAGCCGTCGGCCTTGACGACGGCGAGCAACTCCGCCGTGGGGGCGTGCTCGCGCAGGACCCGGACGTTCGACTCGATGGCGTGCAGGTCAACGACGGCGCTCGACGGGGCGCCGGGGGCGGAACTCGTGGGCATAGCCGGATCAGTGTGCCATCCCGGGCGAGCGGGTCGGGCACCTTTCGGCGCGCCATCGGCCCCCTGGGCGCTCAAGGGCCGGACAGCTCGCGGGGCGACCCCCGGCTCGGCCGCCACACCTTGGCGGCCTGACGCCGCCGGGTCGGCGGGGGTCAGTGGGCGCCGAGCAGGGCGGCCACGGTGGCGGGGATCCCCCGGGCCAGTTCGAACGCGCGCACCGGCCCGCCGGGGTTGGCGCGATGGGCAGCCTGCCCATGGACGAGCGCACCGAGCGAGGCGGCGTCGACGGGGTGCAGGCCGGAGGCCAGCAGCGTGCCGATGACCCCGCCGAGCACGTCTCCAGCGCCGGCGGTGGCCAGCCAGGCGGGCGCGTCGGCCTGCGAGCGCACCGGACGAGCGGAATCGGTCGGGGGCACAACAAGGGTCGTCGAGCCCTTGAGCAGGACGACGCAGCCGAAGTGGTCGGCCGCGAGGCGCGCGTGGGCCAACGGCGCGGCGACGACGTCGGTGCGGCTGACCTCGGTGGCCCCCGTCGGGGCCAGGTGCAGCCGGGTGAGCAACCGGGCCAGTTCGCCGGCGTGCGGGGTCAGCACCATCGGGGCCCGGCGCGGGGCGACGACATCGAGGCCTCCGGCGTCGACGAGCACCGGGACGTCGTCGAACAACGCGTCGACGACCCGCGAGACCTGGTCCTCGGCCTGCGTGTCGTCGGTGTCGATGCCCGATCCGAGCACCCACGCCTGGACCCGCCCGAGGGCAGCCACCGACTCCGGGGCGTGGTAGTGGACGAGTTCGGCGACCGAGCGCGGCCCGAGGTATCGCACCATCCCCGGCCCCGTGCCCAGGGCGCCGAGCACCGAGAGGATGGCCGCCCCCGGGTATGCCGTGCTGCCGGTCACGCTGCCGACGACCCCGCGAGAGTACTTGTCGTCCATCGGGCCCGGCACCGGCCACAGGCTCGGGACGTCGGCCGGGGTAAGCCGTTCGACGACCGGGGTCCGCCCGGCGAAGTCCAGCCCGATGTCGACCACGGTGAGCCGCCCGACCGCGCTCTCCCCAGCCGGCAGCAGGTGCACCGGCTTGGGCTCGCCGAAAGTCACCGTCTCGTCGGCGAATACCGCATCGGCGGTCGCGACCAGGCCGGCCGGGTCGGTGCCGCTGGGCAGATCGACCGCGACGACGTAGGCCCGCTCGGGTATGGCGTCCGCCCACGCCCGAGCCTGGGGCCGCAGACCAGCGCTGCCGCCGATTCCCGTGATCCCGTCCACGACGAGATCCGCCACCGCGAGCACCCCCGGCCAGTCCTGGTCGGCCTCGACCACTGGCACCCCGGCGTCCAGTGCGGCGCGCAGGCCCCCTGGGTGCGCCGGAGCCGCCGACGTCAGGGCGGCACAGTGCACGCCCTCGCGGGCGAGCAAGGACACGGCATACAAGGCGTCCCCGCCGTTGTTCCCGGCCCCGACGAGCGCGACGACGCGCGAACCGCGCCGCTGCTGCAGCCGCTCGCGCACGACGTCGGCGAGCCCGCGGGCCGCCCGGGCCATCAACTCGCCCTCGGGCAGCACCGCCATGGCGGCGTCCTCGACCTCGCGAACGTCGGCGACGGCATACGCACGGAGCATGGGTCAGTCCTCCACGACGACGACCGCCGATGCCACGCCGGCATCGTGCGACATCGACAAGTGCAACGAGGCCATGCCGATCTCGATGGCCCGGGCCAAGACGCTGCCACGCAGGTCGAACGACGGGCGCCCCGCGTCGGTCTTGACGACCTTGGCGTCGGTCCAGGACAGGCCCACCGGCGCGCCGAGGGCCTTGGCCAGGGCCTCCTTCGCCGCGAACCGCGCGGCCAGCGAGGTCAATGGGAGGGCCCGCTCGTCGCTGGTGAAGAGTCGTTCGGCCAGCCGCGGGGTGCGGGCGAGGGACTCGCCGAACCGCCCGATGTCGACGACGTCGATTCCTACGCCCAGGATCACGAGGCCATGACTATCACGAGGCGGCGCTACTCGACGGTCACGGACTTGGCGAGGTTGCGCGGCTGGTCGACGTCCAGGCCCTTCGCGCTGGCCAGCTCGAGGGCGAACACCTGCAAGGGGACAACAGTGAGCAGCGGCGCGAGCATCGGGTCGGTCACCGGGATGCTGATCACCTCGTCGGCGTAGGGCAGCACGGACTCGTCGCCGTCCTCGGCGATGACGAGGGTCCGGGCGCCCCGGGCGCGGATCTCCTGGATGTTCGAGACGACCTTGCTGTGCAGGTCGTACGGCGTGCTCGGGCTCGGGACGACGACGAACACGGGCTGGCCCGGCTCGATGAGCGCGATCGGGCCGTGCTTGAGTTCGCCCGCGGCGAATCCCTCGGCGTGGATGTAGGCGATCTCCTTGAGCTTGAGCGCCCCCTCGAGAGCCACCGGGAAGCCGACGTGGCGCCCGAGGAAGAGCACCGAGCGGGTGTCGGCCATGAATCGGGCGATCTCGCGCACCCGGCCCATCCGGTCGAGCACGGTCTGGACCTGGTCTGGGATCTCGTGCAGCCGCGCCAGGACCCCGCCCACGGTGTCGGCCGACTCCCCGCCGCGTAGTTGGGCCAGGTAGAGGCCCAAGAGGTAGCAGGCGGCGATCTGGGCGAGGAACGCCTTGGTCGAGGCCACGGCCACTTCCGGGCCGGCGTGGGTGTAGAGCACGGCGTCGGACTCCCGCGGGATCGTCGAGCCGTGGGTGTTGCAGATCGACAGGGTGAGGGCACCGAGCTCGCCGGCGTGCTTGACCGCCATCAGGGTGTCCATCGTCTCGCCGGACTGGCTGATCGACAGCACGAGGGTGCGCTCGTCGATGACCGGGTCGCGGTAGCGGAACTCGTGGGCGAGTTCGACCTCGCAGGGGATGCGGGTCCACCGCTCGATGGCGTACTTGGCGACCATGCCCGCGTATGCCGCGGTGCCGCACGCGACGATGACGATCTTTTCCACGGCCCGCAACGAGTCCTCCGAGACGCGCAGCTCGTCGAGGACGAGCTCACCGTCGTCCTTGGTGCGTCCGAGCAGGGTGTTCGCCACCGCGGCGGGTTGCTCGTCGATCTCCTTGGCCATGAAGCTCGGATAGCCGCCCTTCTCGGCGGCGGCCGCGTCCCAGTCGACGTGGTAGCGCTTCCCTTGTGCGGGAACGCCGTCGAAGCCGACGACCTCGACCGAGTCCGGGGTGATCGTGACGATCTGGTCTTGGGCCAGCTCCATCGCCTCGCGGGTGTGCCCGATGAAGGCCGCGACATCGGAGCCGAAGTAGTTCACCCCGTCCCCGAGCCCGACGACGAGCGGACTGTTGCGCCGAGCCCCGACGACGACCCCGGGCTGATCGGCGTGCACGGCCAGCAGCGTGAAGGCTCCCTGGAGTCGACCGACCACCACTCGCATCGCCGTGGTGAGGTCCCCGCAGCGCTCGAACTCTTCGGCAACCAGGTGCGCGGCGACCTCGGTGTCGGTTTCGGAGGTGAAGTGCACACCCCGGTCGACGAGGGCGTTCTTGAGGCCGAGGTAGTTCTCGATGATCCCGTTGTGGATCAAGGCCACCTTGCCGCTCAGACCGCCGATGTGCGGATGCGCGTTGTGGTCGGTCGGACCGCCGTGGGTCGCCCAGCGGGTATGCCCGATGGCCGTCGTCGACTTCGGTAACGGGTGTTCTTCGATCTCGGTGCGGAGGTTGACCAGCTTCCCGGCGCGCTTGCGCACCGCGAGTTGACCCTCGTCGATCACGGCGATCCCGGCCGAGTCGTAGCCGCGGTACTCCAGGCGGGCCAGCCCCTCCATGACGACGTCCTGCGCGGCCGTCCCGCGTTTCGACGAGACGTACCCCACGATTCCGCACATGCGGCCAGCCTAACGAGGCCTGCGGGTGGCCCCGACCGCCGGCCCGTGTGTACGTGGCCGATACCACGGCCGGCATACGCAACAATGTCCCCCGTGGCGCAGCACAACGGTGGGCGCGCGGGTGGGTTTCCGACCCCCTATGTCGAGCTCGACCGCTCGGATTGGTCGCGCTTGCGGCGCAACCAGCCGTTGAACCTGACGTCCGAGGACGTCGCCCGCCTTCGCGGCCTGGGTGACCCGTTGGACCTCACCGAGATCGAGGAGGTCTATCTGCCGTTGTCGCGGCTGCTGACCTTCTACGTCGAGGCGATCCACCGCCTGCACTCGGTTACCGGGGAGTTCCTCGACGAGCGTCCGCACCGCACCCCGTTCATCATCGGGGTCGCCGGGTCGGTGGCCGTCGGCAAATCGACGACCGCCCGCATCCTGCGCGAGTTGCTCGCCCGCTGGCCCTCGACCCCTCAGGTCGAACTCATCACGACCGACGGGTTCCTGCGACCCAACGCCGAGCTGCGGGCCCGAGGGCTGTTGGAGCGCAAGGGTTTTCCCGAGTCGTACGATCGACGTGCCCTGCTGCGCTTCCTCGCGGCGGTCAAGGGCGGGCGCCCGGAGGTGTGGGCGCCGGTCTACTCCCACCTGTCCTACGACATCGTCCCCGGCGAGCGGATCGTCGTGCGCCGCCCCGACGTGCTCATCGTCGAAGGGCTCAACGTCCTCGCGGCTCCGCCGGTGCGACACAACGGAACCGGGCTGGCGATCAGCGACTTCTTCGACTTCTCGGTCTACGTCGACGCCCACGTCGAAGACATCGAACGGTGGTACGTCGAGCGGTTCCTCAGCCTGCGCGAGATCGCCTTCGCGAATCCCGGCTCGTACTTCCACCGGTATGCCGCGCTCTCGGATGGCGAGGCCACCGCGATGGCCCACACGATCTGGCGTGAGATCAACGGCCCGAACCTCGTCGGCAACATCCTGCCCACCCGGCAGCGGGCCACCCTCATCCTGCGCAAGGGGTCGGACCACTCGGTCGGCCGGGTCCGCCTCCGCAAACTCTGAGCCCGCGGCCGGGTGTCGCGGCTGGCCCCGATCTCAGTACCAGTTGTAGCTCTGGGAGTGCGACCACGCACTGCACGGGGTGCCGTAGATCGCGGCGATGTAGTTCAGCCCCCAGGTGATCTGGGTGACCGGGTTGGTGCGCCAGTCCGCGGCGACGGTGGCCATCTTCGATCCCGGCAACGCCTGCGGGATCCCGTAGGCTCCCGAGGATCGGTTGCTCACCGTGTAGGACCAGTTGCTCTCCTTGGTCCACAGCCGGTCCAAGCACTGGAACTGGCTCGCGTTCCAGCCCCGGTCGGCGACGAGCGTCTGGGCCGCGGCACGGGGGTTCTGCTGGGCGTTGGCGATAACCGCAGAGCGTTGGGCGTCTCGAGCGGCTCGCTCGGCGGCGGCCTGACGCTCTGCCTCCAGACGCGCGGCTTCGGCTTGCTGAGCGGCCAGCACCGCGCGGGTCACCGCCGCCTCCTGGGTACGGGCCCGCTGGTCGCGGACCGCCTCGCCGTCGCGGTCGACCGCCCGCTCGACGGTCTGCACGGCATCAGCTCGGGCAGCAGTGCCGAAAACCCCGTCCCGAGCGGTGAGATCGAAGGTGGCGGACTGCGCCGGGGCCCCGGCGGCCAGGGCGTCGGCGGCGAGGTAGCCGCCGGCCGAGGCGGCGAGCACGGACAGCGCGAGGCCGGCCTGGAGCGGGCCGCGCGGGAGGGCTCGGCGCCGGCTACGCGTCGGCCCGACCGGGCGATGGCGGCCGGAATACGGCTGGGACACAGGGGACCTCCGGGGTCGCGGGCACGGGAGCGCCCGACGGCTCGCCACGGCGTACGACGCCCCGAGGCGCCGTTACCAAAACGAGATGTTCCCCTCGAGGGTGCCATGCGGGCCGCCGACCCGCCAAATCCGAGCCGGCCGGTGTGACTCAGACCACGAGATCTTCGAGCAGTTCCGTGACCAGGGCGGCGATCGGACTGCGTTCGCTTCGCGTGAGGGTGACGTGGGCGAAGAGGGGGTGTCCCTTGAGGGTTTCGATGACCGCCGCGACGCCGTCGTGGCGCCCGACCCGCAGGTTGTCGCGTTGAGCGACGTCGTGGGTGAGCACCACGCGAGAGTTCTGTCCGATCCGAGACAGCACGGTGAGCAAGACGTTGCGCTCCAACGACTGTGCCTCGTCGACGACGACGAACGCGTCGTGCAGCGAGCGACCACGGATGTGGGTGAGCGGAAGCACCTCGAGCATGTCCCGGTCGAGGATCTCCTCGACGACCTCCTTGGACACCAGGGCGCCCAGGGTGTCGAAGACGGCCTGACCCCAGGGCCCCATCTTCTCGGCCTCGGTGCCGGGCAGATACCCCAGTTCCTGCCCTCCGACGGCATACAACGGTCGGAAGACGACCACCTTGCGGTGTTGGCGCCGCTCCATCACGGCCTCGAGACCGGCGCACAGGGCCAGCGCGGACTTTCCGGTGCCGGCTCGACCGCCGAGCGAGACGATGCCGATGTCGGGGTCCAGCAGCATGTCCAAGGCGATGCGCTGTTCGGCCGAGCGTCCGTGCAGCCCGAACGCGTCCCGGTCGCCGCGCACCAGCCGGATGTGCTTGTCCGGCCCGACCCGCCCGAGCGCACTGCCACGCGGTGAATGCAAGACCAGGCCGGTGTGGCAGGGCAGCTCGGCGGCCTCGAGATGGTCGACTCTGCCGTCCTCGTAGAGGGAGTCGACGACCTCCGCGGAGACCTCGAGCGAGGCCAGTCCCGTCCAGCCGCTGTCGACGGCCAGCTCCGCGCGGTACTCCTGGGCCTCAAGGCCCACCGCCGCCGCCTTGACCCGCATCGGCAGGTCCTTGCTGACGACGACGACCGACCGGCCCTCGGCAGCGAGGTTCATCGCGACGGCGAGGATGCGCGTGTCGTTGTCGCCGAGCCGGAACCCCGCCGGCAGCACCGTCGGATCGCTGTGGTTGAGCTCGACGTGCAGGGCGCCACCCGCCTCCCCGACCGGCACCGGGTGGTCCAGACGGCCCTCGGCGACGCGCAGGTCATCGAGCAGGCGCAGCGCCTGACGGGCGAAGTAGCCGAGCTCCGGGTGATGGCGCTTGCCCTCGAGTTCGGTGACGACGACGACGGGCAGCACGACCTCGTGCTCGGCGAAGCGCAGCATGGCCCGTGGATCGGACAGCAGCACCGAGGTGTCCAGGACGTACGTGATGCGGGTGCCTGCCGGTCCGGTGGCCGCCACGGGGCCTCCTCCCTGTCGCGGGGCGTGGTGTCCCGCGTCACAACCACGGTATGCCGCGCATCGCACCCGCCGCGGCAGCGGCGCGGAGTGTCGTGCGCTGTTCGGCCGGCGTTGTCCGGGCCGTCCACCGACGACCGCGCGCCGACACCGCGAGAGAGCGACCGCCACTCGCGGCGAGCCGGACTGGACGCGCCGAGCGCGCGGGCGAACCGACAGGCCCCGGCCACGGCGGGTGTCATCCTGTTGGCCCGCTGTTCACTCTCCGTTAGCCTCGTCGTCAACCGGTGGGCTGGGCCACACCGGCATGTCGGGCGCCCGTGGACGGACGATCCGGTCGGCTGGCGCGAAGGAGGTGGCATGTCGAAGAAAAAGGTCGCCTCCAAGCGAGCCGCCGAGGACATCGAAGCCACCCTCTCGGCGAGGATTCGCGGGGGCAAGCGTCGGCCGGCCAAGCATGGCGACAACGGCAAGGGCGCGAACGGCACCGGCGCGAACGGCAAGGTCCCCCCCGTCAGGGCCGACAACGACAAGCCCGACCACGGCAAGGGCGCGAACGGCACCGGCGCCACCGGTCGAGACACCGACGTCACGACGGTCGAGCTCGGATCGAGCGATGCGGCCGGTGCCCCTGCGCAGACCGAGATCCCGGCCGGCGCCCCACCCCCCGCGACAGCACGCAACGGCCAAGGCGACCCTGCTGGGCCGACTCGGTCAGCGCCTGCCGCGCACGGCACCGACCTCGCCGAGCCCGTCGTATTCCCGGTGCCGCCGACGCCCCCCGAGCACCCGGTACCGGTCAACGGGGCAGGGCCGGACGCCGCCTCCGAGCCGGTGACCCGGCGGCGGGCCATCGAGTACCACACCTCTCCCAGCGGGGAGCACTTCCTCGTCCACGCGTTCATCGCCGGCACGCCGGGGCTGGCCAACGCCCGAAGCTACCGGTGGCACCGCTGGTTGCGTCCGGATGTCTTCGCCGGGGTCGCCGTCGCGGCATACCTCGTGCCCCAAGTGATGGCGTATTCGGCGATCGTCAACGTCGACCCGGTCGTCGGGCTGTGGACCGCGCTGGCGGCCCTGGTCACGTACGCGATCATGGGCAAGTCCCGGGTGCTCTCGGTCGGGCCCGAGTCGACCGTCGCCCTCATGGCGGGCACCGCGATCGCCCCGCTGTCTGGCGGCGATGCCACCCGAGCGATCGCGCTCGGGTCGGCCCTGAGCCTCGTCGTCGCCGCCTGGTGTTTCGTCGGGCGGATGGCTCGGCTCGGGGTGATCGCCGAGCTGCTCTCGCAACCGCTGCTCGTCGGTTACCTGGCCGGCGGCGCCGTCCTCATGATCGTCGGGCAACTGGGCAAGATGACCGGCACCAAGGTCACCGGCGAGAGCATCGTCGAGCAGGTCACCTCGTTTCTGCATGTCGTGCGTGAGACCCACGTGAATACGCTGATCGTCGGCATGGGCACCCTCGCCCTGCTGGTCCTCGTCCACCTGGTGCGCCACCGCTGGCCGGCCCCGCTCATCGCCGTAGCGGTGGCGACGATCGTCTGCACGATCTTCGACCTCAAGAGCCAGGGCGTTGCCGTCGTCGGGGCAGTGCCGACTGGCCTGCCGATGCCGTCGCTGCCGGCCGTGACGTGGTCGGACGTCCAGGGGCTGCTGGTCGCGGCGATCGGCGTGGCGATCGTCGCCTACGGCGACAACACCCTCATCGCCCGGGGATTCCCGGCGCCGATCGAGAGGGACGAAGACCGCAGCGTCAATGCCCTGGACCCGCAGCAGGAGCTCATCGCGCTCGGCGGCGTCCACGTCGCTGTCGGGCTCGTCGGCGGGTTCCCGGTCTCCTCGTCCGGATCGCGCACCGCCTTGGCCCTGGCGTCCGGGGCCCGCACTCAGATGTACTCGCTCGTCGCGGCCCTCTGCGTCGTCGTCGTCCTCTTCGTGGCCGGTCCGCTCGTGGCCAACCTGCCCCAGGCCGCGCTCGGTGCGGTCGTCTTCTACGCCGCGAGCAAGCTCGTGTCGTGGACCGAGATCAAACGCCTGGCGCGGTTCCGGCGCACCGAGCTCATGCTCGCCGCGTGCGCGACGGTCGGGACGGTCGTCTTCGGCATTCTCGCCGGGGTCGGCATCGCCATCGCCCTCAGCGTCGCCGAAATGGCCCAGCGCCTAGCCCGCCCGCACGACGGCGTTCTCGGACGCGTGCCGGGCCTGCCGGGTATGCACGACGTCGCGGACTACCCGGATGCCGAGACCCTGCCGGGGCTCGTCGTCTTTCGTTACGACGCGCCACTGTTCTTCGCCAACGTCGCGGACCTGCAACGCCGGGCCCTGCTCGTGGTCGATCAGGAGAACGACGCCTATCCCGACTCCCCCGCCCGGTGGTTCGTGCTCAACGTCGAGGCCAACGTCGAGGTCGACCTCACGGCGGCCGACGGGCTGCGCGAGTTGCACGGCGACCTCGCGGAGCGCGGGGTGCGCCTTGGCCTGGCCCGGGTGAAGCACGACCTGCTCGAACCGCTCAGCCGGGCCGGACTCACCGAGCTCATTGGCGACGACATGCTCTTCCCGACGCTTCCGGTCGCCGAGGAGGCCTACCTGGCCTGGGCGGCGGCCAATCCGTACGTCCCCGACGAGTCCTGACCGGCGCGAGGACCCGTGCCGCGGCGCGGCATACCGAACCGAGCCGGGTATGCCGGTCCCGGCGATGGTCACCGGCCGAAGCGCCGCTCGCGCGTGGCGTAGGAGCGCAACGCCCGGAGGAAGTCGACGTGGCGGAAGTCGGGCCAGTACGCCTCGCAGAAGTAGAACTCGCTCGCCGCGCTCTGCCAGAGCAGGAACCCGCCGAGGCGTTGTTCCCCCGAGGTACGGATAACGAGGTCCGGGTCGGGCTGGCCGCGGGTGTACAGGTGCGAGGCGATCTCGTCGACGCTGACGTTCTTCGCGAGGACCTCCATCGGCGTGCCGCGGGCGGCGTGTTCGATGAGCAGGTGGCGCACCGCGTCGGCGATCTCCCGGCGACCGCCGTAGCCGACGGCGACGTTGACGGTCAGTCCGCGGACGTCGGCGGTGGCTTCCTCGGCCTTGCGCAGGGCCTCAGTGGTTGCCGCGGGGAGCAATTCCAGTGCGCCGATGGGGTGCAACCGCCAGCGGTGCGCCGCCGCGAGGTCGGCCACGGCGTTCTCGATGATCCGCAACAACGGGGTGAGCTCGTCCTCGTCCCGCCCGAGGTTGTCCGTCGACAGCAACCACAAGGTGACCAACTCGACACCGGCCTGCTCGCACCAGGCAAGCAGGTCCTTGATCCGGTCGGCGCCCGCTTGATGTCCGTCCTGGGTCTCGAACCCGTTGGCCCTGGCCCACCGGCGGTTGCCGTCGAGCATCACCCCGACGTGCCGAGGCGTGGCGGTGCGGTCAAGGCTGCGGGACAGCCGGCGCTCGTACGCCCCGTACAGCACGTCGCTCAGGCCCACACACCCTCCCGCCGCCGCAGCTATCGTCCTCGCCCCACCGTACCGCCGGGTTCTCGGCAGCAGCATCCGCCGGCGCACGCACCCACCGGTGCACAACCAGATGGAGCTACGGTGTCGTAACTTACGGTAGCGTAGGTTACGCTCAAGGCATGGCCACGGAGATCGCCCCGACGACCGACTCGACGCGACCTCGGTTGCGTGGATGGTTGCACGCCGGCACCTTCCCCGTGGCGCTGGTCGCCGGTGTCGTCCTGTCGATGCTCGCGCCCGAGGGCCGCGCTCGAGCCGGTGTCGTGGTCTTCGCGGCCTGCGCGGCGCTGCTCTTCGGCACCTCGGCGATCTACCACCGGGGTCGGTGGTCGGCCCGGGCCCACGCCGTGCTCAAGCGCCTGGACCACTCGAACATCTTCCTTATCATCGCCGGCAGCTACACCCCGTTCGCGTTGTGCCTGTTGCCGAACGAGCAGGCCCGGATGTTGCTCGTGCTCGTCTGGACAGGGGCCCTGGCGGGTGTGGCCTTCCGGGTGTTTTGGGTCGAGGCCCCCCGCTGGCTGACGACGCCGACCTACGTGTTGCTCGGCTGGATCGCGGTGTTCTTCTTCGGGCCGCTGCTGCGCGGCGGCGGGCCCTTGGTGATGAGCCTCATGGTCGCCGGAGGGGTGCTCTACACCCTCGGCGCGCTCGTCTACGGCACCCGCCGACCGGATCCCTCGCCTCGGTGGTTCGGCTTTCACGAGGTGTTCCACGCCTGCACCGTGGTGGCCTTTGCCGTGCACGTCGTCGCCGTCGGGTTGGCCTCGGCAACGGTGACCGCGGCGGCATAGCACGGGTCACCGGCCGGCGAAGGCCGGCCGATCCCGTCGACGCGGTCGCGGCCACCCGTCGACGCGGTCGCGGCCACCCGTCGACGCGGTCGCGGCTACCCGTCGACGCGGCCGCCCTGGCCCGGGTCGTCGTGCTCCAGCCGCTCACGTTCGCGATAGGCCATCCGTCGCATCCGGGCGTTCATGTTTCGCATGAGCAGCCAGAGCGCGACCGCGAGGAAGAAGAACGCCACGAAGGCGCCCAGCCCAGGCCCGATCACGCTGGAAGGAGTGTCCATCAGCTCACCACCCGTCCGTCGAATACCACGGTAAGCCCATCGGACTGGGCCAGGGCGTCGGCCCCGGCCGCAGTGCCCAGGCCGGCGAACAGATCCTCCTCGGGGGGCTGGATCGGCACGTAGCTCAGGCTCGCCTCGAACTCCTCGGTCGGCCACACGTCGCGCTCGAGTTCGCGCGGCATGTGGAACCAGAACCCGTCGGGGTCCACCTGCGTGGCATGCGCGAGCAGCGCCCGATCGCGCACCTCGAAGTAGTCCGCGACCGGCACCCGGGTCGTCACGTTGCGCTTCGGCCGGCGGGCCATGGCCTCCACCCACTCGGTGAACGGGGACTGCTCGCCGCGGGCCAGCAGGGCCTCGTGGAAGGCCTGGATACGACCCCCCGAGTGCGACTGGTTGTAGTAGAGCTTCAGCGGCTGCCACGCCGGGCCGGCGTGCGGGTATGCCGCGGGGTCGCCGGCGGCGAGGAAGGCCGCCATCGACACGGTGTGGGTCATGATGTGGTCCGGATGCGGATAGCCGCCGTTCTCGTCGTACGTCGTCACCACGTGAGGACGGAACTCCCGGATCACCCGCACGAGAGCCTCGGCGGCCACGTCGATGGGCTCGAGGGCAAAACACCCGGCCGGCAGCGGCGGCAGTGGATCTCCCTCGGGCAGACCGGAGTCGACGAACCCGAGCCAGACGTGCTCGCAGCCGAGGGCGAGTTGAGCGGCGCGCATCTCGTCGCGACGCACCTGGGCGATGTCCCGCAGGATGTGCGGGTCGTCCTTGAGCTTCTCGTTGAGCACGTCGCCGCGTTCGCCTCCGGTGCACGACACGACCAGGGCTCGGGCACCGGCGGCGACGTACTTGGCGACGGTGGCCGCCCCCTTGCTCGACTCGTCGTCCGGGTGGGCGTGCACGGCGAGCAGCCGCATCCCCTCGTGGGAGCGCTCGGGGGTGCCCGGCATACCTGACTCGGCCCTTCTCGGCGGCGGCGTTACGGTGGACCATCATCGCATCACGGCCCGGCAGGGCCACACCATCCGGGAGGTAGCCCGTGCCAGTGCCGCGACCCGCTCCGGGCACCGGCAAGTGGTGGGCGCTCGGGATCGCCTTCACCCTGTCGATGACCGCGTTCTTCTCGTGGCGAGTCCTGTCGGTGGTCGACGAGCAGATCACCGCGCGGACCCTGGGTTTCGCCGTCGTCGACGCGCGCACGACGACGATCGACTTCGAGGTCACCCGCCCGCCCTCGACGACGGTGGTCTGCACGGTGCAGGCCCAGGACATGCGCCACGGCGTGGTCGGTTCGGCGGAGGTCACCCTCGCCCCGGGCGGGGATCGGATCGTGCGGGCGAGCGCGACGATCCGGACGACGACGCAGGCGGTCGCCGCCCTCGTCCACGACTGCGTCCGTAGGTGAGCGCACCGGTCAGCTGGTGATGTCCTTCGTCGAGCACCGTGCCCAGGCCAGCGAGACGAACACCACGGCATACCCGGCGAAGAGGGTCAGACCATTGGCGATCTGCGCGGTCCAGACCGGGTCACGGTAGAGGTCGGCGAAGGACATGAACCACGAGACGAGCAGGTACGGGTGCAGCCAACTCACCTGGGGGATGCCGGCGAGGATCCACGAGGTGATGGTGAAGATCATCACGCCGATGGTCGCCGCGATGGGTTGCTCGGTCAGCGTCGAGACGAACAGGCCGACGGCGGCGAGGGCGGCGAGCCCGGCGCCGAGGTAGAGCATCGCCAGGGCCAGGCGCACCAGCGCGTCGCCGAAGCCGATCTGGGTGCCCGAGAGCGTCGTCATGGGTCCCGTGCCGAACAACGCCACGCCGACGATCCCGCCCACGCCGACGACGACGGCCAGACCCCACAAGGCGCCGACGCACAGGGCGAGGTACTTGACGAGGACCAGGCGGGTGCGGCTGACCGGGACGGTGAGCAGGTAGCGCAGCGTCCCCAGGTTGGCCTCGCCGGCGATCGCGTCACCCGAGAGCATCGCCATTGCCAGGGGCAGGAACATCGGCATCTCGACGGTGAGGGCCGCCAGCGCGACGAACAACCCGTTCGAGGTGATCGAACCGAAGAACGAGGCGCCGGCGCCACCGCGCGACGCAGACATCCGGGTGACGACGGCGATGAGCACGGGCACGGCGGCGAGCACGAGCAGCCCAAATTGGTTGCGCCGCCGCCCGCCGATCAGTCCGAGCTCCGAGCGCAGCAGCGACCACACGCCGAGCCTGGGGCCGGCCGCGGTCGGGGCCCCGTCGGCCGGCGAGAGTGCCGGTGCGGGGGTGGCGGTGAGGGTCGGCTCAGTGCCCGACATCGAAACCCTCCCCAGTGAGCGAGACGAACCAGTCCTCGAGGTTGGGGCGGGCGAGGCGGAACTCCCGCACCCCGACGCCGGCGGCGACGAGTGCGGCGACGATCTCCTCGGGCGGCGCATGCGACGGTATGCCGCGCACCTCGTCGTCCCGGCGGGTCAGGCCGGTCACCCCGTGGTTGCCGAGCACGGCCATGGCCCGCTCCGCCGATCCGGTGCGCACGACGAGCCGAGCGCCGCCCGGGCCGACGAGCGAGCCGACCTCCCCCTGGGCGACGAGCCGGCCCTCGCGCAGTACCCCGACATGGGTGCACATGTGCTCGACCTCGGCGAGCAGGTGGCTGGAGACGAGAACGCTCGTGCCGTCGGTGGCCAGCGACCCGACGAGCGAACGGACCTCTCGCGTGCCCTGGGGGTCCAGGCCGTTGGTCGGCTCGTCGAGGACGAGCAGGTCGCGGGGCACGAGCAGGGCCGCAGCCAGGGCCAGTCGTTGGCGCATCCCGAGCGAGTAGGCCCGGTAGCGCTTGCCGGCCGCCGCCAACAGCCCGACCCGGTCCAGGGCGGCGTCGATCCGGGTAGCCCGGGTCCGGGGATCGGCGTACCGGTCGGCCGCATCGAGTCGGGCGAGGTTGCGTCGAGCGGACAGGTACGGATGGAACGCCGGCCCCTCGACGAGGCTGCCCACGCGGTGCAGGACCCGACCGGCGTCTCGAGGGACGGCATACCCGAGCAGGTCGGCGGATCCGGCAGAGGAGCGGACCAGCCCGAGCAGCATCCGGATCGTCGTCGTCTTGCCCGAGCCGTTCGGGCCGAGGAAGCCGTAGACCGCGCCCCGGGGCACCGAGAGGTCCACGCCGTCGACGACGGTCTGCGACCCGAAGCGTTTGGTGAGCCCCCGGGTGCTCACGGCGAGGTCGAGCCCAGCGGCGACGCTCACGGGGTGCCCGGAGCGAGAGCGGCGTAGAGCAGGTCCGGGGCGACCGGGCCGAGCGCGATCCGCCCGTCGTCGGCCACGACGGCCGAGAACAACGTGCCCTCGAGGAGGTGACCCCAGCCCCACCGTCCCGACACCCTGGGCAGGCCGGCGAGGACCCGCGTCACCGCGTCGGTCCCACTGGCGGTGGCGGCACCGGACAACGGCGGGACGTTGACGACGAGGACCGTTGACCAGCCCGAGCCGACGACCTTGAGACCCCCGGGCAACGCCCCGCCAGGCCCCAGCGGGAGCTTGGGGATCGCCGGTGCGGCGCCCGAACCGGGCAACTCGCCGTTGCGCACCGACGTGTCCGGCGGTGCGACGAACTCGAACTGGCGGTCCTCCGGCGTGTCGAAGCCGACCTGGGTGAAGCCGACCTCGAACGCCGGGGCGGTGCGCTTGGTCGAGTAGACCTGGACCCGCAGGGGGACGTATAGGGCCCCGTCGACGGCGATGTGCACGGACGCCACGAGCGACCCGCTGCCCTTGGGGGTGAGCACGAGCTCGTATGCCGGCCGGCCGGCCACCACGACGTTCTTCGCCGTGGTCACTGTCGTCGTCGGCTCGATGGCCGCGAGGGCCTTGGCGGCCGCCTCGTCGGGCGTCATCGGCAACTGGCTGGCCAGCGCGGTCGGCACGGGGCCGGCGGGGTGGTCCTCGGCCGGCAGGGTGTAGTGGACCGCCTCCTTCTGAGCGCTGTCCCACACCCAGGCGTCCTGGCCGTTGCGGATGACGTCGGTCTCGCCGAGGCTGCCGACGAGGGCGACGCGGGCCTTGGTCGGGCCGGCATACCAGACCCGCCAGGTGTGCGATCCGCCGAGCAGCGAGGTGACCGGCTGGCTCCCGCTGCCGCCCGTCGTGACGCCGGGAAGCTCGGGCAGGCCGAGATCCGAGGTCTGCACGACGGTCCCGGAGCCGGCGTGCAGCCCCGCGCCGCGGACGTCGACGAGCAGTTGGGCGGCCGTGCGGTCCGGCAGGTTCGGATCGGCCGAGGCCGAGACGCTGGCCAGGGAGGCGCCGGTGGCGAGGGCGACGACGGCGAAAATCGGGACGGCCCATCGGGTGGCCGGGCGGTCGGTGAACAGGCGCATGGGTCCAGGGTGGCCCAGGGCACCTGGGGGTTTGCTGAGACCTCGATGCTCGACGGGACCGGCCAGGCCCGAGCCCCCGTGCGATGGTGGGGGCATGCGCCTGCTGGTGGTCGAGGACGAGCGGCGCATGGCCGACGCCCTGGCCAGGGGCCTGCGCGCCGAGGGGTTTGTCGTCGACTGTGCCGGCGACGGGGTCAGTGGCCTGGAGGCCGCTCGGTTCGGCGACTACGACGCGATCCTGCTCGACGTCATGCTCCCAGGCCTGTCCGGGTACACGCTGGTCCGCACTCTGCGTGCGGAGCAGCGCTGGACCCCGGTGCTCATGCTCTCGGCCAAGGACGGCGAGTACGACCAGGCCGACGGGCTCGACTACGGCGCCGACGACTACCTCGTCAAGCCGTTCTCGTTCGTCGTCCTGCTCGCCCGCCTCCGGGCACTGCTGCGGCGCGGCGCGACCCCGCGGCCGCCCACCCTCAGCGGCGCCGGGATCGGCCTGGACCCGGCCAGCCGAGAGGTCAGCGTCGACGGCGTACCCGTCGACCTCGCTCCTCGCGAGTACCTCGTCCTCGAACACCTGCTGCGCGCCGCCGGCGCGGCCGTGCCCAAGGAGGAGCTGCTCGACTCGGTGTGGGGCGGCGACCGCTCCGACGCCAACGTCGTCGAGGTCTACGTCGGCTACCTGCGTCGCAAGCTCGGGCGCGAGCGCATCCGCACGGTGCACGGCGTCGGCTATCGGATCGCCCCGTGACCGGGTGGTGGCGTCGGCGCACCCTGCGCTCGCGACTGCTCGCCGTGGGTATCGCCGGGGTTGCCGCTGCCCTGTTGGTCGGCTGGATCCTCTTGTATGCCGTGCTCTCGGCGGCGTTGGACCGGGCCATCGCCACGCAGAGTCGGGCCAGCGCCACCCAGGTCGCCGCCTACGTCGACGACGGCCGCTTGCCCGACCCGCTGCCGGTGTCGGGCGCCACCGTCGTCCAGGTCCTCGACCTCCAGGGCCGGGTGGTCGCCGCCTCCGTGGCCGCCGACCGGCTCACCCCGCTGCTCACCCCGTCGGAGCTCGCCGAGGCGCTTGCCGGGCACGAACTCGCGGTCCCGGGGAATCGGGCGGGCGGGGTGGGGACGCTGCGGGTGGTCGCCGTCGCCGCCGGCCCGGCGGAACGCCGGATGAGCGTCCTCGCGGGGACGCCCACGGCCGATCTCGACTCCAGCCGGGCCATCCTGCGCACCGTGTTCCTCGTCTTCTACCCACTCGTCCTCGCTGCTCTGGCCCTCATCGCCTGGCGGGTCATCGGGTCGGTCTTGCGCCCCGTCGAAACGCTCCGTCTCGGCGCCGAGCGGATCGGGGCGACGGCCACCCCCGACGAACGCCTGCCCGTGCCACCCAGCGGCGACGAGGTGAGCGCCCTTGCCTCGACGCTCAACGCCATGCTCGAGCGGCTCGCCTCGGCCCGGTCGCGGCAACGGGCTTTCCTCGCCGACGCGGCGCACGAGCTGCGTAGCCCGCTGGCCACCCTGCAGACCCAGCTCGAGGTCGCCGTTCGGATCGGGCCGTCGGCGAGCCTGCCCGAGGACCTGCTCGCCGACGTCCGGCGGATGACCGAACTCGTCGAGGACCTGCTCACCCTGGCCCGCACCGACGACGCCCCGCCGCACCCGCCGGCGCCCGTCGACCTCGACGCCCTCGCGGAGACCCTCGCGACGGCGCGAGTCGACCCGCGCGTGCCGATCCGGGTGGCGATCCTCGATGCCGGTCCGCACGTCGTCACCGCGGTCGCCACCGACGTGCGCCGGTCGCTGGACAACCTCTTGGACAACGCATTGCGACACGCGGCCACGACGGTCGTCGTCGAGGTGTCCATCGGCGATGCCGGACCGACGGTCGGGGTCGTCGACGACGGACACGGCATACCAGAGTCGGAACGGGAACGGGTCTTCGAGCGTTTCACCCGACTCGATGCGGGCCGTGACCGCGATTCCGGCGGTACTGGACTCGGCCTGGCGATCTGCCGCGAGCTGCTCCGGCGCAGCGACGCGACTGTCCACCTAATGGACGCGCGTCCCGGCATACGGGCGCTCGTCGAGTTCCGCGGACCCTCGGCTTGCTAGACTCACCCCTTCCCGCAGGGAGCCCAGGGGGCCTCGCGCCCCGCTTTCCCGAACACTGCCGGCCGTGCCCCGCCCAGACGGCGGCGCGCCCGGCACCCGCCGTCGGTCTCGGCCGACACGGGACGCAGCAACGCAAGGAGTGACACCGTGACCGAGACCGCCAAGAGCGCCTACCTGACCCCCGAGGCGTACGAAAGGCTGCAGGCCGAGCTCGAGCAGCTGTCGACCCAGGGACGCTCGGAGCTGTCCAAGCGGATCGAGGCCGCCCGCGCCGAGGGTGACCTGCGCGAGAACGGCGGTTACCACGCGGCCAAGGAGGAGCAGGGCAAGATGGAGGCCCGGATCCGCCAGATTACCCAACTGCTCGACACCGCGACGGTCGGCGAGACCCCGCCGGCCGACGATGGCATCGTCGAGCCCGGCATGGTCGTCACGGTCGAGATGTTCGGCGACGAAGAGGTCTTCCTGCTCGGGCATCGGGAGATCCAGGGCCACACCGACATCCACGTGTTCTCCGAGGCCTCACCGCTCGGGGCAGCCGTCAACGGCCGGTCGGCCGGCGACAGGGTGAGTTACGTGGCCCCCAACGGCAAGACCGTCGAGGTCCACATCCTCAAGGCCGAGCCCTTCACCGGCTGAGGCCCCGCCGAGCCCTTCACCGGCTGAGGCCCCGCCGAGCCCTTCACCGGCTGAGGCCCCGCCGAGCCCTTCACCGGCTGAGGCCCCGCCGGCAGACCGGCGCCGCCTCGGTCCTCAGGTCCCGAACACCAACCGGTAGCCCTTGTCGCGCAGCGCCCGCAACACCTGTTCGCGGTGTTCGCGACCCTTGGTCTCCATCTGCACGGCGATCTCCACCTCGCCGACCCGCAGGGCGGCGGTGGTCCGCGTGTGGGCCACCTCGACGACGTTGGCCTCGGCGGCAGCGAGATCGGCCAACAGCGTCGCGAGAGTGCCCGGCCGGTCGGACACCCGCACCGACACCTCGAGGTATCGGCCCCCCGAGGTGAGGCCGTGTCGGATGATCCGCAACAACAGCAGCGGGTCGATGTTGCCGCCGGAGAGCACGGCGACGACCGGCCCGTCGACGAACCGGTCCTCCTCCAGCAGCCACGCCACCGGGGCGACTCCGGCCGGTTCGACGACGAGCTTGGCCCGTTCGAGCAGGTACACCAGGGCCTGCGACATCGCCTCCTCCCCGACCGTCTCGATGGCGTCGACGTATCGCACGACGAGGTCGAAGGGCACCTGCCCGGGGCAGCCGACGGCGATCCCGTCGGCCATCGTCGCCATCCGGTCCACCGGCACCGGGCGCCCGGCGGCCAGCGACAGCGGGTAGGCGGCGGCCTGTTCGGCCTGCACACCGATGATCCGCACGTCGGGGTTGACCGCCTTCACCGCGGTGGCGATGCCCGCGACGAGCCCGCCACCGCCGGTCGCGACGATGATGGTGCGCACCTCGGGGCACTGCTCGAGGATCTCCATCCCCACGGTGCCCTGCCCCGCGACGATGTCGACGTGGTCGAAGGGGGAGATGAACACCGCCCCGGACGACGCGGCATACTCGCGCGCGACGGCGATCGCCTCGTCGAGGGTGTCGCCGACGAGTTCGACACTGGCCCCGTAGGCGCGGGTCGCGGCGAGTTTGGGCAAGGCGGCGCCGTACGGCATGTACACGCGCGCGGGGATGCCCAGCAGTTGGGCGGCCAGCGCGACCCCTTGGGCGTGGTTGCCGGCGCTCGCGGCGACCACCCCGGCGGCCCGCTCACCGGCGTCGAGCCGGGACATCCGCGTGTACGCGCCGCGGATCTTGAACGAGCCGGCGCGTTGGAGGTTCTCGCACTTGAGGAACACCTCGACCCCGGCCCGCTCGGAGAGGCCTCGACTGCGCTGCAAGGGGGTCGGGTCGACGACGCCGGCAAGCAGCTGCCGGGCCGCCGCGATATCGGCGGGAGTGACGCGCGGTGCACCCATGGCCCGCAGGCTAGTCCAGCAGCCGGGGCGCGAGGCGGCGCGCCGCGTCCGGGTGGGTCTCGGCGAGTAACCCGACGACGACGAGCAGGTATGCCGCGTCGAGCCGGGTCTGCGCCGCGCGGGGGGTGCGCCACCCGCCGGCATCGTCGCTGGCGACCGCCCGCAGCACTGCCTCGGCGTCGCGCCGGGGGCCGTGGCGCAGGACTCCGCCGGACCCGAGGGCGAGCGTGACGTCGCGCAGGTCCCGCCCGGACTCCCCCGGCTGGGCCGGTCGGGCATGCCGGCGGACGGCGACGAGCGCCGCGAGGCGGGCCAGTTCGAGGTCGAGCGTTCGCTCGATCTCGTCCGTGGGCAGGTGGGCGGGGTCGGTCGCGACGTGCGCGGCATACCGGGGCAGGCCGGCGGAGACCGCCAGGCCCTCGCGGGCGGCCGCGTCGAGGACGCCGTCGGCACTCCAGCGCACCCCGAGATCGGCCTCGACGGTGCGTGCGACCGGCAACTCGGCGACGACCTCGCGGCGTCCTTCGGCGTCCTCTCCGACGGGGGCCAGAGCGCTGTAGACGTCGGTCGTCGCGCCGCCGACGTCGACGACGAGCACGCCGGAACCGGCCGCGTCCGCGAGGGCCGCGACACCGGCGAGCACGGCATCCGGGGTGGCGGCCCGCACGAGCCGAGCGAACCGCGGCCCCCGGGACAGGCCCTTGCCGCCGATGACGTGCCGGACGAACGCGTCACGGATGGCCGCTCTCGCGCTGGCGGGCTCGACGACCCCGATCTGCGGCAGGACATTGTCGGCGGTGCGGACCAGTCGGCCCGCTGCGCGCAACCGTTCCGCCGCCGCCGGAGTGGCCTCGGCGTTGCCGGCCACGACGAACGGGATGCCGCGGCGCAGCCGGGAGCCCGCCAAGACCGCCGCGTTGGCCAGCAGGATGTCGGCGTTGCCGCCGTCGGTGCCCCCGACGAGCAGGACGATGTCCGGGCGCGTCTGCCGAAGGTCGGCCACACCCGTGGCGTCGAGCCGTCCGGCGCCGACGTGGACGACCCGGGCGCCTGCCGACAGCCCGACCCGCCGTCCCGCCTCGGCGGTGACCGACCGTTCGTACCCGAGCACCGCGAGGCGCAGCCCGCCGCCGGCGCTCGAACACGCGAGGACGGGAATCTGCGGCGTCGCCCCGAGCGAGTCGGCCAGGGCGTCGAGCCCGTGCAGGACGTCGGTCGAACTCGTCGTCGGGGTCTGCCCGCTGGCCAGGACGGTGCCGGCGTCGAGGTCGACGAGGGCGGCCTTGGTGTACGTCGATCCGACGTCGACGGTGAGGCAGCGGGGGCTCACCCGTGGATGTCCAGCGCCTCGCGCAGGTCCGCGACGAGGTCGTCGACGTCTTCGATGCCCACCGAGAGGCGCACGAGGTCGGCCGGCACCTCCAGGGCGGTGCCGGCCACCGAGGCGTGGGTCATCCGGCCGGGGTGTTCGATGAGCGACTCGACGCCGCCGAGCGACTCCCCGAGCGTCCACAGGTCGCACCGCAGCCACGGCCTTGACCGCGGCATCCTCGCCCCGACGCATCCGGAAGCTCACCATGCCGCCGAACCGGCGCATCTGCCGGGCGGCCACCTCGTGCCCGGGGTGCCCGGGCAGTCCCGGGTAGTAGCACCTCGGCGACCGCGTCGTGTCCGGTGAGGAACGCCGCGACCCGCTCGGCGTTGTCGCAGTGCCGCTCCATCCGCACCGCGAGGGTCTTGAGGCCGCGCAGCACGAGCCACGCGTCGAACGGCCCGGCCACGGCGCCGATGGCGTTCTGGTGGAAGCCGATCCGCTCCGCAGCATCCGCCATGCCGGGGACCTCGATGGTTGCCGCCGTGACCACGGCACCGCCGACGACGTCGCTGTGCCCGCCGGCATACTTCGTCGTGCTAGTGCGTGACGATGTCCGCGCCCAGGGCGAGCGGCTGTTGCAGGTATGCCGTGGCGAAGGTGTTGTCGACGACGAGCAGCGCCTGTGCCTCGTGGGCGATGTCGGCCAGGGCCCCGAGGTCGGCGATGCCGAGCAGGGGGTTGGACGGGGTCTCGACCCAGATCATCTTGGTCTGCCCCGGTCGCACCGCCGCACGGACCGCGTCGAGGTCGCCCATCGCGGCGACGGTGTGCTCGATGCCGTGCGGCCGGGCCACCCGGTTGACGTAGCCGGTACGTGCCGCCGTAGGCGTCGTCGGGGACGACGAGGTGATCCCCGGGGTCAGCAGCGACCGCACCACGGCGTCCTGCCCGGCCAGGCCGCTGGCGAACGCGAACGCGTCGGCCACCGCCGTCGAGCGAGGCCAGGCACTCCTGCAGCGCGTCACGGGTGGGATTGGCCGAGCGGGAGTACTCGTACCCGCCGCGCAGGCCCCCGACGCCGTCCTGCTTGTACGTCGACACCTGGTAGATCGGCGGGACGACCGCCCCGGTGGACGGGTCCGGCTCGGACCCGACGTGGATCGCCCGGGTGGAGAACCCGCCGTCCGACCACTCGCTCACCGACGCGTCCTCGCTCGCATGGGCGTGACTCTACGTCGTGCGCGCAGGCCCTCGTCCCGCACAGGAGAAAGGGGGCCGTTCCCCGCGCGAGGCCATCGGCGATACTGGACGGCATGAGTCTGGATCTCGGTCGACGCCTCATGCCCACCCGCGAACAGGCCCTCCCCGGCCGCCCCGAACGTCCGTTCGTCGTCTCGCCCCTGCATGTCGTGCTCGGGACCCCACTGGAGGGGCCTTGGCCGGAGGGGAGCGAGGTCATCCACCTGGCCATGGGCTGCTTCTGGGGGGTCGAACGGATCTTCTGGCAGCAGCCGGGGGTGATCGTCACGGCCGCCGGCTACATGGGCGGGTACACGCCGAACCCGACCTACGAGGAGACCACGACCGGTCTCACCGGCCACGCCGAGACGGTCCGCGTGGTCTACGACCCGACGAAGACGAGCGCCGAGAACCTGCTCAAGGCGTTCTGGGAGAACCACGACCCGACGCAGGGCGCTCGACAGGGCAACGACGTCGGCACGACGTACCGCTCGGCCATCTACTGGACCACGTCCGCCCAAGGCCAAGCCGCGCACACGACGAAGGAGGTCTTCCAGCGGGTGCTGCGCAACGCCTGCCTCGGCGAGATCACCACGGAGATCCGGCGGGCCGACGGGGCGGGCGAGTTCTACCTCGCCGAGGACCACCACCAGGGCTACCTGCACAAGAACCCCGGCGGCTACTGCGAACCACGGGCCCTCCGGCCTGGTCTGCCCGGTCGGCCCGGTCCCGGTCGACGAGGACGACGACGACCCCTTCAGCTCCTGGTAGGCCCCGAGGCCTGGGGGACAACGACCGACTCAGCCGGGAAGCCAGGCCCCGGCGGGTGCGAGATGCCCGACTAGGTATGCCGGACACCGCACGGTGCGCGAGCGGCATACCGCAATAGGCTTGCCCCGACCTGTTACCCGCCGTTCGAGAGGCTGACCCGATGTCTCGTCCCCCGATCCGCCGCGTCGCGCTGCTCACCGCCGGCGGCTACGCCCCCTGCCTGTCCTCGGCCGTCGGCGGGCTCATCGAGCGCTACACCGAGCAGATGCCCGACGTCGAGATCATCGGGTACCTACACGGCTACCACGGCGTGCTCGCCGGCAACTACCTCGTCGTCGACCAGCAGACCCGCGGACGCGCCCACCTGATGCACCGGTTCGGCGGCAGCCCGATCGGCAACAGCCGCGTCAAGCTCACCAACGCCAAGGACCTCGTGAAGAGGGGCCTGGTCAAGGAGGGCGAGAACCCGCTGCAGGTCGCGGCCGAGCGGCTCAAGGCCGACGGCGTCGACGTCCTGCACACCATCGGCGGCGACGACACGAACACGACGGCCGCCGACCTCGCCGCGTTCCTGCACGAGCAGGGCTACGAGCTCACCGTCGTCGGGCTGCCCAAGACCATCGACAACGACATCATCCCCATCCGCCAGTCCCTCGGCGCGCTCACCGCAGCCGAGCAGGCGTCGGTGTTCGCCCAGAACGTGCTCGCCGAACACGGCTCCAACCCGCGGATGCTCATCATCCACGAAGTCATGGGGCGTGGGTGCGGCTGGCTCACCGGCAAGGCGGCGTCGAACTACCAGGCGTGGCACGCCGCCCAGGAGTGGGTGCCGACCTTCGGGCTCACCCCGCAGCGGTGGGCGATCCACGGCGTCTACGTGCCCGAGATTGCCATCGACCTCGACGCCGAAGCCGCCCGCCTGCGCACCGTGATGGACGAGGTGGGCTGCGTCAACCTGTTCATCTCCGAGGGGGCCGGCGTGGCCGACATCGTCGCCCAGCTGGAGGCCACCGGGCAGCAGGTGGAGCGTGACCCGTTCGGCCACGTCAAGCTCGACACCATCAACCCGGGCAACTACTTCGCCCAGCAGTTCGCCGAGAAGCTCGGTGCGGAGAAGACCATGGTCCAGAAGTCGGGCTACTTCTCCCGTTCGGCGGCGGCCAACGCCGAGGATCTCGCTCTCATCGCCGCGATGGTCGACAAGGCGGTCGAGGCAGCCGTGGCCGGGACCCCTGGGGTCATCGGCAACGACGAAGAACGCGGCGACGAACTGCGGGCCATCGAGTTCCCGCGCATCGCCGGGCACAAGGCGTTCGACACGAGCTCCGACTGGTTCCAGCAGGTGCTGCGCACGACCGGTCAGGCCTAGCTCGTTCGCGGACGGGCCGGACGGGCGAGACGGGCCGGACCGGGCCGGGCGACCGGGCCTCCCTTGATCGTCCGCCGGGCGGCGTCCGACCACCCCGGCCGGACCGGGCGACACTGGCCGGACCGGGCGGGCCGGGCGAGACTGGCCGGACCGTGCGACCGTGCGAGACTGGCCGGACCGGGCGACCGTGCCTCCCTTGATCGTCCGCCGGGCGGCGTCCGACCACCCGGCCAGACCGCTCGTGCGACCTGCCTCTGCGGCCCCAGGAGCCTCAGGACTTACACCCGGTCCACCCGATCCTGCGAACTCCCTGACATGTCATGGAGTTGGTAGCAGGGCATGGAGCGGTCCGCCTCGGGGCGGTCGGCGGTCTCGTGATCTCGGCGGACCGTCGCTCTCCTGCCAGAAGCGCCTACCGGCGGCGCCCACTCGTGACCGGGGCGCCACCGGCCTCGTCCCCCGTGGCGAGCTACTTCTTTATCGGCGTGCCGGCCTTGTCGAGAACGAACCACACCTGGCCGACGTTCTGCCCGGTGACGTCGCCGGCCTTGGCGTCCTTGGCGTAGTAGTACAGCGGCCACCCGTCGAGGGTGACTTGCTTGCGGCCATCCGCCGTGGGGATCGTCGCCACCGTTCCCGTGACCCCGGTCAACTTCGGCGCGTCCGCCGCGACGACCAGCGGCCACGCCACCAGGCAACCGCCGGTACACGCACTGGCCGTCGTTCCCTTGGTGTCCTTCGTGTACATATACAAGGTCATCCCTGCACCGTCGACGACGATGTCCCCGAGCGTCGTTGTCGCGACCTTGAGTTCGGAGATGGCGGGCCGGGGGACCGCGGTCGCCGCTGACGACGAGGGCGGGGCAGCGACGGTCGAGACGGTCGACGTCGGGGTGCTCGCCGACGAACACGCCGCGAGCATGACGACGCCGGCGAGTCCGGCCAACCTCGAGTGGCGCATGAGCTTCCTCCTCCGAACCGGCGGAACCTCCACCGGTGTCACCCCCGAAGACGTCGGCCTGGCCACGTCGGTTCACCACCTGGCCACGTCGGTTCACCACCTGGCTGGCCACGTTCGGTTCACCACCTGGCCACGTCGGTTCACCACCTGGCTGGCCACGTCGGTTCACCACCTGGCCACGTCGGTACCTGGCTGGCCACGTCGGTTCACCACCTGGCCGGCCACGTCGGTTCACCACCTGGCCACGTCGGTTCACCACCAGGCAGGCCGCAGGCGCAAGCCGCGGGCGAGGCCGCGCGCTTCGAGATCCGCGACGCCACGCCGGAGGCCACATCCGCGACGCCGGAGGCCACATCCGCGACGCCACGCTGGAGGTCACATCCGCGACGCCACGCTGGAGGCCACATCCGCGACGTGAACCACGCGGCATACCGCGACGTCTTCTTCAGCGGGACAATCCGCGCGGGAGGTCGGTATGCCGTTGGACGAGCACGCGGTGGCGCAGATCTACCGCGAACACGCCCCGATGCTGCGCCGCCTGGTCACCCATGCGACGGGGGACGCCCAGCGCGCGGAGGACGTCGTCCAGGAGGTCATCCTGCGGCTGTGGCGCCAAGCGCCCGCGGTCGAGAACGTCCGGGCGTACCTCGCCCAAAGCGTGCGCAACCTGCTCATCGACCAGTACCGGGCGGCGGCTCGTCGACCGATCGAGGCCGTCCCGCTCGACGGCATACCGGCCGCGCCGGATCCCGTCGCCCAAATCGACCGTGCCCTGGACCGGGTGCTCGTCGAGGAGGCGTTGGCGCGGCTGTCGGCCGAGCATCGCGACGTCGTGCGGGCGTTGCACTACGAGCGCCAGACGGTCGCCGAGACAGCGGGACGCCTGGGCGTCCCCGAGGGCACCGTGAAGTCCCGGGCCTACTACGCGCTGCGGCATCTACGGGTCGTCCTCGACGAGATGGGAGTGACGCGATGAATGAGGACCACGACGAGCTCCGTATGCTGCTCGGCGCCTTCGTCCTCGGGGGGCTCGACGACAGCGACCACCACGCGTTCTCGACCCACCTGCGCGGATGCCGGGAGTGCCAACGCGAGGCCGCGCAACTGTCCGGCATTCCTCGCCTGCTCGATCTCGCTGACGGGTCGGACCCGGGCGCCGACCCCATGACCGACCCTCGTCCCGCCACGCTGCCCGCCACCGTGGTCCTGCTGCATCGGATGCGCGCGGACCGCCGGCGGCGACGCTGGGGTCAACTCGTCGCCGCGGTGGTGGCCGCGTTCGCCCTCGCCGGAGGGGGGCTGCTCATCGGTCAAGCCATCGCCCGGCCCGCTCCCGTGCAGGGCACCCCCGTGGTCGCGGCCCCGGCCGGTAGCTCCGCAGCCCAGGTGCGCCTCGTCCTCGTGACGAAGGCTTGGGGCACTCAACTCGACGTCGTCGGCACGTCCCTGCCCACGACCGGGACGATGGCGCTGTGGGTCGTCGACGATGCGGGCCAGGCCACCCAGGTCGCGACGTGGAGCGCGACGCCCAGTGGTCAGGCGACCCTCACCGCGGCGTGCGCGACGAGCCCGCAAAGGCTGCGGTCCGTCCAGGTGCGCACCGACGCCGGGGACACCCTGGCCGTGGCGGCGATCTGACCACCGTCAGGGACACGGACGGGCCACCCTCGGCTAGCCACGTGGCGGCACCGGATCGGCGACGCGCCGGTCCCAGGGCGGGAGGGTCGCCATCGCGACGCGCGCGCAGCGGGGCCGGCGACACCGGGCGAGTCCACGGGAATCCAGGACCGACGACGGGGGATGCGGGTTCGGTGTGCGGGTTCAGCGTGCGGGTTCGGTGTGCGGGTTCGGTGTGCGGGTTCGGTGTGCGGACCGACGACGGGGGATGCGGGTTCCGCGTGCGGGTTCCGCGTGCGGGTTCCGCGTGCGGGTTCCGCGTGCGGGTTCGGTGTGCGGGTTCGGCGAGCGGGTTCAGCCGCCGAGGTCGGTCACCCGGTGAGGAACCCCAGCAGGTCGGCCCGCGTGAGCACCCCGATCGGCCGGCCGCCGTCAACGACGAGCACCGCATCGGCAACCTCCAGCTCCGCCCGGGCGCTGGCGATCGGTTCGCCCGACCCGACGATGGGCAGGCCGGCCTCCATGTGCCGAGCAACCGGGTCGGTCAGGCGCGCCCTGCCGGTGAACAGCAACTCGAGCAGGTGCCGCTCGCTCACCGACCCGGCGACCTCGCCGGAGGTCACCGGCGGTTCGGCGTTGACCACGGGCATCTGCGAGACGGCATACTCGCGCAGGATGTCGACGGCCTGACGCAGCGTCTCGTTGGGATGGGTGTGCACGAGCGCGGGCAGGCCGGGAGCCTTGGCACGCAGGACCTCGCCGACGGTCTGCTCGGCGGACTGGCGCAGGAACCCGTACGAGGACATCCACGTGTCCGAGAACACCTTCGACAGGTACCCGCGACCGCCGTCGGGCAGGACGACGACGACGACGGCCTCCTGGGGGAGGTCACGCGCGACCCGCAGCGCCGCCGCCACGGCCATCCCGCACGACCCCCCGACGAGCAGCCCCTCCTCGCGGGCCAGCCGCCGGGTCAGGTCGAACGATTCGGCGTCGGAGACCGCGACGATCTCGTCGACGACGGACGGGTCGTATGCCGTCGGCCAGAAGTCCTCGCCGACGCCTTCGACGAGATAGGGCCGGCCGGTGCCGCCGGAGTACACCGAGCCCTCCGGGTCGGCACCGACGACGCGGACCCGGCCGCCGGAGCGCTCCTTGAGATACCGCCCGGTGCCGCTGATCGTCCCGCCGGTGCCCACCCCGGCGACAAGATGGGTGACCTTGCCCTCGGTGTCGGCCCAGATCTCTGGGCCCGTGGTGGCGTAGTGGGAGGCGGCGTTCTCGGGGTTGGCGTACTGGTCGGGCTTCCACGCGCCGTCGATCTCGCGGGCGAGCCGGTCCGAGACGCTGTAGTAGGAGTCCGGGTGCTCCGGCGGGACAGCGGTGGGGCACACGACGACCCGGGCCCCGTATGCCGCGAGGACGTTGCGTTTGTCCTCGCTGACCTTGTCGGGGCAGACGAAGACGCAGGCGTAGCCCTTGCGCTGGGCCACGAGGGCAAGACCCACCCCGGTGTTGCCGCTGGTCGGCTCGACGATGGTGCCGCCGGGATGCAGCGCCCCGGATCGTTCGGCGGCCTCGATCATCCGCAGGGCGATCCGATCCTTCACCGAGCCCCCGGGGTTGAGGTACTCGACCTTGGCCAGGACGGTCGCGTTCGTGACGCCCGCGGTGACGCGCGTCAGGCGGACCAACGGCGTCGAGCCGATGAGCTCGACGACGTGTTCGGCGTATCTCACCGGGTCATCCTGGCAGAGGGATGCCACGGCGCAGACACGATCGGGCGTCGCCCGCGTCCGCGGCCCGGCGGGGGCGACCGCGCGGCATACCGGGCAGCCCCCGAGATGTGAACCCCGCTGGCGCTGCCCCACCTGGCGCTCGGGGTGCCCCCGGCCATAGAGTCGGGGCGGACTCGCGCCAGCACGCCCCCACCTTCAGGAGGACCTCCGTACCATGACCGAAGCTGTCATCGTCTCCACCGTCCGCTCCCCCATCGGTCGAGCCATGAAGGGGTCGCTCAAGGACATCCGCCCTGACGACCTCTCGGCCCAGATGATCCACGCGCTGCTGGCCAAGATCCCGCAGCTGGACACCGGGCTCATCGACGACCTCTACTGGGGCTGCGCCGAGCCGTCCGGCCGGCACGGCAACAACCTCGCCCGCGTCGTCTCGGTGCTTGCCGGCTACGACAACATCCCGGGTGCCACGGTGAACCGGTTCTGCGCCTCCAGCGTGCAGACCACCCGGATGGCCTACCACGCCATCAAGGCCGGTGAGGGCAGCGCCTTCATCTCCGGTGGCGTCGAGTGCGTCTCCCAATACACCGTGTTCGCCGGGGCCGGTGGCTCCGCCGAGGGCGACAAGAACCCCAAGTTCGCCGAGGCGGAGGCCCGTGGCCAGGCCATGGCGCTGTCCAACGAGGTGTGGCACGACCCGCGTGAGGACGGGCTGCTGCCCGACATCTACATGGGCATGGGTCAGACCGCGGAGAACGTCGTCACCTCCCGTGGCTTCACTCGCCAGCGGCTCGACGAGTGGGGCGTGACCTCCCAGAACCGCGCCGAAGCAGCCCAGAAGAGCGGCTTCTTCGCGGCCGAGATCGTCCCGGTGACCCTGCCTGACGGCACCGTCGCGTCCACCGACGACGGCATCCGGGCTGGCACGACGTACGAGGCGATTTCGAGCCTCAAGCCGGTATTCCGCCCCGACGGCTCGTGCACGGCCGGCAACAGCTGCCCGCTCAACGACGGCGCGGCCGCGGTGATGGTCATGAGCGACACGATGGCCAAGGACCTCGGCATCACGCCGCTGGCCCGCGTCGTGGCCACCGGCGTCACCGGCCTGTCGCCCGAGATCATGGGCATGGGCCCGGTCGGCGCGACTCAGAACGCGCTGAAGAACGCCGGAATGACGATCAAGGACATCGACCTGTACGAGATCAACGAGGCCTTCGCCGTCCAGGTGCTCGCCTCGGGCGACGACCTCGGCATGGACTTCGACAAGCTCAACGTCCACGGTGGCGCGATCGCGCTGGGTCACCCGTTCGGTTCCACGGGCGCCCGGATCACGACGACGCTGTTGCACGGCCTGCAGGAGCGTGACGGCACGTTCGGCCTCGAGACGATGTGCGTCGGCGGTGGCCAGGGCATGGCGATCATCTACGAGCGGCTCAGCTGAGCCTTAGTGCCCGACATTCGCAGCGCCCGTCATCCTCGCCGGTGGCGGGCGCTGCGGCGTGTCCGGGTGTGTGGGAGCTTGGCCGCGCTCTTCCTGGGGCGCAGTTGCGCAGGGCCCGCCCGCACGTAGGATGCAGGCCCAGCCGCGGATACTGCCCCCTGGGCGCAGTTGCAGTCGGGTCCACAGCCTCCAACCCAGCAACTCCTGACCCCTGGGCGCAGTTGTCGCTGGATGCCCTTGGCGGTCGCCCCGAGTCAGAACCCGGTCAGCGGAAACTGCCCCCTGGGCGCAGTTGTGGTCGGGTCCACAGCCTCGGACCCAGCAACTCCTGCCCCCTGGGCGCAGTTGCAGTCGGGTCCACAGCCTCGAACCCAGCAACTCCTGACCCCTGGGCGCAAATTGTTGCTAGACGCCCTTGGCGGTCGCCCCGAGTCAGAACCCGGTCAGCGGAAACTGCCCCTGGGCGCAGTTGCAGTCGGGTCCACAGCCTCGAACCCAGCAACTCCTGACCCCTGGGCGCAATTGTTGCTGGATGCCCTTGGCGGTCGCCCCGAGTCAGAACCCGGTCAGCGGAAACTGCCCCTGGGCGCAGTTGCAGTCGGGTCCACAGCCTCGAACCCAGCAACTCCTGACCCCTGGGCGCAGTTGTTGCTAGACGCCCTTGGCGGTCGCCCCGAGTCAGAACCCGGTCAGCGGAAACTGCCCCCTGGGCGCAGTTGCAGTCGGGTCCACAGCCTCGAACCCAGCAACTCCTGACCCCTGGGCGCAGTTGCCGTGAGCACCGACCGACCCACCGACCCACTGACCCCTGGGCGCAGTTGCCGTGAGCACCGACCCACCGACCCACCGACCCACCGACCCACCGACCCACCGACCCACCGACCCACCGACCCACCGACCCACCGACTAGAAAGGCTGCGGGCCCGTGAGGTCTCGCCGCAAGACCGCGAGCCGCTCGGCAAGCCCCTCGACCCGCCCCCCGACACAGGCGTCGTAGACCAGCACGGTGAGCTGGTCCAACGCGCACGCCGGGCCGAGGTCGGAAAGCGGAATGGTGGCACCTCCGGCATCGCGGACAAGTGAGTCGGCGAGCTCCTGGGCCGCGGCGCGAAGCCGCCCGGCAGACGAAAGCGCCTGGCGCAACGGCAGCTGATGCCACCGCTGCGCCAGGCGCGCGAGTTCGGTCTGGACCTCGACAGGGACCGGCGAGGCGGGACCCACGTCAGTCGCGCAGGCGGGCGAGCAACCTGAGGATCTCGACGTAGAGCCAGACGACGCTGACGATAAGGCCGTGCGCGAGCAGCCACGAATACTTCTCGGGCGCGCCCGCGCGGACCGCGTGGTCGATGGAGTCGAAGTCGACGGCGAGCGAGTACGAAGCCAACCCGACCCCGAGCACGGAGATGCCGATGCCGATCAGGCCGCTCCCGCCGAAGCCCCAGCCACTGGTCCAGCCCATGAGCAGAGCCAAGACATTGACGAGGCCGAAGAGCAGGTAGCCGAACAGCGCGAATCGGAACACTCGCCGGGAGCGCTCGGTGACCCTGACCAGGCCGGTCTTGTAGCCGATAAACATGCCGCCGAAGGTCGCCAGCGTGGCGATGATCGCCGTCGCGACGATGCCCGGGTAGGCCCGCTGCATGAGCTGGCTCAAGGCACCGACGAACAGGCCCTCAAGCAGCGCGTAGCCGACGATGAGCGGGACCGAGACCTTCTTCATGAAGGCGATGACGAACCCGAGGATCAGACCGCCCAACATTCCGCCGAACAACAGCGAAAGAGTCAGCGTCTGGCTGCCTGCCGTGAGCACCCACGAAGCGCCGGCGGCTACCAGCAACACGGCGAATAGACCGAGGGTCTTCATGATGACGTCGTCGAAGGTGACTCGGCCCGTCTGGACGGGACCGGCGCTGGGCCGCGAGTACATGTCCTGCAGCACCTGGTCGCTCACCGGCGGGTAGGCCGTGCCCGGTGGCGGGTAGCCCGGCGGGGCGTCGGTCGGCTGCCCGAAACCGGCATACCGCTCTTGGTCGATCTGCTTGTCGATGCGCTGGAACACCGGGTTGTTGCCGGCCATGCGTCCTCCATGGTGTCGGGGCCCGCGATCAGGCCTCGGTGGTTTAGCGTACGGGAGCGGCGGGTTGTTCCCGCCCTCCACGGGTGGCCGGGCGCGGTGCCCCCGACGAGACTCGAACTCGCACTCGGGCGATTTTAAGTCGCCTGCCTCTGCCGATTGGGCTACGGGGGCGACCCCAGGGTATGCCCGCCCCCTGCTCGCCGCCCCCTGCTCGCCGCCCCCTGCTCGCCGCCCCCTGCTCGCGGCCCCCTGCTCGCCGCCCCCTGCTCGCCGCCCCCTGCTCGCCGCCCCCTGCTCGCCGCCCCCTGGTCTGCGCGCTTACGGAAAGCACGCTTCCGTGGGCGACTCACAGATAGGTGCGCCGCGGGTGCACCGCGTGCGGTCCGGCCACGCGGTCGAGGAACACCAGCCCCTGGGTGTGGTCGATCTCGTGCTGCAGCGCGATCGCCTCGAAGGCGTCGGTGGTGAGGGTTACCCATTCCCCGGTCACCGGCAGCTGCCCTCGGACGGTGAGCCGCCGGGCCCGGGCGACGTCGCCGGTGAAGTCGGGCACCGACATGCACCCCTCGCGCCCGCGTTCCTTGCGCGTCGCCGAGAGGATCTCGGGGTTGGCCAGCACGTAGCGCCCGTGGCAAGTGCGGGTCTTCGGGTGGGCGGAGACGTCGAGGCTGAATATCGCCGCGGCGACCCCGACCTGAGCCGCCGCGAGGCCGACGCAACCCGGTGACACTGCCTGCGTGGCGAGCAGGTCGGCGGCGAGGTGGAGGATGTCCGGGCTCGTCGGGTCGACGGGCGCTCCAGGGGTGGACAGCACCCGGGCCGGGGCCCGGACGACGTCGAGCACGCGTCCCTCGGGCAGCGAGGGCATGACCAGCGGATTCACAGCAGATCGTCGTCCACGGGGTCCAGGGAGACGTCGACGCCGAGGTGTCCGGCCACGGTGTCGAGGGCTGCGGCGAGCCGGTCCGGGTCGGCGCTCGCCGGCAGCTCCACCTCGGCGATGAGGACGTAGAGGTCGGCGCCGAGGCGCGTGCCGAGATCGACGATGTTCCCGCCGTGCTCGGCGACGACCTGGGTGACCCCGGCGACGATGCCGGAGCGGTCGGCACCGTGTACCCGCAGCGTGTATGCCGCGCCGGGCCGGGTGGGTTCGGCCGATTCGGCGAGCACCCGAGTGTCGATGGTGAGCGAGCCCGAGGCGGTCAGCGGATCGAGCGCGGCCTGGACCTGCTCGACGGGCACGGTGGTGCGCACGAGCACGACCATGGCGAAGTGGCCGCGCAGCAGCGTCATTGTCGAGTCTTCGAGGTTGGCCCCGAGCCCGGCCAGGGCGGTCGTGACGTCCGCGACGATCCCGGGCCGGTCGTCGCCGAGGACGGTGACGGCGAGGACGGGGGGCGAACTGGTCACGGCGCAACGCTACCGCCGTCGGTGGAGCGGCTACAGCGCGGCCACTGCCTCATCGAGCATGGCCGCGGTGAGCCGGCCGGTGAAGGTGTTCTGCTGGCTCGGGTGGTAGCTGCCGACGAGCCGCACCGGGCCCTGCTCGGCACCGAGGCGGCAGAGTGCGCCGTGGCCGAACCTCGGCTTGGGCCGCGGCACCGTCCAGCCGATTCGGCGGGCGGCGCCGAGCACGGCGTCCCACGCCAGGGCGCCGAGGGCCAGCACCGAGCCGACGGTCGCCCCCGCGAGCGAGAGGTCGCGGTCCAGCCACGGCGCACAGGCGGCCCGTTCGGCCACGGTCGGGTGGTTGCCCGGGGGCGCACAGCGGACCGCGGCCACCACCCGCGCCCCGGTCAGCGCCAGCCCGTCCCCGGCCCACCGACTCTGCGGCTGGTTGGCCAGGCCGGCGCGGTGCAGCGCGGCATAGAGCCAGTCCCCGCTGCGGTCGCCGGTGAACATCCGGCCGGTCCGGTTGGCGCCGTGGGCGGCCGGGGCGAGCCCGACGACGAGGATCCGCGGGCGGGGGTCGCCAAAGCCGGGCCCGGGCCGGCCCCAGTACGGCTCCCCCGCGTAGGCGGCGCGCTTGGCGACCGCGACCGACTCGCGCCAGGCGAGCAGCCGAGGGCAGGCGCGGCATACCGAGATCCGGGAGTCGAGCTCGGCGAACGTCCCGGCCCCCGCCGCCAGCCTCGCGACGTCGGCCGGGTCGCCCGCGCGTGGGGTATGCCGCGTGGCCGGGTCGCCGGGCCACCCCGTGCCAGGCGGGGCCGGAGACGGGAACGTCACGCCGATGCCCGGGTGCGGCAAGGGCGTGGTGGGCACCGGTCCACGATAGGGGCCGCGCACTACATTGCCGATGTGAGCGGTGGCCCGGGGGCGCTCGGCGTCCGGCGCGGCGTCGGTCCGGCGTGGTTCGTCGTCCTCGGCGGCGTCAGTGCGGCCCTGCACGTCGCCAAGCTCTCGCCGGCCATCCCGGCGCTGCAGCGCGAACTCGGCGTCACTCTCGTCACCTCGGGCGTGTTGCTCTCGCTCGTCCTGCTCGCCGGCGCGGTCCTCGGGCTCGTCGTCGGGCTGCTCGCCGATCGGATCGGCTTACGACGCAGTCAGCTCGCCGGGCTGACCATCCTCACGGTCGCCGGGCTCGCGGGGGGTTGGGCGACCGACGAAAAGACCCTGCTCGTCCTGAGAGCGCTCGAAGGCCCGGGATTCCTCCTCTCGTCGGTGCCCGCCCCCGGGCTCATCCGCCGCCTCGTCGAGCCGGCCCGGCTGACCCGGATGCTCGGCATCTGGTCGGCCTTTATCCCGGTGGGTTCGACGATCGCCCTGCTCGTCGGCCCGGCGGTCATCGCCGCGTTGGGCTGGCCGTCGTGGTGGTGGTCGACCGCGGCCGTCTCGGCGCTCATCGGCGTCCTCGTCTGGCGGGTCGTCCCGCCCGATCCGCCCCGCAGCGCCGACGCCGGCCCGGACACCGAGCCGTGGACCCGCCGCCTCGCCAGCACGCTGCGCACCCTCGGGCCGTGGCTCGGCGCGGGCGCGTTCGCCGTGTACGGCGCACAGTGGCTGGCGGTCATCGGGTTCCTCCCCTCGGTGTACGCCGAATCCGGGTGGACCGGCACGACCGGGGCGGTGCTCAGTGCGCTCGTCGCCGCGGTGAACATCGGCGGGAACGTCTCGGCCGGGGTGCTGGCCCACGTCGGCGTGCGCCCTCGGACCTTGCTCGTCGCCGGGTTCGCGGCGATGGCGGTGGGCAGCTTCCTCGCGTTCGGCGCGCCCACCGCCGGCTCGCCGGTGGCCCGGTATGTCGGTGCACTCGTCTTCTCCGGCCCGGGCGGGTTGGTCCCCGCCACCTTGTTCGTCCTGGCCCCGCGTCTGGCCCCCAGCGAGCGGACGATCTCGACGACGGTCGGGTGGATGCAGCAGTGGTCGGGGCTGGGGCAGGTCATCGGCCCGCCCGCCGTGGCGTGGTTGGCGACCCGAACTGGCGGGTGGGAGTGGACCTGGCTGCTCACCGGCTCGTGGTGCGTGGTCGGCATCGGGTTCGCCGCGGCGATCGCCGCCTATCTGCACCGGCGCTACGGGTCGGACCACTGACCAACCGGTGTCCTCCGGGCGCCTCGGGCCACCTCAGTCCGACAGCAACGACAACGCGATCCCGTCGAGGATGTCGTGCTCGGAGGTGAGCACCGGCAACGCCTCGCCGAGCCCGCTGTCGCGGCATACCCGGTCGACGACCCGAGACCAGACCAGTCCCCCGGCGCCGATGACGTCGACGCGACCGGGGTGCATGAACCCCAACTCGGCCCGTTCGGCGCGGCTCATCGCGAGCAGGTCCGCACCGGCCCGATGGACCTGGGCGGGAGTGGCCCGACTGAGGTGGATGCGTTCCGGGTCGTATGCCGCGAGCCCGAGCACGTGCGCGGCGACTGTCGTCACGCTGCCGGCGACCCCGACGAGGGTGCGCACCCCGGTGAAGTCGACGGCTTCGGCGGCCCGGGCGATCGCCGCGTCGATGTCGGCCGTGGCGGCCGCGACCTGCGCGGCCGTCGGCGGGTCGGCGCGCAGGTGCCGCTCGGTCATCCGGACGCACCCGACGTCGACGGACAGGACGGCCTCGACGTCGTCGCTGCCGCGGACGAACTCCGTCGATCCCCCGCCGATGTCGACGACGAGGTAGGGCGTCGGGGCGTGCACCGCCGGGAGGTCGCCGGTCGCGCCGCCGAAGGACAATCGGGCCTCGGTGGCCCCGGTGACCACCTCGGGGGTCACCGCGAAATCGGCGAACGCCTCGTGCACCCCGGCGACGAACTCCGCGGCGTTGCGCGCGTCCCGAGAAGCCGAGGTGGCGACGAAGCGCACCCGTGCCACCCCGAGATCGCGGCACTGGGCGGCATACTCCACGCATCGCGCCAGGGTGCGGGCCATGGCGTCCGGCGCGATGACCCCGGTGCGGTCGACGCCGTGCCCGAGTCGGACGATCTCCATCCGCCGGGCCACGTCGACCAGGCGCCCGCCCGGCCGGACCTCGGCGACGAGCAGGCGGATCGAGTTGGTCCCGCAGTCGACGGCGCCGACCCGCAGCGGCTGAGCGCTCATGTCGTCTCCTTCGCGTCCGCGCAGCCGCTCCCAGCCGGCGGCCACCACGGCGTCAACCGGTCGAGCACCTCGTCGCCCAGCGGGTTGACGCCGGGGCCCTCGGCGAGCGCGTGCGCGACGAGCACGTGCAGGCACTTGACCCGCTCGGGCATGCCCCCGGCCGAAGTCCCGGCGATCTCGGCCACCGACCCGAGCTCGTCCCGCCGAGCCAGGTAGGCCTCGTGCGCCCGCCGGTATGCCGCCGCCAGCGCTCCGTCGGAGCGCAGCCTCTGCTCCATGTCCCGCATGAGGCCCTCGTTCTCCAGCGTGCTCACCGCGGCCGTGAGCCTCGGGCACGTCGCGTAGTACAGCGTCGGGAAGGGCGTGCCGTCGGGCAGCCGCGGCTCGGTGCGCACGACGTCGGGCCACCCGCACGGGCATCGGTGCGCGATCGCGGAAACGCCGCGCGGGGTCCGGCCCAGCTGCCCGGCAACGGCGGTCAGGTCGGCCGCGCGGACGTCGAGCGGGGAACCGCCGAACGGGAAGCCGTCGCCCGCGGAGTTGTCGACCGGGGAACCGCCGAACGGGAAGCCGTCGCCCGCGGAGTTGTCGACCGCGGAGTGACCAACGCCGGCGAGGTCGAGCACGGCCGGATCGCTGGCGGCGGGATCAGTCACCGGGTGTCGGGCACGGGCACGAGGCCGGCGGTGGGCTGGTCGGCCAGCCGGGCCGACTGCCACAGTTGGCCGTACCACGGGACGTCGGCACCGACCTTGGGGGCCGCGACGGTGGCTCCGCTCGGGGTCTTGCGCTGGGTCTCGGCGGGGTCCAGCACGGTGTAGGAACGATCCCCGGGCTTGACGAACTTCAGCCGCTCGCGGGCCTGCTGTTCGACGTATGCCGGGTCCTGCCACCGGGTGTTCTCGAGGCGCAGGGCCTCGACGTCGACCTGCTGGGCCGCCACCTTCTCGCGTAAGGCGGCGATCTCGGCCCGCTGGCGGGCCAGGGACCGAGCAGTCGGCACCAGGGTTACCGCGAGGATGACGAGGATGAGCCCGAGGATGGCCCAGCGCCGCCGGGAGACACCGACGGACGGCGGCGGCGGCGCCTGCACCTCCCGGGGCCGGGCCGACGGGGCCGGGCGGGCAGCCGGGCGTGGGGTCGGGCGGGCCGAGCCAGGGGCGGTGCGAGCGCCCGGGCGCGAGGTGCGCCCCGGCGTACGGGAAACGCCCGCCGGACGGCGGGCCGGACCCACCGTCCGAGACGGGCGCTTGCCGCTGGAAGTCGTCATCGACCGCCAGGCTAGCCGCTTAGCCCTTCGCGGCCGCGGAGAACCGCGGGAAGGCGCCGGCCCCGGCGTACACCGCGGCGTCGTCGAGCTCCTCTTCGATGCGCAGCAGCTGGTTGTACTTGGCGACCCGGTCCGAGCGAGCCGGAGCACCGGTCTTGATCTGGCCACAGTTCGTCGCGACGGCGAGGTCAGCGATCGTCGTGTCCTCGGTCTCGCCGGACCGGTGGCTCATCATGCAGCGGTAGCCGTTGTTCTGCGCGAGGGTCACCGCGTCGAGGGTCTCGCTGAGCGAGCCGATCTGGTTGACCTTGACGAGCAGCGCGTTGGCGGTCTTGGTGTCGATGCCGCGCTGCAGCCGCTCCGGGTTGGTGACGAACAGGTCGTCGCCGACGATCTGCACCTTGTCGCCGATCTGGTCGGTGATGGCCTTCCAGCCGTCCCAGTCCTCTTCGCTCATCGGGTCCTCGATGGACACCAGCGGGTATGCCGCGACGAGTTCGGCGTAGTAGTCGGCCATCTGGGCCGCGGTCTTCTTCGCGCCCTCGAACTCGTAGGCGCCGTCCTTGTAGAACTCGGTCGCCGCGACGTCCAGGGCCAGGGCCACGTCGGTGCCCGGCTTGAGACCGGCCTTCTCGATGGCCTCGACGATGAGGTCCAGGGCCGCGCGGTTGCTCTCCAGGCTCGGGGCGAAACCGCCCTCGTCGCCGAGCCCGGTGGCCAGGCCGCGGTCGTGGAGGACCTTCTTGAGCGAGTGGTAGACCTCGGCGCCCCAGCGCAACGCCTCTTTGAACGACGGTGCGCCGATCGGGGCGACCATGAACTCCTGGATGTCGACGTTGCTGTCGGCGTGGGCGCCGCCGTTGAGGATGTTCATCATCGGCACGGGCAGGACATGGGCGTTCGGTCCGCCGACGTAGCGGAACAGGGGCAGCCCCGCCGAGTCGGCGGCGGCCTTGGCGACCGCAAGGGAGACGCCGAGGATGGCGTTGGCGCCGAGGCGCTCCTTGTTCTTCGTCCCGTCCAGGGCGATCATCTCGGCGTCGATGAGGCGCTGTTCGCTGGCCTCGAAGCCCAGCAGTCGCGGGTTGATCTCGTCGAGCACGGCATCGACGGCGTTCTGGACACCCTTGCCGAGGTAGCGGGCCTTGTCGCCGTCGCGGCGCTCGGATGCCTCGAACGCCCCGGTCGACGCGCCCGAGGGCACGGCCGCGCGGGCGATGGTGCCGTCGTCGAGGGCGACCTCGACTTCGACGGTCGGGTTGCCCCGGGAGTCAAGGATCTCGCGGGCGCCGACTGCCTCGATGCTGGCCACAACTGTCTCCTGCCATGACTGGGAACGGACTCGGGGTGCGGCCCCAACCGGCCGCCTGCAGTCAGCCTAGCCCCTGGCGGCGATGCCTTCGCTGGTGCGTCCGGCGGCCTTGGCGGCCTGTTCGGCAGCCTTGATCTCGGCCCAGTTCGCGGCCACCTGCTCGGGCGTATCCGCGACGACGTCGCCGAAAACATGGGGGTGACGTCGGACGAGCTTGGCGACCAGGCCGGCGGCGACGTCGTCGATATCGAACGGCTCGCTCGGGTGCTCGGCCCCGACCCGGGCGTGGAACGCCACCTGGAGCAGGACGTCGCCGAGCTCCTCGGCCAGGTGGGCCAGATCGCCCGAGTCGATGGCCTCGGCGGCCTCGTTGGCCTCCTCGAGCAGGTACGGTCGCAAGCTCGCATGGGTCTGCTGCGCGTCCCACGGGCAGCCACCGGGCGACCGGAGGCGGTCCATCACCGCGACGACGTCGAGCAAGCGCAAGCCGGTGAGGTCGGGTTCGCCCGACATGACGGTATGCCGCCCGAGCTCGCTTGCCAGGTCGCCGCCGAGGGAGGAGTCGACGACGACGACCGGCCGCTCGTCGGGTTGCTGGTCGCGACGCTCGTCGGGTTGCTGGTCGCGACGCTCGTCGGGTTGCTGGTCTGGTCGCGCGCTCGCGGGTCCGGCGATCCGGTCCGCCAGCTCGGTGAGCGAGTCGGCCAGCGTCACGTGCAGGCCGGCGGCGGCCAACCCCACGGCATACGGATCGCTTCGCAGGCCGAGGACGGCGGCGCCTTCGAGTAACAGCCAAGCCTCGCGCCGCAGCAGCGGGGCCCCGCGCCAAGGCCCGGTCCGCAGCAGGTGGACCCGCGCCGTCACGATCGGAATCAGGGGCTCGTCGGCGTGGCGGTGGGGTTGGGCTTGATCCAGTTCGGCGCGTACGGGTTGAACAGGTCGAGCGTGCCGTACCGCGGGTTGACGGAGATCTTCGCGTGGCGTGCGTCGTCGAGGACCGCCGCCTTGTCCTCGGCGCTCATCGCCTGAGTCGAGAGCATGCCCCGGACCACGGCAGTCGTCGACTCCGTCGGGTGCCCGAGCGCGGCGAGCGTCGTGTTGTAGGCGTCGTCGGGGACCCACCGACCGGTAGCTGCGACGCGCTTGTCGATGAAGGGGGCCAAGACGAGCCACTGCACCGTCTGGTTCTCGGAGAAGTGCGCTGACGGGTTGTAGAGCGGCGAGGCCTTGTCGCCGAGTGCCGCGTTGAGTTGATTGGTCGTCGTGAGGACCTGCTCGGTGGAGATCGTGTGCTCGTCGACGATTGCGGCGGCCCCGGGCAGCCGCGCTGTGGTGCATCCGCCGACGACGAGGGCCCCGGCCATCATGGCGGCGGCCGACAGGGCGAGGCGGCGCGCGGTCATCGACAATCTCCTTGCTCACGGAGGCGGGCCATCGCAGCGTACCCCGACCCCTGAGGTGGGGCCGAGGGTCAGGCGCGCGGTCGCCCGAGCGCGCGATACGTCCATCCAGCCGAGCGCCATCGCACGGCATCCAGGGCGTTGCGCCCGTCGATGACGCACGCGCGAGCCACGACCGTGGCCAACTGGGCGGGGTCGATTTCCCGGTATACCGGCCACTCCGTGAGGTGGAGGACGACGTCCGCCTCCCGGCAGGCGAGGTCGATGTCGTCGGCGTACGACAGCTCTGGGTGAGCCCGCTTGGCGTTCCCGATGGCCTTCGGGTCGTGCACGGTGACGACGCCTCCGGACTTCTGGATCGCCACGGCAACGTCGAGCGCCGGCGAGTCGCGGATGTCATCGCTGTGCGGCTTGAAGGCCGCCCCGAGGACGGCAAGGCGTTTGCTGACCAGCGACCCCCCGCACTCGTCGCGGGCCAAATCGACCATGCGGGCACGGCGGCGCATGTTGATGGCGTCGACCTCCCGAAGGAAGGTCAGAGCCTGGTCGGCGCCGAGTTCGCCGGCCCGGGCCATAAAACCGCGGATGTCCTTAGGCAGGCAGCCCCCACCGAACCCGAGCCCGGCATTGAGGAACCGGCGGCCGATCCGCGGATCCATCCCGATGGCGTCGGCCAGGGCCACGACGTCCGCTCCTGCCGTCTCGCACACCTCGGCCATGGCATTGATGAACGAGATCTTCGTGGCGAGAAAGGCATTGGCCGAGACCTTGACGAGCTCTGCCGTCGCGTAATCCACGACGATCCGCGGCGTACCGGCACCCAGTTGCGGGGCATAGACCTGGTCCAGCAGGGCCACGTCGTCGGTCCCCGTTGGCCCGCTCACCCCGTAGACCAAACGGTCGGGATGCAGCGTGTCCTCGATGGCCAACCCCTCCCGGAGGAACTCGGGATTCCACGCGAGCCGGACTTCGTGGCCCGCCTCGGTGCTGAGGATCCGCTGGATCTGGGCCGCGGTGCCCACCGGCACGGTCGACTTCCCGACGACGAGGGCATCGGCCTTGACGTTCTTGGCGAGGCTGCGCGCGGCGGCGAAGACGAACGACGTGTCCGCTGCGTTCTCGCCGACACGCTGGGGAGTTCCGACGCAGACAAAGTGGACGTCCGCCGTCGCCGCCGCCGCGAAGTCGGTGGTGAACTGCAGGCGCCCGGTGGCCAACGCCGTGGCGAGCAGCTCTTCCAGGCCCGGTTCGTAGAAGGGGACCGACCCACTGGCGAGGGCCGCGACCTTGTCCGGATCGGCGTCGACGCCGACGACATCGAGCCCCTGACTGGCCATGCACGCGGCGTGCACCGCCCCCAGGTAGCCGGTGCCGATTACGGCGATGCGCATGCTCATTCGCTGTCCCCCAGGGTCTGTTCGATGACCGAGCGTGCCCACTGTACGACCGCGGTGTCGCGCAAGGGTTGGCCCCCGACCCGGGCCGTCATGGGCCGGGGCACGAGGACGGCGGCGAGCTGGTCCTTGACCACCGATCCCGGGTAGAGCCGGGCCAAGCGCAGCCGGCGGCTGTCCGGCATCCGCTCCGGGGGCACCGGCGCGAACCGGACGTATCCACCTTGCACCGCGATGTCGGCCAGGCCCGCCCGCCGGGCGAGCACCCGCAACCGGGCCACGGCATACAGGTTCTCGACCGGCGGCGGCGGCGGACCGTAGCGGTCGCGCAGTTCCAGCGCGATGGCGTCCACCTCGGCTTCGTCGAGGACCGCGGCGAGCTTCTTGTAGGCCTCCAGGCGCAGCCGCTCGCCGACCTCCGCGGGATAGGCGCTGCCCGGGACGTATTCGTGCGGCAGGTGCGCGTCGACGGGCAGGTCGATCTTGATCTCGGCCGGGCCCTGCTGCGGCTGGCCGCGAAACTCGGCGACCGCCTCGCCGACCAACCGCACGTAGAGGTCGAAGCCGACGCCCTCGATGTGCCCGGACTGCTCCCCCCCGAGGAGGTTGCCCGCCCCGCGGATCTCCAGGTCCTTCATCGCCACCGCCATGCCCGCGCCGAGGTCGCTGTGGCTGGCGATCGTCGCGAGTCGGTCGTGGGCGGTCTCGGTGAGCGGCTTCTCGGGCGGGTAGAGGAAATAGGCATAGGCACGCTCCCGCCCGCGCCCGACCCGACCCCGTAGTTGGTGCAGTTGAGACAGACCGAGCACGTCGGAGCGCTCGACGACGAGGGTGTTGGCGTTCGAGATGTCCAGGCCCGTCTCGATGATCGTCGTGCACACGAGCACGTCGGAGCGCTTCTCCCAGAAGTCGGTGACGACCCGTTCGAGTCGGCTCTCGGACATCGAGCCGTGCGCGGTGGTGATCCGGGCCTCGGGGACGAGGTCGCGCAGCCGGGCCGCGGCCCGCTCGATCGAGGACACCCGGTTGTGGACGTAGAACACCTGGCCGTCGCGCAGCAGCTCGCGGCGGATCGCGGCGGCGATCTGCTTCTCGTCGTAGGCGCCGACGAAGGTGAGCACTGGGTGGCGTTCCTCGGGCGGGGTCGCGAGGGTGGACATCTCCCGGATACCGGTGATCGCCATCTCCAGGGTGCGCGGGATCGGCGTGGCCGACATCGCGAGGACGTCCACGGCCGTGCGCATCGTCTTGAGCCGTTCCTTGTGCTCGACCCCGAACCGCTGTTCCTCGTCGACGACGACGAGGCCAAGGTCCTTGAAGCGGACCTTGTCGGTGAGCAGCCGGTGCGTCCCGATGACGACGTCGACGCCGCCGTCGGCCAGGCCGGTCAGGGTCTCCCGCGCCTGGGCGTCGGACTGGAAGCGGGAGAAAGGTCGGACGGTCACCGGGAACGGCGCGTAGCGCTCGGCAAAGGTCTGGGTGTGTTGCTGGACGAGCAGCGTCGTCGGGACGAGCACGGCGACCTGCTTGCCCTCCTGGACCGCCTTGAACGCCGCGCGGACGGCGATCTCGGTCTTGCCGTAGCCGACGTCGCCGCAGACCAGCCGGTCCATCGGCACCTCGCGCTCCATGTCGGCCTTGACCTCGTCGATGCTCGAGAGCTGGTCAGGGGTCTCGACGTAGGCGAAGGCGTCCTCGAGCTCGCGCTGCCAGGGCGTGTCCGGCCCGAACGCGTGACCCTTCGTCGCCATCCGCGCCGAGTACAACCGGATGAGGTCGGCGGCGATCTCGCGCACGTGCCGGCGGGCCCGCGCCTTGGTGTGCGCCCAATCCGAACCGCCGAGTCGGTGCAGGGTGGGCGCCTCGCCGCCGACGTACTTCGTCACCTGGTCGAGCTGGTCGGTGGGCACGTAGAGCCGGTCGCCGGGCTGCCCGCGCTTGCTGGCGGCATACTCCAGGACGAGGTACTCCCGGGTCGCGCCGCCAACGGTGCGCTGGGTCATCTCGAGGAACCGGCCCACCCCGTGCTGTTCGTGGACGACGTGGTCGCCCGGCCGCAGGGCCAGCGGATCGACCTGGTTGCGCCGCCGCGAGGGCATCTTGCGCAGGTCCCGGGTCGATCCGGTTCCCCCGACCTGACCGGTGAGGTCGGCCTCGGTGACCAGGGCCAGTCGCGACGGCGGGTGCAGGAAGCCGTGGCCGAGGACCCCGGTGGTCACCGTGACGCGCCCGGGCGCCAGGTCGTCGGGGTCGAGCAGCGCGGGCATGTCGTGGTCGGCGAGGATCTCGACGACCCGTTGGGCCAGCCCGTGGCCCTCGGTGACGACGAGAACCGTCCAGTCGTCGGCCAGCCAGCCCCGGGCGGCAGCGACGAAAGCCTCGGTGTCGCCACGGAACTGGGGCACGTCGGTGGTGCCGAGGTCGACCTGGACGACGCCGTCGTCGGTGTCTCCGGCGAGTTCGGTGTCGGTGCGGTATGCCGTGAGCGTCCACCACGGCATACCGAACTCGGTGGCGCGCGCGCGCAGTTCGGCGTAGCTGAGGTAGGACGCCGACCCCAGGACCGCGCGCAGGTCGACGGGAACGGCAGCCCCGGTCGCGGCGGCCGACCAGCTCGCGTCGAGGAACTCTTCGCTCGTCGCGACGAGGTCGTGAGCTCGTGCGCGAGCCCGCTCCGGGTCGGCGACGACGACGAGCGACTCGGGCGGCAGCAGGTCCAGCAGGGTCGTCATGCCGTCGGCGAGCACCGGCAGCAGCGACTCCATCCCCTCGACGGGGATGCCTTCGGCGACTTTGGCCAGCAGGTCGGCGACACCGGGCAGCTGCGGGGCCAGGGCGGCGGCGCGAGAACGAACCGCGTCGGTGAGCAGCAGCTCGCGGCAGGCCGTGGCGTGCAGGCCGCCCTGGGCCACCTCGAGCGAACGCTGGTCGGCGAGGGCGAACCAGCGGATCTCCTCGACGGTATCGCCCCAGTACTCCACGCGCAGAGGATGTTCCTCGGTCGGCGGGAACACGTCGAGGATGCCGCCGCGGACCGCGAATTCGCCACGCCGTTCGACCAGGTCGGTCCGCGTGTATGCCGCCGCGGCGAGGTCGGCGACGACCTGCTCGAGCGGGATCTCGTCACCCGGCCGCAGCCGGACGGGCGCGAGCTCCCCCAGCCCGGTGGCCAGCGGCTGCAGCACCGCCCTGATCGGCGCGACGATCACCTGCAACGGCCCGGATGCCGCGTCGTCCGGGTCCGGGTGCGCCAGCCGCCGCAGCACGGCGAGGCGGCGGGCGGCGGTGTCCGAACGCGGGCTGAGCCGCTCGTGGGGGAGCGTCTCCCACGACGGGAAGACGGCTATGCCCTCAAGGGTGTCCAGCCACCAGCCGATCGCTGCGGCCAGGTCCTCGGCGTCCCTCGTCGTCGGAGTCACCGCAAGGAGGACTCCCCCTCGTGGGTGAGCCGCCGCTATCGTCGCCGGGCGAGCGCCCACGCTCGCCGTGACGTCGAACTCGCTCGGGTCGGACGGTGTCGCGGCCGATGGGAACCTCGCCCGTACACGTCGAATGAATGGCGACACCAGAGCGCGCGGAGCGGGACCGCTCGACGCCTCTGGATCACTGGCGTTCGCGGCCACGGTGACGAAGGAACTGGCCGAATTCCTGGGGATCCTCGGTGTTCACCCACCGGGATGCGGTTTCCGAGGTCGCGGACACGGGCGCGAGGTCGGGGAGCGCCTCGCCGCGAACCTGGCCCGTCAACTCGTCGAATACCCCCACGTAGGAACGGGCCTGGGGGCGCCAGTCGAGCTCCTGGACGACTCGCGTCCTCCCCCGCGTGCCCATGGACACCCGCAGGTCAGGGTCGTCGAGCAACCGTTCCACGGCGTCGGCAAACCCGGGCACGTCACCCGACGGGACGAAGATGGCGCAGTCCTCCGCCGACACCCGGGACTCCTTCAGGTCGAACGACACCATCGGCAGCCCGTAGGCCATGAACTCCATCACCTTGTTCATCGTCGACACGTCGTTCAGTGGCGTCTTGCGATCGGGGCACACGCCGATGTCCGCGGAGCTGAGGAACTGGGCGATCTCGGCTGGGCCCACGCGCCCCGGGAACGCGACGACATCGTCCAAGCCCAACTCGTGCGCCTGGGACTTCAGGTCCTGCAGGCAATCACCGAAGCCCAGCAACGCGGCCCGCAGACCGGTGCGCCCGCGGCGATGGACCAACTCGTCCATCACCTCGAGGACGACGTGGACGTCGTCCTGGGGGCCCATGATGCCGAGGTAGACCAGCAGAGCGTCGCCCCCGAGCCGCACGTCGACGTCCGGCACGATGGGTCGCATGGCTTGGGTGTCGGGGCCACTGCGGACGACCGCCGTGCGACGTCGCGGCACCCGGCCGCGGTTGACGGCGATCGACCGATACGACTCGTTGGTGGAAATCACCCGGTCCGCGAGCCGATAGGTCATCCGCTCCAGGAACTTCACCCCGGCGAGTTGCACCCGCTGGCCGGCGGACAGGTCGGTCCCGAACCGCGAGAGGAAGAGTTCCGGGTTCAAGTCGTGCTGGTCGTAGACGAACTTAACGCCGCGGATGCGCCACAGCGCGGCAAGAGCCCAGAAGGTGTCCGGGGGGTTACAGGCCTGCAACACCTCGAAGGGCCGCCGACGCCAGGCCGCAACGGAGAGCGCCGCGGTGCGCGCCCAGGAGTAGGCGAACTCCCAGGCGTAGCCGAGCACGCCCTTGGCTTGGGGCGCAGGGCGGTATTTGTAGATGGTCACGCCGTCCAAGAATTGTCGAGCCGGATCGCCGGGGCCCTTGGGGCAGATGACGCTGACGGTGTACCCGGCGCGCGTCAGTGCCTGACATTCCAGCCACACCCGACGATCCAAGGGAACCGGGAGATTCTGCACGATGATGAGAACATGCACGATCGCTCGGTCCACCCGTTCTTGGCTACTCGTCACCGACGGTGACCATTGTGCCGGAGGTTGTCTCGCGGATCAGCCATCGGCGTGGGTAGCTGAGTCCAGGGACGTGGCGTACGCCGGGCCCGACCTGAGCGTGGCGTCTTGACATAGGGACGGCCACCGCGTGATGGGGAACCCGGTCAGTCGGTCGAAGCAGAGGGCCAGGACGTCCTCGACGCCGCGTTTGGCCAGCTCAGCGCACCCCAGCCCAGAACTTGATCATCTTGTGAGACATGTCGGTCCCCAACGTCGCGGTAGGTGGTGCGGGATGACGCGGATCCTCATCCCGTCGGCGAAGGGGCCGACGATCATGTCCTCCAACCCACCCAGCCGCCCGGGCGCCCCTGGGCAACGGCCTCGAGGCGAGCGCGCGGGCCTTGACCAGCCCGGCCAAATTTCCTAGCGCTATCAACACTCCTTGGGCCGTCGGACCGGGTGGCACCCGGTTCGGACCACCGGGGGTGGTCAGGCCGTCAGAGTCACGCTGACCGGCTGCCCCCGGCCTAAGACCGGGCTAGGGGACCGGGACACTCGAGGGGCACGATTCGTGATATCTCAATCTGTATGGCACCCTTGCTGGCGACGGTGCCGTCCCCCAGGCATCGTGTTGCCAGGCGACGTCCCGGCCTGTGAATAAGGAGTCGGTCTCCCATGTCCCAGGACCCATCGCTTTCCCCCACCCGCCCGCCCCGTCTTCGGCTGCTCGCCCTCATCGCTCTTGTGTGCACGCTGACCGCAAGCCTGGCGGTGACCCTGTCACTTCCGTCGAGCGCAGCGCCGACCACCTTCTCGCTGTGGTCGGACTCCGACGTACCTAACACCCCTGCCGATCCCGAGCGCACAACAGTCGAGCTCGGCACGCGGTTTACCAGCAGCGTGGCCGGATCGGTGTTGGCCGTCCGCTTCTACAAGTCCGCCCAGAACACGGGGCCCCATACCGGGTCATTATGGGACAGCACCGGTCGCCGACTCGCCAGCGTGACGTTCTCAGGCGAAACCAGGCAGGGATGGCAACGGGCGGAGTTCGCCCGCCCGGTCAGCATCAAAGCCGGAGCGACATACGTCGTCTCGTACTCCAGCGAGGGGAGCTACGCCGATGACCAGAACTACTTCGCCGCTGGCGCAACCCGCTCCTCGGGACCGCTGAGGGCGACCGCCGGGGTGTACTCGTACGACTCGTCATACCCGGTCAACCAATGGCGATCGTCGAACTACTTCGTCGATGTCGTCTTTGCACCATCTGGCGCCACCGCGCCGCCGAGCACCACGTCCACCTCGGCGACGACGGCTCCGACGGCCACCCAGACGACCACATCGCCCACCACGTCGACGTCCTCGACGCGGCCGCCCACGAGCTCCACCACCACAACGACCGCGCCATCGCCGACGACGACCAGCAGTCCACCGAGCCCGACACCCAGCACGGGGCCTGCGGCCTGGCCCGACGCATCCAACACTGGTGTAGTCGGCTGTCCGACCCTCAAACAGGTCAGAAGCGGTGGTCAGGTCCAGATCAATGCGGACGGGCAGACGTACGAGAACGTGGAGTTCACGGATCCGACGGTTATTACGGTCCATGCGCAGAATGTCACCGTCCGCTGTGTCAAGTTCAACGGCACGGGCTGGTTCGGAATCGACAACACAGATCGTCCCTCATCGATCGTCGTGGACCGAGTCGACATCAATTGCCAGGACAAAGGTCAAGTCATCGGAATGCTCCTGCAGAATGCAGTCATCACCCGAGCGAACGTCCACGGATGTGACCACATGCTCAACATCGGTGGAAACAATGTGACGATAAGGGACTCGTACTGCCACGCCTTGACCGATCTACCGGTCGTCCACGCTGACTGCATCCAGTCCTTGGGCGGGAACACCAATCTTCTGATCGAACACAACTCGCTCTGGTCCCGCGACACGTCGGACATCCTGCTCGGGCAGGAGGGGGGTGAGGCACGGAACGTGGTCATCAACAACAACAGGCTCATGTCCGAGGGATCGCCACCACCTGCCTACCTGCTCTACCTGACGGGCACGAACACTGTCGTCACTAACAACCGATTCACCCATCGGTTCACCTACGGCCACTGCACTCACAACAACAGCTACGCCTACACGTGGTCAGGGAACGTTTGGGACGACACGGGCCAGCCAATCCCGAGCTGCTAGCGGTACGTGTTTACACGGTTAATCGACACCATCACCTTCGATGGGCCCAGCCCGGCCTGAATGAATCAGGAACGGCCGGGGTCGGTTGCCCCGGAGTCGGACACGCCCAGGTGCTCCGGATGCAGCCGTGACCGGTAAATGTCCAGCATGCGACGGCCGGCGGCGTCCCAGGTGAGCCGCGGCGACCAGCCCAGGATGTCGGCGCGCAAGCGGGACCGCAGGGCTTCATCGTTCCCAATCACGTGGAGGTGCCGTGTCAGCGTCTCTACGTCCCTCGGCTCGTGCACGTAGGCGTGCATGCTCGGCGGGAGCAGCGCACCAGCTGCGGACGAGACGATGGGTATCGATCCGCAGGCCTGCGCTTCGTACGTCACCAAGGCGCTGCCCTCCTCAACCGAAGGCAACAGGAGCGCGTCGCTCTGTCTGAGGAGGGCGGGAACATCGCTGATGAACCCCAAAGTCTCGACCCAGGGCCTGTCGATCAAGTCCGCGATCGCCTCCCGATAGCCGGAAGCGAAAGCTCCTGCGACCAGAAGTCGGGACGTGGGTGGCAAATCCGCCTTCGACCACGCTCGCAACACGTAGTGCAGGCCCTTCCTCGGCTCGGCGGACCCGACGAACACTCCCGTAAACGGCCGTTCGGGCCGATCTGCCCTACCTTCCGGTCCGAACCGTGTCGGATCGAAACCATACTGGTGCCGGGCCAATCGAGAAGCACCATAACCCCGAGCGAGGAACGTCGCCTCGACGTGGCGTGAGGGAACCATGAGGAGGTCGACCGCGTCGTACTCCCGTTGCTCAAGATGCAGGCGTCTCGGGTTGGGCCGGTGGGAATGCCCCCTCTTGAGTTCCACACCGAGGATGTCAGACTCGACGGCAGCCTGCTCATAGGCTTCTGCAGTGTGTGCGTTGGGCACTTCTCGGGAGCTTAGGCAGCCGACCGCGCGAGCGGCCTGCAAGGTGGCCAGGGCACTCTGCGGCCAGGTATGGACGACATCGAAGTCATCGGCCGACCGTCGGAGGCTTCGAGCTACCCAATGATCGTGGTACACGAGCGCCAGGTCAGGCGACCCGAATGCGCGATGGGGAATCCGCCTGCCTCGGATGCGCAACGTCTCCCGCACGTCGACGGACGCCGGGACGTCGCCGTGTAGCGACGTGCAGATCAAGGTCACCTTGGCCCCGGCCGCGGCCAGGCCCCGGACCTGGTTCAGGGCGGTGATACCGATCCCGGGGGCCCCGACACGGTGGGGGAAGCTGTAGAGGACCCGGACATCTGCATCAGCCTCTGGCGTCACGAGACGACTCCCCTACTGTGCTTGGCCGCCGGGCGAAGCATCGAGGAGACCCCGGCAGGGGTCGATGGTCGACATCCAGACGTTACCGAAGACGGGACAAGCCCCGGGTCGGCCTTCACGACACACGCCGCAACGACGCCACGCGCAGTCGAAGTTCGCTGTAGCGATCCTTGCCGAGCGCACCGAGGGCAGCCCTTCGCACGGTTGTCCGTCCCAGGTCGCGGACAGTTCGTATCGGCACACGGAGGACGAGATCGCGCGCGACCTCACCCGGACTCGGTTCGTCCACATCGTCGAGCAGGTCACCGAAAAGGGCGCGATAGGAACGCGGCGAGACCCGCCGCCCACGCACCCGGTTGCTCACGTTCGAGCCGTGAACCACCTGGAGCCACCCTGGAGGACCGCCCACCTCAATCACCGGCATGACACGGGGAAACTCATTGTGGTACTCCGACCAAGCCGTCACCGGAGCATCCCAGGACTCCAGAACGGAGACGAACGCATTGCGGCGGTCAGTTCTGAGGAACAGCCCGCCTTGGCTCTTGATCAGGCCATGGGTGACGTAGACGGCAGACCGCGAGACGTCGATCGAGATCGACGCGACACGGTTGCAGAAGTCGCTGGCCAGTGCGTCGTCATTGTCCAGATTGGTGGTTAAGAGAAACGGGGATGGTTCTGGGAACGCGGCCCGCAGATCCGACACGAGATCCTCGGTCGACACCGTCGATCGATACACCGGCGTGAAGAGGCCATCCTCGACCATCCCCGCCAGCCGCTTCGACAACCATCCGGGACTGTCCGGGTCGAAGTAGACGAGCCAGCGGAGGCCAACCCCATGTTGCCTTTCCACCGACGGCGCACAGTAGCGGAGGAAGAGTTCGACGCGTTCCCGCAGCCAACCATCGCGTGCGCGGATCCGGCTCTCGGGCCCCGCCGTCGGCAGGTTGAACCTAGTCAGGATGACGTGATCCTTCGCCTGCATGGGTCGAGGATCGCACGTCCGCTCAGGAACCGCGTCAAATCTCAGATAGTTCTGCGCCTGGTGTGCGCCGCGGATCAGCCTGACGCCTGCGGCGCAGGGCAACCCAACGATCGAACTGGACGACGGCGATCGCGGTGAGCGCGCCACCGAGCAGAGCTACCGAACCCAGCGTCCGAACCCTAGACCCACCAATCTGCACGACTACCGGTTCTTGGGGCGAGATCAATGCGCCCACGCGCATGGCGCTCGAGATCCCCAGTTCGTCCTGCCGTTGCTGAAGCAGAGCCGTGAGTACCGAACCTACCTCGGCTGCCTGCGCGGCCACAGGTGCCGGCTGTGCCCCAACGACTTGCACGTCGATGTTTGGTCGGCTGTAGATGGGAAGCCACTGCGTGCCGTCGTTAGCAAGTCGAACCTGCACAGCGTTGCGCAATCCCTCTCCGTACAACGTGGTATCCGACGACGCAAGGAGCGGAGGACGCACGCCTTTGTTGTAGTCGGACACGATCACGCCCGCGAGGGGCGTCATGTCGAAGCGCGGATCCTCGAGGTAGTTCGGGAAGAGATTATCGCGTGGCGGAAGGAGCACTACCTTGACTTGCGCGAAGTAGACCGGAGGTACGTGAAGACTCTGGTAGAGGACGAGCACTGACGCCACACACCCCAAAACCATGAGGTACCAGCGGCGTAGGACCAGTCTCAGCAGGTCCATGGTTGTCATGCGCTGGCCTCGCCCCGGCTCGACTGGCTACTTCCGCAAAGTGTACTGACCCGGCGGGTGACTTCAGCAGGCGTGACCCGCGACGCTCAGCGATCCGGCTGCGTGCCGCCAGGGTGTAGACCCATGCGATGGACGAGGAGACCGCCGCCGGGGGTGGCCAGGTACGCTCTCGGTGAGGGGCCGCCCGCCGGGGCCCGACCCCGGTGAGAACCGCGTGGACGCCGGGCCGAGTCTGTAGTATGAGACACTGGGCGGACGATCGACCTCAGCCTTCGGTCGATGCAGGTGAGGGGGCTCGCGGCGAATGGACTTGAGCGCGTTCGTCTCGGCCCTGCTGCGTCGTTGGTACCTTACCGTCAGCGCTCTGATCGCCACGGCTGGCGTCACGTTCCTCGTGGTCATGCTCATCGGGCCCACGTACAAGGCGGACGGAGCCGTTCTCCTTTTTCCTCCCGCATCCACAGTCCGCAATTCGACCTCGGTGGAGACGCAGGGCAACCCCTACCTCGTGCTGGGAGGTCTAAGTCAAGCGCGGGACATTCTAATGCGCACGATGCGCACAAAAACCGCCGTGAACGCATTCGCGAGCCGCCAGCCCAATGCTCAGTATGAAGTCAATCCGGACTTCACGACGAGCGCGCCGATCCTCGTCATAACGGTGTCGTCCCCTTCTGCGGAAGACTCTATTCGGGGACTGAACGACGTTATGCAGACCGTTCCAGAGACGTTGCGGTCCCTGCAGTCGGGCATCGTGGGCCTACCCAGTGACGGATACATCACGTCCGTCGTGTTGACCACCGACACCAAGCCCGAGACGGTTCGGAGCGATCAGATCCGAAGTGGAATTGTCGTGGGTGCGGCCGTCCTGCTGGTCATGTTGCTCCTACTGGCTTTGGTGGATGGGCTACTCATGGCCCGTGCCACGCGTCGTCGACTCGCGGTGGAAGCATCCGACGCCACTGGTCAGCCACAACTGCCCGACGAGCCGGGCGATCCCCCACCGGCGGACCGACCCAACTCGTCTAGAGCCCACGCTCGGCGTGCCCAGCGAGTCGGTCGCTAGGCCCGATCGCCACGTGACTCGCCGACCTCCTCGCACCGCAGACGCGACGCTCCTCACGGTCTTCGTCACGATGCTGCTGGCCATTCCTGCCCCCATGGTGTTCGCACCACTAGGTACCGCGGGCAGCCCGGCGACGATCATCGCGATGTCCTCCACCTGCTTGTGGCTGTGGTACCAGATCCAGCGCGATCACCCAGTCACGTCAGGTGTTCAGCCGGTGAGGGCTGCGATGATCGGCTGGCTGCTGGCCATGCTCGCCGTGTACGCGCACGCGATGGCGCACCCCATCTCTGCCGATGAGATCAGCCCCGCGGACAGCGGCCTGCTTCGCCTGATCGGCATGACCGGCATAGTTCTGGTGGCCAACGACGGGATCCGGTCCCTCGCCCACCACCGTCAACTGGTGGGATCGCTCGTGATCGCCGTTGGGATGGTTGCTTTGCTCGGGGTCATCCAGACGATCACCAAACAGCTCTGGGTCGACAGGATCAGCATCCCCGGCCTCCGGTCCGGCGCTGCCGGGTGGGAGCTCGCCGCCCGGAGCGGTCTGGTCCGACCGAGCGGGACGTCAACCCATCCGATCGAGTTCGGCATGGTTCTGACGACCACCCTCCCTCTTGCAATGACCTTGGCAAGGAGCGCCTCGCGGCGACGCTGGCTCTACCGAGTGCTGTTGATCGCCATCTCGATCTCCATACTGCTGTCCATCTCGCGATCAGCCATGATCTGCGCGGCTGTCGCATTCGTCGTGACGGTGTCATCTTGGCCGCTCGCAGCGAAGGTTTGGGCTACGGCTTCGGCCCTTCTCGTGACGACGGTCGTCTTCCTCACGATGCCTGGTGTACTGGGAACGATCACCAACCTTTTCACGGGCATCTCCAGCGATTCGAGTGTCGCCTCGCGCACCGGCAGCTACGACGTCGCGAGCATGTTCATCAGTCGAAGTCCGCTGCTGGGCAGGGGTTTCGGCACCTTCCTACCGAAGTACTGGATCCTCGACAACGGCTACTTGGGGCTGCTCATCGAGGGCGGCGCGCTCGGCCTGCTAGGCCTCTTGATCGTCATTGCGACAGCCGTCGGATGCGCGTTCCGCTCTGCCCGCATCCACGTACACACCGCCGAAAGGGGCCAGCTGGACCGTGAGATCGCCGCGGCGCTCGTCGCCGCGGTCGCGGCAGGCGCAGTGGGCCTGGCCTTCTTCGACACGTTCGCGTTCCCTCAATCCGAGGGTGTGTTCTTCCTGCTCATTGGCCTTGCAGGCGCCTCCTGGCGACTTAGCAGTGGCGAGCGCCGGCGTTTGAACAGCCCGAACGAGGCGCCGTCGCGCAGTTCCGTCACCGAGGCCAACGCGTGACCGATCGGGGGGACGGGCGCGCGGCTGACCCAGGGCTGACTGTGGCTGTCATCGCCGTCCTCTACAACAGCGCCGGGCACCTTCCGGGCCTCATCGCATCGCTCTCCGAGGGCCTGGAGGGTGTGAGCTGGCAGCTCGTGGCAGTCGACAACTCGTCGACTGATGGCAGTCCCGCTGTGGTCCGCGAACTCTTGCCGGCCGCCAGGGTGGTCGAAACCGGTCGCAATGCCGGGTATGCCGCGGGCATCAACGCGGGGGTGGCGGCAGCACCGGCCCACCGGGCCGTCCTCATTCTGAACCCGGATGTGCGGCTCGCCCGAGGCTGCGTCGCGGAGCTGCTCAGGGCTCTTGACGAGCCGGGCGTCGGAATAGCGGTGCCACGGCTTCGGGATGCGCAGGGCCAGCTCATCTTGTCGATGCGTAGGGAGCCCACCCTCGCTCGCGCTTTCGCGGACGCATTCGTCGGTGCGAGCCGAGTGGGCCGCTTCGCATGTCTGGGCGAGGTCGTGACCGACCCCTCAGCCTATCGGGACCACCGGGACACCGACTGGGCAGAGGGATCGACGCAACTCATCAGCGCCGAATGCTGGTGCGCCTGTGGGCCGTGGAACGAGAGGTTCTTCCTGTACTCGGAAGAGACGGAGTTCGACCTTCGAGCACGAGACCTCGGCTATTCCACCCGTTTCGTCCCTACTGCTGCAGCCGTCCATCTCGAGGGGGGGTCAGGGGCGTCGCCCGCGCTTCGAGCCCTTATGGCTATGAATCGTGTCCGCCTTTTTCGGCTACGGAATGGGCGGGTCCGTGGCGCCCTGTACTGGCTGGCTATCGTGCTTCGTGAGGCGCTTCGCGTCGTGATCGGTGATCGGGGCAGCCGGCCGACCCTTCGCGCACTCCTCAGCCCCCGGCGGATGCACGAGAAGCCCGGCCCACACTCGCTCTGAACGCCTAACGGACCCGCTTGACTACTCCGATCACTTCGGAGGTCAGTCGAGCTACCGGCCCCGGAGCGGCAAGGATGTCGCCGCGCACTGACTGGAGGGTGTCGGTGTCGCGGACGCTGAAGCGGGGCTGGAGCCATGCGTCGGGCCGCGCCCGACGCCGGTCACTTGAGTGGACCCGCCGATACCCGGACCGTCGCAATGCGCCGAGCACTCTGCGGTCGTAGCGACCCAGTGGCAGCGCGGCCTGTTCGATCGGCTCTCCGACGGCATCCGCGAGCTGCTCCCGAGCCTCAACCAGTTCCACCCGCAGCTCTGCGCGCGACAGCCCCCGCCACGGACGGTGATCCATGCCATGACTCCCGATGGTCATTCCAGCCTCCCGCAGCACCCTGAGGTCGTCGCTGTCGAGGCTGCCGCGCGACCCGAGTCGTCCAGCCAGCGCGAAAAATGTGGCCGTTAGCCCCCGATCCTTCAGCTCTGGTAGGGCAATATCGACATCAGAGGCGTTGCCGTCATCGAAGCTGAGGCGCACATCCGCTCGACCAACCACTTCGTCAAGGATTTCGGCAAACAACCGAGGCGTAATCCAAAAGGCCGCCTCACCTGGCTCCAGCTCACGGTTCGGGATCCCAATCCCGTGAAAACAGATGTTGACGGTCATTTGCTCTGCTCGTGATCCCCGGGCCCCGCGTGGGTGGCCATCGGGGACGCCAACCTGGTGGACTCATCCCGCTCCCACGCAAGGCCGTCGTGCGCCGACCGCTTGGCCCGGAACGCTGCGAGCAAGCTGATCACGGCATACACGACGCCGGCCGGCGCCAGCCGGGGGTTGGGGCGGACGACGTCGCGGAACCACGCGCTGCGATCGGCTGGTCGGACGTCGATCGCGAGATGCCCCGCGTCGGCGGCGGACCGCATCGCGGCGTTGCCGCGGCGGACGCGCACCAGACGATCCACGAGGTGGCGGGTGCGACGGGGAGCCTCTACGGTCGTGACGACCTCGTCAACACAGGCCTTCTCATCGGCAGCAAACAACGAATCCAGGAAGAGGTCGTCAGCGACCATCAGCGGAAATGTCTCAAAGCGCGCCCGCCCCTCCTCAGACACAGCCACCATCCCCCGGCCGAATAGGCCGACGCGGAATGCCGGCAGCCGGCTGTTGACGGCGAAGTATGCGCGGACCGGCCAGGGTCGACCGGTAACGGCAAGGAGACGGGTGGGGACTGCGGCCAGCGCTGCGGGCAACGGGGGGTCGACAGTCGACCTCGGGGTGACGGCTCGGGCGACCGCGCGCACCCCTGCGGAGTCGACGACAATGTCCGCGTCCATGTAGATTCTCGGGAATCCCACGGCGAGCCGATCTCCCGCATTGAGCGCGGCCGCCTTACTCGCCTCGGCGACCTCCACCACGCGCACCCCGCGTGCGGCCGCGACGGCCGCCGTCGAGTCCGTACACCCATTCGGCACGACGGTAATGTCGAATTCACCGGGCGCTGCGTCGGCAAGAATTGCGTCAAGACATCTGCCTATGACGCTCGCCTCGTTGTGGGCTGCGATGACAATGCTCGTCATGGAGAGTTACCTCGGCCGGGCTGACGATGAGTCAGCGAGTTCGATCGGACGTCGAAGTGCCCCGATTGGCCCACGTCCCCGATCCACGTTAGGCCACCCCAGAAGGTGCGCGCGCGAGTTCGTGATCCGGAAGGGCGATTCTATCAAGCCGAGGTGGGGCGCTGTCCCCGCACGCGCCGGGATGCTTCCGTATCCGTCCAGTGGTGACGACGGGTGTGCGCGGCCGCCAAGGTGCGGTACTGCTGGCGGGGAGGTAACCCTTCAGCGCCCGCCTGAAGCTCTCACGCCAGGCGGGGCGGCCTGGACGTCGGGGATCGTACTCCGAGAGATCGTGTCGGACGGGTGAGTTAAAGGATGCACACGGCCCCGCGGTGGGTGTGGCCGTTGAATAGCGCGCCGTCGTAGGGTCGTCGGGCGGCACTACCTGTCGCCGGCACGGCCACCGCGGACATCCTCCTCGAGACCGTTCGGACGTTCACGGAGCCGGATTTGACCGCTTCGACAGACCCCAGTGGAAGCCACACCTCCTGGCGTTCGGTCATGTCGACAGTCACGGGATCCCCCTTTTCAGAGCGACTCTTGCCCCATCGGGTGATCAAGTACCGTTGCGGCATGCCCGATGATCGACCGATCGATCTCCACGCGATCACCCCCGGTGACATCGGGCCTGTCGCCGACTTCCTCGCAACTCACCTAAGCAGCGGTGTCCCGGCGAGCGGCTGGCGGGCGGCGCTGCAGCGAAGCTGGACGCCACTGCCCAACCATGGATTCATGCTGACCCGGGACGGAGAGGTGGTTGGGGTCCAACTCGCGTTCTACTCCACCCGGCGGATCGGGGGTGTCGAGGAACACTTCTGCAACCTTGGCGCCTGGTGCGTGATCGAGGACTCCCGTGCGCATGGTCTGAAGCTTCTGCGGGCCGTCCTTCGTCAGCCCGGATACACCTTCACGGACCTGTCTCCTAGCGGCAACGTCGTCGCACTCAACAAGCGACTCAAGTTCGCCTCGCTGGACACGGCTACTGCGGCGTTGCCCAATCTGCCCTGGCCCACGACGGGGAGCATTCGGGTCACCTCCGACCGCATGGCCCTCGGGCGACGACTCTCGGGGCCCGACCTGCAGCTCTTTCGTGACCACGAGGACGCGGCGGCCGCTAATCACATCCTGGTTACCGACGGTGACGAGACGTGTTACGTGATCTTCCGCCGGGATCGACGCAAGAGAATGCCGTTCTTCGTGTCGATCCTCTATGTGAGCAACGCCGAACTCTTCGCCCGGGCGCAGCGGCACGTGTCTCGGCACCTTCTTCTGCGGTACGGCGTGCCGGTCACACTCGCTGAACTGCGCATCGTGGGCGGGCGGCCCCGCGGGGCGACCCTGCTCAAGCATCCCCGCCCCAAGATGTTCAAAAGCGACCACATCCAGCCGGACCAGGTTGACTATCTGTACAGCGAATTGACCAATGTCGCCTGGTAGCAGGCGACACGGAGGGAAGCGACCGGGATGAGAACCGCACTGCACGAGCTACTCGACGAGCGGGTCGCCCGTGACGGAAACGCCCCGGCCCTGACATACAGGTCGCAAACCTGGAGCTACGCAGATTTGCACGCCCAGGTCTCCTGCCTGTCGGTGGGCCTGCGCCGACTGGGCGTCGGACGCGAAGACCGGGTCGCAGTCTTCCTCGAAAAGCGTCTGGAAACGGTTGCCACGATCTTCGGAACCTCCGCCGCCGGGGGGGCGTTCGTCCCTGTCAACCCGCTGCTGCGGGCCGCGCAGGTGGCGTACATCCTTGCCGACTGCGACGTCCGCGTGCTCGTCACGTCGTCGGAGAGGTTGGCCCTCTTGCGTGACGAGCTCGGCGGATGCCCGACCCTGGATCACGTCGTTCTCGTGCCGTCGGGCTCGGCGACGTCGAGACCGGGAGCGGCGGACGAAGCGGAGGCCGCCTACCAAGTCCACGGCTGGCACGAGGCATTCCCCACGGAAGCGGCTGCGTACCCGATCCCACGCCCCCTGGATCTTGACCTCGGCGCGATCCTCTACACGTCGGGCAGCACTGGCAAGCCCAAGGGGGTCATGCTTAGCCACCGCAACCTCATCGTCGGGGCAGAGAGCGTGAGCGAATACCTCGGCAATGGCGCTTCCGACGTCATACTGGCGGCCCTGCCGCTCAGCTTTGACGCGGGGCTGAGCCAGGTGACGACGGCATTCTCGGTGGGTGCCCACGTCGTCCTCATGAACTACCTGCTTCCCAGGGACGTCGTCCGCCTGTGCGCGAAGCACCAGGTCACCGGCCTGACGTGCGTGCCGCCCCTATGGATCCAGATCGCCGCGCAGGATTGGCCCGCCGCGGCGTCGGAACGTATGCGCTACTTCGCCAACACCGGCGGTCGGATGCCACGAACTACTCTGGACCGGCTGCGAGAGTGCTTCCCCCAGGCCAAGCCCTATCTCATGTACGGCCTTACCGAGGCCTTCCGGTCCACCTACCTCGACCCCGCACAGGTCGATGTCCGCCCAGGCTCTATCGGCAAGGCGATCCCCAATGCGGAGATCCTGGTTGTCCGCCCCGACGGCACCCCCTGCTTGCCTGGGGAGGAAGGTGAGCTCGTGCATCGTGGCGCGCTCGTGGCGCTGGGCTACTGGAACGACGCGAACCGAACATCCGAACGTTTCCGCCCTGTTCCGCGCGCGGTCCTCGGCAACCGGACCCCAGAGCTCGCTGTCTGGTCCGGTGACACGGTCGTCGCAGACGACGAGGGATACCTCTTCTTCGTCGGTCGCAAGGACGAGATGATCAAGACCTCTGGCTACCGGGTCAGCCCGACGGAGGTCGAAGAAGTCGCCTACGACACCGGCCTCGTCAGTGACGCAGTGGCCGTGGGCGTCGACGACCCGGCGCTGGGCCAGCGCATCGTTCTGTTCGCCGCGCCGAAAGCCGGCGGCGGACTCGACGTGGACGTCGTCTTGGCGACGATGCGGCGCCAGATGCCGCTATACATGGTCCCCTCGCAGGTCGTGGTGCGCGAGAAGCTACCGAGATCCCCGAACGGGAAGTTCGACCGGAACCTGCTCCGCAGCGAATGCTCACCTGAGCTTCCCGGACCTGACGCGAGCGTGCCATCATGACGGCGCGCGACATTATCGCGGGTTTCCCTAGCGCCGACGGTCAGCTGCTTGTGGGCGGCATCCCGCTCGGGCGGCTCGCCGCCCGGGTCGGCTCGACCCCGTTCTTCGCCTACGACCGAACCCTCCTGGAAGGAAGGGTCGCCAGACTTCGGACGACACTGCCGGCCGAGATCCACCTGAGTTACGCGATGAAGGCCAACCCGATGCCGGCAATCGTCCAGCACCTCGCCCGCCTCGTCGACTCCATCGATGTGGCGTCGGCGGGAGAGATGCAGGCCGCACTCGACACGACCATGCCACCATCGCGAATCAGTTTCGCTGGGCCCGGCAAGACCGAGGTCGAGATTGGACAAGCCGTAGCCGCCGGGGTTCTCATCGAACTCGAGTCGTCGACGGAAGCCGATCGAGTCATCGCCGCCGGCGAGCGCCTGGGTTTGCGACCGCGGGTGGCCGTCCGGGTCAATCCGGACTTCGCCGTCAAGGGGTCCGGCATGCGCATGGGAGGCGGCCCACAGCAGTTTGGCGTCGACGCCGAACGCGTACCCGACCTGCTCGACAGACTCGGCTCCGCTGACCTCGATATGGAGGGCTTCCACGTCTTTGCGGGCTCACAAAACCTGCGAGCGGAGATCATCTGCGAAGCCCAGCGGCGCACGGTCGACCTTGTCTTGTCGCTGGCTGATGCCAGCCCAAGCCCTGTGCGATACGTCAACCTGGGCGGCGGGTTCGGCATTCCATATTTCGATAGGGATGAGCCCGTGGACCTGGCGGCGATCGGGGCCAACGTGGAGAAGCTCGTCTCTGAGCGGATCCAACCAAATCTCCCAGAGGCACGCACCGTCATCGAACTCGGGCGCTACATCGTCGGCGAGTGCGGCGTCTACGTGACGCGGATCGTCGATCGCAAGGTTTCACGCGGTCAGGAGTACCTCGTCGTCGACGGTGGAATGCATCACCAACTGGCAGCCTCGGGCAACTTCGGGCAAGCTGTCCGGCGCAATTACCCCATTGCCGTGGGCACGCGGATGGACCAGCCGGATGCGCCGGCAGCCGTGCACGTCGTCGGTTGCCTCTGCACGCCGCTGGACCTCCTCGGTGCTAAGGTCCCTCTGCCGGCCGCAGACATCGGTGATCTGGTCGTCGTCTTCCAGGCAGGCGCATACGGATTAACAGCGAGCCCGACGGCGTTCCTGGGCCATCCCGCGCCGGCCGAGGTGCTCGTGTGACGATCGCCTCCCTCGGCGCGCCAGGGTTTCGAGAAATGATGGTGCCTGGCGCCGCACCAGGCACCCAACAGGGAGGTCACATTGGACACCAACAAGGACACACTCAGCGAGGTGATCTCCATCGTCGTCGAGACGCTCGGCATCGAGGATCGCGCCGGTACGCTCGATGCCTCGACTCCCCTTTTCGGAAGCATGCCAGAGCTTGACTCCCTGGCAGTGATCGAGGTCATCACCCGGATCGAGGACCGATTCGGCCTGTACGTGGACGATGGCTTTAGCGGTGACGACTTCGACACGATTGGCACACTCGCGAACTTCGTCGATGGGCTTCTCGCGACGACCTAGGCGCGCCTCGGGTCAGTGGGGCATGAGCTGTCTTCTACCCTCGCAGGATCGAGTGCCTACGTAGGAGAGGCAACGAGCGCTTGTCTCTCCAGGCATCGGGAAGGTCCTTGAGCACCGCCCCGCCGAGCAACCATGTGGCGCCCTGCTGAAGGCCCAGAACCCAGGGCATTCGTTGCGGCAGACGACCGGCAATGTAAGGTAGGTCTTCCATAGCGAGATCGGCAAGCAGCACGGAGCTCTCAGCATCAACGCCGTCCGCCATCGCCAAGAGAAGGTCCAGGTTGTCCGCTGCCTGGAACGTCACCGGGTTTCCTCGTCGGGTCAATTGCACGGCCCCACCGGCCACCTCGGCGAATCCGCCTAGCCGATCGTAGTTGATGACTGTCAACCCCCCTCGGTCCGCAAAGCTCAAGAGGTCGGCATCGGTGCGGATATCTGCGAAGACGGCGGGTACGCCGAGCGCGCGTCCACCCCTTAGCGCTCGGTACGAGCGGATCGCCCATCCCAGGCGCCAGCCGTGGGCACGGACGACCCGGGTGTCTTTCCAGGTCCGCGCCCGCGGGCCGATATCGCCACAGGTCGTCCGGCACGGAAGCGCCTCTGGGTAGAGCGCAGCCACCCGACGATGAGCCACATCCAGGCGGTCGAGGTTGATCGTCAGACTGTTGTGCGTCACCGGGATATTCACCGCTCCGACGCCCAACCCGAGACGCCGCATGCGCAAACCATATTCGACGGCATACGCGTGCCAAGCGAGATCCGGATCGGTGCTCAATGGTTCGGCGAGGACTCGGTCGCGCCGAACCATGAACAGCACTTCATCGATGCTGTCGACGGGCTGGGGTGTATCGGCGTTGTCGCCGATAACCTGAACTCGGTCGCGCATTCGGCCGACGAAGGGACCGCTGCTAGGCACGCCGCTCGCCCCGAGAATGCCCCACGTCTCGCCCTCTAGGTGTCGAGCGATTTCGACAATGCGACCGAGCGAGTGGAGGTACACATCCTGGTGTACGAACACAAGGACAGAGTGGCGCGCCTGAACCGCGCCGTGGTTGAGCGCCGCACCCGCCGAGGTAAACGCCTGCGCGGTGTTATCGACCGCGAGGTACTCGATGTCGAGGGAGTCCGGGGCTTGGGCTATGGATCGGTCCAAGCACTCCTTGCGGACCGCGGGATCATTGAAGACGCAGACGACTGTTATGCCACGCCCAACCGGCGTCTCAACCGTCATCCCCTACCACCTTCCGTCGCTGACCTATCGTCCCATCCGGTCCCTCAACCGGCACCAGGGCTACGGGGCTCTGCGGAGCACGCCAACGTGTCTCCGGCCACAGCTGCCTGTACTGCTTCCGCGAAGGCACCGACGGAAAAGAGCTCCGCCACCCTGAGCGGGGCCGACGAACCGAGCCGTCGTCGCAAAGCTTCGTCGTCAATGACGCTCACGATCGCGTCTGCGAACGCCTCGACATCGGTGGGCGAGACGACAATGCCGACGTCGCCCACTTGGTCGGGCACACCGCCGACGCCAAAGGCCACAACTGGAACTCCGAGCAGCATGGACTCGAGAACGACGAGGGGGAAGGGGTCGTCGCGTGAAGGCAAGGTACCGATGTCGAAGCGGCGAATGAGCGGGTATGGATTGGCCCTCGGCCCCACGAACTCGATCGGCTCCCCGGGGCGGACATCGACAGGTTCGCCGATGTTGCCGACCCAGACGAAGCGCAGCCGACGGTCCTGGCGAGCGGCCAGAACTCGCCGAGCCGCCTGGACCCAAAGGTCCGCCCCCTTGCGGTGTTCGACGGCGCCGCAGCAACCGATCACGAGATCGCCATCGGAGACCTCTAAGGTGAGTGGCTCGGCAGCCAGTTGCCGGACCGCCTCACTGTCCGGAACCGAGGGGATGAGACGGATGGCCTCCACGCGACGGCCGGATATGGCGGCTAGGTCCCTCTGCACGCTCGGTGAGCAGGCAACCAGTTCCACGTCATCCATATCCGCCGATACGTGCGCGGCCACGAAGAATGGCCGGGCCACGGCAGCGGACTCGTGGGCGTGCAGTACGACCCGTCGACGCAACCAGCGCGCCGGCCGAACATACCCGACTGCCGCGGTCGAGTTGACATACACAACATCTGGCCGTGCCCGAGCGATGCTCCACCAAGCCACCATGGTGTCAACGGCCCGGCCCAGGACGCTCGTCGAGCGAGTCTCGCGTAGACGGCGCCGGACTCGGTGAAGTGGCTCGACCGACGTTTCGCACACGGCGGCGAACTCATCCAGCAGCGGGCCGGGTAGCCGAGAGACCACTGAAACGTGGTGACCATGGTCACGTAGCGCTCGGGCGGCCAGGATGGCGACCCGAGGAGCGCCGGTCCGTGATGCCTCGTGGCTGACGATAAGCACCCGCGGCGTGCGGTCCTCCCAGTCCTTCCTGGCGAACCACCTAGTCATCGTGTGGCCCGGGCGAGGCACCACTGACCGACGTGCGACCGACTCCTCGAACTCGGCGATCCACCGCCTGACGAGCCTGATGGGCCAAGGTCCGAGCCATGACATAGACGGCGTCGGTGAGTCGCACGGTGCGAGATGGCATGGACGCAAGGGAGTCATGGTAGATCCGCTCCAGTCGTGCGGTCATGACCTCCAGACCGAACCGACGCCGGACCTCGTTGAGTCCGAAACTACCCAGCGCTTCCCTGTCCCGGCTCCCGACAAGCCGGTCAACCTCCCGGGCGAGGTGTCCCACGGGATCCAGCTGAGTCTCGGCACCGAAGAAGCCCACCTGATAGAAGTAGGAAGTCGTCGAGGGATCGAAAGGGCGCGCGAAGCCGTTCTCACCAAGGACGACCAGGGGCTTGCCGTGCGCTAGGGCTCTCAGCGCCGACCCGCCCATTCCGAGACAGATGTCGGCGGCGTCGTAGGCCCCCCGTGGATCAGTGAGCGCGCCGGTGAGGACGACACCTGTCCAGCCCAGCTGTCGGTTGACTGCCATCGCCAACCGATGAATCGCGGGAAAGGCATCCCCGTCACCGACGATGACAAGTCGGAGTCTGGGGTTAGCCAGCCGGGCACAGGCTTCGATGGCATAGGTGAGGCTCTCGGCCTTCATGTGGGCGTCGACCCGCGTGACCACCACCGCGACGACGACGTCGCCAGTCAGGCCATACTCCGAACGAAAGGCGAAGCCACGTTGCGGATCGGACGAATCGGCAACGAGGTCGACCGGCGGCTCCATCAGCCAGACCTGGCCGGGCCATCTTGACCGAAGGTCCTCGGCCAGGCGATTGGTCCCGACAATCATCGGCGTATACCTCGGCGTGAAGTACACGTTCTCCATCGTCCAGTTCGTCACCACCGCAACCTGCTTCGTGCGAGTGGCCGCGGCGATGCTTGCCGCTGGCCCTAGCCACGGCCCGAAAACGTGCACGACATCGGCGTCTACTTCTTCCGCGAACGACCGTATCTGGCGGGCTCGTCCCACGACCCCGCCCTCGGAGGGCAGGACGCGGGGGTCGAAGCCGCATGACGCGGCGTAGGGAAGGAGCGAGACCTTGACGTCCTCATCGATAGCGAACACGGACACGCGGTGCCCCGAGGCGCGCAGCGAGCGACCAAGGTCCAAAGCATTGATGGGGCAGCCGCCGAGAGCCAGCCCCTCTAATCCGATAACCACGCTGAGCGCACGCCGCGCATTTGCTTGTCGCCCAACCTCGGGTGCGGCCTTTGCGACCACGGTTACGTCACCCGCCGAGGCTCGACCGGCCGCCAACGGGATGGCAACCAAGAAGGCACGAACCGCGTCGGCAGCATGGGAACCAATACCGGGGCGGCGGTCGCAAGGTAGACCATTCCTCCGACAGCGCCGCCTACGCCGAGACGGAGCCAGGGTGGCGTAAACGCAAGGGCGACGAGCCATGCGCAGCCGCCGGCGAGGACTGCCGCGAATAACGGTTGCAGTGACGCGGCGAACACCTCTGCCGCCGTCGTCTCGGTGGCCCGTACGACAGCCAGGAGATACCCGGGAAGCGCGATCAGGCTGATGGTGAGCACGTGAGCCCACGCCGCACCCGCGAGTCCCCACATGTTGAGTGAAATCACCATCGTCGGGACGAGCACCAGGACCCAGGCGATCTGGACGAAGAGGAGGCGCACCGTGTGACCGGTGGCTACCAACACGTTGACAAAAAGCAGCGAGAATCCATAGAGGACGCCGTAGACGGCCAGCACGGAGAGGACCGGAATGGCCCCTGTCCACTTCTCGCCGAACAGCGTGCGAACAATCGGGTCGGCCAGCCCCATGGAAAGCGCTCCGATGGGCAGCGAAACCAAACCGACCAGTCGGCAGGTGTCGACTATCGCCCTCCTGAGGTTTGAAGCGTCTTCACTGAATCGACCGAAAGCTGGAACCACAACACTATTGAGGACGGAACCGAGGATGGAAGTCGACCAGCTTGCGACGTTGAACGCAATCATATAAACGCCGACTTCGGTGGCCGACACCAGCCGCCCAAGAATCATGTAGTCCGCGTTGAGCAGAGTCCAGTTCACCAAGTTCGCCAGGGACAGCGGCACCCCGAAGGCGAGCAGCGGCATCAGTTTCTCTCGACGCCAACCCGGCCAGTACCGCTTTGACGTTCCCAGCCAGAACACAATTCCGGTCGCGAGTTGCCCCACAACCCGAGACCAGGCAAAGGCAGTCGCACCGCTGCCCTGGAGAGCTAAGATGACAAGTATGGGATTCCCCGCCACGAATCCGACGACCGTTGCGTGGAAGATCCGATCCTGCCTGAACTCTCGCACCAGCTGGGCGCCAGGCACCGCGAAGAGGCCGGTCAGGGCGAGGCAGATTGCCAAGATCTGTAGTGGGAAGGCCGCGGCGGGCTGACCCAGGAACTCGCTGAGCGCCTTCGAGAAGACGGCGAGCAAGATGGCGCAACCGACACTTACGGCGATGGAAATGGTGACCACGGTCGGTGCGATGTCATCCGGTTCCACGGTCGACCGCGCGATCGCGGAGGCCATGCCCAACTCGGCAAGGCTTGAGGCGACAAGATAGACCGCGAGCGCCACCGCAAAGACTCCGAAGTCGGCCGGCGACAGCAGTCGGGCCAGCAGGGCCGTGATCGCGATGTTCGCGAATCGCATGACCAGATTCGCGCCTACAGCCCAGAGGGCGCCCCGCCCAGCTTTCGCCCCGATGGAGGCCGCCGTCTCTGCGCCACCGCTGTCAGGACCGGCTCTTCCCCGACCTTCCGCTCCCGATGACGAGGAGTCGGCGCTCGTCATCTCACTGCGGAGGATAGTTCGGCAGCGACCCGCTCCTGCATGGCCGCGGTGAGATGGGGAAACATCGGCAGGCTAAGGACCTCGCCGGCAGCCCTCTCCGCGACCGGGAAGGCGCCGGCCCCGTATCCGAGACCCGCGAAGGCAGCGGTCAGGTGGACCGGGTACGGATAGTGCAGGGCGGCACCAATGCCTGCCGCCTGCAACTCCGACAGAACTCGGTCACGGTCGGCAACGCGGGTGACATAGAGATGCCACACATGCTCGTTGCCGGCCTTCACCGAGGGCTGACGCACTCCCGCCAGGTCGCCCAACAGGGAGGCATACCGGTCGGCGGCTACTCGGCGGGCGGCATTCCAGTCCGCCAAACGACGAAGCTTGTGCCGCAGGACGACAGCTTGAACCGCGTCCAGCCTCGCGTTGAACCCGAAGACCTCGTGCTCGTACTTGCGCTCACTGCCGTGGTTGAGGATCGTCCGGGCGCGCCTGGCTAACTCCGGATCGGACGTCGTCAAAGCACCCGCGTCACCTGCCGCTCCGAGGTTCTTGCCGGGGTAGAAGCTCGTTGAGGCGACAGCGCCGACGGAGCCCGACACCCGGCCACCTTGGGTCGCCCCTTGCGACTGAGCCGCATCCTCGACCACCGGGATGCCCGCAGCCGCCGCCGCTATCGCCTCCAGGGGCGCCATCTGACCGTACAGATGTACGGGGATCACCGCCTTAGTCCGTGCCGTTACGGCGGCGCCGACCGCCTCAGGGTCGAGGAGGAGGAACTCGTCATCGACGTCGGCGAGGACTGGCTTGGCCCCCGTACGCTGGATGGCCTCAACTGTCGCGACGAACGTGTTGGCAGCCGTAATCACCTCATCGCCGAACCCTACGCCGAGGGCGCGAAGGGACACTTCGATCGCGTCCGTGCCGTTCGAGACACCCACGCAATGCCGCGCGCCGACGAACTCGGCATACTCTTGCTCGAATGCCTCGACGTGGGGGCCACCGATAAATCCGGCCTGCCGGAGGACCGAGGCAAGGTCAGCCTCGATCCCGTCGACGACCTCGGCTTGCATCGCGACAAGATCGAGAAAGGGGACCGGGGGCAGGTCGCGCGTCATGGGTGTCTCACCGCGACGGTTTCGTTGACGACTCGGCCCTGCATCCCGGGGCGCCACCCCTGGCTTCTGGTTTCCTTCACGGGACTCCTTCGACGTCTTGCACCATTGGGGCAGCCGGCACCCCGACGGCCATCTGACCCATCGTCAGGTCTCTAATTGCCACCGCACCCATGGCCAGAACGCTATCCGGGCCGACCTGAGTGCGCTCGCGAACGCTGGAGGCCATCCCGAGATAGGCCCGCTGGCCCACGACGACGGACCCCCCGAGCACGACGCCGGCGCACAGGGTCGCGAAGTCCTCGACCACGTCGTCGTGTGTGAGCACGACCCCCGGCATACACACGACGTGTCGGCCCACGGTGACCGACGCCGTGAGCGTCACCCCCGCCAGCAGGATCGACCCCACCCCCACCGCACACGACGGGGGCGCGACGACCGACGGATCGAGCACGACGGCATACCGCTCGTCATCGATGCCCAACGCCGCGAGGCGCGTCGCGATAGCCTCCCGCGCAGCACCCTTGCCCGCACAGATCGCGACGGAAGCCTCGGGGAACCGTCCGACCGTGTCGATCCCGCCCAGCACGCGCAGCCCGGGCATGACCTCCGTGCCGTGCTTGGCCACATCGTCGTCGAGACAGCCGAGCACGTCCCAACCGGCCCGCCGTGCTGCCTCGGCCGTTTCCCGGGCTAGGCCGCTGGCCGCGACGAGAAGCAAGGCACTGGCCAAGCCCTCACGCGTCCCTGAGCGCATCGACGACGCGAGCCTGCTCGGCCTCGGTCATCTGGTGGAAGAGCGGCAAGATCACAGTGTTGTCCGTCAGCCGCTCGGTCACCGGCAACGGGCCGTGCGGCTGGGCGGCATACGCGGGCTGGCGGTGCGCGGCCATGATGCCGCGCCGCGCCGAGATGTCCCGGGTCGCGAGGTGCGCCATGAGCCCCTCGCGATCCAGCGGATACTCCGGCCCGACCTCGACCCAGAAGGACTGGAAATTCGACGTCCCGTATGCCGGGTCCGCCACGCAACGCAGGCCAGCGACATCGGCCAGCCCGGCGACATACGCAGACGCGAGCTCGCGGCGGCGGGCCACCATCTGCGGCAACCGACCCAACTGCACGAGACCGACCGCGGCCTGCAGGTCGGTCATCCGGTAGTTGAACCCGCGCTCGAGGTATTCCTCGGCGGGGGGGAGCGTGCTGGCGTGCCGGGCCGCGGCGCTGACGCTCATGCCGTGTTCGCGCAGTCGGCGGGCCCGTTGAGCCCACTCCTCGTGGACCGTCGTGAGCATGCCGCCCTCACCGGTGGTGAGCAGCTTGCGGGGGTGGAACGACCACGCCGACACGTCGGCCCCGGCACCCACCGGACGCCCCTTGTACGTCGAACCCGCGCCACAGGCCGCGTCCTCGACGACGACGACGCCGCGCGGGTCACACACCGCCCGGATGCCGTCGAGATCCACCGGTTCGCCACCTTGGTCGACGACGATGACGGCCGTGGTCGACGGGGTCAGCGCGGCCTCGACGGTCTGGGCGGTGAGGTTGCCCGTGTCGGGGTCAACGTCCGCGAAGACCGGGTTGGCGCCGACGTACGTCGGGGCGTTGGTCGTGGCGATGAACGAGAACGAGGGGACGATCACGTCGCTGCCGGTGGGCACCTCGGCGACCACGAGCGCCAGGTGCAGTGCCGTCGTGCAGTTGGATACGGCGACCCCATGCGGGGCCTGCATGTGCCCGGCGAAGGCCGACTCGAACTCGGCGACTCTCGGCCCCTGGGCCACCCACCCCGATCGCACGACCTCCGCGACGGCAGCGGCTTCCTCGTCGCCGAACCACGGCTTCATGACATTGATGCGCTCGCTCACGCGGTGACCCGTCGTCCGGCGGCGATCGCTTCGCGTTGGGGCTGCCACCACTGCACGAGTGCGCGCAGCCCCTCGTCCAGGCCGACCTGGGCCCGCCAGCCGAGGTCGCGCCGGACCGCGGTGACGTCCGCGAGGCGTCGGGTGACGCCGTTGACGGCCCGCTCCGGCCCGTGTTCGACGCCGAGGTCGGAGTCCATCGCGCGCAGCAGGGCCTCCGCGAGGCCGAGCAGCGACGTCTCGACGGAGCTGGCGATGTTGTAGATCCCCTCGGTAACCGACGAGGTGGCGGCAAGGATGTTCGCCCGGGCGATATCGGTGGTGTAGACGAAGTCCATCGTCTGCAGGCCGTCGCCGAAGATGAGTGGGGGCAACCCGTCGGCGATCCGCTCCATCCACCGCACCAGGACCTCGGTGTACAAACCGTGCACGTCCATCCGCGGGCCGTAGACGTTGAAGTACCGCAGCCCGACGTAATCGAGGCCGCGCATGGCCCTAAAGCTCGTCGCCAGACCTTCGTTGAAGACCTTTGCCGCGCCGTAGAGAGTGTCGTTGTTGTACGGGTGGTGACGCTCGGTGGTCGGGAACGACTCGGCCAGGCCGTACACGGAGGCCGACGACGCGAACACGAGCTTTCCAACCCGGTGTTCGGCGGCCGCCTCGATGACGTTGTAACTGCCGTCGACGAGGACCTCGAGTGCCAGGCGCGGCTCCTCGGCGCACTGGGTGATCCGAATCGCCGCCTGGTGGAAGACCACATCGGCGCCCTTGACGAGGTCGTTGACCAGGTCGCGGTCTCGGATGTCGCCGTCGACGAGGGTGACCTTGCCACTGTGAAGCGCGTCTGCGAGGTTCTCCCGGCGGCCGCGCACGAGGTTGTCGAGGACGTCGACGTGGGCGGCGCCGGCCTCGAGCAACTGGTCGACGATGGTCGATCCGATCGTGCCCGCCCCGCCGGTGACGAGGACCCGTGCCCCACGCAACTCGCTCATGCCGATGCTCCTGTCGCTGTGCGCGTCGCTGTGCCCGTCGCTGTGCCCGTGGCAGTCAGGGGCACGAGCGCGCCGCCGGATGCCAGGCTCGCCGTCGAGGCCTCCAGGACCCGAAGGACTCGGATGCCGGCGTTCCCGTCCGTGCGAGCCGGGCGGCCTTCGGTGATCGCCGCGGCGAACTCGTTGACCATCTGGCCGAGCGCCTCGCGTTCGGGCAGGGCCGGCGCGTGCATGTCGCCGAGCCGGTAGCTGATCACCGCCTGGGCTCGTTCGCCGAGGTCGTCGGTCGCCGAGACGTGCTCCAGGTCCACGCCTCGGTCGTAAAGGGAGAGCCGCTGCGTGGGGTGCAGGTCGTCCCAGACAAGCGTCCGCCGGCTCCCACCGATGACCATCTGGCGGATCTTCGTCGGGCTGAGCCAGTTGACGTGCACGTGCGCCAAGGCCCCGGAGGCCAACGGAAGGGTGAGGTAGCCGACGCAGTCGCGCCCGGCGCGCAGCGGGTCCGCCCCGTGGGCGGCCACCCCGACGGGGTTAAGCCCACCCGGCAGGATGTAGTCGAGGATCGACAGGTCGTGCGGGGCGAGGTCCCAGATGACGTTGACGTCGGGCTGGACGAGGCCGAGGTTGATGCGCACCGAATCGACGAAGTGCAGGTCCCCGAGTGAGCCGTCCGCGACCAATTCGCCGATCTTCTGCACGACCGGGGTGTAACAGTAGGTGTGGTCGCACATGAGGATGACCCCGGCCCGCTCGGCCGCGTCGACCATGGCTTGGGCGTCCGCAACGCTGTCGGCGAGCGGCTTCTCGACGAGCACATGCTTGCCCGCGGCGATGGCCGCCAGCGCGATGTCCTTGTGGGTCGCTGCCGGCGTGGCGACCGCGACAGCGTCGACATCGTCCCGGGCCAGCAACGAATCCAACGAGGTCTCGATGGCCACCGTGCTGCGGGCACCGACCACCCGCTCGGCGCGGGCCCGGTCCAGATCGCAGACGGCCACGAGGTCCCAGTGCGGGCTGCCCCGGAAGTTGCGGACGAGGTTGGGCCCCCAATACCCAGCGCCCACGACAGCAGCGCGCAGCGGTTCCATGTCCGTGATGTCCCCCGTGTAAAGAGCCTGGCGCACGTGGTAGGTGACCGAGATCCGCGATGCGGTCGGCGTCTCGACGTTCGTCCCTGTCGTGGTCAATGTGAGTTGGTATTGCAGGTAACGGTTGGTGAGGTTGACCGATCCGCTGACCGGAACCGTCGCCCAGGCCGACCACGTCCCGTCGGGCGTCGCGGTGTTTCCCGACCGCACGCGGAGCGTTAGGGTCGTTCCCGCCGGCGCCGCCGCCGTGGCGGCAACTCCGTCCCAGACGACGGGCGCGCCCGCGTCGAGGACCGTCGACGTGTACGTCCCGGACGCGCTGAACGGCGCGACGCGGACCCAGTCGATCGGCATACCGCCCCCAACGACGACGTCGTCGGAAGCGATGATCCGCAGCGGCGTCGTGCCCGGAACGAACGGGGCCGTGGCCACCTGGACACCGTCGATGAAGTAGGTCGCCGTGGTGGCCGACCAGTCGACGCGGTACTCGTGCGGCCCGGCCGTGAAGGTGCCGGAAATCGGGCTCGTCGTGTTGTGGCCGGCGGCATCGACGGTCAGCGCGACGAGGTTGCCCGAGGAGTCCCGGCCGAATACCGCACTGAGTGCGGGGCTCGCCGAGTACCACCCGAGGCGTTGATCTGCCGCCGAGAGCGTGGCGTTCAAGGCCACCGAACTCGGCGTCGTGTACGTCGATGTGCCGAGGACCTGGGTGCCGGTCAGGGTTGCGAGGCCGCCGGCGACGGTTGTCGTGCCGCCCGTGTCGAGCACGCTTGAGGACCACCCGCTGCCCAGCGCGGTCGAACCGAATTCGTCCATGAAGGTCGGCGTGAGGGTCAGCACGCCGCCGGCCATGGTCCCGACGGTGGTGTTCGACGCCGCGCCGAGGTTGAATTCCGCGGCGGTGTCGGTAACGAACGGTGTCGGTACCGGCGCGAAGACCGCCGGTGGCTGCGCAGCTGCCGGCGACGTGGTCGTCGCCGAGTAGGACGCCGAGGAGACCCGGTAGTAGTACTTGGTGTTCGGGGCAAGGCCGGTGATCGTCACCGAGTGGCTGGTGCCGGCCGTGCCCGTGACGTTGGACGACAGCGCCGATGCGCTTGTCCCGTAGTCGACACGTGTGCTCGCGGCGATGTCCGTCGACCACGTCACCGTGAGACTCGACCCGCTCGGGGAGGCCACCACAGTGGAGACGACCGGCGGAATGTCCGTGACGACCGGGTCCACCCAGTAGTTCGCCGAGGATGCGTTCGTCGGGAAGCCACCACCGTAGGTGTACAAGGCCGACCCCGCGGCGGCGTGCACCGGCGACGCGTCGATGTTGGCGGACAAGCCGTTCACGGTGGCGGAGTAGCCGCCACTGGGAGCGAGGTAGGACACGACGTATGCCGTACCCGTCGAAAGCGTGACGGGTGCGGAGAACGACGCCGTCTGCCACCCCGTGGTCGATTCGGCGGTGAACGTCGCCTGAGCGAGCACCGTCCCGGCCGCGGACCAGAGCGTGCCCACGTGTGGGCCCGGGTTGTTCGAGCCCTTGAAGAAGCGCACTCCGGTGGCAAGGGTCGGACGGTCCACGGAGAAGCGCACGCCGAGTTCCACCCTTGCCCCGTCCGCGACGTTGATGATCGCGGGCACCGCGGTGTCGTCCCACAAGGAGCAGGGGCACACCCCGGCAACGGCGCTCGGCTGCATCGTCGTAAACGACCACGTCGATGTTCCCAACACGTTCCCGGCCACGTCCGTCCCGGTGACCGACACCGTGAAGGTGACGCCGCGGGCCAGGGCTGCCGTGGGCGTGAACGTCGCCGACTTGCTCGGGGCGTCGTACGCGGTGGATCCGGCAACGGCGACACCAGCCGAGTCCTTCACCGTGAACCCCACGCTGGTGGCGTTCATCGGCTCGGAGAAGGTCGCCGACACCGACGTCGTGGCCGCGACACTGCTCGACGAGGCGACGGGGGTCCCGGAGAGGACCGCCGGTGGGGTCACGTCGGGCGCCGTGCCCGTCGCGATGATCGGGTCCACCCAGTAGTTGGCGCTCCGGTAGGAGTCCGTCGGGAACGCGTCGGAACCATAGGCATACACGCCGTTGGCCCCTGCGAGGACCGTGAGCGGCCCCGTCGTCCAGCCGGACGTCATGGCGTCGAGGTCCACGGAGTAGTGGCCGTTCGGCGCGTAGTAGGAGACCACGTAGGTCTGACCGGCCACGACGTCGACGGCTTGCGTGAAGGTCAGGGTCTGCCAACCGGAGGCCGATTCACCCGAGAAGGTCCCCGTCGCGAGCCGCTGTCCGGCGGAGTTCCACAACGATCCGGTGTGCGTCCCGGTGTTGGTGGGCGCCTTGTAGAACCGGACGCCTCGGACGTTGCCGTTGATGCTCGGGGTGAACTTCACGCCAACCGAGATGGCGCTCGGGTCACCGCTGTCTGTCGTGCCCGGGGCCGCTGTGCTCGGCAACACCGTGCACGGGCACACAGTCGCCCCCGCAGTGGTGAAGGTGTACGTCAGCGGGTCCATCGCGGTCCCGCTGAGCGACAGGGCACCGTTCACCGTCACCTGGTAGACGGTCCCGTCGGCCAGAGCACTTGAGGGAGTGAAGGTCAGCGTCAGGGAGCTCACGTCGTAGTGCGCGGTGCCGCCGATCGCGGTGCCGCCGGGTCCGGTCACGGTGATCGCGGCGCTGCCGGGCTGGATCAGTGTCCCGAACGTCGCCTTGATAGGGGCAACCGCCCATGCGTTGACCGTTCCTGCGGACGGCACGGTGCTGGACACTGTCGGCTTTACTGACGTCGGCACCGTGAAAACGGGCTGCACCCAGTAGTTGGACCCGGACACGTTGGCCGGGAACCCGGCGTTGCCCGCTCGATAGGAGGCACCGTTGCGCGGGGCAATCAGGGGCGCGTTCGTCACACCGACGTTGGCCAGGGTGCTGATGTCCACGGCGTAGTGCCCGGAAGGCGCGTAGTAGGAGACCACGTACGTCGTCCCCGCTGTTATCGACACTGGAGTCGTGAAGGTGAGGCTCTGCCAACCCTGCGTCGTCTCGTTGGTGAAGGTCCCGGTGGCCAGACGGGTCCCGGCTGTCGACCACAGCGAACCGGTGTGGGTCCCGCTGTTGCCCAGCCCCTTGTAGAAGCGGACTCCGGTGACGAGCCCGTCGACTTGGGCACTGAAGGACAGGCCCAACTCATTGGCCGACGCGTCGGGATACGCCGTGATCGTCGGCTCGACCGAGTCGTTCCACAAGGTGCAGGGGCACACCCCTGGGGATTGATCGCGTTGAGCCGATTGGAACGACCAAGGAGCCGGCGTCATGGCGTTCCCCGCGAGATCCGTGGCGCCGACGACCACGGTGTGCGTCGTCCCGTTGGCGAGGGGTTGCCCGGGCGTGAACGTGGCGCTGCGGGTGGTCGGATCGTAGGAGACCGCCCCTGCGACCGGGGACCCACCGGCCGGAGTAACCGACATGGTCAGCGAGGACGGGACGATGTCCTCGCTGACGGTGACGCTGGGCCGGACGGTGGTGGACACCGACGATGCACCGGAGACGGGTGCGCGGGACACAACCACCGGCGGGAAGGTGTCCACGTTGGTGAAGACGGCGTCGACCCAGTAATTGGGCGCACCGTAGTGACTCGCGGGGAAGGTTCCTGGTGCCCCGTAGACACCGTTTCCTCCCGCGCTGTCCCCGGACGGCACCGAGAACGGTGGTGCGGACAGTGGGGTGCGGAAGGCGTCCAGAGTCGCCGAGTAGTGCCCGACGGGAGCTGTGTACGAGACGACATAGGTCGTGCCCGCCGTAACCGCGACCGGAGCGGCGAACTGCAGCGTCTGCCAACCTGACGCGGACTCGCCAACGAAGGTTCCCCGGGCAAGCAGGGCACCTGAGGTAGCCCACAGGCTCCCGACGTGCGTACCGGTATTCGTGGCCGCCTTGAAGAAGCGGACTCCGGTGATCCACCCATTGGTCGTCGTGGAAAGCTTGAGGCCGACTTCGACCGCAGAGGCGTCGTTCGAGTCCGCGACGGCGGGCACCGCCGCGCCGAAGACCGAGCAGGGGCAGGCGACACCGAGAGTCACGGTAACCGGCGCTCCCGTGTTGAGGCTGTCATCGGTACCCCGCGCCATGACCGAGGCGCTCCCGAGGCCGTGTTGCACATAGCTGTACGTCCAGGAGGTCGTCCCCGTCGCGAGGTGCCACGACGTGCCACCATCGGTGGAGACCTCGACCCCTGCCGGCACGCCGCCGCCGACATCGGTAGCCGTTCCGGTCACCGTCATGGTCGCTCCGTTGGTGACGGAGGCCCCGGGCGTCGGGGAGGTGATCGTGACGGCTGGCCCGGTCGTATCCGACGATGGGGAGACGGACACCATGCCACTCATCAGGGTCGTTGGCTGGGCGTGCATATCGGCGAAGAGGTTGATCGTGGCCTGCTGCATCACCGGGCTCGCGGCTGCGCCTGCCCCGTCGTGGTTCTGGTCCAGACCCCAGGCCCACTGCACTGTCCCCGCGCCGAAGACGAGCGCTCCGCTGGCGGCCTTGTACATCGTGAGATGATGGGTGGTCGTCCCTGGCGCGACGATGTTGCCGTAGTCCTGTAAGTACTGCGGCGTGAATCCTGTCGTCGTCGATAGCACGATCTGGCCGGGTTGGCGGTAGCCGTTGTCGAGGTCTTCGTCCGACTCGTACCCGACCGTATGCGCAGCAAGCGCCCGGCTGGTCCCGGGAGTCAACGATGCAACGGTCGTGTTACGCCACAGTCGCCGTCGCCCCTCGTCGGAACTCACCGTGATGGGTAGGTCCGTGAAGTTCGCCTTGTATGCCGTTCCGGTCAGCGCGTTCTCAGGTTTGCCACCGTTCGAGGGGGGGCTGAAGCGAGGGTCTCGCCAGGTGCCGGTCCATTCCGGGGAGGGGTCGATCTTCGCGTTGTCCCACGTTTCCTTGTAGCAGACCAGCGTCCGATAGGAGGTCGACGTCCCGTCGATGCTCGGCTCGTAGCGCGTCTTCCAGTAGACCTCGTTCCCGGAGAAGAAGGCCAGGTTGACGCCCGCATCCCGGGCGGCCTCGACGTTGGCCCGTTGCGTGCCCGACCAGTACTCGTCGTGACCCACAGAGACAAACACCCGGTGATTGAGCAGCAGGCCACCTGCACGGTCCGTGTCAAGCCCGCTGATATAGGACACGTCGTAGCCGTTGCGCTCGATGAAGCGGATCATCGGGTACTCGTTGGAGAATAGGAAATCGCGCCCGTCGCTCCAACCCCGCGTTGCGACAGGCCTGTTGTAGCTGACCTTGAAGGCGCGCGCCTGCGAGCCGGTCAGCGAACCGAAGCTGGACTCGTAGAAGCTGGCCCCGCCCCACGTGTTGTATGCCTGCCACGTCGGGTCGGAGGTCTGGAAGACCAGGTCGGAGTGCGACGTATCGGCTCGCACGACGAAGACGATGTGGCTGGACCCATCGGTGTCGGGGCGGTTGAGGTGTGCGAAATAGACCCCTGACACGGCACTGGCCGGCACCGACCAGGTCGCCGAGACAGCCCAGTTCCCGCAGTCGACGAGACTGGTCGTGGGATCGGTGATGCAGTTGGGTTGGGCTTGCGGGAGTGGGACGGAGGGGGCGATGGAGGCCACCTTGCGTGCGCCGTTGCCTTGGTACCAACCCAGTCGATAGATGTCGATCGTGTATGCCGCGGCGGTCGACTTGATCTTGAAGCTCACCTGCTGGCCGGCGTTCACGGACATGTCGGTGGCAAAGCCCTCAAGCGTGTCGTCGCCGGCACCGGACACGTCCCACACCGAGGCGGGAGTTCCCGGCCGAAGGTTCTCGCAGGCGACCGCGCTCAGACCGCTGCAGGGATCGGCGGCCGCGCCGGCCTCGTGGATCCCCAGCAGGGACAACAGGGTCCCCAGCACGACAACGAGGACCCCGGCGCCTCGCAGGCGCTGCGGCATCTGTGCGGCAACTCGCCGGGTATGCCGGCCAGAACCGCGACCGCGGGGCCCTGTTGGGGGCTCGCCGAGGCGCTTCCGCGCGTGCGCACGCCAGTACTGTCGCATTCCCGCCACCTTCCGACTGGCTCCCCCCGGACCCAGCCTTAGCGTGTTGCTACCGATTTCTCGTTTATGACCACACCCGTCCCCACCTGTCGTCAACAGGTCGGAGACGCCTCGTGCCTCATGCCGCGCCTAGGGCGGCACATCAAATCGGCTATCGGAAGACTTGATCAATAGGCACCATGGCCTCCGAACACCGTTCGGAAGGTGCGGAACAGAATCTGTAGGTCGAGGACTGGCGACCAGTTGTCGACGTACCACAGATCCAGGCGCAGCGACTGCTCCCAGTCCAGGTTGCTGCGACCACTGGTCTGCCACAGCCCGGTCAGCCCCGGCATCGCCCGAAGCCGGTGGATCGCGTCGAACTCGTACTTGGCCACCTCGCGCTCGAGCGAGGGGCGCGGACCCACGAGCGACATCTGGCCGCGGAGCACGTTGAACAATTGCGGCAGCTCATCGAGCGAGTACTTGCGAATGACGCGGCCCACTGTGGTGATCCGCGGGTCGTCCTTGGCCTTGAAGAGGATGGAGTTGACCTGACCCTCGCGGTCCATCGAGGCCAGACGCGCCTCCGCATCGACGACCATCGACCGGAACTTGATCATCCGGAAGGTCCGGCCATGTTCCCCGATGCGCTCCTGCAGGAAGAACACGGGTCCACGACTGGTCGCCTTGACGGCCACCGCGATGACGACCATCACTGGGAGCGCAGCGAGGGTGATCGGCACGGCGAGAAGCACATCCATGACTCTCTTGGCGGTGAGCCGGGCCAACCCATCCGACGGACGTTCCACGTGCAGGATCGACATGCCCGCTGCGGGACGCAGCGACAGCCGCGGCCCGGCCACCCCGAAGATGCCGGGGGCGACGACGAGGTCGACGTTGCGCTCGGCCAGGGCCCACCCGAGCCTCTGTAGCGCCTGACCGGTCAGGTCCGGGTCTGCCGACACGGCAACGACCTCGGCACCGAGCCGGTCAACCGCCTCGACGGCGTCGTCGGGACTGCCGATAACGGGGACACCCTCGATCTCGGTCTGGCGCGTCCACCCGATGCCAACGTCCGACACGCAGGCCCCGACGACGCGATATCCGGCCGACCGGGATGTCGAGAATTCGCGAATCATCGCGGCGACCGTGTCGGCTCGACCGACGACGATGGTGTCGAACATGCACTCTTCTCGCGACCGACGACGGCCGACGCGCAAGCGCAATGCCCAGTGCAACCCGAGGCTGCCCGCCAGCCAGAGGGCTACGGCCGGGATGACGAAACCGCGGTACAACTCGACCTTGAAGACGAATGAGGCCACCGCAAGGGCGGCGAGGGTCAGCACTGCCGACCGACCGACTGCGCGATACTCCTGGGTGCCCGACCCGAGGCTGTGTCGGTGATAAGTCCCGCTGGTCACCAAACAGACGAACCAAGTCAACGGAGCGACCAGCAACAGCGGGTCCTGAATTGGCGCGGGGCCAAACGGAATCGCGTAGGCGACGATGAAGCCCAGAGCCGTCGCGACCAGGTCGAGGCCGACTGCGACCGCGAGATACCGGCGCGCCCAACCCGAGCGCGCCACTGGGGCAGAGTCGATCGCGGGGAGGTCGTGGACGATCCCCAGACGAGCGAGGTTTTCGACCGTCGACGTCAACGGCCGACGCCGCTGGGACGCCCGCTCGGACATGCTGGACACAGTGCGTGCCGCTTCAGCCACGCTTACCTACCCCCCAAGCCGAGACACCCTGCCCTGCGGACAGCGATGTCGAAACCCGCCGAAACTGCCCAGGCTCATCTTCGTCCGATGCGGCGCACCGGCACTTCAGAAGATCCCCCCAACGCCTCCCCTGATACCTTCACCGGGGATCGTCGTTAAAGAAATGGTAAGTGACAGCCCGGGCCTTCCCCAACCCCCCGTTCGGGCTATCTCTCCAACTGGTCATTGAGCCCCGGTCTGCCTGCCTTTGTCCGCAATGACAGATCCAACCGGACTATCCCCTACTGTGCCAGCGCTGTTGGGCCGCCTCGAGGCCGTCCCCCAGCAGGTCCTCCACGGCGTCGGCGGCGTCCGACACGGTCATGGGCAGTTCCTTGCGCTCGGTTGACGTGAAGTCCTGGAGCACGAAGTCGGCCGGATCCATCCGACCCGGCGGCCGGCCGATGCCCACTCGCACTCGCAAGTAGTCGCGGGTCCCCAGCGCGGCGGACACCGAGCGCACCCCGTTGTGCCCGCCCTCGCCGCCGCCGAACTTGAGCCGGATCGTCCCCGCCGGCAGGTCCAACTCGTCGTGGACGATGACGAGGCGATCCACCGGCAGGGAGTAGAACCCGAGCAGCGCCTTGACCGGCCCTCCGGACTCGTTCATGTATGCCGCGGGAACGGCCAGCACCGCCGGCGCCCCGGGGGCACCCGGCGACGCCGAGGGCACGAGCAGCGGGACGACGTGCGCCCGGGCCTTGTGCGCCTTGAAGTCCGTCAGGGTTGTCGTGGTCGGCGGCTCGGACGATCTGGGCGGCGCACCGGCGCCGCCGGCGTATCGACGCGCCAACTCCCCGACGACCATCGCACCAAGGTTGTGGCGGTGGGCGGCATACCGTGCGCCAGGGTTGCCGAGCCCGACGACGAGCCAGGTCGACATGACGGCGTGCGGTTACGACGCGCTGTCGCCGGCGGACCCGCCGGCCTGGGCCTCGCCCGAGGACTCCGACGGACCCTCGTCGCCGTCCTCGTCAACGGCCGCGCCCTCGGGGGCCTGCTCGACGACGGCGGAGACGTTGACCACGAGCACGTCGCGGTCGGTCACGAGTTCGGCACCCTCCGGCAGCGCCACGTCGCCAGCCTTGACCTGCGACCCGACGGCCAGTCCCTCGATCGACACGACGACGTGCGCCGGGATCGCCGTGGCCTCGACGAGCAGCGACAGCGTCTGCTGCTCGACGGTGACGACCGCGTCGGCCGCCGCCTCGCCCTCGGCGTGCACCGGCACGTCGACGGTGACCTTCTCGCCGCGGCGGACGATGACGAGGTCGACGTGCTCGATGACCGGCTTGATCGGGTTGCGCTGGACGTCTTTGGCTAGCGCCAACTGGGTGTCGCCCTCGAGCTCGATGGCCAACAGGGCGTTGGCGGTCTTGAGGGCGAGCATGGTCTCGTGGCCGGGCAGGGTGATGTGCACGGGGTCGGTGCCGTGGCCGTAGAGCACGGCGGGGACCTTGTGGTCGCGGCGGACCCGGCGGGCGGCGCCCTTGCCGAAGGCCGTACGCCGCTGCGCGACGAGCTTGATCTCGGACATGTGGTTTCTCCTGAAACGTGGTCGTCGTGGGCCTCGACGCGGGGCACGACACGCCGGCGGAGACCTCCACCTGCGTCGATCACGGACGGCCGTCGTGGCGCGTCCCTCGCCGAGGCAACCCCCGAATCTTACCGGGGCGTCGGGAAACCCGGAAATCGCCTCCGCACCAACCGTTTCAGCGCATCGCCTCGTCGAGGCGGTCGACGACGTATGCCGCGATCTCCAGACTCGCGGTGGCCGCCGGGGACGGGGCGTTGACGACGTGCACCTGGCGCGGGGCGCCGACGACAAGGAAGTCTTCGACGAGCCGACCGTCCCGGGCCAGTGCCTGGGCCCGGACGCCGGACGGGGCCGGGACGAGGTCGGCGGCGGCGATGCCGGGCACCATGCGCGAGAGCGCCCGCGCGAAGGCGTTCCGGGACAGGGAGCGGTACACCTCACCGGCACCCGGTCGCCAGTTGCGGGCCCCGAGCCGCCAGAGCCCCGGCCAGCGCAGCGATCCGGCCAGTTCGCCGGCGTCGAGGTCGCGCCACGTGTAGCCCTCCCGCCGCAGCGCGAGGACGGCGTTGGGGCCCGCGTGGACCCCGCCGTGGACCATCGAGGTGAGGTGCACACCGAGGAAGGGGAACCTCGGGTCGGGCACCGGGTAGATGAGGGTCCGGACGAGGTAGTGCAGGTGCTCGGCGAGCTCGAAGTACTCGCCGCGGAACGGCACGATCCGCGCGCCGGGGTCCAGGCCACAGGCGGCGGCGACGGTATCGGCATACAGGCCGGCGCAGGTGACCAGTCCGTCGGCGGTCAGCTCCCCCCCGCTCGTCGTGACGAGGACCTCTCGCCCCTGTGCCACGGCGGTCTGGAACGACTCCCCGAGCCGGATCTGGCCCCCGGCCCGGCGCACGTCCTCGGCGAGGGCCTCGCACACCGCCGGGTAGTCGATGATCGCCGTCGATGCCACCCACATGCCCTCGACGCAGCGCACGTACGGCTCGTGCTCGCGGGCCTGCTCCGGCCCGACGAGCTGGACCGGCACGCCGTTGGCGCGGGCCCGCTCGTGCAGCGCGTGCAGTCGGGGCACCTCGTCGGAGTCCACCGCGACGACCAGCTTGCCGGTGCGCCGCAGGGCGATCCCGCGCTCGGTGGCGAACCGGGTCATCGAGGCGACCCCGGCGGTTGCCATCGTCGCCTTCTTGCTGCCCGGGACGTAGTACAGGCCCGAGTGGATGACTCCGGAGTTGCGCCCGGTCTGGTGGGCGGCGAGGCGTGGCTCCTTCTCGACGACGGTGACCTCGTCGCCGCGGGCGGCCAGCCGAGCTGCCGTGGCGAGCCCGACGATCCCGGCTCCGACGACGACGATCCGGCTCATCGGGCCGCCTCCGGCGACTCGTCCCAGGCCATCGGACGGCGCTCGGCCAGGGCGTCCCACCACGCCAGCTCGTCGCGGATCGCCTCGGGCAGCCCGGACGCGTCGGCCGACTGCGTGTAGTGCCGCTGCAGCGCCTCGGCGGCCTCGTCGGCGTAACCGGCGCGGCGCATCCCGAAGGCGTTGACGCCATGGACCCGCGGGGGCACGCCGTATGCCGTGGCGAACGGCGGGACGTCGCGCGTCACCGTCGTGCCCATGCCGACCATGGCCAGGGCGCCGATGACCCGCCGCTGGTGGACGCTGACGTTGAGGCCGAGGTTGGCGCCGGAGCGGATCGTCGCGTGTCCGCCGACGCTCGTGCTCGCCGACAGCGTCACGCCGTCACCGATCTGGACGTCGTGGGCCACGTACGCGCCGGCGAAGAGCAGGCAGTCGGCGCCCACGAGGGTCTCGCGGACGCTGCCGTTGTGGACGGTGACGCCGTCGCGCAGCCGGGTCCGGGCGCCGATGCGCACCGGGTGGTAGTCCAGGTCGCCCTCCCAGGGGACGTTGTGCCGAAGGGTCCCGATCTCCGGCGGGCCGCCGAGATGGACGCCGGGGCCGATCCACACGTCGGGACCGACGACGAGGGGCCCGAGCAGGACGGCGTGTGGCCCGACGATCACCCCGGGGCCGAGCTCGACGCCGGGTCCGACGAAGGCGCTCGGGTGGACCCGGTCGGCAGGACTGGACACGGACGACTCCCCCGGTTCGGTGCGGCGAATCCCGGGGCGTGGCAGGGCTCCCGGGCCGTCCCAAACTACACGGGCCGAGTCAGACCGGCAGCGGGGACCGGACCCGACGGGCGGGTCAGCGGCGGCGCAGTTCGCCGGCACGCACCGCGGCGACCCCGCCCAGGACGACGGCCCCGCCGGCCAGCTGCACCGGACGCGGTATCTCGCCGAGCAACGCCCAGGCCAGGACGACGGCGAAGAGGACCTCGGTGAGTCCGACGAACGAGGCGACCGTCGAGCCGAGCCGCCGGGCGCCGTAGGTGCCGAGCAGGTATGCCGCGGCCGCGGCGACGAACCCGAGCTCGATGACCGGCACCCACCACGGCACCGTGGCCCCGGCGATGACCACGGCCGAGGTCGTGGCGCGCAACGGGAGGATCCCGGTGAGACCCGCTGCGAGCAGCAGCGCGGTGCCGACGACCATGCCGCCGCAGGCGAGCACGGCCGGGGCCAGCGCCGTGCCGGCTCGCGCGGACACGACGAAGTAGACGGCCAACCCCACTGCCGAGAGCGCGGCCAGGCCCAGGCCGAGGACGTCGACGGCGCCTGCCCCGGACACGTCGATGACCAAGGCCAGCCCTGCCAGGGCCAGGGCGACGCCGAGGGTCGTGGTGCGGCTCGGCGCTCGGCCCGAGCGCGCCCAGACCCACCCGACGACGAGGACGACGCCGAGGTACTCGACGAGGAGCGCGACACCGACCGGCAGCCGCCCGACGGCGGCGAAGAACGCGACCTGGCTTCCTCCGACGGCCGCCACCCCGTAGCCGACGAGCAGCCCGAGGTTGTCGCGCAGCGTCCACCAGCGACCGCGCAGTGAGCGCACGGCGGGGCCGAGCAGCACCAGGGCGCCGAGCCCGACCCGGGCCAGGACGACCGCGCCGGGGGTCCAACCCGCGGTGAGCAGGGACTTGGCGAAAGGCCCGGAGGAGGCGAACGCGACGCTCGAGGCGAGCAGGGTGAGCAGGCCGACGTTCGACCGCGCGAGTCGGCCCAGAGCGCCGCCCGTCGCGCGCGGCGATAGCGTCTCGACCTGCACGCCGTGCCGGTCGGAGGTCATGGTCGTCACGTGTCACCTGTCATCAGTCATCGAGCCTTACGATGATGTCATCGTAGGTCGCGCGACGTCAGGAGTCAACATGGTCTTCACCGATGACACGGCCTACGCGTTGCGCAGCGCCGCAGCCCTCGTGAACACCCTGCCCGACACCGGCCCGGGGGCCGACCGTCCCGACCGCCTCACCACGCTCGAGCAGCTCGAGACGTTCGTGCGGGACTGGCGCTGGACGGGCGGATACCCCCACGACGACGCTGCCCTCGCGGCGGTCCGGGCGCTGCGACCACACCTGCGCGAACTCTGGGACGGCGACGAGCAACGGGTCGTCGACCGCGTCAACCTGCTACTCGCGCAGACCCACGCCGTCCCCCAGTTGGTCAACCACGACGGATGGGGGTGGCACCTGCACGCCACCCCCACCGAGGCGCCCCTGGCCACGCGGATGGCCGGCGAGGCCGCGATGGCCCTCGTCGACGTGGTCCGCGCCGGCGAACTCGGGCGGCTACGGGTCTGCGCCGCGCCGGACTGCGAGGACCTCGTCGTCGACCTGTCGAAGAACCGGTCCCGACGTTACTGCGAAGGCGGGTGCGGCAACCGAGCCGCGGTCGCGGCATACCGGGCCCGACAGCGGGAGCGCTGAGCGTCACGATCGTCCACCGATTTCGCCGACGGCTATCGCCTGTCGGTTGGCGGGCGTACCGTCGAAGCGTCGAGCGTGAACAAGGGAGCAGGTCATGAACTCAGCGACACGGCGCCTGGCCGTCGTCGCTGCGGCGTGCGCGGCGGCGCTCGGCAGCGCTCCCGCGCAGGCCAGCTCCGGTCCCGACTCCGGGGCCTGGGACGTCGTCGTCACCTCCCCGCAGGTCGCCGGTGACCCGACCTCCGACGCGTCGGCACGCTTCCCGACGAACAAGCAGAACGAGCCGACCGTGACCGTCGACCCGACCGACTCGACGAAGCTGCTCGCCGGGTCGAACGACGAGCAGCGCCAACCCGGATGCGGCCCCGGACCGGTACGGGGGCCGACGGTGGACTCGGACTGCTCGTTCTCCCCCGGCGTCGGCACCTCGGGGATCTACACCTCGGCAGACGGCGGCCGCACTTGGACGAACCGCGGGTTGCTCGACGACCAGGCCTCGTGGCAAGGGCGCGGCGTGATCTCCGACGGCGACCCGGTCCTCGCCTTCGGCCCCAAGCCCGACGGCGCCGGCGGGTTCACCTTCGCCCGTGGGGCCCGCGTCTACTACGCCTCGCTGGCCACCGTCGTCGCGGACAAGGGGCTGGAGTACGTCGTGGTGAGCTACTCCGACGACGACGGCGCCACGTGGTCGTCGCCCGTCGTCGGGACGACCAAGACGTCAAACGCGCAGTTCGACGACAAGAACTGGCTCTCCGTCGACACCTCTCCCACCAGTGCGTACTTCGGTCGCGTCTACCTGTCATGGACGCAGTTCCGCTCGGCGACGACCACCGGGCACGGCGGCGAGCCGATCATGGTCGCCGCCTCCGCCGACGGCGGACAGTCGTTCGACGCCCCCAAGCAACTGTCCCCGGCCGGCAACAACGGCACCGGCAACGGCCGACAGGGCAGCGCGAGCACGGTGGGCCCTGACGGCACCGTGTACGTGGCCTTCGAGCAGGGCGCCCAGCAGGTGCTCGTCACGTCCCGCGACGGCGGTCAGCGCTGGTCGCGCCCGAGCCCGATCGGACCGGTGCGCGACATCGGCGACCCCATCCCCGGGGCCAACTTCCGCACCGACAGCTTCCCGACGATCGCCGCCGACCCGCGCGACGACAGCACGACGGTGTATGCCGCGTGGTCGACCCTTACCGCCGACGGCGGCCGCGTCGTGGTGGCCCAGTCGACCGACCGCGGCCAGTCGTGGGGCGCTCCCGTGCAGGTCAGCGGCACCGAGGGCTACGCGTTCTTCCCGGGGATCGACGTGTCCGGCACCGGGCGCGTCGACGTGGCCTGGCAGTCCCTCGTGGCCGTCGACCCGAAGACCTTCGGCACCGGTAACGCGGCCATCGACGCGTATGCCGTGTCCTCGCGCGACGGGCAGCTGTGGTCGCAGCCGCAGCGGCTGACTTCGGTCTCCAGCGATCCGGCGGCCAGTGCCCAGAACAACCTCGGCAGGCAGTTCTGGGGCGACTACGCGACGCTGGTGTCCGACTGGGCTGGCGCCTGGTTCGTCGTCACGGACTCCCGCAACGGGTCCGGGTGTCCCGCCGTGGACGGGTATCAGCACTACCTCCGCGACAACGGACTGGCAGTGCCCGGCGACATGGCCGACCGGCTCACCCAGCGGGCGACCGGGGTCAACCCCGCCCTGGCCGACCCCCCGGTCAAGCCGGCACCGGGCGCCGCATGCCCGGCGCAGTTCGGTAACACCGACGTCGTGGTGACGCGCTTCGCACCCTGACGGCGCCCTGCCCAGCCGTCCTGGGCGCCGCAGCCAACCGTCCTGGCGCCGCCGCAGCCAGCCGTCTCGCCGCCGCTCCCGGCATCCGGGCAGTTGCGTTGCATTGTGGCAGTCCAGACCTGCCCCGATACCCGCCAACTGCCCCGATACCCGCCAACTGCCCCGATGCCCGCCAACTGCCCCGACTCGCACCAGCCCGCCTGACGCCGCAGTCAGCCGTCTCGCCGCCGCTCCCGGCATCCGGGCAGTTGCGTTGCATTGTGGCAGTCCAGACCTGCCCCGATACCCGCCAACTGCCCCGATACCCGCCAACTGCCCCGACACCCGCCAACTGCCACGATCCGGGCCCGCCCCCCGCTAGGACCCGGCGCCGGGCCCCCCAGCACCTCCCGGTCAGTCAGGCCCCGGCGGGGAAGAGGCTCGTCACCGAGCCGTCCTCGAATACTTCCTTGATCGCCCGGCTGATGAGGGGGGCGATCGGCAGCACAGTCAGCTTGTCGAAGCGTCGGTCCTCGGGGATCGGCAGGGTGTCCGTCACGACTACCTCGGCCACGTCGCAGGCCTTGAGCCGCTCGACCGCCGGTCCGGACAGGATCGCGTGGGTCGCCGCGATGACGACATTGGCGGCGCCGGCGGCGCGCAAGGCATCGGCGGCTTGGGTGATCGTGCCCCCGGTGTCGATCATGTCGTCGACGAGGATGCACGTGCGGCCGGCGACGTCTCCGACGATGCGGTTCGCCTTGGTCTGGTTCGGCCGGGTCTCGTCGCGGGTCTTGTGCACGAACGCGAGCGGCGCGCCACGAAGTGCCCGCGACCAGTGTTCGGCCACCTTGATCCGACCCGCGTCTGGTGACACGACGGCCAGGTCGAGCTCGCCGTAGCGCTGCACGACATGCTCGGCGAGCAGTGGCAGCGCCATGAGGTGGTCGACCGGTCCGTCGAAGAACCCCTGGATCTGCGCGGTGTGCAGGTCGACGGCCATCAGCCGATCGGCGCCCGCGGTCGCGAACAGGTCGGCCATCAGCCGGGCCGAGATCGGTTCGCGCCCGCGATGTTTCTTGTCTTGGCGGGCATACCCGTAGAACGGCAACACGACGGTGATCCGCTTGGCCGACGCCCGCTTCAACGCGTCGACCATGATGAGCTGCTCCATGATCCACTGGTTGATCGGCGCCGTGTGGCTCTGGATGGCGAAAGCGTCGCAGCCGCGGACCGACTCCTCGAAACGCACGTAGATCTCGCCGCTGGCGAAGTCGTACGCCTGCGTCGGCGAGACGTGGATCCCCAGTTCGGCTGCCACCTGGTCGGCCAGCACCGGGTGGGCACGTCCCGAAAAGATCATCAGGTGCCGCTTGGTCTTCTTGCGGATCGTCGTCACCCGTCGTTCCCTTGGCCGCCTGGGTCGGTATGCCGCGTGGTCGACAAACCGGGATCGGCCGCCGCGTCGATGGCCGCTTGCGCGGCGACGGCCGACGAGGACCGCGGCCGGTTGTCGAAGACCCATTCCGCGAGGTTGCGTTGTGGGGCGACGTTGACCGCCAGGGCACCGGGTGGGACGTCGCCGCGGATCACCGTGCCGGCGCCGGAATAGACCCCGTCGCCGATCGTCAGAGGCGCGACGAACATGTTGGCGCTGCCCATCCGGCAATCTCGCCCGATCGTCGTGCGGTGCTTGGCCTGGCCGTCGAAGTTGGCGAAGACCGAGCCGGCACCGATGTTCGTGTGCTCGCCGATGGTCGCGTCGCCCACGTAGGTGAGGTGGGGGACCTTGGCGCCTTGGCCGATCGAGGAGTTCTTCGTCTCGCAGAACGCGCCGATCCGGCCCTCGGCGCCGAGTTCGGTGCCCGGGCGCAGATACGCGTAGGGACCGACTGACGCGCCAGGGCCGACGACCGACAGGGACCCTTGGGTGCGGCATACCGTCGCGCCGTCCCCGACCTCCATGTCGGTCAGGGTCGTATCCGGACCGATGACCGCGTCCGCGCCGATGCTCGTCGCCCCGAGCAGCTGGGTGTTGGGGTGGATGACCGTGTCGCGCCCGATCGAGACGGTCGTGTCGATCCACGTCGTCGCGGGATCGCGCACGATCGCGCCCTCGCGCATCGCGGCCTCGACGGTGCGGCGGTTGAGTTCGGTCCCGAGGCGGGCGAGTTGGACCTTGTCGTTGACGCCCTCGGCCTGCCAGAGGTCGGCCAAGACGTACGGCGCGACGGCGTGACCGTCGGCGCGGGCCAGGGCGACGACATCGGTGAGGTACTTCTCGCCCTGGGCGTTCTGGGTGCCGACTCGGTCCAGTCCGGCGCGCAGGACCTGGACGTCGAAGGCGAAGATGCCGGAATTGATCTCGGCGATGGCCCGCTGTTCGGGTGTCGCGTCCTTGTCCTCGACGATGGCCTCGACGTCGCCGCCCGGCCCGCGGAGGATGCGCCCGTACCCAGCCGGGTCGGCGACGACCGACGTGACCACGGTGACTGCTGCTGACGACGTCTCGTGGGACCCCAGCACGTCGCGAAGCGTGGCGCCGGTCAGCAGCGGGACGTCGCCGTAGGTGACGAGGATCGTCCCGGCCAGGTCCGCCGGCAGTGCGGCGAGGCCGCACTCGGTGGCCCGGCCGGTCCCGGGGACCTCGTCCTGGTCGCAGACGAGCACCTCCGGGTCGATCTCGAGGCAGTGCGCGGCGACCCTGTCCCGCTCGTGCCGGACGACGACGGCCAGGTATTCCGGGTCGGCAGCGCGGGCGGCAGCGATCGCGTGCTCGATGAGGGTGCGCCCGCCGATGGTGTGCAGGACCTTCGGTATCGCCGACTTCATCCGAGTGCCCTCACCGGCGGCAAGGACGATCACGGCGGCCGGGCGCGGGGTCGTCACGGGTGGCATCCTACCGACCGGCCCGAATGGGTCGGCCGGGGCCGGTCGGTGCCGGCGCGACGTCGGGGCTCAACCGACGAGTCGAGGCCGGGGGCATACCGGGTCGGGAGACGAAAGGTCGACGGGACTGCCCCGCCGACGTCCGGCGACCCCCGCCGTTGTGGTGAGCGCGCGGCCAATGCACGATGAACCATGCATGAACGCCGGGAGGCCAGGGCGATCGGCGAGGTCTACGACGCCATGCTCGTGGCCTTCCCCGAGGTGGCGCCCGAGTTCGTCGAGGCCGCGGTCCGCGTGGCCCATGCCCGGCTCACCGGCCCGGTGCGCGACTTCGTCCCGCTCCTGGTGGCCAAGGAGGCCCGCCGGATGTTGCGTGACCTCGACGCCGAGCGAGCCATGCCGGCGGACGCCGGTCCCGCTCGCGTGCTGCGGCTCCCCGGGGTGGAATCGAACCACCGTCGCTTGTCCTGATTCAAAGTCAGGCGGGCCCTGCCAGCAGACCAACCGGGGAACGCCCGGCCCAGCCGGACCGCCCTAGGGTAATGCCGCGCGGCACAATGGTGCGCGTGAGCAGCCGACCCCCAACGCCCGAGGGCGACCGCCGGGCCCGGATGACGGGCGCCCAGCGACGCGAACAGCTGCTCGACGTCGGGCGCAAGGTGTTCGCGACGAGGGGCTTCGAGGCGACGACGGTCGAGGAGATCGCCGCACGCGCCGGCGTGTCGAAGCCTGTCGTCTACGAACACTTCGGCGGCAAGGAAGGCCTGTATGCCGTCGTCGTCGACCGCGAGATGCGCACCCTGCTCGACGGGGTGACCGCGCAACTGGCCAGCGGCGGCACCGCCCGCAGCCTCGTCGAACACGCCGCCCTGGCCCTGCTGGACTACGTCGAGTCCTCGTCGGACGGGTTCCGGATCCTCGTGCGCGACTCCCCGCCCGGCCAGTCCACCGGCTCGTTTTCCAGTGTCATCAGCGACATCGCCAGCCAGGTGGAGCACATCCTCGCGGCGCAGTTCAAGATCCGCAAGCTCGACCCCAAGTCGGCGCCGGTGTACGCGCAGATGCTCGTGGGGATGGTCGCGCTCACCGGGCAGTGGTGGCTCGACCAGCGCCGCTTCAAGAAGGCCGAGGTGGCCGCCCACCTGGTCAACCTGGCCTGGAACGGGCTGCACGGCCTAGAGGCCAAGCCCGCCCTGCGCACCTTGGGGTAACCCCTTCGGGCGCCAGCCTGACTCGCCGACGTCGATTCAGCCCACGGGTTTGCTGCCGCGCACGTTGACGACGTCGGTGGCAACCTCGCGACCGGCGTTCCTGAGGACCAGCGTGACGTTGGCGTTGGGCCGTTGGAAGCGCACGGCGACGGAGAGCTGTCCGGTGGTCTCGGTGAGGGCGCACGACATCGATTGCCACTGGTCCGTGGAAGTGCACGACATCCCCGGGCCAGGGACCACGATGTCGCCGACTTCGCTGATCCTTACGGTCAACGTGCCAGGCCCGTCCATGCCCAGGTCGTAGCCAACCGTTTGGGACACGTCGTTGCGGAACGCCTCGACGGGCAACAGGACCGGTTTGGGCACCACGACGGTCGTCCTCGCGGTGGTTTCCAGGGCGGCGCTGTTGGAGACCGCGACGGTGACCGTCGTCTTGGGGTCCAGCGGATGCGGGGTGATCTGCAGGTCGCCGAACTGCCCCGGCAGCGCGCAGATGACCGTAGCCGCGTCAGGCGAACACGGGACGACGGCCGATACCGCCGCGCGACGCACGCCGGCCGGGGCCGCCGTGACGAGGGCGACCGAGACCGTGCCCGGCCCGCTGATGGCCACCGTGACGGTGCCGCCGGCCAGCGCTCCGGTGTCGACCGACACGGCAGTGGCGACGCCCGCCGGTAGGGGCGGCAACGGCGTCACGAACGAGGGCTGGATCAGGACGGGGATGCTCAGCACCTGGCTCAAGCCCGCCGCGTTGACGATGGTCACCTCGATGGTGCCCGGAGCATCGGTCGGCGGGGTGAGCGTCACCGTGCCCGACGTGCCGGCGATCGTACAGGGCGACCCGCACCCGGAGAGCGGCACCGTTGACGTGCTCGTCCCGGCCACGAAGGCCGCTGTAACCGTCCCGCCGAAGACCGACCCCGTGTTGACGGTCAGGGTGATCGGTTGTCCCCCGATGGCGCTGGTGGGGTTGTTCGTCGGGAACGTCGGCGGCACGTCCGGCGGCGGCGCGATGGTCAGCGTCGTCGTGGTTACCTGCCCGGCCGAGTTGGTCACCGTGATCGTCACCGTCGCGGGGTATGCCGTGGGTTGGGGCGTGAACGTCACGGAGCCGGTCGGTCCCGGGAACGTGCAGGTTCCCGATGGGGAGCAGGTGGTCCCCGGTGGGCCGGAACTGACCGCCACGGTGATCGTGCCACCGGCCGACGAGCCGAAGTCGAACGTCAGCGTGAGGGGTTGTCCGGCCGCCGCGCTCGTCGGGTTGCCCGCCGCGGGCACCGGAACGCTCGTCCCGGGCGGCGGGGTTGGCACGGGGGTCGACGGCGACGGACTCGGTGCGGCGGATGCCGTCGTGGTCGGGCGCGTCGCCGTTGCGGTGCGGGTGGGTGTGGTCCGTGCCGGGGCGGCGCCCAAAGCGGTGAGGGCGTCGAGGCTCGGCCCGCTCGGGGTCGGTGCCGGCGGGACCGGCTGCGGCAGCGCGGAGGCCGAGCCCCCCGAGCCGCCCCCCGCGCCCGCGCCGGACGAACTCGCGCCACCGGCTCCACCGCCGCCACCGCCGCCGCCGCCGGCGACGACTGGGGTGGCTCCGCCCGCGCCGGACAGCGCGGCGAAGCCGCCCGCCGGGGCGCCGACGAAGCCCGCCCCGAGTGCTGCCGCCACGGCGACGCCGGCCACCTTGCCGCCCAGGGACGCGAGGTTGCGCAACCCGGCGAGCAGAGCACCGGTGGGAGCGGACGGATCGGGACGCTGCCCTGCATCGCCGCCCGCGCCGGCACCGGCCAGTCCGCCGATCCATGCCGCGCCGGTGCTCGTGCCCGCGACGAAGATCAGCGGGACCATGACCGCCTTCAGGCCACGGTTGACCTCGGTGAGCTCCAGCGCGAGGGCGCGGGCGCGGGCGCATCCCGCGAGATGTTCCTCGACCCGAGCCCGCTGACGTACCGGGAGCTTGCCGCGGACATAGCGGCCCATCTGAGCGAGCACCCAGCGACACTCCTCGTCGCGCGCCCGCGAGATCGCCCGGTCGGCGTGAGCCTCGAGATACCGAGCCCGCAGGGCGTCCCGCGCCCGCAAGGCGACGACGCTGACGCCGTTGGGCGTCAATCCCATCGTCGTGGCGACGGCAGCCGGTGACCGTCCCTCGACGGTGGTGTGCCAGAGGACCTGCTCATCGCGCTCGGGCAGCCGGCTGAAGGCGGTGCGCACCAGATCCTGGTCGACCCGTGCCTCGACGTCGTAGGCCTTGACCTGTTCCGCGGCGCTCTCGAGGTCCTCGGTCTCGGAGGGCACGACCCGCAGGTCGCCGCGCGCCAGGTCGACGGCCACCGTCTTGACCGCGCTGAGGAAATAGGACCGGAAGTTGGTCGTCGGGCCCTTGCCGGCCCGCAGCAGGCCGTAAACCCTCAGGCTGGCCTCGGCGACGACGTCCTCGGCGGAGGCCCGCCCCCGGTAGCGGTGCGCCACGGCATACGCGGTCGTCAGGTGTCGGCGCCAGAGTTCGGCGTACGCGTCGGAATCGCCCTCGCGGGCACCGGCGAGCAGGGCCGCATCGTCGGCCAGCGTCCAGGCGCGGCCTAATGCTCCCACGCTCGCGGACAACGCCGTACTCCCCTCCGGTCGATCCCCCGACGGTCCAGTGTGCCTTGCCGTTCGGCAAAAGACCATCGAGTGCCGATGTTTCGACATCGAGAATCTTGACGTCCACGCCTAGACTGGCACCGTGATGGACACCGATCCGTCGCCCGACGACGTGGACCGCATCGTCGCGGCCTGGGAGCGTGAACGGCCCGACCTCGATTGCGCGCCGCTGCAAGTGCTCTCGAGGATCTCCCGCCTCGCCCGCCGGCTCGACCTGGCACGCGGTCGCGTGTTCGCCGACCACCGGCTCGACGGGTGGGAGTTCGACGTCCTGTCCGCGCTTCGTCGCGCCGGGGAGCCCTACGAACTCTCCCCCGGGCAGCTCGTCGCCGAGACGCTGGTCACGTCCGGGACGATGACCAACCGGGTCGACCGGTTGGAGCGACGCGGGCTGGTGCAACGCAGCCCTGATCTCACCGACCGACGTGGTGTCATCGTCGCCCTGACGCCGACCGGACGTGCGGCGGTCGATGAGGCGCTGGCCGCCCTGTTGGACGACGAGCGGGCCCTGTTGATCGACCTCGACCCGTCCGAGCGTCGCACGCTCGGCGACCTGCTCCGACGGCTCAATTCACCCCTGGAAGCCTGACCGCGCCGACTCCGGCTCGGGGTCGACCAGACCGGCCCCGGCTCGTCTGAGGGCTCGGGTCAGTCGAGAACTTCGGCCGCAGCGAACCATTCCGACTCGAGGGCCTCGCGCTGGGCGTCGAGCGCGCGCAGGGAGCTCTGCAGCTCGAGGACCGCGGTGTGGTCGGTAGCCACCGTGGCCAGCTGTTCGTGCAGTCGCTCCCGCCTTTCGGCGGCCCTCGCCAAGGCCTTCTCGACCCGGGCCATCGCCTTGCGGGCCTCGCGTGCCTGCGCCGCACCGGCCTGCGACATCCTCGCCGGCCGGGCCCCGGCCGCCGTGGTTTCCGGCGCGCCGACCCCATCCGCTCGCGTGGGCGACGAGGCGGGATCCCGCCGCTCGCGGCGCAGCTGCAGGTACTGCTCCACGCCGCCGGGCAGATCCCGCAGGCGCCCGTTGCCCAGCAGGGCGACCTGACGGTCGGCGATCCGTTCGAGCAGGTACCGGTCGTGCGAGACGACGACGAGGGTGCCGGCCCACCCGTCGAGGACGTCCTCGAGCGAGGTCAGGGTCGCCACGTCGAGGTCGTTGGTCGGCTCGTCGAGCAGGATGACGTTCGGTTCGGACATCAGCAGCCGCAGCAATTGCAGTCGGCGCTTCTCGCCGCCGGAGAGGTCGCCGACCCGGGTTTGCTGCCGACCGCCCGGGAATCCCAGGCGCGTGGCCAGCTGGCTCGCGGTGACCTCCTTGTCGCCGAGGGTGATGACGCGACGGACCCCCTCGATGGCCTCGATGACGCGGTATGCCGCGAACGCCTCGAGTTCGTCGACCTGCTGGGTGAGGTGGGCCAGGGCGACGGTCTTGCCGACCCGCCGGTGCCCGCCGGTCAAGGCCAGCTCGCCGGCCAGGGCCTGCAACAGCGTCGACTTGCCCGAGCCGTTGACGCCGACGATGCCGACCCGTTCGCCGGGCGCCAGGCGCCAGGTGACCCGGTCGAGGATCCGGCGGTCGCCGAGGGTCACGCTGGCGTCGACCAGGTCGATGACGTCCTTGCCGAGGCGACGGGTGGCGAAACGGACGAGGGCGGCCTCGTCGCGCGGCGGCGGTTCGTCGGCGATGAGGGCGCTCGCGGCCTCGACGCGGAACCGGGGCTTGCTCGTGCGGGCCGGCGCGCCGCGGCGCAACCAGGCCAGTTCCTTGCGCAGGAGGTTGTCGCGGCGCTCCGCGGCGACGTCGGCGCGCCGGAGCCGCTCGGCCTGGGCCAGCACGTATGCCGCGTAGCCCCCGTCGAAGCTGCTCACCCGCCCGCCGTGGACCTCCCACGAGGTCGTGAAGGCCGCGTCGAGAAACCACCGGTCGTGGGAGACCGCAACGACGGCGGCATCCGCGCGGGTCTGCGTGGACAGGTGCTCGGCGAGCCAGGCCACGCCCTCGACGTCGAGGTGGTTGGTCGGCTCGTCGAGCAACAGCACGTCGGGGTCGGCGATGATCTCGGCGGCGAGGGCCACCCGGCGGCGCTCCCCACCCGAGAGCGCGCCGACCCGGGCCTGGAGGCCACCCACGCCGCCGGCGTCGAGCCCGCCCAGCAGCCCGTCGAGGATCGAGCGCGCCCGGGAGTCACCGGCCCACTCGTGCTCGGGCCGGGTCCCGACGACGGCGTGGCGCACGGTGACGGCGGGATCGAGGGTCTCGCCCTGTCCAAGCAGGCCCAGCGTCGTGCCGGCGGTCCGGGTGACCCGCCCGGCATCCGGCTGCTGCTGTCCGGCCAGGACGCGCAGCAGCGTCGACTTGCCGCCGCCGTTGCGTCCGACGACTCCGACGCGGACCCCGGTGGCCACCCCGAGCGATACCTCGTCGAGGACTGTGGCGACGCCGTGCACGACGGTGACGCCGTCGGCGTTGACGAGCACGCCCATCAGTCGCGACGGCCACCTGTGACGACCGCGGCTCCGTGGACGGGCCCCTTGGCCCGCTTGACCTCCCGGGCCACACCCGAGGCGGTGAGCGCCACGCACAGGTCGAGGGCGTGCTCCGGAGAGGATGTGAGGAACGCGACGGTCGGCCCGGAGCCGCTGACGATGCCGCCAAGGGCGCCGAATTCGAGGCCGGCGTCGAGGACCTCGCGCAGCGGCGGCCGCAACGAGATCGCCGCCTCCTGCAGGTCGTTGGCCAAGGCGTGCCCGAGCGCCGCAGGGTCTCCGGAGCGCAGGGCGGTCATCATGTCCGAGGACACGTCCGGAGCGTCGACCGGCTCCTCGCCTCGGAGTCGGTCGCAGGCGGCATACACCTCGGGTGTCGACAGACCCTGCTCGGCGACCGCGAACACCCAGTGGTAGGTCCCACGCGCCAGTACCGGGGCCAGTTGCTCGCCACGCCCGGACCCCATGGCGATGCCACCGTGCAGGGAGAAGGGCACGTCGCTGCCCAGTTCGGCGGCCATCACCCCGAGGGCGTCGCGGTCCTGGTGGACCCCCCAGAGCACGTCGAGGGCCACCAACGTCGCCGCGGCGTCGGCCGACCCGCCGGCCATCCCGCCCGCGACCGGGATGTCCTTGGTGATGTGGACCGCGGCAGCATCGGCCCGCTCGCACCGCTCGGCCAGCAGCCGTCCCGCCCGGACGGCGAGGTTGCCCGCATCGGTGGGGACGTCGTCGGCATACGAGCCGCTGACGGTGACCTCCCACTCGGGTGCCGGCGAGACGCTGACCTCGTCGTACAGACCGACGGCCATGTAGATCGTCGCGAGATCGTGGTACCCGTCGGCCCGGCGTGGTCCGACCCGCAGCTCGAGGTTGACCTTCGCCGGCGCGCGAACCGTGACGGTCCGGTGCGGCTCGGCGATGTTCACCCGCTCACCCTATGGGTCTGGCGCTGGCGAGCGCGGCGAACCCCGCGATGTCCAGCGCCTCGCCGCGGATCGCCGGGTCGATGCCCGCGGCGAGCAGGGTCGCCTCGGCGGCGGCGGGTCCTCCGGCCCAACTCGCCAGGGCCGCTCGCAGGGTCTTGCGCCGTTGGGCGAAGGCCGCGTCGATGCACGCGAAGACCGCCTCGCGGGGGACGCGCGAGGGCGGGGAGGGTCGGCGACTGAAGGCGACGAGCCCCGAGTCGACGTTGGGAACCGGCCAGAACACCCCGCGGGGAACCGTGCCGGCCAAGGCGGTCTGCGCCCACCAGGCGACCTTGAGGCTCGGCACGCCGTAGGACTTGGACCCCGGTCCCGCCGCGAGCCGTTCGGCAACCTCGAGCTGGACCATGACCAGCCCCCGTTCGATGCTCGGGTAGCGCTCCAGGAAGGTCAGCACGACCGGCACCGAGACGTTGTAGGGCAGGTTGGCCACCAGCGCCGTCGGCTGCGGGTCGGGCAGTCGGGCGAGGGCCAGGGCGTCGCCGGTCACGACGGTGAGCCGGTGGGCCGACTCCGGCCGGTATGCCGCGACCGTCTCGGGCAGGGCGTCGGCGAGCATCGGGTCGATCTCGATCGCCGTGACCGCGGCCGCGGCGTCGAGCAACCCGAGGGTGAGCGACCCGAGACCCGGACCGACCTCGACGACGACGTCCTGCGGGGCGACGTCCGCGAGCCGCACGATCCGTCGGATGGTGTTGGCGTCGACGACGAAGTTCTGACCCCGCGCTTTCGTGGGTCGCAGCCCGAGGGCGTCGGCGCGGGCGCGCAGGCGGGACGCGGTGAGCCACTCCCTCGTGGGCGGCTCGGGGTTGGTCATGGCGGCGAGCCTATGCCGCTGCCGCATGGGGATTGGCGCCACGCGAGTGCGGCGGGGCGGATCGAGGTCGGCCACCTCGCTCCGCCCCGCCGCGGTGGGTCAGCTGGACGAGGTCGCCGAGCCGCTCGGCGTTCCGGTCCCCTGCTGTTGGTTCGAGCCGTGGCCACGCGGACCGTTGCCACCGGGGCCGCCGGTGCCGCCCGGGCCACCGGTGTTCTCGGTGACCGTGGCGAGGTCGGCGCTGACGTCGAACATCACCTTCGCGCCGGCCTTGGTCCCGAGCACGTCGTACGAACCGTCCGGGTCCTTGCGCACGCTCTCGACGGTGACCGCCGAGTCCTTGCCGGTCACCGCGGCCGAGACCTTGCTCGCCTCGTCGCCGGTCACCGGGGTGTCCTGGCTGCCGCCGCCGCCGTGCCCGCCCGGGCCGCCGGTGTTCTCGGTGACCGTGGCGAGGTCGGCGCTGACGTCGAACATCACCTTCGCGCCGGCCTTGGTCCCGAGCACGTCGTAGGAACCGTCCGGGTCCTTGCGCACGCTCTCGACGGTGACCGCCGAGTCCTTGCCGGTCACCGCGGCCGAGACCTTGCTCGCCTCGTCGCCGGTCACCGGGGTGTCCTGGCTCGCGCCGCCGGAACCGTCCTGTTGGTGGCCCTGGGCGTTCGGGGTGGCGGTGGCCGCGGCGGCCACCCGGGTGGTGGCGACCGGCGCGGCGGATGCGTTGGACATCGCCACACCGCCGACGATGACGGCACCAGCGGCGGCGAGGGAGGCAGCGCCGATGCCGAGCTTCTTGGGGTTCATGGGTGGTACTCCTCGGATGCGGTGCCGCAGCGGGTGCCGCGGCGTCGATACCCCAAGGTCGCTCGCGCGCTTATCCGCGCACTGTGAGCGACGTGGGTCACGGGTAGGACTTTCGATCCGGCGGCGTCCGGGCCACGGCACCCCACGCGATCGGACGATCACCCTCGGTGGCGGAGGGAGAAACCGTCCGGACGACCACGATCGACGCACGCTCCGAAACGACGAACCGGCCCACCTGCCGTCGGGCAGCTGGACCGGTTCGTCGGGTCAGGTCTCAGGCCGCCCAGCGGCAGCCCCACGGCTGCAGGCCGCGCGCGGCATACAGGCGGTTGGCGACGGTGATCTGCTCCTCACGAGAAGCAAGGTCGGCGCGCGAGGCGAAGTCGCCACCGCCGTTGGACAACCACGTCGAGTAGTTGAACTGCAACCCACCGTAGTAGCCGTTTCCGGTGTTGATCGACCAGTTGCCGCCGGACTCGCACTGGGCGATGCGATCCCACATCGCGGAGTTGGCGAGGTTGATGCCGGCCCCGGAGGTGTTGCCGGCGGATGGCGCGGAGGCGGCGGCCGCCGGCGCGGCCGCGGGTCGCGGCATCGTGCCGACGAGCAGGACCTTGTCGACCGCGGCCTTGGTGACCGTGGAACCGGACTCGGTGCGGCTCTCGACCACGCCGTCGACGAGAACCTCGATGTAGGTCACCGTCTTCTCCCCGGCGACACCGGCCGACCCGACCTTGGTCTGGCCCGTGTACATCGTCGGGTCGTCCTTGCGGGTCGTCCCGAACGCGACGGCCTGGGTCTCGGTGGCCGTGCGCTGGGTCACCCGGGCGACGGCCACGGCCAGGCCCTCGGTGATCGCCGTGTCGGCTGCCGGTGACACCCGATCGCTCGGGCCGAGGACGACCCCGAGTTCGGCCAAGAGCGCGGCGACGGTGGCGGCGCTCGTCGAGTGGGGGGCCGAGCTGCCGTCGACCGCGACGGTGACCGAGCGAGGGTTGGTCACCGAGAAGGTGAGTCCCTCGCGGCCCAGGGCCATCGACCGCGACACCGACACCGACGCCGCGGCGTCCGCGCGGATGCCCAGGTCGGCGATCGCCGCGTCGACGTTCGTCGCGGTCGTCCAATAGTCGGTGGTCACGCCGTCGACGGTCACCGTGAGCTTGCGTCCGTAGCGGACGACGACGTTCGACCCGTCCTCGATGGCCGCACCCGGGGCCGGCAGCACGAGGTCGTGCTCGCCCACGCTGATCCCCTCTTTGGCGAGTGCGTCGGCGACGGTGCTGCCGAACACGTGCATCGAGGTCTTCTGGCCGTCGACGGTGAGGTCGACGGCCTTGTCGAGTTGAGCCACTCCGAAGCCCCCGGAGGCGACGGCGATGACGGCACCGCCCAGGGCAAGGCGGCTGGTAAGCGAGGAGAACACGGTGCTCCGATGGTTCGAGGTCCCGGCTGACGACGCCCCTCGCGCCCGTTCGGGGCACGGCATTCGCCCGGCGTCTGCGCCCGGCGGTTGGGGGTCCTTCCGGCTGATCCGTCAACTACCGTGCCCTGGCTCCCACCCGAAGGTCAAGTTTCGATAACGGCGCCTGGGTCAAATGTGGCTGATGTGACGAACGAGTCAAATGAGGTTCTCGGATTCCGCTATCTCGGCCATGGGCGGCTCCCCCGGTGCCCCGATCGCACTTCACCCAGCCCAGGACCCGTAGATCCGCTCGGCGTTGGCGGTCAACGCCTCGCACAGCGTCGGCACGGCCAGGCCCAACACTCCCGCCATCGCCCGCACGGTCACCGGGATCAGGGCCGAGGAGTTCGTCGCCCCGCGCCACGGATGCGGCGCGAGGTAGGGCGCGTCGGTCTCGACGAGGATCTGCTCCAAGGGGGTGACCGCGAGGACGTCGCGCAGGACGCCCGCGCTGCGGAAGGTCACCGTGCCGGCAAAAGACAGTAGGTAGCCACGCTCGATGGCCTCCCGTGCCATCGACAGGTCGCCGGAGAAGCAGTGCAGCACAGTGTGTTCGGGTGCCCCCTCCTCGGCGAGGATCCGCAGGACGTCGGCGTGGGCCTCGCGGTCGTGGATCTGCAGGACCTTGCCGAGGCGCTTGGCCAGGTCGATGTGCCACCGGAACCCGTCCTGCTGCGCGGGCCGGCCGTCCGGTCCGGTGCGGTAGTAGTCCAGGCCGGTCTCGCCGACGACCCGGATGCCCGGGTGGGCCTGGGCCAGCCGTTCGATCTGCGCCAACGCCTCGGTTAGGGCCCCGCGCGCGGCCAACCGGGGCACCTCGTTGGGATGCAACGAGACCCCGCCGAGCAGGGCGGCATACGTCGCGACCATCTCGACGGTCGCCTCGGCTCCGGGCAGGTCGCAGCCGATCTGGACCATCCGCGGCACCCCGACCGAGGCCGCCTCGGCGAGCGCGGCGGGCAGGTCCAGCGGCGGGTCGCCGTCCCGGACGATGTCGAGGTGCAGGTGGTTGTCGACGACCGGCAGCGGCAACGGATCCGGCAGCGGCGGGCGCTGCGAGCGGTGCGCGTCGGACTTCGGCGGTCGCGGGGCCACCTCAGTGCTCGCTCTCGCCGCGCATCCGCTCGATCTCGCGGTCGACCACCGCCGGGTCGAACTTCGCGAACACCGGGGCCGGCGCCGCGATCGGTGTGCCGACGACGACCGGCCGCGACTCCCACCGCGGCGTGCCCGTGTAGTCCCCGGTGATGACCGGGTATCCCGGTCCGCCGTCGAGGTCGGCGACCTCGCGCAGCGTCGGCATGGGCACGAACTCGCCCCCGCCGCCGAGCACCCGGTGGACCCGGTTGGCCCCGTGCGGCAGGAACGGCGCGCTCATCGTGTTGAGGTCGCTCACCGCCTGGGCGAGCACATGCAGCACCGTGGCGAGCCGGTCGCGTTCGTGCGGCGCCTTGAGTTTGAACGGCTCGGTCCGCGAGATGTAGGCGTTGACCTCCCCGACCAGGCGCATGACTTCGCCGATCCCCGCCTTGAACCGCTGTCGTTCGATGAGTGCGCCGACCGCCGCGAACCCCGCGCGGACCTGGGCGAGCAGCTGCTCGTCGCCGGCGTCGAGCGGCCCGGCCGGCGGGATCGCCCCGAACGAGCGGTGGATCATCGTCGCGGTCCGGTTGACGAGATTGCCCCACCCGGCAACGAGTTCGGAGTTGTTGCGCTGGACGAACTCGGCCCAGGTGAAGTCGCTGTCCTGGCTCTCCGGCCCGGCCGCGCAGATGAAGTAGCGCAGCGCGTCGGGGCCGTAGTCGTCCAACACGTGCCGGACGTAGATGACGTGCCCGCGGCTCGTCGACAGCTGCTTGCCCTCCATGGTCATGAACTCGCTCGCGACGACCTCGGTGGGCAGGTTCAACACCCCGTATGCCGCGCCGGGGGTGCCCCCGAGCGCCCCGCGACCGGCATACCCGAGCAGTTCGGCCGGCCAGATCTGGGCGTGGAAGGTGATGTTGTCCTTGCCCTGGAAGTAGTACGACACGGCCTCGGGGTCGTTCCACCAGGCGCGCCAGGCCTCGGGGTCGCCGGTGCGCCGGGCCCACTCGATCGACGCGGAGAGGTAGCCGACGACCGCGTCGAACCACACGTAGAGCTTCTTGTTCGGGTTGTCCACCCACCCGGGCAGCGGCACCGGGATGCCCCAGTCGATGTCCCGGGTCATCGGGCGGGGCAGGACGCCCTCGAGGATGTTCGTCGAGAACTTGATGACGTTGGGCCGCCACAATCCGGTGGCCTCGCGCCCGGCGAGCCACTGCCCGAGGGCCTCGGCGAGGGCTGGCAGGTCGAGGAAGAAGTGGGTGGTCTGCTCGAATCGCGGTGGCTGCCCGTCGATCTTGCTCCGGGGTTCGACAAGGTCGATCGGGTCGAGTTGGCGCCCGCAGTTGTCGCACTGGTCGCCACGGGCCTCGGCGTAGCCACAATGCGGGCAGGTGCCCTCGATGTACCGGTCGGGCAGGGTGCGTCCGGTCGCCGGGCTGATCGCGACGAGCTGGGTGGCCTCGATCATGTAGCCGTTGGCGTGGTTGCCGAGGAACAGCTCCTGCGACACCGCGTAGTGGTTGCCCGTCGTCGTCCGGGTGAACAGGTCGTAGGCCAGGCCGAGGGCGACGAGGTCCTCGGCGATGACCCGGTTGAACCGGTCGGCCAGCTCGCGCGGGCTCACGCCCTCCTTCTCGGCCTGGACGAGGATCGGCGTGCCGTGCTCGTCGGTGCCGCTGACCATGAGCACGTCGTGTCCGGCCATCCGCATGTACCGACTGAACACGTCGGAGGGCACGCCGAACCCGGCCACGTGGCCGATGTGGCGCGGGCCGTTGGCATACGGCCAGGCGACGGCGGACAGGACCTTGCTCATGCGCTGAATCCTAGGGGGGCCGCGCAATGCGGTTTCCGGCTCCAGACCCGGTATGCCGTGCCGCCGCGCGGCGAGATGCGCGTCACGTCACAGGGCGTCGTGTCACGAGCAGGCCGACCGGTGGACGAGGATGAGGGAATGGCCGATCTGCGCGACACCATCCACATCGACGCCCCGGCCGACCTCGTCTACGCCATGGTCTCGGACCTGACCCGGATGGGCGAGTGGTCGCCGGAGTGTGACCGGGTGACCTGGCGCGGCGGAGCGACCGGCCCGGTCAAGGGCGCGAAGTTCATGGGACACAACCGAGTCGGGACGCTGCAGTGGTTCACCCTGGGGACGATCACCGCGGCCGAACCGGGGCACCTCGCATTCGAGATCGCCATCGGGCCGATGCGGATCTCGCGGTGGGAGTACTTCATCGCCCCCGACCCCGAGGGCACCGGCTGCACCGTCGCCGAGCAGTGGACCGACATGCGGGCCAAGGCGACCCGGCTGATGTCCGACCGCGTCATCGGCGACCGGGTGGCGCGCAACCGCCGGGGCATCCGGCTCACCCTGGCCGCGCTCAAGAGATCCGCCGAGCGCACCAGCGGCCACTGAGACCGGGCGGGTGACCGGCGGCCCCGCCACCGGCGCGGGGGCCTCACCGGCGCGCGGGAGCCTCACCGGCGCGGGAGCCTCACCGGCGCGCGGGAGCCTCACCGGCGCGCGAGCGCCTCGGCATACAGCACTCTCGACGACAAGCCGCTGGCCCCGGCGACGTCGGCGCACACGTCCTTGAGCCGTTCCCCGGCCGCGGTCCGCTGCAACACCTGCGCCACCGCGGAGGCGAGGTCGGCGCCGGTAGCGGCGGTTCGCCCACGGACGACGAGGGTGACCTCTCCGAGCACCCCGTGCTCGGCCCATTCGACCAACTCCCCCAAGCCCCCGCGGCGGACCTGCTCCCACGTCTTGGTGAGCTCGCGGCATACCGCGGCGGGCCGGTCGGGGCCGAACGCCTCGGCCATCGCCGCGAGGGTGTCCCGGGTCCGGTGCGGCGCTTCGAAGAAGACCATGGTCCGCGCCTCGGTGGCCAGCGCCTCGAGGGCGGCCCGACGCGCCCCGCCCCGGCGCGGCAGGAAGCCCTCGAAGCAGAACCGGTCGGTCGGCAGCCCGCTCACCGCGAGCGCGGCGAGCACGGCGCTCGGGCCGGGGACGCAGGTCACCCGGATGCCGTCGGCGACTGCTGCGGCGACGATCCGGTAGCCCGGGTCGGACACCGACGGCATCCCGGCGTCGGTGACGAGGACGACGCGGGCGCCCTCGCGCAGTCGCTGGAGCAGGTCGGCGGTGCGGGCGGCCTCGTTGTGCTCGTGGTAGCTGACGACCTGGCCGCTCGGGGTGACGCCGAGGTCGGCGAGCAGCCGGCGCAGCCGCCGGGTGTCCTCGGCGGCGACGACGTCGGCGTCGGTTAGCTCGTGTCCGAGGCGTGCCGGGGCGTCGAGCGGGTCGCCGATCGGGGTGGCCGCGAGCACGAGCACCCCCGGATCCATGTCGGCATTGTCGCAGGGAGCCGGGCCGGGCGTGCCTAGAGTGGCGCCCGTGCGGTCCATCGACGACTCGACGCCCGCGGCATCGGGCTCTACGGAGGTGCCTGGCCCCTCGGGGGCGCCAGCCCCGTCGGGGGCGCCAGCCCCGTCGGGGTTGCCCGGCCGGTCGGGCGCAGGGGGCCTCTCGGGACGGCCGGCCGCCGCGGATCTGCCGGCACGGGTGCTCGGCGCCGAGGTCCTCGTCGTCCTCGGTCTGTCGCTGGGGGCCTCGGCGATCTACTCGGTCCTGCGGATCATCGAACGACTCACCCGACCGGTGCCGCTCGGGCAACAGACCTCGGCGCTCAACGCCTCGGTCACCCCCGACCGGCCCTGGCTGGACCTGGCCTACCAGCTCGTCGGCATCGGGCTCGCGCTCGTCCCCGTCGCCCTCGTGGCGTACCTGCTCGCCCACGTCGCCCGCCCGTCACTCGCGCCGCCGTTGCGGTTCCTCGGGCTCGATGCCCGCCGACCGGGCCTGGACCTCGGCGTCGGCGCCGGCCTGGCCGCCGCGATCGGCATCCCGGGCCTCGGCCTCTACCTGGGCGCGACGGCGCTCGGGTTGAACACCCAGGTGGCGCCGGCCAACCTCACCGGGGCGTGGTGGACGGTCCCGGTGCTCGTGTTGTCCGCCGCCCAGAACGCCGTGCTCGAGGAGGTCGTCGTCGTCGGCTACCTGCTCACCCGCTTGGACCAGGCCGGCTGGTCGTGGCGGTATGCCGCCGGCGCCTCGGCTCTCGTGCGCGGCGCCTACCACCTGTACCAGGGGTTCGGTGGGTTCGTCGGCAACCTCGTCATGGGAGTGGTGTTCGCCCTGGTGTGGCGACGCACCCGCCGGGTCGGGCCGCTCGTCGTCGCGCACACGCTCATCGACGTCGTCGCCTTCGTCGGGTATGCCGTGTTCAAGGACCGGCTCGGCTGGCTCTGACCGCCGGCCGCTCGCCTTGCCGGCGCCTGGCCTGCATACCCGGCGCCCGGCATGTCGGCCGCGCGGCATACCGCGGTTCGCGGCGTACCGGCCTGAAACGCCAACGAAAAACGGGCCCCACCGACGACTCGGCGAGGCCCGTTCCCGGGGAACTCAGGCGTCCGGCCAGCCGGTGTAGGCCTCGGCCAGGTAGGTCGAGCCGTGCTGGGACCCGGTGACCATGAGCAGCTCGCCGACCTGACGGCGCACGTCGAAGTCGGTCGCGTCGATGGGGCGGTGCAGCATCTGAGTCATCCAGTAGGAGAAGTGCTGGGCCTTCCAGATCCGCTCGAGCGCCTTGGGGGGGTACTCGTCGAGCGCGTCCATGTTCTTCGTCTCCAAGGCCTTGACGATGGCCGGCGCCAGCAGGCGCACGTCGTTGAAGGCGAGGTTGAGGCCCTTGGCGCCGGTCGGGGGCACGGTGTGCCCGGCGTCGCCGGCGAGGACCAGCCGACCCCAGCGCATGGTCTCCTGGACGAACGAGCGGAAGATCAGCACGGTCTTCTCGAAGATCGGGCCCTCCTTGAGCTGGAACCCGTCCGCGCCCTGCAACCGGCCCTGCAACTCTGCCCAGATCCGGTCCTCGGACCAGTTGTCGACGTTCTCCGTGGGGTCGCACTGGAAGTACATCCGCTGTACGGACGGCGTGCGCTGGCTGATCAGGGCGAAGCCGCGCTCGGAGTGGCTGTAGATGAGTTCGGGGGCGCTGAACGGCGCCTCGCAGAGGATGCCGAACCACGCGAACGGGTACTCGCGGAAGAACTGGTTGCGCTTGGCCTCCGGCACGAGGTTGCGGCAGATCGAGCGCGAGCCGTCCGCCCCGACGACGATCTCGCACTGGATTTCACGATCCACGCCGTCGGCGTCGGTGAACCGGATGACCGGGTGATCCCCTTCGACGCCCTCGACCTGCGTGCCGCTGATCCCGAAATACACCTTGCCGCCGTCGCGGGCCCGGGCGTCGGCCAGGTCGATGAAGACGTCCTGCTGCGGGTAGAGCCACACCGATTCGTTGACGAGCTTCTTGAAGTCGATCCGGTGGCTCTCGCCGTTGAACCGCAGGAAGATCCCCTCGTGCTCGAAACCGTCGCGCAGGATGCGGTCGGAGACCCCTTCGTCGAGGAGCATCCGCACGGCCTGGGCCTCGAGGATACCGGCGCGGTGCGTGGTCTCGATGAGGTCCCGGGTGCGGTCGTCGATGGCGATCGTGTCGATCCCCGCCTTGCTCAGCAGGTGGGCCAACATCAGGCCGGCCGGTCCCCCGCCGACAATGCCGACGGTCGTCTTCTCGATTTCGCGCTCGCTCATCGTTGATCTCCACTTCGTCGGTGCGGGGTGTCGCGGGCCACGGCCAGCGAGGGTGAGCCATCCCCTTACGGCGCCCTCGGTCCACGACCAGGGTCCTGGGAGCGCCTGTCACGTGCAAGGGACACCCCGTTCATTGGGCACTGTGACGTGCGCCGCCCTGCATCCCACCGCCAGCTGCGCTCGTGCGGGCCGGCGAGCCCCCCGCCGCACCAGCCACGCGCTCAGGGGGTTGGTGTCGGCGGGTCCATCGCGACCTGGACGATGAAGGGACGCTCGGCCCGGCGCACGAACTGACCACGTCCTGGGGGAAGCTGCTGGGCGCGCACGCCTGGCGCGATCTGACCCTCGCTACGGTCGCCCGACATGACGAACAACGAGCCGGAGGTGTCGCGAATCGCCTGGAGGGTCTGGCCGAACAGTGCCCTCGAGACCCCGCTCACCGGGCGGGTGAGGACGATGTGGAAGGCCAGGTCACGGGCCGAGGGCAGGTGCGGCACGATCGGCTCGAGCGGGTTGGCCCCACCGGCGTCGAGGATGTCGTAGTCATCGACGAGCAGGACGATCCGCGGTTGCCCGGCCCGGGCGGCCGGCGGTGTCGTGGCGCGCTGCTCGAGCTGTCTGGCGATGGCCACGGCGAGCCCGCGGGCCTCGCGCGCCGATGCGGCGTGTCCGGCCAAGTGATCGTCGGGGATGGCCGCCGGGACGGTGCCACGGGTGTCCATCACGGCGATGATGAGTTCGTCGTCGGTGAACCGCGCGACGAGGCCGCGAGCCAGGGTGCGCAGGAGGGTGGACTTGCCGCAGCGCGCGTCGCCGAAGACGAGCAGGTGTTGGTCCGGGCCGAGCAGCTCCCACAGTGCGTTGTCCATGCTGTCTTGGCGCTGGCCGAAGGGGATCGCCTCTGGCTCGACGTGGGGGGGCCAGAGTTGGTCGGCCGGCAGGTGCAGCGGCAGCAGCCGGATCGGCGCGGCTCCCGGGCCGGCGTGCGCAGCCCGGGAGCGGACGGCGAGCGCCTCCATGGCCTCGACCACCTGGTCGTCGGGCACCTCTTCGAGGACCGGCAGGGCGACCTGCGCGAAGAGCTTGTCGCCAGTGATCGCGCGGCCCGGGCGGTCGGCCGTGAGCGTCTGGCTCAGCTTGCGGTCGATGATGGAGTCGGACGGATCGTTGAGGCGCAGTTCGACCCGAGTCCCGAACAGCGTCTGTTGGGCGATGCGCAGGTCGCCCCACCGGTTGAGCGTGACGACGAAGTGGATGCCGAACGACCCGCCCTTGGCGATGAGGTCCCCGAGCGGGTCGAGCAGCTCCTCGAAATCGCTGCGCAGGGTGCCGAATCCGTCGATGAGCACGACGACGTCCGCCGACGGGAGCCGGGGCAGCCGGCCCTGGGCGTGCAGTCGTCGCAGTTGTTCCAGTGAGTCCACGTCGAAGGATTGGAAGGTCCGCTCGCGCTCGGCCAGCATGCCGTTGAGCTCTTCGATGAGCCGACGCATCCGGTCGCCGTGGGCTCGGGTGGCCACACCGCCGACGTGTGGGAATCCCTCGATCCGCGCCAATCCGGCACCGGTGGCGTCCATCCCGTAGATGCTGACCTGCTCCGGACGATGGGTCAGTGCGAGCGAGACGGCCATGGTGCGCAGGAAGGTCGTGCGGCCCGACTGGGGGGCGCCGATGACGGCGACGTGGCCACCGCCACGAGCGAGGTCGAGGACCCACGCCGCCTGGTCCTGGTGCGCGGGGTCGTCGGCGAGTCCCATGATGGCGCCGAGGTCGGTATGCCGCGCTTCGCCGACGACCCGGTCCAGGCCCATCCGTTCCGGCAGGGGCGCAAGCCACACCGGGCTGACGTCGCGACCGGCGACCCGCAACCGCTCGACGGCGGCGTCGACCAGAGTGCGCTCGACGTCGAAGGACGGGGGTTGCAGGCTGACCTCGTTGGCATCGGAGTCCTCCCCCGCGGCGATCGTGTTGTACGGAGGGAGGATCAGCGGCGCAGGACGTTCCTGTTCGAGGGGTTCTTCGACACCGGCGTCCCGATCGACACGTCCAGAGACGTAGCCGGCGCGGAATCGCTGGTAGACCGACGTGTCCACCTTGAGGTAGCCGTAGCCCGGCAGGGGCGGCAGGTGGAAGGCGTCCTTGGTGTCGAGGACGACCTGTGACTCGGCCTCCGAGAAGGTGCGCAGACCGATGCGGTAGGACAAGTAGGTGTCCAGGCCTCGCAGCCGGCCGGCCTCGATGCGTTGGCTCGACAGGAGCAGGTGCACGCCGATCGAGCGACCGATGCGCCCGATCTGCAGGAACAGGTCGGTGAATTCCGGTTCGGCGGTCAGTAGTTCGCCGAACTCGTCGATGACGACGAACAGGTGCGGCATGGGCGGCAGGTCGGGCCGATCGGTGGCTCGCAGCCGCCGGTAGTGACCGATGGAGGACAGATGGCCGGCATCCTTGAGTTGCTGCTGACGGCGGATCACCTCACCCTGGATGCTCGCCCGGGCGCGTTCGGTCAACTGGGCATCGTCGGCGAGGTTGTCGATGAGGCCGGCCACGTGGGGCAGTGAGGCGAACGGCGCGAAGGCGGCGCCGCCCTTGTAGTCGACGAGGATCATCGAGAGGTCTTCCGGCGGGTGGTGCAGGGCCAGCCCGAGGATGGCGGTGCGTAGCATTTCGGACTTGCCCGAGCCGGTCGCTCCGATGCAGATCCCGTGCGGACCCATGCCCAGTTGGGCACTTTCCTTGAGGTCCAACGCGACGACGTCACCGTGGTCGTCGTACCCGAGGGGGACGCGCAGGAAGTCGCTGGCGCTGCGAGGAAGCCACAGCGTGTCGAGGTCGAGCCGCTCGACCGACGGGATGCCGAGCAGCTCGAACACGTCGCCGAGAGTGTGCCCGTCCGTCACCTGGTGCGCGGCGCGGGTCAGCCGCAGCGGGGCCAACTGACGGGCCAGGGAGACGAGGGTCTGTTGACTCGTCCGATCCACGCGGATGCCGCGGACCGGGGCGGGTCGGTCACCCTGGGCATCCGGCGCGAGCACGTCGAGCACCGCTCCCTCGGGGCGCAGGGACAGTCGGACGGCCACGTCGCCGGGTTCGTCGAGTCGATCTCGCACGAGATGCACGACGGTGATGCCGAGGTCGGACAGCGAGACGTCCGGGTCGGGGCTCTGCAGGACCGCTGCCGGCCCCGGCTCGGCGTCGACGACGACGAGCAGCCGGGTCGGCAGCGTGGCGCCCACTGCCCCTGCCCGCTTCTGTGTGGAAGCCGCCTGGAGCCGGTCGACGATCTCCGAGCCGAGGAGTCGGGCGAGGGCCGGCAGGCTCGGGGCGATCCGCCGGGCCGGCACGGGGCCGTCCACGAGTCGGCCGGCGACGAGGTGCGGCAGCTGGTCCACCCCGGCCCAGTCCGGCAGATGCGACGGCGCCGCGACAAGGGCGAGATGCAGGTCGTCCGGGGAGTGCCAGGCCGCGGCCTGGGCGATCAGCGTCCGCGCGGCATCCAAGCACTCGTCGCGAGGCCCGACGATGGCGGCCGTGCCGCGCGAGTCGAGCCCGACCGCCACCGGGAGATCGGACACGACCGACATCTCGTCGGCCAGTCGTTCCGCCTGGGCCAACAGCGCCGGATCGTGCGGTTGGGTGGGGCTTTGCGGGGGTGGCAGGGCAAGGGTGAACCACACCTGGTCCGCGACGCCGACCCGCAGCACCCCGAAGTCGGGGTCGGTATGCCGCCGTTCCCACAGCCGGGCGGGGCTGCGCAGGACGCCGGGCAGCAGCTGGGTCGGCGGGTGCAGGTCCGATGCCTGGGCCAAGACCGCGTCGCGCTGCTCGTCGAGCTGCACGCGAAGCCGTTCCAGGTGGTCGAGGTACAGCTCCCGGGATTGGGCCCGTCGACGAAGCTGCTGGCCACGAGAGGACACCACCATGAACAAGCCGGTGGCCAAGGCGACGACGAGGACCAGGGCGGCGATGAGCAGGAAGATCTTCTGCCCGTTGCGCATCACCACCATCATCGTCACGGAGGTCAGGCCCCCGAGCAGCGGCAGGATGAGCTGGGTGGGCAACCCCCCACCGCCGCCTTCGTCCACCGGTGGAGGGGCATCGAGGACGCGAGGTTCCGGCCGCGAGATCGGGTGGGTGACGCGACCCGGACGGTGGACGATCCGGGTGGTCACGAGGGCTCCCTGCGCCGCAGGGCAATGGTCAACGCGGTGGCCGCGACCTCGTCCTCGCCGATGCCCGGACGCCGGCGCCGGATCACCGCCGCCGGGGCCGACAGCCCCGCGGCGAGGCGGCGGGCCGCGAGCAGCGACGGTGCTCGTCGCTGACTCACGAGCGTGACGAAGGCCGGACACCCCGAGGCGAGGGCCTGGCGGGCCAGGTGCACGGCGGCTTCCACAGCCGGGCGCCCTGGCGGCGTGACCACGCAGATCGCATGACTGGCCGGGGCGATGGCGGCCACTTCGTTTCCCCGGCGCGCGCCGAAGTCGGTGACGACGACGTCGAGGAACCTCGCGAGGACCCCCACCTGCGCCTCCCAATCGGCGACGGTGGGCACGTTTGGTCCCGCCCCTGCCGGCGCGGGCAGGCCCAGGCACGTGACGCCGTGGCCCGTGGTCGGGAGCCCGTCGAGGGCGTCGGCGAGAGACTGGGGTCGAGCCCTGCGGGTCGACGCCGTGGCCTCGGTCCGGGCCGGATCCAGACCAGCCGCCACCAACGAACCGGCCCCTGCATTGGCGACGGGAGCGGTCCCCGGGGCGACCTGGGCCGGCCGTTGCTGGGAGGCCCCGGCCGCGTCGACGAGCAGGACGGGCGCGTGGCGGCGCAGGGCGTATCGGTTGGCCGCCGCCGCCGCGAGCTCGGCGGAGCCGACGCCGGGGTAGGTCTCGACGAAGGCCACCCGCCGGGAGAGGGGCACGGGGGTCCGCAGCGCGGCATCGGCCGCGACGATGCGGTCGACCAAGGCCGGACCGAGCCACCCCCTCATCGCGCGAGCCGGTCCGTCATCTGGTGAACACCGCCAGCAGGTCACCGAAGACCCGCAGGTGGCCCAGGAGGCACGGAACGACGGCGACCACCGCGAGCAGTTCGAGGGTGTTGGCCCACGTGCGCAGCCGAGCGCGCAGATGCTCCGGAGCGGGTCGGGCGCAGCCGAGGACGACGAGGACGACGAACAGGAGCATGCCGGCCCGGGCCCACGATTGCAGGTCGGTGCGGGTCCACGCGCTCACCAACGCGGCAGCCAGGACGCCCCCAGTGCTCGCGACCTGGGCGGCCAGTGGCAGCAGCCGGGTCCGCGTGGCGACGACGACGGCCAGGGCAAGGGCGAGCCACAGCGAGAACGGCCCGGAGGTGCGCACGAGGATCGCCAGGCTCGCCGCGAGAGGGACGCTGAGGGCGACGACGAGCCAGGTCCACGCGGCATACGCGTCGAGGATGGTGCGCGCGACCGGAGGGCCCGACGAGGTGGCGTTGGCGCCGGGGCGCTCGTCGGCGGCGCCGAGGCCCGAGACGGTGACGGCCAGAGACGGAACGAGCCCCAGGACGAACACGCAGACGGTGGCGAGGACGGCGGCGACGTCACCGACCGCGGCACCCCGGCCGGGCAGGAGGGCAAGCGGTGCCCCGGCGAGCGCTCCGACGAGGCCACCCGCGAGCAGTGGGCGGGACCGTCCGGCCACCCCGGCGACGAGGGCGACGGTCAGGGCTGCCGCGGAGTAGGCGCCGAACAGCCCGGACAGCGCAGTCCAGGCCCCCGCGTCGAAGGCCTGCGAGGCATTCCACCCGAGCATGGCCGCCGGCCCGAGGGCCAACGCCATGGCAGCGGCGCCGAACCAGCCCTTCGTGCGGATGGCCAGGCCAGCGGCCGCGAGCACCAGAACCCCGACGACCGCGGCGAGCCCCGACAGCTCCATTGCGCGGGAGAGCGCCGCGGCGAGCACCGCAAGCACCGGGGCCGCGAAGCGTCTGGCCCAGGTCAGGTTCCACACGTCGGTGCGAGCCCCGCGATGCATGGCCACGGCGCGCGAGAGGTCGGACACCTCGGGCGGCCGAGGCGCCTGGTCGGCGGGGACAAGGCGGACCAACTCCCCGTCGGGAACGTCGAGGGCCTCGAGGCTGGACTCCTCGGCCAGTTGGCGCCCCTCCGCGGTGACCAGCACGCGGGGGGCGTCGGACGGCTCCTCGAGCAGATCCATGAGACGCGGCAGTAGCGAGCACAGGGGTTGGTCGCTGGGCACGACGACGTCGGCGCGCTTGGTCGATCCGTGGATGGTCAGGCGGGTCCACTCCATCAGCTCTCACTCCTGGACATCGCGCGCCCGGTCTGCGGGTCGACGAGCACCCCGGACTGCGGCTCGATGAGATAGCCGGTCGCCTTGTCGACCTCCCAGCCGGTCACCCGGTCGAACCAGCGCCCCTTGGGGCTCACGGCGTACCCGGTCTTCGGGTCGACGGGGAATCCGGTCCGGCGATCGACGGCGTCGTTCTTGTCGGGGATGGGGGCCTGTCGGGTGGCCGCGTCGTAGGCGGCACTCGCCTTGGTCAGCCGGTCGTTCTCGAGCATGTCGAGAACCCACCCGGTCCCGAGGCATCCGGCACCGATGACGGCGGCCAGGATGGCCGAGCCGACGAAGCGTCCGACGTTGGTGCGCACCGGGCGGCGCTCGTCGACCGGCCCGTAGGTCATCGCCCCGATCAACCGCTGCCGCCCGGTTGCGGTGGACTCCAGGATCGCTTGGTCTCGGTCGATCACGGCGCACCTCCCTCGGCGACCACGACGATGGGCTGGTCACCGCAATAGAGCACCGAGCCCGGGGGCACCGCGACCGGCTGGTAGGCGGGCAGGGGCCGATACGCGTGCGGTCCGTCCAGCTGGAGTCGGGAACCGTTCACCGAACCCAGATCGGTCGCCCACAACACCCCGGTGGCCGGATCGGGTTGCAGCACAAGGTGGCTGCGACTCACCGTCCGAGTCAGGTCGTAGACGTCGATGCGGGTGGTCCCGGCTTCGTTCGGCTCGGCGGTCGCGTATCGGCCGATGATCGCCCGCGCCCCGACCGGGCTCGCCGGCCGCCCCGGCTGCAGCACCGACCACGAGGTGACCCCTCGCGATCCGGGGCGGACCGCGGGCCTCGGGGATGCCGCCGACGGGCGCTTCTGTTCGGGAGGCGGCGGGGTCAGCGGGTCCGGTCCTCGACGGGTCGAGGCCCGGGTCGTCGGGCCGAACACTTCCGCGAGGCGCGGAGGGTAGCCGGTGGGTGTCGCCAGGATCCGCAGGCTCGTCAGCGTCGTCCCGGGCGTCCGTCCCGTAACCACCAGGCCGCGGAGCAGTAACGCGAGGGCCACCGACCCCACCACGACGGCGAGCGCGACGCGGCCGAGGACATTCAACCCCCATGCTCCCCCGCCGAACAGCCCCGCCAATATCGCTGCGAGGCAAAGAGATCCGTCAACGAGCACGGAGATGGCCACCTCGGCTCCGGTCGCCGGCGCCACGCGGTCTCGCCACGCGCTTCCCGTGGCGATCCACGGCGCGGCGTCCCGGGCGCACTCGACGCAGGGCGAACCGCCACGGCGCGCTCCGCAGACGGCGCATCGCGTCGGCGCAGCGGTGGTGGTCATGGTCCGCCCGGCCTCCCCTCGATCGACGGCCTCAACCTACTGTGCCCGATGAAGTCCCCAGGAACCGACCAAAGGGGGCAAGCGGGATGGCCCGCGCCGGAATTTTGTTATCCTCACGTGGAACCGGCGCACGCGGCCGGGCGTCGTATCGTCAGGCCCGTGGGGGAGGGCTCGTCGTGAATCCCCCATACCGGAAGGTGTACTGCTATGGGGATGAAGTTCGCGATGGAGGCCGACGCGCTGATCCAGCACGGCCAGAAGACCGAGTCCGAGCACGGCGACCTGAGCGCCCTCATCAGGGATCTGGTGGCATCTGCCGACCCGATCATGAAGGACTTCAACGGCCCGGGCCGCGCGGCGTTCAACACGTTCAAGTCCAAGGCCGACTCGATCGGCGCCGAGCTCAACGGAGCGCTGGCCGGGATCTTGCGGTCGGTCGGCGAGCAGAACAACGCGTTCGTCGCTGCCGCGGAGGAGTCGCAGAACCTCTACGACTCGGGCATGGCCGGCGCCAACTTCGACGCCGCCGTGACGAAGAACGTCTGAGCAGGGGGAATCATCATGATGAACGACGCCAATCGCAACGACTACAACATCGCCAGTTCGCAGTCGGCGCAGGACAACTTCAACCGGGTTGCCAATCAGCTCGAAGCGCTGCTGGACCGCCGGAACGGCGACGTGCGCTCGGCCCTGGCCAGGTACGAGGCCGACGGAGTCAGCGACAAGTACCAGGCGCTCGAACACAACTGGGACAACGCCGGTCGTGAGGTCCGCACCATCATCCACACGATCCGCCAGGCGATGTCCGAGAACGACGCCGTGGCACAGAGCGCGCTGAGCAAGGCCTCGGCCGCCGTCCACATCTGACCGACATGAGCGGGCCTACGTCCGGGGTGCCGGACCTGCCCGCGATCGACGAGATCACGCATCGGTATGCCGTGTTCTCGACGACTCGCGAGCGCGTCGACTTCACCCCTGCTCTCGCGCAATTCCTGCGCATCGCGCAGGTCGAGGGCGTCCGTCCTCTCCTGCGCACGCAGGCGGATGCCACGCTCTCCGCACATCTGGTGGCCGAGTTGTTCGCCCACGGAGCCTCGTGGGTCGTGCGTGCCCCAGGGGGCCCGGTGATCGACGCCCTCGCTGGCCGGCAGATCAGTTCGTACGACGACATCGGCGACCCGCAGATCCTGGCGACCCGCCCGCTCGCGCAACTGCCCGACGAGCGGTCGGTGCCGGCATACGGCGCGGTCAACCTCGAGGTGCTGCTGCACCATCGGGCCTCGTCGTCCCTGCACGTCGGCCATCTCGTCGAGGACGTCTTCGCCGGGTTGGGCGCGGCGCCGCCGGACGCGTGGGGGTCCTTCGAACCGCTGACGAGCCTGTGGAACATCACCGAGGTGACCCAGCGCGCTCAGCGAGAGATGCCCTCGTCGACGGTGATGCGCGTCGCGAGTCCCGACGGGGCGTGGGCGACCGTGCAGTACGAACGGGGCCAGGCCGGGGTGGTCGAACGCCTCCGCGGCGGTGTCGTCGTCGGTTCGTATGCCGAGGCGGCGAGGACCGCGGCCACCCGGGCAAAGGACCTGCTACGGAGTCTGGCGGGCACCTCGACGGTGGTCGCGGCGATGGCATCGCTCGTCGACGTCGACGCCGCCAACGCCTTTCGGGTGCGCGTCCGACGGCCGGAGACACCGGTGGCGGCGTTGGTCGGGCCCTGGGCGATCTCCGAGGCGGACATCGACGTGCCAGCCATGATCGAGGGCTACGGGGCCGAGCAGTTGGGGCGCCGCGCGGTGCCCTCGCTGTTGTTCGGCTTCGACGGCCCGCTGCGGGCGCCGTGGCTCAACCTCGCGCAGATTCTCAACGCGATCGGGTGGGACAACCTCGCCCACGCGTTCGGGTTGGACCAGGAGGGTCGACATGGGGGATGAGCTGGCGTTGATCGCCGATCGCGAGGCGACCGTCGAGGAGTGGGCGCAGTGCGCCGGCTCGATTCTGGGCGGGTCGCAGGTGCGCGTGTTCGAGCACGTGACCACGCAGCTGTGCGACCCGGAGGGGCGCGGGGTGCTCGCCTACTGGCCGGCACGGTATTTGGAGAACCGTCGCCTCGCGGTGGCGGCCGTGGGAGACGCGGCGGCCGACGGGGCGATGTGGACAGATGTCTGCCTGCCGTATGCCGACCCGGTCCGGGGGCGCGCGGTGCTGGCGGCAGTGGCCGAGCGGGTGGGCGGCGCGATCGTGGACAGGAGCGGACGATGACAGGGTGGCGGCTGGACCCGGCAGGGGTCCGTTTGGTGCTGACCGCTTGCCAAGGGCAAGCCGAAGCCCTCGGCAAGGGGCTGACCGAAGACAAGTTCAACGAGATCGGCTCGGCGGTCACCGGCGGGGCGACTGCGGGCGGGCCGAGTGTCAACGGCGTGCAGATGCAGGTGGCGACGGCCGTTGGGGAACTCTTCGAGGACCAAAAGGCCAACTTCACGACCATCCGCAACCACATCAACGCGGGCATCCTCGGGGTCGGCAACGCCCTGATCGCCTACCAGAACGGCAACATCGACATGGCGACCAATTTCCAGACCCAGATGATCCGCTCGGCCGACAGCGGAGACTTCGCCTACTTCGACAAGTACGGGTACAAGGGATGAGCGGCGACGGACTCGTCAATGGGGGCATGGTCCCGCAGATCAAGCCGGAAATGGCCACCCAGGCCGCGATCGGCCTACGAACCATGGGGACCGGGGTGAAGACCGAGGTCACCGACTTCAACACCGACTGGAAGGGCCTGCGGGCGCACTACAGCGCACCCGAGCAGGACGCCGTCTACACCCTGCAGGACCCGGCGCAGAAATCCGCCGAGTCGCTGGCGACCACGCTCGACAAGGCCGCCGGGCACCTGGATACCTTCGCCGGTGAGCTGTCCGGCCTGAAGAGCAAGTTCGACTCGCTGACCTCGGAGATCTCCAACTTCCGAAAGCAGGTCGCCGGTGGGGTCGAGATCTCGAGTGGCTTCCTGGGGCTGTCGTCGGAAATCGTGCCCTGGTACGAGGCCAGCGAGACCGTCACCCAGAACGCCCATCTCGTCGCTCGGGTCAACGAGTTGGTCGCCGAGCTGTCGAAGGCCGAGACCACCTGCGCGACGAACATCCGTGCCTTGGTGCAGCACGCCAACAGCTGCCCGATGCCGTTTACCAGCGTGACGAAAGACCAACTCAACGCCCAGCAAGACCTGCCGTGGGGCAACCGGCGTGAATACGAGCCAAAGAATTGTCCGGAATCGGTCGGCTACGGCGTCTCGGACTTCGTCTGCGGTATTGGTTCCGGGGTCGGCTCCCTCGTGCTGGGATACGACACGACAACGGGTGAGTACTTCCAGGGCGATGCGTATGCCCAGTCCTGGAGCGGCCTCGGCACCCTGGCCGGGTCCCTGGCCGCGACCAGTGTGGGTGGCATCGCGCTGAACGCCTCCCTGCACAGTGCCGGGGTGAACAACGAGTTCACCCAATTCATGGACAGAAGCCCCATGGTCGTCGCCGGAGCCGTGGCGGGCCTGGTCAACATCGACTTGACCGCCAAGGACCCGTTCGAGAAGTGGAAGAAGGACCCATGGCGTGCCGGCACGTCCGGGGTGCTCAACATCGCGACGTTCTTTATCCCTGGCGCCGGCGAGGTGGCCGGGGGCCTCAAGGTCGGCTCGGCCGGCGCCCGGGCCGCCAAGATCAGCGCCGCTGTCGCGGACATGGCCGTGCCCGGCGGCTCGTATGCCGTGAAGGCCATCACCTCGCTCATCAAGTTCGACGGCGCCGGCGCAGTGATCGACGACATCGTCAAGGTCGGGTCCAAACCCTCGGCGCTTGGCACGGCCGCCGGAGTCACCGACGCGGCGTCGAATGTCTCGCGTCCCAAGCTCGATCCCCCCGGGGTCAGCTTGCCGTCCGCGGAAGACCTCGGCTCCATCGGCACTAAGGCAGCGGGCGCCACGCCTGAGCTCGGTGCCGGCGAACGAGTTGTCACGTCGACCCCCGACGTGCCGAAAGCCCCGACAGGTGCCCCGGAGCCGGTCTCCGTCGGCGCCAAGCCTGCCGACCCGACCCACCCGTCGGGCAGCGAACCCACCCGCCCCACCGAGCCCACCAGCGGCACCCCCACCAAGCCCGCCGACCCGACCCACCCGTCCGGCACCGAGCCCACCGGCAGCACCCCCACCAAGCCGGCCGACCCGACCCACCCGTCCGGCAGCGAACCCACCGGCCCGACCGAGCCCACCGGCAGCACCCCCACCAAGCCGGCCGACCCGTCCGGCAGCGAACCCACCCGCCCGACCGAGCCCACCAAACCGGCCGACCCGACCCACCCGAGCGCAGCGCCCGGGGACACATCCGCCGCCCCGCCTCATGACCCCGCCTCTGCGGGCACCCACCCGGATGCCACGCCGACCCACCCCGTCGACCCAGCGGCATCCGGCGACGTCGCCCCCTCCGGTGACCACACCCCCGTCAACCCCGACCACCCGACGACGACGCCCGATCCCACCCATCCCGACCACCCTTCGGTGGGTCTCGATGATCGCGGCCGGCCCGTTCCCATCGACGCCGACGGGAACCGCATCCAGGTCGACGGCAAGAATGTGTTCTACGGCAAGGACGACCGGCTGCACTACGAGGGGTCCGGTCAGGAGGTGCGGTATCGCGACTACCCGGCCGGTGTCGACGCGCCTAGCACCCGCCCGTTGGATCACGTCGCCCAGTACAGCGACCTGACCCCCGTCCAGGCCACACCCGACTACGGCAACGGGGCCGCGAACGCCTATCTCGAGGCCACGACCCGGAACACGGCCGACGCCGCAAAGATCAACCACTTGCTGGAACAGCTCGGCCTGCAGCGTGCCGATGTCGGGGGTAGCAAGTCCGACGTGATGCAGACTCTGGCCGACCGAGCGTCAGCCGCTGGTGACGGCGCTCGTGTCGAGATGCTCGATGCTCTCGGACGCGCAGTTGACGACGAAGCCGTCTCTCGCGCGGTGCGCAATTCCGCAGCCGAGGCTAGCGGGATGTACGCCTCCTTGGACGACTTCGCAAGAGGCGACATTACTCCGTTGATCGGCAACGCCGAGGGCGACCTCAGCCCGGGTCGGTCCTCGGTGGACACCATGGGAGTGCGCGAAACAAACGGCACCTGGGACGTGATTTTCGGTGAGGCCAAGGGCCGGCAGGGCCGGAGTCCGCTGAACCTGGGGGAAGCGAACATGCCCGACGGCACTCGCGCCCAGCAGGGCACCACGGCATACCTGTCACATGAACTCCAGGTCGACCCGCGAGTGGTCCAACGACTCACCGTCTATGCCGATACGCATCCGGGCTTCGCGGAAGCATGGAACGCGGGGCGAGTCGGCGTCGAGTATCGTCTGGTCGTGGCTGGCCCCGACGGCTCGGTCCGGATCGCCAACTTCGTCCTGGACCGGTCCGTGCTGACACTTCCTAAGATCCCTCGCTAGAAGGCAATAGCTATGACCTGGAACCGCGTCTCCGAGGCCGACTTCCGTCGTCAGGTCGACGTGCTGGCCAACTTCCCCTGGCCTATCGCGTTCGCGGACGCCTCAAAGGTGGTCACCACGCAGCTCGGGTGGACGCCGTGGACGTCGGCGAGTTTCCGAACGGACCTGGGGATCCATCCCGGGATCGGTAACCTGTCCTACCTCCGGGACGAGGAGATCTCTTCGATTCGCCTTGGTCTTACGGACTTCTCCGAGGACGAGTCCGACGAGCGGGACACCTTCCAACACGAGGCGTTCTCCTTCTACGCGAAGATCCTCAGGGACATGTACGGCCCCGGCACCCACGCCCCGTTCCCCCGCAAACACGACGAAATGTCATGGGACCTACCCTCCGGCGCCCAGGTCGTCCTCGTCGTCGGCATCGCCAGCGGCGCAGTCTCCATCCTCAGCCCACGCCTCGCCCAAGCCAACCGAATCAACGCTCGCGGCGAACACTAAACCGCCCACCGGCAAGGGGGACGCGATGCCACGAGACACCACCACGACCTGGAATCGCGTCTCCGAGGCCGACGTTCGCCGTCAGGTCGGCGTGCTGGCCAACCTCCCCTGGCCCATCTCGTTCGCGGACGTATGCAGCGTCGTCACCACACAGCTCGGGTGGACAGAATGGATTGAAGGGATCTTCCTCGCTCATCTCGGCGTCGACCCCGGGGCGGGTCGGATCTTCAAGTTGGAGGACGGCGAGGTCTCCACGATCCAACTCAGCTTGACCGACTCCTCCAATGACGAGTCCGACGAGCGGGACACCTTCCAACACGAAGCGTTCTCCTTCTACGCCCAGATCCTCAAGGACATGTACGGTCCAGGCACCCACGCCCCCTTCCCCCGCAAACACGACGAAATGTTCTGGGACCTTCCCTCCGGCGCCCGGGTCGTCCTCGCCGTCGGCATCGCCACCGCAAGCACGTCAATCCTCAGCCCTCGCCTCGCCCAAGCGCGCCGAATCAACGCCCGCGGCGAACACTAGGCGCCAACCAGCGTTATGTGATGTCTCGACAGTCGCCAGCATGACCTGGAACCGCGTCTCCGAGGCCGACTTTCGCCGTCAGGTCGGCGTGCTGGCCAACCTCCCCTGGCCCGTCTCCTTCGCGGACGCGTCCAGCGTTGCCACCACGCAGCTCGGGTGGACCCAATGGTCGAAGTCGACGTTCCTCGCAAATCTCGGAGTCGCACCTGGCTCGGGCCGAGTCTTGTACCTCGATGACGGGGAGGTCTCCTCGATCCACCTGAGCTTGACCGACTCCTCCCATGACGAGTCCGACGAGCGGGACACCTTCCAACACGAGGCGTTCTCGTTCTACGCCCAGATCCTCAAGGACATGTACGGCCGGGGCACCCACGCCCCGTTCCCCCGCAAACACGACGAGATGTTCTGGGACCTGCCCTCCGGCGCCCGCGTCGTCCTCATCGTGAGCATCGCCACCGGCGGGGTATCGGTGCTCAGCCCCCGCCTCGCCGAGGCCCGCCGGGGCATTGCCCGCGGGGAACACTAACCCGCTCCCAGACGGTCGGTCACGTCTCGAAAGGTTGCCCGTATGACCTGGAACCGCGTCGCCGAGGCGGACGTTCGCCGTCAGGTCGGCGTGCTGGCCAACCTCCCCTGGCCTGTGACGTCCACCGACGCTTCCAACGTTGCCATCACGGAGCTCGGGTGGACCCAATGGTCGAAGGCGACCTTCCTCGCCCATCTTGGCGTCGACCCAGGAGCGGGGCGGATCTACCACCTCCACGACGGCGAGGTCTCCAGGATCGAGTTGGACCTCACGGACTACTCCCGTGACGAATCCGACGAGCGGGACACCTTCCAACACCAGGCGTTCTCGTTCTACGCGAAGATCCTCCAGGACATGTTCGGCCCCGGCACCCACGCCCCCTTTCCCCGCACACACGACGAAATGTCCTGGGACCTGCCCTCCGGCGCCCAGGTCGTCCTCGTCGTCGGCATCGCCACCGGCGCAGTCTCCATCCTCAGCCCACGCCTCGCTCAAGCCCACCGAATCAACGCCCGCGGCGAACACTAGGCGCCTTTAGGATCTTGATGATGTCCCAAGAGTTCTCCGTATGACCTGGAGCCGTGTCTCGGAGGCCGACCTTCGCCGTCAGGTCGGCGCGCTGGCCGACCTCCCCTGGCCCGTGACGTTCGCCGACGCCGCCAACGTCGCGACGACACAACTCGGGTGGACCCAATGGGTGGAAGGGATCTTCCTCACTCATCTTGGCGTCGACCGGGGCGCGGGTCGGATCTTCAAATTGGACGACAATGAGATCTCCGCGATCGATGTGAGCTTGACGGACTCCTCCCACGACGAGTCCGACGAGCGGGACACCTTCCAACACCAGGCGTTTAGCTTCTACGCCCAGATCCTCGAGGACATGTTTGGCCCCGGCACCCACGCCCCCTTCCCGCGCAAGCACGACGAGATGTTCTGGGACCTGCCCTCCGGCGCCCGGGTCGTCCTCGTCGTCGGCATCGGTACCGGCGAAGTGTCCATCCTCAGCCCACGCCTCGCCCAAGCCGAACGAATCAACGCCCGCGGCGAACATTAGGCGCCACTGAGATGTTCTTGATGTCGCAAGAGTTGTCGGTATGACCTGGAACCGTGTCGCCGAGGCCGACTTTCGCCGTCAGGTCGGCGTGCTGGCCAACCTCCCTTGGCCTGTGACGTTCGCCGACGCTTCCAACGTGGCCACTACGCAACTCGGGTGGACCCAATGGTCGAAGGCGACCTTCCTCGCCCATCTCGGCGTCGACCCAGGTGCTGGGCGGATCTACCACCTCCACGACGACGAGGTCTCCACAATCCAGCTCAGCCTGACAGACACCTCCGACGACCAGTCCGACGAACGGGACACCTTCCAACACCAGGCGTTTAGCTTCTACGCCCAGATCCTCGAAGACATGTTCGGCCCCGGCACCCACGCCCCCTTCCCCCGCAAACACGACGAAATGTCCTGGGACCTACCCACCGGTGCCCGCGTCGTCCTCGCGGTGAGCATCGCCACCGCAAGCACGTCAATCCACAGCCCCCGCCTCGCCCAAGCCCACCGAATCAACGCCCGCGGCATACACTAAACAGCCCATCAGTAGCGAAATTGAATGTCTCGAGAGTCGCCTGAATGACCTGGAACCGTGTCTCCGGAGGCCGACGTCCGCCGCCAGGTCGACGTGCGGGCCAACCTCCCCTGGCCAGTGACGTTCCACGACGCCACCAACGTCTCCACCACTCACCTCGGATGGACGCAATGGACTGAGTCGACCTTCCTCGCGAACCTCGGCGTGCACCCAGGCGCCGGGCGGATCTACTACCTCGACGACGACGAGGTCTCCTCGATCCACCTCGACCTGACGGACTACTCCCGTGACGAATCCGACGAGCGGGACACCTTCCAACACGAAGCGTTCTCCTTCTACACGAAGATCCTCAAGGACATGTACGGCCCCGGGACCCACGCCCCGTTCCCCCGCACACACGACGAAATGTTCTGGGACCTGCCCTCCGGCGCCCGCGTCGTCCTCGTGGTCGGCATCGCCACGGCAAGCACGTCCATCCTCAGCCCACGCCTAGCCCAGGCCCGCCGCGTCAACGCCCGCGGCGAACACTAAACAGCCTCCGGAAAGGGGACGTCATGATCGACTGGCGGTTCTGCGGTCGTTGGAGCGTCCAGACTCAGCGGCCGGTAACCGAGCCCCGCCTGGACTGGATCGACGAACCGGAGGCCCGTCGTCGCTACCACGACCCGGTCGCTGAACTGACCATCCTCCCCCCCGCCGACCCGGACACCGGGATCGTCCCCTACTTCATCGTCGTCGGCAGCGGCGGCGCCGGCTTCACCGTCGTCGAACAAATCCCACCCGGGGTACCCAAAGAGGAGTACTACTGGGAAACCACCGACGGACGACTGTTCTGCACCATCGCCCTGTTCAACGAATACCCAGAAACAGCCAAGATCATCACCCGCTCCACCATATGGCGCACCCGCTGGGTCGAAGCCCGCAACAACACCAACGGCACCGGCTCCATCATGATGTGCGACAAAGACCCCCAAGGCCAGATCCACACCATGCACGCCAAACGAGCCGACATCCCCATCGACGACCTCTACCGCCCCATCCCCGAATGGGGCCACTGGGACGACCTGCTCAAACCCCCACCCGGGTTCCAACCCGACACCCGCGACCAGCCTCACCCGGGCCAATGATCACCACTGCCCGACCCAACCCCCGCCACCCCGCGGAACCCCAGGCATGACCTGGAACCGCGTCTCCGAGGCCGACTTTCGCCGTCAGGTCGACGTGCTGGCCAACCTCCCCTGGCCCGTCTCTTTCGCGGACGTATGCAACGTCGTCACCACACAGCTCGGGTGGACAGAATTGATAGAAGGGATCTTCCACGCTCATCTCGGCGTCGACCCCGGGTCGGGGAGTATCTTCAAGTTGGACGACGGCGAGGTCTCCAGGATCGAGTTGGACCTGACGGACTACTCCCGTGACAAGTCCGACGATCGGGACACCTTCCAACACGAAGCGTTCTCCTTCTACGCCCAGATCCTCAAGGACATGTACGGCCCAGGCACGCACGCCCCGTTCCCCCGCAAACACGACGAGAAGTTCTGGGACCTGCCCTCCGGCGCTCGAGTCGTCCTCGTCGTCGGCATCGCCACCGCAAGCACGTCAATCCTCAGCCCCCGCCTCACCCAAGCGCGCCGAATCAACGCCCGCGGCGGACACTAGGTGCGAGGAGATGTCCATGTCTCGAAAGTCATTGGTATGACCTGGAACCGCGTCTCCGAGGCCGACTTCCGCCGTCACGTCGGCGTGTTGGCACGGCTCCCCTGGCCTGTAACGTTCGCGGACGTCGCCGCCGTCGTTACCACCCAACTCGGGTGGACTCCGTTGACCAGATCGGGCTACTGGGCCAACCTCGGCGTCGAGCGGGGCATGGGGAGCATCTCCAAAGTCGACAACGACGAGGTCTCCTCGATCCACGTGGACCTGACCGACTTCTCCAAAGACGAGTCCGACGAGCGGGACACCTTCCAACACGAAGCGTTCTCCTTCTACGCCCAGATCCTCGAAGACATGTACGGCGCCGGCACCCACGCCCCGTTCCCCCGCACACACGACGAGATGTACTGGGACCTGCCCTCCGGCCCCCGAATCGTCCTCGTCGTCGGCATCGCTACCGCCACCGTCTCCATCCTCAGCCCACGCCTCACCCAAGCCCGCCGCGTCATCGCCCGCGGCGAACACTGAACAACCACCGAAAAGGGGGACGTCATGATCGACTGGCGGTTCTGCGCCCGATTTAGCGATATGTCCCAGGATGCCTTCCCACCCCCGTACGGGTGGATCGACGAGGCGGAGGCGCGTCGTCGCTACCACGATCCGGTCGGCGAACTCACGGTCCTCCCCCCCGCCGACCCGGACACCGGGATCGTCCCCTACTTCATCGTCGTCGGCAGCGGCGGCGCCGGCTTCACCGTCGTCGAACAAATCCCACCCGGGGTACCCAAAGAGGAGTACTACTGGGAAACCACCGACGGACGACTGTTCTGCACCATCGCCCTGTTCAACGAATACCCAGAAACAGCCAAGATCATCACCCGCTCCACCATATGGCGCACCCGCTGGGTCGAAGCCCGCAACAACACCAACGGCACTGGCTCGATCATGATGTGCGACAAGGACCCCCAGGGCCAGATCCACACCATGCACGGCAATCGAGCCGACATCCCCGTCGACGACCTCTACCGCCCGATCCCCGAATGGGGCCACTGGGACGACCTGCTCAAACCCCCACCCGGGTTTGGCGAGAACCTCACCGCCACCCCCTCGAAGCCCGGCTGAGCTTCGCAGAACCGCACGGTCAGGGGACTCTCGCAACGACCCTGACTCGGCGTCCTCCCGAAACGGCCACACGATCACCTAGTCGAGGCGTCAGCAGTCCGGGGCACGGTGGCTGTCTCGTTGTCGTACTTGACCAACACTTCGTCGTGCTGGTCTGACCAGCTCAGGCTGAAACGCCAGCAGCCGGCCGTCGGCATGTCCACGATGGACGGACCGGGACCAGAAGGAAGGTCCCTAGTGACGGTGGCTCCCGAGCCCTGCTCGGTCGCCACGATGTGCATCGGTCCGTTGCCGGACTTCGCGATCCACAGGATCTTGTTGTCGCGCCCGGGTGGTTGGTGGTCCCGCAACGGCCAGCCAAACGGTACTGCCACGATCGACTCGCGGACTCCCACCAGGTGGGCCACCGGCTGCGTCGGGGTGGCGAATCCGCCACTCGCCCAGGCCGGAAGGGCGGCATACCCGGGATCCGGACACGCAGTGGTCCGGTCCCCAGTCGGCGCAGGGGACGGAGCCGGTGATCCGCTCGACGAGCACCCGCCGCATAGCGCGACGGCAAGTCCGCCCCCGGCCACGAACCGTGTCGACGCTCGCATGTCGATCGCCCCCTCTCACAGGCGTTCCCGCCGGCCGGAGTGCGTGCTCTTCACGATCTCACCACCGAGACCGCTACGGCCACCTCTTGGACGGGCCGGGACGGGCTGGGACAGGCCCGCCAGCGAGGACGAGCGGGCGCCGCGGCATCCGGGCCTCATGCCGGCGCGGCATACGACCTAACTCGGCGTCACGCCGGCGCCCGTGGAGGCGGAGTCCCCCTCGTAGGAGCGCGGGTCCTCGATCGGCTCGAGGTGTGTGTCGACGAGCAGGTGCGGCACCGCGTCGAGCAACCGGGCCTCGACCTGCTCCAGCAGGTCGTGACCCCGCTGAACAGTCCAGCCCCCGGGGACGAGCACGTGCATGGCGAGGAACACCTGATGGCCCGATTCGCGAGTGCGCACGGCGTGGAAGCGCACCTCGTCGCCCGCGAACGAGTCGAGAACCTGGGAGATGGCGCCCTGTGCCTCGGCGCTCGGGGCGTGGTCCATGAGCCCGTCGACGGAGTCACGGATGAGATGCCACCCCGTCCAGATGATGTTGGCACCGACCAGGGCCGCGACGACCGGGTCGAGCCGTTCCCACCCGGTGATCCCGACGAGCAGCACGCCGACGACGACTCCGGCCGAGGTCCACACGTCGGTGAGCAGGTGCCGTCCGTCGGCGACGAGGGTGATCGACCGGTGGGCGCGACCGGCCCGAATAAGCACGAGGGCAACCAGGCCGTTGACGACCGAGGCGAGCACCGAGATACCCAGGCCGATGCCGACGTTGTCCAGCGGTTGCGGGTGCAGGAACCGGTCCACGGCCTCCCAGATGATGAACACCGCCGCGACGAAGATCATCACGCCTTCGACGGCGGCCGAGAAGTACTCGGCCTTGGCGTGCCCGAAGTTGTGCGAGTCGTCGGCCGGGCGGGCCGCGACGCTGAGGGCGAGCAGCGCCACGCAGGCGGCGACGAGATTGACGACCGACTCCGCGGCATCCGAGAGCAGTCCGACCGAGCCGGTGAGCAGGTAGGCACCGGACTTCAGCGTGATCGTCACCAGCGCTGCGGCGATGGACAGCCAGGCGAACCGGGTGAGGTTCTCCCGTCCCGGGGTGGCGGCCATGCCTGACATTCTCCCCCTATCGCCCCATCGGTCGCGACGCGACGAGGACGACGCCGGCGTCGACGCCACGAGCGGTCCCGTCGACGACGAGGTCGGCACGCTCCCACGGCCGATCCGCGGCGAAATGCGGATCCTCGAACCGGCTCCACTCACCCCAGAAGTCCTCGGCCTGGGAACGGGTCCGGCCCAACTCGATGTCCCGGGCGATGCCCCGGTGTCGCGCCAGCTCCCGATCAGACTGCACCCACACGCACGCGGCGGCTCGGACGGCCAGCGCAGCACGGGCCGCCCCGACCCCCTCGACGACGAGGATGTCGGTGTCAGCAGGCACGCACACCGCCCCGGGCCTGCCCCGCTGGACCCATCCCGGCGGCCGGTAGCTCACCGCGACCCCGGCCTGCCACGGGTCGAGGATCCCGGCGACCAGCGCGTCCACCCAGTCCACCGGCCGGTACTGCCACGCGACGTCGTCGGTGTGCACGAGCGCGGCGGGCAAGGCCTGGGCGAGCATCTCGGCCAGGGTCGTCTTGCCCGCGCCCGAACGTCCGTCGACGAGCACGAGCGAGCGGGTATGCCGGCCGGTCCCGGCCCGTGGCCGCCGCAGCAGCGCGCGGACCCGCTCGGCGAGTCCGGCGGGGTCCAGGGCCACCCATGGCCCGGCCTCGGGCTCGAGCGGGTCCAGGTCCATCGCGGCATTGTCGCAGCCCCACTGCCCGGGCCCGGGCCCAGACCCAGACCCAGACCCAGACCCAGACCGGACCCGCCGACCGGCGCGCTCGCGGCATCCCCAGCACCGCTGCATACGATGGCCGTCATGCCCACCGAGCAGTCTCTTCGCGTTCGCCTGCTCGGCGAACCGATCGGCTACCGGCTCCTCGGGTGGCTCGGGCCGCTCGTGGCCGCGGTCATCGGTGGCGTGCTGCGGTTCTGGAACCTCGACAACCCGCACCAGTTGGTCTTCGACGAGACGTACTACGTCAAGCAGGGCTGGTCGATGATCGAGTACGGCGTCGAGATGCGCAACACCGACCGCTACGGCGAGAAGATCGACGAGGCGTTCACCCACGGCACCGTCGACGTGTTCAACCCCACCAACGGCGACCTCGTCGTCCACCCGCCGGTCGGCAAGTGGCTCATCGGCTGGGGCGAGGCGCTGTTCGGCATCGACAACTCGTTCGGCTGGCGCTTCGCCGTGGCCGTCATGGGGACACTGTCGATCGTCATGGTCGGCCGGGTGGCCCGCCGGCTGCTCTCCTCGAGCCTGCTCGGCACGATCGCGGCCATCCTCTTGGCCGTCGAGGGCCACCATCTCGTGCACTCCCGCACCGGGTTGCTCGACATGACGGTGATGTTCTTCGGGTTCGCCGGGTTCGCCGCGTTGCTGCTCGACCGCGACCGTACCCGGGCGATCCTCGCCGAGCGCATGGTCCGAGCCGGGCCGCAACCGCCGGGGTGGCTCGGGCCGAACCTCGGTTGGCGTCCGTGGCGGTGGGCGGCCGGCGTCCTGCTCGGCCTGTGCATGGCGACGAAGTGGTCGGGCCTGTACTTCATCGCCGTCTTCGGCGTCATGACCCTGCTCTGGGACGTCGGTGCCCGGCGGGCCGTCGGCGTGCGTTCGTGGATGTATGCCGCGGCGGTCAAGGACGCCGGCCGGGCGTTCCTCGCCCTGGTCCCGACGGCGGCGATCGTCTACGTCGCGAGCTGGACCGGGTGGTTCCGCAGCGACTACGGCTACAACCGGCAGTGGGCCGCCACCAACCCGCCCGACCCGACCTGGGCCTGGGTGCCCGACGCCCTGCGGTCGTGGTGGAACTACCACGCGCAGATCCTCGACTTCCACCGTGGCCTGTCGACCCCGCACGCCTGGGCCTCGAATCCGTGGTCCTGGCTCGTCGAGGGTCGCCCGACGCTGTTCTTCGCCGAGTACCCGAAGAGCGGCGAGCTGGGCTGCACGAGCGACTCGTGCGCCCGGATGATCGTCTCGATCGGCACGCCGACGATCTGGTGGGCGGGCACCGCGGCACTGGCGGTGCTGCTGTTCCGGTGGGCCCTGCGCCGGGACTGGCGGGCCGGGGCCATCCTCGCCGGGTTCGCCGGTGGATACCTGCCGTGGTTCCTGCTCGGCGACCGGACGATCTACCAGTTCTACTCCGTGGCGTTCGTGCCCTGGATCATCCTCGCGGTGACCTACGTCCTCGGCCTGGTCCTGGGCCGCCCGGACGCGAGCCCGGCGAGGCGTCAGGTCGGCATGCTGTTCGTCGGGGCCTACCTCGTGCTCACCGTGCTCGTCTTCGCGTTCTTCTACCCCCTCTACACCGCTCAGGTCGTGCCGTACCAGTTCTGGGTCAACCACGTGTGGTTCCCCAGCTGGACGTGAGCCGTATGCCGTCGGTCACGGCGTCGGTCAGGCGGTCGGTATGCCGTCGGTCATGGCGTCGGTCATGGCGTCGGTCATGGCGTCGGTCATGGCGTCGGTCATGGCGTCGGTCATGGCGTCGGTCAGGCGGTCGGTATGCCGTCGGTCACGGCGCACGTCGGCGCCACGCTGCACAATGAGGGCATGACGGCGACCGCGGCCTCCCGACCGCGGCGAACGAGGGGCGTCGCCCTGCGGGGTGCGGTGGCGCTGGTCGTCGGCGTGCTCGCCGGTTGCGTGACCGACCCCACGCCGGTCCCACCGGTGTCGAGCAGCACCATCCCCGCCCCGACAACCTCCTCGAGCAGCCTGCCGGTGGGGGCGAGCGAGCACGCAGTGACGATCGACGGCCGGATCAGGATGTACCGCGCCTATCGCCCACCGGATGTGCTCGAGCCGGTCCCCCTTGTCGTCATGTTGCACGGAGGCCTCGGCAACGCCCGGGCCGCCGAGGCGGCATACGGGTGGGACGTCCTCGCGCAGACGCAGGGGTTCATCGTCCTCTACCCCGACGCGGTGGCGAACGCCTGGAACGCCGGCGGCGGATGCTGTGGCCTCGCGCCGGGCCAGGGCGTCGACGACGTGGGGTTCGTCAAGCGGGCTATCGATGAAGTGCGCCAGAGCGCCCCCATCGACCCCAAACGCATCTACGTCACGGGGATGTCCAACGGCGGCATGATGGCCTACCGGATGGCCTGCGAGAGCGACCTGTTCGCGGCCATCGGACCGGTTGCGGCGACGCTGCTCGGCGATTGCACCAACCCAGCGCCGACGTCGGTCATCCACATCCACGGCACGGACGACACGACGATCCCGTATGCCGGTGGGGTCGACACCGGGGTGGCCCACGTCGACGGGCCAGCCGTCCCGGCGTTGATCGCCCGATGGCGCACGACGGACCGGTGTGGCGGGGAAGTCATCTCGACCGCGGGCCTGGTCACCCGTTCCTTAGCGCGGTGCCCGAGTGGGCGGGACGTGTTGCTCGTCACCGTGGAAGGCGGGGGCCATGCCTGGCCGGGAGTGGCCCGATCAGGGCCACTGGACTCTCACCCCTCGGCAACCACGACCCCCGCCCCGGCGCCGACACCAACGCCGACGCCGGACGGTGCCGCCCCGTCACCGCACGCCTCCCAGAGCGGGGACGCGCTGAACGCGACGTGGGAGATCTGGGCATTTTTCAAGGCCCACGCCCGCTGAACTGTCGAAGGGCCTGCGGCGTATCCCCGTGAGGTGGCCACCGAGCGGCGGGCTCCTGCCCCCGCGCCGGGTCCCACGGCCGGCCCTGACGCCCCGGCTACGGCCTACGGGCTACGGGTTACGGGTTACGGGTTGCGGCCTACGGGTTACGGGTTGCGGCCTACGGGTTACGGGTTGCGGCCTACGGGTTACGGGTTGCGGCCTACGGGTTACGGGCTACGGGCTACGGGCTACGGGTTACGGGTTACGGGTTACGGGTTACGGGCTACGGGTTACGGGCTACAGCCCATCGTCTCCCGCGAGTGGAGCCGAAGTGTTGCTTCGAGAGACGTCAAGCGACCTCTTGGCTCCACTCGGCTTCGGGCTGGGAAGCGTGAACAGCCGGGGAGGCGCCGGGGTGGGCGAGGGGGTCCTTCACCCGCGAAGGGGGCCCTTCACCTGCGAGGGGGTCCCTCACCCTGCGAGGGGGTCCCTCACCCCGCGAGGGGGTCCCTCACCCTCACCCCGCGAGGGGGTCCCTCACCCCGCGAGGGGGTCCCTCACCCGCGAGGGGGTCCCTCACCCGCGAGGGGGCCCTTCACGCGCGAAGGGGGCCCTCACCCGCGAAGGGGGCCCTCACCCGCGAGTGGAGCCGAAGTGTCGCTTCGCAGGCCGTGAAGCACCCCCTTGACTCCACTCGGCTTCGGGCTGTGAACCGTGAACAGCGGGGGAGGCGTCGGGGAGACGCCGGGAGACTGCGGGGGTGGCCGAGGGGGTCGCGCTTCATGTCGGGCGGGTTCGTGGGCGCCGGATCGTGCGCGTTCGCCACGGTCACCGGCCGACTTCGTGCAGTGGTGGAGCTGAGGGTGTCGAGTCTCAGGACATAGGCGACAGGTGTCTCAAGACATAGGCGACATCAGACTCGGGGGTGTCCAAGGCTCGTCTGGTGATCACTGCGGTCCTCGAACAACATCGTCCGGTGGCCGAGGTCGCCGCCAGCTACGGGGTCCACCGGGCTTGGGTATACAAGCTCCTGGCCCGTTACCGAGCCGAGGGCCAGGCAGCGTTCGAACCCCGCTCACGCCGACCGAAGACCTCCCCGACCGCGATCCCCGCGGCAGCCATCGAGGCTGTGCTGACCGAACGAGACCGCCTCCTGCACGCCGGGCACGACGCCGGCCCCGAGACCATCAGCGCCCACCTCGCCCGCGCTGGCACCACCGTGTCCCGTGCCAGCATCGCCCGGATCCTGACCCGCCACGACGCGGTCACACCGGAGCCAAAGAAGAAGCCCAAGAGCGCCTACCTGCGCTTCGCCGCCGACCAACCCAACGAGTGCTGGCAGTCCGACTTCACCCACTACCGGCTCACCACCGGCACCGACACCGAGATCATCACCTGGCTGGATGACCACTCCCGGATGGCCCTGCACGTCAGCGCCCACCGGCGGATCACCGGGCAGGTCGTTCTGGCCACCTTCCAGGCCACGGTCAGCGAGTTCGGCTGCCCCGCAGCCACCCTCACCGACAACGGCATGGTGTACACCGTCCGGCACGCCTCCCACAGCGTCCGCGGCGGACGCAACGCCTTCGAGACCGAACTCGCCCGCCTGGGCATCACCCAGAAGAACGGCCGCGGCAACCACCCCCAAACCCAAGGCAAGGTCGAACGCTTCCAACAGACCCTCAAGAAGTGGCTCCGCAACCAGCCCACCCAGCCAGCCACCCTCACCGAACTCCACCACCTCCTGGACCGCTTCACCCGCGAGTACAACACCGACCGGCCCCACCGCTCCCTCAACCGCCGCACCCCGCTGGCCGCCTACACCAGCCGACCCAAAGCCACCCCCGGACACCTGCACGAACCCCCGGACCGAACCCACGCACGCGTCCGCACCGACAAAATCAACAACGGCAAAATCACCCTGCGCCACGCCGGCACCCTCTACTCCATCGGCATCGGCCGGCACCTCAACGGCACACCCGTCCTGGCACTGATCCACGACCTCGACATCACCATCAGCCACGCCACCACCGGCGAAATCCTCCGCCACCTCACCCTCGACCCCACCCGCCGATACCAACCCCAAACAACGAAACAGGGCGAACCCTGAGGGTTCGCCCTGTCGCCGATGTCTTGAGACATCACAGTGGTGGAGCTGAGGGGACTCGAACCCCTGGCCTTCTCATTGCGAACGAGACGCGCTACCAACTGCGCCACAGCCCCGTGATGCACCCGACACCCTAACACCGTGCCACCACCCTCGCCGCGCCGCCCGGCAGCCCGGGGCCAGTTGTCGCGGAATGCCCGTGACCGTCGCCGTCCAGGGGTGGGCCGGGGCCTAACACGATGCCAGCCGGACCGGGCAAGGGGGCCAACGGGGCCAACGGGCAAGGGGCCAGCGGGCAAGTGGCCAACGGGGCCAGGGGGCCAGGGGGCCAGGGGGCCAGGGGGCCAGGGGGCCAGGGGGCCAGGGGGCCAGGGGGCCAGGGGGCCAGGCGCCTGCTTAGCCGCCGGCGACTCGGCGCGCCGGGTCGGAGGTCATGGGAGCCACGTCCAGGTCGACGTCGAGATCCGGCTCCGGCATCGGCACCGGCACCTCACGGCGCGGCGCCGGGTCCTTGAGCGCGTAGGTGGGTCGAGGCACGGGCACCGGGCTCCACGTCGGATCACCGGCGCGGTATGCCGTCACTCGCGGCTGCGTCTCGTCGCCGTCCGCGCTCGGGGTGGGCTCGCCGACCTCACTTGCCGCGGTGCGGCCGGGCGTCGAGGTGCGAGGGCGCATCGCGTATGCCGTGCGCCGTGCCGTCTGCTCGCGAACCGCAGAGAGGCGCAGGCTGAAGACAGACAGGACGACCACGGCCCCGGCGAAGCCCGTCGACCACCACGGCATTTGCCCGAGAACACCGAGAACGGCCAGGACGGGTGCGGCGAGGAGGGCGCCGAGCAGGAGGACGCCACGGATCCGGCGGCCGAGGACCGCGCGGCGGGAACGTGCCGGCCGCGGAGGGCGCCGTACCGAGGACCCCACTGCCCGGCCGCGGTGTCCGGTGGCGGTGGCTTCGGAGCTCAGGTCCACGGCCCCGCCCCGGCCGCTGGTGACACCTGGGGACCGTTGGGCGGCGGCGGACGATCCGGCAGCCCGGGCGTGCAGCGGCGAGGAGCCGCGGGCCGCGCCCACGGCAGCACTGGCCAAGGATGGCACCGCCGACACGCTCTCGGGCCGGCGCACGCGCAGCGGCACCGCGCCCTCGCGATCGAGTACCCGCATGGCCTCGCTGAATCGGTCGACCGACCGCGCCGTGGACAGGTGCTCACGTCGGCGGATCCAGTGCGGGACGAACCACGCTGCCCAGATCGCGACGACGGCGACGAAGACGAGGGACGAGGGCTGCACGGCGACAACGGTAGGCACTGCCCGCGACCTCGCCCCGCACCCGCGCCGGTGTGTCGCGCATGGGGCGGATGTGACGGGTGAGGGCGGTGACAGGTGAGGAGCGGCGGTGACGGTGAGGGGCGGCGGTGACGGGTGAGGGCGGTGACAGGTGAGGAGCGGCGGTGACGGGTGAGGGGCGGCGGTGACGGGTGAGGGGCGGCGGTGACGGGTGAGGGCGGTGACGGTGAGGGGCGGCGGTGACGGGTGAGGGCGGTGACAGGTGAGGAGCGGCGGTGACGGGTGAGGGGCGGCGGTGACGGGTGAGGGCGGTGACGGGTGAGGGGCGGCGGTGACGGGTGAGGGCGGTGACAGGTGAGGGGCGGCGGTGACGGTGAGGGGCGGCGGTGACGGTGAGGGGCGGCGGTGACGGTGAGGGGCGGCGGTGACGGTGAGGGGCGGCGGTGACGGGTGTGTCGATCAGCCGCTGGGGGCCCTCGTCCACCGGTTGACCACCGAATCCTCGGTGACATCCTCACGCAGCAGGGCGAACGTCCGGTGATCTCGCCAGTCCCCGCCGATGTGCAGGTACCGCGCGCGCAGTCCTTCGTCGCGGAATCCGAGGTGACGCACCACGGCCAACGAGCGCTCGTTCTCGGGCCGGATGTTCACCTCCACCCGATGGAGGCCGACCGGGCCGAACGCGTGGTCGCAGGCGAGGGCCAGCGCCCGGGTGGCCACCCCGTGCCCGGCGACCCGTTCGGCCACCCAATACCCGGCCGCCGCGGACAGCAAGGACCCTCGGACGATCCCGAACAGGTGGACCTGACCGACTAGGACCCCGTCGAGCTCGACGACGAAAGGCAGCGACCGTCCCTCTCGGGAGTCTCGGTCGAGGGAACGGACGTACTGCCGGAACGGAACTTGCGGCGAGCCCCCGTCGGGTGACGTCGGCTCCCACGGACCGACCCACTCGGCGTTGTCCGCCCGCAGCCTCGTCCAATCGACCTGGTCGGCGCGCTGCAACGGCCGGAGCACGAGCCTGGAGGCGAACCCGTCGATCGCCGTGAGCGTCACCGGCCAGCTGGCCGAACCTCTCAGCACGAGGGCCCTGACCCGTCGACCGCCGGATCCGCGACGCCTCCGAGAGGCCGCGCCGGCTCGGCGAACCTCGGCTCGTGATCACCGCCGCCGAGCTGATCCAGGGCGTGCTCGAGCACGCCCTGCAAAATCCCCAAGGCGTCCCGGACCCCTCCGCGCGAACCAGGCAGGTTGACCACCAGCGTCGGCCCGGCGACCCCCGCGACCCCGCGTGACAACACCGCCGGGGCCACGCCGGCGGCCAGCCCGGCCGCCCGGATGGCCTCGGGGATCCCCGGCAGGTGCCGCTGCAACAGCGGCTCGGTCTGCTCCGGGGTGGCGTCGCTCGGTGCGATCCCGGTGCCGCCGGTGGTGAGTACGACGGCCGGCCGGGTCGACAGCGCGGCGCGCAGCGCCGCACCCACCGGCTCGCCGTCCTCGACGACGACCGGGCCGGTCACGGCATACCCCCACGTGTTCAGGGCGTCGACGATGACGGGACCGGTGCGGTCCTCGTACGTGCCGTCCGCCGCACGCGTCGACGCGACGACGACGACGGCGCGCGGCCGGCCACCCGCCGGAACGCCGCTCACGCTTCGGACCAATCGCCGGAGCGCCCGCCGGACTTGGCGGTCACGCGCACGTCGGTGATGCGGGTATGCCGGTCGAGCGCCTTGACCATGTCGACGAGGGCGAGCGCGGCGACCGTCACCGCGGTGAGCGCCTCCATCTCGATCCCGGTCCGATCGGCGGTGCGGACCGTCGCGGCGATGTCGACCCCGTCGTCGGTCACGCGCAGGTCGACGGTAGCGGCGTGCACGGCGATCGGATGCGCGAGCGGGACGAGGTCGGGGGTGCGCTTGACCCCCTGCAGGCCGGCGATCCGGGCCACCGCGAGGGCGTCGCCCTTGGGCACCGTGCCGCCACGCAACGCGGCGACGGCGGCCGGGCTCATGAGCACCCGTCCGGCGGCACTGGCCGACCGGGCCGTCACCGGCTTGGCCGAGACGTCGACGAGGTGCGCCGAACCGTCCGCGCGGACGTGGGTGAGCGGTCCTGCAGGGTCGGTCACGGCACCATCCTGCCCCCCGGGACGTCGAGCAGCAGCACGTCGGCCTCGTCGCCGATCTCCAGCGCGGTCGTCGCCTCCGGGACGACGACGAGCGCGTCGGCCTGCGACAGCGCGGCCACGAAGTGCGAGCCCTGCCCGGTCGCGGGCGCCACCTGCCACCCCCCGTCGACGTGTCGGGCGCTCGCCCGGGCGTACTGCCGCCGCCCGGCCGGCGATCGCAGCGGCCCGGAGAGTCGGGCCCGCACCGTGGGCCGAACCGCGGGCGTCAGCCCCATCATCGAACGCAGGGCCGGCCTGACGAACACCTCGAACGACACGTACGCCGACACCGGGTTGCCCGGCAACGTGAACACGGGCACGCCGCGCTGCCCGAGCAGGCCGAACCCCTGGGGCTTGCCCGGCTGCATCGCCACCTGGTGGAACGCCACGCCCTCCGGCCCGGACAGCACCTGCTTGACGACGTCGTACGCGCCCATGCTCACTCCGCCGGAGGTGACGACGACGTCGACCTGCTCGACCAACCGGTCGAGCAGGGAGCGGACCGTGTGCGAATCGTCGCCGACGCAGGAGCGGTATGCCGCGGTCGCTCCGGCCCGCGCGACCGCCCCGGCGAGCAGGTAGCTGTTCGAGTCGTAGATCTGTCCCGGCCCCAGGGGCCGCCCGGGCTCGACGAGTTCGGCTCCGGTCGAGACGACGGCGACCCGGGCCCGCCGGCGGACCAGGGCATCGGCGTGGCCGGCGGCGGCGAGTGCGCCGATCCGGCGCGCGTCGAGCACGTGCCCGGCGGCGAGGACGGGGCCCCCGACCGGCACGTCCTCCCCCTGGCGACGAATGTGCGCCCCCGGCCGCGCGGGACGGCGGATGAGCACGACGTCCGTGCCGGCGTCGGTGTCCTCGACGGGGACGACGGCGTCGGCACCGGGCGGCAGCATCGAGCCGGTCATGATCCGCGCGGTCCGGCCCCGCTCGACCGCCCCGGTCGGCGGGCTGCCGGCCGGGATGTCGTCGACGACGACAAGCCGGACGGGGCTCTCAGGTGTCGCCTCGGCCACGTCGGCGGCGCGCACGGCATACCCGTCCATCGCCGAGTTGTCGAAGCCGGGCAGGTCGACGAGGGAGACGACGTCCTCGCAGCACACCAGGCCGTTGGCCTGCGGCAACCGCAGACGGGTGGGATCGAGGGGGCGGACTGCGGCGAGGATTTCGCGCAGGTGCTCGTCGACGGTGCGCACGTCAGCCGTGCAGGACGGTGCCGTCGGGGATGCGCAGGGGGCGCTCCGCGTGGATGCGCACGTCCCCGCGGCAGACAACGCCCGCACCGAAGGTCACCTCGCCGGACACCCGCAGCGACGTGCACTCCCGAATCGAGGGCACTCCGTGCGGGAACCGGGCGTCGAAGTCCGGGACGAGGGTGTAGTGCTCGTCGAGGTCGATGGACGGTTCCGGCGAGTCCGTGGTGAGGACGATCTGCGAGGTCTCGTCGAGGGTGTAGCGGTCGGAGCGGATGAGCAGCAGCTCGTTGGTCGTCTTGACCGGCCGGAACCGCGAGCGCGGCACGAGCACGGCCCGGGAACCCTCGAAGGTCTCGATCGCCGCCCCCATCGCCGTCTCGAGCTGGATGACCGGCGTCGACGCCGGATCGCTCGGGTCCACCGTCTTGCGGTTGACGACGATGGGCAGGCCGAGCAGTCCGCCGCGCTCGGACAGCACCTGGGCCAAGGCGTCGAGGTCGATCCACAGGTTGTTCGTGTGGAACGTCGTATGCCGCCGGATGTCGCCGAAGGAGCCCTCCTCGCCCGGCACGACCATGGCGCTGTCGCGCAACACGAGCCGTCCGTCGCTGCGGCGCACCGCGAGATGCCCGCCCTTGCGGTCGTTGACGGTGCGCTCGCACACCTCCGCGACGTAGCTCACCCCGTTGGCGAGCATCCAGGCGGCGATGTCCGGGTCGCACGTCGCGCCGAGGTTGTCCCCGTTGGAGACGAAGGCGAGCCGGTACCCCTGGCGGCGCAGCTCGTCGACGAGCCCCGTTTCGTGTGCGGCGACGTAGAGGTCCCCGTGACCGGGCGGGCACCACTCGAGGGACGGGTCGGCCGGCCAGTCCACCGGCATGAAGTCCTCGGCCCGCAGCTTCGGTTCGGCGCTCTGGACGAATCCCCACGGCAGGTGCGGCACCCGGATCTGCGGGTAGCGCTCGAGGATTGCCGCGGTGTCCGCCTGGGTGCGGAAGGAGTCCATGAGCAGCAGCGGCAGGGGCGCGCCATACCGGCCGCGCAGCGCGAGCACCTGCCGGACGATGACGTCGAGGAAGGTCAGCCCGTCGCGGACCGTCAGCGCGGTCTTGGCCCCGGCCAGGCCCATGCTCGTGCCGAGGCCGCCGTTGAGCTTGATGACCGCGGTGACACCCATCGCCGCGGCGCGCTGCACGTCCGTGGCCCGCGTCTCGGCGAGGCGGGGCAACGGCCCCAGCGGGTCGATGCTCGCCTCGGGGATCGTGCCGAGCGCGCCGGCCTCGAGCTGGCGGTAGTAGTGGCTGAACGACGCCATCGCACTCGGGTTGACCCCGTGGGCACGCATGCGTTCGACCGCCAGCGCCAGGCCCACCTCGCTCACGACGCACAGCCTACGATGCCGGGCATGGACGAGCTGGACCGCGTCGAGGCGAAGCAGGCGTGGCGGGTCGAGGTGCGCCGGGCGCGACGAGAACGCGCGCAGCGGGGCGGTCGCGCCGAGGCCGGTACCGCCCTCGCCGACGCCGTCCTGGCCCTCGTCTGGCAGCTCTCGGCCGGCGCGGTATGCCGCGTGACTGCCTATGAGTCCCGGCCCACCGAACCGCCCACCGAGGCGCTCGTCGACGCGCTGCGTGCGGCGGGGCACGCCGTGTTGCTGCCGATCACGGGCGCCGATCGGACCCTCGAATGGGACGACTCCGGGCGGCGGCGCCCACCCGAGTCCATCGGCTCGGCGAGCCTTGTGCTCACCCCTGGCTTGGCCGTCGACCGGGCCGGCCGGCGTTTGGGCCAGGGCGGTGGCTACTACGACGCGGCACTGGCCCACGTCCCGGCCGGCGTACCGGTCGTCACCCTGCTGTGGGACGACGAACTTGTCGAGGGGCCACTGCCGACGCAGGACCACGACCGGCGCGTCGACGGGGTGCTTATGCCCACAGCCGGAGTCGTCTGGTTGGGGCGGCCGCGGCCGGAGTGGACCGGCCCGGCCCGCTGAGAGCCGGGCGGGCTCAGGACCGCGGGACGAGGACGAGTTCGTCGCGCTTGGCCGCATTGACGGCCGCCTGGGTGAAGGGCCACGGGAACGTCGTCCCGCTGGCCCACGCGTCGACCTGGTCGACGTAGTTCGGGTGATAGGGGTGCCCGCTGGCCCCGGTCTGGTTCACCCACGTCGAGGCGTCGAGATCGGCGAGGTCCACGACCATACGCATCGAGGGCGCCCACTGCACCTGATAGCCCTTGGTCGCGTCCCACCCGTTGGCGTTGACGATCGACCCGCCGCCCGGCAGCGGGATCGGTCCGCGGTTGACCATGCTGCGCACGATCGAGGGCACGCTCTCGCCGCCGAGCACCCGGTGGGTCAGCGTGAGGGTGTGCAACTTGCCCCACGACCATTCCGACACGTTGGAGCTGATCGCGCGGGTGAGGTCGAGCCTCGCCTGGACGAGGGCCCGGTGGAGGATCTCGTCGCGACTCTCCACGACCGAAGGGGTCCGCTTGTCGTCCCACCACGGGTTGGCGGGGTCACGGAGCAACACGCTCATCGCCTGCCACCAGCGCCCGCCCCCGTCCGCACGGACGTCGGCCGGCAGTTGGTCGTCGAACGTCGCCTGCATGAGCCGGGTCCAGACAGCGTTGAAGTATGCCGCCGCCGCGGAGTTCGTCGAGGAGTCGGCCGGTTGGGTGAAGTCCCAGCGCCGCAAGAGATCCTGCGCCGGCAGGGTGAACGGGTCGCCGGACAGGTCGATGTCGAGCAGCGCCTTGACGAGGGTCGGCGCGAAGGTGTTCTTTGCGTCGAGTTGGATCGTGCTCATCTGCTCGCGGGTCAGCGTCGGAGTCGCCGCGATGAGGTCGGCGATCCGTTGGCTGCGCCACCCCGGATCCCACTCGGTCGTGAGGTAGGGCGATCCGGCCGCGGTGACCTGCTGGTTGGCCGCGACGATGACCGCCTCGGGCGGGTCCAGCGTCCACGGCATGTGTTCGAACGGGACGAACCCCTGCCAATCCCACTGCGAATCCCATCCCGGCGACGGGAGGTAGCCGGGCGGATACCCGGGGGTCGAGGCCCGCCGGACCGGCACCAGTCCCGGCGCCTGGTAGCCGATGTGTCCGTCGACGTCGGCGTAGACGAGGTTCTGCGAGGGCACCGCGAAGGCTCGGGCCGCCTCCCGGAAGCTCGCGAAGTCCTTGGCCGTGTCGAGCAGAAACACCGCGTCGAGAGTCGCCGTCGGCACCAACCCCGTCCAGGCGAGCGACACGGCATACGGCTCTGGGGCACTGCCCTCGCCGACGGCGGGTCGCCGCCCCGCGTCGGTCGCCGCGGGGACGACGTCGGACAGGATCGGGCCGTGCCCCGTGCGCCGGGTCGTCAGTTCGACGTCGTCGCCGCCGCGGACCTTGATCGTCTCGGTGCCGATCTCCAGCGGGAGGGTCCGGCCGTCCTTGACGTACGCGGAGTCGCCGGAGAGCTTCTCGAAGTAGAAGTCCGTGGCGTCCGGCGCGAGGTTGGTGAACCCCCAGGCAACGCGGGCGTTGTGGCCGATGACGACCCCGGGCATCCCGGCGAAGGAGAAGCCGGCGACGTCGAACGGGCACGACGTCGACACGGTCCGGCAGTGCAGGCCGATCTGGTACCAGACACCCGGCACCGAGGGAGCCAAGTGGGGGTCGTTGGCCAGCAACGGCTTCCCGCTCGCGGTACGGGCCCCGGAGACGACCCATGAGTTGGACCCGATGCCGTCCCCTCGACCGAGCACGCTCACCACGGCGTCGAGGGCGGCCGAGGCGGAGGCGAGGGCGTCGGCGGCGGAGGCGGAGAGGGTCACGCCGGTCACCGCGGCCGCTGCCGACCCGGGTGTTCCGGCGGGAGGGCCAAGACGTGGCGCTCCCGCGCCGGTGCCGCCACCGGCGGCCGACAGCGCCGGGGGCGCGACGGCCCCGGCAGCGGACTGTCCGGGCTGCCAGTCGGCCTCCGAGAGGATCGAGGCGTGCGTGCTCGGGTAAGGCGGATAGAGCACGGCGATCATCTTCGCGTCCATGGTCGGCACGAGCCGGGCTCGGGTCAGCTCGTCGGAGTAGTCCGCGCGCAGGTCCCACGCCATCGCCTCGATCCAGACCAAGGAGTCGACCGCGTCCCAGCGCTCGATGCGGTACTCGGGCAGGCTCGTGCCGAGGACGGCGTACTCCAGGGCGGTGCTCGAGGCGTCGCGGCGCTCGAGGTAGTCGTTGACCCCCTCCGCGTAGGCGGCGAGGTACTGGCGGGTCGTCGGGGCGAGCTTGGGCAACGAGGCCTCGGCGACCTTGCGCCAGCCGAGGGTGCGCACGACCTTGTCCGTGTCGACGCCGGCCTTGCCGACGAGTTCGGCGAGCCGCCCCGAGGCGACGTGCCGACGCAGGTCCATCTCGAAGAACCGGTCCTGAGCGGTGACGAATCCCTGGGCCCGGAACAGGTCAGCGGGAGTGTCGGCATACACCTGCGGTATGCCGTGCGCGTCCCGCACGACCGACACCTGACCGTCCAGCCCAGGGAGGGCGACCGTGCCACTGGTCGTTGGCCACCCCCGCCGGACCGTGGAAGCGCCGACGACGCTGAGAGCCACGACGACGACGAGCAGCAGGAGCACGAGGGCGATCCCCACTCGACGGAATCTGCGGACACGCTGCACCCTGCGAGACTAAGCCCAACAACCTCGGGCGGTGCGCAGGCGGCGGAGGAGGTGGCGACATGCCTGTCGGATGGGCTGCGACCCACGCGTCGACGGGCGTGGCCGACCTCGCCAAGGTCCTGCTCGTCGGGTCGCTGGTGCTGCTGCTCTCGCTGGTCGCGGTACGCATCTCGGTACGGTCCAAGCTGCCGAGCCTGTTGCTCTACCTCGGCATCGGGGTCGCCTTGGGCGAATCGGGCCTGGGCATCAGGTTCGACGACACCGAGCTCACCCAGGTGCTCGGCTACAGCGCCCTCGTGCTCATCCTCGCCGAGGGCGGACTGACCACCCGATGGAGCGGCGTCCGACGGGCGGTCCTGCCTGCCGCGGTCTTGTCCACGGTGGGCGTCGTCGTGTCGGTGGCCGTGATCGGCGTGGCCGCGCGCCTGCTCCTCGGCCTGTCGTGGGAGACCGCCCTGCTCGTCGGAGCGATCCTGTCCTCGACCGACGCCGCCGCGGTGTTCTCGGTGCTGCGTTCGGTCACCCTCCCCCGGCGGCTGTCCGGGCTGCTCGAAGCCGAATCGGGGTTCAACGACGCCCCGGTCGTCATCGCCGTCACGGCGCTGGCTCTGCGGCTCGTCCCGAACGCCGAGCACGAGCCGTGGTGGACGCTGGCCCTGCACGCGATCCTCGAGCTCGTCGCCGGTGCCGCCCTCGGCATGGCCATCGGCTGGCTCGGCGCCCGGCTTGTGCGCCGGTTTGCCGGGTCCTCCTCGACGCTGTTCAGCATCGGCATCGTCGCCCTCGCCGTGCTCGCGTATGCCGCGGCCTCGAGCCTGCACGTGTCCGGGTTCATCGCGGCATACCTGTGCGGACTGGTTCTGGGCAACATGGGGCTGCCGCACCGGCCCGCCGTCCAAGGGTTCGCGGAGGCCTGTGGATCGATGGCCCAGGTCGGGCTGTTCGTCCTCCTCGGGCTGCTCGCCTCGCCCAGCCGCCTCGACGAGCAGATCGGGCACGCCGTCGTCATCGGCCTGGTCCTGCTCGTGGTGGCCCGGCCGGCGTCGGTGTTCGTCTCGCTCCTGCCGTTCCGGATGACGTGGCAGGAGCAGGCGTTCTTGTCGTGGGCCGGGTTGCGCGGCGCGGTCCCGGTCGTGCTCGCCACGGTGCCGGTGACGGCCGGCGCGCCCGGGACGTTGTGGCTGTTCGACCTCGTCTTCGTCCTCGTCGCCGTCTACACGCTGATCCAGGCCCCCAGCCTGCCCTGGGTCGCCCGCCGGCTGGGTCTGGCCGAGCCCGCCCGGCAACGGACGGTCAACGTCGAGACGACGGCCTTGGAGGAGCTCGACGCCGACATGCTCACCGTGACGGTCGGCCCGGCGTCCAAGCTCCACGGCGTCGAGGTGTTCGAGCTGCGCCTGCCCGAAGGAGCCAACGTCACGTTGGTGGTGCGCGCAGGCACGGCGTTCGTCCCCCAACCGTCGACCCATCTTCGGCGTGGCGACCAGTTCCTCGTCGTGACGACCGCGGCCGCCCGAGGCGGGGCCGAGGACCGCATCCACGCGGTGAGCCGCAACGGCCGGCTTGCGGGCTGGTTCACCTCAGCCACCATCCCGCCGCCCGACGGGGGCCGTCGCGGGCGGCGGGCGGATTCGGCCGGCGAGGGCGCCGCCACGTAGACTTCGGGCGCTCGACCGACCGTTTCCCCGGAGGAACCCGTGCCCACGTACGCCTACGCGTGCACCGCCTGTGACCACACGTTCGACCTGGTCCAATCCTTCAGCGACGACCCGCTGACGGTGTGCCCGGAGTGCGACGGGCGGCTGCGCAAGGTCTACGGCTCCATCGGGGTGACGTTCAAGGGGTCGGGCTTCTACCGCACCGATTCGCGCTCCGCGACCTCGTCGCGCAGGTCCCCAGCCAAGTCCGAATCCGCCGGCGCGGCAGCGACCCCGGGAGCCGGTTCGAGCTCCGGTGGCTCCCCCGGCGCGTCGTCGGGTTCCGGGTCTTCTGGGTCGTCCGGTTCAGGGTCTTCCGGTTCGGGGTCTTCCGGTTCCGGGTCTTCCGGTTCCGGGTCTTCCGGTTCCGGGTCTTCCGGTTCCGGGTCTTCCGGGTCGTCGGGGTCGAGGTCCTCGGGTTCGAGGTCGGGTTCCGGGTCGTCCGGGTCGAGGTCCTCGGGTTCGAGGTCGGGGTCCGGCGGCTCGTCGAGCTGACGAGTCGGCCGGACGGGGGCGCCGCGCTGCGCGGCATACCGGCGCGCTGCCGTCCACAGCCTGTTGGACATCCGTCCCACGATCCACAGCGGGGATGCCGCGCCTGTCCTGCACCCGATGGACCCCTAGCCTTCGGGTATGAGTGACGCACGAGCGCCCGAGATGCGCGCCGAGGTGGGGGTCATCGGCGGCTCGGGGTTCTACAGCTTCCTCTCCGACGCGCAGCGGCTGGCCGTCCAGACGCCCTTCGGAGCGCCGAGCGACGACCTCGTCGTCGGATCCATCCTGGGTCGACGGGTGGCGTTCGTCGCCCGACACGGACACGACCACCGCTTTCCCCCGCACCGGGTCAACTACCGCGCCAACCTCTGGGCGTTGCGGTCCGTGGGGGTTCGCCAGGTCCTCGGTCCGTGCGCGGTCGGCAGCCTCGACCCCGATCTCGGGCCCGGCTCCGTCGTCGTGCCCGACCAGATCGTCGACCGCACGTGGGGTCGCTCGCACACCGTGTACGACGACGTGGGTGCGGTCGTCCACGTCGCCTTCGCCGATCCGTACTGCCCGCAGGGGCGGTCCGCAGCCGCCGCGGCGCTGTCCGCCTCGGGCCTGCCTCACCGCTTCGGCGGGACACTCGTCGTCGTTAACGGGCCGCGCTTCTCCACCCGGGCCGAGAGCCGCTGGCACCAGCAGGCCGGCGGCACCATCGTCGGGATGACGGCGATGCCCGAGGCGGCGATCGCGCGTGAGCTCGCGCTGTGCTTCACCACCGTGGCCCTGGTGACGGACCTCGACGCCGGTGTGGAGCACGGCGAGGGCGTGACGCACGACGAGGTCATCGCCCAGTTCGAGCACAACATGCCCGGCTTCAAGGCCCTCGTCGCCGACATCGTCGAGGGGTTGCCACCGCAGCAGGACGACGCCGACGCCACCTGCTCGTGCCGGCACGCCCTCGACGGACTGCGCCTGCCCTTCGTGTTGCCGTGAGCGCACCACCGTGGCGGTTGGGCCCGCCACCAGCCCCACCCGAGCGGATCCCCTGGTGGCGTCGTCGACCTGCCTCGCGCCGGATGCGCCACCGAGTGAGCGTGATCCGACGGGTCCTCGCTGCGGCACTCGTAGGTGGTGCCGTGCTCTCGGGGCTACGCGTGGCCTTCCCGGCACCGCCTGCGGCCGGCATCCCCGTGCTCGTCACGACTGCCGCGATGCCGGCCGGATCCCGACTGGCCGGGTCCGACGTCCGCGTGGTCCTGCGAGCACCCGCCGAGGTCCCTCACGGCGCGTTGACCGATCCCGGCCAAGCCAATGACCGGGTCCTCGCCGCCCCCATCGAGGCGGGCGAGTTGCTCACCGAGGCGCGGCTGCACGGGGCCGGCCTCCTGGTCGGCCAGCCTCCTGGGCGGGTCGCCGTGGCGATTTCTCTCGCCGACCACGCGATGGCATCGGTGCTGCGCCCGGGCGACGAGGTCAGCGTGCTGACCCCAGGCACGGGCGCCGTCGTCGCGCACGCCACGGTGTTGGCGATCCAGGCCGCCGAAGGATCGGCCGGGATCTCGCTCGGCGGCACCGGCCACCTCGTCGTCGCGCTCACGGCAACCGAGGCCAGTGCTGTCGCGGCCGTCTCGGCTGGGCCAGAGGTGGGTTTCGTCGTGGCCCTGCACAGCTCCTGAGGCCCCGATCGCCCCCGCCGGAGAGGCCACATCGTTGTGCCGGCGGGCAACGATGTCCCACATCAGTCTTCGGACACGCCGCGCGCCGATTTTCCTTCCCTTGTCCCCTTCGCTACCGTTATGGCGCTCACGGGGGGTTACCCAGACGTGGGCACACTTCATACAGTGCTCCCGACGACTGCCTAAATCGGTCGTTCTCGAGGCGTGGGAGCTTCTCACGTCCGGGAGCCCCGAGATCAAAGGAATGATCAACCCATGCTCAAGGGTTTCAAGGACTTCCTCATGCGCGGCAACGTCGTCGACCTGGCGGTCGCGGTCGTTATCGGCGCTGCCTTTGGCAAGGTCGTCGAGGCCTTCGTGACGGTCATCATGGACCTCATCGGCAAGCTCGGCGGCACGCCGGACTTCTCCGGGTGGGCCCCGGGTGGCGTGCACATCGGCACGTTTATCACCGTGCTCATCTCCTTCCTTATCGTCGCGGCCGCCGTGTACTTCATGGTCGTCTCGCCGATGAACAGGATCGCCGAGCGGCGCAAGGCCGGCGAAGCGACCGAAGAAGAGCCCTCGGCCGAGGTGGCTCTACTCACCGAGATCCGCGACTCGCTGCGCGCCCGCTGACCCGGGACTCCGCTACTCGCATCGAGAACCACCGACGGGGTGGGAGCCGACGGGCTCCCACCCCGTTTCTCATGCCCGGGCCCAAGCTCCGGCGCCGGCGGATCACTCCCAATGCGGCGGGCGTTGCTCCTGCAGCCACGCGTCGTGGGCAGCCTCGTCACGCCGCTCGCCCCACCCGCGGTCGGTGTCGTCGCGCGTCTGCTCTGGCGCCCGGACGGCCCGTGCGGGTCGCCCCGACTCGGTAGCGGTGCCTTCACCGGCGGACGCCCCGGTCGGGGAGCCTGCGCTCGCTGCGTCGTCGCTCGATGCGGCCAGGTCGGTCGCCTCTGGGCGTACCTCGGACTCGCCGCTCTCCGGCGTCGGCCCAGCAGCCGCGTTCGGGGCCTCGGGTCCTGCCATCGGCGCCTCCCCGCCAATCTCCAGCCGGACCTGCTCGCGGACCGCCGCGACGATCCGAGCCACCTCACGGGCCGGGTCGCGGTATAGATCGGTGCTCCACACCCGCAGGTGTCGCCAGCCCAGGGCCTCGAGTTGCTCGGGCCGGAGCCGGTCGCGCGCGCGGACCCCCTCGATCGCGGCGTATGCGGGGCCGTCGCCGTCGACCGCGACAAGGTAGCGGTCGCGAACCGCCCGGTGCCCGACCGCCAGGTCGACGGTATGCCGCCCGATCCCGTGTCGAGGCAGGACTCGAAGTCCCTCGTGGCGAAGCCGCGCGGCCAGGTCGGCCAACAGCGCGTCTTCCGTCGAGTCAGCCGGGACGCCGACCCCGTCTTCGGATTCCGGCGTCGACTCGGGGGTCGACCCGGCCTCGCCAGCCCACGCGAGGATGCTCCGCAGCGCCTCCGGCCCGGGTGCGCGCAGCCGGGCGGGGTCCAGGTCGCCCGCGGTGAGCGTCGAGACGACGACGAGTTCGTCTCTGGCCAGCGTCAGCGCCCTGGCCAGCCCCTCCCGGGCGCCCGCGACGGTGAGCGAAGGGAAGCGGTGCAGCACGCGCCCATGCGGGGTCCGCCCGTAGCCGACCCCCAGGATCACCACGTCTCGCCGCTGGGCCGGCTCCTGCAGACTCGTCACGGCGAACGGTTCGCGGGCCCTCTCGTCGAAGAAGTCCGACACCGGCTCGATGCGACCGGGCACGGATATCGCACGCAATGCCTCGCGGACCTGACGTGCGACCCGGTCGGCCAAGGCCGGGGTGACGGCGACGACGCCGAGGGAGGACTCCGGACGGGTCCGGGCGTGCTCGATGACGAGCTCGACCAGGCGCACGACCTCGGCATCGGTCCACTCGATGGCCTCGTCTCCGCCTGGGGCGATCTGGGCGGCTCCCTCGACCGTGACGAGGCGGACCGCACTGTCAGCGCCGCGACCCGGAGCTCCGGTGAGTGCGGACGGCATACCGACGAAGGGACGGGCGACCAAGGCTCCGGCCAGGCGCACGTCGAATCGACCGTGCCGCCAGTCCAGGCTGCGCACCGGCAGAAGTTCGGCGGCATCCGCGAGGACGGGTGGAGCGGGCAGTTCGGGCGACGGCGGTCGGAGCGGGCCGGCCGAGGCGCCGACGACGAACGGGGCCGGGCGCGGGCCGCCAGGGTCGCCGACGATCAGGGCCTGGCGGGCGCGGGAGAGGGCTGAGACGACCTCGGCGGCGGTGAGCGCATCGGCGTCCTGGACGATGACGAGGTCGAAGGACGTGCCCGGCGGCAGGAGTTGGGCCACGGCATACGGGCTCATCGCCAGGCACGGGCGCAACGCGGTGAGGACGTCCTCGGTCTCGCGGAACAGGTCGGCGAAGGGCAGCAGCCGACGCTGGGCGGCGCCCTGCACGCGCAGCAGTTCGGCCTGGCGGGGGTGGGCGGCGAGCTGAGCGCGAGCGCGCCGGTCGACGTCGGCGCGCACCTCGATGGCCAGGGCGTCGCGTCGGGCAACGTCGAGGGTGCGCAATCGAGCGGCGGCGGCGTGCAGCCGGGGGCCGTCGTGGTCGCGGTAGCGCGGGTCGGTCGCCGAGACCTCCTGGGCCAGCGACGTCCACCAGATGTGTTCGAGCTCGACGGGCACCTGGTCGGCGGCAACGCTGCGTCGGGCGAAGTCGTCGAGGACCTCGCCCATCCCGGCTTCGCGCAGCTCGCGCAGCACCGGCGTGACGTGCGGGAGGATGTCGAGGCGGTCGAGCCGCTCGGCGAGGCGTCCGAGTCGGGCCCGCAACAGCGGCAGGCCGGTGCCGACGAGGTCGCCGCCCTCGTCGGTCGGGCCGAGCCGCTCCCCCAGCCAGGTGAGGTCCGCGTCGAGGTCGTCGTAGACCAGTTGCGCCTCGTCGAGCCGCGGGGAGATCTCCGGTCGACCACCGGCACCCACGAGCCGGTGCCAGGCGCGGCGCTGCTCGCGAGCCGAGGCGAGCTCCGCGTGCAGGTCCTGCGGCGGGCGGCCGGGGCGCAGCAACCGCCGGGCTTGACGGCGCACCCGCGAACGAGCCGCCGCACCGAGGTGCACCGACTGGGTCTCGCGGAACGCCCGGTCGCCGGTCGCGACGACGTGCTCGTCGAGGGGGATGTCGAAGATCTCGGGGCGGAAGACCTCGAGGGTGGCGCGGACCCCGTGCATGGTCCGGAGGGCGGTGCGCCAGTCGTCGGCGGAACGGGCCGCCGGGAGGCTGGACTCGGCGAGGATGCCGTCGAGCTGCTTCGCTGGTTCGTTGAGCCCGACGCCGGACAGTCGGGTAACGATCTCGCGGGCTCGCTCGACGTCGGCGTCGGTGGCGATGTCCGCGCCGTACCACGGGTCGCCGGCCGGGTCGTCGGACCACGCCCCGGCCTCCGCGGCTCCCTGCAGGTCGCTGGCCAGGTGATCGAGCTGGGCGTGACTGACGTCGCGGATCGCTGTGCCGGACAAACGGATCCGTGACCCCGGTGGCGGTTGACGAGCGGCGAGGGCGGCGATGGCGACCTGTGCCTCATGCGCGCTGACGCCCCACGGGCTCCGTGGCTCGTGCATGGCCTCGACGTGGTCGACAAGGCGTTGCCGGTCAGCGGCGAGTTCGCGCAGGTCGACCGGCTCGGCGGCCGAGGTCGGCGTCGAGGTCGGCGTCGAGGGCGAGCCGGCCTGGGCGCGTTCGACGGCCGCCCCGAGCGCGGCGGCGACTGCGTGCCGATCGGTGACGGCGGCGTCGACGGGCAGGACGAGATCGCCGAGGCCGACGCCCTCGAGGCGGGCGACAAGGTCCTCGACCGACGAGCGCAGCGGCGAGACGAGCAGCACGCGCCGGCCGTCGCGGGCGGCAGCGGCGACGACGTTGGCCACCGTCTGGGTCGCGCCGGTGCCTGGCGGGGCCTGCACGACGAGCTGGGCACCGGAGCGCACCGCCTCGACGACCGACGCCTGCACCGCGTCGGCATCGAGGACGAGCAGTTCCCGAGAGGGGTCGGGGTCGGGCACGACGTCGCCGAGGGCCGAACGCAGCCGCGCCTGGGCGTGCGGGTCGCCGCCGAGCCCGGCGACGAGGTCGACCTGGCCGAGCCATTCGGCGTTGGCGGTGAGGTCGGCGACCATCGGCGCCTTGGTGTACGGATAGGTCCCGAGGATCAGCCGCGGCACGACCTCGAACCCCGGGATGTCGGCGCAGAGGCGACCCAGGGCGGCATACACGGGGTACGGGTCGAATCCGGCCGAGACCCGGGTCAGTTCGGCCATCCCCACGGCGTCGACCTCGATGCCGGCGACCGACCGAAGGTAGTTGACGAGGACGGGGTTGAGGTCGACCGACGGGCCGAGGTCGAGGTCGAAGTCCTGTTCGGCGGGGCTGTGCGGGCGCAGCCGGCACGGGCGCAGCAGCACCGGCGAATCGACGACCGCCCTGGCTCGCGGGGAGTTCCACGAGGCCGACCCGATGGCGATGTACGTGCAGGCCAGGCCGCGCTCGGCTTCGAGGCTGCGCGCGCGAGTGTGCAACGCGCGAGCGGTGTCGAGGGCCTCGGCCAGGGCCAGCGGTTCGCGGACGAGGTCGGACAGGCGGGTCGGGCGACCGGCCAGGAGCATGGAGACCCCGCCAGGGTGGGCGAGGGTGAGGTCGAGGTGCCCGCCGGGGTGCTCGCCCGCCCACAGGAGGGTGTTCGGTCCGCCGACGTCGGTGAGGGTGCGCGCCCACCCCGCGATGGCAGCCGCCAGCGGGCGGTCCTGGGCGGTCGGCGGGACGGAGGCGCTCACCCCTGCAGGCTAACGACTCGACGGCGCCGGGCCCGCACCCGACCGCGGGGTGTCCGCCGCAGATGCCCGTATGCCGCGGGCCCGCTGTGCGCAGCGTCGTCCGGGGCCTGCACCGGCTGGCACAATGGGCCTTCGTGCCTGCGCCTCGAGCGCGCTGGCCGGCCCTCGTAGCTCAGGGGATAGAGCACCGCTCTCCTAAAGCGGGTGTCGGCAGTTCGAATCTGCCCGGGGGCACGACTCTTTCAGCAGGTCAGGCACCATATGCGGCTGGGACGGGAGCGCCGCGGGGTCCTTTCGGGGCCGTTGTGGCGCAGTTGCGACACAAGAGCGTCGAGGCTGCGCCGACCGCGTCGAGGCCATCGGGGAACAGCCCGGTGTACACGTCGAGCGTCATCGCCGGCGAGGCGTGCCCGAGCATCTGTTGCGCCGCCTTCACATTGGCACCGGCCGCCATGGCCAGCGATGCCGCGGTGTGGCGCAAGTCGTGCGGAGTGACGTCGTCCAGCCCGACCCGTTCACTCGCGGGAGCCCCCGCCAACCGACTATCAGCGGCATCATCAGTCACGGCTCAGCGGCGGGGCCCCGCGCTCCGCCCTACGGGCTGACGCCCTCGGGCTCCGCGCACCCCACCGCCACTACTCAGTTTGAGGGGCCAAGCCTCTCAGGATATCCAGGCGATTCGCCGGAGCGTCAGAGGCCAAGAAGGCGGGGATAGTGCGCTCGTCGCGCCGCGGGCGGCTCAACAACTCGACCGGCCACTCCGTGATCCGCTCACGTACAACGTGCTCGAAATTCCCCGGCACGACTTCCTCGATGTACTCCCGCTGAAGGATCAGAGCGAGAGGAGCCTCTGACCCAGCCAGTTCCTCATGGGCCGACAGCGCGTCCTCGAACCGCGCGAAGGCCAAGAAGTAGTCATAGCCCGCCCCCATGCTTCCTCGTCTACCCCGCCCCTGACGGCACCAGACCCGGTACTCCAGAACCTCATCCCAGACGTACCCCCCGCCCGCGCCAACCCGGGCAGGGTAGGACCCGACCATAGAAGGATCAAGAACACCAGGAAACTCCATCACTCCAGTGTCGACCAGAATCGAAGGGACTCGGCCGCCGACCCGCCGCCGAGCATCCGCCGGTCTCCGGGCCGCGTCCAGGGCGCTTCGCGGCCCTGCCGCCGCGCCCTGCCGGCGACGCTCCCCGTGCCCACCGGGGCGCCGAAATCGACGGCGCGGCTACCTCCGACATGGACGCGCTCCAAGCCCTCGGTGATTACCGCGTCGCGCGCAGACGACTCCTCGAGATCCTGGGCCTCCCACAGTCCAATCGGGATCCGATTCGGGAGCTGGCTGAAGCCCTCGTTGCGGTGATCCTCGACGCCGAACCGGCTGCTCACCGACCGGCAACGCCAACGGCTCATAGACCTGTTCACCGACGAGGACCACGTCGAAGTCGAAGCGACCTGGGGAATCATGCAGCGGATGATCGCTGCCTACCGCAACCCCGACCGGACCGCCGGCCGCGAGCAGCTCGCTGCTGTCATCGAGGCCCTGCGTGAGGGCGTGCCCGCTGCGCTGGTCGAGTTGCGCCGGCTCGGACGGACGCTGCACCAGCGGGCCGCTGACGTGCTGGCCTACTTCGAGCGCCCCGGCACCAGCAACGGGCCACCGAGGCCCCCAACGGCCGGCTCGAACACCTGCGGGGCTCCGCCCTCGAGTTTCGCAACATCACCAACTACATCGCCAGATGCCTGCTCGAGGCCGGAGGCTTCAGACCCCTGCTACACCGTGGATTGCGATGAGCCAGGAAACTTCGGCGCAGTGGCTCAGTGGGATCCCTCGTTGGGGGAGGAGGAACGGGAATCGCCTGGGTCACCGTTACCGTTACCGTTGGGATAACATCCGGAATCTTGCCGGTTCGGGCGGCATACAGTGTCCGCCCCAAGCGCACCGGACAGGATCGTCGAGATTGCAGCGATCCCGATGCCCCGAATGGACGTGCGTTGAACCTCCTCCAATTTTGTGTCACAGTTGCTTCCCTTCTAAGCGATGCTGGAGAGGCCGCAGTCTCGCCGAGGGAATGCTCTCCACAACCGCCGCATCTCCGGTGGTCAGGTGGCACGAGGCGCGTACCTCCTTCGTCGGTGTTACTACGCGAATCCGATCATGACGAGTCCGAGACTCGCCTCACGCGCAACCGAGTGCATAGCGGGCTGCGCCGCGCGGGACTCGCTGGCGCCCGCCGGGCGCGCCGGCGCGGCGGCGACTACGGTGGCACCACCATGACGCATTCCGACGAGCTCTCGTTCGACGTCGAGGGTCTTCCTCCGGCCAAGAACGAGGCGCTGTCGCTCTTCGCCCAGGACCATGCCTACGCCGACCGCGTCCTAACACTGCTCTTGGCCGCTCGGCAAACAATTGCCTCCGCAGCGAACCATCGCCCCCTCGGCTCCAAGCCCATCGCACTCGATGTCACCCTGACTTCACCGACCGCGCCTCGGGGCGACCCGCCTTTCGAACTGGCGAGCCGCTCGATCCGGGTACCGTCGAATGATGAAGGGAGCGGATCAGTGCCTCCAAAGAAGTCAGAATCCAGCGTCGACGCGGAGAAGGACTCGGAAAGACCGAGCACACTGGGCAGCCAGAAAGCCAAGATAAAGCGCGTCTACCTGCTTTGGTGGACACCCAAGCGTGGCGATTGTGGTGAGGACAGTCTGCTGGTCGGATGCTACACATCACGGAAACTGGCGGAGTCTGCCAAGGCGGATTCGATCACGCTGGGCCCCGGGCGGAGGGTCGTGGATCGGTTTGATGTGAATGACGAGTGTTGGGTGGATGGCTTCGTGACCATCGTGGGAGATGATGACTGACAATGACACAGTTCGTCACTCTTCTGCTTCACTTCCCTGACGGGGAAGCCTATCGCATGTTCATCCTTGGGGTATTCGATAACCCAGAAAGCGTGACGGCTGCGGTTGGCCGCTATCGCACCCGGCTCGGCTTCAAGGACCATCCCACCCACTTCTGGACTCTCGAGGTGCCCCTGGATGACAGTGCGTGGAGCGGCGGACGCCCTCTCGCGGAGCTCGCCCTGGGTGGATCGTCGAGGGCGATCCCAGTCCCCTGACCTGGGCCGGATCCACGAGGAACATCATCTGAGCTGCCACCCGAGCCGCGCTACAGCCGTGAAAATCGAGAATGACTCCGGGGAGGTGTACGGACGAGGCCCGGCGAGTGGAGTCATCGGCCCTCAGGGCAGGTGGATCCGCGACCACTCGCCAAACCACGAGAAGAGGACACCCGGCCTCGGGCAGACTGACCGCGTGCTGCTGACCGTGTCCACCACCCACACCCCGGCGACGGACCTGGGCTACCTCCTGCACAAGCACCCCGACCGCGTACAGGAGTTCCGCCAGTCCTTCGGCGTGGCCACCGTCTTCTACCCCGAAGCGGGCGACGACCGGTGCACCGCCGCGCTCGTCCTCGAGATCGACCCCGTCCGGCTGGCCAGGTCCCGTTCCCGCAACTCCCCCGATTTCACGCTGGCGCAGTACGTCAACGACCGCGCGTATGCCGCCTCCTCGCTGCTGGCCGTCGCGCTCGCCGGCGTCTTCAACACCGCACGCTCGGGTCGGTGCACCGCTCGTCAAGAGCTCGCCGACTCCGCGATCCCGCTGGAGATCGCCATCCCCGTCCTCCCGTGCCGCGGCGGGCCCGACATCGCCCACCGCCTCTTCGAACCGTTGGGCTGGCGCGTCGAGGCCGACCCGATCGCCCTCGACGACGCGTTCCCCGAGTGGGGCGACTCTCGCTACATCCGGCTGCACCTCGCCGGAACTCTCCGGCTGGCCGATGCGCTCAACCAGCTGCACGTGCTCCTCCCGGTCCTCGACGAGGCCAAGCACTACTGGCAAGGCCCCGACGAGGTCGACAAGCTGTTGCGCTCGGGCGGCGACTGGCTCACCGACCACCCCGACCGGACCCTCATCACCCGCCGCTACCTGGCCGGCGCGGCGCCCTCACCCGGGTGGCCCTGGCCCGACTCGCAGAGTTGGGCGACGAGGTCGAGGAGGCGGTCGAGCCCGCCGAGGACGAGGAGGCGCTGCAGCCCGAGGAGAGGCGCGTGCCGCTCAACGTCCAGCGGCACGCGGCGGTTCTCGAAGCGATCCAGGGGGCCGGGGCCACGTCGGTGATCGACCTCGGCTGCGGTCCGGGGCAGTTCCTCGACCGGCTGGTCAGGACTCCGACGCTCACCCGCATCGCCGGGTGTGACGTCTCGAGCCGTTCCCTGCAGTATGCCGCGCGCCGGCTGCGGATCGAGCGGATGAGCGAGCGGCAGGCCAGCAGGGTCAGCCTGTTCCAAGGGGCGTTGACCTATGCGGACGCGCGGTTTTCCGGCTACGACGCCGCAGTGCTCATGGAGGTCATCGAGCACGTCGACGCCTCCCGACTCGACGCCCTCGAACGGGTCGTGTTCGGTTCTGCGGCACCCGGCACGGTCATCGTCACGACACCCAACAGCGAGTACAACGTCCGCTACGAGGGTCTGACCGGCATGCGCCACCCCGACCACAGGTTCGAGTGGGACCGGGATGCCTTTGCCGCGTGGGCGGATCGGGTGGCCGCGGCATACGGGTATGCCGTTGCGCTGCGTGGCGTGGGCGACCCCGATCCAGACCTGGGCTCCCCGACCCAGATGGCGGTGTTCACTCATGTCTGAGCGACCCGAGCCCCCCATCACCGCCGCGGGACAGCGCCCGCCGCTCGTCGTCCCCTCGATGGGGTTGGTCGTGCTCGTCGGCGTCTCCGGGAGCGGGAAGTCGACCTTCGCGGCCGAGCACTTCAAACCCACCGAAGTCATCTCCAGCGACGCCTGTCGCGCGCTCGTGGCCGACGACGAGAACGACCAGGCGGCGACCCCCGATGCGTTCGACGTCCTGCACTACATCGTCGGGACTCGACTGCGCCGCGGTTTGCTCGCCGTCGTCGACGCGACAAACGTCCAGCCACAGGCGCGCAAGGCGCTCGTCAAGCTGGCGAAGGACCACGACGTCCTGGCCTGCGCGATCGTCCTCGACGTGCCAGAGCGCGTGGCGATCGAACGCAACCGGCAGCGCCCCGACCGCGACTTCGGGGACCACGTCATCGCCCGACAGCACCGCGACCTCAAGCGGTCGGTGCGGCACCTGGCGAAGGAAGGCTTCCGTCGGGTCCACGTCCTGCACGGCATCGACGAGATCGCCGAGGCGCGCATCGAGCGGGAGCGGCCTTGGAACGACCGCACCGACCTGCACGGCCCGTTCGACGTCATCGGCGACGTCCACGGCTGCCTCGGCGAACTGCGCACTCTGCTGGGCGTTCTGGGCTGGCAGGTGCAGCTCGACGGGGAGGTCGCCGTCGCGGCCACTCACCCCGAGGGGCGTCAGGCGGTCTTCGTCGGCGACCTCGTCGATCGGGGCCCGGACACCCCGGGCGTGCTCCGTCTCGTCATGGGCATGGTCGCGGCCGGGACCGCCCTCTGTGTGTCCGGCAACCACGAGGTCAAGCTCGTCCGAGCCCTCCGAGGGGCCAACGTCCGCGTCTCGCACGGCCTGGCCGAGTCGCTCGCCCAGCTCGGCGCCGAGACCGACGAGGTCCGCGCCGAGGCACTGCAATTCATGGACGGACTGCTCAGCCACTACGTCCTCGACGACGGCAATCTCGTCGTCGCCCACGCCGGCCTCAAGGAGAGCTACCACGGCAGGGCGTCCGGACGGGTGAGGGCCTTCGCCCTCTACGGCGACACCACCGGCGAAACCGACGATTATGGCCTCCCGGTGCGCTACCCGTGGGCGCGGGACTATCGCGGACGCGCCATGGTCGTCTACGGCCACACGCCCGTCCCGACGCCCGAATGGGTCAACACCACGATCTGCCTCGACACCGGCGCCGTGTTCGGGGGCGCGCTCACCGCCTTGCGCTACCCCGAACGTGAGCTCGTGTCGGTGCCCGCCCAGGCGCAGTGGTACGAACCGGCCCGACCACTGGCGGCGGCCGTGGACGAGCGCGAGCCCGCGGTCTTGGCGATCGACGACGTGTCGGGAACCCGGTGGCTCGACACGGCCCACGCGGGCAAGGTCAAGATCCCCGAGGAGAATGCCGCGGCCGCGCTCGAGATCATCAGCCGGTTCGCCGTGGACCCGCGGTGGCTCATCTACCTGCCGCCGACGATGTCACCGGCGGCCGCGTCGCACATCGACGGATTCCTCGAACACCCCGAGCAGGCGTTCGAGGAGTATGCCGGCTGGGGCATTACCCAGGTGGTCTGCGAGGAGAAGCACATGGGCTCGCGCGCCATCGCCGTGCTGGCCCGTGACGCCGCGACCGCCGAGCGACGATTCGGCGTGGGCGACGGTACAACCGGGGTGGTCTACACCCGGACGGGTCGGCCCTTCTTCGCCGACACGAACCCCCTCACGGAACGGCTGCGGATCGCCGTGTCCCCGCTGTTCGAGCGGCTCGACACCGATTGGCTGGCCCTCGACTGCGAACTGCTGCCCTGGTCGGCCAAGGCGCTCGAGCTCATCAAGGTGCAGTATGCCGCGGTGGGCGCCGCCGCCCGACACGCCCTGCCCGAGGCCCTCGACGCCATGGGCCAGGCCATCCGGCGCGGCATCGACGTGCAGGACCTGGCCTCCCGCACGGAGCGCCGGCTCGGCAACGCCACGGCCTTCCGCGACGCCTACGCGGCATACTGCCGTCCCAGCGACGGCATCGACGGGATCACCATCGCGCCCTTCCAGATCCTCGCCGCCGAGGGCCGCGCGCTTGCGCTGACCGAGTCGCACGAGTGGCACCTCGCCCAGTTGGCGACGCTCGAGGACGAGTTCATCACCCCCACCCGCCACCGGTTCGTCGATCTCGCCTCGACCCGCGAACGCGCCGAGGCCGTCGATTGGTGGCTGGACCTCACCAGCGCCGGCGGGGAGGGCGTCGTCGTCAAGCCCGCCCAGCTGACCCCTGATCGCATCCAGCCTGGCCTGAAGGTACGCGGGCGCGAGTACCTGCGGATCATCTACGGACCCGACTACACCGATTCGCTCGAGCTGCTGCGTGGGCGCCATCTCGGGAAGAAGCGCCAGCTCGCGCAGCGCGAACACGGGCTCGGCCTGGACGCCCTCGACGGCTTCGTCAGCCACGAGCCCCTGTGGAAGACCCACCAGTTCGTCTTCGCCGTGCTCGCCCTCGAGTCCGAACCGGTGGACCCTCGTCTCTAACCGCGGCGACGCGGCGCGGTGCGGGCGATGCGTGCAGAATGGCGCTGAACGAGGTCGCTGGTCCCGTTGACCACTAGCGGCACCTACTCCAGACGGGATCAGCCCAGTCAGGTCGCGCGGTCGGGTGCTGACGGCGTCACTTCCGAGTGCGCCGATCGCGGGGGTGCGTCGGTGGCGGGGGCGTTCGGCACCCCGCCGAGCAGGTCGAGCACTCGCTCCCAGCGCCGCTGATACTTCGGGCCGAACCGCTCGGCGCTGCGCTCCTGCTTCCTGGAACCGGAGCCGTAGTTGCGCCGCGCCCACCAGGAATCGGGCTTGGCGAGCCGGATCGAGCCGAGGATGAGCATGAGGGGCAAGAAGATCCCCATCAGCGCCAGCGGCAGCTTGCCCTTGAGGATGCACAGGACCGACAACGCCAGACCGATGAGCACCGACCCGGCAATGACGGCCCCGGTCGGCCCTTCGGTGTCACCGAGGTCGAACGGATCCGAGCCGAGCACCAGCACGAGGCAGATGACGAACGCCGTCATGATGGCGCTGATGGACTTGCGCCCCTCATTGGCCCAGTAGACGTCCTCCAGGTGCAGCCACATGGCGAACTCGTCCAGTGCCAGCGCCGCGCCAACGCCGAACAGCGCGGCCAGCACGTCGAGGGCGACTCCAGCCGGTCGATAGGTGATCAGCAGCAACCCCACGACGAGCACCGTCAGGATGCCCCAGACCTGGTGGTGGACGTGCACTCCCCCGATATGCACGTCCTTGATGAGGCCCCCACTCTCAGATGCGCGCTGCGCCGAACGCGCCCGGATCTTGCGCGTGACGAACCGGGTGAGCAGCGCCGAGGAGACGAACCCGAAGAGCAGCCACAACACGGGCAGTCGCTGCGGGTCGATGATGTCGTCCAGCTTCACAGGCTCAACTCGGCTCTCCCGTGGCGGCGGGCTGCTCCGGTGTCATCAGCACGTCGTCCACCCGGTGGAGGGCGGCGTGGATCTAGCCTAGGCCGAATGGAAACCCACGACGCGCCGCCGCCGCAGTCGACTCCCGTCCAGCCCGGGCCCACCGCCGCCGCCGACCTCGCACCGACGAGGACCGGCGGGTCGCACAGCGCGCGACTGCTCGCCCGGGTCGGGTTGGGCCCGAGCAATGCTCGGGGATCCTCCAACATGGTCTACGGGTCGTTGCTCACCGGCGCCTACTTCCTCGCCGTGATCGAACTCCCGGAGATGGTCAACAGATTCGTCGAGAAGGGCCTCATCGGGTTCTTCGTCATGGCCACCTGCCACGGCTTCGCCAACTACGTGACGACGGACGTCGGACTGCCGCTGTCGCGGCGCATTACGCAGTTCTGGACCAACGAGATCTACCTCATCGCGCCGTTCACGATGGCCGCCGCCGCGACCCTCGTCGTGGAGCACTTCTCCGATTCGGACAACGCCGTCGACATTGGCTACAACATCTCCCTCGGCATCATCGCGCTGCTTACGTATGCCGCGAGCCGAGGCGCGCACCGCAGCCGGCCGCGGGCGCTCTTCGTCGCCGTGCTCGCCGCCGTCGTCGGCATCGTGGTCGGCGCACTCAAGGCCTACCTGTAGCCCTGCCGCGCAGGTCACGGCAAGAGCAGCCCTCGGCCCGAATCAGGCCTTGAGGAAACGCAGGTAGAACGCGACGAACACCAACACCACCCCGATGTTGACCATGAGCCGCGGCCAGAAGTGGTCGCGGAGGAACAGGATGTCGACGCCGACGATAACGGCCACCATGGCGACGATGTAGAGGATGGTGCCTCACAGCCGTCCCATCGACAGCTTCCGTTCACGCCGCGCGAGCGAACGTCCTGCCACCGCTGTCCGGCCGTGTGTTCGGTCAGGCGCCGCTGTCCCCCGAAGGCCGGGCCGTCGCCTCGCGCTCGTCGCGCTCGCGTTCCAGGCTGCGCCGAGTCCGCTTGGGCATACCGATCCCGAGCCCGAGCAGCAGCCCACCAGCGGCGCCGAGGCCGGTCATCGCGGCGATCAGTGGGCTCGGGTTGTCCTTGGGGTTGTTATACGTGCGCATCGTCTCGTGCATGATGTTGACGTCGTAGATGTTCTTCACCAGCAGGGCGGCCGCCCCGACGATGAGGACCGCGCCGAGCAGGACGAAGAACGACTTCAGCATTCTCACGCGAGTCAGAGTAGCCGGTGGGTATGCCGGCCGCGCGGCGACGACCCGCAGGCGAGCCGCTTGCGCTCGGCCCGGCGTTACCCCTTCGGCTCGACGAGCTCGAAGCCCGGGGTGCCTACCCGGGCCGCGATCGTCGCCACCCGACTGCGGTACTCGTTGATCTCCTCCGCCAACGCCGCCCGCCGCGCCTTCAGCTCGGGATCGTCGGACACATCCGCGGCCGAGCGGACCAGCCCGCGGTGCTGCGCCAACTGCAGCGCGTTACGGAACATCTCCAGCGAGGCCGACTCCATGCCGCCGATGCGGTGCTGCAGTGCCCACTGCTGGCCGACGATCATGCACTGGCGCAGGAACCGCTCCTCGTCCAGCGCCCGGTTGGTCGGCTCGTCGAGCAGTTCGTGCGCGACGACGGCATACGCGTCGAGGAACGGACGCAACACGAGGTGCGACACCAGCGGCGAGCACCGGTGCAGGAAGTGCCCCGCGTCCTCGGCGGTCATCGTCTGGCGCTCGTCGGTGGTTCGGCCGGCCGGCGCGCGCTGCGGGTCGAGGATGCGCAGTTCGCCGTACAGCTGCTCGCCGAACTGTTGTCGACCGGGGAAGAAGAACTCGAACTTCAGCAGGTCGCGCAGCCGCAGCGCGTCCTCCCAGATCCCGTATGCCGCGTCCGGCGACTGGCGGGCGCCGACGAGGTCGAGCTCGCAGATGGCCCGGGTGAGCAGGACGTGGATCGCACTGTTGCGGTAGTTGGCCGCGGTGAGGTGCTGATCGGGGGCGATCCGCCACACCGTCGCGTCGCCGGTGTGCGAGAGCAGCACCCCGGAGTCGGTGAGGTCCTTGAGGGCCCGGCGCACCGTCGAGCGGTCGGTGAGGTTGGCCCCGCCGGCGGTGGGCCAGCCTCTGGCCCGCAGGTATTCGGCCAGCGGCTGGACGGTCTGCAGGACCTCGTCGAGGGTCATGGCCCGGCGCTGACCGAGCATGACGATGCACACCGCCGAGGTCGGCGTGACCGGCGTGGCCTCGTTGAGCCGGTGCGAGGCGTCGACGGCGATCCGCTCGACGACGGTGTGCGAGGCGTCCGCGCGCAACTCGGCCAGACGGGCCTTGAGTGGCAGCGGTTCGCCGAAGTTGACGTAGATCCGCCCGACCCGGGTGTCCAGGCCCCGCAGGTAGTTGAGGAACCACCGGGCGTTCTCGGGGGTCTTGCCCCGGCCCTTGGCCTCCAACGCCATCGTCTGGACCTCGTCGCGGGGCAACTGGTCGTAGAGGTAGGACATCGGCACGAGGTAGATCTCGTGGGACTTCACCGCCTCCGCGGCGTCGATGACGTACCGCAGCAGCCCGAGGCGGGGCGGGCGCAGCTTGCCGGTGCGGGTCCGCCCGCCCTCAATTGCCCACAGCAGGTTGTCGCCGTTGACGATGAGCTGGCCGATGTACGAGCGCAGGGCATGCTTGTACACCGGCACGCCGCGGGTCATCCGGCGCACGTGCATGACACCGGTCCGCCGGGCCATCGGCCCCAGCGGGAAGAACCCGAGGTTGGCCCCGGCGAAGGAAAACGGCGGGGTGATCCCGCCGCGGGCGATGACCTTCGGCGAGACCCACTCGTCGAGGTAGGACCGATGCGAGATGAGGAAGACCAGCGCGTGGTCGCGGTCCAGCGGTCGCAGCTTGGCCAGCGAATCCTCGTCGATGACGAGGTCGAAACCCCGCAGCATCCACGTCCCGACCTTGTCCCACCACTGGGAGACCGCTTGGTTGTGGATCGCCGACATCTCGCGCAGGTAGCGCACCGCCTGCTTCTCGACCTCGGCGTGGTTCTGGCCGAGGGTGCTGGCGAGTTTGCGCACCCCCTCCTGGAAGTGTTCGGCCCGACTGAGTTCGGCGACGAACGGAGTGTCCTCCTTGAGCTGCGGGTCCTTGAGCAAGTACGCCATCCGCCGGCGCAGATCCTCGACCGCACCCGACCTCGAACTCACCATGCGGCCGAGTATGCCGTTCCCCGCCTCGGTCTGCTCGCCCTCCCCCGTCGCCGTCACCGAGCGGCCTTGGAGTGATCCGGGCCGGGCCAGTCCTCGAGGGTGTCGAGGTAGAGCTGACGCACCGCCTCGACCGCGGCGTCGATGTCGGAGCGCTTCCAGCCCTCGGTGCGGATCGGGTCGTGGACAACGACCTCGACGGTCCCGGTGCGGGCCGTGCGGTTGTCGCGCCACATGATCTGGCCGGAGTTGCGCACGACGATGGGGATGATCGGCACCTGGGCCTCTCGGGCCAGGTGGAAGGCCCCCTTCTTGAACTCGCCGACCGCCGGGGTGAACGAGCGGGTGCCCTCGGGCGCGACGACGATGGAGATGCCCTGGTCGATGAGGTCGAGGGCACCCTTGAGCGCCTCGCGGGCCTGGGCGCTGTCGGCGCGGTCGACGAAGGCGAACTGGGCGTAGTCCATCATCGGCCCGACGACGGGCATCTGCTTGATCTCCTTCTTCGCCAGGGCGGTGACGTCCTCGCGCAGGATGGTAGCCCCGACGAGCAGGTCGATGAGCGCGCTCTGGTGGTTGACGAGGAACACCGCCGGGCGGTCCGACCACAGGTTCCCCTGGCCGCGGACGACCTCGACCTTGATGTCGCCGAAGGCCCCGCCGAACTGGGCGAACGCGTTGATCATGAGGTTGATGCCGCGGCGTTTGTCGCCGGTGAGCAGGCTCAGGGCGATCCCGGCCGCACCCCCTCCGACGAGCGAGGCCCAGATGCCTCCGGTGCGCAGCGCCGGCACCGGGTCGAAACGACCGTTCCCCGGCTTGAAGTTCAGCACCGGCCAGTCGCGGACCCGGGCGGCCCGGGCCAGCGCCGGTTGGGGGTTCACCGCGCACGGGTGCCCGACCGACTGCAGGAACGGGATGTCCTCGTCGCCGTTGGCGTAGCCGTAGGCGTTGGCCAGGCGCAACCGCCGCCGTCGGGCGAAGTCGCGGATCGCCGCCTCCTTGCCCTCCCCCCACAGGGTGCGCCCGGCCAGCCGACCGGTGGCGACGCCGTCGATGATCTCCAACTCGGTGCACAGGACGTGCGAGATGCCGAGCTCACGGGCCACCCCGGCGATCTGTACCCGAGTGGCCGAGCTCGCGATGACGACGGTGTGCCCGGCCCGCTGGTGGGCCTTGACCAGCCGCCAGGCCTCGTGGAAAAGGTTCTTGGCGATTCCGTGTTGGTAGAGGGCCTTGCCGAAGTCCTCGAGGTAAGACGTCGGCTTACCGGCCCAGCCGGAGATGCCCTCGGAGACGAAGGTCTCGAACTCGGCCTCGGACATCGGCCCGCCGCGGGCCGCCTTGATCGCCCGGAGCATCTCTCCCGGGCCGACCTGCCGGGCGCGCAACCGCCGCTCGTAGAGGGTCGTCGCGGAATACCCGTCGATGAGCGTGCCGTCGAAGTCGAAGAACGCCGCGATGCGAGCACCAGTGGGCCCGTGCCGGATCTGTTCGAGCATCGCCTCGGTGTCCACGCCCACACCCCATCCGCTCCGCCCTCTCCACGTCAAGTCCGAGCCGCCCCGATGCCTGCGACCGGAACCGACCCCAACGCTGTGCGACCGGTCACCCCCCATGGCGCAGCGGCCGGTGAATCGGAATCATGGTCGCCACAGAACGCACGACGAATGCCGCGCCGACCGACGAGGAGTGCGCCGATGGACGAGGGTTTCGAGTGGGGCGGTGGGCCGTACCTGAGCCACTGGGAGTCGGTGATGTGGCGGGCCGACAACGACCCGCGCACCCGGGCCACGGGCTCGATGTTCGAACGCCTGGAGACCGAGCCCGACTGGGACCGCTTCGTGGCGGCACACGAACGCGGCACCCGAATGGTCCCGCGGCTGCGCGAACGCATCGTCGACCCGCTCGTCCCGCTCGTCACGCCGGCCTGGTCGCTCGACCCGCACTTCGACATCGAACATCAGGTCTACCGCGTCCAGGTCCCGCCCCCCGGCACCGAGGCCCAACTGTGCGAGACGGTCGCGAGCATCCTGCAGCGGCCGTTGGACCGCGAACGCCCGCCGTGGGAGGTCGTGCTGCTCACCGGGCTGGAAGGCGGGCGCGCGGCATACATGTTCCGCACCCACCACGTGCTCGGCGACGGGCTGGCGCTCGTGCAGGTCATGGACATGCTGCACAGCTCCACGGCGACCCCGGGCACCCGGCAGGTGCCGCAGTATCCGGATCGGCCGACGTTCACTCGCGCCTCGCTGCTGTCCACCCGACTGGCCCAGCAGGCCGTCGGCGCGCCGATGGGCGCGGTGCGCTCGACCCGGGACGCCAACGCGACGATGCTGCGATCCGCGCGGCGGCCGATGCGCTCGACGAAGGAGACCATCGAGTACGTCCGATCCCTGCAACGCAAGATGAGCACCGAGCTGCCGCGCTCGCCGCTGCTGGCCGGCGCCGGTGGGATCGGCGCTCGGGTGGCCTTCGTCGACTTCCCCCAGGCCGCGCTGCGCGCGGCCGGCAAGGTCGCCGGCGGATCGGTCAACGACGTCTACCTCGCCGGCATGATCGGCGGATTGCGCCGCTTCCACGAACGCCACGGCGTCCGCGTCGAGGAGATCCCCGTGTCGATCCCCATCAGCCTGCGCAAGGCCTCCGACCCGCTCGGCGGCAACCACTTCACCGGGGCGACGATGCGCGGGCCGCTGTTCGAGACCGACCCGGCCCGCCGCGTCCAACTCGTGCGCCAGCGGGTCAAGGAGTGCCGCGCGGAACCCGCGCTCGCCTTCGTCGAGCACGTTGCCCCGATGCTCGACCGCCTGCCGGTCGCGGCGATCATCGAGATCGTCGGCAATTCGACGAGCGCCGTCGACGTCCAGCTGACGAACATTCCCGGAGTCGGGCACACGGCATACATCGCCGGAGCGAAGGTCACCCACGCCTGCCCGATCGGTCCGCGGCCCGCGGTGGCGATGATGGCCGGGATGATGACCTACGAGGGTCGGGCCTGCATCGCCATGAACCTCGACCGCGACGTCTTCCCCGACACCGACGTGCTGCTGGACTGCGTGCAGGAGGGCTTCGACGAGGTGCTGGCGCTGGCGAAGGGGTGACCGTGGCCGACACCGACGCCGCCGCCGACGCCGCCAGCCTCGACGCCCAGATCCGCGAACACGAACTCAGCGCGTACCGGCACTACGGCATCGAGCCCGAGGAGGAGATGCTCCTGGTCGACACCTACGTCGGGGAGCGGCAGGTGCGGGTCATGCACTTCGGCCCGCAGGACAGCCCGCTGCCCCCGGTGCTCGTCATGCACGGGGTCGGGTCGTTCTCGGTGCTCGCGGTAGAGATGTTCTCCTACCTCACCGGCCGCCGGGTCATGGTCATGGACTGGCCGGGCCACGGGCTGTCCGGCGAGTGCGTGCTGCCCAACCCCAACTGCCTGCGGGACATGGCAGTGTCGACCCTGCGCGGCATCCTCGACGACCTGGCCATCCCCGTCGTCGACCTCATCGCCCACTCGGTCGGCAGCCAGTTCAGCCTGTATGCCGCGATCGACATGCCGCGCCGGGTGCGGCGGATGGTGCTCATGGGGGCACCGGCCGGCGCCTTCCCGAAGTCCCACCCGATCCTGCCGATGCTGCTCATGGCCACGCCCGTGCTCGGCCGGGCGGCCCTGGCCCGCGAGGTCACCGAGTCGAGCTTCACGTGGTTCAACAACCAGGCGATCGGCGTGGGCGCCGGCGCGCATCTGCCCCCGGGCGTGATGGCGGCGGGGCGGCTGATCTCCAACCGGCCGTCGTACCCGGCGAGCGTCAACAGCTACTGCAACGCCCTGGTGCGCGGCCGGTCGGTGCGGCCGGTCAACCACATCGGCATCGAGGAGCTGTCCCGGATCACCCATCCGACGCTCATCGTCTGGGGCGACAAGGACGCCTTCCAGAGCCCCATGCTCGCCGCCCCGTCGATCGTCGCGATCCGGTATCACCGGCTCATCCGGCTCCCGTATGCCGGGCACGCACCGTGGCTGGACGAGCCGGAGCTGGTCGGCACGGCCATCGCCGAACACCTGTCGGGGTAGCTCGGCCTTTGGCGCCCCCGCCCGCGACGGCACGGCATACCGGCAGCGCCGTAGAGCCCGGACGGCATACCGGGCCGCGCCGTAGGGTCGGTGACATGCGCATCGGCCTGGTCATCCTGCCGGAACATCGCTGGGCCGAGGCCGCGCCGCGGTGGCGGGCTGCGCAGGAGTGGGGGTTCGCCCACGCGTGGACCTACGACCACCTCGGCTGGCGGACGCTGCTCGACGGGCCGTGGTTCGACGTCGTGACGACGCTGACCGCCGCCGCGTCGGTGACGACGACGATCCCATTGGGGACCTACGTCATCTCGCCGAACTTCCGCCACCCGGTGACGCTGGCCCGACAGCTGTTGGGTATCGACGACGTCAGCGGTGGTCGTCTGCTCGTCGGCGTGGGCGCCGGCGGTGGCGGCGGCTACGACGGCTCGGTCCTCGGCCAGGCGCAGCTGACCCCTGGGGAGCTCGTGTCACGTCTCGGCGAGTTCGTCGAGCTCACCGACCTGCTGCTGCGCCAGCCGGTGACCTCGTATGCCGGCCGTTGGTACACCGCTGTGCAGGCCCGCTCCCATCCCGGTCCGGTGCAGCGACCGCGGCCGCCCCTCATCGTCGCCGCGACCGGCCCTCGGGCGATGGGCGTGGCCGCCCGCCTCGGGGACGGGTGGCTCACCAACGGTCCGCGACTCGGCGAGGGCGGCACCGTGTCCGAGTGGTGGGCGGAGCTGACGGACATGTGTCGCCGCTTCGAGGACCTCACCGCCGGACGGGACGTGGCCCGGTACCTCAACGTCGACGCCGCTCCGCTGTTCTCCCTCTCGTCGTGGGACTTCTTCGAAGAGCAGGTGGGCCGGGCCGAGCAACTCGGGTTCACCGACGTGCAGGTCCATTGGCCCCGGCCGGACGGCGTGTATGCCGGCGACCCGCGCCTTCTCGACCGCGTCGCCGGCACTCTCCTGTCCCCTCACGCCGAGCCCTGACCGGGTCGCCACGAGGTCCGGGCGACACACACGTTGGCCGTACTCCTTTGACACTCTCCTCTCCCCGCCGAGCCCTGACCGGGGCACGAGGTCCGAGGCGAGACACACGTTGGCCGTACTCCTTTGACACTCTCCTCTCCCCGCGCCCAGCACTGATCGGGGCGCGAGATCCGAGGCGAGACACACGTTGGCCGTAGTCCCTTGACACTCCTCTCCCCGCGCCCAGCACTGATCGGGGTGGCACGAGGTCCGAGGGGCCGACAACCGTTCGCCGTATTCCCTTGACACGTAAGGGTTTTCGACTAGACTGGACATATGTTCGAAACGATGACCGATCTCGGCCAGACACGGTGCGCTAGCGCCGTCGCCTTGCCCGGGTCGGTCGACGAGGTGAAGGCGACCGACCCCTTCGCCCTTGCCGCGGCACTCGCGCCGCTTACCGAACGCGCCATCGAGGCCCTAGATGCGACCGCCGCCGAGGTCGTCGTCGCGGCCACTCAGCGCGTCGTCAACGCACTGGCGGCACGCCAGGCCAAGGCCGTCGAGGTGTTCACCGAACGGGTCGCCGTCGAGGCCGAACACGAGCGCCTCAGCGAACAGGCCCGGTGGGAGGCGCTGCGCGAAGCCGCCCGAGCCCACGGTCGCCCGGTGCCTGCGCGCACGCTCGTTCCCGTGCCCTGCGTGCAGTCCCTGGCCGGCGCGATGCTCGCGCCGATCCTGCGCATCGCGCCTCGGACGATGGTGTCGCGCATCGACGCGGCGCAATGGCTCGGGGTACTGCCGCGCAGCAGGGCGATGGCTTGGGCAGGCGACCTGGAGCCCTACCGGTGGGCGCACCTCGCTCGGGCTGCCGAGCAGGTCGGCATCGACCACGTCGTCGAGCTCGAGGCCCGAGTGCACCACGCCGGGGTCACCGAGCTCGCCTCCTCGCGGGTCAAGGCGAGGTGCCTGGCGGCAGTGGCGGCCATGGGCGGGGCCGACTCGGACGACACCACCAGCGCAGCACGGCGATTCGTGCGAGTCGAACCGGCATCGGAGCCCGGGCTGACGCAATGGACCGCCCTGCTGCCGGCCGAGGCCTCGCGGCTGATGTGGTCCGCGATCGATGCCCTCGGCGCCGAGTACCTCGCTGCCGACCCCACCCGGACCCCGACCCAGACCCGGGCCGACGCGTTCTGCGACCTCGTGCTCGCCCACGCGTCGGTGCGCACCGAATGCGTGCTCGTCGTCCCAGCCGCCGACTTCCAGCCCTCACCTCAACGACTGGGTATGCCGCCCACGGCCGGCCCATCGATGGGCACCATGCCTGGGAATCGGTTTGGTGTTCCTGCCGTCCGCATCTGGGATGCCGATGAGGCGGGGGCTCCGACCGACCGGGCGGGCGGCGTCGGCGAGCTCGAGGTCCCGTCCGAACCCGTGGAGATCGCCGGCGAACTCGAAGACGTGCTGGACGCCGAAATCGACCACGCCAGAAGGGTCGACGCCAATCCGCGGCTGCGGCGCTCGGACGACGGCACGGTGTGGTTCGTGCCCGGCCCGGTCGCGACGCCGAAGGCCGGGTGGCTGCTTCCCGAACAGGTCACGCGGATCCTCGCCGACCCCGACACCTCGATGCGCCTCGCGACCGCCTGTCCGCAGACCGGCGCCGTCCACCTCGTCGATGCGACGGCATACCGCCCCGGCCGGCAGCTGGCGCGGGCGGTGCGACGACGTGACGGCACGTGCCGTTTCCCCGGATGCGCGACGCCAGCCGAGCGCTGCGACCTCGACCACGTCGTCCCTCACCCCCTGGGGCCGACGACGTCCGCGAACCTCGTCTCGCTATGCCGCACCCACCACGGCTTCAAGCACCACGCGGGATGGACCCTCGAGCTGAGCGACGAGGGGGCGTGCACCTGGCGCGCGCCTCACGGGCGCACCCACACCACGCTCCCCGACTCGGTCCTCGACCCCGCCGCGGCGTGAACCGCAGGAGGATCGGTCAGCCGGTCGGCGACTCAGGCGCTCCCTGGCGCAAGACTCCCTGGCGCAGCAGGTCGAGGTAGACCGCCACCGGTTGGGCGCCGCTGACCGCGACCCGGGCGCCGGCCACCGCGAAGGGGACCGCGCCGATCCCGAGGTCACGGGCCGCGGACTCGTCCGCGCGCACCTGGTCGGCGTAGTCCCCACCGGCGAGCACCGCAGCGACCCGACGCTCGTCCATGCCGGCCTCGGCAGCGACCCGCACGAGCACCCCGTGGTCGTCGAGCGCCAGCCCATCGACGAAGTGCGCGGCGAAGAATCGTTCGAGCGCGGCCTGAGCCAACTCCCAGCCACCCATCTCCGTGGCCAGCGCGACCAAGCGGTGAGCGTCGAACGTCGAGCACTTGACCGCCCGGTCGAAGTCCAGCGCGAGCCCCTCGCCAGCAGCGACCTCGCTGACCCGCGCCGTCATGGCCCGGCCGGCGTCGAGCCCGCCGCCGTACTTGGCGCCGAGGTACTCCGCCACTGGGACTCGCTCCCCCGGCGACATACCGGGATCGAGCTCGAAAGCCCGATGCCGCAACACAACGGTGGCCGGCCGCTCGTATGCCGCGATCGCCTGACGCAGGCGATGCTTGGCCAGGTAACACCACGGACAGACGAGGTCGGCCCACATCTCGACGACGAGAGGGGCAGAGTCCTGCTGCATCACTCCACTGTGCCACCCGCCGCCCTCGGGCGGGGCCGAGTGGTCGGCAGGTCAGAACCGGCCGTAGGTGACGTTCGACGTCCAGATCTTGTGCAGGCCGCTGAAGGTGCCGGTGTGCTGAGCGTCGTACATCATGCCGGGACCCGCGTAGATGCCCACGTGAGAGGCGGGGATACCGACGAAGACGAGGTCGCCCGGCTGGGGGTTGCTCACGCGCGTCGAGGCGACACGCTGGGCTTCGGCCGTCCGGGGGATGCTGATCCCGGCGGTCCGGAACACCAATGAGGTGTAGCCCGAGCAGTCGACACCCGAGGTCGAGCTGCCGCCGTAGCGGTAGGGGATGCCGGACAGGCTCGCGGCGATGCCGATGATCGACCCGTTGTTGGGCACCGCCGGTTCTGCAGCGGGTGCGGGTGCGGGATCGGCGGCCGCGGGCCGGGCGGCCGGTGCCGGAGCAGCGGCCCGGGTCGTCGAGCGAGACGCGCGGTCCGTCGTGGTCGCAGCGGGCGCGGGACGGTTGACCTTCTTCGTGACGAAGCCGATCGAGCCGAAGGCATCGGGGGCCGCAGCGGCGGCCGGGGCGGTGACCGTAGGGGCAGCCGATCCGGCCGTCGGGGCCTCCAGAGCACCCGCGGACCCGCCGATCGAGGCGATCAAGCCTCCGCTCATCAACACGACCGCCGAGGCGCGAGTGGCCGGAGCCTTCGACGCCGCCGCGATCTGGGCGAGCTCGTGAAGCGGGGTATACCCCGGCGCGCGGTGGCGCCCGACGTGCTTGGCCACGATGTCCCTCTCCTGACGCCTACGAGGTGAGCTGTCGGGTTCGGGTGGGAGTGTTCACCCGGCTCCGCGGATCTCTCCGTTGGAGCTTCACCCCAAGGACGTCTCTCGACGCCCACAAGTGGGTCCCCCGCTCCTGCCGGCGGTACTCGACACAGCCTCGGGCAGTGGCAGGATTCGGCGTTCCGCCCAGGCACCCACCCGTACGGGCGAGTAGCAGGAGGCTACCGCAGCGCCGACGGCGAAGTCACGTTACGGTCACGGAACGGGCACGAAACGGACACTACGGCAGAGCCGAACCCCGCGCGTCCAGCCCATCCCCGGCCGGCGACGCGAACACGTGCACCGCAACGGCGGCATCCAGGACCACCGCTTCGCCCCCCTCGACGTCCGCGCCACGTGCCGCGATTCCGTTGTCTGCCAAGTAAATCCGAGCTGAACGCCCCGGCAACAGGCCGGCGGCCGTGAGAACTCCCAACGACACGTGGTCGACCTGGATCGGTTCGCCGATCCGTCGCACGACGACCAGCCGCGGCGACGCGCCGGCGAGCTCGGTGAGACTTGCCACACCCTCGCGGAACTCCTCCCCTTCCGCCGTGTCGCCGAGTTCATCGAGGCCGGGGATGGGATTGCCGTACGGCGACTCGCGTCGATGTCCGATGAGGGCGAGAATGCGCCGTTCGACCCGCTCACTGATGACGTGTTCCCACCGGCACGCCTCGTCATGGGCGAATTCCCACTCCAGTCCCAGCACGTCGACGAGCAACAGCTCGGCCAACCGGTGTTTGCGCATGACTCGGGTGGCCCGAGCCCGGCCCTCGACGGTGAGGTGAAGGTGGCGGTCGTCGGTGAGGGTGAGCAGCCCGTCGCGTTCCATCCGGGCCACGGTCTGCGAGACGGTCGGTCCGGAGTGACCGAGCCGCTGGGCGATGCGCGCCCGCATCGGGGCGATCCCCTCCTCGTCGAGCTCGAAGACGGTCCGCAGGTACATCTCCGTCGTGTCGATCATCTCGGTCACGGCGCTAGCCTCTCACCGAACCCGGCGCCCACCGCCCGCGCGACGGGCCCGCGGCATACCGACGAGCCGGTATGCCGAGCCGGTATGCCGCTAGGCCAGGAGCCGCCCGTGACCCCCGCAGAACCCGGTCCCACGCCCGCCGTTCGGGTCCGCCCGGCCCGACCCGAGGACTGCCCGGCCATCCTGCGCCTCGTGCGCGGTCTCGCCGAGTACGAACGCGAGCCCGACGCCGTCGAGGGCAGCGCCGACGACCTACGCGAGCACCTGTTCGCGCCGCAGCCCCAGGTGTTCTGCCACGTCGCCGAGATCGACGACGGAGCGGGGTGGACGGTCGCGGGCATGGCGATCTGGTTCGTCACGTTCTCGACGTGGAAGGTCCGCCACGGGATCTGGCTCGAGGACCTGTTCGTCGACCCGGCCCGCCGAGGCTTGGGTCTGGGCCGGATGCTGCTCGAGCGGCTCGCCGAGATCGCCGTCGAGCGCGGGTACGCCCGACTCGAATGGTGGGTCCTGGACTGGAACAGCCCCGCGCACGGCTTCTACGCCTCGCTCGGCGCCCAGCCCCAGGACGGGTGGACCCTCTGGCGTCTCGACGGCCCCGCACTGCGCCGACGCGGACACCGCCCCGACGCGCTCGACGAACCGCCGCAGGCGGGCGGTTAGTCGCGGGGGCCTCGGGCGCGCTCGACGGTGCGCCTCGAGATCGGGTCGTAGCGCGGCACCCACACGGCGAGCCATCCCCCACCGACCAGCGTGACCACGCCGATGGCGGCCACCGCCGCCGACAACGGCGCGACGGCGGCGACGAGGCTGACCATCGCCGGCCAGCCCGCCCAGCCGAGGTCGGCCATCAGCCGCCAGCCACCGAGGAACTGCGGTCGCCCGGACACCGGTGACACGTCAGCTCCGAGGGTCATGACAATCCCGGCACCCATCCCGTTGCCCACCCCGATGAGGCAGGCCGCCGCGGTCACCGTCCAGAACGAGTGGGTGCCCGGGAGCAGGACCATGGCCAGACCCATGACAAGCATCGACGGCACGGCGACGAGCGCTCGACCGTACCGGTCCATGACCCAACCGGCCGGGTAGAACAGCAGCATGTCGACGGCGCCGGAGATGCCGAACACGAGGCTCGTCGCCGTGGCGTCGAGGCCGACGGCCTGAGCCCACAGCGGCACGACGGCGTTGCGGGCCGCGCGCGCCCCCGAGACGAAGACCACGCCGACGCCGAGGGTGAGCAACACCCGACGCTGCTCGGCGAGCACCGAGCGCACCGACTGCCGGGGCGGGGCGGACCCGCCGCGGTCGAGCGTGCGGGCCCCGACGTCGGCCCCGGGCAGGTCGCCGTAGCCCAGCAGCAGCGCGAACGCGAGCCCCGAGGCGACCACGCCGACCCCGTATGCCGCCTGGATGCCCCAGCGGGACACTACCCACGCCCCGATAAACGGCCCGATGAAGACCCCGATCCGGTGGACGCCGCCGAGGGTCGACAGCGCCCGGGCCCGCAGCGCGATGGGTACCGCGCCGGTGAGGAACGCTTGCCGGGCCAGCCCGAACACGGCGTTGGACAGCCCGACGAACAGCACCGCGGCGGCCAGCCACCCCACCCCGGGGGCCAGAGCGCAGCCGAGCATCCCGAGCGCTTCGGCGCCGCAGGCGAGCAGCAGTGCCCGGCGCTCCCCGACCCGCGCCGCGAGGGCACCGGCGGGTAGGTCGCCGACGAGCTGGCCGATCCCCAGCAGCGCGACGACGAACGCCGCGACGCCGACGCTGGCCCCGAGGTCGACGGCGCTGAGCGCGTAGACCGCGGTGACGGCGCCGGTTCCCATCGAGGCGAGGATCGTCGGGCCGTATGCCGGGACGGCGATGGCCCGCACGCTCGTCACCGTCGGCTGGGTCACCGCCTCAGGGTAGGCCCGACTCGTTCCGGCAACTCCCTTGAGTCCGGCCGGCTGGCGGCATACCGTGCTGCCACACGAGAAGGGAGGTGGTCAGGTAGTGAGTTCCTATCGGACACGTGAGGTGACTGCGCGGTAGCGCAGCCGTCGTCCCTGGCCGCCTCGGCGGTTCAGACCCGGACGCGCGACCGCAATCCACCGCAGTCGCCGCGGCCCGTGGGCAGGCACGCGTCGTCCAGCGTGCACGTCGCCTCGCCCGAGGCGACTCCCCACGGGCCGTTCCATGCCTACGGACACGCGCCACGGTCGGGCCGCCGAGTGGCTACGGCTGACGGCGCAGCACCCGCCAGGCCCCGGGGTCGCCGAGGTCGGCCGGCTGCCCGGTCACCGAGGCGTAGACGAGCCGGTCGTGCAGTCGGGACGAGCGCCCGGCCCACAGCTCGACCTCCTGGCAGCGGATCCGGTACCCACCCCAATACGGCGGCACGGGCACGTCCTGCGGCCCACCCCGGTCTGGATAGCGGGCGGCATACGCGTCGTATGCCGCGTCGAGGTGCGCGCGGTCGGCGACCGGCTGGGACTGGCGCGAGGCCCACGCCCCCACCCGCGAGCCCCAAGGGCGTTCGGTGAAGTAGCCGAGGACCTCGTCGGCGTCGAGCGGCTCGGCCAACCCGCGCACCCGGATCGCCCGGAACATCGCCGGCCACACCAGCGTCGCCGCCACCGCGGGGTTGGCCGCGAGCTCCGCCGCCTTGGCCGACTCGGTGTTCGTGACGAACCCCAGGCCCCGCTCGTCGAGGAAGCGCAGCAGCACGGCGCGCACGTTCGGCAGGCCGTCGGCGTCGACCGTCGCCACCGCCATGGACAGCGGTTCGGGGGCGTCGCCGCGGTCGGCGTGGCGGGCCTGGGCCTGCTCCACCCAGGCCTGGACCTGGGCGAGCGGGGACGGCGCGAGGTCGGTCTCGAGCAGGCCCTCACCCTCGTAGTCGCGTCGGTCGGTCGCCATGTTCGACAGCGTAGGCTGACCGCAGGCGAGGCACCGAGGAGGTAGCGCATGGCCCGTCGGAAAGTGCTCGGGTTTGCCGTCAAGTACGGCGTGAAGTACGGACCGCACATGCTCGTCGCGGCCCAGGCGCTGCGCGAGCCGGCGACGGCATACGCACAGAAGCGGATCGCCGACTCCCGCGACCGACGCGCCGCCCTCGCCGAAGCCGCGACCCTGACCGACGGCTCGGCGTTACGGGTCTTCCACGCGGGCCGGCCCGTGTGGGTCGTCTACAGCGGCGCCGACCCGGTCTCCAGCCACCCACCGGTGCAGGCGGCCCTGGCCACTGTGGTCGAACGCGCCGATGTGACCCAGCGGGTCCGCCCCGGCGATGCCAAAGGCGGCCGGCGGCGTCCCGCCGACAAGGGCCGCGCCCGACTGCGCCGGCGCTGACCACTCCACCACCGGCAGGAGCACCCATGACCACCCAGCCCCTCGCCGATCTCGCCAAGTCCGACTTCCACCCGGGCCTGGAGGGGGTCATCGCCTTCGAGACGACGATCGCCGAACCCGACCGCGAGGGCAGCGCGCTGCGCTACCGCGGCGTCGATATCGAGGACCTCGTCGGCACGGTCTCCTTCGGCAACGTCTGGGGCCTGCTGGTCGACGACGACTTCTACCCCGGACTGCCCCCGGCCGAGCCGTTCCCGCTGCCGGTGCACAGCGGCGACGTCCGGGTCGACGTTCAGTCGGCGCTGGCCCAGCTCACCCCGATCTGGGGGTTCCGGCCGCTGTTGGACATCGACCAGGCGGAGGCCAGGGAGAACCTCGCCCGGGCGTCCGTCATGGCGCTGTCCTTCGTCGGCCAGTCCGCTCGCGGCCTCAACCGTCCGATGGTGCCGCAGCGCGAGGTCGACAAGGCCAACACCATCGTCGAGCGGTTCATGATCCGCTGGCGGGGCGAGCCGGACCCTCGCCACGTCGAGGCCGTCGACGCCTACTGGGTGTCGGCCGCCGAACACGGCATGAACGCCTCGACGTTCACCGCCCGGGTCATCGCCTCGACCGGTGCCGACGTCGCGGCATGCCTGTCCGGGGCGGTCGGGGCGATGAGCGGCCCGTTGCACGGCGGGGCCCCCTCACGGGTGCTGCACATGCTCGAGGGGGTCGAGCGCACCGGCGATGCCGACCGGTGGGTGAGCGACGTGCTCGACCGGGGCGAGCGGCTCATGGGCTTCGGGCACCGGGTGTACCGGGCCGAGGACCCTCGCGCCAAGGTGCTCCGCGAGGCCTGCCAACGCCTTGGGGCGCCGCGATACGAGGTCGCGCACGCCCTCGAGGTGGCCGCCCTCGCGCAGCTACAGGAACGTCGTCCCGACCGGGTGCTCGCGACGAACGTCGAGTTCTGGGCCGCGGTGATCCTCGATTTCGCGGAGGTCCCTCCGGCGATGTTCACGCCGATGTTCACCTGCGCACGCACGGCCGGGTGGGCGGCGCACATCCTCGAGCAGCAGGCGACCGGGCGGCTGATCCGCCCGGCCTCGCGCTACCGAGGTGCCTCCGCCCGCCGCCCGTCCGACGTCGCCGGGTGGGAGCGTCATTCCGACCCACACGACGCCGCGCACGAGCACGACGGGCGCTGACGGCCGCGAGGCTCAGAGGGTCGGACCCTCGGAGCGCAGCTGGTCGACCTCGGCCATCTTCGCGCGCAGGTCCGCGAGCCAGGTCTGGGTGTGCTCCCCGACCAGCGTCACGGCCCAGGCAAGGGCATCCGAGCGCGAGCGTGCGACGCCGGCGTCGACGAGGGTGTCGAGCACTTGGCGTTGCGGCTGGCGCAACCGGGTCATCACGGGGACGGCCAGGTGGGTGAACAGCCTGCTCTCCGAACCGATCCGAGCGCCCCAGCTGACCTTGCGCCCGAACCGGGCCTGGGCCTCGAGGGCGATGACGATGCGGTCCTCGCGAGTCTGCTCGCGGAACCGGCTGATCCGACCGTCGGCCGCTGCGGCACTGTCCTGACCGTCCACGGGAGGCAGTTCGCCGACGACGACGATCTCCTCACGATCCACGGTCACGTTCGGCGCCCCGACGAACCAGTCCTGGGGCAGCCGGCCGGTGAACCACTCGGCGGCATCGTCGGCGCTGGGCAGGTCGGCCTGCTGCCAGCCACCCGGGCGACCGAACGGTCCGCCCCGGCGACCACGACCACGGCCCCTCGGGCCGAACGGCATACCACCGGGACCGGGGAAACCGTCCTCGGGGCCGGGGGTGTCCTCGGGCTGACCGAACGGCGGGCCGGCCGGTCGGCCGCCGCGACCCGGTCCACGATGCGGTCCCTCGCCGTGTCGACGGCGGTGCGGACCACTCTCTTCGTTATGCATGTGTACTACTCCTTACATGATTACAGCATTACAGTACCTCACAACGGGCGAAGGTCAGCGGTTGTTCCCGCTCGGGCAATCCTGGATGTGCGGGCTGGAGCCACGGTGGGAGGATGGGCGCGCCCTTCCCCCTTTGTCGAAAAGGTGACGCCCCGGTGACCACGACCGCGACCCCGGCCATCCAGATCCCTGCGAACCTGCTCCCCGCAGACGGCCGGTTCGGCTGCGGGCCCAGCAAGGTCCGCGCCGCCCAGGTCGACGCGCTAGCGGGCCCCCGGCGCGGGTTGCTCGGGACCTCCCACCGACAGGCCCCGGTGAAGAACCTCGTCGGCGAGGTCCGCGACGGCCTGCGGACGCTGTTCTCGCTCCCCGAGGGCTACGAGGTCGTCCTCGGCAACGGCGGCGCGACGGCGTTTTGGGACATCGCCGCGTTCGGGCTGGTCCGCGAGAAGGCCTACCACCTCACCTTCGGGGAGTTCAGCAGCAAGTTCGCCTCGGTGACCAACACCGCCCCGTTCCTCGCCGATTCGACGATCGTCAAGGCCGAGCCCGGCACCCTGGCGGTCGCCTCTGCCGAGGCCGGCGCGGACGTGTACGCCTGGCCGCACAACGAAACCTCGACCGGGGTGATGTCGCAGGTGCAGCGGGTCGCCGGAGCCGACGCCGACGCGCTCGTGCTCATCGACGCGACGTCGGGAGCTGGCGGGCTGCCCGTGGACCCGAGCCAGGTCGACGTCTACTACTTCGCCCCGCAGAAGTGCTTCGCCGCCGACGGTGGGCTCTGGCTCGCGCTCTTCTCCCCCGCCGCGCTGGAGCGCGTCGAGCAGGTCGCTGCCACCGGCCGCTGGGTTCCGGACTTCTTCAGCCTGCCCACGGCGATCGACAACTCGACGAAGAACCAGACGTACAACACCCCTGCGGTCGGCACCCTCGTGCTCGTCGCCGAGCAGCTGGCCTGGCTCAACGGCAACGGCGGCCTGGCCTGGGCCACCGAACGGACCGCCGACTCGTCCTCACGGTTGTACTCGTGGGCCGAGCGCACCGCATACACGACGCCGTTCGTCGCCGACCCGGCAGCCCGCAGCCACGTCGTCGGGACCATCGACTTCGACGACGCCATCGATGCCGCCGCCGTCGCCAAGACCCTGCGCGCCAACGGTGTCGTCGACGTCGAGCCGTACCGCAAGCTCGGGCGCAACCAGCTTCGGGTGGCGATGTTCCCGGCGATCGAGCCCGACGACGTCACGGCGCTCACCGCGTGCATCGAGCACGTCGTCTCGACGATGTCCTGACTGACTCCGAACCGGCGGGAGGTCCGCTCGGATCGCGACGGTAAGTCCCTTGAGGGCCGCAGGCAACTATGCCAAAGTGCCCTCTATCCGGCATACCCGAAGGATCCGACATGGCCGATCAGAATCCGGCGAGATGGGAGGTCCGAGGGTCCGCTGCGCTCATGGGGGCGATCCTCATCGCCTTCTTGGGCGCGGTCGCCTTCGCCCTCTTCACCACAAGCAGCCCACCGTTGATCGCGGACGCCCCGTCGACGGCGCCACCCGTGTTGTACTGCGACGGGCGAGCGCTACCCACGCAGTCGCTCGTTCCCCTCAACAGCAGTTCGTCCTCCCCGGCGCTGTCGACACCTTCGGTGACGGCCACGACGCCCGCGGCCGGCGCGTTCAGCACTCCCTCAACGTCCGCACCGGCAGTGACGATCGTGCCCTGCGACGTCGAACGCCTGGCCTACGCCCCCCAACTGCGCGGCGGCTACGACTCGAACGCCCGCCTCGTTGCCCTGCTCGCGGTCGTCACGCCGTTCCTCACCACCCTCGTCGCGTTCTACTTCGGCCAGAAGGCCGGTCAAGCCGGAGCCGCCAGCGGGGTGGTCTCGGGCATCCAGCAGGGACGGGTCCAGTTGGCTTCGGAGATCCAGCACCAGGCCGTAAACCAACCCGACATGAAGGTGGAGGACCTGTCGGCCAGCCTGCGGGCGAGGGGACTGGTGAAGTGAAGTGAGCGACCTCGTGCAGCATTTCGACGGGGACAAGGCGCACGGCCCCGTCCAGGTCTTCCTCTCGGACTCCGGGCGAATCGCCTTCGTCTGCGCTGTCGACCAGGCCACGTGGGAGATGGCGATCCCCCTGGTCAAGGCAAAGGTCACTCCAGCGCAGTCCACCGCTGCGACCGGCGCCACGCGCTCGCTAGGGAGCGGCATGGTTGTCGGTGGGGCGCCCGCGGACGACCCGGAGGCGTTCGGCGCGACCAAATCGTCGGGTCGGCGCTCGGTACGGCCGTCGCGAAAGCGGTCCGGCCGGCCCACGCCGGTGGAGTCGGTCCGCCAGTTGTGGCGGCCCGCGGACTGAACGCGGGCGCTGACCCGCGGCGAGTTCGTCAGCGGCGGTAGAAGGCCGTGACGAGGGCAGCGACGACGAGCAGGACCAGCACCGCGAGGGTGAGGCGGTGGCGAAATCGGACGTTCACCGCGCCGGCTTCGAGATCGGTCCATCGGTGGCGTAGCGGGGTCGGTCGACGCGGCTCACGAGCGACATTCTCGCGCGCCGGTGGGAAATCCGGGACAGCGTCTCCACGGCGGCCCGGGCAGCGCCGGATTCACCTCAGTAGGGCGAAGGTCGCCCCGGTCACCCCAGCCCCGAGGCACGCGCCGACCAACACTTGAGCGACGGTGTGGGCCTTCACGGTGACCCTCGCCCAGCCGACCAGCGCGAGCATCGGCAGGCCCGCCAAGGCCCACCAGCCGTAGAGCACCACGGCGACCGCGAGCGCGCCGGCGAGTCCCGCGACGTGGACGGAGACCTTCCACCGGATCGTCACGCCGACCGACACGAGCAGTCCAGCCAAGACCGCGACGACGAGACGCACCAGGTCACCGGGGGCACCGAGTCGAGCCAGGACGACGACACCGACCCCCGCCGACACGCAGGCCAGCAGCATGGGGCGCACCCGTTCACGGCGCTGGGAGAGGAACGTGTCGCCTAACCGCCCCCGACGTACGCCGACGAGCACGACGGCATACGGGATGCCCCAGGTGAACAGGCACGCCAGGCCCGCCCACCCGAGCCCTCCCGCGATCGAGCCGGACGAGGTCAGCGCCACCGCGACGACGATCCCCGACGCCACGGCCGGCGGCGCGAGGACCTCGCTGACGACCTGGGCGATCCGCAGCCCCGCCGGCGCGGTCAGCGCACCCCCAGCAGCGAGCGCAGCGGATCGATGGCGAAGTAAAGGACGAACAGCGCCGAGACCACCCACATCAGCGGGTGCACCGAGGCGGCCTTGCCGCGGACGATCTTGATGAACACGTAGGTGACGAAACCCGCCCCGATGCCGACGGTGATCGAGTAGGTGAACGGCATGAGGACGATGGTGAGAAAGGCCGGAATCGCGATCTCGAGGTCGTCCCAGTCGATGCCGCGGACCTGCTGCATCATGAGGAACCCGACGACGACGAGCGCCGGCGTCGCGGCCTCGTAGGGGACGATCGCCACCAGCGGCGAGAGGAAGGTCGCGAGCAGGAACAGCACGCCGGTGACGACCGAGGCAAGGCCGGTGCGCGCGCCCTCGCCGACGCCGGAGGCCGATTCGATGTATGCCGTGTTGGAGCTGACCGACCCCGCACCTCCGGCAACGGCGGCCAACGAGTCGACGACGAGGATCCGCTCGATGTTCGGGGGGTTGCCCTCCTCATCGAGCAGACCGGCCTCGCCGCCGATGGCGACCATCGTGCCCATGGTGTCGAAGAAGTCGGCGAGCATGAGCGAGAAGACGAGCAGGACGACCGAGACCCAGCCGATCTTGCCCCAGGAGCCCAGCAGGTTGACGTGGCCCAGCAACCCGAAATCGGGGGTGGCCACGACCGTATCGGGCAACGCGGGCACGTTGAGGCCCCAGCCGGTGGGATTGACGACCTTGCCCTGGGCGTCGGTCTGCGAGCCGACCTTGAACACCCCCTGCACGACGATGGCCAGCACGGTCGCCGCGACGATCCCGTAAAGGATCGCCCCCTTGACGTGGCGCAGGTGCATCCCGATGATCGCCGCGAGCCCGACGACGAACACGAGCAGCGGCCAGCCCGACAGCACCCCGCCGACGCCCATTTCCACGGGTACGGCCGGCGCCTTGCGCACGAAGCCGGCGTCGACGAGCCCGATGAGGGTGATGAACAGCCCGATCCCCACGGAAATCGCCGTCTTGAGCTGCGCCGGAACGGCATGGAAGACCGCCGTGCGGAACCCGGTGAGGACGAGGACGGTGATGATGATCCCCTCGATGACGATGAGCCCCATCGCATCCGCCCACGTCATCTGGGGCAGTTTGGCGATGCCGTAGGCGACGAACGCGTTGAGGCCCAATCCGGTGGCCAAGGCCAGCGGATAGTTGGCGACCACCCCCATGACGATGGTCATCACCCCGGCGACGAGCGCCGTGGCGGCGGCCACGAGCGCCAGTTTCGGGGCGGTGCCCCCACCGAGGAAGGTCCCCGTGCCGTCCGGCACCGTGCCGATGATGAGCGGGTTGAGCACGACGATGTAGGCCATCGTGAAGAACGTGACGAACCCGCCACGTACCTCCCGGCCGACGCTCGAGCCGCGCTCGCTGATCTTGAAGAAGCGGTCCAGCCCACCCGAGGTCGGGCGGGTGGCCGTCGAAGTCTGCGCCATACCGCCAGGCTAGTGGGCACCGACCCGGGGGCCGCGGGCGACTCCACGGCGGCCCGGGCTCGCCGAGGGCGATCCGGCGCACCAGCACCAGGATCGCCCGCGGTCGGTCAGACGAACGCGTGCCGGTGGATCTTCGTCACGGCCGGCAAGGCTTCGCTCGCACCGGACCAGAGCCCGTCGACGAGGCCGGCGAGCCACTTCGTGCCGTCCGCTCGGACCTTCGCGTCCAGGCCCTTGATCGCCGCCACATAGTCGCTGCCCGGTGCGGCCCCGGCCGTGAGGTCGGCAAGCAACGCCTCGTCGGGGGCCTTCGGCGCGGCCGAGAAGTCGCGGCATACCTGCTCGAGGTGCTCGCGCATCGGCTTGGCCGCGGCGTTGCCGGTGGGCACGCGGCGCAGCATGGCCATGAGCCGCTCGACCCGCTGCGCTTGGTCGTACTCGATGGCCCGCAGCGCGCCGGCATGGATGTCCGGCCCGAACTCCACGTGCGCGAAGAACGGCCGACGCACGAACATGTACCACGCGGCCAGGGCGTGCAGATTGGCCAGGTACAGCAGATTCTTGGCGACGAGGCCGTTCAACCCGCGGTAGTAACGCGGGGAGTGGTGCACGAGCACCCGGGGCGAGGGCCCGGAGGAGTACAGCAGCGCGGGGCCGACGTCCTCGTGCTGGATCGTCCCGGCGGAGATGACCGATCCGAAGCCCACCATGACCGGCCCGACACTGCCGCCCTGCCCACCGAGGAAGATCGGGGGCTGGTCGAGCATGACGCCGTGGGCGACGTCGCCGAACAGCGACGAGGTGGTCTTGTCCCCATCCGGGGTGAAGTTGAAGTGGATGTACGCCGAGCCGACCTCGCTGTGCTCATCGGTCGATCTGCCGCCGGACATGTGGCAGTCGCAGAAGTTGATGTGGCTGCCGAGAGTGACGAACGGCTGCAGGATGGTTTGCTTGAGCGAGACGTACGCCCGCCCGGCGACCGACTCCTCGATGATGCTGCCCTGGCGCACGTGGGCGGCGAACCCGAGGCTGGCCCCGTCGAGGAAGACCGAGCGCACGGCATACCCGCCGCGCAGGGTGACTCCCCGACCGAGTTGGCAGTCCTCCAGGGTGATCGTGCCTTCCTGCCCCAGGGTCACCCCGGCCGAGAGCACGGTGCTCTCGCCGTAGATCCGACACCCCGGGTAGATCGTCACGCCGTCGCCGCTGATCCGGTCGAGGTCGACCTCCGGACCCACGTCGACGGTCGAGGGCGACAACACCCGCACACCCTTGTCGATGAGCCCTTGGACGGCCGGCAGTACGTCCATGTCACGCCCCTTCGTGGTCGACGTCGTCTCGGAAAGCGTATGCCGCGCAGCCGCGGGCCCGTTGCCTCGGGGGTGTCATCCGCCCCGCACGCCCTCGTTAGGCTAGACGAATGAGCACCGGGGCGCCGCGCGGACAATCGCCCGAACCTGCCCCGCTGGTCGTGCCCATGACTCGGATCGTCGCGTCCGGCACGGTCGGCTGGGCCGTCGTCCTCGGCGTACTCCTGCTGCTGCCGGATGGGCATGTCGGCTCGCGATGGTGGTGGCCGTGGTGCGCCGCGGCAGGGATCGGGCTGGGGCTGCTCGGCCTGGCCTACGTCGGCCGAGGCCGGGGCAACGCGGCGGACGCCTGAGGTGCGCCCGCACGAGGGTGCGAGTCAGGCGCGCTCAACGATGTCGACGGCCATCTCGTCGACGATCGGCGGCGGGGCGGTGGCCTGACCGCCGGGTTCGAGCTCCACCTCGCTGTGGGCTCCGCACCCGTGATCGAGGCTGACCACCCGTCCGTCCGACGGGGACCATTCGTTGGCGCACACCCCGAATGCCCGGCGCAACGCCCCGGCCATCGGCACCAGGTACCCGCAGGCCAGACATCGGTCGGGCGCCTTCTCGGCGACCTCGGCCCGCGGGCCGTGGGTGCCGTCGTACCACCGTTGCGCCGCCGCCTCGCGTCCCTCCGGCGAGAGCACTCGGATCCGGCCCAGCCCGAGCTCCCCGAGAGCCAACTGGTCGACGTCCTCCTCGCCGGTGGCCTCGAAACCGGCCTGCAGGTTGGGGTCGACCTCGCGGTAGGGCAGCAGGTCGCCCGCGCCGAGGTCGCCCGGGGCGATCCGCGCGGCATACGGCACCCATTCGGGGGCGAGCACGGCGTCCTCGCCCGGCACGAGGTTCGTCTCGCACACCGTCGCATGCTTCTGCCGCGGACTGCGGGCCACGCTCACCGACCAACGCCAGCCGCGGTAGGCCTTCGACGTGCACGCGAAATGGTGGGTAGCCAGGCGCTCGCCGGACATCACCGCGTCGAGGTGTTCGCCGACGGTGCCCGGCTCGGCGATGGCGTCCACCGCCGCGCGGGCGACGTTGTCGGCGCCGAGCAAGATCGAGTCGGTCTTGACCTCCGCCATCAGGCCTCCAGGTCCGCGGCCACGCCGCGCAGCACCTGGGCGACCTTGGCCGCGGCGCCCTTGTCCGGGTATTTGCCCCGGCGTAGCGACTCGGAGATGTTGTCGAGCAGTTTGATGACGTCCTCGACGATGACGACCATGTCTTCGGTGGGCTTGCGGTGGGCCTGGCGCTGATTGGCCACGACAGAGGGCGCCGGGTCGAGGACCTTGACGCTCAGGGCCTGTGAGCCGCGTCGACCCTCGACGATGCCGAACTCGACGCGCGTGCCGCCCTTGAGCGTGCTCACGCCCTCGGGCAGGGCGTTGGCGTGCAGGAAAACGTCACCCCCGGCGTCGTCGGAGAGGAACCCGAAGCCCTTCTCCGCGTCATACCACTTGACCCTGCCTGTGGGCACCGCGCACCTCGTCGTCGTCAGGGGGCCACGGTGGCCCCGCTCGCGCGATCCTCGCGCACCGCTCAGCCTAGTCGGCCACGCCCCCCGCGTCGTGTCCGTGACGCACAGCCGACGGCGTGCCAGCGAGTCGAGTACGCCACACGGTCCACGCGCCCTGCGGCCGGGTCAACGACCGGCGAGCGCGGTGACGACCCGGGAGGGCGAGGGACGCCCGAGCCGCTGGGCCATCCAGGCGCTCGCCGAGACCAACGCCGGCAGGTCGACCCCGGTGTGCACGCCGGCCCCGTGCAGCGCCCACACGAGATCCTCCGTGGCGAGGTTGCCCGTCGCGCTCACGGCATACGGACAGCCGCCCAGCCCGCCGGCCGAGGCGTCGACGACGCCCACCCCGTCGGCGCAGCGCCGCGAGAGTGTTGGCTAGGGCCTGGCCGTACGTGTCGTGGAAGTGCACGGCGAGCCGGTCGACCCCGATGCCCGCGCCGTCGAGGGCCGCCAGGAGCCGGTGGACGTGGCCGGTCGTCGCCACCCCGATCGTGTCGCCGAGGCTCAGCTCGTCGCAGCCGAGGTCCATCAGCCGGCGCGCCTCGTCAACGACCTGCCTCGATGGGCACGTCGCCCTCCCACGGGTCGCCGAAACACATCGACAGGTAGGCACGGACCCACATCCCCGCCGCACGAGCCCGGTGCGACGACCGGTGCGAACATCAGCACCGACTCGCCGATGCTGCGCCCGAGATTGCGCTGGGCGAACGACTCGGTCGCACTGCCGAAGATCGCCACGGCCTGCACCCCGGCCGCCAGCGCCCGGTCGAAACCGCGTTCGTTGGGCACCAGCACCGGGCGGTTGCGGCCCACGCCGTCAGAGCCCAGTGCGGCGAGCACCTGCGCGGCGTCGGCGAGCTGAGGCACCCATCCCGGGTTGACGAACGAGGTCGTCTCGACGACGGGCAAGCCGGCGGCGACGAGCCGCCGGACGAACTCGGCCTTGACGTCGACCGGCAGGACGGTCGACTCGTTCTGCAGCCCGTCGCGCGGGCCCACCTCGTAGATCCGCACGCTCCGGGGCAGGGTGGCGGACGGCTCCACCTGGGGGCTACGCATCGGGGCTCCTCCGGCGCCGGGGTCGGACCCCGCCATTGTCGCCCACTGCGGCTAGGCTCGCAGCCAACGAAGGAGGCCCGAGGTGAGCCAGGAGCCCGTCCCGCCGCCCAACCCGTGGGGGTACCCACCGGGGCAGGGGTCCCCGGTCTCCCCGCCACCGGATTCCCCGGGCTACCCGCCGCCCGGGCAGCAGTACCCCGGGCCGGGACCTGGACCCGGGCCGGGACCTGGACCTGGACCTGGACCTGGACCTACCGCCTATCCGCCGGCCGCGGCATACCCCCCGGGGCAGCCGTACCAGGGGTACCCGCCGGCCCAGGCATATCCGGGTTACCCACCGAGTCAGGGCTATCCGGCCTACCCGGCGCCCGGGGCCGCGGCATACCCCGGCGTCCACCCGGGTCAGGCGCCCACCGTGGCCCCCTCGACGACGAGCCCGATCGTGCTGCTCATCCTGTCGGGCGTCTCGGTCATCGCCACCCTCGTCATCGGCATCCCGAGCGGGATCATGGCGGCGCTCGCCCTCATGCGCGCTCGGCGCGACCCCGGCGCATCTGCTCGGCTCAGCAAATCCGGCTGGATCACGTATGCCGTCAACGCCGTCGTGGGGCTCGTCGTCATCGTCGCGTGGGTGATGTGGATGCGCCGACGCTGATCGACGGCCTGCGCTGACGCCAGGTCCCGGACCCGGCTAGGGCGGGCGACGGCGGTGCGGCATAGTGAGCCGCGTGTACGTCCCGGCCCACTTCGCGATGACCGACGAGGATGCCGCCGAGGTGCTCGCCACTGCGGGCGCCGCCGACCTGATCACCTCGCATGCCGACGGCCTCGCCGCGACGCCGCTGCCGTTCGTCTACGACCCGTCGATCGGACCCCGGGGAGCCCTGCTCGGGCACGTGGCCCGGGTCAATCCGCAGTGGTCGTCGCCTTCGGTGGGCGAGTCGCTGGTCCTCGTCCGGGCGACCGACCACTACGTCAGCCCGTCGTGGCTGCCCTCCACGCGCGAGCACGGCAGGGTCGTCCCGACGTGGGACTACGTCGCCGTCCACGTCTACGGCGAGCTGCTCGCTCACGACGACGCCGCGTGGACCCTCGACGTGGTCACTCGGCTGACCGGCCGCCACGAGGCGGGTCGACCCGAGGCCTGGTCGATCGAGGACCCACCCGAGGGATACGTATCGGCCATGCTGCGGGCGATCGTGGGCATCGAGGTGCGGATCACCCGGTGGGTGGCCAAGGCGAAGATGGCCCAGAACAAGACCCCGGCGGACGTCGCCGCCCTCGCCAGCGCACTCGCAGACTCCACCGATGCGGACGGTGCGGTCTGGGTGCGCGAGCATTCCCTGCCGGCGGCCCAGCGTCGGGCCGCGCTGTTCGACGAGATCGCCGCGACCCGGGGGCCACGCACGTCGCGCTAGCCTCCCTCGCCCAACCCACAGGGGGGGCACAGGCACGGCCCAGGGCGTGCCTAGCCGGCCGGCATGACATTGGTCACGCACATTCCGAGGATCAGGGAGCAGCCCGTGACCGAGCCCCATACCCAGGTCATCGACACCACGTCGACGCAGCACACGCCCGGGTTCCCGCCGCCGAGGTCGGCGGCGGGATCGAGTCCCCCGCCGTACTCCAGCTACCCGCCACCCCCGGTCACCGCGACGTTCCCGCCCCCCACGAGCCCGCCGTGGACTCCCCCGGTTCCCACGGCGACGCCCGGGCCGGGCTCACCGCGCGGTCGCCGGATCGCCGATATCAGTGTCGCGGCGTTGCTCGCCGCCGGGTTGGCCAGCGGGGGCACGTATGCCGTCGTGCGCGCCACGACCCCCGCGACGACCGCGAGGACGCCGTCGGCGGGCTCGATCCCTGCCGTGCAGGCCCCCGTCGTACAGGCCAACGGATCCACCCCGGACTGGGCAGCCACCGCGAAGGCGGTCGGCCCGAGCGTCGTGGCGATCACCGTGGCCAGTGCCCAGGGCGAGGGGCAGGGCTCCGGCGTTGTCATCGACACTGCCGGGCACATCCTCACGAACAACCACGTCGCCGTCGGGGCGGGCCCGTCCGCGACGATCACGGTGACCCTCTCCGATGGGCGGACCTACCCGGCCAAGATCGCCGGCACCGACCCCACCACCGACTTGGCCGTCCTCACCCTGCAGAACCCCCCGAGCGACCTCACCCCGATCAGCTTCGGCGACTCCGACGGCCTGGCGGTCGGCCAGCCCGTCATGGCCATCGGCAACCCCCTCGGCCTGGCCGGCACGGTGACCACCGGGATCGTCAGCGCCCTCAACCGGCCGGTGTCCACCGGGTCCGACAGCTCGGCGCGGGGTTCCGCCGGCGAACCCGTGGTGACCAACGCCATCCAGACTTCGGCGGCGATCAACCCGGGTAATTCCGGCGGGGCTCTCGTCACCGCGAACGGTCAGCTCATCGGGATCAACAGCTCGATCGCCTCGCTCGGCTCGTCCCAGAGCTCGACGCAGAGCGGGAACATCGGTATCGGCTTTGCCATCCCCTCGAACGAGGCCAAGGCCATCGCCGAGCAGCTCATCGCCACCGGGGCCGCCAAGCATGCCTACCTTGGCGTGTCGTCGGCGGACGGCACGGTCACCGAGAACGGCACGCAGCGGGCCGCGGCCCTGGTCCGCTCAGTGAGCGCGAACACGCCGGCGGCCACCGCGGGGCTGCAGAGCGGCGACGCCGTCGTCGCCCTCGACGGCAAGCGGGTCGACAGCTCGCTCGCCCTCGTCGCGGCGATTCGCGAACACGACGTCGGCGACACGGTCACCCTCACCGTGGTCCGCGGCGGGTCACGTCGAGACATCTCGGTCACCCTCACGGCCCGACCTGCCGGCTGACTGTGAGATTCGGCGGTGGTGCCAGCACCACCGCCGAATCGGTCCGCAACACCATCGAAGTGGACCGCCGCGCCGGTTAGCGTGGCGATATGGCCCACCCGCGGCATACCGCCACCGACGAGGCGCCGGCGCGTTTGACCTTCGCCAACGTCGGACGTTGGGATGCCCTGTTGCATGTGGCCACCGGCGCCCTCGTCGGAGCGGTGGCGTTCCCGACGATCGTCGCCTTGCTGTCCACCGGCGTCGCACTCATCCCGACGATCGTCGGGGCGCTCATCGTCGCCACGCTCACCATCGTCGTCAACGATGTGCTCGCGATGCTGCACCGGTCGAGATTCCGGGCGCTGCTCGGCCTGCACATCCCGGCACCGCGCCGACCGGCAGGTCCGTGGTGGCCATGGTTGACCCGCTCGCTGACCTCGGCGACGTTCTGGCGGTCGTTGGCCTACAACGGATTCGCCGGGATGCTGAGCCTCGTCGCCGGCGTCGCCCTCGCCGCCTGGTTCGGGGCCGCCGTCGCCGCAGCCACGACGTTCTTTCATCCCAGTCAGACCTCGTGGCCATTCTCGGGCGAGGGGTCGGGCTCCCTGGGGACGACCCTGCTTGGCCTCGTCGGGATCTTCGTCGTGCCGATGATGGCCCGTGCCGTCGCCTACGGTGATGCGGCGCTGGCCGCTCTGTTGCTCGGGCCTGGTCGCGAGGAGGCCTTCGACCGGCGAGTCGGGCAGCTGGCCCGCTCCCGGACCGAGGTCGTCGCTGCCGCCGACGCCGAGCGGCGCCGGATCGAGCGGGACCTGCATGACGGGGCCCAGCAGCGGCTCACCGCCCTCGCGATGAACCTCGGGATCGCCAAGGCCACCGTGCCCGACCTGTCGGAACCGGCCCGCAAGGCCCTCGACGACGCCCATAGCGAGGCCAAACTGGCTCTCACCGAGATCCGCGGGATCGTCCGCGGCCTGCACCCGGCCGTCCTCGACGACCGGGGTCTGGATGCGGCGCTGTCCGGCCTCGCGGGCCGCTCCCCCGTGCCGGTGACGCTCGACGTGCACCTGCACCCGAGGCCTCCCCGCGAGGTCGAGGCCGTGGCCTACTTCGTCGTGTCCGAGGCGTTGACCAACGCGGCCAAGCATGCCGCCGCGTCCCGCGTCGACGTCGGCGCGTGGACCGACGGACCCTGGCTGCGGCTGCGGGTCGTCGACGACGGGATCGGCGGCGCGGACCCGAGTCGCGGCACCGGACTGACCGGGCTCCGCCAACGGGTCGCCTCGCTCGACGGGCGCCTCACTGTCGAGAGCCCACTCGGGGGTCCCACGGTGCTGGAGGTGACTCTGCCGTGCGCGTCGTGATCGCCGAGGACTCGGCCCTGCTTCGCGAGGGGATCGTCCGACTGTTGGCTGTGGCCGACATCGACACGGTCGCCGCCGTCGACAACGCCGAGGCCCTCCTGCAGGCCGTCGAGGCCCACCGGCCGGACCTGGCCCTCGTCGACGTCCGGATGCCGCCGACGTTCAGCGACGAGGGCGTCCGAGCCGCGTTGACGATCCGCTCCCGGTGGCCGGAGACGGCGTTGCTCATCCTCAGCCAGTACGTCGAAGAGCGCTATGCCACCGAACTGCTCACCGGCTCGACCCGCTCCGTCGGGTACCTGCTCAAGGACCGGATCGCCGACGTCGAGGAGTTTCTCACCGCGGTGCGCCGGGTGGCCGCCGGCGGGACCGCGCTGGACCCCGAGGTCGTCGCCCAGTTGCTCGTTCGCCGCGTCGGCAGCCCCGTCGATCGCCTCACCCCCCGCGAGCACGACGTGCTGGCCCTCATGGCACAGGGGCTGTCCAACGCCGGGATCGCCGAGGCCCTCGTGGTCAGCGAGAGCGCCGTCGCCAAGCACGTCAACTCCATCTTCGCCAAGCTCGACGTCTCCGAGCCGGCCAACCCGCACCGCCGTGTGCTCGCCGTCCTGCACTTCCTGGCCTCCACGAAGGACCTGTGATGACCACGACCGCCGACTATCCCCCCGTCACGCGCCGCGCGGCATACGACCCGCAGCGACCGGTCCCCGAGCGCCCGGCGTGGGTGTTCGTCGGGCTCGTCGTCGTCGGCGCGGTCCTGTTCGCCGCCGGGTTCACCACGTGGGACGCCGTCGGGCGTCAGTCGGTCACCGACCAGGCCACCTTCGCTGCGGTCGACACGGTGGACCTGCGCGACCTGGGCCCGACGTCGGTGACGCTGGTCGGTTCCGATCGCGCGGACGTGCTGCTCACCCGGACGATCTCCTGGCGCGGGACCGATCGGCCAGCACGGGCCGAACGGGTCGAATCAGGCTCTCTCGTCGTCGAATCGCCGTGCCGGGCGTTGGACGGCTGCTACGCCGACTACCGCCTCGACGTGCCCCGCACCGTGGCGGCCCGTGCCTTGCTGTCCTCCGGTCGGGTGGAGGCCCGGGCGTTGGCGAGCGTGTCGGCGCATGCCGTGAGCGCCACCATGACCATCGAGGACGTCGCCGGCGCGGTCACCGCGGAGACCTCGAGCGGGTCGTTGACGGTATGCCGCGTCGCCGGCGAGGTGTCGCTGCGGACGACCTCCGGCGACATCTCCGCGTGCGGCCTCGGGGGGTCACGGGCGACCCTAGAGACCACGTCGGGCACCGTGAGCGCGGGCTTTACCGGGCCGGTCGAGCGCATCGACGCGCGGTCGACGTCGGGCTCCGTGCACGTCACCGTGCCGGACGCGGCATACGACGTGCGGACCTCGACCCGATCCGGCGGCCAGCGCGTCCAGGTACGCACCGACCCGGCGGCGCCCGGCAAGATCACTGCGACGACGACGTCGGGAAGCATCCGGATCGACTCGTAGCGCCGCTCGGCCGGGCCCGAAATGCGTTGACAGCACCGCCGGAGCGGAGTAGGAAAGCACCTCCCCCACTCCTCGGAGGTGCCTCACCATGCCCGCCGACGCCCACCCTCCCGATCCGCCCTCGACCGACCCCGCAGCCCGCCGCACCGCCACTGCCACTGCCGCTGCCACTGCCGCTGCCACCGATCCGACGCTCGCCGCCGAACAGCGCTACCTCGCCCACGCCCGGGCGCAACTGGACCGGATGCGGCGCAAGACCGAGGCCCAGCGCGACCAGGCCGTCGCGGGGAACACGGTGTCCGCCGAGTTCCTCGCCCTCACCCTGCATGCCCGGGCCAAGGCCCTCGTCGACGACCCGAGCACGGCGCTGTTCTTCGGACGGCTCGACCTCGAGCACGACGCCGAGGGGGCGACCAGGTGGTACGTCGGGCGCCGCCATGTCAGCGACGAGGACGGCACTCCCCTGGTCATCGACTGGCGCGCCGAACTGTCCGGGGCGTTCTACCGGGCCAGCCGCACCGAGCCGATGGGGGTGCGACGGCGACGGCGATACGGGGTCGACCGAGGCCGGCTCACGGCATACGAGGACGAACACCTGCACGACGCCACCGAGAGGATGCAATCGAGCGCCATCCTGCAGCGTGAGATCGAGCGTCCACGAGTCGGACCGATGCGCGACATCGTCGCGACGATCCAGCCGGAGCAGGACGAGATCGTCCGCGCCGACCCGACCCGCACGGTCTGCGTCCAGGGAGCGCCAGGGACCGGCAAGACCGCGGTCGGCCTCCACCGGGCGGCCTGGCTGCTCTACGCCCATCGGGAACGGCTGCGCCGCACCGGGGTGCTCGTCGTCGGCCCGAATGCGGCGTTCCTCGACCACATCGGCGCCGTCCTGCCCGCACTCGGCGAGCTCGATGTGCGGCATACGACGGCGGCGGGCCTCGTCGGGTCGGTACCGGTTCGCGGCAGCGACCCCGTCGCCCGCGCCCACCTCAAGGGCGACGCGCGAATGGCCCTCGTCCTGCGCCGGGCCGTGTGGTCGCGGATCGGCACCCCGACGGAGCCGCTCGTCGTGCCCCGGGGCGCCCGCAAGTGGCGCGTTTCCACGCACCAGGTCGAGCGCATCGTCGCCGAACTGCGCGGGCGCAAGGTCAGCTACGGCGCGGCCGCGGCCATGCTCCCCCAGCGGCTGGCCCACCACGTCCTGCTCGACATGGAGCGCGGCGGCGAATCCCCGGACGACCGGGTCCAGGACGTGGTCGCACGCAGCACCGCGGTCCGCGCGTATGCCGGTGGGCTGTGGCCCGCCGTCGACCCCCGGGTCGCACTCGCCGCCCTGCTGTCGGACCCGGGCGAGTTGGCGCGGCACGCCGAGGGGATCTTGAGCGAGGGCGAACAACGGATCCTGGTGTGGGACAAGCCCCCTCGGACCCGCAGCGCGATCCGCTGGTCGGCCGCGGACGCCGTGCTGCTCGACGAACTCGCCGATCTCGTCCACCGCACGCCGAGCCTCGGGCACGTCGTGCTCGACGAGGCACAGGACCTGTCTCCGATGCAATTGCGCGCCGTCGGCCGCCGCTGCTCGACCGGGGCCGCGACAGTGCTCGGGGACATCGCCCAGGGCACCACCCCATGGGCGACCGACTCGTGGGACGTCGCCCTGTCGTACCTGGGCAAGCCCGACGGGCACATCGAGGTGCTCGACCGCGGATTCCGCGTCCCCGGGGCCGTCATCGACTTCGCCGCCCGGTTGTTGCCGCACGTCGCGCCGGGGCTCGGCACGCCACGGTCGGTCCGCGAGAACCCGGGGCGCCTCGACGTGCGCCAGGTCGACCCCGCCGGCCTGCACGCTGCACTCGTCGAGGCCGTCCAGCGCCTGCGCGCGGACCCCGGGTCGGTGGGCGTGGTCGTCGCCGACGCGGCGACCTCCCGCACGAGTGCCCTGCTGACCGCCGCCGGGATCGAGCACGGAGTGCTCGGGGCCGACCACGGGGATGTCGAGCACCAGGTCGCTCTCGTCCCCGCGACCGTCGCGAAGGGCTTGGAGTTCGACCGGGTGCTCGTCGTCGAACCGGCCCAGATCGCTGCCGCAGAGCCAGATCGGCGCACCGGACTTCGCCGCCTCTACGTCGTGCTCACCCGCGCCGTGTCCGAACTCGTCGTCGTCCACGGTCTGGACCTCCCGCCGGAACTGTCCGACGCCGCCTGAGCCGCGCCCGCCTGGCACACTGCACTGGTATGCCGGCCCTGGTCTCCTGGTGGATCCGCGACCTCGCCCAACTCGGCCCCCACGCGAACCCGGACGCCGTGCAGGCGATCGCCGCCGAACTGCTGGGCCGCTGGGCCGAACCGCACCGGCGTTACCACCGAACCCGCCACCTCGTCGAGGTCTTTTGGGCCGTCGGCGAGCTCGTCGACGTCGCGGCCATCGACACTCGTGACGGCGTGCTCGCGCGGGTCGCCGGCTGGTTCCACGACGCCGTGTACGACCCGGGCGCGCCGCCCGGAGCCAACGAGGCGGCCAGCGCCCGGCTCGCCGATCAGCGCCTCGGGGCCTTGGCCGTCGCTCCGGCCGACGTCGCGACGGTGTCCGCCCTCGTGCTGCTCACTGCCGCCCACGAGCCGACGTCATCCACCGGAGCAGACCGTCTGGTGAGATCGGCATTCCACGACGCGGACCTGTGGATCCTCTGCGCGGAGACCGCACGGTTCGACGAGTACTGCGCACAGGTGCGCGAGGAGTACGCCCACGTGCCGGAGGCGGCATACCGGGCCGGCCGGTCCGCGATCCTCGGCGAGTTCGCCCGCCGTCCCCGCCTTTACGCGACGGACCACGCGCACGTGCACTGGGAACCGTCCGCCCGGGTCAACCTCGATCGTGAACTGGCTCGCCTGGCACCCGAGAACCCATGATGTGAGCCGCGAGCGGCCACCAGAAGAGGTGCTCGCACAGCTCGCGGAACCGAAGCCGGCCAACCCACTGGGCCCCGTCGACGTCGTCGGCGCCGACGGTCAGTTCCGGGCGCCGCTGCGCGACTCGCGCCCTGAAGACCTGCACGTAGGGCCGGCGATAGGCCCAGTGGTCCGGCTCGGACACCTCGATCCGCTCGTACCCGCACCGGCTCAGGGCGGTGGGTTCGACGACGAGCCCGCTCTCCTCGGCGAGTTCCCGCAGGGCGCACTCGAGCACCGATTCGGTCCCCTCGCGCCGCCCGCCCGGGCAGTCCCAGGTCGCCCGCCGCACGCTGCGCACGACGAGGATGTCCCCCCCGGCGTCTTCGACGATCGTCGCTGCCGCGCTTGTGGCCCGGTCCGGGCACGGCCGATGCGAACCGACGAGGTCGATGTCGGCGATGACCCCTTCGCCGATGGACACGCGCAGGTGCCGCGCCAGGCCCTGCTCGCCCTTGTGCTTGCGCAGCCGCAGCCCGCTGGCGTTGAGCCGGCGGACCAGTTCCGAGCGCGACACGGTCAGCGCGCCGGCGGCCAACACCGCGGCATACTGCTCACGCGCGACGTCGTAGTGGTCACCGTCCCAGGCGCGGGGGGACACGCCGGCGACGCTCGCGAAGGCATGCAGCTCCTCGTATGCCGTGTCGCTCACCAGGTGCGCGAACACGGTCCCGTGGGCCGGCCACAGCGGCGTGTCGATGAGGATCATCGGGGCCCACGGTAGGCCCTGTGGACAAATCGAGCAGGGTCATGTGACCGATGCCTACCGTCGGGGCAGTGGCCGGACGACCCGTCGGCCCGACCCCAGGAGGACACCATGGCGTTTAGCGTCGACACCGAACAGATCGGCACCGCGGCCTCGGATATCGCCCGGATCGCCGGCGACATCGAGACCTCGGTCGCGGCGATGATGGCCCGGCTCACCGGTCTGCAGTCCACGTGGTCCGGGGCGGCGGCCACCGAGTTCCAGGGCGCCGTCACGGACTGGCGGGCCACCCAGACCCGGGTGCGGGAGAACCTCGCGACGATCGGCACGCTCACCGCCCGCGCGGGCACGAGCTACGCGCACGTCGAGGACGGGGTGCGGTTGCTGTTTCGGCGCTGAGCTTCGTGCCGCGCCAGGCCCCGGCGACCTTAGGCGGTGCCACGCCCCCATTCGGGCCGCAGCCGCTCGGTCGAGTCGGCCTCGACGGCTCCGGGCAGGGCGAGCAGGTCCTCGACCAGCCGGTCTGACCCGCCGACGATCGTCGCGCACAGGTCGACCTCGGTGCCCAGGCACCAGGCTCGGCTCCGGGGCCACATGAGGTTCGGCGACTGGACGCCCCACGCCCCCGCCTCGAGCTCGCCTAGGTCGTCCACGGAGGCCGCGAACAACAGGTAGGCCCGACCGGGAATCGTCAACCGAGGCGCGCGGAGCACCGCCTCGGCGAATGCCGGCGGCGCGGGTGGCTCGTCAGCCGTCGACTCGAAGGCGGCGACGGCCGGGGAGCCCCGCAGCCACCCCCAGCCCTCCCACAGACCGGCGACGCAGTCACCCGGATCCGCCGTATGCCGCGCCAGGACAGCCCCGATCGCCTCGGCGGTCGGCTCGTCCAGACAGCCCGGCGACCCGGCCGGTCGGTCGGTACCCGAGTCGCCGGCGCGACCGTGCGGGACGACGGCACACCGAGGCCACTGCGCGCCGACCACCCAGCCGACCGTCCCGATCCGCCCGGTGAACGGCACCAACCACGCCCCCTCGGACGCCGGCAGGGGCGTGAGGTCTGGCCACGAACGGTGCACGGACGGCATACCGTCATCGTGCCGGGACGCACTGTGGGGCGGCCACCCGGTTTCCCGGACGACCGCCCCACGGATGCTGCGGTGGGCGGGACGAGGTCAGAAGTCCATGCCGCCCATGCCACCGTCGCCACCGGGCATGGCCGGCGGGGCCTTTTCCGGCTTGTCGGCGATGACCGCCTCGGTGGTGAGGAACAGCGCGGCGATCGACGCGGCGTTCTGCAGCGCCGAGCGGGTGACCTTGACCGGGTCGATGATGCCCGCCTTGACGAGGTCCTGGTACTCGCCGGAGGCGGCGTTGAGCCCCTCGCGGGCGTCCTTGAGGTTGCGGACCTTCTCCGCGACGACGCCGCCCTCGAGACCGGCGTTGACGGCGATCTGCTTGAGCGGAGCCTCGCAGGCGACCTTGACGATGTTGGCCCCGGTGGCCTCGTCGCCCTCGAGCGAGAGCCCGGCGAAGGCCGCCTTGGACGCCTGGATGAGCGCGACGCCACCACCGGCGACAATGCCCTCCTCGACCGCGGCCTTGGCGTTGCGGACGGCGTCCTCGATGCGGTGCTTGCGCTCCTTGAGCTCGACCTCGGTCGCCGCGCCCGCCTTGATGACGGCGACGCCGCCGGCGAGCTTGGCGAGGCGCTCCTGCAGCTTCTCGCGGTCGTAGTCGGAGTCGGTCTTCTCGATCTCCGCCTTGATCTGGGCGATCCGCCCCTCGATCGCGGCGCGGTCGTCCGAGGCCTCGACGATCGTCGTGTCGTCCTTGGTGACGACGACCTTGCGGGCCCGACCGAGCAGGTCGAGGTCCGCGCTGTCGAGCTTGAGGCCGACCTCCTCGGAGATGACCTGGCCACCGGTGAGGATGGCGATGTCGCCGAGCATGGCCTTGCGCCGGTCACCGAAGCCCGGGGCCTTGACGGCCACCGACTTGAAGGTGCCGCGGATCTTGTTGACCACGAGGGTCGCCAGGGCCTCGCCGTCGACGTCCTCGGCGATGATCAGCAGCGGCTTACCCGACTGCATGACCTTCTCGAGCACCGGCAGCAGGTCCTTGACCGAGGAGATCTTCGAGTTGACGACGAGCACGTAGGCGTCCTCCAGGACGGCCTCCATCCGCTCGGCGTCGGTGACGAAGTAGTGGCTGATGTAGCCCTTGTCGAAGCGCATCCCCTCGGTGAGCTCGAGCTCGAGGCCCATCGTGTTGGAGTCCTCGACGGTGATGACGCCTTCCTTGCCGACCTTGTCCATCGCCTCGGCGATGAGGTCGCCGATCTGCTGGTCGGCGGCGGAGATCGCCGCGGTCGAGGCGATCTGCTCCTTGGTCTCGACGTCGATGGCCGAGGCGAGCAGCTGGGCAGCCACCGCGTCGACAGCCTTCTCGATGCCCCGCTTGAGGGCCATGGGGTTCGCTCCGGCGGCGACGTTGCGCAGCCCTTCTTTCACCATCGCCTGGGCGATGACGGTGGCCGTCGTCGTGCCGTCTCCGGCGACGTCGTCGGTCTTCTTGGCGACCTCTTTGACCAGCTCGGCGCCGATCTTCTCGTAGGGGTCCTCCAGCTCGATCTCCTTGGCGATCGAGACGCCGTCGTTGGTGATCGTCGGCGCGCCCCACTTCTTCTCGAGGACGACGTTGCGGCCCTTGGGGCCGAGGGTGACCTTGACGGCATCGGCGAGGATGTTCATCCCTCGCTCGAGACCGCGACGGGCCTCCTCGTCGAACGCGATGATTTTGGCCATTCGGGTGGTTCCTCCCACGCGAATCGAAGGTGTCGACCACGGGGTGCCCGCGACGGACGGACCGACATACGGGTGCTCCTTGCCGCACCCGCGGACCGGACCTCACCACATGGTCGGGATTATCACTCTCGCCTGGAGAGTGCTAACGCCATTATTGGCACTCTCGGGGGGAGAGTGCAAACGCCGGGGTCGCCGGGTGCCGTCCGACGGGCCGTCAGGGCATCGGGCGGGAGTACCGCCGGACGAACCGGCGCAGCAGACGGACCGTCAGGGCATCGGGCGGGAGTACCGCCGGACGAACCGGCGCAGCAGACGCCCGGCGTGGGGGACCTCCCGGGCCCGGGCCGCGGCCTTGAGCGCCTCGGCGTGCTCGGGCGGGAAGTAGCCGAAGTCGCGGTAGGCGTCGATGCGGGTGCCCAGACCGGCCGCGTCGAGCTCGGGGTGGAACTGGACGGCGTAGACGTTGTGCCCCACCCGGAAGGCCTGCACCGGACACACCGGCGAGGTCGCCAGCACGGTCACCCCCACCGGCACCACGGTCAAACCCTCCTTGTGCCCCCCGAACGCCTCGAACCGCTCGGGCAGCCCCTCGAAGAGCGGATCCACCCGCCCCGCGTCGGTGAGGACGACGTCGATCCGGCCCACCGGTTCGCCGAAAGTGCGGTCGACGACGCCACCCAGGCGCGTGCCGAGCATGCCGATGCCGTAGCACAGCCCGAGGAAGGGCACGTCCCGGTCGACGATCTGCCCGAGGAGCATCCCGAGCTCGGCCTCGACGCGGCGTTGGGTCGGCGACTTGTCCTGCGGCGGGTCCGAGGCGTTGTACGGCCCGCCGCCGAGGATCACCCCCGCGTATGCCGCGAGGTCCAGCCCCGCGAACGACTCCCGCTCCATGCGCACCCGGTGCAGCCCGCCCTCGCCCAGCCCGCCGATCCGGGCGATCGAGGCGTGCTCGTCGTCGGCGGCGGCATCCTCGGCCCGATGCGCGAGCAACAGGAACGGCAACACGGCCCCACCGTAGGGCCGCGCGGCGGGACGGCACACATCGGGTCGAGGCGCGGGCGCCGTACGCTCGGCGCATGGCCCGGGTCACCCAACGCCGAAGGGTCAGCCGGTATGCCGTCGACGCGCCGCCGACTGCGCGCGAGGACGTCCTCGCCGTCGAGGAGCCGCTGCAGATCCGGGTCGGCTCGGCCGACGCCCTCGAAGGCCCAGCCGGGCCGGGCGGACTGGACCTCGCCGTGACGATGCGCACCCCCGGGCACGACTTCGACCTCGTCGCCGGGTTCCTCGTCGGCGAGGGCATCGTCGGAAGGCCCGAGGACCTCGTGGCGATGCGGTACTGCGCGGGGACCGACGAGCAGGGGCGCCAGACGTACAACGTCGTCGAGGCGACCCTGCGCCGCGGCATACCGCTGCCGGTGGCGGCCCAGCGGGCGGTAACGACGACGAGCGCCTGTGGGATCTGCGGGACGACGTCGATCGAGCAGATCCGCAGGGCCAGCCCACCGCATGCCCCGGACGCCACGACGTTCGAGCTCGGCATGCTCCTTGCGTTGCCCGAGCGGCTGCGCGAGAAGCAGTCCCTCTTCGCCCGGACCGGTGGAGTCCACGCGGCCGGACTGTTCGACGCGACCGGCCGGCTGGCCTGCCTGCGTGAGGACGTCGGCCGACACAACGCCGTCGACAAGGTCATCGGATGGGCGCTTCGCGAGGGGCGGTTGCCGCTGACCGGTACGGTCGTCCAGGTGAGCGGCCGGGCCTCGTTCGAACTCGTCCAGAAGGCGCACCTGGCCGGCATCGCCGTGCTCGCCGCGGTCGGTGCACCGTCCTCGCTCGCGGCCGAGCTCGCCGACTCCGTCGGCCTCACCCTGCTCGGCTTCAGCCGCGGGACGAGCCTCAACGCCTACACCCACCCCCAGCGCGTCGCTGCCGGCCCGGCTCGGGCCGGGGCGGGCGACTGACCGCGGTCCCGCCTGGACCCGACGGCGTGGGCGGGCACTCATCCGGCCTTGGCGACAGGCCCGAAGCCGGCTCAGAGCACGGCGCGTAGCCGCGCGGCATACTCCTGCGCCTCGTCGTCGGAGGCGTACCTGAGCCGAGGCCAGAGGAAGCCGCGCAGACCGTCGCCCTTGGTCCGCGGAATGACGTGCCAGTGCAGGTGCGGCACCGACTGGCTCACCACGGTGTTGACACACGAGAAGCTGCCCTGGGCCCCCAGCCCGGCAACCATGGCGCTGGCCAGGCGCTGGGCCGCCTTCAGGTAGGGGTCGCGGAGCGCCGCGGGCAGGTCCGGGAGCGTCGCGACGTGCGCTCGCGGCACGAGCAGCGTGTGGCCCTTGAAGACCGGGCGTCGGTCGAGGAAGGCGACGACGTCCTCGGTCTCCAGAACGATCACCGACGGGACGTGACCGGCGACGATCTCGCAGAACACACACTCGTTCACCCAGCCACCCCTCGCGGTCGGGTGGGCAGGGCGACGATCTCGCACACACACCCGTTCACCCAGCCACCCCTCGCGGCCGGGTGGGCAGGGCGACGATCGGCGTCGCAGGCACGGCGAGGTGCACCATGGACACACTGTGCCAGGCCCCCGTAGCGGACGGCGCCGGCTCGCGCAGGTGAGGTCGGGGGCACTCTCGGACTGGTCGGTATGCCGCGCGGCGAGGGGCTCCGCGGACAGTCTGCGAGGGCCTCCGCGACGGCTTCAGCGAGCCGAAGATGAACACCAGATGAACGCCGTCGAAACGCTGGGTCGAACGTGGGGGACGACACCCACCAGGACACCAATCTTCGCCCAAATGCCCCCTGGCGTTGGTTGACGAGATGACCCCATCATCTACTCGTGACCACCGCCTCCGTCATCCTCGCCGTCGTCGTTGCCGTCGCCCTCGCGTTCGACTTCACCAACGGCTTCCACGACACCGGCAATGCGATGGCCGCCTCGATCGCGACCGGCGCACTCAAGCCGAAGGCCGCCGTCACCTTGGCTGCCCTGCTCAATCTCGTCGGCGCGCTGATCTCGGTCGAGGTCGCGCTGACCGTGACGAACGCCGTCGTCACCCTCCAGGATTCCAGAGGCATCCCCAAGCCAGAGCTGCTTGCCAACGGCGGCACCCTGCTGCTGCTCATCGTCCTCGGCGGGCTTGTCGGCGGGATCATGTGGAACCTCTTCACCTGGTTGCTCGGGCTGCCGTCCTCGTCCTCACACGCTCTGCTCGGTGGCCTGGTCGGCTCGACGATCGCCGCCCTCGGGTTCGGCGGGGTCAAGTGGGCCGGCGACGCGACCAAGCTCGACGGCGTCGTCGGGAAGGTGCTGCTGCCCTCGCTGCTGTCTCCGGTCATCGCGCTCGTCGTCTCGGCAACCGCGACCTGGCTCATCTTCCGCATCACCGCCCGGGTGGCCGAGTCCTACCGCGAGCGCCGATTCCGTTGGGGCCAGATCGGCTCGGCCTCGCTGGTCTCGTTGGCCCACGGCACGAACGACGCACAGAAGACCATGGGCATCATCACCCTGGCCCTCGTCGGCACCGGTGCGGTCGACTCCAAGGCCGTGTACGTCCCGCTGTGGGTGAAGCTCACCGCCGCCCTGGCCATCGCGCTGGGCACCTACCTCGGTGGGTGGCGGATCATCCGCACCCTCGGCAAGGGCCTGGTCGACATCTCCTCCCCTCAGGGGTTGGCCGCCGACACGGCATCCGCCGCCGTCATCCTCAGCTCGAGCCAGCTCGGTTTCGCCCTGTCCACCACCCATGTCGCCTCGGGCTCGATCCTCGGCACCGGGGTGGGCCGCAAGGGCGCCGAGGTTCGATGGGGCGTGGCCGGGCGGATGGTGGCCGCCTGGGCGATCACCTTCCCCAGCGCCGCCCTCGTCGGGGCCCTGATGTTCTGGGTGGCTAACGCGCTGCCCGGCCTCATCGGCGCGGGCGTCGTCGTCGTGCTGCTCGTGGCGGTGTCCGGGTACATGTGGCGTCGAGCCGGACAGACGCGGGTCGACCACTCGAACGTCAACGATGACTGGCACGACGGGAGCAAGCCCGAGGTCGCCGTCGTCGCCCACGACGCGCTCACGCAGCCGCACACTCCGCAAACGCCGCAGCAAAGCGCCGTCTGAGCCCGAGAAGAGGTCACCTTCATGGACATGATCACCCTCGCCCTCGACGGAGCCTGGAAGGTCCTCGCGGCCGGTCTGGTCCTCGGCGCCGGGCTACCGGCCCTGTTCGCGCTCAGCGTCCGTGGGATGGCACTGGCCAACGGCACGGCCCTGCTCGGCTCGACAAAGGCCCGCCCTTGGGGACGGGTCCTGGCCTGGGCACTGCTCGCGGTGATCCTGCTCGTCGTGGCGTACGGGCTGATGTTCATCGTCGCCACCGGGTTCGGAAAAACGGTCAGCTTCGAGTACGTCTTCCCCCTGATCGTCGACAAGAAGAAGTAGGGCCCGATCCCTTGACGACATCACCACCGCGCCTTGGTTCGGTGCCCGGATCGGGTCACAATGGCCTGGTGGGGACGCTGCTCGGCCGGCTGGTGGCCTGGATCAGGGAGGGGTACCCCACCGGCGTCCCTGAGCGCGACTACGTGCCGCTCATGGCCCTGCTGCGCCGGCGGCTCACCGACAAAGAGGTCAAGCAGGTCAGCCGGGCGCTGGTCCGCAGCCGCACGCTGCCTGCCGATGCCATCGACATCGGAGTGGGCATCACCAAGGTTACCGACGACATGCCCTCGCCGGCCGACGTCCAGCGAGTGCGCAGACGGCTGAAGAAGAAGGGCTGGCCGACCGATTTCCCCGCGCGGGCCAAGCCGGTGCGTCGCGCCGGCCAAGCGACCGCGAAGGCCGACACGTCCGGTGCCGACGAGGCGAAGGCAGCGAAGCCGAACACCGGGCGACCGGGTCCAGATGCGACAGATGGTGAGCCCGGGTCTGCTTCCCGCGGGCTCGCGGGTTGACCAGGCCCCGGGGGCAGTTTCAGTCGAGTTGGCATGATCGAACCAGACCACAACCGCGCCCGGGGGGCAGTTTCAGTCGAGTTGGCATGATCGAACCAGACCACAGCCGCGCCCAGGGGGCAGTTTCAGTCGAGTTGGCATGATCGAACCAGACCACAGCCGCGCCCGGGGGGCAGTTTCAGTGGGACTGGCCCGACTCGCGCGCGGGAACTGCGGCAATCGCGTCCAGGGGGCAGATTCAGTGGGCGGGGTTGCCCGACCCAGGACCGGCCGCCGACGCCCCTCAGACGTTGACGCCCAGTCGGCGCGCGCTGCGCTGACGCTGACGCTGGGTACGCAGCCTTCGCAGCCGCTTGACAAGCATGGGGTCGGCCGCGAGGGCCGCCGGGTTGTCGATGAGCCCGTTGAGCACCTGGTAGTAGCGGGTGGCGCTCATGTCGAACAGTTCCTTGACAGCCTGCTCCTTGGCGCCCGCGTACTTCCACCACTGTCGCTCGAACGCGAGGATCTCGCGATCACGTTCGGACAGCGGCTGGTCGCCGAGCGGTGCCCGGGTCGCCGTGTCTGCCATGGTCTCCTCCGCGTGGATGTGCAAGCCACTATAGGGCGGGAATGACACGGATGTCATTCGCCCCCGGCGAGTCGCGGAGGTCGTGACGGATGGTGCTGAAGTGACCACGTCAGGGAGCCCACCGGGTCGTGAGTCCGCTCGATCACGATGAGTCACGCCAGCAGCAGCGCGCGCAACGCCTCGACGTCGCGCGCCACCCCGGCGGTGGCCAGCGGTTCCAGCTCGGCTCGGTCCCCCGCCCCCCAGAGCACGCCGATACCGGGCATATCGGCCGCGGCCGCGGCACGCAGGTCGACCCCCGCGTCCCCGACGTAGGCGCTGGTCCTCGGTGTCCCCCCGAGCCGGTCGGCGGCGAGGAGCAAGGGCTGCGGATCGGGCTTGTGCTGCTGCGTGTCCTCCATGGCGACGAGGACGTCGACGAGATCGGTCAGGCCGGTGAGCCGCAGGGCCCATTGCGCCGGCTCCCGACGCTTACTCGTCGCCGCCCCGACGCGGGCCCCAGCCTCGTGCAGGTCGCCCAACAGAGCCGCGATCCCGGCATACGGGCGCAAGAGCCGCTCGGTGTTGGCGACGTTCCACGCCGTGTACTCGTCGAAGAGCTTCTGGGCGTGTTCGGGCGAGGCCTCCTGGAAACAGCGCAGCAGCGGCTGGCCGATCCACCGGCGGATCCTCGCCTCGTCCTGCTCGTGGCCGAGCACACTACGGAAGGCGTGCTGGTAGGAGTCGACGATGAGCCCGATCGAGTCGACGAGGGTGCCGTCGAGGTCGAAGATCAGGCAGGGCCATCGCGGCGTCGGCATGCCCGAGATCCTATGGTCGCGGACTGCCTGGGGCCGACACGCCTGTATGCCGGTCGGGCGCCGCCGGTACGCCGGTCGGGCGCCGCCGGTACGCCGGTCGGGCGCCGCCGGTACGCCGGTCGGGCGCCGCCGGTACGCCGGTCGGGCGCCGCCGGTACGCCGGTCGGGCGCCGCCGGTACGCCGGTCGGGCGCCGCCGGTACGCCGGTCGGGCGCCGCCGGTACGCCGGTCGGGCGCCGCCGGTACGCCGGTCGGGCGCCGCCGGTACGCCGGCCGGTCGCCGCCTCCCGTGGTGGCTGTCACCGCGTACCTGCCGGTAACCTGTCGGCCCGTGACCGCCCGCCCTTTCGTCGAGCTCGTCCACCCGTCGTGGGGACCGGCGCTGGCGCCTCTCGATGACACGGTCGCCCGGATCGGGGACTTCCTGCGCGCCGAAGTGGCCGCCGGCCGGGGGTACCTTCCCGCGGGTCGGCACGTCCTGCGGGCCTTCGAACAGCCCCTCGACGACGTGCGAGTCCTCGTCGTCGGCCAGGACCCCTACCCCACTCCCGGTCACCCGGTGGGCCTGTGCTTCGCCGTCGAGCGGTCGGTGCAGCCCCTGCCGCCGAGCCTGGTCAACATCTACGCCGAACTCGCCACCGACCTCGCCGTGGCCCGCCCGAGCAGCGGCGACCTCACCCCCTGGGCGGACCGCGGTGTGCTGCTGCTCAACCGCGTGCTCACCGTCGGGCCGGGGCGCCCCGGCAGCCACCGCGGCCAGGGCTGGGAAGAAGTCACCGCGGCGGCCATCGAGGCGTTGGTCGGTCGGGGCGGGCCGCTCGTGGCCATCCTCTGGGGGCGCGACGCCCGCAACCTCGCCCCGGCCCTCGGCTCGATCGCCCGGATCGAGAGCGCCCACCCGTCCCCGTTGTCGGCCCGCTCCGGGTTCTTCGGGTCAAGACCGTTCAGCCGCGCCAACGAGCTGCTCGCCGCCCAGGGCGCGGCGCCGATCGACTGGAGCCTGCCGTGAGCGGCCTGGCCCGGGCCACCGAGCCGCGGGTCTGGCGGCGGTTCGTCGCGATCGGCGACTCGTTCACCGAGGGGATGTGCGACGAGGACCCGAGGTCGCCGGACCGGTATGTCGGGTGGGCCGATCGGCTCGCCGTGCACCTCGCCGGGATCGCCGGCGCGCACGGTCAGCAACTGGAATACGCGAACTTCGCCGTCCGCGGCCGGCTCCTCGACGACATCGTCGGGCCGCAACTGCAGCGAGCCCTGGCCCTCGAACCGGACCTCGTCAGCCTCGTCGGCGGCGGCAACGACATCCTCGCCAACCACGGGCACGTCGAGGGCATCGCCGAGCGTCTGGACGCCGCGGTCGAACGCATCCGGGCCACCGGAGCGGACGTCCTGCTCGTCACCCCCGTCGACCCCCGCGAGGCCCCGCTCATCCGGCGCACCCGCGAGCGAGCCGCGGCGTTCGCCGCGGACATCTGGGCCATCGCCAACCACCACCGTTGCCACGTCGTGGACCAGTGGACCTTCGCGGCCCTGCGCGACTGGCGGATGTGGCACGAGGATCGGATCCACATGAGCCCCGAAGGACATCGTCGGGTCGCCCTCGCGGCTCTCGATGCCCTCGGGCATCCCACCGACCGGTCGGACTGGCGCGACCCCCTCCCGCCGCTGCCCGAAGTCCCGTGGCGTCACACCGCCGCCGCGGATGCCCGCTGGCTGCGGATCCACCTGGCCCCCTGGCTGATCCGACGAGCGCGCGGGCGCTCGACCTTCGCCGACCTCGGACCGAAGTCGACCGGACTGACCGTCATCGGCCCGGCTGAGCCTCACGAGCCGAGCCCGCGGCATCCCGTCATCGGCCCGGGCTGAGCCTGGCGGGCCGAGCCGGCGGCATACCGAAGTCGATACGCTGCCGACCATGTCCGTCCAGCGACTGTTGCCCAGCGTCGAGGCCAAGCACCTGCTCGACCTCACCCGCGACATCTGCACGCGCGAACTCGCCCCGGTCGTCGACGAGATGGAACAGCGCCGGGAGTTCCCGGCCGAGGCGTTCCGGGTGCTCGGGCAGGCCGGGCTGTTGTCGCTGGCCTACCCGGAGGAGTACGGCGGCGGCGCCCAGCCGTACGAGGTGTACCTGCAGGTCATCGAGGAGCTCGGCGCGACGTGGATGAGCCTGGCCGTCGGGGTGAGCGTGCACACCCTGACCTGCCTTCCGGTCGCCCACTTCGGCACCGACGCCCAGCGTGAGACCCTGCTGCCGGACCTGCTCTCCGGCGAGTTGCTCGGGGCCTACTGCCTGTCCGAGTCGGACGCCGGGTCCGACGTCGCGGCGATGCGCACCGCCGCGGCCCCGACGCCCGACGGCGCGGCATACCTGCTCGACGGCACGAAGACGTGGATCACCAACGCCGGGCACGCCGACTTCTACACGACGTTCGCCCGGACCTCCGAGGACGGCCCGCGCGGGTTGTCCTGCTTCGTCGTCCCGGCAGACGCGGCGGGCCTGTCGTTCGGCGAGCCGGAGCGCAAGATGGGCCTGCACTGCGACCCGGTCCGCCAGGTCCACTACGACGGGGTGCGCGTCGACGCCGACCGCCGGATCGGGGCCGAGGGCCAGGGCATGTCGATCGCACTGGCCGCCCTCGACAGCGGGCGCCTCGGCATCGCGGCTGCCTCGACGGGGCTGGCCCAGTCGGCGCTCGACGTCGCGGTCACGTATGCCGGTCAGCGCGAGCAGTTCGGTCGGGCCATCGGCGACTTCCAGGGCCTGGCGTTCCTGCTCGCCGATATGGAGGCGGCGGTCGTCTCGGCCCGGGCGGCCTACCTGTATGCCGCGCGGCTGCGCGATGCCGGGCGGCCGTTCTCGCGCGAGGCCTCGGTGGCCAAGCTCGTCGCGACCGACGCGGCGATGCGGGTGACGACCGACGCCGTGCAGGTGCTCGGGGGCGTCGGGTACACCGAGGACTTCCCCGCGGAGCGCTTCATGCGCGAGGCCAAGGTCACTCAGATCTTCGAGGGCACCAACCAGATCCAACGGCTGGTCATCTCCCGGGGCCTGTTGGCCGAGGCGAGCCGCTAGACCCAGGGCGGGTCTCCGGTAGGTGATCGGGGCCCTCGGGTGAGGGTCCGCCGAGGCCGGCGGCGAGGTGGTTGAGGTAGCGCTGCTCGGGCTGGCTGCGGGTCTGGTCGGCGGCCGCGAGCAGGCAGGCTCGGGCCTCGGCTCGGCGGCCAGCCCGCAGGAGCAGGTGCCCGCGCGCGGCGAGGACTCGGTGGCCCTTGCCGGGCAGCGCGTCGAGTGCCGCGAGCCCGGCCCAGGGTCCCTGGACCTCGGCCAGCGCAATGGCCCGGCCGAGCCTGACGGCATCGGAGGGATCGACGCGTTCGAGCATGTCGTAGAGGGCGAGGATCTGTGGCCAGTCCGTGGCTGCGGCCGTAGGGGCATCGGCGTGGACCGCGGCGATCGCGGCCTGGAGTTGGAAGGAGCCGACGTATCCGGTCGGAAGGGCGTGCTCCACGAGGGCGATGCCTTCGTCGACGAGGTGGCGGTCCCACTGGCGGCGGTCCTGCTCGTCGAGTGGGACCAGGTCGCCGGTGGCGGTCAGCCGGGCCCGCCGGCGGGCCTGAGTGAGCAGGAGCAGGGCCAGCAGACCGGCGTTCTCGGGATCACCAGGACACAGGCGGTGCAGGGTCCTGGCCAGCTCGAGCGCGGTGTCGCTCAAGGTCGAGGAGCGCTCGGGATCAGGGCGGCGCAAGGCATGGTCCGTCGTGTAGATGAGTGCGATCGCCTGCCGAACGGCGGGCAGCCGACCGGCCAGGGTGCGGGCAGTGGGCTGGACGAAACGGGCTCGCGCCTCGCGGAGGGTGCGCTTGGCCCTGCTGATCCGCTGGGCCATGGTGGCCTCGGGGACGAAGAATCCCGCGGCGATCTCGGCGGTCGTCAGCCCGCCCACAGCTCGCAGCATGAGTGCGACCTGCGACGAGGGACTGAGCGCGTCGTGGGCACAGAGCACGAGCAGGCTCAACGTGTCGTCGCCGCTGGGTTCCGGTGTCTGCGAGAGGTGTTCACGGGGTGCCGGCGCGTCCTGCAGCTGGGCGGCCCGCTCCTCGCGTGCGCGTCGAGCCCGGTCCGAGCGGAGCGTGTCGACCATCCGGCGGGCGGCGACGCGCGTCAACCAGCCGGCCGGATTGTCGGGGACTCCGTCGACCGGCCACTGCTTCGCGGCGGCAAGCAGCGCTAGCTGCACGGCGTCTTCGCAGTCCTCGAAATGGTCGTACCGGCGCACGAGTGCCGCGAGGACGCGGGGCGCCTCGCGACGCCACACGTCCTCACCGGCGGGTGGGCCGGGTCGCACCATCAGGAGCCCGTTCCTCCCCCGTCCATGACCGCACGGAGTTCGATGCTCTCCCCGGGCCCGGCGAACAGGGCCGCGATCTGCTCGGCGCGCTCGTGGGACTCCACGTCGACGAGGAAGAACCCGGCGAAATGCTCCTTGCCCTCCGCGTAAGGCCCGTCCGTGACGACCCGCTGGCCTTCGCTCCAGCGGAACAGGCGCGCGGTCGTCGGGGAGGCCAGCGGCTCGGCGATCACCAGCTCGCCGCGCTGCATGACCTCCGCGAAGCCCGCCTCGAACTCGCGGTTGAGCCGCTCACGCTCCTGTGCGGGCAGATCCTGCTGCTCCGGCAGGAAGTCCCCCGTGGGGTGGCCCCAGGGACGCGGGTTGGAGTGGATGAGCACGACGTACTTCATGCTGGGTTCCTTTCGGACGGGGGCGAACCGGAACAGGCAGCTCCACCATGATGTCGGGGCCGTCACCTGGTCCTCGACACCGCGGGGAGGCGAACATCCGTCACCGGACCGCCCGCCGATGGGCGACCTGCACCCAGCCGACGCCCGACCGACGTGGACCGGCACGGCCCCGCTCAAGGCCCCTCGCGTCGGACGTGGCGTCGGGAACGCGTGGCATTCGGCGTGTCACGCCGACACGCCGAGCCGACCGAGAATGTGGCCGCGGTCACTATTGCCAGAGCGGTCGCGGCGGAGTAGAAAGTCCTTACGCACCAGCGCAAGTTGGAGCGGACGGATGGCAAACGAGGCCCAGCACCGACGGGAGAGATCCCGAACGGACCAGTCGGGACGGACTGGTGGGACCGGCGCGCCGACCGGGTTCGAGGAGCGTCCAGCCGCGAACACACGAGGCCCCACCAACTCATACTTGGTGGGGCCTCACCCTTTGTACCGCATCGGCGTTTCGCCTCGGTGACCACCCCCCGGCGTGTCGGCGAATCCCTCGTGTCGAAAGGTGCGCATCGGGCGCGGCATACGCTGAGCGCCATGTCCGTGACCCTGGTAACCGGCGGCGTCCGTAGCGGCAAGAGCCGGTACGCCGAGTCGCTGCTGGCCGGTCTCTCGGACGTCACGTACGTGGCCACGGGTGCCGTGGGCGGTGACGTGGACTGGACCGATCGCGTCGCCGCTCACCGGGCGCGCCGACCGAGAACCTGGACGACGCTCGAGACCCTGGACCTGGCTCCGGTCCTCGACACCACCGGCGGCCCCGTGTTGCTCGACTGCCTCGGGACCTGGGTCACCGGGCTCGTCGACCGCGCCGACCTGTGGGGCGACCTGCCCGGCGCGCGCTCGCTCGTGCGGGCGGCCGGGCAGGGGCTCGTCGAGGCCCTGGGAGCGACCCGGCGGAATACCGTCGTCGTGACCAACGAGGTGGGGTGGTCACTCGTGCCGGACGTCCCGTCCGGGCGTTTCTTCCAGGACGAGCTGGGCCGGCTCAACGCGGAGGTCGCCGCGGTCGCGGACCGGGTCGTGCTCATGGTCGCCGGGCGGGTCGTCGAGTTGCCGCCGGCCCCGCCCGTCGCCGTGGGGCCGGCGGAGCCCGCGTGACCGACGCGCTGCGGCTCGCGTTCGGCACGCTGACGGCCGTCCCGGTCCCCCCTCCTCGCCGGGTCGACGCACGGGTCGCCGGGCCCGCGATGCTCTGGGCGCCGGTCGTCACGCTCGTGGTCGGGCTTCCGGTTGTGGTGGCCCATGTCGCGGTGCGCTGGCTCGGCGTGCCCCCGCTGCTTGCCGCCGCACTCGCGCTCGGCGCGACAGCCTGGGCGACTCGCGGAATCCATCTCGACGGGCTCGCGGACACCGCCGACGGTTTGGCCTCCGGGCTCGACCGCGAGCGCGCTCTCGCGGTCATGCGCCGAGGCGACGTCGGTCCGGCCGGCGTGACGGCCCTCGTGGTGGCACATCTCGTGGACCTCGCCTGCCTCGACGTGCTGCTGCGCTCCGGATCGGGCACCGTGGCCGCCGTCGTGGCCGTGGCGGCGAGCCGGCATACCCTCGCGTGGGGGTGTCGCGCCGGTATGCCGCCGGCCCGCCCTGGGGGGCTCGGGGCCGCCGTGGCCGGATCCGTATCGCGGCCTCGTCTTGCCGTCGCCTTCGTCGTCATGCTCGGAACCGCTTGTGCGGCAACGGTTGTGGCGGGGGCTGGTTGGGCGGCCGGAGGAGGTGCGGTGGCGGCCGCGGTGGCGGCCGGGTGGGTGCTGCAGCGGCGAGCCCGGCGTCGACTGGGCGGGATCTCCGGCGACGTCCTCGGGGCCGGCGTCGAGGTCGGCATGGGCGCGGCCCTCGCTGTCGCCGCGACCGTGCTCGGCTGACGGCCCGCGAGGGTGCCGGGGCCGCTGCGGGCTATGGGTGCAGGACCCGGGGCGTGGCTTCGCGAGCGGGATGAGTCGTCACGACGACCTCGTCGCGCACCGCGGCCGGTACCACCGCCAGGAGCGCGGCGGCCGTCTGCTCGGGGCGAGTCGTCGTCGCCCGGATCTCCAGACCGGAGCGACCGCCGCCGATCATGCCTAGATGCGCCAACCCGCCGGCGATCGCCGCCGTGAACGGTGCGGAATCGACCTGTCCCCTGCGGGTGAACACCATCCGGAAGGCCGCATCGCTCGGCTGGTCGATTCGCAACAGCACCTCGTGGGAGCCGCCAGCAGGGTCCAGGGGCACCAACGCGGAGAAGTGCCGGTATGCCGCGTCGGTCGCGGTCATCCACTCCACGCCACTGCCGGAGTCTTCGTCCCCTCGGATCGCCGTGTCGGCGTCACCGTGGGGAGGCTTGTCCCAGAAGGGGTTCGGGGGGACCGGTAAGGGCTCGTAGGCGGCATACAGCACGGCGCGCTCGGCCTCGGTGACGTCCTCGATGCACCCACCGCGCACCTGGTCACCGAGTCGGCCGAGCGGTCCCCGACGCTGACCTGCCCAGACGCCGACCAAGGTGTCGCTGAGGATCATCCCGTGCACGGTGCGACTCAAGGCGGCGTCCGGAGCGGTCCAGTCGTCGTTGTCGGCGAGGGTGCACCTCGGGTCGTCGCCGTCTTCGGACGCCGGGTCGGCGACGATCGCCCACACCCATTGGTTCTCGGCCCAGACGACGGGCCGACCGTCGATCTCCGTGAGGCTCAGTGGGGTCGCTGGGCTGTCCTGCACCGGCTCCAGTCGCCGCCCGACCAGTTCGAACCACTCGGCAAGCGCGGCCGGCAGGGGGGCGCCGAGGCGCGTTTCGGCGACGGCGAGGCCCTCGGGGGGCGAGCCGTCGCCGGCCGTCAAGGGGTCGGCATACCAGCGCTCGACGAACGGCCCCAACCACGCCCACCGGTCCGTGGCGAGCAGCTCAGCCTGGCGATCGGAAGGTCCGGCGCTCACCTGGTCACTGTAGAACGCAGTGCGCGACGAAGTGAGCGGCGCCCGAGGAGGGTGTCGTGCGCCTGCGCCGCAGCGGCCGGAGCTCACCCAGCACCGAAGCCCGCTGCGGCAGTCAAGGCTCGGAGATCTGCGGCCCCAGCCCTTACGTGAAGACTCCCTCAACAAGCCACGTGGCCCCCGACTTGGCGACCAAGATCCTCTTCGGCGAGGAGGAGGCCGGAAAGGAGTCGACCTGTCGTCCGTTGACGTCCACCACGATGGCCGCCGCCGCAGAAATCACGCAGGTCAGCATCCGGTGCGTTGGATCGGGTGCTGATTCGACGCGAATCGAACTCAAGGAAACGTGCCCGCCCTGGACGTGCCGACCAGCCGCGTGGAGTGAGTCGATGTGGTCGGCGTCGCGAGCGCAAACAATGCAGCCATCGACGAACTGCGCGCGCAATTCCGTCGTCGTGCCTGAGTCGAGCGCCCTACTGGTGGACTCGACGTAGCGTTGGGCGGCGGCGACGGCCTGCTCGTCGTCGGTCGGGTTCGACGAAGTCGAGCTCGTGGCCGGCGCAGAGGAGGTCGCCATTGCCGCGCCCGGCCCGGAGGAACTCGGCGGCGCAGCATCGGAGGTGGGGGAACACGCCCCGAGCACGGCCAAGGAAGCCACCACAGCCGCCACCGACCCAGGTCGACCCATCCCAGGTCGCCCCATCCCGCCCCCTGTCCCGCCGGACGACCCACGAAGGCCGCAGCGGCATACGCCGTGTCCTTCAGTATGAAGGGCTGGCCCCGACCGCGCCTGTCGTCATCCACAAGGCCCGAGCGGCGGGGCCACACGCGTGCGCCGGTTGCAGCGCTACGGCCGCTGTCCGCGCAGCGTCTCGATGACGTCCGCTGCGAGCAGGCATGGGATCAGCGTAGGTCGCTGCCCGCGACGGTCAGAGCAGGGCGCGAAGCGAATCGATCGTGTCGGCATCGGCCGCGGGCTTGTCCGCGCGGTACCGCTTGACCCGGGCGAACCGCAGCGCGACGCCACCGGGATACCGGCGCGAGCGCTGTACCCCGTCGAGGGCGATCTCGACGACGAGGTCGGGCTCGACGTACACGGCATACCGAGTCCGTCGCCTCTCGCGTGCGAGGAACTGCTCGGTCTGCCACCGCAGGAGCTCGTCGGTGAGGCCCTTGAAAGTCTTGCCCACCATGACGAACGCGCCGTCCTCGCCGAGCGGAACCTCGGGATCGCGCGCCCCGAGATGCAGATTCGACAGCCACCCGGTGCGCCGACCCGAGCCCCATTCGGCGGCGAGGACGACGAGGTCGCAGGTGTGGACCGGCTTGACCTTGACCCACGCCTTGCCGCGCCTCCCGGCGGCATACGCGGAGTCGAGCGCCTTGACGACGACGCCCTCGTGTCCGGCGGCGAGGGCCGCCTCGGCGACTCGGGCGGCTGCGGCGGGGTCGTCGGTCACCTCCCCCGGTATGCCGCTGTCCCCCACCGCCGCGCGCAGCACCGGCTGCCGTCGCGATAGCGGCTCGTCGATGAGGTCCGCCCCGTCGGCGTGCAGGACGTCGAAGAACCACGGCCGAAGCACCTGCTCGCCGCCGCTCGCCCCGAAACGGCTCATCGTGTCCTGGAAGGCCCGCGGCCGGCCGGCCTCGTCGAGGGCGAGGGTCTCGCCGTCGAGGACGAGGTCACCGCCCGGGAAGCCCGACACCACCTCGACGATCTCCGGCACCCGGTCGGTGATGTCGGCCAGGGTCCGGGTGAACACCCGCACCCGCGGGGCCGCACCGGGGCCGCCGCCCCACCGATGCACCTGGATCCGGGCCCCGTCGAGCTTGTACTCCACCGCCGCCGCTCCGGTGATCGCCAGGGCGGCCTCCACGTCCGGGGCGCCGGAGGCGAGCATGGGCAGCACCGGGACGCCGACGGTGAGTCCGATCGCCTCGACGTCCGCGCGGCTACCGGTCAACGCGACGTATGCCGCGTGCCCGAGCGATCCGCCGAGCATCACCGCGCGACGGATCGAGGCGACCGGCATGCCGGCAGCCGCCGCGACGGCGTCGACCATGAGCCCATCGAGCGCCCCGATCCGCAACTCTCCCAACAGGACTCGCGCAAGCAGCCGCTGCTCGGCCTCGGTCGCCCGCCCCCACAGCGCGGTAAGCACGGCCCGACGTCGGTGCGCCGACCCCTCGCCGCCGAGGTCGGCGAGTTCCTGCAGCGCATCGTCGACGTCACCGACGGTGAGGTTCGGGGTGGCCGCCGGGGCCGCTGTGGGCGCCGCCGTGAGGTCGGCCACGGACCGCCAGCCGACGCCGAGGCGACCCTGACGCACCCGGCCGGTGAGGATCCCCACGGCGGGTTCGACCTGCTCGGGAGTCAGGCCGCGCAGCACCTGGGCCAGCCGCGCGACCTTCGTCGAGCGGGCGGGCGTGGCCGCCACGTCCTCGGCCGCTGCGGCCAGCTCCGCCAGGCGCACCGGAGGCGACGGCATACCAGGTGGGCCGCTCAGGACCGGACCAGCCGCGCGATCGCCTCGGACGCCTCGCGCAGCTTCGCCTCCTGCTCCGCGCCGCCCTCGCGCGCGGCCTGGACGACGCAGTGGCCGAGGTGCTCGTCGAGCAGCCCGAGGGCCACCGACTGGAGCGCGCGAGTCACGGCGGACAACTGGGTGAGGATGTCGATGCAGTACTTGTCCTCCTCGACCATCCGCGCCACCCCGCGCACCTGTCCCTCGATGCGGCGCAGCCGTCGCAGGTGGTCGTCCTTGTGGTCGGTGTAGCCGTGCACGCAGGCCTCCCTCGTCGAACCTCACCCCAGTGTAGGTACCGGGGAGGGGTATGCCGTGGAGTACGTTTCGAGGCAGCCGACAGGAAGGACAAGCCATGCCGTTGCGGATCGGGTACAAGGCGTCGACCGAGCAGTTCACGCCGCGCCAACTCGTCGACTTCGCGGTCCTCGCCGAACGCGTCGGCCTCGACAGCGTGAGCTTCGCCGACCACTACCAACCGTGGCGCCAGACCGGCGGGCACGCCTCCTTCACGTTGGCGCTGCTCGCCGCCGCCGGAGAGCGCACCGAGCGGGTCGTGCTCGGGACGTCCGTGATGACCCCGACGTTCCGGTACAACCCGGCGGTCATCGCCCAGGCCTTCGCGACGCTGGGATGCCTGTATCCGGGGCGGATCATGCTCGGCGTAGGTACCGGAGAGGCCCTCAACGAGGTCGTCGTCGGCGCGGTCCCGCAGGGTTGGCCCGAGTTCAAGGAACGGTTCGCCCGGCTGCGCGAAGCGGTGACGCTGATGCGGCGGCTGTGGACCGAGGACGGCGTGAGGTTCGACGGCGAGTACTACACGACCGCCGACGCGACGCTGTACGACCGGCCCGCCGAGCCGATCCCCGTGTACGTGGCCGCCGGGGGCCCGCTGGTAGCCCGGTATGCCGGCCGGACCGCCGAGGGGTTCATCGCGACGTCGGGCAAGGGCGTGGACCTCTACACCGAGAAGCTCATGCCGGCGGTCGACGAGGGGATGGCCAAGGCCGGGCGTCCCGCCAACGCCGTCGACCGGATGATCGAGGTGAAGGTCTCCTACGACCGCGATCCGCACCAGGCGGTGGAGAACACCCGGTTCTGGGCGCCGCTGGCCCTGACCGCCGAGCAGAAGCACTCGATCCACAGCTCGAGCGAGATGGAGGCGGCCGGCGACGCCCTGCCCATCGAACAGATCGCCAGCCGCTGGATCGTCACCTCCGACCCGGCCGAGGCGGTGGCCCGGATCGGCGAGTACGTCGGGTGGGGGTTCACCCACGTGATCGTCCACGGACCCGGCCACGACCAGGACCGGTTCCTCACCCAGTTCGCCGAGGACGTGCTGCCCGGCCTGCGAGCGCTGTAGACCCGCGCCACGCCGGCAGCAGTGCGTCGGCCCGCCCTACGCCGGTGCGATCCCACACGCCCTCGACGCCGGCACCTCCACGCCCCCGGGCCCGGCCCGTCGTCCCCGTCCGCTCCACCCTTTGCTACAAACTCCCTGAAGCAGCACGGAGTTTGTAGCAAGGCATGGACTAACCGTGACGGATGCTCCAGCAGAGGCGCTTGGGGCGCCGTGTCGACGGCACCCACCGGCCCGGCCCGGCCCGTCGTCCCCGTCCGCTCCACCCTTTGCTACAAACTCCCTGAAGCAGCACGGAGTTTGTAGCAAGGCATGGACTGACCGTGACGGATGCGCCAGCAGAGGCGCACGGGGCGCCGTGTCGACGGCACCCACCGGCCCGGCCCGTCCTCCCGTCAGCTCCACCCTTTGCGACAGACTCCCTGAAGCAGCACGGAGTTTGTAGCAAGGCATGGACTGACCGTGACGGATGCGCCAGCAGAGGCGCACGGGGCGCCGCGGGTCGTAAGGAGCCCGGGTATGCCGCGGGGTCGCAGGCCCGGGTATGCCGCGGGGTCGCAGGCCCGGGTATGCCGTGGGGGCGCCCCGGCTCCGGCCGAGGACGGGGCCTAGGCGGCATACCGGTCAGGTGGTGGCCGCGTCGCGCCATACCAAGGTCGCCGCGGTTACCGGATCGACGTCCTCGCCGCGCCCACCGGACACCGTGACCGTGAGCAGCCCGGCGGGCAGCTCGTCGAACACCGCGGTCGCGACGCCCCCGCCCACCCGCACCTGCGCACGGGCGGCCTTGTGCCGGTTCTCGTCCCGCACGACCACGCCGAGCGTCGACGGCGCGTTGCCCGCCGGCGCCTCCACGGCGATGTCGACCCGCAACACCTCGGGCGACACGACGAGCGTCGGCAAGCCGACGCGCAGGGCAACTCGACCCAGCTGCCGTGGCCGGGACGGGCGCGCGGCGAGGATCTCGGTGATCTCGTCGAGGACGGCGGCGTTGCCTTGCAGGTTGGAGTGGTTGTCGGCGATCCGCACGATCCGGTTGGTGTCGAGCTGCTCGCCGAGTCCGACCGAGCCGGCCAGCGGCACCGTGCCGTCGCCGAAGTCGTTCTGCCCGTGGAAGTCCTGGAAGGTCTGGGCCGTCGACCCCGATATCTGCACGGTCGTGGCGGTCGGTTGGCGGGTCCCGACGATCATGTGGGTCGCGTCGAGGGCGGCCACGCCCCGGGCCTGCTCGGACTGCTGCAGCGTGGTGTGGAAGGCCATCGCGTCGGCGACCATCGCGGCATCCACCTCTGGCAGAGCGACTTCGGTAGTCTTGGCGAAGTCGGCGCCGGTGTCCACGCAGGCGTACTCGGGCATGAGCTGGTGCAGCGAGGGCAGCGACCGGGCGAACGCGGTGAGGTCCAGCGACAGCGGCCCGATCCCCTTGTGTACCCCGTTGACGAGCTGCTCGACCGCGGCACAGGCCCCGCGCCACGGCGTGCCCAGGGTGACGAGCTTGCGGGTCAGCGCCGCACCGCCGCACTGCTCGATATACCACCGGGCGACCAGCCCGCCCATCGAGTGGCAGACGAACACCAGCCGCGCGTCGGCGTACTGGCCGCCCTGGGCGCGCCACCGTTCGAGCACCGGCTCGACCACGGTGGCCAGGCGGGCCCCGTTGTACCGGTTCGACAGTCGCCAGTCGTACGGGTACAGCACGAGGTTGCCCTTGGCCTCGTCGTAGCCCAGGGTGCGCAGGTGGGCTGGCAGGTCGGAGTACCCCCGCACCGGGGTCCACAGCCCGGGGATGACGTGCACGTCGGGCATGAGAGCCACCGGTTCGATGCCGTCGCCGGGATGCCCGTCGCCGATCCCGGCCGGCAGGGCGAAGTCCTTGATGCTCGGCCCGAGGCCGGTCGCCCCGCGCCAGATCGCCCCGGCGTCCATGGCCCAGATCATCTTCTCGGAGGCGGGCTTACCGCCTTCGGCGAGGCCGAGGGTGCTGCCCATAATCCCCGGCAGGACGACGACGACGTCGGTGCTCATGTGGTCCTCCTCGGGGCCGTTGTCGCAAGGAGCGGCCAGCGAGGGCGGCTGATACCCGGACCGAACGCTCCGAGCGCGGATATCCGGGGCGGTCAGCCCACCCTTGCCGACAGCCCACCCTTGCGGTCAGCCCACCGTTGCGGTCAGCCCACCCTTGCGGTCAGCCCACCGTTGCGGTCAGCCCACCCTTGCCGTCAGCCCACCGTTGCGGTCAGCCCATCGATGTCCGCAGCCCACCGTTGCGGTCAGCCGATCGGCAGGGTCAGCCCATCGGCAGGGCGAGATAGACGGTGTCGAGGAACTCCTCGATCCCCTCCCGGCCCCCCTCGCGCCCCAGGCCCGAGTGCTTGACCCCTCCGAACGGTGCCGCCGCGTTGGACAGCAGCCCCTGGTTGACCCCGACCATGCCGACCTCGAGGCGCTCGCCGAGGGTGAGGATGCGCCCGAGGTCGCGGGTGAACACGTATGCCGCGAGCCCGACTTCGGTGTCATTGGCCAGGGCCACCGCCTCGTCGTCGGTCGCGAAGGTCTGGATGGGGGCCACCGGTCCGAAGATCTCGTCGGTGACGAGACGAACGCCGGCCGGGACGTCGGCCAGGACGGTCGGGGGGTAGAAGTAGCCGGGCCCGCGCGGCATACCGGCGCCGGTGAGCACCCGCGCACCGGCGCCGACGGCCTCCTGGACGACCTCGTGAATCCGGTCGCGGGCTCGTGGGGTGATGACCGGACCGATCTGAGTGCCCGGCTCGGCGCCGTCGCCGACGCGTAGGTCCGCGAACCCCCGCGCGAGCCGTTGCCCGAACTCCTCGGCCACCGACTCGTGGACGAGCATCCGGTTGGCGGCGGTACACGCCTCGCCCATGTTGCGCAGCTTCGCCGCCATCGCCCCGTCGACGGCCTGGTCGAGGTCGGCGTCGGCGAAGACGATGAGCGGTGCGTTGCCGCCGAGCTCCATCGAGCAACGCAGGACGTTCCCGGCGGCCTGAGCCAGCAGGGTCTTGCCCACCGCGGTCGAGCCGGTGAAGCTCAGCTTGCGCAACCGCGGGTCGGCGATCAGGGGCGCGCACAGCTCGGGCGCCCGACTCGTCGGCACGATGTTGACGACGCCCGCGGGCAGGCCGACGTCGGCGAGGACCTTGGCGAACAGCAGCGCGGTGAGGGGCGTCTCCTCGGCGGGCTTGAGCACGACGGTGCACCCCGCGGCCAGTGCCGGGGCGATCTTGCGGGTGGGCATCGCCAGCGGGAAGTTCCACGGGGTGACGAACAGGCACGGACCGACCGGGCGGCGCAGCACGAGTTGGCGCATCGTGCCCTCCGGCGAGGTCTGGTACCGACCGGCGACCCGCGGGGCCTCCTCGGAGAACCACCGGAGGAACTCCGCGGCATACGTCACCTCGCCGCGGGCCTCGGCCAACGGCTTGCCCATCTCCAACGTCATCACCGCGGTGAAGTCGTCGGCCCGGGCCACGACCGTCTCGTATGCCGCGCGCATCAGCTCGGCGCGGACGCGGGCCGGTGTGGCCGCCCACGCGGGTTGCGCCGCATGCGCCGCGGCGAGGGCGCGCCGCCCGTCCTGTGCCGTGGCGTCGGCGACGACGGCGAGCACGGCCTCGGTGGCGGGGTTGCGAACCTCGAAGGTCGAGCCGTCGGAGGACGGCCCCCAGGTGGCGTCGACGAAGACCTCGGTGGGCTGGTCGGCGGGCAACGCGGGATGGGCCATGTGCGCTCCTCGGTCGCTCAGATCGTGGGCCAAATCATATACGATTTCCCCTTGACGCGGCACCCCTGGCCCGCCACAGTTGGGGGAAATCGTATTCGATCCGAGAGAGCGAGACGCTGTGGACGCGGTCACCGCGACGCTGGGCACCCGGCCCGGCAAGGTCATCGCCGTCCACCTCAACTACCCCTCCCGCTGCGCCGAACGCGGCCGGACCCCGGCCGCGGCGTCGTACTTCCTCAAGCCCTCGTCCTCGCTCACCGGCAGCGACACGGTCGGGCGCCCGGAGGGCACCGAGCTGCTCGCCTACGAGGGTGAGGTCGCCCTCGTCATCGGCACGCCCGCCCGGCTGGTCACCCCGGAACAGGGCTGGTCGCACGTCGGCTGGGTCACCGCGGCCAACGACCTCGGGCTGGCGGACCTGCGCTACGCCGACAAGGGCTCCAACGTGCGCTCCAAGGGCGGCGACGGCTACACGGCTCTCGGGCCGGTCCTGCTCGACGCGGCCTCCCTGGACCCCGCCGGCCTTCGGGTGCGCACCTGGCTCGACGACGTCCTCGTCCAGGACGACACGAGCGACACTCTGCTCTTCCCGTTCGGCCACCTCGTCGCCGACCTGTCCCGGCTGCTCACCCTCGAGGTCGGCGACGTCATCCTCACCGGCACCCCGGGCGGCGCCTCGGTGGCCCTGCCGGGCCAGCGGCTCCAAGTCGAGGTCAGCACGACCGGCTCCCCCGCCCTCACGACCGGGCGCCTGGTCACCGACGTCGTCGAGGTCGCCGCGCTACGCCCGTGGGGCTCCCCGCCGGTGGCCGACGCCCAGGCGCGCGAGGACGCGTACGGCAGCCGTCCCGACCCCGGGGCGCCAACTGACACAACCGAACCGGTCGGCACACCCGGGCACCCCGCCGTAGCCGTCGCACCGGCCCGCGCCGCCGCCGCCGCAGAACCCGCCGAGGCCCCGTTCGTCCTCACCGACGACCTGCGCGCGCGCCTGGCCCGCGTCGCCGTCGCCACCCTGTCCGTCCAGCTGCGCCAGCGCGGCTACGACCAGGCGAGCATCGACGGCGTCGCCCTGCTCGTGTCGGGCCAACGGATCGTCGGCACCGCGCGCACGCTGCGCTACGTCCCCTACCGCAAGGACCTCTTCGAGGCCCACGCCCCCGGCTACAACGCCCAGAAGCGGGCCATCGACTCGGTCGGCCCCGGGGAGGTCCTCGTCATGGAGGCCCGGGGCGACGCGAGCGCCGGGACCCTCGGCGACATCCTCGCCCTGCGAGCGCTCGGTCGCGGGGCGGCCGGGATCATCACCGACGGAGCGGTCCGCGACCGGGCCGCCGTCGCCGCCACCGGCCTGCCGGTGATGTCCGCCGGGGCCCACCCCGCGGTGCTCGGGCGTCGGCACGTGCCGTGGGAGACCGACGTGACGATCGGCTGCGGCGGTGCGACCGTACAGGTCGGTGACGTCGTCGTCGCCGACGACGACGGGGCCATCGTCATCCCGCCGGCGCTCGTCGCCGAGGTCCTCGCCGCGGCGGAGGAGCAGGAAGTCGCCGAGACCTTCATCGCCGAACAGGTCCGCGCCGGCGAATCCGTCGACGGTCTCTACCCCATCGGCGCCCCGTGGCGCGACCGGTATGCCGCGTGGCGAGCCGCCCGGCATACCTCCGAAAACCCCTGAGCCAGCACAGGAAAGGACCACCCGTGTCGTCGTTCCGCTCCGACCCGGCGAAGATCACCGGCTCGATCGCGCCGCTGTTCACGCCGTTCACCGCCGACGGTGCCGTCGACCACGACTCGCTGCGCCGGATGGTCCGCTGGCAGTTGGCGGCCGGCTCGCACGGGATCTCCATCGGCGGCTCGACGGGCGAGCCGTCGTCGCAGAAGCTCGACGAGCGCGCCGACGCGATCCGGACCATCGCGGACGAGATCGGCGGCCGGGTGCCGTTCCTGCCCGGCACCGGATCGGCCAAGCTCGACGAGACCCTCGAACTCACGGCGATCGCGCGAGATGCCGGGGCCGACGTCGCCCTCGTCATCACGCCGTACTACGCGCGCCCCACCCAGGAGGCGCTCTACCAGTGGTACGCGACGGTATGCCGCGAGTTCCCCGACCTGCCGATCGCCTCGTACAACGTGCCGGTGCGCACCGCCGTCGAGATCGCCCCCGAGACGGTGGGCCGGCTGTTCCGCGACTTCGACAACTTCGTCGGCATCAAGGAGACGACGAAGGACTTCGAGCACTTCTCCCGGGTGAAGTACCACGCCCGCGACATCCTCATGTGGTCCGGGATCGAGCTGCTGTGCCTGCCGGTGCTCTCCCTCGGCGGCACCGGGTTCGTCTCGGCCCTGGCCAACATCGCCCCCAAGGCGGTCGCCGACATGTACACCGCTGCGGTCAGCGGCGACACCGCGACCGCGATGGACCTGCACTACCGGCTCACCCCCCTCGTCGACAGCCTCTTCGTCGAGACCAACCCGGCTCCGGCCAAGTGGGTCATGGCCCAGCGCGGGCTGATCGCCTCCGACCACGTCCGATTGCCGCTGATCCCGCTCACGCCCGAGGGTCAGGCCAAGGTCCAAGCGCTGCTGGACCTCGCCCCCGACCTGCTCACCCCCGTCGACCTCGCCTGAAGGGCTGACCACGATGGCCGCCCCCTCCACGACCAGCCGGTACGTGCCGGCCGACCTGCCCGACCGGATCCGCCACTACATCGGCGGCGAGCACGTCGACTCGATCGGCGGGCAGACCTTCGACGTGCTCGACCCGGTGACCAACGAGGTCTACACGACCGCCGCCGCCGGACAGGCCGAGGACATCGACCGGGCGGTGACCGCCGCTCGCACGGCGTTCCGGGACGGGCCGTGGCCGCGGATGAAGGCCCGCGAGCGCAACCGGGTGCTCGGCCGGATCGCCGACGCGGTCGAGGCCCAGGAGTCGCGCCTGGCCGAGATGGAGACCTTCGACACCGGGCTACCGATCGCGCAGGCCCGCGGGCAGGCCCTGCGCGCCGCCGAGAACTTCCGCTTCTTCGCCGACCTCATCGTCGCCCAGGCCGACGACCTCTACCAGGTGCCGGGATCGCAGCTCAACTACGTCAACCGCAAGCCGGTCGGGGTCGCCGGGCTCATCACCCCGTGGAACACCCCGTTCATGCTCGAGTCGTGGAAGCTCGCCCCGGCGCTGGCCTCCGGCTGCACCGTCGTGCTCAAGCCGGCCGAGTTCACTCCCCTGTCGGCCTCCTTGTGGGCCGAGATCTTCGAGTCGGCCGGTCTGCCGCCGGGGGTCTTCAACCTCGTCGGCGGGCTCGGCGAAGCGGCCGGCGACGCCCTCGTCAAGCACCCCGACGTCAACCTCATCTCGTTCACCGGCGAGACGACGACCGGGCAGCTCATCTTCCGCAACTGCGCCGCGACCCTCAAGGGCATGTCGATGGAGCTCGGCGGCAAGTCCCCCGCGGTCGTGTTCGACGACGCCGACCTCGACGCGGCCATCGACTCGACCCTCTTCGGGGTGTTCTCGCTCAACGGCGAGCGGTGCACCGCCGGGTCGCGCATCCTCGTGCAGCGCGGCGTGTACGACGAGTTCGTCAGCCGGTATGCCGCCCGCGCCGACCGGATCGTCGTCGGGGACCCCCAAGACCCCACGACCGAGGTCGGGGCCCTCGTGCATCCCGAGCACTACGCGAAGGTCATGAGCTACGTCGAGGCCGGCATGCGCGAGGGTCGCCTCGTCGCCGGCGGTGGCCGCCCGGCCGACCTGCCGGTCGGTAACTACCTGCGGCCCACGGTTTTCGCCGACGTCCCGCAGACCGCGAGCATCTTCCAAGAGGAGATCTTCGGACCGGTCGTCGGGATCACCCCGTTCGACACCGAGGCCGAGGCCGTCGAACTGGCCAACGACGTCAAGTACGGGCTCGCGGCATACGTATGGACCAACGACCTCACCCGCGGCCACCGGGTCTCCCAGGCCATCGAGGCCGGCATGGTGTGGATGAACTCGCACAACGTCCGCGACCTGCGCACCCCGTTCGGCGGGGTCAAGGCCTCGGGGCTCGGCCACGAGGGCGGCTACCGCTCGATCGACTTCTACACCGAGCAGCAAGCGGTGCACCTCACCCTCGGCGAGGTGCACACCATCCGGTTCGGCGCGAGCTGACCGCCCCGAGCCGGGAGCTCACCACCGCGAGCTCACCACCCCGATCACCGACCGACCGCGCGACCCCGAAGGACCGCCATGAGCCTCAAGCCCGGAGAGACCGTCCCCACCCCGACCGCACCGCCCCCGGACATCCTGCGCGCGGCATACATCGAGGTCGTCGTCACCGACCTGGCCGCCTCGCGCGAGTTCTACGTCGACGTCCTCGGCCTGGTCGTCACGGCCGAGGACGACGAGGCGATCTACCTGCGCACCTTCGAGGAGTTCATCCACCACAACATCGTCCTGCGCAAGGGCGACGTGCCGGCCTGTCGGGTGTTCTCCTTCCGGGTGCGCACCCCGGAGGACGTCGACCGGGCCGAGGCGTACTTCACCGAATTGGGCTGCAAGGTCGTGCGCAACCGGCGGGGCTTCGTCGACGGGATCGGCGACTCGGTGCGGGTCGAGGACCCGTACGGCTTCCCCTTCGAGTTCTTCCACGACGCGGACAAGGTCGAGCGGCTCACCTGGCACTACGACCAGATGCACGGCTCGGGCATCGCCCGGCTCGACCATTTCAACCAGGTGACCCCCGACGTGCACACCGCGACGGCCTACCTGCAAGACCTCGGGTTCAAGCTCACCGAGCAGATCGCCGACGCCGAGGGCACGATCTTCGCCTCGTGGCTCGGGCGCAGCCAGACCGTCCACGACACCGCGCTCACCGGCGGGCCCGGGCCGCAACTGCACCACATCGCGTTGGCCTGCCACGAACGCGGCGGCGTGCTCAACGTCGCGGACAAGCTCGGCGCGCTGCGCAAGTCGGACTGCATCGAGCGCGGCCCCGGCCGGCACGGGGTGTCCAACGCCTTCTACCTCTACCTGCGTGACCCCGACGGGCACCGGATCGAGATCTACACCCAGGACTACTACACCGGAGACCCGGACAACCCGGTGGTCACGTGGGACGTCCACGACAACCAGCGCCGGGACTGGTGGGGCAACCCCATCGTCCACTCCTGGTACAACGAGGCCAGCCCGGTGCTCGACCTCGACGGCAACGCCCAACCCATCGTCGCCCGCGAGGAGGCCATGGAGGAGGCGGTCACCGTCGGCGCCGACGGCTTCACCTTCACCCGCCCCGACGACGCGTCCGACTCGACGCAGGCCTAGGACCCCACCTCGTCACCCCACATCGGATACGATCCCACGCACTCGATCCCACCTCACAGGAGTCCGGATGTCCGCCGTGTCGAAGTCGGAGGCGGTCTACGCGCAACTGCGCGAAGGCATCCTCATGGGCACCTACGCCCCTCGGCAGCGGCTCGTGCTGGCCCGCATCGCCCAGGAACTGGGCATGTCACCCGTGCCGGTCCGAGAGGCCATCCGCCGCCTGGAGGCCGAGGGGTTCGTCCGCTACACCCGCAACGTCGGGGCCGAAGTCCTCGGCATGACGAGCCGGACGTACGTCGAGTCGATGGAGACGGTGGCCTACCTCGAGGGCGCCGCCACGGCCTTGGCGGCCCCGCACATCACGGCACGTGACCTCGCCGCGGCCCGCCGGATCAACGACCGGATGCGCCGCTCGATCGGACGCCTGGACCCCCTCGATTTCACCGCCCTCAACGAACGCTTCCACCGGCTGCTGTGCCAGCCCTGCCCGAACGCGTTGCTCTTCGGGTTGCTCTCGCGCGAGTGGGAGGCCCTGGGCCGGGTCCGACGCTCGAGCTTCATCTTCGTCCCCGAACGCTCCGGCACGTCCGTGCAGGAGCACGACACCATCCTCGAACTCATCGAGTCGAAGGCAACCGCCGCCGACATCGAGAGGGCAGCGCGCACCCACAAGTTGCACACGCTCAACGCTCTCGTCGAACACCTGCACGACGAATCCGTGGCCGGCTAGGCCGGCTCCTGCGCCCGGCGCCCGCCGAACGCAACCAACGCTCCGACATCGGTTGCCCCCGACGATCAAGGACGATCATGACTCAGGAACACCTGCACCGCGAGGCCGCACCCCTCGGGCCCTCGGACATCATCCACGACGATGCCGTACCGAGCATCCCCACCGCCGAGTACCGCCGGGTCGCCCTGGCCACCGCGGTCGGCACGACGATCGAGTGGTACGACTTCTTCATCTACGCCAACGTCGCCGCGCTGTTGTTCGGCAAGCTGTTCTTCGGCGGTTTGGGCCAGTGGGCCCAGCTCGCGTCGCTGGCCACCGTCGGCGTGAGCTTCTTCTTCCGACCGCTCGGCGCCATCGTCATGGGCCGGGTAGGCGACCGGATCGGTCGCCGGGCCGTGCTCATCTTCACCCTCGTGCTCATGGGCGCGGCCACCACGCTCGTCGGCGCCCTGCCGACCTCCGCCCAGATCGGCATTGCCGCACCCGTCCTGCTCATCCTGCTGCGTTGCCTGCAGGGCTTCTCGGCCGGGGGCGAGTGGGGCGGCGCGGCCATGCTCGCCGTCGAGCACGCCCCACACGGACGCCGCGGTCGATTCGGCGCCTTCCCGCAGCTCGGCGTGCCGGCCGGGATGCTCATTGCCACCGGGCTGCTCTCACTGATGTCCGCCGCCCTGAGCCAGGAGTCCTTCGAGTCGTGGGGATGGCGCGTGCCGTTCCTCTTCTCCATCGTCCTGGTGTTCGTCGGCCAGTGGATCCGCCGGCGGGTCGAGGAGAGCGCGGTCTTCCTCGAGCTCAAGCAGGACCAGAAGCTGTCGAAGTCCCCGCTGCGCGAGGTGCTCACCAACCACCCGAGGCGGATCATCCAGGCCGCCCTCGTGTTCATCGGCAACAACGCCATCGGCTACATGATCACCGGCGGATTCATCCTCGGCTACGCCACGAAGACCCTCAAGCTGCCCCAGACCCAGGTGATGATCTTCGTCGTACTCGCCGCGGCGATCTGGTTCGCCTCGACGTGGATCGGCGCCAACCTCTCCGACCGGATCGGGCGGGTCAAGGTCTACACGATCGGGTACGTCTTCTCGATCCTGTGGGTCTTCCCGATGTTCCTGCTGCTTCGCGAGCCGAACCTCGCCATGGTCGCCATCGCCCTCATGGTCACCGGGATCCCCCAGGGCCTGACCTACGGACCGCAGTCGGCCCTCTACGCCGAGATGTTCCCGGCCTCGATCCGCCTGTCGGGCGTCTCCTTGGCGTATGCCATCGGCGCGATCCTCGGTGGGGCCTTCTCGCCGACCATCGCCGAGTTCCTCACCCAGCAGTTCGGCACGGTGACCTCGGTGGGTTTCTACCTCGCGACGTGGGCGCTGATCAGCCTCGTCACGGTCAACACGATCAAGGACCGGTCCCAGGAGCCGTTGCACACGATCTCCGGGCACTGACCGACACGCCGCCCCCGCGGCCGGGCCACAACGGACTCACCCGGTCGCGGGGGCGACCTGTCCCTCGGCGCGGTCGTCGGCCGCGAAGACCGCCCGGACGGCCGCCTCGCCCGCCGCGAAGGCCGCCTCGAGCACGTCGCCCCGGCTGGCCAGTCGACTCACCTTCGGGGAGTCGACCGAGGGGCGGATTGCCGCGATCGGCGGCCAGAAGTGCGCCGTGGGAAAACGCCCGTTAAGGATCCCGTCGTCGACGACGTACTGGCGAGTGGAATCGAGCAGCGCGTGACGGAACCCGTGGCCATGCCCGCGCAGCGCGGTCCGGGCCACCACATGGCGGGTGGCGCGCGAGGACTTCGGCGTGTCGTGCGGTCGACGGGACCGCAGGACGAGCACGTGGGTGGCGCCCTGGGCGATCGCCGTGCGGAACGGCAACGGCTCGGACACGCCCGCGTCGAAGAAGTGCCGTCCGGCCATGTCGACCGCGCCCCCGGCCAGCAGCGGCATCGCGGCCGAGGCCCGGATGGCCACTTGGACGTCGCTGGGCTCCCGGACGTAGGGGTGCAGGTCGATCGACTCCCCGGTGTGCGCGTCCGTCGCCAAGGGGTGCCAGCGGATCGGGCTGACGACGATCGAGGCGAAGTCCATGGGGGCGTGTTCGACGTAGACGACCTCGACGAGCGTCTTGACGTCGACGACCGGGCGGCGGGTCAACGGACCGTGGTGGCGGATGAGCATCTTCATGTATGCCGGCTCGGTCCAACCCACGAGCTTCTCCGGTGTCGAGCTCGTGAACCACGCCCCGCTGATCGCGCCGGCCGAGGCGCCGTAGACGTCGTCGAAGGCCTCGCGCAGGCCCAACTCGTGCAAGGCCATGGCCATTCCGCCGGTCACCGTGCCGCGCGAGCCACCGCCCTCGATGACCAGGGCCACGGCATACCCGTCGGTGCGGGCGCCGGGCCGGCTGCCCTCGGCGGCGCGGCGGCGGACGACGTCGAGCACCTCGCTCGATCCGCGCAGCCCGCCCTCCACGCTGCCGAGGGTACGCCGGGTCCGCGGCTCAGCCGGCCGAGGGGGCTGCCACGCCCCGCTGTCCGGCGCCGCCCCATCGAGCGCCCATGCCCTGACGCCCGGACGCCGCGCCCTCTCCGGGCGTCCCCGCGCACCCCGCGCCCTGGCCCTGGCCCTGGCCCTGGCCCATCCCTTGGCCTTGGCCTTGGCCTTGGCCTTGGCCTTGGCCCATCCCCTGGCCCATCCCTTGGCCCGGAGTGTGGCTCGCCGTCGACCCGGTCGAGGCCGCCGTGAAGGCCGCCTCGTGGTGGGTCGAGGCCGTCCGCAACCGGGTGAGCACCGTCGTGACGTCCCTCTGGTGCAGGTCGGCCAGCGTCGCGTCGAGGTCGGCGATGTCCCGCTTCTCGAGGTCGATCCCGACCTGGTAGGCCGCGGCCAGGGAGGTCAGCCCCTGGGCGTGCCACCCGTCGTACAGCTGCTGGATCGCCGGCACGGAGTATGAGCCGGCGCTCTTGCCGGCAGCCGGGTCGGCGACCCCGTAGGTCGTGAGCAGGCCGGCGACGGCGTCCATGTGCTGCTGTTCGCTCCGGGCGATCATCGTGAACTCGCCGGCCTGGGCGTATGCCGCCGAGAACGCCTGGTAGAGGTCGCGCGCCATCCGCTCTTCCTCTCGACTGAAGGTCAGGCGGTCGGCGAGAGCCTGGTCGGCGGTGGCCACGGCGACGCGGTCGGTCGCCGCCTCGCCGGTGGCCGCGTTCGCGGCGGCGGCCGAGCCGGCGGCGACGGTCGCCACGGCGAGGCCGGCGGCGAACAGACGGACGGTGCGCACGGACATCGGATGCTCCTTCGACGGTGGGCCAGCTCGGATCCTGGCCCTGCTGCACTCGAGTCGAAGCCGCGCCCGTGAAGCCCCGCCGCCGCACTGTGTGAAGCTTTCGAGAAGCCCACCCTCAGGCCCGGTGGGGCCGAGGTCGGCGGACCTACTCTGGGGCCACCCCACCCCCAGGAGGGCCGATGGCACGCAGGGTCCTCGTCGTCGACGACGAGCCGTCGATCCGCGCCGTGCTCGCGGCATACCTGCGGGCCGAGGGATTCCACGTCACCGAGGCGGCCACCGGCGCCGAGGCCCTGCGGGTGTGCGGACTGCGCGAGCAGGCGCCGGATCTCGTCCTGCTCGACATCGGGCTGCCCGACATCGACGGCCTCGAGGTGCTCCGGCGGCTGCGCACGACCTCGGACGTCTACGTCGTCCTCGTCACCGCGCGCACCGAGGAAGTGGACAAGCTCGTCGGTCTCGGCGTGGGGGCGGACGACTACGTGACCAAGCCGTTCTCCCCACGCGAGGTCGTCGCCCGGGTCAAAGCGGTGCTGCGTCGGCTGCGCCCCGACGAAGCGGACCAGCCGCCCGCCCCCGCCGGGGGCTCGGTGCTGCACTTTGCCGGCCTCGACGTCGATCCCGACCGCCGGGAGATCGTCGGCGCAGCCGGGGCGATCACCTTGTCCGCCTTGGAGTTCGACCTGCTGCTCGCCCTCGCTCGCTCGCCCGGCCGGGTCTTCTCGCGCAGCCAACTGCTCGAACAGGTCTGGGGCTATGACTTCTTCGGCGACGAGCGGGTCGTCGACGTCCACATCCGCAGCATGCGCCGGGCCCTCGCCGACGACGCGGCGGCGCCGCGGATCATCGGGACGGTTCGCGGCGTCGGCTACAAGTTCCTCCTCGACCCGGTGGAGGCCAGGTCATGAACCGCCTCGTCGTCCGGCTGGTGCTCTCTCATCTGCTCGTCGCGGTACTCGCGGCCACGGCGACCTTCCTCGTCGTGCGGCTGCTCGCACCGGCGCTGTTCGACGAGAGCATCCGGATGTCGCCGATGGGCCAGGGGCCCGGCGGCATGGGCGGCCAGGCCGGGGCCTTGCGCCAACAATTCGGGGATGCCGTCGACCAGGCCCTGCTCGTCGGCGCCATCGTCGGAGCCGGCGCGGCGGCGGGGTTCGGGGCCGTCGCGGCCTACCGGCTGCTCGAGCCGCTGCGGGCGGTCCGGGCGGCCGCCCGCGACATCGCCGCCGGCCGCTACGACACGTCGGTTCCTGCGCCGAGGGAGCGGGAACTGGCCGAACTCGCCGACGACATCAACCGGCTCGGGCACGCCCTCGACGAGACGGAGACCCGCCGGGTGCGCCTGCTCGGCGAGGTGGCGCACGAGATGCGCACGCCGCTGACCGTCATCGACGGTCACGTCGAGGGGATGATCGACGGTGTCCTGCCGACGTCGGCGACCGAACTCGGTCTGCTCAGCGACGAGGTTCGTCGGCTCCGCAGGCTGGCCGAGGACCTGTCCATGCTCTCGCGCACCGACGAGGGACGCCTCGAGATCGTCATGGCCCGCGTCGACCTCGCGCAGGTCGCCGGTCGAGCGGTCGAACGCATGCGGCCCCAAGCCGAGGACGCCGGTCTCACCCTCACGGTGGATGGGGCAGCAGCAGCACCCGTCGTGGCCGACGCCGACCGACTCGCCCAAGTCCTCACCAACCTCGTGGGGAACGCGATCCGCGCCACCGGTCCTGGCGGGCGCATCGACGTCGTATGCCGCGCCTCCGGGTCGGACGCTCTGGTCACGGTCGCGGACTCCGGCGAGGGACTGGACCCCGCCGACCTCGAGCGGGTGTTCGAGCGGTTCTATCGCTCCCCGGGGCACCGGACTCCAGGACCCGATCGCGGCTCGGGGATCGGCCTGACCATCGCCCGCGGCATTGCCCGGGCGCACGGCGGCGAAGTCAGCGCGGCGTCGCCCGGTCGGGGCCGGGGGGCGACGTTCACGGTGCGGGTGCCGTTGGCGCGGTGACTCGTACCGGCGCGCGTCGGCATCGCCCGCGGGCGGCTACACCCGGCAGGCAGCGACGCCGAGCACCCGCTGCGCCAGGCCGAGGGCTGTGGCCCCCACTGCGGCGACCGCCTTCCCGAGCCCAGGCCCGGGGGTGGACAGCGGGACGAGGGCGAGCAGGACGAAGACGCCGGCCCCGGCCGCGCATGACGAGTGCAGGCCGGGCCCCGGCCAATCCGCGGCCGGCAGGTAGGTGGCGATCGTCGTCGCCGCCAGGGCGGCGGCCAGCAGCACGACGACGGTGGCCAGCCACCCGTCGGGGCCGGTGCCCATCGCGGCGACGTACCCGGCGAAGACCGCCGGGGTGAGCAGGCCGGTGACGACGGTATGACGACGCGACCAGCCCGCCCGCCATTGCGCCCACAACGAGGGCGGACGGATCGGGAGCGCGTCGACGCCGTCGAACAGAGTCGAGGCGGGCACGACCGGGCCGGCCGGTCCTACGGATGCTTCGGAGCGTGGCGGCGCGGTCACCGCGAGGTCGGCAGCGGGGCCCGCGGGTACCACTGCGCCGGTCGGGCCGGGCTGGTCGCGCACGCGCAGCGTTGCGGCTCGGGCACGCGAGACATGACGTCCGCAGCGTGCATGCCGCAGCCGCGCCACGTCGTCTTGCCGCACTGCGCGCATGGGGCGGGACTGCACATGGGGCTCTCCTCGGTTTCCGGTGACACTGACTCGACTATATACCCCCGGGGGTATCTAGTCGAGCGGCTCGGAAGGGCCGACGATCACGCCGGGCACACCCTGGTATGCCCAATCACGGCGCCCACGGAGGATGCGCCGGCAGCAAGGCCTCGAACTCGGTGACGACATCCTGCTGGTAGCGCCCGGCATACGTGCCGGCGAGGAAGCGGCCGAGGGCCTCCTCCCGGAAGCGAGCCCAGCTCGCCGCCTCGTGACCGGGGTTGATCGGGTAGTACAGCACTCCCGTGCTCTCGGCCGAGTCGCGGTCACCAGGGGCATCGCCGATGAGCAGGATGTGGTCGTCGGGGTACTTGCCCTTGGCCGCGAACTCGATGTGCTGCGCCTTGGTGCCCATCTCCTGACCGGCGACGACCTTCATATAGGGCGTGAGGCCGTGTTCGGTCCATTCCCGCTGCAACGCCTCCAACGGCGTGGCCGAGACGACCATGCAGTCGACCTGCCCGGCCATGGCATGCAGGCTCTCGCGGACATTGGGGAACGGCGGACAGCCGCGGACCATGTCGGCGATCGACGCGTTGACGGCATCGCCCCACCGGATGCAGGTGTCGATCTCCGGACCCGGATGGGTGGCGGCATATTCGCGGATCCCTCGGTCCGACAACGGGAACCCCGAATCGATAAAGGCTCGAAGCTCGTTACCGTCGGGCACGGTGACCCCGCGCGCGGCGACCTCTGGACGCTGGGCCAACAGTTCGAAGACCCGAGCGAGGGCGATCCACCGGTTCTGACCTCGGGTCGTCGACCCGAGGTTCACGAAGATGGCCGTCTCGCGGGTCAACGTCGACGCGGCCTGCAACCCCCAGAGCTTGATCGTGGTGGGCGTGAAGCACTCCTGATGCTTGATGTCCATGGCGTCGAACGCACACCCGTCGGAATCGATGCCGACGAAGAAGTCGGACGTGGGGCGGAAGTCGATGAGGACCTGGGCGGCGGGCGGAATGGAGGACACCCCTTCAGTGCACCCGCCGGGCCTAGGCGACCGCCAGGGGTTGCCCGATGTTGCCCGCGCGTCCGGCCTTGCGGCGGTCGCTAGCGTTGGCCGCATGACCGGTGGCCGGACGCTGTGGATCGACGCCACGGCGGGCCTCGCCGGGGACATGCTCGTCGCGGCCCTGGTCGACGCCGGAGCCAGCCGTGCGGCCGTCGAGTCGGCCGTCGCCGCTGTCGTCCCCGAGGTCCGACTCAGCTGGGCGACGGTCTCTCGGGCCGGCATCCGCGCCTTGCGCTTCGTCGTCGCTCCCGGCTTCCCCTCCCCCACCCGCCACCTCGCGGACATCCTCGACATCCTCGCGTCGGCAGCGCTGCCGGCAGAGGTCGAGGGCCTGGCCATCGCCGTGGTGAAGCGACTGGGCGCCGCAGAGGCGGCCGTCCACGACGTCCCGGTCGAGACGGTCCACTTCCACGAGGTGGGCGCGTGGGACTCGCTGGCCGACATCGTCGGGGGGTGCGCCGCCCTGGTCGACCTCGGCGTGCCCGACGTCCGGCTCAGCACCGTGGCGTTGGGCTCGGGGCGCGTCGCCACCGAACACGGCGATCTCCCCGTGCCAGCCCCCGCGGTCGCCCAGTTGGCCCGAGGCTGGATCGTCAGCGGGGAAGGCCAAGGCGAGTCGACGACGCCGACCGGGCTCGCGCTGGCGACGACGTGGGCCTGCCTGGACGTCGCTTCGAGCCCGCCGGATTCGGGTCGCCAGGGTCCGATGCCGCTCGGGCGGCTCGTCGCCGTCGGGATGGGCGCGGGAGCGCGCGACGTCGACGGTCGACCCAACGTCGTGCGTGCGGTAGTGCTCGACCGGGTCGACGAGGACGCGACCTCGTCGGAGACCCTCGTCGAGTTGGCGGCGAACGTCGACGACCTCGACCCACGCGTCTGGCCGACCGTGCTCGCCGCGCTGCTCGACGCGGGCGCGCTGGATGCCTGGCTCTCCCCGACGGTGATGAAAAAGGGTCGACCCGGGCACACCCTGCACGCGCTGACCTCGCCGGCACGGGCCCGGGACCTCGTCGACCTCGTCGTGCGGCATACCACCACGCTCGGCGTCCGAGCGACGGTGGTGGAGCGGACCGCCGTGGCGCGCGGGTGGGTGGACATCGACGTGCTCGGCAGGTCGGTACGCGTCAAGGTGGCCCATCGCGCAGGTCGGGTCCTCGGGGTGACTCCGGAGTTCGACGACGCCGAACGAGTGGCCCGCGAGGGCGACGTGCCCGTCCGTCACGTCCTCGGTCTGGCGGCCGCCGCGGCCACCGCGGCGGGAATCGTCCTCGACGCGCCCGTTCCTCCGGGTCTACGTCCGGAGCAGCCCGATTCCGCCGGGACTCAGGCGCCGCCGGGCGGATCGGGCTCGGCGATCTGAGCGGCCAGATGCCCGGCTCCGAACCCGTTGTCGATGTTGACGACGGCGACTCCTGGGGCACACGCGTTGAGCATCGTCAACAGTGCAGCGAGCCCCTCGAACGCCGCTCCGTATCCCACCGACGTGGGCACGGCGACCACGGGGGCCCGCACGAGTCCGGCCACGACGCTCGGCAGCGCGCCGTCCATGCCGGCGACGACGACGAGGACTCGAGCGCGCCGCAGCAACTCGACCTTGCCGACGATCCGATGCAACCCGGCGACCCCGACGTCGACGACGAGCTCGACGGGTCGCCCGAGATAACGCGCCGTGAGCAGCGCCTCCCGGGCCACCGGCAAGTCCGACGTGCCGGCCGCAGCGACGACGACCAGACCCCCGGTCGGGGCCGGGGGCTGCGGCGGCCAGGCGAGCAGGCGGGCGCCCTCGTCGTATGCCGCGTCGGGCAGCGCGGCGAGGACAGCAGCGGCGTGTTCCGGGGCCGCCCGCGTGAAGAGGGCGACCGAACCGGTTGCCGCACCGGCGACGGCCGCGGCGATCGCGCGGACCTGGTCGGGCGTCTTGCCCTCGCAGTAGGTCGCCTCGGGGTAGCCACGGCGGGCGGTTCGCGCCCAGTCGAGTTCGGCGACGCCCACGAGCGATGGGTCCTCGCTCATCCCCGCTCCCGGTCCAGCGCCGCGAGGGTGAAGGCGCCCGACTGCAACCCGGCGGGGTCGACGAGGACCTCCCGGAAACCGGCGGCCCGGAGCCTCGTGACCAGGCGGCGGTGCAGCCGCGGATCCCGCACCCGGGGCAGGTCGGCCAGCGGCAGTTCGACCCGGGCGAGCTCGCCGTGGTGGCGGACTCGGCACTCGCGGAATCCCAGGTCGTGCAGCGCCGCCTCGGCGACTTCGATCTCTCGCAACGCCTCGGGCGACACCGGCGTCTGGTGCGGGATTCGCGAGGCGAGACACGGTGCGGCCGGCTTGTCCGCTCCGGGGACCGCCAGGAGCCAGGCGACCGCTCGGACGTCCGCCTTGGTCAAGCCCGCTTCGGCAAGAGGGGCGCGGACTGCGTGCTCGACGGCCGCCACGGATCCCGGTCGGTCGGCGCGGGCGGCGTCGTCGGCGTTCTCGCCGTATGCCAGCGAGGTGAGACCGAGGCGCTCGACGACCTCGTCCTCGATCCGGGTGAACAGCTCGCTCTTGCAGTGATAGCACCGGTCCGCGGCGTTTGCGACGTAGGCCGGGCGCTGCGCCTCTCGCGTGGTTACTTCGACGAGCGGCGCGCCGAGGACGTCGGCGACCTCGTGGGCCCAGACTCGCTCGGACTCGGCCAGGCTCGGCGACACCCCGAGCAGGGCCACGACGTGGTCCGGTCCGAGTTCGGCCATGGCGAGCGCGAGCAGCACCGACGAGTCCACGCCGCCCGAGAAGGCCACCCCGAGGCGCGGTATGCCGCGCAGCAGCGCCCGCACTCGGTCGACGGCGTCGGCGACTCGGGCCGGGGGTACGTCGGCGCGGGAAACGTCGGAGTGGGGCTGGCGGGCTGTCGACCGGGGCGGACCGACCCTCACGCGACCGGGCCCCGCTCGGTGGGGCGGGTCCACCGCTCCCGCAACGCGAACGCCGCCACCTTGGGTCGCCGGTCGCGGGTGAAGACCCCCTTCTTGTTCCCGTCGACGCGCATGATCCCCGGCGTGGTCATGAAGTCCGCGAAGTTCCACACGTGCTCGCCGACCACGGCGTCGTTCGCGTCGAAGACCCGATGGTTCATGTCGAGGTAGTCCCGTTGGTACTCCTCGCTCCACGGTTGGGGAGTCAGCGAGTGAAGGCCCGCGAGAGTGTCCGCACCGTATTCGGTGATGATGATCGGTTTACCCTCGGCAGCCCACCCGGCCAGTTCCGCCGCGAAGGCCACCTCGGCGCTGGCCAGGTCACCGGTGTGGGTGTACCAGCCGTAGTACCGGTTGATCATGTGGACGTCGGCGAACTGACTGACCCGGCACTTGCCGTGCGGGGCGAGCATGACGTTGACGAAGCCGACCGGCCGAGTCGGGTCTGCTTCGCGGGCGACGTCGAACAGCGGCCGGAAGTACTCCTGCGCCGCCTCGGTGTCCGACTCCGGTTCGTTGGCGATGGACCAGAGCACGACGCACGGGTGGTTCTTGTCCCGGGCGACGAGCTCGCGGATCGCCTGGGCGTGCACGGCCTGGGTCTGGGCGTTGGCCGTGTCCGGCGAGAACGTCGGGTGGCCCTGTTCGCCGAAGATGCCTCCGCCGATTCCCATGTTCAGCCCCACCGCGGCGGTCTCGTCGATGACGAGGATCCCCCGGCGGTCGGCGTAGTCGAGGACGTCCTCGGAGTAGGGGTAGTGCGACGTGCGGAACGAGTTCGCCCCGATCCACTCCAGCAGGGCGAAGTCGTGGACCATCATCGCGTCGTTGTGCGCCTTGCCGACGATCGGATGGTCCTCGTGCATCCCGAAACCCTTGAAGTAGAAGGGCTCTCCGTTGACGAGGAACTCGGCGCCGCGGACCTCCACGGTGCGCACGCCGACGCTCTGGTGGTATTCGTCGAGCACCTGCCCGCCCTGGACCACCTCGACCCGCAGGTCGTAGAGGTACCCGTCGCCGGGGGCCCATCGGTGCACGTCGGGGATCCGCAGGCGCCCCGTTGCGCCCTCGGCGCGGCATACCTCGACGCCGTCCGCGTCGGACAGGACGACGCGCACGGAGCCCGCGTCGGCGCCCACGACCTCCACGGCGTAGTCCACGATGCCGGCCGACCCCGCCAACCCGGTCGTCACCGTGATGTCCTCGACCCGGATCTCGGGCGTCGAGTGCAGCCACACCGACCGGTGGATGCCGGCGTAGTTGAAGAAGTCGTGCCAGTACACCTGGGCGGTGCGCCCCGAGGCGCGCGGCTCCAGCGTCCCCGGTGGGATGGACTGGAAGGACAGCGTGTTGTCGACGGCGACGGTCAGCCGGATCGGGCGCCCGGGCGTGAGCAGGGCTGTGACGTCGGCCTCGAACGGGGTGTACCCGCCCTCGTGATGGCAGACCTCGGTGTCGTCGACCCAGACCGTCGCGCGATGGGTCGCGGACTCGAAGCGCAGCAGCACGCGTCGCCCGTCCCACCCGCGCGGGACCACGACGGTGCTCTGATACCAGACGTCGCCGACGTGATCGCGCAGCTCGGCGTCGGCGAGCAGGTCGTTGAAGCTCGCCGGCACGGCCATCGGTCGCGCGCCGGGCAACCGGCCCCGGAACCAGCCCTCGGCTCGACCGACCCCTGCGGCGTCGGGGACGAAGTCCCACACGCCGTCGATGTTCTTGCGCTCCCGCGTGGCGGTGTCTGCCGGGCGAAGCATGTGACGTCCTTCCGTTCGGGTTCCGGTCTCCCATTCACGCTCAGAGCACCCCCGCAGGCAACCACTTGCCGCGAGTTGTCTCGCGTGTCGAAGACCGGCTGACCAGTCCTCGACGGCGTCGACCGAGACGCACGCCATCGAAATCTGCAACTCGTGGCAACTCGTGTACGCGACCGGCTCGGTACCGCTGTTCTGTTCCCAGTGATCCGAGTCGTCATTTCCACGAAGGAGCCCAGATGTCCACGGCAACCGTTCTGCAAGGGGATCAAGGCGCGCTGGCGAAAGTGAAACCGACCTCGTTGCTGGGGTACGGGCTCGGCGACTTCGGTTGCAACCTCGCGTTCGCTTTGAGCACGACCTTCCTGCTCTTTTACTACACCGACGTCGCGGGCCTGTCCGCCGCCGCCGTGGGCACGATGTTCCTCGTCGTGCGGCTGTGGGACGCCTTCGCCGACCTCATCGCCGGGCGGGCAGTGGACTCGACGATGACGCGCTGGGGCAAGTTCCGTCCGTTCATCCTCTTCGGGGCCGTGCCCCTGCTCTTCCTGTCGTACCTGACCTTCAACGTCCCCACCCAGTGGCGCGGCGACCCGACCGCACCGCTGGCCAGCGGCCCGGGCATCCTTTACGCCTACCTGTCGTATGCCGTCCTCGGCCTGCTGTACTCGATGGTCAACATCCCCTACGGGTCCCTCGCGTCGGCGATGAGCCAGTCGGTCCACCAACGCGCCAAGCTCGTCGCCGCCCGAGCGTTCGGGTCGGCCACCAGCGGTGTCTTCCTCACCTACATCATCGCCCCGAAGATCGCCGACCTGCAGAAGAAGTCCGGCCCACTGCTCGACAACCTCAGGAAGGACCCGACCAACCCCGCACTGCGCGCCCAGTCGCAGCAACTGCAGAGCGACCTGCAGTCGGTCTTCACCCAGACCACCCTGTTGTTCATCGTCCTGGGCACGGCAAGCTTCCTGATGACCTTCCTCTGGTGTCGTGAGGGAGTCGTGCGTACCGCCCCGAAGACGACGATCAAGCAGACCTTCGCCACCCTCAAGCACAACAAGCCCCTGGCCATCCTCTGTGGCGCGAGCTTCTTCTACCTCACCGGCGTCAACGCCGTCGGACCGGCGACCGCCTACTACGCGAGGTACATCCTCGGCGACACCGCCCTGACCGCGCCGATCACGCTGGTCAATTCCGGCATCGCCCTGCTCATCACGCCGCTCATCCCGGCGATCATCAACCGGGTCGGCAAGAAGACCCTGTTCCAGTACTGCGGCCTGTTCACCATCGCCGGCGGAGTCGCCCTGTTCTTCTCGCCCGCCGGGGCCGTGGCCATCGCCCTGGTCTTCCTCGCCGTCAAGGGAGTCGGTGCCTCGCTCATCAACACGACGATGTTCGGTCTCGAGGCCGACACGGTCGAGTACGGCGAGTGGAAGTCCGGCCAGCGCACCGAGGGCGCGACGTACGCGATCTTCTCGTTCACCCGCAAGGTCACGCAGTCCCTGGGCGGTGCCGCCGGCGCATGGCTGCTGGCCTGGGGTGGGTACGTCGGCGGCGCCTCGGTGCAGCCCGAGTCGGCCCTCACCGCGATCCGGGCGGCCATCGGTCTGGTCCCGGCGCTCTGTGCCCTGGTCGCGATGATCGTCTTCATCCGCTATCCGCTCAACGACAACCTCTTCCGCAAGATCCGCAACGAGGTCGAGACCCGCAAGCGGGCGCAACTCGTCGGGTCGGACCCGGCTTCCTAGGTCGCCACCACAGCGCCGCACCGACGACGCCACCACGAACGCACCCGCGGGGCCCTGCGATCAGGCTGGGCCCCGCGGGTGCTCCCGCGCGCCATTGCCGTGGGGCGCATTGTCATCGCGACAGGCTCGCCCATAAGGTCGGCCTGTGAGCCCGACCGGCCCCGGCGAGACGCCCAACGAGGTGACGATCTACGACGTCGCCGAAGCTGCCGGGGTGAGTCCGTCGACGGTCTCCAGGGCGTTCTCGCGACCGGGACGGGTCAGTTGGCGTACCGCCGAACGGGTCCGCGCCGTGGCGGAACAGATGGGCTATCGCACCGACTCGATCGGCCAGCCACGTTTGCCGGCCCGTTTCCACACCATCGGCGTGGCCACCTCCGACATCACCAACCCGTTCTTCTTCTCCATCGTCCGTGGGGCCGAATCGGCGGCCTCGAAGGCCGGCTACACGCTGTTGCTCACGGACACCCAGGAATCGGGGGTGATCGAGCAGGAGACGTTGGCCCGCGCGTTGCCGATCATCGACGGGATGGTCATCGTCACCTCCCGCACGTCCGATACGGTGCTGCGCTCCATCGCCAAGCAGGTCCCCGTGGTCATCCTCAACCGCCACGTGCCCGGTTTGCCGTGCGTCGTCCCGGACACCGCCCGAGGGATGCACCGGGCGGTCGAACACTTGGCGGGGTTGGGCCATCGCCGGATCTGTTACGTCAGCGGACCAGAGGCCTCGTGGGCCGACGGCGTGAGGTGGCGAGCCATGGGGGAGGCGGCCCACGAGCGGGGCCTGGCCCTCTCCCGGGTGGGTCCGTTCGCGCCGACCGTCGTCGGGGGCGCAACCGCCGCGTCCGCCGTCCGCGACAAGGAGGTCACGGCCGTGGTCACGTACAACGACGTCATGGCCATCGGGCTGTCCCGAGCCCTGCAAGCCAGCGGCCTCGCGGTGCCACGGGATCTGTCCATCGTCGGGTTCGACAACACCTTCGCCAGCGACCTGGTCAGCCCGAGCCTGACCACGGTGGCCGCGCCGTTGCGCAGCCTCGGCGAGGCCGGCGTCAACACCGTCGTCGCGATCACCAAGGGCGCCAAGCCGGCGACGGATCGTCCCCACGTGCTGCCGACGAGACTCGTCGTCCGCGAATCGACAGGGCCCCCGCCCGGCCCTGGATCGGCCTAGGCCCGGACCCGATAGAGCACCTCACCCGCGTTCGGCACGACGAACACCTCTGGGTCGGCCTGCCATGCGTCGATATCGATCTCGTCCGGGTCGAGGTAGCCGAGGTTGATCGATTCGCACACCTCGCGCGGGATCCGGGTCGCCAGGGTGACCCGGACTCGCAGTCGTTCTTCGCCGGTCTCCCGGTCGTACGTTCCCTGACCCCGCAGGTGGGTCGAGTGGGCGAGCACTCCCCAGTGGACGTCCTTGAACCGGTCCCACTGGGCGACGAAGTAGTCGCGGCAGTGGTAGCCGATCTCGTAGATCTCGTGGTGTGTCTCGGACACCTCGGTGACGTGGGGGGCGTAGATGACGACCTCGCCGCCGTCGGCGACAGCAGGTTCGAGCTTGTAGAAGCCCTTCGCCGCGGTCCAGATGTCCTCGTAGCGCTCGGGCATGATCGACAACACCCGGCGGAACGGCTGGTCGACGTATTCGACGTGGGTCTGCGCGGCGATCGCCGCGGTCGCCGCCCAGGCGTCCTCCGCGGTGCCGAACGCTGCCGCCTCCAGGTCCCCGGTGCCCGAACGGACGACGCAGCACAAGGCGAGCCGGCGAGTGGGGATCAGCGCCGCCCCCTCGTTGATCATCGCCCGCACCGGGGTGATCCCCGTGGTCCCGATGATCTCGTAACTGGTGATGAGCGCCCCGACCCAGTGGGTCATGTCGATGAACTCCTGGGAGGCCACCCCGGGGATGAAGTACTTGTTGCCCCCGGAGATCCCGACGACCTCGTGCGGGAAGACCGGGCCGACGACGATGGCAAGGTCCGACTCGACGACGTACCGGTTGATGGCGATGTCCGCGCCGACGGCGAGCCGACCCTGCGACAACTCGGCGATCCGCTCCCCGGAGATGTGCCCGACGACGACGAGCTTGTCCGGGTCGGCCCATTCGTGGTTGACGATGCTCATGCCGGGGTATGCCGCGCCGAGGTCCGCCGGTTGCCCCGGCCCCCCGACGCCGAAGAGCCGGTCGATCTCGTCCGGCTCCATGTACGAGTGCGTCCCCAAGGCGATGACGGCGGTCAGCGATCCGACCCGACCGACCAGATGCCGGTGCATGACCCGCATGAGCATGGGCAGCGGGCACGACCGCGTGCCGTCCGGCACGACGAGAGCCACCGCGGCGCCGTCGATCGGCAGATCACGCAGCTGGTCGGCGACGAAGGCGTCGAGGGCCGACTCGGTGAGGACCTCGTGGGGGCCGCCGAGCAGGGCACACGGAACGGATGCGGCCAGCAGGGTCGCAGACAAGGCGGCTCCTCGCGACGAGAGGACGGGTGGCGATGCCTCGATTGACCCACGCCGGCGCGGCGCGGGCAAGCGCGTTGCCGCCACTTGGCGCCCCGAAAGCCGTTCGGGATACCCATTCCGAGCACACCCCCCGAGCAACCGTTGGCAACCCGTTGCCGCCCCCATCGGGCGACCGGAGGATGGTCGTATGAGCGTGCCGATGTCGCTGCACCCCGACCGACTCCTCCCCGCCGACCCCGGGACGCGCAGTGTCGCCCGCCGGATCTACGCAACGGTCGCGGATCTGCCGATCCTCTCTCCGCACAGCCACGTCCCGCCCGAGTGGATCGCCGAGGACGTCCCGTTCCGCGACCCGACCTCGCTGCTCATCACCCCCGACCACTACGTCAACCGGATGCTGCACGCCCGAGGGGTGTCGCTGGCCGACCTCGGGGTGGGCCAGGGGGAGTTGTCCGAAGCCGACTCCCGCCGGGCCTTCCGGCTGCTGTGCGAGCACTGGCCGGCCTACCGGGGCACCCCGGTGCGCTACTGGCTGGAGAACGAGCTCGTCGACATCTTCGGCGTGACCGTGCGCCCGAGCGCGGACACCGCCGACGCGATCTACGACCGGATCGCCGACTGGATCGCCCTGGATTCCTCGCGCCCGCGAGCGCTCATGGACTCCTTCGACATCGAGGTCCTGGCGACGACCGACGACCCGTGCGACGACCTGCGTCACCACCAGGCTCTCGCCGACGACCCGACGTTCACCCGCCGGGTCGTGCCGACGTTCCGCCCGGACCGTTACCTCGAACCGGGCCGCGCGGACTGGGTCGAACTGGTCGACCGCCTCGGCGAGGTGTCCGGTGAGGACGCCGGCACGTACGCCGGCTACCTCGCCGCGTTGGAGAACCGCCGCGCGTACTTCAAGGCCCACGGCGCGGTCTCGACCGACCACAGCCATCCCGACCTGCGCACCGACATCCTCGAGGAGGCCGAGGCCGCCCGGGCGTATGCCGCGGCCCGCGCCGGCACGGCATCCCCACAGGAATGCCGGGCCTTGCAGCGGCACATGGTGTCGCAGATGGCCCGGATGTCCCACGAGGACGGCTTGACGATGACCCTGCACCCGGCGGTGGCGCGCAACCACCACCGGCCGACCTTCGAGCGGTTCGGCGCCGACGTCGGCGCGGACATCCCCGTCCACGTCGAGGCGACCGAGGCCCTCGCGCCGCTGCTCAACGCCTACGGCACGTCGCCGAACTTCAACCTCGTCGTCTTCACCATGGACGAGACGCTCTACTCCAGGGAACTCGCGCCGCTGGCCGGCTTCTACCCGGTCATGTACGTCGGCGTGCCGTGGTGGTTCATCGACGCGCCCGACGCGATCCGACGCTTCCGCCGCGCCACCACCGAGGCGGCCGGCTTCACCCGGACCTCGGGATTCATCGACGACACCCGCGCGTTCTGTTCCATTCCGGCCCGCCACGACATGTCGCGCCGGCTCGACTGCGGCTACCTGGCCGAACTCGTCGTCGAGCATCGACTCGACGAGGACGAGGCGATCGAGGTCGCTCACGAGTTGGTCGCCGAGAACCCCAGGACGGTGTTCACGCTGTGACGACACCACGCACTCTCTCGCGGGCGAGCGGCGACGGGCGACCCCCGGCACCGGTCCGGATCGTCCACCTCGGCTTGGGCAACTTCTTCCGCGCCCACCAGGCCTGGTACACCGAGCACGCCCCCGACGCGGCCGAGTGGGGCATCGCGGCCTTCGGCGGCAACCGCAGCGTCCTGTCCGACTCCCTGGCCGCCCAGGACGGGCTGTACACGTTGCTCGTCCGCGACGCCGAGCAGGACCGCCCCGAGGTGGTCGCCAGCCTCAGCGCGGTCCATGGAGGCGGCGATCTCGACGCGTTGCGCGCCTACCTGTCCTCCCCCGCGGTCTGCATCGTCACGACCACCGTCACCGAGGCCGGCTACCTGCGCACCGACACCGGCGCGCTCGACGTCGCCGACCCGCTCGTCGTGGCGGACCTGGCCGCCCTGCGCTCGGACCCCATGGGCGCTCTCGTGCGGACCGCCCCCGGAAAGCTCGTGGCGGGGTTGGTGGCGCGGCGGGTCGCCGACGCCGGGCCGATCACCCTGTTGCCGTGCGACAACGTCCCGGACAACGGGCCGATGCTCGCCCGCGTCGTCCGCGAGCTCGCCGAGCTCGTGGACCCGGCCCTGCCGGCGTGGATCGACGCCAACGTGTCTGTCGCGACGACGATGGTCGACCGCATCACCCCTCGGTCCACCCCGCAGGACGAGCGCTCGCTGGCCGACCGCACCGGGATCGACGATCCGTGCCTGGTCGTCACCGAACCGTTCACCGAGTGGGTGATCGCCGGCCAGTTCCCGGCCGGCCGGCCGCAGTGGGAGGCGGTCGGGGTGCGCTTCGTCGAGGACATCGTCCCGTTCGAGACCCGCAAGTTGTGGCTGCTCAACGGGTCGCACTCACTCATGGCGTATGCCGCGTCGATCGCCGGGCACGAGACGGTCTACGACGCGGTCGCCGACCCCGTCGTGCGGGGGTGGGTGCAGCAGTGGTGGGACGACGCGGCCCGGCAGCTCGACTTCCCCCCAGCCGAGGTCGCGGCATACCGGGCTGCGCTCCTGCAACGATTCGCCAATCCCGGCATCCGCCACTTGCTCGCCCAGATCGCCGCCGACGGCTCCCAGAAGCTCCCCATCCGGATCGTGCCGACCCTGCTCGCCGAACGCGCCGTGGGCCGGATGCCGGCCGGCGCGACCCGGGCCGTCGCCGCCTGGGTCGCCCATCTCAGGGGACACGGCGCCCCCGTGACCGACGCCAAGGCCGACGAGGTCATGCGCCTGATCGCGGGCGCGGACGCGGACGACGAGGCCGTCGAGGCCGTGTTGGGCTGGTTGGGGATCCACGACAGCGCCGTGACCGACGTCGTTCTCGAGCAATACCGCGAGATGGTGGGGTCGGGTCGATGAGTCGTCACGTCGTCGTCATGGGAGTGTCGGGCTGCGGGAAGAGCACCGTGGCCGTCGGGATCAGCGAGCGAGCCGGTCTGCTGCTCGGCGAGGCCGATCGCTTCCACCCCGAGGCCAACGTCGCGAAGATGGCCCGTGGCATCCCGCTGACCGACGAGGACCGCTGGCCGTGGCTGCGCGCCCTCGCCGAGTGGATCCGCGAGCACGACGCCCGTGCGGAGTACACGGTCATGGCGTGCTCGGCACTGCGACGGTCCTATCGCGACGTCCTGCGCACCGGGGCCCCGCGCGTCGAGTTCGTCCACCTCGCCGGCGCGTTCGACGTCGTGCGGACTCGACTGTCGGCCCGCACCGACCATTTCATGCCGGCCGAGCTGCTGGAGTCGCAGTACGCCACCCTCGAGCCGCTCGGCCCCGACGAGGACGGCGTGGTCCTCGACCTGGCCCACGGCTCCACGGCACTCATCGACGAGGCCGTGCGGCGCTTGGGGTTGGCCCCGTGACGGCATACCGACACACCACCGAAGGACAGACCATGGTCGACCTGACCGCGAAGCCCTACTACCTCGACGCCGACGCGGTGGAGTGGGTCGAGCGCACCATCGCCGGGATGAGCGAGGAGGAGAAGATCGGCCAGCTCTTCGTCAACATGGGGGCCAGCCGCGACGAGGCCTACCTCAAGGACGCGCTGGCGAAGTACCACTTCGGGGCGGTGCGCTACAACCCGGCGACCGCCGCAGAGGTGCACGAGCAGAACCGCATCCTCCAGGAGAACTCGACGATCCCGCTGCTCATCGCCTCGAATGCCGAGGCCGGCGGCAACGGCGCGTGCACCGACGGCACCCTCGTCGGGTACCACATCAAGATCGGGGCGACCGCGGACCCGCGCTGGGCCTACGAGATGGGCCGGGTCAGCGGGGTCGAATCCTCGGCCATCGGCTGCAACTGGGCGTTCGCGCCGATCGTCGACCTGCTGATGAACTGGCGCAACCCCATCATCAGCAACCGGTCCTTCGGCGCGGATCCGGACCTCGTCCTCGCGATGGGCAAGGAGTACCTGCGCGGGATGGCCGAGTCGGGGGTCATGTGCGCGATGAAGCACTTCCCCGGCGACGGAGTCGACGAGCGCGACCACCACCTGTCCCGATCGGTCAACACGCTGAGCACGCAGCAGTGGGACGCGACGTTCGGCACGGTGTATGCCGGGATGATCGACGCGGGAGTGCACTCGGTCATGGCCGGCCACATCATGCACCCGGCCTACCAGCGACATTTCAGCCCGCAGACGCCTGACGAGGAGCTGCTGCCGGCCTCGCTGTGCAAGGAACTCGTCACCGACCTGCTCAAGGGCCAACTCGGCTTCAACGGACTGGTCGTCACCGACGCGAGCCACATGGTCGGGATGACCTCGACGATGAGACGCGCGGACGTCCTGCCGACGGCCATCGCCGCCGGGTGCGATCTGTTCCTCTTCTTCAACGACCCCGACGAGGACTTCGGCTACATGATGGCCGGCTACCGCAACGGGGCGATCACCGACGAGCGCCTCACCGACGCGCTGCGCCGGATCCTCGGCCTCAAGGCCTCGGCCGGACTGCACCGCAAGGCCAAAACCCAGATCGTCCCGCCCGCCGACCAGGCCCTGGCCCGGATCGGGCTGCCCGAGAACGTCGCGATCTTCGACGACATCACCGACCGCGCCGTCACGCTCGTGAAGAACACCGACCCTCAGATCCTCCCGGTAACTCCCGAGCGCTATCCCCGCGTGCTCGTCGTCCCGGTCAAGGGACCGGAGAACCCCGCGGCGGCGATCTTCGGCGGCGACGGGACCCCGCCCTGGGAGACCGTCGCGGCCCTCCTGAAGGCTGCCGGGCACGAGGTCGAGATCTACGAGTCCGCCATCGACCGACTCCTCAAGCTCCCTGCCGAACAGCGCCACGAGGGCCTCATGGGGATGTACTCAGGCAAGGCCCCGATCGCCGATCTCGTCGCGAAGTACGACCTCGTCGTCAACGTCGCGAAGGTCGTCGGCGGCATGCAGCCGGTCGAGCGGGTGATGTGGGCCGCCTCGAAGGGCACGCCGGACGTGCCGTGGTACGTCCACGAACTGCCCACGATCTTCGTCTCGGTGGCTGCGCCGTTCCACTTGGCCGACGCCCCTGCGGTCAAGTGTTTCGTCAACGCCTACGACAGCCAGGACCGCACCCTCGCCGCCGTGGTGGACAAACTCGCGGCGGGAACCGAGGCGTTCACCGGCGTCAGCCCCGTCGACGCGTTCTGCGCGATGGTCGACACCCGGTTCTAGACGAGCGACCCCGGACACCCCCAGCTGGCAAGGAAACTCATGGCACGGCATACCCCCACCACAGACACGGACGTAGCGTGGAAGTCAGTCCACGACGAGCCGCACACCCACGGAAGGACCCACTCATGACCGACTCGCCCACCCACCCGGTCGTCACGCTGTTCGAGTCGTACGGGTCCGGCGCCACCCAGGTGGCCCCCCGCGTGGCCGCAGCGCTCGGGGTGCCCTACCTCGGGCAGCGATTCAGCTCCGAGGAACTCGAGGACGCCGAGGAGCAGCGGCGCCAACAGCAAGCCGACGAGGGACCGGTGTCACGCTTCTTCGCCTCGTTCGGGCACTTCGGCGTGGACAACCGCTCGATCCCGCTGGACCAACGCGACGAGTACGTCATCGCCGTGGAGAACACCAAGACGGTTCGCGACGCGGTCGCCGAGGGCGGCGTGGTCCTCGGACGTAACGCGACGGTGATCCTCTCGGACAACCCGGCTGCCCTGCACGTCAAACTCGACGCACCCGTGGAGGCTCGGATCGCCCGTGCCGCCGACGAGGGCGGCATCGACCAGGGGCGTGCGGCTCGACGGCAGGCCCACGAGGACAAGATGCGGGCCGACATGTCGATGCGGTTGTACGCCTGGGATCCCCGGCTGCCCGACCACTACGACCTCATCGTCAATACGAGCACGCTCGACGTCGATCAGATCGTCGACATCGTCGTCGCCGCGAGCAGCATCAAGGCTCGGACCGTCGCCGCGCACTGAGGCCCTCGACTCGCGACCTGGGCCGGCTCCTGCCTAGGCACCCCCGAGAGCCGCGCCCACGGTGACGTCTAGGCCGGCGGGTCGACCAACCGGACCGGGATGTCGGTGCTCTCGTCGGTGTGGTAGCTCGCGGGCAGGATGTCCTTGGCCTTCTGGTGCACGGTGCCCGCCTGTCGCAACCGCTGAACGAGCCGATGTTGACACGATATTCGCACCTGATCGGTCGGTCCTCAGGTCGTGAACCCGGCGTGGACGTGGTCGTGATGAGTGTCGTCGGTGAAGTACCCGGTGCGCCGCACCGCAACCGGTCCACCGACGTTGTACGAGCCCGCGTCGCCCATCGCCGTCATGTAGTCGACGACGAGCGACCGAGGTGTCGCCGCCGAGACGACCGGATGACCGTTGATCGTCCAGGTGTCGACGGCTCGGCCAAGGGGGTGGTCACTGCGGCGGTTCGTGCCGAAGACGTCCAAGGGGTGCCCGGTGCGCAGCACGCTGACGCCGATGGCGAACCGCGCGGAGACGGAGTCGAGTGCGCCGAGCACGCTGTCGTGGACCGTGCCGGCGTGCACGTCGGCGAGGGCCTGCGGCGGCAGGTCGATCCGGGCGTTGCCGAGGACGCGGCGTGCTACGGCGCTGAGCTCGGGCAGCGCCGGACCGGCATCCCCGGGGTAGAGGTGCACGACGGACCAGCCGGTGGCACCCCGCTGGAGTCGGACGTCGACGGTGGTGCCACCGTCGCTGACGGCCGAGCTCTGGGACACCCACTGACGCGCGACGACGAGGACGCTGGCCGAGTCGGCGAGGATGCCGCCGTACTGGGCGAACACGACCTGCAGGGCGGCCGCGTCGCCGCGGGCGAACAGCGAACCGGCCTCGTCGCCGAGGGCGGGGTCGACGCCGAGCTGGCTCAGCCGTGACTTGGCGGCGCTGCTGCCGAACGCTCCCACCGGCCAGGCGCCGAGCGCCTCGACGACGCGAGCGGCCATCCGCTTGACGTCGGGTTGGACGTCGGCCGCGTCGGGCTCCCACGCAGTGGTTCGCGGCAGGGCGGCCCGGGCCGGGCTCGTCGGCGCCGATACCGCAGGGGGCGACGGCGAGGGCGACACCGCGTTCGTCGGCGACGGTGTGCCGGTCGCGAGCGCCGAGGAGGTGGCCGACGAGGGGCCGGGCGCAGGCTCGGTCCGAGTGCAGGCGACCAGCCCGACCGCTCCGGCGGCGGCCGCCAGCACGCTGCGGCGGGTCACCGACGCTCGCGACGAACTCGTGGGCGGCATACGCGGCATACTGCATCGATCTGCTGTGAGCCTCCTGGGGGCGCCAGGCGACGGCAAGACCTGGGATACCCCAGGGGGTATACTGGGCGCCGAATCCCACCGACCCCAGACACCTGGCACTTCGCGTCAAGGAGAACCCGTGCCCACCAAGGACCTGACCGCCGCCGACTTCGAGCAGACCGTCACTGACAACGACATCGTCCTCGTCGATTTCTGGGCGGCCTGGTGCGGGCCGTGTCGGCAGTTCGCGCCGACCTACGCTGCCGCCTCCGAGAAGCACCCGGAGATCGTCTTCGGCAAGGTCGACACCGAGGCGGAGACTGCCCTCGCGGGGTCGGCTCACATCACGTCGATCCCTACCCTCATGGCCTTCCGTGAGGGGGTGCTCGTGTTCTCCCAGCCCGGCGCCCTGCCTCCCGCGGCACTGCAGCAGGTCATCGACGGGGTCAAGGCCCTGGACATGACGGACGTGCACGCCCAGGTTGCCCGGCAACGGGCGCTCCTGGACAAGCCCGTCGAGGTGTCACTGGACCAGTTCGCCCAGGCGCAGGCCTCCGGCGCCACCGTCATCGACGTCCGCGAGCCGATGGAGTACCGCGCCGGGCACGTCCCCGGCGCCACCCTCATGCCCCTGGCGTCGATGCCCGACAAGCTCGACGCGGTGCCCCGCGACGAGCCGGTCTACGTCATCTGCGCGACCGGGAATCGAAGCCAGCAGGGCAGCGCCTTCCTGCGCCAAGCCGGCATCGAGGCCTACTCGGTCGCGGGCGGGACGAACGGCTGGTCGACCGCCGGGCGAGAGGTCGTCGCGGGTCCGTATCCGAACGCCCAGGGCTGACCGAGCACCCTTCGGACCGGCTGGACGCGCCGCGGCATACCCGGGGCAAGTTCCTCCTCGCGCGAGGTGGCCTCCCCGCGGGCACAACTCGCTAGCCCACGTCGGTGCCGACAGGTACCGTCACGAGGATGCACTCCCCTGGCTCGGTCGACCACACCACCGCGCCGGCCGTCGACGAGCGGGCCGGCAACCGCCTGGTCTGGCTGCTCGTCGCCGCGACCTTCGTCGTCTTCCTCAACGAGACGACGATGGGCGTCGCGCTCGCCACGGTCATGGCCGACTTCGGGATCGATCCGCGCACCGGCCAGTGGCTCACCACCGCTTTCATGCTCACCATGGCCGTGGTCATCCCGGTCACCGGGTGGCTCATGCAGCGGTTGCGGACCCGCACCGTGTTCGTGACCGCTCTCGTCCTCTTCTGCACCGGGACCGCCGCCGCCGGGTTGGCGCCGAGTTTCGGCCTGCTCGTGGCCGGGCGGATCGTGCAAGCCAGCGGCACGGCGATCATGCTCCCGCTGCTCATGACGACGTTGATGACCGTCGTCCCGGCCGAGCGACGCGGGACGACGATGGGCAATGTCTCGCTCGTCATCTCGGTCGCGCCGGCCGTCGGCCCGACGCTGTCCGGGTCACTGCTCGCGACGGTCGGCTGGCGGGGGATCTTCGCGGTGATGCTGCCGATCGCCCTGGTCATGCTCGCCGTCGGGCTGCGCCAGGTCACGGATCTCGGCAGTCCGGGCGACGCGCCGCTGGACGTCGTCTCGGTGCCGCTGTCGGCGTTGGGTTTCGGCGGTCTGGTGTATGGCCTGAGCCAGGCCGGCGCGGACTCCACGGGCGGGGGTATGCCGCTGCCCCCGGTCGCGGCGGTAACCATCGGGATCGTCGCACTCGGGCTGTTCGCGTGGCGCCAGGTGCGCCTGCAACGCGTCGAGCGGGCCATGCTCGACCTGCGGGCCTTCCGTCACCGAGGGTTCACCGTGTCGCTGCTGGTCATGCTCGCGCTCATGGGCGCGCTGTTCGGTGTCGTCGTCGTGCTGCCGTTGTACCTGCTCGGCGTTCTGCACGCGAGCCCACTGACCGTCGGTCTGCTACTGCTGCCCGGTGGCCTGCTCATGGGCCTGTTGGGCCGGCCGGTGGGCGCCTGGTACGACCGCCATGGCCCGCGCCCCCTGGTCGTCCCCGGCGTCGTGCTCACCTCGGCGGCGATCTGGGCCCTCGTCACCGTCGACCAGAACACTCCGTTGTGGCGGATCTTCGGGTGCCATGTCCTCATGAGTCTCGGGCTCGCCCTCGTGTTCACACCGCTGTTCACGCTGAGCCTGTCCGCCGTGCCGCCGCCCCTGTATCCGCACGCCAGCGCGCTGCTCGGCAGCCTGCAGCAGGTCGCCGGCGCGGCGGGGACCGCCTTGTCGATCACGGTCATGGCCTCGGGCGCCACCGCCGCCATGGCGTCGGGAGTGGCGGGCGATGCGGCCACCGCGCAAGGGATGCGCCTGGCCTTCCTCGCCGGGGCGCTACTCTCGCTGGTCGGCGTCGGCGCTGCCCTGTTCGTGCGGCCCCTCTCCGACCCCGATCCGGCATAGTCATCGGGCGACGACTGGGTCACCCAGCCCGCCTGGCGAAGAGTAGTGGTCTTCAGACCGGTGGCGCCGGGTCGTACTGGATCCCGCGGCGAACGTCACGGGCTCGCTGTTCGCCCGCGAACCGGCGCACCAGGTGCAGTGCCATGTCGATCCCGGCCGACACTCCCGATGAGGTCACGAGGTCCCCGTCGTCGACGAACCGCTCCTGCTCGCGCACCTCGATGCTCGGGTCCAGTTGGCGCAGGAGGTCGATCGACGCCCAATGGGTGGTCGCGGGGCGGCCCGCCAAAAGCCCGGCCGCGGCATACACAAGAGAGCCCGTGCAGACGCTCGCCATGACCGGAACCGCGGCGCGTTGGCCCCGCACCCAGTCCAGGTGCGCGGTGTCGACGAGCTGGGGACGGGTGCCCATCCCGCCCGGGTGGATGAGCACCTCGAACGGTGGCGCCTCGGCGAAGGCGTGATCGGGGAGCACCCGCATCCCCTTGGCGCAGCGCACGAGCGCGCCGTCGCGCGAGAGCGTGCTCACGGCATACCCGTCGTCGGGCCAGGTCTGCGTCCAGAACGCGAGCACTTCCCACGGACCCACCGCGTCGAGTTCCTCGACGTCGTCGAACAGGACGATCCCGATGTTCTTCACCGCTGACATGCGATGAGCATGGCCCCGCGAGGCAGGGTCGGCAACGACCCCGACGCGGCGTGGCACTCCGCTGATCCGCGGCATCGCGCGGCGTTCCCTCCGCTCCGGGAGTATGCCGCCCGGACCCGGGCGCGGAGCGGCGAACAGCAACCGGGGCGGCCCGGGCACCTTGCAGCCGCTGGCGACGACCACCGCTCGGGCGACCGGAGGTTCGGCACCCCCTAGGTAGGCTTCACACGGCACGGCCGCTGCGGCGCGCCCCGCCGGCGTGGCGCAATTGGCAGCGCACCTGTCTTGTAAACAGGGGGTTGGGGGTTCGAGTCCCCCCGCCGGCTCCATGTGATGTCTCAAGACATCGGCGACAGGGCGAACCCTCAGGGTTCGCCCTGTTTCGTTGTTTGGGGTTGGTATCGGCGGGTGGGGTCGAGGGTGAGGTGGCGGAGGATTTCGCCGGTGGTGGCGTGGCTGATGGTGATGTCGAGGTCGTGGATCAGTGCCAGGACGGGTGTGCCGTTGAGGTGCCGGCCGATGCCGATGGAGTAGAGGGTGCCGGCGTGGCGCAGGGTGATTTTGCCGTTGTTGATTTTGTCGGTGCGGACGCGTGCGTGGGTTCGGTCCGGGGGTTCGTGCAGGTGTCCGGGGGTGGCTTTGGGTCGGCTGGTGTAGGCGGCCAGCGGGGTGCGGCGGTTGAGGGAGCGGTGGGGCCGGTCGGTGTTGTACTCGCGGGTGAAGCGGTCCAGGAGGTGGTGGAGTTCGGTGAGGGTGGCTGGCTGGGTGGGCTGGTTGCGGAGCCACTTCTTGAGGGTCTGTTGGAAGCGTTCGACCTTGCCTTGGGTTTGGGGGTGGTTGCCGCGGCCGTTCTTCTGGGTGATGCCCAGGCGGGCGAGTTCGGTCTCGAAGGCGTTGCGTCCGCCGCGGACGCTGTGGGAGGCGTGCCGGACGGTGTACACCATGCCGTTGTCGGTGAGGGTGGCTGCGGGGCAGCCGAACTCGCTGACCGTGGCCTGGAAGGTGGCCAGAACGACCTGCCCGGTGATCCGCCGGTGGGCGCTGACGTGCAGGGCCATCCGGGAGTGGTCATCCAGCCAGGTGATGATCTCGGTGTCGGTGCCGGTGGTGAGCCGGTAGTGGGTGAAGTCGGACTGCCAGCACTCGTTGGGTTGGTCGGCGGCGAAGCGCAGGTAGGCGCTCTTGGGCTTCTTCTTTGGCTCCGGTGTGACCGCGTCGTGGCGGGTCAGGATCCGGGCGATGCTGGCACGGGACACGGTGGTGCCAGCGCGGGCGAGGTGGGCGCTGATGGTCTCGGGGCCGGCGTCGTGCCCGGCGTGCAGGAGGCGGTCTCGTTCGGTCAGCACAGCCTCGATGGCTGCCGCGGGGATCGCGGTCGGGGAGGTCTTCGGTCGGCGTGAGCGGGGTTCGAACGCTGCCTGGCCCTCGGCTCGGTAACGGGCCAGGAGCTTGTATACCCAAGCCCGGTGGACCCCGTAGCTGGCGGCGACCTCGGCCACCGGACGATGTTGTTCGAGGACCGCAGTGATCACCAGACGAGCCTTGGACACCCCCGAGTCTGATGTCGCCTATGTCTTGAGACACCTGTCGCCTATGTCCTGAGACTCGACACCCCCGCCGGCTCCACGGCCCGACCTGGCGAAATGCCTTCCGCACCAAGCTGGGAGCGCTGTTGACCCGCCGCAGGCTTCGGCCGGGTGTCCCGGCAGCATGCCCGATCAGTGCCCTGCATATCGCGCGCGGCGTCCGCGGTGACGAGCCTGATGGCGCGAGCCGAGCAGACCGCGCGGGCGAAAGGGCCAGTTACTGACGCGGCAAGCGATCCGCGGAGTTGTCGGTAGCACCCAGCCGGCGTGACGAACGGTTCAGCGACCGGGCGTGCGCAGCCAGTCCGGAATCCCGGGCAGCGGCCACCAGAACGGCTGCCCGTGGCGCACGTAAGCCCACACGGCCAAGCCCACGACCGCTCCGAGCAGCACGCCGACGAGGACATCCGCCCCGAGGCGACCGGGCGCGATGCCGCGAAGCACCGACCTCGACCCCCGCCGAACAGACGTCCCACCCGGGCCCCACCAGGCGAGCATGGCCGCCACGAGCCCACCCGCCGCCAGGCACACCGCCGTCCCCGGGGCCGGATTGCCTCCGGTCGTGGCGGTGAGCGCCAAGGCCGCGCAGTACACGCCGGCGATGCCGACGAGCAACGGCAGCAGCAGAGCCAGCACCGTCGCCAGCGCGCCGGCCACCAGGTGCCACGGCGCAGCGACGAGGGCCCGAACGGCGTCCCCTCGCCGGCGGCCGTACTCGAAGCGGCGCAGTACCGACGAGGTCATCGACCGGTCGACGGTGCGGGCCAGCCAACTCCACCCCACGGCGACGAGGACGGCGACGACGGGCGCCAAAGCCGTCAAGGCTGCCAGGGCGGCGGCCAACGCCGCGAGGGTCCCGCTGCGGTTGGCTCGACCGATGCGCGGATCCGGCTGTCCCGGGCCGTCGTCCGGGCCCATCGGCGCAACCGGGCCCCCCATCGGATCGCCGGCAGGCACCGGCATACCCGCCGTGGGCGGCCAGGCAGGCTCGACGAGCCCGGGGGGAAGGCTTGATCGCGATCCGGCCGGCCCGGGGGTCATGGGTGGGGGCGGCGGCGGGGGGGTCGTCGGCGGCGCGATCGGCACCGAACCCCCTGCGCGCGGGACGAACGGCACGACCTCGGTATGCCGCGTAGCCGGCGGAGCACCCGGTCCGCCGAAGCGCTGCATCGGCGTCGTCGCGGCCACGGGCAACACCGCGGTGGCCGCGCCGCCGGCGGCGAACCGCTCGAGGGCCGACATGACGAGCTGAGCCGGAGGCCGGTCCGCGGGCACCGGGGAGAGGGCGGCGGCCAACAAGGGTTCCAACCGCGGGTCGACGCCGCGCAGGTCGAACTCGCCGTTGCGCACCCGGGCTAGGACGACGTCCATGGGGCCCCTGCCGAACGGTGGTCGTCCGGTCGCCGCGAAGGCCAACGTCGCCGCCCAGCCCCACCAGTCCGTCGCGGGGGTGACCGCAGCGCCCTCGACGACCTCGGGCGAGAGGTAGCCGGGCGTGCCCATGACGAGCCCGACGCTGGTCAGGCGGATGTCGTCGGCCACGTGCGCGATGCCGAAGTCGATGACCACCGGGTCGACGTCGTCCTCGAGCAGGACGTTGCCGGGCTTGAGGTCGCGGTGGATGACCCCCGCGCCGTGGATCGCCTCGAGGGCTCCGATAAGTCCCCGGCCCAGCCGCACGAGGTCCTCCCCGCGGCGCGGGCCGTGCTCGGCGACGACCTCGTCGAGCGGTGGCCCAGGGACGTAGCGGGTGACGAGATAGGGCCGCGGGCCGAACACGTCGGCATCGATGACCGCGGCGACCCGGTCGTTGCGGATCCGGGTGAGGGTGTGCAGTTCGCGTTCGAGCCGGGCCCGGGCTTCGGAGTCGTAGGCCACGTGGGGCCGCAGGACCTTGATCGCCACGGCCCGCCCGTGCGGATCCAGCGCGAGGTAGACCACGCCCATGCCGCCCTCGCCGATCTGGTGGACGAGCCGGTAGGGGCCGAGCCGTTCGGCAATCCGCTGACCGCCGGAACCACCCGGAGCGCCGGACCAGGCCGGGTCCTCCGAACGGAGCGGCATCGTCATGGGTCAACGGTAAGCGAGCGGGGGCGAACTGCGGGCGAGGACGGCATACCGCGCCGCGCGCCGCGCGTGGTGGATCGGCCCGGCGGCACGACGGCCTCTGCTCGTGGGACGCCGGCTACTGCTGGATGTACCCGACGAGGTGGTCGCGCTCGACCTGCAGCGCCTCGATGCGGTTCTTGACGACGTCGCCGATGCTCACGATGGCGTAGAGCTCACCGCCGCTCATCACCGGCATGTGACGGATTCGCTGCTCGGTCATCGTCTGCGCCAGATGGGCAAGGTCCTCGTCGGGCTCGCAGGAGATGACCTCGGCGGTCATGATCGAGCTCACCGGGCTGGACAGGACTGCCGCGCCGGCGCTGTGCAGGTGGCGGACGACGTCGCGCTCGCTGACGATGCCGGCCACGCTCTTGCCGTCGACGCTGACGACAAGGGCTCCGATCTTGTGTTCGGCCAGGACACCGAGCAACTGCTCGACCGAGTCCTCCGGGCGGATCGTCACGACCCCGCCGGGCTTGCGGCGCAACACATCGGAGATGTTCATGGGGCGACGGTAGTCGCCTCGCGCCGGTGGCGCCAGCGGGCCCACCCACTGTGTCCGGGCAGTTGCGCCGCATCGTGGCAGGACCGACGTGCCACGGTGCGCCAGAAATGCCCGGTCGCAGTTTCGGGCGGTTTGTCCGTCGATCAGGTATGCCGCGCCGGCCGACCCGTCGCGCGGACCGTTGCCGGCGCAGGACCCGGCGAGCTACCGCGCTGGCAGCACCAGGTGGGCTACCGCGCTGGCAGCACCAGGTGGGCTACGCGCTCGCGATACTGGGGGAGCTACCGCGCTCTCGATCGGCGACTCATGCCGGCCGCGTGCCGGGATGGGCGCTCCGACCCGCTCGCGAACCTGCGGACCGACCCGGCCAGTGACTGGCCCGGTCCGTGCTCGCGGCGGCCGTCGATCCCCGCACGACGAGTTCGGGCCGGAACCAGTAGTCCAAGGGCGGATCGGAGACGCCGTCCTGGATCTGGCGCAGCAGCGCCTGTACCGCGGCCTCGCCCATCGGCCCGACCTGCTGGCGGATCGTCGTGAGCGGAGGGTCGGCGAAACCGACCAGCGGAGAGTCGTCGTAGCCGACGACGGACACGTCGGTGGGCACCCGCAGACCCCGAGCCCGGGCCTCACGCACCGATCCGAAGGCCATGATGTCCGACGCGGCGATGACGGCAGTGACCCCGCGGGCCAACAATTGCGCGGTCGCGGCGGCCCCGCCCTCAACGGTGAACAGCTCGTGGACGATGAGCTCGTCGAGGTCTGCGGGCCGGAGATCGAGCAGCCGAGTCATCGTGGCGCGGAACCCGGCGATCTTGCGCTGGACGGGCCAGAACCGCGCAGGTCCGAGCGCGAGGCCGATGCGCCGGTGACCGAGGCTGACCAGGTGGGTGACGGCGAGGTCCATGGCGGCCACGTCGTCGTCGCACACCGAGGCCATGGGGATGCCGGCGATCTGACCGTTGACGAGGACCACCGGCAGGCCCCGGTCCCTCAGCCGCTGGTAACGGGCCGGGTCGGCCTCGGTATCCGCGTGCAGCCCGGACACGCTGATGATGCCGGCCACGGCGCGCTCCAGGAGCATGTCGACGTAGTCGTCCTCGTGCACCCCTCCGGGGGTCTGGGTGCAGAGGATGGGGATGTACCCGTGTCGGGCCAATGCGGTCTCGATGACTTGGGCGAAGGCCGGGAAGATCGGGTTGGTGAGTTCCGGGACGAGCAGGCCGACCAGGCCGACGCTTTGGCGACGCAGCAGGCTCGGGCGGTCGTAGCCCATGACGTCCAAGGCGGTGAGGACCGCCTGTACCGTCGAATCGGCCACCCCCGGGCGGCCGTTGAGGACACGGCTGACGGTGGCCTGGCTCACCCCGGCATGCCGGGCGATGTCCTCCAAGCGGGCGCGGCGGGCCACCGTTGCACCTCCTCGAACGCGGTCTCGCGATGGTCCCCCTGACGCGATGGTAACGGTCCCGCAAGTATCTGCACCCTGATCGCCCACTTCTTTCACCGCACTGCTACAGTCCGAGCCATTCGGCTCCGGACCAGCCGAAAGCCACGACCACGCTGAGGAGCACCCCACATGCCCAAGACCAAGGTGGCCATCACGGTCGCCGCCGCCGCCCTCGCGCTGACCGCTACCGCGTGTAGCAGCAGCTCGACCTCGACGACGGCGACGTCGTCGAAGGCCGCTGTCGACCCCACCACCGTCAAGGCCGACCTGACGTGGTGGGACACCTCCGACGCGACGAACGAGGCGCCCGCGTTCAAGAACCTCGTCGCCGACTTCAACAAGACGTACCCGAACGTCAAGATCAACGTGCAATCCGTGCCGTTCGGCGAGGCGCAGAACAAGTTCAAGACCGCGGCCGCCGCCAAGTCCGGCGCGCCCGACATCCTGCGCGCCGAGGTCGCCTGGGTGCCCGAGTTGGCCTCTCTCGGCTACCTCTACGCCCTCGACGGCACCGAGCTGACCGCCGACTCCAGCGACTTCCTCGCGGCCCCGGCCGGCTCGACGAAGTTCGGCGGCAAGACCTACGGGGTCCCGCAGGTCACCGACTCACTGGCCCTCATGTACAACAAGAAGATGCTCTCCGACGCCGGCGTGCAGCCGCCGAAGACGTGGGACGAGCTCAAGGCTGCGGCCGCGACGATCAAGACCAAGACCGGCAAGGACGGCGCGTACCTCAACCCGGCCGGCTACTACCTACTGCCGTTCATCTACGGCGAGGGCGGCGACCTCATCGACGCCAGCGCCAAGAAGATCACCGTGAACGCCGCGCCCGCGGTCGCCGGCGTGAAGAAGGCCCAGGAGCTGCTTGCCGCCCCCGGCTTCACCAAGCCTCCGGCCACCGAGGCCTACGGCGCGATGATGACCGCGTTCAAGACCGGCCAGGTCGCGATGATCGTCCAGGGCCCCTGGGAGGTCAACAACATCAAGAAGGAGGCCGGCTTCGGCGGCTTGGACAACCTGGGCATCGCCCCGGTCCCGGCCGGCAGCAAGAAGGCCGGCGCGCCCGTCGGCGGTCACGACTACGTCATCTGGTCGGGTATGTCCTCGGACAAGGCGGCCGCCGCGACCGCGTTCATCAAGTTCATGTCGAGCGCCGACAGCCAGGCCAAGCTCGCCGACAGCCTCGGCCTGTTGCCGACCCGGACCTCGGCATACACGAAGGTGACCAACCCGATCGTCGGCGCCTTCAAGCCCGTCATGCAGGTCGCCGTCGAGCGCGCGTGGATCCCCGAGGGCGGCAAGCTCTTCGGTCCGCTCGACCAGGCCGCGACGGCGCTGCTCGTGCAGGGCGCCGACGCCCAGACCGAGCTGACCAAGGTCGCCAACACCTACAAGACCGAGGCCGTCAAGGACTACGCACTGTCGTGACGCCTGGTGTCGACGTGGCCGGGTCCGTTCGTCGGGCCCGGCCACGGCCATACCTCCACCTCGATCCGCAGGAGACCCGATGAAACGTCTCAAGGACGGCTTCGACAAGTACTGGTACGCCTGGGCGATGGTCGCCCCGGTCATCATCGTCCTGGCACTGCTCGTCTTCTACCCGCTCGTCCAGGGCGTGTGGATGTCGTTCACCGACCAGAACGAGGGCAACCAGGTTGCCGAGATCTGCACGAAGACCCTCGGCGGTGACACGGTCTGCCAGGCCAACCCCAACGCGTGGCAGTACGTCGGCCTGCAGAACTACGCCGACCTGATCACCGGGCGAGTCGGGGAGTTCTGGCAGCAGTTCCGGATCACCCTCATCTGGACCTTCGCCTGCGTGTTCTTCCACTACACCCTCGGCCTGGGCCTCGCGGTCCTGCTCAACCGCAACATCCGCGGCCGGGCGATCTACCGCGTGCTGCTCATCCTCCCGTGGGCCGTGCCCGCGTTCGTCTCCGCCTTCGCGTGGAAGTTCATCTTCGACCGCGACCGCGGCGTGCTCAACGCCCTCGTCACGAGCCTCGGCGGCACCCCCATCGACTACTTCGATTCGACGCCCAAGGCGCTCATCGCCGTCATCGTCGTCAACGTTTGGCTCGGTGTGCCGTTCATGATGGTCGCGCTGCTCGGCGGCCTGCAGGCCGTGCCCGTCGAGCTCTACGAGGCCGCCGAGATGGACGGCGCGTCGGCGTGGCAGCGGTTCACGAACATCACCCTGCCAGAGCCTGCGACCGGTGAGCGCGTCGGTCATCCTCCTCGGCACGATCTGGACGTTCAACATGTTCCCGATCATCTTCCTGGTCACCCGCGGCGGCCCGAGCGGCACGACGGACATCCTCGTCACCGGGGCCTTCAAGGCGGCGTTCGAAGGGCTACGCAACTACTCGCTTGCCTCGGCGTACGGGGTGCTCATCCTCTCGATCCTCATCGTTTACTCGATCGGATACCGGTTCTTCCTGCGCAAGCAAGGGGAGGTGTGGTGACCATGGCCAAACGCCGTCCCCGCGGGCAACGATCGCCCCTGGCCAGCGTCGGCATCCACGCGACGCTGTGGGTGTGCTGCTTCGTCGCCGTGTTCCCCATCGTGTGGATCGCCCTGGCCTCGCTCAAGCCGGCCAACCAGATCGCCACCCTGGCGCCCATCGTCGAACCGAGCCTCGACAACTACCACGCCTTGCTGAGCAACACCGACTTCCTGCGCTGGTTCGGCAACTCCGTCGTCGTCGCGATCGGCACGATGCTCTTGGGCATCTTCATGTCGGCCACGGCCGGGTTCGCCATCTCCCGCTACAACTTCCCCGGCAAGCGCCCGCTGATGTGGACCTTCCTCATCACCCAGATGTTCCCCGTGGCGATCCTCATCGTGCCGATCTACGCGATCATGTCGAAACTGCAACTCATCAACACTCCGGTGTCGCTCGTCATCGCGTACTGCACGGTCGCCGTCCCGTTCTGCACGTGGATGCTCAAGGGGTACTTCGACACCATCCCCCACGACCTCGACGAGGCCGGGATGGTCGACGGATTGGGGCCGTTCGGGGTGTTCTGGCGGGTCGTGCTCCCGCTGGCCCGCCCGGGCCTTGCGGTCACCGCGTTCTACACCTTCCTCACCGCGTGGGGCGAGGTCGCGTACGCCAGCGCCTTCCTCAACACCAACGACCGGTTCACCCTCGCCTACGGTCTGCAGACGCTCATCCCCCGGCCGCCGACCCTGCCGCTGTGGGAGTTGCTCACTCCCGCGGCGGTACTCATCACCATCCCCGCGGGCCTGGTGTTCTTCTTCGCCCAGCGTCACCTCGTCGCCGGCCTCACCGCCGGCGGCACGAAGGGTTAGTCCGGTATGCCGCGTCTCGTGCTCGCCTGGTCCCCGCCTTCGCCTCGTCCCCGGTCGCGGCGAGAACGAGCAGTGAAAGCGCTTGCATCGCCAAGACGGCATACGGCACAATGAGTGTCGACCGCACCCGCGGCCGAACCTTTACAACGGATCGTCCGGCACGTTCCTGCCGGTGAAGGAGACAACAGCATGGCCACCGTCACATTCAAGGACGCATCTCGGCACTACCCGGGCAACCCCAAGCCCACCATCGACAAGCTCAACATCGACATCGCGGACGGGGAGTTCCTCGTCTTCGTCGGCCCGTCCGGCTGCGGCAAGTCGACCTCGCTACGCATGCTCGCCGGCCTCGAGGAGGTCAACGGCGGTCAGATCTTCATCGGCGACCGCGACGTCACCAACCTGTCCCCCAAGGACCGCGACGTCGCCATGGTGTTCCAGAACTACGCGCTCTACCCGCACATGTCCGTCGCCGACAACATGGGCTTCGCCCTGAAGATCGCCGGCGTCGACAAGGGCGAGATCGACAAGCGGGTCAAGGAAGCGGCAAAGATCCTCGACCTCACCCCCTACCTCGAGCGCAAGCCCAAGGCCCTCTCCGGCGGTCAGCGCCAGCGCGTGGCCATGGGCCGGGCCATCGTCCGCTCGCCCCAGGTGTTCCTCATGGACGAGCCGCTGTCCAACCTCGACGCGAAACTCCGGGTGCAGACCCGCACCCAGATCGCCTCGCTGCAGCGGCGCCTCGGCGTCACGACGGTCTACGTCACCCACGACCAGACCGAGGCCATGACGATGGGCGACCGGGTGGCCGTGCTCAAGGACGGCTACCTACAGCAATGCGACGCCCCGCGTTACATGTACGACCACCCGGCCAACGTCTTCGTCGCCGGGTTCATCGGCAGCCCGGCGATGAACCTGCTCGACGTGCCGGTCGTCGACGGCGGCGTCAAGCTCGGCAGCTACGTCGTGCCGGTGGACCGCGCCGACCTGGCCAAGGCAGGCGCGCGCGTCACCCTCGGCATCCGGCCTGAGGACCTGGAGATCTCCACGACCGACCAGGGCCTCGAGCTGCACGTCGACGTCGTCGAGGAGTTGGGCGCCGACGCCTACATCTACGGCACCCCCAAGGACGTCCACCAGATCGCCACCGAGGGGGAGGACGACGCGGCCGACAAGCCCTTCCTCGCCCGAGTCGACGGTCGCCGGCCCCCGGAGCGGGGCCAGACCGTCCGGCTCGTGCCGAAGGCGGGTCACACCCACATCTTCAACGCCGAGACCGGCGAGCGGATCGGGGCGTAACACCCGCGTCGAATGCCGTGGCCGGCGCCCCTCGTGGGTGACCGGCCACGGCCCGTTTCCGGCACCAGGAAAGGAGCGGCCCGTGGTCCTCAACATCACCTCGGCCCGGCCGGACCAGGGCCTGTTCGACCTGCCGTGGTCGCTGCCGCTGCAGCAGTGGCCCGAGGACACCCTCGCCGCACTCCCGCGAGGCATCTCCCGACACGTCGTACGGTTCGTCCGCTTGGCCGGCCGGGTCATCGCCGTCAAGGAGATCAAGGCCGACATCGCCGCCCGCGAGTACGCGATGCTCCGGGCCCTCGGACGCCTCGGCCTACCCTGCGTCGAGCCCTTCGGCATCGTCAGCGGGCGCGTCGAGCCCGACGGGACCCCGCTGGACGCCGCCCTGGTCACCCAGCACCTGCAGTTCTCGCTGCCCTACCGGGCGCTGTACTCCCAGACCCTGCGCCCGGACACCGCGGGCCGACTCGTCGACGCCCTTGCCGTCCTGCTCGTCCGGCTCCACCTGCAGGGGTTCTGGTGGGGGGACGTGTCACTGTCGAACACGCTGTTCCGACGCGATGCCGGCGCATTCTCGGCATACCTTGTCGACGCGGAGACCGGGGAGCTGCACGCGTCGCTGTCCGACGGCCAGCGCGAGCACGACCTCGACATCGCCAAGGTCAACATCGCCGGCGAGCTCATGGACTTGCACGCCGGCGGCCTGCTCGAGGAGCACACCGACCCGGTCGAGACCGCCGTGCGGATCGTCGAGCGGTACTACACGCTGTGGGACGAGCTCACCGGTGTGGAGCGGTTCGAGACCGGTGACCGGTGGCGCATCGACGAACGCATCAGGCGGCTCAACGCCCTCGGGTTCGACGTCGACGAACTGGCGATGTCCACCGACCTCGACGGGCTGTCGATCCAGCTGCAGCCCAAGGTCGTCGACGCGGGCCACCACTCCCGGCGGCTGTTGCGCCTCACCGGGCTCGACGTCGAGGAGAACCAGGCCCGGCGGCTGCTTAACGACCTCGACTCGTATCGGGCGGCCAGCGACAGGCAGGGCGAGGACGAGGAGATCGTCGCCCACGAGTGGCTCGTCAACGTCTACGAACCGACCGTCCGCGCCGTGCCGCGCGAGATGACCGGCAAGCTCGAACCGGCCGAGGTCTTCCACGAGGTCCTCGAACACCGGTGGTACCTCTCCGAGCGCGCCGGCACCGACATTCCTATGCGTGAGGCCCTCGCCGACTATGTCGGCACCGTCCTGCCGGCCAAGCCGGAGGAACGGGCCGTGCTCGGCGTCGACACGATCCAGATGCCCGTGCTGGCCCGGTCCGAGGACCGCTCCACAGCGTCGAACGGTTAGGGTGGACGCTGTCCGAGTCCCGTTGCAGGGGGAGCCTCACATGACCGACCAGTCGCCCGACCAATCCTACGGCGAGGCCCCCGCCGGGTCGTCCTCCGAACCTCCGCCTCCATGGCCGGAGCCCGCCCTCCCGCCGCCCGAGATCCCGGGAGCCGACCCCGCGTCGGCCGAGCCGACCGCCGCCTCGCCGCCGCCGGCCCCGGCCTGGGACCCCCCAACCGAACCGGCCGAGGCGCCGGGTCCTATGGCCTTCCCGCCGCCACCGGCAGTGCCGGACGTCGCCCCACCGTCTCCAGCCGCGGCATACTCCTCGGCTCCCGATGCCTTCCCCCCGCCGGATCCCGGTGGGTATGCCGCGCCGCCAGCCGGTGGGTATGCCGCGCCGCCAGCCGGTGGGTATGCCGCGCCGCCAGCCGGTGGGTATGCCGCGCCGCCAGCGGGCGGGTATGCCGCGCCGCCAGCCGGTGGGTATGCCGCGCCGCCAGCGGGCGGGTATGCCGCGCCGCCAGCCGGTGGGTATGCCGCGCCGCCAGCCGGTGGGTATGCCGCGCCGCCAGCGGGCGGGTATGCCGCGCCGCCAGCCGGTGGGTATGCCGCGCCGCCAGCGTCGGGGGCCTACCTGCCGCCGGCGGGTTACTCGCAGCACCAGGGTTACCCGCCGCAACAGGGTTACCCGCCGGCGGCACCCCCGTACGCCGGGCCCTACCAGGCGGCCGGCGTCGGCCCCCACGGGCAGCCCCTGGCGTCGTGGGGCGACCGCGTCGTCGCCTCTCTCATCGACGCCCTCTACCAGTTGCCGTTCTCGCTCCTGTACGTCGTCGGGGCCGTCCTGGCAACGGTCAACGGGGGCACTCGCTCGACGCGCGGCACCGTCATCACCCAGGGCAACCCTGGGCTGGTCCTCCTTGGCATCACCCTGGTGATCATCAGCATCATCGGCAGTCTCGTCATCGGGATCCTCAACCAAATCGTCGCTCAGGGCCGCACCGGACAGTCCTGGGGAAAGCGCCGGCGTGGTCTGCGGGTCCTGCACATGCAGACTGGCCAGCCCCAGTCCGTGGGCATGAACTTCGTGCGCCAGCTCGCCCACGCGCTCGACGGCATGGCGTACATCGGGTACCTGTGGCCACTCTGGGACCCGATGCGTCAGACCTTCGCCGACAAGATCATGAACACGGTCGTCGTCAAGGAACGCTGACCCTGGGCGGCGGGCCGGCGGAAACCGGCCCGCCCAGCCACACCGACTCCCGTCGAGCCGCCACGAGCGGTTACCGGATCAGTGTGTGCGGTCCTTGTAGCGCAGCCGGGTCGGCGCCGGGCGGATGAGGATCTGCCCGAACATGAGCACGACGAGCAGCAGGAACGTCACGACGTGCACGACCGTGCACCACAGACAGATCGCCTGGATCTTGAACAACTCGGCCCACACGAGGTAGAAGACCATCGCGAGGCCGACGCCGACCCAGGCGAGGCGTAGCCGGTCGAGGGTGAGCCCCGGGCGGCGAAACGCCGCCGGGCGGCACAACGGCAACAAGACGAGGAAGAACACCAGCCCGAGCGGAGCCACCGGCACGCCGAACACGCTCGACCACTGGCTCTCGGTCACCTTGGCGCAGTTGACCGTCTCGCCCTCCGGGCAGGCAAGGGTGCCGCCGCCGCTGAAGTGGTCGTAGGTGAGATAGACCGACACCGCGAGGCCGACGAGACAGAGCCCGAGCGCGGTCGGGGACAGCCAGCCGGGCACGGTCCGGTATGCCGTACGCACCCTTCCGGGGGTTTTGGGGGGACTCACCGGGGACTCACTTGAGGGTGGCCGCCGCGGCCTGAACCCCCGGGGAGCTGCACACCTCGACCGGCTTTTGGTCGGTGACCTTGCAGATCGCCGCGGTGAAGGCGTTGGCCGAGCCGTCGATGCCCTTGGCGATGTCGCTCGTGGGGTCCGCCAGCGCCGAGGCGATGTCTGCGTGGGACTTGCCGAGGATGGGGGCGCTCTCGTACGACGCGCCCGCCACCATCCACGTGCCGCCGATGGTCAACCACGGGATGGCCCCCGTGCTGCGGGCGTCGACGTACGGCGGCGCGTCGTACTTCTGGAACAGCTGCAGGTCATCGCCCTCGAGCTTGTCCAGCGGGGTGAACTGACCGTTGGACTTCTTGTTCGTCTGAGTTTCGTAGCCGGTAAAGGAGAGGTACTGGCTCGTGTACGTCGCCCCGTGGAAGGTCACCGTCGGCGTGTCCGGGTTGACCTCGGGCGCCGGAGCCGAATACGTCGCCGCGAGGTTGTTCCACGTGCCGAACCGGGACAGGGCGACCACCAGCGGCCAACGCTGGGTCGCGCAGAAGGGGCAGTACTCGGCACCGACGTAGACGACGCGCGGCTTGCCGTCCTTCGTCAGGGCCGGAGCGTCGATCCGCTGCGGAGCGGCGAGCATCGACCCGACGCCGACCGCATCCAGACTCGCCTTGGGCACCGAGGTGAGCTTCGCGAAGGTTGCCTGGTCGAGCGAGGATTGCCCCTTCGACTCGACGTCCTTGTTGCCCTGCAACGCCGACACCACGAGCGCGCCGACGATGACGAGGACGACGAGGACGACCCCTCCGGCCATCATCAGTCGCTGCCGACGCTCGGCGGCCGCCTGCTCGGCACGCAACTGCGCCAGCCGGGCGTTCTGCGCCCGTGAACTCTTGCCCACGCTGACCTTCTCCTTCAGCCGACGATTCTGGCCATGCTAACCCGGACGAATCACGTCGGGCCGGCGCCGCGGGCACGCTGGCGGGCGATCTCGTAGAGCGACACTCCGACGGCCACGCCGGCGTTCAACGACTCCACCGGACCGGCCATGGGGATCGAGACGATCTGGTCGCAGGTCTGCGCCACGAGCCGGGACACTCCCCGGCCCTCGGACCCGGCGACGACGACGAGCGGCCGGTCGCTCAGCTCGAGCTCAGGCAGCGGAATCGACCCGTCCATGTCGAGGCCGACGACGAAGAACCCGGCAGTCTTGAGTTCGGTCAGGGCCCTGGTGAGGTTGGTGACCTGGGCGACCGGCACGCGGGCCGCCGCACCCGCCGACGCCTTCCACGCACCCGCGGTCATCCCTGCCGACCGTCGCTGCGGCAGCACCACGCCGTGTCCACCGAACGCGGCGACCGAACGGACCACTGCGCCGAGATTGCGCGGGTCGGTCACCCCGTCGAGGGCCACCAGCAACGGGACGCCGGGAGCAAGCGGATCGCGCAGCTCGGCGAGCTCGGCATAGGCATACGGCGGCACCTGCAGGGCCAGACCCTGATGGACCGCCCCGTCGGTGATCCGGTCGAGGTCGCCTCGGGGCGTCTGCAGGACGGGTATGCCGCGGGCCGCCGCGGCCTTGAGGGCCTCGCGGACCCGGTCGTCGGCCTCGACCCGCCCGGCGACGTAGAGGGTCGTCGCCGGGACGTCGGCCCGCAACGCCTCGACGACGGCGTTGCGCCCGGCGATCACTTCCGAGGACCCGGCGGCGCGGCGGCCTGCGGGACGGGACCGGGCGGCATACCCACCCTGGCCGGCCCGCTCGCCAGGGGCGCTCGGCTTGCCGGCACGCCGATGGGCCGGATGGTGGTCGCGGTCGACGGCCTTGGGTGTCGGGCCCTTGCCCTCCAACCCCCGACGGCGTTGACCCCCGGAGCCGACGGTCGGGCCTTTGCCGCCCTTGCGCACCGCCCCGCGTCGCTGAGAGTTGCCCGGCATACCTACCCCGAGACCGGGTCGATGCGCCGGGTCAACGACCACCGCGGTCCGGCGGGAGTGTCCTCGATGGCGATGCCGGCGGCGGCCAGCTCGTCGCGGATCCCGTCGGCCACCGCGAAGTCCCGCGCGGTCCGGGCCACCTCGCGTTCGTCGAGGCGGCGGCGGACCAGGGCGTCCAGCGCCGTCCCGGCCTCGCCGTACCCGGATCCCGAACCGCCCTGCCAATGCGGGTCGAGCGGATCGACACCGAGCACGCCGGTCATCGCGACGACCGAGGCGGCCAACTCGTGCGCGGAATCGGGGTCGGCGTCGTCGAGAGCGGTGTTGGCCGCCCGGACCGTCTCGTGCACGACGGCCAGGGCTCCGGACACGTTGAGGTCATCGTCCATGGCCGCCGCGAACGCCTCCGGTATGCCGCCGACGACGCCGGCCAGCGACCGCAGCCGATCGACCCGACGCAGCAGTCCCTCGATGCGGTCCACCGCGGCCTCGGCTTCGAGCAGCGACCCCTCGTGGTATTCGATCGTCGAGCGGTAGTGCGCCGCGGTGAGGTAGTAGCGAACCGCCAGCGGCCGGGCCACCTGGGTCACCACCTGAACCTCCAGGGCGTTGCCCAGCGACTTGCCCATCTTCTCGTTCTTCACCGTCACCCAGGCGTTGTGCAGCCAGTAGCTCGCGAAGGGCAGGCCAGCCGCGCGAGACTGGGCCTGTTCGTTCTCGTGGTGCGGGAAGCGCAGGTCGATGCCGCCGCCGTGGATATCGAAGGCGTCGCCGAGATAGCGTCGCGCCATCGCCGAGCACTCCAGGTGCCACCCGGGCCGACCCGGGCCGTAGGGAGTGGGCCACGAGGCGCTGTCCGGCTCGTCGGCCTTGCGCCCCTTCCACAGCGCGAAGTCGCGCGGGTCGCGCTTGCCGCGCGGATCGGCGTCCTCCGCAGGGGCCATATCGGCCAGGGCCTGGTGCGAGAGGCTGCCGTAGTCCGGCCACGAGCGGACGTCGAAGTACACGTCCCCACTGCCGTCGTCCGCGGCATACGCGTGGCCCTTGTCGACGAGGGTGTCCATGAGCGCCACCATCTCGGTGACGTGACCGGTCGCCCGGGGCTCGTACGTCGCCGGCTGCACGCCGAGCAGGTCGAGCGCCGCGCCGGTGAGCCGCTCGTTGCGGTAGGACAGCACGAACCACGGCTCGCCAGCCTCGGTCGACTTGTGCAGGATCTTGTCGTCGATGTCGGTGACGTTGCGCACGAGCGAGACGTCGTAGCCGTGGCCGATGGTCAGCCAGCGGCGCAAAACGTCGAACGCCACGGCGAAGCGCACGTGGCCGATGTGCGGCGCTCCCTGGGTGGTCAGCCCGCAGATGTACATGCCGACCTTGCCCTCGTGCAGGGGCCGGAACTCCCGCAACTGCCGCGTCGCGGTGTCGTAGAGGCGCAAGGTCACCCGCGGAGTCTATCGGCGCGGCCGCAGGCCCCTCGGGGCTCGGGGCCGGCAGCGAGGTCAGTGCCCGCGCTCGATCCACTCCTGCAGGTGCGCACGTTCCGCGCCGATCGTCGTCGCATCGCCGTGCCCGGTGAGCACGACGGTCTCGTCGGGCAGGGCGAACAGTTTCGTGGTGATCGACTCGATGATCGTCGGGAAGTCGCTGAAGGAGCGGCCCGTCGCGCCGGGGCCGCCTTGGAAGAGCGTGTCGCCGGTGAGGACGGCGCCGAGCGCGGGCACGTAGAAGCAGCACCCGCCGCGAGAATGACCCGGGGTGTGCAGCACGTGCACGTCGACGTCGCCGACCCGCACGACGTCGCCGTCGGCCAGGGTCCGGTCCGGCGGGGTCGAGTAGAGCTGCTCCCAGAGCACGAGGTCGGCCGGATGCAGGTATGCCGGTGCGCCGGTCGCGTGCCGAATCGTCGAGACCTCGCCGATGTGATCGTCGTGGGCGTGCGAGCAGAGGATCGCGGTCAGGCGCCGGTCGCCCACCGCTCCGAGGATGGCGCGGACCGAGTGCGGGGCGTCGACGATAACGCACTCGTGTTCGTCGCCGATGACCCAGACGTTGTTGTCGACGTCCCACGTTTGCCCGTCGAGACTGAACGTTCCGGAGGTGACGGTGTGGCCGATCCGGACGCCACCGGGCGAGGCGATCGCGTGTGGGGACACCGGCTCAGCCCGCCCCGCCGAGTTCGACGACCGAGCGCAGGACCTCGCCGCGGTGCATCTTGGCGAACGCCGCCTCGACGTCGTGCAGGCCGATGCGTTCGCTGACGAAGGCGTCGAGCGGGAACCGGCCCTGGCGGTAGAGGTCCACGAGCATGGGGAAGTCCCGGCTGGGCAGGCAGTCGCCGTACCAACTGGACTTCAACGCCCCGCCCCGGCCGAAGATCTCGATCATCGGCAGGGTGATCTGTTTGTCCGGGGTGGGCACGCCGACGAGCACGACCGTGCCGGCGAGGTCTCTGGCATAGAACGCCTGCTCGTACGTCTCGGGCCGACCGACCGCCTCGACGACGACGTCGGCCCCGTGCCCGCCGGTGAGCGAGCGGATGGCCTCGACGGGGTCCTCGGTGCTCGAGTCGACCGTGTGGGTGGCGCCGAAATCCCGGGCCGCCTCCAGTTTGCGCGGGTCGACGTCGACGGCGATGATCGTCGTCGCTCCGACGGTCTTGGCCCCGGCGATGGCCGCGTTGCCCACTCCGCCGCACCCGATGACGGCGATAGAGTCGCCGCGGCGCACCCCTGCGGTGTTGACCGCGGCCCCGAAGCCGGCCATGACCCCGCATCCGAGCAACCCGACGGCAGCAGCGTCCGCGGCGGGCACCTTCGTGCACTGCCCGGCGGCGACGAGCGTCTTCTCGACAAAGGCGCCGATCCCCAAGGCCGGGCTGAGCACCGTACCGTCGACGAGGGTCATCTTCTGCGTCGCGTTGTGGGTGGCGAAGCAGTACCACGGCTTGCCCTTGAGGCAGGCCCGGCACTGCCCGCAGACCGCTCGCCAGTTGAGGATGACGAAGTCGCCGGGGCTGACCTCGCCGACTCCTGGCCCGACCGCCTCGACGACACCGGCCGCCTCGTGTCCGAGCAGGAACGGGAACTCGTCGTTGATCCCGCCCTCGCGATAGTGCAGGTCGGTGTGGCACACCCCGCAGGCCTGCACGGCGACGAGCGCCTCCCCGGGTCCGGGGTCGGGGACGACGATGTCGACGACCTCGACGGGCGCGCCCTTGCTTCGGGCGATGACACCCTTGACGGTCTGCGGCATACGTCCTCCTCGGACCTGTGGGAATGCGGCCCCGTTCCGGCGGGCGCGATCCCACGATAGGAGACAGTCGGGGGCAGCGGAGGAGAACGAAGGCACCCCGGCACCGGCGTGTTCTGGCCCGTAGTCGCCGGCTCCACGCCCGCGCCGGTGCCGATGGCCACATCCGGGGCGCCGGCCATGGCTACCATGGCGTTCACGCCGCCGATCGACGGCAGTCAACGCGCCCGATGGTGCTGTCCACACGAAGTGGGGATCAGGGGGAGAGTATGTACAGCTGGTTCTCTACCGTCGGCAACGCTCTGACGGTGGTCTCGGTCGTCCTGTTCGTCGTTTGCGCGATTGCCGCGTACAAGAACCTCGGCCCCGGGCGAACGCTGGGCATGATCGGTTTCGGGCTGATGGCCCTCGCCGGCGCCGTCGGGTTGACCTCGACCTTCGCGATCTCGATCGGGATGCGCACCGACATCTACATGGTGATCTTCACCCTGGTCCACACGGCGAGTGTCGCCGGCCTGGCGCTCGTCCTCGCGGGACTGTTCCGAGCCGCCAAGGGTCGTTCAGCCGCCGCGTCGGCACTGACCGGGCCGGGATGGGCCGCCCCGCCGGCGAACCCCGCGCAATACACGACACCGGCCTGGCCACCCCCTCCTGGCGGCGGCCAGCCTCCGTACGGTGGGGCGTTCGCGCAGCCTGGCGTGCCGACCCCCCAATCCGGAGCGGGAGGGGCCCAACCCGGTCCGCTCGCGCAACCCGCACCGATGGCGCCCGAGGCCGCTCCGGTGGCACCGCCCCTTACGGGCACCCACCCAGGCCCCACGCCCTCCCCCGGCGAGGCCGGGCCACCGCCGTGGGCACGCCCCTGAACTCACCGGCACCGAGCCCGGCGGCTGTGCTCAGTCCCGGCAGCTCAGCCGCCGCTCCGGAGCTCATTCCACAGTGGTCCCGCCGGGGACGGCGACGCCCTCGGTCGTCGTGACCAACGCGGTAGCGATGGCGGCCAGGCCCTCGCCGCGTCCGGTGAGGCCCAGCCCGTCGCTCGTCGTGCCACTCACCGACACCGGGGCGCCACACGCGGCGGACATCGCCTGCTGGGCCGCTGCGCGGCGACTGGCGACCTTGGGCCGCACGCCGACCACTTGGACGGCGACGTTCCCGACCGTGAAGCCGGCGGCCACGACCAGTCTGGCCGCCTCGGCCAGCAGCGCGAGCCCGGACGCACCGGCATACTCGGGGCGGTCGACCCCGAAGTGGGTACCGAGGTCGCCGATGCCGGCCGCGGAGAACAACGCGTCGCAGGCGGCATGGCAGGCGACGTCGCCGTCGGAGTGCCCGGCCAGGCCGGGTTCCCCCGGCCAGTACAGCCCGGCGACCCACAGCGGGCGCGGCGCGTCCTCGCCAGCGAAGGCGTGCACGTCGATGCCGATCCCGACCCGGGGTCCGTCCATGGCGCCATGGTCTCGCACCTGGCCGACCCGGCCAACGTGGTGCCGCGTGTCACCACGGTAGGGGCCGGTCCGGTCCTGGGAGGACGGGCGGGGGCTCGTTCAGCCGTCGCGATGCTGCCAGTCGATCGGGCCGCGGTGCAGCCGGTATGCCGCGGCTTGGGCCACCGGTTTGACGACGAGCCGGTCGACGTTGACGTGTTGGGGCAGACGCACGCAGAAGGAGATGCACTCGGCGACGTCCGCGGCGACGAGCGGCCGGTCGACGTCGGCATACACGGTGTCGGCCTGCCCCTGGTCGCCGTGGAATCGGGTGAGCGAGAACCCCTCGGTGTGCACCATCCCCGGATCCACCTCGATCACCCGGATGGGCTCGCCGACCAATTCCAGGCGCAGGGTCTCGGTGACCGCGCTCGCCGCATGCTTGGCCGCGGTGTACCCACCGCCGCCTTCGTAGACGACGAGCCCAGCGGTCGAGGAGACGACGACGATCGTTCCGCCCGTCGGGCTGCGCCGCAGCAGGGGCAGGAAGGCCTGGGTGACGTGCAGGACCCCGAGGACGTTGGACTCGTACATCGTGCGCCATTCGGCCGGGTCGCCGTTCTCGACGCGGTCCAGGCCGATCGCCCCGCCAGCGTTGTTGACGAGGACGTCACACTCCCCGATCTCGGTGACTGCGGCAGCGACCGACGCGGGGTCGGTGACGTCCATGACGACCGCTCGGGCCGCCGCCCCGAGGTCGGCGGCGACGGCCTGGAGCCGGTCGGCCCGGCGCCCGCAGACGACGACGTCGAGGCCGTCTCTGACCAAGGCCGCGGCGGTGGCGGCACCGATCCCCGACCCGCCTCCCGTGACGACGGCTACTGGGCTCACTCGGGCCTCCTGCGCTCGGCGGGCGGTACGCCGGTCAGCCTAGTGGCGCCCGATTCGCCGGGGGCCGCCGCAGTGCCGACCCACCGTTCGAGCTGGCCCAAGTCGGGTGCCGTCGTCACCTTGAGCGCACGCGGGTCCCCACGCACGACGTATGCCGGTCGGCCGAGTCGCTCGACGAGCCCGGCGTCGTCGCTAGCCAGCGAGCCGTGCTCGGCGTGAGCGGCGAGCAGCACCTCACGCAAGAAGCCTTGGGGCGTCTGGATGATCCGCAGGGCGTCGCGGTCCGGGGTCGCCAGCACTCGCCCGTCGGCGTCGACCGCCTTGATCGTGTCGATCACCGGCAGGCCCGGAACGACCGCGGGATGGTCGGCGTCCACTGCTGCGGCGACCCGGTCGAACAGCTCGACCGGGGCCAAGGCCCGGGCGGCGTCGTGGACGAGGACCACCTCGGCCTGCTCCGGAAGCTCCCGGAGCGCGGCCAGCACGCTGTCGCCGCGGTGTGCCCCGCCAGGCACGACGGTCAGGGCGACCCCCGCGGCACGGCACGAGGCCTCGACTGCGGTCCGCACCTGGCCCACGTGGGTGGGTGGGGCAGCGACGACGACCCAGCCGACGTCGCGAGCGCGTAGGGCAGCCGACACGGCATACCCGACCAGCGGGCGCCCAGCGACCTCGACGAGGGCCTTGGGCAGTTCGGCGCGCAGCCGCGTACCGGCACCGGCAGCGACGATGACGACGCCGACTCGACTCACGGGAGCCGACCGGCGGCGCGGCTCAGGACGCGAGGACCTCGTCGAGGATCGATTCGGCCTTCTCCTCGTTGGTCTTCTCGGCCAGGGCCAGCTCCGAGACGAGGATCTGACGAGCCTTGGCGAGCATTCGCTTCTCACCGGCGGACAGGCCGCGGTCCTTGTCCCGACGCCACAGGTCGCGCACGACCTCGGCGACCTTGATGACATCGCCCGAGGCAAGCTTCTCGAGGTTGGCCTTGTAGCGACGGGACCAGTTGGTCGGCTCCTCGGTGTGGGGCGCGCGGAGCACCTCGAACACCCGGTCCAGACCTTCTTGGCCGACGACATCGCGGACGCCGACGAGATCGCAATTCTCCGCGGGGACTTCGATGGTCAGATCACCCTGGGCGACCTTGAGCTTGAGGTAGAGCTTGTCCACTCCCTTGATCGTGCGGGTGTTGATTTCTTCGATCAGTGCCGCACCGTGGTGTGGGTACACGACCGTCTCGCCGACCTTGAAGACCATATGCTGTTAACCCCTTTCGCGACGTTAAGAATAGCACGTGACGGTGACCACCCGCGAGCCCGAGCCATCCGTTTGCGCAGGTCAGAGGCATAGTCCGGGTGACCCGGGGGGCGAAACGGGTCTTGACAGATCGCCTCGGGGGTGCTGCGCCATCGGGCATGTGACGTGGGTCACGTGCCCTGGCGCGGCGGCGGCGCACCGGTGGCCCCCCCGTGGACGTCGTGGGGTGTGCCGCTAGGCTGGCGGCCGTGAAGCGACTGCATTCGGCCGTGGCCGCCGTCGGAGCCGTGGGAGCCTCTGTCGCCCTGTCGGCGTGCTCGTTCTTCTCCCCCGTCCAGACGGAGACGCCCTACAACGCCACGGACGGAGTGCCCGCCACCAGCGGGGCTGTCGCCGCACGCAACCTCATCGTCGTGTCCGAAACCGCCGGCGGCCCCGGCACGCTGACCGGGTCGCTGCTGAACACCACCGACGACGCCTCGAAGTTCGGCTTCCTCACGCGCGCAGAGGCCGAGGCCGGCACGACCGCGACGATGGTGGCCCTTCCCGGCCGGGCCCAGCTCCAGGTCAAGGGCGTCACGTTCGCCAGCGTGCCGAACCCGCCCGGTGCCCTCACCGACATCTACCTCGTGACCCCGAGCGGGCGCACGCTGGTCAGCGTCCCGGTGCTGCTGCCCGAGGGGCCCTACGCCACCCTCAAGCCCGCGGCGACGGGAACCCCGAAGCCGTAGCGCCCGGCCACTCGGGTGGCCCGATCGTCGCGAGTGGCCGGTGGCCTCGCGAGTGGCCCGTCGACTCGCAAGTGGCCCGTGGCCTCGGCTCACACCTCGAACTTGTAGCCCAGGCCGCGCACCGTGAGGATATGCGTCGGGCTCGCCGGATCGGCCTCGACCTTGCCCCGTAACCGTTTGATGTGGACGTCGAGCGTCTTCGTGTCCCCCACGTAGTCGCTGCCCCAGACCCGGTCGATGAGTTGCCCGCGGGTCAGCACCCGCCCGGGATTGCGCAGCAACATCTCCAGCAACTCGAACTCCTTGAGCGGGAACGCCGTCGGTTCGCCGTTGACGGTGACGGTATGCCGTTCGACGTCCATGCTCACCGGGCCGGCCGCCAGGGTGGCCGGTGTCGGCTCCTCGGGTTCGCTCTGCCGGCGCAACACGGCCTTGATCCGGGCGAGGAGCTCGCGCGCCGAATACGGCTTCGTGACGTAGTCGTCGGCGCCGATCTCCAGGCCGACGACCTTGTCGATCTCACTGTCCTTGGCGGTGAGCATGACGACGGGGACGTTCGAACGCTGCCGCAGGGCGCGGCATACCTCGACGCCCGAGAGTCCCGGGAGCATGAGGTCCAGCAGCACGAGGTCGGCCCCATTGGCCTCGAACTCGGCGAGCCCGTCGGGCCCGGTCGCCGCGACCGCGACGTCGTAGCCCTCCTTGCGCAGCAGGTAGGACAACGGATCGGAGAAGGACTCCTCGTCCTCGACGATGAGAATGCGGCTCATGGGCTGGTGGCCTCCGTGAGGGTATGGGACCTGAGGTCTGCCGAACCCGTCCACGCGCCGGCCTGCCCCGGCGTGGGCGCCGAAGAGGGCACGCCGACGGCGGGGCCGTAGGACGGTGCCGGCAGGCGGATGGTGAACGTCGAACCGACTCCGACCTCGCTGCGGACGCTCACGTCGCCGCCATGGTTGACGCACACGTGCTTGACGATTGACAGCCCGAGCCCGGTCCCGCCGGTCGCCCGAGACCGGGCCGCGTCGACTCGGTAGAACCGTTCGAACACTCGACCGAGCTCGGCGGCGGGAATGCCCGTGCCCTGGTCCGTGACGATGATCTCGCGGGCCCCGTCGGGGGCGATGAGGGCGTGGACGGCGACCCGCGTGCCGGTAGCCGAGTAGGCCACCGCGTTGACGACGAGGTTGCGCACCGCGGTGACGAGCAGGCCGGCGTCGCCCCACACCCAGCATCCCGGGTCGCAGGCGACGACGATCTCGATGTCGCGCTCCTCCGCCGTGACCCGCACATCGTCGACGGCCTGCGCCACGACGTCGGCGAGATCGACGCTGGCCGGGTCGGCCAGGCTGTCCTCGGACTGCAGCCGGGACAGTTCGACGATGTCGCTGACCAGCTGGTCCAGACGGCGAGCCTCCTTGCGCATCCGCTTGGCGAACCGGGCCACCGCCTCCGGGTCGTCCCGGGCGCCGCGCACCGCCTCGGCGAGCAGGAGCAAACCGCCCACCGGTGTCTTCAGCTCGTGGCTGACGTTGGCGAGGAAGTCCCGACGCACCTCTTCGACGAGGTGAGCGTGCGAGCGGTCTTCGACGAGCAACACGGTATGCCGCTCGCCGAGTCGGGCGGCCCGCGCGTCGACGATCCGGTTGGCTCCCGACCCGGCACGCCGAGAGAGGGCCATCTGTTCTTCGACGACGTGACCGTGGCGGGCCCGACGAGCCAACTCGAGCAGGGGAGTCTGGGTCACGGTCCTCCCGCGCACCAGGCCGTGCGAGACGGCCGTGGGTGAGCAGGCAACGACCGACTGTCGGTCGTCGAGGACGATTCCGCTGGCGGAGAGGACCCCGAGTAGGTCGACGACCCCATCCGGCAGGTCCGCGGCCCGCCGTTGCTCCCGGGTGGTGGCCCGGCGAGCGGAGAGGACGCCCGCGACGGCCCCGCCGAGGGCGAGGCCGACGATGAGGGCGACCCACTCCACGAACCCAAGGCTACGGGGAGGAGACCGGCGCGGGTGACCGGCGGGGTCCGGGCACCGGAAGTTCACCTGCGGGCGGCAGGCTGTTCACCCCCCGGCGCGCGTGCCAGGCTCGGCGCAGCACGCTGCCGGCACGGGGCGGGACCGACGTCGAAGCTGCGCCGCGGCAGTCCGACGGGGGTCAGCGCCCCTGGTTGGCGACGGCGGCGGCCGCTTCGGCCGCGGCGACCGGGTCGAGGTACTCCCCCGGCGTGGTCGGCATGAAGTCCTCGCCGATCTCGTACACCAGCGGCTGGCCCGTCGGGATGTTCAACTCGGCGATGTCCGCGTCGCTGATCTTGTCCAGATGCTTGACCAGGGCGCGCAGGCTGTTGCCGTGTGCCGTGACGAGCACGGTCTTGCCGGCGGCGAGGTCGGGACAGATGTCGCTCTCCCAGTACGGCAGGAACCGGGCGATTACGTCCTTGAGGCATTCCGTGCGCGGGACCTCCATGCCGGCGTACCGGGGGTCGTTGGTCTGCGCGTACTCGTTGTCGAGATCGATCGGCGGCGGTGGGGTGTCGAACGAGCGGCGCCAGAGCATGAACTGCTCGTCGCCGTACTTGGCCCGGGTGGCCGCCTTGTCCAACCCTTGCAGCGCGCCGTAGTGGCGCTCGTTGAGCCGCCAGTTGCGCTTGACCGGGATCCAGTGCCGGTCGCAGGCGTCGAGGGCGAGGTTGGCCGTGGTGATCGCTCGGCGCAGCACCGAGGTGTGGACGATGTCGGGCAGCACGCCCTTGTCCTTCAGGAGCTGCCCGCCGTGGACCGCTTCGCCACGGCCTTGGTCGTTCAGGTCGACGTCGACCCAGCCGGTGAAGAGGTTCTTGGCGTTCCACTCCGAGTGTCCGTGACGCAGCAGGATGAGCGTGTATGCCATGTCGGCCAGCCTATTCCTGGGGCGGCACCCCCTCCACGTCGGCTCCGTCACCGCCCTGGGGCTCGGCCGCGGCGCCGTGAGTGAGCTCGGCGCCCTCGAGCAAGGACCGGAACGCCTCGAGGTTGGCCAGCGACTCGCCCCGCTCGACCCGCCAGGCCCATTCCCTCTTCATCGATTCGAGGAATCCGAGCGCGAGGAGTTCGTTGAACGGCTCGTCGGCGGCGGTCAGCACCGCCCCCATGAGGCGGTCGAGGTAGTCGGCGTCGATGGCCCGCGTCGGCACGTCCCCCGTGACGTAGACGTCTCCGCTGGAGTCCACGGCATACCCGAGCATGGGCAGGCGCAGGTTGCGCCGTAGGAGGAACCGGTAGCAAGCCAGGTGGTTCTCGTCGGGGTTGCGCACGACGAACGCCGAGACGGAGGTCATGGGATCGCGCACGAGAAGCGAGGCGACGACCCGCAGCTTGCGCTCCCCGGGCAGCGTGACGACGTACTCGCCGGCCCGGCCGCCCAACTCCCACGGGATCGCAGCCTCGGCGAGGTATGCCGTGAGCGCTTCCTCCGCGCGGGCGGTCACGTCGGTCCCGCGCGTCACGGGATCACCGCAGCGGGCACCCCGACGAGCCGCGCCGCGCCGAGGATCGGCGAGGGGCTCTGCGCTCGAGAGGCGTCCGCGTAGGCCGTGAGCAGGCGCTCCGTCGTGGCCGCCCAGCCGAAACCGGCCGCGTGGGCCAGGGCGTTACGGCGCAGCAGCCCGCGACGAACCGGGTCCTGCAGGAGGGCGTCGATGGCCTGAGCCCAGTCGGCGACGTGGTGCGTCGGGACGAGCACCCCGCCGTCTCCGACGGCTGTCGGCAGCCCGCCGACGTCGGCGGCGACCACCGGGGTGCCGCAGGCCTGGGCTTCGAGGGCGACCAGCCCGAAGGACTCGTTGTACGAGGGCACCGCGAGCACGTCGGCCGCGCGGTACCACTGGGCGAGCGTGGCCCGGTCAACGGGCGGGACGAAGCGCACCTGGTCGGCGATGCCGAGATCCCGAGCCAGGGCGACGAGCTCGTCCGGGCGGGTCAGTCCGCTGCCGCTCGGGCCGCCGAGGACGCCGACGAGCAGGTCGGCATAGCGATCGGGATAGCGGCGGCGCAGCAAGGCAGCCGCACGCACGAGGATGTCGGGGGCCTTGAGCGGCTGAATCCGACCGACGAACAACAGGATCGGCGCGTCCAGCGGCAGACCGAGGCCGGCCCGGGCGGCGGAGCGCTCGCCGGGCGCGAAGACCTCGAGGTCCACGCCCGGAGGGACGATGCTGATCCTGGCGGGGTCGGCGGCATACAACTGGACGAGTTGGTCGGCCTCGTCGGGGGTGTTGGCCACGAGCCGGTCGGCGGCCTCGACGACCTGGGCCTCGCCGATCTCGCGCCCCAGCGGCTCGGGGGTGTCCCCGGCGGCCAAGTAGGCGTTCTTCACGCGGGCCATGGTGTGCATGGTGTGCACGAGCGGCGTGCGCCACCGGTCGGCGGCGAGCCATCCCACCTGGCCGGAGAGCCAATAGTGCGAATGGACGAGGTCGTAGTAGCCCTCCGGCCGCGCGGCGCCGAGGCGCATGACACCGGCGGCGAAGGCGCACAACTGTCCGGGCAGGTCGTCCTTGGACATCCCCTCGAACGGCCCGGCCGGGACGTGCCAGACGGTGACTCCGGGAGCCAGCTCGACCCGAGGCGGGAGCGACCCGGTGGTGGCCCTGGTGAAGACGTCGATGTCGCGACCACGACGGGCCAACTGCTTGGCCACCTCGGCCACGTAGACGTTCATCCCCCCGGCGTCGCCGGTGCCCGGCTGCTCCAAGGGGCTGGTGTGGACGCTGAACATGGCGATGCGTCGGATCTGCTCCGGCGTCATCTCGCCTCCTGAACGTTCGGTCGTGGGTGGTGAGCCCGCCTCGACCCGCCGGCCGTGTCCGGCACTCACGATGGCACGCGAGGGCGACAACGCCGCCGCCCGGGTCGGGATTCCCCGTCACGCCCCGACTACCTGCCCGTTCGGGTGTCCTGTCATACCCTGGCCGCGTGGCCGGGTCGGCACGCGGAAGGGCCAGGCCGGCCAAGGGCCCGGTCGGGGCGATCACTCGCGGGACGACGGCCCCCAATCGGCTCCGTCGCGTGGATCGCTGGCTCGTCGGCCCCCAGGCGTGGCGGCTGCGACGGGCGGGCGCCGCGCCGGTGGTCGTCGATCTCGGTTACGGGTCATCGCCGGTGACGACGGTGGAACTGTTCCACCGGCTGCGCCGGGTGCGCCCGGACGTGCAGGTGGTCGGCATCGAGATCGATCCCGAACGGGTCGCCGCCGCCATCACCCTGGAACGGCCCGGCTTGCGATTCGTGCGCGGAGGCTTCGAGCTGCCGTTGCCGAACGACACCGCCCCCCTCGTCGTGCGAGCGGTCAACGTCTTGCGCCAGTACGACGAGAGCGAGGTCCAGGGCGCCTGGGCGAGGCTGCGCGGGAGGCTCCCCGAGGACGGGCTACTGGTCGACGGGACCTGCGACGAACTCGGCCGGCTCGCCGCGTGGGTGGGCATCGGGCCCGACGGACCGGTAACCCTCACCGTCTCGATGCGCCTGGCGCGATTGGATGCACCGTCGCAGGTCGCGCCCCGACTGCCCAAGGCCCTGGCCCACCGCAACGTCCCCGGCGAGCGCGTCCACGACTACCTCGCCGCGCTCGACCGGGCCTGGGCCCGTGCGGCCCCGCAGGCGGCATACGGGGTGCGGCAACGATTCGTGATGACCTGCGCGAGCGTCCGGGACGAGGGCTGGCCGGTGCACGACGGACCGCGGCGGTGGCGCCTCGGCGAGCTCACCGTCGACTGGTCGGCCGTCGCGCCGAGCGGAGCGCCGGGTCAGTCGGTCTCGGGCCGCGCGTAGTCGTCCTCGAGACGCTCGATGTCGGTCTCGTCGAAGAACCCGAAACCGACCTCGAGCAGTCGGCCCGCCTGGGTGCCGCTGTTGCCCATCCGGTGGACGGCACCGTGGGGCACCCACACGGTGTCACCGGGGTTGGCCTGCCACTGACGCTCGTCGACGGTGATGTCGATGGGCACGTCGAGGACCTGCCACATCTCGCCCCGGTGCTCGTGTCGCTGCAGGCTCAGGCGGTGGCCCGGCGCAACCGTGATGATCTTGACGGTGACGACCTCGTTCGACACGAACTGACGGAACGTGCCCCAGGGCCGCTCGACCTCGAAGACGTCCGCGGTGGGGTTGCGGTCGGTGTCGCCGTATTCGGCGCGGTGGTGGCGGACAGGTGCTTCCGGGCGTTGCGGCATCGATTCCTCGGCTCGTCGGTATGCCGTCCAGTCTCGCCCACGCCGTTGAGCCAGCCCAACTCGACCCGCCCAGATCGTTTCGGGCGCACAGAGACGGCGGTCACGCCCTGCCGACCGGCGAGCTACCAGCGACCGTACGGACCGGACCCTCCCCTGCCGGTGACCTGCCGCAGGGCGGGGCGGACGTCGGTGAGGTAGACCGCTGCGGCGACGAACGCCCCGACGCCGAAGAGCCCGAGCACCCCCCGGACACTGACGAAGCCCACGACGGCCGCGACAGCGAGCAGGGCGATCCAGAAGCCCTTGGTGCGCTTGCCGGCGGCGACGAACGCGTCGGTCCGGTGTCGGGCGGCGTCGATGAGCGCGAACACCTCGGTGGCCAGCGCGGCGACGCCCAGCCCGAGCAACAGGTATCCCTGGGCGGTGGTGAGCACGGCCCGTCCCTTCTCGTCGGCGGACCCGTCGATTGTCACACGTCCAGCAGCAGGGTGAGCGGCCCGTCGTTGACGAGGTGCACGTCCATGTGCGCGCCGAAGACGCCGGATTCGACGGTGAGTCCCAGCTCGCGCAGCTCCTCGGCGACCGCAGCGACGAGGGGTTCGGCCAGTGCGGCCGGTGCCGCGGCCGACCACGACGGTCGACGCCCCTTGCGCACGTCTGCGTAGAGGGTGAACTGACTGACGAGCAGAATCGGCGCACCCACCTCGAGCGCCGAGCGTTCCGGCTCGAGGATGCGCAGGTGGGCGAGCTTGGCGGCCAAGGTCCGCGCCTGGACCGGCCCGTCGTCGTGGGTGACACCGACGAGCACGAGCAGGCCCGGGCCCTCGATCCGAGCGACCTGGAGTCCGTCGACCTCGACGTGGGCTCGCCGGACCCGCTGGACGACCGCGCGCACCGGCCGGCCTCAGATGCCCACGGCGAGGACCGACCCGACCGGTTCACCGTGCCCGAGCACCGGGGCGTCGGACAACGCTCGGTAGGTCGTGTCCGGCACCGCTCCGAGGTGACGCAGGACCGCGGCGAGCACGACCGCCTTGGCACGGGAATTGCCGTCGGCGATCTTCACGGCGACGCCGCGCCCGTCCGGCAACCCCACGGCATACACACCCTCGGCACCATCCTTGGCGACGAGCCCGGGCGTCTCCCGCATGAGCAGAGTCACCTGCCGGCCGGTGCCGCCGACGAGGTCGGGGCGGGCGCGCATCGCGTCGGCAACGAGACCCTCCGGTGTGCCGGGCCGGGCCGCGGCGAGCCGGCCGAACGCGCCCGCCAACGCGACGAGCGGGATGGCGTGCAGCGGGGCCCCGCACCCGTCGATGGCCACCGTCGTGACCGTCCCGCCGGAGAGGCGTTGGACAGCTGCGGTGACGGCCTGCTGGACGGGGTGACCCGGGTCGAGGTACGTGTCGAGGTCCCAGCCGCGGGAGGCCGCGGTGGCAAGCATGGCCGCGTGTTTGCCCGAGCAGTTCTGGGTGATGGCCACCGGACCGTGACCCGCCCGCACCCACGCCTCGTGGGCGACGGGGTCGACGGGGTAGCCGGGCGTGTTGCGCAGATCCCCCTCGCCGAGCCCGGCAGCGGCCAGCATGGCTCGCACGCCGTCGAGGTGGATCCGCTCGCCCGAATGGCTCGCACAGGCCAGGGCGAGGTGCTCCGAGGGCAGCGTGAGGCCGGCCTCGAGCAGGCCGACCGCCTGGAGGGGCTTGTTCGCCGACCGGGGGAACATCGCCGCGCTCGGATCCCCCCAGGCCTCGGCGAGCCCTCCCTCGGGCGAGGTCACCGCGACGACGCCGTGGTGGACGTTCTCGACGACGGCACATCGGACGACGTGGGCCAGCACGGGCGCCTGGGCCAGGGCGGGAGCCACGGCGGCCGGCTCGGATGGTCGCGGAGCGGGCACGGGCGCCAGTGTGCCAGAGGCGCGAGGCACCGATCCGGGCATCGACGGTGCGCCCCGTCCGCGGGTCGACATTGGTCCGGCCCGGCCGGTCCTGTGTGTGCCAGGTCCGGGCGGGCCGGGGTCGGTGTGCTGCTCGGGGGTCAGTCGGCTCGTCGCCGCGGCGCCTCGGAGCAGGCGGGAGGACTACTTTGCGGCGGCCTTGGTCCTGGACGTCGCCTTCTTGGCCGTCGCCTTGACTTCTTCGACGACCTCGGTCGCGTCGTCCTCGGCCGATTCGGCGAGCTTCTTGGCGGCCGATTCGACCTCGTGGACGGCGTTCGTGACCGACTGGCGTGCGGACGCGAGCGCGTCCTTGCCCACCTCGATGGCGTGCTCGAACTGGTCCTTGAGCTCCTCGTTGGGCTTGCGGTCCAGCAGCTTCGCGACGACCTGCTCGCCACGGGTGGCGAACTCCTCGTACTGGGCCTGGACCTTGTCGGCGAACTCCTTGGCCAGGTCGATCAGCTGGGACGGCAGGTCCTTGGCCTTGTCGGCCTGGCTGGCGAACTGAGTCCGCAGCTCCTCGGGATCGAACTCCTTGGCGGCCTCGCGGGCCCTCTCGACGGCGACGTCGGCAGCGCCCACGGCGGCATACGCGGGGGTCACGGCCACGTCGGCGACCTTCTTGAGTTCGTCGGCGAATTCGTCGGTGCGGGACATGGTGATGGTTCCTCTCACTTCGGTGTGGTCGCGGCGGCGACGGGGCGGGCCCGCGGGATGCGGCCGGGCCGGGTCGGGGCCGTGGTGGTGCTGGGGGTCGACGTGGGTCCGGCGACGGCACCCGGAGTGGCCGGGGCCGCGACGAACGACCGGTAGACCTCGACGAGGACGGCGCGTTGCCGGGGCGTCAGTGCAGGATCGGCCTCGATGGCATCGAGGACCCCGGGCGGGGTCGGACCTGCGGGGGCCTCGTCGAGGAAGCCGGCGCGGACGTACAGCGATTCCGCCGACACCCGCAGGCCCCTGGCGATCTGCTGCAGGATCTCGGCGCTGGGCTTCTTGAGCCCGCGTTCGATCTGCGACAGGTAGGGGTTGGAGATGCCGGCAAGCTCCGACAACTGCCGCAGCGACATCTGCGCGGCCATGCGCTGTTCGCGCAGGTACCCGCCGAGGTCGTGGACGAGAGTCGGGGACATGCCTCCATTGTGCTTGCTATAGTTAGCACGACGCAAACTGAAGGCAGCGTGAGTCCGGCCACACGAGGAGCCTCGGGAGCGGATCGGCCTGTGCCGCAGTGATTTCCGGCCCATCGGCGAGTGCGTTCGACGGGCGGTATGCCGCGCGCCGTCGCCGAATCAGGGCCTGTGCGCGTGCCGTGGTGGCGTCACCGGCCGCGCCGGTCCTTGACCCGCAGCAGGTCGCGGGCCTGCGCCGGGGTCAGCGCCGGGCGCTGCACGAGCCCCGCCAGGTCCGCCGCACGGGCCACGAGCTGGGCGTTGTCGCGCACCGGCTGGCCCTTGGCGAAGGTCACCGTGTCCTCCATGCCCACCCGCAGATGTCCCCCGGCGGCCAGGGCGGTGGCGGCCACCGGGAGATGGCCGCGGCCCACCCCCGTCGCCGACCAGCTCGTCACCGCGTCGGGCAGCATCGCGACGCCCGCGAGCACGGCCTGCGGCGTGGCCGGCATCCCGCCCGGGACCCCGGTGACGAAGTCGACGTGGACGGCACCGCCGTACGGCAGCCCGTAGGTGTCGAGCAGCCGACGCAGGGCCTCGACGTGCCCGAGGTCGAACAGCTCGAACTCCGGGACGACCTCGCGGGCCTGGCTCCCTTGGTAGAGCTCGACCATGAACGCCCACGGGTTGAGGAACACCTCGTCGCCGAAGTTCAGCGTGCCGCAGGTCAGCGAGCACGAGTCGGGGTCGGCGTCGAGGACGGCGAGCCGCGCGTCGAGACCGTCGTGGACGCTGCCGCCGGTGGACAACTGGACGACGAGGTCGGTGTTCTCACGCAGCGCGACCACGGCCTCGCGCAGCAAGACCGGGTCCAGGGTCGGGCGGTGCGCGGCGTCGCGCACATGGACGTGGACGAGCCCGGCGCCGGCGTCCTGGCAGGCCCGGGCCGTCGCGACGAGTTCCTCGACGCTCGTGGGCAGGTGGGGGACGTCGACCTTGGCGGTTTCCGCGCCGGTCGGGGCGACGCTGATGAGGGTGCCGAGGGTGCCGGTCGGGGCGGTCATGGCCGTCATGATGTCAGCCGAGCGCCGGCCTCGGGTGAGCCCGAGCCGGCGTCAGGGCGCGACGACGACCTCGTGGGCGGCGGCGATCCCGCCGGCCTCGAGGGCGGCGTCGAGCGGCGTGTTGCGCTTAAGCAGCGCGAGGGCGATCGGGCCGAGCTCGTGGTGCCGGGCGACCGAGGTGACGAAACCCACCGCACGCCCGGCCAGGGTGACCTCGGCGCCTCGGTCGGGCAGCACGTGCCCCGAGCCGTCGAGGTGCAGGAAGGTCAGCCGCCGAGGCGGACGCCCGAGGTTGTGGACCCGGGCGACGGTCTCCTGCCCGCGGTAGCACCCCTTGTGCAGGTGCACCGCGGTACGCAGCCAGTCGACCTCGTGGGCGATCGTCCGGTGATCGGTCTCGAAGCCCAGCCGAGGGCGCCAGGCCGCGACCCGAAGCGCCTCGGCGGCCCAGGTGCCCGCGAGCGGCCGCTCGCCGACGGCGTCTTCGAGGTCCGACCGGGGTACGAGCAGCTCACGCCAGGCCCGACCGAGCCCTGGGTGGCCCGTCACCGGCCCGTATGCCGCGGTGTCGCCGACCAGCCCGGGCCACGGGTCGCGCCAGGCGAGCGGCTCCCCCGGCGCGGACTCCACGGCATACGGCTCGCCGAGCACCGCGTAGTCCCTGCTTCGGTCGGCCACCTCGACCCGCAACATGAACCGCATCGAGTCGAGCCAACCGAGCAGGGCCGCAGCCGTGCCTGGTTCGACCGACAGCCAGGTCGTCTCCCCGTCGTCGACGACGTGCAGGGCGTGCTCGATGTGACCCTTGGGCGACAGGACGAGAGATTCCGCCGAGGTGCGCGGCGCCAGGTCGGCGAGGTGCTGGGTAGTCATCGAGTGCAGCCAGGTCAGCCGATCGGGCCCGGCGACGGTGAGCACGCCCCGATGGGACAGGTCGACGACGGCCAAGCCCTCGGTGAGCCGGCGCTGCTCACGCATGGGGTCGCCGTAGTGCGCCGCGACCCCGGCGTCGGGGCCGACGCCCTCGACCGCACCGGGGCGGCTCAGCAGCGGTGCGGCGCTCATCGCCGGGGCTCGCGCTCGAGGTCCCTCACGGCGCGCGTCAGCCAACCCGCTTGAGTTGGGCCGACAGGTGCGGGGCGAGGGACTGTCCCATCGCGGCCATGTCCATCGTGTACATGAGGTCGCCGTCGACGAGTCCGTAGAGCCGGGCGGCCGCGTTGTACTCCTTGGCGTGCCGGCTGCGCATCACCCCATCCGTCGTCACCGAGATCTTCGCCGGTTCCATCGTGCCGACGTACAGCTCGACGATCCCGGTCGGATGGGCGAGCAGCAGTTCGACCTCCGACCCGTCCTCGCCGGGGCGCCAGAAGCCCAACTCGATGGCCGCGGGCGCCAGCCGCTCACCCGTGGCCGAGTCCAGCCGCCACGTGTGGGAATGCCATTCGAGGAACCCCCGACCGTCATGGCTGCAGACGATCTCCTGGCCGAAGTGGCCCGACTCGGTCGTCGGGTAGCCCCAGACGCCGGCCCCCTCCCACCGGCCGATCAGCCAGGCCAGCGGCCGGAGCCGCGCGGGCAGGTCCGGGTCGAGCGGGATCACGGGAACCTCCTCCACGACGTCGCGCCGAGCGCCGGGCGCGTTCGGCCTCGATCGTAGTCTGGGGCCATGAGCCGCTCTCTCGTCGTCAAGCTCACCTGCGGCGCCGAGGGCCTCGAACGGCTCTCGCAGGCCCTCACCGTCGCCGCCACGGCCCTGGCCAGCGGCGTGCCGGTGAGCCTGTGGCTGACCGGCGAGGCGACCTGGCTGGCGACCCCCGGTCACGCCGAGACGCTGTCCCTGCCGTATGCCGCGCCACCGGCCGAGTTGCGCGACGCCCTGCTCGCCGCCGGGGCCGTGACGGTGTGCACGCAGTGCGCGGCCCGCCGGGACCTCACCGAGGCCGATCTGCTGCCCGGCGCGCGGATCGCCGGTGCCGCCTCGTTCGTCGAGCAGGCCCTGGCCGACGGCGCCCAGGCGCTCGTCTACTAACGACCTTCGCCCCCGACCGCATCGGGTGGCCACGCCCGAGGACGCGCTCAGACGCCGGCCATCTGGCCGAGAGCCAACAGGCAGACGCCCGGCACGAGCACCGACGCGACGACCAGCGCGGCCTGCCCCCACGGAGCCTCGCGCCCGGTCAGGGCGCCGAGCACGTGGCGCATCGAGTACGACAGCGAGGCGACGAGCATTCCCAGGCCGATCGCCGTCATCGCCTTGACCCCGTCCGCGAACAGCGCCGCCGTGAGCCATGACCCGAGGGCGCCCGCGACGAGGACGACGAGCACTGCGGCACCCCGGATCCGCCGATGGCGACCGCTGAGTTCGGCGAGCGCACCCGCGGCGATCCCCGCCATGGCCACGAGCAGGAATCTCGGGCCAAGCGGCCGGTCGGCGAGCGGCGCCATGGCCAGCCCACTGGCCAGCACCGCGAGAGCGCTGACCGACGCGGCCGCGCCGGCCGTCACCCGGCCGCCGCGGTGTGCTTGGGCCAGCTGCTGGACGAGGGCGCCGACGACACCGATGGCCACGGCCAGCGGCATCCACGTCAACCGCGGCGCCTTCGTCGCCGCCATCGTCACCGTCTGCAGGAGCACGCCGACGAGCAGGACGACGCGGACCTCGGTCGGCGCCGGCGCGTCGAGCAGACGGGGCCAGCCGAGGACGAGCACGAGCCCCCCCATCCCGAGGATGGCGACCAGCGCGGCATACCCGAGGGCGCTCGCGCCGGCGACGGCCGCCGCGACGAGCACGACGAGGGGCGTGACGGCGGTGGGCAGCCGGGTCGCGTCGAGTTCCAGCGCCGTATGCCCTCGCCCGCGGGCCGCGTTGGCGTCGACGTCGGTCACGGTCGCCATCGTCGCATCATCCTCCGGCGAACGGGGGCAGGACTTCCACGACCGCGCCGTCGACGAGCGCGGTCGCCCGCGGCACGGCGTGTCCGTCGAGCAGGAAGGTCGCCACGGTGACCACCTGGGCGAGCCCCGGATGGCGAGCGATGCATTCGGCGAGGACCGCCGCGACGGTGTCTCCGGGGACCTGTTCGGAGCCGGTTCCGGCGGCGGCCCGGGCGGCGGCCCAGTAGCGCACGGTGACGGTGGGGACGGCCGACGCGGCAGGCTCTGGAGCAGGGGACGGAGCGGGCGGGGGCGGCATACCGGGGTCCTCGGTTGGTGGTCGGGAGGTCTCACGACCCGGGCGATCGCCGGAGAGGGCAATCGCTGCGATTATCCTCGTGGGGTGGCCATGCTGCTGCTGCTGACCAACGCCTTGGGCCCGAGCGCCGAGGTGTTACCTGCGTTGGGCCTGCTCGGGCACCAGGTCCGGGTGCTGCCCGCCGAGCCGGCGGCGTTGGTCAACGCCCCGTCCGGCGACGTCGTCCTCGTCGACGCGCGCCGCGACCTGGCCCATGCCAAGAGCCTGTGCCGGGTCCTGCGGGCGACCGGGAGCTCGGCCCCGCTGCTCGCGGTGCTCACCGAGGGTGGCCTTGCGGCACTCAACGCCGAATGGGGTGTCGACGACGTCGTCCTCGACACCGCCGGTCCGGCCGAGGTCGATGCTCGGGTGCGCCTGGCGATGACGAAGACCGAGGCCGAGGAACTGGCCGAGCCCGGGCCGATCAAGGCCGGCGAGTTGACCATCGACGAGGGCACGTATTCCGCCCGCGTGCGCCGCCAGTCGCTGGATCTCACGTACAAGGAGTTCGAGCTGCTCAAGTACCTCGCCCAGCACCCGGGGCGGGTCTTCAGCCGGGCCCAGTTGCTCCAGGAGGTGTGGGGTTACGACTACTTCGGCGGCACCCGCACCGTCGACGTCCACGTGCGGCGGCTACGGGCCAAGCTCGGCCCCGAACACGAGGCGCTCATCGGTACGGTCCGCAACGTCGGCTACCGCTTCGTCCCCGAACGGCCCCGCGACGGCGTCGACATGCCCGCCCCGGTCGAGGCGTAGCCACTCGCAGCGGGTGCCCCGCGCCCTGCCGAGGCGCCGGAGCCTATACCGGCTGCCCCACCCGATCCCGCCGTGACGCGCCGTGCGCTGCCGCGTGATGGAATCGGGATCGTGCCCGACCTGCTGCGACTCGACGCCCTCAGCGAGGCCCAGCGCGCCGCCGTGCAGGCGCTGGCCGCCAGGACGCGTGCGGGCGATGGGGTCGCGCCGTTGTCCGAGCAGTTCCTGCTGGACCTGACCCCGGGGTCGGGGGCCGAGCACCTGCTCGGGTATGCCGGTGCCCACCTCGTCGGCTATGCCCAGGTCGGCCGAGATCCTGGGCACGGTCAGCCCCGGGGCGGCGAACTCGTCGTCGGCCCGGCATACCGCCGCCGTGGGCTCGGCACCGCCCTGGTCGCCGGGATGCCGCCCGGCCTACAGCTGTGGGCGCACGGGGACCTTCCTGCGGCCAGGGCCTTCGCCGCCGCACGCGGATTGCGCAGCGTCCGCGAGTTGCACCTCATGAGGCTACCCTTGGCCAATGCGCCGGCCGAGCCGCTCGCCGTGCCGGCCGGGTTCGAGGTACGCAGCTTCCGGCCCGGCATCGACGAGCCTGCCTGGCTCGCGGTCAACACCGTGGCCTTCGCAACCCACCCCGAGCAGGGCCGACTCACCCTCGCCGACCTGCACGAGCGGATGGCCCAGCCGTGGTTCGACCCGGCCGGGCTGCTGCTGCTGGTCCCCCACGAGCCCGTCGACGGGGTGCCCCTGGCGGGATTCCACTGGACGAAGATCGCCGGCCCCGAGGACTCGGCGGCATTCGCTGAACCATCGGCCGGACGGGTCGGCGAGGTCTACGTCGTGGCCGTCCACCCGGCATACCAGGGACGCGGCCTCGGCCCGTTGGTCACCCGGCTCGGTCTGGCCCATCTGCGCGACCGAGGGTGCGCGGAAGCACTGCTCTACGTCGACGGGGACAACGCCGCGGCGCTGGCGACCTACCGCGCCCTCGGGTTCGCGACCCGACATGTCGACCGGATGCTGGCCCTCCCGCTGACGTCGCCGAAAGTGGGACGATGACCCTATGAGTACGAGCATCGACGCCGGGTTCGAGCCAGGGTTGGACGGCGGCGACGCGAACCTGCTCGGCACGACTGCGGTCCCGCCGCCGTCGCCCCCGACCGTCCCTACGCCGATCGCCCTGGCCCGGGTGGACGAGCGCCGCGGCCCGGCCCGGGGGGCCGACGGGCGCTTCGTGGCGGATGGCGAGACCGCCGACCTACCTGAGAACCGCTTCCTCGAACGCGAGATCTCCTGGCTTCAGTTCAACGAGCGGGTCGTCCAGTTGGCCATGGACGACGATCTGCCCCTCCTGGAGCGGGCCAAGTTCCTCGCGATCTTCTCCAACAACCTCGACGAGTTCTTCATGGTCCGGGTCGCCGGGCTCAAGCGGCGCATCGCCACCGGGCTCGCCGTCCGCTCGGCCGCCGGGATGGAGCCTCGCGAGCTGCTCGACCGGCTCCTGCACATGGCCGCCGATCTCATGCGACTGCAGGCATGGGTGTTCTGGGACCAGGTCAGGCCGGCACTGGCCGAGCAGGGCATCGCCATCGTCAGGTGGGAGGAGCTCAGCGAGGAGGAGCAGGGACCCCTCCACGGGCTGTTCCGCGAGCAGATCTTCCCGGTCTTGACCCCCCTCGCGGTCGATCCGGCACACCCGTTCCCGTACATCTCGGGTTTGTCGCTCAACCTCGCGGTGGTCCTCGTCAACCCCAGCACGGGAACCGAGCACTTCGCCCGGGTCAAGGTCCCACCGCTGCTGCCGCGATTCCTGCGCGTCGAGCACGCCGAGCCGGGCGACGACGGGCCGGCGACCGAGCGGTTCGTGCCGCTGGAGGACCTCATCGCCGCCCACTTGGACCAGTTGTTCACCGGCATGGACGTGCGCGAGCACTACAGCTTCCGGGTCACCCGCAACGAGGACCTCGAGGTCGAGGAGGACGACGCCGAGAACCTGCTCACCGCCCTGGAGAAGGAACTCACCCGGCGCCGGTTCGGCCCGCCGGTGCGCCTCGAAGTCGAGGACGGGATCGACGAGCACGTCCTGGAACTGCTCGTCCGCGAACTCGGAGTCACCCAACAGGAGGTGTTCCGGCTGCCGCGCCCCCTGGACCTGCGCGGACTGTTCCTCATCTCCGACCTGGACCGCTCCGAACTCAAGGACGCGCCCTTCGTCCCGCAGACCCAGCCGGATCTCGCCCCGACAGAGCGCTCCTCGCAGGGTGACATCTTCGCGGCGGTCCGCCGCAAGGACGTCCTGCTGCACCACCCGTACGACTCGTTCTCCACCTCGGTGCAGGCGTTCATCGAGCAGGCCGCCGCCGACCCTCGGGTGCTCGCCATCAAGCAGACCCTGTACCGGACCTCGGGTGACTCCCCGATCATCGACGCCCTCATCGACGCCGCCGAGGCCGGCAAGCAGGTCCTCGCGGTCGTGGAGATCAAGGCCCGCTTCGACGAGGTCAACAACATCAGTTGGGCGCGCAAGCTTGAGCAGGCCGGCGTCCACGTCGTCTACGGCATCGTCGGGCTGAAGACCCATGCCAAGCTGTGCCTCGTCGTGCGGCACGAGTCCGAGGGCCTGGTGCGCTACTGCCACATCGGCACCGGCAACTACAACCCCAAGACCGCCCGGATGTACGAAGACCTCGGCGTGCTCACCTGCGACCCGCAAGTCGGCGAGGACCTCTCCCGATTGTTCAACCAGCTCTCCGGCATCGCCCCGCGCACGAGGTTCAAGCGACTGCTCGTCGCCCCGCGCACCGTCCGCAGCGGTCTGATCGACCAGATCGACGCGGAGATCGAACGCCAGCGCTCCCACGGCGACGGCCGGATCCGGCTCAAGATGAACTCCATCGTCGACGAGAAGCTCATCGACGCGCTGTATCGGGCCTCGCGGGCCGGCGTCCCCGTCGACATCTGGGTGCGCGGCATCTGCGCCCTGCGGCCCGGCGTGCCCGGTCTCTCCGAGTCGATCAGGGTGCGCTCGACCCTGGGCCGGTTCCTCGAACACTCGCGGATCTACTGGTTCGGCGGCGGGGGGCAGCCTCGGGTGTACATCGGCAGCGCCGACATGATGCACCGCAACCTCGACCGGCGTGTCGAAGCGCTGCTGCTCGTGCGCGACCCGGCGCACGTCGCCGAACTCACCCGACTGCTGGATCTCGGCACCTCGATGCGCACCTCGCGGTGGTGCCTCGACGCCGACGGGAGGTGGACCCGGGTGCACCGGGACGCCGAGGGCGCGCCGCTCGTCGACGCCCAGAACGCCATGCGCGAGTACCACGCGAAGCGCCGGGCGCGGGTGCGTCGCCGATAGCCCCTCCGATGACCATTCCCGCCGCTGGCACCGTGCCGTGGCGTCGTCGCGACGGCGCCCTGGAGGTCGCGCTCGTCCACCGACCCAAGTACGACGACTGGTCGTGGAGCAAGGGCAAGCTCGACCCGGCCGAGGAGTTCCCGGTGGCGGCGGTCCGCGAGACGTTCGAGGAGACCGGGCTGCGCGTGCGCCTCGGAGCGCCGCTCCCCGAGACGGCATACCGGGTCCTCGACCGCGACGGGGCGCCGGCGACCAAGCAGGTGCGATATTGGGCCGCCGCGGTGACCGGCGGTGCCGGCCGCTTGGTCAACGAGATCGACGAGGTGGCCTGGCTGGATGTCGGGCGGGCGCACGACCGGCTCGACTACGCCCACGACCGCGACCAGTTGCGCGCCTTGCTCCGCGCCGACCAGACCGGCCACCTCGACACTTGGCCGCTGGCGATCGTCCGGCACGCCAGGGCGATCGGCCGGAGTAGCTGGAAGCGTGCCGACCACAAGCGCCCGTTGGACCAAGCCGGTCTGGCCCGAGCCGAGGTCGTCGCCGGCATCCTCCACGCCTACGGCATCCTCGAGATCCTCACGTCGCCGTCGCGCCGATGCCTGCAGACGGTCGCCCCGTATGCCGCGGCCGCGGGCATCGACGCGCAAACCAGGCGCGCGCTCTCCGAGGAGGGGTTCGCCCGCAAGGGCAAGCGTCCCGTCGAACGGGCCATCCGCACCCTCGTGGAGTTCGGGTCGCCGGTGGCGGTGTGCAGCCATGGTCCGGTGTTGCCGACCATCCTCGGGGTCTTGGGCGAGTATGCCGCGCGCCGACCGGACCGGGTCCGAGCCAACGGGTCGGACCCCGCGGGCGGACCCGACCAGTTCGGCGGACCCCAGATGCCCGGCGGACCCCAGCAGTCCGGGGAGCCAGAGCAGTCCGGGGGGCCAGAGCAGTCCGGGGGGTCTGTCCAGGTCGGCCGGTCGGGTGGGTCCGAGGGCAGGACCGCTGCAGGGGACTCCCCCCGGGGGGCCGAATCGGAGGGACCGGGCCAGTCGCCGCCGCCGGACGTCTCGGCCCCCTCCGACGGGGTCGATGACTGCTCTGCCTGTGGGGGCGCGGACTGCGGGGCCCACCGGGCGACCGAGACGCTCACCGAGGCCGCCACCCGGTCGATGGACAAGGGCGAGGTGCTCGTTGCCCACCTGTCCGGCGTGGGGAAACGGGCCGTCGTCGTCGCAGTGGAGCGACACCGGCTCTGACGTGGTGCGAGCTCACCGCGGACGGTTCGCCCCGGTGGGTTGTCCGTGAGGTGTCCTTCGGTGGGCCGATCGGCGGGGCCGAACGAGTCAATCCAGCCCGAGGGCGTGGTCGATCTCCTCGACGGTCATATGCTCGCCCGGGTGGTTTGAGGCAGCGACGACGAGATCGGCGACGAGGTCGATCTCCTCCAATAGGGCCACATCCCGAAGGGTCGGGTCGGGATCGGCGTCGGCGTGCATGGCCTCAATGTAAGGCCTTGCGGCGGGTCTCCGGGGGCGAACGGCGCGCCTTGTGCGCACGGCTGCCACGCCCCAGTGTGGGAACGGAGACCACCGGGGTCCTCGTGCGCTGCCGTCGCGTCGGGCCGGGCGCGCCTCACGGCGCGTGGCCGCTCGTAGCGGCTATCAGTGGAGCCCGGGGGTGCCGCGGCCCGACGCAACCGGAACAGCCTACCCGGGATCCGCCGCGACTGCCGCTCGCCTGCCGGATCGATCCCTCTCGGCAGGCGGCTCCACCCGGGTTCCGTCCTGTCCGTCAAGCGTCGAGCACCGGACCCTCGAGCGTCGGGCTCGAGCGCGCACCCACGAGCTGCCCGTGCTCGTCGAGCGGGCCGAGCGGGCACCCACGAGCTGCCCGTGCTCGTCGAGCGGGCCGAGCGGCCACCCACGAGCTGCCCGTGCTCGTCGAGCGGGCCGAGCGGGCACCCACGAGCTGCCCGTGCTCGTCGAGCGGGCCGAGCGGCCACCCACGAGCTGCCCGTGCTCGTCGAGCGGGCCGAGCGGGCCTTCGGCGATCAGGCCAGCCCACCGTCCCGCCACAACCGGGCCGCGGCCTCCAGGTCGGTGGCGGTGTCCTGCAACGCCGCGGCGCGCAGCACCGACGGCTCGCCGTCCGCGACGTCGGCGCGTCCGGCCGACACGACTCGGCAAAAGGAGGCGGCCCGCTCCAGCGCCACCGCGAGATCGCCGTCGAACACCCCGCGCAGTACCGCGTCGACGAGCGCGATGAGCTGATCGGGACCGGGCGGTTCGGCCGCGCCGGCCACCGCGTGTTGGACGCCGGCGAACCGGACGCCCGCGGCATACTCGCGACTGGCCTGAGCCGGGTCGCGGTGCACCCACTCGCGCAGGACGTACAGCCGCCACAGCGCGCCCGGCAGCGACCGGGCCGGGCGGGCCGACCACAGCTGCGCGACCGTCCCGATGCCGAGGTCGTCGACGAGCCCGACGAGCCGGTCGGTGAGTTGCGGGTCGTGCCCGGCGCGGCCGGAGCGGACGAGCACGGCTGCGGTCTCGTGGGCGGCCTCGATCTGGCGGACCGGGTCGACGAGACCGCCGTTGGCCTCGAGGTCTTCGGGGCCGAAGAAGAGCGGCCGGCGGGGTCGGATCGGGTCGTTCACGATGCCCCCTCTCGATCCTCGGGTTCCGTGGCGCTGTTGTGCAGTGGGCAGCCGGGCAGGCTGGTGGATGTCCTGGGCACGATACCCGCGGTCGGTCAGATTCGAGCAGGCGCCGGGTCCGGTGCGCCCCCGTGGTCGAGCAGGTGGGGAATCTGCCGGTGGTCGAGCAGGTGGGGAATCTGCCGGTGGTCGAGCAGAGCGGCGATCTGCCGGTGGTTTGCCAGTTGGGTGGTATCGGGGCAGGTCCGACCTGCCACGACGACACGCATCTGCCACGACGCCGTGGCAGGCTCAGCGGCATACGGCCGACCGGGCCGGCCGACCCGAAGCCCGGGGCTCTCCAGAATCGGTATGCCGTTGGGGGCGCCCGGCGAGCGCGCTAGCCTCTTCTGCGACCCGACACCCCTCGGCTCGGGCCTCTAGCTCAATGGCAGAGCTGCGGACTTTTAATCCGTAGGTTGTGGGTTCGAGTCCCACGGGGCCCACGCATCTCTTGGGAAACTTCGGCTGTGGCTTGACATTGGGCTTCGGGATCGAGGTGTCCACCGCGTTCGCCGGGCCGTCAGGATGCCGGTGCAGGGGCCGACCCTTACCGGCATGTCCCCGGGCTACCGGCATGTCCCCGGGGGCGTTGTCGACGTCACACAGGCTGCCACGTGGCATATCGACCGATCGTGGAATAGGGTTTCAAACCCATGAGATCGTAGGAGGAACGTCAGATTCGTAGGGGGGACCGTCACATGGGAGACGCACATGCCTCACGACGCCACCGACGAACGATCCGCGGAGCCTGACCTCAAGACCGACAGCCGGCGCACCTACGCCATCGTGGGGGTGCTTGGCCTGCTCGCGTTCGCGCTCGTCGCCGCGGGATGGCAGATCGCCACCGCCGGAGTTCCCTCCCTGCGGCCCGGGTCGGCCAGTGCCGCCGCAAAGGCAGACCCGACCGCCGATGCGACGCACTCGACCCGGCCTTCGGAGACGTTCGTCGTCCCCCAACCGAGCTACGCCACCCCCACCTTGGACTCCCCTCTAGGCCCGGCGGTCCCCATGGTCGAACAGGCCCCGGCCGCGCCCGCACCGGCGGCCGCCCCTGCCCCAGCCCCAGCGGCGCCCGCTGCCCCGGCGACGAAGGCGCCGCCCGCTCCGCCCCCCGCGGTCAAGGTGAGCAACGTCAAGCTCGCCTGCTCTGGGTCACGCGCCCGGATCACGGCAACCTTGTCCTTCACCTCCAGCGCGCCCGTGCCGGTGTCCCTCACGGCGGGCGAACGCACCGAAGGCACGACGGCCGGGGGCGACGTCGCATTGAGCGTCGATGGCCGTCGCACCCAGACCGCGACGTGCAGCGCCGTTGTCAACGGCGTCGCCGTCGGGCCCGTCCGAGCCGACTGAGGCGGACCGCTCGACGTGCTCGGCCTCACCGCGCTCGGCGCAGGCATCGCCCCCGCCGAGGCCCTACGCCGGATCTCCTTCCTGCTCGAACGCACCCGGTCCGGCACCTACCGCGTCCAGGCATTCCGCAAGGCGGCAGACATCGTGCGTCGTATGCCGCCTGACGAACTATCCGGGCACCTGGCCGCCGCGACACTGACCCACGTCCCTGGGCTCGGCCCTTCGACGGTCGCCGTGGTGACGGAGGCCGCCCGAGGGGAGCTCCCGGCATACCTGCAGTCGTTGCAGGAGAAGTCCAGCGCCCCCCTCGTCACGGGTGGCGAGACCGTGTATGCCGCGTTGGCCGGCGACCTGCACAGCCATTCGGACTGGAGCGACGGCGGCTCGCCCATCGACGAGATGGTGCTCTCCGCCGTCGAACTCGGTCAGGACTGGCTCGCGCTGACCGACCATTCCCCACGGCTCAAGGTGGCCAACGGCCTGACGGCGGCCCGGCTGCGCCAACAGCTCGACGTCGTCGATTCGGTGAATGCCACTCTCGGACAACGGTTCACGCTGCTGCGCGGGATCGAGGTAGACATCCTCGACGACGGCACGCTCGACCAGAGCCCCGACCTGCTCGCCGAGCTCCACGTCGTCGTCGCGTCGGTGCACTCCAAGCTCAAAATGCCCGCCGATGCGATGACGCGGCGGATGGTCACCGCCGTGCGTAACCCTCGGGTCAACGTCCTCGGCCACGTCACCGGGCGGCTTGTCGAGGGTTCGCGGGGGGTGCGCGCCCAGTCGGCGTTCGACGCGAGGGCGGTGTTTGAAGCCTGCGCGGAACACGACGTCGCCGTCGAGATCAACTCCCGCCCCGAGCGCTGTGACCCGCCGGACGAGCTCGTCGGTCTGGCCCTGTCGCTGGGTTGCCGGTTCTCCATCGACTCCGATGCGCATGCGCCAGGACAGTTGGACATGAAGGCGTACGGCGCCGAACGTGCCGAACGGCTGGGCGTGCCGCTGGACCGGATTGTCACGACGTGGCCGGTCGAGCGCGTGCTGGAGTGGGCTGGGCGCGGCTGAGGGGCGGCCGGCCTGGCGAGGACTGCCTGCGGCCCACGTGGACGCACCCCGGTTAGCAGGCGCCTACGGACCGTCCGGGTCAGGGCAGGCGAACGTGGTGGGGTCCGAGCTCGGCGACGGTGCGCGCCCCGAGCAGCGCCATCGTCCGACGGACTTGCGCGGCGAGGATGTCGACGGCTCGCTCGACCCCCGCCTCGCCGCCGGCCATCAGCCCGTAGAGGTAGGCCCGCCCGACGAGGGTGCTGTCGGCGCCGAGCGCCAGGGCCGCGACGACGTCTGCGCCGGAGAGGATGCCCGAGTCGACGATGACTTCGGCGTCGGCGCCGACGGCCTGGCGCACGTCCGGGAGCAGCCGCAGCGGGACCGGTGCGCGATCGAGCTGCCGGCCGCCATGGCTCGACAACACGACCGCGTCGGCGCCGGCCTGAACGACGCGCCGGGCATCGTCGACGGTCTGGATTCCCTTGACGATCAACGGCCCCGGCCAGTTCGAGCGCACCCAGTCGAGGTCGGCCACCGTCATCGACGGATCGAACAGGGCATTGAGCTTCTCCCCGATCGACCCGTCCCAGCCGCTGAGCGCGGCGAAGTCGAGCGGCTCGGTGGTCAGCAGGTTGACCCACCACGTCGGATGCCGCGACGCGTCGAGCACGGTGCGCGCGGTGAGGGTCGGCGGGATCGACAGCCCGTTGCGGACGTCCCGCAGCCGCGATCCGGACACCGGTACGTCGACGGTGAGCACGAGCGCCTCGTAGCCGGACTCGGCGGCCCGCGCCATGAGCTCCTCGGCCGCGCCCCGATCCCGCCACACGTACAGCTGGAACCACAGCCTGGCCTCGGGCACCAGGGCGGCGACCTCTTCGGGGGCGACGGTGCCGAGCGTCGACACGGCATACGGGATGCCGGCCCGCCCGGCCACGGGGGCTACGGCGCGTTCGCCCTCGTGGTGCATGAGCCGGGTGAATCCGGTGGGCGCGAGTGCGAAGGGCAGGGCCGACGGCTGGCCGAGGACGAGGGTCTCGGTGGACAGGTCCGAGACGTCCCGCAGGATCTGTGGGCGCAGTTCCAGGCTCTGGAAGGTCTCGCGCGCGCGGCGAAGGCTCGACTCGGTCTCGGCGGCCCCGTCGACGTAGTCGAAGACCGCGCGGGGGGTGCGACGGCGGGCCGTTACCCGCAGGTCCTCGATGGTGAGGGCGTTGGCGAGGCGGCGGGTCGTCGGGTTCAGCTGCGGGGGGCGGAGGCTGACCATGTCCCGTATGCCGCGCCACGTGGGGAGGTGGCGCGAGGTCATGGGTGACACTCTGGCTGGGTTCGGGAGCTGGCGCCAGCCCAAGGCGTCGGCCGGCGGGCCCGGCAGGCGGGTCGAATCCGGCGGGCTCAATAGGTCCGGCGGGCGGGGTGAGGCGGGCGGCACTGGTCGATGAGGCGGGCGGCACTGGTCGATGAGGCGGGCGGAATACCCGGCGGCGATTTGGGGGGCTGCGGGCGGGCCACTATGCTTTCGTGCGTCCTCGACGGATCCGAGCCTGTCAGCGATGGACGAGGATCCGCGGGGAAACTCCCGGGTCCCCATCGTCTAGCGGCCTAGGACTCCGCCCTTTCACGGCGGCAGCACGGGTTCGAATCCCGTTGGGGATACGTATGTCCGGTCTCTTACGAGGCCCCGTAGCGCAGTTGGTTAGCGCGCCGCCCTGTCACGGCGGAGGTCGCGGGTTCGAGTCCCGTCGGGGTCGCAGGCTCCTTCGGGAGCCGTCCGGCCAGGTAGCTCAGTTGGTACGAGCGTCCGACTGAAAATCGGAAGGTCGGCGGTTCGACCCCGCCCCTGGCCACCAACAGACCGCAGACGAGGTCCACTTCCCCACCAGCTCACTCCCGGCCGCGGCTAATTTGTATCAAGCTATGATCCGAGAACGAATGACCTCCGCTGACTTGAACTTCTTCCTCTGCCCGCTGAGGAGAGATCAGGCGGGGCTGGTACTGAACAGCACATATGAGCTTGCGGCAGAGCAGATCCGGACGGTTGACGACGCTGCGCGATGGTTAGCTTGGATCGATCAGCTGCCCGTCCACGCCGTGGTTGAAGCCGCAGGTCGAGAGATGATGGGCCTGTTCGAGTTGCTAGAAGTGAGGGCGGTCGGTACTCCGATCGACGATCGTGCATTTCATCCCGATTCGAAGAGAATTTCGGCCCGCGCCCTACAGGTGGTTGCCAACTACCTTTCCGCCGGCCGAATGTATGTCGACTCTGCACAAAGCCTGCTTTCGAGCAAGTTCGGCACGGACGAAGGTCAGTATACCGACTTCGAAGAATCACTAAGGCGCGAATTTGACTCGTCCGCAGAATACCGGTTCACGTATCACCTGAGAAATGCGCTCCAGCACGTCGGGGGGATTCCGCTCAACGTAGTCCAGTCGGTCGTCGAGAAGCGAAGAGTGGTCCAACTCGTCGCCGATCGAGATGCACTAATTCGGTCCTATAAATGGCCCAAAGCGGTCAGGGCAGACTTGGACGCTGGCCCAGCAGAGGTTGATGTGCTCAAGCACCTCATTGGGGGGATCGAGAGCTTCAACCGGCTTGAGCGGGGTCGACGCGAACGCGCTTTGAGAGCGGCACGGCCCAGCCTGAAAACCCTAGAATCGACTCTGACCGACGTAGGAGTTAATCCAGCAGAGGAACTAGCCGCCTGGGCCATGGGCAACTCCGGGGATCTGCACTTGAAACCCATCCCTTCAATCGTCCGCTTAAGGGACCTACTCGCGAACGACCACGATGCGCTACGCAACTTGGGGGGCGAGGAGCCGACGGATGGCAAAGAAGCAGAATCACAGAAACAGGCTGCGCTCGCCGCAATCTATGTGATGGAGACATTTTTCATTCACGGCCATTTGAGCGCAACGCTGATTCTCGATGACTACATACACTGGGGGCCGGCGGCGTCATCTCAACTTATGGGCGGGCTCGTCGGGCTTTGCGGAACCGCAATGCACTCGGTGGCCATGGTGCTGGGCAATGGGATCGAAGAGCAACTCCACAACTATCGGAACTACTTCTCGCGAGGCCCGTCGCCCCACCCGGGTGAATCGAGAGGCGAGTCAACCTCCTGAGCGAGCGACGTCGCCGTGGAGACACCACCTTGATCGACTCGGGGCCAGCTCGACAATGGGACAGTCAACGGGATTCTTCTCGTCGCGACCGCCCAGAGTCGCACGCGATCAGTACGTGACGGTGCCGGGCGCTGAAGCCGCGGAGTGTTCGGGTCGTCCCGAAGAGTGAAGGCGTGCGGGCTGGCAGGGAGCGCTCGTCACCGGTGCAGATAGATATCCCGGCGATGACCGACGGCGACGACGAGGACGACGCAGCACGTCGTCATGGATCTCGTACACGATCCGGTAGTCGCCGGTTCTGACCCGCCATTGGCCGTCGCCGCCGACGAGCTTCCGCGCCCCGCTGGGCCGCGGCTCGATCCGCCAACAACTCGATGGCCGCCTGCACCCGACGCCGAGCGGACCAGGTCGAGCTTGCGCAGTTGGCGCACCGCAGCCGCAGCGACCTCGACGCGATACCTCATGCCAGGCCGAGGTCGGCCTTGACCTGCTCCCACGGTATGGCGGGCTCGCCGGCGGCCATCTCGGAGCGAGCCGCCCGGGCGGCCTCGAGGTCGGCCAGATCCTCCGCGGCCGCGATGAGCCGGTCCAGATCCGCTGCGTCGATCACCGCAGCCACGCGCTGGCCGCGACGGGTCAGATAGACCGGGTCATGCCCGACTCGGGCGGCGTCGACGACGTCGGCCAGCCGCGCTCTGGCGTCGCTGATGGTGACCTCGCTCATGCACCCAACGGTACGCCGTAAGCGCTGCGTTGTACATTTCAGCGATGCGACTCTCCCGCGCCTAGGCACAGTGACAACGGGAGTGCCGACCGCGGCCAACCCCGCTCGCTGCTCCGAAGGTCAGGCGGACCGGTGCAAGCCCGGAGTGGTCGGCGTGACCGAACCGGTGCGCAACCGCCGCTGCGGGTACTGCAGCACCGCTGCGGGCTTGGCGGCCACCAACTCGGGACGGGACGGTCCGCCGAAGGCCGGCGTGGCCACCGAACCGCCGACGACCTCGGCCGAAGCACCCGCGTTCGCCCGCGCGATGACCTCCGAGAAATCCAGCGACGTGAGGCGGCTGCCCAGCCGGAACCCACACCTCGCCGTTCCCGCGACCTCGCTGTTCATGTCCGGCTCCTCACCGGTGCGCCCTCGGACGCACCTCCCGCCGCGACTCGCGTGCGGCCTCTGCCGCGCCACCCCCGCGCGCCGCGGTCCTCATTGATGACCTCACTCCCCGTCGGGGAATCGCTGGCGGCGGTCCGGTCCGATGAAAGTGCTTACAACCACGGTATCCCGTTGGCCCGCAAGGGATCTGGCGGGGGCTGCCAGGTCACACCGTGACCTGCGTCATGGTCGGCCCGCCCGGCCTGCCCGATGCTGTTAAGTGCACCCTCGCGGCATACCTGACGGGCAGTCAGCGGGCACCGCGTATGTTCGGTCCATGGCGCACCTCCCCGGGCTCGACGTGGACATCGCCGCCCTCGCCCTCGGCGGCAACACCTTCGCCTGGACGACGGACCAGGCCGCCTCGTATGCCGTGCTCGACGCCTTCGTCGGGGTCGGCGGCAGCGTCGTCGACACGGCCGACGGCTACCCGCAATGGGCACCGGGCTGCAGCGGCGGCGAGTCCGAACAGATCATCGGCGACTGGCTGACGGCACGCGGCAACCGTGACCGCGTCCTCGTCGCGACCAAGGTGGGCGGGTGGTCCCAGCGCAAGGGCCTCGCGCCGGCGACCATCGCCGCGGCGTGCGAGGACTCGTTGCGCCGCCTGCGCACCGACCGCATCGACGTGTACTACGCCCATCACGACGACGCGACGGTGCCGATCCCGGACCTCGCCGGCGCCTTCGACGCGCTGGTGCAGGCCGGCAAGGTCCGCGCCCTGGGCATCTCCAACCTCTCCCCCGAGCGCACCCGCGAATGGCTCGCCCTGTGCGACTCCGACGGGCTCGCCAAGCCGATCGCCCTGCAGAACCAGTACAGCCTGGTCAACCGGCACGGCTTCGAACACGACTACGCGCCCATCGCCGCCGAACACGGCCTGGCCACCTTCCCGTACTACCCGCTCGCCTCCGGGTTCCTCACCGGCAAGTACCGCGCCGCCGCCGACCTCGCCGGCAAGGCCCGGCGCATCGGCGCCGGCCCGTACCTCACCCCTGACGGCCTGGCCGTCCTCGATGCCCTGGACGCCGTCGCCGAGGCCCAGGGTGCGGCCCTCGCCACGGTCGCCCTGGCCTGGGTGCTCGCCCACGGGGTCACCGCGCCCATCGCCTCGGCGACCACCCCCGAGCAGCTCGCCGAACTCATGGCCGCGACGACCCTCACGCTCAGCCCGCCCGAGTTGGCCACCCTCGACGCGGCGAGTATGCCGTTCGCCTGACTCCGTGGCGACGCCAGGGGCGCCGTTGCGCCACCGCCATTGGCACCCGAGCGCCGAACCCAGCAAGGCCGGAAACCCAGACCCGAGAACCGAACCCGAGAACCGATCACCCAGGAGCAGCCTTGATCTTCATCACCGCGAAGTTCCCCGTGAAGCCCGAGCACGCCGACGCCTGGCCGCAGATCTCGCGCCCGTTCACCGAGGCCACCCGCGCCGAACCCGGCTGCCTGTGGTTCGAATGGGCCCGCTGCCTCGACGACCCCACGGCATACCTGCTCACCGAGGCCTTCCGCGACGGTGACGCCGGCGGCGCGCACGTGTCCTCCGCACACTTCAAGCAGGCCCAGGCCACCCTGCCGGCATACCTGAGCCGCACGCCGCAGATCGTCAGCACGAGCGTCGAGCAGGACGGCTGGTCCGAGCTCGGCGAGCTCGCCGTCCGCGACTGACCGGTGCGCATCAGCGACGCCACGCCCGAGCACCTCGGCGACATCGCCCCGCTCTTTCGCGAGATCGTCGCCGACGGCGAGACCTACGCCTACCCCGAGGACCTCACCGACGCGCAGATCGGGCAGGCCTGGCTGCTCCCGCCGCCCTGGCGGACCCTCGTCGCGTATGCCGCGGACGGCACCTTCCTCGGCACCGCCAAGGTCGGCCCGAACCAGCCCGGCCGGGGCGACCACGTCGCGAACGCCTCGTTCATGGTGTCGCCGACCGCGCAGGGCCGTGGCGTCGGCCTGGCGCTCGCCGAGGAGGTCCTGCGTTGGGCCACCGAGCAGGGGTATGCCGCGATGCAGTTCAACGCCGTCGTCGAGACGAACCAGGCGGCCGTCGCGCTGTGGCAACGGCTCGGCTTTCGGATCCTCGCCACGGTCCCCCAGGCGTTCCGAAGCCGGCGCCACGGGCTGGTGGGGTTGCATGTGATGTACCGACAGTTGCCGCCCACGGGCGGCTGATCGTGGGCCGGGCCAGGCTCAGGGTCCGGTCAGGGGCCACTCAGGGACGACCCCACTGTCCGGCAGCGCCGCGTCGGCGCATCGTAGAGACATGACCGCAACACCTACCGCCCCGTCCGCCCTCGGCCGCCTGTTCGACACCCTGAGCCGCAGCCCGGTGATCCGCTCCGATCAGCGCATCTTCGCCGGCGTGTGCTCTGGGGTCGCCGAGCGCACCGGCATCTCCCCCGGCCTGGTCCGCGTCCTCACCGTGGTCCTCGGCCTCTTCGGCCCGGCCCTGGCGCTCTACCTCATCGCGTGGCTCCTGCTGCCCGACCGGCAGGGGCGCATCCACCTCGACCGTGCCCTGCGACAGGGCCACGGCGGTTCCATTGCCCTGCTCGTCGTCACCGTCCTGGTCGTCGTGCCCGACACGGCCGGCCACCACGGTCTCGGGTGGTTCTGGGTGGCACTCGTGCTCGCCGTCATCGTCGCTCGCTCGGCGAGCCGCCGCGCGAGCAGTCAGCCGCCGGCGCCGCCGGCCCCGGTGACCTCGCCGCCGGCACCGATGTGGGGCCCCGTGCCCACCCAACCCCCGGCCGGTCCGCAGGACGCTCCGCGGTACTGACCAGGCCGCACGAACCCGTCCCCGCGGGTATGCCGGAACCCCCGGCATACCCGCGGTGTCGCGTGAGGGGTCGGCGGCTTTCCCGCGTAGCGCATGAGGGTCGCCCGTCAGTTTCCGTCGCGCTGCCGCCCGCCGCCCTCGCCCGACCCATTGAAGGCCCGCAGTAGACCTGGCACGAGGAAGAACACCCAGGCCCATCCCCAGCCGTTCAGCAAGATCCCACAGAGGACGAAGGCGATAAGCGCCAGGGTCCCACTGCCGACCATGAGCCGATCCGCAATCGATGAGGACGGCCCGGGGTGCGGCGACGCAGGCGACACTGGCCCCGGCTGGGTCGACGACACCCCGGCGGGCGCGGGCTGGTCCTGTGGTAGCCCGAGCGGGGCCATCGGAGGAGGCGCCTGGACGGGTGTCGGCGAGGGCCCCGGGGCATCCATGGGCCGGGGGCCGTGCTGCGCGGCACCCGATTCGGGCAGGTCGGCGAAGATCGCGTCGAGGTCTCCCCTGGTGCGGGCGGCCTCGACGGCGCTCGTGCGTTCGGTGAGTTCGTCGGCGGTGAGCCGGCCGGCGTTGGTGTGGAACGACAGCTCGCGGACCGCCGCCTCTCGTTCGACGTTGCCGATGCGTTGGTCCTGCTGCCCCGAGTCAGTCATGGTCCATCGTCATCGTCCGGCGGAGACCGTCCACATATCCGTCTCACATCGTGGACGCTGCTACCACCCCAGCAGTGCGACCACGTCGGCGAGCGACGGCACCGACAGATCCGCCCGCCCGGCCACCGGCGCCGCGGCGAAGTCCGCCGCCGCGCCCACCCCAGTGTGCACGCCGACCGCCACCGCTCCCGCCCGCCGGGCCATCGGCGCCTCGAGCTCGGGGTCGTCGCCCACCACGGCAAGGGCCTCACCGGGCAGCCCAAGACGGCCGGCCACGGTCCGCAACGCGAGGGCGTCGGGCTTGCCGAGCAACTCGATCCGCCGGCCGGTGAGGTCGCGGATCGCCACCGCGATGCTGCGCGACGTGCAATAGCTGCGGCCGAGCGCGGTGAAGTAGTACAGCGACTGCGATGCGCTGTAGAGCCGAGCCCCGTCGGTGGCCGCCAGGCTTGCCGCCTCGATGTGGTCGAACCGCACCGCGCGGTACCACCCGACGAACACGGCGTCGACACCCTCCGGGCGCCCCGACGCGGCAACCACGTCGATGCCGGCGCGGCGCAACTGGCTCGCCACCGCGCCGGTGCCGACCACCATGACGCGCCGGTGGCGACGTCGGCGGCATACCGCGACGAGGACGTCGACGGGAGTGACGATGTCGCGGGGCTGGATGTCGAGGCCGGCTTCGCGCAGCCGCGTTGCGTATTGCGCCGGGGTGCGGTTGGTGCCGTTGGTGAGGATCGCGAGCGGTATGCCGCGAGCCCGCAACCCGGCGACGAGCTCGACCGCACCCGGCACAGCCCGGGAACGCGCGTTGCCCGGGTCGCTGACCGTGAGGGTGCCGTCCATGTCGAGGACGAACCCCCGCGCCGCGCGCAACCTGCGCGCGACTGCCGCATCCGCCCGGTTCAGCGCGGCGCCATTCGCAGCGCTCCGTCGAGGCGGACGACCTCGCCGTTGAACATGGGGTTCTCCACGACGTGAGCGACCAACGCGGCGTACTCGACGGGGTCACCGAGCCGCGCCGGGTGCGGCACCGACCGCCCGAGCGCGGCGATGGCCTCGTGCGGCAACGACTCCAACAACGGGGTCATGAACAGCCCCGGGGCAATCGTCACGACCCGGATCCGATGCTGGGCCAGGTCGCGAGCCACCGGCAACGTCATCCCGACGATCCCGCCCTTCGACGCGGCATACGCGGCCTGCCCGATCTGCCCGTCGTACGCCGCGATGGAGGCCGTGTTGACGACGACGCCGCGTTCCTCGCCGTCGATCGGGCTGTTGGCCACCATGGCCGACGCGGCGAGGCGCAGGACGTTGAACGTGCCGACAAGATTGACCTGGATCACCGTGACGAACGCCGCGAGGTCGGTGGGCGAGCCGTCCCTGTGCAGCACCCGGGCGGCTGGGCCGATCCCCGCGCAGTTCACGGCGATGCGCAGCGTGCCGAGATCGACGGCCCGGGCCACTGCGGCCTCGACCTGCCCGGGGTCGGTGACGTCGGCCGGCACGAACGCGGCCCGCGCTCCGAGGGACTGCACGACGGCGGCACCCTCGGAGGAGGGCAGGTCGACGACGACGACCCCGGCACCCGCCGCGTGCAGTCGCCGAACGGTCGCGAGGCCTAGCCCGGAGGCGCCGCCGGTAACGAGGGCGACGGTGTCGCTGATGCGCATGGGGGGCCTTCCTGGCACGGGAGATGGCGATTCATCCTGGCACGTCGCCCGGCGAGAGGACAGCCGACAACCGGCGGGTAACCGCACGTCGGGAGTACTGTCCGTCGAACACCGACATGGTCGGTATGCCGGTATCAACCCCCGGAGAGGACCCCCATGGCCAGCAGCATCTTTCGCACCAAGTCGATCGAGGAGTGCATCGCCGAGACCGACGAGCCGGAGTACCAGCTCAAGCGCCGACTCACGGCGGTCGACCTCACGGTGTTCGGCATCGGGGTCATCATCGGCGCGGGGATCTTCACGCTGACCGGCCGGGCCGCCGCCACGGTCGCAGGCCCGGCGATCGTCATCAGCTTCGCCGTCGCCGCGGTCGCCTGCGGCTTGGCGGCGCTGTGCTACGCGGAGTTCGCCTCGACGGTGCCGGTCAGCGGATCGGCGTACACGTTCTCCTACGCCACCCTCGGGGAGTTCGTCGCGTGGATCATCGGCTGGGATCTGCTGCTGGAGATGCTCTTGGGTGCGAGCGTGGTGGCCCAGGGTTGGTCGGCCTACGCGAGCGTGTTCCTCGGCCACCTCGGCATCACCATCCCCGAGTCGATCGCCTCCGGGTCGAGCTTCGACGTGCCGGCGTTCGTGCTCGTCGCCCTGCTCACCGTCCTTGTGTCGGTGGGGATCAAGGAGTCGCTGCGGGTCAACCTCGTCCTTGTCGGCGTGAAGCTGTTCATCGTCCTGTTCGTCATCATCGCCGGGATCGGCTACATCAACTCGGCGAACTACTCGCCGTTCGTGCCCCCGGCCAAGGCCGCCGCCGAGTCGGGCGGCAACGCGTGGACCGCGCCGTTGCTGCAGACTCTCTTCGGCTTCGCGCCGACGACCTTCGGTGTCATGGGCATCCTCGCCGGAGCTTCCCTCGTCTTCTTCGCCTACATCGGCTTCGACGTCGTCGCGACCACCGCGGAGGAAGCCAAGAACCCCCAGCGGGACCTGCCCATCGGCATCATCGCCTCGCTGATCATCTGCACGATCCTCTACGTCGCAGTCACCCTTGTCATCACGGGGATGATCCGATACGACCAGATCTCGGTGAAGGCCTCACTCGCCACCGCGTTCGAATCGGTCGGCAAGGGCGGCTACGCCACACTCATCTCCGCGGGAGCAGTCGCCGGCCTGACGACCGTCGTCATGACCCTGCTCATCGGGGCCAGCCGTGTCGTCTTCGCGATGAGCCGCGACTGGCTGCTGCCCAAGGGCCTCGGCACGACGAACCCGAAGACCGGCACCCCGGTGAAGATCACCGTATCCATCGGCATCCTCGTCGCGCTCACCGCAGCCCTCACCCCGGTCGGCAAGTTGGAAGAGATGGTCAACATCGGCACGCTCGCCGCGTTCACCCTCGTGTCCCTTTCCGTGCCAGTGCTCCGGCGCCGCCGTCCCGACCTCAAGCGCGGGTTCCGGGTGCCGGGCAGCCCGGTGCTGCCGTGGATCGCCGCAGCGGCGGCCTTCTACCTCATGCTCACCCTCCCGGCCGAGACGTGGGTGCGCTTCATCGTGTGGATGATCCTCGGACTGGTCATCTACTTCCTTTACGGCCGCAACCACAGCCGCTTGGCCCAGCACGCCGTGCAGGTCGAGACCGAGGATCTCGCCCACCACGAACACCACGGCGGCAACCCCGCTGCCGGTGGAGACTTCTAAGGGAGCCACCTGAGCTGACGTTCGCCTCAGCACCTCCGCGGCTGAGGAACGGCAGGCCGGCCCGACAACGCGACGGGCCGGCCTGCCGTCGTCAGTGCGAACGCGGCACGATAGGACCGTGGCTCGCGAAATCACCAAGGACACCCGGCTGTGCATTTCCCTGTCGGCACGGCCGAGCAACATCGGCACCCGGTTCCACAACTTCCTCTATGACGAGCTGGACCTCGACTACGTCTACAAGGCGTTCACGACCAACGACATCGTCGCGGCCGTAGGCGGCGTTCGGGCGCTCGGCATCCGCGGATGTGGCGTGTCGATGCCATGGAAGGAAGAGGTCATCCCCCTCGTCGACGCTCTGGACCCCTCGGCCAAGGCGATCCACTCGGTCAACACCATCGTCAACGACGAGGGCCGGCTCACGGCATACAACACCGACCTCCTCGCGGTCCGCGAGTTGCTGGCTTCCTCCCGGGTGCCCACCGGCCTCGACGTCGCGGTCCTCGGCAGCGGCGGCATGGCCAAGGCGTGCGTCGCAGCCCTGCGCGATCACGGAGTGGGTACGGGCGTCGTGGTCGCCCGCAACGAGCAGACCGGGTCGGAGCTCGCGTCGAGGTACGGCTGGAGGTGGGTGCCCGACCTGGGCCAGATGCGCCCGGCGCTCGTCGTCAACGCGACCCCGGTCGGCATGGCCGGGGGGGCACAGGAGGAGGACTTGCCAGTGCCCGAGGCAATCGTCGACGCCGCTCGAATCGTCCTGGACGTCGTCGCGTGGCCGGCCGCGACCCCCCTGGTATGCCGTGCCCAGGACGTCGGCGCACAGGTCATCACCGGAGCGCAGGTCATCGCCCTGCAGGCCGCCGAACAGTTCACCCTCTACACGGGAGTACGCCCCAGTGACGAGCAGGTGCGGCGGGCGTCGGAGTACTCACGGGCTTGAGCGGTCCGGGGTCGGCGCGCCGCACGATCCGTGGGGTGTGGAGTCATCCCTGGTCGGGCTGTGTCGAGGTCACTCGTGACGTTGCCGCGGCGAGCGCTTCGGGTCAGGGCGCTAGCGGCTCGATGGGCTCGTGGACGGCCGGCGGGTCGCTGGCCTCCGCGTCCTCGAGCGCGACGAGCTCGGGCAGCAGGTCGTGGCGGGCCCGGAAGGTCTCGACGATGGTCAACACCGCCGCAGTTACCGGGATGCCGATGAGCGCCCCGATCGGCCCGACCAGGCCGACCCCGACGAACACCGAAGCCAGCGCGAGAGCCGGATGGATGTCCATGGTCCGCCGGCTCACCATGGGCGTGAACCAATAGCTCTCGATCTGCTGGTAGATCGTGGCGAACACAACGATCCACACGACCGAGATCGGTCGGTGCAGGGCGGCGAACAGGGCCGGGAGGATGACGCCGATATAGGTCCCGATGATCGGGACGAATTGCGAGGTGATCCCAGCGAGGACCCCGAGCGGCAACCAGAAGGGCACGTCGATGATCCGGAAAAACACCGCGTGGAAGATCGCCGAGACCAGCGCCAGAACGAGCTTCGAGACGACATATCCGCCGGTCTTCTCCACGGCGATGGTCCACACCGTCATGAGCACGGGCTGGTAGCGCGGCGGGAGGAAGGACCCGATGGTCTGACGCAGCCGGATGCTGTCCGCGGACAGGTAGTAGGCAAACACGAGGATGGTCACCAGGTCGAACATCGCGGTGACGGCCGCGCCGAAGACGCCGAGCAGGCCGCCGCCGTACTGCTGCGCCAGCTCGGGCAGCTTCTCGGGCAGTTGTTGCAGACCCTGCTCGATCTGGGCGACGTCGAACGAGGTGTGGAAGGTCGAGTTGAGCCACTCGACGACATTGCGCACTGCGGCAGGGAAGCTGTCCTTCAGCTCCTGAGCCTGGGAAACGAACACTTGACCGAACATCGCGGCCACGCCGACGACGATGAGCATCATCGCGAGGATGACGACACCCGCAGCGAGCCCGCGGCGCAGTCCGAGCCGGATGAGCCACAACACCATCGGTTCCATGGCGATCGACAGCAGCCACGCCAGCAGCAACAGAAACAGGAACGAGCTCAGCGCCTGGAAGGCCCACACGGCAATCGTCAAGCCGACGACGGCGGCGAAGACGACGAGCACGGTGTGCCGAACGCTCGCCGGAGCAAGGGCGATCCACCGCGGTCGCCGATCCGAGTCGCCTCCGACGGCACCCGCGACTCGAGCGTGCTGGACGTGGTCGGCCATTCCTTCACTCTAGTGACCGGTATGCGGTTTAGCCGGCCGAGACCCCGCCCGAGGGGTGCAGGCCTGGGCCACCTCGACCCGACACGGCACGGCACGGCACGGCACGGCACCCAGACGACAACTGACCCCTGGGCGCAGTTCTCGCCGGGTTCACCCAGGACACCCCCACCGCAACTGACCCCTGGGCGCAGTTCTCGCCGGGTTCACCCTCCGCCACCCCGACAAGGCCCGCCACCCTCACCACAACTGACCCCTGGGCGCAGTTCTCGCCGGGTTCACCCAGGACACCCCGACCACAACTGACCCCTGGGCGCAGTTCTCGCCGGGTTCACCCACGACACCCCGACCACAACTGACCCCTGGGCGCAGTTCTCGCCGGGTTCACCCACGACACCCCGACCACAACTGACCCCTGGGCGCAGTTCTCGCCGGGTTCACCCTCCGCCACCCCGACAAGGCCCGCCACCGCCACCACAACTGACCCCTGGGCGCAGTTCTCGCCGGGTTCACCCACGACACCCCGACCACAACTGACCCCTGGGCGCAGTTCTCGCCGGGTTCACCCACGACACCCCGACCACAACTGACCCCTGGGCGCAGTTCTCGCCGGGTTCACCCACGACACCCCGACCACAACTGACCCCTGGGCGCAGTTCTCGAGGTGCTCATCCGCCGACTGTTGTCAGGGTCGGTTCGGGGTCGCATCGGGGGACGCCCGGATACCGGGAGCTGCCTCCCGAAGGGACGATAAGGCTATTGGGGGCGCCGGCCCTCATGGCAACCGAAGGAAGAGCGATGAACGCCATACACACACAGCTGGCAGCCCAGGGCCTGCAACGTCCGACTCAGGGCCGAGTCCTGGGCGGGGTTTGCGCCGGAGTGGCAATGCGCCTGGGCTGGGACCCGATGTTGGTGCGCGTGCTCTTCGTCGTGGCGTGCCTCGTCTTGCCCGGTCCGCAGGTGCTGCTCTACCCCCTGCTTTGGCTGCTCATGCCTGCTATGAACAGCCCGGCAACCAGCCACACTGTCGATGTTCCGGGGATCTCGACCTCGTCGCCGGGCCCTCAGGATCGCCTCCGCTGACGGTCACACACCACAGGTCGACGGACGCCCAGAGAACCGCACCGCCAGACCGCACGGGCAGGCGGATCGGCATGCGGATCGGCATACAGGCGGATCGGCATGCGGATCGGCATACAGGCGGATCGGCATACGGGGGATCGGTGACGGGCGCATCGGTGACGGGCACCTAGCGCATCCACCTGGCGCCACGCCGTCCGGGTCAGCCGCCTTTGGGACCACGGCGAGACCCCACGAGCGACTCGCTGGGACGACGACGGGGGCCGGACGAAACCGTCCGGCCCCCGTCTCTCTCTTCGAGGGCTACTCCCCGCCGAGGAGGCGATGCACTTCCGAGCTGCGATACCGGCGATGACCCCCAAGGGTGCGGATGGCCGTCAATTTGCCGGCCTTCGCCCACCTTGTCACCGTCTTCGGATCGACCCGAAAGAGCGCCGCGACCTCACCTGGAGTGAGCAGCTTGTCCCCCTCGCCAAGAGGTGCAGACATTGTGTGCTCCGATCGATGACGCTCCCCAAGCCGGTGCCAACCCGCGTGGACACCGACCCCTGACATCGCCCACTGTCGCACGATTTCCACGCAGCCGGGTCATTTTCCCAAGATTGTCCTGGGCCCGAGGGCGACGAGGCACCCGACCCCGCAGCGGGCGCCCCGGACGACCTCAGCCCGCAAACCCGGGGCCCCATCCCCTCGCCATCGGACCGCGCGAGCGTCAAATGAATGGGTCAACGTCCGGTAGCGTTGCCCTCACGACAGACACATTCCCCGGGGCCGCTCCGCGGCGGCCCGTCGGAGCACGCGAAGCGTGAGCGGCGGGCCTGGTCGATGCCGTCCCGGCAGACGCATGAGGGGGTCACGCCATGGGGCGCGGCCGGGCAAAAGCCAAGCAGACCAAGGTCGCTCGGGAGTTGAAGTACTTCTCCCCCGACACCGACCTCAACGCGCTTGAGCGAGAACTGCACACGTCTTCCCGCTACGAGCCGGCCGACGAGGCCGACGAGGTGGAGGACGACGACGAGTACGGGAAGTGGGCGACTGGCCAGCACTGAGTGCTGACCGCGTCGGACCACTCCCCCTTCATGCGTCCCCCGGGACGCTTTGCCGGGCGCGACGCGCACCGGGGCTGTCGTATGCCGCGTGGGGTCGACGGTGATGCCGCACGTTCCCGTCGACGAACCCGGGACGCTTTGCCGGGCGCGACGCGCACCGGGGCTGTCGTATGCCGCGTGAGGTCGACGGTGATGCCGCACGTTCCCGTCGACGAACCCGGGACGCTTTGCCGGGCGCGACGCGCACCGGGGCTGTCGTATGCCGCGTGGGGTCGACGGTGATGCCGCACGTTCCCGTCGACGAACCCGGGCCGCCGGGCCCGCGCCCACCGAGGCCGCCGCAGCCGCTCGTGCCCCAATTGCCCCCCAACCGCACTGGATCGAACGGGCATGGTCGACCACGCCTAGCCAGGCGAGGGATGCTCTCCGACCAGCGCCACTGCACCCCCGTCGACGCCCTTGGCGCCTCGGGTGACTTCCCCGCCGACGTGGGCACGTGCGTCGTCGTCGCCGACCTCGCCGAGGACCCACGCCGGTATGCCGCGGGCGCGACATACCGCGAGGGCGCTCGACACGCTGTCGGGGGCGACGACGGCGACGAAGCCGATCCCCATGTTGAGGGTGCGTTCCAGGTCGGACCGGGGCACCCGGCCGAGCTCGCCGAGCAGGGTGAACACCGCCGGTGGCGTCCACGAGGCCCGGTCGATCCGAGCCAGGGAGCCCGCGGGCAGCACCCGGGCGAGGTTCGCCGCGAGCCCACCGCCGGTGACATGGCTCAACGCGTGGACGTCCACGCCGGGGGTTCGCACCAGGGCGAGCAGGTCGGCGGAGTAGACGCGGGTGGGTTCGAGCAGTTCCTCCCCGAGCGTCCGGCCGAACTCCGGGACGTGTCGATGCCAGTCCCAGCCGGCCGAGGAGACGATCCGGCGCACGAGGGAGTACCCGTTCGAGTGCAGGCCGCTGGACGCCAGGGCGAGCACGACGTCGCCGCGCAGGACCCGATGGGCGCCGAGGATCTCCGCGTACTCGACGACGCCGGTGGCCGCGCCCGCGAGGTCGTACTCCTCGGGCTCGAGCAGACCGGGGTGTTCGGCCGTCTCGCCACCGAGCAGGGCGACCCCTGCCTGGTGGCACGCCGCGGCGATGCCGGAAACGAGGGCGGCGACGCGTTCGGGCACCACCTTGCCGGTGGCGATGTAGTCGGTCATGAACAGCGGCTCGGCCCCGCAGACGACGATGTCGTCGACGACCATGCCCACGAGGTCGAAGCCCACCGTGTCGTGCCGATCCAGGGCCTGGGCGATGGCGACCTTGGTGCCCACACCGTCGGTCGAGGTGGCCAGGACCGGGCGGGTCATCCGGGCCAGCGCGCTGGCGTCGAACAACCCGGCGAATCCCCCGAGCCCGCCGAGGACCTCGGGGCGACGTGCCGAGGCGATCGAGGCCTTCATGAGCTCGACGGCCTTGTCGCCGGCCTCGACGTCGACCCCGGACCCGGCATACGTGATCGGCCCCTCGAGCCCGCCCGCGGGGGCGTCGGCGGCAGGCCTGGGATGCCGCCCGGCAGGGCGCGGTTCGCTCACGCGGTCAGCTTATGCGGCGGCGTCCTCGGGCCGGTCGGGCCGGCCGGAGCGGCTCGCCTGGGTGGCATACCGGTCGGGCCGGTCGGAGCGGCTCGCCCGGGCGGCATGGCGGTCGCGGGCCCCGGCTGTCCCGAGCGCCCGCCCCACGGTGGTCAGGGCAGCAACAGGGCGTTCTCGGCACCCCCCGGGAGACCGAGGGACACCCCCTCGGCGTCGACGTCATGGCCCCGGCGCCGGCCGGCACCGTCGACCGGTTCGGGTTCCGGGTCGACGTCGCGACGCACGTGCGACAGGTCCATCGGCAAGGTCTCCAGCAGGTGCTTGCCGACCCGCCCGTCTTCGGGCAGGGGCACCGGGTAGTTCCCCGTGAAGCAGGCCGTGCACAGCCGGTCGCCGGCCTGCCCGGTCGCCTCCACCATGCCGGCAAGCGAGATGTAGCCCAGCGAATCGGCTCCGATCGACGCGCGGACCTCCTCGACGCCGAGGCCGGTGGCGATGAGTTCGGCGCGGGTGGCGAAGTCGATGCCGTAGAAGCACGGCCAGACCACCGGCGGGCTGGAGATCCGCACGTGGACCTCGGCCGCGCCGGCCTCGCGCAGCATCCGCACCTGGGCTCGCTGGGTATTGCCCCGCACGATCGTGTCGTCGACGACGACCAGCCGCTTGCCGCGGATCGTATGCGCGAGCGGGTTGAGCTTGAGCCGGATGCCGAGCTGGCGCAGGGTCTGCGAGGGCTGGATGAAGGTGCGCCCCACGTAGGCGTTCTTGACGAATCCCTGCCCGAACGGGATCCCGGACTCCTGGGCGTAGCCGACCGCGGCAGGCACCCCCGAGTCGGGCACCCCGATGACGAGGTCGGCCTCGACCGGGTGTTCGCGGGCCAGCCGGGCGCCCATGGCCACCCGGGCTTCGTGGACCACGCGGTCGCCGATGACGGCGTCCGGGCGGGCGAGGTAGACGTATTCGAAGACGCAGCCCTTGGGCTCGGCATCGGCGAAACGGTAGGAGCGCAAGCCCTGTTCGTCGATGCACAGCAGTTCGCCCGGCTCGATCTCGCGGATCACCGCCGCGCCCACCGTCTGCAGCGCGGCCGTCTCCGAGGCGACGACCCACCCGCGGTCGAGGCGACCGAGCGCGAGCGGATGGATGCCGTGTCGGTCCCGGGCGGCATACAGGGTGTGTTCGTCCATGAACACGAAACAGAACGCACCGCGCAGCTGCGGGAGGACCTCCCGCGCGGACGCCTCGAGAGAGCGGTCGGGGTCCGAGAGCATCGCCGTGACGAGCGCCGTGTCAGTGGTGTTGCCGCGGCCCAGCTCACCGGGGTGTCGGGCCAGGCCACCGTGCCGCTCGGCCAGGTGCTCGAACAGGTCCGCGGTGTTGATGAGGTTGCCGTTGTGCGCGAGTGCGACGGTCGTCGTATCGGTGCCGCCGAGGGTCGGCTGGGCGTTCGCCCAGGTCGAGCCGCCGGTGGTGGAGTACCGACAGTGACCGACCGCGACGTACCCGCGCAACGCCCCGAGCGCGGTCTCGTCGAAGACCTGACTGACCAGCCCCATGTCCTTGTAGACGAGAACCTTCGAGCCGTCACCGGTGGCGATGCCGGCCGACTCCTGCCCGCGATGTTGCAAGGCGTAGAGGCCGAAGTAGGTGAGCTTGGCGACGTCCTCGCCGGGGGCCCACACTCCGAAGACCCCGCACGCGTCCTGCGGGCCCTTCTCGCCGGGGAGCAGGTCGTGGGTCAGTCGACCGTCGCCGCGTGCCACGGGCGACAGTCTCCCATACGTATGCCGCTCGCCCGGCCAGCCGCCGGGTGTGCCGGTGGTCAGCGGCCCCGGTCGAGGAGCGCGGCGAGCACCCCGGCCACCAGGGCACCCAGCCCGGCGGCCAACACGCCGAAGTAGCCCAGTTGCGCGCCCACGCCGTAGTTGGGGACGCGCGGGCCGAGGGAGACCACGAGCGCTGCCACGAGAAACCCGAGCGCCGCGCCGGTCGCCATAAAGCGGCTGTATCGGGGCGTTCGGCGGGGCTGGCTCACCGCTCCAGGGTAGGTCACGGCACCGGCGGCAAGTGCAGCGGCAACAGCTCGGCCAGGTCGGCCCGGCGTCCCGAGGCCACGACCGCGCCCGAGGCGAGCGCATCGGCCCAGGACGCGTCCCCGAGCGCCACCGATAGCCAGGTCACCGGGTCCGTCTCGACGACCGACGGTGGCGTTCCGCGCCGATGCGCCGGCCCGGGCAGGCATTGGATCGCGGCGAAGGGCGGCACCCGCACCTCGAGTGCTCCACCCGGTGCCGCGGCCGCGAGCAGGTGCAGGGTGAACCGGACGGCGGTGCCGAGGGCAGACCGGGGCGCCGCTGCGAACCCGAGGTCACGGCAAACCGCGACCGCGGCCAGTCCCTCGGACGGTGGGATGCGACGCGGCGCCACCCCCTCATCGTCCCACTCCCCGGCTGGGCGAGAGGATGTGAGCGTGCACGCGACGACGATCGACGATCCCGGCGACCTCCGCGCATCGATGCCGACGGAACGGCTGCGGCGGGGCGCAAGGCGCCCACTCCGCGCCGGCCAAACCCTGCGCGTCCGATGAACGACGCCGGCGCGATCACTGGGACGGCCATCGGCCTGGTCTGGCTGCTGCTGGGCTGGTGGATGATCCGGCTCGGCGCGACCCGCAACCGCGCCGCGGCCGGGTGGGACCGGGCGGTCGGGACGATCGTCGACCGGGACGGCAGTACCGAGGGTCTCATCGCGCGCCACCCGCACATCCGGTATGCCGGTCCCGGCGGCACCGATCTCGTCGTCCCGAGCGGATCCCGTGGCGGGGTGTGGGAGCCGGGGACTGAAGTGGAGGTCCTCACCGACCCGGACGACCCGCAGAAGGTCATGCTCCTCGCCCGGGCCGAGCGGGGGCAGCCCTACCAGGTCCTCGGGTGGTTCCTCGTCGTCGTCGCGGTCCTCACCTTCGTCGGCTCGGGGCTGCTCTTCTTCTCGCCGCCCGCCTGACGCGTGCCAACCGCCCGGATCGCCTTCGAGGCCGACGAGCGCGGTGGAGTCACTGTCGTCCTCGACGGGCACCCCCAGTCCTACGTCGACCTCGCCGATCCCGGGCTGCTCGCGTTCGAGTACGTCCAGCACCTCGCGCTCGTCCTCGACACGCTGCCCGCCGGCCGGATAGCCGTCACCCACGTGGGCGGCGCCGGCCTGACCCTGCCGCGGTATGTCGAACACACCCGCCCCGGCTCGCCCCAGGTCGTCCTCGAACCCGACGCCGCACTCACCGCCGAGGTCCGCCGTCGGCTGCCGCTGCCGCGGGGTCACCGGATCCGGGTGCGCCCGCTCGACGGGTACGAGGGGACCGCGGCCCTGGCGACGGGCAGCGCCGACGCGCTCGTCCTCGACGCGTATGCCGGGGGCCGGCTGCCCGCGCGTCTGGCCAGCGCGGCCTACCTTCGCGAGGCGGCGCGGGTGCTGCGCCCGTCCGGGGTCCTGGCCGTCAACCTCGCGGACGAGCCCGGCTTGCGATACGTCGCCGGGTTCGTCGCGACGACCTCGGCGGCCGGGTTCGAGCAGGTGGCCCTGCTGGCGACCCACGACGTGCTCAAGGGTCGCCGCTTTGGCAACGTCGTCCTCGCCGCGGGCCGCGGCGGGCTCGATGTCGACGCCCTCACCCGAGGTGCGGCGAGATCGCCGATCCCCACCGGCAGCCGGGCGGGCGAGGCGCTCGCGCGGTTCGTCGCCGGTGCCCGGGCGTGGGACGACGGCCAGGCCTCGCCACCGCCGCCGGACCCCGGCCGCTGGCGGATCCGCTGACGGCGCGACCGCATGGCAGGGCCGGTCGGCCCGGCGCCGAGCGGCCCGCGGACGTCGCCGGTCGGCCGGTCACCCCGCTCAGCCGACGAAGGCACGGGCGTTGGCGAACATCCGCGACCACGGGCTCGGCGCCGACACGTCGCCGCTGGTCCAGCTCATTTGGACGTTGCGCAGCACCCGCTCGGGGTGCGGCATGAGCGCGGTGAACCGCCCGTCCGCTGTCGTCACCGCGGTGAGCCCCTCGGGGCTGCCGTTGGGGTTGGCCGGGTAGGCCGTCGTGGGCCGCCCGGCGTTGTCGACGAACCGCATGGCCCGGACCACGGCCTCGGCGTCCCCCTGCCGGGAGAAGTCGGCATACCCCTCGCCGTGGGCCACCGCGATGGGGATCCGGCTGCCGGCCATGCCCCGGAAGAACACCGACGGGCTGTCGAGCACCTCGACGAGCGAGAGCCGAGCCTCGAACTGCTCGCTGCGGTTGCGGGTGAACCGGGGCCACGCCTCGGCTCCGGGGATGAGCCCGGCCAGCGCGGCCATCATCTGACAGCCGTTGCAGATGCCCAGCCCGAACGTGTCGCCGCGGTGGAAGAACGCGTCGAACTGCTCGGCGAGCGCGGGGTTGAACAACACCGAGCGGGCCCAGCCCTCGCCGGCGCCGAGAGTGTCGCCGTAGGAGAACCCGCCGCAGGCGACGAACCCCTGGTAGGCCGCGAGCGTCGTCAGCCCGCGCTGCAGGTCGGTCATGTGGACGTCGAAGGTGTCGAACCCGGCCCGGTCGAGGGCGTAACTCGTCTCGACGTGGCTGTTGACTCCCTGTTCGCGCAGCACGGCCACCGCAGGTCTAGTCCGCAGCAGGGCCGGCGCGACGACCGGCTCGGCCGGGTCGAAGGTCAACGCCACGTGCAACCCCGGGTCGTCGTCCGCCCCGGCGGCGGCATGCTCGGCATCGGCGCATTCCGGGTTGTCCCGCAGCGCGCCGATCCGCCAGCTCACCGTGTCCCACTCCTGCTGCAGCTCGCGAATTCCCAGCCGCAGCACCGTTGTCGGCCCGGCCTGGACGTGGACGATGCGCTCGTCCGTGGTGCGCCCGACGACCGTGCTCACCGCCCCGAGCCGGTATGCCGCGAGGGTCGCCAGCACCGCGGGGACGTCGGCGTCGGCGACTTCGAGCAGGACGCCGAGTTCCTCGGCGAACAGGGCGCGGCAGAGGTCCGGGCCCGGATCGGCGGCAAGATCGAGGGTCACCCCGCGCTGGCCGGCGAACGACATCTCGCACGCCGTGGCCCACAGGCCCCCGTCGCTGCGGTCGTGGTAGGCCGACACGAGTCCGGCGGTGCGCAACTCGGTCAGCGCGCTCGCGAGCCCGGTCAGCAGCGCGGGATCGTCGAGGTCGGGGACCTGGCCGCCGAACCCGCCGAGCACCTGGGCGAGGATCGAGCCCCCGAGCCGATTGCGTCCGGCGCCGAGGTCGACGAGCACGAGTGAGGTGCCGCCGCCGCGCAGCACGGGCGTGAGGGTCCTGCGCACGTCCGGCAGCGTCGCGAAGGCCGTGACGACGAGGCTGACCGGGGCGGTGACCTGCTTGCGGTCCGCGCCGTCCTGCCACGTCGTGCGCATCGACAGGGAGTCCTTACCGACCGGGACCCCGATGCCGAGCGCCGGGCACAGCTCCATGCCGACCGCGCGGACCGTGTCGTAGAGCGCGGCGTCCTCGCCGGGTTCGCCGCAGGCGGCCATCCAGTTGCACGAGAGCTTGACCCGCTCCAGGGAGATCGGGGCGGCTAGCAGGTTGGTCAGCGCCTCGCCGACGGCCATCCGGCCGGACGCCGGGCCGTCGACGGCGGCAAGCGGCATCCTCTCCCCGGTGGCCATGGCCTCGCCGGCGAACCCCTCGAAGTCGGCGAGTGTCACCGCGGCGTCGGCCACCGGCACCTGCCACGGCCCGACCATCTGGTCGCGGTGGGACAGCCCGCCGACGGTGCGGTCACCGATCGTCACGAGGAATCGGACGCTGCCCACCGTCGGGTGGCGCAGCACGTCACGGGCCACCTGGGCCAGGTCCACGCCGGACAGGTCGAGCTCGGGCTCCTCGCGCGGCACCCGCTCGACGTCGCGGACCAGCTGCGGGGGCTTGCCGAGGAGGATCTCCATCGGCATGTCGATGACCTGCTCGCCGTCCGGCCCGTCGGCGAGCACGAGCAGCCCGTCCCCGCTCGCGACGCCAACGACGGCATACGGGCAGCGTTCGCGCGTGCACATCTCGTCGAACCGGTCGAGATCCTCGGGAGAGATCGCCAGGACGTAGCGCTCTTGGCTCTCGTTCGACCAGATCTCCTTGGGCGCGAGGCCGCTCTCCTCCAGCGGGATCGCCCGCAGGTCGAACCGCGCTCCGCGCCCCGCGCCGTCGACGAGTTCCGGGAAGGCGTTGGACAGCCCCCCGGCACCGACGTCGTGGATGGCGAGGATGGGGTTGTCCGGGCCGAGCGCCCAGCAGTGGTTAACAACCTCCTGCGCCCGGCGCTCGATCTCGGGGTTACCCCGCTGCACCGAGTCGAAGTCGAGCTCGGCGGCATTGACCCCCGCGGCGAGCGAACTCGCCGCTCCGCCACCCATCCCGATGCGCATGCCGGGTCCGCCGAGGTGGACGAGCAGGGTGCCGGCCGGGAAGGGGATCTTCTCGGTCTGGTCGGCCCCGATCGTCCCGAGCCCGCCGGCGCTCATGATCGGCTTGTGGTAGCCGCGGCGGATCCCCCCGACGGTCTGCTCGTAGACCCGGAAGAAGCCGCCGAGGCCTGGCCGGCCGAACTCGTTGTTGAACGACGCCCCGCCGATCGGCCCGTCGAGCATGATCTGCAGCGGACTCGCGATGTGCTCAGGGCGCCCGTATGCCGTGGACTCCCACGGCTCGGAAGTGCCGGGCAGGGCGAGGTTGGACACGGCGAACCCGGTGAGCCCGGCCTTGGGCCGCGATCCCCGGCCGGTGGCGCCCTCGTCGCGGATTTCGCCGCCCGCGCCGGTCGCCGCGCCGGGGAACGGCGAGATCGCGGTCGGGTGGTTGTGCGTTTCGACCTTCATGAGCACGTCGACGAGCTCGTCCCTTGGGGCATACATCGGGGCGCCGGTGTAGCCCTGCGGGAGCCACCGTCGCACGAGGTCCCCGGCCATGACCGAGGCGTTGTCGCGGTAGGCCACGACGGTCCGCCCCGGGTTGGCCGCCTCGGTGTGGCGGATCATGTCGAACAGCGAGCGCGGTTGCACCTGCCCGTCGACGACGAACTGGGCGTTGAAGATCTTGTGCCGGCAGTGCTCGCTGTTGGCCTGCGCGAACATCATCAGCTCGACGTCGGTGGGGTTACGCCCGAGGCCACGGAAGGCCCCGACGAGGTAGTCGATCTCGTCGTCCGACAACGCCAGCCCGTATGCCGCGTCGGCCTCCAGCAGCGCCGCCCGCCCCCGGTGGAGCACGTCGACGTGCTCCACCGGGGCGGGGTCGCGTTCGTCGAACAGGGCCGCGGCCGCCGCTCGATCAGGCAGGACGCTCTCGGTCATCCGGTCGTGCAGCAGGGCCGCACAGGCGGAGATCTCGTTCAGGGTGAGGGCCGGCCCGGCGAGGGCGTACTCGGTAACCCGCTCGACCCGGCGGATCGGTACACCACAGTTGTGCACGATGTCGGTGGCCTTGGACGCCCACGGCGAGACGGTGCCGAGGCGCGGGGCGACGACGAGGACCGTGCCGGACCCGGCGGACCCGGCGGACCCGGCACTGGGCGCAGGGCCTGGCGCGGACCCGGCACTGGGCGCAGGGCCTGGCGCGGACCCGGAGGCCGGCGCGGGCGCGGCATACGGCTCGCCGTACTCGAGCAGACGGGTCAGGGTGTCGAGCGTGGCGGGGTCGAGCGCGTCGTCGCTGGCGACCCAGTGGACATAGCGGGCGGTCACGTCGACGATCTCGGGGGCGACCTCACGCAGCCGACGCAGCAGCGCAGCGGACCGGAAAGCCGACAGCGCCGCACCGCCCTCGAGCGTGGTCAGCACGAGCGGGGGCGACGCGCCCATGGGCAGCAGCTCCTCGGCGGGACAGGCGGATTCGGGTCGAGCCTACCTAGGCCAGGGACCGCCCCGTGATCCGCTCGAAGGCCTGGACGTAGCGCAGCCGGGTCTGCTCGACGACGTCGTCCGGCAGGGCCGGCGGGGGTTCGCCCGAGTCGCGGCTCCACCCGCTGGCCGGGGAGACGAGCCAGTCGCGGACGTACTGCTTGTCGTAGGAGGGCTGGGCCTGCCCGGGCTGCCACTTGTCGGCCGGCCAGAACCGCGACGAGTCCGGCGTAAGCACCTCGTCGGCAAGCACGACGGTCGGCCCGCCGGCGTGGTCGAGCCGCTCTCGGTCGACGCCGAACTCGACCTTCGTGTCGGCGATGATGATGCCGCGCTTCGAGGCGACCTCGTTGCCTCGGGCCAGGATCCGCCGGCATAGCACGTCGACGCGCGCGGTGATCGCCGAGCCGACGAGGTCACGGACCTGTTCGACGGTCATCGGCTCGTCGTGCTGGCCGAGCGGGGCCTTCGTCGTGGGGGTGAAGATCGGTGCGGGCAGCTTCGACCCGTCGACGAGGCCCTCGGGCAGGCCGACCCCGCTGATCGACCCGGACCGTTGGTACTCCACGAGTCCGCTGCCGGTGAGGTACGAGCGGGCGATGCACTCCACCGGGACCATCTCGAGCCGGCGGACGAGCACCGCGCGACCGGCCACCTCGGCCGGGACGTCGTCGACGGAGACGACATGGTTCTCCACGCCCTCGATCTCGTCGAACCACCACAGCGACAGCTGGGTGAGCACCTTGCCCTTGTCCGGGATCGGGGTGTCCAGCACGTAGTCGAACGCGGAGATCCGGTCCGAGGCGACGATGAGCAGCAGGTCCTCGCGGGGGGCCCCGGTCGCCGGATCCAGCGGCGCGTAGAGGTCGCGGACCTTGCCGGTGTAGACGTGGGCGTAGCCCTCCAGAGTGGGGGCGGGGTCGATCGTCATGAGGCCTTCCCCTGCAGTCGGATCTCGCCGCGGGCTGCGGCGAGCGCGATGTCGTTTCGATAGTGCGAGCCGTCCAGGCCGATCGCGGCGACGGCCCGGTATGCCGCGTCCCGCGCCGCATCGAGGTCGGCGCCGGTGGCCAGGACGTCGAGCACCCGACCCCCCGCGCTGACCAGGTCACCGGCGTCCGAGCGGGCCGTGCCGGCGTGCAGGACCACGGCGCCGGGCGAGGCGGCGGCCGCCTCGACGCCGCTGATCCGATCGCCGGAGCGCACCGCACTTGGGTATCCACTGGCGGCGAGGACGACGACGACCGCCGCGTCGGGGCGGTGGCGCAGCGGGCCGAGGTCGGCCAGTCGACCGGTGGCCGCCGCGTGGAGCAGCCCGCCCAGCGGAGTGACCAACCGGGCGAGGGACGCTTGCCCGTCCGGGTCGCCGAACCGGACGTTGAACTCGACGACGCGCATCCCCCGGGCGGTCATCGCCAGGCCGACGTAGAGGGCGCCGACGAACGGCGTGCCGCGCCGGCGCATCTCGTCGATCGTCGGCTGGGCGATCCGGGCGACGACGTCCTCGGCCAGGGTCGCCGGAGCCCACGGCAGCGGCGAATACGCCCCCATCCCCCCGGTGTTCGGGCCGGCGTCGCCGTCGGCGACACGCTTGAAGTCCTGCGCCGGCGCGAGGGCCACGACGGTCTCGCCGTCGCAAACGCAGAAGACCGAGACCTCGGGGCCGTCGAGGTACTCCTCCACGACGAGGCACCCGTTCGGTTTGGCAAGACAGGCCTTGGCGTGGGCGAGCGCCTCGTCGCGTTCCTCCGTGACGACGACGCCCTTGCCCGCGGCCAGCCCGTCGTCCTTGACGACGTACGGCGCCCCGAAGGCGTCGAGGGCAGACTCGACCTCGCCGAGGGTCGTGCACACGTGGCCGAGCGCGGTCGGCACTCCCGCGGCCGCCATGACCTCCTTGGCGAAGGACTTGCTGCCCTCCAGGGCCGCCGCTGCCGCGGACGGTCCGAACACGGCATACCCGCCGTCGCGCAGCAGGTCGGCGACCCCGGCGACGAGCGGGGCCTCCGGGCCGACGACGACGAGGTCGACGGCGTGCCGATCGGCGATGGCGAGCACCGCGACGGGGTCGGTGACGTCCGCCAGCGGCTCGCATCGCGCGTCCGCCTCGATCCCCGGGTTGCCAGGAGCGGCGAGGACCTCCTCGACGGCCGAATCGGCCAGCAGGCCACGAACCAGTGCGTGCTCGCGAGCTCCGGAGCCGACGACGAGGACCTTCACGGGTTCAGCCTACGGACAAACCGCGGTGGCCTGGCCACGCAGGGGCCAAACCGACGCCCGTCACCGAGTGGCCCGGGTCGGTAGACTCGTTGGCTCCATCCGGCCACGGGGGCCGGATCGACGGACGGATCCTTGTGAGCGCGACACCCAGCTCGACCCGACGGCCCGACGCCGTCCCGGCCGAGGTGGCGGCGGAGCTGGAGCACGAGCAGACCCACGTCGATCGGGTGTACGCCGAACTCGCCAAGGCCTCGCGGCGCGCCGGCGAGGTCGCCGCCGACGGTCATGCGCGGGCTCGCAGCGACCGCACCGGGGGGGTTCGCGACGAGGAGATGACCGGGCTGTTCGAACGAGACGCCCTGGTGTTCCACGCGGCCCGGCGTCAACACGCCCTCGACACGCAGTACGAGGGGCTCGTGTTCGGCCGCCTGGATCTCGACCACGACAGCTTCGGCCACGACGGTCCCGGGGCCTGGCCGGGCGCCGAGAGCCGGCGCGAGATTCGCTACGTCGGGCGCCTGGGGGTCCGCGACGACGAGTACGAGCCCCTCGTCATCGACTGGCGAGCACCCGCAGCCGCGCCCTTCTACCGGGCCACCCCGGTGGAGCCGCTCGAGGTGATCCGACGGCGCGTGCTGCGGTGCCGCGGCGATCGGGTCGTCGGGATCGAGGACGACCTCATGGTGCCCGATCCCCCGATGGACCTCGTCGTCGTCGGCGACGGGGCTCTCATGGCGGCGCTGGCGCGCAGTCGCGGGACCCGGATGCGCGACATCGTCGCGACGATCCAACGACATCAAGACGAAGCGATCCGGGCTGCGGCCCGAGGGGTCACCGAGATCACCGGCGGCCCGGGCACCGGCAAGACCGTCGTCGCCCTGCACCGTGCGGCCTACCTGCTCTACTCCGACCGGCGCCGCTACGAGGCGGGCGGCATCCTCGTCGTCGGACCGTCGGCGGCCTACACGGCATACATCGAACGGGTGCTGCCCTCCCTCGGGGAGGACAGCGTGACCCTGCGGTCGGTGGGCGACCTCGTCGAGGCGGTCTCGACCGGACGGCACGACGCACCGGCCGCAGCCGCGGTCAAGGGGTCGCTGCGGATGCGCGCGGTCCTGGCTCGCGCAGCGCGTGATCTCGCCCCGGACGCTCCCGCCGAGTTGCGGGTCTTCGTCGCCGGCGAGGCCGTCCGGGTGGATGCCGCTGCCCTGGACAGGGTGCGCGTGACGGCGTTGCGCCAACACCCGCGCAACCTCGCGACCGGCGCCGTCCTCGCTGCCCTCGGGGAGGCGGCATACCGAGCAAGTCAGCACCCCGACAGGGCGAGCTTCCTCGAACGGTTCTCCGACCACCTCGACGTCGAGACCTTCGTCGCGAGGTGGTGGCCCCAGGTCGACCCGCGCGAGGTCCTGCTGTGGTTGGCCGACGAGGAGCGGATAAGCCGGTATGCCGCCGGGGTCCTCGACCCGGCCGAGACGGAGATCGTGCGCCGTTCGATGAATGAGGCGCTGGCGACCGGGACGTGGTCGGTTGCCGATGTGGCCCTCATCGACGAGCTGGCCGGACGGGTCGGACCGGTCCAGGAGTCGCCGGCGGAGGAGCGCGGGTTCTACGAAGTGGACCTGCTCGACGATCCAGAATGGCACGGCGTCGCTCCGTTGGGCGGGTTGCCGGAGCGGGTCGGGGCGTCGCGCTCGCCGGGGTCGGTCGTCGGCTCCACGGACCCGCGGGAGCGGCTGCTCGCCGGCCGACTCGACCGCCCGGCCGACTACGCCCATGTCCTCGTCGACGAGGCCCAGGACCTGTCCCCCATGCAGTGGCGAGCGGTGGCCCGACGCGGTCGGCGGGCGTCGTGGACGGTCGTCGGCGACGCCGCACAAAGCAGTTGGGGCGACCCCGGGGAGGCCGCCCTGGCTCGCGCCGAGGCCTGGAGCGACCTGGAACATCGGACCTTCCACATGACGACGAACTACCGGAACGCCCGGGAGATCTTCGACGTCGCGGCGCAGGTCGTGCTGGCCGCCGTTCCCGACGCGGACATTCCCGAGGCGGTCCGCGAGAGCGGCGCCCCGGTCGGTCAGGGTGTCCTGGGGGACGACCCGGTCGGATCGGTGCGCGTCGCCGTCGAGGCGATGCTGGGGGCCGTCGAGGGGGCCGTCGCGATCCTCGCCCCCAGCCGGTATGCCGCCGCCCTCTCGGTCGCGGGGTGGGACGACCGCGTGCAAGTCGTCGCGCCGTTGGCGGCCAAGGGGCTCGAGTGGGACGCAACGGTCGTCGTCGACCCGGACCTCATCGCTGCCGAGTCTCCGGGTGGAGTGCGCACCCTCTACGTCGCGCTGACCCGCGCGGCGCACCGGATGACCGTGCTGCGACCCTGACCAGGATCCCGCCGCACTGGTGAGGAGGCGGATCCGGTGATGCCCTCGCGAACGCCCTGTCCACCCGGGTGCGCCTGCGCGAGGGGACCCGAGTTGCGCGGCGCGCAGGGTACGCCTCCGAGCCCTCCAGCAACGTTCGTCACAGTTGCGACCCGTTCCCCTACCGGCCATTTCGTCCCACGGCTACCATTCGGAGGTAAGTGCAGTCCTGGACTGCCAAACCAGCGGGGTGGCTGGCGGACCGGGGGGAATCCGTGTCGCCCGAGAGATGTGCGAGTCGCCATTATGCGCCAGGCCCTGCGTGTTCACGCCACCGTCGTCCGGACCGTGGTGCTGGCGCTGCTGCTCGCGGTGGGGTTAGGAACCGTTCCTCAGGCGGCACAGGCAACGACGTCGCCGTTCTTCCCGCTCACTTCCTTCGCCATCGACGGCAACATCGCCGGGCCCAACGACTGGGGTGACCCGCTGGGCTCGGCCCTCTATGGGCCCTACACGACGAGCCAGGGCTTCCCCTCGTCGGGGATCATCTCCTCCTCCTTCGGCGCGGACTCGTGTTCGGGCGATGCCACGGGTTTCCCCGGGAGCCAGACGCCGGACACGAACCCCTGGGTGCCCGGCGCGGCGAACGTCAACAACAAGGACGACCTGTGCTCCGGCGGCTCGGCGATCGAAGTCGTCAACGTCAACGGGCAGTACCAGTACGTCCTCTATTCGTACTGGGCGCGCAGCGCCACGGCGACCGGTGACATGTCGGCTTTCACCCTGCTGCAGGGGCCAGTTGCCGGCCGTGGGGACGACAAGCTCGTGTCGTTCGACTACAACTCCGCCGGGGGCGGCTCGGTGACGGTCACGGTCTATACGTGGAACGGGACCGGCTGGGTCCCCGCCGGCACCCTGCCGACCACCCAGTTCCAGAGTGCGATCGGCCCCAACGTCTCGCCGGCGACGGGCGGGTCACCCGGGGCAAACGGGGAGACGTTCGGCGAGTTCGCCGTCAATCTCACGACCTCCGGCATCCTCTCTGACAACACCTGCCAGACCTTCTCCGCCGCGTCGACGATTTCCAAGACGGGCAACTCGATGAACGCCCAGCTCATCGACTCGCTCAGCTTCAACTCCCCGGTGTCGATGAACTCCTGCGGCCAGCTCACCATCGTGAAGGCCACCTCCCCGGCCGGCTCGACCGCCGGCCCGTTCGCCTACTCGATCACCGAAGCGGACGGCCACGCGGTCTACGACGCCACCCTCGTCCAGCCGCCCGGCGAACCGACGGAGATCGGCGACGGCACCCCTGGGCTCATCACCGGGTCACTGACGGTCCCGACCAACACGACCGACGTGTGGGGCAACGTGTTCGCGAGCCCTGACTACGTCCTGCAGGAAACGTCGATGCCCGCCGGTTGGCTGGCCAAACAACTCGTCTGCACCTACTACGACCCGTTCACCCGATCCACGGTGACGAGGACCTACACCGGGGCGACCGCGTCGACGTTCCAGGTGCCCAGCTACACCCTCAGCCCCGGCGGCACGACGTGCACCATCACCAACGAGACGTCCTACCTGCGCATCGCCAAGACCGGCGCCGGAGATCCCGCCGCCGCCTTCAACTTCACTGTCACCGGCCAGCCCGCCGGCATTCCGCTCTCGCTGGGTCAGACCACCACTCCCCTGATCTACACCCCCGGATCGAGCGTCTCGATCACCGAGGCCCTGCCGAGCACCGGGATCCCGTGGACGAGCCAAGGCGTGGTGTGCCGCAACTCGGCCGGGACCGTCGTGGCCTCCTCGGCCTCGCCGTCGATCTCCGTGACGACGGTCGGGGGCGACACCATCACGTGTACGTACACCAACCAGCAGCAGGCCGCCCTCTACCTGCGCAAAGACATCCGCCCTGACGACCCCACGCGCGCGTTCGACTTCACGGGGTCGTTCTTCCCCGGCACGGTGTCGCTCAACGACTTCCGCCGCACCGACGGGACCCTCACGGGCGTCGGCGTCTACGGTCCGGTCTACGTCACCCCGAACCAGACCTACACGGCCACTGAGGCCACGGCGCCGGATCTGCCCTTGTCGACGATCTTCTGTCTCGACCCCACCGACAACTCGACGTTCGACCTCGCGACGGCGACGGCGACGTACAACCCCGCACCCGGCGAGACGGTGACCTGCTCGTTCATCAACACAGCCCCCGGATCGATCACGATCGTCAAGAGGGCCGTTCCCTCGTCCTTGCAGAACTTCGCCTTCACGGCCACGGGCACCGGCGTGCCGAGCAGCTTTACCCTCGACGACGACCTCGGCACGGGCGGCGGCATCGGCGGCGACAACACCTACCTGTCGAACACGACGTTCAGCGGGCTCAACGAAGGGACCTATTCGTTCACCGAGGGCACGGTGCCCGGCTGGACGTTGTCGAACCTCAACTGCGCGGGAGCGAGCGTCGCTCCGGTGTATGCCGGGTCGACGGTCACGGTGACGTTGTCCACGCAGGAGTCGATCACCTGCTCGTACACCAACACGCGCGCGAGCGCGACCCTCACGCTGCGCAAGCAGTGGGTCGGCTCGACGGCCGGCGACCAGGCCACCCTCGTCGCCGATGCCCTCGAGCAGCCGACGTATGCGACGGCGACGAGCACGGCGCCCGGGGGTGATGCCCTCGACACGACGAACGTCGTGACCATCCCGATCTACTCCGGCGACTCGATCGCCCTGAGCGAGACCGTCGCCGACGGTCTCGGAGACAACTACGCCACGACCCTCGACTGCGGCGGCGTGAGCATCCCGTTGACGGATCTGCGGGGCACGTATGCCGTCCCGACCGTTCCGGCCAACGTCACGTGCACGTTCGTCAACACGGATGTGCGGCCCAAGCTCACCCTCGTCAAGCAGTTGCCGAACACCGCCGGTGGGACCGTCACGCTCGCGAACTTCCCGCTTACCGCGGCCAATCAGGCCGAGCCGGTGGCCATCACGGGCACGTCGGGTACGGCAGCCGTCACTGCGGTCAAGCTCCCCGCGGGCAGCTACACCTTGTCCGAGCCACTCGTCACCGGCTACACCCCGACGACCTGGACGTGCACGAACTCCACGACCGGGACCTCGTGGTCCTTCGACGGCGGCGCCGCCGGAAGTGGCACCGGAGCGGTGACGTTGACGAACACCGACGTGGTCACTTGTGCCATCACCAACGAGGCGCAACCCTCGCAGGTGTCGGTCACCAAGATCATCACCGGCTCCACGGTGACCCCGTGGGCGTTCCCGTTCACGTTGACCCCCCTGCCGACCGGTCAACCGGCGAGCCAGAGCGCCACCGACACCACTCCCACGGTGACCTGGACGGGTCTCGTCCCCGGGAACTCCTACACGATCAGCGAGGGCGCCGTCCCCGGGTATGACCAGGGCGCGATGTCCTGCACCGGCATCACCGACACCGATGGCGACGCCACCAACGCGTCGGTGACCTTTATCGCCCCGCTCAACTCCCTGGCCGACTCTGCGGAAGTCGTGTGCACGATCAGCAACCCGGCGCAGACCTCACAGGTGTCGGTCACCAAGACCGTCACCGGCTCCACGGTGACGCCGTGGTCGTTCCCCTTCACGCTGTCCCCGGCCCCGACCGGTCAGACCGCCACCCAGAACGCCACCAACGCCACGCCCACCGTGACGTGGACGGGGCTGGTCCCCGGGAGCACCTACACGGTCGGCGAGGGCACCGTCCCTGGGTATGACCAGGGCACGATGACGTGTACGGGCGTCGTGGACATCGACACAGACCCGACGATGGTCACGTTCGTCGCCCCGCTGAACACCCTGGCCGAGGCCCCCGAGGTCGTGTGTTCGATCAGCAACCCCGCGCAAACCTCACAGGTCTCAGTCACCAAGACCGTCACCGGCTCCACGATCACCCCGTGGTCCTTCGACGTGGCGATCAGCCCCACCCCCACCGGGGCCACCAGCCCAGCCACGGTCACCGACACGACCCCCACCATCACCTGGGCCGGCCTCATCCCCGGCACCACCTACACGATCAACGAAACCCCACAAGCGGGGTATGACCCCGCAGTGATGTCCTGCACCGGCATCACCGACACCGACACCAACCCCGCCACCGTCACCTTCACCGCCCCGCTGAACACCCTCGCCGAGGCCCCCGAGGTCGTGTGTTCGATCAGCAACCCCGCGCAAACCTCACAGGTCTCAGTCACCAAGACCGTCACCGGCTCCACGATCACCCCGTGGTCCTTCGACGTGGCGATCAGCCCCACCCCCACCGGGGCCACCAGCCCAGCCACGGTCACCAACACGACCCCCACCATCACCTGGGCCGGCCTCATCCCCGGCACCACCTACACGATCAACGAAACCCCACAAGCGGGGTATGACCCCGCAGTGATGTCCTGCACCGGCATCACCGACACCGACACCAACCCCGCCACCGTCACCTTCACCGCACCACTGAACACCCTCGCCGAGGCCCCCGAGGTCGTGTGTTCGATCAGCAACCCCGCGCAAACCTCACAGGTCTCAGTCACCAAGACCGTCACCGGCTCCACGATCACCCCGTGGTCCTTCGACGTGGCGATCAGCCCCACCCCCACCGGGGCCACCAGCCCAGCCACGGTCACCGACACGACCCCCACCATCACCTGGGCCGGCCTCATCCCCGGCACCACCTACACGATCAACGAAACCCCACAAGCGGGGTATGACCCCGCAGTGATGTCCTGCACCGGCATCACCGACACCGACACCAACCCCGCCACCGTCACCTTCACCGCACCACTGAACACCCTCGCCGAGGCCCCCGAGGTCGTGTGTTCGATCAGCAACCCCGCGCAAACCTCACAGGTCTCAGTCACCAAGACCGTCACCGGCGTCGACGCCAGCCTGGCATGGTCCTTCCCGTTCACCCTGACCCCGACCCCCACAGGTCAACCCGCCAGCCAAGACGCCACCGGCACCGGGCCCACCACCGCCACCCCGATCACCTGGACCGGCCTGATCCCCGGCACCACGTACACAATCAACGAAGGCACCGTCCCCGGATATGACCAAGGCGCCCTCACCTGCACCGGCATCACCGACACCGACGGCAACACCACCAACGCCTCGGTGACCTTCACCGCCCCGCTGAACACCCTCGCCGACGCCCCCGAGGTCGTGTGTTCGATCAGCAACCCCGCGCAAACCTCACAGGTCTCAGTCACCAAGACCGTCACCGGCGTCGACGCCAGCCTGGCATGGTCCTTCCCGTTCACCCTGACCCCGACCCCCACAGGTCAACCCGCCAGCCAAAACGCCACCGGCACCGGGCCCACCACCGCCACCCCGATCACCTGGACCGGCCTCATCCCCGGCACCACGTACACAATCAACGAAGGCACCGTCCCCGGATATGACCAAGGCGCCCTCACCTGCACCGGCATCACCGACACCGACGGCAACACCACCAACGCCTCGGTGACCTTCACCGCCCCGCTGAACACCGCAGTCGACGCCCCCGAGGTCGTGTGTTCGATCAGCAACCCCGCGCAAACCTCACAGGTCTCAGTCACCAAGACCGTCACCGGCGTCGACGCCAGCCTGGCATGGTCCTTCCCGTTCACCCTGACCCCGACCCCCACAGGTCAACCCGCCAGCCAAAACGCCACCGGCACCGGGCCCACCACCGCCACCCCGATCACCTGGACCGGCCTCATCCCCGGCACCACGTACACAATCAACGAAGGCACCGTCCCCGGATATGACCAAGGCGCCCTCACCTGCACCGGCATCACCGACACCGACGGCAACACCACCAACGCCTCGGTGACCTTCACCGCACCACTGAACACCCTGGCCGAGGCCCCCGAGGTCGTGTGTTCGATCAGCAACCCCGCGCAAACCTCACAGGTCTCGGTCACCAAGACCGTCACCGGCTCCACGATCACCCCGTGGTCCTTCGACGTGGCGATCAGCCCCACCCCCACCGGGGCCACCAGCCCAGCCACGGTCACCGACACGACCCCCACCATCACCTGGGCCGGCCTCATCCCCGGCACCACCTACACGATCAACGAAACCCCACAAGCGGGGTATGACCCCGCAGTGATGTCCTGCACCGGCATCACCGACACCGACACCAACCCCGCCACCGTCACCTTCACCGCCCCGCTGAACACCCTGGCCGAGGCCCCCGAGGTCGTGTGTTCGATCAGCAACCCCGCGCAAACCTCACAGGTCTCGGTCACCAAGACCGTCACCGGCTCCACGATCACCCCGTGGTCCTTCGACGTGGCGATCAGCCCCACCCCCACCGGGGCCACCAGCCCAGCCACGGTCACCGACACGACCCCCACCATCACCTGGGCCGGCCTCATCCCCGGCACCACGTACACGATCAACGAAACCCCACAAGCGGGGTATGACCCCGCAGTGATGTCCTGCACCGGCATCACCGACACCGACACCAACCCCGCCACCGTCACCTTCACCGCACCACTGAACACCCTGGCCGAGGCCCCCGAGGTCGTGTGTTCGATCAGCAACCCCGCGCAAACCTCACAGGTCTCGGTCACCAAGACCGTCACCGGCTCCACGATCACCCCGTGGTCCTTCGACGTGGCGATCAGCCCCACCCCCACCGGGGCCACCAGCCCAGCCACGGTCACCGACACGACCCCCACCATCACCTGGGCCGGCCTCATCCCCGGCACCACGTACACGATCAACGAAACCCCACAAGCGGGGTATGACCCCGCAGTGATGTCCTGCACCGGCATCACCGACACCGACACCAACCCCGCCACCGTCACCTTCACCGCCCCGCTGAACACCCTGGCCGAGGCCCCCGAGGTCGTGTGTTCGATCAGCAACCCCGCGCAAACCTCACAGGTCTCGGTCACCAAGACCGTCACCGGCGTCGACGCCAGCCTGGCATGGTCCTTCCCGTTCACCCTGACCCCGACCCCCACCGGTCAACCCGCCAGCCAAAACGCCACCGGCACCGGGCCCACCACCGCCACCCCCATCACCTGGACCGGCCTGATCCCCGGCACCACGTACACAATCAACGAAGGCACCGTCCCCGGATATGACCAAGGCGCCCTCACCTGCACCGGCATCACCGACACCGACGGCAACACCACCAACGCCTCGGTGACCTTCACCGCCCCGCTGAACACCCTCGCCGAGGCCCCCGAGGTCGTGTGTTCGATCAGCAACCCCGCGCAAACCTCACAGGTCTCGGTCACCAAGACCGTCACCGGCTCCACGATCACCCCGTGGTCCTTCGACGTGGCGATCAGCCCCACCCCCACCGGGGCCACCAGCCCAGCCACGGTCACCGACACGACCCCCACCATCACCTGGGCCGGCCTCATCCCCGGCACCACCTACACGATCAACGAAACCCCACAAGCGGGGTATGACCCCGCAGTGATGTCCTGCACCGGCATCACCGACACCGACACCAACCCCGCCACCGTCACCTTCACCGCCCCGCTGAACACCCTGGCCGAGGCCCCCGAGGTCGTGTGTTCGATCAGCAACCCCGCGCAAACCTCACAGGTCTCAGTCACCAAGACCGTCACCGGCGTCGACGCCAGCCTGGCATGGTCCTTCCCGTTCACCCTGACCCCGACCCCCACCGGTCAACCCGCCAGCCAAAACGCCACCGGCACCGGGCCCACCACCGCCACCCCGATCACCTGGACCGGCCTGATCCCCGGCACCACGTACACAATCAACGAAGGCACCGTCCCCGGATATGACCAAGGCGCCCTCACCTGCACCGGCATCACCGACACCGACGGCAACACCACCAACGCCACGGTCACCTTCACCGCCCCGCTGAACACCCTGGCCGAGGCCCCCGAGGTCGTGTGTTCGATCAGCAACCCCGCGCAAACCTCACAGGTCTCGGTCACCAAGACCGTCACCGGCTCCACGATCACCCCGTGGTCCTTCGACGTGGCGATCAGCCCCACCCCCACCGGGGCCACCAGCCCAGCCACGGTCACCGACACGACCCCCACCATCACCTGGGCCGGCCTCATCCCCGGCACCACCTACACGATCAACGAAACCCCACAAGCGGGGTATGACCCCGCAGTGATGTCCTGCACCGGCATCACCGACACCGACACCAACCCCGCCACCGTCACCTTCACCGCACCACTGAACACCCTGGCCGAGGCCCCCGAGGTCGTGTGTTCGATCAGCAACCCCGCGCAAACCTCACAGGTGTCGGTCACCAAGACCGTCACCGGCGTCGACGCCAGCCTGGCATGGTCCTTCCCGTTCACCCTGACCCCGACCCCCACCGGTCAACCCGCCAGCCAAAACGCCACCGGCACCGGGCCCACCACCGCCACCCCGATCACCTGGACCGGCCTGATCCCCGGCACCACGTACACAATCAACGAAGGCACCGTCCCCGGATATGACCAAGGCGCCCTCACCTGCACCGGCATCACCGACACCGACGGCAACACCACCAACGCCTCGGTGACCTTCACCGCCCCGCTGAACACCCTGGCCGAGGCCCCCGAAGTCATCTGCACCATCAGCAACCCCGCGCAGCTCGCCACGCTGCGACTGGACAAGATCCTCGTCAACGACGACGGCGGCGCGGCGACGGTGACCCAGTTCGCAATGACCGCGACCGGACAGACCGGCACCATCGCTGAACAGACCTCGCTGAGCGGCGTCGTCGACACCATCCCGACCCAGGGCACCAGCAACTCGGCCACGGTCAACGCGGGGACGTATTCCCTGTCGGAGACGCTCGACTCGGGCTACACGGCCAGCGACTGGAGCTGCGTACTGACCGCGGATCCGACCCAGACGATCAGCGTCGTGGTGGGCGCGGCGGGCTCTGGTACCGCGGACGTCACGGTGGATCGTGGGGCGGACATTACCTGCACGATCACCAACGACGACAACAACGTCGACCTGTCCGTGACGAAGAGCGACGGCGGCATCACCGCGTCGCCCGGTCAGACCTTCCCGTACACCATCACCGTGCGCAACATCGGCACCCATGACGTGGCCGTCGACGACCCGGTGACGCTGACGGACGTGCTGCCCGCCCAGCTCTCCTTCGTCTCAGGTCCCAGTGAGTGCGTCGCCGCCGGGCAGACGATCACCTGCGCGGTCGACCCGACCCTGCTCAACGTCGGCGGATCGGGAGCCCAGATCGTCCTGCAAGTGGCGTTCCGGGCCGGTACCCCGTCGGGCACCTACACGAACCTTGCCTACGTCGACAGCCGAGAAGACCCTGCCCCGCCCAACCCGTCGTGCGTGCCCGCCACCGCCGGTGGGCCGCGCCGGCAGATGGCCGCTGCGGTCGACCCGGCGAACAATGTCGCATGCGAGGACACGCCCCTGGTGTCCACGTACGGGCTGACCGCGGTCAAGGCCGGGTTCGAAGTGGCTGCAGACGGCAGCCGAACGCCGACCGACGGAACCGTCGAGTTCGGGTCGATGGTGGCGTACGACATCGCCGTCTCGGCGACCGGCGACGCCCCGCAGACGAATGTGACGCTGACGGACACCATCCCGGTCGGTACGACGTACGTCGACGGCAGCGCCCATTGCGTGGCCCCAGCCACGTGCACGGTGACCTACGATCCGGTGACCCGGATGGTCACCGCGGTCCTCGGGTCGATGGCGCCCGGCGCGAGCATCGTCGTCACGTTCACCGTCACTGTGGACGCCGCTCCCACCCTCGCACCCGGGATGTCCTACACGTGGACGGGGCGCAACGTCGCCGGTGTCCACTCGACAGAGATCCCGTCGAACGTGCCGAGCAACGAAGTGGTCGTCAAGGCCAGCACGAGTGAACTGCCCAAGACCGGCACCGAGATCATGTCCATCGCCGGCGGCGGCATCCTCGTCCTGCTCGCCGGCCTCGGCCTCATCCTCGTGGCCCGGCGCCGCCCAGGGCGTCGCTGAGCGCGCCGCTGGGATGCCGCGGCGATCGGCACCCCAGCGGGGCCCGTCTGGGGCCAGCGGGCCTGTCTGGGGGCCGGCGGGACCCGTCCGGGGGCGCCAGGCCCGCTAACCGGCCCCGAGGAGGTCGTGGCGGCTGATGATGGCCTCCCGGCCGGGACCCACGCCGATCGCCGAGATCCGGGCGCCGATGAGCGCCTCGACGCGGCGGACGTAGTCCTGGGCGTTGGCCGGCAGGTCGGCGAAGGAGCGGCATGCCGAGATGTCCTCCCACCACCCGGGCAGGAACTCGTACACCGGTCGGGCGTGGTGGATGTCGCTCTGGTTCACCGGCATTTCGTCGTGGCGCACACCCTCGATCTCGTAGGCCACGCACACCGGCACGCGTGCCAGGCCGGTGAGCACGTCGAGCTTGGTGAGGACGTAGTCGGTCACGCCGTTGACCCGCGTGGAGTACCGACCGATGACGGTGTCAACCCACCCGCATCGTCGGGGGCGACCGGTCGTCGTGCCGTATTCCGCCCCGGTCTTGCGCAGGTACTCCCCGTCCGCGTCGAACAGCTCGGTCGGGAAGGGCCCCTCTCCGACCCGGGTCGTGTACGCCTTGAACACCGCGATGACCCGCTCGACGCGCGTCGGCGGGATGCCCGAACCCGTGCACGCCCCACCGGCCGTGGCGTTGGAGGACGTGACGAACGGGTAGGTGCCGAAGTCGACGTCGAGCAACGTGGCCTGTCCGGCCTCGAGCAACACCGTCTCGCCTCGGTCGAGGGCCTGACCCAACACGAGCGCCGTGTCGCACACCATCGGAGCCAGCCGATCGGCATACGAGAGAAGCTCGGCGACCACCTCGTCGGGCTCGATCCCGCGCCGGTTGTAGATCTTCGCGAGCACCTGGTTCTTGAACCGCAGCGCGGCCTCGACCTTCTGCTCGAGGATGTGCCGGTCGAACAGGTCCTGGACGCGGATGCCGGTGCGGGACATCTTGTCCGCGTACGTCGGGCCAATCCCGCGGCCGGTGGTGCCGATCCGGCGAGCCCCGAGGAACCGCTCGGTGACCTTGTCGAGGGTGCGGTTGTACGGGGTGATGACGTGGGCGTTGGCGCTGACGAGCAGCCGGGAGGTGTCCACCCCCCGCCCCGCCAGCCCGTCGAGCTCTTCGAACAGCACCCCGAGGTCAACGACGACGCCGTTGCCGATGACGGGTGTGCACCCTGGGGTGAGGATGCCTGAGGGCAGCAGGTGCAGGGCGTAGGTCTCAGCTGACCCGTCGGGCTGCTCGATGACGACCGTGTGCCCGGCGTTGTTGCCGCCGTTGAACTTCACGACGTAGTCGACGCGCCGCCCGAGCAGGTCGGTCGCCTTGCCCTTGCCCTCGTCACCCCACTGGGCGCCGACCAGCACGACTGCGGGCATGTCGGGAGTCCTCCTCGGGACGAGACGTTGGGCCAACCGGCAAGGCTACCCCGGCACGCGCTGGACGCAGCGCTGCAGTCCGTATGCCGCGTCGCGAGCCTCGATTCGGTGTCGCCGCGCCCCGAAGCCGCGACGGGCGCGAGAGGCATACCCTGCTGAGCATGGAGATCACAGTGGCGGGTCGCGGCACGGTGTCGATGCCGCCCGAGCGCGCGACCGTCCATGTGTCGATGACATTCGAGGGCCCCGAGCCGCATGGGCCGTTGAACCGGACGACCGAACTGGCCAACCAGCTCGGCACCCACCTGGCCCAGTTGAGGGCTGCGGACCCGTCGCCGACCACGTGGTCGGCCATGTTGCCAATCCGCACGCGGTCGTGGCGGCCGTTCTCCGGCAAGGGCAAGGTCACCTCCCTGGTCCACGTCGCCTCGTGCCAGGCGCGCGTGAAGTTCCGCGACTTCGGGGCCTTGTCGGCATTCGTCGACGGTTGGGGTGGGGTGGAGGGGATGACGATCGTCGGGGTCAGTTGGACGTTGACCGAGGCCACCCGGCGCGAGCAGGAGGCCAACGTCCAGCGTCAGGCCGTCGACCAGGCGCGGGAACGAGCCCAGGTCCTCGCCGTGGCCGCGGGGGCCATGTCGGTGCGGTTCGTCGAGCTCGCCGATCCCGGGCTCTTGGGCGGACAGCAGGCCGGCGCCGGAGCGCCGCCGCATGCCATGGCCCTGCGGGCAGGGGCTCCCGCGCCGACCGACTCGGGCCCGGTCGAGCTGTCCCCCGAGGACATCGAGATGAGCGCAATCGTGCATGCCCGCTTCGTGACCGAGGGGTAGGGCGCGACGGGACCTGCGCGAGTTCGTCGACGCCACCGGCGCCAAACCCGACGACACTCGGCCCCCCGTCGGGACCGTGAGCGAGGACTACGCCACGACGCGGGCTCAGAGGCCGAGGGCGTCGGCCGCCTCGCGTGAGCTGTCCCGCAGAAAGGTTCCGCAGCGCTGCTCCTCGTCGCTCTCGCCGATGACGCGGGCCGCTCTGGCCAGCGCGGCCAGCGAGCGCAGGAAACCGCGGTTCGGTTCGTGCGCCCAGGGGATGGGCCCCTGCCCCCGCCAGCCGGCGCGGCGCAGTTGGTCCAGCCCGCGGTGGTATCCGGTGCGGGCGAATGCATAGGCGCTCACCGCATCGTCGCGCCCGAGGGCGGCCTCGGCGAGCAGGGCCCAGGCCAGCGACGAGGACGGGTATGCCGCGGCGACGGCGGGGAGCCGATCGGCCGGCATACCCTCGCCGCCCAGGCCGGTAGCCGCGACCGCCGGGTCCTCGGGCAGCAGGGTCGGCTTGACGCCGAAGAGGTTCTCGCTCATGAGTGAGCCTCTCGGGCCGAGCCCCCGCAGTGGGGGCTCGGCCGCGGAGAGGTCAGCTGGCGTGCGTCCCGGCGGAGCGCAGGTCCTGGCAGGCCTGCATGACACGGGCGGACATCGCGGCCTCGGCCTCCTTGCCCCACGCGCGCGGGTCGTACTGCTTCTTGTTGCCGACCTCGCCGTCGATCTTGAGCACGCCGTCGTAGTTGCGCAGCATCCACGCGGCGACCGGGCGGGTGAAGGCGTACTGCGTGTCGGTGTCGACGTTCATCTTGACGACGCCGTAGTCGACCGCGTCGGAGATCTCCTGGGGAAGCGAGCCCGATCCGCCGTGGAAGACCAGGTCCATGGGCTTGGCGCCGTGGCCGGTGCCGTACTTGGCGACGACGGCGTCCTGGCACTGCTTGAGGATCTCCGGGCGCAGCTTGACGTTGCCCGGCTTGTAGACGCCGTGGACGTTGCCGAAGGTCAACGCCGACATGTACCGGCCGTTCTCGCCGAGGCCGAGGGCCGCGACGGTCGCGAGGGCGTCCTCGGGCGTGGTGTACAACTGCTCGTTGATCTCGTTGGCCACGCCGTCCTCTTCGCCGCCGACGACGCCGATCTCGACCTCGAGGATGATCCTCGCGGCCTTGGCCAGCGCGAGCAGGTCTTGGGCGATCTGGAGGTTCTCGGTGAGCGGCACGGCCGAGCCGTCCCACATGTGCGACTGGAAGAGCGGGTCCTGGCCGCGGGCCACCCGCTCGGCCGAGATGGCCAGCAGCGGACGGACGAAGCCGTCGAGCTTGTCCTTGGGGCAGTGGTCGGTGTGCAACGCGATGTTCACCGGGTAGCTCTTGGCGACCTCGTACGCATAGGCGGCCAGGGCGCAGGAACCGGTGACCATGTTCTTGATCGACGGGCCCGAGCCGTACTCGGCGCCGCCGGTCGACACCTGGATGATGCCGTCCGAGCCCGCGTCGGCGAAGCCGCGGATCGCCGCGTTGATCGTCTGGCTGGACGTGATGTTGATGGCCGGGTAGGCGAAGGCGCCCGCCTTCGCGCGGTCGAGCATGTCTGCGTAGACCTCGGGAGTGGCAATGGGCATTGAGTCTCCTCGGGACGGCTGGTACCGGTACGTCGCCCATCCTTCCACGCGGGTGGCGCCCACCGCAGCGGGGCCATGGTCCCCGTGAGACGCCCCGCCGGCCGAGTCCGGATGCCGGGCTCCAGGGGTGCGCGTCGTCGCTACCGCGGTCCCGGGGGGTTTCCGATCGGGCTACTCAGGCCTGCTGATCCAGCACGTGGCGGCGGACCCACTCGTGCATAGCGATGGCCGCCGCCGCGCCGGCGTTCATCGAGCGGGTCGACCCGAACTGCGCGATGCGCAGCACCTGGGCGCACGCCTGCTGCATCGGCTCGGACAGGCCCGGTCCCTCTTGGCCGAAGACGAGGACGCAGGACCGCGGCAGCTCGGCGGTCTCCAGCGGTTCGGCGCCGGGCACGTTGTCGATGCCGACGAGCGGTATGCCGCCGGCGTTCGTCCACTCGACGAAGGCCTCGACGTCGAGGTGGTGGTGTTCGTGCAGGTAGCGGTCGGTGACCATGGCGCCCCGGCGATTCCACCGCCGCCGCCCGACGATGTGCACGCCGGCGGCGTTGAACGCGTTGGCGGTGCGCACCACCGACCCGATGTTGAAGTCGTGCGACCAGTTCTCCACCGCGACGTGGAAAGGATGCCGCCGGGCGTCGAGGTCGGCGACGATCGCCTCGTGCCGCCAATACCGATAGCGGTCCACGACGTTGCGCCGGTCGCCGTGGGCCAATAGCTCCGGGTCCCATTGGTCCCCCGGAGGGGGTGGGCCGGCAAACGGACCCACGCCCACCTGGCCCGGCGGTTCGCTCACCGGGACACGGTAACCGCCTCCGTGCGCGCCGCCGAGATCGGGCCACGGGGTGGCGCGGTCCGGTCAGCCAGCCACACGGCATACCCTCGTATGCCGTGACTCCCCCGATGCTCGGCCCCGACTGGATGGATCCCGCCTGGCTGCTCGACAGGTTCGGCGAGCAGATGTTCTGGGCCTCGTGCGCCATCGTCTTCGTCGAGTGCGGCCTGCTCTTCCCGATCCTGCCGGGCGACTCGCTGTTGTTCAGCGTGGGGATGTTCATCAACCGCGCCAACGCCGGCGAGCCCGGGATCCACCTGAACATCGTCGTGGCCTGCGCCGTCCTCTCCGCGTTCGCGTTCCTCGGCAACGTCGTCGGCTACGAAATCGGGCGAGCCGTCGGCCCATCGCTGTACCAGCGCAACGGGCGCTTCACGAAGCGGGCGTACTTCGACAAGACCCACGAGTTCTTCGAGCGGTACGGCAACAAGGCCCTGGTCATCGGACGGTTCGTGCCGATCGTGCGGACGTTCATCACGGTCGTCGCCGGGGTCGGCCGGATGGACCGGAAGCGGTTCTTCACGTGGTCCTTCGTCGGCGCGGTGTTGTGGGCGACCGGCGTGACACTACTCGGCTATTGGTTGGGCGGGATCTCGTTCCTGCAGAAGAACATCGAGGCCGCGCTCGTGCTCATCGTGGCCATCTCGCTGCTGCCCATGGTGTTCGAGTGGTGGCGCCACCGGCGGCGGCGCAAGGCGACCACGGATTAGACCCGGCGGGCCGGGGACGCGAGGGGGCTACTGCGTCGGCGGCTGGTTCGGGGGCGGGGCGGCGGCGTCTTGAATCGGCGACCGCGCAGGCTGCGGCGGCAACTGCTGGGCTCCCGCGGGCGGGCCCGGGTCGAAGCTCACCTGGGGGGCCTCGCGTTCGGCCGCGCTCTCGACTTCGAAGTACTCCGCCTTGTGCACCCCGGCCGGGCCGGCGACGAAGTTCGTCGGGATCGTCTCGACCTTCGTGTTGAGTTCGCGGACGTTGGCGTTGTAGTACCGCCGGGCGCTGGCGATGCGGTCCTCGGTCGACGTGAGCTCGGCCTGCAGCGCCCGGAAGTTCTCGCTGGCCCGCAGGTCGGGGTAGGCCTCGGCGACCATGGTGAGCCTCACCAACGCCTGGGTCAGCGCGGCCTCGGCCTTGGCGACCTCGGCCGGTCCGGCATTGCCCTGACTGGCCGAAACCGCGCCCGCACGCGCCCGGGTGACCTCCTCCAACGTCGTCTTCTCGTGCGCGGCATACCCCTTGACCGTTTCGACGAGGTTGCCGATGAGGTCGTGCCGACGCTTGAGTTCGACGTCGATTTGCGCCCACGCTTCCTGGACGAGGTTGCGCAGCTTGATGAGGCCGTTGTAGGCGCCGAAGAACCACAGGACCACGCCGAGGACAAGGACCCCGAGGATGATCAGGGCGATGGTCATGGCAGTTCCCCTTACGTCGGTTGCGCCGATCCTATGCGAGACCCAACTCGGCCAGCCCGTACACGAAGCGGTATTCCAGCCCCGCGTCGGCGAATCGTTGGGCGGCACCGGTGGCTCGATCGGCGATCGTCGCCACGGCGACCACGCTCGCTCCGGCCTCCGTGACGGCGCTCACGGCATCCAGCGGCGAGGCCCCCGTCGTCGAGGTGTCCTCGACGACGAGCACCCGCCGTCCGGCCACGGACGGGCCCTCGATCCGCTGCTGCAGCCCGTGGGCCTTGCCCGCCTTGCGCACGACGAAGGCATCGAGGCGCCGGCCGACAGCCGCCGCCGCGTGCAGCATCGACGTCGCGACAGGATCCGCACCGAGCGTCAGGCCCCCGACCGCGTCGAAACTCAGGTCGTCGGTGAGGTCGAGCATGACCCGTCCGACGAGCGGGGCGGCCTCGCCGTCGAGGGTGATCCGCCGCAGGTCGACGTAGTAGTCCGCCTCCCGTCCGGAGGAGAGCGTCACCCGCCCGTGGACGATGGCCTTGGCCTTGACGATCTCCAGCAATCGGGCCCGGTCCTGCGCAGCGCTCACGGCCGTCACTCTAGCGATCTCGCCGAACGCCAGTCCTACCCATTTTCGGCTGCCCCACTCTCCCGGGCGCCCCGGCGCCCGGAGCTCGTCGAGCCGGGCCGGGCCGCGCTGATGGTCGCGCGACGGCGAGGCTGCTCACCCAATGGCGGCCGCGGCGGGGACGTCGTCGTGGGTGAGCGGCGGCAACTCCGACCCGGTTTCGAGCAACGTCTTGAGCCCGCTGAGAATCCAGTCCCAGCCGCCCTGGACGTGAGCGGCGTTCAGCGGGCTCTGGGCCAGGTCCCCGTGGACGACGCGCAGGCGGGTGAGCCCCTCGCCCGCTCGGGTGAGGGTCCATTCGACGCGACTCGGGGGTTCGGCGGCCAGGTCCGCGTCGTAGCGTACGTGCCAGGTCTGCACGAGCCGGTGCGGCGGGTCGAAGACCTCGATCATGCCGTCGACCGCCGGGTTGCCGTCGGCGAGCACAGACAGGTAGGGCTCGCCGACCTGAGGCGGTTGGGTGAATGCCGTGCCGTGGAAGTAGCGCCGAGTGAACGCGGGATCGATCAACGCGGTGAAGACCTGCTCCACGTCGGCACGGATGAACACCTGGTAGATCTGTGTGCTGCTCATGAGGACTCCTTGGAGGTAGCAGTCGGGTCTGTTCGTTCGAGGTCGGCCTTGAGGTCGACCAGCGCCTCGGCATACGGCTGGGCGTACTTGTCGACCCAGCGCGCCGCGATCGCCGCGATGGGCACCGGGTTGAGGAAGTGCCGCTTCTCGCGGCCCACTCGCTCGGTCACCACGAGCCCGGCCGCCTCGAGCACGCCGAGGTGCTTCATCACGCCGAAGCGGGTGAGCCGCTCGTGCGCGGCGGCCAGGCGCCCGAGGGTCTGGCCGTCACTCGCGAACAGCGCGTCGAGCAGTGCGCGGCGGGTGGGATCGGCCAGCGCACGGAAGACCTCGTCGTCGGTCGGCGCTCCGGGCATGGCCGACACCATAGGTGACCAAATGGTCACATGTCAATGCCGACCGCCCCGCCGACGCCGGCTGATCTCGCCGGACAGGCGCCGGACCAGCCCCCGTGGGGCTACCCGCAGCAGGCCGACGAGCGCCTTGTACTGCCAGCCCGGCACCGACACGGTCCGGCCCTTGGCCACGTCGTCGAGGCCGGCGCGGGCCACGGCATCGGCGTCGAGCCAGAGGAACTCGGGAAGCCTGGACATGTTGATCGCGGCGCGGCTGTGGAACTCGGTGTGGGTGAATCCCGGGCACACCGCGGTGACGGTCACCCCGGTTCCGGCGAGCTCGCGGGCCAGTCCTTCGGAGAACACCGTCGTCCAGGCCTTGGCCGCAGAGTAGGTGCCCATCGCGACGAACGACGACGTCGAGGAGACATTGACGATGGCCCCGTGTCCACGCTCGACCATGGCCCGGGCCGCGGCATGCGAGAGCACGAGCACGGCCACGCAATGCACGTCCAGCAGCCGCTCCTCGTCGGCTACCTCGTCCTCGAGGAAGCTTGCCGCGAGGGCGAATCCGGCATTGTTGACGACGAGGTCCACCGGCCGTGCGCGATCGGCGACCCGATCGGCGACGGTCTGCACCTGGACGCGATCGGCGAGGTCGGCGACGAGAACCTCGACCTCGACGCGGTGTTCGGTGCGCAGCTGGCCGGCCACGTCGTCCAGCCGAGCGCGGTCGCGTGCCACGAGGACGAGGTCGTGGCCTCGGCCGGCCAAGAGGGTGGCGAAGGAATGCCCGATGCCGGCGGTCGCTCCGGTGACGAGTGCAGTGCTCATGGCCGCCCACCCTACGGCGAGCGTCGGGCCCGCGAACTAGGGTGGCTGCGTGCGCATCGCGACGTGGAACGTCAACTCGATCCGATCCCGCATCGACCGGGTCGAAGCCTGGCTTGCCCGTTCCGATGTCGACGTCCTCGCGATCCAGGAGACCAAGTCGCGCCTCGACCAGTTCCCCCTGGCCCGGCTCACGGACCTCGGCTACGAGGTGGCCCACCACGGGTTCAACCAATGGAACGGCGTGGCGATCCTGTCCCGGGTGGGCCTGACCGAGGTGACCGAGGGATTCGACGGTATGCCGCCGTGGGGCCAGCCGCCGGTGGCCGAGGCGCGCGCGCTCGGGGCGACGTGCGGCGGAATCCGGGTGTGGTCGGTGTACGCCCCCAACGGACGGCACATCACCGACCCGCACATGGACTACAAGATCGCCTGGCTCCGGGCCTTGCGCGAGCAGGCGGCCGGATGGCTCGCCGCGGACCCGGAGGCGCAGGTGGTCCTCATGGGCGACTGGAATATCGCGCCGCGCGACGAGGACGTGTGGAGCATGGAGTTCTACCTCGACAAGTCCCACGTCTCGCCACGCGAGCGCGCGGCCTTCGAGGCAATCGTCGACGCCGGATATGCCGACGTCGTGCGCCGGCACGCCCCGGGGCCAGGCGTGTACACGTACTGGGACTACCAGCAGTTGCGCTTCCCGAAGAAGCAGGGCATGCGCATCGACTTCGTCCTCGCCACGCCGGCGTTGGCCGCCCGCGTGGCAGGAGCGGCCATCGACCGTGAGGAGCGCAAGGGCACCGGGGCCTCCGACCACGCACCCGTCGTCGTCGAACTCACCCCGTGAGAGGCACCGCTGCCACGGCCCGCTGAGCCGTCACCCCGCCCGCCCACCGAGTCGCAACGCCCCGGCGACCGCGAGGACCGCGGCCGCGCACCCTCCGGCGAAGACCGTGCGCACCTGGACCACCGCGGCGTCGACGAGCGCCCGGGGGTCGGTGGGATCGGCGAGCTCGGCCACGGCCGCGAAGTACCGGTGCAGGCCGAACGCGGTGAGCAGGGCGAGGCCCAGCACCATCCCCACCATCCGCGCCACGACGACAATCGCCGCCGCGACTCCGCGCGCCTTGGGCCTCGCGCTGGCCAGGGCGGCCGCGTTGACCGGCGCGAGGCTCAGCCCTAGGCCCACACCCACGCAGGCGAGCACAGGCGTCGCGGCGGGTCCGGCAAGCGACCCTGACCCCCAACCGGCCATCACCGCGAGGCCGGCTCCAGCGAGCAGCAAGCCGGTCGATGCGACGAGTGCGGGCCCGGCATACCGCAGCACCCACCCGCCGATCAGCGCCCCGATCGGGACCGCGACGAGGAAGCGGACGAGGACGAGGGCCGCCTCGGTCTGCGAGTCGGTCAGGGTGAGGCGGGCGAGCAACGGCACGTCGACGACGACGGCGACGAGGGCCACCCCGACCAGAGCACTGACCAGGCACGCCCAGAGCATCCGCCCCCGCACGAGTCGCCGCGGTACGAGCGGGTCGCGAGACGAACGCTGCCGCCACAGCACGCCGGCGCTGGCGAGTGCCGCGATCGGCACCAGGGCCAGGCCGCTCGGGCCGACGATCTCGCGTTCGGGTGCGGCGGTGGCGAAGGTGAGCACGAGCGCCCCGAGCGCGGTCGCCAGAAGCGCGGCTCCGGGCAGGTCGGCGGCCTGGAGCAGGGCCCACGAGCCGACGAACCGGTATGCCGCGAGCCCGACGACGAGCGCGAGGGTGACGATCCCGATCGGCGTGAGCAGGCGTGACCCCGGCACCAGCGGGACGAAGGGGATGCCGAGCGTGACGTCCGCGACGAGTCGTTGCGGCGCCGCCAGGGTGAGCAGCGCCAGGGCGGCGACCAACAGGACGCCGAGTCGCCAGGCGAGGCGATGCCGTCGCGGCTGCGGGTCACCGCGCGACGTGGGGGGCGCCAGCGCCCGCAAGACGAGGATGAGCAGGGCGGCGGCACTTGAGTTGACCCAGAAGATCGCCCGCCAGTCGGCGAGGGTGAGAATCGCTGCGCCGAGCACCGGGCCGGCGACCGCGCCGAGTTCCTGCACACCCCCGACAATCCCGAGGGGCAGCCCACGTCGATCCGGGGGCCACAGATCTGCGACCAGCGCCATCGTCGCAGGCACGAGACCCCCGCCCCCGACACCCTGCAGGAACCGCCCGCCGACGAGGACCCCCAGCTCGACCGCCATCGCGGTGACGACCGAGCCGACGAGGAAGATCCAGAGGCAGGCGACGAGGACGCGGCGCCGTTCGGCGAGGTCGGCGAGACGACCGACGAGCGGGAGGATCGCAACGTAGCCGAGCAAGAACCCCGACACGATGGGGGTGGCGCGCTGGAGCGCTTCGACCCCGAGGCCGACCCCCGCCATCATGTCGGTGAGCGCGAGGACGACGACGTAGGTGTCCGCTGCGGCCAGGAACACACCCAGGCAGGCTGCCGCCAACAGCGCCTTAGGGCGCGCGGATGTCAACCGGCTCGCCGTAGCGATCAAGGGTCACGGAGTACGTCGAGGTGGCCCCGGAAAAGAACGGTCCGGTGAGCTCGACCGTGCGCAACTCGCCGCCCGGGTCGGTGAGTCCGTACGTGACGGCATACCGACCGTTGGGGTCCCCGACGCCGAACATATCCGCGATGCTCTTGCCCCCGAGGGCGCCCCCGATCGTCGTCAGTACCTCGGAGCCCTTGCGGGTCTGCGCCCCGGCCACCGGGTCGCTCGTCGCGGCGAGCAGCGACGTCAGTCCGGCACCGGGATCGAAGAGACGGGCCGGGTCGGGCACGCCGAGCGTGCGTGGGTCGACCTGGGCGAACACGCCGACGAACGGCAACTTGGCGTAGACCTTGCCGTCGACGGCGATGACCTCGGCACCGGCGGGCGTTCCCCTGACCCGCAGCTGGAAGGTCCCCTTGAACGCCGGCGGGTGCGCGCCCCAGCCGTCGGCTGAGGCCAGACCGGTGACGTCCGCCGGGACGTCTCGCGAGGCCAGGGTGAGGTGCACCGAGGTCGCCGAGTCGAGCTTGGCCTTGGCCGCTGCGAGGCGCGCAGCGGGGCTGGGGTCCCCCGGTCCGGAGGTCGGGGCCGGCGAGGAGCACGCCCCGAGTCCCGTGGTCACGAGCCCGAGAACCAGGGCCGCGCAGGTGAGCCAGGCCGCCCGGGTGCGCATGCCGACCAGCCTAACCGCCCGCGAGCACGGCCCAGCTGCTCGACCGGGCTGGCGCGTGCCTCGGCGGCCGACCGGCATACAGTGTCGGCCAGACCATCGGCCCTTGTGCGGGCCAGCGGGACCGAGGAAAGGTGGCACCCATGAGCAAGGCACCCGCCAACAGAGATCAGACGTCCGCACCGGTCCCCCAGAGCCCCGAGCACGTCCGCAACGTCGTGCTCGTCGGGCCTGGCGGTGCGGGCAAGTCCACCCTCTTCGAACACCTCGTGGCCGCCCGGGTCGCCGGACGCCGCCCCCGCGACGGCGAACACGAGCGTTCCGTGGCGTTGCAGGTCGCGGCGATCGACAGCGGCGGGCTGACCGTCAACCTCGTCGACACCCCCGGATACCCCGACTTCGTCGGCGAACTGCGCGCCGGGCTGCGTGCCGCCGACGCGGCGATCTTCGTCATCTCCGGCGCGGACGGCATCGACGGCGCCACCGCGTTGCTCTGGCAGGAATGTGCGGCCGTCGGTATGCCGCGCGCCATCGCCGTGAGCAAGCTCGACATGCCCCGCTCGGATTACGCCGAGACGGTCGCCACCTGCCAGCGGGTCTTCGGGGACGCCCAGCCGGTGTACCTGCCGGTCCACGCCGAGGACAAGCAGGTGACCGGCGCGATGGCGCTGATCAGCCAGTACGTCGCCGACGGGCACGGCGAGCGCCGCGACCCCACCGCCGACGAGGCCGCGGCCATCGAGGAACGCCGCGGCTCGCTCATCGAGGCGATCATCGAGGAGTCCGAGGACGACTCGTTACTGGATCGCTACCTCTCCGGCGAGGACATCGACCCCGCCCAGATCATCGCCGACGTCAAGACGGCGATCGGCAAGGCGACCTTCTTCCCCATCCTGCCGATCTCTCCGGCGACGGGCGTCGGCATCGAGGAGCTCTTCGAGCTCATCGAGTCGGCCTTCCCCGGGCCTGCCGACCGGACGCCCCCCGCGGTGACCACCCCGTCCGGCGGCGAGTTGCCGGCCTTGGCCTGCGACCCGTCCGGCCCGCTCGTCGCCGAGGTCATCCGCACGAGCAGCGACCCGTACGTCGGGCGCCTGTCGCTCGTGCGGATCTTCTCCGGGACGCTCAAGGCCGAGGACGTCGTGCACGTGTCCGGCCACCTCGAGCAGTTCGTCGGCCGCGAGATCGAGGGACACCCCCAGCACGACGACGACGAGCGGGTCGGTCCGCTGTCCTCGCCCCTCGTCGACTCGCTGCGCCCGCGTGAGGCCGCCCAGGCCGGCGAGATCGTCCTCGTCGCCAAGCTCGCCAAGGCCGAGACCTCCGACACCCTCTCGGCCAAGGACCGCCCAGCCCTCGTCGAGCCGTGGGTGCTGCCCGAACCGCTGTTGCCGGTGGCCATCCACGCCAAGTCGAAGGCCGACGAGGACAAGCTCGCCGGCGCCCTGCAACGCCTCGTCGCCGAGGACGTGACGATGCGGATGGAACACAACCCCGAGACCCACCAGGTCGTCCTGTGGACCATGGGCCAGGCGCACGTCGAGGTGCTGCTCGACCGGCTGCGCGAGCGCTACGGCGTCGAGGTCGAGGCCGAGCCCTTCCGCACGGCGTTGCGCGAGACGTTCATCAAGAAGGTCACCGTGCAGGGCCGGCACGTGAAGCAGTCCGGCGGGCATGGGCAGTATGCCGTGTGCCAGGTCGAGATCGAGCCCCTCGAACGCGGCGGCGGGTTCGAGTTCGTCGACAAGGTCGTCGGTGGGGCCGTGCCGCGTCAGTTCATCCCCTCGGTCGAGAAGGGCGCCCGGGCGCAGCTGGAGAAGGGCGTGCTCACCGGCTATCCGGTCGTCGACGTGCGGGTCACCCTTTTCGACGGCAAGGCCCACTCGGTGGATTCCTCCGACATGGCCTTCCAGACCGCGGCATCCATGGCGCTCAAGGAGGCCGCCAACGAGTCGACGGTCGCGCTGCTGGAGCCCATCGACTCGGTCGACATCACGGTGAGCGACGACTACGTCGGCGCCGTCATGTCCGACCTGCGCAGCCGGCGCGGGCAGGTCCTCGGCACCGAACCGGCGCCGGAGTCCGGGTGGACGATCGTGCACTCCGAGGTCCCGCAGACCGAGCTGTCCCGCTACCCCATCGACCTGCGCTCGGTGTCGCACGGCACGGGTTCGTTCACTCGGCGCCGGCTGCGCTACGACTACATGCCAGCGGACAAGGCCAAGGAGTACACCAAGACCACGTGAGCGCTCGGTCGGCCGCTGCTCAGGCGGTGGCTTTCTCGGACGGTGCAGCCCTGACCACGTGAGCGCTCGGTCGGCCGCTGCTCAGGCGGTGACGATGGCTTTCTCGGCAGGAAGTTCGAGCGCCCCGTCGCGCGCTCGGAAGGCGATCGGCAGCCCCCGGGCCGACGCGCCCGGGATTGCGTCGGTGGCCTGGACGTGGACGTGCGGCTGGGTGCTGTTCCCGGAGTTGCCACAGGTACCGAGGATCTGGCCGACCTCGATGACCTCGCCCACCCGCACCCGGATGCTGCCGCGCCGCAGGTGGGCCACGAGGACGAACGGTCCGCCCTCACCCGCGCTGACGACGACGTGGTTCCCGGCGATTGCCGCGGCGCCCTGACGGACCCGCCGAGCCTGGGTCAGGGCGTAGGGGATGCCGACGGGCAGGGAGCGGCGTGAGCCGTGGTCCAGCTCGCCGTCGTGCACGCGGACGACCCGGCCGGCCAGCGGCGCGAGGATCGGCCGGTCGAAGCCGGCGAACGACGCCGGCGGTTCGCTGGCCAGTGCCGCGCGCCAGCCCCACCGAGCTGTTCGCCCGGACTCGTCGACGCCGACGAAGTCGATGGCGTACGTCGTTCCGAACAGGTGGGTGCCATGGCTCGGCACTCGGCGGGCGGGGCTGTTGAGGGCCATCCACTGCCCGTGGAAGGGATAGCGCAACGCCACGGACGTGGCGCCGTCGGACCCCGTCGGCCGGGTCACGCCCCGGCAGCGTCGGTCGTCGCGGGCGACGGGTCGGCGTTCTCCGGTCCCGGGTCCAGTCGCCGACCGCCCAGGGCGCCGCGGACCCGTTCGATGGCCGCGGTCTCGGATTCCACGACCCCTCCGGAGGCGGCGGCCACCGCGTCGCAGGCGGTGAGCACAACGACCCGGAAGCCCTCGAGCAGCGTCTGCGAGGCGGCGGCGAGGATGCGAGTGGCCTGGGAGAGCTGCTCGACGACCGCGTTCTCCAACTCGTCGGCCGACCCGCTGGGGGGCACGACGAACGCCCCGTGGGCGAGCACCCGGCGCAACTCCTCCGGAGCAGCAGCCAACGCCTTCGACCCGGCGAGGCTTTCCTTGAACATGTCGAAGAATCCCGGATCGGCCCGCGACACGAGCGACATCGCACCGAACGCGGCCCCGCGGACGATGTTGCGGTCTTCCTGGGTCAGGTCGGTCATGCTCCATCGTCTCCCCAAACGGGGCGATTCCGAAAGGTCGCGGTCGGGCAATGGACGCGACCCGGGCCACGCTCCAGACGCGGCGGTGCCGAAGCCCGGCGTCAGGCTCGAGCCGCTACGCGGCATACCGGGCCGAGCCGCGTTGGACTCGCGACGCCCTCGGATGGTGTCGACCCGGCATACCGGCGGTCGACCCTCCGAAAGCAGCGGCCGACTCCCGCCCGCTCAGCCAGCTCAGCTCAGCTCAGGACGAGACCGTCCGCGGCGTCGTCGCGGTCGACGATCACCGAGCCGCCGTCGCGGACCTGGCCGGAGAGCACCGCCCGGGCCAGTCGGTCGCCGATCTCGCGCTGGACGAGCCGGCGCAACGGCCGGGCGCCGTATGCCGGGTCGTAGCCGGTGATCGCCAGCCACTCCTTGGCCGCGTCGGTCACCTCGAGGGTGATCCGCCGGTCGGCCAGCCGGGTGGCGAGCGCCCGGACCTGCAGGTCGACGATCCGCGAGAGTTCCTCGGTGGTCAGCGGGTCGAAGACGACGACCTCGTCGAGTCGGTTGAGGAACTCCGGCTTGAACGTCGCCCGCACCAGGGCCATGACCGCCTCGCCCTTGGCCGACTCGTCCATCGTCGGGTCGACGAGGAAGTGCGAGCCGATGTTCGAGGTCATCACGAGGATGACGTTGCGGAAGTCCACGGTGCGGCCCTGACCGTCGGTGAGCCGCCCGTCGTCGAGGACCTGAAGGAGGATGTCGAAGGTCTCCGGGTGGGCCTTCTCGACCTCGTCGAGCAGGACCACCGAATACGGACGCCGGCGCACCGCTTCGGTGAGCTGCCCACCCTCTTCGTACCCGACGTAGCCGGGCGGGGCGCCGATGAGCCGGGCCACCGCGTGGCGCTCGGAGTACTCGGACATGTCGATGCGGACCATCGCCCGCTCGTCGTCGAAGAGGAAGTCGGCGAGGGACTTGGCCAACTCGGTCTTACCGACACCGGTCGGTCCGAGGAAGAGGAACGACCCGGTGGGGCGGTCGGGGTCGGCGAGCCCGGCGCGCGAGCGACGCACCGCGTCGGACACCGCACGGACGGCCTCGGCCTGACCGATGAGCCGCGCGCCGAGGTGCTGCTCCATGTGCAGCAGCTTCTCGGTCTCGCCCTCGAGTAGCCGCCCGGCGGGGATGCCGGTCCACGCGGACACGACGTCGGCGATGTCGTCGGCGCCGACTTCTTCCTTGACCATCGGCCCGTCCGGACCGGACGGCATACCCTCGGCCTCGGCCGTCTTGCGCCTGGGCCGACGAGTCTCGCTGCTCCAGGGCAGGGATCTGGCCGTAGAGGATCGGCCGACGCTCCGGCGAGGTCGCCCTCCCGTTGCAGCCGCTCGGCCTGCCCACGCAACTCGTCGACCTGCGCCTTGAGGTCGCCGACCCGGTTGAGCCCGGCCTTTTCGGCCTCCCATCGGGCGTTGAGCGCGGCGAGCTGCTCCTGCTTGTCGGCGAGGTCCTTGCGCAGCCGGGCCAACCGCTCGCGGCTGGCCTCGTCCGTCTCGTGCTCGAGGTGCGAGTTCTTCCATCCGCAGCCGGTCGACGGCGCGCTGCAGCTCGTCGATCTCGACCGGCGACGAGTCGATCTCCATCCGCAACCGCGAGGCCGCCTCGTCGACGAGGTCGATGGCCTTGTCGGGTAGCTGCCGGCCGGTGATGTACCGGTCCGACAGGGTCGCCGCGGCGACGAGCGCGGAGTCGGCGATGGCGACCTTGTGGTGGGCCTCGTACCGCTCCTTGAGCCCGCGCAGGATGCCGATGGTGTCCTCGACCGACGGCTCGCCGACGAAGACCTGCTGGAAACGCCGCTCCAGGGCGGCGTCCTTCTCGATGTGCTTGCGGTACTCGTCGAGCGTCGTGGCCCCGACGAGGCGCAGTTCGCCGCGGGCGAGCAGGGGCTTGAGCATGTTGCCGGCGTCCATGGTGCCCTCACCGGTCGCGCCCGCCCCGACGACGGTGTGCAGCTCGTCGATGAACGTGACGACCTGGCCCTCGGCGTTCTTGATCTCCTCGAGCACGGCCTTGAGCCGCTCCTCGAACTCGCCGCGGTACTTCGCCCCGGCGACCATGGCGCCCGAGGTCGAGCGCGACGAGCTTCTTGCCGCGCAGACTTTCGGGGACGTCGCCGGCGACGATCCGCTGGGCCAGTCCCTCCACGACGGCGGTCTTGCCGACGCCCGGCTCGCCGATGAGCACGGGGTTGTTCTTCGTGCGCCGGGACAGCACCTGTACGACCCGGCGGATCTCCGAGTCGCGGCCGATGACCGGGTCGAGTTTGCCCTCGCGCGCGCGCTCGGTGAGGTCGGTGCCGTACTTCGCCAGGGCGTCGAAGGTGCCCTCGGGGTTCTCGCTGTCGACCGGCCGCCCACCGCGCAGGTGCGGGATCGCGGCTTCGATGGCCGCCGCGTCGAGGCCGAACGGCCCCGGTGCGCGCCAGGGCGAGCAGAAGATGGTCGGTGGAGACGTACGAGTCGCCCATCGACGCCATGAGCGAGCGGGCGTTGCTCGAGGGCGGCCATGGCTCCTCGGGAGAGGCCGGGAGCGCCGACCGACGAGCCGCTCACCGACGGCAGGGCGGCGATCGCTGTCTCGGCCGACTTGAGGGCGGCGGGCACCGAGGACCCGGCGGCCTTGAGCAGCGCCGGGGTCGTCGTGTCGGACTGCTCGACCAGGGCCTTGAGCAGATGGGCCGGCTCGGTGCTGGGGTGGCCGGCGGCGGCCGACGCGCGGACGGCGCCGGAGAGCGCCTCCTGGGCCTTGGTGGTGAGGTTGAGGTCCATGTATGCCGGGTGCTTCCTTCGTGGTCTCGTCGCGGTGACTGCGAGCGGGGCGTGGGGTCGATTCTCGTCGGGTTCGGCCTGGGTGCCTAGCTCTCCACTAGGGGCAACCCCGCTCAAGTTGAGTGTATTCCGCTCAACTTCGCGGGCAAGGATCTGATCTTGGCTCTCATGGGCCGCCGCACTTCCTAGGCCCACGGGACGCGCACTGTTCTGGCCCGAGACCCGCCCCCAGCTCGGGCCGCGAGGCGGGGCCTGCTGCGGACTTCCCGGGCACCTGTCGGGGGCGGGGGGCGGGCCGCAGAGGGTCCGGTCCGGCCGGAAGCCTGCGGCGCCCCCAACGGCACCGCCCCCTCACCAACGGCGCCGCCCCCTCCTCCGCGATTCGCGAGTGGAGCCGAAGTGCTGCTTGCGGGCCGCCGAAGCAACACTTCGCGCACACTCGCGGGGCAAGCCGGTCGGCCCAAACCCTGCGGGCGCCGCCAACGGCGCCACCCTCCCCCGCACTCGTCGCGAGTGGAGCCGAAGTGGTGCTTCAGAGCCGCCGAGCAACACGTCGGACACACTCACGGGCTGCCGCCGGGCGAAGGCACTCACGTGGCCGCCCGACTCGACACAGCAGCGTCGCGATCGGGGCTCCACCGACGGAAGGAGGGTGCGCTGTGGGCAAGAGGCGGCATAGCGTGAGGCGGCATAGCGTGAGGCGGCATAGCGTGAGGCGGCATAGCGTGAGGCGGCATACCGTGTTGGTCAGGTACGCCGGGTTGGTCAGGTACGCCGGCAACGTCCCGCCACCCCGTCCGAGAAGAGGCCGGCCGTGACCGCCACCCTCGAAGCCGTCCTGGGCGACATCACCGTCCAGCGCGTCGATGCCATCGTCAATGCCGCCAACTCCTCGTTGCTGGGCGGCGGCGGCGTCGACGGGGCGATCCACCGGGCGGCCGGGCCGGCGCTGCTGGCCGAGTGCCGCGAGGTGCGCCGTACCAACTACCCTCACGGGTTACCGGTCGGGCAGGCCGTCGCCACGGGCGCGGGGAACCTGCCGTGCCGCTGGGTCATCCACACGGTCGGCCCGAATTGGAACGCCGGCCAGCGCGACGAGGCCGATCTCGCGAGCTGCTTCACGGCGTCGATGGCCCAGGCCGTACAGGTCGGCGCCCGCAGTCTGGCCTGCCCGGCGGTCAGCGCGGGGATCTACGGGTGGGCGCCGGAGACCGTCGCCCGAGTCGCCGTCGCGGCAGTGCGCGACAGCCCCCACGTGGCCCACCTCGACCTCGTCCGGTTCGTCCTCTTCGGGCCGGACCTCCTCGACGTCTTCGAGACGGCCCTGCGCGCGACGGCTTGACGGGTATGCCGCGTCGCCCCGGCCCGCGGTCGGCCCCGACTTCGTGCGCCGCATCGCCGCAGCCACCGGCGGTATGCCGCGTCGCCCCGGCCCGCGGTCGGCCCCAACTTCGTGCGCCGCATCGCCGCAGCCACCGGCGGTATGCCGCGTCGCCCCCCGGCCCGCGGTCGGCCCCAACTTCGTGCGCCGCATCGTCGCAGCCACTGGCGGTATGCCGCGTCGCCCCGGCCCGCGGTCGGCCCCGACTTCGTGCGCCGCATCGCCGCAGCCACCGGCGGTATGCCGCGTCGCCCCGGCCCGCGGTCGGCCCCGACTTCGTGCGCCGCATCGTCCCGCCGCGGTCGCCTCGGCGTCGTCGCGGGCACGTCGGGTCAGGCGGGGTCGGCCGGGTCAGCTGGCTCAGGCCAGCGAGATGAACAACTTCTCCATGAGGGCCGTGTCGACCTCGTCGTCGCCGCGTTCGTGGGCCTCGGAGACGCACTGCTTGAGCCCGGTGGCGATGATCGAGAACCCGGCCCGGTCCACGGCCCGACGGACGGCGGCCAACTGGGTGACGATGTCCTGGCAGTCGCGGCCGTCCTCGATCATCCGCATGACCCCACCGAGTTGACCCTGCGCGCGGCGCAGTCGGTTGACGAGCTTGGTCAGCTCCTCGGGTGTCAATTCGACCGTGGTCATGACCTCATCCTTCCATCGGACCGAAGGACGTCACGCGACGAAGGGCCCGTCTCGACTGTGCCTCAACGCACACCCGGGAGGGACCATCGGCCCGGCCGCGCGGCATACCCTCGGGGGTATTGTTGCATAGGCAATCACTCACCGCGAGAACCAAGGGATGATCCCCATGCGAACCCTCGTGATCCTCGGCGGAGGCACCGCCGGCACCATGACGGCCAACAAGCTGCTCGACCGGCTCGACCCCGCGGACTGGCGGATCGTCGTCGTCGACAAGGACGACAACCACGACTACCAGCCGGGCTACATCTTCGTCCCATTCGGGATGAACAAGCCCAAGCAGATCCGCAAGCCTCGCCACGACTTCATCCACGACGGCATCGACTACCTCACCGGCGAGATCGATCGGGTGGACCCCGAGGGTCGGGTCGTGCACCTGGCCGACGGGCGGGACCTGTCCTACGACTACCTCGTCGTCGCGACCGGGACCACGCCGCGGCCGGATCAGACCCCGGGGATGCTCGGACCGGAATGGCGTCGGACGGTCCACGAGTTCTACACGTACGAGGGATCGGTGGCCCTGCGCAAGGCGCTCAAGACCTTCCGCGGCGGCCGGCTCGTCATGCACATCACCGAGTTGCCGATCAAGTGCCCGGTCGCCCCGCTCGAGTTCGTCATGCTGGCCGACGACGACCTGCGCAAGCGGGGGCTGCGCAAGGGCACCGAGATCGTCTACGTCACCCCGCTCGACGGAGCGTTCACCAAGCCGGTGGCCAGTCGGGAGCTCGCCTCACACCTGTCCAAGCGGGGCATCAAGGTCGAGACTGACTTTATGATCGAGAGCGTCGACCAGGAAGCCAAGGTCATCCGCTCCTACGACGAGCGGGAGATCGCCTACGACCTGCTCGTCACCGTGCCGCTGAACATGGGCGCCGACTACGTGAGCCGCTCGGGACTGGGCGACGAGCTGAACTACGTCCCGGTCGACAAGCACACCATGCAGTCCACGGCATACCCGACGATCTTCGCGCTCGGCGACGGGGGCAACCTGCCCACGTCGAAGGCCGGATCGGTGGCGCACTTCTCGGTCGAAATCTTCGTCGAGAACTTCGTCCAGCTCGCCGCGGGTCGGCCGATGACGCACAGCTTCGACGGGCACGCCAACTGCTTCGTCGAGTCGGGCAAGGGCAAGGCACTGCTGCTCGACTTCAACTACGAGACCGAGCCGCTCACGGGTCACTTCCCGTTCGCCGTCGGCCCGATGAGCCTGCTCAAGGCCACCCGCGCCAACCATCTCGGCAAGCTCGCTTTCCGGCACGTCTACTGGAACGTGCTCATGCCCGGCCGGCCCATGCCGCTGCCGGCCGAGATGTCGATGACCGGCAAGCACGTCGAGACCGCGCCCACCGGCGCCTGAATTCGCACACCCCACAAGGAGACTCAGCATCATGCCCACCACCACGATCGCCGGCCGCGAGATCGACGTCGACGCCGAGGGCTTCCTCACCAAGCCCGAGCAATGGGACGAGGACCTCGCCAAGACCCTGGCCGCCAACATCGGCGTCTCTCTGACCGACGCCCACTGGATGCCGATCCGCTTCCTGCGCAAGGACTTCGAGACCCAGCACGAGACCGCGACCCTGCGCCGGGTGTCCACGCAGGGCGGCATCCCGGTCAAGGAGCTCTTCGTGCTCTTCCCGGGCAAGCCCGCGAAGAAGATGGCCTACATCGCCGGGCTGCAGAAACCCAAGGGCTGCGTCTGACTCTCCCCCGCCCCATCGGCCAGCACCCGCCGCCAGCCGCTCTCAACCGCAAAGCACCTCTGCCACAAGCGAATCGAGCCGACATGACCGACACGACCATCGACGCCGCACCGGCGATCGTCCCGTCCTTCGACGACGAGGCGGCCTCCGGGCGCAAGCTCGCGATCATCTGCTCCAAGGGCAACCTCGACATGGCCTACCCCGGCCTCATCCTCGCCAACGCCGCACTTGGCGAGGGCATCGAGACGCACCTGTTCTTCACCTTCTGGGGCTTCGACATGATCAACCGCAAGACGATGGGCGACCTGAAGTTCTCGTTCATCGGCAACACCGCGATGCACCCGCCCGGCCACTTCGGGATGTCGATGCCGCAGGGCCTGGGGGGCCTGCCGGGCATGACGCACATGGCGACGAACATGCTCAAGAAGCAGATCGCCGCCCTCGACGTGCCCGAGGTTCCCGAGTTCCTCGACCTGCTGCACGGCTCCGGCGCCAAGCTGTGGGCCTGCCGGATGTCCGCGGACATGATGGGCCTGGAAATGGACGACCTTTACGAGGGCGTCGAGGCGATCATCAGCGCGACCGACTTCATCGAGCTCACCGAGGGCGCCCAGCTGCTGTTCATCTGACCGGCCGGCGTCCGGGCGCGGCCTCACCGCCGCCGGTATGCCGTCGCGCCTGGCCGCCCCGTCAGCAGGAGGCCAACGCCACCTGCGGTATGCCGCCCCGCCTCGCCGCCGCGTCAGCGCGCGGCGGGCCGCCACACCACGAGTGACTGCCCGGGGCCGACGAATCCGCGCGCCGGACGTTGCCCGGGGCGCATCGCGACGATGTCGCCGGCCGACCCGGCCGCGAAGACCCGACCGCCGGCGGCGCTGGACCGCAGGGCGGCCACTTCGGCGGCCAACTCGCCGACCCTGGCCTGCAAGGCGGCGACGTGGTTCTCCAGGTCGAGGATCCGCTGGACCCCGGCGAGGCTCACCCCCTCGTCCTGGGACAGCCGCTGGACCTCGCGCAGTTGGGCGACCTCGCGAGCGGAATACCGCCGGCCACCGCCGCGGGTGCGCGCCGGCGTGACGAGTCCCAGCCGGTCGTACTGGCGCAACGTCTGTGCGTGCATCCCGGCTAGTTGGGCAGCCACCGAAATGACGAACACCGGAGTGTCGTCGTCGGGCGCGTATGCCGCCGGGTGGGCCCGGCCCGGGCGGGGCGGGCGTCCGGTGGCGTCAGCGGACATGTCAGGTCACTCCCGTGCCCGGGCGAAGGCGTCGGCTCGGGGGTCGTAGCCGGCTTCGTCCTCGCGCAGCTTCTCGACGGCCTCTCGGGCCGCGTCGGTGAGCCGTTGCGGGACGACGACGAGAACCTTCGCGAGCAGGTCACCCGAACCGTGGGGCGTGGACACCCCGCGCCCCTTGATCCGCAACACCCGCCCGCTCGGCGTGCCGGACGGCACCTTGACGCGCACCGCGTCGCCGGAGAGGGTCGGCACCGAGACGGTCGCCCCGAGGGCGGCCTCGGCGAAGGTCACCGGCAGGTCCACGGTGAGATTGTCCCCGTCGCGGCCGAACACCGGGTGCGGCGACACGGTGACTTGGAGGATGAGATCGCCGGGCTCGGCACCGGGACCGCCCGGGTGGCCCTTGCCGCGCAGGCGGATCTTCTGTCCGTCCTTGACCCCGGCCGGGACCCGCGTCGTGATGTGGCCGCCGTCTCCGGTCGTCAGGGTGACGGTGTCGCCGGCGACCGCCTGGCGGAAGCCCAAAGTCGTGCGGGCCTGGACGTCGGCGCCCTTACGCGGAGCCCGCGGACCGGCATACCCGCCGCCGTAGGGCCCCCCGCCGTACGCGCCCCCGCCCTGGCCCTGGGCGAACAGGCCGCCGAGCAGGTCTTGCAGGTCCGGGTCGGCCGCGCCCCCGCCGCGGCTGGTCGAGAAACGCACGCCCGGGCCCCCGAACATCCCGGAGAACAGGTCCTGGAAGCCACCCCCACCGGGGCCACCGGCGGTGAAGCGGGCGCCGCCGTGGGACATCGCGCGGATCTGGTCATACTCCTGGCGCTGCGGCGGGTCGGACAGGACGGCATACGCCTCGCCGATCTCCTTGAACCGCGCCTCGGCCTTGGCGTCGTTGGCGTTCTGGTCGGGGTGCAGCTTGCGGGCGAGCTTGCGGTAGGCCTTCTTGATCGCCGCCTCGTCGGCGTCCTTGGGCACGCCGAGGATCGCGTAGAAGTCCTTGTCGAACCAGTCTTGGCTGGCCATCGCGGCGTACCCTCCTTTCGTCTGCCGGTCCGCCGGCTACTGCGGGTCGGCCACGGCGACCCGGGCCGGGCGCACGACGCGCTCACCGAGCCGGTAGCCCGGCTGGAGCACCCTGACGACCGTGGTCGTCGTCGCGTCGGGGTGCAGCGGAGCGTCCAGGTGCATAAGGGCCTCGTGGTGGTTGGGGTCGAACTCCTCGCCCGGTTCGCCGAAGCGTTCGATGCCGAGGCGCGCGAGGACGGCCTCGAGCTTGTCGACGATGGTCGCGGCCGGGCCGTCGGCGAGATCGCCGTGTTCGCGGGCCAGGTGGATCTCGTCGAGCACAGGCAGCATCGACTCGAGGACGTGGCTGATGCCGAGGTCGCGGGCGACGGCGCGGTCGCGGTCCACGCGCTTCTTGTAGTTGACGTACTCGGCCTGCAGACGGCGCAGGTCCTCGAGCCGTTCGGCCGCGAGGGACGCAAACGCGCCGTCACCGACGACGTCCACCGCGGTCAGCGGCTCGGCGTCGTCGCCCTCGGCGGCGGTGCCGTCGGACACGACGGCCGGGCCGTGTTCGGGAACCGATGACGCAGGGCCGGCCGAGGCCGCCGCTGCGGTGGTCGGGTGGTCGAACTCGTCGAAGCCACCCGGCTCTGCCGAGCCGAGGTCGCCGCGGTGGGCGGGGCCGTGCTCCGGCCCCGCCCCCGCGTCCTCGTGGGTCACTTCTGGCTCTTCGGCTCGTCGTCGTCGATGACCTCGGCGTCGACGACGTCGTCCTGCGGACCGGCATCGGCGGAGCCGCCCTGCCCGGAGCCGGCGTCGCCCGCCCCGGCGCCCGCGGACTCGGCGCCCTCGCCCGCAGCGGCGGACGCGGCATACATCGCCTGGCCCATCTTCTGCGAGACCTCCGAGAGCGTCGCCGTCTTGGCCTTGATGTCGTCGATCGAGGCGGTCGAGTCCTTCGCCACCGCGGTCTTGAGGTCGGCCAGCGCGGTGTCGACCTCGGCCTTCTCGGCGGCCGGCAGCTTGTCGGCGTTGTCGACGAGGAACTTCTCCGTCGAGTAGACCAACTGCTCGGCGGTGTTGCGGGTCTCGATTTCCTCGACGCGCTTGCGGTCCTCCTCGGCGTGCGCCTCGGCCTCCTTGACCATGCGCTCGATCTCCTCCTTCGGCAGGGCGGACCCGCCGGAGATCGTCATCGACTGTTCCTTGCCGGTGCCCATGTCCTTGGCGGACACGTGGACGATGCCGTTGGCGTCGATGTCGAAGGTGACCTCGATCTTCGGCACGCCCCGCGGGGCCGGCGCGATGCCGGTCAGTTCGAAGGTGCCCAGGCCGCTTGTTGTGCTGGGCGATCTCGCGCTCGCCCTGGTAGACCTGGATGAGCACGCTCGGCTGGTTGTCGTCGGCCGTGGTAAAGATCTCCGAACGCTTCGTCGGGATCGCCGTGTTGCGCTCGATGAGCTTGGTGAACCGCCCGCCCTGAGTCTCGATGCCGAGGCTGAGCGGGGTGACGTCGATGAGCAGCACGTCCTTGCGCTCGCCCTTGAGCACGCCGGCCTGCAGGCTCGCGCCCACAGCGACGACCTCGTCCGGGTTGACACCCTTGTTGGGGTCCTTGCCGCCGGTGAGCTCCTTGACGAGAGCGGTCACGGCCGGCATCCGGGTCGACCCGCCGACGAGGACGACATGGTCGATCTCCGACAGCTTGATGCCGGCGTCCTGGATGACCTTGGCGAACGGCGCCTTGCAGCGGTCGAGCAGGTCCTTGGTCAGCGATTCGAACTGGGCGCGGCTGATCGTCTCGTCGAGGTGGATCGGGCCGTTCTCGCTCATCGAGAGGTACTGCAGGTTGATGTTCGTCGACGTCGAGCTGGACAGTTCCTTCTTGGCCTGCTCGGCGGCGTCGCGCAGCCGCTGCATGGCGATCTTGTCCTTGGACAGGTCCACGCCGGTGCTGTTCTTCACCGTGGTGAGCAGGTGCTGGACGATCCGGTCGTCCCAGTCGTCGCCGCCGAGGCGGTTGTCGCCGCTGGTCGCCTTGACCTGGATCGTGCTGAAGCCGTCCTCCGGGTCCTTGCCGACCTCCAGGAGGCTGACGTCGAACGTGCCGCCACCGAGGTCGAAGACGAGGATGAGCTCGTCCTCCTTGCCCTTGTCGAGGCCGTAGGCCAGGGCGGCCGCGGTGGGCTCGTTGATGATCCGCAGGACGTTCAAGCCTGCGATCTCGCCGGCCTCCTTGGTCGCCTGCCGCTCGTGGTCGTCGAAGTATGCCGGCACGGTGATGACCGCGTCGGTCACGGGCTCGCCGAGGTAGGACTCCGCGTCGCGCTTGAGCTTCTGCAGGATGCGGGCGCTGATCTCCTGGGCGGTGTAGTGCTTGCCGTCGATGTCCGGCGACTTCCAGTCCGTGCCCATGTGGCGCTTGACCGAGCGGACCGTCCGGTCGACGTTCGTCACGGCCTGGCGCTTGGCGATCTCGCCGACGAGCACCTCGCCGTTCTTGCTGAATGCCACGACACTCGGGGTGGTCCGGCCACCCTCGGCGTTGGCGATGATGGTCGGCTCGCCGCCTTCGAGGACGGCGACGGCCGAGTTGGTGGTGCCGAGGTCGATGCCGACCGCACGTGCCATGGTGTTCCCTCTCCTGGTCCGGTTGGTACCGGGGTTTCCGGCGGTATGCCGGGTGGTTGAGTCTTCAGCGCTCAATCTGCTCGGTCGAGGGCTGGTTGTCAAACCCAGGCTCGGCAAACTTGCGCCTATCTGGCTCAACTCTGAAGGTTCCGCGGATGTTCCCGCCCCGACCTCGGCGGGGGCTGCCGACCTCCGGCGGCAATGGTGGGTTTGGGGTGACGACACAGCTTCGTGATTGAGCACGCGCAGGCACGAGGAATTTCGGGCTAGACACGGGCGTGAGTGTTCCCGCGCCTCCGTCAGTGTCAAGTGGCATGATCGTGTCCGAGGAGACCGCCATGGACGTCGACTACGAAGAGCCCCGGTTCGTCACGCCGATCTGCACCGTGCAGGACGTCGCGGACCTTGTCGACATGCCCCTGGACACGGTGAAGGCGTGGGCGGGTCAACGGTCCTCCCGGCGCCAGATGTTCACCCGCAATCCGCAGGATCACCGGGGGTGGCCGTCCGTTCCTCTGGTTGGCCTCGTCGAGGCAAACACCCTTCGCACGCTTCGAGAGATGCTCGCGCCTTCCGAGGTCGAGGCGGCAGCCCTTTGGATCCGCCAGCGGTTCGACGCTCCGTTTGCCCTAGCAAACAAGCGCCTCGTCACGGACGGCGCCTACGCCTACATCCGAGAGAATCCCAGCGAGCTCTACCGGGTGAAGACAAGCCAGCACGCCTTCGTCGAGGTCCTCGAAGATCACCTCAAGCCGTTGGTCTTCGAGGACGACGACTATCCGGTCGCATTCGAGGTCCGGATCCCGGGTGTCGCGATCGACCCGCGGTTCAACGCCGGGCGGATGACCTTTGTTCGAAACCGAGTCCCGGTCTTCGCGGTCCTCGGGAGCCTCGCGGGCGGCGACTCCGTGGACGAGGTCATGCAGCAGTACGGCCTCACCCTGCAGGAGGTGGCCGCAGTCGATGAACACCGGGAGTGGGCGGCCACGGCCGCGTAAAGGCGCCCAGATCCTCCTGGTAGACAGGTGCCTCGCACCCGAGGTCGCCTACGAGATCTGCAAGATGGACGGCCTACACGGAATCCCGCTGCGCGATCACTACGGCGACGAAACTGCGCAGGGCCTTGAGGACATTACATTCCTGACCGAGGCGGGACGGCGAAGCTGGGGCGTGCTCACCCAAAACCCCCGTATGTGGCAAGTCCCCCAAGAGCGGGCCTGCATCGTCGAGCACCGAACGCGGGTCTTCTCGCTGGACGACCCCAACGCCAGCAAGACGCTTAAGGGCCTTGTCCTGGGTCGACACCTCCTGTCCATCCGCCGACGGCTCCTACGCCCTGACCCGTGCTTCTGGCGACTCCGACTGCAGGCCGTTCGAAAGGACCTTTCGTGACGAGCCATCTGGATGACTTGACGCAGATGCTGTTCAGTCGCCTGGCAACTTTGCAGGATCGCTTGGGCAGTGAAGGTGGCCATACCTGGTTCCTACCCAAGATCGCCGCTTCACATTTTGCAGCGCACCTTGCGACTTCCAAGTGGAGCAACGAGTGCGGGCTTCATGCCGTGAGTCTGGGAACAGCACGACAGGCGTTTGAATCGCTGTCCATCATTGAACTGGGCACTGTGGGCGAGCCCGGGCGCCAGCAGCTGCAGCGATGGGAGCAGGGCCTCATGACGGCCGGAAACATCCGCAAGTGGCTCCAGCTGAACAGTTGGCCCTCTTTTCCCCCGGGTCCACGCGGCGCCACTTGGATCGAATTCATGTCCGGCCTGGGGAGAGCTCTTCAGCCCTACGCTCACTTCAGCCCCGAACTACTTCAATGGAACATGAACATGGTTCGGGGGCCGGGGCCGACGGGGCAGGCACTTGTAGCCATCGGTCCAGGAAGCTACGACCCAAACCGGGCCGCCCGCGTCCAACTCCTACGCGGAGCCCTGACGCTGGCGTTGGCAACAATCATGACCCAAGCCGACCCCGGATGCCTTCAAGGTGCCGAGGTTGAAGCCGTTCATCGCCTTCGAGTCGACGTAGATGAGTCGGAGTGGCTGATAAGCAGCCACTGGCAAGAGGTCCTGACCCCGCACGTTTGGGATGTGCATTGAGGTCGCCAGGCGGCTCGTGGCCGCTCTCGGCGATGGCTACTGCCCGGCCTGTGGGTCGGGCTTCTCTCAAGGGAGTCCCCTCGGTCTCGGAGTCAAACATGACGGATAACGAACTTTCGGTCTCCATCGACGCGTTCTGGGACAATCCGAAGCGGAAGGATAACCTTCGAGTGGCGCTCTCGATTGACGACGGCGGCCGGAGGGCCTTCATGCCCCTCACCGAATCCTTCATCGTCGCGCCAGATGGCACCTTCATCGGGGAGTGATCTACCCAGCGCCCGCTATTCGCGAGCACGCAACCGCCGATCGTCAGGGGGCGGAAATGGAGCACGAAGCACTTCGAGACGAGCGCTGGGTAGGAGGAGTAGGGAGGCTACAAACCGTGAGGCGGCGACGTGCAGGTATATATATATACTGCCGGCCTTTGTTCCGCGGCACTTCTCAGCGGTTGTCAGTACTTCGCGCCGTCACGCCCTCCGAGTGGGGTTGGCATAACGCAGGAACCGGACGGAACCTACTCCGCCCTCCTTCACACCTGCCCCGGCAGCTTGCCTCCGGCTGTGCAATCGAGAATTCCCATATGGAGGCGTATTGGCTCGCCCGTCGCGAAGGCCCAGCTCAGAGGGATTTCGAGCGCATCCCTATCGGCCGGCCGGTCGCTGGATGGAACGTCGCGGTAGATCGGTTCAGAGAGCTCGACTCGGCGACTAATTACTTCGTCATTGCGATGGATCCATCACGCCCGGATCGTGGCATCAACTTCGTCTTGCAGGACCTGAAGCCAGGCGTGGTTCGGAGCGAGACCGACACTTCGATAGAGGACTTCAAGACGCAGAACCTCCTTTGCTCAACGTAACTCGCTGGCACCGGGAGGCCCTGCTCCGTCTCGTGGTTGTCGGCTACGCCCTTCCTGATATCAACCTGCCGGCATACGACTTGCCCGCGGGGCGCACCGTGGTCGTGCTGCGTCTCTCCGTGCTCGAATATCCCGAACGACCTGGTCTTGTCCGCCATCCACCTGGTCGGCCTCGTTCGCGTCACGGTGGTGAGGCTCCGGCGCGGCGTCCCGTGGCGAGCTCGGTCATGATGCGACGCGCCCGGTCCGGCGCGTTCCGATCATCGAGGAGCTGCACGCTCTGGTTGGCGGCCATGGCCAGCCCGACGATGATCTGCACCAACTCGGCCGGATCCCAGGCGGGGTCGATGTCGCCATTGCCCTGGCCGATCTCCACCTGCTCGACGAGGAAGGCGTTCCAACGCCGGACGACGTCGGCGAGGCGATCGCGAAGATTCCCCGGGCGCCCGTCGAGCTCACATGAAGCCGCGGTGATGAAGCAGCCGTTAGGGAACGGGCTGTCGCTGAGGTAATCCATCCAGTGGTCGACAACCTCGAGAAGCCTCGGCAGGCCTGCGCTGGCCTGCAGAGCGGGCTTGACCACGGCGCTGCGAAACTCGGCGGTCGCCCGATCCAGGACCTCGACCTGGAGCTCGGCCTTGGAGCCGAACGGTCCGACGACTCCGGCCTTGCTCATCCCGAGCGCGGTCGCCAGCGACCCGATCGTGATGCCCTCCAAACCCTCGGCGGACGCCGCCGAGACCGCGTGGCGGACGATCCGCGCCCGGGTGAGCTGAGCGTCGGTGACCGATCGGCGGGGCATATCCCCAGTATACCGAACGAACGTCAGCTATCTTTGGTTTGGCGAACGACCGTACGGCAATGGAGGAAGCGCCATGAAGATCCGCTGGCTGGGGTGGGCAGGGGTGGAGCTCGAGGCCGAGGGGCACAGCCTGGTCATCGACCTGCTGGGCGACCCACCCGGGGTGCTGGCGGGGACCGGGCTGGAGGCTCCCATGCCGAGGGTCGTACCTCCGGCGACGCAGGGCCACGTGGCCGCGGCGTTGTGCACCCACCTGCACCGCGATCACACCGACGCCGGTGCCATTGCCGCAGCGTTGCGACCGCACGGCCGCGTGTTGCACCCGACCTCGTTCGGCGGTGACGACCACGAGAACCTCTGGACGCTCGGCGCCGACCGCGAGCTGGAGTCGTACTCCCTCGACCGACATCCCATGGCCTACTGGGAGACCACTGAGATCGGGCCGTTCGCGATCGCGGCCGTCCCCGCGGTCGACACCCTCGGCGACCCGCAGGTCTCCTGGGCAGTCGAGGCCGGAGGGACGCGCGTCATCCACCTCGGCGACAGCATGTTCCACGGCTACTGGTGGCGCGCCGCGCACCGATACGGCCCGTTCGACGTAGCGCTCACGCCGATCAACGGCCCTACGGTGTGCTTCCCGCATTGTCAACCGCCCAGCCCGTTTCCGGCCAGCCTCGATGCCCACCACGCAGCCGTCGCGGTGCGCTGTCTCGGAGCGCGGATCGCTGTGCCGATCCACTACGACGGGTTCCACGTCGACGGCTTCTACACGACCCAGCCCGGCGAGCTCGACCGGTTCCGCCACGCCGCAGCCGGTGAGCCGTTCACGGTGGCTGCGCTCGGGCAGGGCGAGGTGCTCGACGTCTGATCCCTCTCGTGCCCCGACATTTGCCGCACCTCGCTCGAGGACAGGATCACTGGGCCACGGTTTCCCCCTTGAGAGAATGCGCAATGACCGAAGTTCCCGGCAGACCCGCCAAGGCCGATCCTCCATCGGGCCAGAAGCCGTACGGCGATGTCGACTACGAGGCCACCGGGTCGGACTACGGATACCGGCGGCGCACCGATCCGCGTATCGCGACTCTCGTGTGGGAGGCGCTCGGGCCTGCCGAATCGGTGGTCAACGTCGGAGCAGGCGCGGGCTCGTACGAGCCCGCTGACCGTGCGGTGACCGCGGTCGAACCGTCGGCCTCGATGCGGGCACAGCGCGGCGCGCACCTCAGTCCGGCCGTCGCCGCGACGGCCGAGGACCTGCCCTTCCCCGACGACACCTTCGACGCCGCCATGGCCATCGTCACCGTCCACCAGTGGACGAACTGGCGGCGCGGTGTCGCCGAGATGTGCCGGGTTGCTCGCGGACCGGTCGTGATCCTCACCTTCGACCCGCTCGAGATGTCCTCCTGGTGGCTGAACGACTACGTGCCCGAGCTCTTCGTCGCCGAGGCAGCCCGCTACCCCACGATCGAGCAATTACGGGACGCCCTCGGCGGGGCCACTCGTGTGGTCGTGGTCCCCATCCCACTGGACTGCGTGGACGGATTCACCGAGGCCTTCTACGGCCGGCCCGAAGCCTTCCTCGACCCCGCGGTGCGCGCCGCCCAGTCCGCGTGGCAGTTCGCCGACCCGGCCGCCCTCACCTCGGGGTTGTCCCGACTGTCCCATGACCTCGCCGACGGGACGTGGGACGCGGCATACGGACATCTGCGCACCCAACCCGAGCAGGTGGGTGCGGTTCGACTGGTGCTCGGCACCCCGGGGTGAAACCCCCGCCGCTCCGGGCGTGGGCCCCGGGTCCTCGGCCTGTTCTGACGGCTGGCCTCGTGGCCGGGGCGGGCTGACCGGCGCGCCCCTCGGCCCGCCCACCACTGGGCCGGAACGACTCGACCGCGTGAGCAGCAATCCCCTCGGTCCGATGACCGCACCAGCGGGCTGACATCAGGTCAGCACACGCATTCGCGGTACGATCACGGTCATGCTGTCGCCGCACTATCGGATCAAGCAGGCCGCCGACCTGCTCGGTGTCAGCGACGACACCGTGCGGCGCTGGGTCGACCAGGGCCGCGTCGACGTCGAACGGGATCCGTCCGGTCGTCAAGTCATCCCCGGTGACGCCTTGGCCCGGCTCGTCGTCGAGAACAACACCGCCGGCCCGACCAGGCCCGTGATCGCCCAGAGCGCCCGCAACCAGTTCCGAGGGTTGGTCACCCGCGTGGTCAAGGACACGGTGATGGCTCAGGTCGAGATCCAGGCCGGCCCCTTCCGAGTGGTCTCGCTCATGAGCCGCGAAGCCGCCGACGAACTGGAACTCGACCCGGGTGTCCTGGCTGTGGCGACCGTCAAGGCCACCAACGTCATCGTCGAGATCCCCGACGCTTAGCCACCCACCGCGAACCAAGGACCCTGATGATCGGCCTGCGGACGGCCCTGCTGCCCACCGTCACCGTCGTAGCCCTCGCGGCCTGCAGCACGACCTCGACAGGCACCACCACGCCCTCGGCGACGACCAGCCAAAGCACCGGCGGCACCATCACCGTCCTGGCCGCGGCGTCGCTGACCAAATCGTTCGGCATCCTCGGCACGACGTTCGAGAAGGACCACCCCGGCACCACGGTGACGCTCAGCTTCGGAGCCTCCTCGGCCCTGGCAACCCAGATCGGCCAAGGCGTTCCCGCCGACGTCTTCGCCTCGGCGTCCACGACGAACATGGACAGCGTCTCCAAAGCAGGGCTGGCCTCCACCGCGAAGCCCTTCGCCAAGAACGTCATGGAGATCGCCGTTCCGGCCAGCAACCCCGCCCACATCACGGCGCTGGCCGACCTGGGCAAGCCGGGCGTCAAGGTCGCCCTCTGCCAGGTCGAAGTGCCCTGCGGTGCGACAGCCGCCAAAGTCTTCGACAACGCCCAACTCACCGTGACGCCCGTGACGCAGGAGGCCGACGTCAAGGCCACCTTGGCCAAAGTGACCCTCGGCGAGGTCGATGCCGCCGTCGTCTACGTCACCGACGTTCAGGACGCCGGCGACAAGGTCAAGGGCATCGAGATCCCCGCCGGCGTCAACGCCTCCACGGCATACCCGATTGCCGTCCTCAAGAGCAGCAAGAACACCGTGACCGCCCAGGCCTTCGTCGACTACGTCCTGTCGGCTCAGGGCCAGAAGGTGCTGGCCGACACCGGATTCGCCGCACCGTGACGCGACGGGGGCAGCCTCGACCCCCCCTTGCCTTGACCGGCCCGGCCGCGGTGGGGGTCGCCTTCCTCGTCGTCCCGCTGGCCGCGATGATCCTCATGGCTCCCTGGGGCGACCTGCCCCGGTTGCTCGCCTCCGCTGCCGTCGGTCAAGCCCTGCAGCTGTCGCTGATCACCGCCACGGTCAGCGCTGCGCTCTGCCTGCTGCTGGGCGTGCCGTTGGGCTGGGTACTCAGCCGGAGCCAAACGCCGATCATCCGGGTCCTCCGAGCCCTCGTGACGGTCCCCCTCGTGCTGCCGCCGGTCGTCGGTGGCGTCGCACTGCTGCTGGCCTACGGGCGCACCGGCCTGGTCGGGCAACGCCTCTACGAGGCGACCGGCCTGCAGATCCCCTTCACCACCGTCGCGGTCATCCTCGCGCAGACCTTCGTCGCGCTGCCGTTCATGATCGTCACCGTCGAAGGCGCCCTGCGCGCCAGACACGGCGACCTCGAGGAAGCCGCCGTCACCCTCGGCGCCTCCCGGCTGACCTGCTTCCGCACCGTGACCCTGCCCCTGATCGCGCCCAGCATCGCCGCGGGCACCGTCCTGTCGTGGGCCCGCGCCCTCGGCGAGTTCGGCGCGACCGTCACGTTCGCCGGCAACCTGCCCGGAGTCACCCAAACGATGCCCAGCGCCGTGTACCGCGCATTCGAGGGCGACCCACCCACCGCGGTGGCCCTCAGCCTCGTCCTGCTGGCTGTGTCCGTCGCCGTCCTGTTGGTATTCCGCGATCGCTGGCGACCAGGAGCGTCCGCGTGACAGCCGGTGGACTCCACGTCGACGCTCGACTGCGTCGTGGCAGCTTCACTCTCGAGGTCGCCGCCGAGATCCCAGCCGGACACACCCTCGGCATCATCGGGCCCAACGGGGCAGGCAAGACGAGTCTGCTGCGGGCCGTCGCGGGCCTGACCGCACTCGATGCCGGGCTGATCGCCTTCGGAACGACCCCCTGGGACCAACCCGACGCCGGCGTCTTCGTCGACCCCACTCGACGCCGCTGCCCCATCCTCTTCCAGGATTACCGGCTGTTTCCCCACCTCAGCGTGCTCGACAATGTCGCCTACCCGCACCGGGTCACGGGAACCCGTCGACGTCAGGCGCGCGACCGTGCCCGCGCCACCCTCGAGCTTTTCGGCCTGGCCGACCTCCACGAACTCGCCCCGCGACAGCTGTCCGGCGGGCAAGCGCAACGAGTGGCCATGGCCCGCGCGCTCACCACAGACCCCCACGTGCTTCTGCTGGACGAACCCCTGGCTGCGCTCGATGCTCGCACGCGCCAGGCGACCCGCGCAGAGCTCAAGGCGATGCTCGGCCGGTTCACCGGCCCCGCGGTGCTCGTCACCCACGATCCCCTCGAAGCGATGACCTTGGCTGACCATCTGCTCGTCCTCGAAGCCGGCCGAGTCGTCCAACACGGGACGCCCCACGACCTCGCCGCCCGCCCCGCCACCGACTACGTCGCCCGACTCGTCGGCGTCAACCTGTACACCGGAACGATGACCGCCGACGGCATCATCACGCTGCCCGAGGGCGGGTCGCTGCACGTCGCCATCGACAACGACACCGCCGCCCGGGTAGGCGAGCCAGCCCTCGTGGCGCTGTCTCCGACGGCCATCTCGGTGCACCGCAACCGCCCAGAATCGTTGTCCGCCCAGAACGTGTGGCCAGCCGTGATCCGCGGCGTCGAGCCCCTTCGAGACCGGATCCGCCTGGAGCTGCACGGGCAGCCGTCGGCATTGGTCGACATCACCCCACGCGCCCTCACCGACCTCGCACTCGACATCGGCGACGCGGTCTGGCTCAGCGCCAAGGCCACCGAAGCGCACGCCTACACCGCCCAGCCCGCCGGGCCACCCACCGTATGACGGCACGACCCACCGCAGTCCATCGCTCGGAGGGTCGGACCATCTGGCGCGACGACGCCACCGCCGATGTCCAGCCGTCCGATCGAGCGGCGTTGACCGTGACGCTGCCCAGCGACGGGGCGCCTCAGACGTTATTGACAATGTTGATTGTCAATAGAAGACTGACACCGTGCGGGACGTGGAGGTCATCGACGAGCCCGGGGTGGCGGTGGTCGCCCTGGACCCCACCCGCGCTCGCATCTTGGCCGTATTGGCCGAACCGGGCTCGTCGACCAGTGTCGCGGCGACCCTCGGGCTGCCGCGCCAGCGGGTCAATCACCACGTGCGCGCCCTCGAGCAGGCCGGGCTCGTCGAATACGTGGCCGACCGGCAGCGGCGTGGCCTCACCGAACGGGTCGTGCAGGCCACGGCGGCCGGATACGTCGTCGCACCGCCGAACCTCGGCCGGGATGCCGCGGACCCAACCCGCCTGGACCGCGTCTCCTCCCGGTACCTCGTCGCGCTGGCGGCCCGCGTCGTCCGGGAGGTGGCCGCCCTCGCCCACCGGGCCGAACTCGCCGGCAGGCCACTGGCCACGCTGGCCATCGACAGCGACCTGCGCCTCGCCACCGCCGCGGACCGAGCGGCGTTCACCCACGAGCTGACCGAGGCCGTCACCGCGCTCGTCGCCCGCTACCACGACGAGGGCGCACCCTCGGGCCGCTGGCATCGCCTCGTCATCGCGTCCTACCCCCGACCGCGACAGGAGAAGACCCGTGACTGAGGACCCGACCCCGGCCCCCGAGCCGATCCCCTCCCCCGACCTGGATCCGGACCCCGCCCGCCGCGAGATCCGCCTGCAGATCGAGGTGCCGGGCACCCCCGAGCATGTCTGGCAGGCGATCGCCACCGGACCGGGCATCTCGTCGTGGTACGTCCCCCACACGGTGCAGGAGCGCCCCGGCGGCGCGGCCACGGCGAGTTTCGGGCCCGGGCCGGAGATGCAGGTGCCCGGACGGGTCGCCGTCTGGGAGCCGCCGCACCGGATCGTCTTCACCGGGGTCGACGAGGGTCCCGGGCTGGCCTTCGAGTGGCTCGTGGAGGCGCGCGGTACGGGTAGTTGCGTGGTGCGCCTCGTCAACTCCGGATTCGGTGACGGGCTGCCCTGGGACGACCAATACGACGACATGGTCGGCGGCTGGACGCTGTTCCTGCGCAACCTCTGGTTGCACCGTCGCTACTTCCCGGGCCAGGCGGCCACGTCCGGGCTGCCCATGGCCAGGTGGAGCGTCTCGGACGACGCGTCGTGGCCGCGCTTACTCGAGGCGTTGGGGCTGCCCGCCGACCCGAAGGTTGGTAGTCGCATCGCCACCACCGGCGACGGCGTGCCGCCGCTGGCCGGCGTGGTCCTCGACGCGCGGTCCAACAGCCTGTCCCTGCTGCTCGACGAGCCCGCCGTCGGCACCGGTCTGCTTGCCGCCGAGGGCACCGGAAGGACGTGCACCGTGTCAGCCTGGGTCTACCTCTACGGCGCGTATGCCGCCGAGCGCGCCGCGGAGCACACCGCGACGTGGAACGCCTGGTTGGCACACCCGCGGTAGGACGTTCCGCACAGCCGACCAGAACCGCCGACGCCGGTGTCAGCGGCCCCCTGTGTACCGCTGACACCGGCGACTTACCTGTCCACGGTGCGGGCCGGTGATCGCCGACCAGCTCCCGACAGGACCCCCTCGAACACGCGAGCCTCAGAAGGGCACGCCGCATTCGAGCAGGACGTTCGCATAGGGAGTCCGCTCCCCCGTGCGCACGACGAAGGCCACGCCCGGCAGCAACTCCTTGAACCGCTCGTGGGAAACGCTCGAGCGCTCACCCATCCGGTGCGCGCGTTCGGCGAGCCACGCGGCGGCCGGCGAGGTCGTCAGCTCGTCGGCCACCAGGTGGGCCTGGACGACGACCTCGTCGAGCAGAGCGTCCAGGACCGAACGGAAGTCGAGCTTCCCGCCCCCGAGGGCGAGGTCGACGAACGGCACCGCGCGAGGGACGGGCAGGCCGGCGTCGGCGACGACGAACCGGTCGGTGTGCCCGAGTCTCGCGACGAGTGCACTCAACTCGACGTGGGCGATGCCCTCCCGTTTCACGATCCGGTCGCCTCCCAACCGGGGTAGGCCTCCTGGGCGCCCGCGCGGCATACCGCCTGTGCCGCGAAGTGGGACGCGGTCTGCGCCGCTGCGGCCATCGGTATGCCGCGGGCCAGGCATGCGGCGAGCGCGCCGGTGAACCCGTCGCCCGCCCCTGTCGTGTCGACGGGCCGGACCGTTTCGGCAGGGACGTGCGTGAGGCTAGCGGCCGAGGCGCCGACGAGGGCACCGGCACCGCCGAGGGTCACCACGACCGACCCGACGCCGGCGGCGAGCAGCGCCTTGGCGACGAGCGTCGCGTCCGCGACCTGGTCGACGGGGGTCGGCCCCGGTAGCGGCGAACCGAGGGCCAGTAGGGCGCCCAGGGCCTCGTGCTCGTTGACGACGAGCGGGTCTGCGGCGAGCAGGACGTCGGGCGCCAAGGCGAGGACGGGGGCGAGGTTGAGCACGACGCGACACCCCGCGGCCTCGGCGGCCGCGACCGCCCCCGCGATGGCATCGGCGGGCACCTCGCCCTGCAGGACGAGGACGTCGTCCGGGCGCAAGCCGGCCAAGCGGGACAGCTCCACCTGGCTCACGGCCGCGTTCGCCCCGGGAACGACGATGATGCTGTTCTCCCCGTCGTCCGATACCGCGATGAGGGCCATTCCGGTCGGGCCGGCAACGGACCGTACACCGGACACGTCGCAGCCGGTGCGCAGTAACCCGGACAGGGCCACCTCTGCGTGGGCGTCCTGCCCCACTGCGCCGATCATGAGCACGGTGGCCCCACTCAGCGCGGCGGCGACCGCTTGGTTGGCGCCCTTGCCCCCGGGACGAATATCCCCGCCGCGGCCGAGGACGGTCTCGCCTGGCGCCGGGTGACGGCGGACTCGGGCGACGATGTCGACGTTGAGCGATCCCAGCACCACGACCCGGCCGTCGGCCGGGTCGTGGTGGATCGACGGTGCTGGCATGCTCACTTGAGGAACTCGGCGAGGTTGGCCGAGCTGACCGTCTTCACCGGCACGGGGACGGCCTTGTCGACGGATTCCTTGTTGGCGACCTTGAGCGCCATGAGCACGGCGGTCTTGCCGAGTTCCTTGGGCTGCTGGGCGATCGTCCCGACGAGCTTGCCGTCCTTGATCGCCTTGAGTCCGTCGGTGGTGCCGTCGAAGCCGAACACCTTGACCTGGCTGCCGGCCTTGGCGCCGAGGGCCTGGATCGCACCGAGGGCCATCTCGTCGTTCTCGGCGAAGATCGCCACGACGTTCGGGTGGCTCTGCAGCAGGTTCGTCGTCACGTTGAGCCCCTGGGTCCGGTCGAAGTTCGCCGGTTGCTTGGCGACGACCTTGACGTTCGGGAAGGCCGCCATGCCCGCGTCGAAGCCCTTGCCCCGGTCGCGGCTGGCCGAGGTGCCCGGGGTGCCCTGCAGGACGAGGATCTCGCCGGTCTCGCCCACCGCCTTGGCGAGCGCAGTGGCCGCCTGGCGCCCACCGTCGACGTTGTCGCTGCTCACGCTCGTGGAGACGTCGGCGCCGTTGACCGCACGGTCGAGGGCGATGACGGGGACCTTGGCGTTGAGCACCGGCTTGACAGCCGCGCCGGCAGCGTCGGAGTCAACCGGGTTGATGATGACGGCGCTCGGGTTCTTCGTCACGGCATCGCCGAGCTGGTTGGCCTGGGCCGCGGCGTCGTTCTGGGCGTCCACGACGTTGAGGGTGGCGCCGGCGGCCTTGGCGGCCTCTGTCGCACCGTCGCGGACGTCGATGAAGAACGGGTTGTTCAGGGTGGACAGGGCGAGCGTGATCGTCTTGCCAGAGCCGGAGCCGGCACTGCCCGACGCGGTCGAGGTGGACGAGCTGCGGTTGCAGGCGCCGCTGGTCAGGGCCAGGGCGGCCGCGGCGACGAGGACCGCAGTGCGTCGGGTGATGTGTGCGGTGGACATGGGCGGGATGTTCTCCTTCGGTGTGGACTGGCGGATCGCACCAGTCAGGGGGTGTCGAGCGGGTCCGGGGTGGTGGACGCTCAGCGGTGTTGGCGCACGACGTCGATGAGGACGGCGAACGCGATGACGAGCCCGATGACGACCTGCTGCCAGAACGAGGTGACGTTGAGCAGGTTGAGGCCGTTACGGATGACAGCGAGGATGAGCGCGCCGACGAGGGTCCCGGACGCCTTGCCGACCCCGCCGGAGAGGCTGGCGCCTCCGATGACGACCGCGGCGATGGCGTCGAGTTCGTAGCCGCTGGCTGCCTGCGGCTGAGCAGACGCGAGCCGCCCGGCGAGCACGAGACCGGCGATGCCGGCGAACAGCCCCGAGATCGCGTAGACGGAGGCGGTGAGCCGCTTGACCGACAGGCCCGCGAGCCGCGCCGACTCGGCGTTGCCGCCCACGGCATACAGGGAAAGCCCGAAGACCGTGCGCCGCAGGACGAAACCCGTGATGGCGAAGGTGACGACGAGGACGACGACCGGCATCGGCACCGGGCCGAGGTCGCTGCCCAACCAGGTCACGGCGCCGGGCATCTCGATGGGACGCCCGTCGGAGACGACGAGGGTCAGGCCCCGGGCCACCGAGAGCATGGCGAGCGTGGCGATGAATGCCGGCAGTTTGAGGTATGCCGTGGCGACCCCGTTGACGAGGCCGGCGAGGATCCCGACGACCGGCCCGACGATCAGGGCCATCCACCCGGGCAACCCGGCGCTCGTCACGGCCCAGCCGGCACAGATGGCCGACAGAGCGGCGACGGAGCCGACCGACAGGTCGATGCCGGCCGTGACGATGACGTAAGTCATGCCGAAGCCGAGGACCGCGACGACGGCGGCTTGGACGCCGACGTTGAGCAGGTTCTGGGTGGTGAGGAAGTCGGGGGTGGCGATGAACATGATCAGCCCGACGAGCACGAGCCCGACCAATGCCCCGTTGGCGGAAAGGAAATCGCCGATGCGGCGGCGAGTTGGGGTGGCGACGGTGTCCGACGGGGGTGTGTCGGCGGGGGCACCGGCCGGCATGAGGGTGTCAGTGGGCACGGGTGGATTCGACCTCCTTCACGGCCAAGGTCATGACCGCATCTTGAGTGGCTTCGGAATGGGTGAGCTGGCCGACGAGACGGCCACGGGACATGACGAGGACTCGATCGCTCATGCTGATGACCTCGGGCAGGTCACTGGACGCGAGCAGGACGGCACCGCCGTTGGCAGTGATCGTGTTGATGAGTTCGTAAATCTCGACCTTGGCGCCGACATCGACCCCCCGGGTCGGTTCGTCGAGCAGCAGGACGCGTGACCCGGCCATGAACCAGCGGCCGAAGACGACCTTCTGCTGATTCCCGCCGGAAAGGCCCTTGACCGCTTGGTGCATCGAGGCCCGACGCAGGCGCAGCGTGTCGGCGACGGCCGTGCCTCTCTTGAGCTGGCCGGCGCGGTCGGCCAGCCCCGCGTGCGAGGTCGAACGCAACGTCGCGTAACCGAGGTTGTCGGCGATCGACGCATCGAGGACCAGTCCCGAGGTCTTGCGGTCCTCCGGCACGAGGCCCACCCCCGATCGGACGGCGGCGTCGACCTTGCGGCCACGCAGGGTCGCCCCGGCAACCTTGACAGTGCCGCTCTGGTAGCCGTCGGCACCGGCGATCGCCCGCAGGACTTCGGTCCGTCCCGCACCGACGAGTCCGGCCAGGCCGACGACCTCCCCGGCTCGTACGGTCAGGCTGACGTTGTCGAACCGGCCCGGGCTGCCCAGGCCCTCGACCTCGAGCAGGACCGCGCCTGGGTCGTTGGGACGGCGCGGATAGAGGTTGGTGATGTCGCGCCCGACCATGAGGCGTACGAGATCGGCCTCGCCGGTCCCGCCGGAGACGGTGTCGACGTAGGCGCCGTCGCGCAGGATGGTGATCCGGTCTGCCACGCGTTCGATTTCGTCGAGGTGGTGGCTGATGAAGACCATCGCGACCCCGTCGGCACGCAGCTCGTCGATGATCCCGAAGAGGGTCTCGACCTCCTTGCGGGTGAGGGCCGCCGTCGGTTCGTCGAGGATGAGGATGCGAGCACGCTGGCTCAGCGCCTTGGCGATCTCGACGAGCTGCTGCCGGGCGATCCCGAGATTCCCCGCAGGCGTGTCGACGTCAACGTCGAGGCCGACTCGGTCGAGTGCCTCCCGGGCGACCCGCCGCTGCTCTCGACGGTCGACGAGACCGGCGTGGCGCGGTGTGCGTCCGAGGGAGATGTTCTCGGCCACGGTGAGGCTGGGGACGAGATTGAGCTCTTGGTGGATCGTCGCGATCCCGAGGCGCTCGGCCGTCGCCGTGTCGGGGATACGGACCTCGCGGCCGTCGATGACGATCGTCCCCTTGTCGGGTTCGTGCACGCCGGCGATCATCTTGATGAGCGTCGACTTCCCGGCCCCGTTCTCGCCGAGCAGGACGTGCACCTCGCCGCTGCGCAGCTCGAGGTCGACGTCGACAAGGGCGGGCGTGCCATCGAAGGACTTGCCGACGCCTCGCAGCTGCAGCACAACCTCATCCATGTGTCTTCTCCTCGGTGTTGGTGGCAGTCGGTGTCTCGCCGCAGGACCGGCGGGCAATGAGGCGCATGGGCACGACGGCGGACTCGACGGGTTCGTCGTCGATTCGCGCACGAACGAGGCGCACGGCCGTCTCGCCCAGTGCGGCGACGTCGTGGGCGACGACCGTGATCGCCGGGTCCACGACGGGGAACCAGGCCACGTCGTCCACGCAGGCCAGGGCGACCTCGCGGCCCACCGCGATCCCGCGCCGACGCAGCACCATGAGCGCGCCCAATGCCATGAGGTTGTCGGCCGCAACGATCGCGTCCAGCGGGCCGGAGTCGAGCAGTCGCTCGGTCGCCGCGACGCCGCTCTCAAGTCGGAAGTCGCCCTCGACGACCCGGTCGGGGGTGACCGGGAGGTCGTGCTCGGCGAGACGCTCGGTGAGTGCCGCGAGCCGTTCGCGGCCGGTGGACGTCGACTGCGGGCCGGCGACGACGGCGATGTCTCGCCTGCCGAGGGACACGACGTGGTCGACGAGAGCGCGGACTCCCCCGCGGTTGTCGCTCGTCACGACGGGAGCGTTCGCAATACCGGGGTCGCGGTCGAGCAGAACGAGCGGAACCGTCTCGGCGACGCGTTGCAGGGTGAGTGTCTTCCCGCCCTGGGGAACGGCGATGATCCCGTCGACGCGGTGGCGGGCCAACGCCTGCAGGTAGCGGTCCTGGGCCGGGGCCTGCTCGTCGGCGTTGCCCATGATGACGGCCAGGTCGTGGGCCGCAGCGGCCTTTTCGACCTGGTAGGCCAGATCCGTGAAGAAGGGGTTGCGCACGTCGGGGACGAGCAGGCCGAGGGTCCCGGTCCGCTGGGTGCGCAGCCCGCGGGCGACCTCGTTGATCTGGTACCCGAGCGACGTGGCGGCGGCCCGGACGCGACGCCGGGTGGCGGGGGACGCCGAACCGGTGCCGGACAGGGCGCGTGAGGCGGTGGCCGGGGACACACCAGCGACTCGGGCGACATCCCTGAGGAGAGCCATCTGCCACCTCGTTTTCTCGATTGGAATCGATTCCATGTGGAATCGATTCCAATGTCCTCCTACCCGGGCCCCCCGTCAAGAGGTGTGAGGGACGTCACGGCCGACGTGGGAAGGGGCGACGAGCTGTACGAAGCGCTGCCTCGACTTGCCTGAAGCGGCGGAACCACTCCACTCGCGAAGGGCACGTGAGTGGCTGGCGAGGGGAGCGCCGGCAAAGGGAGCGCCGGCGAGGGTATGCGAAGTGGTGCTTCGACCTGCGTGAAGCGACACTTCGGCTCCACTCGCCAAGGGCACGTGAGTGGCTGGCGAGGGGAGCGCCGGCAAAGGGAGCGCCGGCAAAGGGAGCGCCGGCAAAGGGAGCGCCGGGACAGTGCCCCTTGGAGTGGTGGGGTTTTGGGGTGACGGCACGGCTCCGTGATTGAGGGGGCCACCGGCGAGATTCTTGATGTGTACCGCCAAGTACTCATCGAGAAGGAGCCTCACCGATGGCCTTGTCTGATTCTGCCTTGTCCGAGCTTGCGGAGGTGTTCCGCACCGGCGAGGGCACCGACTTCATCCGCGAGTGTGTCCGGGTCGCGATGCAGGAGCTGATCGACGCCGAAGCCACCACAGCGATCGGCGCCGGCCGCTACGAGCGGACCGAGTCACGAACGACCGAGCGCAACGGGTCCCGGCCGCGGCTGCTGACCACGCACGCCGGTGATGTGCAGTTGGCGATCCCGAAGCTGCGCGCCGGCAGCTTCTTCCCGAGCATCCTGTCCCCGCGGCGGCGGATCGACCAGGCGTTGTACGCGGTGGTGATGGAGGCCTACGTCCACGGCGTGTCGACCCGCTCCGTCGACGACCTGGTCATCGCCTTGGGTGGGAGCGGGATCTCCAAGAGCGAGGTGTCGAGGATCTGCGCCGGCCTGGACGAGAGCGTGGGGGCGTTCCGCGCGCGGCGTCTGGACCACGTGGAGTTCCCGTACGTCTACCTGGACGCGACGTACCTGCATGTGCGCACCGAACACGGCATGGTCGTGTCCAAGGCCGTGGTGGTCGCCACCGGCGTCACGGCTGAGGGACGGCGGGAGATCCTTGGCCTGGACGTGGGCGACTCCGAGGACGAAGTGTTCTGGCGGGCGTTCCTGACCGGCCTGAAGAAGCGGGGCCTGACCGGGGTGCGCCTGGTGATCTCCGACCAGCACTCCGGCCTCGTCGCCGCCCTCGGTCGCGCCCTGCAGGGCAGCGCCCATCAACGGTGCCGGGTCCACTTCATCCGCAACGTCCTGGCCCACGTGACCAAGGGCGAGACCGAGATGGTCGCGGCCGTGTTCCGCACGATCTTCGCCCAACCCGACCTGGCCTCGATGAGCAAGCAGTGGGACAAGGTCGCCACCGAACTCTCCGCCCGCTACCCCAAGATCGGCGCACTCATGGACCACGCCAAGGCCGAGGTCCTGGCCTTCGCCGCGTTCCCCCGCGAGCACTGGCGCAAGATCTGGTCCACCAACCCCCTCGAGCGGCTCAACAAGGAGATTAAGCGCCGATCCCGCGTCGTGGGGATATTCCCCAACGAGGCCGCCGTCATCCGCCTCGTCGGGGCCGTCCTGGCCGACACCCACGACGAATGGGCCACCGACGAACGCCGCTACCTCTCCGAAGAATCCATGGCCAAGATCGCCAAGACCCACGACAATGACCCTGTCGCCCTCACCGAGGGCTGACCGGTAGGCACCGAGATGACCTCAAAGCCCACCACTCCGCGGGACTCTCACAGCGCCGGCGAGGGTATGCGAAGTGGTGCTTCGACCCGCGTGAAGCGACACTTCGGCTCCACTCGCCAAAGGCACGTGAGTGGCTGGCGAGGGGAGCGCCGGCGAGGGTATGCGAAGTGGTGCTTCGACCCGCGTGAAGCGACACTTCGGCTCCACTCGCCAAGGGCACGTGAGTGGCTGGCGAGGGGAGCGCCGGCGAGGGGAGCGCCGGCGAGGGTATGCGAAGTGGTGCTTCGACCTGCGTGAAGCGACACTTCGGCTCCACTCGCGAAGGGCCGGGAAGGCCGGCGATGAGAGTGACGTGCTCGGCCCGGCTCCCCCCTCGGACAGCCTCGGGCGCCACCCCGAGTCGAAGCCACCCGCGCGCGGCTCCGGGTCTCGGATGAGCTGCGGTCCGGCGACCATCGCGAGGTGAGACCCGGGGCGTCGACGCGTCCGACGCCTCGCGTCCAGCGAGTAGGCCGGCGATCGGGCTAGCGCTGGTCCGGCGCTGGGCGGCGGCGCCGGTCGGACGAGCGCGAGCGTCGTCGGGCGCCGGCGGGACCGCCGGAGAAGAAGGCGCTGATTCCGATGAGGTAGCCGACGTCGTACCAGGCGCCGCTGTTGTGGACCTCGTAGATGCCCACGCTGTGGTTGAACAGCGAGACGAGGAACGCGATCGGGGCGATGAAGCCCTGCCACAGGCCCAGCCAGAATCCGGCGGCGCTGCCGTCCGCCGTGGAGCCTGGGTTTCCGCTGGCAGCACACGCGGCAAGCGACGCGGTGAGCAGGAGCGCGCCCACGACGAGGGCGAGCAGCCGCGAGAAACGATGGGAGGTCTGGTGATCGGGTGTGGTGGCCATGTCGTGCCTACGATCCCGGGCCCGGTCCTGAGGGAGATGGTGGTAGGCCCTCGACCCCAGTGTGGCGTCGCCGTGAGCGGTCAGCCGCGCGAATGTGACGGGTCATGCTTGCGGTGCGTCGGCCGCCCGGCGAGGCTGGTGCTCGTCGTAGAAGTCGGCACGAGACGCCCTATGGTCGCGTGCGGCAGCTACGCCGACCCGACCCAGACGAAGAGGGGCTGGCCCGAGGAGGCGATTCGTGCGGACGTCGACGACGCCCGAGGTCGAGGCGAGCATCCAGGCCGTCGGACGGCTGCTGCGCTCGCGAGGTGAACGGCTCACCGAGCCACGGCGGGCCGTCCTGGGCGCTCTCGCCGGACGTCGGGACCACCTGAGCGCCGACGAGCTGTATGACCGGGTCGTGGTCACCCACCCGAACGTGCACAAGTCCAGCGTCTACCGCACCCTCGAGGCGCTCACCGACCTCGGGGTCGTCCAACACGTGCACGTCGGGCATGGACCGACCGCCTACCACCTCGTCGAGGACGCCACCCCTCATCTGCACGCCCAATGCCGCGGCTGCGGGACGATCCTCGACCTGTCGGCCGACCTACTCGATCAGGCCGCCCGCGCATTGGCCGATCAGCACGGCTTCCGTTTGGACGCCAGCCACGTCGCCCTGTCCGGCCTGTGCCGGGCCTGCGCCGCCTCGGGCACTACTGCGATCAAGGCGCAATAGTCCTAGACTGGCGGACACCTCGGCGACCCGAGGGCCTGCCCGGATCGACACCACGCAGAGGCTCGGAATGCACATCCCCGATGGGTACCTCTCGCCGCAGACCTGCGTCGCGGCATACGCGGTGGCGGTCCCGACGATGGCCCTTGCCTCCCGCCGGGTCGGCGCCACCCTGGGCACCCGCCAGGTGCCGACCCTGGCGATGTTCGCCGCCGTGAGCTTCCTCGTCATGATGGTCAACATCCCCATCCCCGGCGGGACGACGGCGCACGCGGTCGGGGCGGCCATCATTGCCGTCGTCCTCGGACCCTGGGCCGCCGTCGTCGCGGTATCGGTAGCCCTGCTCTTCCAGGCGCTGCTGTTCGGCGACGGCGGCGTGTTGGCCTACGGGGCCAACGTCCTCGACATGGCCATCCTCATGCCGTTCGCCGCCGTCGGGGTCTATCGGTTGGTCGCCGGGCGCGCCGCCCTGACCTCGCGGCGCCGAGTCGTCGCGGCCGGGCTCGGTGGGTATGCCGGCATCAACGTCGCGGGTCTGGCCACGGGAGTGCTGTTGGGGATCCAACCGGCCCTGTTCCACGACGACGCCGGCGCGCCGTTGTACTCGCCGTACGCCCTGTCCCAGACCCTGCCCGCGATGGCACTGGCGCACCTGACCCTGGCCGGAGCCGCCGAGGCCATCCTCACGGCCGCGGTGTTCGCCTACCTCGTCAAGGCTGACCCGGCCCGGCTAGCCGCTACCCATCCCGGCTTGATCGGCGCAGCGGACACGGCCGGCACGGCCGGCGTCGGCGTGCGGCGGCGACTGTCCCCAGCTCGAGCCGCCATGGCCTTCGTCGTGGTGATGACCGCGCTCACTCCCCTGGGGCTGCTCGCCCCGGGCGGCGCCTTCGGCGAGGATGCGCCCGAGGACCTCGACCTGCCGGCCTTGGGCCTGGCAGTCATCCCGGAGGGTTTGGCGCGCTACACCGGCTTCTGGCGCCACACCCTGCTAGGCGACTACGGCTTCGCCGACGGTGACAACGCCACGCTGGCGTACTGGCTGTCCGCACTCGTCGGGATCGTCGTCGTCGGGCTCGGCGTGTATGCCGTCGGGCGCCTGGTCAGCCGCGCAGCCGTAGGCAACCGGTCCGAGCCGGCGGGACTACCGCCGTCGTGACCACCGACGTTCGCACCGAGCCACCGGCCGGCCCCCCCGACGCCGCAGCACCCGACTGGCTGCTGCGACCCCAGCCCGGCCTCTGCGAGCGCGGCCCGTCCCCACGTCGCCGGCGAGCGACATTCCTGGCCAAGACCCTGGCAGCCGCCGTCCGGCTGCTCACCGCGGCCCTCGACAGCGACACCCACGCCGCGGCCCCGGGACTGCTCCAACGCCTCGATCCGCGCACCAAGCTCGCCGCACTGTTCGTCTCGCTGCTCGCCTTGGCATTCGTCCGCGACCTCACCCTGCTCGCTGCGGCATACCTGCTCACCCTCCCGTTGGCCCGGGCCGGTCGGATCCCGCTGGGGGCGTTCGTGCGCCGGGTCTGGCTGTCGGTGCCGCTGTTCACCGGGGTTGCCGTCGCCCCGGCCACCTTGTCGGTCGTCACTGCGGGGCCGATCCTCGTGCCCCTGTGGAGCTGGCACGCCACCACCCACGGGATCACGAGCACCGGACTCACCGCGGCGGCGCTCATCGTGCTGCGAGTGGCCGCGAGCGTGTCGCTGGTCGTCCTCGTGGCGCTGACCACGCCGTGGACGCGTCTGCTGGGTGCCCTGCAGATCCTGCGGGTCCCGGCGATCTTCGTCATGGTCGTCGGGATGGCCTACCGGTACCTCTTCCTGCTGGCCACCGTCCTGGCCGACATGATCACCGCCCGCACCGCCCGTACGGTGCTGCCCACTCGACACGATCGCTCCGCTCGACGGTTCGTCGGCGCCTCGGTGGGGGCTCTGCTCGGCAAGGCCCACCAGATGTCCGAGGACGTCCACGACGCGATGGTCGCGCGGGGCTGGACCGGCACGGCATACCAATTGCGGGCCGAGCGATTCGCTCGCCTCGACCTGCTCGCCACGCTGGGGGTCCTCACCGTCTGTGTCGTCCTGCTCACCGGGGATCGGCTCCTTGGCCACTGACCCGCCCCCGCCCGAGACCGAGGCAGAAGCCGGGCCCGAGCCCGTCCTGCAGGCCCGCGGCGTGCACTACCGCTACCTGGACCGATACCCCGCGCTGGCCGGGGTCGATCTCACCGTGCACGCCGGCGACCGACTGGCCCTGCTCGGCGCGAACGGCTGCGGCAAGTCGACCCTGCTGAAGCTCCTCGACGCACTCGTCTTCCCCACCGCCGGCACCGTGCACGCGTTCGGCGCCCCGCTCACCGACGCCGCGCTCGCCGATCCGTCGGCGAACGCCGCGTTCCGCTCCCGAGTCGGGTTTGTCTTCCAGAACTCCGACACCCAGGTGTTCTCCCCCACCGTCCGCGACGAGATCGCCTTCGGCTGCCTACAGCTTGGGCTCGGCCGCGAGGAGACGCTCGCCCGGGTGGACGACATGACGGCACTGCTGCAGATCGCGGACCTGGCCGACCGGGCGCCACATCAGCTCTCCGGTGGCCAGAAGAAGCGCGTCGCGATCGCCTCCGTGCTCGTCATGAACCCCGACGTCCTGTTGTTCGACGAGCCGACCGCCACCCTCGACCCCCGCACCCAGCACTGGCTCATCGACCTGCTCGCCCAACTGACCACCGCCGGCAAGACGCTCGTGCTGGCCACCCACGACCTGCACCTGCTGGAGCACCTGACCACCCGCGCCCTCGTCCTCGGCGAGGACCACACCGTGCTCGCCGACACCACGCCGGCCGATGCGCTCGCCGACCAGGAACTGCTGCTGCGGGCCAACCTCGTCCATCCCCGCGACAACCGGACGCACCTGCGGCCGCACCGATGACGACCCGGCGTCACCCCCTCGCCGCGCGGTTCCCGACGTGGGTCGCCATGCTGGAGGGGTGACCGATCCCAGCGCCGGCCCCGGCCGTCGCGCGCCCCGGGCAGGCCGCACGTGACGCAGGACCCGGCGAACCCGTACCTGCTGCGGGCGACTCTGTCCGGCGGGCTGCGCGTCGCGCTGCGCCCGCTGCGGGGCACAGATCGCGAGGCCGTCGCGAGCGGATTCCGACACCTGAGCGCGGACTCCCGGCTCGCGCGCTTCCTCGAACCGATGCCCCGCCTGCCGGACCACGATCTGGACCTGCTCGTCGGTGCGCAACCCGAGGACGAACGCCTGGCCCTGGCACTGGTCTGGCCCCGGAACTCGTGTGCCGACGTGCTCATCGGGGTGGGACGGGCGATCCGGCTGCCGGACCGACCGGATACCGCCGACGTCGGCGTCGTCGTCGCCGACGAGATCCAGGGGCAGGGCGCCGGCCGACTCATCGTGCGGGTCCTGGCCGATGCCGCCCTGGCCCTCGGCCTCATCAGGTTCACCGGCGTGCTGCTGCCCACCAACGACGCATCGGCCCGAATGCTCGCCAGCGTCGGGACCGTCGAGAGCGACACGGTGAGCCAGGGCCAACGCGAGATGACCGTCCTGTTGCGGCCGGTCGGACCTCCCTCACCATGATCGAGGCGGTATGCCGCCGTCGGCCGATCTGCGAGCCGGTCCGACCCGCCCGATGCCCCCGTCGGGCCGGGGCCGGGCCGATCGACGGCGACCGCAGTGACACAGCCACCCTGCTGCCGGACAGGTGAGGGGTATGAGAGCACCCCCAGGACACCGCGATGAGCGCTTCCGCGCGCTGTTCGAGCAGACCTACCCGGCCGTGTTGGGATTCGTCCAACGCCGGACCGACCCCGACGACGCACAGGACGTCGCCGCCGAGGCCTTCCTCGTGGCCTGGCGGCGATTCGACGACGTGCCGACCCGGCCGGGCGACGCGCGGGCGTGGCTGTTCGGCGTCGCCCGACACTGCCTGTCCAATCAGCGACGGGGCCGGAACCGCCGGGATGCCCTGGCCGTGCGGATCGCCTCCGCCACGCCGTCGCCGGGCGCCGACCTCGACGATCCGGAGCTCGTCGCTCGACGGATCGACCTGGCCGCCGCATGGCATCGGCTCACCGACGCCGAGCAGGAGGTCATCTCGCTCGCCGTGTTCGATGACCTCACCTCGCCGCAGGCGGCCCAGGTCCTCGGCACGACAGCCGCGGCATACCGCCTGCGCCTGTCGCGCGCCCGCCGCGCTCTGCGCGACCACCTCGACGCCGGCCACCGCGCGCCGGCACCCGCCGTCTGCACCGTTCAGGAGATTCGGTCATGAACCCCACCCCGTTGATGGACCCCCTCGACTCCACCCTGCGAACCCTCGACGCCGCCGACACCGGCCTCTCGCCGGCCCAGCGCGCCCACGCGGATGCCGTGCTGGAACGGATCCTCGCCGCCGACCCGAGCGCCGCGATCGGCGACGAGCGCACCTGGTCGCCGGGCCCCCGGCCGTGGTGGCGTCGTCGGCTCGTCCTGCTGCCCACCGCTGCGGCGGCTCTCGCCGCGGGGTTCGTCTTCGCGCCGGGCCTCGGGGGTGCGGCCCCGGCATACGCGTCGTGGACGGCGACACCCACTGCGGCGGCCGACTCCGACGTCGCCCAGGTGACGGCCGCCTGCCGCGACCGACTCGCCGAGCTCGGACGCTCGGGCGGCAATGCCGCCGTGGTCGACCCAGCCGGTGCGCGGGTGCTCGTCGCCGAACGTCGGGGCGACTGGGTCGCCGTGCTCTTCCGTGGCGAGGGGCCGAGCGGCCAGATGAGCGCCTCGTGCATCGCCCGTGACCCCGTGGGCTCAGACGCCGCCCCGCAGGACGTGCAGCTCGGGGTGGCCGGATCCGGCGGCCAGGCAACGACACCGGGCCCCGGGACGTTGCTCGAGGGGAGCATCTCGCAGCTCGGCGACCCGCCCCTGTCCTTCACGGACGGCGCGGTCGGGCCCGACGTCGTCGGGGTGCGCATCCACGCCGGGGACAAGGTCGTCACCGCGACGGTCAAGGACGGTCGGTATGTCGCCTGGTGGCCGGGTCGGGCCTTCGAGGACGCGCCCCTGCCGCCGAGCGGTCAGGGCGGGCCTCGCGACCTGCTCTCCTACGACCTCACCCTCGCCGACGGGATCGTCGTGCCCGGGGCGGTGCCGTGGCGGCCCAGTGTGTCACCGACATCGGCAAGTGAAGGTTCCGGCTCCGCCTCGGCCTGAGGCTAGCCCTCGGGCGATGTCCGGGGACTCGGTCCCGAGCCGGTGGCAGCCGGTCCGGGACCGAGTCCCAGTTCCGCGCGGACCCAGTCCCAGAGCCTGCCGCGCTCCTGCATATCGGCGCCGTTGCGCCCGAAGTAGGTCGTCGGCCGCTGCCGGCGGTCGTGCCAGAGTCCGCCGCCAGCCGGTGCGGGCTCGGTGGCCATGAGCCAGGTCGTCGTGTCGATGCCCTCGTTCCCGCGGCGCAGCAGCGGCCGAGTGATCGACGCGAAGTGCGGCAGCGACGAGGTCACCCCAGGGGTGGCCGCCCAGCCGGGGTGCGTCGCATAGACACCGATTCCCGATGCGCCCCAACGTCTTTGGAGCATCGGGAGCAATTCGACCTGGGCCCGCTTGCTCCGGGCGTATGCCACCGGGCCCCGGTAGGGCCCCCGCCGGTAATCCAGATCGTCGAGCACCAAGGGTTGGGTGTACATCCCGCCGCTGGTCACGAAGACGACCCGAGCGTGGTGCCCCGCGAGGACCGGCAGGAGGGCCTCGGTGAGGGCGATCGGCCCGAGGACGTGCACGGCCATGGTCAGTTCGCGACCGTGGTCGTCCTCTTGTCGGGTCGCCGGGAGCACTCCGGCGTTGTGGACGATCCCCGCGAGGGGGCGGGGGTGCCGGAGGAAGTCGGCGGCGAAGCGTTGGACCGACGTGCGGTCGGCGAGGTCGCAGCGCCACACCTGCTGCGCCCCCGTCCCCGCCGCGGCGTCGACCTGCTCCGCCGCGTCGGCCGCCTTGGCGGGATCGCGGACCACGAGGTGGACGTGGGCCCCGAGTCGCGCCATCTCGATCGCGGTCGCGGCGCCGAGACCCGAGGAGGCACCCGTGACGACGACGTCCTTGCCGCGCAACGCGTTCGGGGCAGGGTCCGCAGGCCACGTGCCGATGCGTCGGCGCACCTGGTATCCGATGCGCGTGTAGCCGGCCACGACGGACCGGTCCAAGGCGGTGTCGAGGGCACGGCCCAAGGCCCGGGGCAGGCCTTCGCTCGATCTAGGCATCGGCAGTCTCCTCGGCGGTGCGGGCACGGACCGCGGCGTAGCGCGCCAACGCCTCTCGGCGTTCGACGTCATGGTCGACGATGCGCGCCGGATAGTCCGCGGCATACCCGTCGGCGGCGTCCCAGGGGCGGTGCGCGGCGCGGCCCGGCAGGTGGGCGAGCTCGGGCACCCAGCGGCGCACGTAGTCGCCGTGGGGATCAAAGCGCTCCCCCTGGCTGACCGGGTTGAACACACGGAAGTACGGGGACGAGTCGGTGCCCGTCCCGGCAACCCACTGCCAGCCATGGGAATTGGAGGCGACGTCTGCGTCGAGTAGGTGGCCCAGGAAGTGTCTGGCTCCGATCGGCCACCAGACGTGCAGGTCCTTGGTGAGGAAGCTCGCCGTGATCATCCGCACCCGGTTGTGCATCCATCCGGTGGCGGCCAACTGGCGCATCCCCGCGTCGACCATGGGGTAGCCGGTGCGTCCGACCCGCCAGGCCTGCACCGCGTCTGGGAGCCCGTTGTAGGCCAGCTCGCGCAGATCGGCGCGCAGGTCGTGCCATGCGCTGCGTGGATGGTGGGCAAGGACGTCGGCGTAGAACTCGCGCCAGGCCAGCTCGCGGCGGAACGCCTCCGGCCCCGGCCCGCCCTGCCGGGACAGGTCGTGCAGGACAGTGCGCGGGTGCAGGGCGCCGACCTTGAGATCGGCCGAGATCCGCGAGGTCCCGTCCAGGTCGGCTCGGTCGCGGTCCGTGGAGTATGCCGCGAGCGCGCCGTCGCGGAAGGCTCGCCATCGCGCGAGCGCGGCCGACTCGCCCGCCTCGGGCAGCGCCGGCAGACCGGACCCATCGAGCGCCGCGCGCACCGTGTCGACGGCGCGCGGGTCGCTGGGGAGATCGGCGACATCGAGGGTCTCCGAGTCGGATTCAGCCGGGGCGGGCCACCCATGATCGAGCCACGCCCGATAGAACGGGGTGAACACCCGATACGGCCCGCCGGCGCGGGTGCGGACGAGACCGGGCCCGACGGCATACGGCGTCCCGGTTTCGACCCAACGGATGCCAGCCCCGGCGAGAGCCTGGGAGACCGCGGTGTCCCGTCGCCGGCCGGCCGGGGTGGTCTCCCTCGTCACGTGCACCTCGCGGGCACCGACCGCGAGGGCCAATTCGGGGATCCGGGTGCGGGGATCGCCGTAGGCAACGACGAGACTCCCCCGAAAGGCCTCGGCGGTAGCGAGCACGGTGGCCGCGAGCCAAGCCCGGCGCACCGGCCCGGCGGCCTCCCACAACCTCGGGTCGAGGACGAAGGCGACCACCACCGGCCGCCCGCCCTGGGCGGCCGCGAGCAACGCCGGATGATCCCTGCGGCGCAGGTCTCGGCGCAGCCAGAGCAGCGCAGTCATGGCGTCGGCGCCGACAGACCGTCGAGCTTCTCGCGCAGCAAGGCCGCAGTGTCGTCGCCGAGTCGGTCGAGCAGCGGGCGCATGAGCGGCCCGAGGAAGCGGGCCAGCCCGGTGAAGGTGAACTCTGCGGTGTAGGCGACCTGCGACCCCTGCCCGTCGGGCGTGACGACGATCGTGTCGCGGGCCGTCGTCGTCGCGTTGCTCCCGAGGAGCACGATCGTCGGGGGCTGTCGGGTCTGCAGGACGTAGTCCAACTCGACGGTCCGGCCGGCGAAGCGCGAGGTGTTGCGATAGCGGCTGCCCACCCCGCCGTCGCCGTCCGCGAGCACACACGACACGGTGCCGGAGTCCCACTCGGCGGCGTTGCGGAAGTCAGCGAGATACGGGTAGACGCGCTCGGGCGGGGTACTCGTGCGGACGGTGCGGGACAGGGTGGTCACGGTGTCCTCCTCAAGGTGAGCTGGGCGACGTCGAGGTAGCCGGTCGCGAACCCCGCTTGGCAGTAGGCGAGGTAGAACTCCCACTGCCTGCGGAAGGTCTCGTCGTAGCCGGCCCCGACCAGGTCCGGCCACCGCCGGACGAACTCGACGCGCCACCTCCGCAGGGTCTCGGCATAGTCGGCACCGAAGCGCAGGGAGTCTGTCACCCGCAAGCTCGTATGCCGCTGGGCCGCTTCGTCGAGCGCCCGCTGGGACGGGACGAGGCCGCCGGGGAAGATGTGCTTCTGGATCCATCCGTAGGAGTGGCGAGTGGCGAGCATGCGGTGGTGGGCCATGAGGATCGACTGCACCACCGCGGTGCCGCCGGCGGCCAGACGCCCGTCGATCACCCTCAGGTAGTCCGGCCAGAACTCCTCGCCGACGGCCTCGATCATCTCGATGCTCACGACGGCGTCGAACTCCCCCTCGACGTCGCGGTAGTCACGCAGCTCGATGTCGACGTTCGCGTCGACGCCCGCCGCTCGGACCCGCCGACGAGCGAGGTCGATCTGGTTGCGGGACAGCGTGATCGACGTGACGTGCGCTCCTCGACTCGCGGCCCGGATGGCCAGCTCGCCCCACCCGGTCCCGATCTCGAGCAGTCGCGTGCCGGCACCGACGCCCGCCGCGTCGAGAGCCGTGTCGATCTTGCGCCGCTGGGCCTCGGCGAGATCCTGCTGACCCCGGGGCCGGGACGGGTCGAACATCGCGGCGCTGTAGGTCATCGTCTCGTCGAGGAACGTCTCGAAGAGGTCGTTGCCGAGGTCGTAGTGCGCGGCGACGTTGGCCCGGGCGCCGGACCGCGTGCCCCGATGGTGCTGCGGGATGGCCCGGTCGAGCAGGCGACGGCAGGCGAGGACGCGACGCGGCAGCAGTGTGGTCAGCCCCGCCGCGAACGGGATGAGCAACTCCGCGAGGTCGGTGCCGGGTGCCGCCTGCCAATCCCCGGCCATGTAGGCCTCGCCGAGGCCGATCTTCGGGTGGGTTTCCAGGCGGCGCATGAGCTCCCGCGGACGGACCAGGGCGAGGACCGGATCGGCCGGCCCTCCGCCTCCCCGTTCGCGACCGTCCGGCCACCGCAGCCGCACCGGCAGCCCCGCGACCATCCGCCGGACGAGCACCTCCGCGATCCGTCCCCGCGTCAGGACGGTATGGCGCCCCGCCGGAGCGAGTCGCTCGTCGGGCGCGGCGCCGACGGACCGCTCGCGCGACACCGGGAGCCGGCGCAGCCACAGCCAGATCCCGTGGGCGCGGATGAGGCCGCTGACCCGATGCGTCATCAGCGGGTATGTCACGAGAGCCCGGGCGAGACTGCGGCTCGTCAGTGGCACGGGAGCGCCCCACACCGAAGCGCTGAGCCAGGCGTGCCCGCCGCGCTCCAGTCGGATCGCGACGGAGACCCGCTGCCCGTCGCAGCGCAGGCGCACGGCATACGTTCCCGTGACGTCGTTGAAGGGGGACACCAGCAGCGCCTTGTCGACCCGCGCCCGGCCCGCGGCGTCGGGGCGCACGACGTAGTCGTGGCTGGCGCCGTAGGTGTTGCGCACCTCGAGGATCGCCGCGACCAGCCGATCCTCGGGGTCGAGGAACCAGAACACCGACAACGGGTCGAACACGTGGCCGAGAACGCGGGCGTGGGCGAGCACGAGGGTGCGGGTCCCCGGCGGCAGCGTGACGCCGGCCGCGGCGACCCTTCCACGGGCGAGGGAGTCGAGGTCGGCGAACGTCGCCGCCCCGCCGAGGTGGTCGCGAGGATCCAGGCGGGTGAACCTCCCCAGGACTGCGGGCGTCCGGGGCACGTCCGCGAGGTCGACGAGCCACAGGTAGTGGCGGTAGGTGAACGAGTGCCGAATCGGCTGGTGGCGGACGTGCTGGACTCCGCCGAGCACGAGCGCCGGCGGACGCACTCGGCCGGGCAGCGGCGGCGCCTGCCGGGCTACCACGACACTCCGAAGGCCGCCGCCGCGGCGACACCTGATCGCACCCCGTCCTCGTGGAATCCCCACCCGTGGTAGGCACCCGCGTATGCCGTGCGGCCCCGGGAGAGCTCGGCCAGCCGCCGTTGTGCGCGGATCGCGGCGAGGTCGTAGCGCGGATGGTCGTACGTCACGGCGTCGATGACGAGGTCCGGGCGGATTCGGCTAGCGCCGTTGAGGGTGACGTAGACCGGTGCGGACGTGGGTAGGCCTTGCAGACGGTTCATCCAGTAGGTCACGAGCGGCGGCTCGGTGCCGGCGCCGCGGACGAGGTAGTTCCACGACGAGCGCGTCCCCGCCGTTCGAGGCATGAGAGACGGATCTCGATGCAGCAGGACCTCGTTGCGGGTGTACCCGAACGCCCCGAGCACCTCGCGCTCGGCCGGCGACGGGTCGGCCAGCAGGGCCAGGGCGCGGTCGGCGTGAGTGGCGATGACCACCCGATCGACGCGTTCGGTGGATCCGTCCTGGAGCCTCAGCTCGACGCCCTCGGCCCTGCGGACGACCGAAACGACGGCGCGCCCGACCCGTACGTCGGCGATCCCGCGGGCGACGGCCTGCACGTAGGCCCGGGACCCGCCGACGACGGTGTGCCAGGTCGGTGAGTCCCCGACCGAGAGCATCCCGTGGTGGGCGAGGAAGCGGAAGAGATACCGCGCCGGGTAGTCCAGCGCGTCGGCGCCCCCGGTGGACCACACACACGCGACGACGGGCACGGCATACAGACGGACGAAGGCCGCCGAGAAGCGACCCTGCCGGACGAACTCGCCCAAGGTCGTGCCGTCCTCGTCGTCCGTCTCGTCGAGGAAACGCTGCGCCAGGGCGTGGAACCGACGCACCCCGACGAGCATCGACGGGTAGTCGCGGCCGAACCACTGCCGGGGACGGGCGAGAAACCCGCGCGCGCCGCGCCCACCGGCGTATTCGATGCCGGTGTCCTCCTCGCGCACACTCATCGACATCTCGGTCGGCCGAGTCGACACGCCGAGCTCGGACAGCAGCCGCCGGAACAGCGGGTAGGTCCGGTCGTTGCAGACGATGAACCCCGAGTCCACCGCCATCGGCCCCTCCGGCCCGTCGACGTCGTGGGTGTGCGCGTGCCCGCCCAGCCGGTGCTCGGACTCCAGCAGGGTGACCTCGTAGTGGCGCCCGAGCAGGTATGCCGCGGTGAGACCGGATACGCCGGACCCCACTACGGCGATGCGATCGCGGCCCGTCATCGGTGGGCGACTCGCGGTCTGCCGAGGTCCGTGGAACCGAAACCTGGGGCGAGGAGGTGGGCCGCGCGGGGTTTGCGAGGCATGCTTGGCTCCCGGGAGGGGTGGTGTTCAGTGAACTATCTAAGTAGATTACTAAACCAATGAGCGACCTCACGTCAACCGAGCCTTCGCCGGGGATCCTGCCGAACACCGATTTCGTGCGGACCTGGCGTCAAACGCCGACCCTAGCGGCGCTGCGGGAACTGCTCACGGTTTCCAGCCAGGTCGCTCCGACGGTGGCCCGGCGCGCTCGATTGAGCCATTCGGAACTGCGCGCCCTCGAACTGCTCGTCGCGTCGGCGCACGGACCAGTCGAGCTCGGCCGCGAACTGGGGGTGACGTCGGCGGCGGCGTCCGGCATCGTCGACCGGCTCGAGGCTCGCGGACACGTCGTCCGCCAGGCGCACGAATCCGATCGCCGGCGCACCCAGGTGTCCCTCACCGATTCGGGCCGCGAGGAGGTGCTCGGCTACCTCGTCCCGATGTTCGCCGCCTTGGCCCGCTTGGACGCCGAGTTCACCCCCGATGAGCACACCGTCGTGTTGGCCTACCTTCGCGGGGCCATCGACGCAATTCGGCGGATCGCCTGACCCTCGCCGCTCGGGTCGGGGCGCCTGCCGGTGATGCGACGGCGCGACCTGGCCCCGCCGCTGAGCGCCTCGGCCGCGCCGGGAGAGTTGCGGAGGGCTGGCAGAAACCCTTAGTTTATGACTAATCAAGTAAGTCATTTAGTTACTTATCGAGATCCTTCCACCACCGCACGGAGGACGAATGCCACGCCACGCCACGTCTCGAACGACCCGAACCCGGGTGATCGTCGGGGCGGTCCTCGTCCTGCTCGCCTGGCTGGCGTTGGCCGGCGTGGGCGGACCGGCGGCCGGCAAACTGTCCCAACTGCAGCGCAACGACAACGGCTCGTTCCTGCCGGCCGACGCCGAGTCGACGGTCGTCGCAGAGACCATCAAGCAACTCTCCGACACGGCGACCCTGCCGCTCATCGTCGTCGCCGAGCGACCCGAGGGCCTCACCCCGACAGACCTGACCCTGGCAGGCCGCTTCGCGAGCCAGTTGCCACAACGCCCGCTGGGCGCCGAGCCGTCCCGCACGCTCGCCTCGCTGCTGACCGCACCGACGCTCACGCCGATCCCGAGCAAGGACGGTAAGGCCTTCCTCGTCATCGTGCCCCTGGACGCCGAGCAATCCGGCCGCACGATCGGCGCGGCCACGGGCCTGAGCGTCGCGGCCGACACGGTGAAGGCGGCCATGGAGTCCCAACTGCGCGCCGAGGGGCTCACGGCATACGTCACCGGACCCGGCGGCTTCGTCGCCGACCTCGTCACCGCGTTCTCCGGGATCGACGGCATCCTGCTGTTCATCGCCATGGCCGTTGTCCTGCTCATCCTGCTCGTCGTCTACCGAAGCCCCGTCCTGCCGTTCGCGGTCCTGCTCACCGCGGTCTTCGGCCTCAGCGCGGCAGCTCTCGTCGTTTACCTCGTCGCCAAGGCCGGGTGGATCACCGTGACCGGTCAGAGCCAGGGCATCCTCTCGATCCTCGTCGTCGGCGCGGCCACCGACTACTCGCTGTTGTTGGTGTCCCGCTACAAGGAGGAGCTGCACGACCGCGAGTCGACGTGGGAGGCGCTCAGGGTCGCCTGGAAGGCCACCGTGGAACCCATCGTGGCCAGTGCCGCCACGGTCATCCTCGGGCTGCTCGCCCTGACCCTCGCCGAACTCAAGGGCACGGCCGGGCTCGGCCCGGTCGGAGCTCTGGGCATCGTCGGGGCGCTGTTCTCGGCACTGACCTTCCTCCCGGCCGTCCTCGTGCTCGGGCGGCGCTGGATCTTCTGGCCGTCGGTGCCCCGCGTCGACCACGTCCACCGGGCCGACGTCATCTCCGCCAAACTCGGCTGGGGTGCCGTGGCCCGGCTGGTCGGCGCGCGCCCCCGGGCGACGTGGGTCGTCACCGGACTCATCCTGCTCGGCTTCGCGGCCTTCACGCCCTCCCTCAAGGCCGAGGGTATCGCCGCCCAGGACACCTTCCTCGTCAAGGTCGACTCGGTCGTCGGGCAGCAAGTGCTCGCGAGACACTTCGACGCCGGCTCGGGAAGCCCGGTCCAGATCGTCGTTCCCGCCGACAAGGCCACCCGCGTCGTCGAGGCGCTCGGCACGGAGGCGGGAGTCGTCGGCCCGTTCGTGGGGACCGCTCCCGGGGCCCCGACCAGAGTGGTCGAGGGCAGGGTCCTCGTCCAGGCGACGCTCACCGACCCGGCCGATGCCCCGGCCGCTGCCGACACGGTGCGCCGGCTGCGCACCGACCTCGACGTGGTCGGAACCGACGTCCTCGTCGGCGGGCAGACCGCCCAGACCCTCGACGTGCGCCTGTCGGCAGACCGCGACCTGCGCGTCGTCGTCCCGGCGATCATCGGGGTCGTCTTCCTCGTGCTGGCCCTGCTCCTGCGCTCGCTCGTCGCGCCCCTGCTGCTCGTCGCCGCCAACGTCCTCTCGTTCGGGGCGACCATGGGCGCCTCGGCCCTCGTGTTCAACCACGTGTTCCGGTTCCCGGGAGGCGACCCGACCACCGTGCTCTACGGGTTCGTGTTTCTCGTCGCGCTCGGTGTCGACTACTCGATCTTCCTGATGACCCGAGCCCGCGAAGAGACCCGTGCCCTCGGTCCGAAGCAGGGCGTGCTCACCGCGCTCGCCGTCACCGGTGGCGTCATCACCAGCGCCGGGTTGGTCCTCGCCGCGACCTTCGGCGCGCTGGCCGTGCTGCCCCTGCTCTTCCTCGCCCAGATCGCCTTCATCGTCGCGTTCGGCGTCCTGCTGGACACCCTGGTCGTCCGCTCGCTGCTCGTCCCCGCGGTCACGGTCGAACTCGGCGCCCGGACCTGGTGGCCGAGCACCCTCTCCCGCACGTCGAGGACCGGCGAGCCGGCACCGTCGTCGGTTTCGCGAGTGGTTTGACCCTCGACTTGCGCTCGGCCCCGGGGTGCCGTAGCAGTTGCCCATGGCCCGTGTGCTCGTGCCGGTGCCCGACCGGGACGCCGACGTCACCGAGGTCGCCGTGCCCTGGAAGGTGCTCACCCGCGCGGGTCACGAGGTCGACTTCGCGACCGAGCGGGGCGACCGCGTGCCCGCTTGCGACCAGCGCCTGCTCGACGGGGTCCTGTTCGGACAACTCGGCGCCGAACCCGAGCCCAAGGCGTTCTACGGCGAACTCGTCGAGACCGGGGCCTGGCGCAACCCCCTCCCCTGGGGACGGCTGGACGTCGCGGCATACGACGGGTTGATCCTGCCCGGCGGACACGCGCCCGGGATGCGCCAGTACCTCGGCAACGACGACCTGCGCCGGCAGGTCGCCGCGTTCTGGGCCCTCGACCGGCCGGTCGGCGCGATCTGCCACGGCGTGCTCGTGCTGGCCCGCACCGAAGGCCCGGACGGACGCAGCCTGCTGTCCGGCCATCGGACCACCTGCCTGCCGGCCTACCTCGAGCGCACCGGGTACTACGCCACCGCCTGGAAGCTCGGGCGCTACTACCGGACCTATCCCGCCTACGTCGAACACGAGGTGCGCGCGGCCCTGGCCGATCCCGGCGATTTCGCCCGTGGGCCGATCGAGCTGTTCCGGCGCGGCACCGACCACGACGACCGAGCCGCGTTCGTCGTCGAGGACGGTCGCTACGTCTCGGCCCGGTGGCCCGGCGACGCGTACCTGTTCGCGAAACGCTTCCTCGCCCGGCTCGGCGACTGATCGGGCCTGTCGCGCTGCGCCTGCTTGCGACTGCGGCTACGGCGCTGGCTCGACGACGTGGAACTCGATCCGATACACCAGCGTGTCGTCGTGCACCGGCCCGGCGTGCGCGGTGCGCGAGCGCAGGGATTGCCGATCGGGCTCGCCGGCGCAGCGCAGATCGACGTCGTCGACCGCCGCGAAGGGGACGAGCTCGATCGCGTCGACGTGGATCTGCCCGGGACCGACCCGGTAGCGCCCACCGACCTTGACCTTGGACCGTCGCCAGAGCCGGAAGGTCAGGGTGATCTCGCCGGACAGCACCCGCGGCACGAGCTCGGCACTGAACTGCACGACGCGAGGATAGGCCTGCCCGGGCGTCAGGTCGCCGGCTGCCGGTCGCCACGTCGCGAATGCTCTCGGGCCCAGCGCCCGTATGCCGCGGGCCCAGTCGCGCCCGTATGCCGCGGGCTCAGTCGCGCCCGTATGCCGCGGGCCCAGTCGCGCCCGTATGCCGCGGGCCCAGTCGCGCCCGTATGCCGCGGGCCCAGTCGCGCCCGTATGCCGCGGGCCCAGTCGCACCCGTAGATGCCGCTGCCCTCCCGCGGTACTGGTCTCGGCAGCCTCGCACAGGGCGCTAGCCTCGGGCCATGCTCGACGCGAGCGACGGACTGACCCGACGGATCTCGACCGGGACCTACCAGCCGCTGCTCGGCACGACCGTCGAGATCCACGTCGTCGCCGCGGCCGATGACCCCGAGGTTGCCGCGTCTGCGGCGACCGCAGCCGATCAGGTGGCCGTGGGCGAAATCCAACGGCTGCAGCGGGTTTTCTCGGTGTTCGATGCCGACAGCGAGCTGTCCCGGTGGCGCCGCGGCGCGCACGACGAGCTCTCCGCCGACCTCTCGACCGTGCTCACCGCGGCATACGAGTGGTGGGCGCGCTCGACGGGGGCCTTCCACCCCACCGCCGCGGGCCTGCGGCAGCTGTGGCTACAGGCGGAGCGAGAAGATCGCCCGCCGTCGCCCGACCGCCTCGCCGCGGCGGTGGCAAAGCTGCGGGACCTGCCGTTCCGGGCCGACGGGGGCGCCGTGCTGCGCACCGGGGATTGTCGCGACGTGGATCTCAACGCCGTCGCGAAGGGTTACATCGTCGACTGCGCCGTGGCGATGGCCGCCGAGGCGGCTGGAGTGGTCGACGTGCTCGTCAATGCCGGCGGGGACCTGCGGCACGAGGGCGAGCGGACCATCCGGGTCGGGGTCGAGGATCCCGGGGCCGTCGGCGGGCCACCGCTGGCCGTCGTGCAGCTTCGAAACGGGGCCTTGGCCACGAGCGGGGCCGTGCATCGTGGGTTCCGGGTCGCCGGGATGTGGTACGGGCATGTCATCGACCCCCGGACCGGGCAGCCCGTCGCCGGCCGTCTTTCGACGACGGTCCGCGCGCAGGACGCCATGACCGCCGACGTCCTGGCGACCGTTGCCGGCGTGCTGCCCTGGGCCCAGGCGGCCCCGTTCCTCGATGCACACGGCGGCGCCGCGCTCGCTGTCCTCGGCGACGGGGAGCTGGTCCGAAGCGCGGGATGGCGCGACGCGCGGAATCCTCGGCAGGGACCCGCCCGCGCGGGCGAGTCGGCCCGGGGATGATGGCGTTCTGGACGTCGAGTACATCACCATCGCGAGGAGCACGTTCGGCATGACCCCACGGGTAGCGTTCGGGCGGCTCGGTGAGGCCAACGCCGAGCGGTTGCGCCGGATGTACCCGGGCGCGCGCGGCAACGCCACCGCTCGTCGCTACGCTCGGGTCTGGGCCTGGGCCTTCGGCAAGGGGCTCATCCCGGGGCGATGGGTCACCCTCGAGGTACCGGGGCGCACGAGTGGCAAGGCCACCCGTTTCCCGCTCGGGATCATGGACGTCGACGGCCGCTCCTACCTCGGCTCGATGCTCGGCAACACCTGCAACTGGGTGCGCAACGTGTGCGCCAACAACGGCTATGCCGTCATCGAACATCGCGGCCGCCGTCAGGTCCACCTGGTCGAGATCCCGCCAACCGAGCGCCCGCCGCTGCTCAAGGCGTTTCTCGAACAGGTGCCCGGTTCCCGCCCCCACATTCCCCTCACGATGGACCGCCCGGTCGAGGACTTCGAGGCGATCGCCGCGGACTACCCGATCTTCCGCATCGACTCGGTGTAGGTTCGGACGCCCAGCCGCCGGACGGACGGCGCGGTCGTGCGAGGCCATTGTCGGTGGTGCGAGGCCGGACGGTGGTGCGAGCACGAGATCGTGGGTTCCGCTCGGCTGGCTATGCGCCCCACCCATCTCGGCAACCCCACCCGTCACCAGTCGTGAGTTCGGCTCGGCTGGCTCTGCGCCCCACCCATCTCGGCAACCCCACCCGTCACCGTCGGTCCACGGCATACTGCCAGGTCCGTGACATGTCATGGATTTCGTACGATCGCCTGGAGTCGACCCGGCGCCCGCGTCGCGACGCACCGGTATGCCCGTGGCCCGCGCGCACCGTGGCATTGCTCGCCCAGCGCACGGTCATCGCCGGTTTGCGCGTCGCGCCGATCAGCGCACGGTCATCGCGCGCACCGCGGCCGCGAGGTCGCCGCCCGCTTGCGCCACCGCGGACCGCTGCCGTTGGTACCCGGCACCGTCGGCCAGGATCCGCTCGATCCCGGCCAGTTCGGGGACGCAGCCCAACCGGCGCGCCACCGGCGTGAGGCGTTCGAGCAGGTCGTAGATGTCCTCGACGACGTCTCCCTCGCGGCTGTTCGCGTCGAGGATGACGATGGCGTCCAGGCCGTATCGGGCCGCCCGCCACTTGTTCTCCTGGACGTGCCACGGCGGCAACGGGGGAGGCAGCGTGCCCTCGTCGAGGCGGGCCTCGAGATCGGCGACGAGGCAATGGACGAGCGCGGTAACCGCGGCAACCTCGCGCAGGTCGGACAGCCCGTCGCAGGCCCGCACCTCGATCGTGCCGAGGCGCAGCGACGGGCGGATGTCCCAGCGCAGTTCCGTGGCCTCCGTGACGACACCGGTCGTGAAGACGTCGTGCAGGTAGTTGCGGTACTCGGGCCAGGTCTGGAACTGGAAGGGCAGACCCGCGGTCGGCAGCTGCTGGAAGAGCATCGTCCGGTTGCTTGCGTATCCGGTGTCCTCGCCGGCCCAATAGGGCGAGGACGCCGACAATGCGGTGAGATGCGGATGGTAGGTGAGCAGGGCGTTGACCAGCGGCCAGACCTTTGCCGCCGAGGTGACGCCGACGTGGACATGCACGCCGAAGATCACCATCTGCCGGCCCCACCACTGCGTCCGGTCGACGAGCGTGGCGTAGCGCTCTCCGGCCGTGACCTGCTGGTCCGACCAGCGCGCGAACGGGTGCGATCCGCCGCCGTAGAGCAGGATGTCGAGGTCCTCGGCCGCCTTACGGACCCGGTCGAGCCCCTCGCAGAGGTCGGCCGAGGCCTCGGCGGCATTGGCGCAGATCCCCGTGACGACCTCGACGGTGTTCCGCAGGAACTCCTTTGTCACGGTCGAGCGCGTCTTGGTATGCCGCGCCCTCGGGCCGGCGCCGTCGTCGCCGGTACTGGCGAGCAGGGCATCGGCGCGGGACACCAGATCCAGCGAGTGGGCATCGAGCAGACCCAGCTCCCACTCCACGCCGACGGTTCGGCCGGCCGAGGGGACGAAGTCGACCATCGGTCCGGGAGGCGACGCCAAGGGGTCGGTCATATCGGGTCGGTGGCGGGTGGGGCCGTCGCGATAGCGGGCATGGGGGGCTCGTCTCATCGATCCGGCGGTCGGCGTCCGGCGCGTGGGTGGGGGGTCGTACCGGACGTCAGCGGCCCCGAATGCGGTGCGCCGGGCGCAGCCGACCGGTCCGAGCATGAGGTTAGGTTTTGGTAGGAATAACGTCAAGTTGGGTTAGGCAGCTGAGCCGCTCGCCCTTTCCCGGCAAGGGGGTCCGTCCAGGCCAACCCCACAGCCAGCGGCCGGTGGTCCAGACCCGGGGCCGGGATAGGCCAGGATGTCGGTCATGGGCGACACACCTGAATCGACCGACCTGCTCGCGCTCGCCGAACGGATCCTCGACCAACAGCCGTTCAGCCGGGTGATCGGCGCTCGCGTCGTGGACTTCGGCAACGGGTCGGCGACGTTCCGGATCCCGGTCCGCGAAGAACTCAAGCAGCAGCACGGATTCCTCCACGGCGGACTGCTCGCGACGGCCGCCGACATCGCCCTCACGTTCGCCGGCGGCGCGGCCCTCGGCCCCAACGTGCTGACCAGCGGCTTCACCATCGACTTCGTCAAGCCGGCTCAGGGGGTCGCACTGGTCGCTCGGGCACGAGTCGTCCACGCCGGCTCGCGCCATGCGGTCTGCGTGTGCGAGCTGTCGACCGAGGACGAGCAGGGCTCCCCCACGCTCGTCGCCGTGGCCCAGGGGACGATCCGGGGGACGGGCGGCTGAGCGCAGGGGGCCCGCTCGGCGGACCCGGCGCGCGATCAGCGCGCCGTAACGGCCGCGGGCCGCGCCATCGTCAGAGCTTGTGGATGACGTCCTTGACGAGCAGCCCGGCGGCCGCTCCGCCGACCGCGCCGAAAGCCGCGCCCCAATAGGCTCCCCACGCGGCGCCCCACCCGGCTGCCCAGCACACCCCGATGCTGGCCCCCCAGGCCGAGCAGGTCGCGCTGCCGAAGGCCGCGCCGACGACGGCGGCGCGCACCTGGTCGGCGGACAGGTCCCAGTCGACGTCCAACGCCCGGCGCAGCGATCGGGCCTCTTCGAAGGTCAGCGTGCGGGCCCGACCGAGCAAGGCCACGACGTTCTCGCTGCCCGGCAGCGCGACAAGGGTGGGGTCCGCCATGGCGCCAGGGTAACCCGGCGTCCGCAGCACTCGGCCGCGCCTATCTCGGATGCCGCCCCCCGCCAACGGCCGTAGCGAGACTTCCGCGGGCTGCCGATGGCCGCGGGGTCGCGCCGGCGCGGCATACCGACCGCTACCAGCCCTGCCGGGACAGGAAGCTGCGGATCGCCTCGCGAGGGTTGTCCGTCAGCGGCGCCCCGTGGGTGAACGCGGCGCGCTCGTACTCCGTCTCGGCGAGCCGGTGCGCGGTCTGCTGGGTCAGCCGGAAGTCGGTGCAGAACGCGGTGAACGGCCAGCGCAGGCCGCGGACGTTGAAGATGCTGTCGCCGGTGACGAGCGTGCCCGACGGCTCGTGCAGGTATGCCGCGTGGCCCGGCGAGTGCCCGGGTGTGTGGATGACCCGTAGGCCGCCGGCCACGGGGAGCAGCTGGCCGTCGAGGAGTTCCTCGGCGACCTGGACCGGACCGAACCGGGTGGGCGAGAGGCGGTCGAGCAGCCGGCCCAGCCGGTATGTCGGATCGCGCGCCGGGCCGCGTCCCTCACGCACGTATTGGGCGTCTTCGGCATGGACCGCTACGCCCCGGCCCACCGCCGCCGCCACCGCCGCGGCGCCGCCGACGTGGTCGATGTGGGCGTGGGTGAGGAGCAACCGAGTGACGTCGCTCGGTCCAGAGCCGATGGCGGTGAGCGCCGCCAGCACCCGTGGCGCGCTGCGGGGCAACCCCATGTCGAGGATGGTCACCTGACCGTCGTCGTCGCGCAGCAGGAACCCGTTGACGAAGTCCCCGACGAGCGGCACCCGCCAGATCACGCCATCGACGAGCGGGACGACCGCCCTCTGAGCCATGCCGTGACGGTAACAAACGTCACGCCGGTCAGCCCTCGCCGGAGGCCCCGGAGCGGCTGGAGCGATTGACCGCCTAGTTACCCCTTGGTAACTTTTGGATATGCCTACTCTCAACCCCACCGACCTCGGCGAGGACTTCCTGCGCCGGGTACCCATGGCCCGGACGATGGGGCTGGTCGTCGACGAGGCGCTGCCCACGAAGGCCGTCGTTCGCCTGCCCGACCAGGACAAGTTCCACAACCACCTGGGCGGCCCCCAGGCCGGGGCGATCTTCACCCTCGGCGAGGCGGCCAGCGGCATCATCGTGCTGGCCGCGTTCGGCGATCAACTCGAGCGGGCCGTGCCGCTGGCCGTGCAGGCGCAGATCGCCTACCGCCGGGTAGCCATGGGCGAGATCACGGCCACCGCGGACATGCCGTATTCGGCGAGTGAGGTGACCGCTCAGCTCGACGCCGGCCTGAGACCGGAGTTCGAGGTGCCGGTCGTCATCACCCGCGAGGACGGCAGCGTCATCGCCGAGATGGTGACGTTGTGGACCCTGCGCCCGAAGGACACGACCCCGGCTGTGTGAGGCCCCGGGGTGTGTGCGCCCGGGCCGGGTGAGCCCCTGGCCGTATGAGCACCGGGCGTGTAAGCCCCCCGGCCCCACCGACTGGCCGCTTCCCCCACAACGACGAAGGTGTGGCAGAACGCGCGCTATACGCCGCGTTCTGCCACACCTTCGGGCGTCGATGGGCGCCTGTTGCCTTAGGCGACGCTGGCCTCGATGGTCTCAGCGCCCTTGGCGTGGTTCACCGAGATCTTGCGAGGCTTGGCCTCTTCGGCCACGGGGATCGTGAGCGTGAGCACGCCGTCGGCATACCCGGCCTCGATGCGGTCGGGAGCGACGCCGTAGCCGAGCGTGAGCTGGCGGGCGAAGGTGCCGCTGGGGCGCTCATGCGAGAGCCACTGGAACTGCCCCTCGGGCTCGGTCTTGCGCTCGGCGCGGATGGTCAGGGTGCGGTCCTCGACGTCGACGTCGACCGTTCCCGGGTCCACACCCGGCAGGTCGATGCGCACGACGAAGGCCTCGCCGTCGCGGTACAGGTCCATCGGCATCGCCATGGACGCGGGGGTGCGAGCGCCGGAGAAGAACCGGTCCATCTCGCGGAAGGGGTCGAACTGGGTGGCCATGCGGGTCAGCCTCCTGCTGAGTCGGTCATTCGTCTCGAAGAGCGACGCATCGAGGTCGGTCGACAGACTTGATAACCTCACCATCCCTCTTCATGAGCGATAACGGCTCAACTTCACGTCTTGTTCCGCGCCGCGAGAGGATTCACCAGGCGAGAGAGAACGGCGGCGAACGCGCCGCGGGGGGCACCTTCAGTGGCGCGGCATGAGCACCGTGTAGTCGACGTCGAGCACGACGTTCGGCAGGTACTTGCCCTCCGGCCCCTGGTACGGGAAGTCGGCACCGGAGAGGTCCTTCGTCGCCACCGTGCGCAGCCGCAGGCCGCCGACGTCCTCGCGCCCGGGGATCTCGAGCTTGTCGAGCACCTGCGACCACGCGTAGACGGTGTCCCCGGCGAACGTCGGGTTCGCATGGGTCCCGCCGTTGATCGCGGCGATGCACACGGCGTTGGCCAGGCCGTTGTACGACAGCGCCCGGGCCAGGCTGATGATGTGCCCGCCGTAGACGATCCGCCGCCCGAACCGGCCTGCGGACTCCACGTGCTGGTTGAAGTGGACCTTGGCGGTGTTGTGGTAGAGCCGAGTGGCGAGCATGTGCTCGGCCTCCTCGATCGTCATGCCGTCGACGTGGTCGATCCGCTCGCCGATCTCGTAGTCCTCCCACAGGTAGGGACTGCCGGCGAGCACGGTGTCGTAGGTCCGCCCGCGTAGGTCGAACGGCACGACGAGCTCGCCGGCCGGCACGGCAGCGGGCAGCTCGGGCAGCACGGTTTCCGGCGGGGGCGCGCTCTCGTCGCCCTTGCGGACCATGACCCAGCGGACGTAGTCGAGCACGGTCTCGCCGCGTTGGTTGGTCCCCACCGAGTGGACGTAGACGACGCCGGTCTTGCCGTCGCGGTTGGGCTTGAGGCCGATGACCTCCGACCGGGCCGCGAGGGTGTCGCCGGGGTAGACCGGCACGCCGAATCGCCCGGCGGCATACCCGAGGTTCGCCACGGCATTGAGCGAGATGTCGGGCACCGTCTTGCCGAAGACGACGTGGAACACGAGCATGCTGTCCAGCGGCATCCGCTCCATGCCCATGGCCTGCGCGAAGGACTCCCCCGCCGTCATGGCGAACCGCGGGCCGTAGAGCGCGGTGTACATCGCGACGTCGCCGTCGCTCACAGTGCGGGGTGTCGCGTGGACGATCTCCTGCCCGATCCGGAAGTCCTCGAAGTAGTTGCCGGGCACCGTTTTCATCGTCGTCCCTCGCCTGTATGCCGGGTGCAGCGTTTCGCTCGCATCCTCCCACCGGTCGGCGCGCGCGGGCCGGGGCGGGGTCGGAGTCGTTGATCACGACCCGCGGGGGCACGGCCGCGCACCGACGACCCAGGCCAGGCGCGCGGCCACACCGCACCCATCGACGGCAGCTCACCGAGCGTCGCCGCGTTGACCTTCCTGCCGATCGGCGAGGTCGCGCCGGAGGATCTTGCCGTTGGGGGTGCGCGGCAGGGCGTCGACGAAAACGACCTCCCGCGGGCGCTTGTACGCGGCGAGGTGCTCCGCGGCATACCCGAGGATGCTTGCCGCGTCGACGGATTCGCGGTCGTCCGGGTCGGTCGGCACGACGAACGCGGTGATGATCCGCAGCCCTTCGCGCACCTGCACCTCGGTGACGGCCACCTCGCCGACGTCGGGGTGGCGGGCCAGGCAGTGCTCGACCTCCAGGGGTGAGACGCGGTAGCCCATCGCGGTCATCACGTCGTCGTTGCGCCCGTGGTAGTACAGGTAGCCGTCCGGGCCGACGTGGACGAGGTCGCTCGTGACGAACCACTCCCCCCGGTATGCCGCGGCCTGCTCCTCGGGGCGGCGCCAGTAGCCGAGCATGAGGCCGGGGTCGCTGCGATGCACGGCCAGCAGGCCGATCTGCCCGTCGGGCACCGGCGTGACATCGGCGCCGTCCTGCGGCAGGACCGCGACCCGCCGACCCGGCTGCGGGCGGCCCGGGCTGCCCGGACGGGTGGCCACGGTGGGACCGCTGGAGACGAACGTCGACACCTCGCTCATCCCCAACGCCTCGAACAGTTCCCGCCCGGTGGCCTCGCGCCAACGGCTCCACAGCGACGGGGTGAGCGCCTCGCCGGCGACCAGGCCATGGCGCAGCGAGGACAGGTCCACGGCGCCGAGCTCGCCCCGGGCGAGCAGCTGGCGGTAGACGCCCGGAACCGCGGCGAAATGGGTGGCCCGGAACCGCTCGAGGAGCGTCGGCCACGCGCTCGGATCCTTGGGCCCGTCGTAGACCACGGCGGTCGCGCCGTTGGCCCACGGGTCGGTGAGGCCGACGCCGAGGGTGTACGTCCAGTTGAAGGCGCCGGCATGGAGCATGACGTCGCCCGGGCCGATGCCGAGCCAGTGGGCGTACATCGGCCGGCGGCCCCAGGCGGCCCGGTGCGCGTGCAGGACGCCCTTGGGCCGGTCGGTCGTCCCCGAGGTGTAGACGAGGTAGGCGGGGTCGTCCGCGGCGGTGTCGGCGTATGCCGCGCGGCTCGGTTGCGCGCGCCAGCGGGCGACGTCGGCCGGTCCGGCGCCGCGGACCCCGTCGGGCAGGTCGACCCGCAAGGCGTCCTCGGCGACGACGAGGTGGCAGCGGGAATCGGCGACGAGGAAGTCGACCTCCTCGGCGGTGAGTTGGGTCGAGGTGGGGATAGCGACGAGGCCCGCCGCGATCGCCCCGAAGAACACCAGCGGATAGGCGCTGGTGTTGCCGAGGCGCACGAGGACCCGATCGCCCGGGGCGAGTCCAGATGCCAGCAGGCCGGCGGCAACCGCGCGGACCGCGTCGTCGAGTTCGGCGAAGGTCCACCGCTCGGCGGCTTCGGGGGGTGCCGCCGCGTCGTGGACGACGACGAGGGCGGTGGCGTCGGGCCGAGCCGCCGCGGGGTCTCCGACGCAGTAGCGGGCCATGTTGAACCGCTGCGGCACCGCCTCCATGCCTCCAGCATCCCAGGCCCGACCGGCGGGTGATCGCCTGGCGCCGCCCTGCCGCGGCGGCCCCGAACGGCATACCGTGCCGGTATGTGTATCGAGTCCGACGCGGGCCAGGCCCGTCTCGCCGCGCCTCGTCCGACGACCGGCGCGGCAATCGATCCGATCCGCCTGGAGCCCGTCGACGAGGTGCGGATCACCACCCTCGTCGACAACGTCTACGACGGGTTGCTCCCCGGGGACGAAGCGGTGACCCGCGCGCCGATGGCCAATCCCGTGGCGGCCGGGCAGTTCGAGGGCGGCTCCACCATTGTGGGGCTGCGGGCCGAACACGGGTTCAGCGCTCTCGTCGAGGTCCGACGCGGCGATCGCACGTCAACGGTGCTCTTCGACACCGGCCTGTCCCCCGACGCCATGGTCGACAACGCCGACCGGATCGGGGTGTCCTTCGACGCGGTGACCGCGACGGTGCTCAGCCACGGCCACTTCGACCACGCCGGCGGTCTGGCCGGCCTCGCGGCCCGGCGCGGCCGATCGGGGATGCCGCTGACTCTGCACCCCAACGTCTGGTCGCATCGGCGCCTCGCCCTGCCCGGCGTGGGGATCCAACCGCTGCCCACCCTGTCGAAGTCGGCCCTGGCCGGCGAGGGATTCGAGGTCATCGAGCGGCGGGTCCCCTCGCTGCTGCTCGACGGATGCCTGCTCGTCACGGGCGAGGTCGACCGCACGACCGAGTTCGAGCGAGGTATGCCGCCGGCGCACGAGGCGTGGGACGGCGCTGGGTGGCGACACGACCCGCTCGTCGTCGACGACCAGGCCGTCGTCGTCGACGTGCGCGGTCGGGGGCTGGTCGTGCTCACCGGATGTGGTCATGCCGGGGTCGTCAACATCGTCCGGCACGCGATGCGCCTCACCGGCGTCGAGCGGCTGGCTGGGCTCGTCGGCGGGTTCCACCTCGGCGGGCCGGCGTTCGAGCCGGTCATCGAGCCGACCGTGGCCGCCCTGGCCGAGTGGGCACCCGAGATCGTCGTCCCCGGGCACTGCACGGGCTGGCGCGCCCAGCACGCCCTCGCGGCCCGGTTGCCGCAGGCGTGGAAGCCGGGGAGTTCGGGGTCGACCTACCTCGTCCGAGCGGCCTGAGACGCGCTGCGGCCGGTCGGAGCGGCCCGCCGAGTCACCGCGACTGACCGTCGCTATCCCCGACGAGCCCGGCTCCCTGGGCCGCCTGCTCAGCCGTGCGCGGCTGGGGCCTGCTCGCTACCTCGGACTGCCGAGTCGGCATCTGCCGAAGCGGGACGATCGCGGCAGCGGCGGTGACCAGCACCACGATCCCGCCGACGAGGGGTGCGGGCAGACGCCGGCTACCCGTCGCCCGCCTCGGCGGCCACCTCGGCCGCCCAGCGCAGGTCCGCCTTGCCCGAGGGGCTGCGCTTGAGTTCCTCGCAGAGGCGCAGTGCCGTCGGCCGCTTGTAGTCGGCGAGCTCCGCACCCACGTGGGCGCGCAGGTCCGCCAGGGTGAGCGTGGCACCGGGCTGCAGCGCCACGACCGCCGCGATCCGATGCCCCCAGCGCGGATCGGGCACGCCGACGACCATGACGTCGCGGACCGCGGGATGGCGCCGGATGCAGTTCTCGACCTCTTCGGCGAAGACCTTCTCGCCGCCGGAGTTGATGACCCCGCTACCTCGGCCGTGGAACGTCACGACTCCGTCGGCGTCGATCGACACGAGGTCGCCCGGCACGACATAGCGCACCCCGTCGATGGTCCGGAACGTCTCGGCGGTCTTGGCCTCGTCGCCGAGGTAGCGGATGTGCTCGTCGGACACCGCGGCCAGGCGCCCGATCCGCCCGGACCCGGGCTCGACGTCGCGGCCGGTGTCGTCGATGATGCGGCATCCCGGCAAGAGCCGGAACCGGGCCGTGCTCACCGGGTCGCCCCGACGCGTCTCCGCGACCGCGAACGGCCCGCCCTCGGTGGCGGCGACGAGGTCGCGGCAGAGGAAGTCGGCGTGGGCGAGCAGCCGGGCCTTGCTCTCGGCGCTCCACATCACCCCGTAGGAGAGGATCCGCTTGAGCGAGGACAGGTCGTAGGGCCGGCCGGCGGCAACCGCTCGGTCGAGGGCGTCGGCCAGCGGCACGGCGAACACGTCCCCGACGATCCCGACGGTGTCGACGCGTTGACGCTCGATGGTCGAGGCGAGGTCGTCGGGGTCGTACCCACGTTCGGTGAGGCAGGCCACTCGGCCACCGGCGAGCAGCGCGCCGAGGCTGGTGTACATCCCGGCCCCGTGCATGAGCGGTGGACCGGGCAGGGTGACCATCGTCTCGCCACCGGGCTTGAGCCCTTCGAGGGTCGTGCGCAACTCGTCCAACGACTGGGGGTAGGGCACTCCGAGGTTGAGGAACCCGTTCGCGGCGACCACCCCGAAGAGCCAGGAATGGCGCGAGAGCACCCCCCGCGGCATACCGGTCGTGCCGCCGGTGTACATGAGCCACTCGTCGTTGCCGCGCTCGATCCGTGACATCGGCTCGGCGCCGAGCGCGTCCTCGAATTGGACCGCGCCGTCGAGCAGGTCCGTCCCGCCGAGTTGGACGAGGGCCGGCCGCCGCTGCAGGCCGTCGAGGGCGGGGCCCAGCCGGTCGGCGACGCTGGCGTCGTAAAGCACGGCGCGGACGTCGGCGTCGCGGAAGATGTACGTCATCTCCTCGGCCTTGTACCGGTAGTTGACGTTGACCGGCACGGCCCGACACTTCAGCGCCGCGAACACGGCCTCGAAGTACTCCGGGCTGTTGAACAGACAGATGGCGACCCGGTGGCCCGGCCCGATCCCCGCCGCGCTGAGGTGGCCGGCCAGCCGAGCGGCGGCAGCGTCGAGCCGCGCCCAGGTGACGACCCGGTCCCCCTGGGTGATCGCACCTCGCTCGCTCATGACGTCGGCGACGGTCTCCAGGACGGTCGCGAAGTTCTCCTCCATGGATCCTCCTTGCGCCAGAGCGTATGCCGGGTACCGGCAGGGCGCGGATCGCCGTTCCGCAGGCCGGTATGCCGCACCGGCAGGTCACGGTGTGGGCTGCGGCCGGCGGCGAGCGCGCGGCATCCGAGGACGCGGCATCCGAGGACGCGGCATCCGAGGACGCGGCATCCGAGGACGCGGCATCCGAGGACGCGGCATACGGGTCGGCAGATCGTGCGCCCGACCCGCGGATCAGCGTGAGCCGGTGCCTTCACTCTGGTCGGCCAGACCGGCGGGACAGACGCGCACCGCGGCCGAGGTGAGCCGCGGCAGCCGCGCACGGAGCCGGGCTTCGACGTCGTGGCCGACGTGGTGGGCGCGTTCGAAGGACCAGGCCGCGTCGACCTCGACGGCGACCTCGGCGCGCAGTTCGTGTCCGATCCAACGCACGCGCAGGTCCGGCACCGCGAGCACGCCCGGGGTCTGTGCGGCGAGGGACCGCGCCGAGTCGACCAGGCCCGGTTCGACGGCATCCATGATCCGGGCCGCGACGTGCCGGATCGCCTCGCGGAGCACGGCGAGCAGCGCGACGGTGATGCCCAGGGCGATGACCGGGTCGGCGGCATCCCAGCCGAGGCCCACTCCGGCCGCTCCGAGCAGCACGGCGAGGCTGGTCAGCGCGTCGGTGCGCGCATGCAGGCCGTCGGCCACGAGGGCGGCCGAACCGATCCGCCGCCCGGTGCGGATGCGCAACTGGGCCGCGGCCTCGTTGGCCAAGCCGCCGACGATCGCCGCTCCACCGACCGCCCACAGGTGCTCGACGGGCCGCGGATTCAACAGTCGGTCGACGGCCTCCCAGGCGGTGACCGCCGCTGAGAAGGCGATGACGAGGACGACGAAGACACCGGCTAGGTCCTCGGCTCGGCCGTACCCGTAGGTGAAACGGTCGGTCACCGGACGCAAGGCGACCCGGAAGGCCAACAGCAACGGCAGGGCGGTCAGCGCGTCGGCGAGGTTGTGAACCGAGTCGCCAAATAGCGCCACCGAACCGGAGAACGCGACGACGGTGAACTGGATCGCCGCGGCGACAAGCAGCAGAGCGAGGCTGATCCACAGCACCCGGCGGCCGTCGCCGGTGGCCACCACGTCGGCAGCCCCGAGGTGGTCGTGATGGTGTCCACCGCGCCCGGCCGCATGCTCGTGGTCGCCGTGCCCGTGCTCGCCGAGCTCGACCGCATGCTCGTGGTCGCCGTGCGCGTGGCCCGGCCGGTCCAGCGGCGAGGCGCCGTGTCCCGCGACCGAGGCGTCGCTCACGGCCGGGAGGGTGCCGTGCGCTCGGCCACGACGACGACGAACGGGGTCTGCCGGTGCACGCCCACCACCGACAGCCCGGCCCCCTCGACGAGCGCGAGCAGTTCGTCGCCGGGGTCGCCGGCCATCGCGTGTCCGGCCATGGCCCGGGTCAGCAGCGCCCCGAACCGACCCGCGGGCGGGCGGAAGTCGGCGACCATGAGTCGGCCACCGGGACGCAGCACCCGCGCGGCCTGCGCGAACGCCGCCGGACGCGCCGGCTCGTCGATGTGGTGGACGGCCAGCGCCGACACGACGACGTCGATGCTCTCGTCGGGCACATCGAGGGCCTCGGCCGCCATGACCTCGAACCGCGCGCCCGGCACCTTCCGGCGCGCCCGCTCGCACATGGGCTCGGACGGGTCGATCCCCAGAACGCTCCCGCCGGGTGCGACGACGGTGACCATCGCGCCGCTGAGCGCGCCGGTGCCGCAGCCGAGGTCGAGGACGCGGTCCCCGGGGGTGGCCCCGGACAGCCTCGCCAACCGCCGGTATGCCGCGCCGCGCCGCCCGAGGAAGGCGGTCTTGGTCACTACGTCGTAGAAGCGGGCCTGTTCGATGACCCCGTGCAAGTGTCCGATCCCACCCGCCTCGTGGGAGCCGTGATGGTCGTGCGACCCGGCGACGGCCATGTCGGCCGTGTCGCGGGAGTGGAAGAGGTGTTGTCCGAGGCCCATACTTTAGTATTTGCGTATGCACGCGAATAAGTCAAGCGAGGCCCTGGATCCCGAGTTGGTCACCGTGGCCGTCGAGGTGCTGCGGGTGCTGGCCGATCCGACCCGCCTGCAACTGGCCTGGACGCTGCGCGAGCAGGAGTGCTCGGTAAGCGAGCTCGCCGAGGTGATCGGCCGCCCCATCGCCGGGGTGTCGCAACACCTGGCGAAGATGCGGATGGCCCGCCTGGTCACGACGCGCCGGATCGGCACGACGATCCTCTACCGCGTGGACGACGAGCACGTGCGCCAGTTGGTCGCCGAGATCGCCCGGCACGTCGAGCACCTGCTCTACATCACCCCGGCGCATCACGAGGGGCACGGAGCGGGCCCTCAGCCCGCCCCCGACTCCTGATCGGCGGGCGAGGGCGACGCCGGGCCGGCGGCTTCGGCAGGCGCCGCCGGAAGGGCGAGCACGGCGAGCGCAGCGGCGGCGACGAGCAGCAGGCCGGCGCCGAGATCCGCCACGTGCATGGCCTGCACGTATGCCGCGCGGGCGGCCTCGAGCAGCGGCGCGCCCGCCGACCCCAACTGCTCCGCAACACCCACGGCCTCCCCAAGGGTGCGCCGGGCCGCCTCGCGGGCCGCGGGAGGGACGTCCAGGGTCAGCGCGTCGATGGCCGCGGCATACCGGGCCGCGACGATGCTGCCGAGCACGGCCATCCCCAGCGCCCCGCCGAGTTCCCCGACAGTCTCAACGAGCGCGGAGACCGAACCCGCTCGTTGCGCCGGCGCGATCCCGATGGCGTATTCGGTGACCAGTGCGGTCACCGCGACCAACCCGATAGCGACAAGGGTCTGGGCGACGAGGATCCCCCCAACCCCCGTGTCCACCCCGGTCAGCCGCATCGCCAACAGCCCCGCCGCGGCAACGAGGAGCGCGCCGGCCATCACCCGCGGCCGACCGTGTCGCGCCGCCAGGGCAACCGATGCCGGCGCCGCCCCGGCGACGACGACCGACGGCACGAGGCTCCACAATGCGGCAGTGAGCGCGCTCATGCCGAGCACCGACTGCAGGTACTGGGTGACGAGGATCGAGTTGCCCATCAACGCGAACATCCCGACCAGCTGCACGACGATCGACCCTCCGAAGCCCCGCCAGGCGAACAGGCGCAGGTCCACCATGGGGTGCGCGACGGAACGTTGGCGCCGGAGGAAGGCGACGACGGCCAGCAGCCCGACGGCGGCATACGCCCCGAGGGAGGCCGACCACCCGCCCGCGGCCACCGACTTGAGGACGTAGACGAACGGCAGGATCGCGGCCAGGGACAGCACGGCGCTCACCAGGTCGACCCGCGCCTCCGGATCGTGCGACTCGGGCAGCACGAGGGGGCCGACGGCGAGCAGAGCGAGCATGACGGGGACGTTGACGAGGAACACCGAGCCCCAGAAGTACCGGTCGAGCAGCAGTCCGGCGAGCACCGGCCCGAGCCCCACTCCGCCGGCGAGGACCGCAGACCAGACGCTCACCGCCTTGGCCCGCTGCGCGGCATCGACAAAGAGATCGCGGATGATGGCCAGGGTGCTGGGCATGAGCGTCGAGCCGCCGACCCCGAGCAAGGCGCGCGCCGCGACAAGCCACGCCGGGCTCGGCGCGTATGCCGCGAGCACCGACGCCCCGCCGAACGCCGCCGCTCCGACGAGCAGGAGCCGGCGCCGGCCGATCCGGTCGGCGACCGACCCCATGGTGAGCAACAGGCCGGCGAGGACGAAGCCGTAGACGTCGAAGATCCAGAGGATCTCGGTCCCCGAGGGGTGCAGTTGGGCCGCGATGTGCGGCACCGCGAAGAAGAGCACCGACACGTCCACGGAGACCATGAGCAGGGGAAGGCACAGGACGGCGAGGGCGGTCCACTGCCGGCGCCCGGCCCGGATGGCGATGTCGGTCACGACAAACCCCTATCTGCGTATCTAACATAATGTATGTATTGCACGCAGAAACATAGACGGTAACTGCGTGCGGCGCAAGCCGATTGCTACACTCGTCCGGTGAGCGACCTGCCCCGCTATCTCCAGCTGCTCTGGGACCGCGAGCCCGCCGGCCGGCGCGGACCGAAGCCCGGTCGCACGATCCACGAGATCGGCGCCGCGGCCGTGGCTCTCGCCGACGCCGAGGGTCTGCCGTCGGTCTCGATGAAGAGCGTCGCCGGGGCGCTCGGGCTCACGACGATGTCCCTGTACCGGTACGTCGACAGCAAGGACGAGCTGTATGCCGTGATGCTCGACGTCGGGTGCGGCCCCCCGACCGTGCGGTACGGCCGGGCGGGCTGGCGCCGGCGGCTCACGGCGTGGACGACGGCGATCACCGACCAGCGGCTGCGGCACCCGTGGATGGTCGATGTCGTCCAGCAGGCCCCGCCGGTGACCCCGAATCTGCTCGCCTGGACCGAGGCCGGCCTCGAGGCCCTCACCGCGGCGGCCCTGACCAATCAACAGCGACTGTCCATCCTCTTGGCCGTCGACCACTGGGCCCACGAGCACGTGCGCGAAAGCCTGCAGATGGGTCTGCTCCGCGACGCTCCCGACGGGGCAGGAGCCACCTACGAACGCCGGATCCGCGAGCTCGTCGATCCGGTGCGGTTCCCGCTTCTGACCGCCTCGGCGCGCGAGTCGTTGGGCGACGAGGAGAACTTCTTCCGCTCGGAGTTCGATGCCGGCCTGGGGTTGCTCCTCGACGGCATCGAGGCGCTCGTCGCCCGGAACCGGTGATCCCGCGGCGGACACGGCATACGCTGCGCTCATGGCGACCGACCGGATCACCGTCGTCCCCGTGCCCGGCCACGGCGCCGAGGACGTCCTCGTCGACGCCAAGGGCCACGTGTGGACCGGCACCGACGACGGGTCGATCCTGCGGCTGACCCACGACGGCGACCTCGTCGAGCGAGTCGCGAACACCGGGGGACGCCCGCTCGGCCTGGAGTTCCTCGGCGACGGGCGCGTGCTCGTCTGCGATGCCGACCGCGGGCTGCTCGCCCTCGACCCCGCCACCCGGGAGGTCGAGACGCTCGTCACGAGCATCGAGGGCCGGCGGATGCGCTTCTGCAACAACGCCTCCGTCGCTGCGGACGGCGCGGTCTACTTCAGCGACACCTCGTTGCGCTTCGGGGTCGCGCAGTGGAAGTCGGAGCTCATCGAGACGACGTGCACCGGTCGACTCTTGGTGCGCCGCGCCGACGGCGAGGTCGACGTACTGTGCGAGGGCCTGGACTTCGCCAACGGCGTGGCCCTGGCCCCCGACGAGTCGTTCGTCGCCGTCGCCGAGACGGGCGCGCGAACCGTGGTGCGGCACTGGCTGACCGGCCCCCGAACCGGCGACGTCGACTACCTCGCCGAGGACCTGCCCGGCTACCCGGACAACATCTCGCTCGGCACGGACGGGCTCATCTGGGTGACCATCGCCTCCCCGACCGACGCAGTCCTGGAAACCCTCAAGCAGGCCCCAACGGTGCTGCGTCGGGCGGCCCGGCGGCTGCCCGACGCCGTCCAGCCCAGGCCCAAGCGCACCGCCCGGGTCATCGCCCTGCGTCCCGACGGCACCCAGGTCCACGACCGCTCGTTCGACGCGGCCGGCTGGCACATGGCCACCGGGGTGCGCGAGCACCACGGCAGGGTCTGGTTGGGCAGTCTCGTCCAGCCCGCCGTGGCCTGGTTCGACCTCTAGGACGGTCGGATCCCCGCCGCGCGGGCGCGCGGGCCCTAGCCTTCGGCCATGACGTTGCTGCGCGGAGCACCGGCCGCGCCGCCGCGCACCCTCGTCGACGTCTTCGACGCGACCGTCGCGGCCCACCCCGACGAACCGGCGCTCTACAGCGGCGCGCAAGTGCTCACCTACGCCGAACTCGCCGAACTCGGCGACGCCCTCGCCGTCGCGCTCGGCGAGCTGGGGATCGGCCCCGGCGACCGGGTCGGCATCCGGGTGCGCTCCGGCACGACCGACCTCTACGTCGCCATCCTCGCCACCCTCATGGCCGGCGCGGCATACGTGCCCGTCGACGCCGACGATCCCGACGAGCGGGCCCGCCTGGTGTTCGCCGAGGCGCAGGTCGACGCGGTCATCGGCGCTGACTTGTCGATCACCCTGCGTGAACCGGGGGCCGACCCGGTGGCCCCGACGCCCCCCGACGTCGAGGACGACGCGTGGATCATCTTCACCTCGGGGTCGACGGGCACCCCGAAGGGGGTCGCCGTCACCCACCGGTCCGCGGCGGCCTTCGTCGACGCCGAGGCGGGCCTGTACCTCCAGGGCGCCCCCGTCGGCCCCGGGGATCGCGTCATGGCCGGTCTGTCGGTGGCGTTCGACGCCTCGTGCGAGGAGATCTGGCTGGCCTGGCGCCACGGCGCCTGCCTCGTGCCGGCCCCACGCTCGCTCGTGCGCAGTGGCGTCGAGCTCGGCCCGTGGCTGCGCGCCAACGACCTTACCGTCGTCTCGACGGTGCCGACCCTCGTCGCGTTGTGGCCGATGGACGCCCTCACCCGGGTCCGTCTGCTCATCCTCGGCGGCGAGGCGTGTCCCGCCGAGCTCGCCACCCGTCTGGTCGCCTCCGGCCGCGAGGTGTGGAACACCTACGGGCCCACCGAGGCCACCGTCGTCTCGTGCGGTGCGCTGCTGGGTGGTGACGGCCCGATCCGCATCGGCCTGCCGTTGGCCGGCTGGGACCTCGCCGTCGTCGACGCCGACAGCCACCCGGTCGCCGACGGTGACATCGGTGAGCTCGTCATCGGCGGGGTGGGCCTGGCCCGCTACCTCGACCCGGAACGCGACGCCGAGCGGTATGCCGCGATGGCCTCCCTCGGGTGGGCCCGGGCCTACCGCAGCGGCGACCTCGTGCGATACGACGGACAGGGGTTGGTCTTCGTCGGGCGGGCCGACGACCAGGTGAAGGTCGGTGGGCGCCGGATCGAACTCGGCGAGATCGACTCGGCGCTACTCGACCTGCCCGGGGTCACCGCAGCGGCGGCCGCCGTGCGGCATACCGGCTCTGGCAACGCGCTGCTCGTCGGCTACGTCGCCACCTCGCCGGACTTCGACCCGTCCGCTGCCAAAGTCCGCCTGCGCGAGCGCCTGCCGGCCGCGCTCGTCCCCCGGCTCGTCACCGTCGCCGACCTGCCGACGAAGACCTCGGGCAAGATCGACCGCGACGCCCTGCCCTGGCCGGCCCCCAGCGCCGCCCCCGCCACGTCGACGGGCCTCGGACCCACGCAGGCGCAGGTCGCGGCGGTCTGGCTCGACGTCCTCGGCGCCCCTGTGGAGTCAGCCGCCGACGACTTCTTCGACCTCGGCGGCGGTAGCCTCACCGCGGCCCAGGTCGTCGCCCGGCTCCGGGCGGCCTACCCGGAGCTGGCGGTCGCAGACGTCTACGAACACCCCACTCTCGCCGCACTTGCCGAGCACCTCGACGGGATGAGCGCCCCCAGCGGCCGGCTCAACCGAGCGGTCAACCCGGTGCCCCGCAAGACCCAGATCGGGCAACTCGCCTTCAGCGTCGCGCTGCGTTCGGTCGGCGGGGCCCGCTGGCTGACCTGGGCCGCCGCCGTGTCCACCGCCGGTTCCTCGGTCCTCGACCTGCCCTGGCTGCCCACCGTGGCGTGGTGGTGGGTGGCGCTGGGGTGGCTGCTGCTGGTGTTCCCGCCGGGGCGGATGCTGCTGGCCGCCGCCGGGGCGCGGGCGTTGCTGCGCGGGGTCGGTCCAGGGCAGTACCCGAGAGGTGGCCGGATCCACCTGCGCGTGTGGCTGGCCGAACGGTTCGCCGACGAGTGCAACGCCGCCGGCCTCTCCGGCGCGGTCCTCATGCCGTGGTACGCCCGACTGCTCGGCGCGCGGATCGGCCCGAACGTCGACCTGCACACCGTGCCCCCGATCACCGGCCGGCTGCACGTCGGCGCCGGTGCGTCGCTGGAACCCGAGGTCGACCTGCGCGGGCACTGGCTCGACGGCGACGTCCTGACGATCGCCCCGATCCGGATCGGGCCGCGCGCGCGGATCGGGGCACGCAGCACCCTCGCACCGGGGGCCGACGTCGGTGCCGACGCCGAGGTCGGTCCCGGCTCGGGCGTGCTCGGCACCGTCCCGGACGGGCAGTACTGGGCCGGCGCCCCCGCCGAGCCGGTGGGCCGGGCCCGCGGACCGTGGGAGGGCCGGCGACCGGCCTACCGCTGGTGGTACCCCGGCCTGTATGCCGCCACGGCCGCCGGGCTCGCGGGCCTGCCGCTCGTGGCGGTGCTCGCCGGTCTCGCGCTGCCCGCCTGGTCCGTCCGAGGGGCCCCGGGCCCCCGGGAGGCGGCGGCGACCCTCGCGGCATGGTTGCCGCTGACCGTCGTCGTCGCCGGTGTGGTGCTCGCCCTGCTCGTCCTCGCCGTCGTCCGCCTGGCCGGGCTGGCCCTGCGCCCGGGGCATCACCCCGTGCACAGCCGGCCGGCCTGGGCGGCGTGGGCGACGATCCGGGTCCTCGACGAGGCCCGCACGTGGCTCTTCCCGCTGTACTCCAGCAGCCTCACCCCGGCCTGGCTGCGGGCCCTCGGCGCACGCATCGGTCCCGACGTCGAGGCCTCGACCGTGCTGCTGCTACCCCGGCTCACCTCGGTCGGCGCCGCGTCGTTCCTCGCCGACGACACCCTGCTCGGCGGGTACGAACTCGGCGGCGGATGGTTGCGCATCGACCAGGTCAAGGTCGGCCGCCAGGCATTCCTTGGCAACTCCGGCATGACCGCACCCGGGCGCAAGGTCCCGCGCGAGGGCCTGGTCGCCGTGCTCTCGGCGGCACCCCGGCGGGCTCGGCGCGGCACGTCGTGGCTGGGCAGCCCGCCGACTCGGCTGCGACGCGCCGTCGAGGCCGCGGACGCCGCTCGGACCTATCGGCCGCCGGCTCGGCTGCGCGTCGCTCGGGCGGCCATCGAGGTATGCCGCGTGATCCCGGTGATCCTCGCCGCCGGACTGGGCGCCGGCGCCTCGGCCGTGCTGCTCGCGCTTGCCGCCTGGATCGGGTGGTGGCTGGCCCTGCTCGCCGGCGGCCTCGTCCTCATTGTCCAAGGAGCGGTCGCCGCGGGGATCGCCACCGCCGCCAAGTGGCTGCTCGTGGGGCGGGTCCGCCCCAGTGAGCATCCGTTGTGGAGCACCTTCGTCTGGCGCAACGAACTGGCCGATACCGCCCTCGAGGTCCTCGCCGCACCGTGGTTCGCCCGACCGGCCCTGGGGACGCCGGCCCTCAACATCTGGCTGCGCTCGATGGGCGCGCGGATCGGGCCGGGGGTGTGGTGCGAGTCGTACTGGCTACCCGAGCCGGACCTCGTCGACCTGCGCGCCGGCGCGACCGTCGGTGCCGGCTGCGTCGTGCAGACCCACCTGTTCCACGACCGCGTCCTCGCCCTCGACACAGTGACCCTGCGCGAGGGGGCCACGCTCGGCCCCAACGGCGTCGTGCTGCCGGCGGCGGTCATCGGGTCGCACGCGACGGTGGGTCCGGCGTCGTTGGTCATGCGCGGCGAGAGCGTGCCGGACAAGACCCGCTGGGTCGGCAACCCCATCGGGCCCTGGGACGAGGACCAGGACCGTCACTCGGGCGGCGGCGCCCCGTAGTACCGCTCGACGTGCAGATGGATCGGCACGCGCCGGTCGGCGACCATCGCCCGGTCGAAGTCCGCCCAGTCGGCGTGCTCACCGGCGATGGCGCGGTAGATGTCGCGCAGTTCGGCGACGCTCTCGTCATCGGCGCTCGCGGCAACCGGGAGCACCTGCGCGCGCACCTGCGCCACGGCATACGACCACGGCGTCGGGCCCATGACCAGCAGGCTGGCCCGAGGGTCGCGCGCCAGGTTCACCGTCTTGGCCCGGTCGGCGGTCGTCGAGATCCGCAGCACAGCGCGGTCCGGGTCGAAGGCGTAGGACACCGGCGACTGCTGCGGTCGGCCGTCGGCCCGTCGGGTGGCCAGAATCCCCATGGTGGCCGCCTCGACCATCGCCACCAACCGCTGCTCGATCATGGGGCCCAGTGTGCCTGACCGACCGCAGCCGGCGAGGGCCTCTAGCCTGTCGGGGTAGCCTCGCAGCGCCGCCGGGCAATCCCCACCGGTTGACACGTCCACGAGGAGGTCGCGCATGGGCAACGGCCGCGACCGCCGGCGGTCGGCACCACCCCCTACGGTCGTCCCCCCGCGGCCCGCCGACGCCGATCCCTACCTGCCGGGCCACGGGGACGTCACGTTCGCGGTGCGCCACTACGATCTCGCCCTGGACTACCGCCTGACGACCAACGCCCTGCGCGCCGTCGCCACGCTCACCGTCGACGCGCTCGAGCCGATCGACACGCTCACCCTCGACCTTCACGGCCTGACGGTGCGCAAGGTCCGGGTCGACGGCGCCCTGGCCCGGCACCGGCATACCGGCTCGCGGTTGCTTGTCCGACTGCCCGAGCCACTCGCCCCCGGCGTGGGCGCCACCGTGCGGGTCTCGTATGCCGGGCGCCCCGTCCCGGTCGAGGGACCCCACGGCGAGGCCGGCTGGGAGGAGCTCGCCGACGGAGCGCTCGTCGCCTCGCAGCCCTACGGGTCGCCCTCGTGGTTCCCGTGCAACGACAGGGTGTCGGACAAGGCGACCTACCGGGTCGCGGTGACCACGGAGTCGGACTACACCGTCGTCGTCACCGGGCAGGGGTCCAAGCCGCGGCGCGAGGCCGGCCGGCGGCGGTGGACCTTCGAGCAGACCCGTCCGACGCCGACGTACCTCATGGCAGCCCATGTCGGCCGGTACACGACGACCGCGATCCCCGGGCCGGTGCCGCTGCGCGTGCACCACCCCGGTGACCAAGGGCCACGCGCGCGACGGGCGTTCGGGCGTCTGCCGATCATGCTCGACGCCTTCGTCGACCTGTTCGGGCCGTACCCGTTCGCCGGCTACGAGGTCGTCGTCACGCCCGAGCCCCTGGAGATCCCCTTGGAGGCCCAGGGATTGGCCACGTTCGGGGTCAACTTCCTGGAACCGGGGTGGGAGCAGGAGCGGCTCATCGCCCACGAGTTGGCGCATCAATGGTTCGGCAACTGCGTGACCGTCGGGCAGTGGCAGGACGTCTGGCTACACGAGGGTTTCGCCTGTTACGCCGAGTGGCTCTGGGCGCAGGCGTCGGGACACCGCCGTACCGACGCCTTGGCGGCCGAACACTGGGCTCGGCTCGACCGCCTCCCCCAGGACCTCGTGCTCGCCAATCCCGGGCCAGAAGCGATGTTCGACGATCGGGTCTACAAGCGGGGTGCGCTCGCCCTGCATGCACTGCGCAAGCATCTGGGCGACCCGGCGTTCTTCGCCATGCTGCGCGACTGGGTGGCCCGGTACCGGTTCGGCACGGTGTCGACGGCGGACTTCCTCGCCCACGCGCGCCGCCATGCCCCCGAGGCCGACGGGTCCCTCGGGCGGCTGCTCGACGTGTGGCTGTTCAGCCCGGCCCTGCCGGCGCTGGCGGCATTGCCCGGACGCTGACCCGCACCGGCCGGTCGGTGCGGACGGCGACCGCCCCGACCCAGCGCGGATCGTCCGGCAAGTCGGCGAGCCACACCGAGCCAGCGGGGATGCCGCCGCCCTCCCACCCGAGCACGCGCGGCGCCTCGTCGGGGGCCGAGACCCGCAATCGCCGAGGGTCCACGGTCAGACCCACCCCGAGGGCCTTAAGCACCGCCTCCTTGCGCACCCAGGTCCGGGTGGCCTGGGTGTCGTCCTCGACCCGCTCGTCCCGGTGCAGCGCCACCCCGGCTACCGTCGCCAGCGAGGCGGCCCGAGGTGTCTCGATGTCGATACCGACCGGGCCGCCGTCGCCGGCCGCGACGGCCCGCAGAGCGCCGGCACGGCTCAGGCTCACCCACACCCCCGGGGCGCCGACCACTCTCGGAGGCCCGTGTTCGAGGGAGCCACAGCGGGGGCACGCGCGGTCGACGGCATACCTGCCGTCCGGGGCGAACTGCGCGACGAGTCGCGCCAACTCACGCTCCGCTGCCGAGCGGAGCGCCGGGACGCCCGCCCGGACGTCGACGAACAGCCGCGCGGCGGTCAGTGCCGAACCCTGCCTCAGCTCCCGACGTGATCGGCCGTGATGACCGCGTGGTGCAGCGGGTCGGAGTAGAGGATGTCGACGAGATAGCGGCGGTTGGCCAGCACCTTGCGCTGGTTGACGTAGCCCTTGTCGGTGATCTCGCCGGCGTCGAGATCGGCCGGGCTGGACATCAGCAGCACCCGCTCGACCTTCATCGAAGACCCGGCGCCCTTGTGCAACGCCCGAAGCGCCCCGGCAATGTGCTTGGCGAGGTCAGGCTCGTGGATGAACGCCTCGGCGGCGTCGACCGCCCGGCCCAGATGTTTAGCGGCCTCGGCGGGGTTGAGCCAGGCCAACGCGGTGACGAACGCCCGGCCCTCACCGGCGATGACCGCATCGGCGAGCACCGGCAGGGCCGAGAGCAGGTTCGTGCGCACCGCCCCGACGTGGACGAACGTCGCGGTGGTCAGCTTGAAGTCCTCGACGAGGCGCCCCTGGAAGAGCAGGCCCTTGCCGGGGTCGTCCGGGTCGGCGAAGGACACCGCGTCTCCGGTGCGGTAGAACCCCTCGGCGTCGAAGGACTCGGCGGCGAGCTCGGGGCGGCCGTAGTAGCCGGGCGTGACGACGGGTCCGCGGGCCCGGATCTCGTGGCGCTCCCCGTCCTCGGGGACGAGCAGCAACTCGACACCCGGCAGCGGCACCCCGATGCACCGAGCGTCGTCGAAGGCGAAGTGGGCGTTGGTCAGCGCCGGCGACGTCTCGGTGAGGCCCCACGACCCGGTCACCGACACCGGGGCGCCGGTGGTCTTCTCCGCCACGGCAACCAGCCGCTCGCGCAGCGTCAGCGGCAGGGCGGCGGCGGCGTTGAAGATCAACCGCAGCCGCGAGAAGAACGCGGCGGCGAACTCGGGGTTCTCTTCGAGTTCGGGCACGAGCAGGGCGAACCCGGCCGGGACATTGAAGTAGATCGTCGGCTTGACGTCCGCGATGTTCGCGAGGGTCCGCTCGAACATTCCGGGGGCGGGACGGCCGGCATCCACGTAGAGCGACCCGCCGTTGGTGACCATCATCCCGAGGTTGTGGTTGCCGCCGAAGGTATGGCTCCACGGGAGCCAGTCGACGATGACCGGCCGCTCGGCGGTGAGGAACGGCCACACCTGACGCATCGCCTGCTGGTCGGCGGCCCACATCCGGTGGGTGTTGATGACGCCCTTGGGCAGGCCGGTCGATCCCGAGGTGAAGAGGATCTTGGCCACGGTGTCGCCGGTGATCGCGGCAAACGCCGCCTGGACCGCCTCGCCGGGAGCCGTCGCGATGAGTTCGTCGAGCGAGACGGTGCCCTCCCGAGCGCCGCGGCTCGCGATGACGACCGGCGCAGCGATCGCGTCGAGCGCGGCGCCGAACTCCGTGCTGTCCTCGGCGAAGACCGCACCCGGATTCAGCAGGGCGACGATCTCCTTGATCCGCGCGTGGTCCTTGGAAAGCAAGGAGTAGGCGACGCTCGACGGAGCGACGGGGATCCCCGCGGTCATCGCCCCGAACGCCACGAGGGCGTGGTCGACGGAGTTGCCCGACAGCACGAGCAGTGGCCGCTCGGGACCAAGACCCCGATCGAGCAGGGCCTGACCGATCGACGTCGCTGCCGCGACGGCCTGACCGTAGCTCACCGTCCGCCAGCCGCCTTCACCCCCGCGTTCGGCGATGAGGATGTGGTCCGGATCCTTCGCGGCCCACTCCCGCAGCGAGTGGACGACGCTCGTCGGGTGCTCGGCCAGCGGGTCGGCGGAGGTCAGCAGCACGCTGCCGTCCGGCCGGGACTCCCGACGGACGTCCGGGGTGGAAAAGAGGGGCGCAGGGGTCGACACGATGGTTCACCTCTGGGTCTGGCGGGCGGGCTCTCTCAGGTCTAGGACATCACCACGGCTCAAGCGACGGCGGCGGAGCCAGTATGCCGGCCTGCGGCACGGGCGGCGACCACACGAGCATCGTGGACGACCTCACGAGCACACCCGGAAGGTCAGGACAACAACCCCACATCCAAGGGTCGGTGTGCTACTTCGCGGCGAGCCGAGCCCGTCCGGCGTCGGTGAGGACGCGGTCACTGCCGTCGGTCGCGACGAGCGGGGGGTCCGACCGGTACAACGCTGCCGTCGACGTCGGTTCGAGACCGACCTCGCGAGCGGCCTGGTGGGCCTCGAGCTTGTGCATTCGACCCCCAGGAGAATCCGCGAGCCGCCGCAGGAACGCGACGACCGGATCACCCGTACCGGAGACGACGTCCGGCTTGGGGTCGGGCAGCACGACGAGTGCTTGGAGTTGGCTGATGACTCCGCGGACGGTCTCGCGCCAGTGGGCGGCCGTCGTCGAGGGGTCGGTGGCCGCCCCGCCGCTGCCCTGCCAGGTCCGGCGGGGATGCCGACGCACGTACTCGTGCTCCAGCTCGAGCATCCGGGCGGTGTGGTGGGCGAACTGCTCGGCGCTGCCGTGCAGGAAGACCCAGTTGCGGGTGGCGTGCGCCTGGGTGCCCTGGGCCTCGAGCTGCTCGTCGCTGAGCTCGCTGGCCGGCAGTCCCCGCACCTCGTGGTCGGTCATGAACGCGGTCCCTTTCGTCGGGCGCCCTAGGCAGAACCCAGGTCGCAGAACGCTCGTGGCGTCGCAGCGGTGTGGCTAGAGGGCGGCGACCAGTGCGGTGTCGACCCCGATGGGTCCGGTCTTGTGCGACCCGCCCGGGGCGCCCAGGGGCTCGTCGCGGCCGGCCAGGGTTTCGGTGAAGAAGGCGCGATTGTCGGCGATGTGCTCGTGCTGGTCCTCGGGCACGCGGCGGTCCTGGCTGATCGCCTCGACCGGGCAGACCGGCTCGCACGCCCCGCAGTCGATGCATTCCTTGGGGTTGATGTAGAGCTTGCGCTCCCCCTCGTAGATGCAGTCGACCGGGCACTCCTCGGTGCACGACTTGTCCATGACGTCCAGGCAGTTGGCGCCGATGACGTAGGGCATGTCCGGATCTCCTTCGGGGTCAGGCGGTTTGGTGCCGCGCGGCGGGCAGAGCGGATCGGTGGCCAGGAACGGACCGGAGGTGCTGGTCGCGGACGTCGAGGACGCGGACGGTCATGACCCGCTCTCGGCGCCGGCCCGGGACTCGACGAGTTCTTGCAGCTGCTCGCGGATCTTGAACCGCTGCAACTTGCCGGTCGCCGTCTTGGGGATCTCGTCGAGGAAGACGACGAGGCGGGGCCGTTTGAAGGCGGCCAGCCCGTCGCGACACCAGGTGTCCAGCTCCGCTTCGGTCACCGCGCCCGAACGAACCACCGCGGCGACCGGCTTGTCCAGGCCCTCGGGGTCGCGCAGGCCGACCACGGCACACTCGACGACATTGGGGTGCTCGAGCAGCCGTGCCTCGACTTCGGCGGGCGACACCCAGATGCCGCCGGCCTTGAGCAGGTCGCTGGCCCGGCCCATGCACTCGTAGTAGCCGCCCCCGTTGCGCACGTACGTATCGCCGGTGTTGACCCACTCACCCTGGAAGACCAGCCGGGAGGCGTCGGTACGCTTCCAGTACCCAAGGGCGATCGACTCGCCGCGGACGAACAAGGTGCCTGGCTCGCCGTCGGGGACCAGGGCGCCGTCGAGGTCGCGGATCTGCAGGGAGTAGCCGGGCACGGCGATGCCGGTCGTGCCGGGCTGGATGTCGCCCGGGGTGTTGGACAGGAAGATGTGCAGGCACTCGGTCGAGCCGATGCCGTCGAGGACGTCGATGCCGAACCGGGCCTTCATCTTTTCCAGCAACGGCGCCGGCAACGCCTCGCCGGCCGAGGTGCCGATCCGCACGCCGGACAGCAGGGTGTCAGGCACGTCGCTGGCCACCAGACCGGCGAAGAACGTCGGCACCCCGTAGAAGATCGTCGGTTTGGCCTCCTCGATGCGCTGTTGCATCGACTGCGGGGTCGGGCGCTCGGGCTGAAGGATCGTCGTGGCACCCACCGACAGCGGGAAGAACATCGAATTGCCGATGCCGTAGGCGAAGAAGAGCTTGGCGACGGACAGACCCCGGTCGCTCGGTCGGATGCCGAGGACCTGGCCGCCGTAGTTGACGGCCACTTGGCGGATGTTCTCGTGCCGGTGCATGGCCCCCTTGGGTTTGCCCGTCGTGCCGGAGGTATAAAGCCAGAGCGCCCACCCGTCCGGCGAGGTCGGCACGACAGCCCGCTCGGACTCGTCGGCCGCCGCCCCGGCGGCCAGCAGGTCCTCCCACGTCATGCTCCGGATGCCGTCCGGCGTGGGTTCCTCGGTGGGCACGCCGTGGTCCCAGATGATCGTGCGCAGGCCCGACAGGTTGGCCGCCGCACCGAGCACGTTCTCGGCCAGAGCCGTGCTCGCGACGATCGTCGTCGTCCCCGAGTCGCCGATGATCTCGGTCAACTCGTTGGCGCCGAGCATGGTCGACACCGGCACGGCGACGAAGCCCCCGCGGAACGCCCCGAGGATTCCGGCGAACATCGGGACGTCGTCGTTGGCGACGAAGACCACTCGGTCGTCCAGCCGAAGCCCGAGAGACCTCAGCCCGGCTGCCGCTTTGCCGGTAAGGTCGGCCAACTCGGCATACGTGACCTGCTGGCCGGGGGCGTCCACGGCGACGTGGTCACCGCGCCCCTGGGCCACCTGCCGGTCGACGAGCCACTCCGAGGCATTGAACGAATCCGCCATGTCACACCCGCTCGAGGTTGTAGGAACCTTTCTGCCCCGAACCGTACCGGCGGAGTGCCCCTTCGGGGCCAGAGGCATTGGGGCGGTTGAAGATCCAGTTCTGCCAGGCGGTAAGGCGCCCGAAGACCTTGGTCTCCATGGTCTCGGGGCCGACGAAGCGGTGGTTGGCCTCCATGCCCGTGAGTGCGTCGGGCGACAGGGAGGCCCGCTCTTCGATGGCCACCCGCAACTCGTCCTCGAAGTCGATGTCGTCGAGAGCAAGCGTCACCAGGCCGACCGCGTCGGCCGCCTGCGCGTCCAGCGGTTCGCCGAGTTTCGCGGCAGCCGCAGCGAGGTCCTCGTCGCGGCCCCAGAACCGCGACCGCAATCGCGAGAGGCCGTTGCCCATGGGAAAGCGGCCGAGGTTCGCCGACGTCACCCGGATCGTCGCCGGGGTCGCGTCGGGGTCGACGTCCTCGTAGACGCCGTCGAGCATGTACTGCCGGTCGCACGCGAGGGCCAGCTCGAGGAGCATCCCGTCGAAGACGCTGCCTGGCTCGATAACGGCGATGAGGCTGCGGCTGGTGACGTCGAGTCGCTTGAGGGTGCGCTTGTAGTAGTGGGTGACCTCATTAACGAACCAGTCGTCGGCGAGGGCTTCCAGTTGCGCGTCGTAGGCCAGCACGAGGTCGTGGTCGCCGCCGGTGCGCCAGACCCAGGTGCCCACGAGTGACTCGTTCGTGCGCAGCGTGAGGATGAGGTCGTCCAGTGCGCGGGTCAAGGCCATCGGCCAGTAGTCGACGCCTTGCGCCAGCACCGCCGCCGCGTCCGCCGGCGGGGCCTGCGTCGGGCCCGACACGGTGATGTCGACGCGGCGGGAGGCGCGGTTGACCGTCGCCGTGACATACGGGTAGCTGATCGTGTCGCCGTCGACGGTCCGGTCGAGCGGGGTGAGCGTGACGCCGTGCGCTCCAGAGCGGCTGGATGCCGCGGCCGCCTGGTGCGCGCGACGGCCGATCTCGGTCTCCCAGGCGTTGCGCGGGATCGTCGCGTCGATGAGCCCCCACTCGACGGCGGTCCGGCCGCGGTATCCCTCGGACTTCGTCGCGAACAGGTCGGCTCGGTCCTTGCGGACGTGGCGCTTGTCGACGACGCGGGTGAGCCCACCGGTGCCCGGAAGCACCCCGAGCAGCGGGACCTCCGGGAGGGAGACGACCGAGGAGCCGTCGTCGACGAGCACGATGTCGTCGCACGCGAGAGCGAGCTCGTACCCGCCACCGGCCGCGGTGCCGTTGAGCGCTGCGATCCACCGCTGCCCGGAGTTCTCCGTGGCGTCCTCGATGCCGTTGCGGGTCTCGTTGGTGAACTTGCAGAAGTTCACCTTCCACCCGTGGGAGGACCCGGCGAGCATCCGGATGTTGGCGCCGGCGCAGAACATCCGGTCCAGGCCACCGGTCATGACGACGGCCTTGACCTCGGGGTGTTCGAAACGGACCCGTTGGACGAGGTCGTACAGCTCGATGTCGACGCCGAGGTCGTAGGAGTTCATCTTCAACTCGTAGCCCGGGACCATCCCCGCGTCCTCGTCCACCTTCATCGTCGCCGTTGCGACGTCGCCGTCGACGGTGAGGCTCCAGTGCCGGTACTTGTCCGGGGAGGTGGCAAAGTCGACCACCGGCGGCGTCGCCGGTTCGGGTACGGTCGCGCTCACGGGGGTGTCGGTCGCGGTCATCGGCGGACTCCAGACGGGGGATGGCGGGGAGGAAGCTGGAAAACATTCTACGAACATCTTCACAGACGTCAAGGGTTTGTAGTATTTATTGGAATCGAAACGCCGAGGAATCGAGGGCTTGTGACCATCGTGAGCGCCGCCGACGGCTGGCCGTCGCCGATGCCCGACGAGTGGGCCGATGCCCGGCTGCGCCCGACCACAAGCGCCCGATCGCTGCTTATCACGATCCTCGGCGAGTTCGCCTACCCCCGCTCGGGAGAGGCATGGACCGCCACCCTCGTCGACGCGCTCGGCGCGATGGGGGTCGAGCACAAGTCGGCCCGCCAAGCCCTGTCGCGGGCCGCCCAAGAGGGTCTGCTCACCGCCACCCGCTACGGCCGACGAGTGCGCTGGACGCTCACTCCCGCTGGGGATGACCTGCTGCGCCTCGGCACCGAGCGGATCTACGGGTTCCTGCGCACCCCCGGACGCTGGGACGGTCAGTGGCTGCTCGTGTCGGCGCCCATCCCCGCGGCGGAGCGGCTGCTGCGTCATCGGCTGCGCACCCGGTTGAGCTGGCTCGGCATGGGGTCCCCGTCGCCCGGGCTGTGGGTCGTGCCCAACACCCAAAAAGCCGCCGAGGTGCAGGCGGTCCTCGAGGAACTCGGGCTGGCCGACCGTGCCTTCGCTTGGGCGGGCCGCGTCGTCGGAGAGGCGGACGTCACCCGACTGATCGCGTCGGCGTGGGACCTCGGCGAACTCGCCGCCCGATACGCCGACTTCATCGCCCGGTTCAGCGCTCCGGACACCCAGGTGCGCAAACCCTTCGTCGATCAGGTCAACCTCATCCAGGAGTGGCGCCGCTTCCCCTTCCTGGACCCCGACCTGCCCCCCGAATTGCTCTCCGACGACTGGCCCGGCGCCCGAGCGGCCGACACCTTCCACGACCGGCACGAGCGGTGGGACCGCGGCGCCCAGGCCGCCTGGGAGCGCATGGAGGCCGAAGCCGCGGCCCGGCTGTAGCACTGCCGCCCGTCCGGACCGCCGGCAGCGTCGCGCCGTCGGATATGGCGTGAAGCACCCTGCCCGGTATGCCGTGGGCGAAGCACCCTGCCCCGGCACGCCCCGGGTAAAGCACCCTGCCCGGCATGCCCCGGGTAAAGCACCCTGCCCGGCATGCCGTGGGCACGACATACCGGGCAGGACCCTCACCCTCGTCCAGTCCCCCTGGCCCCGACAAGAGCGTGGCTCTTAGACCAGGCCCTCCTCGAAGAGGTGGACATAGTCGAACTCGACAGGCTTGTCGTTGATCCCGGTCTGCGGCGGCGCGATCCAGCCGGCGAACTTGCCGAGCTCGTACTCCGGCGTCATGAGTTGGGCCACCCGCTCGCGGTCCTCGTCGGTGGGCAGCCACTCGCCCTTGCGGGCCTCCCACGTCGCGTCGTCGAGCACCTCGCCGGTCGGGCTCAGGTGCGTGCCGGCATACACGCCGACCGCCCGGTTGAAGCCCTCGTGCGGCAGGTACAGCCGATCCGGCAGGCCGGCGTCCTCGAGTGCCTGGTTCCACCGGTTGACGCCGTTCTGGCAGTCGAGGGCGTACTCGTTGCGCAGGTCGAGGTTGATCGCACTGAGCGCCGGGACGGTCCGGGTCTTGATCTGGCCGTCCTCGACGTAGTTCATCTCGCGCGTCGCGTCGAGCAACACGTGGTCGTCCTTGCGCCGGGTCTCCATCCAGCGGCCCTTGAGTCCGGACGAGTAGTAGTTGCCGGCATTGGTCGACTGCTCCGCGCCGAAGAGGTCCATCGACACCGAGAACTGGAAGTTGAGGTACTTCTGGATGACGTCGATGGGGATGCCGCCGAGCGGGAACAGGTCGTAGGTCCCGTGCTCCTTGACCAGCTGCGCGGACCGCTCGACGGTGCGCTGCACGCCGGTCGTCCCGACGAACATGTGGTGCGCCTCTTCCTTGAGCATGAACTCGCAGGAGCGGGCCAGCGGGTCGAACGCCGACTCCTTGAGCGCGCCGAGCTGGTACTTGCCGTCGCGGTCGGTGAAGTAGGTGAACATGAAGAACTGCAGCCAGTCGGTCGTCTTCTCGTTGAAGGCGCCGAGGATGCGCGGGTTGTCGAAGTGCCCGGAGTTGCGTCGCAGCAGCTCCTCGGCCTCGTCGCGGCCCTCGCGGCCGAAGTAGGCCTGCAGCAGGTAGACCATCGCCCAGAGGTGACGGCCCTCTTCGACGTTGACCTGGAAAAGGTTGCGCATGTCGTAGATGCTCGGCGCCGTGTCGGCCAGGTGCCGCTGCTGCTCGACGGAGGCCGGCTCGGTGTCGCCCTGCACGACGATCAGGCGCATGAGGTCGGCGCGGTGTTCGCCGGGCACCTCTTGCCAGACCGGCTCGCCCTTGTGCTTGCCGTGGCTGATCGTGCGCTCGGGGTCGGGCTCGGCGAGGAAGATGCCCCAGCGGTACTCCTCCATCGGCACGTGCTCGAAGTGCGCCCAGCCGTCGCGGCCCACGGCCACCGCGGTGCGCAGGTAGACGTCTTTGGTCGGCAGGGTCGGGCCGAGCTGCTTCCACCAGTCGATGAACTTCGGCTGCCAGGCCTCGAGGGCGCGCTGCAGGCGCCGGTCGCCGCGCAGGTCGACGTTGTTGGGGATCCGCTGGCTGTAGTCGATCGGGCTCAGCGGGCCGGTGGGCTCGGGCGCGGGGCCGATCCGGTCGTCGGTCGTGGTCATGGTGCTCCTTCGTGCCTGCCGGCTACATGTGCTACATCATGTCGTACGAATGTCGCTCATTTGTAGCATTGTTTGCCGGCGTTGTCGAGGGGCCGACCGGCACGGTATGCCGTGGGCTGCGCCACGCGTGGCCCCGCAGGCACTAACGAGTGGCGCGGTTCGACAGCCGGGTCAGCCGAAGCGGCCGCTGACGTAGTCCTCAGTGGCGCGCTGGCTCGGGTTGCTGAAGATCGTCGTGGTGTCGTCGATCTCGACGAGCCGGCCCGGCTTGCCGGTCGCCGCGAGGTTGAAGAAGGCCGGTGCGGTCGGAGACCCGAGCGGCCTGCTGCATGTTGTGGGTGACGATGACGATCGTGTAGTCGGCCTTCAACTCGCTGATGAGGTCCTCGATGGCCAGGGTCGAGATCGGGTCCAGGGCCGAGCAAGGCTCGTCCATGAGCAGCACCTGCGGGTCGCACCGCGATGGCCCGGGCGATGCACAGCCGCTGCTGCTGTCCACCGGAGAGCCCGGCCCCCGGCTTGTCAAGCCGGTCCTTGACCTCCTCCCACAGGTTCGCGCCGCGCAGCGAGCGCTCGACGACCTCGGCCAGCTGGGCCTTCTTCTTCATCGCCGTTGAGCCGACGCCCGGCGACGACGTTGTCGAAGATCGTCATCGTCGGGAACGGGTTGGGCCGCTGGAAGACCATGCCGACGGTGCGGCGGACCGCGACCGGGATCGACGTCGGCGGCATAGAGGTCCTCGACCGTCGAGCAGGACCACGACCCTCGACGCGCCCACCGGGGATCGACTTCGTGCATCCGGTTCAGCGGTCCGCAGGACGGTGGACTTGCCGCAGCCCGACGGCCCGATCAACGCCGTGACGGACCGGGGCCCGACGGTCAAGGTCACCCCCTCGACCGCTTTGAAGGAGCCGTAGTACACGTCGAGGTCCTCGACGTCGATGCGTGTGGCCATCTGCGCGTGCGCCGCCCTTCGATCCGTGTCAGGCCTTGGCCCGCCCGACGCGGGCGACCAGCCCGACCGAGCAGGTTGAGCACGAGGACGAGCAGGATGAGCGTGAGGGCGGTTGCCCACATTCGCTCCACCGCGGTGTCGATGCCGATCTCGGTGCGGTCCTGGTTGATCATCGTCGGCAGGGTGGGCAGGTACCCGGAGAACAGGTTCGTCGCGATGCTCTTCGTGTAGGGCCCGAGGATGAGCAACGGAGCGGTCTCCCCCATGACCCGTGCCAGACCGAGCAGGACCCCGGTGACGATCCCCGAGAAGGCCGTCGGCAGGACCACGCGGACGACGGTGACCCACTTGGGCACGCCGAGGGCAAAGGAGGCCTCGCGCAGCTCGTTGGGGACGAGCTTGAGCATCTCCTCGGTCGAGCGCACGACGACAGGAACCATGAGCAGCACGAGCGCCAGGCAGACGGCGAACCCCACCCGCTGTAACCCGAGCGTCGTGATCCACACGGCATACACGAAAAGGGCCGCGACGATCGACGGGACGCCGCCGAGCACATCGACCATGAACGAGACGACCCGGGCGAAGCGGCCCTGGCCGTACTCGACGAGGTAGATCGCCGTAAGCACGCCGATCGGGACCGAGATGGCCGCGGTCACCCCCCCTTCGATGAGGGTGCCCCAGATGGCGTGCACCGCCCCGCCGCCCGAGTCGGTGGCGTTGATGTTGCGCTGCGACGTCGTCCACCACGTGCTTTCGGTGAGCAGCCGGATGCCGTACCCGAAGACAGTCCACAGGATCCACGCCAGCGGAATCATCGCCAGGCCGAACGACGCCCACACGACGACCCCGGCGAGACGGTCCTTGACCTGCCGGACCCTCGATTCGCCGGCGAGGTCCACGCCGCGGTCGGTCAGGGCAGCGCCCGACGATGTCGGCGTGCTCATTCCGCAAACGCCTTTCGGCGCTCGATGACCGTGCGCGCCACGGCGTTGACGAGAAAGGTCAACAGGAACAGCACGAGCCCCGCGGCGACGAACGCACCGGTCTTCTGGGGAGAGTCGAATTCGGCCGCGTTGTTGGCGATCCGCGACGCGAAAGTTTCTCCGCCGTTGAACAGCGACCACGTCCATGCCGACCCGCGAGCCAACGTCGAGACGATGAACGTCACGGCGATCGTCTCCCCGAGGGCCCTGCCGAGGGCGAGCATCGCCGCGCTGATGACCCCGGGCTTGCCGAACGGCAGCACGGCGGTGCGGATCATCTCCCATTTGGTCGCGCCGAGCGCGAAGGCACCTTCCTTGTGCGGCGCCGGCGTCCGGGCGAAGACTTCGCGAGAGATCGCGGTGACGATGGGCAGGATCATGATCGCCAGGACGATCCCGATGAAGAAGATCGTCCCGCCGGTGATCCCGGTCGGAGCGAAGATCGCGATCACCCCCAGCCGGTCGGCGAGCCAGTGTTCGACGGGGGCCACGACCGGTCGGAAGACGATGAGCCCCCAGAGCCCGTAGACGATCGACGGGACCGCGGCGAGCAGGTCGACGAGGGCCGCCGCCGGTTGGCGCAGCCACGCCGGGGCGTATTCGGTGATGAACAGCGCCACGCACACCCCCACCGGCACGGCGATGACCATGGCGATCAACGACGCCGTCACGGTGGTCCACAGCAGTTCGAGGATGCCAAACCGGGGGTGGTCGTCGGCGACTGTCCACTCGCGGGAGGTGAGGAAGTTCGCCTCGTTGCGAGCCAAGGCCGGCAGCGCCTGGGAGACGAGGAAGACCCCGACGAGGGTGACCAGGCCGACGACGAGGGCGCCGGCGCCTCGCGCCGCCCCGCCGAAGACCCGGTCACCGACTCGATTCACGGGCGTGGTCAGCCGATCGCCGTGACGGCAGCCGCGACCTTCGCGGCGACCTCACTCGGCAGCGGCGCGTAGCCCTCCCCCTCGAGGGCGGTCTGCACGCCGGCTGAGGCGAAGTGCGCAAGGAAGGCCTTGACCGACTTCGCCTTGCCTGAATCGGCGTACTTCGAGCAGACGATCTCGTACGTCACGAGGTTGATCGGGTAGGCCCCCGGAGTCTTGGTGGCGTAGTCCAGGCTCAGCGCCAGGTCGTTGCCGGTGCCGACCTGCTTGGCAGTGGCGACCATTGTGCCCACCGTGGCGCCGGTGAGCTCGACCGGCCCGGAGCCGGTGTCGATCGCGGCGATGCCGAGGGTGTTCTGTTTGGCGTAGGACCACTCGACGTAGGTCACGCCGCCATCCTGGGCCTTGACGGCGCTGGCCACGCCCGCCGACTTTTCCTTGCCCTCCCCGACCGTGCCGTTCCACTTCTTGGCTGGGTCGACGGTCGCGGCCGCCCCGCCCGCGGCCTTGAGGTACTTGGTGAAGTTCTCCGTCGTGCCCGAGTCGTCGGAGCGGAAGTACACCTGGATCGGCGGTCGCCGGAAGCGTGGCGCCGGGGTTGACGGCGGCGATGGCCGGGTCGTTCCACGTCGTCACCGCGCCGGCGAAGATCTTCGCGCGCGACGTCGGCGGTCAGGGTGAGTTTGGCCGAGGCCCTTGCACGTTGTAGGCGATGGCGATCGGCCCGGTGACCATCGGCAGGTTCCAAGCCGGCGAGCCGCAGCATCGGGTGGCGGCCGCGGTGGCCTCGTCGGGCTTGAGCGCCGAGTCGGAACCGGCGAAGTCCACCTGCCCAGCGTTGAAGTTCTTCACACCCGCCCCGGAGCCCGACGGCGTTGTAGTTGACGGTCGCTCCCGCGCAACGGGTCTGGAAGGACTTCACCGCAGCTTCGATGGCGTTCTTCTGGGCCGAGGACCCCTCGGCCTTGAGCGTGCCGTCGAAGCAGTCGGCGCCGGACCCGGTGCCGGAACCGGCCGTCGCCTTGGTGCCGGTCGCGGAGTCGCTGCCGCAGGCGCCGAGGGCCAGCGAGCCGGTCAGCGCCAAGGTCAGCGCCAAGGTCAGCGCCATGACGGGCCGAGTGATTTTCACGAGACAGTTCCCTTCGAGCGTCGAGGTCGGACATTGGGCGCCAGGTCGTCGGCGACCCTTCCCCCACAAGCGACGCTAGGGGCCTGCGGTTACGTCAGGCGTGGTCGAGGTGAACCGCAGTTGAACCTTGCCGGTCGATCCGGCGTCGCGGGATGGCGCCCGTGCGATCACGGCACGCTCGTTCCTTCTGGAGCCGATCCGCTCGGCCCGTATGCCGTGTCGAGCCACGTCAGGTACCCGGCCGATCGAGGACGTCGCGGATGGCCCGGGACGCCGCGGGATCCTCGGCGCTGTCGTGGTCTACCGACCCCTCCGAGTGATACCCACCGGTGACGAGGTAGATGACCCGGCGCGCCACCGAGACGGCGTGGTCCGCGAAGCGCTCGTAGTACCGGCCCAAGAGGGTGAGGTCGACGACCGTCTCGGTGGGCAGATCCGCCTTGACGAGGGCCCGGAACAGGTCCCGATGAAGCTCGTCCATGGCGTCGTCGTCGTGTTCGAGAGCCAGAGCCAGATCGACGTCGTGGCTCGCGATGACCGACCCGGCCTTGGCGACGATCCGTTCGGCCACCTGTCCCATCTGCACGATCGCCGCCCGCATTGTGGCGGGCACGGCAGAGGACGGGTGACGCAACCGGGCGACCTTCGCGACGTGTCGGGCCAGGTCGCCCATCCGCTCGAGATCCGAACTCATCCGCAGAGCCGTGACGACAACGCGCAAGTCCGTCGCCACGGGCTGTTGGCGGGCCAAGAGGACGACGGCGGCCGAGTCGAGCTGTTGGCGAAGGTGATCCAGTTCGAGGTCGCCGACGATGACACTCTCCGCGAGCTCGAGGTCGGCATCGAGCAGGGCGGTGGTCGCTCGGGCGATCGCCGAGCCGGCCAGGTGAGTCATCGACACGAGTTGCTCGGTGACCTGGTCGAGCTGCTCGTGGAAAGCGTCGCGCATCGGCACAGTCCTGTCGATCGGTGTCGGACGGCGCCAGCGTGACAGCCTCGGGTGAACACTGCTGGGTGCCCAGGTGAACTTCTCGTACCCGCGGCTCTGTGGGGCCGCACCGGGCGAGTCCGGTGCATACCGTTGACGGGTGAGCCGCATCCTGCTCATCGAGGACGAGCCGGCGTACGCCGAACCGCTCGCGGCCCTGTTGGCCGCTGAGGGCTTCGAGGTGACCACCGCGGCCACGGGGAACGGCGGCTTGGAAGTCTTCGAGCGTGCCGGAGCCGACCTCGTGCTGTTGGATCTCATGCTCCCGGACATCCCGGGACTGCAGGTATGCCGCACCCTACGCAGCCGAGCCACGGTCCCGATCATCGTCGTGAGTGCCCTCGACGGCGAGCTCGACCGGGTGCTCGGTCTCGAGCTGGGCGCGGACGACTACCTCACCAAGCCCTTCTCGTCGCTGGAGTTGTTGGCCCGGGTGAGGGCGGTCCTGCGCCGGGCCCACGACGTCGACCTCCCGCTCGACGGCGTCCTCGAATCAGGGCCCGTGCGGATGGACGTCGCGCGGCATACCGTGACGGTGCGCGGAGAGCCGATTGCGTTGCCGCTCAAGGAGTTCGAGGTGTTGGAGGAGCTGCTGCGCGACGCCGGTCGAGTGCTCGCGCGTGGACAGCTCATCGACCGGATCTGGGGACCGCACTACACCGGCGACACCAAGACCCTCGACGTACACGTCAAGCGGCTCCGAGCCAAGATCGAGCCAGACCCCGCCCAACCGCGCCACCTCGTCACCGTGCGCGGGCTGGGCTACCGCTTCGAGGCCTGAGCTCCGCGGATCCAGCGCCCGGCCCGCCCAGGTGGCTTCACTCCGAAGGATCGGCAACCGGCACGGGCTGCCGTGCGACGCCGATGCCTGCCCGGGTGAGGACGTCGTCGATGAAGGCAAGCGCGTCCCGACGTCGGCCCACTGGCGTCCGGTAAAGGGAGCGCCGGTCGGGGCGATTGCGGATCCGCAGTGACTCCAGCAAGATCCGCCGCCATCGCTCGGCCATCGCCACCGACGCCCATTCGCCCCCGCCGCACTTCGACGTGACCAGGCCGGTGTCCAGCGTGTAGGCGATACGCGCTACCCCGAGCACTCCCGAGGCGGTAGCCCACCCGCCGAAGGAGCCTAGACCGGCCGGCGACGCCACTCGTGCGTTGCGTTCCCACCAGGGCATCCAGGTGTTCTCAAGCGTCTGCAGGCACCAGTCGCGGACTCCGTCCGCGTCGTGGGCGATGGGCCGATCGTCCAGGTGCGGGCCATGAACGTGCAGGCCGTGCTCGATGAGTTCGTGCCACACCAGCGCCGGAGGTACCCAGTTGCGACCGCCCTGCAGCCGAGGTCCGAGCGCCCGAAGACCGAGGGTGTCGCTGGCGTCGCGGGGCGACGCGAGGTCATCCCAGGTGAGGTACCAGCCGTCCAGGCGCGGGCGCGGGGAGCGACTGGCGACCCGCTCGTGGACGTCGGCGATCGCGCGCAGCGACTCCTTGCGAGGACGCTCGCGCAGGACCGTGACGAAGTCGACGTCGCTCCACGTCTCGTGGTAGTCGCCGACCGCGACCGATCCGGTCAGATAGACGCCCTCGACGACGTCACCGGCGGCGGCGAGCAGGTCGGCGACATAGCCGTCGACCACGCGAGAGACCGAAGTGGACACGTTGACGGGCAGGACGTCGATCGTCACGAGGGCCTCCGAGGCGGGAACCTGGCTGTGCCCTTTCGAGACTAGGCGGTGAGCGGGGCCTGACCTGGGCGCGACACGGCGAAACACCCTGACCACGGTTGCGGCCCGGTCAGGCATGCGGCCCGGTCAGGCATGCCCCCCGGTCAGGCATGCGGCCCGGTCAGGCATGCGGCCCGGTCAGGCTTGTCGGTCGGCTGGGCCACCATCGGGGGCACCGCCGGCGACTACCGTGTCCCCCACTACAGAACGAACCGGGGTCGCCAGCATGACCGTCCGACTCACCGTGCACAGCTTCTCGTGCGAAAGCCGCACGACGCGCGGGACCACCTGGCTCGCGGCTTCCCCCTCGGGCCCGTCAGCGAAGGCGATCCGGAAGGTCACGGTGACGTCCGCGAGGTGGTTGCCCAACTCGTCGGACACCTTCGTCGCCGAGCAGTCCACGACGAAGGAGTCCGGTTCGCCGCGGCGACTTATCACCTCGTCGACGTCCACTGCCGTGCACCCGGCGATCGCCGCGAGCAGCAACTCGACCGGCGTGTAGTCGCTGTCGGCGCCTCGACCGAGGACGACCGTGCCGCCGCGCACGTTCGTCACGGCATACCGGCCCTGGGCGAGCCGTTCGAGACTGACCTGTCGATGTCCTGGGGCCGCCAAGGATCCGGTTGTCCGCATCGGCCCAGCCTGCCATGTGCATGGGCGTAGCCGGTTAGGCTGCAGGTATGAGCAGCGATCCCAATTCGACCCGGGGACCCGGGGATCCGAGCCAGCCTCCGTACGGCGAGCCCAGCGCACCGGCCTTCGGGACCGGCGGCGGGTACACCGATCCCACCGCACCGATCCACGACGCGCCACCGGCACAGCCCGCACCTCCGTCTTACGGCCCGCCGGCCTACACGCCGCCGCCACCACCGGCACCCATGCCGCCGCCGGCTCAACAGCCCGGCGCGGCCTACCCCAGCTACGGCCAGCCGGCGTATCCGCAGTACACGCAGCCGGGGATGTCGCCCTACGGCGGGTACGCCGGATTGGAACATCCCAAGGGGACGATGGTGCTCGTCCTGGGCATCCTCTCCATCGCGGTGTGCCAGATCCTCGGTCCGTTCGCGTGGATCCAAGGTCGCAAGGCGCTCTCCGAGATCGACACCAGCGGGCAGACCTACAGCAACCGCGGCCAAGTTCAGGCCGGCATGATCTGCGGCATCGTCGGCAGCGTCCTGCTGATCCTGGGGGTGCTGTACTTCGTCTTCATCATCGTCATGGTCATCGCCGCGGGGGCAAGCTCGACCCGGTAAGCCATCCATCGCGTTGAGCCCGTCGTCCGATCTGCGCCGGCGGGCTCAGCGCATTGGGGCGCCCGGGGGACCCGCCGGCAAGGTCGCGGTGTGGCTCCGGGCCCATACCGGACTACTGCCGGTATGCCGCGAGGAAGTGGTCGATCCGCCCGATCGCCTCTTCGAGGTCGTCGACGTAGGGCAGCGTGACGATGCGGAAATGATCGGGGTTGGGCCAGTTGAAGCCGGTGCCGTGGACGACGAGGATCTTCTCCTCGCGCAAGAGGTCCAGGGCCAGCTGCTCGTCGTCCTTGACCTCGTAGACGTCAGGGTCCAGGCGTGGGAAGAGGTACAGCGCCCCCTCGGGCTTGACGCAGCTCACGCCGGGGATCGCCGTGATGAGCTCCCAGGCGCGGTTGCGCTGTTCGAGCAGTCGCCCGCCCGGCAGGATCAACTCGGTGATCGACTGGTAGCCCCCGAGCGCGGTGGCGATGGCGTGCTGGGCCGGCACGTTGGCGCACAGGCGCATGTTGGCCAGGATGTTCAGGCCCTCGATGTACGAGCGAGCCCGGTGTTTCGGCCCAGACAACGCCAGCCATCCGGCGCGGAACCCGGCCACCCGGTAGGCCTTGGACAGGCCGTTGAAGCTCAGGCAGAACAGGTCCGGAGCGAGCGAGGCGAGGGCGGTGTGCGTCGCGCCGTCGTAGAGGATCTTGTCGTAGATCTCGTCGGCCATGAGGATGAGGCCGTGCCTGCGGGCGATGTCGACGAGCGCCCGCAACGTCGACTCCGGATAGACCGCCCCGGTGGGGTTGTTGGGGTTGATGACGACCAGAGCCCGGGTCTTGGCGGTGACCTTGGACTCGATGTCCTCGAGGTCCGGGATCCAACCCTGCGACTCGTCGCAGAGATAGTGCACCGGGCGCCCCCCCGACAGGGACGTCGCGGCGGTCCACAACGGGTAGTCCGGCGCGGGGATGAGCACCTCGTCGCCGTTGTCGAGCAGCGCCTGCATCGCCATGACGATGAGCTCGCTGGCCCCGTTGCCGAGGTAGATGTCCTCGATGCCGACGCCCTCGACGTGCTTGAGCTGGTAGTACTGCGCCACGGCTCGGCGCGCCGAGACGATGCCCTTGGAGTCGCTGTAGCCCTGGGCCTGCGGCAGCTGGGCGATCATGTCGACGAGGATCTCGTCGGGCGCCTCGAACCCGAACGGCGCCGGGTTGCCGATGTTGAGCTTGATGATCCGGTGCCCCTCGTCCTCGAGCCGCTTGGCCTCGTCGAGCACGGGCCCCCGGATGTCGTAACAGACGTCGGCGAGCTTGCGGGACTGGGTGATCTCACGCATGTGCCCAGCCTGCCATGCCGGGTCGCCCGGACTCGACGGCTTTGGCTGGGAGAAGATGTGGGCGTGCGCGTGACGATGCTGTTGGCCGACCATGCCGTCGTCGCCGACGGCAAGCTCTACGTCAACGGCGGCGGGTGGACCCTGACGTCGCCGACGACGCCACCATCGTCGATCGCCTTGAAGTTCGACGTGCCATGGGACCAGGCCAACACGCCGATCGAGCTGCTTCTCGAACTCACCGACGCGGACGGGCATCCGGTGACCCAACCGACGCCGGTGGGGCCGGCACCGGTCCACGTCCAGGCGCGTCTGGAGGTGGGCCGACCGCCCGGTATGCCGCTGGGGGCGCCGATCAACGCGATCGTCGCGCTCGGCATACCGCCGCTCGTACTCGATCCCGGACAGCGCTACACCTGGCGTTTGCATCTGGACGGGCAGACTCGAGCGGACTGGGAGTTGACCTTCACGACCCGCCCGGAGTGACCCCGTCGAACGGCTCGCCGGCCCAGGTGCGCACGCGCCATCCCTGCCCGGGGTGACCGTCGAGTTCGACGACGACGGTGTTGTCCATCGACGCTGTGCGCAGGAAGTTCGGTGGCAGGTTCGCGGCACGTTGGGCGACCCACAGCCTGATGAGTGCGCCATGACTCACCGCGAGGACCCGCTCGTGGTCGGCCGCGTCGCGCAGCACGGCGTCGAAGCGGTCGAGCACCTCCCGCCCGGTCTCCCCGCCCGGCATCCGTAGGTCCGGGTCGCTCCCCCATCGGATGAGCATCTGCACGTAGGGGTGGTACTCCGGCGACATCTCGTGATCCCCCGCCTGGATCTCGCGCAGGCCGGCGTGGGCGACCGGCGTCAGGCCCCGGGCTTCGGCGAGCGGCTGCGCCGTCTGCCAGGACCGGACGAGGTCCGAGGTGTAGATCGCGTCGAGGGGCACGCCGGCCAATCGCTCGACGAGCCCGCGCGCCTGGGCCACTCCGACCTCGTCGAGGGGCGAGCCCGGGTATGCCGTGTCGAGCAGCCTCGCGACGTTGGACGCGGTGCGACCATGACGCACGAGCAGCAGGTGCACGGCACGACAGTAGTTGGGTCGGCTGCCCGGTCGGCACCCACCCCGCGCGTCGCGCAATCACAACCACGCCCAGGGGCACTCGTGGTCATGTCCCACGGGCTGCGCGACAACACCCGCGCCCAGAGGCCAGTTGTGGTCGAATCCGACCGGCCAACCCAACGACAACCCCGCCCAGAGGGCAGTCATAGTCATGTCCCACGGGCTGCGCGACAACACCCGCGCCCAGAGGCCAGCTGTGGTCGAATCCGACCGGCCAACCCAACGACAACCCCGCCCAGAGGGCAGTCATAGTCAAGTCCCACGGGCCAAGCGACAACACCCGCGCCCAGAGGCCGGTTGTGGTCGAATCCGACCGGCCAACCCAACGACAACCCCGCCCAGGGGGCAGTTGTGGCTCAGTTCGAGGTGCGCCCAGCAACCCCGCCCAGGGGGCAATTATGGTCGGGCCCGAAGGGGTAAACCCAGCAACAACCCCGCCCAGGGGGCAATCCCAGTTCAGTTCGAGGTGCGCCCCGCAACAACCCCGCCCAGGGGGCAAGTGTGGTCGGGTCCGAAGGGGTAAACCCAGCAACAACCCCGCCCAGGGGGCAATCCCAGTTCAGTTCGAGGTGCGCCCCGCAACAACCCCGCCCAGGGGGCAAGTGTGGTCGGGTCCGAAGGGGTAAACCCAGCAACAACCCCGCCCAGGGGGCAATCCTAGTTCAGTTCGAGGTGCGCCCCGCAACAAGTGCGCCCACGGGGAGCACGGCCGTGTCGCGCGGGTGCAGCCGCAACCGGATGGCCTCACCCGGCACCGGTGCGGCGTCGAGATCGGCGACGGCAGGCAGGGTGACTGTGGCGACGTCGACCTGCAGATGGATGCCGTCGCGGGCAGTCAGGGCCGACCGGCAAACCCCCTCGATGGGCCCCTGCGGGTCCGCGCGCAACGCCCGCCGTTGGAGTGCGACAGCTTGGCCTGCCGGGCACCGAATACCCAACCGGGAAGCCACCGGTGCGTCGACCACCGCGGCATACCCGAGGAACAGAGCCGCCTCGGCGTCGGCGGGGTGTCGCCAGACCTGCGCGGTGGCCCCCTGCTGCACCAGTTGCCCAGCGCGCATCAGGGCGGTGCGATCGGCCACGGTGAACGCCTCGTCCTGGTCGTGAGTGACGAGCAGTGCGCTCGTCGCAGTGGCGGCCAGGGCGGCCCGCAAGTCCACCGCCAGCCGCTCGCGCAGGGCGCGATCCAGGGCGGACAGCGGCTCGTCCAGCAACAGCAGCCGGGGGTGGGCGGCGAGGGCCCGAGCGAGGGCGACCCGCTGCGCCTCCCCGCCGGACAGGGTGGCCGGCCGGCGTGCGCCGTAACCGCGCAGGTCCACCAGTTCCAGCAGCCGGTCGACCTCACGGGTCAATGACGCCCCGCGGATCCCCTTGCGGCGCAACGCATATCCGACGTTGCCGGCGACGTCGAGGTGGGCGAAGAGCTGGCCGTCCTGGAACATCATCGCGAAGCCCCGCCGATGGGTCGGCGTGTCGGCGAGGTCAGCGCCGTCCATCCGGATCGACCCGGCGGTCAGCGGCTCGATGCCCGCGACGGCCCGCAGCAGGGTCGACTTGCCGCACCCCGACGGCCCGAGCACAGCGACCACGGTCGCCGGCTCAACCCGCAGATCCACCGCGTCGACGGCGACCATGGCGCCGAAGCGCACGGTGACCGTGTCGACGACCAGCCCCGGCTCGGCCACGTCAGAGGGCCCCGACCGATTCGGTCTGCAGCCGCTCGACCAAGGCCATGACCACCCCCGTGACCAGCGCGAGGACGACCGATGCCGCGAGGGCAGTGCCGAAATTCGCGGCGCCGGGTCGACCGATGAGCTCGTAGACCTCGATCGGCAGCGTCGGCCGGTCCGGCCGGGCCAGGAAGCTCGTCGCGCCGAACTCCCCCAGCGAGACGGCGAGCGCGAATCCCAGCGCCGCGACGAGCGGCCGGCGCACGGCCGGCAGATCGACGTCGAGCAAGATGCGCGCCGGCGAGGCACCGAGCGTCGCGGCGACCTGGCGTTGCCGTTCGTCGACGCCCCGCAGGACGGGAGCCAGGGTGCGGACGACGAGCGGCAGCGCGACCATTGCCTGGGCGATCGGCACGAGCGCCCACGAAGAGCGCAGGTCCCGGGGTGGCCGGTCGAGGGTGATGAGAAACCCGAACCCGATGGTCACCGCCGAGATTCCCAACGGGAGCATGAAGGCCCCGTCGAGGATGCCCAGCACCCGGGCGCCGGCGCGTGAGGCCGGCCGGCGGGACACGACGCCGGAGACCGCGAGGCCCAGCAGGACCGCCAGCGCGGTGGCCGCGGCAGCGGTCGTCCACGAGTTGGCCAGGGCCTGCCACACCGGGACGGTGAGGACCGTGCCGCCCGAGGGGCCCCCGAGCGCCCGGTAGTTCTCGAGCGTCCACTCCTCCCCGCGGCGCAGCGAGCGTATGACCAGCGCGGCCATTGGGGTGACGAGGAAGACGACGACGAGCGCGGTGACCACCGCCGACGGCAGCGCGCGGATCGTCAGGCCAACGGGCCGGGCGACCCCGCGCCGGCGCACCGAGGCGCGCTGGCTGCCTCGACCGAGGTATGCCGTGACGCCGAGCATGGCGACGACGGCGAGCAACTGGACGAGCGAGAGCGCCGCCGCGGAGCGCAGGTCGAGCAACTGCGTGGTGAGCAGGTAGATCTCGGTCTCGACGGTGCCGTACTGCAACCCCCCGAGGGTGAGGACCACGCCGAACGCGGTGGCGCAGAAGAGGAAGACGACACTGGCCGCCGAGAGGATCGACGGGGTCAGTGCCGGGAGCGTGACAGTGCGCCACACCGTCCAGGGCCCGGCCCCGAGCGCCGCCGCGGACTGCTCGGCCCGCACGTCGAGGTCCTGCCACGTCGACCCCACGGTGCGCACCACCACGGCGAGGTTGAAGAAGACGAACGCGGCGAGCACGGCGCCCCAATGCCCGTCCAGCCCCAGCCCCCCGAGCGGACCCGACGCGGACAGCAACGACCGGAACGCCACCCCCACGACGACGGTCGGCATGACGAACGGGAGCGTGACGAGTGCCCGCAAGGCCCGCCGGCCCGGCGTGGCGGTGCGATAGAGCAGGTGGGCCACCGGCACGCCGAGCAGGACGGTGATCACCGTCGCCGCGGCGGCCATCCCGAAGGTGAACGCAAGGACCCGGTGGGTACGGGTGCGCCCGAACACGTCCACGAATCCGCCGAGGTCTAGGCCGCCCTCACCAAGCAGTCCCCGGCCGAGCATCCCGCCGACCGGCAGCACGACGAACACGGCGAGGAAGGCCAACGGCACGGCCGCGACGGCAGCCAGGGTCAGCACGCCGCCGACCCGGCGACGGCGGGCCGGCGGGACCACAACGGGCCCGGTCACCGGGTGGTCAGGTCCGTCCACTGCCGCAGCCAGGCATCGCGGTTGGCGTCGATGGTCTGCGGGCTCACGGCATACGGCGTCGGCGCGATCTTGGCCCACGTCGCCCAGTCGGCCGGCAACGCGACCTCCTTGGCGACCGGGTACACGTACATCGACTCGGGGATCGAGGCCTGCACCGGCGTGGTCAGCAGGTATGCGACGAACGCCTTGGCCCCCTCGGGGTTCTTCGCCCCGGCGAGGACCCCGGCGTACTCGACCTGGCGGAAGCACGTGTCGAGCAGCGCCGCGGTCGTCGGGGTCGTCCCACCCTTGGGGATGGTGAAGGGGATCGACGAGGCGTAGGACAGGACGATCGGACGCGCACCCTTGCCGTCGCCGCCGCTGAAGTCGACCATGTACGCGTCGGTCCAGCCCGCCGTGATCTTCGTGTCGTTGGCCACGAGCTTGCGCCAGTAGTCCGCCCAGCCGCTCGCGCCGTACTTGCCGACCGTCGCGAGCAGGAAGGCGAACCCAGGGCTCGACGTCGACGCCCCCGGCGTGACGAACAGCCCCTTGTACTCCGGCTTGACGAGATCGTCGAGGGTGACCGGCGCGGCAGTCCCCTTGGCGGCGAACCACTGGCTGTCGACGTTGACGCACACGTCCCCGAAGTCGACCGGCGTGAGCTGTCCCGCACCGGCCCCGGTGAGCAGGTGCGCGTCCGCGCCGGCCGGCAAGGTCGGGCGGTATGCCGCGAGGACCCCCTCCTTGACCGCGCGGCCGGCGAAGGCGTTGTCGATCCCGTAGACGGCGTCGGCGATCGGCGCCGACTTCGTGAGCACGAGCTTGTTCGTCAGCTGGCCGGCATCGCCGGACTTCAGGACTGTGACGACGCAGCCGGTCTTCGCGGTGAACGCGGCGAGCAGGGCATCGGACACGGCGAACGAGTCGTGCGTCGCGACGGTCACTGCGGTGGTGCTCGTGCAGCGGTATGCCGTGGCGTCGACGCTCACCGTCGGGGTCGGGGTCGGTGTGGACGTGCCGCCGGCGGGGCTGCCGCCCGAGGAGCATGCCGCGAGCGCGACGACGGCCGCGAGGGCGGCGGACACGGCATACCGGCGGGTGAAGCGGGTCATGTGGAACGGTCCTCCTCTGTCGGGAGGGGCTGCCGAAGGGGCGCGAGCGACCCCTCGGCAGATGAGAGTCGACTCCCTTCGCCGGTACTAACCGGATCAGGTTCGAGGGTCTGCGGCGGGCCGCACTCTCAGCGCCCGAGGGCGCTCCCCTGTCGTGGTGAGGGTGACTTTACCCGCTGTCCGTGCCAGAGTCGGACCACGAGGGCGAACGAGGACCGGGAGGACGGCGATGGGCTCGCTGGTGTGGAAGGTCATGGGGGCCGGGTCGGCCATCCTCGGTGCCGCCATCGGGCAACGGGTGGTCAACACCGGGTGGCGGGTCGCCACCGGCGAGGCACCCCCCGACGATCCCAGCCACCCCGAGGACGTGTCGTGGCAACAAGCCCTGGCGTTCTCCGCGGCCACCGGTCTCGTGGTCAGCGCATCGAGGGTGCTCGCGACCCGCAAGGCCGCGAAGTATTACACCCGCTCCTCGGGGCACCTGCCGCCGTCCATGGTCAAGGACGACAAGAAGGGCGCCACCGCCTGACCGGCCTGAGCCGTCTGATCCCCCGGCCCCCTCGGCCGGTCGATTCCGCACTACGGCAGGGCGCCGATGAGGCCCATCGACTCGCGTAGCAGCGGAGCCACCGGGCCGAACACGTGGTGCCCGTCCTCGACGACAGTGCGCCCGCCGACGACCACGGTGACGACGTCCGCGGCCGTCGCGGCATACGCGATCTGGGCGGGTTTCGCCCCGACGGTGCGCGTCGTCTCCATGTCGACGACGACGAAGTCCGCGAGCATCCCCGGGGCGAGTTGCCCCCCGTCGTACCACCCGAGGCTGCGGTAGCCGTTGACCGTGGCCATCTGGACGAGATCGGCGGTCGACACCCGGCCCCGTTCACCGCTGGCGAGCCGCTCGTGCATCTCGACCTCACGCATCTCGAGGAACGGGTCGAGCACCGCGTGTTGGTCCGAACCGAGGCTCACCGCAACGCCCCGATCGACCAACCCGCGCACGTCGGGCAGGCCGTCGGCGAGATCGGCCTCCGAGGTCGGGCAGAGCCCAGCCTGGGTGCGCGTCTGTGCGAGCAGGTCGAGATCGTCGTCGGACAGGTGAGTGGCGTGGATCGCGGTCGTCTCGGGGCCAAGGGCGCCGCTGTCGGCGAGCAACCGCGTCGGCGAGCAGCCGTAGTACATCTGGCACGCGAGGTTTTCCGACGGGCGTTCCGAGACGTAGACGTGCAGCGGTGACTCTCCGACGATCCCGGCGACCTGGCGGATCTGGTCGCGCGGCACCCGACGGACCGAGTGCACCGCAGCACCTCGACGGAGCATCGGCGATTGCGACACCCGCCTCATCCGCTCGGCCCAGGCCTCGACCGACCCGTCGGAGAACCGCTCGAGGACCCCCGTGGTGGGCAGGTGTCCCTCGGCGGTCAGGCCGCCGGACAGGTAGCAGACGTCGACGAGGGTGAGGCGCACTCCCGCTTCGGCGGCGGCCTGCGCCAGGGCATGGCCCATGGCGTTGGGGTCCTCGTACCGCACGCCACCGGGGCCGTGGTGCAGGTAGTGGAATTCCCCGACGACGGTGTACCCGGCCAAGGCCATCTCGGCGAACGTCGCCCGCGCGAGGGCGAGGTAGAGGTCGGGGGTGATCCGTTCGGCGACGGCGAGCATCCGCGCCTGCCAGGCCAGGGCGTTGTCGGCGTCGATCTGGGTCCGCCCACGCAGGGCACGCTGGAAGATGTGGCTGTGGACGTTGGCCAGGCCCGGCAGGACGACACCGTGCAGGTGGACGTCGTCGCCGCGACGCGTCGTGCGGGTCTCGACGCTGACGAACCGGCCGTCACCGACGACGAGGCGGACTCCGCGGGCCGGCCCTGAGGGCAGCCAGGCGTGATCGGCCCAGTACGACGTCACGGCACTCCCTTGGGCTAGACAACCGGTCCAATGGGCCATCCTGACACTTGATCCTGGCGAACGCGAGGCCAACGCACGGGACGCTCAGGTTCAAGCGTTCTCCTCTTGCCCGGTCGTCCCCGACCCAGCGTGAGGCACCGTCGACGTAGGCTGTCTCGGGTGACCGCCGAGGCCCGCGCCCTCGCCGCTCTGACGTCATCCGGGATCTCGTTTTCCGTCACGCGGCATGAGCGGGCGAGCTCGATCGAGCACGCCGCGCAGCTACGCGGTGTGCGTCCGGGCGACATCGTCAAGACCCTCGTGGTCCGCCGCGGCGCCGAGGACTACCTGTTCGTCCTCGTCCCGGGGGACCGCACCTTTTCGTGGCCCAAGCTGCGCGCGCTGCTGGGCACGTCGCGCCTGTCGATGCCTGACGCCGCGGGTGCGTATGCCGTGACAGGGTACGAGCGCGGGACGATCACGCCGTTCGGTTCGACCCGCGCGTGGCCGGTCGTCGCCGACCTCGGGATCGCCGGGCGCACCGTGTCGATGGGAGCCGGCGCGCATGGCGTCGCGGTGACCCTCGCCGGGGACGCCGTTCTGCAGTCCCTCCGAGCTCAGGTCGCGGACATCGCCGACGACCGATGAGGCTGTCGTGGGGGGCCGGGTAGCACTCACGCCGGGCGGCTACCCGCCCAGTCGCCGCGCCGCGGCGGGTCAGGCGTCACGAAGGCAAGGGTGCCACGCAGGGACACTAGGTCGGTGAGCGTCTCTTCGGTGACCGCGGTCGTGCTCTGCGGTGGGCGATCGCGCCGCTTCGGCACCGACAAGACCCGGGCCTCGTTGCACGGCCTGCCCCTGCTCGACCACGTCTTGGCAGGGGTGCCGCGGTCGTGGACGGTGCTGTGCGTCGGTCCGAGTCGACCGACGGTCCGGGCAGTCGGGTGGGTGCGCGAGGACCCGGCCGGCGGCGGCCCCAACGCGGCGATCGCGGCGGCGCTGCCGCACGTCGACAGCCCGCTCGTCGTCGTCCTCGCGGCGGACATGCCATGGGCCGGATCGGCCGCCCTCGACCTCGCCGAGGCCCTCGCCGAGGCCCTCGAACGCTCCCGAGCGCAACCGCCGGCCGAGGTCCACGCCGACGCGCGGGCCAGGGCCAACCCAGGGATCGATGCCGTGTACGCCCGAGACCGCAACGGGCGCGTCCAGCCGCTGCTCGCGGCATACCGGACCGCGGCGCTGCGGGCGGCACTGCCCGCCCCGCCGGAGAACACCCCAGCCCGCATGCTCATCGAACGCGTTCCTCATCTCGTCATCGACGTCGGCGACGGCGCGCTCGACGTCGACACGGTGGCCGACCTCGACGCCGCCCTCCGGCGCCCGCCTAGGCTCGGCACCATGCGCGCCGTCACCGTCCCGACCCCGGGTCCGCCCGAGGCCCTCGTCTTGACCGACCTGCCCGAGCCGGTCGCCGGGCCCGGCGAGGTGGTTGTCGAGGTGGTGGCCGCCGGCGTCAACCGGGCCGACGTCATGCAGCGTTTGGGGTTCTACCCGTCGCCGCCATGGGCGCCGCCGTACCCGGGCCTGGAGGTCAGCGGGCGGGTGGCGGCGCTCGGTGAGGGCGTGACCGGGTGGGCCGTCGGCGACGAGGTGTGCGCGCTGCTGTCCGGCGGGGGTTACGCCAAGCGTGTCGCCGTGCCGGCCGGGCAGCTGCTGCCGGTGCCCGCGGGAGTCTCGCTCATCGACGCCGCCGCCTTGCCGGAAGTGGTGGCCACGGTGTGGTCCAACGTCTTCCTCACGGCCAACCTGCAGCCCGGTCAGGTCCTGCTCGTGCACGGCGGCTCGTCGGGGATCGGCACGATGGCCGTGCAGCTCGGAGCGGCCTTCGGCGCGCGGGTGGCGGTCACCGCGGGCAGCGCCGCGAAACTGCAGGTATGCCGCGAGCTCGGCGCGCAGGTTCTCGTCAACTACCGCGAAGAGGACTTCGTCGAGCGGATCACGCAGGATACCGACGGCCACGGCGCCGACGTCATCCTCGACAACATGGGCGCGAAGTACCTCGCTCGCAACGTCGATGCCCTCGCGGTGGCCGGGCGCCTGGTCGTCATCGGCCTGCAGGGCGGCGCCAAGGCGGAACTCGACCTCGGGCGCCTGCTCGGCAAACGCGCCGCGGTCATCGCCACCTCGCTGCGAGCTCGCCCGACCGCCGAGAAGGCGACCATCGTCGCCGCAGTACGCGAACACGTGTGGCCGCTGGTCGACTCGGGACGGGTGCGCCCCATCGTGCACGCGCGATACCCGCTGGCCGAGGTCGTCCAGGCCCACCGCGTGATGGAGTCTTCGACCCACATCGGCAAGCTGCTGCTTACCCTCTGATGCGGTCGGTCGTCTCCACCCTCGCCCCGGCGGTCGCTGTCGTCGCCGTCGTCGCCGTCGTCGCCGGATTCCTCGTCCTGCTCGACCGTCACCTGGGCGGACGCGTTCGGGCGCTCCTGTGCGCCGTCGGTGTCCTGGGTGCCCTGGCGACCACGTGGCTGCTTTGGCCCAGCGGACGGCTCGCGACCCGGATCCTGGACCCGGTGGAAGGCAACCCGCGCGCCCTGCTGGTGCTCGGCGCCCTGGCCCTCCTTGCCACCGTGGGGCTCGGGGCTCTCGCCGCGGCCGTGCGTCGCCACCCGACTCCGGCGGCCGAGTTGGTGCTGCTGGCCGTGGCCATGGTCGTCGCCGCCACCTGGCTACCGAAGAGCGGCTGGCCGGCGTGGCGGGCCGACGGTCTCTTGCGCCTTTGCGTTGAAATTAGCGCGTCAGTTCCTGCGCGGCTCCAGGGCGTCGCGGAGGCCGTCGCCGAGCAGGTTGATCGACAACACCGTGATCATAATCGCCAGCCCCGGAAAGGTGGTGATCCACCAGGCGTGGCGCAGATAGCTGCGTCCTTCGCTCAGGATCAGCCCCCATTCCGGCGTCGGCGGCTTGGCGCCCAGCCCCAGGAAGCTGAGCGTGGCGCCTGGCAATGATGGCGCCGGCCACGCCCAACGTCGCCACCACCACCAGCGAACCGAGAATGTTGGGCAGGATGTGGCGCAGCAGCACGCTGTGCGCCTGTGGTGCCCACACAGATGGCCGACTCGATATAGGGTTCATTCTTGACTTTGAGCACCATGCCGCGCGCCACACGTGCATAGGTCGGCGCAGCCGCGATGCCGACTGCGATCATGGCGTTGAAGAGGTCTTGCCCCAGCACCGCAATCACCACCAATGCCAACAGAATGCCGGAAAAGGCCAGCGTGATGTCGGCGGTGCGCATGATCACCGAGTCGGTCCAGCCGCCGAAATAGCCGGCCAGCATGCCGCTGGTCACGCCCAGCAGCGTGGCAATCCCCACCGCGATGATGCCGACGCCAGCGAAATCTGCCCGCCGTAGAGCACGCGGTGTGTAGATGTCGTGGCCAAACGAATCGGTGCCAAACCAGTGTTCGGCGCTGGGCGGTTGCAGCCGGTCGCCGGCAATGATCTCGACCGGATTGTAGGGCGTCAGCACCGGCGCCAGCAGCGACAGGGCGACAACAATGAGCAGCAGAATCC
>JBAOHL010000003.1:0-669623 GCA_037045045.1 Dermatophilaceae bacterium
GCGACGGGGAGGCTGTTGGTGGACGGTGCGAGCGACGGAGAGGGCGAACCGGGTGCGGCCTGGAATTCAGCCAGCTCGGCCTCCGCCTGCCGCAACGCGCTTTCGGCGGCGGTGGATTCATTGGCGGCGGCGGTGGCGCGCCATTGAACACCCTCCAGTTCCTGCGCGGAGATGGTGCGGTCGGCGTAAAGCTTCTGGAACCGTTCCAGGTCGAGTGTGGCGAAACGCAGGGCTTCCCGGGCCTTGGCCAATTGGGCGGCGGCGGTGTCGCGGCGCGCTTCGGCGAGCGTTCGGCTGCGGGCGTCGAGCAGGGACGAGGGCAGGGGATCGAGGATGGCGATGACCGTTTCACCGGCGCGAACGGTTTCCCCGGCCTTGAAGGGAATACGCCGGAGTTGACCCGCGACGGGCGCATAGACGGTGTAGCGATGGCGGATGCGGGTGCGGCCCTCCTCGTTGACCGTGGCGCGGAGGGAGCCTTCGGTGACGTGGCCGATCTCAACCGGGATGGGCTGGGGGCGCAGGCCGATGACCACGAGGATCACGAGCACCGCGGCACCGAGCCAGGGTAACCCGCGGCGGCGTGGAGCGGCTTTCTTGGGATTCGCACGACGGGCTGGGGAAGGTACGGATTCCGGGGGATTCATCGGGAAAATTCTATTCCGGGGCGCGGAGGGCGCTGACGAGGTTCAGGCCGCGGAGGCGGCGAAGGACGATGACGGCGGAGAGCGCCGGAGGCGATGGCCACGACGGCCGAGGCGAAGGCGTAGTTGTGAAGGGTCAGGATGGTGGGCAGCCGGATGGTCTCCGTGTTGACCTGCTGGAGGATGCCGGTGGCGAAGCCCGTGCCCAGCAGCGAGCCCGAGGGGCAGCGGCGAGAGGCGCGAGGATGACGAGCTCGATTACGATGATGGCGCCGACCTCGCGTTGGGTGATGCCGATGACGCGCAGCGTGGCCAGCTCGCGCGCGCGCTCGGCGAGCGAGATGCGGGCGTTGTTGTAGATGACGCCGAAGGCCACGACGATCGGCGAACGTCAGGTAGATGCGTCTGGATGAGGCCCATGCATCTGCGGCGGTGGTCTCGCGGAAGCTTCTTCGCGGATCGACTCCTTGATGGCGACCGTGCTCACGCGCGGGATCTCCTTCAGCGCGGAGAGGAAGTCCGCCGCGCTGGGCCAGGTCGAGCCGCGAGGCTGGCGCCGGTGATGACGTCGCCTTCGCCGAGGAAGCGGTTGATGCGCGCGCAGTTCCATGTAGGCGGCGACTGCCGGTGAAATCCTCGGCGAGGCCGACGACCGGCAGCGGTCTTGACGGAGCGGCGGCCTTCGAGCGACCTCGATCTCGACCAGTGATCGCCGACCCGCGACGCCGAGGACCTTGGCGAGCTTGCGCGGACACGACCATGCCGTCGGTCGGCAGCGAGATCTCGCGGTAGCCGGCATGGTCCACGGCGCGGCTGTGATCGGGCCTGCCGGGATGCCTGCGCAGGCCGAGTTGGCGGCTGCGATGCCCTGGAAGTGGATGCGCACGGCGGCGTAGCGCGAACGGGCTCGACGGCGCATGACTCCCGGCAGCTGTCGCGAGCTCGTGGGCGACTGCGCGGCCGAGGAGGGCTCGACGAGGCCGAGGTTGATGATCCTGCCGCTGCACGACGTCCCATTTGGAATCCGAGGATGTCGGCGATGCCGTCGCGTGAAGCAGTGTCGGGCACGATGAGCATGCCGGTGGCGAGGGCGAGGCCGGCGACGGTGAAGAGCGCCTGCATCGGGCGGCGTTCGAGGTTGCGGACGGCGATGCGGAACGAGTGCGAGAGGAAGTGCTCCGATGCCGAGTGCGTTCCAGCGCAGGCGGGGCGGTAGTTGGCCGGCGGCTCCGGGCGCATCGCCTCGGCGGGCGGCAGGCGGGCGGCGCTGGCGGACGGAGCCGAAGACCCCGAGCGGTGGCGGCGCCGAGGCCGACGACGAGCGCGATGGCCGACGGCGGTGCGAGTCGAGCCGGAAGGCCAGGTCGGGAAAGCGGAAGAAGAGCTCATACATGCCGACCAGCTGGCTGGCCGAGGACGATACCGCCGAGCAGCGCCGAGGAGCGACGCCGCCGGCGACGATCACGAAGGCGAACTTGAGGTAGTGCGACGACGATCTGCGCGGTTGCGAGAAGCCGAAGGCCTTGAGGATGGCGATCTGTTCGCGCTGCAGGGTCGAGCAGGCGGGAGAGCACCGCGTTGGTCATGAACGCGGCGACGCTCAGAAAGACGCAGCGGGAAGCCGATGGAGAGGATCGTCGAGCACGCGGATCTCGTCGGACACGCGGATGTGCGACGGGATGATCCTGCGCGGCCGTAGGCGCCGCGGCCGCCGTAGGGTACGCAGCAGACGGTCGAGCTCGGCGATGACGGCCGGCGTCCGTGGCGCCGGGTGCGAGGGTGAGCGGCGACGTGGTTGAAGGCGCCGTCAAGGTTCGCAGGCGGTGGCGACCTCCTTGTAGGGCATCCAGAAGATGCCGTAGGTGCGGTTGTCGGGCAGCGCGGCGCCCGGGCGCGATTCGAAGATGTATTCCGGCGACAGCACGATGCCCGACGATGCGGAAGGTCTGGCGCCGGCCGTTGAGCAGCATGGTCAGCGGTGTCGCCCGGGATTGAGGTCGTTGGCCTTGGCGAAGGCCTCGCCGACGAGCACCTCGCCGCGGCGCGCCGGGGGTCAGCCACGCGGCCGCGTGCGCAGGAAGAGCCGGTTCAGCTCGGGCGCGCCGAAATCCGGCAGCGAGCGCACGCAGGCCGCTGGCCGGCTCGGCGAGCCCCGGCAGGTCGAGCGTGACCTGGCACCGCGAGGTCGGTCTGGACGGCGGCGACGCCGGGGATGGCGCGGCGATGCGGGCGGCCGAGGTCGTTGGGGGCTCGCTTGAGCGAGGCGAAGACCTCGGCGAAACGGTGGGCCTGGTAGTATTCGTCGCGCGGGTCGTCTCGAGCGAGTGGATGAGGCTGCGCGCCATGATGAGCATGGCGAGGCCGCAGGCCATGACCAGCGACGACCGCCGCCGCCTGGCCCTTGAGGCGGCATCAGGTCGCGGAGGAGTTTGCGGTCGAGGTGGCGGATCATCTCGACAGATGGCCCGCGAAAGCTCGAGGACACGAGCGGGTGGATTTCATTCGGATACGTGTGTTCGTGGGCGAAGGATCTTACCGCTGTAGCGTGTCGGGTGCGGCCGGGTGCGGGTTGTGCGACTCCGACTGCACGCGGCCGTCGGAGAAGCGGATGACGCGGTCGGCCATGTCGGCCATGACGGCGTTGTGGGTGATGATGACGGTGAGCGTGCCGAGCTCGCGGTTGGCGCGCTCGGATGGCCTCGAGGACGACGATGCCGGTCTTGCACGTCGAGCGCGCCGGTGGGTTCGTCGCAGAGCAGGACCTCGGGGCGCTTGGCGATGGCGCGGGCGATGGCGACGCGCTGCTGCTCGCCGCCGGAGAGCTGGGCGGGAAAATGGTCCATGCGCGCGCCGAGAGCCCGACCATGCCGCAGCGCGGCCTCGGGCGTCAGCGGGTCGCGGCGCGATCTCGGTGATGAGGCCGACGTTCTCGCGGGCGGTGAGGCTCGGGATGAGGTTGTAGAACTGGAAGATGAAGCCGACCGACTCGCGCCGGTAACGGGTGAGCTGCGTCCTCGTTGGCGTGCGTGAGGTCGAGGTCGCGGTAGCGCAGCGTCGCCGGACGGTGGGGATGTCGAGGCCGCCGAGCTGATTGAGCAGGGTGGTCTTGCCGCTGCCGGACGGCCCCAGAAGGACGATCAATTCGCCGGCGTGCAGATCGAGGTCGACTCCGGCGAGCGCGTGGACGGCGGCGTCGCCTTCGCCGTAGGTCTTGGTGAGGTCGCGAACGATGAAGAGTCGCCCCGACGGGGGCGGAATGGGAACGGCCAAGTCGGGTGTCATGGGGCCCCTACGGTTGACGTGGGCGGTTGGGACGCTTCCGTCGGAGCACGTAAAGAAGCGTTGCCGCGACGCCAATGAAGACGAGCCCGATGAAACCGGTGGCGATCAGTTTCATGGCGCGACCGCGAGCGATCATCCGGTCGGTCTTGGAACGCTCCATTTCCAGGAAGGCTTCCAGTTGTTCCTCGGCGGCGATCAACTTCAGGGGTTCATCCCGAAGTTTGAGGGTGCGCCACGCATCGCTCGAGGCGCCGAGGGTTGGAGGGAATTCCTTCAGGACGGCGGCCGGGGCGGTCGTGAAACCTTTGTCACCCCAGAACTCCCCGGACTGCCGGGTCCAGAGGCGAAGGGCGCTCTGCTTTTGGGCGAGGTGCAGGATTCGGTCCCAGAGGGCATCGCGCAGTTCGGTCTCCTGATCGGCCCGGCGGATGGCCAGGCTGTGCACCTCGCCATGGAGACCGGCGAACCGCACCCCGAGCGCGCCCAGAATCCAGTCGTTGGCATCCACGGCCACTTGGAACTCCGTGAACCGTTTGTCGAGTTCATGCTCGGGCAGCCGCGTTTCCCGCCAGAGACCCCGGAGGGTCTCGAGATCATCGAGGGTGGCGCGTCGGATCGTGAAGGCCGTGGGGGCCATGGGCGGGTCAGCGTAGCGGTCATGGCCCCGTGACGCCAGCGTTCGCCGGAAGGGCGGGGGAAGGTCCCTGTTCGAAGATCGACCTGCTCACGGGCCTTGAACCGGGATGGGAGCATCGGTGGCTTCCAATCCCGAAGGGATTGCGACCCAAAGCCCGGGGTTGCGAGGAACGAGCTACCCCGGGTAGGTCGTGCATTTGAACCAACCCCAACGGGGTTGCGCCCGCCCGTCCGCAACCCCGTTGGGGTTGTGAATTCTCGGAATCTCCCACCCGGGGTAGGCCCGCGACGCGGTCCAACCCCGGGCTTTGGGACGGAATCCCGTTGGGATTCCCGGATAGGGGAGGCGGAGGGAGGTTAAGATTAAGAGGGGAGCTGAGGTTCATGGAGAGGAGCGTTTTCCAAAAATTGGACACGCATTGGGACCTTGAACCCGGAATTCCGGGCGAGACGCCCCCCTCTACGGCAGGCGGGACGCCCGCCGCTACAGATGCGTGGTTCATGGGACGCCAGTTTCCGCGCGTTGCAGACGGGGGCGGGTCGCCGGCATGATCGCCGGCCCAAGGGATGGCTGAATCATCGCCGACGACCCAACCCACCGCGGGCTTTCGCAGCCTGTTGGGGATGCTGGCGTACCTGCGTCGTTACCCGGGGCCGGTCTCTCTGTCGGTCGGGTTGCTCCTGCTGAACATCGTCATCGAGATGTCCCTGCCGCAGGTCATCGGCGCGGCCGTGAATCAGTTGGAGCGTCACCGAACTGGAGGCGCCACCTTCGAGCCGTGGTCCTATCTCAGGTTGTTTCTCGCCCTCGTTGTGGTCCGGGCCGCCGCCGGCATGGTGGTTGGGCCGATCCGGAACCGCCTGGTGCAACGGGTCATCAACGATCTGCGTGGCGGACCTTTACGACGCCTTGCAGCGGCTGGCGTTTCGGTTCCACGACCGGTCGAGCACCGGAGAACTGATCTCGCGGTCAACGACCGACATGTCGCGGCTGATGGACTTCATGTTCGCCTGCCTGTTCATGTCGGTGGACATCGGGGTCGCCTTGGTGGTGACGCTCGGCGCTGATCTTTGCCGTGCATCCCACGCTCGGCTGGCCTGGATCGCGGTCGACCATGATTCCCGACGGTGGTGTTGATTGCGTTTCTTCGCCGCGCGACTGCAGCCGCGCTGGCGCGAAGTCCACGATCTTGCACGGGGCGATGACGTCGGTGATTCAGGAGAACATCGCCGGCGTGCGCGTGGTCAAGGCGTTCGCGCGGGAGGAGGCGGAGATCGAGAAGTTCCGGGGGCGACGCGATGTCTTTCTGTCGAAGCTGATGGGGACGGTGAACTACTGGGCGACCCGGGTTCCCTTGGCGCAGTTCTTGTTCGGTTTGAGCACGCCGCTGGTGTTGTGGGTCGGGCGGAGGCTTGGTGATTCGCGGCGTCATTCCGGTCGGGGACCTGGCCAAGGTCGTCTTCTACCTCATGGCCATCGCCAACCGGCTGGGGATGGTCGGGCAATTCACCAACATCCTCCAGAATGCCAGCGCGAGCGCGGACCGGATCTTCGAGGTCCTGCGCGAGCCGCGCGACGATCGTCGGCGGCCAGCGTCCCGCTTCCCGCGGGAGGCGGGCGGGTGGAGTTCCGGGCCGTGACCTACTCGCATCCGCGATCGCTCGACCCCGGCCGACAAGCGAGGCTGGAAAAGCGACTCCCGTCGGAGACGCCGCGACCATCGTCCGGCGGCGCTCCATGAGGCGACCTTCGAGGTCGAGGCGGGGAAGACCGTCGCGATTGTGGGGCCCACGGGTTCGGGCAAGAGCACGTTGGTGAGCCTGATTCCGAGATTCTACGACCCGGACTCGGGCGAGATACGTGCTGGATGGGGTGAATGTGCGGGACATCGGGGTTCACGAACTTGCGGCGGGCGATCGGTTTCATCTTCCAGGACACCTTTCTGTTCAGTGCGACGGTGGCCGAGAACATTGCGTACGGGCGTCCGGAGGCGACGCCTGGGGAAATCGAGGCGGCGGCCAGGGCGGCTCAGGCGCACGAATTCATCGTCGGCTTGGATGATGGCTACGCGACCATGATTGGGGAACGCGGAGTTTCGTTGAGCGGCGGACAACGCCAGCGGCTCGGCCATCGCGAGGGCGTTCCTGATGAACCCGCGTGTTCTGGTGCTGGACGACGCGACGGCGAGCGTCGATTCCGAGACCGAACGCCTGATCCAGGAGGCGCTGGCGCCGGCTCAGTCAGGGGCCGGACGACCTTCGTGATCGCCCAGCGGCATTTCGACCGTCCGCAATGCGGACCTGATTCTGGTTCTGCGCGAGGGGCGCATCGTCGAACGCGGACGGCACGAGGCGCTGCTGTCGGCGGGGGGAACCTATCGGGAAGTCTTCGCGCGGCAGCTCCACGACTGAACGGGCGGAACCTGGTGGGGGCCGGCGGCGACACCAAGACCGACGGTTTCCGTTCTCACCGGGCCATGTACCAAAGCACGGCCCCGAACCCGCCCGAGACCAGGAGCCCGGTCACGATGGACCAAAAGAGGATGCGCTTCCGCTTCACGCGGTTGGCGCGGGTCATGCCGGGCAGCAGGTAGTAGAGCCCGTGCTTCTTTCGTCGGGAGCCAAAGAGACCCATGTGGTGCCGGCGAGTCTCGCCCGGTGGAGAGGCCTCGTGTCAACTTCTCCCGCGGGTGGAAGCGGTTCAAAAACCGTTCATGTACCCTCCTCAGGAATCCGGGTTCGTCATCGCCACCGAGCCTCCGATCGGTGCGGCACGGCGGGCATATCGAATGCCAGAATTCCAATCTCGGGCACGTATTCCGCGCGCACCGGTTTGCCATCCACCCGACACCGCGTGCTTGCGGTGGATGCCTCGCAGGACGATGCGCCAGGTGCGAGTGGTGCCAGCGTAGGGCCCGTCGGCGGCTCCGATCTCCAAGGCTCCTCCGCTCCGGTGACTATGCGTGGCGATGACGGCGGGTCTGGGACATTCCGGTGGTGAAGGCCTGAGTCTGGCCGTCGTCGTCGTACCAGGTCGAGCCGCCCGGTAGTCGCCGCGGCCAGACGTGGAGGACGATCGTCGCCGGTTCGCGGGGGCCGACGTACGGGCGGGCCGGCGGTCATGGGCAGGATGGTGCCGGCGCGGACGAGGATGGGGATGCGCTCGAGCGGGGCGCGGGAGGACGACGTGGACGCCGCCCTGGAAGAGTTCGCCCGGTCCAGAAATCGAACCACTCGCCGCGGGGCAGATACACGCTGCGGGCGACGGTTCCGGGTCGGAGGACCGGGGCGATCGAGCAGGTTCTCGCCGAGCAGGAACTGGTCGCGAACAGGCGGCGGCGACCGGGTCGTTGGCGTAATGCCAGACCAGGGGGCGCATGATGGGGGCGCCGGTTGCGGGCGGCTTCGTGCGAAGAGACCGTAGAGGTAGGGGAGGAGCTGATAGCGCAGGTGCGAGGAAATCCCGGGCGATCGCCTCGATCGCCGGGCCGAAGGCCCAGGGTTCCTGGTCGATCGTGCCGAGTGTTGGAGTGGTTCCGCAGGAAGGGCGTGAAGACGGCCATCTGCAGCCAGCGGACGAACAGCTCGGGCGTGGGGTTGTCGAGGAACCCGCCGACATCGGCGCCCACGAAGGGCACGCCGCTGAGGCCGAGGTTGAGCAGCATCTGGACGGCGTCGGCTCAGGTGCTCCCAGCAGGAGGAGTTGTCGCCGGTCCAGACGATGGCGTGGCGTTGGATGCCGGCGTACCCGGCGCGGGTGATCACGAAAGGCCGTGCGATGCGATGCGGCGGAAGGCTCGGTCGAGTCTCCCGAAGCGGGGATACCCCGGAGCATGCCTTCGCGCGAGGCCCGGGCCATCTGCATGCCGTAGAGGTTGTGGACTTCGATGATGCCGGCGCGGTCCGTGGTCGGTGTGGTGAAGCGCTTCCGGATCGAGGGTCTTGTCGGCGCGCGCGAAGTTCGCCGGTTCGTTCATGTCGTTCCAGATGCCGGCGACGCCCAGATCGGAGGTGGGCGGTCTGTTCGGTCGCCCCACCAGGCGCGGACCTTGGCGTTGAGGAAATCGGGGAAGCGGGAGCGCCCTGGCCAGACGTCGCCCGATGGCGTCGGTCCTGCCGGACGGATCCTTGAACGAAGGCGTCGAGCTTGCGGCCGCGTCGCAGGATGTCGAAACGCGGGGTGTCCTTCACGCCGGGATTCGACGATCGCGACGACTTTGAAGCCCTGCTTGGCGAGTCCGGCGATCATCCGGGCTGGATCGGGGAAGGTCCGAGCCGAAGGTGAACACCCGGTGGCCGGTCCAGGTGGTGGATATCGCAGTAGAGGACGTCGCAGGGGAGCTGTCGCTCGGCGAAACTCCCGCGCCACCGATTCCAGTCCGTTCGCGGGTCTCGTAGCTGTAGCGGGATTGCTGGTAGCCGAGGCCCCAGCGCGGTGGAAGCGGCATGCGGCCGGTGAGTTCGGTGTAGCGCTCGAGGACCTGGGAAATCTTCGGCCCGATGAACAGGTACAGATCGATGAGCGCCCGACGCGGCGCGTCATCTGCCAGACATCGGGTCGGGTTTGGCCGAGGTCCCAGGTTTGGCGGGCGGGATTGTCCCAGAACAGTCCGGCGACCCGTCCGTCGCGAAGGGAAAGGGCGAAGGGAATCGAGACGTAGAGGCTGCGAAGACTGGGATGAATCGCCGGGGCGTGACCGAGGACGTCGGTGTTCCAGAATTCCCGGATCAAGCCGCGCTTGTTGAAGGTGCCGGTGGTTTCACCAAGGCCAAAGATCGCTTCGCGGTCCGCCAGGGCAAGGGAGAGCCTGGCTTCCTGACCGGTGAAACCAAGGGCCCGCGCGGGTGCCCGGAAGATCTCGATGCCGAATGAGTCCGTCACGGCCCAGGCGCCCGAGGTGCGGTCGATGCGAAACTGGGCGGCGTGGGTGCGCAGGCTGACGAACGCGCCGCGGGACTGGATCCGGAATGACGGGGGTGTCCCGTTGGGCTTGATGACCGCCCACGACGGTTCGGGCGTGGTACCGACAGGTTGGAATCGAACCCGGAACAGATCATCGGCCAGGGCTTGAATCGTCAGGACGCCGGTGCGCGAGGGAAGTTGGATACCGTGGAGGTCCGGTTTTCCGGGGCGCAGGCGGTCGATGGGAATGAATGAGGACGTCCGGACTTTGGTCACCGGGCAAGCCAACGGCACCGGGGATTGCGGGAGCAAGGGGGAAGAAAGTTTGGGGCCATGTGCATGGGAAGCTCCCTGTTCGAAAACGACCTGCTCACGGACCATGAACCTGATATTCCGGGGGGCGAGACGCCCCCCTCTACGGCAGGCGGGACGCCCGCCGCTACGGAGGCGAGGTTCAAGGAAAGGTTGGGCATTGGTTTTGATGCCGCGGTGGGTACAGTGAGTGCATGAAGCGCTGCTGGATGACCTTGGGGGCGGTCGTCGTGTCTCTCACGATGGCCGGTTGTGGAGATTCCAAATCCAAGACGGCGGAGAAGACTCCGGCGGCACCCCCGCAGCAGGGCGCCGGCAATCCCTTGACCGCGCCTGTGGACTACCTCGGAGCCGTGGGGGCTGCCCAACGGCAGGCGGCGAAGACCGTTGACCTGACCTCCCTGACCCAGGCCGTTCAGGCCTTTCAAGCGGGAGAAGAGCGGTTGCCGAAGAGCCTTCAAGAACTGGTCACCGAAGGTTACCTGCCCCGGCTGCCTGCTCCGCCCAAGGGGATGCAGTGGGCCTACCAGCCGCAATCAGGACAGGTCCGGGTCGTTCCGCTGCCGGCGGCCCCGACGGCGCCCACGGCGCCCACGGCGCCCGCGGCTCCTGCGACGAAGGCGCGCTGATTTCGGCTGGCTTGGGAGCGAGACGCCCACCACTCTCGCGTCTGCTCCGCCATGAAATTGTCACACACACGTCACCGTTCTGCATTGCGTCAGGCATGGATTTTGGGATGGGCCGGACTCGTTTCGCTTTCGGCGACAGCTCAGGGGCCGTTTGGTCCGCCGCAGAACCTGCCGCCGTTGCCTGAGCGAAAGGCCGCGGTGCTGAAGGAGTTCGACAAGGATTCGGACGGACGGTTGTCGGCGACCGAGCGCGAGGCGGCCCGCTCGGCTTGGTATCAACAGATGCTTTCGAAGCGGGAGGATCGCGGCTTCTTCCGGCCGCCGCCCGAGCTGATGGACGAATTCGACACGAACAAGGACGGCGAGCTGGATGACGACGAAGGCCAGAACCTTCGCGAAACGCTCGGAAAACGCTTCGAGAAACTGAACAAGGACTACGACAAGAACGCGAACGGCCGGTTGGATGAAGACGAGGTCGCGGCGGCGTCGAAGGACATCGATGACGGGAAGCTCAAGGGCATTCCGAAGATGTTCCTCCAAATGTTTCGCGGCGGTCCGCGCGGGGGACGCCCGGGAGGCCCTGGAGGACCCGGCGGACCACCCGGCTCACCGGAAGACGAGACCGGAACGGATCCCGCGGACCTGGTGAGGCTGGCGGACAAGGACGGTGACGGCCGGCTGAGCGACGCGGAGTTGGCGATGGCGCGGGCGAGCTTGGCGAAGCGGCGGGCGGCGAAGGCCAAGTGACCCGAAGCCAAACCACAAGACAGGCGAGTCGTTATCCTTTTCACCGAATTCCACTGAATCGATCGATGAAGCATTTGCCCTTTCACGCCGTGCCTCGGATCTCAGCCCTGGTGGCCGCATTGGCTCTGGGAACCTCTCTGGCGGATGCGGCCGACGCGCCGCGCGCGGCTGGAGACCGACCCAAGGACGCCCAAGGCGGCAAGGCCGAGGTCCGCGCCCCCAAGTCGGCCGGTATCAAGTTTTCGAAATCTCGAGGATTCCAGACGGAGGCGTTCGACCTCGAATTGGGCCCCGGCGAGGTGTCCGGGGAGATCCGGTACACGGTGGATGGGTCCGCTCCGGGCAAGGGGAAGGGGGCCGTGTATCAGAAGCCCATCCGAATTGCCGGGACGACGATCGTGCGGGCGGCGGTGGTGTCGGGCGACGGCAACGTCTCGCGGGTCCAGACCCACTCGTACCTGTTTCCTTCGGATATCATCCGACAGTCCCCCGACGGGCTGCCTCCGGCGGGTTGGCCCTATTCCTGGGGTGGCAACGTGGTGGACTACGGTATGGATCCGTCGGTGGTGGACGATCCGAAGTACCGAGACGTGATCCAGCCAGCATTGCAGTCGCTGCCGAGCTACTCGCTGTCGATGGATTTGGATGACCTCTTTGGTGAAGCGCGGGGGATTTACTCCCACAGTGATCAGGAAGGCCGCGAATGGGAGCGGCCCGCGTCGGTCGAACTGTTGCAGCCCATGGGGCGAAAGGGGTTTCAAGAGGATTGCGGGGTGCGAATTCGGGGTGGATTCAGCAGTGGCGGCTTCAATCCGAAGCACGCCTTCCGGCTCTTTTTTCGGAAGGAGTATGGCAACGGGAAGCTGAAGTATCCGGTGTTCGGTGAAGGGGGCGCGAAGGAGTTCGACTCGTTGGATCTCCGCTGTTCGCAGAACTACTCCTGGAACATCGGCGGAGACGCGAGGGCCCTGTTTATCCGAGACCAGTTCAATCGGGACTTGCAGATCGCCATGGGCCAGCCGGGCGCCCGCGGCAATTTCTGCCACCTCTTCCTGAACGGACAGTATTGGGGGCTTTTCAACACCTGTGAGCGCCCGGAAGCGTCGTATGCGGAAGCCTATTTCGGCGGGAAGAAGGAAGACTATGACGTGGTGAAGACGGGCGGGATTGGCGGGGGTGGAGGTGGGTTTAGCATCGCCGCGACCGATGGCACGATGGACGCCTGGAACCGACTGCACGAACTCGCCAAGGCGGATCTCTCCGACAATGCCGCCTATTTCCGCCTTTTGGGGCGCAAGCCCGACGGCTCCCTCGATCCGGAAGGAGAAGCGCTTCTCGATCCCACCAACCTGATCGATTACCTGCTGGTCATCTGGTACGGCGGAAACCTGGATGCACCGGTGACGCGCTTCGGCGGCAATCGGGCGCCGAACAACTGGCACGCTCTTCGCAATCGAACCACGCGGGATGGTTTCAAGTTCTTCGTCTGGGACGCGGAGCACACCTTCCTGGAATTGGAGGAGGATCGCACCGGGCCGTTCCCGGGGGGCGACCAGGCCGAAACCAGTCATCCCCAATGGCTCTATCAGCGGTGTACGGCGAATGCCGAGTTCCGCGTGTTGCTGTCCGATCGAATTCACCGGCATCTCGCCGCCGACGGCGTGTTGTCGCCGGCCTCGGTCCGGGAGCGTTTCGAGCGACGCTTGCGGGAGATCGAGGCGGCGGTTGTCTGTGAGTCGGCTCGCTGGGGGGACGTCGGCGGCGGTTTCCCCTTTGGACCGCCCGGCATGCAGCGTCCGACCCGGCTGGGTCCGGACGGTGAACCCCGTCCGGTTGCGCGAACCCGGGATCTGGAATGGCGTGCCGAGGCGGAACGGTGGTTCACCGAGTTCATTCCGAAGCGCACCGACATCGTTTGGTTTCAGCTTTGGCGTCAGGGACTGGTCTCGGACCTGCCGGCTCCGGTCCTGAAGCCTTCCAGCGGTCCTCTGGCGGCGAGCGAGGCGGTGTCGATCCAGGTCGGGGCGGGTGAGGTTTGGTACACCACCGACGGGCTCGATCCTCGGCAAGTGGGCGGTTCGCCTTCGGCCACGGCGAAGAAGTGGGAGGGCCCGCTGAAGGTGTCGGGGCGGACCGTGGTTCAGTCCCGTGTTCGCACGAAAGGAGAATGGGGCCCGTTGGTGCGCGGTGAGTACGCCGCATTGGAGGCGCGGTAGCAGCCCCCCAGAGAAGTCGCCGCCGACCTGAGGAGGCGAACCAACCCGTCAAAGGTTCCACGAAGCCCTCGATTTTTTGACGGACTGCGAGATCCTGCCATCGGATGCGCTTCATCATGTGCCGGACTTCCCAATCCCGTCTGACGCGCTGGGTCCTGGGGTGTCTCGCGATGCTGCCGTGGATCCCCGCCGGTGCGGCGGGGCGATTGGACTTCCAACGGGACGTCCGTCCCGTGCTGGCGGAACATTGTTTCGCGTGCCACGGCCAGGATGAGGGTAAGCGCAAGGGGAAGCTGCGATTGGACCTTCGCGAAGGCGCCGTCGCCGATTTGGGAGGCCACGCCGCGGTGATCCCGGGCAAGCCCGAGGCCTCGACCCTGGTTCAGCGGATCTTCTCGGACGATTCGGAAGAGCGCATGCCTCCCACGGACGTGCACCGTCCGTTGACGGAGACTTCAAAAAGGCATCCTCCGACAGTGGGTGGCGGAAGGGGCCGGGTATCAGGGGCATTGGGCGTTTCAGAAGGTGGTCCGGCCGCCGCTGCCGGAGCCGCGTCGACGGGAATGGGGTCGGCATCCGGTGGACCGATTCATCCTGGCACGCTTGGAAACCGAAGGTCTGGCAACGTCGGCGGAGGCTGATCCGGGCACCTGGCTGCGCCGGGCAAGTCTGGACCTGGTTGGGTTGCCCCCGACGCCCCGCGAGATCGACCGATTCGTGACGGAGGTGGGGACCCGGGGTGACGCCGCGTACGAAGCTGCGGTGGACGGACTGTTGGGGTCGCCTCGATTTGGCGAACGTCAGGCGCAGGAATGGTTGGATGTGGCGCGGTATGCCGACACCCATGGCTTCAACAACGACACCACGCGGACGATGTGGCGGTGGCGTGACTGGGTGATCGACGCCTTCAATGCCGGGATGCCGTACGACCGTTTTCTGACCGAACAATTGGCGGGAGATTTGCTGCCCGACGCCGGGCGTCGACCAACGTATTGCGACCGGTTTTGGCCGCAATCACGTGGTGAATTCGGAAGGGGGCATCATCGATGAAGAGTACCGGGTCGAATACGTCGCCGACCGGGTTCGAACCTTGGGCATGGCCTGGATGGGACTGACGCTGGAGTGCAGCCGCTGCCATGACCACAAATACGATCCGATCTCGCAGCGGGCCTACTACCGGCTGTTCGCCTTTTTCAACAATGTGGCCGAAGTGGGGGAGGACGGTCGGATTGGCAATGCGGCCCCCATTTTGCTGGCCCCAACCCGACCCCAGCAGGAGCGCTTGGGGACCTTGGAAACCGCTATCGCGCGGGAAACGGGCTGGCCCCGAAAAAGCCGACGCTGACGGTATCGGTGCCGACCTTACCCTTGGACGAAGCCGTCCGCGGGGCGACCTCCCGTTGTCGACGGACCGCGGGTTGAGGGATGCCTGGGATCGGTTGGCCCAGTTGTTCTTGAACAGGTACAGCTCGCCCTCGACGCCCTCTTCCTGCAGGCGCAGCTGGGCGTCCTCGGCCAGCCCCTCGAGAATGCGTTCGCCGGCCTTGTCGTGAACGACGAGATCACGGACCCCGTCGCATTCCGGGGTGGCGTACTCGGGGTGCGACCCGACGTCGAGGTACAGGCGTGACCCGTTGGAGAGGAAGACGTTGCTCGAGCGGCCCCAGGCGACCACCTTGCGGAACAGATAGCGCGACACCTCGTCGGGAGTGAGCCGGCGCTGACCCTCATAGGTGCACGTCACGCCGTACTCGGTCTCGATCCCGAAGATCCGCCGCTGCATGTCCCAACCCTATGCGCGCGAGGGTCTGCCGGCCCGGACCCGGTCGGGCGCGGCAACCATCTGAAGCCACGGCCCAGGCGGGGACCAGGCTGTTGTCGGACACCCCCTGGCCGCTGGGCCGGAACTGCCCCCGGGGGTCAGTTCTGGTCGAAGTGCTGACCCTGAACCCAGCGACAACCCTGCCCAGGGGGCAGTTGTCGCGTCGAGGGGTCTGCTGAACCTGCCGCCGCGGCGCCGACCAGACTGTTGTCGGACACCCCCTGGCCGCTGGGCCAGAACTGCCCCCAGGGTCGGTTCTGGTCGGGGTGCTGACCCTGAACCCAGCGACAACCCTGCCCAGGGGGCAGTTGTCGCGTCGAGGGGTCTGCTGAACCTGCCGCCGCGGCGCCGACCAGACTGTTGTCGGACACCCCCTGGCCGCCGTACCGGAACTGCCCCCAGGGGTCGGTTCTGGTCGAGGTGCTGACCCGGAACCCAGCGACAACCCTGCCCAGGGGGCAGTTGTCGCGTCGAGGGGTCTGCTGAACCTGCCGCCGCGGCGCCGACCAGACTGTTGTGGACCTCCCCTGGCCGCCGTACCGGAACTGCCCCCAGGGGTCGGTTCTGGTCGGGGTGCTGACCCGGAACCCAGCGACAACCCTGCCCAGGGGGCAGTTGTCGCTAGCTGTTGGAACTCTCTGACACCCACGGTGCAGACCGCCGAGGCCGGACCGGACCCGATTTGGACCAACGGCCCAATCGGACCAACGGGCCGACTGGACCAACCGATTCGACCGGACTAACGACCAAGCAACCGACCGACCGGACCCAGGCGGTCAGTCCGAGGAGTCGGGAGTCTCGCCGCTCAGGGTGTCGTGGTGGCCCGGTATGCCGTCGTCGGACTCGGGCGCGTGCGCGGTGGGGCTGTCGGCGTTGAGCAGGTCGGCCAAGAGGTGCCCGACGATCCGGCGGAATGTCCGTCGGGGGCGATGCCGATCCAAGACGGCGACCTCGAGCTGTTCGGGAGTGAGCGTCCGGGGCGTTCCACCGGACGGGTCCGCGGCGAGGGCCTCGACCGCCAGGATCAACGCACCGCCCAGCGACAAGCCCTCCTGGTAGCGGCTCTTGAGCCACTCCTCGGACTGGTTGCTCGCCCCGCCCATCACGAGGAACCCGTGTTGGTCGGACACCGATCCGTCGTAGGTCAGCCGGTAGATCTGATCAGCGGCCGCGTCTTGGCCCACTTCGGCCACGCACAGCTCGATCTCATAGGGCTTGGGCTCCTGGGTGAATACCGTGCCGAGGGTCTGGGCGTAGGCGTTGGCCAACCCGCGGGCCGTGACGTCGGAGCGATCGTAGGAGTAGCCGCGCAGATCGGCATACCGGATGCCGGCGACCCGAAGGTTCTCGAACTCGTAGTACATCCCGACGGCGGCGAAGGCGATCCGGTCGTAGATCTCGGAGATCTTGCGCAGGCTCTGGGGATTCTCGGCGACGAAGGCGATGCCGCGGTCGTACTGCAGCACGACGACCGAGCGACCGCGGGCAATGCCCTTGCGAGCGTAGTCGGCCTTGTCCTTCATGAGCTGTTCGGGTGAGACGTAGAACGGCATGCTCATGCGGCACCTGCGATCGTCCCGGCGCGGCGCCCGCGCACCGACGCACAGCCGGCGCCCGACCCGATCGGGCGCCGCACCCCGACCCGACTCACGGCGCTCCCCCCGGGTTGCCCTGTCGCTGCGCGACGATCGTTTCGACGACGTCGGCGAGGGTTTCCTCGCGCAGGAAACGGACGCCGTCGCGATCGGTCACCGCGAGGGTCGGCCAGATCCGCCGGCCGAGGTCCGGTCCCCCGGTGGCCGAATCGTCGTCGGCCGCGTCGTAGAGAGCTTCGAGGCAGACCCGCACGACGGCAGCCTCATCGAGCCCGGGTCGCCACAGCTTCTTGAGGGACCCCCGCGCGAACAGCGAACCCGAGCCGATGCTGTGGTGGTCCTTCTCCCGGTAGCAACCGCCGGTGACGTCAAAGGAGTAGATCCGGCCGCGTCCGGAGTCCAGGTCGAACCCGGCGAACATCGGCACCACCGTCAGGCCCTGCATGGCCAGCGAGAGGTTGCCACGGATCATCGTGGCGAGGCGGTTGGCCTTGCCCTCGATGGACATGATCGCGCCTTCGATCTTCTCGTAGTGCTCCAACTCCACCTGGTAGAGCTTGACGAGTTCGACGGCCAGGCCCGCGGTGCCGGCGATCCCCACTGCCGAGTACTCGTCCGCCGCGTAGACCTTTTCCATGTCCCGGTTGGCGATGATGTTGCCCATCGTCGCCCGCCGGTCGCCGGCCATGACCACCCCGGCGGCATACTCGGCGGCGACGATCGTCGTGCCATGCGGGGCGGCCAGGCCCGACCCGGCAGGCAGCGCCCGCCGTCCGGGGAGCAGTTCGGGCGCCACGCCGCCGAGGAACTCGGTGAACGAGGAGCTACCGGCCCGCAGGTATGCCGCCGGCAGCCGCCCGTCGCGGGTCGCGGTCACTGGCCGCCCTTCTGCACGAAGCTGCGGACGAACTCCTCGGCGTTGCTCTCCAGGACGCCGTCGATCTCATCGAGCACGCTGTCGATGTCGTCGTCGAGAGCCTCCTTGCGGACGGCGACCTCGGGTGCGGCGCCCGGCGCGCCCTCGTCGGGGTCGGCCTCGCGGCGCTGCGGACGGCTCTGCTCCTGGCTGGGCATGCTCACTCTCCCGGTCTCGCCTCGTGCCCGGCGGGCACCCCTCCAACCTAGTCGGACCCGTCGGCCAGGTCACGCAAGAGGGTCGCGGCATCGGGGCTGCGGTCGACGACCGGGCCGATCTGGGCCTTCGTCCCCCGTTCGGGCTCGAGCATCGGCACCCGTTGGAGGGACAGCTGCCCGGGGATCTCGAAGATCAGCGAATCCCACGACGCGGCGACGACGTTGCCCGGGTAGCGCGCCAGGCAGGTGCCACGGAACCAGGCCCGGGTGTCTTCGGGCGGTTCGGTGACGGCACGGGCGGCCTCGGCATCGGCGACGAGCTCGGTGACCCGTCCTCTGGCCTTGAGCCGGTGGAAGACGCCCTTCTCGGGGCGCACGTCACTCCACTGGATGTCCAGGGCCGCCAACCGCGGCTCGGTCCACGCGAGGCCGTCGCGGTCACGGTAGCCCTGCAACAGCCGCAGTTTCGCGACCCAGTCGAGGTCGGCGGCACACCGCATGGGGTCTTGGCCCAACCGGGTCATCACGTCGGCCCACCGGGTCATCACCTCGTCGGTGGCCGGGTCGCTGCCGCGCTGCTGCAGGTATGCCGCGACGGCGTCGTGATAGACCCAGAGCAGTTCCAACGCCGTGAGGGACCGCCCGTCACGCAGCCGCACGAGGTGTCGCAGCGTGGGGTCGTGCGATACCTGGTGCACGGTGGCGACGGGGTCGAGCACCGAGAGGTCCTGGCCGAGGGCGCGGTCCTCGATGAGCGCGAGGACGAGCGAAGTGGTGCCGAGCTTGAGCAGGTTGGCCACGTCGCACTGATTGGCGTCACCGATGATGACGTGCAGCCGACGGTAGACGTCCGCGACGGCGTGCGGTTCGTCGCGGGTGTTGATGATCGGGCGCTTGAGGGTGGTCTCCAGGCCGACCTCGGTCTCGAAGAAGTCGGCGCGCTGGGAGATTTGGAACCCGGATTGGCGCGAGTCCTGACCGATGCCGACCCGACCCGCGCCACAGATGACCTGACGGGCGACGAAAAACGGCGTGAGATCGCGGACGATGTCCCCGAAGGGCGTCGAGCGGCGCATGAGGTAGTTCTCGTGGGTGCCGTATGAGGCGCCCTTGCCGTCGGTGTTGTTCTTGTAGAGCGCGACCGTCGTGCGGGCCGGATCGGGGCTCAGCCGGCGCACCGCCTCGAGCATGACCTGCTCGCCGGCCCGGTCCCAGATGATCGCGTCGCGGGGGGTGGTCACCTCGGGCGAGGAGTATTCCGGGTGGGCATGATCGACGTAAAAGCGGGCTCCGTTGGTGAGCACGACGTTGGCCATCGTCGGGTCCTCGTCGGCCTCGCCGAGGCCCCAGCCGTCGGTGAGCTGCGACGGGTCGGCCTGTCCGCGGGCCAGATCCCACCCTCGGGCGTCGCGCAAGGGTGCCTCGTCGGCGTAGTCCCACGCGCCGCGCCCGGTGAGCAACCCGTGGGCCCGCGCGTATGCCGTGACGACGAGGCCGGACAGGACCATGGGGTTGGCGTTCGGGTCGCCGGGGGCGGAGATGCCGTACTCCGTCTCGATCCCCATGACCCGGCGCACGCTCATGGCCTCAACCTTAGGTGTGCCGGGAACCGCCGCCTCGAGCCCTTGCCGTGACCCCCGCCACCCCCAACGATGGAGCCATGACCGTCACCCAGACCGGGGCAAGCGCCCGCGTCGTCAGCGAGGCGACCCTCACCGCCCTGGCCGATCCGACCCTCGCGGAGCTCGACGCCCTCGATGCCTGGTGGCGGGCGAACAACTACCTCACGGTGGGCCAGATCTACCTCAAGGACAACGCGCTGCTGCAGCGACCGCTGACCGTCGAGGACGTCAAGCCGCGGCTGCTGGGTCACTGGGGCACCAGCCCGGGCCTGTCGTTCGTCTATGCCCACCTGTCCCGGCTCGTGCGGCATACCGGTCAGGCCGCCCTCTACCTCGCGGGACCGGGGCACGGAGGCCCGGCGCTGGTCGCCGCGGGCTACCTCGAGGGCGTGTACTCCGAGGTGTATCCGCGGGTCAGCCAGGACGTCGCGGGGATGACGCGGCTCTTCCGGCAGTTCTCCGCTCCTGGGGGCATCCCCTCGCATGCGTCGGTGACGACGCCGGGGTCGATCCACGAGGGCGGCGAGCTCGGCTACGCGCTCATCCACGCGTTCGGCGCGGTCATGGACAGCCCCGAACTGCTCGCCCTGGCGGTCGTCGGCGACGGCGAGGCCGAGACCGGCCCGTTGGAGGGCTCGTGGAAGGGCGTGTCGTTCCTCAACCCCGGCCGCGACGGGGCGGTCTTGCCGGTGCTGCACCTCAACGGCGCGAAGATCGCCGGGCCCACCGTCCTCGGGCGCAAACGCCCCGAGGAGGTCCGGGCACTGCTGCAGGGGCACGGCTACGAGGTCATCGAGGTCGAGGGGTCGGACCTGCCGGGGATGCACGTGCGGTTCGCGCAGGCCCTCACCGCGGCATACCGGCGCATCCTCGACATCCAGGCCCGGTGGCGCGGGGACTCCCCACCACGCGAACGGCCGACGTGGCCGGTCATCGTGCTGCGCTCCCCCAAGGGCTGGACCGGCCCGCACGAGGTCGACGGGGTCCTCGTCGAGGGCACCTGGCGGGCTCACCAGGTGCCGCTGTCCGGGGTCCGCGAGAACCCAGAGCACCTGGCGATCCTCGAGGCCTGGATGCGCTCGTACCGCCCCGAAGAGCTCTTCGACGGCGGGGGCCACCCCACGGCCGCGGTCGTCGCGAACAACCCCCAGGGCGACCTGCGAATGACGGCCAGCCCCTACGCCAACGGCGGCCTGCGGAGCCAGCCGCTGGAGCTGCCCGACCTCGCCGACTACGAGGTCGCCGTCGGCCATCCCGGCAGCCAGCGCTTGGAGTCGACGCGGGTGCTCGGGGCGCTCATGCGCGACATCTACCGGCGCAATCCGCACAGCTTCCGGCTGTTCTGCCCCGACGAGACAAACTCCAACCGCCTTGGCGCGGTCTTCGAGGCCTCCGACCGGGCGTTCATGGAACGGCTCACCCCGCACGACGTGTCGATCGGGCCGGACGGGCGGGTCATGGAGGTGCTCTCCGAGCACAACTGCCACGGGTGGCTGGAGGGCTACACCCTCACCGGTCGGCACGGGCTCTTCGCGACCTACGAGGCCTTCGCGATGGTCAGCGCGAGCCAAACGATCCAGCACGCGAAATGGCTGGAGGAGGCCGGGCACCTGGCCTGGCGAGCCCCGGTGCCCAGTCTCAACGTCTTGCTCACGTCGACGGCGTGGCGCAACGATCACAACGGGTTCTCCCACCAGGGACCGGGTCTGATCACGACGGTGCTGCAACACCGCAGCGACGTCGCCCGGATCTACCTCCCGCCGGACGCGAACTGCCTGCTCTCGGTGGCCGAGCACGCGTTGACGTCCCGCTCGCACGTCAACCTCATCGTCATCGACAAGCAGCCCCAACTGCAGTACCTCACCCTCGCCGAGGCCAACGCCCACTGCAAACGCGGCGTGAGCATCTGGGAGGCCGCCGGCAACGAGGACCCCAGCGAGGGGATCCAGCCCGACATCGTCCTGGCCTGCGCCGGCGACATCGTCACGATGGAGACCGTCGCCGCCGCCCAGATTCTGCGCGAGCGCCTCCCGTCGCTCAAGGTCCGGGTCGTCAACGTCGTCAACCTCATGACCATGCCCCGGCCGAAGGACCACCCGAACGGCATGTCCGACCTGCGTTTCAGCGAGCTGTTCACCGACACCCAGGACGTCCTGTTCTCCTTCCACGGCTATCCCGGCGCGATCCACCAGCTCGTCCACGGCCGACCGGACGCCGACCGGTTCCACGTCCGCGGTTTCATCGAGCAGGGCACGACGACCACGCCCTTCGACATGGTCGTGCGCAACAAGGTGTCGCGCTATGACCTCGTCATCGACGCGATCAACAACAGCAAGCGCCGGCCGCCGGGATCGGCCCGGCTCAAGGCCTGGTGCGAGAGCCAGCTGCAGGCCCACTCGGACTACATCCTCGAGCATCTCGAGGACCTGCCCGAGGTGCGCGACTGGGTCGTCCCGTGGGACATCTCCCGGATGTGACGAGACGCGCGACGGCATACCGCCCCGGCGGGGCACACTAGGCCGTATGCCGCGTGCCCACCTCCCCGACATGCCCCTGCGCACGAGGGTGTTCGCCAGCATCCTCACGCGGATCCCGGCGATGGCGGTGGACAAGCTCACCGTCGCGGACTTGCCCAAGGCCCGCGACTGGGTGCCGCCGTCGAAAGGCCCGTTCGCCCGGATCGGCGGGCCGGTCTGGCCAGGGGTCGGCATCAGCGAAACGAGTTACCCGACCCGCGACGGGGCGACCCGGATGGTCCGGGTCTACCGCCCCTCGACCCCCGGACCGCACGCCCTCGTCGTGTACCTGCACGGCGGCGGCTGGGTGCTGGGCAACCCGCGGCAATACGACCCGCTGTGCAGCCTCATCGCCGACGCGGTCGACGCCGTCGTCCTGTCCTTCGACTACCGGCTCGGTCCGGAGTACCCCGCCCCGACCGCCGCGCTCGACGCGGTCGACGCGGTGCGCTGGGCCGCCGAGTGGGGGCCGCACTTCGGGGCCGACCCGCAACGGCTCGGGGTGGCCGGCGACAGCGCGGGCGGGGGCCTGTCGACCTCCGCCTGCCTGATCATCCGCGACGAGGGCGGCCCGACGGTGCGCCACCAGGCGTTGATGTACCCCGGCGTGGACCTCACCCTCTCCCAGCCGTCGATCAGCGAGAACGCCGACGGGCCGGTGCTCACCGCGCAGATGATGCGGGTGTTCACCGGCTACTACCTCGACGGCAGCGGGATGTCCCCCGACGACCCGCTCGTCTCGCCGCTGCACCACCCGGACCTGTCCGGGCTGCCGCCGGCTCTCGTGCAGACCGCGCAGTACGACCCCGTGCGCGACGAGGGGCTGGCGTATGCCGCCCGCCTCGCGCAGGCCGGTGTGCCGGTTCGCTCGACGACGTATGCCGGTGTGCCGCACGGCTTCATGAACTTCCCGGGGGTGACGCTGTGCGGGCAGCAGGCCCGCTACGAGCTCGTCCAGGAGATGCGTCGACACCTGCAGTGACCGCCCCTGCGGCCGTCGGGGTGCCCTGCCGCACGCCTCGGCCGGCCCGCTCGTCTAGGCTGGACACGACGTCCCTTCGAGCAGCCAGGGGTGATGGTGTCCGACGTCGTCGTGTTCACCGGGTCGGCCCACCCGGCGCTCGCCCGGCGGGTGTGCGACCACCTCGGGGTGCGCTTGTCCGAGTTGGATATCAAGCGATTCAGCAACGACTGTCTGCAGGTCCAGCTCTTGGCCAACTGCCGTCAGCGCGACGTCTACCTGATCCAGCCGCTCGTCCCGCCGACGCAGGAGCACCTCATGGAGCTGCTGCTGATGATCGACGCGGCCCGCGGGGCCTCGGCTGCGCACATCACCGCGGTCATCCCGCACTACGCCTACGCCCGCTCGGACAAGAAGGACGCCTCGCGGATCTCCCTCGGCGGGCGCCTCGTCGCCGACCTGCTGTCCACCGCGGGAGTCCACCGAGTGCTCACCATGGCCTTGCACGCGCCGCAGGTACACGGGTTCTTCTCGGTGCCTGTCGACCACCTCACCGCCATCGGCATCCTCGCCGACCACTACCGGCTGATGAACCTCGCGAACACCATCGTCGTCTCCCCCGACCTCGGTAACGCCAAGACGGCGACCCTGTTCGCCCGGTTGCTTAATCTGCCGGTCGCCGCGGGCAGCAAGATGCGCAAGGCCGACGACAAGGTCGTCATCGAGGCCATCGTCGGCGACGTCCGCGGCAAGCGCGCCATCGTCCTCGACGACGAGATCGCCACCGGCGGGTCGATCCTCGAGCTGCTCGACAAACTCGAGGAGTCCGGGTGTGTCGACGCCTCGATCGCCTGCACCCACGGCTTGTTTACCGGCCAGGCGGTCAGCCGACTGCGGGGGCACCCGATGATCCGCGAGGTCGTGACGACCGACACCGTGCCCTCGCCGCTGGGCTGGCCCGAGCTGGAGGTCCGCAGCGTCGCCGAGTTGTTCGCCGAGGCGATCTCGAGGATCCACCAGGGCAAATCGGTATCGAAGCTGTTCGAGGGCGTCGACCCCACCCACGCCCCGCCGCAGCCGCGTCTGCCGTTCGACGAGTTCGCTACCCTGCCGACGCTGTGAGCGCGCTGGTGAGCCCGCCTGGTCCAGCCGCCCCGTCGCGGGTCGGACCTCGGGGTGCGGCCGCCCTGGACGTCGTCCTCGTCGTCCTGTTCGCCGCCATCGGCCGGGCCAGCCACGCCGAGGAGAACCCGATCCTCGGCGCCCTAGGCACCGCCTGGCCGTTCCTCGTCGGCGCCGCCGCCGGTTGGGGCCTGGTCCGCTGGCGTTCCGGTGGCTGGCCGTTGCGGGTCGGCAGCGGCATACCGGTCTGGGCCGGCGCGCTCGTGATCGGGATGACCTTGCGGGTGCTCACCGGTGACGGGACGGCGCCCTCGTTCGTCCTCGTGGCCGGGATCGTCCTCGCGGTGTTCGTGTTGGGCTGGCGGGCGCTGGCGCAGCGGATCGGCCGGCGCCGGTCACCCCGTCAGGCCGGCGGTCACTCCGGGTAGCAGCGCAACTCCACCTCGACGTCGGAGGTGACGACGACGAGGTGGTCCAGACCGGTGACCTGCATGGCGTGGAGGCTACCCGCGGGCCGGGAATCGCCGGCCGGGACGGGCCGCCCCGCCGCCCCGCCGCTCGCCCCGATTCGCCTATGACTCCGCGGCCTTGAGCCCCTTGATCGTCGCGACGTACCGGTCCTTGGCCGTCTGGGCGTCGGTGCCGGCGAGCTTGGCCCAGGCGTCGTACTTCGCCCGCCCGACGAAGTCCATGAGCCCCGGTCGCTTGCCCGTGACGTCGCCCTCGGTCGCCTGCTTGAACAGGGCGTAGAGAGTGAGCTTGACCTGCTGACCCGGGTCCTTCGTCAGGGTGTCGACCGCGGCGACCGCGGCCTGGAAATCATCGGCCATGCGTTCACGCTACTCGGCCGGACGGGCAGGTTGGCGGGCGCTCGCTCACAAGTACTGGCCGGTGTTCTCCACGGTGTGGATCGAACGACCCGGCTCGGTGCCGTCCTTGGTGTTGATGAGCGTGCGGATGTAGACGATCCGCTCCCCCTTCTTGCCCGAGATCCGCGCCCAGTCGTCGGGGTTGGTCGTATTGGGCAGGTCCTCGTTCTCCTTGAACTCGTCCACGCAGGAGGCGAGCAGGTGCTCGATCCGCAGCCCCTTGTGGCCCGAGGCGAGGAAGTCCTTGATGGCGTTCTTCTTCGCCCGGTCGACGACGTTCTGAATCATCGCGCCGGAGTTGAAGTCCTTGAAGTAGAGGATCTCCTTGTCGCCGCCGGCATAGGTCACCTCGAGGAATCGGTTGTCCTCGCTCTCGGCGTACATCCGCTGCACCGAGGCGTGGATCATCGCCTCGACGGTGCGATCCCGGTCCCCGCCGTGCTCGCGCAGGTCGTCCTCGTGCAGGGGCAGGTCGGTGGTGAGGTATTTGCTGAAGATGTCCCGAGCGGCCTCGGCATCGGGGCGCTCGATCTTGATCTTCGCGTCGAGGCGCCCGGGCCGCAGGATCGCCGGGTCGATCATGTCCTCGCGGTTGGACGCGCCGATGACGATGACGTTCTCCAGCCTTTCCACGCCGTCGATCTCGGACAGCAACTGCGGCACGATCGTCGTCTCGACATCGCTGGACACGCCGGAGCCTCGGGTGCGGAACAGGGAGTCCATCTCGTCGAAGAAGACGACCACGGGCGTGCCGTCGGAGGCCTTCTCGCGGGCCCGCTGGAAGATCAGCCGGATGTGCCGCTCGGTCTCGCCGACGTACTTGTTGAGCAGCTCCGGGCCCTTGATGTTGAGGAAGTAGCTCTTCTCGACCTTGCGGCCGGTGCGTTCGGCGACCTTGCGGGCCAGGGACGCGGCCACCGCCTTGGCGATGAGCGTCTTGCCGCAGCCGGGCGGTCCGTAGAGCAGCACGCCCTTGGGCGCCTTGAGGTGGTGCTCCTTGTACAACTCGGGATGCAGGTACGGCAGCTCGACGGCGTCACGGATCGCCTCGATCTGACGGGACAGCCCCCCGATGTCCTCGTAGTCGATGTCGGGCACCTCTTCCAGGACGAGGTCCTGGACCTCGGCCTTGGGGATGCGTTCGTAGACGAAGCCGGAGCGCGGGTCGACCGTCAACGCATCGCCGACCCGGATCGGCTGGCCGATGAGCGAGGCGGCGCGGCGGCATACCCGCTCCTCGTCGGCGTGGGCGACGACGAGCACGCGGTCGTCCTCGAGGACCTCCTTGACGAGGACGATCTCGCCGACGCGTTCGTAGCCGCGCACCGCGACGATGTTGAGGGCCTCGTTGAGCATGACCTCGCGACCGGCCACGAGCTCCTCGTCGGTGACGCTCGGGCTCACCGCGACGCGCATCTTGCGCCCGGAGGTCAGCACGTCGACGCTGCCGTCCTCGTTGGTCTCGACGAGCAGGCCGTAGGCGTTCGGCGGTTGGGCGAGCCGGTCGACCTCGGCCTTGAGGTTGACGATTTGGGCCCGGGCGTCCTTGAGGGTCCGCACGAGGCGCTCGTTCTGGCTGCTCAGAGTGCCCATCGAGGTCTGGAGAGAGGCGATCCGGTGTTCGAGTTCGCGGACCCGGATCGGGTCGAAGCGGCTCTGCCGGCGCAGTTGACCGACCTCGGCGTCGATCGCCTGCGCCTCGAGCTCGCTCGCTCGATCCATCGCGTCGGCTTCGGTCGTCGCGCGGTCGGCGTCGGGTGTGGCTGGCGTGGTCGGTTCCTCGTGGCCCGCGGTCGGGGGCGGTCGAGGGCTGGTCCTCGGTCATGCGGGCCTCCTTTCGTCCTCACGTCGGCTCACTCGACGATAACGCGGATCGGTGTCAACCGCCGTCAGGCGCCGTGACGCTGCGCCGAACTCGGCGGACCTTTTTGTCCGAGATCGGGCGTTCGCCGAGATCCTCCGCGGTCCACTCCGGTGCGCCGGGGGCCGTCGGGGGGCCGGGGTGGTCGGCGGAGTTCCCGCGATGAACCGGTATGCCGCCGGCGTTCGCGTCGGCATCGACCGAGCCCTTGGCCGGCCGGCGGGTGCGCTTGGGGGTGATGACGCCCGGGGCGAGCCGTCGAGCCGACAGGAGGAACCCGGTGTGCCCGTGCATGCGGTGCTCCGGGCGGACCGCCAAGCCCTCCAGATGCCAGCCGCGGACGAGTGATTCCCAGGCGCTCGGCTCGGTGAACCCGCCGTGCGCCCGGATGGCCTCGGCCAGTCGCGAGAGCTGGGTCGTCGTCGCGACGTAACACACGATGACCCCGCCGGCGACGAGAGCCTCGCCGACCGCATCGAGACATTCCCACGGGGCGAGCATGTCCAGCACGACGCGGTCGACGGTCCCGGGCGGCACGTGCTGGGGCAGGGACTCGACGAGGTCGCCGACGACGACCCGCCACGCCGGATGGTCCCGACCGAAAAAGGCCCGCGCGTTGCCGCGGGCGATGTCCGCGAAGTCGGCCCGCCGTTCGAACGACACGAGCTCACCGGTGTCGCCGACAGCGCGAAGCAGGGACATCGACAGGGCCCCCGAACCCACTCCGGCCTCGAGGACCCGGGCGCCGGGGAAGACGTCACCCATGGCGACGATCTGCCCGGCGTCCTTGGGGTAGACGACGGCGGCTCCGCGCGGCATCGACATGACGTAGTCGGCCAGCAGCGGACGCAGGGCGAGGAACTCCACCCCGCCGGAGTTCGTCACGACCGACCCGTCCGGCAGCCCGAGGATCCCGTCGTGCGCCAGGCGCCCTTGATGGGTGTGGAACTCCCGACCTGGTTCCAAGATGATGGTGTGCAGCCGGCCCTTGGAGTCGGTGAGTTGGACCCGGTCACCCACCGTGAACACCCCGCGGCGGGACGCCGCGCCCTGGGGTGCCTCCTGGGGTGCTTGCGCGTCCATCGCCGGTCAGTCTAGGGGCGCCCGCCGCCAGGGCCCTCGGCCGTCCTCGCGTGACCGGTCCGCGTGGGTGCGCCCTTATCGGGCAGCGAGCACCCGCTCGAGGTCGTCCAACGACACCGTGCCGAGCGCCCTGCCAGCGGCGTCGACGACGAAGACGGCCGAGCGCGCGGCGCCGGCGTCGTCTGTCTCGGCGATCGAGCGCACCACCGCATCGACCCCGTCGGTGGGCTCCGCCACGACCACCCATCCCGGGGCGCCCGCGACGAGGAACGCCATGGCCGGGACGTCGGCGAGGCGGTCCACGGGCACCGACCGCATCGCGTCGAGGTCGGCGAAGCCCCGGGCGATGCCGTCCGGCCCGAGCACCACGGCATACTGCGCCCCCGGCGTGGCGGCGAAGCCGGAGACGACACTCGCCGCGGAGGCGTGCGCCGGGACGACGACGACCGGACGGAGGACTTGACCGACCTGCACGCCCTCCAGTCCACGGCGGGTCCGGCCGGCCGCGATCGCCTGACTGGCGCCCACCCAGAGGAACCCGCCGATGAGCCCCACCCACACCATCCCGGTCAGCGAGAGGCCTTCGCCGCGCAGGTACGGGACGAGGACGAACCAGGCCGCGACGGCGACGGTAACGAGCCGGCCCATCCAGCCGGCGACGACCATTCCGGTCCCCCGGCTGCCGGTGACCGCCCAGACGAGGGAGTCGACGACGTAGCCGCCGTCCAACGGCAACCCGGGCAGCAGGTTGAACGCGGCGACGAAGACGTTGGTGAACAGCATGGCGCCGACAAGCAGGTCGACCACGGGCACGGTCGTCACCTGCACGAGCACCCACGCGAGGCCGGCGACGACGAGGTTGGCCGCCGGCCCGGCCACGGCGACCAGAGCCCCCGTGCCCGGGCGCACTCGTTCGCTGTCGTAGACGGTGTGCCCGCCCCACAGGTCCGCGACGATCCGGTCCACCCGGGCCCCGACGCGCCGCGCCACCACCGCGTGCCCAGCCTCGTGGGCGAGCACCGAGAGCAACAGGAGCACCGCGTATGCCGCCGCGACGGCATAGCGGCCCACGGCCGATCCGCGCATCGGGACGGAGGGGCCGAACAGGACGACGACGCCCACCGCGACGACCGGCCAGCTCCGCCCGAGGTAGATGGGGATGCCACGCACCCGCCCCAATAGCCAGCCGTAGGGGCTGCGGGCGGCGTTCATGGTCGGACCCTACGGCACGATCCGCGGAGCGAGCTCGCCGCCGAGCGGGCCTCGCCCGTCCACCCCGCGACGAGCGACCCGGCATACTGGACCTTCCGCCGTCAGCGACCCGAAGGACTCCCCCGTGCGCGACCACGCCGGCCTGCGCCCCGACGCCACCGAGGCGCTCACCGCCGCGCTGACCGACCGGATCCTCGTCCTCGACGGGGCGATGGGCACCCTCGTGCAGGGCCACCAGCTCGCCGAGGCGGACTTCCGCGGCAGCGCCTTCGCCGACTGGCCGACCGACTTGCGCGGCAACAACGACCTGCTCTCGCTCACCCGCCCGGACGTCGTCCGTGGCATCCACCGGGCCTACTTCGACGCGGGGTCCGACATCGTCGAGACCAACACGTTCAGCGCGACCCGGATCGCGTTGGCGGACTACGGGATGGCCGAGCTCGCCTCGGAGATCAACCTCGCAGCGGCGCGACTGGCCCGGGCCGAGTGCGACGCCGCGATCGCGCGCGACCCCGGCCGACCCCGTTTCGTCGCCGGCGCGCTCGGACCGACGAACAAGACCGCCTCGATCTCCCCCGACGTCAACGACCCCGGCGCCCGCAACGTGAGCTTCGACGAGCTCGTGGCGGCCTACGGCGAGCAGGCCCGGGCCCTCGTCGAGGGCGGTGCCGACCTGCTCGTCATCGAGACGGTGTTCGACACCCTCAACGCCAAGGCCGCGATCTTCGCCGTGGAGACCCTCTTCGAGGACTACGGGCGGCGCTGGCCGCTCATCATCAGCGGCACGATCACCGACGCGTCCGGGCGCACCCTGTCCGGACAGGTGACGGAGGCGTTCTGGAACTCGGTCCGCCACGCCCGACCTCTGGCCGTCGGCCTCAACTGCGCCCTCGGCCCGGACCAGATGCGCCCGTACGTCGCCGAGGTGTCCCGCGTCGCCGACTGCTTCGTCTCCTGCTACCCCAACGCCGGGCTACCCAACGCCTTCGGCGAGTACGACCTCGCACCGGCGGACATGGCCGCCACGCTCGGCGAGTTCGCCGGCAGCGGCCTGGTCAATCTCGTCGGCGGGTGCTGTGGCACGACGCCCGAGCACGTCGCGGCGATGTCGGCGGCGATCGCCGGTATGCCGCCGCGCCCGGTCCCGCAGGTCGCCAGGGCAATGCGCCTGGCCGGCCTCGAACCCGTGACGATCACCGACGAGTCGCTGTTCGTCAACGTCGGCGAACGGACGAACATCACCGGGTCGGCGCGGTTCCGCAACCTCATCAAGGCCGGCGACTACGCCACGGCCCTGTCCGTGGCGCGCCAGCAGGTCGAGGCCGGCGCCCAGGTCATCGACGTCAACATGGACGAGGGGATGATCGACGGGGTCGCGGCGATGGACCGCTTCCTCAAGCTCGTGGCCAGCGAGCCGGATATTTCCCGGGTGCCGGTGATGGTCGACTCCTCGAAGTGGGAGGTCATCGAGGCCGGCCTGAAGTGCGTGCAGGGCAAGCCGATCGTCAACTCCATTTCGATGAAGGAGGGCGTGGAGGCGTTCGTCGCCCAGGCCCGGCTGTGCCGCAAGTACGGCGCTGCGGTCGTCGTCATGGCCTTCGACGAGGCCGGCCAGGCCGACACGCTGGCCCGGCGGATCGAGATCGCCGGCACGGCCTACCGGATCCTCGTCGAGCAGGTCGGCTTCCCGCCCGAGGACGTCATCGTCGACCCGAACGTCTTCGCGGTCGCGACCGGCATCGAGGAACACGCGTCGTACGGGCTGGACTTCATCGAGGCGACCCGCTGGATCAAGGCCAACCTGCCCGGCGCCCTGGTCTCCGGCGGCGTGTCGAACGTGTCGTTCTCGTTCCGGGGCAACAACCCGGTGCGCGAGGCGATCCACGCGGTGTTCCTCTACCACGCGATCCAGGCCGGTATGGACATGGGCATCGTCAACGCCGGCGCGCTCGTCGTCTACGACCAGGTGGACCCCGAGCTGCGCGAACGGATCGAGGACGTCGTCCTGGCCCGCCGACCGGACGCGGCCGAGCGACTGCTGGAGGTCGCCGAGCGGTTCAACGTCGGCAGCGCTGCCGCGGAGGCGGCCGACGAACAGTGGCGGGCGCTGCCGGTAGCCGAACGGATCTCCCACGCCCTCGTCAAGGGCATCGACGAACACGTCGAGGCCGACACGGAGGCGCTGCGGGCCGAGATCATCGCGCGTGGCGGGCGGACCATCGAGGTCATCGAGGGGCCGCTCATGGCGGGGATGAACGTCGTCGGCGACCTGTTCGGGGCCGGCAAGATGTTCCTCCCCCAGGTCGTCAAGTCCGCCCGGGTCATGAAGAAGGCCGTCGGCTACCTCGTGCCGTTCATCGAGGCCGAGAAGGACGCCGGGACGGACCAGGGCACCCAGCGGCGCACCAACGGGACGATCGTCATGGCGACGGTCAAGGGCGACGTCCACGACATCGGCAAGAACATCGTCGGCGTCGTCCTGCAATGCAACAACTACGAGGTCATCGACCTGGGCGTCATGGTGCCGGCCCAGCGGATCCTCGACGCCGCCCGCGAGCACGACGCCGACATCATCGGCCTGTCGGGACTCATCACCCCGAGCCTCGACGAGATGGTCGGCTTCGCCGCCGAACTGCAGCGCCTCGGCCTGTCCACGCCGCTGCTGCTCGGCGGTGCCACGACCTCGAAGGCGCACACGGCCGTCAAGGTCGCGCCGCGTTACGAGGGGCCGGTCGTCTGGGTCAAGGACGCCTCCCGCTCGGTGCCGGTCGCGGCGGCGCTGCTCTCCGAGCAGCAGCGGCCCCAGCTGCTCGACAAGGTCGCCCAGGACTACGCCGCGGTGCGGGCCCGGTATGCCGCCAAACAGGGCGAGCGGGCGTTGCGGACCCTCACGCAGGCCCGGGCCAACGCCACCGTCGTCGACTGGGCGGCATACCAGCCGTTGCGCCCGCACCTGCTGCTGCGCCAGGCCGGGGACACCGACCTGCGGGCCAGCTCGCGGGTCCACCAGTTCACCAGGGTGTTCGCCGACTACCCCGTCGAGGAACTGCGCAGGTACATCGACTGGACGCCGTTCTTCGGCGCCTGGGAGCTCAAGGGCCGCTACCCCGACCTGCTGGACCACCCGGGCTCGGGCGACGCGGCCCGGCGGCTCTACGCCGACGCCCAGGCGATGCTCGACCGGATCGCCCGCGACCAGTGGCTCACCCCCCGCGGGGTGATCGGCCTGTTCCCGGCGAACTCCGTCGGGGACGACATCGAGGTCTACACCGACGAGTCGCGCCGCGAGGTCCGCGCTCGTCTGTACCACCTGCGCCAGCAGGGCGCCCACCGCGACGGCGTGCCCAATCGCAGCAACGCCGACTTCGTCGCCCCGGCGGCCACGGGTCTGCGCGACTACATGGGGGCTTTCGCGGTGACCGCGGGGCTGGAGCTGCCGGCCCGGGTGGCCGAACTCAAGGCCGGGCTCGACGACTACGGGGCGATCCTGCTCGAGTCTCTCGGCGACCGGCTCGCCGAGGCCTTCGCCGAGCGGCTGCACGAACGGGTGCGCCGGGAACTGTGGGGGTACGCCGCCGACGAACGGCTGGCCAACGCCGCGCTCATCGGCGAGCAGTATGCCGGGATCCGTCCGGCACCTGGGTACCCCTCGTGCCCCGACCACACCGAGAAGCTCACCCTGTGGGAGTTGCTCGACGTCGAGGCCACGACCGGTATGAAGCTCACCGAGTCGATGGCCATGTGGCCGGGGGCGTCGGTCAGCGGGTGGTACTTCGCCGGTCCGGTGGCGCAGTACTTCGTCGTCGGTCGGGTGGGTCGCGACCAGGTCGCCGACTACGCCGAGCGCAAGGGGTGGACGATGTCCAAGGCCGAGCGCTGGCTCGCCCCGAACCTCGCCTACGACCCGCAGGACGACTGACCCGCGCCGGTATGCCGCGCGGGCTCCGCGGCCTGGGGACGGCTCGCGCCCGCTGTCGGGGCGACGGCATACAGTCGGCGCATGGTCGCTGCCTTGTCGCCGAGCCGAGCCTCGGACTTCAAGCAGTGCCCCCTGCTCTACCGCTTCCGCGTCATCGACCGGCTGCCCACGACGCCGAGCCCGGCGGCGGCGCGCGGCACGCTCGTGCACGCCGTCCTGGAGCGAGTGTTCGACCTACCCGCCCACGAGCGAACCCCCGAGGCGGCCGCCGCGCTCGTGGCGCCCGCCTGGGCGCGCCTCGTCGAGGCCGAGCCGGAGCTCGCCGGGCTGCTCGACGCCGACGACGACGGCGCCGCCGACGCGTGGTACGCGCAGGCGGCCGCGCTCGTGCAGCGCTGGTTCACCCTCGAGGACCCGACCCGGCTCGAGCCGGCCGAGCGGGAACTGTACGTCGAGGCCGAGGTCGACGGGCTGACCCTTCGTGGATACGTCGACCGGCTCGACGTCGCCGCGGACGGGGCGCTGCGGGTCGTCGACTACAAGACCGGGCGCTCCCCGAGCGAGTTGTTCGAGCGGGCCAGCCTCTTCCAGATGAAGTTCTACGCGCTGGTCCTCTGGCGTCGCCGCGGCGTGCTCCCCCGGATGCTCCAGCTGGTCTACCTCGGCAACGGCGAACTCGTGTGCTACCAACCGGACGAGGCCGACCTGCTGGCGGCAGAGCGCAACATCAAGGCCCTCTGGGCGGCCATCGAGCGGGCCGCCCTGACCGACGACTGGCGTCCGCGCACCTCGCGGTTGTGCGACTGGTGCGACCACCGGGCCCTGTGTCCCGCGTGGGGCGGCACGCCGCCGCCACTGCCGCCCGATGCCCGCTCGCGGGCCCTGGACCCGGCGGTGGCCGGGGCCGCCGAACCCGCCGACGACTGATCGCGCACTCGCCGGCGAGTCACCGGCGTGCGCCGGTTCCACACCGGCGCCCGGCTGGTTCCACACCGGCGCCCGGCTGGTTCCACACCGGCGCCCGGCTGGTTCCACACCGCCTGGCCGACGATGTGGCTCGCGGATGTCTCCCCCGGGAGTCAACCGCGTGTGGTGAGAGCCGCGCGCGCGGAGTCGGTCAGCGGCAGGAGGTCGTGGGCCCGGACGCCGACGAGCGTGCTCACTTGGACGGCCCCGGGTAACGGCGGCACGGGTTTGACGTGCGGCACGACGACCGTCGGCATGCCGGCGGCGAGCGCGGACGCGGCCCCGGTGTCGGAGTCCTCGATCGCCACGCAATCCGCCGGAGCACACCCGAGAAGGCGCGCCGCGGTCGCATACGGCTCGGGGTGCGGTTTGCCGTGCGTTACCTCGTCGCCGGTGACGACCACGGCCAGCGCCCCCGCGGGCAGGGCGGCTTCCAGCATGTCGGTCAACACGCGGTAGGTCATCGTCACGGCGCCGCAGGGCACCCCCAGCTCGCGCAGCTCCCCGAGCAACTCGACGGCGCCAGGTCGCCACGGCAGCGCCTGCTGCATCCGTCGACCGACCCCCGCGACGAGTCGGTCGACGATGTCCACGGCAGCCACTGGAGTGGGCACCAGCCCGGCCATGTACTCCCCCGAGGCCAGCAGCGGCTGGCCGACCAACGCCATGGCGTCCTCGTGCGTCCAGCGTCCCCCGAGGGCCTCGACGACGGCATACTCCTCGGCGATCCAGTACGGCTCGGTGTCCAGCAGCGTGCCGTCGACGTCCCACAGGACGGCCGCGGGCAGCGCCGCAGTGGACCGGCCGGTGCTCACGGGGCCGCCTCTCGTCGCAGGGGTTTCGCAGGCCCGGTCACTCTATGGCGCGGCGCGCCCCGAGGACGAAACGCCGACCGCGCGGCATACCGGCATAGGCTGTCCGGCGACCGCAGCACGCTCGAGGAGGTGAGCCCGATGCGCGAACTCGCGGCGATCCCGCCGCTGCGGGAGGCGATCCTGCTCGCGGCCTTCGAGGGTTGGAACGACGCCGGCGAGGCGGCCACGGCAGCCGTCGAGCACCTCGCCGGCGTCTGGGATGCCCGTCCGGTGGCCGAACTCGACCCCGAGGACTACTACGACTTCCAGGTCAATCGACCGCGCGCGGTGCTCGTCGACGGCCGCCGCGAGGTCCGCTGGCCCACGACGCGCCTGCTGCTCGCGGCGAACCCGCCAGGAGGGCACGACGTCCTGCTGCTGCAGGGCATCGAGCCCTCGACGCGGTGGCGCTCGTTCGCCGACGAGCTCCTCGCGTTCGGGCAGGCGGTCGGCGTCCGGACCGTCGTGACTCTCGGGGCCCTGCTTGCCGACGTCCCGCATACTCGCCCGGTCCCGGTGACCACGACATCCGACGATCCGGCGACCCGGGCGAGGTATGCCGTGGAGTCCAGTCACTACGAAGGACCGACCGGCATCGTCGGGGTGCTCACCGACGCCGCTACCCGCTCCGGCCTCGCGACGCTCTCGTGCTGGGCCGCCGTGCCGCACTATGCCGGTGGGCCTCCCTCACCGAAGGCCACCCTGGCCCTGGTGGGACGGCTCGAGCAGCTCTTCGACGTGGCCATCCCAGTGGGCGACCTCACCGACTCGGCCCGGTCGTGGGAGCGCGGGGTCGACGAGTTGGCCGAGTCCGACGACGAGGTCGCCGAGTACGTCCAGTCCCTCGAGGAGGCCACGGACACCGCCGACCTGCCCGAGGCGAGCGGTGACGCCATCGCCCTGGAGTTCGAACGGTACCTGCGTCGACGCGGCGAGGAGCCGCCCAGGTAGCGGTGGGGCCCGAGCCGGGGATGCCCCGTATGCACGGCGGGTTCAGAGCGGCGGAGTGCCTAGACCCGCGCCGCCCGGCTCAGACCCGAACGCCGAGCAGGGCGTCGATCACCCGGGCCAACACTCCAGGAGCGCCGGCGCGGTCGACGCCGCGGTCCTCGTTGAGGCCCACGTAGGCCCAGTGGTCGACGGCGGCGAGCGCGGTCGGGGTGTCGAGGTCGTCGGCGAGCGCCGCCCGGATGTCCGCGACGGTCGAGTCGGGGTCGGCTCCGCCCGGCATGGACAGGGCGGCACGCCACGTCGCCAGCCGCCGCTGGGCAGCGTCGAGGTCGCCGTCCGTCCACTCCCAGGGCGCGCGGTAGTGGTGCGCCAGCAGGCCCAGACGGATGGCCATCGGGTCGACGCCGGAGTCGCGAAGAGTCGACACGAGCACGAGATTCCCCTTGGACTTGCTCATCTTCTCGCCGTCGAGACCGACCATGGCCTGGTGGACGAACACCTCGGCGAAGGGCCGCGACCCGGTGAGGGCACAGCCCTGGACGGCGCTCATCTCATGGTGTGGGAAGACGAGGTCGGTGCCCCCGCCCTGGATCGTGAACGGCATCCCGAGGTACTCCACGGCCAGGGCCGTGCACTCGATGTGCCACCCCGGTCGGCCCCGGCCCAGCGCTGCCCCGGCCCAGGCGGGCTCGCCCGGCCGCTCGGCACGCCAGAGCAATGGATCGAGCGGGTCGTGCTTCCCCGGGCGCTGCGGGTCCCCACCGCGCTCGGCGAACAGGGCGAGCATCTGCTCGCGATCCAACCCGGACACGGCACCGAAGCCCGGCCGCTGGGCGATGTCGAGGTAGACGTCCGCACCCTCGGCATCCCCGGCCGCGAGGCGGTATGCCGTGCCGCCGGCGACCAGCCGTTCGACCGCCGCGACGATCAGCCCGATGCTCTCGGTGACCCCGAGATAGTGGTCCGGGGGGATGACCCCCAGCGCGGTCATGTCCTCTCGGAACAGGGCGGTCTCCCGAGCCGCGAGATGGGTCCAGTCCACGCCGTCGGCCATGGCCCGGGCCAACAGCGGGTCGTCGACATCGGTGACGTTCTGCACGTAGCGCACGACATGGCCGCCGTCGCGTAACACCCGCTGAAGCACGTCGAAAGTGACGTAGGTGGCCGCATGGCCCATGTGGGTCGCGTCGTAGGGCGTGATGCCACAGACGTACATCGTCGCCACCGGCCCCGGCTCCAGAAGGCGGACCAGTCCGCTCGCGGTGTCGTGGATGTGCAGGGGCATTCCCTGGCCGGGGACCGCGGGCAGGAACGGGGCAGGCCAGGAAATCACCGGGCGAGCCTAGCCGGTCGGTCCGACCTCGCCATGCCGACCGGAGCGGCTTACAGTGCCGGCCACGGGATGGATGGCCAGCCTCGGCCCGGGAGCGGGTGGACCGCGTCGCGCACCAGCCGTCGGGTCCGCCCGAGCAGGGCCTGCACGTCCCGACGGGGCAGCAACTGCTCCAGTGCACGGCGCAACGTCGTCTCCTCGTCGCCGAGTTGGGACGCCAGCCGATCGAGGCGCACGAGGTCCTCCTCGCGCAAGGACTGCCCCGCCCAGCCCCAAAGGACGGTCCGCAGCTTCGGCTCCTCGTGCAGGGTCAACCCGTGGTCGAAGCCCCACAGCACTCCCGCCGAGTCGCGGACGAGGTGCGAACCCTTGCGGTCGGAGTTGTTGAGGACGGCGTCGAGGACCGCGACCCCCCGCACGTCGGCGGCGTCTTCGTGGACGACGGTAACCGCCCGCCCGCCGCCGAGCTCGCCGTCGATGACCGCGAGCCAGCCTGGCGGAACCTGTCCCACCGGGACGACGCGCACGACCGGGGTGAGATCGTCCGGGCCATCCGCGAACGGGTCTCCCACCCACTCCTGCAGCGATCCGGTCCCGTAGGGCCCCTCGCGCAGCACCGTGGGGGGCACGACGCCGTAGCCGAGGGCGGTGGCGAGCAACCACGAGGCGACCTCCCGGCCGGCCAGCGTGCCGTCGGGGAAGTCCCACAGCGGCCGTTCGCCCCGGACCGGCTTGTAGATGGCGCGACGGATCTGGCGGGTGCCGCGGCCGGCGACCTCGACGAGCAGCGCGACGTTCGAGGCGTCGGCGATCCGGCCCTGCACGTCGATGGTCCCGTGCTCCAACAGATCGAGGACCTCGGCGACGTCGGACTCGGTCCGTGGACCGTCCACCGGCTATCGCCGGTAGCCGTTGGATCGCGGGCACACGTGCCCGCTCGGGTCCAGCGGACCCCCGCAGAACGGGCAGGGGGGCCGGCCGGCCCCGACAAGTGCCTTGGTCCGGCGAGCGAAGCCCCGTGCTTGCGCAGGCGAAAGGACGAGGCGTACGGCGTCGGTGCCCGACGCCTCACCCGACTCGTCCTCGTGCTCGGCGGTGAGCACGACCACGCTGCGCGTGGGATCCCACCCGAGAGACAGGGAGGTGACCCGGAACTCGTCGTCGATGGGCGTCTCCAGTGGGGCCTCGTCGGCCGGGACCGGCACCGCCAGGTCGGGGTCGTGCTCGTCGAGCAGGTCGTCGAGCCGATCGGCCAGGACCGCGAGCTGTTCCTTCTCGCACGAGACCGTGACGAGCCTGCGACCGTCTCGGGCTTGCAGGAAGAAGGTCCGCCCTCCGGGAGGACCGACCGTGCCCGCGACGAAGCGCTCGGGACGCTCGAACTCGAAGACCGGCATACCTCCGACCCTAACTCGCCGCCGACGCAGCTCCTGCTCCCCCACCGACATCGGCGTCGCCGGCGGCGCTCGGGGCAACGGCCAAGCCGCGCAGGTCGCCGCCCACGTCGTTGACGCGCAGCACGGCGGGCCGGCGCAGGCCGTACCGCACGACGGACACCGAGCCAGGGTCCACGGTGAGGCGCTGGAACTGGTCGAGATGCAGGCCCATCGCGTCAGCGAGCAACGCCTTGACGACGTCGCCGTGCGTGATGGCGATCCAGGCGGCCCCCGCCCCCTCTCGGGCCTCGGTGGCGGCGTCGATCTCACGCACCGCCTCGACGGCCCGCGCCGACATCGCCGCGAGCGACTCTCCGGGGTAGTCGGCCCCGTCGGGGAAGGTCGCAGCGGCGGGCTGATCCTGGACGGTCCGCCACAACGGTTCGGAGGCGAGCTCGGACAGGCGACGGCCGGTCCACGCCCCGTAACGACACTCGGCCAGCCGCTCGTCCTGCTCGACGGGGAGACCCGGGCCTGCCTGGGCGAGCACCAGCGCGGCGGTCTCCAGGCAGCGCGGCAAGGGGGAGCTCACCGCGCGGCATACCGCAATGCCCGCCGCACCGATCCGCTCCCCGAGTCCGCTCGCCTGGGCTCGACCTATGTCGTCGAGGTCGATTCCCGGGCCCCAACCGGCTAGCAGTCCGGCGGCGTTGGCCGTGGTGCGCCCGTGGCGCACGAGCAAGACGGTGGGCACGGCGCCACCCTAGGGGGTGTCGCGCTGGCCCACGAGGCGCACCGCCGTGAGAATGTGCCCGTGATCATCGACCAGGCCGTCTACCGCCGTGGGGTCCGGATGGTCTGTGGCGACCTCAGCGACGAATTGGCCCGGCTGCGAACCGACCACGACGGATTCATCTGGATCGGGCTGCACGACCCGACCGACGCGGAGTTCGAGCTCGTCAACGCCGAGCTCGCCTTGCACCCGCTGGCCGTCGAGGACGCCGTCAACGGCAACCAGCGCGCCAAGATCGAGTCCTACGAAAACAGCATCTTCGCGGTCGTCAAGACGCTGCGTTACGTCGAGGCCACCTCGGACATCGAGACCGGCGAAGTCATGCTCTTCGTCGGCGACCGCTTCGTCGTCACGGTCCGCCGCGGAGAGGCCAATCCGCTCGCCGGGGTGCGACACCGCTTGGAGGCCACCACGGACAAGCTCACGCTCGGCCCGATCGCGGTGTTGCACGCGGTCATGGACAGCGTCGTCGACAACTACGTCGTCATCGACGAGGAGCTGCACGAGGACCTCGAGCACATCGAGCGGCAGGTCCTCGGCGAGGGCTCCGACGACGCCGACGCCCGCACGATCTACCGCCTCAAGCGCGAGATCCTCGAGTTCCGCCGGGCCGCGCTTCCGCTCGCCGAGGCGATCCGCCGGCTGCACCTGAGCCCGTTGTCTCAGTCGCTGGACGAACAGGTCATCCCGTTCTTCCGCGACGTCGAGGACCACCTCGCCCGGGTCAACGACCACGTCGAGTCCTACGACCGCCTCCTCACCGTCATCCTCAGCGCGCACTTGGCCCAGGTGTCGGTCCGACAGAACAACGACATGCGACGGATCTCGGCGTGGGTCGCCATGGCGGCAGTGCCGACGATGCTCGCCGGGATATACGGGATGAACTTCAGGTACCTGCCCGAGCTCGAGGCGAGCGTCGCCATCGGCGAGACCGAGGTCTACTGGGGCTATTTCGCGGCAATCGGTGTCATGGTCGCCACCGTCCTGGTGCTGTTCCGCTTCTTCCGCCGGCATGGCTGGCTGTAGCCCTCGGGCCGGTCCTGTTCGTTCGGGTCGGCGGCGCGCACCCACGTCCCGCTATCTGGCCGCGAGCCACCCCGCGCCGAGGGCCACCGCCAGGGCGGCACCGGCGAGCACGCGGTAGAGGACGAAGGAGGTCAGCGTGTTCGTCGCGAGGAACTTCAACAGCCACGCGATCGAGGCGTAGGCGACGGCGAAGGCGATGACCACGCCCAGCAGCATCTGCGGCACGCCGAGCGCCGACAGGTCCGCAGAGGCTCCTTCGAAGAGGCCGGCCGCGGTGAGCGCCGGAATGGCGAGGAAGAAGGACAACCGGGTCGCGGTGAGCCGGTCGATGCCCCGGAACAGACCCGCGGAAATCGTGGCCCCGGACCGGCTCACCCCTGGGACGAGCGCGAAGCATTGGATCAGGCCCATCCATAGCCCGTCGCGGATCGAGACCACTTGCTCGCCGCGCTCGCCGTGTTCGCGACTGAGTTTGGCGTGCCGGGTCTCGGCGAGGTACATGACCGCGCTCCACAGCACGAGGGCCACGGCGACGACCCACAGGGAACGCAGTGGGCCTTCGACGAGCTTGCGCCCGAGGAATCCGACGATCCCGACCGGCATCGATCCCACGAGCACCGCCCAGGCCAGGACGTAGTCGTGACTGCGGCGACCCGGATCGCGCAGGCCGGCGAACCAGGCCAGAGTCAGGCGCACGATGTCGCGCCAAAAATAGAGGAATGTCGCGGCGATCGCCCCGAGCTGGATGATCGCCGTGTATGCCGTGACGCCCGGGTCGTCGACCCGCAGACCGAGCATCTTCTCGGCGACAGTGAGGTGGCCCGTCGAAGACACCGGCAGGAATTCGGTCAATCCTTCGACGACACCGAGCACGACCGCATCGAGGTAGCTCAAATCAGACACGGTCGGTCAGCCTAACCCGGATTCCTCCATGATCTCGGCCATGGTCCGGACCGCCGCGAGGCGCGGCGGTCCACCTGGGGCGAAGACGCTGACCGTCAGGGTGCTCACCCCGGCCTGCGCGTAGGCCGCGAGCCGGTCCCGGATCCGCTCGCGAGGACCGATGAGGCTCGTCGCGTCGAGGAACTCCCTGGGCATCGCGGCGGCAGCATCGCGTGCCTTACCGTCGAGGTAGAGCTCCTGGACCCTCTTGGCCTGCTCCTCGAACCCCATCCGGCAGGCCAACTGGTTGTAGAAGTTCTTGTCCCGCGACCCCATCCCACCGACGTACAACGCGGCATACGCGCTCACCGCGGCATACCCGACCTCGAGGTCGTCGGTGAGCACGAGCGGCACGGTGGGAACGATCTCGAACCCGTCCAGGGGGTTCTGCGGGGTGCCGCGCCCGGCGGCCCGGGCGCCGGTCGCGATGGAGCCGACGATGTCGCCGGAATGCTCGGGCGAGAAGAAGATCGCCAGCCAGCCGTCGGCGATCTCGCCGGCCAGTTCGAGGTTCTTGGGCCCGACCGCGGCCAGGTAGATCGGGATGCGGTCGCGAACCGGCCGGACCGCCAGCTTGAGGGGCTTGCCCGGCCCGTCCGGCAGTGGGAGCTGGTAGTGCTTGCCGGGGTACACGACCGTCTCGCGGGCCAACGCGTGGCGCACGATGTCGACGTATTCGCGGGTGCGACCCAGCGGGGCCCCGAAGCGGACCCCGTGCCAGCCCTCGCTGACTTGTGGACCGCTGACGCCGAGGCCGAGCCGGAACCGGCCGCCGGAGAGGGCGTCGATGGTCGCCGCGGTCATCGCCGTCATCGCCGGGCTGCGGGCGGGGATTTGCATGACGGCGGCACCGAGGTCGATGTGTTGGGTGGTCGCCCCGACCCAGGACAGCACCGATGGCGCATCCGAGCTGTAGGCCTCGGCTGCCCAACACACCGCGTAGCCGAGGCGGTCGGCCTCTTGGGCGAGCAGGACGTTGTCGCGGTCGTTGCCGGCGCCCCAGTAGCCGATGTTGATCCCGAGCCGCATCCGTCCCATACGGCCACAGTAGTGGGGTCCGCGCGCCTCCCGGGTGCCAGTGCTGGTATGCCGGGAATGCCGTCTGTCGGGGGCGGCGCTATCCCTCGGGTTCGTCCTCGTCGTAGTCGACGTCTTCGTCGTCGAGCCCGGCGTAGACGCCGTCGTCCTCGTCGTCGTCACGCGCCTGGACTCGCTCGTCGTCGTCCTCGTCGTCGTCACGGGCCTGGACTGGCTCGTCGTCGTCCTCGTCGTCAACGTCGTCGTCGGTGTCGCCGAAGACGGCCAACGGGGTGGCCACATCGGTGGCCTCGAACAACGCTTCGTCGTAGTCGTCGAACGCTTCGGCGATCGCGTCGGCGGCGGCGATCACTGCGGCGTCGTCGGGGTCTCGCCGGGACGTCGCCAACTCCAGGTGCCGCTCGAGGGAGGCGACGAGGGCGGCCAGGGCTGCGCGGGGGTCGGCGCTCATGGCTCGACGGTATCGGTTCCGTCGAGCCCGTGGGTGCGCTGGGGCATGCCGGAGATCGTGGACAGGGTCCCCGATCCGCTCATCGGCCCTGGCCCTGGCCCGGCCACGGCCCATGGCCTTGTCCGGAGGTCGGCGCCTGCCCTTGCCATCCGGGCCGATTGGCCTGCCACGGCCCGGGCGCCGACGGCCATCCCGGGGCAGGCGCGGCCTGGGTCTGCGGTGGATGGCCCGTGGATGCGGCCGGCATCGGCTGGCCCGAGACAGGTCCTGGGGCAGCAGACGTCGGGGGGGTCCCCGCCGGCGGGCCAATGGCTCCACCGCGGGCCTCGCCGCGGTTGAGGGAAAAGACGACGACGAGGGCGAGGACGAACAGCAGGGCCAACACGCCGCCGATCGCCAGGAACATCGACAGGCTCATGGCGTCATGCTCCCACAGGGTGGACCTCTCCGTGGGGGCGTGTCACGCCAGGCGAAGGAAGTGACCGAGGACCCTGGTGCCGAAGCGCAGCGAGTCCACGGGCACCCGTTCGTCGACACCGTGGAACATCGGGGCGAAGTCGAGGTCGGCCGGCAACCGCAAGGGGGCGAACCCGTAGCCGGCGATCCCCAGTCTGCTCAGGGCCTTGTTGTCGGTCCCGCCGGACAGGCAATAGGGCAGCACTCCGGCCCCTGGGTCCTCGGCCCGCAACGACTGCTTCATCGCCTCGACGAGGGATCCGCTGAACGGGGCGTCCAGGGCCACGTCGCGGTGGAGGATCTCGACGTCGACGTGTTCGCCCGCGAGTTCGCGCACGGTGTCCAGCAGCGCCTCCTCGTGCCCGGGCAGGAACCGGCAATCCAGCGCGGCCGTGGCTCGCGCGGGCACGACGTTGACCTTGTACCCGGCCGAAAGCATCGTCGCGTTCGCGGTGTCCTGCAGGGACCCCCCGATGAATCCGCGGGCCGGACCGAGCAAGGCCAGCAGCGGCTCGGGGTCACCCTCGAAGGGCACTCCGGTGAGGTCGGCCAGGCCGTCGAGCAACCCCAGAACCGAGGCAACGTATTCGCGCGGCCAGACGTGGGCGTCGATGCGCGCCAGGCTCTGAGCAAGCCGCACGACGGCGTTCTCGTCGGTCGGGACCGACCCGTGGCCGGCCCGGCCGTGGGCGTGCAGACGCAGCCACGCGATGCCCTTCTCCGCGGTCTGGACGAGGTAGACCCGTTGCGGAGCCCCGGTATTCCGCGCAGGCACGGTCACGCTGTAGCCCCCGACCTCACTGACCGCCTCGCTCGCGCCGTCGAACCACCCCGGGTGGTGGGTGACCACCCACTGGCTGCCGTAGACGCCACCGGCCTCCTCGTCCGCGAAGAACGCGAGGGTGATCGGTCGAGCCGGCCGCTCGCCCCGTCGCGCGAGGTCGCGGACGCAGGCGAGGATCATCGCGTCCATATCGAGCATGTCGACCGCGCCGCGGCCCCAGATGCAGCCGTCGCGCACCTCCGCCGCGAACGGGTCGACCTGCCAGTCCGCGGGTTCGGCGGGGACGACGTCGGTGTGCCCATGCACGACCAGCCCGGGCAACCCCGGATCGGCTCCCTCGATCCGCGCCAGCACGCTCGTTCGACCCGGCGCGCTCTCCACGAGGACGGGGTCCACGCCGACCTGCGTCAACAACTCGGCGACGTACTCGGCGGCGGCTCGCTCCCCTGGCCCGGTGTTGTCTCCGGGATTCACCGACCGCATCCTGATGAGGTCGGTGAGGATCCGCACCGCGTCGTCCTGGGGATCCACGCTGTCCAGCTGTGCCATGGGGCAACGGTAGCCCGGCCGGCCGACCGACCTCTGCGTGAGATATCAACCACCCCGCCGACGATCGGCCGCAGGGCACCTCGTACGGTGGAAACCAATCAACTGCCACGCTCGGGGCGACGTCCCCGCGATTGAGGACGGCATACCGATGAAACGCAACATCTTCGACGAGGATCACGAGGCGCTGCGCGAGATCGCGCGGGAGTTCGCCCAAAAGGACGTCGTGCCCCATCTCGATGCCTGGGCCAAGGCAGGGCTCATCGACAAGGGGATGTTCCGCAAGGCCGGCGCCCAGGGGCTGCTCGGGATGACGGTGCCGACCGAGTACGGCGGCGGCGGCATGGACGACTTCCGGTTCAGCGTCGTCGTCAACGAGGAGTTGGCCCGCTACTGCGGGAACGCGATCGCCATGGCGATCACGGGCTACAACGACCTGTGCGCGCCGTACTTCGAGGAGTTCGCCTCCCCCGAGCAGAAGCAGCGATGGCTGCCCGGGCTCTGTTCCGGTGAGTTGGTGTCCGCGATCGCCATGACCGAGCCGGGCGCCGGCAGTGACCTGGCCGGCATCCGCACCACGGCCCGCTGGGACGGTGAGCACTACGTCCTCAAGGGCGCGAAGACGTTCATCAGCAACGGGATCAATGCCGATCTCATCGTCACCGTCGTCAAGACCGACCCGGACGCCGGCCGCAAGGGAATCAGTCTGCTCGTCGTCGAGGCAGGCATGCCCGGCTTCGAGCGAGGGAGTTCGATCAAGAAGGTCGGCCTGCACGCCCAGGACACCGCTGAACTGTTCTTCGACAACGTCAAGATCCCCAAGGAGAACCTGCTCGGGCAGGAGGGTGCCGGCTTCGGCTACCTCATGCACAACCTCGTCCGCGAACGGTTGTCCATCGCCGTGGCGGCGATGACGAGCATGGAGGTTGCCCTCGACGAGGCGGTGATGTACACGAAGAACCGGATGGCCTTCGGTCAGCGGGTCGCCGACTTCCAGACCACCCGGCACCGGCTGGCCGAGATGGCCACGCGGGTCGAGGTGGCCCGGGTCTTCCTCGATCGGTGCATCCAGGGGTATGTCGAGGGGACCGTCACCGAGGTCGAGGGTGCGATGGCCAAGTGGTACGTCACCGAGCTGCAGCAGCAGATCATCGCCGACTCGCTCCAACTGCACGGTGGCTACGGATTCGTCACCGAGTACCCGATCGCCCGGGAGTACCTCGATGCGCGGGTGACCACCCTGTTCGGCGGGACCACCGAGATCATGAAGGAGATCATCGGCCGGTCACTGACCAAGTAGCCACCCACGGTCCGCGACCGCCCGACCGCCCCCATCCTCCACAACCGACCGACCTTCCCCACCCGCGCGACCGAAGGCACGCGCCGAGGCAAGAAACGCCGTAGGCCCCGCGACGACCAGGTCGCGGGGCCTACGAGCAGAACTACCGGTCAGACCGCCGGCGGGTTGGCCGGGTCGAGGATGTCCGACTCGAACCACAGGTAACGACCCTCGAGGATCTTCTGGGCCGTCTTGTACTGCGCGTCGTCGTCGTTGGAGAACAGTTCCGCGAACAACGCGTCGACCCGGCGGCGGGCCTGCCCGCAGAACAGGTCGGCCAGCTCCGCGGCCTCCTGGCGACGCTGCGGCTGCTCACGACCGATGGTCTCGGCGTAGACGACCGCGGCGGACATCGCGAACAGCTCCGCACCGATGTCGACGACCCGACCGAGCAGGTGACCCTTCTGCTCGAGCTTGGCCTGGTAGATGCCCATGAGGTAGAAGGTCGACCGCGCCAGCTTGCGGGCGTGCCGCTCGACGTAGCGCAGGTGCTTGGCGTTGATCCCGAACTCGCCGAAGGCGCCCGGGTTCTGGCCCTTGCCGGTCGCCAGGGTGGGGAACCACTTGACGTAGAACTTGCCGGCCTTCGCGCCCGCCTTGGCCTTGTCGCCGAGGTTCTCCGAGGTGAGGATGTCGCCGGCCACCGCAAGGTGCTGGTCGACGGCCTCACGGGCGATGAGCAGGTGCATGATCTCCGAGGAACCTTCGAAGATCCGGTTGATCCGCATGTCCCGCAGCATCTGCTCGGCCGGGATCGCCTTCTCGCCGCGGGCCTTGAGCGACTCGGCCGTCTCGTAGGCGCGACCGCCGCGGATCTGGACCATGTTGTCGACGGCGAGCCAGCCCATCTCCGAGCCGTAGAGCTTGGCCAGGGCCGCCTCGATCCGGATGTCGTTGCGCTTGTCGTCGGCGAGCTTGCTCGCGACGTCGACGACGGCCTCGAGGCCGAACGCGGTGCCGGCGATGAAGGCGAGCTTCTGGGCCACCGGGTCGTGCTTGCCGACCGCGGCGCCCCACTGCTTGCGCTCGGTGGCGAACTCGCGGGCGATCTTCAGCGCGTACTTCGAGACCGACAGGCACATGGCCGGCACGGACAGGCGGCCGGTGTTGAGGGTCGCCAGGGCGATCCGCAGCCCGTCGCCCTCACGGCCGATGACCGACTCGTTGGGCAGGTAGCAGTTCTCGAACGTCGTCAGCGAGTTCTCCAGGCCGCGCAGACCCATGAACGCGTTGCGGGTGCGCACCGTGACGCCCTCGGTCTTGGCCGGGACGATAAAGGCGGTGATGCCGCCCTTGTGGCCCTCGGACCGGGGCACCAGCGCCATGACGACCATGACGTCGGCGACCGTGCCGTTGGTGGCCCACAGCTTCGTGCCGTTGAGGGTGTAGCCCTTGCCGTCCTCGGTGGGAATGGCCTTGGAGGTCATCCGGGCGGGGTCGGAACCCACGTCGGGCTCGGTGAGCAGGAACGCGGAGATGTGGTCCTTGGCCAGCTTCGGCAGCCACTCCTCCTTCTGCTCCTTGGTGCCCATGAGCTTGAGCGGCTGGGGCAGACCGATGGACTGGTGGGCGCTGAAGAGCACGCCCAGGGGCGAGGACCACGTCGCCGCGATGCCCATGACCTTGTTGTAGTAGTACTGCGACATCCCCATGCCGCCGTATTCCTTGTCGATCTTCATGCCGAAGGCGCCGAGGTCCTTGACACCCTGGACGACCTCGTCCGGGATCTTGGCGTCGCGCTCGATCTGCAGCGGGTCGACGTTCTCGACGAGGTACTTGGTCAGCTTGGCGACGAACTCCTGCCCCTCTTTGGCGGCTTGGGGGTCTTGGGCAGGTTGCGGATGGATGAGGTCCAGTCGGAAGTTGCCGAGGAAGAGCTCCTTGCCAAACGAGGGGAGTTTCCAGTCGGCTTGACGGCCTTCTTCGGCGATCTTCTTCGACTGTTCGTACGAGGGGTTCGAAGTCATGGGGGCACGCTACGCCGATTCGCCCGGCTCCCGCGAGCCGAAGGTCCCGAAGTTGGACACCTGGACGGCTAACAGGTCGCCTGAGGCGGTTCGGCGGCCTCCACAGGGGCCCGGACCGGCCCGGCCACCCCCCTCGTAGACTCCACCCATGCCCGTGTCGCCGGTCTCGGTCCGCCCCACACGGCCCACGGCCCGGGAGCTCATCGACACCGTGCTGGACCCGGGATCATGGCGCAGTTGGGACGGCCCTCCCCTGCCGGTGGCCGAGTTCGACAGTCGGTATGCCGCGGATTTGGCGGCGGCAGCGCTCGTCGCCGGCACCGACGAGGCCATCGTCACCGGCGAGGGGGCGATCCGGGGACGGCGGGTGGCCGTCGTCGTCGGGGAGTTCCGATTCCTGGCCGGGTCGATCGGCAAGGCTGCCGCCGAACGGATCGTCCTGGCGTTCGAGCGGGCCGCGCGGGAGGGCCTGCCGATGTTCGCCGCGCCGGCATCAGGCGGCACCCGGATGCAGGAGGGCACCCCGGCGTTCCTCGGGATGGTGAAGATCTCGGCCGCAGTGACCGCGTTCAAGCGCGCCGGTCTGCCCTACGTCGTCTACCTGCGCCACCCCACGACCGGTGGTGTCTTCGCCTCGTGGGGGTCGCTCGGGCACGTCACGGCGGCCGAACCCGGCGCGACGATCGGCTTCCTCGGCGCCCGGGTCTACGAGGCGCTCTACGGTCAGCCCTTCCCCGAAGGCGTGCAGACCGCGGAGAACCTCTACACGCACGGCATCGTTGACGTCGTCCTGCCGCTTGACCAGCTCGCCGACATCGCGGCCCGCACCCTCAGCGTCCTGGACGCCCGGCACGAGGACCTCCCACCCGTCGAGACCCCGCACGAGGACCCGTATGCCGGCCTGCACCCGCCGCGTCCCGCGTGGGACTCGATCCTCGTGTCCCGGCACGAGGGACGCCCCGGGGTCCGGGCCCTGCTCAAGCTCGGCGCCACCGACGTGCTGCGATTGCGGGGCACCGGGCAGGGCGAACACGACCCGGGGATGCTGCTGGCTCTGGCGCGTTTCGGTGGCACCCCGTGCATCGTGCTCGGCCAGGACCGGCATGCCCAGAAGCTCGAAGAGCCCCTGGGTCCGGGAGGCCTTCGGGTGGCGCGCCGGGGCATCCGGCTGGCCGCCGAACTGAATCTGCCCCTGGTCAGCGTCATCGACACGGCCGGTGCGGCGCTGTCACGGGAGGCCGAGGAGGGCGGACTGGCCGGGGAGATCGCACGGTCTCTCGCCGAACTCGTCGTGCTCCCCGCGCCGACCGTCTGCGTCCTGCTCGGCGAAGGCACCGGTGGCGGAGCCCTGGCCATCCTGCCGGCCGACCGAGTCATCTGCGCCGAACATTCCTGGCTGTCCCCGCTGCCGCCCGAGGGCGCGTCGGCCATCCTCTATCGCACCCCCGACCGGGCTCCCGAGCTCGCCGAGGCGCAACGGGTCCGTTCGGTCGACCTGCGCGCCGACGGGATCGTCGACCGGATCGTGCCCGAACAGCCCGACGCGGCGCTGGAACCCGAGCAGTTCTGCCATCGGATGGCCCAGGCTCTGCACCAGGAACTCGACGCTCTGTGGCGGGCCGACCCGCAGCGGCGGCTTGCCGCCCGCTTGGCCCGATATCGGAATCTCGGGCTGTGACCGAGGGCAGTGCGGCCCGGTTGGACGAACTGCTGGGGCGCTGGGAGCCGCTGACCTGGGTGTTCACCGGGGACAGCATCACCCAGGGCCTGGTCCACACCCACGGCTCCCGGTGCTGGGTCGAGCACGTCCACGAGCGGATCCGCGGTGAACTCGGCCGGCGCCTCGACGTCGTCGTCAACACCGGCGTCGCGGGGTGGACTGCGCCCCTCGTCCTCGATGCCCTGGACCACCTGGCCCTACGCTTCGGGCCCGACGTCGTCAGTGTGGCCCTCGGCATGAACGACGCCGGTGCCGGACGATATGGGCTCGACGGGTTCGGCCGCGACCTGCACGCGATCGCCGATCGGGTCCTGGACTCCGGTGCCGTGCTCGTGTTGCACACCCCGTCGCTGGCCGACCCGGCCGTTCCCGGGCACGGGGACCTCCCGGCATACGCGCAGGTCGTGCGGGAGATCGCCGACGCCACGGCCGCGATCCTCGTCGACCACACCGGCCAGTGGAGCCGGCGATTCGGCACCGACCGGCCCCTGGAGTGGCTCGACGACCCGTTCCATCCCAACGCCCGCGGGCACGCTGCGATGGCCGCGCTCACCCTCCAGGCCCTGCGCCTCGGACCGCTCGGGGGCTGACCACCGCGCCCGGTCGGCACCAGGCAACCGCACGAGGTTCCTCCGTTGCGCGAGGAATCTGCCGAGTCCAGTATCGGGAGTGCCGGTCGGCGCCTCCTCGTGCCCAGGGGATGATCGGACGCTCGCGAACGGAAGGCTGCCGTGAAGGTCATCTGCGAGAACTGCGGAGCTACCAACCCTGCCTTGTCGACGTTCTGCGCCAACTGCGACGGCTTCCTCGGCTGGGCCCACGGCCAGGGCCGCGGGGCGGTGCCTTCGCGCCCGACGCCCGAGCCGGAGCGCGGCCCGGGCGGCTCCGTCACGCCCATACCGACGACCGACCGGGCGCCGGTGCGGGGGTGGGTGTCGGCGGATCCCACGACGGTGCCGCTCCCCACCTTGGACGGGCAACGGCAGACCCCGGCACGCACCGAAGATCCCGAGCCCGAGGTGGCCCCGCGTACCCCGGGGCAGGAGGCGCAGCGGCATACCGGCGCCGTGGCGCCCGAACCCGACCCCCGACCCGTCCTGCCAGGAGCCCCGCGCTGCCCGAACTGCGCGAACCCGCTCGATCCCTCGTGGCGCTTCTGCCACCGGTGTGGCCGGGTGCTGAGCGCCCCGGCGGCTGCCAAGGCGCTCGAGGCCATCCCGACGGAGCCGGCCACGCGGTCGTGGTGGCGCCGCTGGGTCGACTCGGACGAACGAGCGACCCGCCGCGCCTATCGGCGCAGCCTGCCGCCGCTCTACCGTTGGCGCCGAGTCGTGCTCACCCTTGTCGCCGTGGTGGTGGCGGGCCTCGTCCTCAGCATGGTCGGCCGCAACCCCATGGCGTTCGCGGTGTCGATCTGGCACGAGCTGCGCGACGATGTCGTGGAGGTTTCTGCTCGGGCCACGACCCTGCCCACCTCGGCAGACCCCAAGGGCGCCCTGGCGGCCAACGCGGTCGACCACAACCGCAGCACCGCGTGGACGGTTCCCTGGCAACAACCGGCCGCCGGCAGCACGTGCGGGCGCATCGCGAATGTGGCGAGCCTGCGGCTGGAGTTCCCGTCGACCCGGGTCCGCAAGATCGCCATCATCAGTGGTGTCAGCGACCCGTCGATCCGCGCGCTGCAGTTGCTGCCCAAGACGGTGTTCGTCAGCACGGCGGCCGGCCGGTGCCTCTCCGTGGCACTCACCCGGGTCGACTCCCCCCAGGTCCTCGACCTGGACAGCGTGGACCCGACGACGACCCTGACCGTCCAGGTCGTCGAGACGTTCCCGGCCACCGACCCGCGAGTCCAGCGGGTCGTGTCGCTCACCGAGGTGGTCGTGCTCGCTCGCCCTTGAGCTTCGCCGATCGGGTCAACCCCGGGGGGCGATCGTCGTCAGCGTCGGCCCCCGAGTGGGGATCGTCACCGTCGGCCTGGTCGTGGACGCGGACGGTGACGGCTTCACCGAGGTGCTCGGGGAACTTGTCGGCGAACCGGTGGCCCGCGTCGAAGTTTGTGCCGCATCCGTGCCCGAGACCGCACAGGCCGGTTTCGACGGTGGGCTGGACACGTCCTGGCGCCGGGCGACGAGTTCGAAACAGACCCGAGTGCCCGGCGTCAGGCCCTCGGCCATGAAGGCCCCGAGCGCCGCGTCGAGGTCGTCGGCCTTGTCCACCGCGGTGGAGTTCGGGGCCAAGCGCAGCATCTTGTACCCGGTCACGCCGGGCACGGCGGGCCAGGTGAGGCTGACCTGCCCGGGGCCACCCGTCGTCGCGGCGAGCGTCGGTGTGCCCGGAACGCCGGCGTCGAACACGGTCGGGTCGGTGCGGGGGCGAGTCACCGTGAGAGCCACCGCTGCGACGATCGCGGCGACGCCGAGGACCGCGAGCGAGACGAGCCCACGCGAGAGGATCGGCTTCTGAACGAAGGCCCCGTCGACACTCGGGCGGCTCGGGTCCGGCAGTCCGTGATACCGCGGGTCCGGCGCGGGCGCGCCGCCGACCACCGGCTCCCCGCGGACCGTGAACGGCAGTCGCTGGGGTTGGCCGCGCAGTCGCGGCGCGCGGGTACGCACCAGCACCCGAACGGTCGCGGACGCTCCCGCAGCCAGGTCCAGCCGCTCCGGGCGCACGAGGCAGGCCACCGCCTCGTCGGGATCTGCCCCCACGAGGTGCAGGCTGGTCGGGGTGTTTCCCCAGTTCGACAGGGTGACCGTATGCCGGCCACGCCAGCGACCCCTCGACGTCACCGGGACCATCCGCGCCTGGACGCCGACGATGGCGCCGACGTCGACCTGCCCTTCGACGAGATCACTGTCCGCGGGGTTCACCACGGAGCTGACGTGTACCCCGAAGGGGTACCGACCGCCTCGACTCCCCTGGGCCGGCGGGCGCAGCAGCAGCGTGACGGTCCTGGCCTCCCCCGGGTAGATCGACACCTCCAGGCGTCCTGAGACAGCCGAGGCCTCGGTACCTGCAGGAGCGCCGCCCGCGCCGCCGGGCCCGGCGGCGTCGGCCTGCAACTGGGTCCAGGCGGACACCCCGTTCGGGCTCGCCCCGTCGTCGACGACCGCGATCCGGTAACCCTCGACGATCTCGCTGGTGTTCGTCACGGTGAGGATCGCCGTCGCGACCGCACCGGGCTCCACGGCCAGCGTGGACGGCACGAGTCGGATCAGTGGAACGGCCATCGCTTGGCCCCCGTCGGTGAGAGCCGCAGCAGTGCGGCGGTTGGACGCCGCCTGTTCCGGCGGGTTAGGCGCACCGTGGCGTGCGGCAGGGCGCTCACCCGCGGGTATGCCGAGCCACCGACACAGCGCTGACCCGTCCACCGCATGCCGGACTCGCCCTCCTCCGTGCCGGACCTCGCCCACGCCGATCAGGCCCGCGATCGTCTCCATGGTGCGAGAACCACGCTAGGCAGCCATGTTTCGCCGGTCCTGCCCTATCGGGCGTCGTTTCGGGCCGCAACGGAAAGCCGTTCGGCGGACGTGGCCGACCGTGTCAGGTCGCGGGCCGCTCGACAACCCCGCACAGGCGGGCTACAGACGCGGGCTGGCCGGCGGATCTCCAGGGGACTTCTGCGCCAGCTTGGCCGCCCCGTCGCGGAAACCCTTGTCGTACAACGGTCGCGCGTACTGCTTGCTCCGATACGTCTCGCGCCCGAGCCGGTCGGTGAAGATGATCAACTCGCCGGCCTCGACGCCCGCGAGCACGAGCGTGGCGACCTCGTCGGCGGTCGCCGTGGCGGTGCTGATGAGTCGCTTGGCGGTCCGTTCCATCGCCGTGTCGCTGCCCTGGAGCGAGGTGTGCAGATTCGTCTGAAAGAACGCCGGGCACACCACCGAGACCCCGATCCCGAACGGCTGTAACTCGAAGTTCAGCGTCTCGGACAAGGCGACGACACCCGCCTTGACGGCGTTGTAGGAGGCCATCCCCGGGCCGTGCACCAACCCGGCGAGCGATGCGGTGTTGACGATGTACCCGCTGCCCTGGGTCTTGAACATCGGGGTGAACGTCCGGCAACCCCGGACCACGCCGAGCAGGTTGACCTCGATGACTCGCTGCCAGTTCTCGATGGTCTCGACGTCGATCCGCCCGCCGCTGGCAATTCCGGCGTTGTTGAAGAGCAGGTCGAGCCCGCCCCACTGCTTGCGCACCCAGTCCCGCGCGGCGTCCCAGTCGGCCTGCTCGCGGACGTCCAGGCGCTGGTATGCCGTGCCGTCCGGCAGCGCCTCGGGCCGCGCCTCGCCCAGGTCGCAGGCGAGCACCTGCGCCCCGCGCGCGGCATACTGCGTGGCCAGCGCCAGGCCGAGCCCGGAGGCTCCCCCGGTGACCAGCACCCTCGTCGTCATCCTCGTCCTCCTGGCTCGGGTCAGATCGGCGGGGCCACGAAGACCCCGCGGTCGACGTCGTTGAAGCTCTGCTGGGCGATCATCTCGCTCATCGGGTCGGCGATGCCCCACTGGTCCTGGGTGTTCGGGTCGTCGACGTCGTGGATGCTCGGGTGCCAGGTGTCCTCGTCGAGCGTGCTGAGCTCGGTGGTGTACTCCATGGTGTTGCCGCTCGGGTCGAGGATGTACGTGAACGTGTTGTTGCCGGCGAGATGCCGCCCGGGCCCCCAGACCTTGGTGTGTCCGGCGCGCAGGACCCGACCGGTGCCACGCAGGTACTCGTCCAGCCCGCGGAGTTCGAAGGACACGTGGTGGACCGACACGTGCGGACCACGGGCAATGGCCAGGCTGTGGTGTAGCGGATTGCACCGCATGAAGTACATGAGTTCACCCATGTGCCGGCTCCACAGCGTGTCGCTCAGCGCGAAGCCCAGGTGCTGCTCGTAGAACGCCCGGGTCGCCTCGGGCTCGTCGGAGTTGACGACCACGTGCGACAGGCGCACCGGCACCGACTCGCCCTCCTCGAGCCGGCGGTGTCGACGCACGGCGACGTCGGCGGACACCTCGACGGTGCGCCCGTCGATGTCGAAGAACCGCAACCCGTAGCCGGCACCCATCGTCTGCAGCGGGCCTGGTTCGGTGGCCAGGTGGACGCCGCCGGCGACGAGGCGCTCGGCGAGGGCGTCGACCGCGGCCTGGTCGGCAGCGCCGAATGCGATCAGGTCGAGTCTCTTGGCCTCGGCCCGACGCAGCCGAACGACGTACTGCTCGGGCGACCCCTCGGCGGCCAGATAGCTCAACCCCGAGTCGCTGCCGACCTCGACCAGGCCCCAGATGTCCCGGAAGAAGGCGCGCTGGCGCTCGAAGTCGGGCACCGCGAGATCGACGTGGCGCAGGTGCGTGACGAGACGTTCGGTCACCGTGAACTCCCTTCTCGGCGTCGGTCCGGCTCGAAGTGTGGCGCGGGGTCTGGCATCGGATCGGCGGCTCAGCCGAGCACCGAGCCGCCCCCGTCGACGACGATGTTCGTGCCGGTCACCCAGCGGGACTCGTCGGAGGCGAGGTACACCGCCGCCCAGACGACGTCCTCGGCCTGACCGTGACGGCCCAGCGGGATCCGGTCGAGGACCATCTTCTGGAGCCGCTCTGGAGGGTCGGCGAGCATCGGTGCGGTGTTCGGGGTCTCGGTGAGGCCGGGGCTGACGACGTTGGCGCGGATGCCGTGCGGGCCGCCCTCGACGACGAGCTGCAAGGTGAGCGCGAGGACCCCGCCCTTGGCCGCGCTGTGCGCGTTCTGGGGCATGAATTCCACACCCCGCATCCCGGCGATCGACCCGGTGTTGATGATCGACCCGCCACCGCGAGCCTTGAAGTGCGGCCAGGCCGCGCGGGTCGTGTAATACACCAGGCTCAGTTCGTTGCGCATCGTGTAGTCCCACTGCTCGACGGTGAGTTCGTCCAGCGGCGCGAAGTACTGGTGCGAGGCGTTGTTGTAGAGGACGTCGATGCCGCCGTACACGGCCGCCGCCTCGTCGACCCAGGCCTGGGCCGCGGCTGCGTCGCCGAGGTCGACCCCGCCCATCCCCGTGATCGTGCCCCCGGCGGCCCGGACCGCCTCGACGGTGCGCGCGACCGGCTCGGGGTTGCGTCCGCACCCGACCACCTTGGCCCCCTCGGCGGCGAAGATCTGTGCGGCGGTCACGCCGATCCCCCCGCCGATCCCGGTGATGAGGGCGACCTTGCCCTCGAGCCGTCCGGCCATCACTGCCTCCTGGTGTCCGTGGCCCGGGCCGCGGTGCGGTCGAGCAGTTCGACGAGATTGCCCTCCGGATCGGCGACGAAGGCCATCCGTACGCCCGGTTCGGGCGACGGCCGTGGGGACATCCGATCGCTCGCCCCGGCCCCGCGCAGCGCCGCGTATGCCGCGTCGACGTCGGGCACGTCGAGGGCCAGGTGCCCGAACCCCCGCACTAGCGCGGCGTCGACCGGGTCGCTGGCCTGCATACCGGGACGCGACTCGGGCCGGTGCAGCAGTTCGAGGCGGTAGCCCGCATCCGGGTGGCGCAGCATGACCCCGAGAAACGGGACGTGGGCCAGCTCGAAGCGGAAGTCGACCTCGAGGCCCAGGGCCGCGGCATACCACTCGGTCATCGCGGGCAGGTCCGCGACGTTGAGGCCGACGTGGTCGAAGGTGCCTCTCATGAGGGCCCCCGCCGGCGGGCCCGCGGGACGGGCGGCACCGGCGCCGGGTCGGCGACGACGGTGTTGGCGATCGTCCCGATCCCCTCGATGCTCATCTCGACCCGATCGCCGACGGCGAGCGGGGCCGGGTCGAGGATCCCGGTGCGTCCCCACCCCTCGGCCATCGCCCCGCCGACACAGGTGCCCGATCCGATGACCTCGCCGGCCTTGATCCACGAGGCGCGCGAGGCGTAGGACAGCATCTGCTCGAACGACCACGACATGCTCGACGAGCGGTCCCGGCCCACCTCGGTCCCGTTGCGCGACACCGTCATCGCCAGGTCCATGAGTCCGTCGCGGCGGTGGCATTCGAGTTCGTCCGCAGTGACCACCCAGGGCCCGAGCGTCGTCGCGAAGTCCTTGCCCTTGCACGGCCCGAGGCCCATCCGCATCTCGCGGCTCATGACGTCTCGCGCCGACCAGTCGTTCATGACGAGGTAACCGCCGATGCACTCGGCGGCCTGTGCTTCGGTGAGGTTGCGCCCGTCGCGGCAGACCACGACGGCCAGTTCAAGTTCGTAGTCCAGGCGCTCGGTGTCCGGTGGCATGGCGACGTCCGCGTAGGGCCCGTGCACGGCGTGCGGGGCCATGAAGAGGAAGCCGGGTGCCGCGTACCACTCCTCGGGCACCGAGGCCATCCCTTGGACAGCCTTCGCGGTGCCCTCGACATGCTTCTCGAAGGTGAAGAAGTCCCGCATCGCCACCGGGTAGACCGGCGCCACCAACTCGACCTCGGACAACGCGAGCGTCGCCCCGGCGAGCCGGGCCACCGTCGCCTCGCGGACGTCGGGGTCGAGGGCAAGCAGGTCGACGAGCGACGTACCGGGTTCGAGCGCGACCACCGCAGTGTGCGACCCGTCCCCGACCACGCGCCCCACGCGGGCGGGCTCGTCCGGCCGTGCGGCAGGGCGGAACGAGGCGAGCCGCATGGGCTAGCCGAGGGTCTGGTAGAAGGCGCGCTCGCGACGCACAAGCAGGGGGACGGCCTGGCCGAGTCCGTAAGTGGCGAAATGCTCGGAGGCGCCGTGCGCGGCATACGCGGCCTCGTCGTCGTAGACCTCGAAGAGCCGGAACACCGTGGGCGCCTCGGGGTCCTGATAGGCCTGGTAGTACTGGTTGCCCGGCTCGGCCCGCGAGAGCGGCGTGAGCTTCTCGACGGCATCGCGCACGACGTCTTCGTGCCCGGCTTCGCACTCCCACAATGCCGCGACGACATACCCCATGTGCCCAACTCCCCTCGTCCGAAGGTGTGCGATGGCCTCGACCGTATGCCGTGGCCCAAGGCCGGCGAAATCGCCGGCGGGGATGGCTGGCATCACTTCGGAGTGCCGATGGCAGCCATCCATGCTCGCGTGTTCCTCGGTCGCCGACGCTCGGGTTACCGTCCAACTCACCGGCCCCGGGCCGGCCGGTCATCCTCCCTCGACACGACGCACGCGTCGCACCTAGGAGGTCACGTGAGCGGGTCTGGCGCCTCGCCCGTGCTCGTCGTCGGTGGTGGCATCACCGGCAGCGTCCTGGCGCTGGCGCTGTCCAGGCGAGGAGTCGTCGTCACCCTCGTGGAGTCGGCGCCGGTGTGGTCGGGGATCGGCCACGGGATCACGATCCAGGGCAATGCCCTGCGGGCGCTGCGCGCCGTCGGGGTGCTCGACGACGTGCTCGCGGTCGGGGCGCCGTTCGACACGTTGCGGCTACGCCATGCCGACGGGTCCCTGCTCGCCGAGATCACCACGCCGCGCACCGGCGGCGAGGACCTTCCTGCGACCCTGGGCGCGTTGCGCCGCGACCTGCAGGCTGTCCTCTGTCAGGCGGTGTACGGCGCCGGGGTCGACGTGCGCCTCGGCGTCCGGGTCGCCGAACTCACCGGCCGCGGCGACCACGTCGGTGCGGTGCTCACCGACGGCACCGAGTTCGTGGCCGACCTTGTCGTCGGGGCCGACGGCATCCGATCCCAGACCCGCCGGATGCTCGGCATCCAGACGTTGCCCACTCCCGTGGGGATGGGGATCTGGCGGGTCGTCGCGCCTCGCCCGGACGAGATGGACTGTGCCGAGGTGTTCTACGGGGGCCCCAAATACAAGGCCGGGTACAGCCCGATCGGGCCGGACCGCTGCTATGCCTACCTCCTGGAGGGCAACCTCGACCCCAGCTACCTCGGTGAGCGCCCGGCCGGTGGTCAACTGCGGGAACGCTCTGCCGGGTACGAGGGCCACTGGGCGACGATCCGGGATTGGCTCGAGGACGACACGGTCGTCAACTACCAGTGGATCGAAACCGTCCTCGTGCCCGATCCCTGGTACCGGGGCCGGGTGGTGCTCGTCGGCGACGCCGTCCACGCATGTCCCCCGCTCATTGCCCAGGGCGCGGCGATGTGCGCCGAGGATGCCGTCGTCCTGGCCGAGATGCTCACCGACGGCGTCGACCAGCCGGGCCGGATCGCCTCCGACGTGCCTGCGGTGCTCGCGGCCTTTATGGCGCGGCGGATGCCACGGGTGAGCATGGTGCTGGCTAATTCGATGCAATTGGCCGATTGGGAGATGCACCCGGGCACGCCGGGCGCGGACCCGGGCGGCATCACCGCCCGGACCCTCGATGCCCTGCGAGCGCCGCCGTGACCGGGCGAGCGGCGGCGGTCGACTTGCACGCCCACGTCGCGGTTCCCGCGGCCGACGCCCTGCTCGGTCAGGCCCCCGGCCTGGCCCGCGAGCGGGAGCTGGAGCAGGCGGCGCACTCGCCGCACAGCCTGCAGGAGAACCGCGCCCAGCTCGAACGCGTCGCTGCCCAACTCACCGACGTGCCCGCGCGCCTGACCGACATGGATGCCATGGGCATCGACGTGCAGGTCGTCGGCCCGATGCCGATGCACCACTATTGGGCCGAGCCGGAGCTGGCCCGGCGCTGGGTGGCGGCGACCAACGCGGGCATCGCCGCTCACTGCGCGCAGGCGCCGAGTCGTCTGCTCGCTCTCGGGACGATCGCCTTGCAGCACCCGGACCTGGCCGCAGACCAGCTGCGGCACGCCGTCGAGGAACTGGGCCTGCGCGGGGTGAGCATCTCGACATCGGTCGACGGCAGGGAGATCTGCGATCCGCGCCACGAGCCGGTGTGGTCCACGGCCGAGCGCCTCGGCGCCGTCGTGTTCGTCCATCCCTGGGGATGTTCCCTCGGCGCGCGGCTGGCTCGGAACTACCTCGGCAACGTCGTCGGCCAACCCACCGAGACGACCGTGGCGCTCTCGCACCTCGTGTTCTCCGGCGTGCTCGACCGGTTCCCCCACCTGAAGATCCTCGCGGCGCACGGCGGAGGCTATCTCCCGACGTACATCGGGCGGTCCGACCATGCCTGGCTCGTGCGACCCGACGCCCGGGGCTGCGCCGACCTGCCCAGCGACTACCTACGCCGGATGTGGTTCGACTCGCTCGTCTACACCCCCCAGGCGTTGGAGTTGCTCGTGGAGACCGTCGGACCTGACCGTGTGGTCCTCGGCTCCGACTACCCCTTCGACATGGGTGTGACGGACCCGGTGGACCGCCTGGACGCGACCCTGCTCGGCGACCCCACCCGTGACCTGATCCGCGCAGGCAACGCCGCCGGGCTGCTCTCGACATGTGCAGTGCAGGGGTTGCCATCGTGAGCGGCCGTCGCTGCCGTTCATCGGCCCAGCCGCCATGGCCGGGATAAGGAGGAGGTCGGTATGCCGCGGACGCAGCAGTTCGAGCACCTGGCCCAGCCGATCGACATCGGCGGGGTCCGGTTGAAGAACCGGATGATGAAGAACGCCACGGGCTTCTTCTGGGACGACCCGAGCACCGGCGGGTTCATGACCAACCAATACGTCGACTATTTCGAGGGTTTGGCCAAGGGTGGCCTGGCCCTCGTCAGCACGGCGGTGGCCCCCCTCCAACGCGGCGAGATGCCTGGCTTCCGGATCCTGGGCGACGAGTACATCCCCGGCTGGGCGCGCTGGGCCGACGCGGTGCACCGCCACGACTGCCTGGCCTTCCACCAGTTGTTCCACCTCGGCGGGATGAGCCCCCTGTTCGCCATGGCCCCGGCCGGCGTGGCCGCCTCGTCGATCCCCAAGGACCTCTCGCCGCGGCCGCACTTCGAGGTTCCTCGGGAGATCTCGGTCGCCGAACTGCACGACGTCGTCGACCTGTTCGCCGAAGCGGCCGAGCGGATGCAGCGGGCGGGTCTGGACGGCACCGAGCTCAACGGGGCGTGCAACCATCTCATCAACAGCTTCCTGTCCCGGGCCTGGAACAAGCGCGAGGACGAATACGGCCCGCAGTGCATCGAGAACCGGACCCGGCTGTACGTCCAGATCATCGAGGAGATCAAGCGGCGCAACGGCACAGAGTGGCCGATCATCGCGCTGTTCAACGGCATGGAGCCGGACCTGCGCGACGGCATCACCGTCGCCGAGAGCGTCGAGTTCGCCCGCGCGTTCGAGGCCGCCGGCGCCGACGCCATGGAGATCCGGGCCGAGTACTACACGTGGACGCAGGATGCGGCCCGACGGGACAGCACCCACTTCCCCGACGTGTACTTCTACCCGGACCCGCCCGCGCCGGTCGACCCGATGATCGAGTCCGGCGCGTGGGGCAAGGGCGCCAACGTCCGGATGGCGGGCGAGATCAAGAAGGCCGTCTCGGTACCGGTCATCGTCTGCGGGAAGATGGACTGGTTCAACGGGGACAAGGCGATCCGCGAGGGGCTCGTCGACGTCATCAGCATGAATCGGCGGGTCATCGCCGATCCGGATGCGCCCCGCAAGGCGCTGGCCGGGCGGCTCGAGGACATCCGCCCGTGCATCTCGTGCATGACGTGCTTCGACCGCGGCGAGCACTTCCAACCGGTGGCTTGCCGGGTCAATCCGGCTCTCGGCCACGAGCGGGAGTTCTCGCTCACGCCGGTCACCCGCCGCAAGACCGTGCTCGTCGTCGGCGGCGGTCCCGCGGGCCTGGAAACGGCGCGGGTGGCGGCGCAGCGCGGCCATCGGGTGGTCCTGCACGAGAAGGAGCGCAAGCTCGGCGGCGCGCTGCCGATCGCCTCTCTCGTCAAGGGGCAGCACCGCGAGGACTTCATGGCCTTGGCCACGTATCTCGGGATCCAGGTCCGCAAGGCCGGTGTCGAGGTGCACACCGGGTCCACGGCGACGCCTGAGACGGCGGCTGCGATCGGTGCCGACATCGTCGTCCTCGCCACCGGTGGACGCCATCAGCTCCCTGACATCCCCGGGATCGACCGGCGCAATGTCTTCAGCAGCACTCGTCTGCACCGACTGGCCAAGCTCGCTCTCAACGCCTCGACCCCGGCCACCCTGCGCAAGCTCTCCGGCCTCCACCTGCCGTTGATCGGCAAGCGGGTGGTCGTCATGGGCGCCCGGCTGCACGGGTGTCAGACCGCGGAGTTCCTCGTCCACCGGGGTCGGTCGGTGACGATCGTCGACACCTGCGCGCCGGAGCAGATCGGTGCGGGGCTCGTCGAGGTCTTCCTCAAGCCCTACCTGCTCTACTGGCTCGCCGACCACGGCGTGGAGATACTGTCCGGGGTGACCTACGAGCGGGTCACCGACGAGGGACTGGAGCTCACCCTCGCCGACGGTCGACCGCGGACAGTCGCGGCCGACACGGTCGTCACGGCCCTGCCGCTGCTGCCCGATACCTCACTACAGGAGCAGTTCGCGGCCGTGGCGCCGGACGTGCGGCTCATCGGCGACGCGGGTGATCCTGGGCTCATCTACCACGCCATCCGCGCCGGCGCCCGGACCGGTCGCGAGGTCTAAGGCCAGGCTCGAGCCACCTGTGCCTGACCGGCCGCGAAGTTAGTCGCTGGTCGGGGCCGGCTCGAGTTCGGCGGCGACCTCGTCGAGCCGGTCGAGGAACCATCGATGACCCGGGTCGGACTCACGGTGGTCGGCGTACCAGTACCCCTCGGCGAGGACGACCTCACCGAACGGAGCGGGCACGACGAGCAGCCGCTCGTCGACACAGTGCCGCCGGGCGAGGCGCTCTGGCAGGATGGCGACCATCCCGGTGCCGCCGACGACGTGCGGCAGGGGCAACCACCCGCTGACGAGCACGGCGATCTTGCGCTCGACGTTGAGTTCCCCGATGACCCGGTCTGCCGGGGTGAGGTTGCCGCGACCGAAGGTGGCCACCGCATGGGGCAGGTCGCGCAGGGCCTCCAGGGACAGGTGCCCGTCGCGCACCGCCGGGTTGGACCGGTCGACGAGACACACCATCCGGTCGCGGAAGAACGGCATCGACACGCCCGGGAACCCGTAGCCGAGCGGCCCGATCATCACGTCGTATTCGACGAGCACCCGTTCCGAGCCACGAACGTCCGCCGGCAGCGGGTCGATCTCCATCCGGACCTCGGGCGCGAGCGCGTTGACCCGGGCCAACAACGAGGCGTGCACCACGGACAGGGCGTAGTCGCTCATCGTCAGTCGAAAGACCCGGTCGCTGGTCTGCGGCTCGAACGTCGCCTCCACTTGCAGCGCGGCCCGGATGAGCCGCAGCGCCTCCTGGACCTCGGGGAGCAATTCCCGGGCCAGCGGCGTGAGCTCGAAGTCGCGCCCGTTGCGCACGAGCAGTTCGTCGTCGAAGTGTCGGCGCAACCGCCCGAGCGCGCCGCTCATCGCGGGTTGGCTCATCTCCAGGCGGCGTCCGGCCCGGGTGACGTTGCCCTCCTCGAGGAGCACCTTGAGGGCGACCAGCAGGTTGAGGTCCGACCCGCCCAGAGACACTGGCCGCCTCCTTGCCGCCATATCCGGAGCCCACCCGCCGGAGGGCGGGTGGTCCTCGATCCGAAGGCTAGTCAATGACCCTGTCCGCGAGGGGGCGAACGCCTAGGATGTCAACACCCCCGGCGGCAAGGAGGGGCTCGGGTGACCGGACGGGTCCGCAGCGTCGACGCCAATCTCCTGCTGGCGCTGCACGCTCTCCTGGAGGAACGCAACCTCACCCACGCCGGCGCTCGCATGACGATGAGTCAGCCGGCGATGAGCGGAGCGCTCGCCCGCCTACGCCGACACTTCGACGACGATCTGCTCGTGCGAAACGGTCGGGAGTTCGACCTCACCCCCCTCGCCGCTCGGCTGCGCCCCATGGTCAGCGAGGCCGTCGAGGCATCCGAGCGACTCCTCGGCTCGGCGCGGGAGTTCGTGCCCGGCCGCCATCCCAAGACGTTCACGGTGAGCCTCACCGAGTTCACGATGACCGTCCTGGCCGAACCGCTGAGCCAGGCCCTCGCGGAGCGCGCCCCCAACGTCACGGTGGCCTTCGACGCGATCCCCATCCGGCGCGACCAAATCGACGGGCTGCTCATGCGGCGCGACCTCATCGTCGGACCGCTGGGATTCGACCTGCCCGGGCGGTTCCAGCCGCTGTTCAGCGACCGCCTCGTCTGCGTGGTGAGCGCCGACAACCCCCGCATCGTGGACGGCCAGCTCACCATCGACGACCTTCGCACGATGCCCCACGCGTTGGCGAATGTCCTCGCTGGTGGCACCTCACGGCGACCGCTGGAATCGGCCTTCGAGTTGGCCGACGTCGTCCCACGCTCGCCGGTCCTCGTCTCGAACCTGTTGGCCCTGCCGTATGCCGTGAGCGGCACCGATATGTGCGCGTTCATCCCCAGCCGGCTGGCGGTCCGCACGAGCAAGATCCTCGGGCTGACCGTCGTCGACACACCGCTCATTCCGGTCGACATCGTCGAGGCCGCGCACTGGCACCCGCGCCGTTCCCAGGACCCGTCGGGGATCTGGCTGCGTGAGTTGCTCTACGACGTCGCCGTCGAACTCGAGGACGCCCGCGAGCAGCCGGACACCTGATCCCAGCCATCCCCGTTGTCGATTGGGCACCCGCCCCGGGCCGGCATACATTCGCGCACGTGCATGCCTACCTCCCCGCCGACCCCGATGTCTGGTCGATCGGGACGTTCCGGTGGCCGCCCGGGGACCGCGGGTCGGGGCTGGCCAAGGCCGGCTGGGTCCGCCGACTGCCTGGGGAGCCCTCGGTCGACGCGCTGCTCGCGGACTGGGGCACCGCGAGCGAACGGCTGGCCGCGTGGGCGGTCGACGCGGGCGCCGAGTGGGTGGACCAGACCGACCTCGTCCCGCTCGCGCCGTGGACCCCTGGACAGGTCCTGCAAGCCGGGGCGAACTACCGCAAGCACGTCGTCGACATCATCGTCAGCGAACGCGCCGACGACACCCAAGGCCGGTCCGAGGAGGAGAAGCGCGCCTACGGAGAGGCCCTCATGGCCCGTCGGGCCGCAGAGGGTGACCCCTACGTCTTCCTCGGCACGGCCGGCGCGATGACGGGGGCAACGGGTGACATCGAGCTGACCGTGCGACCGGAGGCCAAGGACGACTGGGAGCTCGAACTCGGGGTGGTCCTCGGTCGGGGTGGGCGCTTCGTCGACGTCGCCGATGCCATGGACCTCGTCGCCGGCTACACCGTCGTCAACGACATCACGAGCCGAGACCTGGTGTACCGGCCGGATCTGCCCAAGATCGGCACGGACTGGCTCGCGGCGAAGAACGCGCCGACGTTCCTGCCCACCGGCCCGGTCATCGTGCCCGCCGAGTTCGTCCCCGACCCCACCGCCCTGCGCGTCGTCCTCGCCCACAACGGAGTCGTCCGCCAGGACGAGTCGGTGAGCGACATGATCTTCGGGATCCCTCGGCTGATCGCCTACGCCTCGACGCTGCTGCGGCTGGCCCCCGGCGATCTGCTGCTCACCGGCTCGCCTGCCGGCAACGGAGCGCACTACGGCATCAGCTTGTCCCCGGGCGACCTGCTCGTCGGCGAGATCACCGGACTGGGGCGCCAACGCAACCGCTGCGTCGCGGTCGGTATGCCGGTGGGCCGCGCATGAGGCTCGCCGGCAAGACCGTCGTCGTCACCGGCGCCGCGCAGGGGCAGGGCGCCGCCGAGGCGCTGCTCGCCGCGGCAGAGGGGGCCCTGGTGGTGGCCACCGACATCCTCGACGACCAGGGAACCGAGCTGGCGACGCGCGCCTCCCAGGTGGCCGGCCGGATCGAGTACCGACACCTCGACGTCACCGACGAGACCCAATGGCAGGCGCTCGCCGACGAGTTGGCCAGCCGCGGGATCGCGGTTCACGGGCTGGTGAACAACGCCGGCATTCCGCATCGAGCGAGGCTCGGCGAGGTCACCGTCGCGGGCTGGCGGCATACCCACGACGTCAACGTCATCGGCCCGCTGCTGGCCATCCAGCGCCTCGGACCGGTGTTCGCCGACGGCGCCTCGATCGTCAACGTCGGGTCGGCCGCCGCGCTGACCGGTCACCACACGATCGCTTACACGACGAGCAAGTGGGCATTGCGGGGGTTGAGTCGAGCCGCCGCGGTGGAATTGGGTCCACGCGGCATTCGGGTCAACACCGTGCACCCCGGGCTCATCGATACCCCCATGATGTCCGGCGCCAGCCCCGACTTCGTCCGCGCGCACCTCGCGCAAACCCCCGCCGGCCGGGCCGGCACCCCGCAGGAGGTCGCCGAGGTCGTCGTCTTCCTGCTCAGCGACGCAGCGGCATACGTCAACGGCGTGGACCTGCCCGTCGACGGCGGGTTCACCGCGCACGGGGGCAGCAAGCCGATCAGCGACGCCCTGCGCGCCGTGGCGACCCCCGAGGGTCCGGGCCGGCCGGACCGGCCCGAACCGGGCTAGCGGGTGCCCGGCCGAGCCCGGCCGAGGTAGCTCGAGAGCCCGACCGCAGCCAGCAGCGCGGCACCGTTGAAGACCGGGCTGACCCAGGCCTGGGCGCCGGCCAAGGTGAGGCCGCTGACGCTGGCCGACACGAAGAGCAGGCCGATGATCGTCCCGACGACGTTGAAGAAGCCCGGACGGACCGACGTCGCACCGAGGAAGGCGGCGGCCAGCGCGGGGAACAGCAGGCTGTTGCCGCTGTCAGCGGTGGCGCTGCCGGTCCGGGCGAGTTGCAGGACGCCGACGATGGCACTCAAGAGCCCGGCCAGCACGAAGGACAGCAGGACGTACTTGTTGACCCGGATGCCGACGAGTTCGGCCGCACGGGGGTTGGCGCCGATGGCGTAGAGGGACCGGCCGTAGGGGGTGTGGACGAACATGTACCAGAGCGCCACGGCGACGAGGACGACGACGTAGACGACCCGCGGGAGCCCGAACCAGGTGTCCGAACCGAAGGCGACGAGGTCCGGCGAGATGCCCGCAAGGATGGTCTGGCCGCCGGTGTACCACTGGATGATGCCGCCGAGCAGAGTGGCCACACCCAGCGTGGTGACGAACGAGTTGAGCTTGTACTTCGTGACGAGCAGACCGTTGAAGGAGCCGATCACCACGCCGATGACGAGGCACGCCAGCACGGCCGCCCACAACGGCAGGTGTTGACGGGACATCAACCCCGCGGCGGCGACCGTGCACGTGGCCGAGACCGCCCCCAGGGAGAAGTCGAAGTACCCGCTGACGAGCGGGAGGATCGCCGCCAGGGCCAGCAAGGCGACCGTTGCCTGGTTGCCGAGCAGGACCGAGAGGTTGGCCGGCGAGACGAAGGTCTCCCGGCTGACCGGGAGGATGGAAAAGAAGGCCACCACGACGACGAGCAGCATGAGCAGCGCATTCGCCTCGAGGCGGCTGCGCCACCGGCGGTCCCCGGCCCGCGGCGCGGCGGGTGCGGCCGACGGGTCCTCGCCGACGGCCGATGGCTCGGACGCATCCTGCGCAGGGGTCGGCTTGTCGGTCGATGCACTCATGACGGCACTCCGGCGGTGGGCGAGGACGACTGGGTAGCTGCGGTGAGGTTGTCGGGTTCGAGCTGATCGCCGCGCAGTTCGGTGGCCACCCGCCCGTTGCGCAGGACGACGACCCGGTCGCACAGCGAGCACAACTCGACGAAGTCCGAGGAACTGACGACGACCGCCGTGCCCTCCGCGGCAGTGCGGCGCACGGTGTCGTAGATCTCCTTGCGGGACATGACGTCGACGCCCTGGGTGGGCTCGTCGAGCAGCAGCAGCCGAGGATTGCGTTGCAGCCAGCGCGCGAGGATGGCCTTCTGCTGGTTGCCACCGGACAGCGAGGTCATCACCGAGTCCTGGGACTGGGTCTTGACGGCATAGTCGGCGATGAGCCGACCGGTGGCATCGCGTTCGGCCTTCTTCGACATCCCGGTCGGTCCCCAGTAGCGGCGCAAAACCGACGAGGAGAGGTTCTCGCGGACCGTGAGATCCATGAAGACCGACTCCCCGACGCGGTCCTCGGGGACGTATCCGACGCCGCGACCCATCCTCGTCTTGACGTCTTCGCGGCCGTTCTGGGCCTTCCCGTCGATTTCGATGGTCCCCGAGGCCGGGGCGTGTTGTCCGAACACGGTCTTGAGCAGCGAGGTCCGCCCACTGCCCACGAGCCCGGTGACCCCGACGATCTCCCCGGAGCGCACCGTGAGGTCGGCTCCGCGTAACGGCCCGGAGACGAGGTCCCGGACGTGCAGGACCGGGGCGGCCGCGCTGTCGATCCGGTCGCGGATCCGGCTCTCGTCGTCCTGGGCCTCGAGGGTCTTGACGAGCTCTCGTCCGGACATCAGGGCGATGACCTCGTCCTCGGTCGGCGAGGAGTCCACGAGGGTCGCCACGGTGCGCCCGTCCCGAAAGACGGTGACGTCGTGGGCCACCGACAGGACCTCCTGCATTCGGTGGCTCACCATGAGCACGGTGTCGCCCTGATCGGCCCGACGCCGCACCGCCTGCAGCAGGACTTCGGATTCGTGCTGGGGCAGGGTCGCGGTGGGCTCGTCGAGCACGAGCACGCCGTGTTCGTCGGTGTCCTCGTGGATGTCCTGGAGGGCACGCGCGATGGCCACCATGGTCCGTTGGGCCGGCCGAAGTTCGCCGGCCGGAGTCCTCGGCGTCGCGGGGATCTCGAACCGGTCGAGCAGTTGGGCGACCCGTGAGTGCAGGGCCCGCCAGTCGATGCCACCGAGGCGGGTCCGCGGCCAGCCGGCGTCGAGGGCGAAGTTCTCCGCGACGGACAGCTCGTTGAAGATGCCGAGATCCTGGTGGACGAACCGCAGCCCGGCCGCGCGACCGGCCTTGGCGTCATAGTCCTCGACGGCCCACTGTCGGGGTCCGACGTGCACCGTTCCCGCGTCGGCGTCGTAGACGCCGGCGAGAATCTTGATGGCCGTGGACTTACCCGAACCGTTGCCCCCGAGCAGCGCGTGGACGGTCCCGCGGCGCAACGCCAGGTTGGCGCCGTCGAGGGCCAGCGTGGCTCCGAACCGCTTGCTCATGCCGACCAGGCGGACCGCAGCGTCCTGCTGGGCGGGTGGGCTCATCACGACCTCACGTTCTGCTCGCCTCGGAGGCGACCGAGTGCAGTGGCGCCTCCGAGGCGAGCGTAGTGACGGCCGACCTCAGCAGGCCGGCAATCGACTCAGGAGAGCCCCCACAGCTTCTTGTAGGCGGCTCGGTAGTCGACCGGTCCCTCGTAGTCCTTGCCGGTGGCCGGCAGGGTGTGGTCCGCGTCGATGATGAGCATGCCGTCGCCCTGGACCAACGGCGCCTCGCCGTTGAGCAGCCGGATGGCGGTGTCCACGGAGCCGTAGGCGCCCCACGGGGTCGCGTAACCGAGGACGGCGTTCTGGCCCTGCTTGTTGCGGACCAGGTCCATGCTCGAGGCGTCGCCGAAGCCGGTGACGACGGTCAGCGAGGCCGGGAAGCGGCCGGAGGACATGATGGCCTGCGAGATGCCTGCGAGCATCCAGCCGCCGACCGGAACCGATACCGCGTTGGCCGACGGGTTCTGCAGCAAGGCCGTCGAGAACTTCGACGCCGCGGTGTTGGCGTTGAAGTCGTTGTTGGCGATCTCGAGGTTGGACACGATCGAGCAGCCCGAGCAGGTCGCGAGTTCCTTCTTGAACCCGTCGGTGATCCACGGGCCCCACAGTGGGTCGGTGAAGGTCAGCAACAGGACCTTGGCCGTGCCGTTCGTCTTGCCGATGAGGTAGTCGGCCTGCAACTTGCCGTTGAGGTTCCAGTACTTCTCGATCGACGTGTCGGCCAGCTGCAGCCGTTCACTCGCGAAGAGCTTCTCGCCGCCCACTGCCGTGCAGTCCGCACCGCCGCCACCGACGACCTTGATGCCAGCCGCGTTGGCTTCCTGGATCGGGGCCTTGACCGCGGGGCAGTCGATTCCCATGGGGATGATGACGTTGGCCTTGGCGCTGATGGCCTGGCGGATGCACGCACCCCACTGGGCAGGGTTGAGCTGACCGTCGCACTTGTTGACGGTCCAGCCGACGAGCTGGCCGGCCTCCATGGCCGCGGCCGTGACGGTCGAGCACGACGGCACGGACTCGCCACAGGAGACGACCCACAGGTTCACTCCCGACTTCGGCTTGGTCGGCGTCGTCGGGGGGGCACCCATGACGCCCTTGTATGCCGTGTCGAGGGCCTGCGCGGCGCTGCCGGTGGCGGCCGAACCGCCCGCTGCCGACGTCGTCGTTGACGTGCTCGATGAACTGCTGCACGCGCCGACGGTGGCGAGCGCGAGCAGCAGGATGGCGGCGACCGCGTAATGGCGGACCCGTCCTGACATGGTGACCTCCTGCGTACGTCGACGCCCGGGCGCGAACCGCCCGGGTGGTGCTGGGTTGCGTCGAGTGAACCAGCGCGCGCCTCGATCGAGGGAATAGCCGACTCGCATGCCACTGATCGGAGCTGACGATGGTGGCGGTCCTTGCCAGTGCCGGGCACCTCGCGCCTGACTGGGAGCACCCCGGAACTGGAGCGAAGATGCCCGCCGAATTGCGACGAGTCGTCACCGGTCACGACACCACCGGACGATCCGTCGTGCTCTCCGACGGGCCGCCCCCGGTGCGCCACGACCTGCCCGCTTCGGGAGTGTCCTTCCACGAGATCTGGCGCACGAGCGCCTCCCCCGCACCGATCGCGGCGACCGAGGACGAACCGACCGCCACGGCCCTGCGGGTCCCCCCCGATCCCGGCGGCACGAAGATCCGCGTCAACGTCTTCGCCCCGGGAACGCTCGACGACCGGGGCCTCCAGTCTCCCGTCCACCGCACCGAGTCCGTCGACTACGGGATCGTCCTGGAGGGTGAGATCCACCTCGTCCTCGACGATTCGCAGGTCCTCTTGCGCGCCGGGGACATCGTCGTCCAGCGCGGCACCGACCATGCCTGGGCCAACCGTTCGGCGGCGCCCTGCCGGGTCGCCTTCGTCCTCGTCGACGGGCAGTTCACCGACGACCTGCGCTCCCTGCTGCCCGAGCAAGCCCTGCACACCCTGATGCGGGAGGGCCCCGAGCACAGGGGCTGACCGGCATACCTCCTCCCCCGGGTATGCCGCCGTCGTCACGCCCGCGCGGGCAGGTTGAAGATCTCCCGGGCCTCGCTCGGCGTCGCGACCGTGCGACCGGCAAGGGCGGCCACCTGAGCGGCCCAGCGGACCTGTTCCCAACTGCCCTGCGCGGGTGTGCCGTCGGGCATCCGGGTGTTGTCCTCCAGGCCGACGCGGATGTGCCCGCCGTTGACCGCCGAACACATCCCCGCCTGCACCTGCATCGGACCGACGCCGCACACTGACCACGTCCCGCCCTGCGGCATGAGCTCGCGCATCCGCGCGAAGTTGAACGGGTCGAACGGCACGCCACCGACGAGGCCGAAGACCATCTGGAAGTGCAGCGGCTCGGGGATGATCTCGCGCTTGCGGAACAACAGGACGTTGTAGAGCCCCCCGAAGTCGTAGATCTCCAGCTCGGGCCGCACGAGGTTGTCTCGCATGACCGTGGCGAAGTGCTCCAGCTGCGCGAAGGTGTTCGTGAAGACGTACTCCGCGAGGATCTCCCCCGTCTTGCGGTTGGCCAGCGCGGCGTTCATCGAGTTGGTGTTGAGGGAGGCGAGATCGGGCTTGAGCACCGGCACCGGGGCGATGCGCTGCTCGATGGTCGACTCGGGCGAGATCGCCGTGCTGAGGTTGACGAGCAGCCCGGGACACGCGTCGCGGATTGCCCCGACGGTTGCGCCCATCAACCCCAGGTCGGAGGTCGGGTGACCGGTCTGCGGGTCGCGCACGTGGATGTGGACGATCGAGGCGCCCTCGTCCATGCACCGCCGGCTCTCCTGCGCGAACTCCTCCGGTGTGTACGGCAGGGCGGCGTTGTGCTCCTTCATCGTCGCGGCGCCGGCCAGCGCGGCGGAGATGACCAGCTTGTCGCTCATCGGTTCGGAGTCCCTTCGGTCGAGTCACCACAACGTACGGCGCACCGCATCGGCCGGCACCGGGGCGACCTATTCGTATGCCGGATACCAGGGCTCGCGTGCGCCGTCCACGTGCGCATCGCCGCTGCCGATCCGTGCCATACCCGGGGGCTATTTCCCGGCGCCGCAGCGGCGTTGCTTCACTGCTTTCACCTTGCCGACAAACCTCACCCCGACCGACGGCGCCACCCGGCGAACCGACCGTCGCCGTGTCCGACCCGCTCACGTGAGGCAGGACCCATGACCAGGAGAACTCACCGCCCCATCGCCCTGTTGCTCTCCCCCGTCGCCGCACTCGTCCCGCTGGCCCTCAGTGGCCCCAGCGCCGCAGGGGCCAGCGCGTTCGTCGCGGACGATCACCGCATCACCGTCGCCGACGGGCAGACCTGGGTGGTCGACCACACCACTCGGCTCCAGTCCCTGCGGATCGCACCGACCGGTCAGGTGGTGGCCCCCGCCGGGTTCGGCCTCACCCTCACGGTGGACGGTGTCGAGACCGGTCAGCGGATCACCCAGACCGGCGGGTCCGTCACGGCCCTCCGACCCGGCACCTACCGCGGCGATCTCGTGCTCACCGTGGCAGTCGCCAACCCCGTTCCTTGGCAGAACCTCGTCTTCCCGTTCCGCCAGGCTGTGTACGTCGGGCCCTCTGGCGTCGACGAGAGCCGCTCGGTCCTCGCCGCCGTGCGTGGTGGTCAGGTCGGTGCCACCTCGGCGACGAACCTGCGGGTCAGCTCGACTGGCGAGGCCTTCGACGGCGTCTACGTCAAGGACGCGGCATACCGGCTCGTCGGCCCACGGATCGAGCTCACTGGAAACGGGCGCTCGGACTTCGTCGGCTACGGAGCCGCGGTCGTGGGGACCGGGCCGGCCACCCGCCTCGTCGTCGACGGGGCGCGGATCAGCACCTCCGGCGCGGTGCGTACCGGCGTCGTCGCCGACGACGGGAGCAACGTCGTCGTCAAGAACTCGACGATCCAGGCGCGCAACGGCACGCTCCCCGGCGACTACCAGTCGACCGTGGACCTCGCGGTCATGCAGGACGCCCCGTGGATGCTGAGCATCTCGGGCAACAACCGCGCGACGAACCTGCTCGGCGCCTACACCAAGGCGTCGTACGTGTCCTCGTCGATCTCGTCCGAGGGCTGGGGCGTGCTGTCCAGCGACGTCGGCCACGACGGACAGCTCACCGCGATCGCCAGCCGGGTCGCCAACACCGGTGGCGACGGCTACGGCTCCTACGCCATCGGCAACGTCACCGAACGCTTCCTCGGGACGACGTTCGACGTCGCGACGTACGCGACGATCAACCGCGGCGGCGCCGTGTCCTACGGCGACAGCACCCGCGAGGCGGTGGCCGCCCTCAACACCAGCCTCGACCTGCGCCTCACCCCGGCCGAGCTCGCGAGCATCCCAGTGCGGGCCACGGTCGTGGACTCCCAGCGCTTCGGGGTCATGTGGCACGGTGCCGGGACGGTCGACGTCAGCGGCGGAACGCAGTTCCTCACCCGCGAGGCGACCTTCCTCGACAAGGGCCAGGCGGTGGGCATCACCGTCGACGGCTCCCGCGGTGCCCGCCTCACCCCGGCCAACGGCATCCTCATGCAGGTGATGACCGACGATGACCCGGGACCGCAGTTCGTCGACGGCAAGCTGCTCAACAGCGGCGTGTACCACGAGCCCACGTCCCCACCGGTGAAGGCCACCGGCTTCGACACCACCGCCGCCTCCGCGCAGGACGCCGCGGCGACCTTCACGGACATCGCCCTCACCGGCGATTTCTTCAACGCCTACCAGGGCGGGCCGGTCGACCCGAACGGACCGCCCTTCCCGCCGCCGCCGGCGGAGGGCAAGAACATGACGTTGACGTTCGTCCGCTCGAACATCACCGGCGTCATCACGGCGAGCACCGCCCGGCACGCCCTGAGCACCATCACGTCGGCGGAGTACCGCCAGCTCGGCGAGGTGACCAACACGCCGTCGCCCGTGGTCAACAACGGCGTCATCGTCGACCTGCGGGCCGGGTCGGCGTGGACGGTCACGGGCACGTCGCATCTCAGCTCGCTCACCGTCGCGCCCGGCGCTACCCTCTCGGGCGCGGGTGGGCGCGCCGTCTCGATGACGGTGGACGGCACCGCCACGACCATCGTCCCCGGGACGACGTACACCGGCGCCGTCGTCCTCACCGTCGGCTGAGCAGGCGACCCACGAACGCCGGGTATGCCGCGTCGCACCCGGACCGGCGCGGCATACCCGGACCACCAGCTCCCACGAACGGAACCCCATGAGTCTCTACCCGCACCTGCTGAGCCCCCTGAGGGTCGGTCAGCACACCCTGCGCAACCGGGTTGAGGCGGCGCCGACGATCTTCATCTCGCTCGTCCAGTTGCCGCACCTGCGCGAGCGGGCCATGCGGATGGTCGAGGACCGGGCCCGCGGCGGGGCCGCGCTCGTCGTCACCGGCGAGATCACCGTGAACTTCACCGACTCGATGCGTCCCGTCGTCGACGACGGGGCCCTCATCGAACTGCCCATCGACTATCTCGACACCGACACCGAGCACGCCCGGACGTTTGCCGAGATGGCCACCCGGATCAAGAGCCACGGGGCCCTCGCCGTCGCCGAGCTGTCCCATCTCGGGCAAGAGAAGCCGCTGCTCGCCGACGGCCATCACCCGGTGGGGCCGGTCGGCTACGTGCGCAACGACGGCGTGCGCGTCGACGGGCTGGACGAGGCCGGGATGGCCCGGATCCGCCGCGAGTTCGCCGACGCCGCGGAGTACTTCAGCACGATCGGCTTCGACGGGGTGATGATCCACTACGGCCACGGGTGGTTGGCCGGCCAGTTCTTCAACCCCCGGGTCAACACCCGCACCGACGAGTACGGCGGCAGTGCCGAGAACCGGGCCCGCTTCCCCCGCCAGATCCTCGAGTCGGTGCGGGAACGGTGCGGATCCGGGCTGCTCGTCGAGCTGCGCGTCAGCGGTCGGGAGAACATCCCCGGAGGGATCACCGTGCCCGAGAACATCGAGGTCTGTCGTCAACTCGACGGGCTGGGCCTGGTCGACATGTTCCACGTGTCCGCCGGCCACTACTACAAGCCCAGTCGTTCGCAGGAGTTCTCGACGGTCTTCGCCCCCAACGGCCTCAACGCCGACGCCGCCGCGGCGCTGCGGGCCGAGGTGTCGGTGCCCGTCAACGTCGTCGGCGGCATCACGACACCGGAGCTCGCCGAGCGGATCATCGCCGAGGGACAGGCCGACGTCGTCGCGCTGGGCCGCCAGATGATCGCCGACCCCGACTTCGTCGTCAAGGCCGCGAGCGGTCGCCGCGACGAGATCCGCCAGTGCATCCGGTGCACGGTCTGCTACCCCGGCCCGTCCGGCGAGCACGAGACCGACCCGGCCGACCGGGTCTACCCCAAGCTCGGGTCGTGCACGGTCAACCCCTACAGCGTCAACCTGTTCTCCCACCACACGGTGTTCCCCGAGGACGTGCCGCCGCCGACCGCCTCACGGTCCGTGCTCGTCATCGGCGCCGGACCCGGCGGGATGCAGGCGGCCATCGACGCGCACGATCGCGGTCACCGGGTCACCCTCGTCGACGACGCCGAGCGTCTCGGCGGAACCCTGCGCATGTGCGACACCGACTCGATCAAGACCGAGCTGCTCGCCTATCGCGACTACCTCATCCGCGAGGTGCAGCGGCGCGACATCACCGTGCGGTTCAACGAGCGAGCCACCCCACAGACGGTCCGCGACGCGGCCCCCGACGTGCTCATCGTCGCCATCGGGGCGGCGCCGTTCCTGCCGCCCATCCCCGGTATCGAGTTGGCCATCCCCGGTTGGGACGCGTTCTTCGTCGACCCGGCGACGATCGGCCAGCGCGTGGTCGTCCTCGGCGGCGGACTCGTCGGGTCCGAAGCCAGCCTGGAATGGGCCCAACACGGCCGTGAGGTCGTCGTCGTCGAGCAGCGCCCGCGCTTGGTGCCCGAGGCCCTCGGCATCCATCGCACCGCGCTGCTGGACCAGCTGACCGCCAACGGCGTGCGCAGCCTGGTGGACACGACGGCCCTCGAGGTGCGCCCCGACGGGGTCCTTGTCGACGGACCCGACGGGCACCAACTCCTCCCCGCGGACACCGTCATCGTCGGGTTGGGCTCACGCCCGCGGTCGGCCGAGGTGGAGGCCCTTGTCGAGGCCGCCGGTGACGTCCCCGTGTTCGTCATCGGCGACGCCCGGTCCGCCCGGCGGGTCGGCGAAGCGGTGACCCAGGCCTATCAGGCCGTGATGTCGATCGTCTGACCGCCGCTGTTGCCCGGTCGACCGCGTCGACCCGACGGCGGTCGGGTCACCAGGGCGAGCCCTGGACCAGGCCGTCGGGAGGGCGAGCCGGCTCGTGACCGACCCGCCGCGCCCGTGAACGGCACAGGGGATCGCGCCGTTCGCCCGGGCCGCGGCATACGCGGCGGGAGGAAGGAACTCTTCGGGCGGTCGGAACTGGATGACCAGGTCGGCCGCGGGCAGCGCGGTGAGCCGCTCGGTGACGACGTGTTCACTGCCGACGTCGGTGTCCGGCCGCGCCACGCCACGCCACGCCACGGCCGTCGGCTCAGTGCGGGATGCCGAGGCTGGTGACCGTTCCGGAGCCGTCGGTGTACGTGAAGGTGTTGTAGGCGACCTTGATGTCGGCGAACTTGCCGCCCTCGACCTGGTACATGATGAGCCCGCGGAAGTCGAAGTTCTCGCCCTTCTTCACCGGGCCGAACAGCGACTCAGGATTGTCGTCGTGCGCGGTGAAATGGGCCCACATCTGGATCGCCACAGTCTGCTCGTCGCTGACGAACCGCTCGATGTGCAGCTCCTCGGTGAACTGGCTCCAGATGAGCTGGTAGTGGTCCTTCATTCCCTGGATGCCCAAGAGTTCGAGGGTGCCGTTGAGCATGTGTGTCTGCGGCGTGAGGTAGGCCTCGAACGCCGTCATGTCCTGGTTGTTGAACCGCGTGATGTAGTCCATGAAGGTTGCCCAGTCCATCGTCAGCCCCTTACGCCGCAACCGGATTCGGGCCGCGGGTAAGTCCGCGGCGGTTCGACAGCGACGGTATGCCGTGTGCCCGGGTGAGGTCCAGGTGCGCCACCCCAACGCTCGCGGATACCAGAGATCGTGCGCGCCGGCTCGCAGATGGGGTGTGGGTTTCGGGAGCGCCGGCGGGTGCCGCCTCGGGCGACGCGGCCACCTACCCGATCAGGCCGCGGTCGCGGGCGACGGCGGCTGCCTCGGTGCGGCTGGAGGCCCCGAGCTTGGCGAGCAGGTTCGACACGTGGACGCTGACGGTCTTCGTGGTGATGTACAGGTGTTTGCCGATCTGTCCGTTGCTCAAGCCACGTTCGAGCAGGGCGAGGACTTCGAGCTCGCGGGCGGTGAGACCCGCTCCCGTGTCGCTGGGGCGGGTCCCTAGCCACCGGGCCAGCTCCGCGCGCAAGGGACGGGCACCGAGGCGGCTCGCGACCTCGTCCGCCGCTGCGGCACTATCTCGGCTCGCCGCGACATCGCCGGCAGCGTGCTGCGCCTCGGCGAGTCGAGCCGTGGACCGAGCGGTCTCGAAGACGTGTCCGTAGTCCCGGAAGGCGGCGACGCTGGCCGTCCAGGCCGCCACCATCGCGGCAGCCGTCGGCGGATCCGCCGTCCCCGCCAACCAGCGCAGCCGAAGCAACTCCGCCTCCAGGCGCAGGGCCCAGGCCCAGGTCTCCCGGCCGGTGGCCGTGAGGGTGTCGAGAGGGACGGCCCCCTTGACGCTACCGCCGAGCCCTGGCGGCGGCATGGGCGCCGCTGAGGGTCGCCGGCCCCGAGCGTGACCCGGGCCCCGCTCGACGACGCGTTCGGCGCGTCGGACGAGCGCGTCGACGTCGGCGAGTAACTGTCGACGCACCCTCGGATCGGCCCGACGCGCCCCCGCGGCCGCCTGTCCCGCGGCAAGGGCGGCCAGCCGCACCGACGCGTGGTAGGTCCCCCAGGCCTGATCGAGGGTGTGCATTGCCTCGGTGGCCAGCCCCAACGCCCCCACGACGTCGCCCGCGTCGCCGAGTAGATCGATGCCGGCGGTCGCGGTAAAGACCGTGCTCAGGCCGTCGACCGCCCACCACTGCCGCAGCGCGTGGATCGCGGCGGGATCGACGGGCTCGCCACGACCGGCCGAGACGGTAAGGCGGGCCGCGTCGAACAGGGCCCGCCCGGGCTGCGCGACGGCCGCGCCCCGCACGTCCAGGCGCTCGGCGGCATCGGCCCAGTCGCCGAGTTCGTAGGCGACCAGGCCGCCGGTCAGGCGACACTCCAACCCCCACGGCGCCCACTCGCGCCGAGTCGCCTTGGCCACCCTGACGCCCTCGTCGAACCTGGCCAACGACCCGACGAGATCGCCGCGGCGGTGGCTGAACGAGGCCAACTGGTGCAGCAGGCGTAAGGTGACCGGGTCCTCGGGGCGCGATCCCGCGAGGATGGCGCTCATATGCCGTTCCGCCGCGTCGAGGTCGTCCATCGCCTCGATGACCTTCGTCATGACCACCCTGATCTCGGTGAGCGCCTCGCGGTGGTCGAGCCCCTGGGCGAGGGCGGCGGCCCGGTCGGCCAGCTCGCTGGCCTGCTGCCATTCGCGTTGGTCCACGAGATGCTGCAGTCGGGCCACGAGAACGGTAAGCCGCCGCGGTCCGTCCTCGTCCGAGACGATCCGTTCGGCTTCGTCGAGAAGCGCGGTGGCGTCGACGGGAAGGTCGAGGGTGCGTGACCGGCTGGCGTACGTCGCCAGCAGCTGCGCCCGTGGGCCTGGGGCCTGGCGGGTGCCCGGATTGTCGAGCCGGTCGCGCAGGAGGCCTACCGAGCGCAGCGGATCGCCGGCTGCCATGGCGGCGTCGGAGGCCCGCAAGGTCACCTCGTCCCGTGCCGGATCGTCGTCGGCGAGCCAGTCGAGTACCCGCTCCAGGTGGTCCAACGCGTCGTAGGGGCCACCGACCGCGAGGGCCGCTTCGGCGGCCGCCCGGCTGGCCGTGACCGCCGTGTCGAGGTCTCCGCTGCTGGCCGCATGGCGAGCCAGCTCGGACACCGGGGCGAGGTCGGGGCGTGCCGACAGCACCGCGGCATACCTGCGGTGCCAGCGAAGCCGCTCCCCGGGCAGCAGCCCGTCGACGATCGCCTCGCCGAGCAGTGCATGGCGAAAGGCGTAAGCCGGAGGCCAGCGAGGCAGCAGCACGTGGTGTTCGACGGCGTCGGCGACGGCGGCCTCCAGCGCCGACTCGTCGAAGCCCACGACCAGGGCCAGCAGCTCGTGCGGCACGGACGAGCTGCCCACGGCGACCGCGCGGACGAGCCGCTGGGTAGCCTCGGCGAGCCGCTCGATCCGCGCGTGCAGGACCCGCCCGAGGCTGCCCCCCGGAGATCCTCCGAGGGCCGCGACCGCCAACTCCTCAGCGAAGAAGGCATTGCCCTCGGCCCGGCGGACGATCTCGGCCGTCGTGGCAGCGTCCAGCGTCGGTCCGCCGATGTCCGCGACCAGGGCGCTGACGTGCTCGTCGGCCAAGGGAGCCAACTCGACGTGCTGCACCTGGGCGAGCCGAGCCCAGACGGCCAGGGTGTCGTGCAAGGGGTGACGGCGATGGACGTCGTCGGAGCGGTACGTGACGAGCAGGGACACCTCGGTGGCGAACCCCCGCGTCAGCAGCAGGGTGAGCAGGTCTCGGGAGGAATGGTCGGCCCAATGGACGTCTTCGACGACGAGCAGAGTCGGCCGGATGGCACCCAGCGCGTTGAGCAGGGCGTCGACCGCCTGCGCGACCAGGGCCGGTAGAGCGCCGACTGACGGCGAATCCGAGTCCGAGGCAGGCCCATGGGACGCAGCGAGCTGAGCCAGCCCCGGATGGCCCTCGCGCACCCGGACCAACGTGTCGTGGTCCACGGTGTCCACGAGACCGACGAGTTCCACGAAGGGCAGGTAGGGCAAGGCGCTGCCGCCCTGTCCGATGCAGTGCACCGTCACGACGAGCCAGCCCTGGTCGCTCGCCTCGAGAGCAAGGGTCCGCACAAGTCGGGACTTGCCGATGCCGGCGTCGCCCGACAGGACGACGCGCCCGCCCGGGGACGCCGGACCGTCCAGCCCGACCTCGCGTCGCAGCGCCGACAGCTCCTCGGCGCGGCCGACGAACGAACCCTCGGCGAACGGCATACCGCCAGTATCGGAGACGCGACCGACACCTGGTGACTCGCCGGTCACCCGAGGTGTCGCCGGGCCTTGTCGAGCGCCCGGTGCAGGATCGCCAGCGAGGAGGTCCACCGCTCCCCGGCGCGCTCGAGGCGTCCGTAGCGGGCGCTGCGCTCGGCATAGACGGTGTCGGGGATGTAGATGGTCGAGGTGCTCATGGTCGGCTCCTGGGTCGTCGGTGATTCGGACTCGTCCAGCGTCGGCGGATGAGGTAGCCGCGCACATCGGACCAATTTCGTATGCCGCGCCCGCGGTACCTCAGATAGGCGCAGAATCGGACGGCGACGGCAAAAGGACGGGGTCGCGGATCGGACTCACGAGCGATACGCCAGCGTTACAGTAGGGCGACGCGTGAGGGTCGCGCGATTGGGGAGAATCGCCATGGCCGACTGGGCCGCCGATGTGAAGAAGTACGCGCCGCACGCCTCCGACGCGGTGATCTCCGGAATCGTCAAGCACTGCGGGATCGCGCTGCAGAAGCGCGACTCCTCGCTCGTGTCCTTCTCGGACAAGGCCGAGACCGACCGAGTGCGCAACGGATTCCTCAAGAAGAAGCTCGCCCTCACCGACGACGACGCCACCCTGGACACAGCGATCGCAGAGGTCGGGGAGAAGATGAATGACACGCGCGCCAAGAACCGCGTGACCGTCTACTACCTGCTCGCCGAGAAGTTCGACAAGCTCTCGCTCTTCGGCTGAGTTCCCGCCACCGAAGCTCGGGGGCCGGGGTGGTGAACCTACCGACGGGAGGCCACGGGTGAGCGACTACGCACTCGGGGACCGGTACCTGCTGGACGAGGGGCCGGTGCTGCTCACCGGGATCCAGGCGTTGGTGCGCGTGTTGCTCGATCGGGCCCGCCACGATCGGAGCCTCGGTCGGACGCCGGCGACCTACGTCTCGGGGTACGAAGGTTCGCCGCTGGCCGGCTACGACCTCGAACTCGGGCGGCAGCGCGCCTTGCTCGGTCGCCACGGGGTGGTCCACCAGCCGGGACTCAACGAGGAACTCGCCGCCACGGCTGTCGCCGGCACGCAGATCGCCGCTTCGGTGGGTCGATTCCGCGACTCGGGCGTCCGAGGCGTCACCGGCGTGTGGTACGGCAAGGCCCCTGGCCTCGACCGTGCCACCGATGCCGTCCGACACGCCAACATCGCCGGGGCCGATCCCCACGGAGGGGCCGTCGCTCTCGTCGGCGACGACCCTTCGGCCAAGTCGTCGACCATTCCCTGTTCGTCGGAGCCGGCCCTCGCCGACCTCTACGTCCCCACGCTGTACCCGGCGGACCCACACGAAGTCCTGGGCTACGGCATGCACGCCGTGGAGCTGTCCCGCGCCAGCGGCGTCTGGAGCGCCGTCAAGGTGGCGACGAACGTCGCGGACGCCACCGGCACCGCCCGGGTTACTCGGTCGTGGACGCCGCCGGATCTCGCCGACCTCGTCGAGTCCGCCATGGCCTACGGACATCGGCCCCACACCCGGATGATGGGTGCGGCGCTCGCCGCGCTCGAACGCAGCCTTCACGAAGTGCGCCTGCCCGCCGCTGTCGAGTACGTCCGCCGAAGCGGGCTCAACGTTCGCAGCGGCGCCGGCGCGGACGCCCGGTACGCCATTGTCTCCGCCGGCAAGACCTGGCTCGACGTCCGCCAAGCCCTGCACCGCCTCGGGATCGAGGACGTCGACCTGCCGAGGCACGGGATCCGTCTGCTCAAGCTCGGCGCGGTCTGGCCCGTCGAGCCCAGCGTCGTGCGCGCGCTCGCGCGCGGCGTCGGCGAAGTCGTCGTCGTGGAGGACAAGCGCTCCTTCGTCGAGACGCAGGTCAAGGAGATCCTCTACGGCCAGCGCGATACCCCTCGAGTCACCGGCAAACTCGACGTCGACGGGACCGTCCTGTTCCCGGCATCCGGCGAACTCGACCCAGACCTCGTCGCCGCGGGGCTGGCCCGACGCCTGGCCGGAGCGGGGATCGAGTCCGTGGAGCGCTGGCGTCCTCCACTGCCGCGACGAGCGCGGCTCGTCCTCGCCTCCCGCACCCCGTACTTCTGTTCCGGTTGCCCGCACAACACCTCGACGAAGGTGCCCGACGGGTCGATCGTCGGCGCCGGCATCGGCTGCCACGCCATGGCGGTCACCATGCCGCAGAAGCAGGTCGGCACCCTCACCGGGGTGTGCCAGATGGGCGGCGAGGGCGCGCAGTGGATCGGCATGGCGCCCTTCGTCGAGGGCCCGCACTTCGTCCAGAACGTCGGGGACGGCACCTACGCCCACTCCGCGAGCCTGGCCGTACGCGCGGCGGTGGCCGCCGGCATCGACGTGACGTACAAGGTGCTGTTCAACTCCGCCGTCGCGATGACCGGCGGGCAACCCGCCGTCGGGGCGGCCACTCCGGCCCAGGTGGCCCACCAACTCGTCCTCGACAACGTGACGAGGGTGGTCATCACCACGGCGGATCCGGCCGCCGCGCGCCGGGCCGTGCGCGAGGCCGGACGGCCAACCGAGGCCATCGAGGTCCGCCCGCGCGAGGACATCCTCGACGTCCAGGCCGAGCTGGCTCGCCTGTCCGGGGTCACCGTGCTCATCCACGAGCAGGAGTGCGCCGCCCAACTGCGCCGTAAGCGCAAACGCGCCGAGGCACCGACACCGGTGGCGCGCGTGTTCGTCAACGAGCGGGTATGCGAGGGCTGCGGCGACTGCGGCGAGAAGTCCAACTGCATGTCGGTGCACCCGGTGGAGACGCCCTTCGGTCGCAAGACCCGCATCCACCAGTCCTCGTGCAACGTCGACTACTCGTGCCTCGCGGGCGACTGCCCCTCTTTCCTCACCGTGGTGCCGGCCGATTCCCTTCCGGCCAGGGTCACAGCGCCCGGCCGGGAGCCCCTGCCGGAGCCGGTCGCGCGGTTCGCCGCCGACGGTTTCTCGGCGCGGATCACCGGCATGGGCGGCACCGGGGTCGTCACGATCGCCCAAATCCTCGCCACGGCGGCCTTCCTCGACGGGCTGCAGGTGCGGGCCCTTGACCAGACAGGACTGGCCCAGAAGGGCGGGGCCGTCGTCTCGGACGTCACCCTGTCGGCAGCGTCGGTCGACCGGGCCGCCAAGCTCGCCTCAGGTGAGTGCTGTTTGTATCTCGGCTGCGACGCGCTCGTCGCTGCCGACCCCACCCAGCTGCTCGCTGTGGACCGGGGGCGGACGCTCGCCGTGGTGTCCTCGGCCCGGGTGCCGACCGGGGCCATGGTCGTGGACACCGACCAGTCCTATCCCGCCCCCGGTCAGCTCCACCAGGCCCTGGCCGACGCGCTCGACGACGTGCGGTTCATCGACGCCGACGCGCTCGCGCAGCAGCGACTCGGGGACGCTCAGCTGGCGAACATGGTCCTGCTCGGAGCGGCATACCAATTGGGGGCGTTGCCGATCTCGGCCGCCTCGCTCGAACGGGCGATCACTCTCAACGGGGCCCAAGTCGACGGCAACCTCGCGGCGCTACGCATCGGGCGGGAGGCGGCCCTCGACCAGTCGGCCGCCACCGAGGTGGCACCGGTGTCCGGGGAGGGCCTCGACGCGCTGCTCGCCGTGCGGGTGCCTGATCTGGCCGCCTATCAGGACCAGCGGTATGCCGCGGAGTATGCCGCGTTCGTCGAGCGGGTGCGGGCAACCGAGGCGCTGGCCTGCCCCGGATCCACCGCGCTGACCGAGGCGGTGGCGCGGTACCTGTACAAGCTCATGGCGTACAAGGACGAGTACGAGGTGGCCCGGCTGTCCCTGGACCCCGCCCTCGGCGTCGCGATCAGGGAGGCGTTCGGGCCCGGCGCGCGGGTGGCCTACCGCCTCCATCCGCCGCTGCTGCGAGCTCTGGGGCGCCGCGACAAGATCGCGTTCGGCACGTGGGTCCGCCCGGCCTTCGCGACCTTGCAGGGCATGCGCCGGCTGCGCGGCACCCGGTGGGATCCGTTCGGGCACAACGAGGTCCGCCGGGTCGAGCGGGCCCTCGTCGGCGAGTACCGCAGCGCCGTCGAGCAGACCCTCACGACCCTCTCCCCCGCCACGGCGGACTGGGCCGTCGAGATCGCGACGCTGCCCGACCTCGTCAGGGGATACGAACACGTCAAGCTCCGCTCGGTGCAGACGTTCCGCGCACGCCTCGCCGAGCTGCTCCCCCATCCCCCTGGTCAGACGATCGGGGTGTCGGCGTCGAGCCAGGTGAGGTCGGCGTAGCCGAAACCCACACACGCCGAGCGCAGGTCCGGGTAGAGCGTCGACTCGTTGCGCAGCACCAGACCGGTCGAACTGGCGTAGCCCGAGCACACCACCGTGTATGCCGCGCCGACCCGGTTCGCCAGGGCGGTGGGCAACTCGGTCTGGGCCCCTCGGTCGTCCCGGACGAACAGGACGGTTCCCAGCAGGGTGGACCGGGAGGGACTCGCGCCATAGACGATGAGCCGGCGCACCTCGGCGACGTCCACCACGAGCGTAAGGTCGGTTTGCGGCGACGGGAACCCCGTGCGGCGACGGGCCGCAAACCACCGCCTGGCCTCGGCGTGACGGAATCCCACTGCCCCGTGAGCGGATTCGACGACTGCCCCGAGCGTCGCCGGATAGCCCTTGGGGACGGCGAGCCGGAAGGAGAGCTTGCGGGCTCCGCCCCGGCCGGTCGGGAACACGACGACGGGGTTGGCATCGACGCGAGCCGATGGATTGGCCGGTGGCGGGTTGTCGGACCCGGCAACAGCGTCCTGGACCGGGGCGGGATGGGCCAGGCCGGGCCAGCGACGGGCGGACCACGCGGCCGGATCGATCATCAGCTCGCTAGGACGCAACTGCGCGAACCGTTCCCGCAAGAAGCCATCCTGGACGCGCAGGGCCAGGTCGTCGTCTTCGGCCTGGGCCCGCCGGGCATCCTGGGCGACCTGATGCAAGAGCCCGAGTTGAGCCATGAGCAGCGACTCGGCTTGGGCGTTCGGGCCCCGCAGGCGGCTGGATTGGAAGGCTCGCAGGCTCTCAGGCAGGTAGCGGTCGAGCACCGCGCGAAGGGTGGGGGTGACCGGTTCGGCGGGCGCCGGCGCGGTGTCGGTGATGGAGCGAGCCAGCAGCAGCGCATCGGCCGGCAGCACTCCGGCCAGCCCGTTGACCAGGGCGACAGTGGCCGCGCCGGGGCGCCGCGGAGGCAGCACGCCCCGGCTCTGGCCGGCGAGGAAGGCGAGCAGTTCGGGCGTCGTCCACCCCGTCATGTCGACGGTGCGCCGGCGCCCTCCGGGAAGGTGGGTCAACGCCTCGTCGAGCAGTTCACGGCGCCGGCCCTGGCCGACGGCGGTGCGTACGAGTGGATCGGCGAGGGCTCTGGCCAGCTTCCTGCCCCTGGACGGCATACCTGCTGACGCCTCCCGACGACCGCGTGCTCGGCATGCCGCGGCGGCATACCGTCGCGGGTCGGTCCGCCTCGGACGTCCGCGACGAGGCCATTGTCGCCCAGGGTGCGGACCGCCCGCGACCGGGATGTGGTCAGGGCTTGACGTCTGGGGGCAGCCCGACGTTGCCCCGGTAGTTCGGCTTGAGCCCCAGCAGGGCGTTGATCGACGGCAGCGAAGTGTGGTCGTGGTCCTGGCCCTCGGCGAAGAGCCCGAACATCTCGGTGCCGAACGTCATGTCGAGGTCGTCGACGATCTGCTGCTTCCAGCCGCGCCGCACGACCTGGGTGGCCAGCCGGCGGACGATCCGGTTGCGGGACATGATGTTGTCGGCGATCTCGTAGGCCCGCGGCATGAGCCGGTCGCGAGGGACGATCTCCGACACGAGGCCGAACTGCAAGGCCTGCTGCGGAGTCATCGTGTCGCCGGTCATGAGGTACCACACCGCCTGGCGGTAAGGCATGAGCCGCAGGAAGCAGCTGTGGATCCCGTCGCCCGGCACGTTGTTGACGAGCATGTGCGGGTCGAGGATGGTGATGTCGTCGGCCATGATGGCGAAGTCGCAGCACAGCGCGAGTTCGGTGTGACCGCCTGAGCCGCTGAGCACGCCGAGGGTCGGCACCTCGACGTCCTGGATCTGCGCGATGAGCATCCGCCGACCGTCGACGAACATGTGGTCGTAGCGAGTGCCGACCGGGTTGTGCCGCTCCTGCATCCACGACTCCTTCTCGAAGTCGGTGACCCAGACGTCTTCGGTGGCCGTGAAGATGATCATCTCGGTGTCGCGGTCCGTGCCGAGCATCCGCCACATCTTGCCGATCGCGTCGTGCAACTCCATGGACCAGATGAGCGGGCCGCCCTTGCAGTGCATCGTCACGGTGACCACGCCGTCGTCACGGCGGTCGATGATGAACAGCTCGGCGAACATCTCCTTGATCTGGTCGAAGGTGGGCCATTTCACGAACTCGGTGTTCATCTGCAGTCCTCTCCGGCATTGGTCCCGGGCGACCGCCGGTGGGGTCCGGTCGGCGGGAAGACGTCCACGTCGGCGAATGTATGCCGGCCGCCGGACCCGGCCCCAATAGCCATCGGCGATGGGTGGCATGACGGATCGCGCACGTCTGCTCCGAGACCGTGACGTCCGTGACAGGCTGGGTGCACGAGCGGCACGGGAGAGGAGCGGGCGGCATGCGGGTGACCATCCTGGGGTCGGGCAACGGCGCCTCGGCGACGGCCTTCGACTGGGCCTTCCACGGCCACGAGGTCGCGATGTGGGACTTCGAACGGTTCGACACCAACATCCGCGCCATCGGGTCCTCCGGATCGCTGCGCTGCGTCGGCGCCTGGGAGGGGTCCGCCCCCATCGCGTATGCCGGGCACGACCTCGCGACCGCGTTGGACGGCTCGCAGTTGGCCCTGCTCGTCGGACCTGCGTACGCGACCGCGCCGATGGGCGAGGCGTTGCGCCCGCACCTGCGCGAGGACCTGGCCCTGGTCGTCCTGCCCGGCTCGTGCGGAGGCGCGTTCGTCCTCAAGGCGGCCCTGGGGCTGGACGTCCACGACCCGGCATACCTCGTCGGAGAGACGAACACGCTGCCGTACGGCACGAGGCTGCTCGAGCCCGGACTCGTCCGGGTGAGCACCCGGGTCCGCGAGGGCCTGCTCGTCGCGGCCCTGCCCCGGTCGGGCACGGCACGGTTGACCGAGCTCCTGTCCACGGTGTGGCCGGGATTCGAGCCCGCGGACAGCGCGCTGCAGACCACCATCCAGAACGGCAACCCGGTGATCCATCCGGCGATCATGCTCATGAACGCGAGCCGGATCGAGAACACCCAGGGCGACTTCCTCTTCTACACCGAGGGCGTGACGCCGGCGTCGGCCCGGCTCATCGAGGCCGTCGACGAGGAGCGGATCGCCGTCGGAGCGGCGCTGGGGGTGCCGATCATCCCCGACCCGGTCATGGGGCACCGGCAGGGGTACATGGGCGATCCGAGTTACCTCACCGGATACAGCCACGGCGCCGGCTTCGCGGCCTCGCAGGCGCCGAGCACCCTCGACTTCCGCTACCTCGTCGAGGACGTCGGCTACGGCTTGGTGTTCCTGTCCGAACTCGGCCGCCATGTCGACGTGCCGACGCCGACCATCGACGCCCTGATCCGCGTGACGTCCGTCGTGCTGGACCGGGACTTCCGGGCCGAAGCTGCGCGCACCCCCGACTCCCTCGGGTTCGGTACGTTCACGGTCGAGCAGCTGCGCCAGCTCTGAGGCCAGCCCGCGAACACCGGGGCGGTCGCCGACCGTCTCCTACGCCCCCGACCGCCGCCTCAGCCGTGCCCGCTGATGCCCCCGTCGAGCGGGATCACCACGCCGGTGAGGTAGGAGCCCGAGCGGGCCACCAGGAATCGGACCGCACCGACGATGTCGTCCTCGTCGCCGTACCGACGCAGCGGGACCCGGTCGAGCATCGCCTGCTCGAGACTCGGGTCGGCCGCGATGTGCCGCAGCATGTCGGTGCGGAAGGGCCCCGGCGCGATGGCGTTGACGGTGATGTGGTCGGGCGCGAGCCGGCTGGCCAGGTGCCGGGTGAGATGGTGCAGCCCGGCCTTGCTCGCGGCATACGAGTAGTTCTCCGGGTCGGGCACGCGCAGGCCGTCGATGCTGCCGATGTTGACGATCCGCGCCGGCGCCTGCGCCGTGGCGGCCTGTCGGAGGAGGGGCAACAGGCCGACGGCGAGCTCGAACGGTGAGACGAGGTTCGTCGCGAGGACCCTGTCCCAGGCTGAGCGGGGGAAGCTCTCCATCGGCGCACCCCACGTGGCGCCGGCGTTGTTCACGAGCACGTCCAGGCTCTCCTGACGCTCGCGCACGCCGGCGACCAACTGGGCGACGCCCTCCGCGGTCGACAGATCCGCCGCGACGTAGTCGCAGGTGCCGCCGCTGCCGGTCGAATCCGCCTCGGCCGCAATGGCTTCGGCCGTGCCCCGGCACCGGTCGGCCTTGCGGCTGGAGATGACCACGTGCGCGCCGTCGAGGACGAGCCCGTGGGCGATCATCGCGCCGATACCTCGAGATCCGCCGGTGACGACGGCGGTGCGCCCACGGACCGAGAACAGCTGGTCGCGGTCGGATGGGGTCTGGGGGTTCGCCATGGGGCCGATGGTAGTGGCCGAAGCTGCCCCGAACTCAGCCCGGCAGTGGGGCCGCCCCGACGCGGGTTGGCCTGGGCACACCGTCATTGTCGCCCTGGCCCTGTCGTGCAGCAGGGTTGGGTCACTGACCGATGAGCGTCTCGATCTCGGCAGCGGCCTCCTTGAGGTCGGCCAGGTGACGGCTCACAGCACGCTGGGTCGACATGGCCGTGCGCTGCCAGGTGATGTTGATCGTCGCCACGGCATACCCGCGTCGGATCGGCACCGCCATCGACTGGCGGCCGTCGTCGTGCGCCGATCGGGGTAGCTCGTAGTGGCCCCCGAAGTCCGGGTGTCGCAGCGCGTAGCCGCGGGCCCGGATCCCCCGGACCATCGCCTCGAGCGCCGCCGCGTCATGGGCGAGCCGGTGTCCGGGGTTGTCGTCCTCGCGCAGCCGCGCAAGGATTCCCTCCCGGCGGTCCGGGGCGCAGTGGCTGAGGTAAGCCCGCCCGGACGCGGAGCGCAGGAAGTTCGCCCGGTAGGGCGTGCGGGTGAACACGACGACGTCGACGACCGCATGCTTGCTGTTCGTCTCGCGGATCTCCAGCGCCGTGCCCCGAGGGATTCCGAGGACCGAGGGCCATCCGGTCCTGCGGACCAGCCGCTCCATCACCGGCGAGGCCAGCTCGACGAACCAGCCCGGATCGTCGGGCTCGCGGAAGCGGTCCAGGCTGTGGCTGGGCAGGAACGCCCCGTCCCCGAGCCGCTGCCAGATCATCCCCTTGTCGTGGGCGGTCCGCAGGATCCGGATGAGGGTGGCCTTGGGAATGCCGGTCTCGCGCCAGAGGTCGTGCAGGGTCGCCGCGCCGAGCCGGTGCAGGGCAACGATGACGTCCAGGCCCCGCCCGAGCGAGGCAATGCTCTTGACGTGGTACTCCCGCATGCGAGGGATCCTCCGCTGAGTTTCACCTCGCGAAACCGTAACAACTTTCCTGTGACCCGGGCCACTGTCGCGGCCATTCTCGACGGTAAGGGCCCTGGTCGAGGATCGGAGCTGCGCACATGCCCCTCACCCCCTCCGACGTCGAGGACATCGTCGCAATCCTCGACTCCACGGCATACGACGAACTCACCCTGCGCACGCCGCGCTTCTCGCTCACCCTGCGTCGTCGTGAGGGCGGATGGACCCAGGAAGCCGTGCCGCTGAGCGAACCTCGCGTCGTCGCCGCCGAGGAACCCAGCGCCGGTGCGTCGACCGCCCAGGCCGCTGGTGCCGGGTCCGTCACGAACGAGGACGCCTCGCTGACCGGGCTGCACGCGGTGCGCTCCCCCATCGTCGGGACCTTCTATCGGGCCCCCAAACCTGGCGCCGATCCTTTCGTCGAGGTCGGCGACACGGTCTCGCCGGACACCGTCGTGGGGATTACGGAGACGATGAAGCTCATGACCTCGGTGGCCGCCGGCCTGGCCGGACGGATCGCGCGGATCGACGTGGCCGACGCGCAGTTCGCCGAGGCCGGGACCGCACTCATGTGGATCGAGCCGACGTGATCCGGCGCCTGTTCGTCGCCAACCGCGGTGAGATCGCGGTCCGGGTGCTGGACACCGCCGCGCGCCTGGGCATCGAGACCGTGCTCGGGGTGTCGGAGGCCGACCGCACCTCGATGGCGGCGCGGCTCGCCGACCGCGTCGTCGTCATCGGGCCCGCCTCGCCGGCGCAGAGCTACCTCAACGTCGCTCGCGTCGTGGCGGCGGCGGCCTCTGCCGGGGTCGACGCGCTGCATCCCGGGTACGGGTTCCTCTCCGAGAGTTCGGCTCTCGCGCAGGCCTGCGACGCCGCAGGGATCGTCTTCGTCGGGCCGACCGCAGCCCAGATCGACGGCGTCGGCGACAAGCTCCAGGCTCGCGAACACGCCGTCGCCGCCGGCCTGCCGGTCGTCTCGGGGCGGGTCGTCGACTCGGCCGACGACCTGCGCGCGGTGGCCGACACGGCCGGTATGCCGTTGCTCGTCAAGGCCGTCGGCGGTGGCGGTGGCCGAGGGATGCGGGTGCTCGACTCGCTCGACGCGGCCGCAGACACCTTCGCCGTCGCCGTCGCCGAGGCCCAGGCGGCGTTCGGCGACCCCCGCGTCTACGTCGAGCGCTACCTGCAACGCGCTCGGCACGTCGAGGTCCAGGTGCTCGCCGACGGCCACCATGCCATCCACCTCGGCACGCGCGACTGCTCCACCCAGCGGCGCCACCAGAAGGTCGTCGAAGAGGCTCCGGCCCCGCTGCTGAGCCAGGACGCACAGGCGGCGATGTGCGCCGAGGCGGTCATCCTGGCCGAACGGCTCGGCTACCGCGGTCTCGGCACCGTCGAGTACCTCTACGACGTCGACTCGGGCGAGCACTTCTTCCTCGAGATGAACGCCCGCATCCAGGTCGAACATCCGGTCACCGAGGCGATCTGCGGACTCGACCTCGTGGCCGAGCAACTAGCCGTGGCCGACGGTCACCCCCTGCGCGTGGCGCAGGACGAGGTCGCCTGGTCGGGTCACGCCGTCGAGTGCCGGATCAACGCGGAGGACCCGGCAGCCGACTTCCGACCCAGCCCGGGCACGGTGACCCGGGCCGAGCTGCCTGTCGGGCCGGGTATCCGCGTGGATACCTATCTGCATCCGGGGGCATTGGTGTCGCCCTACTACGACTCGCTCGTCGCCAAGGTCGTCACCCACGCCGACACGAGGGCGGCGGCCCTGGACCTCATGGCCAGTGCGCTCGGGCGGCTGGTCATCGAGGGAGTGACGACGAACGTCGCCCTGCAGCGTGAGCTCGTCGCGTCCGATGCCTTGCGCGCCGGAGGGGCGGACACCGGCTGGCTGGCCCGATATCTCGCCGGATCGCAGGCCGCGGCATGACCGACATCCAGCTCGTCGACGTGTCCATCCGAGACGGGAACCAGAGCCTGTGGGGAGCGGTGGGCCTGCGGACCGAGCACATCCTCACCATGGCGCCGCTGCTCGGCCGGGCCGGCTTCCGCACACTCGACTTCAGTTCGAGCACGGCGATGGGCGTGGCGGTGCGCAACCACCGACAAGACCCGTGGGAGCGGATCCGCCTGGTGCGCAAGCTCATTCCCGACACGCGCCTCCAGTTCATCGGCACGGGGCTGCGCTTCATCTCGTGGGACGTCGCGCACCCGGATTTCATGCAGTTGGCCTACGACCGGCTCGTCGACGCCGGGATCGACCGCGTCGTCGTCCTCGAACCGATGCACGAACTGCCGGCCATGCTCCGGACGGCCCGGATGTGCAAACAAGCCGGCGTGGCCGAGGTCATCGGCGCCCTGACGTACACGATCAGCGACGTCCACGACGACGCCTTCTATGCCGGCCTCGCGGCGGCGATGGCCCAGTGCCCGGACATCGACCGTGCCTACCTCAAGGACCCGGCCGGCATCCTGTCGCCCGAACGGGCCCGCAGGCTCATCCCGGCGATCCAGGCCGCGCTCGGTGGCAAGCCGCTGGAACTGCACTCGCATTGCACGATCGGGCTCTCGCAGTTCTCCTACCTCGTCGCCGCCGACCTCGGCGTCCAGCACCTCCAGGTGGGCTGCGGCGCGCTGTCGGACGGCTCGTCGCTGCCCGACGCGCAACAACTCGTCGCGAACCTCCGAGCCGCCGGTCACACCGTCGACATCGACGACCGGGCGCTGGGCCTCGTCGCGGATTTCGTCAGCGAGTTGGCCCGCGCCGAGGGCCTGCCCATCGGCGCACCGAGCGGCTACGACGTCGCCTTCACCCGGCACCAGGTCGCCGGTGGGGTCATGTCGACGACTCGGCGACAACTCGCCGAGATCGGTCACGAGGACCGCTTCGACGAGGTCATCGAGGAGGTCGACAGGGTCCGCACCGAGCTGGGCAGCCCGATCATGGTCACCCCGTTTCCCCAGATGGTCTGCTCCCAGGCGCTGTTCAACGTCATCGGCCGCGAACGCTACGACACCGTCGCCGACCAGGTCATCCGTTACGCCCTGGGGACGTTCGGCAAGCCCCCGGCGCCGATCGAGCCCTGGGTCCTCGACCGGATCCTCGGCCGGCCCCGAGCCGAGGACCTGCGCCGCGAACCCCCACCGCCGACACCCGCCGAGCTGCGCCGCCGCTTCGGTGACCGGATCAGCGACGAGGAACTGCTCCTGCGCGCCACCATGCCGGCCGACCAGGTCGACGCGATGCTCACCGCGGGCCCGGCGCCGCGGCACTACGACCCCGCGATGTATGCCGTGACCGGGCTCGTCCGGCGCCTGGCCGAGCGCCCCGCCCTCGGCGACTTCGCGGTCTCCACGTCGGACACCGACCTGCGGCTGCGCTCGGGGCTCGTGGCGAAGGGAGCCGACCATGGCTGAGCCCATCACCGCGCTCGACCCCGAGGCCCGCGAACTCGCCCGGCTGCGCGAGGCCCGTGGCTTCGTCGTCGACATGGACGGCACGCTCGTCGTCGGCGACCCCTTCACCGGGCACGTCAAGGCCCTGCCGGGCGCGGTGGACTTCGTCGCCCGCCTGCGGGCGCGCGGCATACCCCTCGTCGTCTTCACCAACGGCACGAACCGCAGCCCGGTCCGGTATGCCGCGCACCTGCGCGCCGCGGGCATTCCCGTCAGCCCCACCGAGATCCTCACGCCGCTGCACAGCGCGGTCACGATCTGCCGCCGCCGCGGCCACCACCGGGTCATGCTCATGGCCGCCGGGGGCGGCGCGGTCACCCTGCGCAAGGCCGGCATCGACGTCGTCCCCGCCCTCGGCCGACGTGACGACGTCGACGCCGTCATCGTCGGGTGGTTCCCCCAGCTGCGCTACGCCCACCTCGAGGCTGCCTGCCACGCGGTCTGGTCCGGAGCCCGGCTCTACAGCGCGTCGCAATCGCGCTTCTTCGCGACCTCGGGCGGCAAGACGTTGGCCACCTCGCGGGCCATCTCGGCGGCCATCCACAGCATCACCGACCGGCGGGTCGAGCTCGTCGGCAAGCCGTCGGCCCTCGCCATGGCGGCAGCCGCCGAGCATCTCGGCATCGAGGCCGAGAACTTGGCCGTCGTCGGGGACGACCCGGAACTCGAGGTCCCCATGGCCCGACTCAGCGGGGCCCTTGGCGTTGCCGTCTACACGGGCATCGCCGGCCGCGCGGACTTCGCCGCCCAACCGGCCGAGCTGCGCCCCGACCTGTCCTTCCCGTCGCTGGCCGAGTTGCTCGCGGCGCTCGCCGCCTGAGACCTCGACCCGACCACCCGAGGAGCCCATGTCCATGGCACCCCCACCGACGAGCACGGCCCCGGCCGAGCCGACCGTGCTCTACGACTACGACCCGTCCCGCCGGGAGGCCTCCCGGCTCGCGCACTACCAGCGCTGGCTGCGCGAGCACCGTGGGCGCGACTTCCCCGACTACCGAGCGCTGTGGACCTGGTCGGTCAGCGACCAGGAGGGGTTCTGGCAGTCGATCTGGGACTACTTCGACGTCCAGGCTTCCACCGCGCCGACCCGCCCGCTCGGGTCGAGCACGATGCCCGGCGCACAGTGGTTTCCCGGCGCGCGGCTGAACTGGGCCGAGCACTGCTTCCGGTTCCCCGCGGACCGCGACGAGGTGCGCATCCTCGCGCACTCCCAGACCCGCCCACCGATCGAACTCACCCTCGGTCAGATCGAGGAGCAGGTCCGCAGGGTCCGCGCCGGGTTGCGCCGGCTCGGCGTGGGCCGTGGCGACCGGGTCGTCGCCTACCTGCCGAACACGCCCGAGGCCATGGTCGTGTTGTATGCCGCCGCCAGCCTGGGCGCCGTCTTCGCCAGTTGCGCTCCCGAGTTCGGGGCGCCGAGCGTCATCGACCGGTTCGCCCAGGTGCAGCCATCGGTGCTGTTCGCGGTGGCCGGGTACACCTACGGGGACAAGCTCGTCGATCGCCGCGAGGAGGTGGCGACGATCCGCGCGGCCCTGCCGACGGTGACGTCCGTCGTCCACGTGCCCTACGGACCGCTCGGGCTCGACGACGCCCTCGACTGGGCGCAGGTGGCCGCGGAGACCGACGAGCCGCTGGAGTTCGAGCAGGTCCCCTTCGACCATCCGCTCTACGTCCTGTTCAGCTCGGGGACGACCGGCAAACCCAAGGCGATCGTCCACGGGCACGGCGGGATCCTCATGGAGCATCTCAAGAGCAACGCGCTGCACTTCGACCTCGGGCACGGCGACCGGTTGCTCTGGCCGAGCACGACGGCGTGGATGCTCTGGAACGTCCTCGCCTCGTGCCTGCTCGTGCGCGCGTCGATGGTCCTGTTCGACGGCAACCTCACCTACCCCGCCCTCGACAACCTCTGGCGCCTGGCCGAACAGACTCGACCGACGATGGTCGGCGCCGGACCGGCATACCTCATGTCCTGTCGCAAAGCGGGCCTCCAACCGGGCCGCGACCACGACCTGTCGACGATGCGCCAGCTCGGCGCCTCCGGCAGCCCGCTGCCCCGCGAGGGATACCTCTGGTGCTACGAGCAGTTCGGCGCCGGGACGCTGCTCAACGTCGGCAGCGGCGGCACCGACGTGTGCTGCGGACTGGTGCAGGCCAACACGATCTCGCCGGTGTACGACGGCGAGATGACGGCGGCGAGCCTCGGCGTCGACGCCCACGCGTTCGACGCGGACGGTCACGAGCTCGTCGGGGAACTCGGCGAACTCGTCATCACCTCGCCGATGCCCTCGATGCCGGTCGGCTTCTGGGGCGATGCCGACGGGTCGAGGTACCGGGCCGCCTACTTCGAGGAGTTCCCGGGGGTGTGGCGGCACGGCGACTGGGTGCGGTTCAGCGCCGTGGGGACGGGGGTCATCACCGGGCGGTCTGACGCGACCCTCAATCGCGGCGGGGTGCGGCTCGGCACCGCGGAGTTCTACCGGGTCATCGAGGAGTTGCCGCAGGTCGCCGAGAGCCTCGTCGTGCACCTCGAGGACCCCGACGGCGGGTCCGGCGAGCTCATCCTCTTCGTCGTGCCCACCCCGGGGACCACCCTCGACGACGACCTGCGTGGGGTGATCGCCCGGGCCCTGCGCGGTGCGCTCTCGCCGCGTCACGTGCCCGACCTCATCGAGCAGGTGCCGCTCGTCCCGTTCAACCGCACGGGCAAGAAGCTCGAAGTCCCGGTCAAGCGGATCCTCACCGGTGCGCCGGCGGATTCGGTCGCCGCGACGGGGACCCTCGCCGACCCGGCGTCGCTGGACTACTACGTCGAGTTCGCCGCCCGCCGTCGGCGCGAGGGTCGTTGACCGTGGGCGGACAGCGCATGCGGGCCGTCGGATTCCTCGCCCCCGGTGGGCCCGAGGTGCTCGCGGTCCACGACGTGCCCCAACCCCATGCCGGCCCGGGCGAGGTGCGGATCGCCGTGCGTGCCGCCGCGGTGAACCCCACCGACGTGTCGCTGCGCGAGGGTCGTCGGGGCACGGGCGAGCTCCCGCCGCCGCACGTCCCCGGCATGGACGCCGCCGGCGTGATCGACGAGGTCGGGCCGTCAACAGCCGACGGCGACACCTCCCCCTGGCGGGTCGGCGACGAGGTCATGGCCATGGCGATCCCGCTGGTGGGACACGGCGGCGCCTACGTCGAGTTCCTCGTCGCCGACGCCGACTCCATCGCCCGGATGCCGTCCGGGCGCAGCTTCGTCGAGGCGGCGACGCTGCCGATGAACGGGCTCACCGCGATGCAGGCGCTCGACCTGCTCGAGCTGCATGCCGGGGCGACCGTCGCGGTTACCGGGGCCGCCGGCACGCTCGGCGGCTACGTCGTCCAATTGGCCACGCAGCGGGGGCTGCGGGTGCTCGCCGACGCCGGGCCGGCCGATCACGGCACGGTCCTGTCGTTCGGCGCCGACCACGTCGTCGAGCGCGGCGACGACCTGGCGCGGCGCTTCCGGGCGTTGGCGCCCGACGGGGTCGACGGGCTCGTCGACTGCGCCGTCCTCGACGACCGCGCACTCCCGGCCGTGCGGGACGGGGGCCGGTTGGTCTCCGTCCGCCGCTGGCCCGGGATCGCCGGGCACCCGGTCACGGTGCGCCCCGTGTGGGTGTTCGACGAGTACCACCACCGGGGCCGGCTGGACCACCTGCGGGAGTCGGTCGAGAACGGAACGCTCACCCTGCGGGTGGCCGGTTCGCTGCCCTTCGGCGAGGCGCCGGAGGCGCACCGACGCCTGGCGGCGGGGGGCCTTCGGGGCCGTCTGGTGCTCGTCCCATGACCTCCCCGACGTTTCACGCGTTGAAACCTGCCGAGAAATGTCTGTGACGCGGGCCACTCCCAGAGGACGCTCGTCCATAGGCGAACACGTCAACGAACAGCGGATCCGGTTGTCCCTGAGAGGCTTTCACCCGGTTGAGTCCTCGCCCGGACCCGAAGCACCGTCATACAGGAGGGGTCCATGGCCGACGCGAAATACGATGCCGTCCTCGTCGGTGGAGGTCACCACGCGACGATCGTCGCCTGCTACCTGGCCAAGGCGGGCCTCAAGACCGTGGTGCTCGAGCGGCATACCGCGCTCGGGGGTGCGGCGATCAGTGAAGAAGGACCCGCTCCGGGCTTCCTGCAGAGCCCGTGCGCGCACTGGACCCGGTTCTACGGCCACCCGGCATACCTCGACTTCGACCTGCCCGGCGAGGGCCTGGAGTACGTCTTCCCGGAGCAGAACGAGGGCATCGTCTTCGACGACGGGACGAGCTTCATCGGCTACTCGGCATACCGGGTCGTCGACGAAGTCACCGGGCGCACCGAGCTCGCCCAGGACAACGTCGACAAGACGTACGAGCAGATCAAGGCGTTCTCGCAGCGCGACGCCGACGCCTACCTGCGGCTGTTCGACCAGTACAACAAGTACTGGAAGGCCGCCTTCCACACCGCCCGGTTCAGCGCGCCGACGCCGTGGTCGGAGCCGGACCCCATGGAGAAGCTGCTGAGCGTCCCCGACAGCGGGGTCGAGCCGGTCCACCAGTTCATGTCGACGCGGCAGATCGCCTACGACTTCTTCGAGAGCGACGAACTGCGCAGCCTGTACATGCGCGCCACGCCGACCTCCGGCGGCACCTTCCCCGACGACCCCGGGGGGCTGCACACGCTGTTCCACGTCATGGGGCTCGTCCTGTCGTTCGAGCCGGCCGCCATCGTCAAGGGCGGCACCCGCCGGATCACCGAGACCCTCGTCAGCGCCGGCCGCAAGCTCGGCGTCGAATACTTCACCGGCCAGGACGTGGACCAGATTGTCGTCGAGGGCGGGCGAGCCACGGGCGTGCGGACCTCGGACGGAAACCGCATCGACGCGTCCGTCGTCGTCTCGGACCTCGGTATGCCGCAGACCTACCTTCGGCTGTTGCGCGACTACGACATCGGCGACAAGATCCGCCACCGGCTCAACAACATCCACTACGACCGCGGACAGGTCCTCTGGGGCGGCGTGGCGATGCACGAGCTGCCGCAGTACACCGCCGAGAACGTCAACCCTGGTGTCGGCAGCCAGCCTCGCCTGTACACCGGACCGAAGGACCCCGACTACCTCGCCTCGAAGTGGCAGCACGAAATCTTCCTGCTCGGCACCTCACAGCGGCTCAGCGGCCTCACCGCCCCGGACAGCATCTGGGACCCCAGTCGGGCCGCCGAGGGCAAGCACATGCTCATGGTCGAGGAGTTCACCGCGCCGATGCGCTTCTTCTCGGCCCGTGAGTGGGGCCGGATCCGCGACGAATACGTCGAGCACTGGCTCGAGGAATGGCCGAAGTACGCGCCGAACATGACCCGGGACAACATCATCGCGACCCGGTTCTACACGCCCGCCGACATCTACGCCGGTCACCCGGACATGCTCGAAGGCGGCTGGCCCGAGGGCTCGCACATCGCCTCGCAGCTGGGCCGATTCCGTCCGTTCCCGGACCTTGCCGGCCCGCGCAGCCCGATCCCGGGCCTCTATCACTGTTCGTCGAACGTCCACTCCGCGGCGGGAATCGGTCGGGGCAGTGGCTACATCGCCGCCAAGGCCGTGGTCGAGGACCGCGGACTGCCGCGGTTCTGGGACCAACCCGGTCGTGCCTTCTAACCCCAGAGGAGCCCGTCGATGACCGACACCGTCGTCCGTCCAGCCGAGCCTGCCCTGCGGATCCCCGATCCGGTGCCGGGGTTCATGTTCGACCCCGCCATCGACTTCGACCAGTCCCCGGCGTGGTTCCTCGACGGCACCCACTCGGTGCCCCCGTGGACGCCGCTGTTCGGTTGGTCGTGGATCAACTACTGCCGCGCCGGCGTGCAGTACGGAGCCGAGAAGCTCTCGCTCCCCACGGTCAAGGGCTGGGACTGGCGGTTCATGAACGGCGGGGCCTACCTCACCGTCATGGTCGTGCAGTCGGAAGAGGAACGGGCTGCGCGAGAGGTGAAGTTCCGGGACGGCATCCGCCCGTTCATCGAGGACTTCGACGGGCTGTGGAACGGGCTGCTCGGGGAGATGCTCGACCGCTACGAGAAGCTCAAGGCCGTCGACCTCGCGGCACTGGACAACTTCGACATGCTCGAGCAGTTCGAGGAGGCGTTACGGGTCGTCCGACGGATGTGGGAGATCCACACGTACATGATGTACGGGACGTTCACCGGGTACATCCTCTTCGAGAACCTGTGCCGCGAGATGCTCGGCATCGACGACACGAACCCGACGTTCCACAAGCTCATCACCGGGTTCGACAACAAGGTCCTGCAGGTCGACAAGCGGATCTGGGAGTTCTCGCAAGTGGCCGACCAGATGGGTCTGGCCGAGGTGTTCACCGAGGGCGAGCCGGGCCAGATCCGCGCGCGGCTGCAGGCCACCCCGGCCGGGACGCAGTTCCTGGCCCGCTTGGCCGAGTTCCTCGACGAGGACGGCTGGCGGGCGCAGCGGATGGCGGAGATCAACCTGCCGACGTGGATCGAAGACCCGGCGCCGGTCCTCGTCAACATCAGGCAGTTCCTCGCCCGGGGCGGCGGGTTCAACCTCGACGACGAGCGCGCCCGGATCAGCGGCGAACGCGCCGAGGCAGAACGCGAGGTCCTGGCCAAGGTGGCCCCGGCGCAACGGGGCTGGTTCACCACCCTGATGACCCTCGCGCAGAAGAGTGGCGTGTTCAGCGAGGAGCACGACCACTACCTCGACCTGTACAGCCACGCGTTGCTGCGCCGTGCCGCGATCGAGGTCGGTCGACGGATGACCGCGGACGGAGCGATCGACGACCCCGAGGACGTCCTGTTCCTCATCCCCGACGAGATCCGCAAGGTCGCGATCAACCCGGACAACTTCCGGATGCAGGCGATCGTCCAGTCCCGTCGCGCGGACTGGGAGTCGTGGAACAGCACCCCGAACCCGCCGGTCCTGCTCAAGCCCGGGTACGAGATGGAGGAAGCCATGGCCAACCTCGTCACCTCGCAGGACCCGATCGCCCTCAAGGTCGTCGTCGGGGCGATGCCCGTGGTGCGCGAGGAACTCAAGGCCGATCTCTACGGCACCTGCGGTTCTCCCGGGGTCGCCGAGGGAGTGGCCCGGGTCATCCTGCGCGAGGAAGAGATCGCCGACGTCAAGCCCGGCGAGATCCTCGTCGCCGCGAGTACCTCGGTGAGTTGGACCCCGGTGTTCTCGTTCATCAGCGGTGTCGTCGTCGACCGAGGAGCGGCGCTGTCCCACGCGGCGATCGTCGGACGCGAATACGGCATACCAGTGCTCATGAACGTGTTCGTCGGCACCGAGACGATCCGCACCGGCCAACGGATCCGGGTAGACGCCAACCTCGGGGCGCTGTACATCCTCGACAAGCCGGAATAGGCACTGCCGCTGGCTGGGCAGCGAACCTGTGGACACCACGGTGACTCGCAGGGCCTCTGGTTCGACACGGGCGCCAGGTGCCCTACTCGACCTGTGGGGCGATCGCCCACGCAGCGGGGCGATCCAGCGAGCAGGCCGCGGTGCCACCCGGCATCCGCGACCGGTTGTCGGCCACCCAGCGATACACGCGGCGGGCGACGGGCTCACCGCCCCGGCTCGTCATAAACCGCGCGATCGTGCGCCACGGCAGCGGGCCGGTGTCGAGGATGGCCGCCCATGCCCGGTGGCCGTAGACAACCCGGCCGTCCGGGTGGACGTAGGCCATCTCGAGCAGCGCCCGCTGCTCATCGACGCCCCACTGGGACAGGTCGACGGACTGGAGGGTGACCGCGTCGATGTCGACGCCGAGGCGCGGCACCAGCGCTGCGGCGCGCATGCAGAAGCCGCAGTCGCCATCGTTGAACATCAGGCCCCGCGTCATGCCCCGAGCCTACGGCGACCCTGGCACTTGCCGGCCAGTTGGGGTGCTTCCGGAAGGGCTGCCTTCTGCGACATCACGACTCACTCGCCCAGGCGGCACAATATTCACGGCGGCCAGGCACCACTCGTCGACGTAGCGATCACGTGCCGCAGAGCTTCGCCCACTATGACGTAGCTGAGGAGAACAGGTATCTGCCACTGAGCACATCTGTCCTCCCTCGGAACAAGTACTTTCATTCTGTGCCGAACGTTCAAAGTCATGCCGGGTCAGGTCGAGAGACCGTCAGTTGTGCCAAACCGACTGACCTCAGGTGGGATTCATGACGGAGAAGCTCGATCTGCGGGGACGCTGGTGGCTTCCGGACCACGAAGAGCATCAGGTTTTTGGGCAGCTGACCTGGAGCGCCGAGGACGGAGGAACCCTCCACCTTCACGACCAGCTACAACCTGTGGTCTGGCTTGACAACTTGCTCGCCGACGGGTCCGTGCAGAAGTACCGGTCCGACAGACGCGAGTTTCAACGGAGTTACCCAATCATCTTGGGCAAGGTAGGGAACCGCGCCTACACGCTTTTGGACTCCTTCAGGCTCAGGGCCCGTGAGTACGACATCGAGAACCGCACTGAGAAGGTCCACATCAACAGCTTCCTCGAAGGAGCGTGGTTCGACGACCCCGACGACCTGCGCGCCGACCGGGTCGTCATCGACATGCGCCATCTCACCGGCTGGATTGACCATCCCGGCCTCGAAGTTGACTGGGCGAGCGCTGACGAAGGCAGCGCGGACATATTTGCCGTCGTTACGGCGAGGATGCTCCCCGCTTTCACCACCGAACATAACGGGCTCACGGTTCTCCTTGCCCAAGGACTCAGAGGCACGGGCGACCATGTCCACGACCTTGGGGTCGCCCAATGGTGGTCCCTACGCCTGCGAAAGTCAGAGCCCGAGCCCCTCGACACCTTCGTAGACGCCGCAAGTGACTTCCAAGACCTGGTGTCGATCGCCGTCGGGAGGACTGCACAATTCGACAAGGTTGTTCTCCATCACCCGGAAGTCCCTCTCCTCTCCATGGGCGGAACGCCCATCCGGGAGCTGCGGGGCGACATCACGTACTACATCCGGTGGTCCAACCGGTCCGCTCCATGCGACCCGGTGAAGCGGAATGACATGTACTTCAGCTTCGACGAGCTCGACGGAATCGCCGGTGTCGGCCGATGGCTGGCAGTCGCCGCTGACTACCGCACCGAACTGGGACGCGTCATGGCAACGCGCTACCGGGAGGCCATGTTCATCGAAGACCGCATCATGAACGTCAGCGCAGCCCTGGACTCCTTCGACAAGCACCGCCGAGCAAACGGCAAGTGGATCCGCTACTCCGTACGCCTCAAGCACTGCGTGGACCTGGCCGGGCAGCCGTTCCTCGACCTCATCGTCATCGACCCCGACCAGTGGGTCGAGCGAGCCGCCACTGCCCGCAACGACCTCGCACACCACCGCGAACAGCTCAGAGCCGACGGCACTGTCGGCGACCATCTCCTCGCCGAGCAACTCTTCTGGCTCTTCACCCTCTGCATGCTCCGACTGTCTGAAGCACCCATGGCGGTCTACGAAAGCGTCGGCAAGCACCCACAGGTTCGGTGGCTCACCGAACGAGCAGCTGACTCCATGGGCGAACAACCGTGAACAGGGTGCCCATAGCGGACCGGCTCGTCTGGGCACAAGTCGTCCGGCCCCAACAACCTCTCGTGTACCTGGACATGAACCACCTCATCGAACTTGCCCGCGCCCGGGTGAACCACGGACATGCCCGGCCCGGCTACTCCGAACTCCTCGACGCGACGCGGCGGGCCGGCCGAGAACAGCGCGCGGTCTTCCCCCTATCAGGTCAGCATCTTTCGGAGGTTTCAGTTGTAAAGAACCCGCGGCAGCGCCGCGACGTCGCCGACGTCATGGAGGAACTCTCGGGCTTCAACTACCTTCTCGGGCGCCCTGAGATCGCTCAGCTCGAAGTTGAAGCAGGCATCGAGGACATCTTCGGCGAACCCTGGCACCCGGTCGGGTTACCACTCGTTCGAGCTACCTTCGGCCATGCTTTCGGGATATGCGGAGGCATGTCCATCCGCAACGCAGACGGGAGCGATGGCGCGGATGCTGCGCGCCGAGACATGGGCGAGGACGAGTACGACAGGTTCATCCGCAGTGCCAACCACACGGTCGAACGAGCCATGCTTGACGGGCCAAGCGACGAGGAAGTGCCAGTCCTTCGGGCCCAGTACGGCTACGCCCCAGAGAAGTCTCGAGAAGGATCCGACAGCAGGCTCGCGTTCGAACTCGCCCTCACCGAATGGCTGGCCAAGAACCCACGATGGCGACATGGACGACTGCGAGATGTCGTGTCCGCACGAGAGGTCGCGCACGAGTGGCTCGACGCCATCAACCGCGTCAACGAAGATCGCGCCCGCAGGGCCAAGCGCCAGCTTGACAGGGACGACGATACCCGGCGTCTCTTAGCGGCGATGCCGCATAGCCAGGTGGCCATCAGCATCAAGACCCACTACCACCGCAACCCGAAACACAAGTGGGAAACCAACGACATCACAGACATCGACGCGGCCTCCGTCGCTTACGCCTATTGCGACGCCGTGTTCACCGACAAGGCTGTGCGCGCAGCCCTTGCGAACGCGACAGAGCTTCGACCGTTCGGTACTTACCTGCCGCGCACACCCCAGGACCTCAGCGCGTGGCTCGATGACCTCCCCAGTCTCGCCGTCCCCGACATGCTGCTGCCCGCTTCCTCAGCAGCAAGCCTGAGGGCCCAACGGTTAAGAAGCCGACGGGGGCAATGAGTCGCCTCCGCCACATCGATTCCGGTACCGCGTCTGGACCGTCCCATGGAATGGGCTCCGTAGGTGCGTCCTTCCACCGCGAGTCGACACAGTCGGCCATCCCTCCCTGAGCTCGTCGTGCCGTCGTCGGAACGGTTTGCGCGCTGGCTGGCGACCCCCTTGACGCCGGCGTCTCCGATACGGAACTGGCGAGGGTTCGGGAGACCTGGGTGTTGTCTTCGGTCCCGAGCACCGTGAACTGCTCGCGTGGGTGGGTGTCCGGAGGGGGACTTGAACCCCCACGCCCGTTAAGGGCACTAGCACCTCAAGCTAGCGCGTCTGCCATTCCGCCACCCGGACGAGGGTGTGGACGACCGCCATCGCAGCGGCCTCGCGAGCCGGAACGATAGCACGGGGGCGGACCGGCCCACGAACCGAGTCGGCGGCGCTGCGGCAGGGCCAAGGTGGGCCCCCGGAGTAGGCGACCCGTCCCCCGTCGACGCCCTTGCGGCCAAGAGGTCCGCCCACCCGGCCACTAACCTAACCCAGTGGCCACGAGCGTGTACCTCGCCTCCACCGAGAGTCAGTCCGGCAAGTCCGCCATCGCCGTGGGCCTGCTCGACCAGCTCAGCCGAGGCGTCCAACGGGTGGGCGTCTTCCGACCCCTCATCCGCGCCGAAGATCCCGCCGAGGACCACGTCCTCGTCCTCGCGCTCTCCCGGGTCGACCCCACCGCGGACCCCGCGGACCACTTCGGGGTGACCTACGACGAGCTGCACCACCACCCGGACCGGTCCATGTCGACGATCGTCGACCGGTTCCACGCCGTGGCCTCGCGATGCCAGGCCGTGCTCGTCATCGGGTCGGACTACACCGACGTCGGTTCGCCGACCGAGTTCTCGTTCAACGCCAGGGTCGCCGCCAACCTCGCCGCGCCGATGATCCTCGTCCTCCCCTCCGCGGAACGCTCCCCCGACGAGATCGGCAACGCCGCAGAACTGGCCGTCGAAGAGGCTCACGCCCACCACGCCCGCGTCCTCGGTCTCATCGCCAACCGGGTCGATCCGAAGCGGCGGGCCGAGACCCTCGACATGCTCGAAGCCGTCGCGGGTCACGTGCCCGTGTATGCAGTCCCCGAGAACGCCGCGTTGCGGGCGCCCACGGTGCGCGACCTCGTGCGGGCCACCGGCGCCCGACTGCGCTTCGGTGCCGACAGCTTGCTCGACCGGGAGACCACGCGTCTCGTCGTCGCTGCGATGACCTTGCCCAACGTCCTGGACCGGATCGAGGCTGGCGCCCTCGTCGTCACCCCCGCGGACCGCGCCGACGTCCTGCTGGGGCTGCTGCTGGGCCATCACTCTCGGACCTTCCCGCCGCTGTCGGGGATCGTCCTCAACGGCGGCTTCGAGGTCGACCCACCGGTGGCACGGCTCATCGAGGGACTGCGCCTGACCATCCCCATCGTCGAGCTGGATCTGGGCACGGCCGCGGCGGCGATGAAGATGTCTCGGGTCGTCGGACGCCTCACCGCGCGGACGACCCGCAAGATCCAGACCGCACTCGCCCTCTTCGAGGAGTACGTCAACGGGCCGGCGCTCATGGAACGCCTCGACATGACGCCGACGGGGGCGGTCACGCCGCTGATGTTCGAGCACACTCTCATCGACCGCGCCCGCCGAGCCGACCGGCACATCGTCTTGCCCGAAGGCGGGGAGGAGCGGATCCTCGTCGCGGCCGACCAACTGTTGCGTCGCAAGGTCGCCCGACTCACCCTGCTCGGGATCCCCGGTTTCGTCCAGGCCAAGGCCGAGCGCCTCCAGCTGGACATCTCCGGGGCCGAGGTCATCGACCCCGCGGATCCGTCGTTGCGCGAGCGGTTCGCCACCGAGTACTACGAGCTGCGCAAGGCCAAGGGCATCACCCTGGACGGGGCCCGCGACACCGTCATCGACCCGTCCTACTTCGGCACGATGATGGTGCGCGACGGCCTCGCCGACGGCATGGTCTCCGGCTCGGTGAACACCACGGCCCACACCCTGCGCCCGGCCCTGCAGGTCATCCGGACCGCTGACGGGGTGTCCGTCGTGTCGTCGGTCTTCTTCATGTGCCTGCCGGACCGCGTCTTGGTCTATGGCGACTGCGCGGTCAACCCGGATCCCACGGCCGAACAACTGGCCGACATCGCGATCTCCTCGGCCGCCACGGCAACCCAGCTCGGCATCGAGGCCCGCATCGCCATGCTGTCCTACTCGACCGGCCAGTCGAGCAGCGGCGCGGACGTCGACAAGGTCCGGCAGGCTACAGACCTCGTCAAGGCCCGCGCGCCTCAGCTGTCCGTCGAGGGACCCATCCAATACGACGCCGCCGTCGACGCCGCCGTGGCGCGTACCAAGATGTCCGGCAGCCAGGTCGCGGGTCGCGCGACGGTGCTGATCTTCCCCGACCTCAACACCGGCAACAACACGTACAAGGCCGTCCAACGCAGTTCCGGAGCGTTGGCCATCGGCCCGGTTCTCCAAGGCCTGCGGATGCCGGTCAACGACCTCTCGCGCGGGGCCCTGGTCGCCGACATCGTCAACACCGTGGCGATCACGGCGATCCAGGCAGCGGCCCGGTGACCGCCCCCGCCAAGCCGGCCGGCCGCCTCGTCCTCGTCGTCAACGCCGGGTCCTCGTCGCTGAAGTACCGACTGCTCGACCCGGCCACCGGGCAGACCCTCGCCAGTGGCCTCGTCGAACGCATCGGCGAGGGTCACGCGGCGGCGCGGCATACCGGGCCTGACGGCCGTGTCGAGGTCGCGATCGCCTGCCCCGACCTCGACACGGCCTTCGCGATCGCGCTGGCCGCGTTCGCCGACCACGGGCCGAACCTCGACCCCGCCGACCTGCTCGCCGTCGGCCACCGGGTCGTCCACGGCGGTTCACAATTCACCGCCCCGGTGCTCGTCGACGCCGACGTACTCGCCGCCATCGACGCCCTCGTGCCCCTGGCCCCGTTGCACAACCCGGGCAACCTCGCCGGGCTGCGCGCCGCCCAGGCGGCCTTCCCCGGCATCCCCCAAGTCGCGGTGTTCGACACGGCCTTCCACCAGACGCTGCCCCCCGCGGCATACACGTATGCCGTGCCGCGCGACTGGCGCGAGCGACTGCACGTGCGTCGTTACGGCTTCCACGGCACCTCGCATGCGTACGTGTCCCGTCGGCTCGCCGAGCTCATGGGCCGGTCACTCGACCGGACCGCCAGCATCGTCCTGCACCTGGGCAACGGCGCCAGCGCGGCCGCGGTCCTCGACGGGCGCAGCGTCGACACGTCGATGGGGCTCTCACCCCTCGAAGGGCTCGTCATGGGCACGCGCCCCGGCGACCTCGACCCGGCCATCGCGCCCTATCTCAGCGACTTCGGCATCGACGTCGACGAGTACGACCACGCCCTCAACCACGACAGCGGGCTGCGCGGCCTGAGCGGTACCAACGACTTTCGCGAGCTCATGGGTCTCGTCGAGGCCGGTGATCCGGCTGCTCGTCTCGCCTTCGAGGTCGTCGTCCATCGGCTCGTCAAGTACGTCGGCGGGTATGCCGCGGTGCTCGGTCGCCTCGACGGGCTCGCCTTCACCGGCGGAATCGGTGAGCACAGCGCTCCGCTGCGCGCGGCGGTCATCGAGCGGCTCGGGCTGCTCGGGTTCAGGCTCGACGACGCGGCCAACGCCGCCGGCGGCGGCGAGCGGCGCGTCACCACCCTCGACAGCCGGGTGCAGGCCTGGGTGGTCCCAACCGACGAGGAACTCGAAATCGCGCGGCAGACCGCCCGGGTCGTGTCGGGGCGGTAGGGCCCCGGCGGGGCCTACCCGGCCGGAGTGCCCGGCAGCCGCAGCAGGGTGCTCTTGCCGAACAGGCTCTCGATAAGGTCGACCGCGACCTCGGCGGTGCGGTTCGCGACGTCGCAGGCCGGGTTGAGTTCCATGACGTCCAGCGACGACACCCGCCCGGTGTCCGCGATGAGTTCCATGCACAGTTGGGCCTCGCGGTAGGTCGGCCCACCCCGCACCGTCGTGCCCACACCGGGGGCGATGTCCGGGTCGAGGAAGTCGACGTCGAAGCTCACGTGCAGGTGGGTGTCCGCGTCGACGTCGGCGAGAGCCCGGCGCATCGCCTCCCGCATGCCGTACTCGTCGATGTGGCGCATGTCGTAGACGCGCATCTCCTCGGCGCGCACGAGTTCCTTCTCCTGGGCATCGACGCTGCGGATCCCCACCTGGCGCACCGTGCCGGGGTCCACCGCCGGCACGCGGTCGCCCAGGCCGGTGAGCGCCGGCGGCCCCATGCCGCGCAGTACGGCCACGGGCATCCCGTGCAGATTGCCGCTCGGCGACGTGGCCAGGGTGTTGAAGTCGGCGTGGGCGTCCAGCCACAGGACGAGCAGGCGCCGGCCCTGCTCGCGACAGTGTCGAGCGACCGCGCTGATCGACCCGATCGCCAGGCAGTGGTCGCCGCCCAGCAGGATCGGCAGGTGGCCCGCTGCGAGCGATTCGTGGACGGCGCCGTGCACCGCGGTGGTCCACGCGGTCACCTCCGGCAGGTGGCGGTACCCACCCCGCGGCGGCTCCCAGGGGTTGGGCGGCCCGGTGAGATTGCCGAGGTCGTGCACGGTGAGGCCCACCGCGGCGAGGTTCTGCCGGATCCCGGCGACACGCATCGCCTCCGGACCCATGGACGCGCCGCGGTGGGCTGCCCCGACATCTGTGGGGGCCCCGATGAGGTCGATGGTGGTCGTCGTCGGCGTCGTCACGGCGGCATCCTCACATGGCGCCGGCGTCGGGCGCGACCCGCAACGCCCACAGGGCCACCGCGCACGCCGCCGCGACGTTGAGCGAGTCCACCTCCCCGGTCATGGGGATCCGGACGGCGAGGTCGGCCGCGGCGACGGTCTGGCGACGCAGCCCGTCCCCCTCGGTGCCCAGGACGACGGCCAGTCGCTCGGGGGGCGCGGCAGCTACGTCGTCGAGGTCCACGGCACCCTCGGCGAGGGTGAGCGCGGCGACCACGAATCCGGCGGCCCGGATCGCGTCGATACCGGCCGGCCACGGCGTCACCCTGGTCCACGGGACCTGGAACACCGTGCCCATCGACACCCGTACGGCCCGGCGGTAGAGCGGGTCGGCGCATCGCGGCGTGACGAGGACGGCGTCGGCACCAAGCGCCGCGCAGGAACGAAAGGCGGCACCGACGTTGGTGTGGTCGACGACGTCCTCGAGGACGACGACGCGGCGAGCACCGGCCAACACCGACTCGACCGGGGCCAGCGCCGGACGCGCCATCGCCGCCAGGGCGCCGCGGTGCAGGTGAAATCCGGTGAGCCGCTCGATGACCTCGGGCTCGCCGACATACACCGGTATGCCGCCGCGGGTCGCCGCTTCGACGACGTCGGCGAGGTCGACCAGCCAGCGTCGGGCCATGAGCAGCGACCGCGGCCGGTGTCCCGCGGCCAAGGCCCGGCGGATGACCTTCTCCGACTCGGCGACGTACAGGCCGTGTTCCGGTTCGAGGCGCCGGCGCAGGGCCACGTCGGTAAGACCGACGTAGTCGACCAGCGCGGGATCGCCCGGATCGTCGACGACGGTGACCCCAGCCGGTGTGGTGACGGCTCCGGGGCGCGTCACGTCGGCTCGGGAGGCCGTTGGATCGGCTCCCTGCCAGTCACGAGAACCACACGAGCTTGACCAACGCGACCGTGCCCACGACGAGGATCGCGCCCCGCAAGACCTGCGGGGGCAATCGCCGACCCACCCTCGCGCCGAGCACCCCTCCGGCGAAGGACCCGAGAGCGATGAGTACCACGACGAACCAGTCGACGTGCTCGCGGGCGAAGAGCAGGAAGGCCACGGTCGCGACGAGGTTGACCAAGGTGACGAGGACGTTCTTGAACCCGGTGGCCCGCTGCAGCGGCATCGACGACAGCGCGCTGAAAACCCCCATCATGAGGATGCCCTGGGCGGCGCCGAAGTACCCGCCGTAGACGCCGCTGAGCAGCACGCCCCCGATCAGTGCCCAGCCCCGCCAGGCGGCCGTCGGGGCGGTGGCCGCCTGGCGACGGGCGGCCGCGGCCTGGAGGCGAGGCCCGACGACGACGAACACCAGCGCCACCGCGACGAGCACCGGGACGATGGCCTTGAACGCTGCGGCCGGCAACACGAGCAGCAGCGTCGCCCCGACCACCGAGCCGACGAACGACGCCGGCGCCAGGCGCCGCAGCGCGCCGGACTGGCCGGTCAATTCGTGCCGGTAGCCCCACGAGCCGGACAAACCGCCGGCGACGAGCCCGATGTTGTTGCTGACGTTGGCCGTCAGCGGCGGGTACCCGAGCACGAGCAGGGTCGGAAACGTCACGAGGGTGCCCGAGCCGACGACGGTGTTGATGGCCCCGGCCGCCAGACCGGCCAGCAGGACGAGCACGGCGTCGAGGGCGGACACTCCGCCACCCTATCCGCGCCCGCGCGGCATACCGGAGCGCGCCCGAGCTACGACGCGGGGGGCGAGGACAGCGGCGCGGGCGGCGGCGGGGGCGGCCGCATCTCGTCCTGGGGGTCCAGTAGCCCCGGCTCGGACGGCTTGGCCCCGCCGAAGGTGCTGATCCCACGCAGGGCGTCGGTGACCTCGGACGGGATGATCCACAGTTTGTTGGCGTCGCCCCTGGCCAGTTGGGGCAGGACCTGCAGGTACTGGTAGGCGAGCAGGGACTTGGTCGGGTTGCCCTCGTGGATCGCCTGGAAAACTTCACGGATGGCCCGCGACTGGCCCTGGGCTTCGAGCACCCGGGCCTCGGCAGAGCCCTGCGCCCGCAGGATCTGAGCCTCCTTCTCGCCCTGGGCCGTGAGGATGGCCGACTGGCGCACGCCCTCGGCCGTGAGCACCGTCGCGCGCTTGTCCCGCTCGGCACGCATCTGCTTCTCCATCGAGTCCTGCACCGAGTGCGGCGGGTCGATGGCCTTGAGCTCGACGCGGTTGACCCGGATCCCCCATCGGCCGGTCTCCTGATCGAGCACGCCACGCAGTTGGGCGTTGATCTGGTCGCGGGAGGTCAGGGTTTGCTCGAGGTCGAGCGAACCGATGACGTTGCGCAGGGTGGTGACGGTGAGCTGCTCGATGCCCTGGATGAAGTTGGCGATCTCGTAGACCGCGGACTTCGCGTCGGTCACCGTGTAGTAGATGACGGTGTCGATACTCACGACGAGGTTGTCCGAGGTGATGACCGGCTGTGGCGGGAACGTCACGACCTGCTCGCGCAGGTCGATGACCGCGCGCGGCTTGTCGATGAACGGCACCAGGATGTGCATGCCGTCGTCGAGGGTGCGCGCGTAGGAACCCAGCCGCTCGATGATCACCGCGCTCATCTGGGGGACGATGCGGATCGTCTTGACCAGGACGGTCACGACGAACAGCAGCAGGATCGCGACGACGACGATCGTGGTGATGCCGGCATTCATGGAGTCTCCATCGTGGGTCAGTTGAGCGCGACATGGTCGCGAGTGACGACGGCAGTCGCTCCGTCGATCGCGGTGACGCGAGCCGTCTCCCCTTCGGGGATCGCGTCGCCGGAGGTGCGGGCGGACCAGACTTCGCCGCCGATCCGGACCAGGCCGGAGGTCGCCGTCACCGTCTGCACGACGTCCGCGGTGCGACCGACGTGGCCGGCCGTCCCCATCCGGGGCCGCTCGCCGCGCGCGGTGAAGTGGCGCTTGGCCATCGGACGGACGACGACGAGCAGTAGGCACGCGGTGACCGAAGCGACGATGGCCTGCACGGTGAAGGGCGCACCGAGGGCCGCGGCCGCGCCGCCGCCCAGCGCGCCGCCGGCGAGCATGAGGAAGGTGAAGTCGACGGTGAGCGTCTCGACGGCTCCCAGCACGAGGGCCACGCCGACCCAGGCCAGCCAGGCGGAGTTCTCGAACACCCCCGGCCCTCCTTCCCCTGTCCAGACTCTTGTGCTCGACCCTAAGACGAATGAGGGCGATCCGGAGTTTCCGGCACCCCTTCCTCAGCTTCTTGCTCGGCAGAATCCACGCGCGTGGCCGCAGCGGCGCTCCATCGGTCGCCGTGGCGGTGGACAACGAGAGGTAGCCCGAAGGTCGCCGAGAGGTTCGCCGCAGTGAGCGTGGGCACGAGTGGGCCGGCGGCGACGACCCGGCCGGCCCGCAGCAGCAGCACGTCGGTGAACCCCGGCGGGATCTCCTCGACGTGGTGGGTGACGAGCACCATGGCCGGGGCGGTGACGTCGGTCGCCAGGGCCCCGAGACGGGCGACGAGATCCTCGCGGCCCCCGAGGTCCAGGCCAGCGGCCGGTTCGTCGAGAAGCATGAGTTCCGGATCGGTCATCAGGGCGCGGGCGATCTGGACCCGTTTGCGCTCGCCCTCGCTGAGGGTGCCGTAGCGGCGGTCGGCCAGGTGCGCGGCGCCGAGGGCGTCGAGAAGTTCCACGGCTCGCGCGTGGTCAGTCTCGTCGTAGTCCTCGCGCCAGCGTCCAAGGATGCCGTAGGACGCCGTGACGACGACGTTCTCGACGATCTCGCTACCCGGGATCCGCTCCGCGATGGCGGCGCTGGCCAGGCCCACTCGGGGACGCACCTCGAAGACGTCGACCGCCCCGAGCACCTCGCCGAGCACGCCGACCACGCCACTGGTCGGGTGCATCCGGGTGGCCGCCAGTTGCAGCAGGGTCGTCTTGCCGGCACCGTTGGGGCCCAACACGACCCAGCGCTCGCCCTCCTCGACCTCCCAGGTCACGTCATCGAGCAACAGGTTCCCGCCGCGGACGACGCTGACGCCGGCGAAGGCGAGGACGTCGCTCATGCCCAGCACTGTATGCCGTGGGGTCGCGCCGGTGGGGACGTCCTCGTCATGCGCGGCGTCGGGCCGACGCGACGCGTTCAGGCGCGGTCGAGGACCTCGCGGTAGACCGCCATCGTCTTGTCGCCGATGCTCGACCAGGAGAACTGCTCGACGGCCCGCTGGCGACCGGCCAGGCCCCGCTCTCGGGCACGCGCGGGGTCGCTCACGGCGTCGGTGAGCGCCGCCGCGAGGTCGGCAACGAACCGCTCGGGGTCCACGGGAGTGCCGGTGCCGTCCTGGACTTGTTCGATGGGCACGAGCCAGCCAGTCTCGCCCGGGACGACGACCTCAGGGATGCCCCCGGTCGCGGTGGCCACCACGGGCAGCTCGCACGCCATGGCCTCGAGGTTGACGATGCCGAGCGGCTCGTACACCGACGGACAGGCGAACACCGTCGAGGCGCTGAGCAGGGCAATGACTTCGCTGCGCGGGAGCATCTCGGGGATCCACACGACCCCGTCCCTGCCGGAGCGCAACTCGGCGAGCAGCCCCTCGACCTCGGCCTTGATCTCGGGCGTGTCCGGGGCGCCGGCGCACAACACCACCTGGACGCCCTCGGGCAGCCGCGCGGCGGCCCGCATGAGGTAGGGCAGCCCCTTCTGCCGGGTGATCCGGCCGACGAACGTCACCGCAGGAAGGTCGGGGTCCATCCCGTGTTTGCGGCAGACGTCGGGGTCCGATCCAGGTTGCCAGAGCTGCGAGTCGATGCCGTTGTGGACCACCGGGACCCGTGCGGGGTCCAGCGACGGGTAGGAACGAAGGATGTCCTCGCGCATCCCCGCGCTCACCGCGATGACCGCCGCGGCGCCCTCGTAAGCCGCCTTCTCCGCGAAGGAGGAGATCCGGTAGCCGCCGCCGAGTTGCTCGGCCTTCCACGGCCGCATCGGTTCGAGGCTGTGCGCCGTGACGACGTGCGGCGCCCCGGCGAGCAGGCCGCCAAGGTGACCGGCGAAGTTCGCGTACCACGTGTGGGAGTGGACCAGGTCCGCGCCGACGCAGTCCTGGGCGACGGTCAAGTCGACACCGAAGGTCGACAGCGCGGCGTTCGCCTCAGCGAGCTGTGGCAGCTCCGGGTATGCCGTCGTGCCGGCCTCGTCCCGCGGCGCCCCGAAGCAGCGCACCTGCACGTCGACGTCGCCGCGCTCGCGTAGCGCCCGGACGAGCTCGGCGACGTGTACCCCCGCGCCCCCGTAGATCGCCGGCGGGTACTCCTTGCTGATGATGTCGACGCGCACGGCTCCGAGAGTAGTCCCGGCCCCACTGACGCGGGAGACCGCCCGCGCAATAGTCTGGACACATGGCACGCAGAGTCGGGAACCCCAAGGTCTTGGCCATCGTCCTCGCGGGTGGAGAAGGCAAGCGGCTCATGCCGCTCACCCAGGATCGCGCGAAGCCGGCAGTGCCCGTTCGGCGGCATCTACCGGCTCATCGACTTCGCTCTGTCGAACGTCGTCAACTCCGGCTACCTCAAGGTCGTCGTCCTCACGCAGTACAAGTCGCACAGCCTGGACAAGCACGTCACGAAGACCTGGCGGATGTCGACGCTGCTCGGCAACTACGTCGCCCCGGTCCCCGCCCAGCAGCGGGTGGACAAGAACTGGTACCTCGGCAGTGCCGACGCAATCTTCCAAAGCCTCAACCTCATGGACGACGAGCGGCCGGACTACGTCGTCGTCGTCGGTGCCGACCACGTGTACCGGATGGACTTCTCCCAGATGGTCACCCAGCACATCGAAACCGGCGCCGACCTCACGCTTGCGGCGATCCGCCAGCCGATCTCGTTGGCCGACCAGTTCGGGGTCATCGAGGTCGACGCCAAGGACCCGTCCAAGATCGGCGCCTTCCGCGAGAAGCCGAGCGACCCGATCGGCCTGCCCGACTCGCCCAACGAGGTCCTCGCCTCGATGGGCAACTACGTCTTCACGGCCAAGTCCCTCGTTAAGGCGGTGACCAAGGACCACGACACCGAGGGCAGCAAGCACGACATGGGCGGCGACATCGTCCCCGCCTTCGTCGCCAAGGGCAAGGCGTACGTCTACGACTTCAAGGACAACGTCATGCCCGGCTCGACCGAACGCGACCACGGCTACTGGCGCGACGTCGGGACTCTGGACTCCTACTACGACGCCCACATGGACCTCATCTCGGTCCACCCGATCTTCAACCTCTACAACTACGACTGGACGATCTTCACCGACTACGGCCCGCTGCCGCCGGCCAAGTTCGTCCACGGCAGCGGCGACCGGGTCGGCGAGGCGCTGTCCTCGATGGTCTCCCCCGGCGTGGTCATCTCCGGCGCGCAGGTCAACCACTCGGTGCTCTCCCCCAAGGTCAAGGTCCATTCCTACGCGACGATCAGCGAGAGCGTCCTGCTCGACAACGTCGAGGTGGGCCGGTATGCCGTGATCCGCCGGGCGATCATCGACAAGAACGCCTACATCCCCGAGTACTGCCGGATCGGCGTGGACCACGACCACGACCGGGCCCGGGGATTCCACGTCACCGAGAACGGGATCGTCGTCGTCGGCAAGGGCCAGGAGGTCACGCTCTGACCTCCCCCGGCGCCGACCGCGCCGGCGGAAGGCCGGCGCGGATCGCCGTCCAGGTGGCCCCCCAACACGCGACGTACGCGCAGTTGCGCTCGGCCGCCCTCGCCGTCGAGGACCTCGGCGCCGACCTGCTGCTCACCTGGGATCACTTCTTCCCCTTGTCCGGCGATCCCGACGGCGCGCACCTCGAGTGCTGGAGCCTGCTCGCCGCCTGGGCCGAGGCGACCCACCGGGTGCAACTCGGCGCACTGGTGACGTGCACGGCATACCGCAATCCGGCGCTGCTCGCCGACATCGCCCGCACCGTCGACCATGTCAGCGAGGGCCGGCTGGTATTCGGGATCGGCTCGGGGTGGTTCGAGCGCGACTTCGCCGAGTACGGCTACGACTTCGCCACCGCCGGTGCGCGGCTGGACCGGCTCGCCGAGGACCTGCCGACGATCCGCGATCGCTGGGCCCGGCTCAACCCGCCGCCGACGCGCCCGATCCCGGTGCTCATCGGCGGGGGCGGCGAACGCAAGACCCTGCGGATCGTCGCCGAGCACGCCGACATCTGGCACGGATTCGGCGACCCGGAGACGATCGCCCACAAGCACGCCGTCCTCGACGCCTGGTGCGAACGACTGGGGCGCGATCCGCACGCCATCGAGCGTTCGGCGGGATCGACGTTCCTGCCCACCCGGCTGCTCCCGCCGGGCGCCCGGATCGACCACGCCGCCAACGCCCAGGCGCTCTACGACCTCGGCACCCGGTTGGTCACGGTGAGCCTCATGGCTCCGCCGTACGACTACGGGCCCGTCCACGAGCTCGTGGCTTGGCGCGACGAGGTCAACGCGCGGCATACCGGCTGAGGGGCACGCGCGGGCGGCACCGTCGTCGTCCGGCCCCGGTCAGCCCATCGCGTGGACGCCGCCGTCGACGTGGACGATCTCGCCGGTCGTCGCCGGGAACCAGTCCGACAGCAGCGCGACGCACGCCTTGGCGGTGGGCACCGGGTCGCGGACGTCCCAGCCGAGCGGCGCCCGGCGGTCCCACTCGGTCTCGAACACCTCAAACCCCGGGATGGACTTCGCCGCGGTCGTGCGCACCGGCCCGGCGGCGACGAGGTTGCAGCGCACCCGCCGAGCGCCGAGGTCGCGGGCGCAGTAGCGGTTCGTCGCCTCGAAGCGCCGCCTTGGCCACGCCCATCCAGTCGTAGACCGGCCACGCGTAGCGTCGCGTCGAAGGTCAGCCCGACGATCGACCCGCCGTCGCCCATCAACGGCAGCGCGGCGACGGCCAACGACTTGAGGCTGTACGCCGACACCTGCAGGGCCGTCGCGACGTCCTCCCACGGAGCGGCGAGGAAGTCGAACGCCCCCACCGGCGCGAAACCGATGGAGTGCAGCACACCGTCGAGTCGATCGGTGTGCTCGCGCAGGCGTTCGGCCAGCGAGTCGAGGTGCCCCTGGTCGGACACGTCGAGTTCGAGGACCGGTGGCGTCGTCGGCAACCGCTTGGCGATCGTCTGGGTGATCTTCATCGTGCGCCCGAACGAGGTGAGCACGACGTTCGCGCCCTCGTCCTGGGCGATCTTCGCGACGTGGAAGGCGATCGAGGTGTCCATGAGGACACCGGTGACCAGCAGCGTCTTGCCGTCGAGCAGTCCCACGGGTGTTCCTTCCGCTCAGTGGCCCATGCCGAGGCCGCCGTCGACGGGGATGACCGCCCCGCTGACGTATGCCGCGTCGTCCGAGACGAGGAAGCGCACCACCCGGGCGACCTCGGCCGGGTCGCCGAAACGCCCCGCGGGGATGCTCGTGAGGTATGCCGCGCGGGTCGCCTCGGGCAGCGCCGCGGTCATGTCGGTGTCGACGAAGCCCGGAGCGACGACGTTGGCCGTGATGTTGCGGCCGCCGAGCTCGCGAGTGATCGAGCGGGCCAGGCCGACGAGCGCGGCCTTGCTCGCGGCGTAGTTGGCCTGCCCGGGCGACCCGTACAGCCCGACGACGCTGGAGACGAAGACCATCCGCCCCCGCTTGAGCCGGATCATGCCCCGGCTGGCCCGCCGCGCACACCGAAAGGCACCGGCGAGGTTGGTGTCCAGGACGGTGGCGAACTCCTCGTCGGTCATCCGCATGAGCAGTTGGTCCTGGGTCACCCCGGCATTCGCGACGAGTGCCTGCACCGGCCCGCCGAGGTGTGCCTCGGCCGCCGTGAACGCGGCGTCGACGGAGGCGGTGTCAGTGACGTCGCACGGCACCGCGGTCAGGCCTTCGGGCGCGGTGCCCGAGCGCGAGGCCACGACGACCCGGTGGCCGGTGTCGGCCAGTTCGCGGGCGATGGCCAGGCCGATGCCACGGTTGCCGCCGGTGACGAGCACGCTCGTGCCGGGTTGTTCGGTCATCGGGTCTGGCTCGCTCTCGTCGGGAGGTTCCGGCTCTGCTGGTGCCCGCAGCGCTCGGCGAGTCGACGCTAGTCGACTACCCGCGGGTAGCCGGATCGGCCTGCTGGCACAGGTGCATCGGGGTCACTCAGCCGCTGGGACCGAACCCGGCGATCGGCCGGCCGAGGGCCCTGGCGTCGGTCGCGGTTGTGACCGGATCATCGGGTCCATCCGCGGAATACCGACGTATCGTGGGGGGGTGAAGCTGCGGCAGGCCCCTCGACCCGCGGTCGTGCACACCGTGACGACCGCGCCGGTGTCCGTGGCCGACGACCAGGACATGCGGGTGCGCCGCTACCTCATCACCATGGGGATCCGCACGGTCTGCTTCTTCTCGGCGCTGCTCGTCGAAGGCTGGCTGCGCTGGGCGCTCGTGCTCGGGGCGGTGGCGCTGCCTTACGTCGCCGTCGTCCTGGCCAACTGCGTCGGCCCTCGGTGGGGCAGTCAGATCGGCGGTCTGGACACGGACGACTCCCCCACGCTCGGCAGCGGCGACGGCATACCCGCCCCGGTTCAGGTCCTGCACGGCACCGTGCAGCAGCACTGACCCCACCCTCGGACGAAGCACCTGCCGAGTCTCAGCCCCCGATCGCCGACATCGGCCGGTCCGGCTGGTGGAACCCGGGACGCCCGATCGAGTGACCCGGCCCCTTGCGCCACATCTCCGCTCGGATCGACTCGGCCAGCTCGGCGTCCGTTGCCCCGGCCCGAAGGGGACCGCGCAGATCGGTCTCCACCTGAGCGAACAGGCAGTTGCGCACCTGCCCGTCGGCGGTCAGCCGGACCCGGTCGCACGAGCCACAGAACGGTTCGGACACGCTGGCGATGAGCCCGACGGTGTGGGGACCACCGTCGATGAGGAACCGCTGGGCCGGTGCGCTTCCCCGGTCGGCCTCGGGCAGGGGGGTCAGGGTGAATCGCCCGCTCAGCCGCTCACGAACCTCCGCCGCAGTGACCATGGACACCCGATCCCAGCCGTGTTGAGCGTCCAGGGGCATCTGTTCGATGAACCGCAGCTCGTAGCCACGGTCGAGGCACCACTCCAGCAGGTCCGCGACCCCGTCGTCGTTGACGCCCCGCATGACGACCGCGTTGACCTTGAGCGGAGCCAGGCCCGCCTCCGCCGATGCCGCGAGGCCCTTCTCCACATCGACGTGGCGATCCCGTCGGGTCAGGGCGGCGAACTGCTGCCTCGACACGGTGTCGAGCGAGACGTTGACGCGATCCAGCCCGGCGCGGGCCAACGGACCGGCGACTCTGGCGAGGCCGACGCCGTTGGTCGTCAGGGCGATCGTCGGGCGAGGGTCGAGCGCGGCGATCCCCGCGACGATGTCCGGCAGGCTCGGTCGCAAGAGGGGTTCGCCCCCGGTGAGGCGGACTTGACGGACGCCCAACCCGACGAAGACCCCGACCAGCCGCACCAACTCGGAGTCGCTCAATACCTGCTCGGTCGGCAACCAGGGCAGCCCTCGCTCGGGCATGCAGTACGTGCAGCGCAGGTTGCACCGGTCCGTCACGGACACCCGCAAGTCGCGGGCGATCCGCCCGAACGCGTCGGCGAGGCCACCGCCGGCAGGCGGCCCCACGCGGGGGTCGGGCAGGCCGGTCATGGGCTCCACTGTATGCCGGGTACCGTGAGTCGGTGCTGACGGCGATCTTCACCCGGCGGCTGCTCACCGCCCTCGCGGTCGCGGTCCTGCTGGCCACGGCGTGCGTCCTGCTGGCGCGGTGGCAGTGGTCGCGATTTGAGGAGAAGGACGCCCGGGCCCGCGCCGTGGAGTCGAACTACCGAGCCGCCGCGGTGCCCCTTGCCGAGGTCCTGCCGACACCCTCGGTCCAGCTCGGCGAGGCCCGCGTGTGGAGCCGGGTGAGCGTGTCGGGGCGATATGCCGACCGGTACCTGCTCGTCCGCGGGCGCACCCTCGACGGCGCGGTCGGCATGGAGGTCCTCGTCCCGTTACGCATCGACGGGGGTGTGCTGCTCGTCGACCGTGGCTGGGTCCCCATCGGCGCGGACGCCGCGACCCTGCCCAGCGTGCCGGCCACCCCGGCCGGCACGATCACGGTGAGCGGGTGGCTCAAACCCTCCGAAGACGGCGACGGCACGGTGCTGCCGGCCGGTCAGCTCAAGACGATCGACCTGGCCCAGGCGCGTCAGCAGGTGGACGGACCGGTGTACTCGGCCTACCTCGTCCTGGCTGCCGAGACGGCACCGGACGGTTCCGCGCCGCCCCGTCCCGCCCCGCTCGCCGCCCCGTCCACCGACCGGGGTCCGCACGTCGCGTATGCCGTGCAGTGGAGCCTTACCGCGTTGCTGGGCTTCGCCTTCGTTGTCCTGGTCTATCGCACCGACCGGACCGACCCGCGACCCGATCGTCCGGTGAAACCGAAGAAGGTGCGCATCTGGGACGAGGAGGACGGCTGAGCGGCCGGTCAGCCGACCGCCAGATCGGCGCGGTCGGTGGCGAACTGGGTGCGGTAGAGGTCGGCGTAGAGCCCTCCGGCCGCGAGCAGTTCGGCGTGGCGGCCACGCTGGACGACGGTGCCGCCGTCGATGACGAGGATCTGGTCCGCACCACGAATCGTCGAGAGCCGGTGGGCGACGACGAGGGCCGTGCGACCGTGGAGGGCGGTGTCGAGGGCCTGCTGGACGGCAACCTCGGACTCACTGTCAAGGTGCGCGGTGGCCTCGTCGAGGACAAGCACCTGTGGCTCCTTGAGCAACAGCCGGGCGATCGCGAGGCGCTGCTTCTCGCCACCGGAGAGCCGATGCCCACGATCGCCGACGACGGTGTCCAGGCCGGCCGGCAGGGAGTCGACGAGCGTGAGCACGTGGGCAGCGGCGAGGACCTCGCGCATCTCGGCCTCGGTCGCGTCCGGCTTGGCATAGGCGAGGTTGGCCCGGATCGTGTCGTGGAACAGGTGCGCTTCCTGGGTGACCATCCCGACGACCGAGTGCACCGACTCGACGCTCGCCTCACGAAGGTCCACCCCACCGACCCGGACGACGCCGGCCGTCGGGTCGTAGAGGCGGGCCACCAACGAGGTGATCGTCGTCTTGCCGGCACCGCTGGGGCCGACGAGGGCGACGAGCTCCCCTGGGCGGGCAACGAAAGTCACGTCGCGAAGCACCTCACCGCCGCCGCTACGGTCCCCGGATGCCGTGGACTCCAGCGAGCGCAGCGAAACCTCATCGGCGGAGGGGTAGCGAAAGGCCACGGCGTCGAACTCCACCGCCACCGGGCCGCGTGGCAGCATCACGGCGTCCGGAGCCTCGGCGACGAGCGGGCGCAGGTCGAGCACCTCGAAGACGCGCGAGAAGGACACCAGCGCCGTCATCACGTCGACCCGGACGTTCGACAGTGCGGTAAGCGGGCCGTAGAGGCGGGCCAGCAGGGCCGCCAGGGCGAGCAGCGTGCCGACGGTGAGGGTCCCGTCGACGGCCATGAGGCCGCCGAAGCCGTAGACCATGGCCGTGGCCAAGGCCGCGACAAGGGACAGGGCCACCATGAAAATCGTGCGGTTCATCGCGATCCTGACCCCGGTGTCGCGCACCTGGCCGGCGCGGACGGCATACTCCTCGTCCTCGCGTTGGGCAGATCCGAAAAGCTTGACGAGCAAGGCCCCGGCGACGTTGAACCGCTCGGTCATCCGGCTGCCGAGGTCGGCGTTGTACGACATTTGGGTGGCGGCCAGCCCGGCCAGCCGACGGCCCATGAGCCGGGCCGGGACGAGGAAGAGGGGCACCAGCAGCAGCGCGCCGACGGTGAGCGGCCAGGAGAGGGCGGCCATCGCTACGACGATGAGGGCAAGGGACACCGCGTTGCTCACCACGCTGGACAACACCGACGTGAAGGCTTGTTGGGCCCCGATGACGTCGCTGTTGAGGCGGCTGACCAGCGAGCCAGTCTGGGCCCGGGTGAAGAAGGCGATCGGTTGGCGCAAGACGTGCCCGAACACCTCGGTCCGCAGGTCGTAGATCAGCCCCTCGCCGATCCTGGCGCTGAACCAGCGTTGCATCACCCCGAGCGCCGCATCGACAACGGCCAGTCCCGCGACCACGAGGGCCAGGCGAACGACGAGCGAGCCGTCCTTCGGGGTGACCCCGCGGTCGACGAGGTCGCGCAGCAGCAACGGCACGGCGACGACGATCGAGGCGTCGACGACGACGAGGACGAGGAAGGTGGCGATCCAGCGGCGGTAGGGCCGCGCGTAGCGCATGATCCTGCGGGTCGTCCCGGGGGCCAGCCGGACGTCGAGGACCTCGCGGTCCTTGGCAAGCCCGCGCATCATCATGAACGGCTGATGCGTCACCGGGTGCTCCTGTCGTCGCGTGACGTCGACGTCACGTGACCACGCCAACGCCTGGCGGTGGGGCGCTCATTCCCCCGTGAGCCGCCCGGCAGTTGCCCCGAAGACGTTGGCCATGACGTTGAGCAGCTTGCCCTGCGATTCGCGTTCGTAGCGCATCTGCTCTTCGGGGGCCGCCGAGACGGCATGGCGCAGCAACGGCTTGAGAGCCAGCAACGAGGCCTTGGGGGCGGCGAGCATCGCGGCGACGAGGTCCTCGGTGGCGGCCGCGAGGTCGGTGGCGGGCACCGCGACGTTGGCCAGCCCCAGGCGCACCGCCTCGTCGGCGAGGACGAACCGACCCGTCGCACAGATCTCCAAGGCCCGGGCGTAGCCGACGAGGTGCACCAGCGGGCCGGTCCCCGCCAGATCGGGCACCATCCCGAGGCTCGTCTCGCGCATGGCGAACTTCACGTCGTCGGCGACGACCCGCAGGTCCGCCGCGAGGGCGAGTTGGAAGCCCGCCCCGATGGCGTACCCCTGCACCGCGGCGACGACGATCGGCGCGACGTCGCGCCACACGGCGAAGGCCCGCTGGAACGGTGCGGTGGCTTCGGCCATCCCCTGGGCACTCGCCGCAGCGACGGCCATCATGTCGGGCTCACCCGGCATACCGCCGGGCACGAGGATGCCGCGGTCCAACCCCGCCGAGAACGCCGGCCCTTCGGCGGCGACCACGACGACCCGCACGGAAGCGTCCAGTCGGGTGGCGATCCCCGCGAGCGCCGTCCAGAACGACGGCGTCTGGGTGTTGCGGCGGTCGGCGTTGCACAGGGTGATCCGCAGGATGGCGCCGTCGGCGTCGACGCGGATGTGGGGATGCGGGTACTCGGTCACGTGGGCAGGCTACCGGGCGTGAGGTCCCCGAGTCTCTCCCGCAGGCCGACGACGTCGCCGACGACGACGACCGCCGGGGAGCGGATTCCCTCGTGTTCGGCGACCCAGCCGGCCTTCTGCAACGTCGTCACCGTGGTGCGCTGCCGCGGGGTCCACCCCGACTCGACGATGGCGACCGGGACCTCCGGCGCCCACCCGTGCGCCATCAACGTGTTCGCCGTGTCGGCGAGCACCGAGACGCCCATGAGCAGCACGAGCGTGGCTCCGGCCGGGGCACGGCGAGCCGCGTCGAGGGCGGCGCCGGCTCCATCGTGGGCCGAAGCGACGACGAACGATCCGGTGACCCCTCGATGGGTCACCGGGATGCCGGCGGCAGCCGGCACCGCCACGGCAGAGGAGACTCCGGGCACGACCTCGACGGGTATGCCGCGTGCCACGCAGTGCAGCGCCTCCTCGCCGCCGCGCCCGAGAACGAAGGGGTCACCGCCTTTGAGCCGCACTACCGTGCGCCCGGCGCGGGCGTGCTCGACGAGCAGCTCGTTGATTGTCTCCTGGGGTACCGGATGGTGACCGGGGGTCTTGCCGACCTCGACGACGAGGACCTCGGGATCCAGGTCCGCCAGCAGCGCGCGCGGCCCGAGCCGATCGACGACGACGACGTCGGCCGCCGCGAGCAGGGCCCGCCCACGCACGGTGACCAGGCCCGGGTCACCGGGGCCGCCGCCGACGAGGTAGACCCGACCGACCTGCAGCGCGTCGGCGTCCGGGAGGTTCCGCCGCGTCGCCGACGCGGGACGGCCGGCCGACGGGTCCCGGCCGGCCCGCTGTCGGCGAACCGGCAGGGTCCCGCTGGCGAGACCCGCCAGCACGGCGTCACGCACGGCCACGGCTCGGCGCGGGTCGCGATCGGCGGTGACCGCGACGGTGATGCCCTCGGCGGGGCCGCCGGCCGGTCCCTCGGCGGTGGCCGGCGTCCATGCGCTCGACCGGGTCGCGTCGTCGGCGCGGACGCACCAGATGCCCAACGCCTGCGCGTGGTGGGCCACCGCGTCGTCGGTGGCGAGGTCCCCGGTGGCGGTGTGGACCAGCCAGACGCGCTCGGGGCCGCTGAGATCGTCGGTGCGGAACCGCCGCTCGAACCAGCGCACCCGGCCGGTCTCGGCGAGCTCGCGCAGCTCTTCGGTGACCTCGGGGGCCACGACGGCGACGTGCGCCCCGGCGGCCAGCAGGCCGCATACCCGTCGGGTGGCGACCGATCCCCCGCCGACGACGAGGACGTGCCGGTCGGAGAGGTCGAGGCTCAGGGGGTACACGGCCTATCGCCCGGCCAAACCCCGGCGACGCAGCACCGCGCGCTCGATGGGGGCGAACACCGTCACCTCGACGCCGATGCCGACGAACAGGATGAGCAGGACCGAGGCGAGCACGAGCGGCATGTCGGACAGCTCCCGGCCGGTGTCGAGCAGTTGGCCCAGGCCCGGGCCGAGTTGGGGCGAGTAGGCGATGAGTTCGGCGGCCATGAGCGACCGCCAGGCGAACGCCCAGCCCTGGCGCAGCCCACCGAGGTAGCCGGGCAGGGCCGCGGGCAGGACGACCCAGACGATCTCGGCCCATCGCCCGGCACCGAGCACGCGTGCCACCCGACGGTATGCCGGGGGCACCTGGTCGATCCCGGCGAGCAGGCCGTTGGCGATCGACGGCACCGCGCCGAGGAGGACGACCGCGTAGATCGCCCCGTCGGCCAGGCCGAACCACAGGATGGCGGCCGGCACCCAGGCCACACTCGGCAGCGACTGTAGGCCGGTGAGCAGAGGGCCGACCCCGCGGCGGACGAAGCGCAGTTGCGCCAAGGCCAGGGCCAACGCCGTCCCGACGATGACCGAGGCGCCGAAGCCGACGGCGCCGCGCCGCAACGAGTTGAGCACGGCGGCTTGGGCGTGGCCCTTGGTCACCTCCTCGACGAGGGCACTCCACACCTGACCGGGCCCTGGGACGGTGTACGTCGGCTTGACCCCCGACATGACGAACAGCTGCCAGAGCAGCACCAGGACGGCAGCCGAGACGACAGCGGGCACGACCGAGCGGCAGATCCGCCGCCGCAGCGACGGTTGCGGCGGGGACGGCGCGTCGAGCACGTCGAGCCCGGCCTCGACGGCGGTGCTCTCGTCGCGGTCGGCCGGGAAGTTCTCGTCGCGGCCCCGACCTGCGGTCCGCTGGGCGGAGACACGGACCCTCTGCAGGTCAACGGGCATGGCGGCGGATCTCCTCGCGCAGCTGTTCGGTGATCTCGACGCTCAGGCGTCCGACCTCCGGCGACTCGATGCGGCGCGGATGGGCGATGTCGACCGCCCACTCGCGCACGACCCGGCCAGGCCGGCTCGACAAGAGCAACACCCGATCGCCCAGGCGGACCGCCTCGCGAACGTTGTGCGTGACGAAGAGGATCGTCAGCCCGGTCGCCCCGTGCACCCTCGTGAGTTCCTCGTGCAACACGTCCCGAGTGATCGCGTCGAGCGCGGCGAACGGCTCGTCCATGAGCAGAACGTCGGCGCCCTGGGCCAACGCCCGGGCTAGGGCCACCCGTTGGCGCATCCCCCCGGACAGTTCGTGGACTCGCTTGTCGCCGTGGTCGCCGAGGTGGACGAGGCGGAGCAACCGTGCCACCTCGTCGGCTCGGTCGCGCCGGCCCACCCCGCGTAGCCGCAGGGCCAGCTCGACGTTGCGCCGCGCGGTGAGCCACGGCAACAGCGCACTGTCCTGGAACATCAGGGCCGGGCGGCCGCTCGGCGTCGAAACGCTCCCAACGGTCGGCGAGTCGAGTCCGGCGACGATACCCAGCAGCGTGGACTTGCCACACCCGGAGGCGCCGACGATCGACACGATCTGCCCGGCGGGGATGTCCAGGTCGATCTCGGACAACACCGGCCCGGCCTTGGCCGAGAACGACTTCCACACCCCGCGAAGGCTCACCGCCGCCGCTGGCGGGAGCGCGTCGCGCACGGTGGGGTCGGCGGTGAGCACGGTCATCGTCACTCCTTTCCGAGGCCCGCTGCCGACACCGGCGGCTTGCCGGCGGCGCGCAGCAGGTCGTTGAGGATCCGCAGGTCGTAGATCCCGGACAGGTCCGGGGTGGTCCGGGAGATGCCCACCGAGGTCGCCGCGCGGGCGGAGGCCCCTAGCGTCGCCGCCATCGGGTCGAGGGTCGGCGCCAGATGCCCCCAGGCGTCGGCGAGTTCGGACGCCGGAAGGTCCGCACCCGTGAGGTCCTTGATCGCCGCGCCGACCCTCGCCCGGGCCCCGGCCGGGTCGGCGGCGATCGCGGCGTCCGCGGCGATGGCGCCGGACACGAGTGCCCGGACCTGGTCGGGATGCTGGGTCAGGAAACGCGTCGAGACGACGAGATGCGTTGTGACGAACTGTCCCTGCGGCCACAGGTCGCGCTCGTCCACGAGGGTCTGCCCGCCCGCCTCCGTCCGCAGTCGAGTTGCCCAAGGCTCCGGCAGCCAGGCTCCGTCGATCGTGCCGGCCTTGAACAGCGCCAGCGTCTGGGCGTTGTCCTGTGGGGCGACGGTGACGTCGCCCGTGCCGGTCACCGGGGCGTTGAGCCCCCGCGCCTTCAACCACGCGCGCAGGGCGACGTCCTGGGTGCCGCCGAGTTGGGGGCTCGCGAAGGTCTTTCCTCGTAGGTCTGCGACGGTGATCCCCGGTCGCACCACAAACGACGCGCCGCCGCTCGTTGCGCCCGCGACGATGCGGATCGCTTCGCCGTTGCTCTTCGCGTAGGCGTTAATGGCGGGGTTCGGGCCGAGATATGCCGCGTCGAGGGCGCCAGCGAGTAACGCCTCGGTGGCGGCCGGCCCGGCGTTGAAGACCTGGGTCTGCAGCGTTGTGGACCCGAGTGCTCTGGCGAAGTGGCCGTCCTTGACCCCGATCACCGCACTCGCGTGGGTGAGGTTCGCGAAGTAGCCCAAACGCAGCGAGCCGCCCGTCGTCGTTCCCGCGCCGGGCCCGCCGGCCGAGCAGCCGGTGGCGACCGCGAGGGTCAGCACGGCCAGGAGCGCCACGACCAGGCGCAACGCCCGGTGACGAGTGGGCCGGCTGCTCGCGGCGGTCCCGCCATGATCGCCGGTCATGACGGCTCCACGTGGGCCATGCCAGCCGCGAGGGTCGCGCCATCGGACTCGTCGACGAGCAGGAACCCGCCGGTATGCCGCAGCGCCCGGTAGTCGTCGACCGGCACGGGCTCGGCCAGTCGCACTCGCACTCGGCCAATCGCGTTGAGGCCCAACGAATCCCCGGCGGGCAAGTGGTCGAGGGTGGCGATGTCCAGCTCGTCCACCAGGGCCTCGACGAGACCCCGCACGGTCCGCGTCCCGATCCTCACGAGCAGGCGCAGGCCCGGTCGCACGGCCCGCTCCGAAACGACGCAGATGACGCCCCCGAGGGTCGTCGCGACGGCAGCCGGGGCCGCAGTGGCGACCAGGAGGTCCCCGCGGGAGACGTCGATGTCGTCATCGAGGCGGATGGTCACCGACTCGGGCGCGAAGGCGATCTCGCGCGAGGTCGGCACCCCTGGCCGCGCCGGGGCGTCGATGGCAGCGACCGTCGAACGGCGACCCCCCGGTTGGACGAGCACCTCGTCGCCGACCCGGACCACACCCGAGGCGAGCTTGCCGGCATACCCGCGGTAGTCGGGGTGTGCGGGGGTGCCCGGTCGGATGACGAGTTGGACGGGCATCCGCAACGGCTGAGTCCAGGGGTCGACCCCGACAGGCACCGCCTCGAGGTGTTCGAGCAGCGTCGGGCCGTCGTACCACGGGGCGCGGTCCGAACGCTCGACGACGTTGTCGCCGTGCAGCGCCGACAACGGGACAGCCACGACGTCGTCGATACCGAGGCCAGCCGCCCGGAGCGCGAACTCGGCCACGATGTCGTCGAAGGTTTGCTCGCGCCAGTCGACGAGGTCCATCTTGTTGACCGCGAGGGCGACGTGGCGCACCCCGAGCAGTCCGGTGACGGCGAGGTGTCTGCGGGTCTGTTCGACGACGCCGTGCCGGGCGTCGACGAGGATGAGGGCGAGCTCGGCCGTCGAGGCCCCGGTGACCATGTTGCGGGTGTACTCGACATGCCCTGGGGTGTCGGCGAGGACGAACGAGCGGGTGCCTGTCGAGAAGTACCGGTAGGCCACGTCGATCGTGATGCCCTGTTCGCGTTCGGCCCGCAGGCCGTCGGTGAGCAGGGCGAGGTCGGCGCTGTCCAAGCCCCGGTCGCGGCTGACGCGTTCCACGGCGGCGAGCTGGTCGGCGAGCACCGAGCGGGTGTCGTGCAGCAGTCGTCCCACGAGGGTGGACTTGCCGTCGTCGACGCTTCCGGCGGTAGCCAGGCGCAGCAATTCGTGGTGGTGGTCGGCCCCGGGGGCGTGTGGGGCCGACGCCGTGGCAATGAGCGTCATCAGAAGTACCCCTCCTTCTTGCGATCCTCCATGGCGGCCTCGGAGAGCCGGTCGTCCGCTCGGGTCGCGCCACGCTCGGTGAGCCGGCTCGCGGCGACCTCGACGAGGACCTCGCTGACGTCGCTGGCAGTGGACTCGACCGCGCCGGTGCAGCTCATGTCCCCGACCGTGCGGTAACGGACCGTCTTGGTCTGCACGGCTTCCCCGGCCCGGGGGCCGCCCCAGTCCCCGGCGGCGAGCCACATCCCGTCGCGAGCGAAAACCGGGCGCTCGTGGGCGAAGTACAGCGAGGGCAGGTCGATGCCCTCGCGGGCGATGTAGCGCCAGACGTCGAGCTCGGTCCAATTGGACAGCGGGAAGACGCGGACGTGCTCCCCGGGTGCGTGCCGGCCGTTGTAGAGGTCCCAGAGCTCAGGGCGTTGCCGGCGCGGGTCCCAGGCACCGAAGGGATCTCTGATAGAGAACACCCGCTCCTTCGCCCGGGCCTTCTCCTCGTCGCGCCGGCCCCCACCGAGGACGGCGTCGAACTTGCCCGCGGCGATGGCATCGAGCAACGGCACGGTCTGCAACGGGTTGCGGGTGCCGTCGGGCCGCTCGCGCAGCCGGCCGTCGTCGACGTAGTCCTGCACCCGGGCGACGACCAGGCGGGCGCCGATCCGCGCGACCGTCTGGTCGCGGAAGGCGAGGACCTCGGGGAAGTTGTGCCCGGTGTCGACGTGCAGCAAGGCGAACGGCAGGGGGGCAGGCGCGAAGGCCTTGACGGCCAGGTGGAGCATGACGACCGAGTCCTTGCCGCCGGAGAAGAGCACGACGGGCCGTTCGAACTGGCCGCCGACCTCGCGGACGATGTGGATGGCCTCGGCTTCGAGCTGGTCGAGATACTCCAGACGCCCGTCGAGTGCGGTGCCGCCCACTGCGGGGGGGAGCTGGGCCGGGCTCATGTGTGCAGCCCGCATTCGGTCTTGCCCTGGCCCGACCAGCGCCCGGCCCGGGAGTCCTCGCCGGCGACGACGGGGCGGGTGCACGGCGCGCACCCGATCGAGGCGTAGCCCAACTGGCGCAACGGATTCTCGATCACGCCATGCTCGGCGGTGTACCTCTCGACGTCGGCGAGCCTCCAGCCGGCGATGGGGTTGACCTTGACCATGCCTCGGCGAGCGTCCCAGCCGACGACGTCGATGTCGGTGCGCGTGGGGGCATCCTCCCGTCGCATCCCGGTCACCCAGGCCGAGCGCCCGCGCAGCGCTCGTTCGAGCGGCTCGACCTTGCGCAGCGCGCAGCACCGGTCCGGGTCGCGGTCGTGCAGGCGCGGACCGTATGCCGCGTCCTGCTCGGCGACGGTGAGCTGCGGCCGCACGGTGCGCAACGAGATCGGCAGGGTCGCGGCATACGCGTCCCTGGTGCCGAGGGTCTCGGCGAAGTGATAACCGGTGTCGAGGAAGAACACGTCGGTGCCGGGCACCGTCGTGCCGACGAGGTGGACGAGCACCTCGTCGCCCATCGAGCAGGCCACCGTCAGACGCGCGCCGAAGGTCCGGGCGGCCCAGCGCAACGCGACCCGAGCCACCTCGATGCGCTCGTGGTATGCCTCTGGCTCGACGCTGCTCGGGTCCCCGACGAGGGCGGCCCCTTCGACGACGAGGCGCTGCAGGTCCTGGTCCATGCCGGTCGTGGCGGTCATGGGTGAGCCTCGTGCGCGACGTGGGCGGGGACCAACGAGCGGTCCACGCGCACGAGCGAGACGACGAAGACGCGCGCGCAGCTGCGGCATACCCAGGCGTGGCGATCGGACTCGTCCGGACGCAGGTCTTGCTCCGCGCAGAACGGGCAGTGGTAGGGAGCGGTGGGGCGCGCAGTCATCGCAGGGCCTCCTCGTCGGCGCGGTGGACCCAGGTGGCGAAGCTCTCGGCCGGCGAGGTGCGCCCGCAGAGGTAGCGGCCGATCATCCGCTCGACGTAGTCGACGAGCTGTTCGGACTCCACGCGCAGGGCTCGGGTCTTGCGGGCCAGTTGGGCCTGACCGCCGAGTGCCCCGCCGAGATGCACCTGGAAGCCCTCGACGGTCTCGCCGTTCGCGCCGGTCATCACCAGGCCCTTGAGGCCGATGTCGGCGACCTGGAACCGCGCGCAGGAGTTCGGGCACCCGTTGACGTGGATCGTCAGCGGGGCGTCGAGCGCCTCGACCCGCCGCTCGAGCTCCTCGACGACCCGGCGGGCCCGGGCCTTGGTCTCGACGAGGGCCAGCTTGCAGTACTCGATCCCCGTGCACGCCAGGACGCCCCGGCGCAGTTCGCTCGGCGTCGAGGGCAGGTCCATCGCGGCCAGCGCCGCGGTGAGCTCGGACAGCCGCTCCTGCGGGACGTCGAGGACGAGCAGCTTTTGGTGGGCGGTGAGCCGGACCCGGCCCGAGCCGTACGCCTGCGCGAGGTCGGCCACCTGGGTCAGCGTCGTGCCGCTGACCCGACCGGCGATCGGCGCCACCCCGACCCAGTAGCGCCCGTCGTTCTGCCGGTGGACCCCGACGTGATCGCGTCGATGCTCGGGCACCTCGACGGGTGCCGGTCCGTCGAGCAACGGTCGGCGCAGGTAGTCGCGCTCGAGCACCTCGCGGAACTTCTCCGGTCCCCAGTCGGCGACGAGGAACTTCAGCCGGGCCCGGTTGCGTAGCCGCCGGTAGCCGTGGTCGCGGAAGATCGCGACGACTCCCGCCCACACGTCGGGGACCTCGTCCAACGGCACCCACGCGCCGAGCCGCTGGGCGAAGATCGGGTTGGTCGACAGGCCCCCGCCGACCCACACGTCGAACCCCGGCCCGTGCTCGGGGTGGCGCACGCCGACGAACGACACGTCGTTGGCCTCGTGGGCGACGTCGAGGGCCGGCGAGCCCGAGATCGCCGTCTTGAACTTGCGGGGCAGGTTGGAGAACTCCGGAGAGAGCAGATACCGCTCGATGATCGCCTCGATGGCCGGCGTCCCGTCGAGGATCTCGTCCTCGGCGATGCCGGCAACCGGCGACCCGAGGATGACCCTCGGGACGTCCCCGCAGGCCTGGGCGCTGGACAACCCGACGGCCTCCAGCCGTCTCCAGATCTCGGGGACGTCCTGCACCCGGATCCAGTGCAGCTGGACGTTCTGCCGGTCGCTGATGTCGGCGGTGTCCCTGGCGAACTCGGTACTGATCGTCGCGACGGTGCGCAGTTGGGCATTGGAGAGCGCTCCACCGTCGGAGCGCACCCGCATCATGAAGTACTCGTCGTCGAGTTCCTCCGGCGCCAGGGTCGCCGTGCGCCCGCCGTCGATGCCGGGCCGACGCTGCGTGTAGAGCCCCCACCAGCGCATCCGCCCGCGCAGGTCCTCGGGCGGGATCGACGCGAATCCCTCGCGGGCGTAGGTAGATTCGATGCGCGCCCGCACGTTGAGACCGTCGTCTTGCGCTTTGAACGCCTCGTTGTCGTTGAGCGGCGTCCGGTCGCCGCCGGCCCAGGCACCCGTCGACCGGTCTCGGCCGGGCCGCGCTCCGGCGGCGGGCGCGGGCTGGGTGGTCGTGGACATGGCGGGAGGTCCTGTCGTCGTGAGGGAGAGGGGGGCACGGCATACCCGGGGGGGAGGAGGGGTATGCCGTGCCGCTCGTGGTGGTGTGGGCCGAGCCGTCGGCTCAGGCCGGAGACCCTGGGCGGCACCGTCGACTCGGACACCGCGCACTGGCGACCCGCAGGAGGTCGACGTGGCGGCGTGAGACGAGATGCGCGCCGGTCATGTGTCCAGTTTGCCCCCGCGCGATCCCCATAGTCATAACTGTCCATTATCTGAAACAACAGTTGAGCTTATGGTCGCGAGGAGCGTGGCCGCTCCTGCGACGAGGTGATGCTCTCGGGTCAGCCCGTGCCTCGCGCCGTCCTCGCACGAGACGGAACACGTCCCTGGCGACGAGAGCGAACCAGGCGAGCGTAGACACCGCCCTGAGGGTCCCAAGGACGTCGCACCGCGGCGGCATACTCGGCCGTCACTTCGTGCGCGCCTGCGGGGTCGGTCACCATTGGTACTACTCAGCCGGATCCAGGTTTCGACGCGCCCAGCGCTGGTGGTCTGGGCCAAGCAGGATCCGATGATGCCGCTCGAGCACGGGCGGCGTCTCGCGGCCCTGCTTCCCGCAGCTCGACTGGTGGAGGTGGACGACTCGTCCACCCTCGTGCCGATGGACCAGCCGCAACTGCGCGCCGAGCTGCTCCACTGGCTGGTTGGCCAGGTGACGCCGGCGTCAGCCTGAGAGGGGACGAGCACTCAGCACGCGCTGCGAGGGCTGCTCGCACCTGCGCGCGCGCTGGCGCCGGGCCCCCCGTCGACGCCGTCCTGAAAACACCACAGCGTCACGGTGCCGTCCACGGAGCTTGTCACGGCATACTCGCTTGGCCCGGCGACGGCGAACGCCGTGACGTTGCCGGCCGGACCGGGCCGACTGGTCCAACCCGAGGAGCCCTCGGTCACCAGCACCGACCCGCTGCCCTGTCCGACGAGGACGGCAGTGCGACCATCGGAGCGGGCCGCAGCGATGATCGGCGTGCCGGACGTGGCGGGGATCGACGTCAGGCCCTCCACTCGACGGGCCACGCCGGCCTCCAACCGCCACACCGCCACCTGCTCGCCGACCCAGCCCACGACGGCGCACGAACCGACCGTGCACGTCGCGCTCGCCGCCTCGCCGGCCTGCCCACCCGAGGGCAGGTCGATCCGCCGCCAGCCGGTGTCCCCGCGCTCGGAGGTCCACACGGCCGGCGTCTGCAGGACGGATCCCGCCCGCAGGGCGAGCACCGAACCGACGACCACGGCCCCTGCCCCGTCGTCGGTCGCCGAGCGGGGGCCCGCGATGAGGTCGGGCCGACTCTCCCGCGCCGTGCCGGCGGCCGGCTGACGAACCCAGGCTTGCCCCCGAGCCAGCCACACCGCGACGTCCAGACCGGACTGGGCGCTCTGCCACGAGCCGACGAGCATCGGTCCGGACGCGGTGGCGACCACCGCCAGCTGGTCACCCGCCCCCCAGCCCCCGAAGACCTCGAACGCCTGGGGCTCTTCGGTGAGCCCGTCACCGGGGGCGCCGCGCCACACCGTCCACCGGACGTTGGAGTGGGCCCCGCCGCGTGCCCCACCGACCGCGACGAGCGACCCGTCGGCCTCGGCCTGGATCGACAGCCAGGTGGCCTGCCGTGCATAGCCGCTCGTCGGCCGCACGGGCAGGGGCTGCCACGACTGACCCTGGCGGCGCAGCAGCCCCGGCGCGGGCGGGTCGGCGCTCGAGTGCGTGCCGACGAGCAGGTCCGCCTCGTATGCCGTGACCGTCACCGCGACAGCGCCGTCCGGCAGCGGCACGGCGGACCAGGACGTCGCCTCGGCGAGCGGCGTCGTGCACGCACCGGTGAGCGCGGCGATTACCGCCGCTGCCGCCCATCTCGCGCGCGATCGCATCGATCCAGTATCCGCGTTCAGCCGCGCCGCGGCATCGATCTCGGGGTCGCCGCCGAGGCCCGGACCCGGGTGGGTCCCGGCCGTACGGCGGACCGGGTGTGGTCGCGGCGGCGGCGACAGGCCAGGATGGGGGCGGCAGGGTGACGACCGCACGAAGGAGCACGGCGTGAGCTCGCAGGACCGACACAAGATCGTCCTCGACGAGGACGAGATGCCCACCCGGTGGTACAACATCGTCCACGACCTGCCGACTCCCCCACCGCCGTACCTGCACCCCGGCACCGGCCAGCCGGTGGGACCGGAAGACCTCACGCCGCTGTTCCCCATGGACCTCATCGGCCAGGAGGTCACCACCGAGCAGTACGTCGACATCCCGACCGAGGTCCTCGACGTCTACCGGCTCTGGCGTCCGTCGCCGCTCTACCGGGCGCACCGACTCGAGGCGGCCCTGGGGACCCCGGCCCGGATCTACTACAAGTACGAGGGCGTCTCCCCCGCTGGATCCCACAAGCCCAATACCGCTGTGCCACAGGCGTTCTACAACGCCAAGGCCGGCATCACCAAGCTCACCACCGAGACCGGCGCCGGTCAGTGGGGCACCGCATTGGCCTTCGCCTGCGCGCAGTACGGCCTGGAGTGCGAGGTGTGGCAGGTTCGGGCCAGCTACGACGGCAAGCCCTATCGGCGGATGATGATCGAGACCTTCGGTGGCGCCGTGCACCCCTCACCGTCGGTGCTCACCGCCGCCGGACGGGCAATCCTCGCCGACCACCCCGACTCGCCAGGATCGCTCGGCATCGCCATCAGCGAGGCCGTCGAGGTGGCCGCCCAGTCCGCGACGACCAACTACGCCCTCGGTTCGGTTCTCAGCCACGTCCTGCTCCACCAGACGATCATCGGCGAAGAGGCCCTGCTGCAGCTGGCGAAGGTCGGGGAACGGCCCGACCTCATCGTCGGCTGCACCGGCGGCGGGTCGAACTTCGGCGGGCTGGCCTTCCCGTTCCTGCGCGAGAAGCTCGCCGGGCGGATGTCCCCGGTCATCCGCGCCGTCGAACCGGCCTCCTGCCCGAGCCTCACCCAGGGGGTCTACGCCTACGACTTCGGCGACACCGCCGGGATGACGCCGTTGATGAAAATGCACACGCTCGGACACGACTTCATCCCCGACCCGATCCACGCGGGCGGGCTGCGCTACCACGGGATGAGCCCACTCATCTCGCACGTCTACGAAGAGGGACTCATCGAGGCCGTGGCCCGGCGTCAGCGCGAGTGCTTCGCCGCCGGCGTGCTGTTCGCCCGGACCGAGGGCATCGTTCCCGCCCCCGAACCGACGCACGCGCTGGCCGAAGCCGTGGCCGAGGCGCGTGCGTGTATCGAGACCGGCGAGGAGAAGGTCATCCTTACCGCCTTGTGCGGACATGGGCACCTCGACCTGCCGGCCTACGCGGCCTACCTCTCCGGGGACATGACCGACCACTCCTACGAGGAGGCCGAGATCCGCGATGCCGTCGCCGAGGCTCTGACCCACCTGCCGGTCGTCGCCGGGTGACGGCCTCGCCGTGACCTGGCAGCGCGTCGCCACCCTTGCCGTCGGTGGGCTCACCGACGTCGGGTTCGTCGGGCACTTGCTGCTCGTCGCGTCGCACCAGGGACGCGGCGTCGTGGACTGCCACAGCGGCGCGATCGTCGCGCGCGACGCCGACGAGGACTATTACGCCCACGAAGGGGGGCTGATCGAAGGGATCGGGCCGCTCGACGGGTATGCCGTGGTGCTCGCCGGGCTGTATTCCAACCGGGTGCTGCCGCTGTCGACTCGGGACGGCTGGTCGGCCCGCATCGGCAACGAGGGGGCCACGCTGCACGGGCCACAGGGCGAAACGGTCACCGTACCCGACGACGAGCAGCTGCGGACCGCGGGGTTCTCCCCCGACGGGGGCTTCTTTGTCCTGGCCACCGCGCCGAGCCTCACCGTCCTGAGACGCGCCCCTCTGGCAGCCGACCCGCACGGACGGGAGATCGTCGCGTTCGATGACCTGCCGGTGCCGACCGTGCCCGGTCCGCCCATCCCCACGACCCGCGTGCTCGTCACGGCGGTACGCGGCTCGCGCTGGGTGCTCGTCCACCACCGGGGCTCCAGCCGCTGGGGACTGCCCGGGGGCCGCCCGGTCGGCGAGGAGTCGTGGCGGACGACGGCGGCGCGAGAGTTCGCCGCCCAGACGGCGATGCGATGCGGATCGCTGCGGTTCGTCGGACGGGCGACGGTGCGCGACGGCCACGGGGACGGACACCTGGAGCACGCCACGGTGTTCCGGACCTGGGCGATCGAGGGCTTGCCGTTCGCACCGACGGAGGACGTCGACCAGTGTCGCTGGTGGGATGGTGCAGCGGCGCTCACCGACCACGTCGACGAGGTGGACGACTGGATCGCCAGGGAGGCGCTCAGGCGAGGCTGACGAGGTCCTGGTAGTCCTCGCTCCACAGGTCTTCGACGCCGTCGGGCAGCAGCAGGACCCGTTCGGGCGCGAGGGCCTGCACCGCCCCCTCGTCGTGGGTGACGAGCACGACGGCGCCCCGGAAGCTGCGCAGCGCGCCGAGGATCTCCAGCCGGGAGGCCGGGTCGAGGTTGTTCGTCGGCTCGTCCAGCAACAGGACGTTCGCCGCCGAGACGACGAGCATGGCCAGCGAGAGCCGGGTCTTCTCGCCCCCGGAGAGCACCCGTGCCGGCTTGTCGACGTCGTCGCCGGTGAACAGGAACGACCCGAGCACTCGGCGCACCTGGGTCTCGCCGAGGTCCGGCGCCGCCGCCTGCATGTTGGCCAGGACGGTCTGCCCGACATCGAGGTTCTCATGTTCCTGGGCGTAGTATCCGAGCTTGAGGCCGTGGCCGGGCTCGACGGCCCCCGTGTCCGCGTCGTCGACGCCCGCGAGGATGCGCAGCAGCGTCGTCTTGCCCGCCCCGTTGAGTCCGAGGACGACGACCCGCGAGCCCCTGTCGACGGCGAGGTCGACGTCGGTGAAGACCTCGAGCGACCCGTACGAGCGAGACAGCCCGCTCGCCGTCAGGGGCGTGCGCCCACACGGGGCCGGGTCGGGGAAGCGCAATCGAGCGACCTGGTCGCGAGCGCGCTCGCCCTCGACCCCGGCGAGCAGCCGATCGGCGCGCCGCGCCATATTCTGGGCCGCCGCGGCCTTGGACGCCTTGGCCCGCATCCGGTCGGCCTGGGCGTGCAGGCTGGCAGCCTTCTTCTCGGCGTTGAGCCGCTCCCGGCGCCGGCGCCGCTCGTCGGTCTCGCGCTGGTGCAGGTAGGCCTTCCACCCGACGTTGTAGAGGTCGAGCTCGGCACGGTTGGCGTCGAGGTGGAACACCCGGTTGACCACCGTGTCGAGCAGCGCACCGTCGTGACTGATGACGACCAGGCCGCCCTGGTAGGCCTTGAGGAACTCGCGCAGCCAGGCGATCGAGTCGGCGTCGAGGTGATTGGTCGGCTCGTCGAGCAGCAGGGTCTCGGCGCCGGAAAAGAGGATCCGGGCCAGTTCGACCCGTCGACGCTGTCCCCCCGAAAGGGTCGAGAGCGGTTGCCCGAGCACTCGCGCCGGCAGGCCGAGGGACCCGGCGATGCGGGCTGCGTCGGCCTCGGCGGCGTACCCACCCTGGGACACGAACTGCTCGTCCAGGCGTGCGTAAGCCCGGATGGCCCGGTCGCGCACGAGTTCGTCGTCCGCGCCCATCCGCGCCTCGGCAGCGCGTAGGTCCCGCAAGGTCACGTCCAGGCCTCGAGCCCCCAACACCCGGTCGCGGGCCAGTTGGGACAGGTCGCCGGTCCTCGGATCCTGGGGCAGGTAGCCGACCTCGCCGGTGCGAACGACCTGGCCTCCCGAGGCCAGCCCCTGCCCGGCGAGGACCTTCGTCAGCGTCGTCTTGCCCGCGCCGTTGCGCCCGACGAGCCCGATCCGGTCACCCGGCCCGATCCGGAAGGTCGCCGGCCCCAGCAGCAGCCGCGCGCCGATGCGCAACTCGACCTCGGTGGCGACGATCACGGCATACCTCGGCAGTCACGGGCGCCGCGCGCCGACGAATGGGGACGTCCTATTGTGCCAGCGCGGTGGGGCCGGCGCGGCCAGCTACTCGGTAACCCGCGTCGGCGGCCTCGGTTCGACGAAGGCCCAGTCGCGGTCGGTGAGCATCCGGGCCGCGGCCAGACCCAGGGCCATGCCGAGGACGACGAGGATCGCGGAGATCCCGTGGTCGAGCGAGGCCAGCAGGTCGCCGTCGTTGAACGACACGAGGGCCCGGTATGCCGCGGCGCCCGGCACCATGATGACGACGGCGGGCACCGACAGGATGATCCGGGGCAGCCCGAGCGCCGCACCGACGTACCACGCGATGACCCCGATAAGCAGGGTGGCCAGCCCGGCGGCCGCCTGGGCGGGAAGCCCGTGCTCGACGAGGTAGATCCGTGGGGTGTTGGCCACGGTCGCGATCACCGCCGCGGCGACGGCAGGTCGGGGTGGAGAGTTGAAGACCACCGCGAAACCGAACACGCCGAGGAAGGTCGCCCCGAGACGCAGCCCGAGGGTGACCCACCAGGCGGTGCCCAGGGGCGGGGCGAGAGTCGGGACGAGACCGAAGACCTGGGCGACCGTCCAGGTGCCCATCGCCGCGGTCACCGTGACGAGCGCGGCATACGTGAGACGGGAGATCCCGGCGGCGAGGTCGAGCCTCGCGAGGTCCAGGGCCGCGGTGATGAGGGGAAACCCGGGGACTAGGAAAAGCACCGCGGAGGTGAACCCGGCGACCTGGCGATCCGCCGGCAGGCCCCCGAGATGGGTGCCGAGCCACGACAGGCCGAGATAGCAGAGGCAGGCGAGCACGGAGGCGGCGAAGACGACGGCGAGCTGGTTGAGCTTGCGGTGCAGCAGCGAGATCCGGAGGAACTGGCCGGCGAAGGCAGCCAGGGCGGCGGCGAGGACTTCGAGCAGCGCGCCGTTGTTGAGGTAGGCGAACCCGGCGCAGGCCGCCCCGGCGCCGAGCGCCCGCATGGTGTCGGAGTAGCGGGACGGACGGGCGACGATCTCGTCGAGTCCGGCCTCGACGGCCTTGACCGTCATGTGATCGGGCAACGAACCGGCCCAGGATTTCAGGGCCGCGACCCGATCGGCGTTGACGCCGGGGCTGGGTATCTCGACGACCTGGGTGCGGAAGATCCCCCGGCGCGAGATCGTCAGGACGATCTCGTTGAGGGTGATCTGGGCGTGCAGAGCGTCGACGTCAAGTGCCCGACCGACTCGGCGCATCGTCTCCTTGACCCGCCGAGACCCGGTGCCGGCACCGAGCATCAACGCGCCGGCCCGGATGATGACGTCGGATCGGCGGATGAGGTGCTTCGGTTCGAGCGCGTCCTCCTCGGAATGGACGTAGACCGGTTCTTGGTCCTGGTGCTGACCCACGGCTCCCATTATCCGCGCTCGGTTCTTCGCGACGCGCACCGCCGCGGGGCGAAGCGGGATCCCCACGGCGGTTCGGTAGCGTTGAGCGGGTGAGCCCTTCGATCGCCGTGCGGCCGATCAGTGCCGAGGAGCACTTGGCGTTCGTCGAGGGGCGCGGGGCGGCGAGCTTCCTGCAGACCCCGGCCTGGGGCCGGCTCAAGACCGACTGGCAGCACGAGAGTCTCGGTTGGTATGCCGCGACCGAGCCGGACACGCTCGTCGGCGTCGGGCTCGTTCTCTACCGGTCGCTCCCCCGACTGCGCCGCAGCCTCGCCTACCTGCCCGAGGGACCGGTGCTCGACTGGACCCGGCCGGACATCGACGCGCACCTGCTCGCCCTGCGCGAGTACGTCGCGGCCCGGGGCGCGTTCGCGCTGCGGCTGGGTCCGCCGGTCGTCGTGCGCACCTGGCGGGCGGGCACGGTCAAGGACGCCATCGCCGACGCTGGAGTGAACTCGCTGACGCAGGTCCCGGCCGACGTCACCGACGCCGTGGGGCTCGCCGTGGTCGACACAATGCGGGGCCTCGGGTATCGCCAACTCGTCTCCGACGCCGGCTTCGCGGCCGGGCAGCCCCAGTTCGTCTTCCAGGTGCCGCTGACCGGGCGCGACGAGGCCGGGCTGCTCGCCGGGATGAACCAGCTGTGGCGGCGCAACGTCAAGAAGGCCGACAAGGCAGGGGTGGTCGTCGAGTCCGGCGGGCCGGCCGATCTGGCGGCGTTCCACGGCCTCTACCTCGAGACCGCCCAGCGCGACCACTTCATCCCGAGGCCGCTGTCCTACTTCCAGCGGATGTTCGAGGTCATGCTCGCCGAGGACCCCGACCGGATCCGCCTGTACCTCGCCCGCCACGAGGGCGACCTCGTCGCGGCGACGACGTGGGTGCGCGTCGGGCGGCATACCTGGTACTCCTACGGGGCATCCAGCGCCGCCAAGCGCGAGGTCCAGGGCTCGACCGCGGTGCAGTGGCGGATGATGCGTGACGCGCTGTCGGCCGGGGCCGACGTCTACGACCTGCGCGGGATCACGGACACCGTTGCCGCCGACGACCCTCACCTCGGGCTCATCCGGTTCAAGGTGGGCACCGGCGGCGAGGCTGTGGAGTACGCCGGCGAATGGGACCTGCCGATCAACCGCGTCCTCTACCGCGCCTTCGACCTGTACCTGCGGCGGCGCGGATGAGCCGGGAGCCGCGCGGATGAGCGTGGTCCTGAGGGTCGACGCGGAGCGCTGGCGTGTCCACTTGGGCGCCGCCCTGGCCGATGCCCCGGGGCTCGTGCCCGTCGTCAAGGGCAACGGATACGGCTTCGGGAACGCCCGACTGCTCGCCGAGTGCGCCCGGCTCGGCGGTGCCGCGGGGGTCTCGATGATCGCCGTCGGCACGTACCTCGAAGCGATCGAGGCACTGGCGGCCTTCTCAGGTGACGTCCTCGTCCTCGAGCCCTACCGCGACGTGCTCCACGGTGGGCTGCCCCAGCTCGCCGACCCCGCTGTGGTCCACACCGTCGCGGCACCAGCGGACTACGCGGCGCTCGCCGCCCGGGTACGGGCACCGCGCGTGCTCCTCGAGGGGCGCACGTCGATGAACCGCCACGGGATGTCGCCGGACGACCTCCGCAAGCTCGTCGACCAGGCAGGCCCGGCCGCCGTCGTCGGGGCCACGCTGCACCTCCCGCTGGGGTCCGGGCACGGGGACGAGGTCCGTGGGTGGGTCGAGGCGATCCCGTCGGTGCGCACGTGGTTCGTCTCCCACCTGACCCGGGGCGACGTCGCCGCACTGGTCGCCGCCTTCCCCGACCACCGCGTCCGGCCACGGGTCGGCACTGCCTTGTGGCTCGGTGACGAGACTGTCCTCGCGGTGCACGCCGACGTCCTGGACGTGCGCGACCTCGCCCGAGGCGAACCGGCCGGCTACCGCCAACACCGCACCGGTGGAGCGCACCTCGTCGTGGTCAGTGGCGGCACCGCCCACGGCGTGGCCGTGGCGGCACCCTCGGGCGGATCGAGCATCCGCCAGCGGGCGCAGGTCGTCGCCGAGGGTCTCTTGGAAGCGGCCGGGCGGATCCGGTCACCGTTCACCGTCGCCGGTCACCCGACGTGGTTCCTCGAACCGCCCCACATGCAGGTGAGCATGGTCGTGTTGCCCTCGCACGCGACGCCGCCGGTCATCGGGGACACGGCCCTCGTCCGGGTGCGGCATACCCTTTTGCGCGCGGACGCCGTGGTCATGTCGTGACCTTCCCCGCGAGCCGCCAGAGGGGAATCGCTCGTTCGCTCGTCTAGGGTGTGAGGGGATTCACTGGGCGAGGACGCCCACCGGAAGGCGGAGGGGCCGATGAGCTTCAACGAGAACGTCCAACTGGACACCTCCCAGATCGAGGCGCGGGGCAGCTCGGGCGGTTCGGGTGGGGGTGGCGGTGGGGGTTTCCCCGGTGGCATCCAGGTCGGCGGGGGGATCGGCGGCCTCATCCTGCTCATCCTCACCTTGTTGTTCGGCGGCAACCTCATCGGTGGATCCAACACCCAGGTCCCTGACGGGTCGACGACGAGTAAGGGTGGCGCCCTGGACCCCAACCAGGTCGTCGCCGGCGGCCAGCAAAACGGCAGCACGATCGCCGGCTGCAAGACGGGCGCCGACGCCAACCGCGACGACGAGTGCCTGGTCGTGGCCACGGTCAACAGCGTCCAGGCGTACTGGACCCAGACGCTGCCGCAGTACGGCGTGCAGTACTCCGCGGCCACCACCGTCCTGTACAGCGGGGCCACCCAGTCGGCGTGCGGCACCGCGTCCAACCAGGTCGGCCCCTTCTACTGCCCGTTGGACCGCAAGGTCTACATCGACGCGTCGTTCTTCCAGGAGCTCAGCGCGCGCTTCGGCGCAGACGGCGGGCAGCTCGCGAAGATGTACGTCGTCGCCCACGAATACGGTCACTACATCCAGGACATCCTCAACCTCCTCGGCAGGGCGCAGCAGGACCCGCAGGGTGCCCAGTCCGGATCGGTGCGCCTCGAACTCATGGCCGACTGCCTGGCCGGCACGTGGGTCAAGCACGCGACCGAGACCAAGGACGCCAACGGCGTGGCGTACCTCAAGCCGTTGACCCAGCAGGACATCAACTCGGCCCTGTCGGCGGCCGCCGCGGTGGGCGACGACCGGATCCAGAAGGCCATGCAGGGACGGGTCACCCCCGAGACCTGGACGCACGGCTCAAGCGCGGCGCGTCAGCGGTGGTTCAGCGCGGGGTTCACCTCGGGCGACATCAACCAGTGCAACACCTTCGGGGTGTCCAAGGTGGAGTGAGCGGCCCCTCGCCGCCGGGGGCCCGCCGCGTGAGACGCTAGACGGCCGCCCCGCGCAGGAAGCGTCGGCCGGTGACCTCGTGTGGGGTGATCTCGACGTAGATCGGCTTGTCGGACGGCAGCCATGTCTCGAGGTGCTTCGCGTCGTGCTCGTACGTCTCGGTGAACCGGTCGACCATCCGCGCGGTGCCCTTGAGGACCACCGACCACGCCGTGTCGCCGTCGCGTCCGCCGTCGGTCTCGACCGCGACCGAGGAATTGAGGGTCAACTCGGCCAGCTTGGTGCCGGCCGCGGTGCGCATGAGCAGCTTCCCGTCGTCGACGAGGAAGTTCACCGGGAAGATGTCCGGCTCGCCCAACGGCGCCACCGCGAGTCGCCCGAACCCCTCCCGGGACAGGATGTCCCAGCAGTCCTGCTCCGACAGCTGCTCGATGCGGTAGTCCTCGCTCATGGGCCCAATCCTAGGGACCCTCGGGGACCTCGTCGGCAGGGGTCTGACCGAGGGTGACCCGCACCGCACGCCCGAGCCACAGGGCCCTCGACAGCACGGCGGCGTCGGGGTCGGGCAGACCGGCGACCTCACGACGAGGCACGTCCGGTATGCCGGTCAGGCGCCGGTCCGCAAGGACCTGGGCGACCAGTGCGCGGTCACCGCCCACGACGAGCCCTGCGGGCCTCGGGTGCTCACCGCCCAGGAGCACACCCGCCGCGTGACCGGCGACGGCGTCGACGAGCACCTGCGCCTGGCCGGCCCGGCGGCGGGCGTATCGCTGTTGCGACCACCCACCGGCCGCGGTCCGAGACTGCACGTGTCGCCGCCCCGCCTTGCTCGCGACGAGCCGAGCTCCCACGCCCAGCCCGACGGCATACCCGCCGCGGCGCACCAGGACGATCCCCAGCGGGTCGTGCGGGAAGCGTTCGCAGCGCGCCATGCCACCGTCCCACCTCACGGCGATGGTCGACCCGTCGGGCTCGACCATCGCGCCCGGGTGCTCGTCGAGCAGCGCCTGCAACCAGCCCGGGAACCGTTCGGGCGCGACGTCGATCCGCCCGTCGGCCACCACGACGGCCGCTCAGAGGTTGAAGCCGAGGGCCCGCAGCTGGTCGCGCCCGTCGTCGGTGATCTTGTCCGGCCCCCACGGGGGCATCCACACCCAGTTGATCCGGTGTCCGGCGACGATCCCCTCGAGGGCCTGGGCGGTCTGGTCCTCGATGACGTCGGTGAGCGGGCAGGCGGCCGAGGTCAGTGTCATGTCGATGACGGCGTTGGCTTGGGCGTCGATGGTGATGCCGTAGACGAGGCCGAGGTCGACGACGTTGATGCCGAGCTCGGGGTCGACGACGTCGCGCATGGCCTCCTCGACGTCGGCGACGTCGGCGGGCAGGGCGTCGGTCGTGGATTCGCTCATGTCAGTCCCTTCCGGCCGGTGCCGCGACGGCCGTGATGTCGACGCCGGCCCGCGCCAGCGCGTCGGTGAACGCGCTCCAGCCCAGCAGCGCGCACTTGACTCGGGCGGGGTAGCGGGCCACCCCCGCGAACGCCACGCCGTCGCCGATGACCTCTTCGTCGCCTGGGTCCTGCCCTTTCGAGGTGAGCATGGCCCGCATCGCGGCATACGTCCCCAGCGCCTCGGCGATCGGGCGCCCGGTGACCTCCTCGGCGAGCACCGACGTCGAGGCCACCGAGATCGAACACCCTTGCGCGGCATACGAGACGTCCGCGACGCGGTCGCCGTCGACCTCGACGCGCAACGTCACCTCGTCGCCGCAGGTCGGGTTGACGTGGTGGACCTCGGCGTCGAAGGGATCGCGCAGACCCGCCCCGTGCGGGTGTTTGTAGTGGTCGATGATGACCTGCTGGTAGAGGTCCATCAGGCCGGCACCGTCAGGCCGAAGACGGCCGGCACCCGGTCGAGCGCCTCGAGCAGCGCGTCGACCTCGCCGGGGGTGCTGTATGCCGCGAAGGTCGCCCGCGTCGTCGCGGCCACCCCGAGCGCACGGTGCAGCGGCCATGCGCAGTGGTGGCCCACCCGCACGGCGACGCCCTGGTCGTCGAGGATCTGGCCGACGTCGTGGGCGTGCACGCCGTCGACGACGAACGACACGACGGATCCCCGCTCGGCCGGGTCGGTGGGGCCGACGACTCGGACCCACGGACGCTGCGCCAGCCCGTCGAGCAGTCGGGCCACGAGGGCCTGCTCGTGGGCGTGGACGTGATCCATCCCCAGCGCCGCGAGGTAGTCGCACGCCGCGGCCAGACCGACCGCCTGGGCGGCCACCGGCACGCCGGCCTCGAACTTCTGCGGGACCGGCGCATAGGTCGAGCGCTCCATCGTCACCGTCTCGATCATCGAGCCGCCGGTGAGGAAGGTCGGCATCTCGTCGAGCACTTCGGCCCGGCCCCAGAGCACGCCGATGCCCAGCGGCCCGAGCATCTTGTGACCGGAGAAGGCGAGCAGGTCGACGCCGAGACCGGTGACGTCGATGGGCAGATGTGGGACCGACTGGCAGGCGTCGAGCACGACGAGGGCACCGACCGCGTGGGCCCGGTCGGCCAGAGCGCGCACCGGGTTGACCGTGCCGAGGACGTTGGACACGTGGGTGAACGCGAACACCGTCGTGCGCTTCGTGAGCAGGGTGTCCAGGTGGGTGAGGTCGAGACGTCCGTCGGCGTCGACGGGGATCCACCGCAGGGTCGCCCCGGTGCGCCGGCACAGCTCCTGCCAGGGCACGAGATTGGCGTGGTGCTCCATTTCGGTGACGAGCACCTCGTCGCCCGGGCCGATGGCGAACCGGCCACCCGGCATACCGCCGCCGCCCCCGGCGGCACCGTTGGAGAACGCGTACGCGACGAGGTTGATCGCCTCGGTGGCGTTGCGGGTGAAGACGATGTGGTCGGCCGGTGCGCCGACGAACGCGCCGATCCTCGCCCGGGCGGCCTCGTAGGCGTCGGTGCCCTCCTCCGACAGTTGGTGTGCGCCGCGGTGGACGGCCGAGTTGATCCGCTCGTAGAAGCCCCGCTCGGCGTCGAGGACCTGGCGCGGCTTGTGCGAGGTCGCCCCGGAATCGAGGTACACCAGGGGCCGCCCGTCCCGGACCGTCCGCGAGAGGATCGGGAAGTCGGCCCGGATCCGGGCCAGTTCCGCGGCGGTGAAGGGGTCTGCGGTCATCGAGATACCGCGCCGTCGCTCGACGCCGCAGCCGACGCCGCCGCCGCCGACAGGAACCGGTCGTAGCCCTCGCTTTCCAGCCGGTCGGCGAGTTCGGGGCCGCCCTGTTCGACGATCCGACCGTCGACGAAGACGTGGACGGCGTCGGGGCGGATGTAGCGCAGGATGCGGGTGTAGTGGGTGATGAGCAGGATGCCCATGTCGCCGGCCGCCTGGGCCCGGTTGACGCCCTCGCTGACCACGCGCAGGGCATCGACGTCCAGGCCGGAGTCGGTCTCGTCGAGCAGCGCGATCTTGGGTCGCAGCAGTTCCAGCTGCAGCACCTCGTGGCGCTTCTTCTCCCCGCCGGAGAACCCCTCGTTGACGTTGCGCTCGGCGAAGGCCGGGTCCATCCTCAGCGCATCCATTGCGCTCTTGACGTCCTTGACCCAGGTGCGCAACTTGGGCGCCTGACCGTCGATCGCCGTCTTCGCGGTGCGCAGGAAGTTCGACACGGTGACGCCGGGGACCTCGACCGGGTACTGCATGGCGAGGAACAGGCCAGCGCGGGCCCGCTCGTCGACGCTCATCGCCAGCACGTCCTGGCCGTCGAGGGTGACCGTGCCGGAGGTGACGTGGTACTTCGGGTGGCCGGCCACCGAGTAGGCCAGCGTCGACTTACCCGAGCCGTTGGGGCCCATGATCGCGTGGGTCTGCCCGCTGCTGACCGTGAGGTCGACGCCGCGGAGGATCTCCTTCGGGCCTTCGTCGGTGTCGACCCCGACGTGCAGGTCACGGATGTCGAGGACGGCCATGTCAGTCTGACTCCTTGTCGATACCGACGAGGACGGCGTCGCCGTCCAGCTTGACGGGGTAGACCTGCACCGGCACGGTCGCCGGCAGGCCGATGGGTGCGCCGGTGCGCAGGTCGAATCGCGAGCCGTGCAGCCAACATTCGAGGGTGCAGCCGTCGACCTCGCCCTCGGACAGCGAGACCTGGGCATGGGTGCACGTGTCGTCGACGGCGTGCACCTCCCGTTCGCCGGTGCGCACGATCGCGAGCAGTCGCCCGTCGACCCGGGCCGGGGAGGCGATCCCGATGGTGAGGTCCTGCACGTCGCAGACCTTGACGTAGTCGGTCACGGTTGTGCCGCCTCCGTCGTGGCCAGTTCGCGCTCGACGGCCTGGGTGAGGTGGCCCTGGATCTCGGCCACGGGGATCTTGGCGATGAGGTCGGCGAAGAACCCGCGCACGACGAGCCGCCGGGCCTCGTCGGCCGGGATGCCGCGGGCCTGCAGGTAGAACAGCTGCTCGTCGTCGAAACGTCCGGTCGCCGAGGCGTGTCCGGCCCCCACGATCTCGCCGGTCTCGATCTCGAGGTTGGGCACCGAGTCGGCCCGGGCGCCCTCGGTGAGCACGAGGTTGCGGTTGATTTCGTAGGTGTCGGTGCCCTCCGCGCCGGCCCGGATGAGCACGTCGCCGATCCACACGGTGTGCGCCGAGTCGCCCTGCAGCGCGCCGCGGTACTCGACGTGGCTGTGGCAATGCGGCGCCTCATGGTCGACGAAGAGGCGGTGTTCGAGGTGCTGACCGGAGTCGGCGAAGTACACGCCGTAGGCCGCCACGCTGCCGCCCGGACCGGCATACGTGACGTTCGTCGAGAGCCGCACGACCGCTCCCCCGAGGGTGACCGCGACGTGTCGCACGCTCGCGTCCCGGCCGACGACAACGTCGTGCTCCGCGACGTGGAGCGTGTCGTCGTCCCACTCCTGCAGCGACACCAGCGTGAGATCGGCGCCGTCGCCGACGAGGACCGAGACGACCTGGCCGTACCGAGCGGTGCCTTCGTGTTCGAGCACGACGGTGGCCGCGCTGTGCCGACCGGCGGTGACGAGCAGGTGCCCCCAGACCCGCTCGCTGTGGCTGCCGACGAGGCGCACCCGGATCGGGTCGGTGAGGACCGCGTCGGCGGGGATATCGAGGTGGACGGCGCGTTCGGCGTGCTCGACGGCCAGAGCCGCCACCCGGTCGCCGGGGGCCGGGATGCCGTGCGCCCGCGCCTCCTCGCGGGTCACCGCGGTGAGGGTGACGCCTGCGGGCAGCTCGGTGTCGACGGCGAGGTGGGCCCCGCTTGGGGTGTCGCGCAGCACCGCGGCGAGGCGGTCGACCGGCGTGAATCGCCACTGCTCCTCGCGTCCCGACGGTGGCGGGAAGTCGGCGACGTCGAACGAGATCGGTCGCTGTGCGCGCGAGCGCTCGGGGATCACGGGCGGCGCGCCGTGCGTGTGCGGTTCGCTCGCCGGTATACCATCCGATGGGCGAACCGCCTTCTCCAGCAACGGCATCAGCCGACCGCTCCTTCCATCTGCAGTTCGATGAGCCGGTTGAGTTCGAGGGCGTACTCCATCGGCAGCTCGCGGGCGATCGGCTCGACGAAGCCCCGGACGATCATCGCCATGGCCTCCTCCTCGGTCATGCCACGGGACATGAGGTAGAAGAGTTGGTCCTCGCTGACCTTGGACACGGTGGCCTCGTGACCCATGTGGACGTCGTCCTCGCGGACGTCGACGTACGGGTAAGTGTCCGAGCGGCTCACCGTGTCGACGAGCAGCGCGTCGCAGCGCACCGTCGAGCGGCTGCGAGTGGCCCCTTCGAGGATCTGGACCAGCCCGCGGTAGGACGTGCGTCCACCGCCTCGGGCCACCGACTTGGAAACGATCGAGCTCGACGTGTCGGGGGCGGCATGGACCATCTTCGCGCCGGCATCCTGGTGCTGGCCCTCGCCGGCAAAGGCGATGGACAGCGTCTCGCCCTTGGCGTGCCGGCCGAGCAGGTAGACCGCCGGGTACTTCATCGTCACCTTGGAGCCGATGTTGCCGTCGACCCACTCCATCGTCGCGCCCGCGCCGCAGGTGGCCCGCTTCGTGACGAGGTTGTAGACGTTCGTCGACCAGTTCTGGATCGTCGTGTAGCGCACCCGGGCGCCCGGCTTGACGACGATCTCGACGACCGCCGAGTGCAGCGAGTCGGACGTGTAGATCGGCGCGGTGCACCCCTCGACGTAGTGCACGGACGAGCCCTCGTCGGCGATGATGAGGGTCCGTTCGAACTGGCCCATGTTCTCGGTGTTGATCCGGAAATAGGCCTGCAGCGGGATGTCGACGTGCACGCCCGGCGGGACGTAGATGAACGACCCACCCGACCAGACGGCGGTGTTGAGCGAGGCGAACTTGTTGTCCCCTGCGGGGATCACCGTGGTGAAGTACTCGCGGAACAGGTCCTCGTGCTCGCGCAGGCCGGAATCGGTGTCGAGGAAGACGACGCCCTTCTCCTGCAGGTCCTCGCGGATCTGGTGGTAGACGACCTCGGAGTTGTGCACGAGGAGACCCTCGGCGACGAAGTTGTGCGGCCCGTCGACCTCGAGGTCCCACACCGGCTCGACCTCGTATGCCGTTACGCTCGTCACGGTCGCGAAGGCGAGGTCCTCGTCGGCCACAGTCTGGCCCGCCTCGCTCAGGCCGGACAGCTCGGCCAGGCCGAGGATCTCGCCGAGCCCGAGCCCGAGCTCGGCGGCGGTGGGCTCGCTCGCCCGCCAGCCGTCCGGGCCGGCTTCGCGGACCGCCTCCCCCCACCCACCGAGGAACGCGAGGCGCTCGGCTGCGGGCAAACCGTCGACCCATCCGGCCACGTGCGCACCTGCGGCGGCCGGCGACGACAGGGCAAATCCGTTGTCCCACAACCAGTCCACCAGCACCGGCGAGTCGATGACGAGCGCCTGGTCGTCGTCCTGGGACACCGACAGGTCGAACTGCTCGCGAACGACGCGGGCGATCTCGTCACGAGCCACGGTGTCGACGGCGCGGACCGTCACCTGGACGGGGTTGCCAGGCAGCGCTGCCTGGGGGACGCCGGCGCCGACGAAGTAGCCGAGCAGCCACATGAGCTCCGGAGTCGAGACTCGCGGACCGAAGTCCCCGGTGGTGCGCAACGAACGCGAGATGCCGAAGTCGGGCAGCCGGCGAGGAACGGCCACGAGGTCGCCTGGGCGAAGCTGCGCCACGGTCTTCCAGGTGCGCCGGCTCTGCGCGCGGTCTCCCCCAAGGCCCTGCTCGCTGACGAGGAACGGGTGGTTGTCGGTCGCCCGGATCGTGCGCACCCCGACCTGGACGGCATACGTCTGCTTGGTGCCGGTCTGTGCGGCGGCCCGGACCGGCGCGACGACGAACCGCCCGGTGGTCTCGTCGAAGGCGAAGACGTGGTCGCCGGGCTCGATTTCCTTGAGCGGCACGAGTCCTCGACCGGCGGTCCACACCCGGGTGTCCTGGGCCAGGCATTCGTACTGGGCGGCGACGCCGGCGATGAGGCGCTGCTTTTCGGCCTCGGGGATGCCGAGCCGGTCGTAGGTGTTTTTGATGTCCTCGGGCAGCTCGTCCCACGAGGTGGCCTGCTTCTCCGTCGAGCGGACGAAGTACTTGATGTTCTGGAAGTCGATGCCGGACAGGTCACTGCCCCAGGACGGCATCGGTTTGCGCTCGAACAGGCGCAGCGACTTCAGGCGCAGGTCGGTCATCCACTGGGGCTCGTCCTTACGCGCCGAGATGTCCCGCACGACCTCCTCGGACAGACCTCGCCGAGCCGAAGCCCCGGCGGAATCCTGGTCGTGCCAGCCGTATTCGTACCGGCCGAGGCCGGCCAGGCCCGGGTTGAGCCGTTCGATGTCGGTGCTCACGCGAGCGCTCCCTTCGTCGTACGGGTCGTCGGCGCGGGGACGAACGTCGTGCACACGTGTTGGCCCCGGGCCAGGGTGGAGAGGCGCTGGACGTGGACGCCCAGCAGCCTGGAGAAGGCGTCGGTCTCGGCGTCGCACAACTGGGGGAACTCCTCGGCGACGTCCTTGACCGGACAGTGTCCTTGACACACCTGAATGCCGGTCTGCGCCCGACCGGCGACCGGCCGCGTCGTGGCCGCGAATCCGTCCCGGGTGAGGGCGGCCACGAGCGCCTCGGCCCGGGCCAACGGGTCCACGCCCGCTGCGGCCAGCTGCGCGGCATACCTGGTCTCGAGGTCGGCGACGCGGGACCGGGCGAAGGAGACCAGCGCCTCGGGGCCGAGGGCGTCGCGCAGGTAGCGCAAGGCCTCGGCGGCCAAGTGGTCGTAGTCCGCCGCGAGGGCATGATGGCCGGCCTCGGCGAGCACCCAGCTCCGGGCCGGTCGTCCTCGCCCGCGGGCCTCGGCCGGTCCTGAGTCGGCACGTCGTTCGCTGATCGCGCCCTGCGCGGCGAGCGCGTCGAGGTGACGGCGCACCGCCGCCGGGGTGAGGCCAAGGAGCCGGCCGAGCGCCGACGCGGTCACCGGGCCGTGCCCGGACACGGCCGCGAGGACCTTGGCCCGGGTGCGGGTCTCGAGGTCGGCGGGCTCGGACGAGGCGCTCCCCACCGGTGGCGCGATAATCACCACACAATTATGCCCTAATTCTGGTCCGCGGCGGTCCGGGTATCTCGGGTGCCGGTTTCGTCTCCTGTGCTGCGACACCACCGGACTCAGGACGGACGACATGACCTCTCCCATCGTCGCGGTCTACGGACGCACCGACAGCGGTCACTGGCAACTGGGCGGCTTCGCCCGCCTCGAGCTGCCGCGGATGTTGCAGGCCGAAGCCGACCTCGAGGCGGCGGTCGGCGCACACCCGGAGGTCTCGACGTGGCTGGCCCACCTGAGCTGGCTCGACGAGCAGAACCACCCCCGCGCCGAGCTCGTCGAGGTCCTACGGATGGGCCCCATCGCCTCGTGGCAGGGCAGTCCCGGCGGCCTGGGGCTCGAACTCGCCGAGCCGAGCACGGCGCCACCCCTGCACCAGCCACCCACCCCCGGTTCCGACGGGTTCTGGTGCGTGCTCTTCCCCTGGGCCAGCTTCTGCGGCGGCGATTGACGTGTTGGCCTCGCGCGGCTCCCGGGCCGGCGCCGGGCTCATCGCGATCGGACTGGACCTGCTCGTCTGGGGTGGTGCGGTGCGGACGATGAGCGGGTCCACCGTGCCGGCGTGGGTTCCGGTGCTCGGGATTGTCCTCGGCCACCAGAGCCTGTGGTTCATCTGCCATCGGCCCCGCCTCGTGCTCGGGGTCCAGGTCGCCCTCGGGTCGGTCAGCCTGGTCGTCCCTCGGTGGCAGCCGTTCGCCGGTCTGCTCATGGCCGCGTATGCCGCGACCGCGGCGGTGGGCCTCGGGCGGATCCGCCTGCTGCTCTCGGGAGTCGGGCTCGTCCTGCTGGCACACAGCTACGGATCGGCGCGCCTCACCGCCCAGCCGGTGTCCTCGACGGCCACCCTCTTCGCCCTGTGGCTCACCGTCGCGGGTGTCGCCGTCGGCGTTGGCATGCGACGGCGAACCCTGGCACACCGGGCCTGGCACAGCACGACCCTGGCCGCCGACCGGGCTCAGCGCGCCCTGCTCGCCGAACGTCGCCGCATCGCCCGGGATCTGCACGACGGGCTCGGCGGAGCGGTCACGGCGGTCCACCTGCACGCGGCCACTGCCCGAGCGCTCGACGGGACGGCGGATCGGCCTGCGGCCGGCTCGTTGGCGGCGATCGAGGCCGGGGCCGAACGATCAGTCCTCGAGCTGCGTCGCGTCGTCGGTTCGCTGCTCCCCCGGCCGGATCACCCGACCCCGAGCCCCGCGGACCTGCTCGCCGAGGTACCCCTGCTGGCCAAGGCCGCGCGCTACGCCGGGCTTCGGGTGACGCTCGCCGGCGACTGGGCCGAGGCGGGCCACCACGACCTGGAGCCTGCCGCGGTCAGCGCGCTCGTCGGCACCGTTCAGGAGGGGCTGACCAATGCGCTCAAGTACGGACCTCGCGGCGGCGGCGCCATTCTCGAGCTGAGGATCGGCACCCGCCGCCTGGATCTCGACGTGACCAGCGACCTCGGTCGGCCAGAGCGCGGTCGCTCGTCGCCGAGCGGCCCGTGGTCCGGTGGCCAAGGACTGCAGAACCTCGCCGAACGGGCCAGGCTCGCCGGGGGGTGGTTGCGCGCGGGCATCGACGGGGGGCTCTTCCGCGTCCACCTGCACCTGCCGCTCGCACCGGTGCTCGTCCCATGACGATCGGCGTCGTCGTCGCCGAAGACGAACCGCTGGTGCGCTCGGGGATCCTCGCGCTGCTCGACGCCGCGACCGACATCCGTTGCCTCGCTGAGGCCGAGAACGGTCAGCAGGCGGCCGAGCTCGTCGCTCGGCTGCGGCCCGACGTGCTCGTTACCGACCTGCGGATGCCCGTCGTGGACGGCGTCGACCTGCTGCTCCGGATGGGAACCGAGCCCGACGCGCCCGCTGCCCTCGTGCTCACCTCGTTCGACTCCGACCCCGACGTCCACCGGGCCGTGCGCGCCGGGGCCAAGGGATACCTGCTCAAGGCCTCCGCTCCGCGCCACCTCGCCGACGCGATCCGCGCCCTCGCCGCCGGAGCGGGCTGGGTCGACCCCTCGGTGGCCGGGCATCTGCTCGCGGCGGTATGCCGCGCCCCCGAGGCCAGTGTCTCGGCGCCGGCCCGCGTAGGCGCGCTGACCGAGCGCGAGCGCGAGGTGCTCGTCCTGCTCAGTCGCGGCCTGAGCAACGCGGAGATCGCCGCGTCGCTTTGGTTGGGCCACGGCACGGTCAAGACGCACGTGTCCCGCATCCTGCACAAGACGGGGTGCCGCGACCGGGCGCAGGCGGTCGCTCTCGCGTTCGCCTGCGGCGCCGTCGGCGTCGCCCCCTGAGGTCGGCCGGCACCGTCTGCTCCTGAAATCGGGCGGTCCCCTCGCTGTCGCCGGGACCATCCCCGACGACTCCGTGAGCTCTGCCGAGGCCGGCACCGGCGTTCGTGGTATGCCGCGCGGCATACGCCGAGGACGCCACCACGGGCAGACGCGCCGAGACCGGCATGGAGGAGACCGTGGAGTCCTCCGGCGGACGAGCCGCCGACACCTCCCGAAAGGCACGAATCATGTCCATTCTCTCCGGCCGGCGCTGGCGCGCCGGCGCCATCGCTCTGGCCGCCACCGTGTTGCCGCTCGTCGCCGTCTCGACGGCCCAGGCGACGACGACCTCCAGCGGCTGCACCGTCACCCCGCTGCGACCGGTCTTCGACCACATCAACTCCGCGGGGGTCAAGGTCATCCGCTACGACGTCACCGTCACCTGCACCGGCGGGCGCAGCATCGCGCTCGAGCGGCACGTCCACGAGCAGGACGGCGGCCTCAACGGCGACGACCACATCTCGACGACGACCCACAACCGCACCTTCGACGTCACCGACACCGTGACGATGTGGGCCGAGGTGTCCCTTCCGGACACCGAGCTCGGGGACGAGGAGATGTACCAGCAGGTGAAGTTCCAGGTCACCAGCAACGGGGTCACCTCACCGTGGACGGCGTGGGAGCTGTCCCCGGTCCAGCAGTTCTCCAAGTGAACCCAGCCGACACCCAGCCGCGCCCGTCGACCCCCCGGTCGGCGGGCGCGGTCGTGCCGGGCCGTGGCGATGCGACGACGCGGCATACACTCCGACCGTGCCTGACGCCGTGACGTTCGACGCCCTCACGCGTCGGTTCGGGACCGTCACGGCATGCACCGACCTCACCTGGGCGGCGCCGGCCGGCGAAATCACCGCCGTGCTCGGCCCCAACGGAGCCGGCAAGACCACGGCCATCGAGTGCGCCGTCGGACTCCAACGCCCCGACGCCGGCACGGTTCGCGTGTTCGGAACGGACCCGTGGCTCGCCCCCGCCGAACACCGCTCGCGAGTCGGCGTCATGCTGCAGTCCGGGGGCCTGCCCAACGGCACGACGCCCCGGCGTCTGCTGCGCCACCTGGCGGCCTTTTACGCGACGCCCGCCGATCCCGCCGCGCTGGCCACCCGCCTGGAGATCGACGCCTTCGCCGGGACGACGATCCGCCGACTGTCCGGCGGCCAGAAGCAGCGGGTGGCCTTGGCCGTCGCCCTGGTCGGCCGACCCGAGGTGCTCTTCCTCGACGAGCCGACCGCCGGCCTTGACCCGCATGGGCGGCTCGACGTCTACGACCTGCTGCGCGACCTGCGCGCCGAGGGCAGGACGCTCGTCGTGACGACACACTCGTTCGAGGAGGCCCAGTCCCTGGCCACCCATCTCGTCATCCTCAGCGCGGGCCGGACCGTCGCCGAGGGCACGCTCGACCACGTCACGGGCACCGCGAGCCTCGAGGACGTCTACTTCGCCCTCACCCGCAAGGCCTCGCGATGAGTGCCCCCGCGCCGCCCGCCGCGCGGGTCCGCGCCCAGGCGAGGTTCGAGCTGACGACCCTGCTGGCCAACGGCGAGCAACTGCTCGTCTCGCTCGTGCTTCCCCTCGGCGCGCTCGTCGGGCTCTCACTCACCAGCGCGCCGAACCTCGGCGCCGGGTCGCGCGTAGACATCGCCACCCCGGGGGTGCTCGCGCTGTGCGTCGTCTCCTCGGCGTTCACCGCGCAGGCGATCGCCACCGGATTCGACCGCCGGTATGCCGTGTTGCGGTTGCTCGGGACGACCCCCCTAGGTCGCGACGGCCTGCTGTGGGGCAAGGCCTTGGCCACGCTCGGCGTCGAGGTCATCCAATGGCTCGTCGTCGGGGCGACGGGGCTGGCCCTCGGGTGGCGCCCGAATCTCGTGGGCATCCCGTATGCCGCGGTGTTCCTCGTCGCCGGCACGTGGGCGTTCGTCGCGCTGGCGCTCCTGCTCGCCGGGACGGTGCGGGCCGAAGGGGTCCTCGCCCTGGCCAATCTCGTCTGGGTGCTGCTGCTCGTCGTCGGCGGGCTGCTCGTCCCCCGTTCGCAGCTGCCCGATGCCCTGGCCGGGGTGGTCGCGTGGCTGCCCTCCAGCGCCCTCGCGGACGGACTGCGCGCCGCCCTCGGGCAGGGGTCCTTCGCCCCCGGGGCGCTGCTCGTGCTGGCAGGGTGGGCGGTCGTGGCAACTCTGGCGGCCAGCCGGCTGTTCCGTTGGTCGGACTGACCCGAACTCCGTTGGTCGGATTGACCACGCTCCGGCGGCGGGCACCCGCGAGCGGTGGCCACGAGCCCGCGGCATACGCTGACCGGGTGGCTCTTCCCGTCGCTCGCCCAGGCTGGGTGCGCCCCATCCTGCTGGCCAATCTTGTCGCCCAGGTGCTCATCGTCGTCACCGGTGGAGTCGTGCGGCTCACCGGAAGCGGGCTCGGATGCCCCGACTGGCCGACGTGTGCGCAGGGGTCGGTCGTCCCGGTGGCGGCTCAGGCGGAGGGCTTCCACAAGTTCGTCGAGTTCGGCAACCGGACCCTTACGGGGGTGCTCGTCGCTCTCGCTGTCGCCTCGCTGTGGGCCGTGGCGACTGCCCTGCCCCAGCGCCGCGGGCTGCGGCGGCTCGGGTGGTTGTTGATCGCCGGAATCCTCGCCCAGGCCGTCGTCGGCGGGATCACCGTGTGGACCGGGCTCAACCCGGCCATCGTCGCCTTCCATTTTCTCGCGTCGATGGTTCTCGTCGCCGCCGCGGCGGCGCTGCTCAGGGGCGCGGAAGACGGACCTGGGGACGGTCAGCGCACCGTACTCGTCCACCCGCTCGTCGGGCGACTGGCCTGGTGGACCTTTGCCCTCGGGGGTGTCGTCCTCACGCTCGGCACCATCGTCACCGGGTCCGGGCCCCACTCCGGCGACGCCGACCGACCGGCCCGCACGGGGTTCGACCCCCGGGTCGTGTCGTGGATCCACGCCGACGTCGTCATGGTGTTCCTCGGGCTCGTCGTCGCCGTCGTTGTGGCGCTGCGCGTCGCTGCCCCCCAGGCTGCGGCCCGACCGGCCGAAATCGACCGCGCCCGCCGGACGTGGACGACCGTGCTCGTCGTCGCCCTACTGCAAGGCGTCATCGGCTACGTCCAGTACTTCACCAACCTGCCCATCGTCCTCGTCGGCACTCACATGCTCGGGGCCGCCGTGCTGTCCCTGGCGCTCGTCAACGGCACGCTCAACCTCTACCGCCACCCGGTGTAGCGATCGATGCGGCAACCCCTGTCAAGGGTACTTGACAGTCAAGGACACTTGACATAGCCTGGGGACATGATCACCTCAACGTCTGTCTTCAATCGTCTCGCCCTTGGGGTCCTGCTCGCCGGGGCCGTGTGGTCGGGGGTCCACGGCCGCTGGCCTGTCGTCGTCCTCTCGATAGTCGGGGGCCTCTACGCCATCTGGGCGATCTGGCAGGTCAACCGGGGCCAGACGAGCGACGTCTCGCGTCTGGACTCCGCCCAGCCCCTCGACGAACGCGACCGCGCGCTTCTCGACCGTGCCCTGGCGTGGGTAGGCGGCTTCGCCGTCCTGCTCGAGTTGGGGATCTTCCTCTGGCGGCTCGGCGCCGGCTTCGCCGACGACTGGGGCTCCTCGGTGCGCCTGCCGCTGCTGTGCGCAGTGTGGATCGTCGCCAACCGCGTGGTCGTGCGACGCGGCTCGATCCATGCATAACCTCGTCCGCGAACTGCGCGTGCACCGAGGGCTGAGCCAGGGGGCGCTCGGCGCAGCGCTGGGCGTCTCCCGGCAGACGGTCAACGCCATCGAGACGGGCAAGTACGATCCGTCGCTCCCCCTGGCGATCCGCCTGGCCCGCTACTTCGGGCATGCCGTGGAGGCGGTGTTCCTCCTCGACGAAGTGCCCGATGCCCAGGGACTGCCCAGCCGGTGACCGGGATCCCGGCTCATCCCCTGGGCCGCCCGGCGCTCCCACCCTGCCTGCGGCCGCCGTGTCGTCAGTGGGCCAGCCCGGGCAGCGGGAGATAGACCAGCGGGTCCACCGCCACCGCGACGAACAGGACCGTGAGGTAGCTGATCGACAGGTGGAACAGGCGCATCGGGCGCAATTCGGCCTGCGGCGACCCCGTCACCGCGTGGTGGTGCAGCCGGTGCGCCTCGGCGAGGAAGACCGCCCCGCAGAGCAGTGCGCCCACGGCGTACACCCAGCCGACCCGCCCGACGGGAACCAGCGCCAACGACGTGAGCACCATCGCCCACGAGTACCCGAGGATCCGGCGCGACACCGCGACGAACGGCGCGACGACGGGCAGCATCGGCACCCGGGCGGCCTGGTAGTCGTCCTTGAACTTCATCGACAGCGGCCAGTAGTGCGGCGGGGTCCAGAAGAAGATGACGAGGAAGAGCACGACCGCCGACCACGACACCGCGTCGGTGACCGCCGACCAGCCGATGAGCACCGGCATACAGCCCGCGGCGCCGCCCCAGACGATGTTCTGCGGGGTGCGGCGCTTGAGCACCACCGAATAAATCCCCACGTAGAACCCGAACGCGCCGAGCGCGAGCAGCGCCGAGAGCCAGTTGACGAAGACACCGAGCACGAGCGTCGAGACGACGGCGAGAACGACCCCGAAGGTCACCGCGGCCCGGGTGCTCACCGTCCCGGTGACGAGGGGACGGCTGGCGGTGCGGTTCATCATCGCGTCGATGTCGCGGTCGATGACACAGTTGAGGGTGTTGGCCGCCCCGGCCGACAGCGTGCCGCCGACGAGCGTGGCCAAGACCAAACCGAGCGGCGGTATGCCGCGTGCCGCGAGGAACATCGTCGGCACTGTCGTGATGAGCAGCAGCTCGATGATCCGCAGCTTCATCAGCGCGAGGTACTGCCCGGCCCGGAAGCGCACGCCGTGCCCGACCGAGCTCGGGGTCGACGCCAGCTCGGCGCGGGGGTCCACGTCGGCGCGCGGGTCGACAGCAGTCACGGTGTCCTTCGCGGTCGGCGGGTGTGGAGGCAGCCTCGACGCAGCCCCTCGCCCAGCATAACCGGGGCTCGACCCCGGGATGCCCGCCCCCCTTGGTGACTGGGCAGCGCTGGGCGCCGACACGCGATGCGGCGAGAGCCCAGGGCAGGGATCCGCTTCGCGGCTCCCCCCGTCGACGGCACTAGGCTCCAATCGACCGCCCCGAAGGAGGCCCCCGTGAGCCCTCGACCCTCTGGCCGTTCCTCGATTCTCGCGGTACGCGACGAGCACCTGGCCCGCCCGAGAGCCAGCAAGGCCGGCTGGTCCGACCTCGACGTCCGGGCGGTCGACACCGCCCGGATCCTCGCCGCCGACGCCGTGCAGAAGGTCGGCAACGGCCACCCGGGCACCGCCATGTCGCTGGCCCCGGCGGCCTACCTGCTGTACCAGAACGTCATGGTCCACGACCCTGCGGACCCGGCCTGGCTCGGGCGCGACCGGTTCGTCCTGTCGTGCGGGCACTCGAGCCTGACCCAGTACGTCCAGCTCTACCTGTCCGGCTACGGCCTCGAGCTGTCCGACCTGCAAGCCCTGCGCACCTGGGGCAGCCTCACTCCCGGCCACCCGGAAGTCCACCACACCGCCGGCGTGGAGATCACTACGGGCCCGCTGGGTTCCGGGCTGGCCAGCGCCGTGGGCATGGCGATGGCCCAGCGCCGCCAACGCGGCCTGCTCGACCCCGAGGCCGCAGCGGGCGAGAGCGTCTTCGACCACCACATCTACGTCCTGGCCAGCGACGGCGACATCATGGAGGGCGTCACCCACGAGGCGAGCGCCCTCGCCGGGCACCAGGAGCTGGGCAACCTCGTCGTCGTCTACGACCAGAACGAGATCTCGATCGAGGACGACACCGACATCTCGTTCTCCGAGGACGTGGCCACGCGATATGCGGCATACGGCTGGGACGTGCGGGTCGTCGACTGGCGCGGCCCGACGCCGGACGGGAGCACCTACGTCGAGGACGTCGACGCCCTGCTCGCGGCGATCGAAGCCGGCAAGAAGGTCCGCACGAAGCCCACCCTCGTCGTGTTGCGCACGATCATCGCCTGGCCGGCGCCGACGAAGCAGGACACCGGCGCGGCGCACGGCTCGGCCCTCGGGGCGCCGGAGCTCGCGGCGACCAAATCCGCGCTCGGCTTCGACCCGGCGGTGGCCTTCCCGCACGAGCGCGCCGTGCTCGCCCACGCCCGCAAGGTCGCGGCGCGGGGCAAGGCCGCGCATCGCGCCTGGAACCGCCGGTATGCCTCGTGGCGCAAGGCCCAGCCGGACCGGGCCGCCCTGCTCGACCGGCTCCTCGAGCGGCAACTGCCCGACGGGTTCGAGCGGGCCATACCGACCTGGCCGGCCGACCCCAAGGGTGTGGCCACCCGGGCTGCGTCCGGCACAATCCTCACCGCCCTGGCCCCGGTGCTGCCCGAGCTCTGGGGCGGGTCGGCGGACCTCGCCGAGTCCAACAACACGACGATGACCGGCGAGCCCTCGTTCATCCCCACCCGGCGCCAGACCCGGCAGTGGCAGGGCGGGCCCTACGGCCGCGTGCTGCACTTCGGCATCCGCGAGTTCGGGATGGGCGCGATCCTCAACGGCATGGCCCTCGAGGGCCTGACCCGTCCGTACGGCGGGACGTTCCTCGTTTTCTCCGACTACATGCGCGGTGCGGTGCGCCTCGCGGCGATCCAGCGCCTACCGGTGACCTTCGTGTGGACCCACGACTCGATCGGTCTCGGCGAGGACGGTCCGACCCACCAGCCGGTCGAGCACCTCGCCGCCCTGCGGGCCATGCCGGGCCTGGACGTCGTGCGACCCGCCGACGCCAACGAGACCGCCGTCGTCTGGGCACAGATCCTGCGCAACGCCCGACCCGCCGCCTTGGCATTGTCCCGGCAGGCGCTGCCGGTCCTCGACCGTCGCCGCCACCGCCCGGCCGCAGGAGCGGCCCGGGGTGGGTACGTCCTCATCGACGGCGGCGCCGACGGCCGGCAGGCGCCCGAGGTCGTCCTCGTCGCCACCGGGTCGGAGGTCACGGTGGCGCTCGGCGCCCGGGACCTGCTCGAGAAGGCCCAGATCCGCACCCGCGTGGTGAGCATGCCGTGCCGGGAATGGTTCGACGCCCAAGGCGCGGCCTACCGGGACCGGGTTCTTCCCCCGTCTGTGGCTGCCCGGGTGTCGGTCGAGGCCGGGGTGAGCATGGGCTGGCGCGAGGTCGTCGGCGACGCCGGGCGGATCGTCGGCATCGACCACTTCGGGGCCTCGGCGGACGCGGCGACCCTGTTCCGCGAGTTCGGGTTCACGCCGGAGGCCGTGGCCGCGGCGGCCAAGGCGTCCCTCGCGGCGGCCCGCTCGGGCGAGGCATCACCGGGCGGGGTGCGACCGCGCACGACGACCCCTCGGGCGACCCGCACTCCCGCACCGTTAGCTGCGAGGGGACGGCGCGGATGACCGACCACCTCGCAGCCCTCACCGCCGCCGGAGTCTCGGTGTGGCTCGACGACCTGTCCCGCACCCGCGTGACGAGCGGGAGCCTGGCCGCGCTCGTCCGGGACAAGCACGTCACCGGCGTCACGACGAACCCGACGATCTTCCAGGCCGCGGTCGGTTCGGGTGCGGCATACGACGACCAGATCGCCGGCCTCGCGGCGGCAGGCAAGAGCGTCGAGGAGGTCGTCCTCGCGTGCACCACCGACGACGTCCGCGATGCCTGCGACCTGTTCCGCGAGGTCAACGAGCGCACCGACGGGATCGACGGGCGAGTGTCGATCGAAGTCGACCCGCGGCTGGCCCGGGACGCCACCGCGACGATCGCCCAGGCGGCCGCCCTGCATGCCACGGTCGGCCGCGACAACCTGCTCGTGAAGATTCCCGCGACCGTCGAGGGACTGGCGGCGATCACCGCGACGATCGCCGACGGGATCAGCGTCAACGTCACCCTGATCTTCGGGTTGGACCGCTACCGGGCGGTGATGCACGCGTTTCTCGACGGGCTGGAACACGCCCACGCGGCCGGGCACGACCTGAGCCGGATCCACTCGGTCGCCTCGTTCTTCGTCTCCCGGGTCGACACCGAGGTGGACAAACGACTCACCGCCCTGGGCACGCCCGAGGCGGCCGCCCTCAAGGGCAAGGCCGCGGTCGCCAACGCCAGGTTGGCCTACCAGGCCTACGAAGAGGTCTTCTCCACCCCCCGCTGGCGCGGCCTGGCCGACGACGGGGCCCGTCCCCAGCGACCCCTGTGGGCCTCGACGGGGGTCAAGGACCCCGCTTACCCCGACACCCTCTACGTCACCCAGTTGGTCGCGCCCGGCACCGTCAACACGATGCCCGAGAAGACCCTCGACGCGGTTGCGGACCACGGCGACATCCACGGGGACACCATCACCGGGGAGTATGCCGCCGCGCAGGCCGCGCTCGACGGCATCGAGGATCTCGGTATCTCCTACACCGACGTCGTCGCCGTGCTCGAAGACGAGGGGCTGGCCAAGTTCGAGACGTCCTGGCAGGCCCTGCTCGCCGACGTCGCGGCGCAGATGAAGGGACCGCGCTGACCCGGGCGCCCGGCAGGCACGGCGCCTTGCACGGCACCGGCTCGGGCGGCATACCCCGTCGGCGGGCCGACCCGCGCTAGGCTCGCAGCCCCAACGACGATGGGGAGGGGCATTGAGACCCAAGCGTGTGGCCGCAGGGGTCAACCCGCTGCGCGACCCCCGCGACCGACGATTGCCGCGCATCGCCGGACCGTGCGGCATGGTCCTCTTCGGCGTCACCGGAGACCTCGCCCGCAAGAAGCTCATGCCGGCGATCTACGACCTGGCCAACCGGGGGTTGCTGCCGCCCGGCTTCTCGCTCGTCGGGTTCGCCCGCCGCGACTGGGCCGACCAAGACTTCGGGGCGATCGTCCACGACTCGGTGCGGCAGTACGCCCGGACCCCCTTCCGTGAGGAGGTCTGGGAGGGCCTCGCCGCCGGGATCCGGTTCGTGCCCGGGACCTTCGATGACGACGCCGCGTTCGACCTGCTCGCCGCGACCGTGCACCAGCTCGAGGCCGAGCGGGGCACCGGGGGCAACCTCGCGTTCTACTTGTCCATCCCGCCGGGCTTCTTCGCCCAGGTGTGCCAACAGCTCGACCGCTCCGGTCTGGCCCGCCAGGACGGCAAGGGCTGGCGCCGGGTGGTCATCGAGAAGCCCTTCGGTCACGACCTGCGCTCGGCCCGCGAGCTCAACGAGATCGTCGCCACGGTGTTCCCGCCGGACTCGGTGTTCCGGATCGACCACTACCTCGGCAAGGAGACGGTCCAGAACCTGCTGGCGGTCCGCTTCGCCAACCAGCTGTTCGAGCCGCTGTGGAACGCCAGCTACGTCGACCACGTCCAGATCACCATGGCCGAGGACGTCGGCATCGGCGGCCGAGCCGGCTACTACGACGGCATCGGCGCGGCCCGAGACGTCATCCAGAACCACCTGCTGCAGTTGCTGGCCCTCACGGCGATGGAGGAGCCGGTGTCGTTCGAGGCCAAGGACTTGCGCGCCGAGAAGGCGAAGGTCCTCTCGGCGGTTCGGGTGCCCCGCGACATCGGCGCGAACACGGCCATCGGGCAGTATGCCGCGGGCTGGCAGGGCGGCGAGAAGGTCGTGGGGTACCTGCAGGAGACCGGGGTCGCCCCCGGCTCGCGCACCGAGACGTATGCCGCCGTCCGGCTCGACGTCGAGACGCGTCGGTGGGCGGGTGTGCCGTTCTACCTGCGCACCGGCAAGCGCCTCGGCAAACGGGTCACCGAGATCGCCCTGGTGTTCAAGAAGGCGCCCTGGCTGCCGTTCGACGCGACCGCGACGGAGGAACTCGGCCAGAACGCCATCGTCATCCGGGTCCAGCCGGACGAGGGCATCACCTTGCGGTTCGGGTCCAAGGTGCCAGGCACCCAGCTCGAGGTTCGGGACGTGACGATGGACTTCGGATACGGGTCCTCGTTCACCGAGTCCTCGCCGGAGGCGTACGAGCGGCTCATCCTCGACGTGCTGCTCGGGGACCCCCCGCTGTTCCCACGGCACGAGGAGGTCGAGTTGTCCTGGCAGATCCTCGATCCGATCGAGCGGTGGTGGGCCCGTCACGGGCGGCCCGGACAATACCCGGCCGGTGGTTGGGGGCCGGCGTCCAGTGACGCGATGCTGGCCCGGGACGGTCGGCGGTGGAGGAACCCGTGATCATCGACCTGCCGCACACCTCGGCCGCGACGATCGGCAAGAAACTCGTCCAACTGCGCAACGATGTCGGCGCCATGACACTGGGCCGGGTGCTCACTCTCGTCGTCGTCGTCGACGACGAGAGCGCCGACGAGGTCATCGACGTGGCCAACGAGGCCAGCCGTCAACATCCCAGCCGGATCGTCGTCGTCGTGTCGGGGACCCGCCGGGGGGCCAGCCGCCTCGACGGGCAGATCCGAGTCGGCGGAGACGCCGGCGCCAGCGAGGTCGTCGTCCTGCGCGTGTTCGGCGAGCTCGCCGGACACGGGCAGAGCGTCGTCGTGCCGCTGCTGCTCGCGGATTCGCCCGTGGTCGCGTGGTGGCCCCGGGCGGCGCCGGCGGACCTGCGCACCGATCCCATCGCCCAGATGGCCAGCCGTCGGATCACCGACGCCGCCGAAAGCCCCAACCCGCGGCTCATGCTGGGGCGCCTCGCCCAGACGTACCAGGCCGGCGACACCGACATGTCGTGGACCCGGCTGACCCTGTGGCGAGCGCTGTTGGCCGCTGCCCTCGACGGGCCGCCGTACGAACCGGTGACGGCGGCCGCCGTTGCCGGGGCTGGCGACTCCCCCTCGACCGACCTGCTGGCGGCCTGGCTCGGGGTGGCCTTGCAGGTGCCCGTGACCCGGGTCCGCACCCCCCACGGCAGTGGGATCCGCAGCGTGCGACTGGAACGTCCAAGCGGCCCCATCGACCTGGTGCGCCCGGGGGATCTCGTCGCGACGATGACTCAACCCGGCCAGCCCGACCGACGGATCAGCCTGCGTCGGCGCGGTGACGCCGAGTGCCTCGCCGACGAGTTGCGCCGGCTCGATCCCGACCAGACCTACGGCGATGTGCTTCGGCGCGGGCTCCCGATGTTGCCCAGGTCCGGTCGCGGCGCCACCAGCGCACCGTCGCTGTCCGAGGCTCGACGGCGGGCCGAGCGACTGCGGCGCAACCGGTCGGCGCAACTGGCCGCGTCGATGGTCACGACGCCACCGCCGGAACTGTCCGCCACAGACTCTGCCCAGACGGTTCGGCGGGCAACCGCGCGGCGGCTGGTCGGAACGGCGACGAAGCCCGCGAAGGCCGTCGCCGCCCGCGCCCGGAAGTCGCCGTCGTGATGGCGGCGAACGCGCCCGAACCCCTCGTGCTCGTCCACCCGACCGCGGACCTGCTTGCCCACGCCGGCGCCGCCCGGCTGCTGCTGGAGATCCAGGATGCGCAGACCCGGCGCGGGGTCGCCCACCTCGTGCTCACCGGCGGCGGGATGGGGTCCGCGACGCTCGGCGCGGCGGCCACCGACCCGCTGTTGGCCCTGGTCGACTGGTCCCGGGTGCACCTGTGGTGGGGCGACGAGCGGTTCCTTCCCACCGGCCACCCGGACCGCAACGAGACCCAGAACCGGGCAGCGCTGCTCGACGGCCTGCCCTTGGACCCGGGCAAGGTCCACGCGATGCTCGGTCCGGACCGCGCGAGCGATCCTCGGGAGAGCGCGCAACGGTATGCCGCCGAGCTGGCCGCCGCCGCCCCTTCCGGTGCCGCGACACCCGCCTTCGACGTGGTGCTGCTGGGCGTGGGCCCCGACGCCCACGTGTGCTCGCTCTTCCCCGGCCATCCGCAGCTGGCCATCACCGACAGCCCGACCAGCGGCGTCGACGAATCCCCCAAACCGCCCCCGCAGCGGGTGACCCTGACCTACCCGGCGCTGGCCGCCGCGCGGCATACCTGGTTCCTCGTGGCCGGCCGTGACAAGGCCGACGCGGTCGCGCTGACGCTGTCTGGGGCCGACCCGCAGCTGGCCCCGGCAGCAGTGCCTCGGGGCAGCGTGTCGACCTTGTGGCTGCTCGACGTCGCGGCGGCCGACCGGCTCGCCGCGCCTACTGGATGAGCCCTCGTTGACGCAGCGCGGAGAGCGCCTCGTCGAGAATCGCCTGACCGTCGGCGTCGCTCCGACGTTCCTTGACGTAGGCGAGGTGGGTCTTGTACGGCTCGACGCGCGGCGGAGCCGGCGGGTTCGCCTGGTCTGTCCCGGCCGGTAACCCGCACCGCGGGCAGTCCCACACTTCCGGCACCACGAGTCCGGGCTCTTGGGCGAAGCTGGGGCGGGTCTCGTGCCCGTTCGAGCACCAGTAAGACACGAAGACGCGCGGGGCGGCCTCGCCGCGCTCCGCCTCGCCCATCGGGCCGGCGCCGACACGGCTGCCCCGGATGGCGTTACCGCTGGCCATGGTCTGAGGTGTCCTTTCAGGCGGCGAAGCGCTCGAGCAGGCCGAGCCCGACGATGGCGGTGAACCACACGACGGCAACGGCGATGGTGAACCGGTCGAGGTTGCGTTCGGCAACCGTGGACCCGCCGAGGGAACTGGACATGCCGCCGCCGAACATGTCGGACAGGCCACCGCCCTTCCCCTTATGCATGAGGATGAGCAAGGTCAGGAACAGGCTCGCGAGCACGAGGAGGACCTGCAGGCTCACCTTCACCGCCGTCACGCTGTCGCCACTCCCGATCGTCGATGCGGTGCCACGCGCAGCCGCGAGGGTCAGGATACAAGGCCGTTCCGCTCTGCACGACACCGCGCGCAGGTATGCCGCCGCGGGCCGCGGAAAGACCGAGGGGCCGCCTCCCGGAACGGACGCGGCCCCTCGATGTGGAACACGTGGTCAGCCGGTGACGTGCTCGCGGAATCGGCAGATCGCCGCGAACTCGGCCGCGTCGAGCGAGGCCCCACCGACGAGCGCCCCGTCGACGTCGGCCTCGGCCATGATCGCGGCGACGTTGGAGGACTTCACCGAGCCGCCGTAGAGGATGCGCACCCCGTCGGCCAGGTCACCGGAGTACAGGTCGGCCAGCAGGGTGCGGATCGCGCCGCAGACCTCCTGGGCGTCCGCCGGAGTGGCCACCTCGCCGGTGCCGATCGCCCAAATCGGTTCGTAAGCGATGACGATGCTGCGGGCCTGCTCGGCCGGGATGCCCGCCAGGTCCTTGGTCAGTTGCTCGACGACGTGGGCCACCTGCCCGCCGGCCTTGCGCACGTCCAGACCCTCGCCGCAGCACAGGATCGGGGTGATGCCGTGCCGGTACGCGGCCTGGACCTTGCCGTTGAGCAACTCGTCGCTCTCGTTGTGGTACTCCCGCCGCTCGCTGTGGCCCACCGCGACGTAGCTGCAACCGAGCTTGGCCAGGAACGCCCCGGAGATCTCGCCGGTGTAGGCGCCGTCGTCCTTCACCGAGAGATCCTGGGCGCCGTACTTCACCGCGAGCTTGTCGCCCTCGACGAGCGTCTGCACGGACCGCAGGTCGGTGAACGGCGGCAGCACGGCAACCTCGACGGCCGCGAAGTCGTGCTTGGCGTCGCGCAGCGTCCAATCGAGCTTCTGGACGAGGTGGGTCGCCTGGAGGTGGTCGAGGTTCATCTTCCAGTTGCCCGCCATCAGCGGGACACGGGCGCTCATGCGCCACCTCCGAGGATCTCGATACCAGGCAGGGATTTGCCCTCGAGGTACTCCAGGCTCGCCCCGCCACCGGTGGAGATGTGGCCGAACTGTTCGTCGGAGAACCCGAGTTGACGGACCGCCGCCGCCGAGTCGCCGCCACCGACCACGGTGAGCGCCCCGTCGGCCGTGGCCTCGACGAGCGCGGCCGCGACGGCCTTGGTCCCCGCGGCATACGGGGCCATCTCGAACGCCCCCATGGGGCCGTTCCAGAACACCGTCTTGGCGTCGCGGATCTTGCTGGCGTACAACTGCGAGGACTGTGGGCCGATGTCCAAACCCATCCGGTCGGCCGGAATGCCCTCGGCCGGCACGACGTCGTAGTCGGCCTCGGCCGAGAAGGCGCTGGCCGCGACGACGTCGACGGGCAGGACGATCTCGACGCCCTTGGCCTTGGCCTCGGCGAGGTAGCCCTTACACGTGTCGATGTTGTCCGCGTCGAGCAGGCTCGTGCCCACCTCGTGGCCTTCGGCAGCCAGGAAGGTGAACGCCATGCCGCCGCCGATGACGAGCCGGTCGGCCGTCTTCATGAGGTTGGCGATGACCGCGAGCTTGTCGGCGACCTTGGCACCGCCGAGCACCACGGCATACGGGCGAGCCGGGTCCTCGGTGAGGCGCTTGAGGACGTCGACCTCGGCGTGGACGAGCCCGCCCATCGCGGCGGGCAGGATCTGCGCCACGTCATAGACGGAGGCCTGCTTGCGGTGCACGACGCCGAACCCGTCGGAGACGTAGGCGTCGGCAAGCGAGGCAAGTTCGGCGGCGAACGCCCCGCGCTCGGCGTCGTCCTTGGCGGTCTCGCCGGCGTTGAACCGCAGGTTCTCCAGCAGCGCGACCTGCCCGTCGGCCAAGCCGGCGACGACGGCCTTCGCCGACTCGCCGACCGTGTCGGTGGCGAAAGCCACCGGGTGGCCAAGCAGTTCGCTCATCCGCCCGACGACCGGCGCCAGTGAGTACTTCTCCTCCGGGGCGCCCTTGGGCCGACCGAGGTGGGCGCACACGACGACGCGTGCGCCCGCCCCGGTGAGGGCCTTGATGGTCGGGACCGAGGCTCGGATCCGCCCGTCGTCGGTGATGTTCCGATCACCGTCGAGCGGGACGTTGAGGTCCGAGCGGACGAGGACCCGCTTGCCGCGCAGGTCGCCCAGGTCGGCAATGATCTTCATCAGACCCTCCTGATCTGCCGGTCGGCGCTCAGAGCTTGCTGCCGACGAGCAGGCAGAGGTCGGCCAGGCGGTTGCTGTAGCCCCACTCGTTGTCGTACCAGCCGACGACCTTGACCTGGTTGCCGATGACCTTGGTCAGACCCGAGTCAAAGATGCACGACGCGGGGTCGGTCTCGATGTCCTTGGAGACGATCGGGTCGGCCGTGTAGACCAGCTTGCCCTTCATCGGGCCCTCGGCGGCCTTCTTGACGATCGCGTTGACCTCGTCGACGCTGGTCTCCCGACCGGCCTCGAAGGTGAGGTCGGTGGCCGAGCCGGTGGGCGTCGGGACGCGCAGCGCGTAGCCGTCGAGCTTGCCCTTGAGCTCGGGCAGCACGAGCGAGACCGCCTTGGCGGCACCGGTCGAGGTGGGGACGATGTTCAGCGCGGCGGCCCGGGCCCGACGCAGGTCCTTGTGCGGGGCGTCCTGCAGGTTCTGGTCCTGGGTGTAGGCGTGGATCGTCGTCATGAGGCCCTTGACGATGCCGAGGCCGTCGTTGAGCGCCTTGGCCATGGGGGCCAGGCAGTTCGTCGTGCACGAGGCGTTGCTGATGATCGTGTGGGCGGCCGGGTCGTACTTGTCGTCGTTGACGCCCATGACGATGGTGATGTCCTCGTTGGAGGCCGGCGCGGAGATGATGACCTTCTTGGCGCCACCGTCGATGTGCGCCTTGGCCTTCGTCGCGTCGGTGAACAGGCCGGTGGACTCGATGACGATGTCGGCACCGACGCCCTTCCAGTCCAGCTTCGAGGGGTCGCGCTCGGCCCAGGCGGCGAACTTCTTGCCGTTGGCGGTGATCGACGCCTCGTCGTAGGTGACCTCGCCCGGGAAGCGACCGAGGATCGAGTCGTACTTGAGCAGGTGAGCCAGGCTCTTGTTGTCGGTGAGGTCGTTGACGGCCACGACCTCGATGTCGGCGCCGGATTCGACGACGGCGCGGTAGAAGTTGCGGCCGATGCGGCCGAAGCCGTTGATGCCTACGCGAACGGTCACTGGGGATCAAACCTTCCGACTGATGATCGATGGACACGCCCACGGGAGGGGTGCCGACGTCCCAACGGTCGTCGGAGGGCAGCCCGTGGTACTGCCACCCACCCTAGTGCCAGCGGTCCGGCGACGGCGAGGCGGTCCGCGAGGTACCGAACGCGACGGCTCCCCCCGCCGCCAGGTATGCCGCGGGTGCCTCAGGCCCGGGGCGCCCAGCAGGTCGCGGCGCTCAGGGCTCAGGGCTCAGGGCTCAGGGCTCAGGGCTCAGGGCTCAGTCGAGCATCTCGGGGGTGAGGCTGGCCTCGGTCGCAGGGATGCCGAGATCCTGGGCCCGCTTGTCGGCCATGGCGAGCAGCCGCCGGATCCGCCCGGCCACCGCGTCCTTGGTCATCGGGGGGTCGGCGAGCTGCCCGAGTTCCTCCAGGGACGCCTGCTTGTGCTCCAGACGGAGGGCGCCGGCCTCGCGCAGGTGGTCGGGGACCTCGTCGGCGAGGATCTCCAGGGCGCGCTCGACCCGGGCGCCCGCGGCGACCGCGGCGCGGGCCGAACGGCGCAAGTTGGCGTCGTCGAAGTTGGCCAGCCGGTTCGCGGTCGCGCGCACCTCGCGGCGCATCCGGCGCTCCTCCCAGGCGAGGACGGCGTCGTGGGCCCCGAGCCTGGTGAGCATGGCGGCGATGGCGTCGCCGTCGCGGATCACGACACGATCGACACCGCGGACCTCCCGCGCCTTCGCGGACACCCCTAGTCGCCGGGCCGCCCCGACCAGGGCGAGGGCCGCCTCGGGACCGGGGCAGGTGACCTCGAGCGCACTGGAACGCCCGGGTTCGGTGAGCGAGCCGTGCGCGAGGAACGCCCCGCGCCAGGCGGCCTCCGCATCGCAGGCGCTCGCGCTGACCACTTTGGGCGGCAACCCGCGCACCGGGCGACCCCGAGTGTCGACGAGTCCGGTCTGGCGGGCCAGGGTCGCGCCCTCTTCGACGACCCGCACGACGTAGCGGCTGCCGCGGCGCAGTCCGCCGGCGGACATCACCAGGACGTCGGATCGGTGGCCATACACCTCGGCGACATCGCGGCGCAGCCGCCTGGCGGCGCTCGCGGTGTCCAACTCGGCCTCGACGACGATCTGCCCGCCGACGATGTGCAAGCCGCCCGCGAAACGGATCGTCGAGGACACCTCGGCCTTGCGACAGCATGGCTTGGTCACATCGAGCCGGCTCAGCTCGTCCTTGACCTTTGCGGTCATCGCCATCGCGGTCACTCTGCCTCACCTCGGTGCCGCGCGCGTCGTGCGCATGTCGCCCCCTGGCGAACGCGCGGCGCGCCAGCCTAACCGATGAGGTCTCGGTATGCCGCGGCGAGCCGGAGCGAATCGTGATGACCGGTCCGTCCGGGCGCCGAGACGTCACTGACGACCAGGCGGGCACCCATCGCCGCAGCGGCCGCCGCGATCTCCGCCTCGTCATCGAGGACCCGCGGGTCGACGAGCACGGCATACAGTCGCAACTCCGGGGCGTGCCGGGCCAGCGCGTCCAGGTGGTCCACGGCTCGAAAGCCTCGGGTCTCGGCGGTGTGGACCTCCACGTTGAGGTTGAGGACGATCCGTGCCGGGGTGCGCGCGAGCGCCTGTCGGAGTTCGGGGACCAAGACGTGCAGCAGCACGCTGGTGAACCACGATCCCGGCCCGAGGAAGACCCAGTCGGCCCGCAGCAACGCGTCGATGGTCTCCACGCAGCACGGCGGATCCGGGGGGATGATCCGCACCGACTGGACTCGACCGGACGTGGAGGCCACCAGGTGCTGGCCTCGGACCGTCGTCACGTCGCCCGGGCGCGCGGGGTCGCCACCGAGGACCTCCGCCTCGATCTGCAGCGGCACGGCGGCCATCGGCAAGACCCGCCCCCGGGCGTTGAGCAACCCACCCACAAGGTCGAGGCCGGCCACGGTGTCGCCGAGCAGGTCCCACAAGGAGACGATGAGCAGGTTGCCCAAGGCGTGGCCACCGAGCTGGCCCTGGCCACGGAATCGATGCTGTAAGACGTCCCGCCAGGTGTGCCCCCACTCGCTGTCGTCGCACAGCGCCGACAGCGCCATCCGCAGATCACCCGGCGGCAGGACGCCGAACTCCTCGCGAAGCCGACCCGAGGACCCCCCGTCGTCGGCCACCGTGACGACGGCGGTGATGTCGTCCGTGACCAGTCGCAGCGCGGCCAGCGACACGGCCAGCCCGTGCCCCCCGCCCAAGGCGACGACCTTGGGCCGGCTCACCGGTGCTCCAGGGCTGTGGTCACGCTGGGATCGCGCACCGGATCACTCCCGGCCCAGGTCGCGGTGGACGAGGAAGGTGTCGACGTCGGGGCCGACGAGGCGCGCCGCCAACGCCTCCGCCATGGCAACGGAGCGGTGTTTGCCTCCCGTACAGCCCACCGCAAGCGTGGCGTAGCGGCGTCCCTCGGCGAGGTACCCCGCGATGACCGGGGCCAGCGCGTCGACGCCCCGGTCGAGGAACTCCGTCGCTCCGCGATGACCCATGACGTAGCCGGCGACCCGTGGGTCCTGGCCGGTCAGCGCTCGCAGCTCGGCGATCCAGAAAGGGTTCGGCAGGAAGCGCATGTCGAACACGAAGTCCGCGTCCAGCGGGACGCCGTACTTGAATCCGAAGGACATGACGGCGATGCGCACCCGGTGGCCCGCCGCGACGTCGACCAAGGCGGTGATTTTGGCGGTGAGCTGATGGACGTTGAGGCCCGAGGTGTCGACGATGAGGTCGGCGACCGCGCGCAGGTCGGACATCAGCGCGCGTTCGGCGGCGATCCCGTCGAGCAACCGTCCCTCGCCCTGCATGGGGTGCGGCCGCCGGACGCTCTCGAACCGGCGGACCAGCGACTCGTCCGTCGCGTCGAGGAAGACGAACACCGGGCGGGTCGGCCCGGAGCGCAACGCCCCGAGCATCCCCGAGAACTCCTCGGCCAGGGCTCGCGAACGGGCGTCGATGACCACGGCGAGCCGCAGCAGCTGACCCTCCTCGCCGCGGGGGGCCTCCGCCTGCAACCGTTTGAGCTCGCCCAGCAGCTGGGGTGGCAGGTTGTCGACGACGTACCAGCCGAGGTCCTCGAGCACCTTCGCCGCGGTCGACCGACCCGCGCCGCTCAACCCGGTGAGCACGAGCATGGGCGCCGACTCGATGAGCGCGTCGGTCACTCCCCCGCCGGGTTCGGGGGTCAACGGAACTTCTGCCATGGCGACCCCTTTCGGCGACGGGACGGCATACCGCGTGCCGTCAGTCCAGGACCTCTCCTGTGGTCACGTTAACGCCGCGGCCGGCATCGGACGAGTCACCGGCCAGCGCGTCCCGAATCGTCATCGCCAGGGCTGGTCCGATCCCCGGGACCTGCTGCAGGTCGGCCGCCGTCGCGGCGCGCATCTTCTTCACCGAACCGAAGGACCGCAGCAACGCCCGTCGCCGGGCCTGCCCGAGGCCCGGTATGCCGTCGAGGGCCGACGCGGTCATCGCCACGGACCGGCGTTTGCGATGGAAGGTCACCGCGAACCGGTGCGCCTCGTCACGCACCCGTTGAAGCAGATAGAGCCCTTCGCTGGAGCGCGGGAGGACGAGGGGATGGTCCTCGCCGGGCAGCCAGGCCTCCTCGAGACGCTTGGCCAACCCGACGAGGGCCACGTCGTGGATACCGAGCTCGGCCAAGACAGCGGCCGCGGCGTTGACCTGAGGCCCGCCTCCGTCGACGACGAGCAGGTTGGGCGCGTAGGCGAAGGCCGCGGGCCTGTCCGCCCGATGCCGCGAACGAGGGGTCCGGTGCTCGAGCGCGACCTCGTCGGGCACGTCCTCGTCCGGGGTCCCGTCCCTAGGCGGTGCCTCGTGCGGCCTGTCGCCGTCGGCCCCGCGGGCCTCGAGCAGCCGCCGGAACCGGCGGGTGAGTACCTCGCGCATCGCCGCCGTGTCGTCCACGGCGGGGCCGCCGTCCTCGATCGACGCGGTCGACCTTCGCGGCATATCGTCGTCGCCGCGCACGACGAACCGCCGGTATTCCGACTTGCGCGCGAGACCGTCCTCGAAGACGACCATCGACCCGACGACCTGGGTGCCCTGAACGTGGCTGATGTCGAAGCATTCGATGCGCAGCGGGGCGGCCGGCAGCTCGAGCGCTTCCTGGAGTTGATTGAGGGCCTGGCTGCGCGCGGTGAGGTCGCCGGCTCGAGCGAGCTTGTGGCGAGCGAGCGACTGTTGGGCGTTGCGCCGGACCGTCTCCATCAGGGAGCGCTTGTCACCGCGTCGGGGGACGCGCAGCTCCACAGCACCGCCGCGCCTGCCGGCCAGCCACGCTGACAGGGCAACCGGGTCCGGTGGCAATGAGGGGACGAGGACCTCCCTGGGGATGGCGCCGGTCTGGTCCCCGTAGACCTGTTGCAGCAAATGCTCGACGAGCGCGGGAACGTCTTCGCTCTCCTTCTCGACGACCCAGCCCCGCTGACCGCGAACCCGCCCGCCCCGCACGTGGAACACCTGCACCGCGGCCTCGAGTTCGTCGTCGTCGAGGGCGAACACGTCGGCGTCGGTCCCGTCGCCGAGGACCACAGCGTTCTTTTCCAGCGCCCGGGTCAAGGCCCGTAGGTCATCGCGCAGGCGGGCCGCTCGTTCGAACTCCAGCGCGTCGGCCGCTTCCCGCATGGAGAGTTCGGTGCGCCGGACGAACCGGCTCGTGTTGCCGGCCATGAAGTCGCAGAACTCCTCGGCGATCTCGCGGTGGCGCTCCGGGCTGACTCGGCCGACGCACGGCGCCGAGCACTTGTCGATGTATCCGAGCAGACACGGTCGGCCGCTCTGGCCGGCCCGTGTGAACACCCCGGTGCTGCAGGTGCGCACCGGGAACACCCGCAGCAGCAAATCGAGGGTCTCGCGGATGGCCCAGGCGTGCGAATAGGGGCCGAAGTACCGAGTGCCCTTACGTTTCGCCCCACGCATCACCTGGGCCCGCGGAAACGGCTCCCCGAGCGTAACGGCGAGGAACGGATAGGACTTGTCGTCGCGATACCTGACGTTGAAGCGCGGGTCGTATTCCTTGATCCAGCTGTATTCCAGTTGCAGCGCCTCGACCTCGGTCGCGACGACGGTCCACTCCACGCTCGCGCCGGTCTGGACCATCGTCGCGGTCCGCGGGTGCAAGGCCGCAAGGTCCTGGAAATACGACGACACCCGCGGGCGCAGCGACTTGGCCTTGCCGACGTAGATGACCCGACCCGACGCGTCGCGGAATCGGTAGACCCCGGGATCGAGGGGGATCTGCCCGGCGGCGGGTCGGTAGGCGGACGGATCGACCACCCGGCCACTCTATGAGCCGGCACTGACGAGGGCCGTCACCACTGGCCGAGCCGCTGCCACTCGTGCCCACCCGAGCCTGGTGGCCCGGGAGAACAAAGGCGACTGGGCTAGCTGACGACGAGGTTGTCCCCCGAAGCCGTGACCGTCTTGGCCGCCAAGGCGGAACGCGCCGGGCCGGAGGTCACCGCTCCGGTCGCGGCGTCGAATACCGATCGGTGACACGCGCAGAGGATCTGGTTGTTCTGCACCTGGCTGACCACGCATCCCTCGTGCGTGCAGATCGCCGAGAACGCCTTGTACTGGCCCGCCGTCGGCTCGGTGACGACGACCTCGCCGACGATGGCACCGCCGCCCACGGACACGCTGGACTTGGGCACCGTGGTGCCCGCGGAGGCCGCCTTGGTCGCGGTGCTTGCACCGGACGCGGCCTTGCTTGCCGCCGTGCCGGCCGCGGACGTCGCGGTCGCCGCCGGCTCGCTGCTCCCGCAGGCGGCCAACGCACCCGCTCCTGCGACGGCGGCGCCGGCTGCGCCGGCTCCGCGGAGGACCTGCCGCCGGGAAACTTTCTCTGTCATGGGTCCCTCTCCTTCCATGTGGTTGACGGAGCAATCATGCTCCGAATGCCGCGAAGTTCGCACATCCGCCCCGTCGGCGCGCCGTGCGCGCCGACGTGATTCGGTGACGTGGGTCACAACGAGTTGTCGACGTGTTTCCGATCCGCCTCAACCCTTGCGCGAATCGGGCCAAACCACAGAAGACTTCGCCGCCGCCGCGGCATAACGACACGAAAACAACCCACCGAACTTGGCGACAGCGGACGGGACCTGCCCGTACTCTGCCCTCTAGCTCGCGGTCGTCGCGGGAGTCCGGAGCATGTCCGTCATGCCTCTGACGTGAATGAACCACAGGAGGAACTGTGCAGCAGCGTTCCATTGTCCGGCTCGGCGTGCCCGTGGCGGTCGCCGCTCTCGCCCTGTCGGCGTGCGGCAGCCGCGACGCCGGCACAAGCACCACGAGCGGCGGCTCGTCGACCAAGACGGTGAAGATCGCCCTCATCGCGCCCCTGTCTGGCGGGCTGTCCGCCCTGGGCCTGGGGATGCTCCACTCGGTCGAGTTGGCCGCGAAGAAGGCGAACGACGCCAACACGATCCCCGGATGGAAGATCGAGGTCCAAGGCCTCGACGACGAAGGCAAGGCCGACCCCGGCAAGAACGCCGCGACCAAGGTCGCGGGCGACGACTCGGTCATCGGCATCGTCGGCACGCTGAACTCCAGCGTCGCCCAGCAGACCCAGCCGATCCTCAACGCCGCCAAGATCGCCCAGGTCTCCCCGGCCAACACCGGCCCGGCCCTGACCATCGGCCCCGACTCGGCCAACCCCAAGCGCCAGTACGCCAACTACTTCCGCACCTGCACGACCGACGCGGTCCAGGGCCCGTTTGCCGCCCAGTACCTGCTGTCCCAGGGCATCACGAAGGTCGCGACGATCCACGACAAGAAGACCTACGGCCAGGGCCTGGTCGAGAACTTCACCGCGGAGTTCAAGAAGGGCGGCGGCCAGATCGTGACGGCCGAGACCATCGGCGAGAACGACAAGGACTTCTCCGGGGTCATCACGAAGATCAAGCCGCTGGGTCCGTCGGCGATCTACTACGGCGGCGAGTACCCGCAGGCCGGGCCGCTCTCGCAGCAGGCCAAGGCGCAGGGCCTCAACATCCCCCTCATGGGTGGCGACGGCATCGTCGACCCCGAGTACGTCAAGCTCGCCGGCGCGACGGCGGCCGGTGACCTGGCCACCTCGGTCGGCGCCCCCACCGAGGCCACCGAGGCCGGCAAGGCGTTCCTCGCCGACTACGCCAAGCAGAACTACAAAGAGCCGTCCGCGGCATACGGTGCCTACGCGTACGACGCGGCCAACGCCATCATCAACGCGATGAAGGTGTCCTTCAAGGACGCCAAGGACGTCAAGTCGGCGCGGGAGGCGACGATCACCGAGATCGGCAAGGTCTCCTTCGACGGCGTGACCGGCAAGGTCGCCTTCGACAAGTACGGCGACGCCGTCACGAAGATCCTTACGGTCTACAAGGTCGACAAGGGCGCCTTCGCCCCGGCCAAGACCGACACCTTCAAGTGATCCACTGACCGCACACGGGCAGGGGTGGGCATAAGCCCGCCCCTGCCCGCTGTCGGTCCGCCGCCCCCCACGAGACCGCCGGCCCTCGGCCCGAGACGAAGGACTCCCCGCCCATGGACCTATTCGTCCAACAGCTGCTCAACGGGGTGACGCTGGGTTCCCTCTACGCCCTCATCGCCGTGGGCTACACGGTGGTGTACGGCATCGTCCAGCTCATCAACTTCGCTCACGGCGAGGTGTTCATGATCGGGGCTTTTGGGGCCTTCGCGACCTGGTTCGTGCTCTTCCACGAGACCACCTCGTTGTGGGTGCTCCCGGTGATGATCCTTGGCGCGGTGCTGTCCTCGGTGGCCGTCGCGCTGATCATGGAGCGGGTGGCCTACCGGCCGCTGCGCAACGCCCCCCGGCTCGCTCCCCTCATCACCGCGATCGGCATCTCGGTGTTCCTCCAGGAGTTCGTACGACTCGGCTTCAACGACCCGCTGCTCTTCCTCGGCGACTGGAACCCCCTGGGCCTGCCCTCGGCAAAGAGTGCGATCCCGTTCCCGCAGATCGACGTCGTCACCGGACCGGCCTTCCAGGTCGGCGCCCTGACCGTTCGCCGGTCCGCCCTGTTCACCATCGGCTCGCTCATCGTGTGTGCCGCCCTGCTGTGGTACTTCATCAACCGGACCAAGACCGGACGCGGCATGCAGGCCGTCTCCCAGGATCCGGACACTGCCCGGCTCATGGGCATCAACGTCGATCGGATCATCGCCGTCGCGTTCGCCGTCGGGGCCGCCCTCGCGGGCGTCGCGGGGGTCGCCCAGGGGCTGCAAAACGCGAACATCGACTTCTTCATCGGGTTCCTCGCCGGCCTCAAGGCGTTCACCGCGGCCGTCCTCGGCGGGATCGGGAACGTCTACGGGGCTGTCGTCGGCGGACTCGTCCTCGGGATCGTCGAGACGATGGCCACCCAATACACCCAATACCTCCCGCTGGGACTCAACGTTCTGGGCGGCAGTCCGTGGAAGGACGTCTGGGCCTTCGCCCTGCTCATCATCGTCTTGGTGTTCCGCCCCCAGGGCATCATGGGCGCTCGCGTCGTGGACCGCGCATGAGCACCCCGAGCCGGTTCGAGGAGGCCGCCGCGGCTGCGGCGGCGGTACCCAAGGCCGACCGGCGCGGTCGGGCCTGGTTGGTCACGCTCGCCGGTGCCGTTCTGCTTGCCCTCGGGTCGCTCTTGTCCTGGTGTTACGTCCCAGGATTGCTCGGCAACCTCACGTTCAGTTTCGCCCCGGGGCCGGTGCAGATCCTCACCATCATCCTCGCCGCCGTCACCGTGTTTTTCCTCATGCTGCGGTGGGGCTTGTTCCGCCGCATCGACGAGTTGTTCGACAGCTCACGGGCCTTGCGGGCCTTGAGCGTCACCGCGCTGATCTATGTGCTACTCGTGTTGGGCTTCATCGCCAGCCAGGCCCCCGGCTTGGCCAACGCGGACCCGGGAGCCTACGTGGCGCTCGCCGGGGCTGCTCTCATGGTCGCCGGTTCGTGGGGTATGCCCTCGCTACCGGGCACCGACCCCATCGGGGTCCGGGCGCCCGGCTGGGTGGAAATCCTCGTCATTGTCGTCATGCTCGCCGTGGTCCTGTTCTCCGCGGCATACGCGCTCGCCCAGGACGACGGCTCGGTGTTCGTCCTGTTCCTCGTGTTCGCCGCCGGTCTCGTCGTCGCCCTCGCTCGAGCCGGGTTGTTCGCCTGGATCGCCGTCGTCGCCCAGCGCCATCGTCAGGTGCTCACCCTCGGGGCGTTCGTCGTGGCCTTCCTCTTCCCGTTCACCCAAAACGGCTCGGACGCGAACATGTCGATCGCCACCCAGGTGCTCATTTTCGCCGCCACGGCACTCGGTCTGAACATCGTCGTCGGCTTGGCCGGGCTGCTCGACCTCGGGTACATCGCCTTCCTCGGGTCAGGTGCCTACGTCGGCGCCACCCTGTCGACCTCGGCCTTCGCGACGATCGGCTGGAAACCTCCCTTCATCGTCGTCGTCCTGCTCGGGGCGGTCTTCTCGTCATTGCTCGGCCTCATCATCGGCACGCCGACCTTGCGGGTGTCCGGGGACTACCTCGCGATCGTCACCCTCGCGTTCGGGGAGATCTTCCGGCTCACCGCAAACAACCTCGACGGCAACAACGGCCCGAAGCTCACCAACGGGCCCAACGGCATCCCCGCGATCCCCGATCTGCAGATCGGCTCGTTCAACTTCGGCGAGAGCCACACGGTCCTCGGCATCAGCCTCGGACGCTTCGCGAACTACTACTTCCTGCTGCTCCTCGTCGCGGCGCTCATCATCCTCATCTTCTCGAGGCTCAACGACAGCCGGATCGGTCGCGGCTGGGTCGCCATCCGCGAAGACGAGAAGGCCGCCGAGGCGATGGGGGTGAACTCGTTCGGTCTCAAGCTCTTCGCCTTTGCGAGCGGGGCGTTCCTCGCCGGGATGGCCGGCACGATCAAGGCCCACCAGGACGTCTCCGTCACACCGGACCAGTACATCTTCCTCGAGTCGGCCTTCCTGCTCGCCGCCATCGTCCTCGGCGGAATGGGCACGGTCGCCGGCGTCCTCGTCGGAGCGACGATCCTCAAGCTGCTCCCCGAGAAGCTGCGCTTCGTCGCGGACTACCGGCTCCTGGTGTTCGGCCTGCTACTCGTCCTCATGATGCGGCTGCGGCCCGAGGGTCTGGTGCCCAGCCGACGTCGTGCCCTGGAGTTCCACGAGGACGATCAGGCCCTCGCCGAACACCTCGAAGACGTCCATCTGGAGACCGTCGAAGTAACGGAGGTGCGCTCGTGACCGCCGCCGCACGCACCGAGTCGGCCCCACCCGGTCGCACCGTGCCGTTGTTGCAGGCCCGCGGCGTGACGATGCGCTTCGGAGGTCTCACGGCGGTCAACGACGTCGACCTTGTCGTCGACGAACGCGAAATCGTCGGGCTCATCGGCCCCAACGGGGCGGGCAAGACGACGTTCTTCAATTGCCTCACCGGGATGTACAAGCCGACCGAGGGCGAGGTGACCCTGGAGGGCACCGTGCTGCCGCCGAAGCCTCGGGCCGTCGTCAAGGCGGGCATGGCGCGGACCTTCCAGAACATCCGGCTCTTCGCCAACATGACCGCCCTCGAGAACGTCATGGTGGGCCGATATTGCCGCACGAGTTCGGCGGCCATCACGTCCATCGTGCGCGGACCGAAGTACCGCCGGGAGGAGGCCCAGACCCGGGCTCGGGCGCAGGAACTGCTCGACTTCGTCGGGCTGGGCAAGATGACCGAGCACCTGGCCCGCAACTTGCCCTACGGCGACCAACGCAAGCTCGAGATCGCCCGGGCGCTGGCCACCGATCCCAAGCTGCTCCTGCTCGACGAACCGACGGCCGGGATGAATCCGCAGGAGACGAAGGCCACCCGCGACCTCATCTTCCGGATCCGCGACCAGGGCTTGGCCATCGTCGTCATCGAACACGACATGCGGTTCATCTTCAGCCTCTGCGACCGGGTCTTGTGCCTCGTGCGAGGCGAGACGCTCGTCGAGGGCAGCCCGCAGCAGGTGCAATCCGACCATCGGGTCATCGAGGCCTACATCGGCACACCCGACGCCGACGACGATGACGTCCCTCCCGCGGCGTGGCCCACCGATGGCGCGGCTGAACCGACCGATCCGGAGGACGCGAAGTGAGCTTGCTCGAGGTCAAGGACCTGCGGGTCGCTTACGGCAAGATCGAAGCGGTCAAGGGGATCTCCTTCACGGTCGACGAGGGCGCCGTGGTCTGCCTCATCGGCACCAACGGCGCCGGCAAGACGACGACGCTCCGCACGATCTCCGGACTCATCAAGCCGGTCGGTGGCCAGATCACGTTCCAGGGCAAGCGGATCGATGGCGCCCTCGCGCATCAGATCGTCGTCATGGGGCTGGCGCACTCCCCCGAGGGCCGGCGGATCTTCCCGCGCCTGTCCGTTGAGGAAAACCTCATGCTCGGGGCCTTCGCCCGCAACGACCACCACCAGGTCCGTGACGATCTGCAGGCGGCATACGAGCTGTTTCCTATCCTCGGGGAACGCTCCAAGCAGCCCGCCGGGACATTTTCCGGCGGCGAGCAGCAGATGCTCGCCATGAGCCGGGCCATGATGAGCCGGCCGAAGCTGCTCATGCTCGACGAGCCCTCGATGGGCCTGTCGCCGCTGATGATGCAACGGATCATGTCAACGGTGCGCACCCTGCAGCAGCAAGGGACGACGATCCTGCTCGTCGAGCAGAATGCCCGGGCGGCGCTCAAGCTCGCCGACCGGGGGTACGTCCTCGAGGTGGGCAAGATCGTGCTCGACGGCACTGGGCCGGATCTGTTGCGCAGCGACGCGGTGCGCAAGGCCTATCTCGGCGAGGACTGAGCCGGCGCGGCGGATAGCCGACGGCGCGCCGCCCGGCGGGCGATGGCATGTCGGAAGGCCTGCCGTGCCGAGAGGATGACCGAGGACCGGGACCGCGACTCGAGATCCTCGGTGAGAGCGGTTCGAAGTGCGCTGCCCGCCTTCATCATCGGGGTGTAGACCCCCGCGGGCAGGTCGAGCGTTTCGTCGCTTGGCCGCGCGTGCAGGTATACCGCCATGAGTTCCTGGAAATCGCCGTATCGTGCCCTGGCGTGTTCGGAAAGGTAGAGCCCACCCCGGCCCTCGTAATACCACTGACGCAGCTCGCGGTGCAGGGCCCCCAGGCCCGCCCAGGTCAGCGGTGATCGGGGCCACATGGATAGCTGACCGGTCGCTTCCCACAGTGTTTCGTAGCGCGGGATGCGCGCCTCGCGGTTGGCGTCGGCCACCCGCCCGCGCGCCTCGACCCAGTCGGAAACCTGTTTGGTCACGACCGCACTGACCAAGGCCACGACGGCGGACACGAGGCCGAGTTCCATCCCATCACTGTGACAGCCCTACCCAGTTCCCGGGCCGGAATCGGTGAGGCCCCGCACGCCGAGATGCCAGCGCCGATCCAGTCGCACCGGCACCGCAGGCGGCCCGTCGCGGGTGACGAACGAGCCGACCGCCGCAGTGGGCAGCCTGACTGTGCGCGCGAACCACGTGGCGGAACCACTCCGCGGCCCGACCGTCCGCCAGAGCAATCCTCCCGGTTCACCGGGGAGGTTCGTCGTCGACCTCGCGTAGTTCCAGCCCAAGGCTGGTCGCGAGGACCAGCGCCTGGCCGGGTGTGACGATGGCCCCGCGGAGCACGGCGGAGCGAGGATCGAGCGACCACAAGGAGCTCCCCCGGAGGTCGGCTCCGGACAGGTCGACCCCGGCCAGACTCGCCCCGGTGAGATCGACGTCGCGCCAGCTGGCCTGCGCTGCCCGCACCCCCTCCAGATCGGCCTCCTGCAGCCGCGTGGCGGACACGCGGGTGCCGGACAGGTCCGCGCCCCGCAGTGACACGAAGCCCCAGTTGCCGCCCTCGATCTGGAGCAGGTCGAGCTGGCAATCGGTGAATGTCGACCCGACGAGCTTGCAGCGCACGAAACGCACGTCGAAGAAGTTGCAGTCAGTGAAGGTGCACGCCGTGAAGGCGGCGTCGGTGAAGACACTCGTATTGAATCGGCACCGGCGGAAGGTGCAGTCCGTGAAGGTGACTCCTGCCGCACGCAGTTCGGTGAGGTCGACAACGGAGAGGTCGAGCTGCGCGAAGTGCTGGCCGTCGAGGTTGCGGGCGCCCCAGTCTTCGCCGACGACCCGGCGCCGCCCCGCTTCGACTTCGTTCATCCGGTGTGCCGTGCCCGCGCCGCGCGGACCGGTCGCGCATCTGCCGTGGCCGCGACCGTCGCGACAGCGCCTCTCGACCTCGCGGCAGCGCTCGCCTGGGTCGCCTGGACGGCCTTGCCGGCGCTCGCGGCCGTGCGCCGAGTGACGCCCGGGCGCGCCCGAGCGGCACCCGCCTTACCGCCCGAGGCCTTAGCAAGGACCGGGGCGAGGAAGCGGGCGGTGTGCGAGTCCGCTCTCTCCGCGACCTGCTCGGGGGTCCCTTCGGCGACGATCTCGCCCCCGCGGTGACCGCCCTCGGGGCCGAGGTCGACGATCCAGTCCGCGCTCTTGACGACGTCGAGGTTGTGCTCGATGACGATGACCGTGTTGCCCTTGTCCACCAGACCCTGGAGCACCCCGAGAAGCTTGCTGATGTCCTCGAAGTGCAGGCCGGTGGTCGGCTCGTCGAGGACGTAGACGGTGCGGCCCGTCGACCGCTTCTGCAATTCGCTGGCCAGCTTGACCCGCTGGGCCTCGCCGCCGGAGAGGGTCGGCGCGGGTTGGCCGAGCCGCACGTAGCCGAGGCCGACGTCGTTGAGGGTGGTCAGATGCCGGGCGATCGCCGGCACCGCCGCGAAGAACTCGGCCGCCTGCTCGATCGGCATGTCGAGGACATCCGCGATCGTCTTTCCCTTGAAGTGGACCTCGAGGGTCTCCCGGTTGTACCGCGCCCCGTGGCATACCTCGCAAGGGACATAGACGTCGGGGAGGAAGTTCATCTCGATCTTGATCGTGCCGTCGCCCGAACAGTTGTCGCAGCGCCCGCCCTTGACGTTGAAGGAGAACCGCCCGGGCAGGTAGCCGCGGATCTTGGCCTCGGTGGTCTCGGCGAACAGCCGGCGCATATGGTCGAAGACTCCGGTGTACGTCGCCGGGTTGGAACGCGGCGTGCGCCCGATCGGACTCTGGTCGACGTGGACGACCTTGTCGAGGTGCTCTAGGCCGCTGACGGAGGTATGCCGTCCGGGCACCTGCCGGGCCCCGTTGAGGCGATTGGCCAGGACCGTGTAGAGGATGTCGTTGACGAGGGTCGACTTGCCGGACCCGGAGACTCCGGTGACGGCGACGAGGTTGCCCAGTGGGAAGGACACGTCGAGGTCGCGCAGGTTGTTCTCGCGGGCTCCGTGCACGGTGACCTGTCGGGCGGGATCCTGGGGCCGGCGCTGTGTCGGGGTGGGGATCTCCCGGCGGCCGGAGAGGTACTGTCCGGTGATCGAGTCGGGGTGGCCGAGCAGCCCGGCGACCGACCCGGAGTGCACGACGTGTCCCCCGTGCTCGCCGGCCCCGGGCCCGATGTCGACGACCCAGTCGGCGGTGGCGATGGTGTCCTCGTCGTGCTCGACGACGATGAGGGTATTGCCGAGGTCACGCAGCCGGGTCAGCGTCTCGATGAGCCGGTGGTTGTCGCGCTGGTGCAGGCCGATCGACGGCTCGTCGAGAACGTACAGCACACCGACCAGGCCGGACCCGATCTGCGTGGCCAGCCGGATCCGTTGGGCCTCGCCGCCGGAGAGGGTCGCCGCCGGTCGGTCCAGGGACAGGTAGTCCAGCCCGACGTCGAGCAGGAAGCCGAGCCGGGCCGAGATCTCCTTGACGACGCGCTCGGCGATCTGCGCCTCCCGGGGCGAGAAATCCACCCCGCGCAGGAACTGCGCGCAGTCGTCGATCGACAACGCGCACACCTGCGAGATGTTCCGCCCCCCCACGAGCACGGCGAGGATCTCCGGCTTGAGGCGCGCCCCCGCGCACACCGGGCACGGCACCTCGCGCATGTAGCCCTCGTACCGCTCGCGGCTCCAGTCCGAGTCGGTCTCGGCGTGACGGCGCTTGACGAAGGGGACGACCCCCTCGAAACCCGTCGTGTAGGACCGGTCCCGGCCGTAGCGGTTGCGGTAGCGGACGTGGACCTTGTAGTTCTCGCCGTAGAGCAGCGCCTCGCGGGCCCGTTCCGGCAGCGCCCGCCACGGCGTGTCGAGTGAGAACGCGAGGTCCTCGGCCAGCGCGCCGATCACCCGTTGGAAGTAGTCGGCCGAACCCGAGCCCTGCCATGGGGCGATCGCGCCCTGGGCGATCGAGAGATCCTCGTCGGGCACGCACAGCGTGGGGTCGACCTCGAGCTCGGTGCCCAGACCGGTGCACGACGGGCAGGCACCGAACGGTGAGTTGAAGGAAAAGGAACGCGGCTCGATCTCGTCGATCGCCAGGGGGTGGTCGTTGGGACAGGCCATCCGCTCGGAGAAGCGCCGCTCCTTGCCCGGGTCGCCCGGCTCGCGGTCGACGAAATCGACGAGGAGCACGCCACCGGCCAGCCCGAGCGCCGTTTCGACCGAGTCGGTCAACCGCCGCTTTGCCGAGGGGTCCGCGCCCTTGGCGACGAGCCGGTCGATGACGACCTCGATGGTGTGCTTGACCTGCTTCTCGAGCTTGGGCGGCTCGGTCAGCGACACGACCTCGCCGTCGACCCGGGCCCGGGCGAACCCCTTGCTCTGCAGCTCGCCGAACAGGTCGACGTACTCGCCCTTGCGGGCCTTGACCACCGGGGCGAGCACCTGGAAGCGGGTCCGCTCGGGGACGTCGAGCAGCCGGTCGACGATCTGTTGTGGGCTCTGGCGGGTGATCGGCTCGTGGCAGGTCGGGCAATGCGGGCGGCCCACCCGGGCGAACAGCAGCCGCAGGTAGTCGTAGACCTCGGTGATGGTGCCCACAGTCGAGCGCGGATTGCGGTTGGTCGATTTCTGGTCGATCGATACCGCCGGCGAGAGACCCTCGATGAAGTCGACGTCGGGCTTGTCCATCTGCCCGAGGAACTGGCGGGCATACGAGGACAACGACTCGACGTAGCGCCGCTGGCCCTCGGCGAAGATCGTGTCGAAGGCCAGTGAGGACTTGCCCGACCCGGACAAGCCGGTGAAAACGATGAGGCTGTCGCGGGGCAGTTCGACCGAGATGTCCTTGAGGTTGTGCTCACGAGCACCGTGGACGACGAGCGTGTCGTGGCCGTGCCGGGCTCCGCTCGGGGCGGCAGCGCGCGGAGCGGCAGGGGGCGGAGCGGGCACGCAGGACAGCCTAAGCGCCACCACTGACACTCGGTGCACGATGTCGGCCAGGCCGAACGGACCTGCGGTCCGGCACCCGACGGGCCGCGACCAACCCGCTGCGAAACGCCGTACCGTTGCCCTGTGCCCGACACCCGCCACGTCGCCGAGGCGACTGCTCGGCTGATCGAGACGGCCGAGTCGCTGCCCGAGGGAGCCCAAGCGGCGCCCTCGCTCTGTGCGGGATGGACTCGTGGCCACGTCCTCACCCACCTGGCGCGAAACGCCGAGGGCCTGGGCCATCTGGTCACCTGGGCGACGAGCGGTTTGCAGTGGCAGATGTACGTCGGTCCGCACTCCCGCCAACACGGTATCGAGGAGGGCGCCCGGCGTCCGATGCCCGAGATCCTCGCCGACCTGAGGGCGGCGAGCGCCGACCTCGCGACGAAGCTGCCCCTGTTGCTGCCCTACTACGCCCACATCGAGGTAGACCTGCCCTCGGGGCACCGGGTCCCCGCCGGGGCGATCCCGTTCCTGCGCATGCGCGAGGTGTCCTACCACCACGTCGACCTCGACGCCGGGTTCGGCTTCGCGGACATCTCACCCGAGTGGCTCGGCAATTTCCTCGACGAGGAGGTCGATCGACTGCGCGACCACCCCGATGCCCCGGCGTTGCGGCTGCGTTCCGACGAGGGCGACGACTATCCCGTCGGCCGCGGCGAGCACCCGGCATACGTCTCGGGCAGTAGGGCCGCGCTGCTCGGGTGGCTGGCCCGCGGCCTGACCGAGGGCGTCCACGCGGACGTCCTGCCGACTCTCCCTCAAGGAAGGTGACACCACGATGTATGCCGGCACCGTCACCCCGGGCGGCCCGACCGACGTCCGGGAGCTCACCGACCTCGTCGTGCGCAAGTGCAGCGTCGGCGAGTTCGACAACAACGTCTACCTGCTCACCTGCCGGGCCACCGGCGCCCAATTGCTCATCGACGCGGCCGCCGACTTGCCCAGGCTGGCGGCCCTGCTCGATGAGGGCTCCGGCCGGCTCGACGACATCGTCACGACCCACCGGCACCACGACCACGTTCGGGCGTTGGCCGCCCTTGCCGGTGCCACCGGCGCCCCGACGATGGCCGGCGCCGAGGACGCCGATGCCTTGCCCCTGACGCCGGACCGGCGCCTCGGGCACGGCGATCGGGTGCGGGTCGGGGCCGTCGATCTCGACGTCGTCGCGCTACGCGGGCACACCGACGGCGGGATCGCGCTGGTGTACGCCGACCCCAAGGGCTTCGCGCACCTGTTCAGCGGGGATTCGCTGTTCCCCGGCGGGGTAGGCAACACGACGATGGCGGGCCAGTCGTTCGAGCGCCTCTACGCCGACGTGACCGAGCGGGTCTTCGACGTCTACGGGGACGACACGTGGGTGTACCCCGGCCACGGGGCCGACACGACTCTCGGCACCGAGCGTCCGCAGTTGGCGGCCTGGCGAGCTCGCGGCTGGTGACGTCGGGCTGGTGACGTCGGGCTGGTGACGTCGGGCTGGTGAGGTCGGGTGACCTCGCCCGGACAGGCCGTCACAGCAGCCCGACGAGGCACCGCCCGATCTCGGCTTGGGTCGCCAGCGCGATCGTCCCGCGGTCGACGCCCGACGTGTCGACGAGGTCGGTGACGAGCACCGCCACGGCGACCCATTCCCGCCCTCCCTGCACCAGGGCCATGTCGTGACGTAGACCCGGGCGGACGCCGACCTTCGACCCGACTCGCACCCGGCTCGGCAGATAGGCCGGCAGCCCGTCGGCGAACTGCTGCTCCTGGAGGATGTCGACGGCGAGCTGCGTCATCGCGGCGTCGAGCAGGCGCCCCCCACGCAGCGCGACGAGCACCCGGGTCAGGTCGGCGGCCGTGGTGAGGTTGTCCCGGTCGGCACGAGCGGCGGCAAGGTCCATGAACCGACGCCGCACCACCGTGTGCCCCGCACCCGCCGCGGCCAGCACCGTAGCCACGGCCTCGAACCCCACGGCGTCAAGCAGCGCGTTGGCGGCGTCGTTGTCGCTCAGGGCGATCATCAGCCGGGCCAGCTCGAGCACGGTCAGGGACCTCACCGACGGCAACAAGTGCAGGGGGCCGCACCCACCGACCCGGTCCTCGGTCAGCGGCAACGCCCGGTCCAGCGGCACCCCCGAGGCAAGCACCGCGAGCAAGATCGGGACCTTGGCCGTGCTCGCGGCCGGGACCACCCGGTCGCTGTCGTGGTCCCACGCGAACCCGCGAGAGGATCGGACGGCGACGCAGGCCCGGCCCGGGGCCGCTGCGACGATCTCGGCCAGGCGATCAGCGACGGCTGAACCGGGCATGGGTCCAGTGTCGGCGACTCCGCCGGCAGCGGCGCGGCGATGAGGTACGGGACACGTGCACTGGCCACCTGTGGGTACCCTCAGGCCATGGCACGCGACCTTTGCTTTGATCGACGCGTCGTCTGCCGCGGTCGTGCGCAAGTTACCCCGTCGCAGCGGCCGGTGTGAGTGTGGGACCGCAGGGGAAGGAGAACGCTATGGACACCCTCGGCGAACAACTCTTGGCCATGGTGCCGTTCGCCCGCACCGTCGGATTGACCGTGACCGAGGTCGGGCCGTCCGGGGCGGTCGTGCGCCTGCCGGCCAGTGCGCAGAACCTCAACCACGTCGGCGGCCCGCATGCCGGGGCGATGTTCACGGCGGGCGAGACGGCCAGTGGCGCCGTGGTCCTCGCGGCCTTCGGCGGCACGCTCTCGCGGGCCACTCCGCTGGCCGTCCACGCCGAGATCGACTACACGGCGTTCGCGCAGTCCGACGTCACGGCGACGGCGACGTTGGACGCGGACCCGGCCGAGGTGCTCGCGACCCTGGACCGCGGCGAGAGGCCCGAGTTCGACGTGGCCGTCGACCTGACCTGCGAGGGTATGCCGGTCGCTCGCCTCGTCGTCCGGTGGACGCTGCGCCCCGTTCGCGGCTAGACCAACCGACTACGCGGAGGTCGACGCCGGGGCGTCGGATGGCGCCGCCGACTCGATGAGCAGGACCGGCCGAGGCCGCGTTCGCCCGCGGGTCACGACCTTTCGACGAGCATCGCGACTCGCCACTGCCAGGAGTACCTGGCCGACAGTGCGCTCTCGGCCCGCTGGCGGTCCTTGGGGTCGCGGCTCACGGTGGCGCCTTCCCCGGCGGCAAATCGCCCCGGAACGCTCAGCCCAAGCAGAGACAGAACGGATGACCCGCCGGATCGAGGAACACGCGAAACGTCGTGCCCGGCTGATGCTCGTGCGTGGTCGCACCCAGTTCGAGCACCGCCGCCTGCGCGCTGTCGAGGTGTCCACGACGACGTCGAGGTGCATCTGCTGGGGGGTGTCCTGCCCGGGCCATCGGGGCGGGGTGTAGTCCTCGACCCCTTGAAAGGCCATCGAGTCCCCGTAGTCGGCGCGAATCGACCACCATCCGCCGTCGTGCTTCTCGACCGGCCAGTCCAACAGCGCCCCGTAGAACTGCGCGAGCACCTGTGGGTCAGGACAATCGAGGACGACGACCGGGAAGCGTGCGATGGCCATGACCCCACCCTACGGAGATCTTGGCGAAGGACCGGTCGACGAAGACGGCCACTAACCGGCGCGCGTGGCGCGGGCCGACGGTGGGTCCGCGCGCTGAGCGCGGACGTTATGATCCTGCGTACCGAAGGGGAGTATCCCCGACAGCGGTTCCCTCGTCAGCACGGCGTCGCTTCGCGCGACGCCCGGGGGGCCGGTCCACCCACGGGCGGGAGAGACCTCCGGGACACGCACGGCATACCGCCGTGCGCGACTCCGGTGACGGGAAGGTCAGGCTCGTGGACATTGCCCCGCTGTTGTGGTGGAGCACCATCGGAGTGCTCTCGCTTTTCCTCGCCATCGACGTCGCCGTGGTCGGGCGCCGGCCGCATGTGCCGACGACGCGGGAATGCGCTCGCCACCTGACGGCCTACGTCACGGCCGCGGTGGCGTTCGGCCTCGTGGTGTGGCGGGTGTGGGGCGGAGGGTATGCCGGGGAGTTCTTCGCGGGGTGGCTCACCGAGTACTCGCTGTCGGTCGACAACCTCTTCGTCTTCCTGCTCATCATGGCCAAGTTCCGGGTGCCGCAGCGGTTGCAGCAGTCGGCCTTGCTCATCGGCATCGTCATCGCGATCCTCTTGCGCGGGGTGTTCATCGCGTTGGGCGCGGCGGCGATCAACTCGTTCGCCTGGGTCTTTTACATCTTCGGGGCGTTCCTCGTCTACACGGCGGTGAAGCTGGCCCGAGAGGGCGAAACCGACGACGACGAGTTCGAGGAGAACCGGTTGCTCCGGTGGGTCGAGCGGGCGCTTCCCGGCCACCCAGAGCTGGCACGGCGCACGGCTGACCGTTCTCGAGGGCGGCCGGCGGCTCATCACCCCCATGTTCGTCGTCATCGTGGCCCTCGGCACCACCGACCTGCTCTTCGCCCTGGACTCGATCCCGGCGATCTACGGGCTGACCCGGGAGCCCTACCTCGTACTCACCGCGAACATCTTCGCCCTCATGGGCTTGCGGCAGTTGTACTTCCTCATCGGCGGACTGCTGCAGCGCCTCGTCTACCTCTCGCTCGGCCTCGCCTTGCTGCTCGCGTTCATCGGGGTCAAGCTCGTCCTCCACGCCCTGCACGAGAACACCCTGCCCTTCATCAACGGCGGGCAGCCGGTGCACGCCGTGCCGGAGATCCCCATCGGCGTGTCGCTCGGGGCCATCGTCGGGATCCTCGGGGTGACGACGGTGGCCAGCCTGCTGCACTCGGCCCGGGACAAACGGGAGGCGACCCCCGCGTTGCCCAGCGGCGAGGACGACACCCCGGAGGTCTGACCCGACCGACTCAGGTGGCCGACCCCGCGGCGGGGTCCCTGCGGACGTTGCCGCCCATGACGAGAGCGCTGGCCCCCACGACGAGCGCCATACCGGTCAACTGCATCCCGCCCAAGGTCTGACCCAGGACGAAGAACCCGGCCAGGGCAGCGACCGCCGGCTCGAGACTGAGCAGGATGCCGAAGGCCTGCTGACTCAGCCGGCGCAATGCGAGCAGTTCGAGCGAGTACGGCAGCACGCTGGACAGGATTGCCACCGCGGCGCCTTTGAGCAGCACCGTGCCGTCCCATTCCGCCACCGACGGGAGGCCGAATGGCACGATGAAGGCCAAGGCGACGAGCATGGCGGCAGCCAGCCCGTCGAGCCGAGCGAAGGCGGCCCCGGTCCGCTGGGAGAGCACGACGTAGGCCGCCCAAAACGCCCCCGCGACGAGGGCCAGGCCGATCCCCGCGAGATCGAGGTCGGCGCCCTGGGTGGTGAGGACCTGGGAGATAAGCAGGACCCCGCCGCCCGCGGCGGCCACCGCGGCAACGTCCTTCGCACGACGAGAGGACACGGCGGCAAGGGTGAGCGGCCCGAGGAACTCGACGGTCACGGCGACCCCGATGGGCAGCCGGGCCAACGAGGCGTAGAACGACCAGTTCATCGCACCGAGGGCCACACCGAAGAGGACGACGGTCCGCCACGCCGACCGGGAATGCCCGCGAAACCGCGGGCGGATCGCCACGAGGAGCACGACGGCGCCGATGCCGAGCCGCAACAGGACCGACCCGGCCGCTCCCACCTGCGGGACAAGAGTGGCGGCCACCGCGCCACCGAACTGGACGGAGAGGACCGCCGCGAGCAGGAGCAGGACCGGGGTGGAGCCGCGATTCACCCCGGTCGCCCGGTAACAAGAGTCAGGGCGACCGGTCCCGGGGACGTCGCCGGTCCCGACGCCCCACAGCCGGCTTGCCCGTCGCCCCGTCCCGAGGCACACGTGCCGCACCCGAGGTCCGGACAACCGCCCGCCAGCCGTTCGACACGCAGCCGGCCCAGGCGGGCGAGCTGGTCCAGGGCCGCATCGACGACGTCGCGGTCCAGTCCGGTGAGACCGGCCAACTCGCCGCGGCTGTGGGCCCCTGCCGCGAGGGCGTCGACAATCCGGCGCAACGGCCCGGAAGGGGTCCGGCTGGGGTCGGCCAGCTCGCCCTCCGGGATGCTCACCCGATCAACCTACCGACTTGGAACACGAGCACGGCGAGCGACCAGGCGACGACCAACTGGACGCCGACGCCGAAGGCCGCCCAGCCCAGGCCGACCTCGCGACGCTGAGCGGCCAGGGTGGCCACGCAGGGGGTGTACGCGAGCAGGAACACCAGGAAGGCCCACACGGCGGCGTTGGGGTGACCCCCCGAGGAGGCGTCGAAGTCGACGCGTAACGCGGCTGCGAGGGCTCCGTCGTCCACCTGCCCGGAGTCGGTCTGGGCGGCATACGTCTGGGCCCAGGAGGAGATCACCGCCTCCTTGGCGACGAAGCCGGTGAGCAGGGCACCGCTGGCCGGCCACTGGGCGAATCCCGCGGGCGCGAACGCCGGAGCCACCGCGCCGGCCACGGCGGCATACGCGCTGTCGGCGACGGCCGGACGGCCGAACTCGGCCTCGCCACGCACGGGGGTGGCCTGCAACAGCCACACGACGACAACCGTGACGACGATGATCCCGCTCGCCGTGCGCAGGAAGCCCTTGAGCCGCAGCCAGGTCACCGACGACATGACCCGCAACGTCGGGCGTTGGTAAGGCGGTAGATCCAGCAGGAGCGGCTCGCTGCCCAGCGTGCGCCAGAGCGTGGCGCGCAGCAGCAGGCCGACGACGACGACGAGGAGGATCGACAGGACGTATAACGCGAAGACGACCGTGCCGGCATACCGCGGGAAGAACGTCGTGGCGAGCATGACGTACACGGTGAGGCGCGCCGAGCACGACGTGAAGGGGACGAGCAGCGCCGTGAGGGTGCGCTGGCGCCCCCCCGACAAGACGCGGGTGGCGGCGATCGCCGGGACGTTGCAGCCGAAGCCGACGATGAGCGGCAGGAACGCCCGTCCGGGTAGTCCCATCGCGCGCATCGTCCGGTCCGCCACGACGGCCGCCCGGGCCATGTACCCGGAGTCCTCGAGCAGGGCCAACAGCAGGAACATGATCGCCATGAGGGGGACGAAGGTGAGCAACATCCCCACCCCCGCGATCAAGCCGTCGTTCACCAGCCCAAGGACGGCCGGATGGTCCGCGTGCACAGCGCCGAGGGCGGCGGTCGCCCACGACGTCAGCGGGCCGGAGAAGACCGCGTTGAGGGCGTCCTGCAGCGGCGTCGCCACCGTCGTCGTGACCTGGAAAACGAGCCACATGACGAGGCCGAAGACGAGGGGGCCGGCGAACCGGTGCAGCACGACGCGGTCCACCCGGTCGCTCCAGGTGCGCCGGGTCACGCCGTCCCGGACCACCGATCGTCGCACCGCCAGATCCACCCAGGCGAACCGCTCGTCGGCGCGGTCGAAGGCATCGCCGCCGCCGGCATGCGGCCGCGGTGGCGGCGCAGCGTCCAGAAGGGCTTGTTCGACCGCGTGAGCGAGGTCGGCCAACCCGGTGCGCCGGCGCGGGTCGAGGGCCACCACCGGCACGCCGGTCGCATCGGCCAGGGCGGCCACGTCGATGGCGACGCCGCGCCGGCCGGCGACATCGACCATGGTGAGCGCGAGGACGACGCGCAGCCGCAGTTCGCGCAGCTCGGCGAGCAGGTAGAGACTGCGGGCCAGGTGGGTGGCGTCGGCCGCGAGCACGAGGACATCGGGACGCTCCCGCGCAGGCCCGTCGAGAATGAGCGATCGCGTCAGCACTTCGTCGGGCGAGAGCGCGTCGAGGGAATAGGCACCCGGTAGGTCGACGAGATCGTATGCCGGACCGTCGGCCCCCGCGGGCCGCCACGCGCCCCGGCCGATCTCGACCGTCGTCCCCGGCCAGTTGCCCATGGTCCGCCCGGCTCCGGTCAGACCGTTGAACAGGGTGGACTTGCCGACATTGGGGGCACCGACGAGGGCGACGACGGGAGCGTCGGCAGGTGCCGCCGGGGCTGCCTCCTCGTGGCACGACGGTGCGGCGGGCGAGGCGATCGCCCGCTGTCGCGGTGTCGTCGACGAACTCACGACACGACGTCCTGGACGCGGATGGCTGCGACGGACGCACGGTCGAGCGCCACCCGCGAATCGCCGACGCCGACGACGAGGCCCCGTCCAGGGGTGCGTTGCAGCGGCACGAGCAGCGCCCCGGACCGCAGGCCGAGGTGGCCGAGGCGACGACGGAAGGACTCCGGTCCCTCGGCGTCGACAAGCTGCGCGGCATGACCCAACGGCCACCGCGCCAGGTTGCCGGGAAAATGCGGACCCACGTTGGCATGGTACGGCCTCGGTTAGGTGTGCCTAACCCGGATCCGAGGACCGGCGGCGTGGGATCGGTCTCAGACAGCACAGGGGCGCCCGAAACCTCGTGCGCTCACGCCGTGGCGTTGCGCATCTGGCGCAGCTCCTTCTTGAGCTCGGCCACCTCGTCGCGCAGCCGTGCGGCCAGCTCGAAGTGCAGCTCGGCTGCCGCGGTGTGCATCTGGGTGGTCAGTTCCTGGATGAGTCCGGCGAGCTCGGTCGCCGGAAGCTGCGCCACCGCTCCCCCTCGGGCCACGCCGGCGTCGGCAGCCGCGGCACCCCGCCCTGACCCGCGGGTCGGCCCACCCGGCATCCCGCCGCCCTTGCCCCGGGATCGGGACCGACCGGAGCCGAGCAAAGCCTCGGTGTCGGCGTCCTCTCGCCCGAGCAGGTCGGTGATGTCGGCGATCCGTTTGCGCAGCGGTTGCGGATCGACGCCGCGTTCGGCGTTGTAGGCCACCTGTTTGGCGCGGCGCCGGTTCGTCTCGTCGATGGCCTGCTTCATCGACGGGGTGATCTGATCGGCGTACATGTGCACCTGGCCTGTCACGTGGCGTGCAGCTCGGCCGATGGTCTGGATGAGCGAGCGGGCCGAGCGCAGGAACCCCTCCTTGTCCGCGTCGAGGATGCTCACCAGAGAGACCTCCGGCAGGTCCAGGCCCTCCCGGAGCAGGTTGATCCCCACCAGGACGTCGTACTCCCCGAGCCGCAGCTCTCGCAGCAGCTCGACCCGGCGCAGGGTGTCGACCTCGGAGTGCAGATAGCGCACCCGGATGCCCTTGTCGAGCAGGTAGTCGGTGAGGTCCTCGGCCATCTTCTTCGTCAGGGTGGTCACGAGGACCCGCTCGTGGCGGGCGCTGCGCAGGCCGATCTCGTGGATGAGGTCGTCGATCTGGCCCTTCGTCGGCTTGAGCACGACCTCGGGGTCGATCAGGCCGGTCGGGCGGATGATCTGCTCGACCGGTGGTCCGCCGGCGCCGGACTTGGCCAGCTCGTACTCCCCCGGAGTTGCCGAGAGGTAGATCGTCTGGCCGATCCGGTCGAGGAACTCCTCCCACTGCAACGGGCGGTTGTCCATCGCCGAGGGCAACCGGAAGCCGTGGTCGACGAGCATCCTCTTGCGGGACATGTCGCCCTCGTACATCGCCCCGATCTGCGGCACGGTCTGGTGGGACTCGTCGATGACGAGCAGGAAGTCCTCGGGGAAGTAGTCGAGCAGACAGTTCGGCGCCGACCCGGCCTCGCGACCGTCGATGTGGCGCGAGTAGTTCTCGATGCCGTTGCAGAACCCGAGGGTGCGCATCATCTCGATGTCGTATGCCGTGCGCATCCGCAGCCGTTGGGCCTCGAGCAGCTTGTTCTGCTTCTCCAGGACGGCGAGCCGCTCGGCGAGCTCGGCCTCGATGCCCCCGATGGCCCGCTCCATCCGCTCGGGCCCGGCGACGTAGTGCGAGGCCGGAAAGACGTACATCTGCTGTTCCTCCCGGACGATCTCGCCGGTCAGGGGGTGCAGCGTGTAGAGCCGTTCGATCTCGTCGCCGAACATCTCGATGCGCACGGCGAGCTCCTCGTACATGGGGATGATCTCGACGGTGTCGCCGCGGACCCGGAAGGTGCCCCGGGTGAAGGCCAGGTCGTTTCGGGTGTATTGCATCTCGACGAACCGGCGCAGCAGCCCGTCGCGCTCGATCTGCTGGCCGACGTGCAATGGGACCATCCGGTCGACGTACTCCTGCGGGGTGCCCAGACCGTAGATGCAGGACACCGACGCGACGACGACGACGTCGCGACGGGTGAGCAACGAGTTGGTCGCCGAGTGGCGCAGTCGCTCGACCTCCTCGTTGACCGAGGAATCCTTTTCGATGTACGTGTCCGTCTGGGGGATGTACGCCTCGGGCTGGTAGTAGTCGTAGTAGGAGACGAAGTACTCCACCGCGTTGCCGGGCAACAACTCGCGGAACTCGTTGGCGAGCTGGGCCGCGAGCGTCTTGTTCGGGGCGAGCACGAGGGTGGGGCGCTGGACCGCCTCGATGAGCCACGCCGTCGTCGCGGACTTGCCGGTGCCGGTCGCCCCGAGCAGCACGACATCCGACTCGCCCGACTTGATCCGCCTCGCGAGCTCGGCGATCGCCCCAGGCTGGTCGCCGCTGGGCTGGAAATCGGAGACCACCTCGAACGGGGCCACCCGCCGCTGCAGGTCGGTCGTCGGACGCATGCGAGCACGGTACGTCCGACCCCCGACAACCCCAAGCCCGGTATGCCGCGCGGCCGGCATCGCGGCTTCTCGTCCTGCGGCCGCTGACGCCTGGGGACGGCTACCGGGCGGCCCGCCCGGAGTCTGGCTTCGACGGAACTTCGCTCCCCGTCTACCTGCCGATAGCCGGGCCGACGCCGACACCCTGGGAGCCTGTCCGCACGGCGTCGACACTGGCAACCGGAGCCCCTGACCAGGATCCCGCGTCGGGCGCACCTGACCCTCCCCCTCCTCCCAAACACCGGCCGACCGGCTGACCGGCTAGGGTCCGGTATGCCGCGCCCGGTGCGCCTGGCTCGACGCCAGGCCGGGGGGCCGGAGGCCGACTCGACGCGAAGGGGGGACTCATGAGCCTGGTCGCACAAGCCGCCTTCCTGGTGAGCTTTCCGGTCGCCGCGTCCACCCTGGGCGCACTCGTCGCGACGATCCGCCCGCCCGGGCCCCGAATGGTCAGCGGGGTGCAGCACTTCGCCGCCGGCGTCGTCACCGCCGCCTTGGTCGGCGAGATCATGCCCGAGTTGCGTGCCGAAGGTCACCTCGGGGCCACCGTCCTCGGTTTCGTCGCCGGGGCGATCCTCGTCCTCGGCCTGGGCGCCTACGGGCGGCATACCGAGGCGCACGCCGCCGGCGTCATCCCGCCGCACCCGCCGCGGTGGGGGTCGCTGCGACGACAGACCGTCGCGGCGGCCACCGCGACGGCCCTGCCCATCGGGATGCTCGGCGCGGTGGCCGTCGACCTGCTCCTCGACGGTGTGCTCGTGGGGCTGGGGGCCCGTTTGGGCTCGACCCAGGGGATCATCCTCACGGTGGCCCTGACCCTGGAGATCCTCTTCCTCGGGCTGTCGGTCGTCAGCGAACTCACCGAGGCCGGGCTCGGCAAGGGACGGTCCGTCCTCGTGTGCACCGGCCTCGGCCTGACCACGGCGGTCGGTGCCATCGGCGCGGCATTGTTCCTCGGTGCGGTAAGCACGACGGTGATGTCGGCAGTGCTCGCCTTCGGCGCCGCCGCGCTGCTCTACCTCGTCGTCGAAGAGTTGCTCGTCGAGGCCCACGAGGAGCGCGAGTCGGTGTGGCTCGGCGCGATGTTCTTCCTCGGATTCCTCGTCATCTACGTCCTCGCGGACCTCGGCGGTTAGGGCCCGGCCGACCAGCCCGAGGCTGCGGCCCATGCCCTGGCCCGCGGATAGACCTCGTCGAACCACGGGTCCTTCGCGGCGGCATACGCCTTCGTCGTCGACGTGCGGGCCGCGAGGTCGCGCTTGTGGGCGGCATACTCGTCCCGTTCGGCCGGTCGCGCCCGCAGCCAGTCCCGCAGCAGCAGAGCCGCCTCGTACTGCGGCGAGCGCACGTCGCGGACGTGGACGTTGACCACGCGCGCCGGGTCGCACCCGCCGAAGAACGCCTTCGCCAGGGGGGAAACCGCCCGGGCCGCTGGTGGTCGACGTCGTGCCCGAACACCCGCAGATAGCCCGATCGGGCCAAGGCCTCGGAGAAGTCGGGTCGCTGCACGTCGGCGAGCCGGCGGACTCCGACCTGGACGTCCACGACGTCCTTGGCCGCCAAGCCCGGGACGCTCGTCGAACCGACGTGGTCGACTCGCGCCCCGCGGCCGGCCAACGCGGCCGCGATCCGAGCCACGACCCGGGTCCCCTGGGGCGCCCAGGCGGGGTCGGGCTCGACGATCCGGGCGGCGACGGGGCGCCGGGAGCGGACCCCGCGGCGCAGGTTCTCGTCGTAGGGCACCAACCGATCAGCCCATAGCTGGCGGACGCTCACGGCGGTCTGCTCGCGCCGGCCGTCGTTGTCGATCCACACGTCCGCCGCGGCCCGCCGTTGCTCGTCGGTGGCCTGCGCGGCGATGCGCGCCCGCGCGTCCTCGGCCGACAGCGCGCGTTGGGAGACAAGCCGATCCAGTCGGACCGCCTCGGAGGCGCCGACGACCACGGTGAGGTGCTCGTGGACCCAGGTTCCGCGTTCGACGAGCAGGGGCATGTCGTAGACGTCGACCGCGTCGGCCGAGACCGCGGCCCGCTGCGCCGCGACGTGCGCGGCGATCGCCGGGTCGGTGATCGCCTCGAGAGCTCCCAGACGCTCCGGGTCGGTGAAGACCACGGCGGCCAACGCCGCCCGATCGAGGGTGCCGTCGGCCTGCAGGATCTGCGGGCCGAACTCGGCAACGATCGCTGCCAGCGCCGAACCTCCGGGAACGACGACGTCACGAGCGGCCTGGTCGGCGTCGGTGACGACGGCGCCGAGTTCGCGCAGGACGCCGGCCACGGTGGACTTGCCCGACCCGATCCCTCCGGTGAGCCCGACCCGCAGCATGGGCTCAGCCTAGGGCTACCACCAGCCCTGCTTCTTGGCCCAGCGCAGCAGGTACAGCGACAACAAGCCCATGACGCCGAGCAGGACGGCCAACAGCACCGGGTCGCTCTCGCCGTTGACGATGACGTTCATCCCCATGAGCGAGGAGATGGCCGTCACCGGCAGGGTGATGGCCGCGATGACGGCGAGGCGCTCCGCGGCGATGGTCATCTTCGTGTCGGTGCGGGCGCGATAGTAGTCGGTGACCCCGTGGAGGAAGTCCAGTTGGCTGGCCGTGACCCGAGACAGTCGCAGGTATTGGTCACGGGTGTCGCCGATGAGCCGGGCCTCGGTCTTGCTCACCGACGTCATGAGTCGCTGCGCCCGGGCGAAGATCTCGCTGCTCTGGGAGGTCATCGTGCGAACCGTGAGCAGGGTATGCCGCACCCGGAAGAGCTCGTCGAGGAAGTCCTGTGGCCGCTGCTCGTCCTGCTGGGACATCACCCGGCGTTCGAGGTCTCCCACCCTTGCGGCCAGTTCGTTGACGTAACCCTCCATGTTGAGCGTGAGCAGGGCGCTCAGGGCGTGCGACAGCTCGATCGGGGAGGTCGGCTTCCAGTAGCCGGAGGCGATCCGCGAGGCCGCTTCGTTCGTCTCGACGAGCAGTTCGTCGCGCGGTACCAGGGGGTTGCACGGGCCGTGCACGGTGACGAGGAACCGAGGCGCGACGAACTTGTCGAGCTCGAGGTAGTGGACGTGGCCGTTCGGCCCGGGGTAGGGCTTGTGGACGACGACGAAGAGGCAGTCGCCGCTGACCCGCAGGCGCGAGACGTGGTTGCGCTCGAGGCAGTCCTTGACGGCCCGGGGTGGGCACGCGAAGAGCGGGCTGCGCAACAAGGTCGCCAATTCGTCGTCCGGTTCGGCGACGTCCAGCCACACCCACCCGTCCGGGATAGCCATGAGCTGCTCGAGCTGTTCGAACGGCCGCAATTCACCCTGCCCGCCGGACTGCGGGCCGAACCAGTACACCTGTGACGGCAGCACGAGGGTCACTGTAGAAGGGACGGCGACGCCGGGCGAGACCGCAGAGCGGCACAGATCACCCGAAAGCCGCCGGCAGATATCGCCCGCCCCAGCGGACGAGGAAGCGCCAGAACTGGCGGGCCGCCGGAGTGGGGCGCCGCGAGGAGCGCCGCACGGCATGCCATTGTCGAAGGACCGGCATCCCGACGACGTCGAGGGTGACCAGCCGTCCGTCCCGCAGTTCCGCCGCCACCGTGTGGGCGGAGATGACGGCGATGCCGAGGTCGGCCATGACGGCCTGCTTGATCGTCTCGTTGCTCGCGATCTCCATGGCGATCGGCGGGTCGATCCCCGCCGAACCGAACAACCGCTCGGTGAGCAGGCGAGTCCCCGACCCCACCTCACGGATGAGGAAGCGCTGTTGCCCGAGGTCGGACAGCGCGATCCCGCGCCGTCCACCGAGCGGGTGCCCGGGCGAGGCGACGACCACCGAGGGGTGCTCGCCGATGATCTCGGTGACGAGGTCGAGCTGCTCCGGCGGGCGGCCCATGACGACGACGTCGACGTCGTTGGAGGCCAGCCTCGCGAGGATGTCGTCCCGGTTGCCGACGACGAGCCGCACGTCGATGCCCGGCCGGCGATGGCGGAATCCGGCGAGCAGTTGGGGGGCGAAGTACTTCGCGGTCGACACGGCGCCGAAGGACACCGTTCCGGCCTGACTGTCGCGAATGAGTTGCAGCGTCCGTGCACACCCGTCGAGTTCCGCCTCGACCCGCTCGGTGGTCGCCAGCAGTTCGATTCCCGCATCGGTGGGCCGGCGGGATCCGTCGACGAACTCGAACAGCGGGATGCCGATGCGGCGCTCGAGCAGCCGCACCTGCTGGGCGACCGCAGGTGCGGTGACGTGCAAGCGTGTCCCGGCGCCGGCATACGTGCCCTCGGCGACGACGGCAGCAAGGGCGCGCAGCTGCTTGAGGGTGACCTCGTGCACTCCACCAGGATACCGCGATGGAAAGATTTCCTTTCGCTCGACGGCAGATCATTAATGTTTACTAAAGTTCCACGATGCGATTCCATGGAGGCAGCGCAGCCCTCCCGATCGGAACGCGATGAGCACCTCGACCGCAGTCGACCTGGCCGGCGCTCTGGAGCACTGGAGCACCCGACACGACGGAGCCGACCTCGCCGCCGTCGTTGCCGCCCTGGCCGACACCAGCGCCAAGGTCGGCGCGATGATCGGCGGACACCTCGTCCGGCGCGGCCGCACCTCGCTGGACCGAGTGGCCCGCGATGCCTTCCTCGCCGGGCTGCGCGCCGCGCCGGTTCGCTCGATGCTCTCCCCCGACACCCCGATTCCGCGCCGGGTCGCCTCGGGCGGCCCGTATGCCGTCGCCATCGACCCGCTCGACCCCACCCGCAACCAGGACGTGAACGCGCCCCTCGGGACGATCTTCTCGGTGCTGCCCGCGGCCGCGCCGGGCGAGCGGATGCACACGGCATACCTGCGTCCGGGGCGCGAGATCTCGGCCGCCGGATTCGTCCTCTACGGGCCGGCAACGGTCCTCGGCCTCACGCTCGGCAACGGCACCCAGCTGTTCGTCCTCGATCCCGCCACCGGCACCTTCCACCGTTCCCAGGCCCGCACGTCGATCCCCTCGGCGAGCGCCGAGGTCGCCCTCAACGCTTCGAACGTGCGCCACTGGGACGACGCGATGCGGACCTTCTTCACCGACCTCGTGGACGGTTCGCAGGGCCCGTATGGGCGGGACTTCACCATCCGGTGGGTCGGCGCGGTCGCCGCCGAGACCTACCGCATCCTGCGGTCCGGCGGTCTGTTCCTCTATCCGGCCGACCACCGCCCCGGGCTGACTCACGGCCGGCTCCACCTCGTCTACCAGGCCCAGCCGATCGCGTTGCTTGTCGAACAGGCCGGAGGCATCGCCGTCGACGGCAGCTGCGACATTCTCGACAAGACCCCGACCGAGTGCCACGAGCGCACGCCGCTGATCTTCGGCTCCCGCGACGTCGTCCACGAGATGCGCCACTACCTCACCACCCCGGGCTTCACCGGAGAGCACTCCCCGCTGTTCCGACGCTTCGGGCTGTTCCGGAGGTGACCCAGCCATGAGCGAACGGCATCCGATCATCTCCGTCACCGGCTCCTCCGGGGCCGGCACGACGCGGGTCAAGGAGACCTTCGACCGGATCTTCGTGCGCGAGCAGGTCCATGCCACGTCGATCGAGGGCGACGCGTTTCACCGATACGACCGCAAGGGCATGCAATGGGAGTTGGCCGTCCGGGAGCGCCACGGAGACAGCCACTTCAGCCACTTCGGGCCGCAGGCCAACCTGCTCGCCGACCTGGAGAGGACCTTCGCCTCGTATGCCGCCGACGGCACCGGCCGCACCCGTCGCTACGTCCACGATCCCAACGAGGCGGCCAGATTCCACGCGGACCCCGGGACGTTCACCGAGTGGGAGGACCTCGACCCGGATGCCGACCTGCTCTTCTACGAGGGTCTGCACGGCGCCTACGTGGACGACGACGTCGACATCGCCCGGCACGCCGACCTCAAGATCGGCGTCGTCCCGGTCATCAACCTCGAATGGATCCAGAAGGTCCACCGCGACCGAGAGTCCCGGGGCTATTCGACCCAGGCGGTGACCGACACGATCCTGCGGCGGATGCCCGACTACGTCCACCACGTCGTCCCCCAGTTCACCCGCACGGACATCAACTTCCAGCGAGTGCCAACCGTCGACACGTCCGACCCGTTCATCGCCCGGGACATCCCGAGCCACGACGAGTCCATCGTCGTCATCCGGTTCCGCGACCCGTGGGGGATCAACTTTCCCTACCTGCTCGCGATGCTCCAGGGCAGCTTCATGTCCCGGGCGAACACCCTGGTCATCCCCGGGGGCAAGCAGGACCTCGCCATGCAGCTCATCCTCACCCCCATGATCCACCGGCTCATCGAACGCAAGAGGAGACGATCGTGACCGCCACCCCTGCCAAGGACCGCTACCGGGCCGGCGTCATGCCCTATGCCCAGATGGGCTACTGGCAGCCGGACTACGAGCCGAAGGACACCGACCTCATCGCGGTGTTCCGGATCACCCCACAGTCCGGTGTCGACCCCGTCGAGGCCGCGGCCGCCGTCGCCGGGGAGTCCTCGACTGCGACGTGGACGGTGGTGTGGACCGACCGGCTCACCGCGTGCGAGGAGTACCGCGGCAAGGCCTACCGCATCGACCCGGTCCCGGGCCGAGCGGACCAGTGGTTCGCGTGGATCGCCTACGACATCGACCTCTTCGAGCCGGGGTCGATCAGCAACCTCACCGCGTCGATTATCGGCAACGTCTTCGGCTTCAAGCCGCTCAAGGCGCTGCGCCTGGAGGACATGCGCGTCCCGGTGGCCTACCTCAAGACCTTTCCTGGTCCGCCGACCGGCATCGTCGTCGAGCGCGAGCGTCTCGACAAGTTCGGCCGGCCGTTGCTCGGGGCCACCGTCAAGCCCAAGCTCGGCCTCTCCGGGCGCAACTACGGCCGGGTCGTCTACGAGGCCCTGCGCGGCGGTCTGGACTTCACCAAGGACGACGAAAACATCAACTCCCAACCGTTCATGCACTGGCGCGACCGGTTCCTCTACTGCATGGAGGCGGTCAACCGGGCCCAGGCGGCGACCGGCGAGGTCAAGGGCAGTTACCTCAACGTCACCGCCGCGACGATGGAGCAGATGTACGAACGGGCCGAGTTCGCCAAGGAACTCGGGTCGGTCGTCGTGATGATCGACCTCGTCATCGGCTACACGGCGATCCAGTCGATGTCGGCCTGGGCGCGCAAGAACGACATGATCCTGCATCTGCACCGCGCGGGTCACAGCACGTACACCCGGCAGAAGGACCACGGGGTGAGCTTCCGGGTCATCTCCAAGTGGATGCGGATGGCCGGCGTCGACCACATTCACGCCGGCACCGTCGTCGGCAAGCTCGAGGGCGACCCGGCGACGATTGCGGGCATCTACGACATCCTGCGCGACGAGTACACCCCCGCCAACCTCGCCCACGGCATCTTCGTCGACCAGCCCTGGGCCGGGCTCAACAAGGTCATGCCGGTCGCCTCGGGCGGCATTCACGCGGGCCAGATGCACCAGCTCATCGACCACCTCGGTGAGGACGTCGTCCTGCAGTTCGGTGGCGGCACGATCGGTCACCCGGACGGGATCGCCGCCGGTGCGACCGCCAACCGGGTGGCCCTCGAGGCGGTGATCCTCGCCCGCAACGAAGGCCGCGAGATTCTCGCCGAAGGCCCGGACATCCTGCGCGACGCGGCCAAGGGCTGCGCTCCGCTGGCCCGAGCCCTGGAAACCTGGGGCGAGGTCACCTTCGACTACACCTCGACCGACACCCCCGACTACGTCCCCACCCCGAGCGTGAGCTGACAGGAGACGACGATGCGACTGACCCAGGGAGCGTTCTCCTTCTTGCCCGACCTCACCGACGCCCAGATCGCCGCCCAGGTGCGGTACTGCCTCGACCACGGCTGGGCGGTGAACATCGAGTACACCGACGACCCGCATCCCCGTAACACGTACTGGGAGATGTGGGGGCAGCCGATGTTCGACCTCGTGTCGACCGGTCCGGTGATGGACGAGATGGCCGCCTGCCGGGACGCCTTCCCGGGCAGCTATGTGCGGATATCCGCCTTCGACGCCTCGAAGGGCTGGGAGAGCGTGCGGCTGTCCTTCCTCGTCCACCGTCCCGACCCCGAGCCGGGGTTCACCCTCTCGCGGACCGAGGCGCGCGGACGCACCCAGCGCTACGCCGTCTCCACCAGCGCGCGCGTGCTCGGCCCGCCGGACCGGTGATGACCGACGACGGGTATGCCGCGCGAGCGCCGGCCCCGAGCCGGGCCCCCAACGACACGGCATACCCCGGGGACGCAGCGGCGCGGACCTGGGCAGACGGCGACACCGTCGACCTCGCTGCGGAGCGGGAGGCCGCCGGGATCGACGGCTTCTTGGCAGACCTCGACGCGTCGTTGGTCGGGCTCGCACCGGTCAAGGCGCGGATCCACGACATCGCCGCGTTGCTGCTCGTCGAGCGGGTGCGCCAACGGATCGGCCTGGCCGCCGAACCGCCCACCCTGCACATGAGCTTCACCGGCAACCCCGGCACGGGCAAGACGACCGTGGCGGTGACGATGGCCGAGATCCTGCACCGACTGGGCTACCTGCGCACCCCCCGGCTCGTGTCGGTCACCCGCGACGACCTCGTCGGCGAGTACATCGGGCACACCGCCCCAAAAACCAAAGAGGTGCTCAAGAAGGCGCTGGGCGGCGTCCTGTTCATCGACGAGGCGTACTACCTGCACCGACCGGAGAACGAACGCGACTACGGCAAGGAAGCGATCGAGATCCTCCTGCAGGTCATGGAGGACAAGCGCGGCGACCTCGCCGTCATCCTCGCCGGCTACGGCGACAAGATGGCGGCGTTCTTCGCGTCCAACCCGGGCTTCCGCTCCCGGGTCGCCCACCACATCGACTTCCCGGACTACGCCGACGACGAGCTCGTCGCCATCGGGGTGCAAATGCTCGACAAGCTCAACTACCGACTCACCCCGGCGGGCCTGGAGGCCTTCCGCGAGTACGTCCCTCGGCGCAAGGCCCAACCGCTGTTCGCCAACGCCCGCTCGATCCGCAACGCGCTCGACCGAGCCCGGCTCCGGCAAGCCAGCCGTCAGCTGGCCGCCGGCACGGTGCGCATCGCCGACCTCATGAGCATCGACGCCCCCGACCTGCTGGCCAGCCGGGTCTTCGCCACCGACGACGAGCCGGGCTGAGGCACGCCGACGGGCCCGGACCGATACCGGTCCGGGCCCGTCGATCCGCACCACCGGCATACCTGCGGCGGCGGTGCCGGGGTTAGTTGCCGGTGAGCTTCTCGCGCAACGCGGCCAGAGCCTCGTCGGAAGCGAGCGTCCCACTGGCCGGCGGCGCGCCCGCACCGGAGTCGCTCGACCCGGACGACGAGGAGTAGGAGCTGGGCACGTCGCCGGCGGAGACGGCGGCTTCGGAGTCGGCCTTCGAGGCCGTCTCGACCTGCGCCTTGTGAGACTCCCACCGGGCGTGCGCCTCGGCGTACTGCTTCTCCCACCGCTCGCGCTGGGTCTCGAAGCCGGGCAGCCACTCGTTGGTCGTCGGGTCGAAGCCCTCGGGGTACTTGTAGTTGCCCTGCTCGTCGTACTCGGCGGCCATGCCGTAGAGCGTCGGGTCGAAGTCGGCCACGGCGAGTGAGGCGTCGTTGGCTTGCTTGAGCGACAACGAGATCCGCCGCCGCTCGAGGTCGATATCGATGACCTTGACGAAGATCTCGTCACCGACCTGGACGACCTGCTCGGGCAGCTCGACGTGGCGCTCGGCCAACTCGGAGATGTGCACGAGACCTTCGATGCCGTCGTCGACCCGGACGAACGAGCCGAAGGGCACGAGCTTGGTGACCTTGCCCGGCACGACCTGGCCGATGGCGTGGGTGCGCGCGAAGTGCTGCCAGGGGTCTTCCTGGGTCGCCTTGAGCGAGAGCGACACGCGCTCGCGGTCCATGTCGACGTCGAGGACTTCGACGGTGACCTCGTTGCCGACCTCGACGACCTCGCTCGGGTGGTCGATGTGCTTCCAGGACAGCTCGGACACGTGGACGAGCCCGTCGACCCCACCGAGGTCGACGAAGGCGCCGAAGTTGACGATGCTGCTGACCACGCCGGAGCGGACCTGACCCTTGGCCAGTTCCTTGAGGAACGTCGTGCGCACCTCGGACTGGGTCTGCTCGAGCCAGGCCCGGCGCGAGAGGACGACGTTGTTGCGGTTCTTGTCCAGCTCGATGATCTTGGCTTCGATCTGCTTGCCGACGTAGGGCTGCAGGTCGCGCACCCGACGCATCTCGACCAGGGACGCCGGCAGGAAGCCACGCAGGCCGATGTCGAGGATCAGGCCGCCCTTGACGACCTCGATGACGGTGCCGGTGACGACACCGTCCTCCTCCTTGAGCCGCTCGATCGTTCCCCAGGCGCGCTCGTACTGGGCGCGCTTCTTGGACAGGATGAGCCGGCCTTCCTTGTCCTCCTTCTGCAGGACCAGGGCCTCGACTTCATCCCCGACCGAGACGACGTCGGCCGGGTCCACGTCGTGCTTGATGGACAGCTCACGCGAGGGGATGACCCCCTCCGTCTTGTATCCGATGTCGAGCAGGACCTCGTCCCGGTCGACCTTGACGATGCGACCTTCGACGATGTCGCCGTCGTTGAAATCCTTGATCGTCGCGTCGATCGCGGCGAGGAGGTCTTCCTCGGTGCCAATGTCGTTGACGGCAACCTGAGGGGCGGTCTTCGCGACCGTAGTGGTGGTCATGTAGTTAGGGACTCCGACCGTGGCTGGGATAGGAGGGCACGACCGCTCGCCACGTCTGCGGCCACACCGTTTGGACGGTTATGTCGGTGGCCGCTTGAGGGCAGCACACACCGAGCGCCTCGAGAGGCACCGCGCAAGGGTACCGGCCGGCATACGGCACGGTCAAAGATCGCGGTCGGGCGGGCGTCGCCGCGGGCGTCCCCGATTCCGCACCGGCGAACCGGCCAGAGGAAGCCTCGTTCGCCCACGCCTGCATCGCTACCGTTTCAGCACTTCGGCACCGCTCTGCACGTCGCCCGCGCCCTCCATCGGCACGATCCGCGCGGACCCTTTCGCCTCCCCAGGAGCCCGAGATGACGCAGGCCACTCCTCGATCGTCCACCACCGACACGGCCATGGACGCCAAACGCCGCAAAACCGTGACCTGGGTCGTCGCCCTGGCCACCCTCGGCCTTATTTTCGACGGCTACGACCTCGTCGTCTACGGGGTCATCCTTCCGCTGTTCACGAAGAACGCCAACCTCATCGGGCCGGTCGACGCCACAACCGGTGGCCTGCTCGGTAGCTACGCCCTCTTCGGCGTGCTCATCGGAGCCTTGGGCGCCGGCACCGTCGGCGACCTCATCGGCCGGCGCAAGGTCATGCTCGTGTCGTTCTTCTGGTTCGCCGCCGGCATGCTCGTGACGTCGTTCATGACGACGACGACCGCCTTCGGCTGGATGCGTTTCGTCACCGGCCTCGGGGTCGGCGCGATCGCGGGCACGACGGGAGCGTTGGTGTCCGAGTTCGCCCCGCCGGGCCGCAAGAACCTCTACAACGCGATCAGCTACGCCGGCGTGCCCATCGGCAGCATGCTCGCCGCCCTGCTGGCCATCTGGTTGACCGACGCCATCGGGTGGACCGGCCTGTTCCGGATCGGGGCCCTGCCGCTGCTGACCTTGCTTCCGCTCGCGTATTTCAAGATGCCCGAGTCCGTCTCGTGGCTCGTGGCCCGGGGACGGATGGAGGAGGCCCGAGCCAGCTCTGCCAAGACCGGGATGCCGATGGTCGCGGACACTCGCGTGTCGATGTCCGAGACGGCCGGGCCGGCCAAGGAAGACGGGCCGCCCGGGTTCGCGGGGCTGTTCAGCGGCCACTACCTCGCGGCGACCGTGATGCTCGGACTGATGAGCTTTACCGGACTCATGGTCGTCTACATGCTCCAGACCTGGCTGCCCACGCTCATGGGTCCGCTCTTGGGCAGCAGTGCCGCCTTGTGGATTCTCTTCTTCGTCAACGCCGGCGCCGCGGTCGGAGCGCTGTTCGCCTCCCGGGCCGCCGACCGGTTCGGGGCGAAGCCCGTGGTGGCCGTGTGCTTCCTCATCGGAGCGGTGACGATCTTCCTGCTCACGACCACCCGGTCACTGGCCCTGCTCGTCCCCATCGCCCTGCTCGTCGGCCTCGGCTCGAGCGGCACCCAGATCCTCATCTACGGGATGGTCGCCAACTACTACCGCACCAACGTCCGCGGTGCGGGCGTCGCCTGGTGCGCCGGCTTCGGACGCCTCGGTGGAGTGGGCGGGCCCTACCTCGGCGGCATCCTCGCCGCGACCTTCGCCACGACCGCCCAGGTGACCGCCAACCCCAGCGCCGGGAACCCGATCTTCTACGTCATCGCCGGGGTGGCTATCGTCGGCATGCTGTTCTGTCTGTCGGTGCCGAAGTCGAAGGACCTCGAGTACCCCGTCGCCCACATCGAGCCGTCCGCCAAACCCACCGCCTGACCGCCGCAGGGAGCGCCTTCGCCATGCTGTACGACCGGATCCTCGTCGCCATCGACCCCACCCCCACCCGCGAACACGAGCAGGTGATGCGCCGGTGTCACGAACTCGGCACGATGACGGGGGCCTCGATCTACGTCCTCTACGTCGCGCCCGGGCACATCGTGCCGGGGTCCATCATCGGTGGTCGGCGCCCGAGCCTCGCACCGGGAGCGATGGACGTCGACGTTGACCAGGCCCACGTCGCGGCGATGCAGAAGTTCGTCGACTCACTCACCGCGTCGGGTATCACGGCAAGTGGCGAGATCGTCGCCGCGACCGAGCACGACACCGCCCAGATCATCCTCGACCGCGCCAGCGAGCATGACGTGGACCTCATCATCCTCGGCCACGAACTGCACGTGAAGGGCCGCCACGCTCACGTCGCCGAGCAGGTGCTCGACCACCATCCCCACCGCTCGATCCTGTTGGCCAAGCCGCCCGCCTGAGCCGTTCGGGCGCTTCGGATCGCCGGGAACTGCGCTTCCCCCAAGAATGGGGGGATGGATCCCCAGGTCGTCCGCCGCGACGTCGGCCAGCAGGAGACCGTGGAAGCCAACCGGGCCTGGTGGGACGCCCAGGCCGGTGCCTACTACGTCGAGCACGGCGGCTTCCTCGGCGACAGCGACTTCGTGTGGGGCCCCGAGGGCCTGCGCGAGGCCGACGCGCGGCTGCTCGGCGACCTCGAGGGGCGCACCGTCCTGGAGATCGGCGCCGGAGCGGCCCAATGTTCCCGGTGGGTGGCCGCCCAAGGCGCCACCGTGGTTGCTACCGACCTGTCGATGGGGATGCTCGGGCAGGGCCGCGCTATCGAGGCCGCCCTCGGCTCGCCGTCAGTGCCCCTCGTGCAGTGCGACGGGCTGGCCCTGCCCTTCGCGGACGGGTCCTTCGATGTCGTCTTCACGGCATACGGGGTCATCCCCTTCGTCGCGGACTCGGCAGCGGTCATGCGCGAGGTATGCCGCGTGCTCACCCCGGGGGGCCGGTTCGTCTACTCGACGACCCACCCGTTCCGGTGGACCCTGCCCGACGAGCCGGGCGCCGATGGCCTCGTCGTGCGGTTTTCCTACTTCGACCGCACGCCCTACGTCGAGCAGGCTCCGGACGGGCGCGCGACCTATGTCGAGCACCACCGGACCGTCGGTGACCGGGTCCGCGATGCCGTCGCCGCCGGACTGCGGGTCGTCGACCTCGTCGAGCCGCCCTGGCCGCCCGGACACACCCAGGTGTGGGGCGGCTGGTCGCCGCTGCGCGGGCAACTCGTGCCCGGGACGTTGGTCGTCGTCGCCGAAGTCGCGTCGTAGGGGCTGGGTCAGGCCCGGGCCGCCCAGGTGCGCACGTTGTCGGCGAACGCGGTGATGCCCCTTTGGAGGGCCTCGACCGCGCCGGCGTCCACGCGCACGTCGAGCACTCCGTGACCGCTCGCGGTGAGCAAGGCGGCGGCGGTGATCCCCCCGACGACTCCGGCGAGCACCGCCTTGGACCGGGCACTCGGGGCCGGCGGGCTCGAGCCTCCTGCTGCGGCAGAAGGCCCGCCGGGCGGCATCCGGCCCCAGTCGGCGTCGGGTTCGACGGTGGCGGATCGGCGAATCCGATGCCGTCCCCGGCGCAGCCACAGGGTGGCCAGGGCGGTCGCGATCGTCGCGACGACGGCAACCACGGCTGCCCCCAACAAGGACCCGGCGAGGTGCAGGCGACCTGCCAGGGCGGTGGCTGCCACGGCGCCAAGAGCTGCGGCCACCACCTGGGTGAGCGAGAGGTCGAGAGTCGGTCGGCGGTCGGTCGATTCAGGTGTCATCGTCAGGTGAGGTCGGGTGCGTCGGTCGTCCGGTGCCAACGTCGAGCCTCCCGCCGGTGATCCCGTCCGGTCTCAACAGTGACTTAGCTCACCTTAGCCGCCCGCCGTGAGCGGCTGAGGCAGCCGTGCCGTGTGCCGGCCCGGTCGTCGTGACCGTTCGTCGGCGGCGCCAATCGGGGTTGCGGATGACGCCCGGCGCTCAGTGCGCCGCGTCGTGCCAGGAATGCCCGACCCCGACGCTCACCTCGAGGGGGACGTCCATGGCCACCGCCGAGCCCATCTCACGGCGCACGAGGGTCTCGAGGTCGGCCCGCTCACCCGGTGCCACTTCGAGGACGAGTTCGTCGTGGACCTGCAGCAGGATGCGCGAGCGGGCCTGGTTCGCTGCCAAGGCCGCGTCGACACGGAGCATGGCGACCTTCATGATGTCGGCCGCCGAGCCCTGGATCGGGGCGTTGAGCGCCATCCGCTCGGCCATCTCGCGCCGCTGGCGGTTGTCGGACGTGAGATCGGGCAGATACCGGCGGCGGCCGAGCATCGTCGCCGTGTACCCGGTCCGCCGGGCATCGTCGACCAGTCGGTGCAGATAGTCGCGAACCTCGCCGAATCGCAGGAAGTACTCGTCCATGAGCGCCTTCGCCTCGCCCGTCGAGATGGACAGCTGCCGCGAGAGCCCGAAGGCCGACAGCCCGTAGGCCAGCCCGTAGGACATCGCCTTGATCTTCGAGCGCATCGCCGCGGTGACCTCGTCGGCCGGCACGCCGAAGACCCGAGCGGCGACGAAGGAGTGCAGGTCCTCGCCGGTACGGAACGCCTCGATGAGCCCGTCGTCGCCGGACAGGTGGGCCATGACCCGCATCTCGATCTGGCTGTAGTCCACCGACATGAGCGACTCGTCACCGGGACCGACGACGAACATCTCCCGGATCCGGCGGCCCTCCTCGGTGCGGATCGGGACGTTCTGCAGGTTCGGGTCGGTGGAGGAGATCCGGCCGGTGGCGGCGATGGTCTGCAGGTAGGTCGTGTGGATGCGCCCGTCGTCGGCGATCGACTTGAGCAGGCCCTCGACGGTCACCCTCAGTCGGGAGGCGTCTCGGTGACGCAGCAACGCCTCGAGGAACGGGTGCGCCGCCTTCGCGTAGAGCTCGGTGAGGGCGTCCGCGTCCGTGGTGTAGCCGGTCTTCGTCCGCTTGGTCTTGGGCAGGCCGAGCTGGTCGAAGAGGACCTCCTGCAATTGTTTGGGGCTGCCGAGGTTGACGTCCTCGCGACCGATGGCGTCCCACGCGTCGTGTTGCGCCTCGCGCACGTTCGCGGCGAAGTCCGCTTCCAGCGAGGTCAGTGCCGGCTCGTCGACGGCGATCCCGGCCTGCTCCATCCGGGCAAGCACCCCCACCAGGGGCAACTCGACGTCGCGCAGCAGCGGCATCCCCCCGGTGCGTTCGAGTTCGACGTCGAGGGCGTCGGCGAGGTCGAGCACCGCCCGGGCCGCGATCATCGCCCGGTTCGCCTCGGACATGTCGTCGCCGAGATCGAGCAGCCCCTGACCGGTGGTCGTCGACTCTTGGCGCAGTTCGCGTCGCAGCAGTCGCAGGGCGAGGTCGGCCAGGTCGTAGGAGCGTTGGTCGGGTTTGACGAGGTATGCCGCGAGGGCCGTGTCGCTGGTCACCCCCGCCAGCGGCCAGCCCCGAGCGGTCAGAGCGTGCATCGGGCCCTTGGCGTCGTGGATCGCCTTGGGCAGCGCCGGATCGGCCAGCCAGGCCGCCACGGCCGCATCCGCTGCCTCGTCCAGCGTGGGCAGATCCAGGTATGCCGCCGGGCCGGCCGCGGTGGCCACGGCCAGGCCGTGGGCATCGCCGGTGCCGCGGCCCCAGGTGCCGAGCACGGCCAGACCAACCCGTTCCCCCGGCCGCACGTGCTCGGCGATCCAGCCCGGGACCTGCTCGGCGTCGAGGGTCACGCCGGCGACGTCGAAACCAGACTCCGCCTCCTCGGGGGCGGCCTCGAAGGTCGCGAACAACCGTTCGCGCAGCACCCGGAACTCCAGGGCGTCGAACACCGCGTGGACCTGTTCGCGGTCCCACGTCTGGCGGTGCAGGTCTGCCACCGTCACGTCGAGGGCCAGGTCGGTGACCAGGCGGTTGAGCCGGCGATTTCGCAGCACCGCGTCGACGTGCTCGCGTAGCGCCTCGCCGACCTTGCCGCCGATCTCGCCGACGTGGGCGATCACGCCGTCGACGCCGCCGTACTGTCCGATCCACTTGGCCGCCGTCTTCGGCCCCACCCCCGGCACCCCGGCGAGGTTGTCCGAGGTCTCACCGACCAGAGCCGCGAGATCCCCGTAGCGCTGCGGCGGGACGCCATAGCGGGCCTCCACCGCCGCCGGCGTCATCCGGGCCATCTCGGAGACCCCGCGCATCGGGTAGAGGACGGTGACCTCGTCGCTGACGAGCTGAAACGCGTCCCGGTCGCCGGTGCAGACGAGCACCTGGTAACCGGCCTCCCGCGCCTGGGTCGTCAGCGTCGCGATGACGTCGTCCGCCTCGAAGCCCGGCGACTCGACGTGCACGATCCGCAGCGCGTCGAGGACCTCGCGCAACAGCGGGATCTGCCCCGAGAACTCCGTCGGCGTGGCCGACCGGCCGGCCTTGTACTCGGCGTACTCCTGCAGCCGGAAGGTCTCGCGGGAGACGTCGAAGGCCACCGCGACATGGGTCGGCGCCTCGTCGCGCAGGACGTTGATGAGCATCGACGTGAAGCCGTAGACCGCGTTGGTGTGCTGGCCCGTCTTCGTCGAGAAGTTCTCGGCCGGCAAGGCGTAGAAGGAGCGGTACGCCAGGGAATGCCCGTCGAGCAGGAGCAGCCGGTGAGGCTCGGGCGCCGTCGTGACCACGTGTGGCAGCCTAGGCCCTATGCCCGACAGCGCCGACGGTCCGCGACCTGATCCAGGGCAAGGCGAGGGTGACCCGGTGCACTGGGACGTCCTCGGCGAGGTCAACCGCGGCAGCGCCGGCACCCTGTCGGACCGGATGGGGATCGTCTACACGGAGGTCGGCCCGCAACGCGTCGTCGCGACAATGCCGGTGGCCGGCAACACCCAGCCGTACGGCCTGCTGCACGGTGGGGCGTCGGTCGTGCTCGCCGAGTCGATCGGGTCGGTCCTCGCGGTCGTATCGGCGGGCCGGGGTCGGACCGCGGTCGGGGTGGATATCAACGCGACCCACCACCGCCCGGTCACCTCGGGCCTGGTCACGGGGGTCGCGACTCCCCTGCACGTGGGCCGCACGACGGCGTCGTTCGACGTCGTGATCTCGGACGAGGCGGGTCGGCGGGTCTGCTCCTGCCGGTTCACCGCGCAGCTACGCGACGATCCGCTGACGCCCCGCTGACCCTGCGCCACGCCATGCCCGCCGACGCGACGGCGCGGCATACCAGTCCGGGCACCCCCGCGGTCGGCGCGGTGCATGCCGGGAGCACAATCGCAGGAAGGAACCCGACCCCGAGCCTCCGAGGAGGCGCCCATGCCCATCAACCTCGCCGAGATCGTCGCCATCGACACGCACGTGCACATCGAGGTCGACGACGACGGCCATCTCTCGCTGCCGCAGTCCTACCTGGACTGGTCGGCGAAGTACTTCCATTCCGGCGCGCCACGCACCCCCAAGATCGACGAGATCGCCGCGTACTACCGCGAGCGCAAGATCGCCGCCGTGGTGTTCAGCGTCGACGTCGAACTGTCCATGGGACAACCGCGGATTGCCAACGAGTTCGTCGCCGAGGGCGCGGCGCGCAACTCCGACGTACTCATCCCGTTCGCGAGCATCGACCCGGCGCGCGGTGCCGACGGAGTGCGCGAACTCGAGCGGCTCATCGCCGACCACGGCATCAAGGGGGTGAAGTTCCACCCGGCCCTGCAGAACTTCGCCCCCAACGACCACCTGGCCTACCCGATGTACGAGGTCCTCGCCGCGCACGGATTACCGGGCTTGTTCCACACCGGCCAGACGGGGATCGGTGCCGGTATGCCGGGTGGCGGCGGGGTCAAGCTGCGCAAGTCCGAACCGATCCTGCTCGACGACGTCGCGGCCGACTTCCCGGACATGCCGATCATCATGGCCCACCCGTCGGTGCCCTGGCAGGACGAGGCGATCGCAGTGGCCAACCACAAGGCCAACGTCTACATCGACCTGTCCGGCTGGGCGCCGAAGTACTTCCCGCCCCAGCTGTCCAAGGCGCTGAACAACCTGTTGCGCCACAAGGCCCTCTTCGCCTCCGACTACCCCGTCATCGACACCGACCGATGGCTGTCGGACTTCGCGGCGCTCGATCTCAAGGACGAGGTTCGTCCCTTGATCCTCAAGGACAACGCCGCGAGACTGCTCAAACTCACCTGATATCCCCCACCGAAAGGCAGCACCCCGTGACCACCACCGTGACCTTCGCCGACGCCGAGTCCCTCGTCGGCCAGAGCCTCGGCTCCACCGAATGGATGGAGATCACCCAGGAACGCGTCAACACCTTCGCCGACGCCACCGACGACCCGCAGTGGATCCACGTCGACCCCGAACGAGCCAAGGACGGGCCGTTCGGCGGCACCATCGCTCACGGCTATCTCACGCTCTCCCTCATCGTCCCGATGTTCACCGATCTGCTCGACGTGGAGGGCGTGACGACCAAGCTCAACCTCGGGCTCAACCGAGTCCGATTCACCAGCCCGGTCAAGGTCGGTTCGTCGATCCGGCTGACCGCGTCGATGGCCGACGTCAAGCAGGTGGGCGGGGGCGGCAAGGAACTCGTGTGGGACGGCACCATCGAGGTCCAGGGCTCGGACAAGCCGGCCTGCGTCCTGCAGGCGGTCTACCGCTTCTACGCCTGAGCGACCACGACGCCTGAGTAGCCTCGGCGCGGCGAGTCAACTCACGAGCGCCAAGGCGAGCCGACCGAACGACATGCCGGCCCCGGTCCCCCGACCCGAGATCGCGAACCGGCGGGCCGGGGCCGGTGTCGCGGGAGCCGGCGTTCCTGTCTCTGGGCGACCGCGGCCTTCCTGTCCCTCGGCGACCGCGGCATTCCTGTCCCTCGGCGATCGCTCCGGGGTAGACCCGTGGTGTGGCGCGTTGTCGCGCCCCCCATCGTGGGTGAAGGATCACCCCTACGACACCGGAGCGATCCCGGAGGGTGCTCATGACGCAGACCACCACCACGAAGCTCGTCAATTCGACCGGGTGGGTGGCCCCCTTAGCCTGGACCGCGGTGCTGCTCGACGGCTTCGACCTCGTCGTCATGGGGACCGTCGTGCCGTCCCTGCTCAAGTACAAGCCGTGGGCCCTGGACGCCAGCGGCACGACCTGGCTGGTCACCATCGGCCTCATCGGCATGACCATCGGGGCCTTGACGATCGGGCGAATGACCGACCTCATCGGCCGGCGCAAGCTGCTCATCTCGGCGGTGTCGCTCTTTTCGGCACTCACCCTCGCCTGCGCCTTTGCGCCGAACCCGCTGGTGTTCGGCGCTCTCCGATTCCTCGCCGGCTTGGGGCTCGGTGGATGCCTGCCCACGGCGATCGCCCTGGTCAACGAATTCGCGAAGGCCCACGGCCGTGCCGGTCGCTCGACCACCCTGCTGATGACCGGGTACCACGTCGGCGCAGTCATCACGGCCCTGCTGGGCGTCGTGTTCATTCAGGGCGACCCGGAGGACTGGCGCAAGCTGTTCATCGCCGGGGCCCTGCCCGCTCTGGTTCTCGTCCCCCTCATGCTCGCGAAGCTGCCCGAGTCGCCCGCGTATCTGCTCACCAAGGGCCGCGTCGAGGAGGCCCGGGCCATCGCTGTGGCCAACAACCTCCCCCTCGAAGCCGGCCACCCCCACCAGGAGAAGCCCAGCGGACCTGCCGCTCGCCCAGCCACGTGGCGGACGCTCACCGAGCCGGCCTACCTGCGCCGGACCATCGCGCTGGCGTTCACGTCCTTCTTCGGCCTGCTGCTCGTCTACGGCCTGAACAACTGGCTCCCCCAGATCATGCGTGAGGCCGGCTACGACCTCGGCGCGTCGTTGACCTTCCTGCTGCTGCTCAACGCCGGGGCTGTTGCCGGGTTGCTCATCGCCGGTCACGTGGGTGACAAGGTCAGCCCCGGGATGGCCTCGGTGATGTGGTTTGCCACCGCGGCGGTGTTCCTCGCCCTGCTGTCGATCAAGATGCCCCAGGGCGTGCTCTACGTCTTCTGCTTCATCGCCGGTGTCTTCGTCTTCAGCGCCCAGGTGCTCGTCTACGCCTACACCAGCGCCAACCACCCGGCCGAGATCCGCGCCACCGCGCTCGGCTTCGCCGCCGGCGTCGGACGCATCGGGGCGATCGTCGGCCCGATCCTCGGCGGGTGGGTCGTCGGGGCCGGCCTGGCCAACCCGTGGGCGTTCTACGGCTCGGCGCTGTTCGGTCTGCTCGGGGCCAGTTCCCTGCTAGCCGGCGGTCTGCAGCGGCCGCACGAATTGCACACCTGATCGCTTCAACCGGAACGGGCGTGCTCAGGGACCGCTCTGGGCCCGCAACCGAAGTTTGAAGCGCTGGATCTTGCCGGTGGCCGTCTTCGGCAGGTCGTCGACGAACTCCACCCAGCGCGGGTACTTGTACCTCGCGAGTCGCGAGCGGACGTGATCCTTGAGCTCGTTGGCGAGGCCTTCGCCGGGCTCGATGCCCTTCTTCAGCACCACGTAGGCGATGGGCTTGATGAGGCCCTCGTCGTCGGCCTTGCCGACGACGGCCGCCTCGAGGACCGCGTCGTGCGTGACCAGCGCCGACTCGACGTCGAACGGCGACACCGGCAGGCCGCCGACGTTGAGCATGTCGTCACTGCGGCCCTCGTAGTGGTAGTACCCGTCGGGGTCCTGGTGGAACTTGTCGCCAGTGATCGTCCACGGCCCCTGGAACGTGCTCGCGGACTTCTCCCGGTTGTTGTGGTAGCCGTTGGCCCGGGTCGGGCCGGCGACCTGGAGGTGGCCGATGTCACCGGGATGCACCGGCATCCCGGTGTCGTCGACGAGCCGCACGACGTATCCCGGCACCGGTGACCCACTCGTTCCGTACCGGTTCTGCCCTGGTCGGTTGGACATGAAGTGATTGAGCATCTCCGTGCACCCGATGCCGTCGAGGACCTCGACCCCGAAGTGCTCCTCCCAGTGTTGGCCGACCGCCGGCGGCAGGCCCTCGCCGGAGGCCAGGCAGACCCGGAAGTTCATCTCTTCCCTTCCGGGTAGGTCGGGGTCGGCGAGCAGGGCCGCGTATGCCGTGGGGACGCCGCCGAAGACCGTCGGCTTGTGCTCGCGCAGTTGTTTGACGATCGCCGGCGTCAGCGGGCGATCGGCCATGAGGACCGACGTGGCTCCGACGGACATCGGAAAGGTGAGGCCCATGCCGAGGCCGTACGCGAACGGCAGCTTGGACACCGAGAAGCACACGTCGTCGGGCTGGATCTGCACGACGTGCTTGCCGGCGCACATCGCCGTGGCGATGAGGCTCGAGTGGACGTGGATCGTGCCTTTGGGCGCGCCCGTGGACCCCGAGGAGTACAGCCACAGCGCGACGTCGTCCTTCGTCGTCGCAGCGGGTTCGAACTGCGTGGGCTTGCCGGCCATGAGCTCGGCGAGCGACAGCGTCCGCTCGGGGGCCGGGCCAGGGCCGGACACGACGATGTGCTGCAGGTGCGGCGCCTTGCCCAGGAGGGGCAGGAAGTGTCCGAGCAGCTCCTCGGAGACGATGGCAGCTCGGACTCGGCTGTCGGCGACCATGTAGGCATAGTTCTTCGCGGTGAGCAGCGTGCTCACCGCGACCGGGACGACGCCGGCGAGCATCGACCCGAGGAAGACCGCGGGGAAGTCGACGGTGTCGAGCAGGCACAGCAGGATCCGCTGCTCCATCTGCACCCCGAGGTCCGCGGTGACCGCGTGGGCCCACTGGTTGGCGGCGTCGGACACCTCGCGGTAGGTGTGCCACCCGGTGCGGTCCATGAACGCGACCTTCTCGGCTCTGCCGGGCTCGAGGTTGCGCGACAGCAGATCCACGGCGGCGTTGTACTCGCGAGGCAGCCGTGCGGTGGGGTCGTGCTCGTTGACGAGCGCCGGGGACATGTCTCCTCCTGGGGCGTGGATCGAGAAAGCCGTGGACTCGGGGAGGCGGGTCTAGCCCTCCCGGAACGAGACCCCCATCCCTCCGCGCGGGTAGTGCCAGGTCAGCGCTCCGGGCGAGGCCACGGCCAGGCACGTCCCGCACTCCAGACACGCGGCATACTCGACCGAGATCGTGCCGTCCGCTTCCTCCGTGTAGACGTGCGCAGGGCAGACGGCGACGATGCGCTTGCCGGTGCCAGTGGACTTCGCGAGCTGCTGGTTGACCTCGATGTGACTCTCGCCCTCGTCGAGGGTGAACCGGTTGACGGCCAGGCGTTGCGGGATGGACACCTTTTTCACAGGGCACGCACCCCCGCCAGCCCGTCGCCGATGAGATCCCGCATGGTCAGCGGCGAGGCCTTCAGCCGAGACCGGGCGATCGATGCGAGATGCCGTCGGGGCGTGAGGTCGTGGTGGAAGGCGTCGTAGAGAATGTCGGCGACGAGTTCGCCGTACTCCTTGTACATCCGGGGCCGTTCGAGGAAGTGCGGGGCCTTGGCGTAGGTCTGCATGTCCTTGCCGGCGAATCCGGCGAAGAGGTTCTCCCGGTATGCCGCGAGGCTCGCCTTGGACACGTCGCCGGCGGTCAGCGCCGCCCCGATCGCCTCGGCGGCGGCCACGCCCGATTCGACGGCGAGGTCCATCCCCCGGACGGTAAGTCCGGTGTTGAGGGTCAGCGCGGCGGCATCGCCGACGACGACCATTCCGTCCGTGACGATCTCGCCGACCTGTTCCAGGCCGCCCTCGGCGACGAGGTGACAGCCGTACTCGAGCAGGTCGCCGTCGGCGAGGTAGGGCGCGATGAACGGGTTGGCAAGGAAGTGGTCGAACACGTCCGTCGCGACCTTGCCCTTGTCGGTGAGGTCGTCCAGGCGCAGGACCACCCCGACGGAGATGGACTCGAGGTTGGTGTACATGAACCCACCGCCGCCGATGCCCTCGGTGCAATCCCCGACGACCGCCCAGGCCGCGCCCTCGTCGCCGGCGAGGGTGAACCGCGACTCGATGACCTCGCGCGGCAACCCGACGACGGCCTTGACGCCGACGGCGAGGTGGTTCGTCGGATCCTGGCCGCGCAGTCCGGCCGCCCGGGCGAGGAAGGAGTTGACCCCGTCGGCGGCCACGACGACGTGTGATCGCAGCAGGTCCTCGCCGGCCCGTACCCCGACGACCCGCCGGCCGTGCGGGCCCTCGTCGGTGGCGACCTCGTCGACACGGACCCCGGGCATGAGGAAGGCCCCGGCCTGCTCGGCCTTGTCCGCCAGCCAGGGGTCGAACTTCGCCCGCAGCACGGTCACCGCGTTGACCGGGTCCGCGAGGCGAGCGTCGCGGTAGTCGATGCCGACCGAGGAGTCGGCGTTGAGGAAGTTGACGTAGTTGCGGGTGACCCGTCGCTCGATCGGGGCCTCGTCGAGGTAGTCGGGGAACACCTCGCGCAACGAGTGGGTGTAGAGCACGCCCCCGGAGAGGTTCTTGCTCCCGGGGGCTTCGCCACGCTCGATGAGGACGACCGAGCGACCCTGCTGCGCAAGCAGGTATGCCGCGATGCTGCCGGCGATCCCTGCCCCGACGACGACGACGTCGAAGTCGACGTCGTCAGCGGCCGTATCGGTCACGACAGCGCCTGGGTGATCGCCGGGACGAGTTGGTAGATGTCGCCGACGACGCCGTAGTCGCACTCGGCGAAGATCGGCGCGTCCTTGTCCGAGTTGATCGCGACGATGGTCTGCGCCCCCCGGATCCCGACCATGTGCTGCAACTGGCCGGAGACGCCGGCAGCGATGTAGAGCTCCGGCGCGAGGTGCAGGCCGGAGACACCGATGTAGCGGTCGTGGCCGTACCAATCCAGGCCCTCGGCCAGCGGTCGGGTGCAGGCCACCTCGGCACCGATCGCCGCGGCGAGCGCCTCGACCATGGCGAGGTCGCTCTGGGCCTTGACGCCCCGGCCGGCCGAGACGACTTTCGTCGCGGCGTTGAGGTTGACCGCGGCGTGCGCGGCCGGGCGGGTCTCGACGACGGTGAGTGCGCCGCTCGGGCTCAGGTCGAGCGCCTCGACGGGGGCCGAGCCACCACCGGCAGGCGGTACTCCCCCATCGAGCATGACCGCGACCGAACCGGACACCGTCGCGGTGTGCTCGGCGATACCGCCGAAGACCGACCGATCCAGGCGCACTGTTCCGCCGTCGGCCGAGATCGCCGAGACGCCGGTGACCAGCGGGCAGCGTAGGGCGCCGGCCACCGCCCCGAGGAGGGCACGGTCGGCGCTGCGCGTCGAGGCGAGCACGAGGCCAGGTGCGGCTTCGGCGACCGCGGCCGCGACTGCGGCGGCATACCCCTCGAGAGGGGCTGCCCCAGCCTCGGCGAACAGGACCTTGCCCACGCCGGGCGTTCCGGCGAGGGTGTCGGCCAGTTCGCGGGTGCCCAGAGCGAGGACGGTCATCTCGCCGCCGAGCCCGCGGGCGAGGTCGACGAGCGAGGAGACGGCCGGGTCGCCGGCGACGAGAATCCACGTGTTGACGCTCATGTGTCTGTCCTGCCTCTCAGAGCGCCCCGGCGGCGCGCAGGGCCGCGACGAGTTGGGCGGCCGCTGCCGCGGCGTCGGACCCGTCGATAATCTCGCCCTTGCGGGCCTTCAGTTGCGGGCGGCGGGCGCCCGTGACCGCGAGTGTGGCCGAGCGCTCCGGCACGCCCAGGTCGGCCGCGGACACCTCCTCGACGGGCTTCTTCGCCGCGCCGAGGATGTCCTTCATGCCCGGCACCCTGGGCAGCACGGCGTCGGTGGCGACCGAGAGGACCACCGGTCCGCTCGCGCTGAGCACCTGCGACCCGCCGGCGTGGGCCCTCTCAACGACGAGCTCACCAGGAGCGCCGCTTACCGACTTGACTTCCGAGACGATCGGCCAGCCGAGAGCACCGGCAAGGGCGTTCGGCACGAGCTTGGCACCGACGTCGACCGAGGAGTCGCCAGTCAGTACGACGTCGACCGAGCCGACGTGCCCGACGATGGCCGCGAGGTAGGCACCGGTTTCCGCGCTGCCCAGGTCGGCCATGGCGTCGTCGGCGAGCACGACCGCGCGGTCGAGCCCCCGCGACAGCGCGGCCTTGCGGGCCAGCGGCGAACCGGCGTCCTTCGGGCCGACCGTGATTCCGACGAGTTCCGCTCCGGTCGCGTCGGCGAGTTGACGGCCCAGTTCGATGGCCACCGGGTCATATTCGCTCACGCCGGCCTTGGCCCGGCTCCAGTCCACGGTGCCGTCGGCACCGACGCTGGCGTCCTGGGGATTCGCGGCCCACTTGTAGGCGACGACGATGGTCATTCGACAGTCCCTTCTCGGTGCGTCGACGGGCTCAGGAGGCGAAGTCCTTGACGATCTGGCGGCCGATCACATGGACCATGATCTCGTCGGTGCCGCCACCGAACCGGTGGCCGCGGGCATCGCGCCACAACCTGGAGATCCGGGTGCCTTGGGTGATGCCGATGCCTCCGTGGATCTGCATCGAGTCGTCGCAGACGGTGAAGGCCTCCATCGCGCAGTAGCGCTTGACCATCGCCCCGTGCGTCTTCAGCGGCAGACCCTGGTCGACCATCCACCCCCCGCGGTAGACCATGTTGCGCATGTTCTCGATCTTGATGGCCATATCGGTCAGCTTCTCCTGGATGAGCTGGAAGTTGCCGATCGGCTGACCGAACTGCACGCGCACGCCGGCATACCGCGCGGCATCCTCGAAGGCCGCCTCGGCCAGGCCGAGACACTGCGCGCCGATCATCAGGCGCTCGAACTCGAAGTTCTTCATGAGCTGGACGAAGCCCTCGCCCTTGGTGCCGACGAGGCACGACTCGTCGACTTCGACGTCGCTGAGGTAGATCTCCGACGAGTCGTCGGTGTACCACATGATCTTGTCCAGCGGCGAGACGGTGACGCCGGGGCTGTCCATCGGCACGAGGTACATGGAGATCGACCGGCTGGGCTTCTCGGCGTCCGGATTGCGCGCCATGGTGAGCAGGTACTTCGCCTTGACGGCGCTGGTCACGAGGGTCTTCGTCCCGTTGAAGACGACCTTGCCGCCGGTGTGCACGGCCGAGGTCTTCATCGCCGAGTTGTCCGACCCGGCCCCCGGCTCGGTGAATCCGAGACCGAAGGGAGCCTGACCCTCGGCGAGCAGGCCGAGCACCTCGCGCTTCTGGTCCTCGTTACCGAACTCCAGGATGTCCTTGACCTGGAGGATCTCCAGCCCGTAGCCGTTGTTCAGCCCCTGCTTAGCGACCCGCTCCCCGATCATGAGCATCGTGACGAAGTCGCACGGCACGCCGCCGTACTCCTCCGGGAAACCGAGGCTCATGAAGCCGGCGTCGTTCATCGCCTTGTGGAACGACACCGGCCGCTGGTGCTTCTTGTCCAGGTCGGCGATGTAGGCGTGCGAGCACTCGCGATCGAGCACCTCGTCGAGGCTCTCGAGCAGCAGGACCTGCTCGTCGGTGAGGGAGAAATCCATGGGGCACCTTTCGTCGGGAGGTGGCCGAACAGGTCGCTGGGGGTATGCCGCGACCTGGCCTCCCTCGGCGGGTAGCCCGCGGAAGGCCAGGTCGAGAGCCGGTCAGTCGGTAACGCGCAAGACGAGGGCCATCGCCGAGTCGCCGGCGGCGCACCCGGTGAACAGGCCGATGCCGCCGCCGCGGGCCTTGAGCTCGTGGACGAGTTCGGCGATGGAGCGCATCCCCGTCGGACCTTGCGGGTGACCGAAGATGAGGCTGCACCCGCGGACGTTCATCTTGTCCAACGGCAGACCGGTCTGCTTGTTGAGGAAGACGTCGTTGACCGCGAAGGGGTTGTGGGTCGTCACGAGGTCGACGTCCTTGATCTCCAACCCGGCCTGCTTGAGCGCGTGCAGCGCCGCGGGCACCGGAGCGGCCGGCATGTGCGCCTTCTCGACCCGGGCGATCCCGGTGGCGAGCATCTCGACGACCCCGTTGCCGCCAGACATCTCACGGGCGCGGTCCAGGGTGCTGATGACGACGCCGGCAACACCGTCGCCGGGGTGGGTCTGCGCGGCGCCGGAGTGCACCCCACCTTCGTTGACGACGCGCAGGTCCTTGATCGAGTCCAGAGTCACCCCACGGATGCCCTCGTCGGCCTCGAGCGTCACGGTCTTGCGCCCGACCTGGACCTCGATGGGGACCATGTACGTCTTCTGGAACGCCCGGTCGTTCTCCAACGAGGTCGCGTACTGCTCGTAGCGCAGCACCTTGAGCTCGTCGCACTCCTGCTTGGTGATCCCGCCCTTGGCCGCGACGTTGTCTGCCGCGCGCAGCATGCTCGTGCCGCCGATGGGGTCGCGGGCGAATCCGTCCAGGGTCCAGTTCGTCACGATCGGGGCGCCGCACGCGTTCGAGGGCATCGGGTAGTGGATGACCGGGCCGTTGCTCATCCGGTCGGCGCAGACCGCGATCTGCAGTTCGTCGTCGGACTGGACGTTGCCGGCCGCGGCCTGCATGGAGGCGACCGACGTGGCACAGGCCTGGACCACCATGGGCCCGCTGATGTGTCCGGCCCCGATCCGGGCGGCGATCGTCGGGGCGCCGTAGAAGATCTCCAACTGCGGGTTGGTCCACCCGTGCACGATGCCGGTGAGAGTGCTCGGGTCGATCCCCCGGTCGGCGAGCGCACGCGCGGTCACCGCGACGCCAGTCTCGATCGAGGAGATCTCCCCGATCGTGCCCTGCCAGCGCGCGAACGGCGAGGACCAGATGTTGCCGACGGCGAACCCAACGTTGTTGAACTTCATCGAGCGAGCTCCTGACGTGTGTCGAGGACGGATGTGACTGCGGAGGTCCTGTGCCACACTGGCGCCGCGTCCGGCAGGACGAGCACGCCTGCGACTCGCACACCCCGTTGGGCACGACGATAGTGCCGCCGGCAGTGGCCGGCACCAGGGCATCCGGATTGTTCTCCACCCAAGAACACGGCGAGCCGCTCTGACCACCGGTCCGTTCCATCGACACGGCCGACTCTTCCCCGCGCGGCCCACCCCGATGTCTGCTCGACCGCGTTTCCGCACACGGCAAGCTCTTTGGGTCATGTCGTTGACAGTCCCGGTCGGGAGGTCGAGATTCGAGGACCACAGCCCGCTGTCTCCCTCGCCGTGCCCGGCAGCCGCCCGAACGAGGTCGGCACGACAGGCCGGCGGGCCGGCATACTCGGCCCAGCTCCGCCACACGACGTCGGGAGACAGGATGTTCAACGCACAACAGTGGCTCGTCGATCGGCACGTCGACTCCGGGCTCGGCGACCACGCCGCCATCGAGTCCCCGAGCGGAACCGTCACCTACCGCGCCTTGGCGGTGCTCTGCGGGCAGGTCGCTGCCGGGCTGCGCAGTCTGCACCTGCATCGCGACGACCGGATCGTCATCGTCATGAACGACGGCGTCCCGATGATCAGCAGCATTCTCGGGGTGTTCCGCGGCGGGTTCGTCGCCGTGCCGGTCTCGACGATGCTCGGCGCGAAGGAGTTGCGCGAGATCATCCGTGACTCGGCGGCCGATGCGGTCATCGCGAGCTTCGAGTACGCACCGGCAGTCGCCGAAGCCATCGCCGAGTGCCCGGACGTGGACTACCTCGTCGTCGACGGGCCGCACACCCTGCCGACCGGAGGGCACGCGCTGACCCTCACCTGGGACGAGCTCGTGGCCCGCGGTACCTCGGCACCGGCGGAATTGCGCGAGGTGGCCGACACCACCGAGGACGAGTGGGCGCTGTGGCTCTACACGTCCGGAACCACGGGCAAGCCCAAGGGGGCCATGCACCGGCACGAGACCATCCGCCACGTCGGCGAGACCTTCCCGCGGCACGTGCTCAACCTCACCCACGAGGACCGGTGCCTGTCGATCGCCAAGATGTTCTTTTCCTACGGCATCGGCAACAGCCTCTTCTACCCGCTCTCCCAGGGTGCGACGACGATCTTGGAGTCGCGGCGCCCGACCCCTGAGGTGTTCGGCGAGCGCCTCGTGCGGGACCGGCCGACGATCTTCGACGCGGTCCCGACCTTCTACGCCCAGTTGCTGGCCAGCGATCTGCCGACGGAGACGTTCGCCTCGGTCCGCCTGTGCGTGTCGGCCGGCGAGCCGTTGCCGCCCAGTCTGCAGGAGCGCTTCATCGAGCGGTTCAAGGTGCCGATGGTCGACGGGATCGGTTGCACGGAGTTCCTCAACACGTTCCTGTCCAACACCTGGGACGACATCAAGCCCGGGACCACCGGCAAACCCATCCCGCCCTACGTCATCGAACTGCGCGGGCCGGACGGCTCGCTGGTCCCACAGGGCGAGCCCGGCACGATGTGGGTCAAGGGCCCGACCATGGCGATCGGGTATTGGAAACGGGTGGCCACCAGCCGGCAGGTGTTCGTCGGCGAGTGGTGCAACACCGGCGATACGTTCATGCAGGACGACGAGGGCTACTTCGTGTGCCTCGGCCGCACGAACGATCTCATCAAGGCCGGCGGGATCTACGTCTCACCGGCCGAGATCGAAGACCGGTTGCTCAAGCACCCCGGCGTCGGCGAGGTGGCCGTCGTCGGGTTGCCGGACGCCGACGGGCTGTACAAGCCGGTGGCCTTCGTCGTCCCCGCTGGGCAGGTCGGCGAGGAGGACCTCATCGCGTGGTGTCGCGATGGCATGGCCGCCTTCAAACGGCCGCGCCGGGTCGTGTTCGTCGACGCGTTGCCCAAGACGGCGACCGGCAAGATGCAGCGGTTCAAGCTGCGCGAGGCGATGGACGCCGAGGGGATCCCCAGCGGACCCGGATGACCCGGGGCGGTCCTCGGTCGGAGGACGCCCGCGGGTATGCTTGGGATAGAACGCGGGTCGCCCCTAGCCGGCCCGATGCAGGCCATCACCAGCCCCTCGTCGGAAAGGCAGGCCCTCCCGTGCTTGACGGACTTCCCCTCGTCGACGCGCACACCCACGTCCCGTTGCTGCCCACGCTCAACGAGGCCTGGCGCCACTGGGCCTACAACTTCGGCCGGCCCGGCATCGTCGAGGACGTCTGGGGCAAGGACGGCGTGCCCAGCCCGCAGCGACTCGAGGAGATCTTCAAGGAGCAACACGTCGACGTCGCGTTGTTGTTCTGCGAGTACAGCCCGAAGTCCACCGGCATCCAGGAGTTCGACGAGCTGCTGCCGCTCGTCGAGCACAACCCCGAGATGTTCCACCCCGTCGCCAACGTCAACCCGCACCTGCACTTCCCGCTCGTCAAGGAACTCAAGCGCCAACTCGACCACGGCGCCGCGGCGCTCAAGCTGCACCCGGTCCATGGGGGCTTCAAGCCCGCCGACACGTCCTTGTACGCCGGCTACCAGCTCCTCGAGGATCGGCAGGTGCCGCTGGTCATCCACTGCGGCACGAGCGTCTTCCCGGGGTCCTCCAACGAATACGCCGACCCCGAGCTGCTCCTGCCGGTGATCCGCGACTTCCCGGACCTCACCGTGATCCTCGCCCACGGCGGGCGGGGCTGGTGGTTCGACACCGCGGCCTTCATGGCGATGAGCATGCCCAACGTGTGGATCGAACTGGCCGGGCTGCCACCGAAGTGGTTGCCCCGCTACTACGGCCGATTCGACCTGCCGAAGTTGTCCCGCAAGTGGATCTTCGCCACCGACTGGCCGGGCGTGCGCGACATCGCCGCCAACGCGCGGGCGGTTGCCGACCTCGTCCCGCCGCAGAACGTCCCCGACCTCATCGGCGGGCACGCCTTGCGCCTGTATTCCGGTATGCCGAAGCACCTCGGGGACCAGTCCCCGGGAACCGCCTGACCATGCCGATCTACGCCCTCGGCGATGCCGAGCCGCAGATCCACCCCGACGCGTTCGTCCATCCCGACGCGGTGGTCATCGGCAACGTGGTGCTCAAGGCGCGCTCCTCGGTGTGGCCGACGGCGGTCCTGCGCGGCGACTACGGCTGGATCTACGTCGGCGAGCGAACCTCGGTGCAGGACGGCACGGTCGTGCACACCGTCGTCGACAGTCCGACGGACATCGGCGAGGACTGCGTCGTCGGACACAACGCCCACCTTGAGGGCTGCCGCATCGAGTCGAAGTGTCTCATCGGGTCGATGTCGGTCGTCATGAAGGGCGCCGTCGTCCAGACGGGAGCGGTCGTCGGTGGCGGGGCCTTCGTGCCCGACAACATGGTCGTGCCCTCGGGCCATCTGGCCCTCGGGGTCCCGGCTCGAACCCGCCCCATGGACGATGCCCGGCATACCGACTGGGTCGACTACGCCGTGCAGGAGTACCTCGACAACTCGACCCGCTACCGCGCGCAGCTGCGCCGACTCGACGGCTAGGTGCCCGGGTCGTCCCGACACGTCCCGACACCGATACGTCCGACACGTCCCCGAGAGTCGATCTCTCTAGGTGGAAAGTGATGCCGCGGCGGGCCCGTCTGTCGTAACGTGAACCCCAGGCCTTTTCCTTAGGCCGGAAATGCAGGTGCGGATGCGGTACCTCGAATCGGTGGACAACTCGCTGCGCTTGCTGTTGCTCGTCGCGGGGAAGGCGCGGGTCGGCGTCAGCGAAGCGGCGGCCGAGCTGGGTGTCGCGCCGTCGACGGCCTACCGGTTGCTCTCCACCCTGCGCTACCGCGGCTTCGTCATCCAAGGGCGCGACCGGACCTACCGCGCCGGCCCCGCGCTGGAGGAAATGGTCAGTAGCCGGATGACGCGGGCCAACCTCGCCGAGTTGGCCCTGCCGGCCCTCGCCGCACTGCGCGACGAAACCCGCGAGACCTGCCACCTCATGGTCCTCGTCGGGCGTCAGGTGCGGATCATCGCCAGCGTCGAGTCCGAACAGATGCTGCGGGTCGGGTCGCGGGAGGGTGCCATGCTCCCGGCTCACTACACCTCCGGCGGACGACTGCTGCTGGCCGAACTTCCCACCGAGGACTTCGACGACCTGTACCCCAAGGCTGGTCTCGCCTCGATCGGGCTCACAGCCGCGGGCATGAGCTCGCTGCGACGCGAACTAGCCCGGTGCCGCAAGCAGGGGTATGCCGTCAACACCGGCCAGACCGAACGCGGCGTCTGCGCCGTGGGTGTGCTCGTCACCGACGTCGACGGTCCCGTGGGCGGCCTCTCGGTGTCGGTCCCGTCGGTCCGATACCACGCGACGTTGGTCCCCGAACTGGTCGACTCGCTGAACCGGGCGGCCACCTCTGTCGTGGCCCAACTGCGCGCCTGAGCCCCGTAACCCGGCGGCATACCGGTAGGGGGCGTTGACGATGCCCTCGACGCGCTGGACGGTGATGCCTGCCCAGTTCATCTACCGGCGGTTACGCGGGTGCGGGCACCCCGGGGAAGCCCGTGAGTGTGCGCAAAGTGGTGCTTCGCTGGCCCTGAAACACCACTTTGGCTCCACTCGCGACGAGGGCAGGGCCGGCAGGGCCGGCGCTGGCGCGGCTGGTAGGGCCGGAACGCCACTCCGCCGCCCCCCGCATCACCGCCCCACCGCCCCACCGCTGCCCCGCAGCACCGCCCCGCAGCACCGCCCCGCGGGCATGAGCTCGCTGCGACGCGAACTAGCCCGGTGCCGCAAGCAGGGGTATGCCGTCAACACCGGCCAGACCGAACGCGGCGTCTGCGCCGTGGGTGTGCTCGTCACCGACGTCGACGGTCCCGTGGGCGGCCTCTCGGTGTCGGTCCCGTCGGTCCGATACCACGCGACGTTGGTCCCCGAACTGGTCGACTCGCTGAACCGGGCGGCCACCTCTGTCGTGGCCCAACTGCGCGCCTGAGCCCCGTAACCCGGCGGCATACCGGTAGGGGGCGTTGACGATGCCCTCGACGCGCTGGACGGTGATGCCTGCCCAGTTCATCTACCGGCGGTTACGCGGGTGCGGGCACCCCGGGGAAGCCCGTGAGTGTGCGCAAAGTGGTGCTTCGCTGGCCCTGAAACACCACTTTGGCTCCACTCGCGACGAGGGCAGGGCCGGCAGGGCCGGCGCTGGCGCGGCTGGTAGGGCCGGAACGCCACTCCGCCGCCCCCCGCATCACCGCCCCACCGCCCCACCGCTGCCCCGCAGCACCGCCCCGCAGCACCGCCCCGCGGGCATGAGCTCGCTGCGACGCGAACTAGCCCGGTGCCGCAAGCAGGGGTATGCCGTCAACACCGGCCAGACCGAACGCGGCGTCTGCGCCGTAGGTGTGCTCGTCACCGACGTCGACGGTCCCGTGGGCGGCCTCTCGGTGTCGGTCCCGTCGGTCCGATACCAGGCGACGTTGGTCCCCGAACTGGTCGACTCGCTGAACCGGGCGGCCACCTCTGTCGTTGCCCAACTGCGCGCCTGAGCCCCGTAACCCGGCGGCATACCGGTAGGGGGCGTTGACGATGCCCTCGACGCGATGGACGGTGATGCCTGCCCAGTCATCTACCGGCAGTCACGCGGGTGCGGGCACCCCGGGGAAGCCCGTGAGTGTGCGCAAAGTGGTGCTTCGCCGGCCCTGAAACACCACTTTGGCTCCACTCGCGACGAGGGCAGGGCCGGCAGGGCCGGCGCTGGCGCGGCTGGTAGGGCCGGAACGCCACTCCGCCGCACCCCGCAGCACCGCCCCACCGCCCCACCGCTGCCCCGCCGATGCGCTCCGCGAGCCCCGCCGCACCGCTCCGCCGCTGCGCTCCCCGAGCCCCGCCGCACCGCCCCGCCGATGCGCTCCGCGAGCCCCGCCGCACCGCCCCGCCGCTGCGCTCCCCGAGCCCCGCCGCACCGCCCCACCGCTGCGCTCCGCGAGCCTGACGCGCCCGCCGCTACGCTGAGCCGAGTTCCTTCTTGAGGATCTTTCCGGTGGCGCTCTTGGGCATCTCCTCGATGATCTCAACGACCCGCGGGTACTTGTATGCCGCGAGCCGCTCCTTGACGAAATCGACGAACTCTTTCGGCTCGCCGGTGACTCCCGGCTTGAGGGTGAGGTAGGCCTTGACCTCCTCGCCGAGCCGCTCGTCGGGGATGCCGACGACCGCCGCCTCGGAGACCTTCGGGTGGGTGTACAGCACCTCTTCGACCTCGCGCGGGTAGATGTTGTAGCCGCCGCGGATGATGAGTTCCTTCTTGCGGTCGACGAAGAAGAGGAAGCCGTCCTCGTCCATGTAGGCGAGGTCGCCGGAGTGCAGCCAGCCGTTCGTGTAGGCCTCCTGCGTGGCCGTGGGATTGTTGAGGTATCCCGACATCGTGTTGTGCCCGCGGATGACGATCTCGCCGACGTGTTCGGGACCGCGCGGCTGGCGGTTGTGCTGCTCGTCCCAGATCTCGATCTCGACACCCGGAATCGGCTTGCCGATGCTGTAGGGCTTGCGGTCCTTCGGGTGGTTGCACGTGGCTAGCGGGCCGGATTCGGTGAGCCCGTACATCTCGAGGATCTGCACCCCGAACGTGCGCTCCACCTGGTCGATGATCTCGGCGGGGATGGCCGCGCCGGCCGAGCCGCACATCTTCAGCGAGGACGTGTCGTAGGAGGAGACGCCCGGGAAGTTCAACAACGAGTGGTACATCGTCGGCACACCGTGGATGATCGTCGCGCCGTTGTCGCGGATGTTCTCGAGGACCTTCTCGGTGTCGAACTTCGACATGAGCAGGACGGTGCCGCCGGAGCGCACCGTGGCGTTGAGGATGCCCGACAAGCCGAGGGCGTGGAACAACGGCATGACCGCGATGACCTTGCTCGAGGCGTCCATCTCGAAGGCGTCGACGTGGGCCGCGGCGTTCATGAACAACTGGAAGTGAGTGAGCTGCACGCCCTTGGGCTTACCCGTGGTGCCCGAGGTGTAGAGCAGGATCGCCGTGTCGCCGGGCTCGCGAGGGACGAACGGCACGGGGTCGGGCACGTCGTGGCCGACGAGCTCGGCGAACGGGCGCCCGGTGACGGCGGCAGGGATGTCGCCGACGACGTAGAGCGTCCCACCACCGGCCTCCGTCAAGGCCGCCGACGCCTCGCCCGCCGATGAGTCCACGGTGATCATGTGCCGGGCCTGCGCGTCCGCGAGGGCGTAGGAGATCTCCCCGGACTTGTACAAGGTGTTCATCGGGATGATGACCCCGCCGGCCTTGAGGATGCCGTGCAGGGACACGACGAACTCTGGGACGTTGGGCAGCTGCAAGGCGACGGCCCCGCCCGGCTGCAGACCGGCCTCGAGCAGGGCCGCGGCCACCGCGTCGGAACGCCGATCGAGCTCGCCGTAGGAGATGGTCTCGGCCTCGGTGACGATGGCCGAGTGCTGCGGATCGCGGCGCGCGGCATCCTTGAGGATCGAGGCGAGGTTGAACGTCATGGGTCCCTCCGGGGCGGTGGCGTGCGGACAGTAGGACACTAGGTCGCAGACGATCCACCTCACCGGGTCACGGCGAGGTTTTCGCGTCAGGGGAACCATGCCACGGCGCGCGCGCCTCGGGTGACGTGGGCCGAAGCGGCCAGGGGTTGCTACCGTCTGCCTGGTTTCATCGACACGAGGGAAGGCACGGGTGCACGCACGACAGATGACCGCCTACGACGCGTCCTTCCTTGCCCTCGACGGGCCGGTGAGCGTCGGGCATGTCTGCACCACGGCGATTTTCGCCGGCGACATCACTCTCGATCAGCTACGCACCCATGTCGCGGCCCGGCTGCACCGGGCGCCGATCCTGCGGCGCAAGCTGCGCTCGTCACTGCTCGGGGTTGGTCGACCGTGGTGGGTGGACGACGACGACTTCGACATTGACCGCCACCTGTCGGTCATCGACCTCGGCGGTGCGGCAAGCGACCGCGCGCTGGGTGACCTCAGCGTGCGGATCAACGCCGTCAAGCTGGACCGGTCCCGGCCGTTGTGGGAGTTGCACCTCGTTCGAGGGCTCGCCGGTGGTCGTTCCGCGGTGCTCAACAAGCTGCACCACGCCACCCTCGACGGGGTCGGTGGCCGGGACCTGCTCGTCGTGCTGTTCGGGGAGCAGGACGACCCCGAGGCCCCAGTGCCGCAGTGGCGACCCGACAAGCGACCCAGCGCCCAGTCCCTCGTCACCGGCAGCGTGGCCGAGATCGGCGGCTGGGCCTCCGCGGCGCTCCGGCTGGGCGGTCAGGCCCTCGGAGCTGCGCCGGGGGCGCTGCTCAAGGTCACCAACGCCGCCGCCGCCAACCTCGCCGACGAACTGGAGACCCTCGGCGAGTGGGCCACCGGTCACGGGTCGCACTACGGCGAGCCCGTGCCTCCCGATCCGTCCGAGGTTCCCCACCTCACGCTGCCCGGCTACGCGCCGGCGACTCCCATCAACGCCGCCGTCACGGCCGCTCGGGGCTACGCGTTCCGGCCCATTGCCCGCTCGCGCAGTCAGGCGTTGCGCCGACGCACCGGAACAACACTCAACGACGTGTTCATCGCCTCGTCGGCCGGAGCGATCCGACAGATCCTCCTCGACGTCGACGGCCTGCCGGACCAGCCCCTGGTCGCCCTCGTGCCGATTGCCGCCCCCGGGGAACGGGCCCCCGGAGTGGGCAACCACCTCGCCCTCACGCTGTGCCCGGTGCCCACTCACCTACCCGATCCGATGGAGCGGCTCGTCAGCGTCCACGAGGCGATGGCCCAAGCCAAGCGCTCGCCTACCCTGCCCAGCGACCGCCTCGGCGACGTCGCGACCCTCGGCACACCGACGGGAGCGGCCTTGATGACCCAGGTGGTCGCTCGGCTCCAGTTGGCCAATCGGATCCGGCTGCCGTTCAACGTCATGCTCTCCAACGTCCCCGCCCCGGCCGCCCTCATGCGCCTCGGAGCGCGGGCCAGGGTCGAGGCCACCTATCCCAACCCGCCGATCAGTGACGGCCTCGGGCTCAACATCACCGCCCTGGGCTACGGCGAGAACATCAACGTCGGGATCAGCACATGCCCGGACTTGCTGCCCGATCCGTGGCACATCCTCGACCTCGTCGAAAAGGCCCACGACGAGCTCGTTGCGCAGGCCGCGGGCTGACTCGGGTTCGTCGCGCTCGGACCGATCCGCGCCGACGGCGAGCTGCGTAACGCGCCCGCGTTGCCGCAAAGCAGGGCGAGACCCGTCGCGCACTGCGTAACGCGCCCGCGTTGCCGCAAAGCAGGGCGAGACCCGTCGCGCAAACAGTCGGTCAGCGGGCGGCACTGTCGTGCTGGGCCGCCCGCAGTCGCGCCGAGCGGCGCCGCACCAGCACCTCGTCGAGGGAGTACCGTGACCCGCTCTCACCGGCCAGGCGCCGGTGCAGGGCCGCCGTCGAGGTGAGCCGCCTCGTGCTCAAAGGCGTGAACCCCAATCGCGCGAAGAACCGGTTCGCCTCGCGGTCCTTGTTCGGGACGTTCGAGGCGATCTGATCTGCGCCCGCCCGTTCGGCGAAAGCCGCGACGGCGGCCAGCAGGCCCCGAGCCACCCCGTGGCGGCGTTCTTCGTGCGCGACGTAAAGCACGTCGAGGGTGACCGCGTTGCCCTCGGCGAACGGGTTGCCGGTCGGGTCGCTCGCGACGGCCAAACCGGCCGGCATGCCGTCGATGAGGGCGACGAACGCGGCGACGTCGGGACGACTGAGCGCAGCCACGACACCGCGCTCGGAGGCCCTGCGCACGGCGGCATCCGGCGTCACCCCCGACTCGACCCGGTATGCCGTCCACAGATCGAGCACCACACCGTACAGCGGCTCGTCGACACGCCGAATGACGGTCTGGGGACGAGACACGATCGCAACCTCCGACGAAAGACCATGGATTGGCTTCCCCCTGAGCGACCGGTGCCCGCTCACCCGCCGAGGGCGACTCTACGGGCTCGGCGTGCGTGGCCCAAAACCCGGCCGGCTAGCCCTTCTTGCCTTCGGGCAGCCCCGCGATGACGGCCTCGGCGACCTCACGCATGGACAGGCGCCGGTCCATGGCCGTCTTCTGGATCCACCGGAAGGACTCGGCCTCGGTAAGGGTGAGCCGAACCATGAGCACCCCCTTGGCGCGGTCCACGAGCTTGCGCGTTTCGAGGCGGTCGCCCAACTCGGCTACCTCGGCTGTGAGCTCCTGCAGCTGGGCCCACCGCGATCGAGCCACCTCGATGGCCGGGGCGAGGTCGGCTCGGGTGAACGGCTTGACGACGTAGGCCATGACCCCCGCGTCTCGGGCCCGTTCGACGAGGTCGCGCTGACTGAACGCGGTGAGCATGACGACCGGGGCCAGGCCCTGATCGCCGATCTGCTCGGCGGCGCTGATTCCGTCGAGGACAGGCATCTTGACGTCCATGAGCACGACATCGGGACGCAGCTGCCGAACGAGGGCGACGGCCTGGGCACCGTCGCCGGCCTGCCCGACTACCTCGTACCCGGCTTCGGCGAGCATCTCGGCGAGGTCGAGCCGGATCAACGCTTCGTCTTCGGCGACGACGACGCGCAGCGTGGCGGGCGGTGACGACGAGTTCATCGCATCCCCCCGGCGAAACCCGGCGCCGACCGTCGTGCCGGGAGCGGGATTCGAACCCGCACGGCCTTGCGGCCAAAGCATTTTGAGTGCTCCGTGTCTGCCATTTCACCACCCCGGCGCGGCGCGCACAGCATACTCGGTCCCCCTCGTTCCCTTGCGCTCAGATCGCCAGCGGACGATCGGTGGGTTCGACGGGGCGGGGCAGCTGCGACCGTCCCCCGATGAGGTAGCTATCGACACCGTGCGCAGCGGCCCGGCCCTCGGCGATTGCCCAGACGATGAGCGACTGCCCACGCCCGGCATCCCCGGCCACGAACACCCCCGGCACGTTCGTCATGTATGCCGCGTCCCGGGCGACGTTCGAGCGCGCGTCCACGGCCACCCCCAGTTGCTCGAGGATGCCGCCGGGCTCGGGCCCGAGGAACCCCATGGCCAGAAGCACGAGTTGCGCCGGGAGCTCTCGTTCGGTGCCGGGCACCGGGCGCAGGGCCCCGTCGTGCTGGCTCACCTCGCAGATCCGCAAGGCCCGCAACCGCCCTTGCCCGTCGCCCAGCGCCTCGAGGGTGGACACGGCATACTCGCGCTGGCCGCCCTCTTCGTGAGCGCTCGCGACCCGGTAGATCATCGGGTACATGGGCCAGGGCTGGTTGGCCGGACGCTCGTCGGTGGGCCTGGGGAGGATCTCCAACGAGGTCACCGATCGGGCGCCCTGTCGGTGCGCGGTACCGATGCAGTCCGCACCGGTATCCCCGCCGCCGATGACGACGACGTCCTTGCCGGTGGCGAGGATCTGGTCGGGCACCACCTGCCCCAGCGCGGCCCGGTTCCCCTGCGGAAGGTAGTCCATCGCCTGGTGGATGCCCTCGAGGTCGCGGCCGGGCACGGGCAACTCTCGGGGCACGGTCGCCCCCAGCGAGAGGACGATCGCGTCGTAGCGGGCGCGCAGTTGGTCGCCGGTGAGGTCGACGCCGATGTCGAGGCCGCTGCGGAACCGAGTGCCCTCGGCTTCCATCTGGGCGATCCGCCGGTCCAGGACCGACTTTTCCATCTTGAACTCGGGGATGCCGTAGCGCAGCAGCCCGCCAGGGGCGTCGGCTCGCTCGTACACCGCGACGGTGTGCCCCGCCCGGGTGAGTTGCTGCGCAGCGGCCAATCCGGCCGGCCCGGAACCGACGACGGCCACGGTCTTACCGGAGAGTCGCTCAGGCGGCTGGGGGGCGACATCGCCGGTCGCGAAGGCCTGCTCGACGATCGTCACCTCGACCTGCTTGATCGTCACGGCCGGTTGGTTGATCCCGAGCACGCACGCGGTCTCACAGGGCGCCGGGCACAACCGTCCGGTGAACTCGGGGAAGTTGTTGGTCGCGTGGAGCCGTTCGATGGCCTCGTGCCAGTCGCCCTTCCACGCCAGGTCGTTCCACTCGGGAATGAGGTTACCCAGGGGACAGCCGTTGTGGCAGAAGGGGATGCCGCAGTCCATGCAGCGACTGGCCTGACTGCGCAGCTCGGCCAGGTCCTGGTCCTCGTAGACCTCACGCCAGTCCCGCAGTCGCAGCGACACCGGCCGGCGGCTCGGCAAGGCACGATCGCGGATGGAGAGGAATCCTTGTGGGTCAGCCACGGGAGGCCTCCATGATCCGGTCCCACACCGCGGTGCCGTCTGGGTCCAACCCCTCGGCCACGGCGGCCGCGCGGACAGTGAGGACGCGCTGATAGTCCCGGGGCAACACCAGGGTGAACCGATCCACGGCCGTATCCCACTCGGCGAGCAGGCGAGCCGCCACCGCCGACTCGGTCAGCGCGTGGTGGCGCCGGACGAGGTCTCGCACGGTGTCGCGGTCCTGCGGACGCAGCGGGAGCACGTCGACGAGTTCGGAGTTGACCAGTTCGGGGCGCAGGTCCAAGACGTAGGCGACGCCCCCGGACATCCCGGCGGCGACGTTGCGTCCCGTCGTCCCGAGAACGAGAACGGTGCCTCCGGTCATGTATTCGCAGGCGTGGTCGCCCACTCCTTCGACGACGGCGACCGCCCCCGAGTTGCGTACGCAGAAGCGCTCCCCGGCCCGGCCCCGCAAGAACAGCTCGCCGCTGGTCGCCCCGTAGCAGGCGACGTTCCCGGCGATGACGTTGGCCTCCGCAGCAAGGGGCGCCGCCCGATCCGGCCGGACGACGACTCGGCCACCGGACAGGCCCTTTCCGGCATAGTCGTTGGTGTCGCCGTACAGGGTCAGGCCGATGCCGGCGGGCAGGAATGCCCCGAAGGACTGCCCGCCCGACCCGGTCAGGGTGAACTCGATCGTCCCGTCGGGCAGGCCGTGGGGGTAGGCCTTGGTCACCTCGTGACCGAGCATCGTGCCGACTGTCCGGTTGACGTTGCGCACCGCGAGCTCACCGCGGACCGGCTCGCCGCGGTCCAACGCCGGGCCGGCCATGGCGATGAGCTGGTGATCGAGAGCCTTCTGGAGCCCGTGGTCTTGGCTCACCGTCTGGTAGCGGGTACCGCCTGAGGGGTCCTCGGCGTCGGCGAGGATCGGCGTCAGATCCAGGCCCGAGGCCTTCCAGTGCTCGATCGCCCGGGCCGTCTCGAGGCTGCCGACTTGGCCGACCGCCTCGGCGAGAGTCCGGAAGCCCAGCTCGGCGAGGTACTCCCGCACCTCCTGCGCGATGTACTCGAAGAACGTTTCGACGAACTCGGGCTTGCCGGAGAACCGGGCTCGCAGTTCGGGGTTCTGGGTGGCGATGCCCACCGGGCAGGTGTCCAGGTGACACACCCGCATCATCACGCACCCGCTGACGACCAGCGGCGCGGTGGAGAAGCCGAACTCCTCGGCCCCGAGCAACGCGGCGACGACGACGTCCCGGCCGGTCTTGAGCTGGCCGTCGGTCTGCACGACGATCCGGTCGCGCAACCCGTTGAGACGCAGCGTCTGTTGGGTCTCCGCCAGGCCGAGCTCCCAGGGAGCACCGGCGTGCTTGAGCGAGGTGAGCGGCGAGGCACCGGTGCCGCCGTCGTGGCCGGAGATGAGCACGACGTCGGCGTGGGCCTTGGACACCCCTGCGGCGACCGTGCCGACCCCGACCTCGGACACGAGCTTGACGTGGATCCGCGCCTGCGGGTTCGCGTTCTTGAGGTCGTGGATGAGCTGCGCGAGGTCCTCGATGGAGTAGATGTCGTGGTGCGGTGGCGGCGAGATGAGCCCGACGCCCGGCGTCGAGTGCCGGGTTTTGGCCACCCACGGGTAGACCTTGTTCCCGGGCAGTTGCCCGCCCTCACCCGGCTTGGCCCCCTGGGCCATCTTGATCTGGATGTCGTCGGCCTGCACGAGGTAGAGGCTGGTCACTCCGAACCGGCCCGAAGCCACCTGCTTGATCGAGGATCGGCGGACCGGGTCGAGCAGGCGGTCCTCGTCCTCGCCACCCTCCCCCGTGTTCGACTTGCCGCCGAGACGGTTCATCGCGACGGCCAGCGTCTCGTGAGCCTCGCGACTGATCGACCCATAGGACATCGCGCCGGTGTTGAATCGCTTGACGATCTGCTCGACGGGCTCGACCTGCTCGATCGGGACCGGCATCCGGCCCGTCGTCGCCGCGTCGGCGAACTGGAACAACCCCCGCAACGTCATGAGTCGCTCGGACTGCTCGTCGACCTTCGAGGTGTAGTCCTTGAAGATGTCGTAGCGGCGTTGGCGGGTCGAGTGCTGGAGCCGGAACACGGTGTCGGGATCGAACAGGTGCGGCTCGCCCTCGCGGCGCCACTGGTACTCCCCGCCAACCCAGAGCGTGCGGTGCGCCGGGTGCCCGCCCTCGGGCGGGTAGGCCACCGCGTGCCGGGCGGCCACCTCGGCGGCGAGCACGTCGAGACCGACCCCGCCGAGCTGGGACACGGTACCGGTGAAGTAGGCGTCGACGAGCTCCTGCGAGAGTCCGATGGCCTCGAACACCTGCGCCCCGCAGTAGGAGGCGACCGTGGAGATGCCCATCTTGGACATGACCTTCAGCACCCCCTTGCCGAGCGCCTTGATGAGGTTGGCGACGGCCTTCTCCGAGGTCACCCCGGGCAGCGCACCCGCGCGGACCATCTGCTCGACGGTTTCCATAGCGAGGTAGGGGTTGACCGCCGCGGCGCCGTAGCCGATGAGCAACGCCACGTGGTGGACCTCGCGGACGTCCCCGGCCTCGACGATAAGGCCCACCTGCGTTCGGGTCTTCTCGCGGATGAGGTGGTGATGGACCGCCGAAGTGAGCAGAAGGGACGGGATCGGGGCTCGGTCTCGGTCGGAGTCGCGGTCCGAGAGCACGACGAAACGCACTCCACGGGTGATCGCCGCAGAGACCTCGGCGAAGATCTCCTCGATCCGCCGGTGCATCGCCGCAGCACCGCCGCCGACCGCGTATAGCCCCTTGACGACGTGGGTGGCATAGCCGGGCAGGTCGCCGTCGGCGTTGATGCGCACCACCTTCGCGAGTTCGTCGTTGTCGATGACCGGGAAGTGCACGACGACCTTGCGGGCCTGGGCCGGGCTGTCCTCGAGGACGTTGAGTTCAGGCCCGATGACGGTGCCCAGCGACGTCACTAGTTCTTCGCGGATCGCGTCGAGCGGTGGGTTGGTCACCTGCGCGAAGAGTTGCGCGAAGTACTCGAAGATGAGCCGTGGGCGGCTGGACAGCACGGCGATGGGGGTGTCCGTGCCCATCGACCCCAGCGCCTCGCCGCCCGTCCGGGCCATGGGGGCCAGCAGGATGCGCAGCTCCTCCTGCGTGTAGCCGAAGGTCTGTTGCCGGCGAGCCACCGACGCGGCCGTGTGGACGATGTGCTCGCGCTCGGGCAGATCCTTGAGATCGAGCAGACCGGCGTGCAGCCATTCGTCGTAAGGCCGGGCGGCAGCCAGCTCGGCCTTGATCTCGTCGTCGCTGACGATACGTCCGTGCTCGGTGTCGACGAGAAACATCCGTCCAGGCTGGAGCCGTCCCTTGCGCACCACCCGAGCCGGGTCGAGGTCGAGCACGCCGGTTTCCGAGGCGAGCACGACGAGGCCGTCGTCGGTGACCGAATACCGCCCCGGGCGCAGCCCGTTGCGGTCGAGGACGGCGCCGATGACCGTCCCGTCGGTGAACGTCACGCAGGCCGGGCCGTCCCACGGCTCCATGAACGTCGCGTGGTAGGCGTAAAACGCGCGCCGGGCCGGATCCATCTCGGTGTGGTTCTCCCACGCCTCGGGGATCATCATGAGGACCGCGTGCGGCAACGAACGTCCACCGAGGTGCAGCAGTTCGAGGACCTCGTCGAAGGAGGCCGAATCCGAGGCACCCGGCGTGCAGATGGGGAACAGGCGGGACAGGTCACCCGGGATGAGGTCCGAGCGCAACAGTGACTCGCGGGCCCGCATCCAGTTGCGGTTGCCCTTGACCGTGTTGATCTCACCGTTGTGCGCGATGAGGCGGTAGGGATGCGCCAGCGGCCAGGACGGGAAGGTGTTGGTCGAGAAACGCGAGTGGACGAGCGCCAGTTCGGTCTCGAAGCGCGGGTCGGACAGGTCGGGGAAGAAGGGCTCGAGCTGGCCCGTCGTCAGCATGCCCTTGTAGACGAGGGTCCGGGCGGACAGCGACGGGAAGTACACCCTGGCCTCACGCTCGGCACGCTTGCGCAAACAGAAGGCCAATCGGTCGAGTTCCAGACCGCTGCGTCCGTCCTGGGCTGCCACGAAAAGCTGCGCGAAGTGGGGCATCACCGCGCGGGCCGCCGGCCCGATGAGCTCGGGCCCGACCGGCACGTCGCGCCACCCGAGGACGGTCAAGGACTCCTCCGCCGCCATCGCCTCGAGCGCGGCCACTGCGCCGGCCCGTTCGTGCTCGTCGACCGGCAGGAATGCCGCGCCCACGGCATACGAGCCGGCCGGCGGCAGGTCGATGCCGCTGTGCTCGCGCAGGAACCGGTCGGGGATCTGGGTAAGGATGCCGGCGCCGTCGCCGACGAGCGGGTCCGCGCTGGTGGCCCCGCGGTGGTCGAGGTTGCGCAGCGCCGTCATGGCCAGCTCGACGATGTCGTGCCCGGCGCTCCCGCGCAACGTCGCGACCATGGCCACCCCGCAGGCGTCGTGCTCGAACTCGGTCCGATAGAGCCCGGAGTTCTCGGGCAGGGCCGAGTGGAGGGGGCGCGTCTGCATGACCACTACCTCACCGTCCTGGGATGAAGGGACCGTGGCGGTCCTCGAAGGCAACCCTGGACGGCACTGGCCAGTGGGCAACAGGATACCGCCCGCCTCCGATGGGCTGAACCGCGATACCGCCGGTCCCGTCACGTGAGACGAGCGGCTCAGCCCGCGGCCAGGGCCTCGGTATGCCGGGCGCCGCGCCGCGCCCCGGCCCGATACAACGCCAGCCCCAACAGGAACACGAGCACCGACGTCCACACGTTCAGGCGCACACCGAGGATGTGGTTTGCCTCGTCGGTGCGCATGAGCTCGATGACGACCCGCCCGAGCGGGTAACCCATCACGTACAGCGCGAACACCTGGCCGGGACGGAAATCGCGCCGCCGGTCGAGCCACACCAACGCCAAGGCGAGGGCCAGGCACCACAGGGCCTCGTAGAGGAACGTCGGGTGGAACACCCCCGCGACGATCGGGTTGCCGGACGGGTCGAGCACGGCGTGCCCGGCGGCCTGGTCCCACTCGTACACCTTCAGACCCCAGGGCAGGTCGGTCGGCGCTCCGTGGATCTCGTTGTTGAAGTAGTTTCCCCAGCGACCCATGGCCTGGGCCACGAGAATCCCGGGCGCTGCCGCGTCGGCGAAGTCGGCGAAGGACGCGCCCGCGCGCCGGCATCCGATCCAGGCTCCGAGGGCACCGACGGCGACGGCTCCCCAGATGCCAAGGCCACCCTCCCAGATGCGCAGGGCGTTCCACGGGTTGCCGCCCTCGCCGAAGTACGGCTGCGGCGTGGTGACGACGTGGTAAAGCCGGCCGCCGACGATGCCGAACGGCACGGCCCACGCCGAGATGTCCAGCACCTGCCCCGGCTGGCCCCCGCGGTCGGCCATCCGCCGATGGGTCATCCACACGGCCACGACGATCCCCGCGAGAATGCACATCGCGTAGGCCCGCAGCGGCAGCGGCCCGAGGTACCAGACCGAGGACGTCGGGCTGGGGATCTCCGCCGGCACGCTCACGGCGTGGCGGCCTTGACCTGGGCGACGAGGTCCGCGGGGGTGGTCAGGGTGACCTTCTTGCCGTTGAGCCTGACCGTCGGGGTGCCGGTCACGCCGGACTTCTCCGAGGCCACCTCGAGCGCGTCGACGTGGGCGGCATACTTCTTCGAATCGACGCAGGCCTGCCACGAGGACAACGCCTCGCCGCTGATGCCGGCCTGGGTGGCGAAGCCGGTGAGTTGGCCGTTCGTCCAGCCCTGGCCCTCCTGGGCGGGCTGGCCGGCATACACCGCAGACATGTACTCGGAAAACCTGTCCTGGTCTGCCGCGCAGAACGCGGCGGCTGCGGCCCGCCTCGAGGAGTCGTTGCGCAGGTTCGTGTCGAGGAAGGTCATCGTGTGGACGACGAGCCTGACCTGCCCCGCGGCGACCATGCCGGAGACGGCGGGACCGAACATCGCCTCGTATTGCTGGCAGATCGGACACTGCGGGTCTTCGTAGACGTCGAGGACGGGCACCGTTGCCGGCACCCCTGGGTTGACGACGATCGGCCCACCGAAGCCGGTCGCGCCCTTGGGGAAGGCCTGGGCGGCGGCGCTCGCACTGCCGCCCGGCGCCTGGGTCTCGACGGCGCGAGACACCGCGCGTCCGGCGCTGATGGCCGCCACCACCGTCACGACGAGGACGACCACGGCGACGGCGGCGACGACGATCGCGACGGTCTTGCGCGAGGAACCGGACTTGGGGGTGACGGCGGCCAGCTTCTGGGTGGCGTCGGGTCGGGACATGGCGCCATTGTCCCCCATTTCAGTCCAGCCGGCTCTCCAGCGCGTAAGCCGTCCGCGGTCGCACCGTGAGCCAGACGGCCGAGAGCAGCAGCGCTCCGTCGCGGGCCAACTCGAGTGGGTATGCCGTCTGCTCGGCTCCGATTTGGCCCCCGCCGCCGAAGCATCCGCAGTCGATGGACAGGCCCCGGGCCCACGCCGAGACGATCCCGACGACAAACGCGAGCATGAGCAGGGTGGCCGCGACGGAGGCGACCCGAGTGAACAGCCCGAGGACCAGCAGGATCCCGACGAGGATCTCGAGGACCGGAAGGACATACCCGACATATCCAGCCAGGTCGTAGGGCAACAGCTGATACGCGCGGACGGCGAGCGCCGACGCGCCAGGATTGGTGACCTTGAGCGCCCCGGCGACGAGCAGGACGCCACCGAGGACCACGCGCAGCAGCGCGCCGAGCAGGTCCAGCCGGCGTGTCCGGGTCATCCGCGGCCCTCACGCACGCCCGCGGCCAGCTCCCGGGTGAGGTGGACGACGGCCTCGATGCCCTGGGCCAACGCCGCCACGAGCGCCGACCCGACGATCACGCCGTCGGCGAACCGCGCCACCTCGGCGGCCTGGGCCCGGGTGGACACCCCGAGACCCACGCACACCGGTAAGGCGGTGACCTCGCGGGTCCGGGCGACCACGGCCTCGGCGGCCGAGCCCACCGTGTCGCGGGTGCCGGTGACGCCCATCGTCGAGGCCGCGTAGACGAAGCCTCGGCTCGCGCCCGTCGCGACGCGCAGCCGCTCGGGGGTGGAGCTCGGGGCCACGAGGAACACCCGATCCAGGCCGTGGGCGTCGCTCGCCGCGAGCCACGGACCGGCCTCGTCGGGCACGAGGTCCGGGGTGATGAGCCCCGAGCCGCCGGCGGCCGCGAGGTCGGCGGCGAACTTCTCGACCCCGCGGTGCAGGACGAGGTTCCAGTACGTCATGACGTACGCCGGCGCCCCGGCGTCGGCCAGCGCCCGGACCGCGGTGAAGACGTCCTCGACCCTCGTGCCCGCCTGCAGAGCCGCCTCGGTGGCGCGCTGGATGACCGGGCCGTCCATAAGCGGGTCGCTGTAGGGCAGGCCGACCTCGACGACGTCGACACCCGCGGCGACCATGGCGAGCATGGCCTCGACGGAGCCCTCGACCGAGGGGTAACCCACCGGGAGGTACCCGACGAGGGCGGCGCGACCCTCGGCCCGGCACCGGGCCAGGGCCTGCGCCGCCGGGGTGAGTGCGCGCGGGGGTGAGCTCGTCACGGCATACCGTCCGTCGAGTCGTCCTCGAGCAGGCCGAACCACTGGGCCGCGGTGTGCACGTCCTTGTCGCCCCGGCCCGAGAGGCTAACGAGCAGGACCGCCTCAGGCCCGAGCTCGCGGCCCAGGCGCATCGCGCCGGCGAGGGCATGGGCCGATTCGATGGCCGGCAGGATCCCCTCGGTGCGGCACAGCAGCCCGAACGCCTCCATGGCCTCGGCGTCGGTGATCGGGTGGTACTCGGCTCGTCCGGTCTCGAAGAGGTGGGCGTGTTCGGGGCCGACGCTCGGGTAGTCGAGGCCGGCCGACACCGAGTGCGAGGGCAGGGTCTGGCCGTCGCCGTCCTGCAGGACATACGTCGCCGCGCCGTGCAGGACCCCTCGGGTACCGCCGGAGAACCGCGCCGCGTGCCGGCCCGACTCGACGCCGGCTCCCCCGGCCTCCAGTCCCACCAGGCGCACCCCGACGTCATCGACGAACCGGTGGAAGATCCCCATGGCGTTGGACCCGCCGCCGACGCAGGCGAGCACGGCGTCCGGAAGCCGCCCGACGAGGTCGAGGACCTGCTCGCGCGCCTCGACCCCGATGATCCGGTGGAAATCGCGGACCATCTCGGGGAACGGGTGCGGCCCGGTCACCGTGCCGAGGACGTAGTGGGTGTCCTCGACGTTGGCCACCCAGTCGCGCAGCGCCTCGTTGACCGCGTCCTTGAGGGTCTGGCTGCCGTTCGTCACCGGCACGACCTCGGCGCCGAGCAGGCGCATCCGGGCGACGTTGAGCGCCTGGCGCCGGGTGTCGACCAGGCCCATGTAGACGACGCAGTCCAGGCCGAGCAGGGCCGCCGCGGTGGCTGTCGCCACACCGTGCTGGCCGGCGCCGGTCTCGGCGATGACCCGCGTCTTGCCCATCCGCACGGTGAGCAGGGCCTGGCCGAGGACGTTGTTGATCTTGTGCGAGCCGGTGTGGTTGAGGTCCTCGCGTTTGAGCAACACACGCGCGCCACCGCAGTGCTCGGCGAAACGGGGGACCTCGGTGAGGATGCTCGGCCGGCCGGTGTACGTGCGGTGCAGCCGGTCCAACTGCCCGACGAAGGCCGGGTCGACCAGGGCCTTGCGGCGGACCTCGTCGAGTTGTTCCAGGGCCGGGATAAGGGCCTCGGGCACGTAGCGCCCGCCGAAGTCCCCGAAGCGCCCGTCGCGCCCGCCGAAGTCCCCGAAGCGCCCGTCGCGCCCGTCGCGCCCGCCGAAGTCCCCGAAGCGCCCGTCGCGCCCGTCGCGCCCGTCGCGCCCGTCGCGCCCGCCGCCGGTCACGAAGGCTGGCCCATCGCGCGGCCCGACGCCGGTATGCCGGCAAAGCTCGCCACCGTCGCGCGCGGCGTGCCGGTGGTCACCAGGGCCTCGCCGACAAGAACGGCCCGAGCCCCGGCCGAGGCGTAGTCCTGCACGTCGGCAACGTCGCGGATACCGGACTCGGCGACCGTGACGAGCTCGTCAGGCACCAGCGGGCGCAGCCGCGCGAAAACCGACCGGTCGACCTCCAGGGTTTTCAGGTTGCGGGCGTTGACGCCGATGACCCGGGCGCCGGCATCGACAGCCCGGCGCGTTTCGTCCTCGTCGTGGACCTCGACGAGAGCGGTCATGCCGAGCGACTCGATGCTCTCGCGCAGGCCGACCAGGTCGTGCTGCTCGAGGGCGGCAACGATGAGCAGGACGAGATCGGCTCCGTAGGCGCGGGCCTCGAGCACTTGGTAGCGGTCGACGACGAAATCCTTGCGCAACACCGGGATGTCGACCGCCGCGCGGACATCCGCGAGGTCGGCGAGACTGCCCCGGAAACGCCGCCCCTCGGTGAGCACGCTGACCGCAGTGGCGCCGCCGGCGGCATACTGCGCCGCCAAGCCAGCCGGGTCGGCGATCGGTGCGAGGGATCCCTTGCTCGGGCTGGCGCGCTTGACCTCGGCAATGACCGCCATCCCGGGCGCGGCTCGCAGGGCGGCCTCGGCGTCGAGCGCTGCGGGGCGGGCGAGAATGATCGCCTCAAGGTCTGTGATGGGGGTGCGGCCCTGTCGTTCGCCGAGGTCGACCCGGACCCCGGCGACGATTTCGGCGAGCACCGAAGGCGACGCGGGGGTGGTGGCGGTCGTGTCGAACACGGGCGACAGGCTACGGCGTGACGGTCAGGACGGCGACAGCCAGGTCCAAGCGGGCACGTTGCGGGCGATCCAGAAGGCCCCGATGAGCACGAGAGTGAGCCGGAAACGCCACCCGGAGGTGTCGATGCGCACCGGCGGCCGGCCCCGGCGCAGCCAGAGCACCGCGGCGACGGCGAGCAGGACGAGCAGCGGCAGCACCGCAGGGTTGCGTTGCAGCGACAGCGCGAGGTCACCGTGCATGAGAGCGTGAACCGACCTCAGACCACCGCAGCCCGGGCAGTAGGTGCCGGTGAGGGTGTACAGCGGGCAGGGCAGATACCGCCCGGACGTTTCCGGAGTGACCGCGAACAGGTATGCCGTGCCTGCGGCGGTCAGCGCGACGCCGCCCCACCACGAGGTGGTGCGGCGGCGCAGGGTCGCGGTCAGAGGTGGCAATATCCGCTCTCCGCAGGTGCGGGGGTGGGGTCTGCGGCGCCCTGGGCGCGGCAGACCCCACCCGTCCCGGTCACTTGGGAACGGTGACGACGGTCGTGTTGAGGATCTTGTCGGCGAGCGTCTGGCGCTTGGCATCCCAGAGCGGGAAGAACCAGCCGATGTAGCAGATCACGTTGTCGACGATGTGGCACAGGTCGCGGACGAACGCCATGCCGAAGCCCAGGGGCTGGCCCTGGGAGTTGATGAGGGTGACCCCGGCGACCTTGCGCCCGACGGTCTGGCCCTGGCCGCCCTTCATCCAGCGGTTCCAGATGGCAATGCCCAGCATGTAGAGCCCGCCGATGCCCACCAGGGCGACGTTCATCTTGGTACTGGACATCCCGATGCCGTAGAGGATGGCGCCGGGAAGCGAGAGCGCCGCATCGATGACGTAGCCCAGGGCGCGCTGGGGCCACTGGGCCAACTGGCCGAACCCGGTGACCGACGGGTCCTGGTAGTACCCGCCGGGCGGCGGCGGGGGCGGCGGGGGCGGCGGCGGAGGGGTCGAGCCGTAGGACATGGGTGCCTCTCTGGGATGTCGATAAGGTCCGCCCCCCTGTCAGCGAGGCGTCCGGGCAGAAACCTTATCGTGGGAATCTGCCCGTGAGTGTCTTTGACCATCTCGTGGCGTGCCCCCTGGGCGCGGTTCCAGTCGGGTTCAGCCCGCCCACCCCCACACAACCGCCCCCTGGGCGCGGTTCCAGTCGGGTTCAGCCCGCCCACCCCCACACAACCGCCCCCTGGGCGCAGTTCCGGTCGGATTCAGCCCGCCCACCCCGACAACAACTGACCCCGGGGCGCAGTTCTGGATGGCGGTGCTGGTCGATCCCGGGTTGGGTGGCCAGCCGGGCCCGAAGATGCGTCGGGCGTCGGACGTTGGGCGTCGGACGTTGGGCGTCGGACGTCGGACGTCGGGGGGGCGGGTGAACTCACCCTCACCCATCACCCTGACGCGCTCACCTGTGGGCGCCGCCTGACTTGCCGGCACCGAACCCGGCCATGGACAGGACCTTGCCGGCAACTACCCCGACCACGGCAAGGGCGGCCCCGGCGACGAACAGCCCCGTGCTTGGCCAGACGACGGCAGCACACATGATGGCTGCCGCTACCGTGAGAATGCCCACCGCGGTCCAGGCGGCCACGCTGTGGCCATGGTTGTCGTGCTCTGACATCGCCGTGCGCTCCTTCGTGGACCCGGGCCTCGCTCGACCCACATCTTGTCAGGTCGGGTGGGTGTCGACAGCGATTGTGTCAGGTGGGCTCGCCGGGCCTGTCATCGGTAGGGTCCACCCCCGACGACAGAGCGTCCCACGTGCTTCGCGGCGGCGGCGTGCCGGGTTGCCCTCCCTGGCCTTGCACGCGGTCGAAGCGGTCGGACAGTCCACTCCACCGGCGCGCCTGCACCCAGGCGACGACCGTCCCGACGACAAGGACACCGCTGGCGGCGAACCCGATCCACAGCCAGGCGGAGCCCGCGGCATCAGCTGTCACCGTCCCCACCCGGCCGGCCTGTTCGGCGGCGCGTCGACCCACTGCCTCGGCCGGCGCGAGGAGTACTCGGGCGGTGACGACGAGAGCCCCGAGGGCCGCGAGGACCATCAGGACGGCACTGACCGTCCGTAGCCTGCGACCCGCCATGAGCATGCCGAGCAGGGCGGCGACGCTCACCAAAACCAGAGCGACCGTCCCCGGTGCTGCCTGGGCGCCCGTCACGGTCACGGTGGCCGGGCCCAGCACCGGGTCTGTGGTAGGCCCGGCGACCCAGGTCGCGCGGCACACTCCGAGCAGCACGGCAGCCGGCGCAAGGACGAGCAAGGCAGCAGTGCGCTTGGTCATGAGGTCATCGTCAGGACGCGTCGACAGCACCGGCGAGCAGCTAAGCGCGTGGTCATCGACTGCCGGCCGCGTCGACAGCACCGACGGGTGCACGCAGACCTTCGGCAGCACGTACGGCCCGCAGGACCGCCGCGGCCTTGTGGTGGCACTCCTCGTACTCGCTCTGCGGCACCGAGTCCGCGACGATGCCGGCCCCGGCCTGCACGTACGCCACTCCGGCGCGGATCACCGCGGTGCGGATGGCGATGGCCATGTCCATGTCGCCGGCGAAGTCCAGGTAGCCGACGACCCCGCCGTACACGCCCCGGCGCAACCCCTCGTACTCGTCGATGAGCGCCATGGCCCGCGGTTTCGGCGCGCCGGAGAGGGTGCCGGCCGGGAAGGTCGCGACGAGGACGTCGTATGCCGTCATCCCTTCGCGCAGCTGCCCCACGACGGTGGACTCCAGGTGCATGACGTGGCTGTACCGGCGGATCGTCATGAACTCCACCGTGTCGACGGTGCCCGGACGGCATACCCGCTGCAGGTCGTTGCGGGACAGGTCCACGAGCATGACGTGTTCGGCGCGTTCCTTGGCGTCGGCGGCGAGTTCGTCGGCGAGGTGGACGTCGTGTTCCGGGGTCTTGCCGCGGGGCCGGGATCCGGCGATGGGGTGGGTGATCGCCTCGCGGCCGGTCACCTTGATAAGCGCCTCGGGGCTGGATCCGACGATGTCGTATGCCGTGCCGTCGGGGTGCGGCAGGCGCAGGTAGTACATGTAAGGGCTGGGGTTGGAGGCCCGCAGTGCCCGGTAGACGTCGAAGGTGTCCGCCGTGCAGGGCGTGGAGAACCGTTGGGAGACAACGATCTGGAACGCCTCGCCGGCCCGGATCGCCTCTTTGGCCCGTTCGACGAGGTCGTGGTATTCCGCCTGGGTCTGCGAGCTGTCGACCGACCCGGTCACCGGCGCAACGACAGCCACTGTGCTGGGAGCCGGGGCGGCGAGATCCGCGGTCATCCGGTCCAGCCGGGCGACGGCGTCGCGCCAGGCCCACTCCATCCGCGCGTCGGTGTCGTCGTAGTTCACCGCGTTCGCGACGAGCAGGACGGACCCGTCGGCGTGGTCCAGCACGGCGAGGTCAGTGGCCAGGACCATGCCGAGCTCGGGCAGGTGCAGCTCGTCGCGCCCCTGGTCGGGCACCTGTTCCCACCGCCGGACCGCGTCATAGGTGACCGCGCCCACCATCCCCCCGGTCAGTGGCGGCAGGCCGTCGATTCGGCGGGTGGCCAGTGCCGCGACGGTGTCGCGCAGGGCGGCAGTCGGGTCGCCGTCGACCGGGACACCGACCGGAGGAGTACCCACCCAGTGGGCCTGACCGTCGCGCTCGGTGAGGGTGGCCGAGCTGGCCGCACCGACGATCGAATACCGCGACCACACCCCGCCGTGTTCGGCGGACTCGAGCAGGAACGTCCCCGGCTGCCCCCGGGCGAGCTTGCGGTAGAGCCCCAGCGGCGTCTCCCCGTCGGCGAGCAGCCGGCGCACCACAGGGATGACCCGACGGTCTCGGGCGAGTTCGGCGAACAGCGGCAGCGGCGGCCACGTGCTGCCGAAGCCGAGCTCGGCGTGGACCTCGCTCACGGCATACCTTCTGGCACAACGGCATCGCCGATGGTCCGGTCACCGACGAAGGCCCCAAGAGGGCGGGCGTCAAAGCAGGTCCGGTCGCCGGTGTGGCACGCGGCGCCGACCTGCTCGACCCGCACGAGCAGCGCGTCGCCGTCGCAGTCCAGCGCCACGGACCGCACGTACTGGACGTGCCCGGACGTGTCGCCCTTGCGCCAGTACTCGCCGCGGCTGCGCGACCAGAACGTCACCCGGCCGCTGGTCAGGGTGCGGGCCAGGGCCTCGTCGTCCATCCAGCCGACCATGAGGACCTCGCCGGTGTCGTGTTGCTGGACGACGGCGGCGACCAGTCCCGCGGCGTCACGCTTGAGCAACGCCGCGACCGCCGGATCGAGGCTGCTCGGCTGCTGGGACACCCCGCTATTGTGCCGCTTCCCCGAGGGCAGCCTCCGAGGCGTCCGGCGGGCGACCTCGGCGGCGCCGGGGATGCCGTGGGTTGGGGACGCCCGCGCACGGGTGGGCGCGGGCGTCCACCCCGAGATGGACCGTCGCTCAGCCTTCCGGGCCGCCGGTGGTGAGTTGGCCGGTGGCCGTGTCGCGGCCCTGGTCGTCGCGGACGGCGGTTCGGATCGCGTCGCCGTCACGCATCGCGGACACGGACATGCCCTGGTGGTCGAACAGCGGCGATAGCAGTCGGTAGGCGAACGTCACGGGTTGCCAGCCCCCGCCGCCCAGGCGGCGCGCTGCCTCGGCCATGGCCAGGGCCTGCAGCGGCCCGTGGACGAGCAGGCCCGGGTAGCCCTCGACGTCGCGGGCGAAATCCCGGTCGTAGTGGATGCGGTGGGCGTTGTATGTCAGCGCGGAGTAGCGGGCCAGCAGCGTCGGGGTCACCTCGACGCGCCACTGGTCGCCGGCCGGCCGGGTGCTCCCTGGTTCGGCCGCCGGTGCCGGGGCCTCGGGTGCCGGTGCCGGTGCCTCGGGTGTCGGTGCCGGTGCCTCGGGTGTCGGTGCCGGTGCCTCGGGTGTCGGTGCCGCCGGTGCCGGTCCCGCGGGTCCCAGCGTCGGTTCGCGGTAGACGATGTCCTGGTCCTCTTCGACGACCACCCGCCCGTCCTGGGCGACCTCGTGGCGCACGGTGACGAAGGTCATCGCGCCGCTGCGCCCGACCTTGGCTTCGCTGCGCAGCACCCGGCTGGTCCGGGTGGCCTCGGCCCCGACGAGGAGCGGGCGAAGCGAACTGACCCTCCCCCCGGCCCACATCCGGCGCAGCCCAGGCCCAGGCGGCACCGGCACGACCCCGCGCACCGGGTGCCCGTCGGGACCGAGGTCGCACTGGGCCGGTCGGTCGAGCAGGTACACCCAGTGCCACAGGGGCGGCAGACCGCCGCCGGTCAAGTCGGGCAGGTCGACACCGAGCAGCCCGGCGATCCCCTCGGCGGGACCGGCCGTGAGCACCTCGGTGCGCTGGGTCCGCGTGCTGTCGTTCATGCCGGCCTCCGTCGCAGGATCGCCTTGGCCCGCTCGACGACGGGTCGATCGACCATGGCCCCGTCGACGGCGACGGCGCCTTCGCTGTCCCCCACGGCCGCCAGGACCCGCTCGGCCCAGGCGACCTCGTCGGCGCTGGGCGCGAACCCGTCCCGCACGGGCTCGACCTGGCCCGGGTGGATGCACAGTTTGCCGGTGAAGCCCAGTCCGCGAGCCGCCGCGACGTCCGTGGCCAGCCGCTGCGGGTCACCGATCGCCGTCGTCACGCCGTCGACCGGCGGGGCCAGGCCACCGACGCGCGAGGCGAGGACGAGGGCGCTGCGGGCGTACAGCAGCGACTCCCAGGACCCGTCGGCGCCGATGTCCCCGGCGAAGTCGATCGACCCGAAGGCCAGCCGATCCACCGCGGCGCAGCGGGCGAGGTCCACGGCCCGGTGGACCCCGACGGCCGATTCGACGAGGGCGACCAGCCCCGCCCCGCCCGGCAACCGGGAGCCGATCTCGGCCAGTTGTTGCGGGTCCTCGGCCTTGGGCACGACCAGCCCGAGCAGCCCGGGGCAGGCCGTCAGCGCGGCCACGTCCGCGGCGTGCCACGTCGTCGACGCCGCGTTGACCCGGACCCAACCGGTGCCCGAGTCGGTGAGCCAGCGGCATACCTGCTCGCGGGCGTGGTCCTTGTCGGCAGGGGCCACGGCGTCCTCGAGGTCGAGGATCACCGCGTCGGCAGCACTGCTCGCGGCCTTAGCGAACCGCTCGGGACGGTCGCCGGGGACGAACAGCCACGTGACAAGCGAGCCCACGTCGGGGCCGTGCTCGGGGGGCGGGGTCACCGGGCCGCTCGCCTCAGTCGATGGCTCGGCTGTATGCCGTGCGCTCGGGCCCCGCGACGACGCCGGCGTCGTGCAGCCGGCCGACCTCGGCACTGTCCAGCCCGAGCACCTCCAGGAGGATCTCGTCGGTGTGCTCGCCGAGCCGCGGGGCGGGGCGGGCCGGTTCCTGTGCCTCGTCGCCGAACACGAGGGGCAGGCCGGGCATGAGATAGCTACCGATCCCGGGCTGCTCGATCATGGTGAACATCGGGTTCGCGGTGGAGCAGTCCGGGTCGTGCTCGACGGTGTCGCGGACGCTGCGGTAGGGCGCCCAGGTGACCCCGCCCTCGGTGAACTGACGACGGACCTCGGCGAGCATCCGAGTGGCGAACCACGGCTCGAAGATCCGGGCGATCTCGCGGCGGGCCCGGAACCGGTCTCCCTCCTTGGCGAAGTCGAGGCGCAGCCGCTTCGCGAGGCCGTCGAGCTCGCCGTCGAGGCCGGTGACGCGCACGAGGCTGGTCCACTGTCCCAGCGTGAGCGCGACGACCATGAGTCGCTTGCCGTCGAGCGTGCCGAAGTCGCGGCCGAAGGCGCCGTAGAGGTAGTTCCCGTCCTTGGGCCGGTCGGCGTCGTTGATCATGACCTCGGCGATCTTGCCGAGGTGGCCGAGCATGGCCAGGGCCACGTCCTTGAGGGCTAGACGCACGAGTTGGCCCTCGCCGGTGAGCCGGCGGTGCCGTTCCGCGGCGAGCAGGCCCACCAAGGACATCTGGCCGGCGATGCAGTCCCAGGCCGGCAGCAGGTGGTTGACCGGCCGGTGGAAATCGCTCGGCCCGGTGACGAAGGGCAGCCCGGTCTGCGGATTGACGGTGTAGTCGACCTCCGAGGTGCCGTCCCGGCGCCCGACGAGGTTGACCATGACGAGGTCCGGGCGGTGGGCACGCAGGGTCTCGTAGTCCAACCAGCCGCGGGCCGGGAAGTTGGTGAGGAAGATCCCGGCGCCCTCGCCCGGGGCGGTGACGAGCCTGGTGAGCAGGTCCTGGCCCTCGGGACGGCGGATGTCGACCGCGATCGAGCGCTTGCCCTTGTTGAACCCGGCCCAGAACAGGCTGTGCTGCCCGTCCAGGGTCACCGGCCAGCGCGTGTAGTCCAGGCCGCCGCCGATCGGGTCGAATCTGATGACGTCGGCGCCCATTTGCGCCAACGTCATCCCCCCCAGCGGCATGGCCACGAAGGCGGAACCCTCGACCACCCTCAGACCGGTCAGCATGTTGCTCACGGGACCTCCTCGCCTGCGATCATTGCGGGCCCCGTTGCCCCGTTCCGCGCCCCAGTCTCACACCCCTGGAGCATCGGCGCCCGTCGAGCGGGCGCAACAGTGGATGGGCGGGCGGAGCGGGCGCCGAGCGCGCAGACGGATGCCCGTGGGGATGCCGCGCCGGACCGTGACGTCATGGGGTCGCGGAAGGCAGCTGGCCGGTGTCAGCGTTGTGCCGCCACGACGCGTAGAGGTCGGCGTACACTCCGCCCGCGGCCACGAGCTCCCGGTGGGTGCCCCGCTCGACCACTCGGCCGGCGTCGACGACGACGACCTCGTCGGCGTTCTCGGCGGTCGAGAGCCGGTGGGCGATGGTCACGCAGGTGCGCCCCCGGGTCAACCCGTCGAGGGCGCGCTGCAGCCGGACCTCGGTCTGGGGGTCGACGGCCGAGGTCGCCTCGTCGAGCACGAGCAGGTCGGGGTCGGCGAGGTAGGCCCGGGCGAGCGCGACGAGCTGGCGCTCCCCCGCCGACACCGACTCGCCGCGCTGGCCGACCGCCGTGGCCAGGCCCAAGGGCAACGTGTCGAGCCAGGAGTCGAGGCCGAGCTCGGTGAGGGCCAGGCGCACCTCGGCCTCGGTCGCCTCGGGCCGCCCGACCCGCAGGTTGTCCAACAGGGTCGCGTCGAAGAGGAAACCCTCCTGCGGCACGAGGACGACCCGCCGGCGTAGCGACGCGAACCGCACGGTCCGCAGGTCGACCCCGTCGACCCGGACGACCCCCTGAGTGGGGTCGACGAGGCGGGTGAGCAGTTTGGCCAGCGTCGACTTGCCGGATCCGGTCTCGCCGACGACCGCGACCCGGCGGCGGGGCGCGATGTCGAGGGTGACCTCCCGCAACACCGGCGGTCCGCCGGGGTAGGCGAACTCCACGCCTTCGAACGAGACGGCGATGGGTCCGCGAGGCAGGTCGACCCCGTCCGGGCCCGGGTCGGCGACGTCGGCGGGGGTGTCGAGGATGCCGATGACCCGTCGCCAGCCCGCGACGGCGTTCTGCATCTCGTTGAGAATCTCGGTGGCCTGCTGGACGGGCATGGTGAAGAGGTTGACGAGGAAGAGGAACGCGAGCAGCTCGCCGAGGCGCAGCCGCCCGTCGGCGGCCAGGGCGGTGCCGACGACGAGGACGACGACGGTGGTCATCCCCGAGACGAGCTGCCCCGACGCGAACGCCGCCACCGCTCGCACCTGGGCCGAGATCGCCGCGCGGCGGTGGGCCTCGACGGCGGCGTCGATCCGGTATGCCGTGCGCTCCTCGATCCCGTAGGCCCGGATCGTCGACGCGCCCACCACGGCCTCGGAGATCGCGCCGAGCATCTCGCCGACCAGGCGTCGCACCGTCGTGTACGCCCTGCCGACGGCGCCCTGGAAGTAGCGGATGAGCACGAACAGCGGGACGAAGCAGCCCCAGACCACGGCGGTGAGCAGGGGGCTGTAGACGAGCATGAGGACGGTCGCCAACCCGATCTGGGCGACGCTCACCATGAGCATGAGCCCGCCGAACTGGACGAACGCCGAGATCGTGTCGACGTCGCTGGTCACCCGGGACACCAGGGACCCGCGCCGCTCGGTGTTCTGGGTGAGCATGGACAGGTCGTGGATGTGTCGGAACGCGGCCAGGCGCAGGGTCGCCAAGCCCCCCTCGGACGAGGTGAAGAGGCGCAGGTTCACGGCATACGTGCTCACCGCGGTGAGCAGCACCCCGACGAGGGCAATGCCGACCCAGAAGGCGATCCGGCCCGAGTCCGGGCCGACGGCTGCGCCCGACCCGGTGCCCTGGCCGGCGAGGATGCCCTCGTCGGTGACCCGCTGGACGACCAGCGGGACGAGCACCCGGCCCGCGGTCGAGGCCACGGCCAGGGCGACGGTCCCGACCAGCCCCCGACGGAGTTGGGGCGAGACCTGCACGCCCCGACGCAGGGTCTGCCAGGTGGACAGGTGCGAGCCGGCGTCGACCCTCGAGTGGTCGGTGAGTGGAAGGGATCGCAGCATCGTCATCGGAGGACCTCGTCGCGGGTCTCGTCGACGCTCTCGTGGGCGCTGTCTTCCGCGGAGTCTTCCGCGGTGCCCTCAGCCGTCTCGTCCGCGGCCAGGGCGGCCCGTTCGGCGGCCTCGCGGGCGTACGCCGACACGAGATCCGCATAGGCCGGGCAGCGCCGCAGCAACGCCTCGTGGCTCCCCTGGTCGACCACCCGTCCCTCGGCGAGGTAGACGACGGTGTCGGCCAGGGCGATCGTCGCCGGGCGGTAGGCGACGACGAGCACCGTCGTACCGGCCGCCTCGGCCCGCAGGGACGCGAGGATGTCCTGCTCGACACTCGGGTCGACGGCCGAGGTCGCGTCGTCGAGAAGCAGCAGCCGCGGCCGGCGGATCACCGCACGCGCCAACGCGATCCGCTGCCGCTGGCCCCCGGAGAGGTTCGCACCGCCCTCGCCGACCGTCGTGTCGAGCCCGGCCGGCAACCGGTGCACGAAGCGGTCCGCCTGGGCCACCCGCAGGGCCTCCCAGACCTCGGCGTCGTCGTGGTCGGACCCGAGGGTGACGTTGCCGCGCACCGAATCCTCGAACATGAAGGTCTGCTGGGGCACGAGGGCGACGACGTCGGCGACCCCGCCCCGGCGCAGGCTGCGTACGTCGATGCCGTCGAGCAGGATGGCCCCCGAGTCGGGGTCGACGAGGCGCACGACGAGGCCGACGAGCGTGGACTTGCCCGAACCGGTCGGTCCGACCAGCGCGACGGTGGCACCGGCCGGGACGGTGAGGGTGACGTCGTCCAGGGCTGGGGAGAGGCCGACCCCGCCGTCGGGTAGGTCGATCTCGTAGGCGTAGTCGACGGCGTCGAACCCGACCCGCGTGGGACCGCCGGCGGTCAGGGCACCGCGGCCGAATGGCATACCGCCCGTGGCCGACAGCACCGCCTGCACCCGGTCCCACCCGACGACCGACCGGGGGACCTCGGCGAGCACCCACCCGAACGCCCGCACCGGGAACGACAGGACGGAGAACAGGTACGCGATCTGGACGACCTCCGCGGCGGTGATCTCGCCGCGCCCGACCCGCCAGGCGCCGACGGCGAGCACGACGAGGGTGCCGACGGTGGGGATCGACTCGATGGCCGGATCGAAGGTGCCGCGGGTGCGGCCCACGGCGACGTTCGCGTCGCGCAGCCGGTCGGTGACCTCGGCGAACCGGGCCGACTCACGATCTTCGCGACCATGCGCCTTGACGACGAGAGCGGCTTCGAAGCTCTCGTGGGCGACTTCGGACACCTCGGCCCGCAGCTGCTGGGCCCGGGTCACCCGCGGTGACATCCGCCGCTGGAACGCCGCGTTGGCGACGAACAGCATGGGGAACACGACCATGCCGACGGCGGCGAGGACAGGGTCGACGACGAGCATCTGCACCGCACCGAAGGCGAGCATGACGATCACCCCGAGGGCCATGGGCAACGGCGCGAAGATGTTCCACGTCGCCTCGACGTCGGCATTGGCGTTGGACAACAGCTCGCCCGACGGGTGCTTGTGGTGCCAGCGCAGCGGCAGGTCGAGGTACTGGCGGGTGACCCTCCGCCGGTATGCCGCGCCGAGGTCGAACATCACATGGCCAGCACACACCCGGCGCAGCAGGATGCCGACGACGTTGAGCACGACGACGCCACCGACGACCCCGGCGATGGTCCACAACCCCCTCGGCGTGGCGACCCGAGCCGCGATGGCCGGTTGGACGACCTCGCGGGTCACCCACCCGATGGCCCAGGCCATGGCGCCAGTGCAGATCCCGTAGATCGTCGAGCCGAGGACCGCCAGGGCGAACCACCGAGGCTCTTCCCGGATGCCGTGCCCGATCACCGTCAGCCCACGTCGAAGGGTCGACGTGGTCACAGCGGTCATGCCGGTTCGGTCCTCGGGCGGTTTCGGGGTCTCGACGGTTGGGTGCGGTCCACCCTCTCACGCCGCCGGTATGGGTTGGCTCGTCGTCGGGTCACGGACGCCGCGAGGCGAGCCGGAGGCGCTCCTGGTGGGTGCGCGCACCCGCCGGGGCGCGGATCACGCGTGCGGGTCGACGGGGAGGACGTACGACGCGGAGAAGGAAAAGGCAGAGGCCCGGCCAACGTCGGGCATCGAGACGAGCAACCCCATGACGAAGGGCCTGGTCAGCGTGGTGGCTTCCGCAGACCCGAAGAGCTGTGCGTCCGGCCCGGTCCACCCGATGGTCTGACCTGAGACCGCCACGAACGTCTTGCTACACCGAAGGCTCATCGTGACGAGCGACCCGGCGCCGACACGGGCCACCCGGACGGACCGGGACTGCCCCGAGGCCGGGTCGACCGGCTGGTACAGATCGCAGGACAGCTCGACGTGGACGACGGGGTCACTCTTCTCGAGGAGCAAGCGGCGGAGTGACGCGACCGAGACCGAGAGGTCGAGCTCGACTGGTGGCGTGCCCGTCCTGACCCAGGACAGCAGCGGCCCGGCCAAGGCGGTGGCCGCGCGACGCTGCTCGTCGCTGGTCGCAGGGCCCGACGGGCCGGTCGGCAGCTCGGCCACGAAGACGGGGAACGACAGGGAGGCCAGCCACGGGCTCGACGGGGTGGCCTGCTCGAGGACGGTGAGGTAGTCCCTCACCGACTCGAGTCGGTTGGGATCCGGCGCCGTGGCGGAACTGCTCGGGGACGAACTGGCCGGGGCAGAGCTGCGGCTGAGGAACCTCCTCGCCTGATAGGTCCCCATGAGGAAGCGTGGATACGCCTCGTCGACGGTGCCGAACTGCCGTTTGGCGCAGAAGTCCGACGGAGCTGCCGAACCGGGAACACCGGACACCTGGGCGTACCGGGTGGCGTACCGATCCGCATCGAGCAACGCGTCGGCATCCGCCGCAGCCCACCCGGTCGCGTCACCACGCTGGCCGGCCGCGGCTGCCGCCCGCACGCGCCAGTTGTAGTCGGACAGCGCCTGCTCGAACACCGACGGGGTCGAGGAGCCTGAACCCACGCCCGAGGTCGGCGCAGGCGCGGGCGCGTCGGTGCTACAGGCAACCGCCAGGGCGCACACCAGCGCCAGGCCGACCGACCTGCCCCAGAACCGCCCCACCGCAGCTCCCCTGTCCTCGACGCGAGCCGACCCTACCGCGGCGGCGAACCCGCCGCCCGACGACAGCGGCGCGGCATCCCTTCGGATGCCGCGCCGCTGTCACGTGAACGCTCAGACAGGCCTCACGCGTCGGTGGGAGCCGCCGACGCCTCGGACCGCTCTCCCTCGGACCGCTGGCCATCTGCCTTCTGGGCATCGCCCTCGGCGAGCACGGCGGCCAGCGAGAGCTTGCCCCGCGGGTCGATCTCCTTGAGCTCGACCTGGACCTTCTGCCCGACCTTGAGCACGTCGTCGACAGAGTCGATCCGCTTGCCGCCGACGAGCTTGCGCACCTCGGAGATGTGCAGCAGACCGTCCTTGCCGGGCAGCAGCGAGACGAACGCCCCGAAGGTCGTCGTCTTGACCACGGTGCCCATGAACCGCTCGCCCACCTCGGGCATCTGCGGGTTGGCGATGGCGTTGACGGCCGCCCGGGCCGCCTCCGCCGACGGGCCGTCGACGGCGCCGATGTACACCGTGCCGTCGTCCTCGATGGAGATGTCCGCGCCGGTGTCGTCCTGGATCTGGTTGATCATCTTGCCCTTCGGGCCGATGACCTCGCCGATCTTGTCGACCGGCACCTTCACCGTGATGATCCGCGGAGCGTAGGCGCTCATCTCGTCCGGGCCGTCGATGGCCTCGCCCATGACGTCGAGGATGTGCAACCGGGCCTCACGGGCCTGGGTCAGCGCACCGGCGAGCACCGAGGCGGGGATCCCGTCGAGCTTGGTGTCCAACTGGATCGCCGTGACGAACTCGCGCGTGCCGGCGACCTTGAAGTCCATGTCGCCGAACGCGTCCTCGGCCCCGAGGATGTCGGTGAGCGCGGCATACCGAGTCTGTCCGTCGACCGAGTCGGAGACCAGGCCCATGGCGATGCCGGCGACCGGCGCGCGCAGCGGCACCCCGGCGTTGAGCAGCGACAGGGTCGAGGCGCAGACCGAGCCCATCGACGTCGAGCCGTTGGAGCCCAACGCCTCGGAGACCTGACGGATCGCGTACGGGAACTCCTCGCGCGTCGGCAGCACCGGCATCAGGGCCCGCTCGGCGAGCGCCCCGTGACCGACCTCGCGCCGCTTGGGCGAGCCGACCCGACCCGTCTCCCCGGTGGAGAACGGCGGGAAGTTGTAGTTGTGCATGTACCGCTTGCGGGTGACCGGCGAGAGCGTGTCGAGCTGCTGCTCCATCTTGAGCATGTTGAGCGTCGTCACCCCCATGATCTGGGTCTCGCCGCGCTCGAAGATCGCCGAGCCGTGCACCCGAGGCAACACCTCGACCTCGGCGGACAGCTGGCGGATGTCGCGCAGCCCCCGCCCGTCGATGCGCACCGAGTCGCGCAGGATCCGCTGACGCACGAGCTTCTTCTGCAAGGCTCGGTATGCCGCGGAGACCTCCTTCTGCCGGCCGTGGAACGGTCCGACCCGGCCCGTCGAGGACCCGTCCGAGTCGCCGACGAGCTCGAGGTGCAACTGGCTCTTGATCTCGGCCAGCCGGTCCTCGCGCTCCTGCTTGCCGGCGATGGTCAGCGCCTCGGCCGCCTGGCCGGCGGCGTTGCCCTCGACCGCGGCATACACGTCGTCCTCGTAGTCGAGGAAGCGCGGGAACTCCAGCGCCGCGACGCCCTCCTTCTCGCGGACCGCGTCGACGAGACGCTGCTGCGCCTCGCACAGGGTCCGGATGAAGCCCTTGGCGGCCTCGAGGCCCTCGGCGACGACCTCCTCGGTGGGGGCGGTCTTGCCCTCGTTCTTGACGAGGTTCCACGTCGCGTCGGTCGCTTCGGCCTCGACCATCATGATCGCGACGTCGTCGCCGACGATCCGCCCGGCCACGACCATGTCGAAGGTCGAGCGCTCCGCGTCGGAGAAGTTCGGGAACGCCACCCACTGCCCGTCGATGCAGGCGACCCGGACTCCCCCGATCGGGCCGCTGAACGGCAGCCCGGAGATCTGGGTGGAGGCGGACGCGGCATTGATCGCGACGACGTCGTACTGGTGGTCGGGGTTGAGGGCGTACACCGTGATGATGACCTGCACCTCGTTGCGCAGGCCCTTGCCGAAGGACGGGCGCAGCGGCCGGTCGATGAGCCGGCAGGTGAGGATGGCCTCGGTGCTCGGGCGACCCTCACGGCGGAAGAACGAGCCGGGGATCTTGCCGATCGCGTACATCCGCTCCTCGACGTCGACCGTGAGCGGGAAGAAGTCGAACTGATCCTTGGGCGTGCGACCGGCGGCGGTCGTCGACAGGATCATGGTGTCCTCGTCGAGGTAGGCCACGACGGCGCCGTCGGCCTGCTCGGGCCACCCGCCCGGTCTCGAACCGGACCGTCCGGGTGCCGAACCGACCGTTGTCGATGGTCGCCTCGGCGAAAATGATCTCTGGACCCTCCATGGGCCCTCCATTTCTCTCTTGCGTCAGCCCGCGCATCGTCGTTGCGCGCGGGTTTCCTTCGGTATGCCGGTGCCGCCGGTCCGCGGGACGCGGCCGATTCCGGCAGGGGCACGGCATCCGGGCTCCACAGGAGCCCTGCTCACCCGAACAGCCGGCTCCCGCCTGCGGCGGAATCCGGCTGTGGGGAGGTCATCGGCGCAGACCGAGCCTCTTGATCAGCGCGCGGTAGCGCTCGATGTCGGTGGCTTCGAGGTAGCGCAACATCCGCTTGCGACGGCCGACCAGCAGCAACAGCCCGCGCCGGCTGTGGTGGTCGTGCTTGTGCGTGCGAGAGTGTTCGGTGAGGTCCAGGATGCGCTTGGTGAGCATCGCGATCTGGACCTCGGGGGAGCCGGTGTCGCCGTCTTTGGTGGCGTATTCGGCCATGATCTGCTTCTTCGTGGTGCTGTCCAGCGGCATGGGTGAGCCGACTCCTTCGCGTGGTTGCTGCGCGGTGCTCCAGGGCAGGTTCACCTGGGCGCTCTCGATCCGCGGCCGTTACACGGCGTCTGTCAGAGTACCAGCGCCCCTCGGGGTCGCCCTAATCGCCGAGTCGACTCACGTCGACTGCCCGCGAGTCGACTCACGTCGAATGCCGGCGTAGGTCGAGTCGTTGACTCATCCAAGAATGCCCGCGTAGGTCGAGTCGTTGACTCATCCAAGATGCCCGCGTGGGTTGCTTCGTTGACTCATCCAAGAATGCCCGCGTGGACGGCTCCGACCGCCCGCGTGGACGGCTCCGACCCAGCCGCGTGGACGGCTCCGACCGCCCGCGTGGACGGCTCCGACCCAGTCTGAGCCCCCAGTCTGCGCCCCGCCCCCCAGTCCGCGCCCCCGCCACAACCGCGAGTGGAGGCGAAGTGTCACATCCGGGCCTCTGAAGCAACCGTTGGGGTCCACTCGCGACGCGGGGGCAGCCGAGACGGCATACGCGGGGTTCGCTCGCCGGCGCGGCGCGGGGGCGGCCGAGACCTCATACGAGGGCGGGCGTGGGTGCGGCGCGGACACCACCACGACTTCCGCGCACCCGCCGCGACCACGTTGTGCCCCCTCCCCCCAACCGCGAGTGGAGGCGAAGTGTCACATCCACGCCCCTGAAGCACCCGTTGGAGTCCACTCGCGAGGCGGAGCCGGGCGAGACGGCATACGCGGGGTTCGCTCGCCGGCGCGGCGCGGGGGCGGCCGAGACCTCATACGAGGGCGGGCGTGGGTGCGGCGCGGACACCACCACGACTTCCGCGCACCCGCCGCGACCCGGTTGTGCCCCCGCCCCAGCCGCGAGTGGAGGCGAAGTGTCACATCCACGCCCCTGAAGCACCCGTTGGAGTCCACTCGCGACGCGGGGGCAGCCGAGACGGCATACGCGGGGTTCGCGCGCCGGCGCGGCGCGGGGGCGGCCGAGACCTCATACGAGGGCGGGCGTGGGTGCGGCGCGGACACCACCACGACTTCCGCGCACCCGCCGCGACCCGGTTGTGCCCCCGCCCCAGCCGCGAGTGGAGCCGAAGTGTCACATCCGGGCCTCTGAAGCAACCGTTGGGGTCCACTCGCGAGGCGGAGCCGGGCGAGACGGCATACGCGGGGTTCGCTCGCCGGCGCGGCGCGGGGACCCCTCTTCCGCGGGCCTGCGCGGGTGCGGCGCGGGGGGCAGCCAAGACGGCATACGAGTGAGTTCGCCGGCGCGGCGCGGGGGGCAGCCAAGACGGCATACGAGTGAGTTCGCCGGCGCGGCGCGGGGGGCAGCCAAGACGGCATACGAGTGGGTTCGCGGGTGCGGCGCGGAGGGCAGCCAAGACGGCATACGAGTGGGTTCGCGGGTGCAGCGCGGAGGGCAGCCAAGACGGCATACGAGTGGGTTCGCGGGTGCAGCGCGGAGGGCAGCCAAGACGGCATACGAGTGAGTTCGCGGGTGCAGCGCGGAGGGCAGCCAAGACGGCATACGAGTGGGTTCGCCGGCGCGGCGCGGGTACCCACCCCGACCTCCACCAGCGCCCGCCGCGACCCAGCTTGCGCCCCCGCCACAACCGCGAGTGGAGCCGAAGTGTCACATCCGGGCCTCTGAAGCAACAGTTGAACTCCACTCGCGACGCGGGCGGCGACACCGAATGCGGGGGCGCTCGCGGACGCTGGACCGGCGAGCGCACCCGGTCACCTCACTCGCGGCGTCGGGGCGCGCGGGCATTGGGCAGGGGCAGCGTGAGGCCACTCGCGGGCGCAGGGGCGCATCGCGGAAGCCGGCGCCGGAGCGGTCGATGGCTCTCATCCGTCGGACCGCATGGTCGGTCGCGCCAGTGCAGGGCTACCCTCGTAGGAAACGGAGGGCCGGGTCGGTGCGCCGCGTTCCGGGACCGGGCCATCCAGTCCCTGTCCGACGACGTGCACAGGCCGATTCGGCCTGCCGAGCGAGGCGATGAACGTGACGCAGCGGGCGGTTCCGTGCCTGTTCATGCGGGGTGGGACCTCCCGCGGGCCGTTCTTCGACGCCGCCGACCTGCCCGCCGATCTGCCCACCCGCGACGCGGTACTGCTCGCGGTCATGGGCAGCCCCGACCGCCGCCAGATCGACGGCCTGGGCGGCGCGCACCCGCTGACGAGCAAGGTCGGCATCGTCCGACGCAGCGAGCGTCCCGGCGTCGACCTGGACTTCCTCTTCGCCCAGCTGCAGCCGGACAAGGACACCGTCGACACCACCCCGAACTGCGGCAACATGCTCGCCGCCGTCGTCCCGTTCGCCATCGAGACCGGCCTGCTGCCGGCCGACAGCGACACGACGACCGCGCGGGTGCTCACCCTCAACACCGACATGCAGTGCGACATCACGGTCCAGACGCCGGCGACCGAGGGCAGCCGCAACGTCGAGTATGCCGGCGCGGCCCGCATCGACGGAGTCCCCGGCTCGTCGGCTCCGATCAGCATCGAGTTCCTCGACACCGCCGGTTCGGTCGCTCCCGGCCTGCTCCCCACCGGCCATGTCCGCGACACGGTGACCGTCGAGGGGGTGGGCACGCTCGACGTCACGTGCATCGACAACGGGATGCCGCTGGTGATCCTCGCCCCGGGCGACGTCGGACGGACCGGCGACGAATCGGTGGACGACCTCAACGCCGACTCCGAGCTCAAGGCCAAGCTCGAGGCCCTGCGACTGGCCTGCGGCCACCTCATGGGCCTGGGCGACGTCGGACCGAAGAACTACCCGAAGATGACGCTCGTCGCGCCGCCCCGGGCCGGCGGGAACGTCAGCACGCGCAGCTTCATCCCGCACGTCTGCCACGACGCCATCGGCGTGCTCGCGGCGGTCACCGTGGCCACCGCGTGCGTCATGGAGGGGTCCGTCGCGCACGACGTCGCCCTCGTACCCGACGGCGCGGACAAGACCATCTCCGTCGAGCACCCGACCGGCGAGTTCAGTGTCGAACTCGGCGTCGACCCCGACGATCCTCAGCGGGTCACCCGCGCCGCCCTGCTGCGCACCGCCCGGCTCATCATGCGCGGCGAGGTGATGGTCCCGGCCGAGGTCTGGCCGCAGGCCCCCTCGCCAGGGCCGCCCTGACCCACGCCCGCCCGGCCCTCGCAACCCCCATGCGACCCGACCAAGGAGCGCCTCGATGATTATCGACTGCCACGGCCACTACACGACCGCTCCGCCGGCCCTGGAGGCCTGGCGCAATGCGCAGATCGCGGCGATCGGCGACCCGGCCGCGGCTCCGAAGGTCGCCGACCTGTTGATCAGCGACGACGACATCCGCGAGACCATCGAGGCCAACCAGCTCAGGCTCATGCTCGAGCGCGGCAGCGACGTGACGATCTTCTCTCCCCGGGCCTCGTTCATGGCCCACCACATCGGCGACTTCCAGGTCTCCTCGACGTGGGCGGCGATCTGCAACGAGCTGTGCTACCGGGTCAGCCAACTGTTCCCCGGGCGGTTCGTCCCCGCCGCAATGCTGCCGCAGTCCCCCGGGGTCGACCCGGCGACGTGTCTGCCCGAACTCGTCCGGTGCGTCGAGGAGTACGGCAACGTCGCGATCAACCTCAACCCCGATCCGTCCGGGGGGCACTGGACCGCGCCGCCGCTGACCGACCGGTCCTGGTACCCGATCTACGAGAAGATGGTCGAGTACGACATCCCGGCCATGGTCCACGTGTCGACCTCGTGCAACGACGCCTTCCACACCACCGGCGCCCACTACCTCAACGCCGACACCACCGCGGTGATGCAGCTCATCCAGGGCGACCTGTTCGCCGACTTCCCCACCCTGCGCCTGGTCATCCCGCACGGCGGCGGCGCGGTCCCCTACCACTGGGGCCGGTTCCGGGGCCTGGCCATGGCGTTGAAGAAGCCGCCGTTGGAGGAGCACATCCTGCGCAACGTCTTCTTCGACACGTGCGTCTACCACCAGCCGGGGATCGACCTGCTCACCACCGTCGTCCCGGTCGACAACATCCTCTTCGCCTCCGAGATGATCGGTGCGGTCCGCGACATCGACCCGCGCACCGGCCACTACTTCGACGACACGAAGCGCTACATCGAGGCCTCGACGATCCTCACCGAGGACCAGAAGGCCCAGGTCTACGAGACCAACACCCGCCGGGTCTACCCCCGCCTGACCACCGCGCTGCCGGCGTAGCCGCCTCGGCGACCACCCGGCATACCGCCAACGACCGCCCCCCGACGACCCAGCCCAAACGACCGAGCCGCACACGAACCGAGCCGCCCCCGAACCGAGCCGCCCACGACCGGAGCCACCGGCCCGGTCCGACGAAAGGAAGCCCGACCATGGCCCTCAACGACCTGGGCATCGTCCGGCGCACGATCACCCGCGCCGACCCGGAGGCCGTCGCCGCCCTGTCGGCCTTCGGCGTCGCGACGATCCACGAGGCCATGGGCCGCGTCGGGCTGATGAAGAGCTGCATGCGCCCGATCTATCCGACGGCGAAGATCTGCGCGACCGCGGTCACCGCGTTGTTGCAGCCGGGCGACAACTGGATGCTCCACGTCGCCGCCGAGCAACTCCACGAGGGCGACGTCGTCGTCGCGGCGTGTACGACCGACTGCGTCGACGGGTTCTTCGGCGAACTGCTCGCCACCTCGTTCCGCGCGCGCGGCGGGGTCGGGCTGGTCATCGACGGCGGGGTCCGCGACGTCGCCGACCTCACCGAGATGGACTTCCCGGTCTTCAGCAAGGCGGTCAACGCCAAGGGCACGGTCAAGGCCACCCTGGGCTCGGTCAATATTCCGGTCGTCTGCGCAGGAGCCGTCGTCAACCCGGGCGACGTCGTCGTCGCCGACGTCGACGGGGTCGTCGTGGTCCCGGCCCACCTGGCCGGGCAGGTCGCCGAGGCGTCGGCGGCCCGCGAGGCCAACGAGGCCGGCAAGCGCGCGCAACTGGCCTCGGGGGTGCTCGGGCTGGACATGTACTCGATGCGCGAGCCGCTGGCCGCCGCCGGCCTGACCTACCTGGACTGACCGGTGTCCCCCGGCCCCGACCCGCTGCGTTGGCGCATCGGCCTCGTCGGCTACGGCGAGGTCGGGCGCATCCTCGCCGAGGACCTGCGCGCCCGGGGAGTGCGGGTCGGCGGCTACGACGTCAAGCTCGACGACGGACGGGGCGAGGGCATCCGGGGGCACGCGGGCGAGCACGGAGTGACCCTGTATGCCGGGCACGCCGACCTCGCGCGCGACAGCGACCTCGTCGTCTCGGCCGTCACCGCGAGCCAGGCGGTGCCGGTCGCGACGGCCTGCGCGCCAGGCTTGTCGGCTGGCGCCTTCGTCCTCGACCTCAACTCGGCCTCACCGGGGGCCAAGGCGCAGGCCTTCGACATCCTCGAGGGCACCGGCGGGCGGTACGTCGAGGGCGCCGTGATGACCTCGGTGCCACCACACCGGATCCGGGTGCCGCTGCTGCTCGGCGGACCGCACGCCCCGGCGCTGGAGCGCCCGCTGTCGGCGCTGGGATTCGCCGGCCGGGTCTGCGACGAGCGTCTCGGCGTCGCCTCGGCGACGAAGATGTGCCGCAGCGTGCTGGTCAAGGGCCTGGAGGCCACTCTCGTCGAGTGCCTGACGACGGCCCGGGCCTACGGCGTCGAGGACGCCGTCCTCGCCTCGCTCTTCGAGACCTACCCCGGCCTGGACTGGGAGACGCAGTCGGCGTACATGTTCCAACGGGTCATCGAGCACGGCCGACGGCGCAGCGAAGAGGCCCGGGAGGTCGCCCAGACCGTCCGCGAAATCGGACTCACGCCCTGGGCCGCGGACGGCACCGCGGCCCGGCAGGCCTGGGTCGCGGACCTCGCCGACACGGGCGTCTTCGGCACTCGGGGCAGCGCCGAGTTCGCCACCTCGACCGACTGGCGCGTCGATGCCGACCGGATCCTGCGCCACATCACGAAGGAGTGACATGGAGTTCGAGAAGACCCCGGGATGGCTGGATTGGTATGCCGGTCCGTCGACGCCGACGTTCCGCGTGCCGCAGGGCTCGGTCGACGCGCACTGTCACGTCTTCGGCCCGGGCGCGCAGTTCCCGTTCGCCCCTGAGCGCAAGTACACGCCGTGCGACGCCTCGAAGGACCAACTGTTCGCGCTGCGCGACCACCTCGGCTTCGCCCGCAACGTCATCGTCCAGGCGACCTGTCACGGCGCCGACAACCGGGCCATGGTCGACGCGGTGCGCGCCGCGGACGGCAAGGCCCGCGGCATCGCGACGGTCCGCCGCGACATCACCGACGCCCAACTGGCCGACCTCGACGAGGCCGGCGTCCGCGGGGTGCGGTTCAACTTCGTCAAGCGGCTCGTCGACTTCACCCCCAAGGACGAACTGCTCGAGATCGCCGGGCGGATCGCCCCGCTGGGCTGGCACGTCGTCATCTACTTCGAGGCCGTCGACCTGCCGGAACTGTGGGACTTCTTCACCGCCCTGCCAACGACCGTCGTCGTCGACCACATGGGTCGGCCGAACGTCGCCGCGCCCGTCGACGGGCCGGAGTTCGAACTGTTCGTCCGATTCATGTCGGAGAACCCCAACGTCTGGTCGAAGGTGTCCTGCCCGGAACGGCTCTCATTGAGTGGGCCACCGGCCCTGGACGGCGAGCAGGCGTCATACCGTGACGTGGTGCCCTTCGCCCGGCGCATCGTCGAGTCCTTCCCCGACCGCGTCCTGTGGGGCACCGACTGGCCGCACCCCAACCTCAAGGACCACATGCCCGACGACGGACTGCTCGTGGACTTCATCCCCCACGTCGCCGTCACCGCGGACCTGCAGCGGCGGCTGCTCGTCGACAACCCGATGCGCCTGTACTGGCCGGAAGAGAGCTAAGGAGACACGTCATGGCTTTGGACAAGCCCTACGCCAACATCCCGGGGACGAGGATCTTCGACGCCGAACGGTCCCGTCAGGGCTACCAACTCAACATGTTCTGCATGTCGTTGATGAAGGCCGACAACCGGGAGCGCTTCCTCGCCGACCAGCGGGCCTACCTCGACGAATGGCCACTGTCGGAGGACCAGAAGCAGGCGGTCATGACCCTGGACCTCAACCGCTGCATGGACCTCGGCGGGAACATCTACTTCCTCGCCAAGGTCGGCGCCACCCACGGCCTGTCCTTCCAGCAGATGGCCGGGTCGATGACCGGCCTCACCGAGCAGGAATACCGCGACATGATGATCGCCGGTGGCCGCTCGCCGGTCGGCGTGCGGCTGCGTGACGTCAAGGACGCTCCCCCGCCCGCGCCGCCGTCGCCCACCCACGCCCGGATCGCCGCGAGCGTCTACTCCTCGCACGTGCCCGCGGTCGGTGCCGCGATCGACCACGGCAAGACCGAAGAGCCTTACTGGAAGCCGATGTTCGCCGGCTACGACTTCTCCAAGCAGTGGATGAAGGAGAACACCCCCGACGTCATCTTCCTCGTCTACAACGACCACGCGACGGCGTTCGACCTTTCGCTCATCCCGACGTTCACCATCGGGACGGCCGCCGAGTTCAAGCCCGCGGACGAGGGCTACGGGCCCCGCCCGGTCCCCGTCGTCAAGGGCGACCCCGTCTTCGCTTCGCACATCGCCCAGTCGGTGATCCAGGAGGACTTCGACCTGACGATCTGCAACGACATGCAGGTCGACCACGGGCTCACCGTGCCGATGTCGTTGATGTTCGGCGAGCCGGACGAGTGGCCGTGCAAGGTCATCCCCTTCGCCGTCAACGTCGTGCAGTACCCGGTGCCCTCCGGGCGGCGCTGCTTCCAGCTCGGCCAGGCGATCCGCCGGGCCGTGGAGTCCTACGACGAGCCGCTCAACGTCCAGATCTGGGGCACCGGCGGCATGAGCCACCAGCTGCAGGGCCCCCGCGCCGGGCTGGTCAACCGTGAGTGGGACAACGCCTGGCTCGACCAGCTCATCGCCGACCCCGCGGCCACCGCCCAGGTGCCGCACATCGAGTACGTCGACGAGGCCGGGTCCGAGGGCATCGAGCTGGTCATGTGGCTCATCGGCCGCGGGGCAATGGCCGACGTCGCCGGCGGACCGCCGCCCAAGGTTGCCCACCGCTTCTACCACGTCCCCGCCTCCAACACCGGCGTCGGCCACCTCATCCTGGAGAACCAGTGACCACCAAGCCCCTGCGGATCGCCCTGGCCGGTGCCGGCGCGTTCGGGATCAAGCACCTCGACGGCCTGAAGAACATCGACGGCGTCACCGTGACCTCACTCATCGGCCGACGTCTCGACGCGACCCAGGAGATCGCCGACCAGTACGGCATCGGCCACGTGACGACCGAGCTCGACGACACCCTCGCCCGGGACGACGTCGACGCGGTGATCCTGTGCACGCCGACCCAGATGCACGCCGACCAGGGCGCGGCCTGCCTCAAGGCCGGCAAGCACGTCCAGGTCGAGATCCCCCTGGCCGACAGCCTCGCCGGCGCCCAGGAGATCGACCGCCTCCAGCGCGAGACCGGCCTGGTCGCCATGGCCGGGCACACCCGTCGGTTCAACCCGAGCCACCAGTGGGTGCACAACAGGGTCACCGCCGGAGAGCTGGCCATCTCGCAGATGGACGTCCAGACCTACTTCTTCCGTCGGACGAACACCAACGCGTTGGGCCAGGCCCGGTCCTGGACCGACCACCTGCTGTGGCACCACGCCGCCCACACCGTCGACCTGTTCGCCTACCAGGCCGGCCCGATCGTCGCGGCGCACGCGGTGCAGGGGCCGTTCCACCCCGACCTCGGCATCGCCATGGACATGAGCATCCAGCTCAAGTCGGTATCGGGGGCGATCTGCACGCTGTCGCTGTCGTTCAACAACGACGGGCCGTTGGGCACCTTCTTCCGGTACATCGGCGACACGGGCACCTACATCGCCCGCTACGACGACCTCGTGACGGGCAAGGAGGAACCCATCGACGTCAGCACCGTCGCCGTGTCGATGAACGGCATCGAACTGCAGGATCGTGAGTTCGTCGCGGCGATCCGCGAGGGCCGCGAGCCGAATTCGAGCGTCGCCCAGGTGCTGCCCTGCTACGAGACCCTGGACAAGCTCGATCGCCAACTCAAGGCCGACGGCTGACGGTGCGCACGAGACGCCTGGGCCCCTTCGAGGTCGGGAGCATCGGCCTGGGCTGCATGAGCCTGAGCCATGCCTACGGCATCCCGCCCTCGCCCGAGGATGCCGCGGCGGTGTTGCGTCGCGCCGTGGAACTCGGAGTCACCCACGTCGACACGGCGGCCCTGTACGGCTTCGGGGCCAACGAGCGGCTCGTCGGGCAGGTGCTGTCCGCCGAGCGCGACCGGTTCGTCCTGGCGAGCAAGTGCGGCATGCTCGGCGTCGACGGCAAGCGGGTCATCGACGGTCGCCCCGAGGTGCTCATCCGCACCTGCGACGAGGCGCTGGCCCGGCTGCGGACCGACGTCATCGACGTCTACTACCTGCACCGGTGGGACAAGACGGTGCCCGTCGAGGAGAGCATCGGGGCCCTCGGCGAGCTCGTCGCGCAGGGCAAGATCCGCGCGATCGGGATCTCGGAGGTCTCCGCCGACACCCTGCGCCGGGCGCACGCCACCCACCCGATCGCCGCGCTGCAGAACGAGTATTCGCTGTGGTCGCGCAACCCCGAGCTCGGCACGCTCGAGGCCTGCCGGGAGCTCGGCATCGCGCTGGTGGCGTTCAGTCCGCTCGGCCGGGGCTTCCTCACCGGCCGGCTCACCGACGTGAGCGCTCTGCCGGCGAACGACATCCGCCGGTTCATGCCGCGGTTCGAGCCGTCGACGTATGCCGCGAACCTCGCGGTCCTGGGGCCGTTCCAGGCGTTGGCGCAGGAGGCCGGCGTGCTGCCCGGACAACTCGCCCTGGCCTGGCTCCTGGCGCAGGACGAGGGCATCCTGCCGATCCCCGGGACGACGAACCTCGCCCACCTGGCCGAGAACGTCGCCGCCGCCGACCTCGACGTCGACCCGGGCGTGCTCGCCCGCGCCGGCGAGATCGTCAACCAGGCGACGGTGATCGGCGAGCGCTACAACGCGGCGACGCAACGCGAGATCGACACCGAGCAGTTCCCTGCGCCGGCCCACGCCTAGACTCGGGGCCAGCCCGAGACGCGAAGGAGCCAGTGCCGTGGCCGAGCCGGACATTCCGCCGAATCCCGCGGCCCGAGAGCTGGCCCAGCGCTTCGCCGGCGAGCGCGGCCCGTTGCTGCCCGTCCTGCACGCGGTCCAGGAACGCCTCGGCTGCGTCGACCGCTCGGCCGTCCTCGAAATCGCCGACGTGCTCAACCTCTCCGTCGCCGAGGTCCACGGAGTGGTGAGCTTCTACCACGACCTGCGCGCCGCCCCGGCCCCCGAGCACGCCGTCACGGTATGCCGCGCCGAGGCGTGCCAGGCCGTGGGCGGACAGGCCCTCTACGACGAGGCGGTCCGCCACTTCGAAGGCCGCCCCGACGTCGAGGTGGCCGAGGTGTTCTGCCTCGGCAACTGCGCGCTCGGCCCGTCGGGCACCGTCGACGGCACCCTGCACGGACGGCTCGACGCCGACCGGCTCACTGCCCTCACGCAGGCCTGGCGATGAGCCGCACCGTCTACGTCCCCGCCGACGCGGCGGCCCGGTCGGTGGGTGCCGACGCGGTGGCGGCGGCCTTCGCCGTGGTGCCCGACGTCGATGTCGTGCGCACCGGTTCGCGCGGCCTGCTGTGGCTGGAGCCCCTCGTCGAGACCGACTCGCCGGCCGGCCGAGTCGGCTGGGGCCCGGTCGAGGTCGCCGACGCGAGCGAGGCGAGCGCGCTGCTGGACGCGGGCGCCGGACACGCGGCATACCTCGGGGTGCTCGGCGAGCATCCGTACCTGCAACACCAGAACCGGGTGACCTTCGCCCGCTGCGGCCTCGTCGATCCGCTGTCGCTGGACGACTACGCGGCGCACGGCGGCTGGGTCGGGCTGCGCCGGGCCTTGGAGCTGCCTCCGGCCGAGGTCGTCGAGCAGGTCGTCGAATCGGGGCTGCGCGGTCGCGGCGGCGCCGGCTTCCCCACCGGCGTCAAATGGCGCACCGTCGCCGCCCAGCAGCGCGGCCCGAAGTTCGTCTGCGCCAACGCCGACGAGGGCGACTCGGGCACGTACGCCGACCGGATGCTCATCGAGGGCGACCCGTTCGGGCTCATCGAGGGCATGGCGATCACCGCGTATGCCGTCGGGGCGAGCGAGGGCTACGTCTACCTCCGCTCGGAATACCCCGACGCCATCGCGACGCTCAACCGGGCCATCGACCTCGCGAGCGCAGCGGGCTACCTCGGCGAACGCATCCTCGGGCACGACCTGACCTTCCGGCTCCAGGTGCGCGTCGGGGCCGGGGCCTACATCTGCGGCGAGGAGACGTCGATGCTCGAGAGCATCGAAGGCCGGCGCGCCGAGGTCCGGGCCAAGCCGCCGATCCCGGCCATCGAGGGCCTGTTCGGCCTGCCCACGGTCGTCAACAACGTCCTCACCCTCGCGACGGTGCCGATGATCCTCGCCGACGGCGGCGCGGCATACGCGGCGTTGGGCACCGGCCGATCCCGAGGAACCCAGGTCTTCCAACTGGCCGGCAACGTCGCGCGCGGCGGGATCGTCGAGGCCGACTTCGGCATCACCGTCCGCGAGCTCGTCGAGGGCTACGGAGCCGGCACCCGCAGCGGCCGGCCGGTGCGGGCGGTGCAGATCGGCGGTCCACTGGGGGCCTACCTCACCGCCGACCGGCTCGACCTGCCGATGGACTACGAGGCGCTGGCCGACGCGGGGGCGATGCTCGGGCACGGCGGCGTGGTCGTCTTCGACGACACCGTCGACATGGCCGCGCAGGCCAGGTTCGCCATGGAGTTCTGCGCCAAGGAGTCGTGCGGCAAGTGCACCCCGTGCCGGATCGGGTCGCGGCGCGGCGTCGAGACCATCGACCGGATCCGCGAGGGCGTCGACCGCGAGGCCAACCTCGCGTTGCTCGAGGACCTGTGCACGACGATGACCAAGGGCTCGTTGTGCGCGATGGGGGGCTTGACGCCGCTGCCGGTGCGTAGTGCGCTGGAGTACTTCCCCGAGGATTTCGGCCGTCCGTCCCGAGCGCAGGGAGGCTCCGCATGACCCTTGCCCCCGAGGTCGACCTCGGCACCCCGCGCGGCGCCGGGCCGGCGCTCGTCACCGCCACCGTCGACGGACGCGAGGTCAGCGTGCCGGCCGGGACGTCCGTCCTGCGCGCCGCCTCCGAGGCCGGCGTCGACATCCCGCGCCTGTGCGCCACCGACAGCCTCGCCGCCTTCGGGTCGTGCCGGTTGTGCCTCGTCGAGATCGACGGCGTCTCGGGCACGCCCGCGTCGTGCACCACCCCGTGCACCGACGGCATGGTCGTGACGACCCGCAGCGACCAACTCGCCGGGCTACGCCGCGGGGTCATGGAGCTGTACCTGTCCGACCACCCGGCCGACTGCCCCGGGTGCGCGCGCGGGTCCTGCGAGATGCAGCGGCTCGCCCACGACCTCGGCGTGACGAACGTCCGGTACGGCCTGGCCGGCGCCTCGCACGTCGCCGAGGGCCAGGATCTGTCCAACCCCTACTTCGCCTACGACCCCGCCGCGTGCATCGTCTGCTCCCGGTGTGTGCGGGCCTGCGGCGAGATCCAGGGCACCTTCGCGCTCACCGTCGCCGGCCGCGGCTTCGACTCGCGGATCACCCCGGGCGGCTGGGACTTCCTCGGCTCGGAGTGCGTGTCGTGCGGCGCCTGCGTGCAGGCCTGCCCGACGTCGGCGTTGGAGGAAAAGTCCCTCGCCAAGCTCGGTATGCCGTCGCGGGCGGTCGAGACGACGTGCGCCTACTGCGGCGTGGGGTGCTCGTTCCGCGCCGAGGTGCACGGCGAGGGCGCCGACACGACCGTCGTGCGGATGGTGCCGAGCAAGGCCGGTGGCGCCAACGAGGGCCACTCGTGCGTCAAGGGCCGCTTCGCGTACGGCTACGCCAACCACCCCGACCGGCAACTGCACCCCATGGTCCGCGAAAGCATCGAGCAGCCGTGGCGGGTCGTCTCGTGGGAGGAGGCCATCGGCACCGTCGCCGCCGGGTTCCGGGCCCTGCAGCAGCGCCACGGCGCCGGGGCGATCGGTGCGATCTCGTCCTCGCGGTGCACCAACGAAGAGGTGTATGTCGTCCAGCGGATGGTCCGGGCGGCGTTCGGCAACAACAACATCGACACGTGCGCGCGGGTGTGCCACTCCCCCACCGGCTATGGCCTCAACACGACTTTCGGCACGTCGGCGGGCACCCAGGACTTCGAGTCGGTCGACCACGCCGACGTCGTGCTCGTCATCGGCGCCAACCCCACCGACGCTCACCCGGTCTTCGGGTCGCGGCTCAAGCGACGGCTGCGCCAGGGCGCCGAACTCATCGTCGCCGACCCGCGCCGCATCGACCTGGTCCGCTCGCCGCACGTCGAGGCGGCATACCACCTGCCGGTCCGCCCCGGCACCAACGTCGCCTTCGTCAACGCGTTGGCCCACGTCGTCGTCACCGAGGGCCTGGCCGACCGAGCCTTCCTCGACGCCCGGTGCGAGAACGTCGAGCCCTACCTTGAGTTCGTCGCCCGGCCTGAGCACTCCCCCGAGGCCACCGAGATCTACACCGGGATCCCGGCCGAGCAGTTGCGCGAGGCGGCCCGGCGGTATGCCGCGGGGCCGAACTCGGCGATCTACTACGGCCTCGGTGTCACCGAGCACAGCCAGGGCTCGACGATGGTCATGGGGATGGCCAACCTCGCGATGATCACCGGGATGATCGGGCGCCCCGGGGTCGGCGTCAACCCGCTGCGGGGCCAGAACAACGTCCAGGGCTCGTGCGACATGGGCTCCTTCCCGCACGAACTGCCCGGCTACCGCTACATCGGCGACGACGAGGCCCGCGCGGTGTACGAACGACTGTGGGGGGTATGGATCGGTCCCGAGCCGGGGCTGCGCATCCCCAACATGTTCGACGCGGCGATCGGCGGGACGTTCCGGGGGTTGTTCGTCCACGGCGAGGACATCGCCCAGAGCGATCCGAACACCCAGCACGTCGAGGCGGCGTTGCGGGCCATGGACCTCGTCGTCGTCCACGACCTGTTCCTCAACGAGACGGCCCGCTTCGCCCACGTCTTCCTGCCCGGCTCCTCGTTCCTCGAGAAGGACGGAACGTTCACCAACGCCGAACGGCGGATCAACCGGGTGCGCCCGGTCATGCCGAGCCGGGTGGGCAAGGACGAGTGGCAGGCCGTCTGCGAGATCGCTACGGCGATGGGGTATCCGATGAGTTACGCCTGCGCGGCCGACATCATGGCCGAGATCGCGGCGACCTCGCCGACGTTCGCCGGGGTCTCGTTCGAGCGCCTCGACGAGGTCGGGTCGATGCAGTGGCCGGTCCCCGACGCGGCATCGACGGGGACGCCGATCATGCACGTCGACCACTTCGTCCGCGGCCGGGGCCGGCTTGTCGAGACCGTCTACGTCCCGACGACCGAACGGACCACGGCCCGATACCCGCTGCTGCTCACGACCGGGCGGATCCTCTCGCAGTACAACGTCGGCGCCCAGACCCGCCGCACTGCCAATTCGACGTGGCACCCGGCGGACCTGCTCGAAATCCATCCGGCCGACGCCGAATTGCGCGGGGTCCACGACGGCGACCTCGTCGAGATCTCCTCCCGGGTCGGTGCGACGACCCTGCGGGCGCAACACTCCGAGCGGATGCCGGTCGGCGTCGTCTACACGACCTTCCACCACCCGGTGAGCGGCGCCAACGTCGTGACGACGGACAACTCCGACTGGGCGACGAACTGCCCCGAGTACAAGGTCACCGCAGTCCAGGTCACTGTGGCCACCGCGCTCGAATCGACGGTGGGCGTGCAGGCCGACGCCGACGCGGTGGTGGCCCGGTGAACGAGGTCCCCGCGGTGGTGCGGATGGCCAACGACATCGCCCGCCAGTTCGAGCACCTGGGCGAGGAGCACGCCGCGGCCCGGGTGGCCGGACACGTCGGCAGGTTCTGGGAGATGCGGATGAAGGTCGAGCTGCGCGCCCTCGGCCTGGCCCACGACCCGGCGTTGGACCCGATCGCCGCCGCCGCCGCTCGGCACCTGTCGGCGGGCACGATGGACCCCGCAGCGATGGGCACCCCGCAGCCGCCGCTGCCGACATAGCGGCTGCTCACCGCTCAGGCCAATTGGGCGCGCAGGATCCGCGGGGCGTCGACCATGGCCGGGCCGTACCAGGTCAGCGCCTGCCCGTCGACGAGCGCCCAGCGCCGGCCGGGGAAGGACTCGGGGCCGTCGCTCGCAGTGAATCGGTACGGCTCGTCCGGCAGCACGACGAGATCGTGGGCCGGCAGGTCGCCGAGGTCGATCCTCGGGTAACGCACCGGGTGGTCGGCCAACGCGTTGACGTACCCAAGCCGGCGAAGCACGTCACCGGCATACGTGTCGCTGCCGACGAACATCCACGGCCGCCGCCAGATCGCGACGACGACGCGGTATGCCGGTTCGCGCTCCGGGTCGGCCCAGGCGGCCCGGGCCTCGTCGAGCCACTGCCGGTGCGGCGCCTCGAGTCGCTCGAGCAACCCGTCGAGTTGGCCCAGCGCGTCGGTCACGGTGCGCACGTCGGTGACGAGCACATCGAGCCCGAGCGCACGCAGCGCCTCGACGTCGGCACGGCGGTTCTCCTCCTCGTTGGCGACGACGAGATCCGGCTTGAGCGAGCGGATGCGCTCGACGTCGGGGTTCTTCGTCCCGCCGACGCGGGCCACGTCGAGGTCAGGCGGACGCACGCACCAATCCGTCGCGCCGACAAGCCGACCCGGCGCGCTCACCGCGATGGCCTCGGTCAACGACGGAACCAACGAGACGACACGACGCACCGGCATACCCGGCATCCTGTCAGGACGTCGGGAGAGCCCGAGCAGTGACGTCAGGTGCGGGGCGGGCAACGGCGGGCCGCCAGGACATCACGAACAAGGCGCCGACAAGGGTCGCGAACATCAGCCGCTGGTAGATCCCGGCCCGCGCCGAGTGCACCGCCATCGCCACCGGCAGCAGCAGGTAGGCGCCGGCAAGCCCGAGCCTGGCTCCGCGCCTGATGTGCCACGCGGCGAGGATCTCGGCGTTGACGACGGCCAGGCCCATCGCGGTGGCGGCGACGCTGTGCAGGGTCGCTTCGGTGGGGTCGTACGCGACGCCAGGCAGGTAGGGCTCGTGCGACCAGACCCCGACAGCGACGAGGCCGGCAGCGAAGGCCCCGTAGCCCCAGGCGGCCGCGCGACCCCAACGCACCCGCGGCAGCAGGCTCAACACGGCCAGAGCCAACAGGGGGAAGCCCGTGCGAGCCACCCAGGCTCCGGGCGTGGCCTGGGCCGCGGTCTCGCTGACGCTCTGGCGCACGAGGTCGTACTCCGGGACCGCGAACGGACCCAGGGCGAACGCGGTCGCGGCGGCGCCGAGCAGCACGTGCGTGACGGCGGGCCGGCTCACCTGGCCACCTCGGCCCGGCCGAAGGTGACCGCCAGGGCGGCATACCAGGCGAGGAACGCCGCGTTGGCCACGTAGAAGAGGACCTGCAGACCCGGCAGTTGCCCGACCGCGGTGAGCACCCCGGCCGCGACGGCCACCCCACCGAGTCGCGGCGAGCCCGCCCGCACGAACAGCACCCCGAACGCCGCGAAAGACACCGAGATCAGCAGGAAGCCGGCCGTGTTGAGCGTGACCTGCAGCAGGTCCATCGAGAGGACCGCCCCGCCGGGCAGTCCGCGCAGGTCGGCGAGCACCGACGTGAGCTGGGCGAGCCGGCCGGTCACTCCGAGCAGGTCGCCGACCAGCGCGCAGCCGGTCGCGACGAGCACGAGGGTCGGGCCGGTGAGCCGGAGGCTGCGGTGCAGGGCCGGCACCGTGAACATGTCCAGGCAGCTGATCGCGGCCAGAGCGGCCGGGCCGAGCAGGGCCAGCGCGCCCGGCCACCCGCTCCCCTGGGCCGGCCCCGGCCGGGGGATCGCCATGAGGGAGCCGCCGGCGAGCAGGGCGACGAGGGCCCCCACCGCCGCAGTCGCCGCGAGCCGACGCTCGGGGTGTTCGCGCGGAGGGGATACGACCGAGGTGAGGCTCATGTCAATATAGTATCACTATATATAGCCAGCCTCACCACGGACGATACGTTGGAGGACAGGAGGGTGCGGTGACGGAGCGACGCGGGCGCGGGCGGCCTCCCGCCGCCGACCCCGGGATGATGGGCGAGCGGCTCACCAGGGCCTGCTGGCGGCTGCTCGTCGAGCAGTCGAGCGGCGGAGCCAAGGTCAGCGTGGCGTCCATCTGCGCCGCCTGCGAGTGCACTCCCCCGACGCTGTACCACCACTTCGCCAACCTCGACGAGCTCGTCCGGGCGGCGTGCGAGCAGGCCTTCGAGCAGTGGTCCCGGTCGCTGGAGCGTCGTGTCGCCGGCCTGGACTCGCCGCGAGAGCGAGTGCGTCGACGGGGCCTGGCCTACGTGACCTGGGGGGTCGCCAATCCGAGCGCCTACCGGGTGCTCTTCCAGTCGCCCCCGCCGGCGGCCCGACGCGCCGAGATGCCCGGCCGCGGCTTCGACGCGCTGCTGACCGACCTAGGGTCACTGCTGGGGCGAGAGCCGGACGATCCGCTCGTCCGCACGGCCGCCTTCGCCCACTGGAGCGCGGTCCACGGCCTCACCGGTTTGCTCATCGTCAACCCCGAGATCCCCGAGCCGCTCTGGCGGGGCGTGCTCGACCACCTTGGCGACGCGCTCACCGCGGGCGAGCCCGCCCCACCGGCGCGGCCGGACGCAACGCCCGGCCCCGGCCCGGAACCCAAGCCCGGCAGCTCGGACGTTGACAGGCCTGGGCAGCTCGGCAGTTGACAGGCCTGGGCAGCCAGCAGCTGACAGGCCCCGGCAGCTCAGAAGTTGATCATGTGGCCGGCGATGCCGTGCAGGGCCTCCTTGACCGCCTCGCCGAGGGTCGGGTGGGCGAACACGACGCGGGACAGCTCGTCGGCCGTGAGGTCCCAGGTCTGGGCCGCGTTGAGCACCGGGAGCAACTCGGTGACGTCCGGGCCGATGAGGTGGGCGCCGAGCAACTCGTTGTGTTCCGCGTCGGCGACGATCTTGACGAAGCCGACCGCATCGCCCAGGCCCTGGGCCTTGCCGTTGGCCGAGAACGGGAAGGTCGCGGTCTTCACGGCATACCCGGCGTCCTTGGCCTGCGCTTCGGACAGGCCCATCGACCCGATCTGCGGCTGGCAGTACGTCGCGCGGGGGATGAAGCGGTAGTCGATCTCCATCGTCTCGGCGCCCGCGATGGTCTCGGCGGCGACGATGCCCATGGCCTCGGCGACGTGGGCGAGCATGAGCTGGGCGGTGACGTCGCCGATCGCGTAGACGTTCGGGACGTTGGTGCGGCACCGGCCGTCGACGGCGATGGCGCCCCGGTCGGTGAGGGCGACGCCGGAGGCGTCCAGGCCGTAGCCCTCGACCCGCGGGGCGAACCCGATCGCCGAGAGCAGCCGGTCTGCCTCGAGGACCATCTGCTGGCCGCCGGCGGCGGGCGAGACGTGCACCCGTACCCCCGTGCCGGTGTCCTCGACCGACTCGACCTTCGTGCCGAGCAGGACCTTGACGCCGAGCTTCTTGTAGTGCTTGAGCAGTTCCTTGGACACCGCCTCGTCCTCGGTCGGCACCATCCGGTCGAGGAACTCGACGATCGTCACGTCGACGCCGAAGTTGCGCATGACGTAAGCGAACTCGACGCCGATCGCACCCGACCCGGCGATGATGATCGAGGCGGGCAGCTGCGGGTCGAGGATCTGCTCCTCGTAGGTGACGACGTTCGTGGACACCGTCACCCCGGGGATCATCCGGGTCACCGACCCGGTGGCGATGATGAGGTTGTCGAACGACAGGTCGCGCTGGGTGCCATCGGCGGCCCGCACGGTCATCGAGGTGGGCCCGGTCAGGGTGCCCCAGCCGTCGATTTCGGTGATCGTGTTCTTCTTCATGAGGAAGTGCACGCCCTTGACGATGCCGGCGGATACCTGCCGCGAGCGGGCATGGGTCGGGCCGTAGGTCATCGTCGCGTCGCCCTCGATGCCGAACTTCGCCTTCTCGTGGGTGAGCACGTGGGCGAGCTCGGCGTTCTTGAGCAGGGCCTTGCTCGGAATGCAGCCGACGTTGAGGCACACTCCGCCCCAGTACTTCTCCTCGACCACGGCGGTCTTCAGGCCGAGTTGGGCGGCGCGGATGGCGGCGACGTACCCGCCCGGTCCGGCGCCGAGGACGACGACATCGAAATCAGCCATAGCCCTCAGCCTACGGGCACGCCGGGGCTGCCCCAGTACGATGCTGCCCGGACCTGCGAGGAGGTATGCCGTGCCGCACGCGCCGACTCGCCCGTCACCGCCGACCGGCGTACCGGCGTGCTGAGCCGACGATGACCGCACCCGTCCAGCGCCACCACCTGCCAGACATCGCGTTGCCGCCGACCTGGGTCATGGCCGCCGTCCTCGTCGCGGTCGCGGCGAACCTGCGCAGCGCGATGGCCAGCGTCCCGCCGCTCGTCGAGGCGATCACCCGCGATCTCGGCCTGTCCAACGCCGCCGCCGGCGCGCTGACCACCCTGCCGGTGCTGTGCATGGGGGTGTTCGCCCCCGCGGCGCAATGGCTCAGCGCGCGGATCGGCGCCGTCCAGTCGGTGCTCGCCGCGACCGTCTGCGTCGGGCTCGGGTCGTTCGCCCGCCTCTGGGGCGGCAACGTCGCCGTCCTGTATGCCGCGACGTTCGTCGCCGGGGTCGGCATCGCCGTCGCCGGGGCCCTGCTGCCGCGGCTCGTCAAGACGCTGTTCCCGCCGGAGCGTTCCGGGACGATCACCGGGCTGTACATGTTCGCGATGATGGGCGGAGCCACGGCGTCGGCGGCGCTCGCCGTGCCGCTGGCCGACCGGCTCGGCTCGTGGCAAGCCTCGCTCGCGTCGTGGTCGATCCTCGCCCTCGTCGGGGCCGCCGCCTGGGCCCCGTTCACGCTGACCAGCCAACGCGCCCGCTCAGCCCTGCCGCCGCCGGCCGAGCGGATGGCCCTGCCGTGGCGGCATCCGACGGCACTGTTGCTCGCGGCATACCTCACCGTGCAGTCGTGGGAGTTCTACTCCTCGCTGGCCTGGGTGTCGCCGACCTTCGTCGGACAGGGGTGGGCACGGGCGCAGGCCGGCTATCTGCTCTCGGCGTTCTCGCTGGCCCAGCTCGTCTCGGGGTTGCTCGGGCCGATCCTCGCCGACCGGGTCCGCGACCGGCGGGCGCTGCTGCTGCCGACGTCGGCGCTGGCGACGGCGGGGATGCTCGGGATGTGGCTCGCGCCGACCGCGGCTCCGTGGGGATGGGTCGTCGTCCTCGGCCTCGGGCAAGGGGCGGCCTTCTCGGTCGGCCTCGTCCTGCTTGTCGACTTCGCCGCGAGCCCGGCCGCTAGCGGGCGGCTCACCGCGATGTGCTTCTTCGTCAGCTATTCGCTGGCCTCGGTGGGCCCGTTCGTCATGGGAGCCGTCCGAGACGTCACCGGCGGGTTCCCCGCGGTGTGGGCCAGCCTCGCCGCGATCATGGCCGTCCAACTCACCCTTGCGATGCTCTTGCGCCCCGGCCTTGCGCGTACCCCGTGACACCTGGAGACGCTATGCCCCCTCCCGCCGCCGTTCCGCCCCAGCCCGATCCGTCGCGGCTCACCGACTTCGCCGGCCATCCCGTAGTCGTGGGCGTGGTCCCCGGGCAACCGCCGCTCGTTGCCCTCACCGCAACATCGCTGGCCCGGGCCACCGGGGCGCCGACCGTCTACTTCGCCTACGTCGACCCGGCCCGGTTCACCGAGCAGGAGAACCCCGACGGCACGGTGCTCCATCAGGCCGTCGACCCCGACCTTGCCGACGACGGGTGGCTCGCCACCGAGCAGGCCCTCCTTGCCCAGGTCGGCGCGGCGATGGCCGACACGGACCAGCCCTGGCAGTTGCGCTACCTCGCCGGCCGCACCGACCGAGCCCTGACCCACCTGGCCCGTGCCGTCGACGCCGCGAGCTTCGTCGTCGGCACCCACCTCGGCCGCCACCACCGGATCGGGGACTTCCTCAACCGCTCGGTCGCGGTCCAGCTCGCCCATCGGCAGCACCGGCCCGTGCTGGTCGTCCCGCTCGAGGTCGTCGACTGGCACGATCGGGCGCCGTGGGAGTGAGCGCGTCGACCGGCATCCGCACCCGGACGGCGCCGTGACCGGCGCCCGCACCGGGGCGCCGTCGGCCCGGCCGGCGCAGCGCGATCCCCTGCTGCTCGGGCTCGTCCTGCTCGGTGGGACCGCCGGGACCTGTGTCCGAGCGCTCCTCGAGGATGCCGTGCCGGCAGCATCCGGCGGGTGGCCGTGGGCGACCTTCGCCATCAACCTCAGCGGCGCGCTCGTGCTCGGGGTGCTGCTCGCGGTGCTGGCCCGCGGCGGCCCCGACCAGGGCTGGCGGCGCCGGGTGCGCCTCGGCGCCGGCACCGGGTTCCTCGGCGGGTACACGACGTACAGCACCTTCGCCGTCGAGATCACCCGGCTGGCCTGGCCCACGGCGATCGGCTATTCCCTGGCCACGGTGCTGCTCGGCGCGTTGGCCGCCTGGCTCGGTGCCGCCGCGGTCCGACGGATCCCCCGCGGGGAGTCGGCGCCGTGACCCTGCTGCTGCTCTCGCTCGCCGGCGGGCTCGGGGCGCTGGCCCGGTTCGTCCTCGACGCCGCGGTCAACCGGCGCACCCACCGCACCCTGCCCCTGGGCACGCTTGTCATCAACGTCTCGGGGTCGCTGCTGCTCGGGCTGCTCGCCGGTTGGGCCGCCGGCGCGGCCGCTGGGCTCGTGCCGGCGCTCAAGACCGTGGTCGGGACGGGTTTCTGCGGGGGGTACACGACGTTCAGCACGGCCTCGGTCGAGACGGCGCGGTTGTTCGCCGCCGACGGGCCCACCCTCGCCGGCGGGTATGCCGCGCTGACGCTCGTCGGCTCGACGGCCGCCGCTGCCCTCGGGCTGTGGCTCGGCGGGGCCCTCGCCTGAGTGGAGCGGCCGGCACGTGCGGCGTCGGGGCGAGCCTCCGGTCGGCGCTGCGCCTGAGGGCTTGGTGGGGCCGTCGCCTAACTCTGCTCGGACGCCTCGCCGAGGGCCTGGATCAACGCGGCCAGCCGCGAGGCCTCGGCGACCGAGCGCGGGCCGTCGGCACGCTGGATCCCCATGACGGCGACGGTGTCGGTGTCGCTGAGCTCGAGGGTCGGCCACGGCATACCGTGCCCGAACTGCATGCCGACGATGTGCGCCCAGGGCAGGCGGCGGGTGAGGAAGAGGTTGCGCACGAGCAGGTCTTCGCGGGTGGGCACGGCGCGAATCGTCGCGTAACGCCAGAACACCGCGGCAAGCACCCAGCCGATCGAGGCGAGGAAGAACCGGTCCCCCGCGCCCCATTGCATGACCGTGTTGTCGGGGATGAACATCCCGATGAAGGTGAAGACGACGATCACCGCGACGGCCAGGCCGGTCGCGACGAGGCGGCCCCGGCGGGGTCGGAACACCTCGAACGGGTCGGTGTCGCTCACAGTCGACACGCCGCGATGTCGGTGACGAGGATGGCCCGGGCGCCCAGGTCGTACAGCTCGTCCATGACCCGGTTGGTCTGGCGGCGCGGGACCATCGACCGCACTGCGACCCAGGACGGATCCTGCAGCGGGGAGACGGTCGGCGACTCCAGGCCCGGGGTGATCGCACAGGCGGCCTCGGCGAGGTCGACGGGGACGTCGTAGTCCATCATCACGTATTCGCGGGCGGTGACGACTCCCTGCAGCCGCCGACGCAACACGCCGGCGCCGTTGTCCTCGGGCACCGACGCCCGGCGGATGAGCACCGCCTCGGACTGCAGGATCGGCTCGCCGAAAACCTCGAGCCCCTGGTTGCGCAGGGTCGCCCCGGTCTCGACGACGTCGGCGATGACGTCGGCCACCCCGAGGGTGATGGCCGTCTCGACCGCGCCGTCGAGGCGCACCACGGTGGCTGCCACCCCGGCGGCGGCCAGGTGCGCGGCGACCAGACCCGGATAGCTCGTCGCCACCCGCTGGCCCGCGACGTCGGCGACGGTGCGCGCGGCGCCGGCGGGCGCGGCATACCGGAAGGTCGAACGGCCGAACCCGAGCGGCATGACCTCGACGGCCGGGCTGGCGGAATCGAGCAGCAGGTCGCGGCCGGTGATGCCGGCGTCGACGGTGCCCGAGCCCACGTAGATGGCGATGTCGCGGGGGCGCAGGTAGAAGAACTCGACGTCGTGCTCGACGTCGACGACGACGAGTTCCTTGCTGTCGCGGCGCACCTGATAGCCGGCCTCGCGGAGCATCTCCACGGCGGCCTCGGACAGGGAGCCCTTGTTGGGCACGGCGATTCGCAGCATGTGGTGGTCCGGTCAGAGGTGGGCGTAGACGTCGTCGAGGGTGAGGCCGCGGGCGATCATGAGCACCTGCAGGTGGTACAGCAGTTGACTGATCTCCTGCGCGGCACGCTCGGGCGACTCGTACTCGGCGGCCATCCACACCTCGGCGGCCTCCTCGATGACCTTCTTGCCGATCGCGTGGACCCCGGCGTCCAGGGCGGCGACGGTGCCCGACCCGGCCGGCCGGTTGGCCGCCCGGTCGGTCAGCTCGGCGAACAGCGCCTCGAACGTCTTCACGAGGGGACAGCCTACCGAGGCAGTCGGATGGTCCCCGCAGGGTGGCACCGGGCGTGGGCCACGCCCGTATGCCGTCGCCACTCCAGATCCCCGGGGCAGCGTGTGGCAGAACGCGCGGTATAGCGCGCGTTCTGCCACACGAACGCCGGAGTCGGCTGGACCTGCTGGACCCGCTCGGCTGGTTTTGGGGCTGGCGTGTCGCGAGAGCGCTCAGCACGCATGCCGTCCGCCCGCCCCACCTGCCCGGGCGGACGGCATACGCGGCTCGGTGGGGACGCCTCGCCGAACGAGCGCCGGGACGGTCAGGCCGCCGCGGAGGCCTTCTGCGGCTCGGCGCCCTCGTGCTCGGCCCGGGTCGCCTTGACCCACTGGCTGAAGCCGTAGAGGACGAAGAAGCCGTAGAACGTGTACATCACGGCGGTCGGGACATACCCGGTGGCGAAGCCCATGGGCACTCCGACGAGGTCGACGGCGATCCAGCACAGCCAGAACTCGTTCCAGCCGCGGGCCATCGCGTAGGTCGCGATCATCGACCCGACGAAGATCCACGCGTCGCACCAGAAGTACCACCACTGGGGCGTCCAATAGGGGTTGGGCGCGAGGTTGGTGAGGTACACGAAGACCTGGTGTGCCACGACGGTGCCGGCGATCCACAGGCCGGCCAGGGCAAGGCGCTCGCCGGTGCTCGCCCACCGCGGGGTGATGGCCGGCGCGTCGGCCGCGACCCCGCGCGAGCGGCGGATCTGGTTCCAGCACCACCAGCCGTACACGCTCGTCGCGAAGAGGAACACCTGCCGCCCGGACTGACCGAACAGCGGCACCCGCGAGTCGGCACCGAAGGCCGCGCCGATGTAGACGAAGAAGAGCATGACGTTGGCGACGATGCCGATGGGCCAGGCCCAGACCCGCCGCTTCATGCCGTACCAGGCCGACACGACGCCGATGAGTACGCCGACGAGTTCGAGCCAGTGCAGCTGGTAGGCCCCGATGGGGATGGCGGCGTCGATGAGCCGCTGGAAGATGTTCTGCGTGTCGTCGACCGCAGCGGTGAGAGTTGTCATCTGTGGTGTTCGTCCTCGAATTCGTGCCAACAGGGACGAACTCCGGGGACCAACCTCGGCACGCCGAGCCCGGTGCCGCGACGCGGCATACCGGGGCGCGGAGCGCCTCGACCGTGCTTCCTACCATCCGGACTTTCACCGTCGGTCCTGGAGTTCCACCAGGTCAACCGGCCGCTGGCTGCGGCCGGGTCGCGGACTGTCACCGCCGGTTCGGAGTTACACCGACCCCGGAGCACGTGCTCTCGAGTGTATGCCGTCCGGGCGCCTGCCGGCTGCGCCCTGCGTCACGCCGGCCCGGGCCGGCTGATGGGCCGCTCAGACCGCCGGATGGGCGTGGCGCATGACCAGCGCCCGGAGTTCGTCGACCCGCTCGGCGGCGTCGACCGCGGAGAACACCGCCGAACCGGCGACGAAGACGTCCGCTCCGGCCTCGGCACACGCCTCGATGGTGTCGGCGCCGACCCCGCCGTCGACCTGGATCCAGACCTGGCCGCCGTGCCGGCGCACCGACTCGCGGACCGCGGCGACCTTGGGTAGCTGGTCGGCCATGAACGCCTGCCCGCCGAATCCTGGCTCGACGGTCATGACGAGGACCATGTCGAGCTCGGGCAGCAACTGCTCGTACGGAGCCCAGGGGGTGCGCGGCTTTAGCGCCATCCCCACCCGGGCGCCGGCGGCACGGACTCGGCGGGCCAGGCCTTGTGGGTCGGCCGCCGCCTCGACGTGGAAGGTCACCGACCCGGCTCCGGCCTCGGCGTAACCCGGGGCCCAGCGGTCCGGGTCCTCGATCATCAGGTGGCAGTCGATCGGCAGCGGGCTGACCCGCAGCAGCGCCTCGACGACGGGCAGGCCCATCGTGAGGTTGGGGACGAAGTGGTTGTCCATGACGTCGACATGGGCCCAGTCGGCGTTACGGACCGCCTCGAGCTCGTCCTGCAGGTTGGCGAAGTCGGCCGAGAGGATGCTCGGGGAGATCAGCACACCCGCCAGCGTAACGGCGGACCGGTGCCCACCGAGCCCAGCCGAACCACGCGGCATACCCCTAGGGGTATAAGCTGGCGCGGGTCTCGTCCATGACCGTCGTCCAGGCGACCACCACGACGAGCCGGCCCCCACCACAGGAGAGCACCTCATGCGCGCCACCCGCCGCGCGGCGTCCCTCACCGCCGCCACCGCCGCCGTCCTCGCCCTCGCCGTCGCGGGGTGTTCGAGCAGCGCCGGGCCCGGGAACGTGTCCACGGCGAGCGCTGCCGTCGCGGCGCCGACCAACGGAGCCGAACTCGACGCCGCCGGGTTTGCCGCCGCTATGAAACGCCCGGGAACCGTCGTGCTCGACGTGCGCACCCCCGGCGAGTTCGCCGCCGGACACCTCGCCGGCGCCGTCAACATCGATGTCGAGGCCCCGGACTTCCGCACCAGGGTCGCGGGTCTGGCCAAGGACGTCCCATATGCCGTGTACTGCCGCAGCGGAAACCGCTCCGGTACCGCCCTGTCGGTGATGGGCAGTCTCGGCTTCACGAGCACCTACCACCTCGGTGGCGGCATCACCGCATGGACGAACGCCGGTGGCGCCGTCGTGAAGTGACGCGCGCACGCGGCTGCGGACGCTACGCCGTCGTCGAGCAGGTTGCACCGCAACGGGGTGAGGTCGAGCAGGCCGGCCATCAGGTGCGCCGGCGCAGCAGCGCGAGGAACATCGCGTCGGTGTCGTGCACGTGCGGCCACAGCTGGACGAACGGGCCCGGGCCGAGATCGTGGGCGGCGCCGGCGGTGGCTTCAGCGAGGGCGTCGCGGGCGTCGAGGACCTCCAGATCCTCCCGGCGTTTGACGACGTCAGCGACGAGGAACCGGGTCTCGGGCAGGTGCGGGCTGCACGTCGCGTAGCCGATGACCCCGCCCGGGCGGGTGGCCTCGACCGCGCTGACGAGCAGGTCGCGCTGCAGGGGCACGAGGGTCTGGACGTCGCCGGGGGTGCGCCGCCATCGTGCCTCCGGGCGGCGCCGCAGTGCGCCGAGCCCGGTGCACGGCGCGTCGATGAGCACGCGGTCGTAGCGGGCCGGTTCGTCGGCACCGACCAGCCGCCCGTCGCCGACGCGGACCTCGATCCGGCCCGGACCGGCGGCGCTGGCCGCGGCGAGGCTGCGGCGCACGAGGGCGGCCCGGTGCTCGCTCACGTCGGTGGCCACGAGGCTCGCGCCGCGCTGCAGGGCCAGCGCGGCGAGCAGACCGGCCTTGCCGCCGGGGCCGGCGCACAGGTCTAGCCACCGCTGCGGCCACTCCCCGGTCATCGTCGGGGCGGCGGCCAGCGCCAGGGCGACGAGTTGGGAACCCTCGTCCTGCACCGCGGCCCGCCCTTCGCGCACCGCCGGCAGCGCGCCGGGGTCACCGTGCGGCAGCACCGCTGCGGTCGGGGCCATCGCGGCGGGCCGGGCGCCGGCGGCGAGCAGTTCGGCGACCTCGGCGAGGCCGGGGCGGGCGGCCAGCGCGACGAGCGCGGGGGCGTTGTCCGCGGCGAGCAGCGCGGCAAGGTCGGCCTCGACGGTGTCTCGGGTGGCCCGGCCGTGCCCGAGCAGCGCCCCGCGCAGCGCCTCGACGATCCACCTCGGGTGCGACTCGCGGACGGCGAGGCGCTCCAGGACCGGCAACGACTGTGGGGCGAGGTCGTCGAGCCAGTCGGCGAGGTCGCGCTCGGCCATCCGGCGCAGCACGGCGTTGACGAACCCCGCTGCTCCGGCGCCGTTGACCATCCGGGCCAGGGCGACGGTCTCGCTCACCGCCGCGTGGGTGGGCACCCGCATCCCGAGCAGTTGGTGGGCGCCCAGACGCAGGGTGTCGAGCACCGGCGGGTCGACGGCCTCGACGGGTCGAGCCGCGAGAACGGCGATGATCGGGTCGTACCGGCCCTGCAACCGCAGGGCGCCGTACGCCAACTCGGTGGCGAAGGCGGCGTCGCGCCCGGACAGGCGCGCCGCCCGCAGGATCTTCGGCAGCTCGAGGTTGGCGTAGGCGCCTGAGGCGACCGCGCGCAGCAGCGTGTATGCCGCCAGCCGCGGCGGGTCGGCGGTCCGGGACCGCTGGGCAGGACGCTGGGCCGAACGGGCTCGCCCATGGTCGCCGCCCGACGCGGGACGCGGAACGCCGGACGTGGATCGCGGGTGGCCCGAACCGCGGCGGGGCCGGCGAGGCCCGTCGGGCTCAGCCATCGAGGTCGAACCGCTCGCCGGCCTCGACCCGCACCCCGCGGGCCCAGTCCGGCGCCGGCATCTCCCGCTTGCCCGGCGGTCGGACCAGCCCGAGGCGCACCGGGACCGTGGCCGTCGCGGCATACACGGCGTGCTTGGCGACGAGCAGGGTCCCCGGCGGCATCCCGGGTTCCAGGCCGGCGTCCGCGGCGAGCTCGACCGGCCCCAGCCCGAGGCGTTGCCCGCGGAAGGTGCTCCAGGCGCCGGGGGCCGGGGTGCAGCCGCGAATCCGGCGGTCCACGGCGAGGGCCGCGACCCCCCAGCGGACCCGGGCGTCGTCTGGGCCGAGTTTGGGCGCGAGCGAGAGCCCCTCGGCGGATTGCGGTGCGGCGGTGAGCTCCCCGCTCTCGATACCGTCCAGCGTCGCGACGAGCAGGGCCGCGCCGGCGTGGGCGAGCCGACCGAGCAGGTCCCCGGCGGTGTCGGTGGGGCCGATCCGTTCGGTCATCACGCCGTAGACCGGCCCGGTGTCCAGACCGGCTTCGAGACGGAACGTCGAGGCACCGCTCACCTCGTCGCCGGCGATGATGGCGTGCTGGACCGGGGCGGCACCCCGCCACGCCGGCAGCAACGAGAAGTGCAGGTTGACCCAGCCGTGGGCAGGGACGTCGAGGGCTGCCTGCGGGACGAGGGCCCCGTAGGCGACGACCGGGCAGCAATCCGGCGCGAGGTCGCGCAGCGTCGCGAGGAACTCGCCATCCCGCGGCGAGGCCGGCGTGAGGGCCGGTATGCCGTGTTCCTCGGCCCGCACGCGCACCGGCGAGGGCTGCAGCGACCGGCCGCGGCCGGAGCGGGCGTCGGGCCGGGTGAGGACAGCGAGGACCTCGTGGCGAGAGGCGAGGATCGCGTCGAGGCTCGGGACGGCGACATCGGGGGTCCCGGCGAAGAGGACCCGCACCTCACATCCCCCGGCCGAAGGTCGCGTGCGGGCTGGCCTTGACCGTCGGCACCGGACCGCCGTTCCACTGCGCCTCGCGGATCGCCCGCATCGCGGCCCGGCGTTGGACCGGGTCCATGCGGTCGATGAACAGGATGCCGTCGAGGTGGTCCGTCTCGTGTTGCACGGCCCGAGCGAGCAGGTCACTGCCCTCCAGGCGCAGCGGTTCGCCGTGCTGGTCGTACCCGGTCGCGACGACGGACAGCGCCCGTGGCGTATCGAAGGCCAGCCCCGGGAAGGACAGGCAGCCCTCGGGCCCGTCCTGGCCCTCGTCGGAGAGCTCGAGCGACGGATTGACGACATGTCCGAGGACACCGTCGACGTGGTAGGTGAACACCCGCAGGCCCACCCCGATCTGCGGGGCCGCGAGGCCGGCGCCGGGAGCGTCGAGCATGGTGTCGCCGAGGTCGCGGACCAGCTGACGCAGCTCGCGGTCGAAGTCGACGACCGGCGCTGCGGCCGTGCGCAGGATCGGGTCACCGAACAGGCGGATGTCCTTGACAGACAAGGGTGGTCCTCGGGTGGACGACAGCGGGGCAGTCTGACGACGGGAGTGCCCAGTCTGCGACCGGAGCACCCTGTCTGACGACGGGAGCGCCAGTCTACGGTTCGCGCGGGGAGGTCGAGGGCGTGCTGTGGGCCCTGGGTGCGGGATCGACCGCTGGCCCTCCGGGCAGGTTGCGCACCGCCGGCGACGCGAGCACCCCGAGGGTGAGCACGGCGAAGAGGGCGGCGCTGACGAGCAGGACCGAGCGGGGGTCGAAGACCGTGCCGAGCCACCCGAAGACCAGGGCACCGACAGGCAGAGCGATGTAGGAGCCGAGCGCGTCGTAGCTGGACACCCGGGACAGCACGTGTTGGGGGACCTGCCGCTGCAGCGCCGTCGTCCACCCGACGTTGAACACCTCCGCCCCGGCGCCGGCAAGCAGGAACGTCGTCGCGAGCACGCCGACGCTCGGGTGCATGGCGAGGGTCGCGATGGGCACCGCGCCGACGGCGATCGTCAGCAGGCCAACGCGCAACGGCCGGCTCAGGGTGGCCCGCATGAGCACGACTGTCATGACGAGGGTGCCGACGGCCTCGGCGCCCAGCGCCAGACCCCACCCGGTCTCACCGAGACCCGGACTGGACTTGGCGACCGCCGGACCGAGAACACCGTGGGTACCGATCGAGATCGCGTTGACTCCCGCGAACGCTACGACGACCAGCCAGACCCAACTGCGGGAGCGGAACTCGACCCAACCCTCACGCATCTCGCGAAGCATCGCCACCCTGGGCTTGCCGTCCCGGACCGCGCCGCGCAGCCCGGTCCTCGCCAACAGCGGGATCGCGACGAGGTAGGTCAAGGAGTCGGCCAGCAGCGCCCACCCAGGCCCCGGGCCGACGACGAGCAGCCCCGCCACCGCCGGCCCGACGACGTCGAAGAGGCCACGGCTGAAGGACAGCAGGGCGTTGGCCTGTTGGATCGCCGAGTCCGGCACGAGCATCGGCACGATGGCCACCATCGCCGGCGTCGTGAACGCCACGGCCCCCCCGCCGACCCCTTCGAGGACGACGAGGTGCCACACCTGCGCGTGACCGGTGATGACGAGGTAGGCCGCGACCCCCTGGCTGAGGAACGCCGCAGCGTGCGCGAGTTGGATCACCACCGCCGGGGAGATCCGGTCTGCGGCCACCCCACCGAGCGGCAGGAGCACGACCATCGCCAGGGTACGGGCGGCCAGCACGAACGCGAGGTCGGCCGCCGAGCCCGAGATGTGCAGCACGGCGAAGGCCAAGGCCACCGTGGTCAGTGCCGTGCCCGCGCGCGAGACCGTCCGCGCCGCGAAGTACCACGCGAACCGCGGTTGGCTCAGCGCGCCCGTCGCCTCGCCCAATCTCACCGAGACCGACCCCACGCCACGGTTGCGAGTATGCCGTGTCGCCGGCGTTCTCGGGTCGGTGCGGGGTCCCGAATCCCGCAGGTGCCCCGACGGCGACCCCTCACCGATACGTGCCGGCGCAATCCAGGCGAATCGATACCTGTTCGGGCTCCTTGCGGGCGCTGCGTTGGGCCCGGGCTGCCGCGAGCACTCCCGCGAGCTCGTCGCGCTGCCCCGCCGGCGCCCGGAGCATGACCTGGACGTGCTCGACCTCGCCCTCGATCTGCCGCAGGGGCAACGGCCCGAGAGCCTGCACCGGCAGCTGGGCGCTCACCGTGTCGACGACCTGGCCAACGGCCCGGCGAGGCCCGATGAGCTGGGCCATGGTCACCGTGGGCGGCAGCCCCAGGGTGCGGCGCTCGTCGAGCTCTCGATCGGCCAGCCAGGTCGGATCCCAGCGCACCAGGGCCTCGATCGCCGTGAACCCGGCGTGCGCCCCCGCGCCCGCCACGAGCAGCACCCCACCCGGCCGCACGAGTGCCCCAGCGGCGCACCATCGACGCAATGCCTCGATCGAGGCGTCGACGGCGGACCGTTGCAAGGTTGCCCAGGCGTCGAGCAGCAGCGCCGCGGCATACCCGCCCTCGGCCAGCGGTTCGGCCCCCGGCGTCGCGATGACGAGCGCCGGCCCGGCACCTACGTGGGGCAGCACCGGGCCGGTCCCCGACGTGAGCACGGGCACTCCGGGGAAGGCGCGACCGAGCTCCTCGGCGGTGCGTCGCGCCCCGACCACCGCAGAGCGGAAGCTGCCCGCCCCGCAGGTGGGACAGACGTGCTCGCCGTGGCCGAACCCTTCCCCGCACCACCGGCACCGGGGCGGCTGCCCGGGCGCCAGGACGGCCACCGGTCCGTGACATCGAGGGCAGGACAACGGCGTCCGACAGGAGCGGCAGGACAACGCCGGAAGGTATCCGCCGCGCGGGACCTGGACGAGGACCGGGCCGGCGTCGAGCCCCTTCTTGGCCGCTCGCCACGCCGCTGGAGGCACGTGCGCCGCCGCGGCCGGCCCGTCCCGGCCGTGCTCGCCGCCCTCGCCGGCAACGAGCACCCGTGGTGCTGCCGCCCGGACTGCCGCCGTCGGAGCTCGCACGTCGGCCAGCCGCCCGGCCCGGACCATCTGCGCCACCTCGACGGTGCGGGCGAAACCCCCCGACAGCAGTGCCGCGCCGGTCTGTTCGGCTCGAATGGCCAGCACCTCGCGCACGTGCGGGTAGGGCGCCCGAGGTTCCAGGAGCAGGTCGTCGCCGTCGTCCCACCAGGCGAGGAGACCGAGCCCGCTCACCGGGGCGAACATCGCGGCCCGGGTACCGACGACGACGCGGACGTGACCGCGCAGGATCTTCAGCCACGCCGTGTACCGCGCCTGCGGGCCTTGATCGGCGGTGAGCCGCACGTGCCGGCCGCGCCCGAGCAGCCCGGTAAGGGCCGCGTCGACCCGGTCGACGTCGCGGTGGTCGGGGACGACGAGCAGCGACCCGCGGTCGTGGGCCAGCGCGGTGCCGGCCGCCACGGCCAGGGCCTCGGGCCAGTCCCCCTGCGCCGGTTGGCAAGGGAGCGCCGACCATGCCGCCGACGGCGCCTCCCCCGCGGCGATCCGTCGCAGAAAGGACGGCCCGGCCGGGTAGGCCGCCCAGGGCCCTGGCTCTGGGGACGGCGGCGCAGCGTGAGCGGCGGGGGGCTCCATGGGCAGGGCTCGCTCGGCCGCGGCATGGCGCTTGGGAATCGCCAGCCGCAGCACGTCCCCGAGGGTGCCGGCGTACCACCGAGCGCAGGCGCGCGCGGTGGCGAGGACCTCGGCGGTGAGGACGGGCTCGGGACTGACGACCCGTCGGATCGGCGTGAGCGAGCCGGGGTGTTCGGCCCGCTCCCGGCGCTCGACGACGTACCCGTCGAGGTCCCGCCCGGCAAACCGGACCCGGACCCGCACGCCAGGAACGGCCACGGCGTCCAAGGCGGGCGCGACGGCATACTCGAACTCTCGGTCCAGGTGCGGCAGTCCGTTGTCGACGACGACGGTCGCCACCGGTCGACTCATCGTCGCCTCGAGGCCGCCGGGGGCGTGCGGACCACCCATAGACCGAACCTAGCTGCGTCCACCGACGGTGACTGACGGCCCGCCCGCACCCGCCACGGCCGCGATCTTCCCCACAGCCACCCCCCTGTGCTTATCTTTATGCCGTGAACTCAGGGCCGCCCCCCGGGTCGCAGGCCTCGCTGCGGGAGAGGAACCGCCTGCGCGTGCTCGACGCTGTCCGGGAACACGGCGCGCTGACCCAGGTGGAGATCGCCGAAGTCACCGGGCTCAGCGCCGCGACGGTGTCCAACGTCGTCAAGGAGTTGGACTCCGGCGGCGCCGTCGGTCTCTCTCCGAGCATCCGCAACGGCCGCCGCGCAGTGCAGGTGACCCTGGCCGCGCCCGAAGGCCTGCTCGCCGGCATCGTCTACCGCGACCGGGAGGTCTCCGTGGCGATCGGTGACGAGCCCGGGCGAGTGCTGCAACAGACGCGGTTGCCCCTGCCGGCGGACCACCCTGCCGACGAAGCCCTCAACCGGGGCCGGCGATTGCTCTACGACTTGCTGGATGCCTCGGGCCACACCATCGAACAGGTCCACGCCGTCACCGTCGGCATCTCCGCACCGATCGACTCGGTGTCCGGTCAGGTGGGATCCGAGAGCCTGCTGCGCGGGTGGCGCGGGGTGCACGTGGCCGAAGAGATGCGCGCGGAGCTCGGCACCCACGTCTACCTCGAGAACTCCGCCAACCTCGCGGCGCTGGGGGAAGCGAAACTCGGTGCGCTGCAAGGCGTCCGCGACGGCGTGTACCTCAAGGCGTCCTACGGTGTGGGGGCTGGACTCATCCTCGGCGGTGAGCTGTTCCGAGGGAGCGCCGGCACCGCGGGCGAGATCGGTCACGTGACCATCGACGAGAACGGCCCGGTATGCCGCTGCGGCAACCGCGGGTGCCTCGACACCTTCGTCGGGGCCCAGGCGCTGCTGGACGCGGTACGGACGTCGCATGGTGCGCTCACGCTTCGCGACCTCGTCACCCGGGCCGTCGACGGGGACCCTGGGTGTCGTCGGGTCATCGAGGACGCCGGTCGACACATCGGGGTCGCGCTCGCCGGGGTGGTCAACCTGCTCAACCCGCAGGTCATCGTCGTCGGCGGCGAGCTGGCCCGGGTCGGCGAGCTGCTGCTGCACCCCATCCGCGAGACCTTGTCACGATGCGCGATCCCCAGCGCGAACCACTCGGTGCACCTGCGACCGGGGCAGCTCGCCGACCTCGCGGACGTCGCCGGTGCCCTCGTGCTCGCCGAACGGGCCCGTGAGACCGAGCATCGAGCGGCTGTCGCCGCGGGCTGAGCCATCTCGGGGGGCTCGTGACCGAATCGTTGCCTCCATTTGTTGTATTCAAGTCTTGACGCCAAGCGCCGGTAGCGTTTGAATCGACCCCGAGCCGCACCACGCAGGCGCGGCCGTTCCGGCCCGAGGAGACCAGATGTCCACCCGTTCCACCCGTGTCGCCGGCGCCGCGCTCGCGCTTGGCCTGTCCGTCAGCGCCGTCGCCGCGTGTAGCTCCAGCTCGAGCACCACGAGCAGCACTTCCGGAGGTGCCGCGGCGAAGAAGATCGCCCTGCTACTGCCGGAGACCAAGACCGCCCGCTACGAGGCGTTCGACCGGCCGATGTTCGAAGCGGCCGTCAAGGCCGGCTGCTCGGCGTGCACGATCATCTACAACAATGCCGACCAGGACGCCGCCAAGCAGCAGCAGCAGGCCGAGTCCGCCCTCACCCAGGGCGCCAACGTCCTCGTCCTCGACGCGGTCGACGGCAAGGCCGCTGCCGGCGTCATGGCCAGCGCCAAGGCAGCCAAGGTCCCGGTCGTCGCCTACGACCGCTTCGTCGCGGGCAGCGATTACTACGTGTCCTTCGACAACGAGCAGGTCGGGAAGTTGCAGGGCCAGGCCCTCGTCGACATCCTCAAGAAGTCGGGCAAGACCTCCGGCAACATCGTCATGATCAACGGCTCGCCCACCGACCCGAACGCCGGTGACTTCAAGAAGGGCGCGCACAGCGTCCTGGACACCAGCGGTTTCAAGATCGCCGCGGAGTACGACACCCCCGACTGGAGCAACAACAAGGCCCGGGACTGGATGGAGGGCCAGCTGGCCGCCGTCAAGGACGGGCTCGTCGGCGTGTATGCCGCGAACGACGGCACCGGCGGCGGGGCCATCGCAGCGCTCAAGGCGGGCGGCGTCACGCCGCTGCCTCCGGTGACCGGCCAGGACGCCGAACTCGCGGCGATCCAGCGGATCCTCGCCGGCGACCAGGCGCTGACGATCTACAAGGCGATCAAGCCCCAGGCCGAGGACGCCGCGAAGGCCGCCATCGCCCTGGCCAACGGGACCAAGCCCACCGCCAAGACGACGAAGGACGGCATCCCGGCGACCCTGCTGACCCCGGTCGTCGTCACCAAGGAGACGGTGAAGTCCACCGTCGTCGCCGACAGCTTCTACAAGGTGTCCGACATCTGCACGGCCAACTTCGCCGCCGCCTGCACGGCCGCCGGTCTGAGCTGACCGCCGGCACCGGCATACGAGGAAAGGTTCAACGATGACCACCACCTCCCCGGCGGCGCCGGTCCTGTCGATGACCGGAGTGTCCAAGCGCTTCGGCGCGGTCCAGGCGCTCAAGGACATCGACTTCGACGTCCGCCCCGGGGAGGTGGTGGCGCTCGTCGGCGACAACGGCGCCGGCAAGTCCACCCTCGTCAAGGCCATCGCCGGGGTGTACACCCCCGACGAGGGCACCGTGGTCTTCGACGGCCGGACGGTGGTGATCTCCTCCCCCGCCGAGGCGCAGCGGTTGGGGATCGCCACCGTCTTCCAAGACCTGGCCCTGTGCGACAACCTCGACGTCGTCGCCAACCTGTTCCTCGGCAACGAGTTGCGCCGGGGCAGGGCACTCGACGAGATCACCATGGAGCGGGAATCCTGGCGGCTGCTGCGCGAGCTCAGCGCCCGTATCCCCAGCGTCCGGATCCCCATCGCCAGCCTGTCCGGGGGCCAGCGTCAGACCGTCGCCATCGCGAGGTCGCTGCTGGGACGTCCCAAGGTGGTCATGCTCGACGAGCCCACCGCCGCCCTCGGGGTCGCCCAGACCGCCGAGGTGCTCAATCTCGTCGAGCGCCTGCGCGAGAACGGCCTCGGCGTCATCCTCATCAGCCACAACATGTCCGACGTCATGGCGGTCGCCGACCGCGTCGTCGTGCTGCGCCTGGGCCGCAACAACGGCGAGTTCCTCGTGCGCGACACGACAAGCCAGCAGATCATCGCTGCGATCACCGGGGCGACCACCAACGCAGTGTCCGAGCGCGCCGCGCGCCGCAACCCCACCGAGGAGCTGTGATGAGCACCCCTGGCCCGACGCCGACGCCTCAAGACGCACCCAACGCCCCGGCTTCGGCCGGAACGGACGTCACTGCGGCCCTGCCGACCGACCTGCAGGACGAACGCCTCGTGGCCTCCGAGGGGCTCGGGGGCTGGCTTTCGGCCAGCTTCGCCCGACTACGCACCGGCGACCTCGGTTCCTTCCCCGTCGTCGTCGGACTCGTCATCATCTGGGGAGTCTTCTGGGCCCTCAACCCGGCGTTCGTCTCGAGCCGCAACCTCGTCAACCTCACCATGCAGTGCGCCGGCGTCGGAACCATCGCCATCGGGATCGTCCTCGTCCTGCTGCTCGGTGAGATCGACCTGTCGGTCGGCTCGATGAGCGGTCTGGCCGCGGCGGTCCTCGCGGTGACCTTCGTCAACCAGGAGCGGCCCGTGCTGGTCGCCGTCCTGGCCGCCCTGCTCGCGGGGTTGGTCGTCGGCCTGGTCTATGGGCTGCTCTACACGCGGTTCGGGGTGCCGAGCTTCGTCATCACCCTGGCCGGACTGTTGGCCTTCCTCGGGGTCCAGCTCATCGTCCTCGGCGACAAGGGGACGATCAACATCCCCTTCGAGTCCTCCATCGCGGACTTCGCCTCACAGCAGTTCCTCCCGCCCTGGCTGGCCTACGCACTCGCCCTCGCCGCGATGTGCGCCTTCCTCGTCACCCGACTGCGCGCCGAGGCTCGACGGCGGGCCGCCGGGTTGTCGGTGACCCCGACGAGCCTGCTGCTCGTGCGCGCGGCTCTCCTGCTCATCGTCCTTGCGGTTCCCGTCTTCCTGCTCAGCCAGGACCGCGGCGTGTCCGTCATGGTGCTGACCTTCGTCCTGCTCGTCGTCGTCATGGACTTCGCGATCCGTCGCACTCGTTGGGGCCGGTCGGTGCTCGCGGTCGGCGGGAACGTCGAAGCGGCCCGCCGCGCGGGAATCAACGTCAAAGGGGTCTACATCTCGGTCTTCGCGCTGTGCTCGACCTTCGCCGCCCTCGGCGGGATCTTCATGGCGGCACGGCTGCTCGCCGCCGGCCAGAGTTCCGGCACCGGCGACGTCAACCTCAACGCCATCGCGTCGGCGGTCATCGGCGGCACCAGCCTGTTCGGCGGCCGCGGCTCGGCCTACTCGGCGCTGTTGGGCATCCTCGTCATCCAGTCGATCTCCAACGGGCTGGACCTGTTCAGCGTCGGCGCCCCGCCGAAGTACATGGTGACCGGCGCCGTCCTGCTCATCGCCGTGATCATCGACTCGGTGTCCCGGCGCAGCCGGGCCGCGCACGGCCGGGCCTGACCGCCCCTGCCCGGCCGGGGCCATGGGCGTGCCGCCTGGACGCGGCATACCCACTGCGGCAGCGGCTTACCGATGACCGGCTGGGTCCGCCCGACGACGTACGGAGCTAGCCGCGGACGGCGGCGGCCAGCGCGTCGACCCGGTCGGTGCGCTCCCAGGTGAAGGCCCCGTCGACTCCCGGCACGCCGGTCCGGCCGAAGTGGCCGTATGCCGCCGTGGGCCGGTAGATCGGGCGCAGCAGGTCCAACTCGTCGATGATCGCTCCTGGCCGCAGGTCGAACACCGAAGCGATTGCCGCCTGGATCCGCTCGACCGGGGCGGTCTCGGTGCCGAAGGTCTCCACGTACAGCCCCACCGGGTGCGCCGCCCCGATGGCGTAGGCCACCTGGATCTCGCACCGCGAGGCCAGGCCCGCGGCCACGACGTTCTTGGCGACCCACCGGGTGGCGTAGGCCGCCGAGCGGTCCACCTTCGAGGGGTCCTTGCCCGAGAAGGCGCCACCGCCGTGCCGGGCCATCCCGCCGTACGTGTCGACGATGATCTTGCGGCCGGTGAGCCCGGCGTCGCCCATCGGGCCACCGACCTCGAACCGTCCGGTGGGGTTGATGAGCGTGCGGTAGCCGGAGACGTCGAGGTGCGAGCCCGAATCGGCAATCTCGGCGAGCACCGGTTCGATGACGTGCTCGACGATGTCCGGGGCGAGCAATCCCTCGATCGACACGTCGGCGGCGTGCTGGGTGGACAGGACCACGGTGTCCAGGCGCACGGCCTTGTCGCCCTCGTAGGCGATGGTCACCTGGGTCTTGCCGTCGGGTCGCAGGTAGGCCAGCTCGTGGCTCTTGCGCACGGCGGTAAGCCGCTCGGCGAGCCGATGCGCGAGGAAGATCGGCAACGGCATGAGTTCGGGCGTGTCGTCGCAGGCGTAGCCGAACATCAGCCCCTGGTCGCCGGCACCCTGCTTGTCGTACCGGTCGGCGTCCTGCCCGACCCGGTTCTCGTATGCCGTGTCGACGCCCTGGGCGATGTCGGGGCTCTGCTGCCCGATCGACACCGACACGCCGCACGACGCCCCGTCGAAACCCTTCGTCGAGGAGTCGTAGCCGATGCCGAGGACCGTCTCGCGGACGATCTTCGGGATCTCGACGTAGGCCTCGGTCGTCACCTCGCCGGCGACATGGACCAGCCCGGTCGTCACCATCGTCTCGACGGCAACGCGCGAGCGGGGGTCGCCGTCGAGCATCGCATCGAGGATGGCGTCGCTGACCTGGTCGCAGATCTTGTCCGGGTGCCCCTCCGTGACGGACTCGGACGTGAACAGGCGTGCGGACACAAGCGGCTCCAGGGATGCTCGGTGGTACGGCGCCGGTCAGTCTACGGGAGGGACGAGCAGCGCCCGGATGCCGTCCCAGACGCCGTCGGCCACCGCCCGCTTGCTCGCCGGCCCGATCGTCACGTCCGGCGAGCCGTCGGCGAAGAGCAGGTGGACGGTGTTGGTGTCCGAGCCGAAGGTGAGATCCCGCCCGACCTCGTTGGCGACGAGCACGTCGCACCCCTTGCGCCGCTGCTTGGCTCGCGCCAGGTCGAGGACGGAGCCGGTCTCGTCGCCGGTCTCGGCGGCGAAGCCGACCAGCAGGGGGCGGCGCAGCCCGCGCGCGGTCCGCCCGGCGACGAGGCCGGCGAGGATGTCGGGGTTGCGGACGAGTTCGACGACCGGCTCGACGATCGATTCGGGGGCCTGACCGGCGGCGTGGACCTTCTTGATCTTGTGGTCGGCGTAGTGCGCAGGGCGGAAGTCGGCGACCGCGGCGGCCATGACGACGGCGTCCGCCGTCCAGGCGAGCTCCTCGACCTGGGCCTGGAGGTCCCGGGCGGTCTCCACCCGGACCACGTCGACCCCGGCAGGGGTGGCCAGGGCGGTGTTGGCTGCGACGAGCGTGACCTGGGCCCCTCGGGCAGCGGCGGCTTCGGCGAGGGCGTAGCCCTGCTTGCCCGAGGACCGGTTGCCGAGGTAGCGCACCGGGTCGAGCGGCTCGCGGGTGCCCCCTGCGGTGACGACGACGTGCCGACCGTGCAGCCAGCGGTCCTCGACCGCCCCGCCGGCGACGATGGCCAGGCACGCGGCATACAGCTCGGGCGACTCGGGGAGGCGACCCGGGCCCGAATCGGCGCCGGTCAGCCGTCCCGAGGCCGGCTCGACGACGTGGGCGCCGCGGGCGCGCAGCGTGGCGACGTTGGCCCGGGTGGCGGGGTGCTGCCACATCTCGGTGTGCATGGCCGGTGCGTAGACGACCGGGCAGCGGGCGGTGAGCAGCGTCGCGGTGAGCAGGTCGTCGGCCATGCCGGCGGCGGCCCGGGCCAGCAGGTCGGCGGTGGCCGGCGCGACGACGACGAGGTCGGCCTCTTGGCCGATCCGCACGTGCCGGACCTGCTCGACGCTGGTCCACACGTCGGTGGCGACCGGCCGGCCCGAAAGGGCCTCCCAGGTGGCCAGCCCAACGAACCGCAGCGAGGCCTCGGTGGGCACGACGGTGACCTCGTGGCCGGCCTCCGTGAACAGCCGCAGCAGGGCGGCGGCCTTGTATGCCGCGATGCCCGCACTGACTCCCAGCACGACCCTCATCGATTGTCCGGCCGGCGCGACAGAGGGCTCAGCCCTCCGTGGTCTCCGAGGTCAGCAGGCCCTCGTTGATCTCCCGCAGGGCGATCGACAGCGGCTTCTCGTGGACCTCGGTCTCGACGAGGGGGCCGACGTAGTCGAGCAGTCCCTCTTGCAGCTGGGAGTAGTAGGCGTTGATCTGCCGGGCCCGCTTGGCCGAGTAGATGACCAGCGCGTACTTGCTGTCCGCGATGGCGAGCAGGTCGTCGATGGGCGGCTTGGTGATCCCGATGGGGTTGGCCACGGTTCCGGACACGGACGATCTCGTTTCTACGGGGAACTGGGGGTGCTGCCTGGCGCCACCGCCGAGGGAGGCCGGGGCGAACTCATCAATGATACGAGTTCCTCGCTGGCCCGGCGAACATCGTCGTTGACGACGACGATGTCGAACTCCTCGGCGGCGGCCAGTTCCGTGCGGGCGGTCTGCAGCCGGACCGCCCGTTCGGCCGGCGTTTCGGTGCCCCGGCCGACGAGCCGGCGGACGAGTTCGTCCCAGCTCGGGGGGGCGAGGAAGACGAAGAGCGCCTCGGGCATCGACGCGCGGACCTGCCGGGCACCGGCGAGGTCGATCTCCAGCAGCACCGGACGGCCCTCGGCTAACGCCCGCCGCACCGGCGCGCGCGGCGTGCCGTACCGGGCCGAGCCGTGCACGACGGCATGTTCGAGGAACTCCCCCGCAGCGACCATCCTGTCGAATTCGCCCGGATCGACGAAGTGGTAGTGGACCCCGTCGACCTCACTGGGCCGCGGTGGCCGGGTCGTCGTCGACACCGAGAGCCACACCTGGGGGTAGTGATCGCGTACGTACGCGGAGATGGTCCCCTTGCCGACGGCAGTGGGTCCGGCCAGCACGACGACGCGGGACAGGTATGCCGCCGAATCCGCCTCGGGGGGCGGCGTGCTCACGCCTCGTCGAACCGGGCAATGAGCGCGGCCGCCTGGTTGGCGCCGAGACCCCGGACCCGACGAGATTCCGAGATCCCGATGTCGGCCATGATCTGACGGGCCCGCACCGGCCCCACGCCCGGCAGGGCCTCCAACAGCGCCGACACGCGCATCTTCCCGACGACCGGATTGTCCTTGCCTTCCCCGATGACGGCGGCCAGCGATCCCTTGGAGTACTTGAGCCGGTTCTTCACGGCAGCCCGCTCACGACGGGCCAGCGCCGCCTTCTCCAGCGCGGCGGCGCGCTCCGCAGGTGTCAGCGTTGGCAGGGCCACGGTTGGTACTCCTCGATCCATCACGTCGATGCGACGAACCTACCCACGGCCACCGGCGGCTCGCAACGAGGGGCCGGCGCCGGGACGGTTCTTTCGCGAAGTTCGGGCCGGGCGGCTGGTCGCGCCGGTCAAAGGGCCGTGCTCAAGTCCCCCTGACGAGTTCGCGCAGGTCGGCTGTGACGCTGCGGACGCGCTCGATGAGGGCGGCCGGCTCGGGTCCGGCCCCGAGCAACTCCCTACTGGTGGAAGCCAACACCCGGGGCAGGGCCTCGCCGAATACCCGGCGCAGGTCCGCGCCGGTCGCTCCCTGGGCGCCCACCCCGGGCGCGAGCAGCGGCGCGTTGGCGGCAGCCAGACCCAGGCCGAGCCGCTCGACCGCATCACCGACCGTGGCCCCGACGACAAGTCCGACGCTGCCGAGTTCCCCCCGAGCAGCCGCAGGCGCGTTGTCCCGACTCGCCCCAGCGACGACGTGGCCCGCGACGCTTATCCCGTCGAGGGTGGCGTGCTGGACGCCGGGGCCCTCGGGGTTGGAGGTCAGCGCCAAGACGAACACGCCCCGGCCGGTGCTCTGGGCGAGATCGACGGCTGGGCGCAGGGACTCGTACCCGAGGTAGGGGCTCAGGGTGATCGCGTCGGGGGCGTGCGGCGCATCGGCGGCGAGGAATGCCTCGGCGTAGGCCTGCATCGTCGTGCCGATGTCCCCCCTCTTGACGTCGAGGATGGTCAAGGTCCCTGAGGCGGTGAGGTCCGAGACGACTCGTTCCAGGGCGGCGATCCCCGCCGAGCCGAAGAGCTCGAAGAATGCCGACTGGGGCTTGACCGCGGCCACCCGGCCGGCGAACGCCTCGACGCAGGTGCGGGCGTACCGCTCGACGCCGCGGACGTCGAAGTCCAGGCCCCACGCTTGCACCAACGACCGGTGCGGGTCGATCCCCGCACACAACGGTCCGTGCTCGTCCATCGCGGCCCGAAGCCGCACCCCGAAGCTCGGTCGGTCTGGAGCGCTCACGTCGGATCGCCCCCGGCCGGATGGGGATGCGCCGCGCCCACGGCGTCGGACAGGGCGGCATACCCCTTGGCCACGAGGAGGCGACGCAGTTCGTCGAGCACCCGGACCGGCGCCTGCGGGTCGTGGAAGGTCGCCGTGCCCACCTGGACGGCGCTGGCTCCGGCGGCCACGAGTTCGAGCGCGTCCCGCCCGGTGCTCACGCCGCCGACGCCGATGATCGGCGCGGTCGGCACCAGCCCGGCCACCATCGCGGCTCGGACCTGCCAGATCGCCCGCACGGCGATCGGGCGGATCGCCGGCCCGGACAGGCCTCCCGTCACGCCGGCGAGGTGCGGGCGCATCCGATCGGTGTCGACGACCATGCCGAGGGTGGTGTTGATCATCGTCAGTCCGTCGGCACCGGCCGCGAGACACGCGGCCGCGACGGGCACGAGGTCGGTGACGTCGGGGCTGAGCTTGGCCAGGATCGGCGTATCGGCCGGGACCTGCTCGCGCACCGCGGCGATCACCTCCGCCGAGGCGTCGGGGTCGATGGCGAAGACGAGCCCTCGGTTGGCGACGTTCGGGCAGGAGATGTTCACCTCGATGCCGACGAGTGCTCGTCCGTGCGGACTCGCCACCAGCCGAGCGGCCACCTCGGCGAACTCGGGGCTCGATCCCCCGGCCACCGACACCAGCGCGCGGGCGCCGACCGAGGCCAGCCAGGGCAGGTCCTCGGCGACGAACGCCTCGATCCCGGGACCCTGCAGGCCGATCGAATTGAGCATCCCCGACGCGGTCTCGGCCATCCGCGGCGTGCCTCGGCCCGAACGCGGCCGGGCCATCACCGACTTCGTGACGAACGCGCCAAGCCGTCCGATGTCGAAGAACCGGTGCAGTTCCTTGCCGTTCGCGGCGCACCCAGAGGCGGTCATCACCGGGTTGGGCAGCCGCTGGCCCGCCAGAGTCACCGACATGTCGAGCATCAGTGCCCCCCCTGCGCTGGTGCCCCGACGGCGTCGGCGGGCACGGTACCCCGACCGTCGACGAGCGCGTCCCAGCGCACCCGGTCGCCGCGGAATACCGGCCCTTCGACACACGAGCGGACCATCCGGGTCGACCCGTCGCGCCCGCGCACCGGCAACACGCAGGTCATGCACACCCCGACCCCGCAGGCCATGGCCTCCTCGACGGCGACCTGGGCCACCGCTCCCTCCCGCTCGGCGATCTCGGCGACCGATTGCAGCATCGGCATCGGGCCGCACGCGTAGACCACGACAGCCGAGCTGAGCCGGGCGACCCCGGGCAGAACGTGGCTGACCCACCCTTGGGTGCCCAGCGAGCCGTCCTCGGTCGTCACGGTGACCCCGTCGGCAACCTCGTGCGCCTGCTCCACGCCGAAGAGTCGATCGGCGCTGGCCGCCCCGAGGATCAGCTCGGTGGCGCAGCCGCGTTCGCGCAGCGCCTCGGCGAGCCAGAACAGCGGCGCACTGCCGTAGCCGCCGCCGACGAGCACGCACGGCACCGGGTCGGTCGGCAACGGGAACGGCCGTCCGAGCGGCCCGACGAGGTCGACCTCGCCACCGAGCGCGAGGTCGGTGAGCCACACCGTGCCCGGCCCGTGCGCAGCGACGACGATCTCGACGGTGTCGGCCGCGACGTCGACCCGGTAGATCGAGAAGCAGCGCCGCAACAGGGTCGCCGCGGTGGGGCCCCCGACGGTCAGCGCGACGAACTGGCCGGGTCGGGCCAGGGCGGCGACCCCCGGCGCGGCGAAAGTCATCCTGCGGTAGGCGCCCTCGACCCCGGCCGAGACGAGTCGCGCCGTGACCTGCCCGACGTCGCGCGACGGCATACCGGGGCTCGTCGTGGCGCTCACTGGACGTCCGTTCGCGAGTAGAGATCGAGCTCTCGGGCGTGTTCCTGCAGCGAGGTGACGCCCAAATCCCCCGCCCGCATGGCCTCGATCGCCTGCACCGCGGCGGCCAATTCCTGCACCGTCGTGAGCAAGGTCTTGTCGGCGGCGATGGCGGCGGCGCGGATCTGATAGCCGTCGGTCCGAGCCTGCTGGCCGGTCGGGGTGTTGACGATCATGTCGACCTCGCCGGCGAGGATCCGTTGGACGATGGTCCGCTCGTCCTCGAGGTTCGGGTGGTTGCCGTATTCGGTGATCTTGCGCACGACGTCGGCGGCGATTCCGTTGCGCCGCAGGACATCCGCGGTCCCTTGGGTGGCCAGCAGCCGGAACCCGAGGTCGGCGAGGTGGCGGACCGGGAAGAGCATGGCGCGCTTGTCGCGGTTGGCGACGGAGACGAAGACCGTGCCCCCGACGGGCAGCCCCCCGTATGCCGCGAGCTGGCTCTTGGCGAACGCGCGGCCGAAGTCGACGTCGATGCCCATGACCTCGCCGGTGGACTTCATCTCCGGCCCGAGCAGGGCGTCGACCATCTCGCCCTCGCTCGTGCGGAACCGCGCGAACGGCAGGACCGCCTCCTTGACCGACATCGGCGCGTCCGCCGGCAGGTTGCCCCCGTCGCCGTGGGCCGGCAACACGCCGTCGCGTCGCAGGTCGGCGATCGATGCGCCGAGCATGATCCGCGCCGCGGCCTTGGCGAGCGGCACTCCCGTCGCCTTGGCGACGAAGGGCACGGTCCGCGAGGCGCGGGGATTGGCCTCGAGGACGTAGAGGACGTCCTGGGCCAGGGCGAACTGGACGTTCATGAGCCCGCGCACTCCGATGCCCTCGGCCAGGGCCAGGGTGCTGCGGCGGACCCGCTCGATCTCCGCCGCCCCGAGGGTCGCCGGCGGCAGGGCGCACGCGCTGTCGCCGGAATGGATGCCCGCCTCCTCGATGTGCTCCATCACCCCGCCGAGGTAGAGCTGCTCGCCGTCGTAGAGCGCGTCGACGTCGATCTCCAACGCGTCGTCGAGGAACCGGTCGACGAGGATGGGGTGCTCCGGCGAGGCGAGGGTCGCCCGTTCGACGTACGTCGCCAGGGTTTCGTCGTCGTAGACGATCTGCATACCTCGCCCGCCGAGCACGTACGAGGGCCGCACGAGCACGGGGTAGCCGATCCGGTGGGCGACCTCGATGGCCTCGTCCGCGCTGTATGCCGTGCCGTACTTCGGCGCGGGCAGGTTCGCCTCGGCGAGGACCCGCCCGAAGGCACCACGGTCCTCGGCGAGGTGGATGGCCTCCGGTGACGTGCCGACGACGGGCACGCCCTCGTCCTTGAGCGCCTGGGCGAGCCCCAACGGCGTCTGCCCGCCCAACTGGACGACGACCCCGGCGATCGGCCCGGCCTGGGCCTCGGCATGGACCACCTCGAGGACGTCCTCGAGAGTGAGCGGTTCGAAGTACAGCCGGCTGCTCGTGTCGTAGTCGGTGGACACCGTCTCCGGGTTGCAGTTGACCATGACCGTGTCGTAGCCGGCGTCGCGCAGGGTGAACGAGGCGTGCACGCAGGAGTAGTCGAACTCGACCCCCTGGCCGATCCGGTTGGGTCCCGAGCCGAGGATGATCACCGCGGGGCGCTCCCGAGGGGCCACCTCGGTCTCCTCGTCGTAGCTGGAGTAGTGATAGGGCGTCGCCGCAGCGAATTCGGCGGCACACGTGTCGACGGTCTTGAACACCGGGCGCACCCCGAGGGCGTGCCGGACCCCGCGGACCACCGCCTCCGGCATACCGCGCAGCCCGGCGAGCTGCCGGTCGCTGAAGCCGTGCCGTTTGGCCAGGCGCAGGATCTCGACGGAGAGCCGGTCGGCGTTCCGGACCCGGTCGGCAACCTCGTTGACGAGGGCGATCTGGTCGAGGAACCACGGGTCGATCCCGGTCGCGGCGTGCAGGTCCGCGACGCTCGCTCCCCCACGCAGCGCCTGCTGGACGGCGACGATCCGCCCCTCCGTCGGCACCCGGGCGCCGGCGACGAGGTCGAGGGTCTGCTCGGGCGTGGGAGCCGGACCGTCCCAGTGGAAGGTCGCCTCGCGACGTTCGATCGAGCGCAGCGCCTTCTGCAGGGCCTCGGTGAAGTTGCGCCCCAACGACATTGCCTCGCCGACCGACTTCATCGTCGTCGTCAGGGTGGGATCGGCGGCCGGGAACTTCTCGAAGGCGAATCGCGGGACCTTGACGACGACGTAGTCCAGGGTCGGCTCGAAGGAGGCCGGGGTCTCGCGGGTGATGTCGTTGGGGATCTCGTCGAGGGTGTAGCCGATGGCCAGGCGGGCCGCGATCTTCGCGATGGGGAATCCCGTTGCCTTGGAGGCCAACGCGCTCGAGCGCGAGACGCGGGGGTTCATCTCGATGACGATGACCCGCCCGTCCCTGGGGTTGACGGCGAACTGGATGTTGCAGCCGCCGGTGTCGACGCCCACCTCGCGGATCACCGCGATCCCGATGTCGCGCAGCCGCTGGTACTCGCGGTCGGTGAGGGTCAACGCCGGCGCGACGGTGATCGAGTCGCCGGTGTGCACGCCCATCGGGTCGAGGTTCTCGATCGAGCAGACGACGACGACGTTGTCGGCGTGGTCACGCATCACCTCGAGCTCGAACTCCTTCCACCCGGCGATGGACTCCTCGAGCAATACCTCGGTCGTCGGGCTCGCCTGCAGACCCGCCCCGGCGATCCGGCGCAGCTCGGCCTCGTCGTGGGCAAACCCGGAACCCAGCCCGCCCATGGTGAACGAGGGCCGCACGACGAGCGGATAGCCGAGCTCGGCCGCTGCGTCGAGGCATTCGGTCATGGTGTGCGCGATCGTCGACCGGGCCACCTGCGCCCCGCACCGCTCGACGACGCCCTTGAACGCCTGGCGGTCCTCGCCGAGCCGGATCGCGTCGACGTTGGCGCCGATGAGCGGGCAGTCGTACTTCTCCAACACGCCGGACTCGTGCAGCGCCATCGCCGTGTTGAGCGCGGTCTGCCCACCGAGGGTGGCCAGCACCGCGTCGGGGCGCTCCTTGGCGATGATCTTCTCGACGACCTCGGGGGTAATGGGCTCGACGTAGGTCGCGTCGGCGAACTCCGGGTCGGTCATGATCGTCGCGGGGTTGCTGTTGACGAGCACGACGCGGATGCCTTCGGCCCGCAGCACTCGGCACGCCTGGGTGCCCGAGTAGTCGAATTCACACGCCTGGCCGATGACGATCGGTCCGGACCCGATGACCAGGACGCTGCCGATGTCCTCCCGTTTGGGCATCAGCGCGCACCTTCCATGAGCTGGGTGAACCGATCGAACAGGTATGCCGCGTCGTGCGGCCCGGCCGCTGCTTCCGGGTGGTACTGGACGGAGAAGGCCGGGATGTCGAGGCACTCCAGACCCTCGACGACGTCGTCGTTGAGGCAGACGTGGCTCACCCGGACTCGCCCGTATGCCGTGCGCGCGTCGTGCTTGGTCGGCGCATCGACGGCGAAGCCGTGGTTGTGGGCGGTGACCTCGACGGTGCCCGTCGTGCGGTCCATGACCGGCTGGTTGATCCCCCGGTGGCCGTACTTGAGCTTGTAGGTGCCGAAACCCAGTGCCCGGCCGAGCAGTTGGTTGCCGAAGCAGATGCCGAAGAACGGGATGCGCCGGTCGAGGACCTCGCTCAACAGGGTGAGGTCGGCCGTGGCGGGGTCGCCCGGGCCGTTGGAGAAGAACACCCCGTCGGGCCCTCCCTCGCAGACGCCTAGGACGTCCTCGATCGTCGACGTCGAGGGCAGGACATGGACCTCGATGCCCTGGCGGGCCATGAGCTCGGGGGTCATCGCCTTGATGCCCAGATCGACGGCGGCGACGGTGTAGCGCCGATCGCCTTGCGCAGCAACGACGTAGGGCTCTTGGGTCGAGACCTCGCCGGCGAGGTCAGCCCCGGCCATCTCGGGAGCGGCGTCGACGCGGGCGAGCAGCTCCTCGACCGGCCGGGCGGCGTGGTCGCCGGAGAAGACGCCGACACGCATCGCCCCCCGTTCGCGCAAGTGGCGGGTGAGCGCCCGGGTGTCCACGTCGCAGATGCCGACGACGCCCTCGGCGCGCAGCCGGTCCTCCAGCGTGCCGGTGGAGCGCCAGTTCGACGGGCGCAGCGCCGGATCGCGCACGACGTACCCGGCGACCCAGATCCGGGCGGACTCGTCGTCCTCGCCGTTGACCCCGGTGTTGCCGATGTGCGGAGCGGTCATGACGACGACCTGGCGGTGGTAGCTGGGGTCGGTGAGGGTCTCCTGGTAGCCGGTCATCCCCGTCGAGAACACCGCCTCGCCGAGCGCCTGGCCCACCGCCCCGTAAGCGTGCCCGGAAAACACCCGTCCGTCCTCGAGGACGAGCACCGCAGGGCCGCGGTCGGCAAGCAGGCTCACGAGATCTCCTTCGGACGCAGCTGGCCGCGGTAGGACGTGCACGTGCCGCGCAGGAAGGTCCCGACCACCGCCCCGTGGTAGGTCCCTCCGTGCCAGGGGTTGTTGCGCGAACGTGACTGCGACAGTGCGGCATCCACCGTAACGACCGCGTCCGGGTCGACGAGAGTGAGGGTCGCCGGAGCGCCCACCTCGAGGTCGTGGCCGTGGCCGGCCAACCGCGCGATCCGCGCGGGTGCCTGCGACATGACCCGGGCGACCCCCGCCCAGTCGAGCAGCCCGGGTCGGACCATGACCTCGGCGACGACGGACAGGGCGGTCTCCAGGCCGAGCATCCCGAAGGCCGCGTCGACGAACGCGTGTTCCTTGTCGTGCCGGGCGTGCGGGGCATGGTCGGTGGCGACGGCGTCGATCGTGCCGTCGGCGAGGGCCTCGCGCAGCGCCTGGCGGTCCGCGTCGGGGCGCAGCGGCGGGTTGACCTTGAACACCGGGTCGTAGCCGGCCAGCAACTCGGTGCCCAGGGCGAGATGGTGCGGGGTGACCTCGGCGGTGACGGCCACGCCCTGCGCCTTCGCCCACCGCAGCACCTCGACCGTGCCGGCCGTGGAGACGTGGGCGACGTGGACGCGCGATCCGGTATGCCGCGCGAGCATGACGTCGCGGGCCACGACGACCTCCTCGGCAATCCCCGGCCACCCCGGCAGGCCGAGGCGCCCCGAGAGCTCCCCCTCGTGGCAGCAGGCCCGGCCGTCGGCCAGCGCGGGGTCCTGCGCATGTTGTGAGATCACGCCGTCGAAAGGCTTGACGTACTCCAGGGCCCGGCGCATGACCCGCGCGTCGCCGACGCACCGCCCGTCGTCGGAGAACACCCGCACCTGGGCGCGCGAGCGGGCCATCAAGCCGAGCTCCGCGAGCTGTTCGCCGGCCAGACCCATCGTGACGGCGCCCACCGGTTGCACGTCGACGAGGCCGGCGGCCTGGCCGAGGGCAAGGACGTGCTCGGCCGCTTCGGCGGTGTCGGTGACCGGCGTCGTGTTGGCCATGGCGAGCACGGCGGTGAACCCGCCCATCGCGGCGGCCGCGGACCCGGAGGCTACGGTTTCGGCGTCCTCGCGGCCTGGCTCGCGCAGGTGGGCGTGCAGGTCGACCAGGCCCGGGAGCAGGACGAGTCCGTCGGCGTCGATATCCTGCACCTGGCCCGGTGCGGTGCGGATGGTCCCCACCCGGGCGATGACCCCGTCGCGGACGAGGACGTCGGCGCCGCGGGCGCCGAGGAGTCGTACCCCCCGCAGCAGCACTCCCGTCTCCCGCGTTTCGGTGGCACTCATGCGACCTCGCCGCCTTCGGTGGGGACGCCGATTTCTCCGGCGAGCAGGTGGTAGAGGACCGCCATCCGTACCGCAACCCCGGCTGACACCTGTTCCAGGACAACCGAACTCGGCGCATCGGCCGCGTCGGCGGAGATCTCCAGACCGCGATTCATCGGCCCCGGGTGCAGGATCGGAATGTCGGGCCGGGCGGCATACAGGCGCTCGAGTCGGTCGCGGGTCAGGCCGTAGCCGACGGTGTATTCGCGAGGCGTCGGGAAGTATCCGCCGGTCATCCGCTCCAGCTGTACCCGCAGCATCATCACGGCGTCCGGCGGTGTCGCGGCATACAGCACCTCGTCGAGATCCCAGCTCGTGGCGAAGCCCTCCGCAGCGGCCCACGCGTCGATACCGCTGGGCATGAGGGTCGGCGGCGCGACGACGGTGACCCGGGCCCCGAGCGTGGTCAGGGTGATGACGTTGGAGCGGAACACCCGGGAGTGGGCCAGATCGCCGACGATGACGACATGGCGCCCGTCGAGGTCGCCGAGGTGGTGGCGCAGGGTGTAGGCGTCGAGCAGCGCCTGGGTCGGGTGCTCGTGGGTGCCGTCTCCGGCGTTGACGACGCTCGCGTCGACCCACCCGGCGACCTGGTGACACGCCCCCGACGCGGAGTGCCTGATGACCAGGGCGTCGACGGCCATCGCGGTGATCGTCCGGACGGTGTCGCGCAGCGACTCGCCCTTGGACGTCGACGAACCCTTGCCGGCGATGTTGATGGTGTCGGCCGACATCCACTTGCCGGCGATCTCGAACGAGCTGCGGGTGCGCGTGGAGTCCTCGAAGAAGAGGTTGATGATCGTGCGCCCGCGCAGGGTGGGGATCTTCTTGACCTCCCGGCGCTGGACGTCGTGCATCGACGCGGCGGTGGTGAGGATGGCCTCGACCTCGGGCCGGGTCAGGTCGGCCGAGGAGAGCAGGTGGCGCGGGCTCATCGCTCGCCTCCGCTGATCCCGACGGTGTCGTCCTGGCCGTCGGTCTCGCGCAGCCGGACGTGGACCCGTTCGGTCGAGGAGGTCGGCAGGTTCTTGCCGACGTGGTCGGCACGGATCGGCAGCTCGCGGTGGCCGCGGTCGACGAGGACGGCCAAGCGCACCGCCCGGGGCCGGCCCAGCTCGACGAGCGACTCCAGGGCGGCCCGGATCGTGCGGCCCGAGTAGAGGACGTCGTCGACGAGGACGACGACCTTGCCGTCGATCCCGCCGGGGGGCATCGAGGTCGGGCCCACCGGGCGGGTCGGCTGACGGCGCAGGTCGTCGCGGTGCATGGTGATGTCGAGAGCGCCCACCGGCACGCTGGTGCCCTCGACCTCGGCGATGACCTCGGCGAGGCGGTGCGCGAGGGGTACTCCGCGGGACGGGATGCCCACGAGGACGAGGTCCGAGGCACCCTTGTTGCGTTCGAGGATTTCGTGGGCCACGCGTCGCAGGGCCCGGGATACGTCACCGGAACTCATCACCGAACGGGCGGCCGGGGCAGCGTCGGGCGTCACCTCGCGGACTCCTTCCCCGCCTCGCCGGACGGTGGTTAAAGGACGTCGACTTCGCCGTCACCCTACCTCGCGTCGGCGCGGCTGCCCGGCCTGGTCCGTATGCCGGCCGGTCTCGCCGGCGTGTCGCGTCGGCGCGAGGCTGAGCGTGCGTGTGGGGTGCGCATGTCTGACAGCGGCGAGCGCACTTCGTGACAGCGGCCCCAAGCCCCAGGCCCTCCCCTGGAGCGACCTGGTCCGAAACCTGCCCCCAGGGGTCAGTAGTCGCTGGGTTGAGCACCCGACACCCCGCCACAACCGCGCCCAGGGGGCAGTTGTCGCGACCCTGGGCACCACCACCGTGGTCACGGTGAACCGTTCGTCACCCGATCCGAACGTTCGTCTCCCAACACAGACTCAGCAAGCCCGACGACCCGAAACCTGCCCCCAGGGGTCAGTAGTCGCTGGGTTGAGCACCCGACACCCCGCCACAACCGCGCCCAGGGGGCAGTTGTCGCGACCCTGGGCGCGAGGTCATCGAGCTCACTCGCCCGGAGCCGACTCCTGCTCTGCGGTGGATGCCCACGAAGGAGGCGGCGGCGGAGGCGTTGGGGCGGCCGGAACCGGATCGCTCGGGGCATGGACCGGCTGGGGCGGCGGAGGAGGCGGCGCAGGCGAGTGGCCGGTCGACGTGCCGGCTCCCTGGGCCCACGCGGGCGGCGGAGGAGGCGGTGGCGGCGCGGCAGACCCGCCAGCGGCCCCCGGAGGCGGTGGCGCCGCGGCATACCCGGCGGCAGCAGCCCCCGGAGGCGGTGGCGGCGCGGCATACCCGGCGGCAGCAGCACCCGGAGGCGGTGGCGCCGCGGCATACCCGGCGGCAGCAGCCCCTGGAGGCGGCGGCGCCGCGGTCTGCAGCGCGAAGGTCGGTATGCCGCCCTGGGACTCGATCGTGCGCAGCGCGTCGACGACGCGCGCTCGCTCCGAGGCGTCGGCCGGGCGGGCGGTCGCGTCGAGGTAGGCCAGCACCCCGAGGTCGCGGAAGAAGCGCTCGGCTTGCTTGCCGCCAGTCGACGGCCCCGCGCCCCCCACGTTGGTCAGCGCCTCGTCCGCCTTGGCCGCCAGCTCGGTGGCGGCGGCCTTGGCCTTGTCCAGGAATCCCATGGTCACCTCTCGGTCGTTCGATCCGACGCAGCCATCGTCTCGGGTCGACGTAGCCATCGTCTCTCGTCTCGGGTCGACGCAGCCATCGTCTCTCGTCACCGATTCGGGCACAACCGTTTCCCGTTCGGGCACTGGGGTTTCCGAGATGTCGACGCGGAGGGAGTGCGCTGGCGTATGGTCGGTCCACGGGCGAATTTCGCGCGCCGCGACACAGGAGGACCCATGCCCATCCACGGTTCGCTCTTCCAGGAGTACCAGGAGAACCCCTCGTCCGACCCGTTCGTCCTGCAGAACAAGAAGATGCTCAAGATCTCGATGCAGTACGGACCGGTGTGGGCAAAGACCGGGGCCATGGTGGCGTATCAGGGGGACGTGCGCTTCGAGAACACCGGCTCGGGCGGCTTGGACAAGCTGCTCAAGTCCAAGCTCACCGGCGAGGGCGTCAAGGTCATGCGGTGCACGGGCAGCGGCGAGCTCTTTGTCGCCGACCTCGCCAGCGAGATCCAGTTGTTCTACCTCGAGAACGACATGGTCTCGGTCAACGGCAACAACGTCCTGGCCTTCTCGAGCTCCATCGAGTGGGACATCCACCGCGTCCAGGCCCGCGGCGCGATGATGGCCGGCGGGCTGTTCAACGTCTCGCTGCGTGGCACGGGGTACGTCGCCGTGACGACCAAGGGCGACCCGGTGGCCCTCGACGTGGGAGGCTCCCCGACGTTCGCCGACGCCCAGGCGGTCGTCCTGTGGACCAGTGGCGTGTCGATGGACATCCGGGTCGACACCGGCGGCCTGAAGTCGCTCGTCCGCGGCGGGACCGGCGAGATGCTCCAGATGGCCTTCGGCGGGCAAGGGTACGTCCTCGTCCAGCCGTCCGAGAGTGTCGTGGAAGGCGGTACGCAGACACCGCAACGCAGCGGCGGGGGGTTGGGCGGCCTGCTCGGCGGGTAGTCCTAGACGACCGTGTCCTTGACCTCGGCGATCCGCCCGAGCAGGCCGTTGACGAACGCGGGCGACCCGTCGGTTGACAGGTCCTTGGCGAGGTTGACCGCCTCGGAGATCGCCACCGCGTCGGGGATCTGCTCGCCGAAGAGCACTTCGTAGGCACCGATGCGCAGGATCGCCCGGTCGACCGCCGGCATCCGATCGACGGCCCACCCCTGGCTGTACGTCCCGAGCACCGACTCGATCGTTGCCCAGTTGCGCACGACCCCCTCGACGAGGGCGACGGCATACTCCGGCACCGGCGCCGGGGTCACCGGGTGCTCGAGCCGCTCGGCGAGCAGCGCCTCGACGTTGACCCCACGCTGGTCGGCTTCGAACAGCAGGTCCAGCGCGCGCTTGCGCGACTTGGTCCGAGCGCCCATCGCGTATGCCGTCCCGTCCCGTCCCGTCCCGTCCCGTCGCGTCTCGGGGTGGGTCAGTCGTTGACGCGACCGAGGTATGACCCGTCGCGAGTGTCGACTTTCACGCGCGTGCCGCTTTCGAGGAACAGCGGGACGTTGATCTGCGCGCCGGTCTCGAGGGTCGCAGGCTTGGTCCCGCCGGTCGAGCGGTCGCCCTGCAACCCCGGCTCGGTGAAGGTGATCTCCAGGACCACGGCGGCGGGCAGCTCGACGTACAGCGGCGACCCGTCGTGCGTGGCGACGATGGCGTTCTGGTTCTCCAGCAGGTAGTTCGCGCCGGTCCCGACGACGGTGTCCGCGACGTGGATCTGGTCGTAGGTGTCGGTGTCCATGAAGACGAAGTCCGTGCCGTCCTTGTAGAGGTACTGCATGGTGCGCTTGTCGACGTTGGCGGTGTCGACCTTCACCCCCGCGTTGAAGGTCTTGTCGACGACCTTGCCCGAGAGGACGTTCTTGAGCTTGGTGCGCACGAACGCGGGCCCCTTGCCGGGCTTGACGTGCTGGAACTCGATGACCGTCCACAGCTGACCGTCGAGGTTGAGCACGAGACCGTTCTTGAGGTCGTTGGTCGTCGCCACGCGGGGCTCGCTTTCGTCTGCCGGGCACGCGTCACCCGGACAGGTTGCTGAGGGATGGCCCCAGTCTACCGGTCGCCTGCGGACCCGGACGCGCCGTCGGCGCCGATCGCGGCATACGCGGCCTGCAGCAGCTCCTCGCTCGGACCCTCCAGACGGCCGGGATGGCCGATGCCGTCGAGGACGACGAAGCGCAGCAGCGAACCACGGGTCTTCTTGTCCCGGCGCATCGCCGCGGACAGGGCCTCCCACCGCCCGGGCGGGTATGCCGTGGGCAGGCCGAGCGAGCCGAGGATCCGCCGGTGGCGCGCGACGTCGGCGGCGTCGAGGCGGCCGGCGAGGTGAGCCAGCTCCGCGGCATACGTCAGGCCCACGGCGACCGCCTCGCCGTGCCGGCGGGTGTACCCCTCGACGTGCTCCACCGCGTGCCCGAAGGTGTGCCCGTAGTTGAGCACTTCGCGCAGGAACGCCTCGCGCAGGTCGGTGGCGACGACCTGGGCCTTGACCCGCACGGATCGTTCGACGAGCTCGGCCAGGACGTCGCCGCGCGGGTCCAACGCCGCCACCGGGTCGGCCTCGAGCAGCGCGAGGGTGCGCTCGTCGGCGATGAGCCCGTGCTTGACGACCTCCCCCATGCCCGCGACGAGATCGGCGCGCGGGAGCGTGACGAGCGTGTCGAGGTCGCAGATCACGCCCGCGGGCGGATGGAACGCGCCGACGAGGTTCTTGCCCTGGGCGGTGTTCACCCCGGTCTTGCCGCCGACCGCGGCATCCACCATGGCGGCCAGGGTGGTCGGGACGTGGACGACGGCAACGCCACGCAGCCAGGTTGCCGCGACGAACCCGGCCAGGTCGGTCACCGTGCCGCCGCCGACGCCGACGAGCGCGTCGGAGCGGGTGAACCCGTGTTCGCCGAGCATCGACCACAGCCCGGCCGCGACCTCGGGAGTCTTGGCCGCCTCGGCATCAGGGACGACGGCGAGGTATGCCGTGACGCCTAGGGCGCGCAGGGTCGCCGCGACCCGTTCGGCATAGCCGGACACCGGGGCGGAGTGCACGAGGAGGACCCGTTCGACCCGTCTGCCCAGCGCCGGAGCGAGGGCCGAAGCGAGAGCGTCCGACGAGGCGAGCAGGCCACGCCCGACGAGCACGTCGTAGTCCGACCCGACGGCGATCCGGGCGCTGCCGGCCACAGTCGGCCGCGCTGGGTCGCCGCCCGGAGTCCGCCCTGCCCCGACGTCCGAATCGGTCACGTCGTCGCCCCCGCCAGCGCCGCGGCGATGTCCGCGGCGACCTGCTCCGGGGTGCGTCCGGTGGTGTCGACGCGGATCGTGCTCACCCGCTCGTAGGTCTCGCGCCGGCGGGCCATGAGCTGGCGCCACGTCGCCCTGGGGTTGACCGCGAGCAGTGGCCGGGCGGTCGCGTCGAAACCGATCCGCTTGGCGGCCTCGGCGAGGTCGACGTCGAGGAAGACGACGGCATACCCGCGCAGTCGGTTCTCGGTGGTCGGGTCCATCACCGCGCCGCCCCCGACCGCCAGCACCCCGTCGTGCTCGACCAAGGCGCGCGCGACCTCGTCACGTTCGAGGTCGCGAAAGGCCACCTCCCCGTCCTCGACGAAGATGTCGGCGATCGACCGTCCGGTCCGACCACGGACGCCCTCGTCGGTGTCGTGGAACGGCAGACCCAGCCGCGTGGCCAGCGCCTCGCCCACGACGGTCTTGCCGGCCCCGGGCGGACCGCACAGGACGACGACCGGCCCGGACGCGCCATTCACCATGTGCGCATCCGCTGGGGGACGGACGCGAGGTAGCCGGCGTGATTGCGTCGGGTCTCGGTAACGGAGTCCCCGCCGAACTTCTCCAGGCACGCGTCGGCGAGCACGAGCGCGACCATGGCCTCGGCGACGACTCCGGCGGCGGGCACCGCGCACACGTCGCTGCGCTGGTGGATGGCCTTGGCCGGTTCATCGCCGGAGACGTCGACGGTGTCGAGGGCGCGGGGCACCGTGGAGATCGGCTTCATGGCCGCTCGGACCCGCAAGATCTGGCCGGTGGACATGCCGCCTTCGGTGCCACCGGCCCGACCGGTGCGCCGGTGGATGACGCCGAACTCGTCGCGCTGCATCTCGTCGTGCGCGGTCGAACCCCGACGGCGGGCCGTGGCGAAACCGTCGCCGATTTCGACGCCCTTGATCGCCTGGATCCCCATCATCGCGGCGGCGAGTTGCGCGTCCAGGCGTCGGTCCCAGTGGACATGCGAACCCAACCCCGGCGGCACTCCGTAGGCGAGGACCTCGACGACCCCGCCGAGGGTGTCGCCGTCCTTGCGGGCCGCCTCGACCTCGGCGACCATCGCGGCCGACCCGTCGGCGTCGAAGGCCCGGACCGGGTCGGCGTCGAGCCGGGCGACGTCCTCGGGGATGGGCACCGCCGCGGCGGGGCCGACCTGCGCCGTCCCGATCGCCACGGTGTGCGAGAGCAGCCGGATGCCGTACGCCTGGTCGAGCAGCCGCGCGGCGACCTCGCCGAGGGCCACTCGGGCAGCGGTCTCACGCGCCGAGGCGCGTTCGAGCACCGGCCGGGCGTCGTCGAAACCGTACTTCTGCATGCCCACGAGGTCGGCGTGCCCCGGCCTGGGCCGGGTCAATGGCTTGTTGCGGGCCACCTCGCGCTCGGCGTTGGGGTCGTCGGCCGCAGCCAGCTCGTCCGGGTCCACCGGGTCGGGACTCATCACGGTCTGCCACTTGGGCCATTCGCTGTTGCCGATCCGGACGGCCACCGGTGAACCCAACGTCACCCCGTGTCGGACGCCGCCGAGCAGCTCCACCTCGTCCTGTTCGAAGAGCATCCGAGCGCCCCGGCCGAAACCGAGCCGGCGGCGGGCCAGCGCGGCGGCCAGGTCGGCCGTCGTCACCGCGACACCGGCCGGCATCCCCTCCAGGACCGCCACGAGGGCCGGTCCATGCGACTCGCCGGCCGTGAGCCATCGCACCATGGCCCGATCCTCCCACGTGCCCGGCGCCGCTCGGCTCAGCCCGCCGCCTGCTGGAACCCGACCGGGGTGACCGTCAGCGCGGCGATCAGGCCGCCGAGGAAAAGGTAAGGGCCGAACGCGAGCGAGCTGCGCGGACCGAGCCGCCCGCTGATCAGGCCGACGCCGGCCACCACGCCGCCGAGAAGGAACGCCACGAGAACCCCGACCAGTGCCGCCCACCCGCCGAGGAAGCCGAGCACGAGACCGAGCAAACCCCCGACGGTCGCGTCGCCGGCGCCCATGCCCCCGCCCGGCAGCAGGGACGCGAGGGTATAGGCCAGCCACGTCAGGACACCGGCGAGCAGGGCGCGACCCAACGGCCACCACTGCCCCGAGCCGAGCGCCGCGACGAGGAGCAACCCGAGCACGGCCGGCAGCGCCGGCCGGGTGAGGCCCTGTGGCAGGCGGTGCACGTCGAGGTCGACCCGAGTCAAGGCGGTGCCGACCACGACGAGCAACAGCAGCGGCGGCAGCAGCAGGCCGTCAACCAGTCCCCCGAGCCGCCAGGTGAGCAAACCCCAGGCCACCGGTACCGCGACGGCGACGACCCAGCCGCCCCGCGGCACCGGCCGGTCGATCTCGTCGTCGAGGCGGTATGCCGCTGTCCCGAGAGCCCGGGACAGCACGACCCCGACGCCCGAACCGGCCAGGACCGCAACTGCCACCGCCCAGATCGGACCGGTCGCGACGGTCATCCGGACGCGCCCTCGACCCGGTTCTGGGAAACGCCGATGCGGTCGGGGTCGGGTCGCCCGCCGGCGCCGCGCTCGGCGAGCGCAGCGTCGAGAGCGGCGCGCATCGCATCGATCGGCGCGGGCTGCCCGGTCATCAGCCGGACCTGCTCGCCGGCCTGGTGCAGCAACATCTCGGTGCCGGGCACGGCGGCATACCCGCTGGAGCGGGCGACGGCGAGCAGCGGGCTCGGTCCGCCCCCGTAGGCGCAGTCGAGCACGACCGCCGGACCGGTCGGTGACGGCAACGGCTGCAGTGGCGCGGGGTACGCGCTCGTGGGAACCGTGCCGACGATGACGTCCGCGTCCGGCCAGGCGCCCAGCGGCGCGGCGTCGACGTCGAGCCCGAGCGTTTCGGAGTAGGCGGCCGTGGCCGGGCGCAGCTCCCCGCGGACGAGGAAGGTCACCCGGGTCACCCCGAGCGAGACCAGGGCCGCGAGGACGGAACGAGAGGTGGCCCCCGAGCCGACGACGGCGGCCGCGCGCACCCGAGCGGCACCGGCGAGACGCAACGCCTCGGCGATCCCGTAGACGTCGGTGTTGTCCGCCGACCAGCCGTCCCCGCGTCTGACGAGCGTGTTGATCGACCCGACCGCGTGAGCCAGCGCCGACACCTCGTCGGCGACCTCGAAGGCGATCTCCTTGAGCGGCATCGTCAACGACAGTCCTCGCCAGGTGGCGTCCAGGCGGGCCACGCGCTCGCGGAACGCGGCCTCATCGACGTCGACGCGCTCGTATCTCCAGTCCCGCAGATCCAGGGCCCGGTATGCCGCGCGGTGCAGCACCGGGGACAGGGAATGGCCGACCGGCGATCCGAATACCGCCGCGCGATGGATCGCCCCCGGTGCATCGGGATCGGGCGCCGTCCTCAGCAGGTCCCCTTGTTCGCGGCGCACCACGCCTGGAACTGGGCGACGTTGCGGTCGTGCTCGGCCTGGGTCGTGGCGAACTTCGTCTCGCCCGTCGAGGGGTTGACGGCGACGAAGTAGAGCCACGACCCTGCCTCGGGGTGCAGCGCCGCGGCGATCGAACTCGCGCCGGGGTTGGCGATCGGGCCGGCGGGCAGACCGTCGACCTGATAGGTGTTCCACGGCCCCACGGCGGCACGCTGGGCGTCGGTCGTGGTAATCGTGCGCGTCTTCGACGCATAGGCGACGGTGGAGTCCAGCTGCAATCGCATCGGTTTGGCCAGCCTGTTTTCGATGACCCGCGCGATCTTCGGGCGGTCGGCGGCGATCCGTCCCTCGGCCTCGATGATGCTCGCGACGATCATCACCCGCTCGGCCTTCTCGCCGGTGACGCCCTGCTTGGTGAGTTCGGCGACGGCCTTGCCGACCATCGTGCGCAACTGCTCCGCGGCGGAGTTCTTCGAGGAGAACTCATAGGTCGCCGGGAAGAGGTACCCCTCGATGTTGCCCTTGGCCGAGCTGGGCAGCCCAAGCGCGGCGGTGTCTTTCGCGGCGGCCTCGTAGTCCGACACCGGCTTGCCGGTGGCCTTGGACAGCAGGGCGTACGTCTCCGTCGCCCACAGGCCCTCGCGGACGGTGACCTTGGCGGCCTGACGGTTCTTCGGGTCGATGAGCACGGCGAGGGCGTCGGTCGCCTTCATCTGGGTGCGTAGCGCGTAGTCCCCCGGCTGGATGCCGGCCGAGCGCGGCTCGTCGCTGAACGCGTCCACGAAGGCCTTCGCGGACTTGACGACTGTGGCCTTCTCGAGGTTGGCGGCCATGGTCCGGCCCGAGTCGCCGTCGTTGACGGTGAATGTCACCGATCCGGTGCCCGGCCCCGGGTAGTCGTTACTCTCGCCGAAGCCGGCGAGCATCGGGCGCAGCACGGTGATGGCGAGCAGAGCGGCGCCGCCCAACAAACCGACCGTGACGAGCAGGACGAGTAACCGTCGGGCCGCCCGGGCCGGACGGCGGCGCCGGCGGGGAGCCCGCCCGCCGTCCCCGGGGGCCTCGAATCCGAGGTCCTCGACGGCATACCCGGCGTCGTGTCCGTCGGCTGTCATCCGCGTCGTTCCTTCGTCCGGGGCTTGCGCCGGCCATGGACCAGTTCACCGGGGGCCCGTCCCGTGGCCCGCTCGGCGTCGAGCGCCGACTGCAGGATCAGGACGGCGGCGGCCTGGTCCACCACGTCCCTGCGCTCGGGTCCGGGCACTGCGCTGTCCCGCAGGATCCGGTGCGAGTCCACCGTGGTGAGTCGTTCGTCCACCAACCGTACGCGGACCGGGCTCACCCGGGCCGCAACTCGGGCGGCATACGTGCGGGCGAGTCGGGCCGCCTCCCCCTCGGAGCCGGCGAGGGTGAGGGGCAGCCCGACGACGACGTATGCCGTGGCCTGTGCGCCGACGTGGTCGGCGATCTCGGCGATATCGGCCTCGGATCCGGTGCCATCCCGGGCCACCGTGGCGACCGGGGTAGCGAGCACTCCGTCGGGATCGCTCATCGCGAGGCCGACGCGGACCTCGCCGACGTCGATCCCGAACCGCACGCCAGCACCCATCGGCTACCCGTGGCCTCGCAGGGCGTCCTCGACGGCGCCGAGCGCCGGTCCGGTTTGGGTGGGGTCGCTGCCGCCGCCTTGGGCGAGGTCGTCCTTGCCGCCGCCGCCGCCGCCGAGCACGCTCGCGCCGAGGCGCACGAGCCCACCCGCCTTGACCCCGGCCGCCCGCGCCGCCGCGTTCGTCGCGACGACGAGAGCCGGCTTGCCCGCGGATGCCGCCGCCATGGCGACGACGACGGGGTCGGCCTCACCCATTCGCGACCGCACGTCCAGCACGAGCGTGCGCAGGTCCCCGGCGTCCATCGCGTCACCCGCGTCGTGGGTGACCAACCGCACCGGTCCGACCTGGCGAGCGGTGTCGACGAGCGCCGGCGCCACCGCGAGGGCCTGCTGCTGTCGGGCCGCGTCAATCTCCTTCTCGGCCTCGCGCAGGCGGGCGAGCATCCCGCTGATCCGCTCGGGCAGTTCCTCGGGACGGCCCTTGAGCAGGTCGGTGAGCTGGCCGACGATGGCGTGCTCGCGGGCGAGGAACTGGTAGGCGTCGGTGCCGACGAGCGCCTCGACGCGACGCACTCCCGACCCGATGGAGGCTTCGCCGAGCAGCTTGACGACGCCGAGCTGACTGGAGCGCTGCGCGTGTGTGCCGCCGCAGAGCTCTCTGGCCCACTCGCCGACCGACACCACGCGCACGGCATCGCCGTACTTCTCGCCGAACAGCGCCATCGCCCCGATGTCGCGAGCCTGTTGCTGAGTCATCACGTCGGCGTGCACCGGCAGGTCGTCGAGCAGCACGGCGTTGACGTGGGCCTCGATGTCACGCAGCTGGCTCATCGGCACCGCCGCTTGGGCGTTGAAGTCGAACCGGAAGCGCCCCGGCGCGTTCTCGGAGCCGGCCTGGGTCGCCGTCTCGCCGAGGGCTTCCCGGATCGCCTTGTGGACGATGTGGGTCGCCGTGTGCGCCCGGGAGATCGACCGGCGCCGCTCGACGTCGACCTCGGCCTGGGCCTGGGCCCCGGTCGTCACCTCCCCGAGCACCACGGTCGCCCGGTGCACCGACAGCCCGGGGATCGGGCTCTGGACATCGCTGACCTGCAGGACGGCTCCGGTGGACAGCTCGATCCGTCCGCCGTCGGCGAGTTGTCCGCCACCTTCGGCGTAGAAGGGGGTGCGGTCCAGGACGAGCTCGACCTGCTCGCCCGGGCTCGCCGAGGGGACGCTCACGCCGTCGCGGACGATCCCGACGACCCGCGCCTCGGAGACGACCTCGTCGTACCCGGTGAACTCGACGCGCCGGCCGAGCTCGTCGGCGACCTGCCGGTATGCCGCGGTGTCGCCGTGGCCGTGGCGCTTGGCCATCGCGTCGGCCTTGGCCCGGTCGCGCTGCTGTTGCATGAGCCCGCGGAACCCGGCCTCGTCGACCTGGACGCCCTGTTCCGCGGCCATCTCGAGGGTGAGCTCGATGGGGAAGCCGTACGTGTCGTGCAGGGCGAACGCCTCGTCCCCGGACAGCGACGACCCGCCCGAGCCCTTGAGCCGGGCCACCGCGCCGTCGAGGATCGTCGTGCCGGCCGCGAGAGTCCGCAGGAAGGCCTCCTCCTCGGCATACGCGATAGAACTGATCCGGGCGAAGTCGGTGCGCAGGTTCGGATAGGACCGGCTCATCCGCTCCATGCTCACCGGTAGCAGGTCCGGCAGGACCGGCCGGTCGACGCCGAGCAGCCGCATCGAGCGCACCGCCCGGCGCAGCATCCGGCGCAGGACGTAGCCGCGGCCCTCGTTGCCGGGCACGACGCCATCGCCCATGAGCATGAGGCCGGTACGGACGTGGTCGGCGACGACCCGCAGCCGTACGTCGTCCGGGTGACTGTGCGCGGCGTCGTGGCCCGAATGCACGCCGTAGGTCCGGCCCGACAGCTCGGCCGCCCGGTCGAGCACGGGATAGACCTCGTCGATCTCGTAGAGATTGTCCACACCCTGCAGGACCGTGGCCAGCCGTTCCAGCCCAAGTCCGGTGTCGACGTTCTTGGCCGGCAGGTCCCCGAGGATCTCGTACCCGTCCTTGGCGCCGCCCTCGCCCCGGATGTTCTGCATGAACACGAGGTTCCACACCTCGAGGTAGCGGTCCTCGTCGACGGCCGGGCCGCCCTCGGCACCGTAGTCCGGGCCACGGTCGTAGTAGATCTCGCTGCACGGACCGCACGGACCGGGCACCCCCATCGACCAGAAGTTGTCGGCCATTCCCCGACGGACCACCCGGTCGGCGGGGATGCCGGTGAGGCGTACCCACAGATCGGCCGCCTCGTCGTCGTCGAGATAGACGGTCGTCCACAGCCGGTCGGGCTCCAGGCCGTAGCCGCCGGCGTCCTGGTCGGTGGTGAGCAGCTCCCAGGCCAACTCGATCGCGCCGGCCTTGAAGTAGTCGCCGAACGAGAAGTTGCCGTTCATCTGGAAGAACGTCCCGTGCCGGGAGGTCTTGCCGACCTCCTCGATGTCCTGGGTCCGCACGCACTTCTGCACGCTGGTGGCCCGGGCCCACGGCGGGGTTTGCTGGCCGAGGAAGTACGGTTTGAACGGCACCATCCCGGCATTGACGAACAGCAAGTTCGGGTCGTCGTAGACCAACGAGGCGCTGGGCACGACCGCGTGCCCCCTGCGCTCGAAGAAGTCCAGCCAGCGGCGGCGGATCTCCGCGGTTTCCATCGGTGCTCATTCCTCGTGGTATGCCGGGCGGCTGCGCTGTCGTCAGCGGCGCCGGGGTCGGTGCTGGTCGGTTTGCGCCCGCTCGTCTGCCGGGTGGAGGCGGGGTGAAACACTCACCGTAGGCGGGCTCACCCCTGGGCGGCTCGAGGCCGGGCGGGGTCCTCGAGCAGCTCTCGAACAGCCACCGGGTCCACCCTCGTGCCCTGCGGAGGGAGGTCGAGGCCCAAGGCCATCCGCAGTTCCCCCTCGCGTTCCTGCATGCCGGCCCGAACGAGGCCAGCGATCTCGTGCAGCTCGGCCAGCGCGGGCCCGATCGCCTCCCCGAGGCCGGACACCGCATACCGGCGGGTGAGCGCCCGGGACGCGACGACCCCGCCCCCGACGAGGGCGGCAGCGACGAGGAGCCGGCGCATCACGAGTCCTCGACCGATCGGCGGTCGCGCCGGGTCGCCGCGGCGGCCCGGACCCCGTAGCTGAACGCCGCGACCTTGACGAGCGGACCGCCGAGGGTGGCCGCGAACAGCGACGTCAGGGCGTTGACGTTGGCCGACATCATGGCGACGTTCGTCGTCACGGTGTCGATCCTGGCGATCTGTTCGTTGGTCGCCGTCACGGTATTCGTCACTTCGCCGATCAATGGCACGCTCTGGTCGGCCACCCCCTTGACGCCGATCCGCGTCTCGTCGAGGATCGCCCCGGCCTTGCCGACGAGCGAGCCGAGCCGCAGGACGAGGTAGGCGAAGGCGAGGGCAGCGACGACTCCGGCGATGTCGCCGATGCTGAACTCGGCCAATCTCACGGAACGCCCCTCGGGCTCGGGCCCGCCGGCTCGCGGGCGACGCTCCACCCTAGCCGACAGCGCTTCGCGTCCGTCCCGAGTTGTCGGCCGGTCAAGGGGCGCGAAGCCGGCCGCTACGGCGCCGGCGGGGCCAGTCGGGAACGTAGCCACGGCAGCCGGGTGGCCAGGCGTTCCTCGAACCCGTGCCGGGTCGGCGTGTAGTACCGCGCGCCGAGCAGGTCGTCGGGCAGGTACTGCTGGGCGAGCACGCCGTCGGGATCGTCGTGCGGGTAGCGATACCCGTCGCCGTGGCCGAGCCGCGCGGCACCGGCATACCCGCTCCCTCGCAGGTGCGCCGGCACCGGCCCGCCGCGTCCGGCCCGGACGTCGGCGACCGCCGCATCGATGCCGAGGTAGGCCGAGTTGGACTTCGGCGCGAGCGCGTTGTGCACCACCGCCTGGGCCAGCACGATCCGCGCCTCCGGCATCCCGATCTGGGCGACCGCCTGCATGGCGGCGACCGCGGTCTGCAGCGCGCTCGGGTCGGCGAGGCCGACGTCCTCGCTTGCCGCGATGACGATGCGCCGGGCGACGAACCGGGGGTCCTCGCCGGCCTCGAGCATCCGGGCGAGGTAGTGCAGGGCGGCGTCGACGTCGCTGCCGCGCATCGACTTGATGAGGGCGCTCGCGACGTCGTAGTGCTGGTCGCCGGCGCGGTCGTACCGCACCGCGGCGTAGGCCATGGCCCTTTCGACGTGGGCCAGCGCGATGGGCTGGGGGTGCGGGGGGATCGCACCGAGCGGGTTCGCATCCGAGGCTGCCCCCGCGGCCGCTTCCAGCGCGGTGAGGGCTCGGCGGGCATCGCCGCCGGCGACCCGGACGAGGTGGGCCCGGGCGTCGGGTTCGAGGACGAACTGGCCAGCCAGCCCCCGCTCGTCGGTCAACGCCGCGTCGAGGACCTCGCCGAGGTCGGCCTCGGACAGCGGCTCGAGGGCGAGCAGCAGCGAGCGCGACAGCAAGGGCGCGACGACCGTGAACGACGGGTTCTCGGTCGTCGCCGCGACGAGGATGACCTGCCGGTTCTCGACGCCGGGCAGCAGCGCGTCCTGCTGGGCCTTGGTGAAGCGGTGGATTTCGTCGAGGAACAGCACGGTATGCCGCCCGTAGAGGTCACGCTCGTGAACCGCGAGGTCCATGACCGCGCGCACGTCCTTGACTCCGGCGGTCACCGCGGACAACTGGACGAAGCGGCGGTCGGCCACCGCGGAGACGAGGTGGGCCAGGGTGGTTTTGCCGGTGCCGGGTGGCCCCCAGAGGATCGCCGAGACCGGCCCGGCGGCACCGCCGGCGCCTTCGACGAGCCGCCGCAGCGGGCTGCCGGGGCGCAACACCTCGTCCTGCCCGCGGACTTCCGCGAGGGTGCGCGGGCGCATCCGGACGGCCAACGGCGCGAACAACTCGGGCGGCATCCCGTTGCCGCCTTCGCTTCGAGAGGTCGGGGATGCCGCGCGCGCCGCCCCGAAGAGGTCGTCCTCGCCCATGCCCCGTGCCCTCCGTCCGGAACCCTCCGGCTGCGGTGGCAGGCTATCCCCTGTGACGGGCAAGCACCGACTGCACCGCGACAGGAGACTGACGAGACTGGGCCGGGCCACCGCCCGCCACCCGTGGCGTTTCGTCCTTGCCTGGATCCTCGTCACCGGGTCCGCCTTCGTCGTGGCGGTCCTCGGCGTCGGTGGCGACTCCCTGTTCAGCAGGCTGCACTCGACCGGACCCAGCGTCGCCGGAGAGGCCCAGACCGCCGAAGACCTGCTCGAACGTGCCGCACCGTCGGCACCGACCGTCATGCTCCAGGTCACCGGCGTCGACCTGCGCTCGCCGCAGGTGGCCACGGCCGCGGTCGCGGCGGTGAGATCGGCGATGGCTATCCCGGGCGTCGCCTCCAGCGTCGACCCGTACGTCGTGCCCGGCGGACCGAGCAGTGCCCAGGCGTCCGCGTTCGTCGGCGGAGGTTCATTGGACTCGGGCCGATTCCTCGTCGTCACCACTCTCAACAGCGGCCTGGGCGCGGACCGGGCCAGTGTCGAACGTCGAGTGGTCGAGGTCTACGCAGACCTGGGGCGCGCCCTGCCGCAGGCGAGCACGGCGATCGGCAGCGCTACCCTGCTCGTCGCCGAGATCACCGACCAGATCGAGCTCGACCTGCGCTCCGGGGAGGGGATCGCCCTGCCGTTGAGCTTCGTGCTCATGGTCGTCGTCTTCGGCGGTTTCGTCGCTGCCGGGATGCCGGTGGTCGGGGCCATCGCCTCGATCGGCGGCGCTCTGGCCGCCCTCTACGGGTTCTCGTTCGTCATGGACCTCGACGCCTCGGTCGTCAACGTCGTCACGCTGCTCGGCTTGGGCCTGTGCATCGACTACGGATTGCTCGTCGTGTCGCGGATGCGCGAGGAGCTACGGGCGATCGCCCAGGGACGGCCGGCGGCCGAGCTCACCGACGCCGAGATCGCCCAGGCGTTGTCGGCCACGGTGGGTTCGGCCGGGCGCACCGTGCTGTTCTCTGGGCTCACCGTGGCGATCGCGCTGTCCGGTCTGCTGGTGTTCCAGGCCGGCATCATCCGCGCGATCGGGGCGGCCGGCGTCTCGGTCGTGCTCATCGCCATGCTCGTCGCGCTCACGTTGGTCCCTGCGTTGTGCAAGCTCGGCGCCCACCGGATCCTCGGCAAGGGCACCGAGACCGCGCCCGCCGAGGGGGTCTTCTCCCGCTTGGCCCGGGTGGTGCGCCGGGCGCCTTGGCTCGTCATCGTCGGCGGCACTGCCGTCCTCGTCGTCCTGGCGTTGCCGACCCTCTCGATGCGGATGACCTCGTCCGGCCACCAGCTCATGCCCATCGGCAGCTCACAACGGGACTTCTTCGACGGGCTCGCCGCCGACTACCCGCAGCTCGCCCCCCCGAGCGCCAGGGTCGTCGCCACCACCACCGTCGAGACGGCGACGGCGTGGACGCATGCGGTCGTCGACGGCATACCGGGGGTGAGCGCGACATCGGTGCGCCAGCTCGACCCGGACCACGTCGCCGTGTCGATCCGCACCGCCGGCCCGCCGTTGGGAGACACCGCCCGCGACCTGGTCGCGCGGTTGCGCACCGACCGTCCGGACTTCCCGACCTTCGTCGCCGGAGAGGCCGCTGCGCTGGACGACTTCACCCGGTCGTTGGCCCGCAGTGCTCCGTATGCCGTCGCAGCGGTCGTGCTCGGCACGTTCCTGCTCATGTACCTGATGACCGGTTCGGTCGTCCTGCCCACGAAGGCGCTGCTGCTCAACGTCGTGTCCCTGGGCGCGTCGCTCGGCATCGCGACGTGGATCTTCCAGAACGGCCACCTGGAGGGCGTGCTCGGGTTCACCTCGGTCGGCGGGGTCGAGGCGATGATCCCGCCGCTCGTGCTCGCCTTCGGCTTCGGCCTGTCGATGGACTACGAGTTGTTCCTCATCTCCCGGATCGCCGAGCTGTACCACGCCGGCGAGCCCAACGACCGGGCCGTCGAGGTCGGCCTGCAGCGCTCGGGCCGGATCATCACCTCGGCCGCGCTGCTCGTCGTCGTCGTCTTCTCCGGTTTCGTCGCGGGCAAGCTGCTCATCATCAAGGAAACCGGCTTGGCGCTAGCGGTCGCCGTGTTGCTCGACGCCTCGATCGTGCGGATGCTGCTCGTTCCGGCGACGATGACCGTGCTCGGCCGTTGGAACTGGTGGGCCCCAGGCCCGCTTCGCCGCTGGCACACGGCTCACGGCGTGACCGAGTAGGGCTCGCATCAGGTCCGTCGAAGCAACACCTCGAGTACTCTCACGCGCCGGTCGACCCGCCTCGGCCCGGCCCGGGGCGCTGGGCCCGCCGCGGGGCGAGGCGTGAGGCATCCGCCGCCCTCAGTGGAGCCGAAGTGTCACATCAGGCCCGTTGAAGGAACACCTCGAGTACTCTCACGCGCCGGTCGACCCGCCTCGGCCCGGCCCGGGCCCGCTGAGCCCGCCGCGGGGCGAGGCGTGAGGCATCCGCTCCCCTCAGTGGAGCCGACGTGTCACCTGCCGCGGTTAGCCGGCGCGGGTCAGCCGCTCAGCCGGCCGGCGGCTCGGGTGGTCCGTCGACGCCGGCCTCGCGCCGCTGCTCGGGCGTGATCGGTGCCGGTGCGCCGGTGAGCGGGTCATAGCCCCCGCCGGACTTCGGGAAGGCAATGACGTCGCGGATCGACTCGACCCCGGCGAGCAGGGCACAGATGCGGTCCCACCCGAATGCGATACCGCCGTGCGGCGGCGCCCCGAAGCGGAAGGCGTCGAGCAGGAACCCGAACTTCTCCTGGGCCTGCTCGGGGCTCAGTCCCATCACGGCGAAGACCCGTTCCTGCACCTCGCGCCGATGGATACGGATCGACCCACCGCCGATCTCGTTGCCGTTGCAGACCAGGTCGTAGGCGTAGGCCAGGGCCGAGCCCGGGTCGGTGTCGAAGGTGTCGAGGAACTCCGCCTTGGGCGAGGTGAACGCGTGGTGCACCGCCGTCCAGGCGCCGGCGCCCACGGCGACGTCTCCGGCAGCCACCGCGTCGCTCGCCGGTTCGAACAGCGGCGCGTCGAGCACCCACAACAGGCTCCACGAACCGGGCACGATCAGCTCGCCGCGCCGGGCGATCTCGAGGCGGACCGCCCCGAGCAGTGCCCGCGAGGGCTTGACCGCGCCGGCGGCGAAGAACACGCAGTCTCCGGGCGCGGCCCCGACGTGCGCCGCGAGACCGTCCCGCTCGGCGTCGGAGAGGTTCTTCGCGACCGGTCCGCCGAGCACCCCGTCGGCGCCGACGAGGACGTAGGCCAGCCCCTTGGCACCGCGCTGCTTGGCGAAATCGGCCCACGCGTCGAGGGTCTTGCGCGGTTGGCTCGCTCCCCCAGGCATGACGACGGCGCCGACGTAGGGCGCCTGAAAGACCCGGAACGCGGTGCCCGCGAAGTATGCCGTGCAGTCGACGAGCTCTTGGCCGAACCGGGTGTCGGGTTTGTCCGTGCCGAACCGGGCCATCGCCTCGGCGTAGGTCATCCGCGGGAACGGCGCGCTCAGCTCGACCCCGACAAGCCGCCACAACGCCACGGCAATCTGCTCGCCCAGCGCGATGACGTCGTCCTGGTCCACGAAGCTCATCTCGATGTCCAGCTGGGTGAACTCGGGCTGCCGGTCGGCGCGGAAGTCCTCGTCGCGGTAACACCGGGCGATCTGGTAGTACCGCTCCAACCCGCCGACCATGAGCAACTGCTTAAACAGCTGGGGGCTCTGCGGCAGCGCGTACCAGGACCCCGGGGCCAGCCGCGCCGGGACGATGAAGTCGCGGGCGCCCTCGGGCGTCGAGCGGGTCATCGTCGGCGTCTCGACCTCGACGAAGTCGTGGTCGGCGAGCACCGCGCGGGCGGCGGCGTTGACCCGCGAGCGCAGGCGCAGCGCGGCGGCCGGGCCGGGGCGACGTAGGTCGAGGTAGCGGTAGCGCAGCCGGGCCTCCTCACCGACCGAGACGCGCTCGTCGATCTGGAAGGGCAACGGCGCCGACGGACCGAGCACGGTGACCTTGGCCGCGTCGACCTCCACGGCCCCCGTCGGCAGGTCGGGGTTCGCGTTGCCCTCGGGGCGGACCCGCACCTGCCCTTCGACCTGGACGCAATACTCGCTGCGCAGGTCGTGTGCCCCGCCCTCGTCGAGGACGGCATCGCGGGCGACGACCTGGACGATGCCCGAGGCGTCGCGCAGGTCGAGGAAGGCCACCCCGCCGTGGTCGCGCCGTCGGGCCACCCATCCGGCGAGGGTGACGGTCTGACCGCCCTGCTCGACGCGCAGGGCGCCGGCGGCGTGGGTGCGTAACACGGGAGGTCCTCAGGTCAGTGGGTCGCGGGGCCAGGGCGCGGGTGCGGCGCCCGGCGCCCGGCGCCTTGCAGTCTAGGCGGCGCGGCATACCGGACTCGACCGCGTGAGCGCGCCACCCCTACGAGGGTGCGATCGGCGCACCCGGTGGACGCAGCCGGGCGATTCCCCCGGCCCAGGGCAGTCGGTCTTCGAAGTCACAGGCCGCGACGACGCGCAGCTTGCGCTCCCACAGGGCGCAGACCATGCCCGACACCGCGGCGACGACCGAGCCCTGGGGGGCCCTCGGCGGCGACACCACCTCGACAGTCACCGGCCACCGGAGGAAATCCTCGGGGTTGCGCTGCGGATCGCGATCCGGGTTGCGCTGCACGTCGATGGTGATGGCCCCGATGGTCGACGTGCTCCATCGGTCGAACTCCCAGCCCTGCGCCGCGGTGAGCACCTCGCGCACCGTCGCTGCCTCGGAGGCGTCGACGTACAACCGACAGGACCCGTAGTCCCGGTGCCTCGTCAACGAGCCGACCACCCCACCACGGTATGCCGCCGCGGGCCCGTCGCGGGACCAACCGGCCCTGGATGGTTCTCGATGTCCGGTATGCCGCGTCGGCGCCTCCCGACGGCGCACCCCGCGTCCTCCCCGAGACGTGTCCGTCGGCAGCACCGGCGCCGGGGCACGGGCGGACCGAGCTCACGACGTGAGCGGGCGCCTTTCACCGGTAAGCGGGATGGAACGGCCACGGCGCGTCCGCGGGACGCAGCGTGGCCCAGTCCCGGGCCCGGGACCCTTGGGCGGCCATGATGGCGAGCATCGCCCCCGGGTTGTGCAGCCGCCCCGCGAGCACCGCGGCATACGCGTCGTCGAGCGGGACCCACACCACCCGCATGTCGGCCTCCTCGCCGGTGCGCACATGGGTCCCCGCCGAGGCGTGCAGCCCGCGGGCGAGGAAGACGCGGTAGGCCTCGGGGAAGGCACCGGGAGAGGCATAGGCGTCGATGAGCACGTCGTAGCGGTCAGCGGCCAGGTCGGCCTCCTCGTGCAGCTCCCGGGCCGCGCACTGCCAGGGCGGTTCGCCGGCGATGTCGAGCAGACCGGCCGGCAGCTCCCACAGGTAGGCACCGACGGCGTGGCGGTACTGGCGGATCATCACCAGATGGTCCACGCCGTCGATTTCGCGCAGGGCCAGGACGAGCACCGCGCCCGGGTGCTCGACGTAGTCACGTTCGACGACGCCGGCCGGGCCGAGGTCGACGGTGTCGCGACGCACGTCGAAGATGAGCCCACGGAAGGGCACCACGGTGCCGAGCACGGGCCGGGGGTCGATCTCGTCGACGAGGTCGGCGAAGCTGCCCACCGGTGCCTCCAGCGACATTGCCGCCCCCCGATCAGGTCGCCGCGACCGGCACGCCCGTGGGGGCGTCGCGGGTGGGTCGCTCGACTTCGACGAGCCGCTCGCCGCGCTGGCGTTCCAGGGCGGCGCCGACGAGCCCCGCGAACAGCGGGTGCGCCCGGTTCGGCCGGGAGAGGAACTCGGGATGGGCCTGCGTCGAGACGTAGTAGGGGTGCACGTCGGCGGGCAGTTCGGCGAACTCGACGAGCGAGCCGTCCGGCGAGGTCCCCGAGAACACCAGTCCGGCCGCCTCGAGCCGCTCCCGGTAGGCGTTGTTGACTTCGTAGCGGTGCCGGTGCCGTTCGAGCACGTCGGGGGCCCCGTATGCCGTCGCGACGACGCTGCCGGGCGTCAACCGGGCCGGGTAGAGCCCGAGGCGCATCGTGCCGCCGAGGTCGCCGGCCCCCTCGACGAAGGCCTTCTGCTCCTGCATCGTCGCGATGACGGGGTGCTCGGTCTGCGGGTCGAACTCGCTCGACGAGGCGTCCTCGATACCCAGGACAGACCGGGCGTACTCGATGACCATGCATTGCAGGCCCAGGCAGATGCCCAGGGTCGGCACCTGCCGCTCCCGGGCCCAGCGCAGCGCACCGAGCTTCCCCTCGATCCCCCGCACGCCGAAACCTCCGGGCACGAGCACCGCGTCGACGCCACCGAGGGCCTTCTGGGCCCCTGCGGTGGTCTGGCATTCGTCGCTGGCCACCCAGCGGACGTGCACCTTCGCGTTGTGGTGGAACCCGCCGGCCCGCAGTGCCTCGCTGACCGACAGGTAGGCGTCGGGCAGGTCGATGTACTTACCGACGAGGGCGATCTCGACCTCGTGCTGGGGGTCGTGGACGCGTTCGAGCATCCGGTCCCACGAGGTCCAGTTGACGTCCCGGAAGTTCAGGCCGAGCCGTCGCACGACGTACGCGTCGAGGCCCTCACTGTGCAGGACCTTGGGGATGTCGTAGATGCTCGGGGCGTCCACGGCGGCGGCCACCGCGTCGACGTCGACGTCGCACATCAGCGAGATCTTGCGCTTGATGGGCTGCGGGATCTCCCGGTCGGCGCGCAAGACGAGGGCGTCAGGTTGGATGCCGACCTGGCGCAACGCAGCGACGGAGTGCTGGGTGGGCTTGGTCTTGAGTTCGCCGGACGGCGCGAGGTAGGGCACCAGGGACACGTGCAGGAAGAAGCAGTTCTCACGCCCGATGTCCTGACGCACCTGGCGGGCAGCCTCGAGGAAGGGCAGCGACTCGATGTCTCCGACGGTGCCGCCGATCTCGGTGATGATGAGATCGGGGGCGTCGGGCTCACCGGTGGCCAGGGTGCGCATCCGGGCCTTGATCTCGTTGGTGATGTGCGGGATGACCTGGACGGTGTCGCCGAGGTACTCGCCGCGACGCTCCTTGGCGATCACGCTGCTGTAGATCTGGCCGGTCGTCACGTTGGCCGAACCCTCGAGGTTGACGTCGAGGAACCGCTCGTAGTGGCCGATGTCGAGGTCGGTCTCGGCTCCATCGTCGGTGACGAAGACCTCGCCATGCTGGAACGGGTTCATCGTCCCTGGGTCGACGTTGAGATACGGGTCGAGCTTTTGCATGGTGACCCGCAGACCGCGGGATCGGAGCAGATGGCCCAGGCTCGAGGCCGTCAGACCCTTGCCGAGTGAGGAGGCAACGCCCCCGGTCACGAAGATGTGCTTCGACTGGTGCGCCACGGAAGGCCAGTCTATGGCAATAGCGGGCGGGGTGTGGACAGCGACGCGGCGGCGCGGGCCACTAAGTCGGCGGCGTGCTCCAACGCAGCCGGGGTGACCTCGCCGCTCATCATCCGGGCCAGTTCGTGCAGTCGGTGTTCGCCGTCCACCGGGGCCACGGTGCTCTCCGTGACCAGACCGTCGTCGTCCTTGCTCACGACGAGGTGCCGATCGGCGTATGCCGCGACTTGGGCCAGGTGCGTGACGACGAGCACTTGGGCGGTCTTGGCCAGGGCGGCCAGGCGCGCACCGACCTCCACGGCGGCCCGACCCCCGACCCCCGCGTCGACCTCGTCGAACACGAAGGTCTCGACCGGTCCGTGGCCGCTGCCGGAGGCCAGGACGAGTTCGATGGCGAGCATGACACGGGACAGCTCCCCACCGGAGGCCGCCTTGGCCACGCTGCGCGCCGGCATCCCCGAGCCGGCCGCGAGGAGGATCTCCACCTCGTCGACACCGTAACGCCCGTACGCCACCGACGCGCGCGGTTCCCCGACGCTCAGCCCCTCGGGAGCCGGTCGCCGGGTGACCCCGACCTCGACCCGCGCCGAGCCCATAGCCAGGTGGGCCAACTCCGCACTCACCTGCTCGGCGAAGCGGGCCGCGGCTTCCGCGCGGGCCGCAGACAGGCGCTCGGCCTGCTGCGCGAGCCTTTCCTGCAGGTGCGCGACCTGCCCGTCCAGGTCGGCGACCCGCTCGTCCTGGGTCCTCAGTTCGTCCAGTCGCGCCGCCGCACTCTGTCCCCAGGCGAGCACGGCAGCGACGTCGCCGCCCTGGCGGCGGGTCAGTGTGGCCAAGTCCGCGAGACGCTGCTGCACCCTGTCGAGTCGGGCCGGGTCGACGTCGAGGTCCGCGAGGTAGCCGGCGAGGTCGGCGGACAGCTCGGCCACGAGGTAGCCGGCCTCGCCGAGGCGGTCTCGCAGCCCGGCCAGTGTCGGGTCGTGGGCGGCCGGTGCGGCCAGGGTCTCGCGCGCCCGGGCGAGCAGGGGCAGCACCGCCGCGCCCTCTGTCGAGTCACCGGCATACCCCTCGCCCGAAAGCAGGACGTGGGCGATCCCGGCGGCGGCGCGCAGCGCCTCGGCATTGGCCAGGCGTTCCCCCTCGGCTCGCAGGGCGTGGTCCTCGCCGTGGGCGGGAGCGAGCCGGTCGATGGCCTCGAGGGCAAGGGTGAGGTCCTCGACCTCCCGGGTCCGCTCTCGGGCGCGAGCCCGCAGCTCGTCGCGGTCCCGCCGCGCGACCTCCAGCCCGTCGAACGTACGCCGGTAGGCCGCCCGCGCCCGGAGCACCGTCGCCCCGGCGAAAGTGTCCAGCGCCTCGCGATGCTGATCGGGTCGGCGCAATCGCCACTGGTCGGCCTGTCCGTGGACCGCCACGAGGGACTCGCCGAACTCGGCGAGCACGCCGGCGGGGGTGGCCCGGCCGGCCACCTGTGCGCGGGATCTGCCGTCGGCGGTCATCGTCCGGGCGAGGACGAGGTCGTCCTCGACATATCCGCCGAGTTCCTCGACGCGGTGCCGGATGGGGTGCTCCGGCGGGAGGGCGACGGTGCCTTCCACCCCGGCCGCGTCGGAGCCGACGCGCACCAGAGCCGTGTCGGCCCGGGAGCCGAGCAGCAGCCCGAGGCCCTGGACGAGCATCGTCTTGCCGGCTCCCGTCTCGCCGGTGACGACGTTGAGCCCGGGGACGAGCTCGAGCTCCGCGTCGGCGATCACGCCGAGGTTGCGGATGCGGATCTCGCGCAACACGCAGGCCTACAGGTGCCCGACGCGCGGGCCGGGAGTGCCTCGGCGGCCCCGCCACCCACCGACGGAGAGCCCGAACTTCTCCACGAGTCGGTCGGTGAACGGGGACACCTCGACGCGGGCCAAGCGAATAGGGATCTCGCTGCGCCGCACGTCGATGCGCGCGCCCGGTTGCAGGTCGACGTGGCGGCGCCCGTCGCACCACATGACCCCGTGGCCCTCGGCGTCGCGGATGACCTCGACGGCCAACCGGGAGCTCGGTCCGACGACGACCGCGCGGGCGAACAGGGCGTGCGCCGAGTTCGGGACGAGCAGGATCGCCTCGGCGTTGGGCCAGATCACGGGCCCTCCGGCCGAGAACGCGTATGCCGTGGAGCCGGTCGGCGTGGCAACGATGACCCCGTCGCATCCCCACGTCGACAGCGGGCGGTCGTCGATCTCGACGGTCACCTCGATCATCCGCTCGCGGGCGGCCTTCTCGATGCTCACCTCGTTGAGCGCCCACGTGTGCAGGTCGATGCGTCGGCCGTGGCTCACCGTGACGTCGAGGGTGAGTCGCGACTCGACCGCGTAGTCACCGGCGACCAGGCGGTCGAGGACGGGATCGAGGGCCTCCACCTCCACTTCGGCGAGGAATCCGACCTTGCCCATGTTGATGCCGATCAGCGGGGCGCCGGTGCCGCGGGCGAGTTCGGCCCCCCGCAGGATCGTGCCGTCGCCCCCGAGCACGCAGACGAACTCGCAGTCCCGCGCCGCGTGGGCGTCCTCGACGACGTCGACGGGGCCGAGGTGCCCGCGCCCGACGGCCTCCGCGTCGCCTCGGCTCAGCCGGGTGCCGATCCCCGCGGCGGCGAAGCGCTCGGCGACCGTGCGGGCCACCTCGACCGCGTCGGGGCGGTGCCGATGGATGACGAGCAGGACCTCCCGGCTCACTCGCTCGCCTCCATCTGCTCGGCCCGTGCCAGCACCTGTGGCCAACCGAGTCGACCGTCGTCTCGTGTCGACCCCCAGACTAGATACTCCCGGTTGCCAGACGCACCGCGAACCGGGCTCGGCGTCATTCCGAAGATGCCGATCCCGACGTCCTCGAGGGTGCGGCATACCGCGACGAGCGCGTCGTGTCGGTCGGCCCAGGCGCGCACCACGCCGCCCTTGCCCACCTTGCCCCGGCCCACCTCGAACTGCGGTTTGACGAGCACGACGAGGTCCGCTGAAGGTGCGAGCAGGTCGGCCACTCGGCCGAGGACGAGGGTGAGGGAAATGAAGCTCACGTCGGCGACGACGACGTCGAAGCGTCCGAGGGCCTGCGCGTCGACGGCCCGGATGTCGGTTCCTGGCCGATCGGTCACCCTCGGATCGGCCGCCAGGACGAGGGCGAGCTGTCCATGGCCGACGTCGAGGGCGAGGACACTCTCGGCGCCGGCCTGCAGCAGCACCTGGGTAAACCCGCCCGTGCTCGCGCCCACGTCGAGGCAGCGACGCCCGGCCACCGCGATCTCGAACGCCTCCAAGGCGCCGCGGAGCTTGACGGCCCCGCGGCCGACCCAAGGATCGACAGGCCCCTCGACGTGCAGGTCGGCCCCGGCAGCCACGGGCGCGGCCGCCTTGGTCGCCGGTATGCCGTCGACGTGCACCCGGGCGGCGCGCACGAGGTCCCGGGCCTGCACGCGCGATCGGGCCAGGCCGCGTCGGACCAGGGCCTGGTCCAGGCGGGTGGTTTCGCCCCGGCCGGGTTGCTCGCTCGCGCCGCTCACCCGGGGTCGAGGTCCCCGAGCCGATCGTTGAGGACTCGCTCCAGACGGCCGGCCGCCTCGACCTGGTCGTCGAGCGAGCCGTCCCTCGAGGCGGCCAACTCGACCACCACGGCATCGATCGAGGCGTCGCCAGTCACCGGGACGGACCCCGGCTCCGGGGGCGGTCCCGCGCTCGGCGAACCCCCGGGAGCTGGGTCGTCGGCGGATGCGGGCAGCGAATCCCGGGACGCAGACTCGGGTCCGTCCGGGACTGCGGTATCGGGCGCCGGGTTCTCGAGGGACCCGAGCTGGTCGTCGGGGGTCACGGGGTCGCGGAGGAAGCTCTCTTGCCCGGCGCCTTCCTCGCGGGAGTCCGCTTGGTCACGGTGCGAGCTGCCGGCACGGACTTCGACGCGCTCGCGGCCGGTGCTGCCTTCGCCGCTGTCTTCCTGGCCGCCGGCGCCTTCGTGGCTACGGCCTTCTTGACCGCCGGCGCCTTCGTGGCTACGGCCTTCTTGACCGCGGACGACGTCGCTGCAGCCGCCTTCGTCGGGGCCGGCCTTGCCGCGGGGGCAGCCTTGGTGACCTTCGTCGTGGTCGCGGCCTTCCTCGCGGCGGCCTTTCGCGGCGTCGCTACCAGCGCCGCCGGGGCCGTGGCCCGCGGCGTCGTGGGCTTGGAAGAACGCCTCGGCCGACCCGATCCGGGAAGGTGGGAGACCACCTGTCCCCGCAGCGCATCGAGATCGGCGCCGAGCGCGCCCACCGCGGACCGGACGTTGTCGAGTTCGTTGTGCCGCACGATGTTGCCGGCCTCGACGAACTCGTGCAGTTCGCTTCGAACCATCTTGGTCAGCGACTCGGCGTCGTGTCCTAGCGCCGAAAGGCCCGAGCGGATGTTGTCGATGTCGTTGTGGCCCACGGTCTTGCCAGCCTCGACGAATTCGTGGATCTCGCTGCGGATGAGCGCAAGCAGCTTCTCGCGGTTCTCCTTCGCCGCGGAAAGCAGTTCGTCCGCGCCAGCGAAAGCTGCCTGCTCGCCGGCGTCACCGAGCCCCACCACGGACCTGAGGTTGTTGACGGCCTCAACCGCCTTGCTCAGGGTGGCTTCCCCAAGCCCGGTGGCCAACTGAACGTAGCCGCGGATGGCATCGTCGATCGCCATGGCAAACCCTCCTCTTCTCGTGAAGGCAACGCTACTGCCGCGCACCGCGCCGCGCATGGTCGCCGACGATGCGCGCAAGTGTGACGGCGACCTCACTGGCCGCGGCGGCACCCTCTGTGCCGTCGCGAACAGCGCACACGAGGCGGGAACCGGCACGAAGGACTCGCCGGGCGTAATCCAGCGAATCCGGCTGCGGCGCAATGGGTTCGACCACGACCGTACCGTCAGCGCGGCATACGCGGACTCCGTCGGCAACCCAGGCCGCGCCGTCGAATGACACCTCATATGACTCGTGGAGTTCGCTCAGGTCGACCAGTGTGTAGGTCGGCGTCGCCGAGCTGGCCGCGAGGTCACCGAGCCCGTCGACGCCGGTGAGTACCCACGCCGAGTCCATGCCGGCGCGTTGCGCGCCGACAATGTCCGTGTCGAGTCGGTCGCCGATCGCCAGCGTCGTCGCCGCGCTCGTGCCGAGCACCTGTGTCGCGAGTTCGTACAGTGGGGGGAAGGGCTTGCCGACGACGGTCGGACTCGCACCGGTCGCGGTCGCCACCGCGGCGACCAGAGTCCCGTTGCCCGGGGCGATCCCCCGGTCGGTCGGCAACGTGCGATCGGTGTTTGTCGCCACCCACGTGGCGCCCTGAGCCACGGCAAACGCCGCCTCAGCGAGGTCGGCCGCGGTGACCGCCGGCCCGTACCCCTGCAGCACCGCACGGACGCCGAATGCGGCCCGAGTGACCGGTTCCAGGCCATGGGCCAGCAAGGCCTCCGGCACCCCCGGCCCGCCGATGGCTAGGACGCACGCGCCCGCGTCGAGCTCCTTCGCGAGGAGCACGGCTCCGGCCTGCGCGCTCGTCACGACATCGCTCGACGTCACGGTGATGCCGAGCGCACCGAGCTGCGCCGCGACGATGGCCGAGGTGCGCGAGGCGTTGTTCGTCGCGTAAACGACGGGGCGGGTCTCGCGCGCCCGGACCAGCGCCGCGACGGCGTCCGGTACCGGCTCCGGACCGCGGTACACGACGCCGTCGAGATCACAGACGATGCCGTCGTAGGAGTCGAGCAGGGTATGCCGCCTTGCAGCCGTCACGACTGACTCGGCGCGGCAGTGCCGTCTAGGCGACTGTCGGGGCTAGCCACCAGCTCGCTCGCCTCCCCGCTCGGGACGGTCTCGACCGAAGCGACAGACGCCGGGTCCGGATCGTCGAACAGATCCTGGTACACGACTCCATCGAGCTCTTCGACCCGCTCGGCGGCGTCGGTGCTCAAGTCGTCGTCGGCCGCCGAGGCTCGGGCAAACCACTCGCGAGCCTCGTCGCGGCGACCAAGAGCGAGCAGAGCCTCCGCGTAGGCATAGCGAAGTCTCGGTGCCCAGGGCCGGCGCGCTCCCGACGTGAGTTGGGGGATTCTCAGGGCGGCCAGGGCGGCCTCGAGCTGCCCGAGGTCGCGGCGGATCCCGGACACGACGATGGCAAGCTCGATGCGCTCGTCGGTGGGCAGGGTCCCCGCTTCGGCGCTCGAGGCGAGGTCGAGGGCACGGGCGAGTCTGCCGAGGGCCCGCTCGCAGTCGACGATGAGTGGGAGAAGGTGAGCGGACCCCGAGAGCCTGCGGGCCGTCCGAAATTCGGCCAGCGCCCGGCCGAAATCGCCCTGACGGTACGCCAATACCCCTAGCACCTCTCGGGCCGCCGGCACACGACCCGCGCGACGGACGGCGGTCTCGGCGTGAGCCTGCGCAGCCGACGGCTCCACGTCCATGAGCCGCGCGGCCATGACCAGGTGCTGGGCAACCCCCGCCGCGTTCTCCTTGCTCAAGGTGCGAAGCTGCGCCGTCACGCTCCGGTCCAATTCCTTGCCCGTGACGTCGGGCGCGATTGCCGGCTCCGGCAGGCGGGTCCGTGTGGGGACGAGGCGACTCGAACCTGTAGAGCGGGACTCGGCGCCGGACCCGACGCCTAGCGCTCCCCTAGAGCCAGCCCGAGAAGCGTCGCGGGGGGAACCTCGCCCCGCCCGGCCTGAGCCACCTTCGCTGCGCTGACGAGCCGAAACGCCTGACCCCGCACCGCGTGGCTTGTCGAACCCGCCCGGGCCAGCACCGCGTGGCTTGTCGAACCCGCCCGGGCCAGCACCGCGTGGCTTGTCTCCGCGTCCGGCACGTACCGGGCTGGTCGCGCCCTCGGCCCGAGGTCCCCTCGCCCATCGCCCCGCACCGGGGCCGGCCGATCGTCCGGAACGCGCCGCACCAGCCTCGTCCGTCCCGGGGCGCGATGACCCGCGACCCCCACGATCCGACCTAAAGAACTGCGACGACGCCCGTGGCGCCGCACCCGTGGCCCTGGGTGAACGGTTCGCTTCGGCAGCCCCGATCTCATCGGGGCGGGCGGACCGACCTATTCGCCCGCCGTCCGACCCGGTGGTCCCGCTCGGTCGTGCCCCATCGGGGCGCTCGGGACGCTGCGGGCCTTTGGGCCGACGCAAAGGGCCTAATCGAGCCGATCCGCCGGCTTGCCGCGGCCGGCCGGCCCCCGCCGTCCGGGGGGACTCCTCCGGTCGTCCAGTAGGGCCCCGGCGCCGGGGTGTGAACCCGTCCTCCTGGGAGCCTCCTGGAGAGCCTGCCGCACGTGCCATCGTGATCCCATTCTCGTATCGCCGCCACTGAGTCGTAACCGCCTCGCCAAAAGCGGCCCCACAACACAGCGAGGGCCCCGCCGGATCGCTCCCGCGGGGCCCTCGCCCGAAAATTGTCCGGCTGCGTCCTACTCTCCCACACCGTCACCAGTGCAGTACCATCGGCGCTGAAGGGCTTAGCTTCCGGGTTCGGAATGGAGCCGGGCGTTTCCCCTTCGCTATGACAGCCGAAACTCTATGGAGATATCAATCGTTCCCGACCGCACCTCGGGAACCACACAGTGGACGCGTAGCTTCTTTGTAGTCAAGTTATCGGCTTATTAGTACCGGTCAGCTCCGTGCGTTACCGCACTTCCACATCCGGCCTATCAACCCAGTGTTCTAGCTGGGAGCCTCTCGGGGTAAACCCCATGGAAACCTCATCTTGAAGCGTGCTTCCCGCTTAGATGCTTTCAGCGGTTATCACTTCCGAACGTAGCTAATCAGCGGTGCCCTTGGCAGGACAACTGACACACCAGAGGTTCGTCCATCCCGGTCCTCTCGTACTAGGGACAGCCCTTCTCAAGTTTCCTACGCGCGCAGCGGATAGGGACCGAACTGTCTCACGACGTTCTAAACCCAGCTCGCGTACCGCTTTAATGGGCGAACAGCCCAACCCTTGGGACCTACTCCAGCCCCAGGATGCGACGAGCCGACATCGAGGTGCCAAACCATGCCGTCGATATGGACTCTTGGGCAAGATCAGCCTGTTATCCCCGGGGTACCTTTTATCCGTTGAGCGACGGCGCTTCCACAAGCCACCGCCGGATCACTAGTCCCGACTTTCGTCCCTGCTCGACATGTCTGTCTCACAGTCAAGCTCCCTTGTGCACTTACACTCGACACCTGATTGCCAACCAGGCTGAGGGAACCTTTGGGCGCCTCCGTTACCTTTTAGGAGGCAACCGCCCCAGTTAAACTACCCACCAGGCACTGTCCCTGATCCGGATTACGGACCGAGGTTAGATATCTAGCACGACCAGAGTGGTATTTCAACGTTGGCTCCACGGACACTGGCGTGCCCGCTTCATAGCCTCCCACCTATCCTACACAAGCCGTACCAAACACCAATACCAAGCTGTAGTGAAGGTCCCGGGGTCTTTCCGTCCTGCTGCGCGTAACGAGCATCTTTACTCGTAGTGCAATTTCGCCGAGTTCGTGGTTGAGACAGTGGAGAAGTCGTTACGCCATTCGTGCAGGTCGGAACTTACCCGACAAGGAATTTCGCTACCTTAGGATGGTTATAGTTACCACCGCCGTTTACTGGCGCTTAAGTTCTCAGCTTCGCCGTGAGGCTAACCGGTCCCCTTAACGTTCCAGCACCGGGCAGGCGTCAGTCCGTATACATCGTCTTGCGACTTGGCACGGACCTGTGTTTTTAGTAAACAGTCGCTTCTCCCTGGTCTCTGCGGCCGATCACGCTCGGGGAGCAAGTCCCGTCACGATCAGGGCCCCCCTTCTCCCGAAGTTACGGGGGTATTTTGCCGAATTCCTTAACCACGATTCACTCGATCGCCTTGGTATTCTCTACCTAACCACCTGAGTCGGTTTGGGGTACGGGCGGCTCGAACCTCGCTAGAAGGTTTTCTAGGCAGCATGGGATCATCTGCTTCGCCGTGAGGCTCCTCATCAGGTCTCAGGCACGTGAGGTGCGGATTTGCCTACACCTCGCCCTACACCCTTGAACGTGGACAACCATCGCCACGCACAGACTACCCTTCTGCGTCACTCCATCGCTTACCTACTACAAGCTCGGGTCGCGCGCTCCACGCGGATTAGTCCGAAGACCGCACCACGCTTCAGGCGCTTAGCATCACTAGGTTCGGTATGGGCGGTTCTTCGCCGGTTCCGGAATATCAACCGGATGTCCATCGACTACGCCTGTCGGCCTCGCCTTAGGTCCCGACTTACCCAGGGCAGATTAGCTTGACCCTGGAACCCTTGGTTATTCGGCGGACGGGTTTCTCGCCCGTCATTCGCTACTCATGCCTGCATTCTCACTCGTGTGGCCTCCACGGCTGGATCACTCCGCCGCTTCCCTGGCCACACGACGCTCCCCTACCCATCGACACGCTTGGACCGTGAATCCGCAGAGTTCACGGCCGGGCAATGCGTCAATGCCACAGCTTCGGTGGTGTGCTTGAGCCCCGCTACATTGTCGGCGCGGAATCACTTGACCAGTGAGCTATTACGCACTCTTTTAAGGGTGGCTGCTTCTAAGCCAACCTCCTGGTTGTCAATGCAACTCCACATCCTTTCCCACTTAGCACACGCTTAGGGACCTTAGCTGGTGGTCTGGGCTGTTTCCCTCTCGACTACGGAGCTTATCCCCCGCAGTCTCACTGCCACGCTCTCACTTACCGGCATTCGGAGTTTGGCTAACGTCAGTAACCTGGTAAGGCCCATCGGCTATCCAGTAGCTCTACCTCCGGCAAGAAACACGTGACGCTGCACCTAAATGCATTTCGGGGAGAACCAGCTATCACGGAGTTTGATTGGCCTTTCACCCCTACCCACAGCTCATCCCCTCAGTTTTCAACCTAAGTGGGTTCGGTCCTCCACGCAGTCTTACCTGCGCTTCAACCTGGCCATGGGTAGATCACTCCGCTTCGGGTCTAGACCCAGCGACTCAATCGCCCTATTCGGACTCGCTTTCGCTACGGCTTCCCCTCACGGGTTAACCTCGCCACTGAGCACTAACTCGCAGGCTCATTCTTCAAAAGGCACGCCGTCACCCCACAAGGAGGCTCCGACGGGTTGTAGGCACACGGTTTCAGGATCTATTTCACTCCCCTCCCGGGGTACTTTTCACCTTTCCCTCACGGTACTTGTCCGCTATCGGTCACCAGGGAATATTTAGGCTTAGCGGGTGGTCCCGCCAGATTCACACGGGATTTCTCGGGCCCCGTGCTACTTGGGATACCACTGCGGAGTCCACGCCATTTCGTCTACGGGGGTCGCACCCTCTGTGCCGGGCCTTTCAATGCCCTTCGACTATGACGCAGATTTCTTACTCCGTGCCGGCCTGTCAGAGCCGACCCAATGGTCCCACGACCCCGACCATGCAACGCCTGACAGCTGTCACACATGATCGGTTTAGCCTGTTCCGCTTTCGCTCGCCACTACTCACGGAATCGCGGTTGCTTTCTCTTCCTGTGGGTACTGAGATGTTTCACTTCCCCACGTTCCCTCCACCTGCCCTATGTGTTCAGACAGGGGTGACTGGACTTGCCTCCAGCCGGGTTTCCCCATTCGGAAATCCTCGGATCACAGTCTGGTTATCGACTCCCCGAGGCTTATCGCAGATTCCTACGTCCTTCTTCGGTTCCTGGTGCCAAGGCATCCACCGTGCGCCCTTGTAAACTTGGGCCACAAAGATGCTCGCGTCCACTGTGTAGTTCTCAACGTGCGGGCGGTCCCCCACAACGGTCGACGCCTGCCGCCGGTAGGCGGGGGTTCGTCGCGTGGTGAGGTCCGGACCGGACTCCCGGCCCCGAAGGTCGCAGCATGTGCTCGAGCCTTCAGGACCCAACAACGTGCCAAGCGCCCCCACGACGACTCGAGTGTTTCCAACGCCCCGCAAGGGGCGCGTACTCGTTCGGTATGCCGTGACGGCGCCAACTAATCGATGTTCCACCCGTGAGCACCTGCGTCGGACGCTTGCCGACGGTCAGGCTCTGGATCGCGTGAGCGACCAGTGCTCCTTAGAAAGGAGGTGATCCAGCCGCACCTTCCGGTACGGCTACCTTGTTACGACTTAGTCCCAATCGCCAGTCCCACCTTCGACGGCTCCCTCCACAAGGGTTGGGCCACCGGCTTCGGGTGTTACCGACTTTCGTGACTTGACGGGCGGTGTGTACAAGGCCCGGGAACGTATTCACCGCAGCGTTGCTGATCTGCGATTACTAGCGACTCCGACTTCATGGGGTCGAGTTGCAGACCCCAATCCGAACTGAGACCGGTTTTTTGGGATTCGCTCCACCTCGCGGTATCGCAGCCCTCTGTACCGGCCATTGTAGCATGCGTGAAGCCCAAGACATAAGGGGCATGATGATTTGACGTCATCCCCACCTTCCTCCGAGTTGACCCCGGCAGTCTCCTATGAGTCCCCGCCATTACGCGCTGGCAACATAGAACGAGGGTTGCGCTCGTTGCGGGACTTAACCCAACATCTCACGACACGAGCTGACGACAACCATGCACCACCTGTACACCGACCTTGCGGGGCACCCGTCTCTGGGTGTTTCCGGTGTATGTCAAGCCTTGGTAAGGTTCTTCGCGTTGCATCGAATTAATCCGCATGCTCCGCCGCTTGTGCGGGCCCCCGTCAATTCCTTTGAGTTTTAGCCTTGCGGCCGTACTCCCCAGGCGGGGCGCTTAATGCGTTAGCTGCGGCACGGAGCTCGTGGAATGAGCCCCACACCTAGCGCCCAACGTTTACGGCATGGACTACCAGGGTATCTAATCCTGTTCGCTCCCCATGCTTTCGCTTCTCAGCGTCAGTTATGGCCCAGAGACCTGCCTTCGCCATCGGTGTTCCTCCTGATATCTGCGCATTCCACCGCTACACCAGGAATTCCAGTCTCCCCTACCACACTCTAGTCTGCCCGTACCCACAGCAAGTCCGGGGTTGAGCCCCGGATTTTCACTGCAGACGCGACAAACCGCCTACAAGCTCTTTACGCCCAATAATTCCGGACAACGCTCGCACCCTACGTATTACCGCGGCTGCTGGCACGTAGTTAGCCGGTGCTTCTTCTGCAGGTACCGTCACTTGCGCTTCTTCCCTGCTGAAAGAGGTTTACAACCCGAAGGCCGTCATCCCTCACGCGGCGTCGCTGCATCAGGCTTTCGCCCATTGTGCAATATTCCCCACTGCTGCCTCCCGTAGGAGTCTGGGCCGTGTCTCAGTCCCAGTGTGGCCGGTCGCCCTCTCAGGCCGGCTACCCGTCGTCGCCTTGGTGAGCCGTTACCTCACCAACAAGCTGATAGGCCGCGAGTCCATCCCAGACCGAAAAACTTTCCAGACGATAGAGATGCCTCTTCGTCTCGTATCCGGTATTAGCTCCGGTTTCCCGGGGTTATCCCAGAGTCTGGGGCAGGTTACTCACGTGTTACTCACCCGTTCGCCACTGATCGGAGGGGCAAGCCCCTCGTCACCGTTCGACTTGCATGTGTTAAGCACGCCGCCAGCGTTCGTCCTGAGCCAGGATCAAACTCTCCGTTGATGTTGTGGTCCGCCAGGCCAGGCCTGACGGAAACCGTTACCCACGAAGGGTTGTTTCGCTGACTGAGCAAGAACAACTAGCTGTTGTTCATTGTCAACCAAAAGGATTTCGTGACGCCGGTTCAGACCCCCGGACAACCGGGTGGTCTTACCGACGCCGACGAGGTTATTGGCATCGATTTTTGGCACGCTGTTGAGTTCTCAAGGTTCGTTCGCACACCGCGACGAATCCAGGGGATCCGTTTTTGGGGCAACCCTTCAAGTTTACTCGCGCCCCTCTTGGGCGTCAAATCCGGACCGGGTGCCTCCACAAGGGGCGTCCAGGTTGCGGTCGAGCGCGCTTGGCTGCGACGCGAGTGCTCCCACTGTACCAGGCATTCGTCATGTCCCGGCAGGGCTGACGTTGGGCCTGACGACGTCCCAAACGCGGTTCGGGGCTGTCGGTGGGTGCGACCCTGGCGAGACCGGCCGCCGCTGTCGCGAACGTCCGTTCCTCCCGCGAGGACCGACGAGAAGCAACCGTATGCGGCGCTCCTGCGCGCTGCCAAATCGTCTCGACGCCCGGGCGTGTCGCCCAGGATTGGTCGCCCAAGGAGGCCTCGTCTGTCCGCTATCCGATTGCGGGAGAACGAAAGCCGCGGCCTCACCAGGGCGGGACGCGGGCCTGCGAGGAGGGCGATCAGGTCGGCTGTGCACACGTGGTCGGGCGGCCGGGCAATATCACCAGGTGGTCCGACCCACCCTGGTGGCCCTAGTCACCATGGTGGTCCGGGCCGCCCAGGTGGTCCGAAGTGCTCAGGTGGTCCGAAGTGCTCGGCTGGTCCGAAGTGCTCAGGTGGTCCGGGCCGCTCAGGTGGTCCGAAGTGCTCAGGTGGTCCGGCGGGCCGCCGCCTGAGCCTTGCGCCCGCGCCGCACGAGAGCGACCGCGCCGTGCAAGAAGTCGGCCTCGACGAGCGTCGCCTCCGGGTCCGACACCTTGACCTTGTTGACCGATACACCGCCGTCGGCAACCAGTCGCCTGGCCGCGTTGCGCGAGTCGGCGAGCCCGGTGGACACCAGGGCGTCGATGATGGTGGCGCCGACAGCGACGGTCCCCCCCGGCAGCTCGGCGGTGGCATCGGCGAGGGTCGCGGCATCCAGGGCCATCAGGTCGCCTCGGCCGAAGATCGCCTCCGATGCGGCCTGGACCGCTTCGGACACCTGTGCGCCGTGCACGAGGGCCGTGACGTCGGCCGCCAGTGCCCGTTGGGCCGCGCGTCGATGCGGCTCGCGCTCGACCGCCGCCTCGAGCTCGGCGACCTGTTCGCGGGTGCGGTCGGTGAGCACCTTGACCAGCGTGATGACCGACGCGTCCTCGACGTTGAGGAAGTACTGGTAGAAGGCGTACGGGCTGGTCATGTCCGCCGACAGCCAGATCGCGTTGCCTTCGGACTTGCCGTACTTGGCCCCCGCGGAGTCCACGAGCAACGGTGTGGTCCACGCGTGCGCGGTGGCGCCGAGCACCCGGTGGATGAGGTCGACCCCGGCGGTGAGATTGCCCCACTGGTCCGAGCCGCCGGTCTGCAGCACGCAGTCGTACTCGGTGTACAGGTGCAGGAAGTCCAAGGCCTGCAGGAGTTGGTAGCTGAACTCCGTGTACGTGATGCCTTCCTGGCTCTGCAGCCGCGCCGCGACGGCCTCCTTGCGGATCATCTGGTTGACCCGGAAGTGCTTGCCGACGTCGCGTAGGAAGTCCAGCGCCGACAGCGGCTCGGTCCAGTCGAGGTTGTTGACCAGGCGGGCGGCGTTGGGGCCCTCGAAGTCGAGGAAGGGCCGCACGAGCGCCTTGATCCGCTCGACGTTGGCGGCCGCCTCCTCCTTGGTCTTGAGCACCCGCTCCGAGGTCGGCCGAGGGTCGCCGATGAGCCCGGTCGACCCGCCGACGAGGAAGATCACGCGGTGTCCGGCGAGCTGGAGCTTGCGCAGCAGGACGAGCTGGACGAGGTTGCCGAAGTGCAGCGACGGCGCCGACGGGTCGAATCCGCAATACCCCGTGATCGGCCCGGCGGCGAGTGCCTCGCGCAGCGCGGACTCGTCGGTGGTCTGTGCCACCAGCCCTCGCCACTTCAGCTCGTCGAACAGGTCGCTCACGGTGGGCCACTCCTCGAATCGGCGGGCCGGTCGCCCGCGGCGGGGACCAGCCTGCCGTATGCCGCGTGGGCCCGCGACGCGGTATCGCCACCCGGGCCGTGGTCGCACGTTCTCGGGCGTCGGCCTGGGCGCGCCGGGCGGCCAGCCGAGACGGTCGCCGCGGCTGAGGCGTTGGCCCGGGGGCCGGGCGTGACGACTGTTACGTCGTGGCCACCGTTGGCGTAAGGACGAGGACGGGGATGTCGCGGTCGGTGCGCTCGGCATAGCGCGCGTAGTTCGGCCAGACCTGCAGCAGCGCGTTCCATAACTGCTCGCGTTCGGCCCCGACCGCCTCGTGCGCCACGACGGTGGTATGCCGGCCGCGCACCTCGACGTCCGCACCTGCCGCGGCTCGCAGGTTGTGGACCCAGTCGGGGGTGCGGGCCCCGCCCCAGTTCGACCCGACGACGACCCAGCCGTCGCCCCACGGCATACCGAGCAGCGGCACCGACCGAGGCTGGCCACTGCGGCGGCCGACGACGGTGAGGGTCAGGCACGGCAGGCCGGCGACGGACAGCAGCATGACCCGGCCTCTGGTCAACCGGGAGGCCACTCGATCGACGGCGACGACGAGCGGCGACAGCTTCGGCATCCAGGGCTGCCGGCCCAACCGGATCGCCAGGCGTCGGGGAAGGCTCACGGACGCCAACGGTAGTGGCGCATCGGTTCCCCCGCCTGGTCGCGCACGATCCGCGACCGGCGCGAGTGGGCCACGAATCGGGTCAGGCTCCGGCGATCCGCTCCAGGACGTCCCGCAAGTCGCCTCCTCGCGGCGGCGAGGACTTGGCACTCCAACGGTCACGGGGCCCGACGGCGCGCGGTGCCTGGCCGGTAGGTCGACACGGTCGGCTCGCCGTCGAGCCAGAAGCGCCACGGGTATGCCGTCGGGTCGCCCCCAGCGCCACCGACCCCGACCCTGGGCCCCCGCCGGATCGGGACCGTCGACGGCCGGGCGGGCGCCTCGACGAGCACCGGACTGTCCGGATCTGTCGTGCGGATTCCGTTGTGTTGCTTACCTAATCCCAGAGCCACGGTGAGCCGAGCCGGACCGCGCGCGAGGTCCCGGTCGGCCAGGGGGCGTCGTCTGGGCACGAGGCCAGCGCACGCAGATGCACTGCCCGCGCCGCCTCGTCGCTCGCGGGCCACCTCGATCCCGGCGACCACCTCGCCGGCCCGCAGCAGGACCGCCGACGCGACCCCCTTAGGCCCGCACACGAGGTTGGCGCACCAGTGCATCCCGTAGGTGAAGTAGACGTAGAGCCCGCCGGGCGGGCCGAACATCACCGCCGTGCGCGGGGTGCGCCCACGGAAGGCGTGCGACCCGGGATCTCCCTCGCCGGCATACGCCTCCACCTCGGTGAGGCGCACCGCGACCCCGCCAACCCGGACGATCGCCCCGAGCAGGTCGGGAGCCACCTGCAGGACCGGCCGATCGAAGAACCCTTCGTCGAGCCGGAGGGTCACGGCCGGTGGCCGGGCCCGAAGTCCCTCGCCACGGCGACAGCCGCGCGGACCTCGGTGAGCTGTTCGGCCACCCGCCGTGGCGCGGTCCCCCCGCGCGCGTCCCTCGAAGCGAGCGACCCGGCGACGACAAGGACGGTGCGCACCCCGGGGGTCAGCTGCGGGCTGATCCGCGCGAGGTCCTCGTCAGTGAGCTCCCACAGCTCGACCCCGAGTTCTTCGCAGCGCCGAACGCACGCCCCGGCCAGTTCGTGGGCTACCCGGAAGGGCACCCGCTGGCGCACCAGCCACTCGGCGACGTCCGTGGCGAGCGAGAAGCCCTGGGGAGCCAGCGACTGCAGCCGCTCGGTGTCGAAGACGAGGGTCCGGACGAGTCCGGCAAAGGCCGGCAAGAGGACGACGAGAGTGTCGACGGCGTCGAACACCGGCTCCTTGTCCTCCTGCAGGTCCCGGTTGTAGGCCAACGGCAGGCCCTTGAGCGTCGTCAGCAACCCAGCGAGGTCGCCGACGAGCCGACCGGCCTTGCCCCTCGCCAGCTCCGCGACGTCCGGGTTCTTCTTCTGCGGCATGATGCTCGACCCGGTGGAATACGCGTCGTCGAGGGCGACGTAGCCGAACTCCTTGGTCGCCCAGAGGACGATCTCCTCGGCGAGGCGCGAGACGTCGACGGCAATCATCGCCGCGACGAAGGCGAACTCTGCGGCGAGGTCGCGGCTGGCCGTCCCGTCGATGGAGTTGGGCACCGACGCCGAGAACCCGAGGTCCGCGGCGACGGCCTCGGGGTCCAGCCCGAGCGAGCTGCCGGCGAGTGCACCCGAGCCGTACGGCGAGACGTCGGCCCGCCGGTCCCAGTCGCGCAGTCGCTCGACGTCCCGCACGAGGGGCCACGCGTGCGCGAGCAGGTGATGAGCGAGCAGCACGGGCTGGGCGTGTTGGAGGTGGGTCCGTCCCGGCATGGCGACGCCGGTATGCCGCGCCGCCTGGTCGACGAGCGCGTCGACCACATCGAGGACCAGGCCGGCGACCTCGCGGGCGGCGTCGCGCAGGTACATCCGCAGCAACGTCGCGATCTGGTCGTTACGGCTGCGCCCGGCCCGCAGCCGACCGCCTAGGTCGGTGCCGGCGCGCTCCGTCAGCCCGCGCTCCAAGGCGGTGTGGACGTCCTCGTCCTCGGGGTCGGGGCCGAAGCGGCCCGCGGCGACGTCGGCCCCAAGGCGGTCGAGCGCGTCGAGCATGGCGACCAGGTCCGTCTCGTCGAGCAGCCCCGCAGCGGCGAGCACCCGGGCGTGGGCCCGCGATCCGGCGACGTCGTAGGGCGCAAGGCGCCAGTCGAACTGGGTGCTGCGCGACAGTTCGGTGAGTGCCTGCGCGGGCCCATGAGCGAAACGCCCGCCCCACAACGCGGTTCGCCCATCCTCGGCTGGGGCGGTTCGCCCATCCTCGGCTGGGGCGGTCGAGCGGTCGGGCGGGGGGGCCGGGGTCCTCGGGTCCGTGGTCACGCGCTTCTCACTCCGTCGATCCGGTCAGGGCAAGCAACATCCGCGCCACGCCGGGTCCGGCCGCTCGGGTCCCGGTGACGACGAGGATGGTGTCGTCGCCGGCAATGGTGCCAAGGACATGGGGCAGCCGAGCCTGGTCGATGGCCGACGCGAGGTGGTTGGCACCGCCCGGAGGGGTGCGCAAGACGACGAGATTGTCGGACGCTTCGGCGGTGAAGAGCAGCTCTTCGGCCACGCGGCGCAGCCGCTCGCTGGTGTCGCCGCCGCGCGTGTTCGGGCCGCCTGTGGGGATCGCGTAGACCAGGGTGCGGCCTTCGCGGACCTTGACCGCACCGAGGCGCACGAGGTCGCGCGACAGCGTGGCCTGGGTGACGTCGATGCCCTCGTCGGACAGCAGCCCGAGCAACTCGCTCTGCGAACGGATGGGCCGCTCGTCAATCAACTCGGCGACCCTGGCCTGGCGGGCGATCCGCGAGCCGGCAAGCATCAGCGGGCCTCGTCGAGGATCGCCGGGAGGGCGTCGACGAACGTGTCGAGCTCGTTGGCCTCGATGACCAGCGGTGGAGCCAGCCGGACCGTGGCCGGCGCGGCAGCGTTGACGATGAACCCTGCCCCCCGCGCCGAGGCGACGACGGCGGCGGCTATCGGCTCACGCAGCTGTACCGCGCGCAACAGGCCGCGCCCCCGCTGGTGATCGACGAGTGGATGGGCCAGCGTCCCGATCCGGGTAGCCAGGTGATCTCCCATCGCGACGGCGTGCGCCAACAGCCCGTCGCCCTCGATGGTGCGGATCGTCGCGAGACCCGCGGCACAGGCCAACGGGTTGCCCCCGAACGTGCTGCCGTGCTGACCTGCGGTGAGCAGCCCGGTCACGGCCGGCCCGTAGGTCACCAGCGCGCCGATCGGTACGCCCGCGGCGAGGCCCTTGGCCAGCGTCACGGCATCGGGCACGACGCCGCTGGCGTGGCTGGCCAGCCAATCCCCGGTGCGGCCCATGCCCGACTGGACCTCGTCGAGCACGAGCAGCGCTCCGACCTCGGTGGTAAGCGATCGCGCGAGTCGCAGATACTCCGCCGACACTTCGATGACGCCCGCCTCGCCCTGGATTGGCTCGAGGACCACGGCGGCCAGCCGCTCCCCCACCTGCGCGACGAGGTCGCGCAGCGCTGTCGCGTCCCCGTAGGGCACCCGCCTGACGTCGGGAAGCAAGGGCTCGAACGGTTCCCGGTATGCCGCCTTGCCGGTGAGCGCAAGCGCGCCGGTCGACCGGCCGTGGAAGGCGTTCTCCGCGGCGACGATGACCTGACGCCCCGTGCGCCGAGTGAGCTTGACCACGGCCTCGATCGCCTCGGTGCCGCTGTTGGCGAAGAACACGGCCGACCCGGCGGGTGCCCCGCAGATGCGCAGCACCGCCTCGGCGAGCTCGATCTGCGGCTCTGACGTGAAGAAGTTGGACACATGCACGAGCGAGGACGCCTGTTTGGTCACCGCGTCCACGACGGCGGGGTGCCCGTGTCCCAGGGTGTTGACCGCGATCCCGGCCAGCAGGTCGAGGTATCGCTTGCCGTCGACGTCGACGACGTAACACCCACTCCCGTGCGAGAGGACGAGCTGCGGCGCCCCGAAGACCGGCAGCAGCGACGCGGCATACCGGGCCAGCCAGTCCTCACCGTGGGTCACGGGGTCACCCCCGCGTCCGGGAGCACCATCGTCCCGATGCCTTCGTCGGTGAAGACCTCCAGCAGCAGGGAGTGGGCCCGCCGGCCGTCGACGACGTGCGCCTGCGGCACGCCGCCCTCGACGGCGCGGATGCACGCCTCGAGCTTGGGCACCATGCCGGAATCCACTCGGGTGAGCAGATCCTTGGCGTCGGTGACCGAGATCTGCGAGAGCAACGAATCGCGATCCGGCCAGTTGGCAAAGACGCCCTCGACATCGGTGAGCACGACGAGCTTGCGGGCCCGCAGAGCCACCGCGAGCGCGGCTGCCGCGGTGTCGGCGTTGACGTTGAGGACCTGACCGGCCTCGTCGAGATCCGGGGCGACCGTCGAGACGACGGGGATCCGCCCGGCGTCGACGATGTCGAGCACGGCCTCGGGATTGACGTGCTCGACGTCGCCGACGAGCCCGAGGTCGACGTGTTCGCCGTCGACGGTGGTGCCGCGCCGGCGGGCCCCGAAGAGTTCGGCATCCTCGCCGGAGAGGCCGACCGCCAGGGGGCCGTGCTGGTTGAGCAAGCCGACGATCTCGCGCCCGACCTGGCCGGTGAGGACCATCCGCACGACGTCCATGACCTCCGGCGTGGTCACCCGCAGCCCCCCCTTGAACTCGCTGGGCAGGCCGAGCCGAGTGAGCATCGCGCCGATCTGCGGACCGCCGCCGTGGACGACGACCGGCCGCAAGCCGGCATACCGCAGGAAGGCCACGTCCTGGGCGAAGGCGTTCGTCAACGGTTCGCTGACCATGGCGTTGCCGCCGTACTTGACGACGACGAGGGCCCCGCGGAATCGCTCGAGCCAGGGCAGGGCCTCGACCAGGGTCGCGGCCTTGCCGGCGGCCACCCGCAGCGCGGCCGCGTCGATGAGACCTCGGATCGTGCTCATGGGGCTGCCCTCACGTGCTGTAGGCGGAGTTCTCGTGGACGTAGTCGTGGGTGAGGTCATTGGTCCAGATCGTCGCGGTGTGGTCGCCGGCGTCGAGGTCGACCAGAACGTGGACATGGCGCGGGGCGAGGTCCACGAGGCTGCGGTCCGCGCCGACTCCGCCGTCGCGGCATACCGGTATGCCGTTCATCGTCACCGCCAGCCGAGCCGGGTCGAAGTCGGCCCGGGTCGTGCCGATCGCCGCGAGGACCCGGCCCCAGTTGGGGTCGTTGCCGAAGACCGCACACTTGAAGAGGGTGTTGCGGGCGATGGACCGACCCACCTCGAGGGCGTCGCCGACGCTGGCCGCGGACCGCACCTCGATCTCGATGTCGTGGTGTGCGCCCTCAGCGTCCGCGACGAGTTGCCGGGCCAGGTCGGCGCAGACCGCGAGCAGCGCCTCGGCGAACTCGCTCGGGCTCGGGGCGACCTGCGAGGCGCCGGAGGCCATCACCAGGACGGTGTCGTTGGTCGACATACACCCGTCGGAGTCGACCCGGTCGAAGGTCAGCGCGGTGGCCTGGCGCAGGGCGGCGTCGAGGGTGGGGCGGTCGGTCACCGCATCGGTCGTGAGGACGACGAGCATCGTCGCGAGGCCTGGGGCGAGCATGCCGGCGCCCTTGGCCATCCCCGAGATGCCCCATCCGTCTCCGGCATGGCTGGCCTGCTTGGCGACGGTGTCGGTGGTGAGGATCGCGTGGGCTGCGGCGTCGTGACCGCCGGGGGCCAACGCCGCGGCCGCCGCGTCGATGCCGGCGAGCAGGGTTGGCATCGGCAGGCGCGCGCCGATCAGGCCGGTCGAACACACCGCGACGTCCCCGGGGGACACCCCGAGGACCTGGCTGACGTGCTCGGCGCTGCGGTGGGTGTCGAGGAATCCGGGCGCCCCCGTGCAGGCGTTGGCGCCGCCGGAGTTGAGCACGACGGCGTCGGCCCGTCCGTCGGCGAGGACCTGGCGGGTCCAGGTCACCGGTGCCGCCTCGACCCGGTTGGTCGTGAACACGGCCGCGGCGTGGTGGTCCGGGCCGTCGTTGACGACGAGCGCGACGTCGAGCCGACCGCCGCTCTTGAGACCCGCGGCGACCCCGCTTGCCCGGAAACCCTTGGGCAGCAACACGATCGGGTTCATGGCGCCACACCTACAAGCGGCAGGCCGGCGGTCTCGGGCAGGCCGAGGGCGAGGTTCGCGCACTGGATCGCGGCGCCGGCGGTGCCCTTGGCGAGGTTGTCGAGCGCGGCGACTGCGACGACTCGACCCACCCGTTCGTCGACCGTGACCTGGATGTGCACGGCGTTGCTTCCGAGGACGTCCGCGGTGCGCGGCCAGGTCCCCTCGGGCAGGACGTGGACGAAGGGCTCCTCCGCGTATGCCGCCGTCCAGACGTCGCGGACCTGCCCGCTCGACGCGTCGGGCCGCAGCCGGGCCGCGCACGTCGCGAGGATTCCCCGAGCCATCGGCGCCAAGGTGGGGGTGAACGAGACGCCGACCGGCCGACCGGCCGCCGCGCCGAGGTTCTGCTCGATTTCGGGGGTGTGCCGGTGCACCCCACCGACCCCGTAGGGGGACATCGAGCCCATGACCTCAGCGCCGAGCAGGTGGGCTTTGAGCGACTTGCCCGCCCCCGACGTCCCGCTCGCCGCGACGACGACGACGTCGGTCGGCTCGAGCAGACCGGCAGCGAAGCCCGGCGCGAGGGCGAGGGAGACCGCGGTGGGATAGCACCCGGGCACGGCGATGCGTCTGGCCCCCGCCAGTGCCGAGCGCGCTTTGACCCCGCCCGCACCGAGCAACTCCGGCAAGCCGTAGGGCCAGCGCCCGGCATACGCGGTGTCGTAGAACGCCGTCCACGCAGCCGGGTCGGCGAGTCGGAAGTCGGCCCCGCAGTCGATGACGACGCTCCCCCCGGGCAGCGCGCTCGCCAGGGCGGCAGAGGCCCCGTGGGGCAACGCGAGGAAAACCACGTCGTGCCCCGCGAGGGTTTCGGGGGTCGTCGCCTCGATGCGGCGGTCGGCCAATGGGGTGAGATGCGGGTGGATCTCGCCGAGTTGACGACCGGCGGAGGAGTCGGCCGTGAGGGTCGTCAGGGACAGTGTCGGATGCCCGAGCAGCAGACGGATGAGTTCGCCGCCGGCATACCCGCTGGCCCCGGCGACCGCGACGCTGACCATGGCGCATGACTATACACGACCATGACTCCTCATACAGACTATCCCGCGAGGGTCGAACGCCTCACGAGACGCACCCGGGCTGCGACGTCAGCGTTGAACCGCTCCCAGGGCCGCGGTCGCGGACACCGCGGCGTCGCGGAATCGGCTCACCTCGTCGGTCGTCAGGGTGCGATCAGGAGCCCGGAACGCCAGCCGGAAGGCCAGCGACTTCTTCGCCGCACCGACCTGCTCGCCGCGATACACGTCGAAGAGGACCACTGCCTCCAGGAGCGGGCCGGCGCCGGAGCGCAGGGCCGCCTCGACGGCACCTGCAGTGACCGCCTCGTCGACGGTGAGGGCGACGTCGCTCCAGGCCACCGGGTGGGCGGAGAAGTCCCGTTGCTGCGGAGGTTGCACGCTCGCGGCGACGAGGACGTCGATGTCGACGTCGGCCGCGACACAGCCGGCGGGCAGCCCGAGGCGCGACAACACCGTGGGATGTAGCTCGCCGGCATGGCCAACGAGGGTGCCGTCGGCCAGCAGCAGCCGTGCGCAGCGACCCGGGTGCCACGGTGGCTGGTCCGCGTCGGACTCGACCCGCAGGTCGAGCGCCAATGCGCCGGCCATGGCCGCGACAGCGTCCACTGCGTCGGTCCAGTCCACCGCCCGGCCTCGGCCCCACCATCCGGCGCGTTCGATATCACCGGCGACGAGCAACGCCGCCCGACGTGGTTGAGGAGGTACCGCGGCGTCGATCGAGGCGATCGTCGCGTCGTCGGGGCGCTTGTCGACCGGAGGCACCGGGGCGGTGTGCGAGGAGCCGGGGACCGGCCGCGTGACGAGGCCGAGCTCGAAGAGCGCGACGTCCTTCATCCCCCGAGAGACGTTGCGGCGCAAGGCATCCACCAGGGTGTCGAGCACCGAGGTGCGCATCAGGGGAGCTTCGTCCGACAGGGGGTTGGCCACCCGGATCGCGCTGCGGCGCGGGTCCGCGGGAGCGAGACCGAGGTCGTCCCAGAGGCCTTCGGCGACAAACGGGTAGGTGAGCACCTCGGTGTAGCCGCGCCCAGCGAGGACGTTCGCGACGGTCCGGCGCACCAGCTGGCCGTGGGTGAGGCCTCGCCCGGCGGGCGGGTTCGGCAGCACCGACGGGATTGTGTCGTACCCGTCGATGCGGGCGACTTCCTCGGCGTAGTCGGGTCCGTCGACGAGGTCCGGCCGCCACGACGGCGGAGTGCACGCGCACGGTCGGGCCACCGTCGTCCTGCACGAGGCACCCGAGCTGACCGACGATGTCAAGGACTCGCTCGCGGGAGTAGTCGACGCCGACGAGCCGGGCGGGCAGCGTCGGGTCGAGCTCGGATGCCGGCCGGGCGGGTGGTTCGCCGACGTCCGTGACCCCCGGGTCGGGTGTGCCGCCACCGTATTCGACGAGGAGGGAGACCGCCAGATGGGCTGCCGCCGCGGACACCTGCGGGTCGACGCCCCGCTCGTACCGCTTCGAGGCCTCGCTGACCAGGCGGTGTCGCCGAGAGGTCCGGGCCACCGTCACCGGGTCGAAGTGCGCCGACCTCGATGAGCACGTTCGTCGTTGTCGGCGTGACCTCGCTGAGGTCTCCCCGCCCATGACGCCCGCGAGGGCCAACGGCAGCGCGCCTCCGTCGGTGATGAGCAGGTCCTGCGGGTCCAGGGTGCGCACCACGTCGTCGAGGGTCGTGAGGGTCTCGCCCGCGTGCGCCCGGCGCACGACGATCGACCCGGACAGCCGGTCGAGGTCGAACGCGTGCAGCGGCTGGCCGAGCGCGCAGCATGACGTAGTTGGTGACGTCGACGGCCAGCGAGATCGGGCGCATGCCCTGCTTGGGTGAGCCGCCGCCGCAGCCACGCCGGCGAGGGCGCCGTGGGGTCGACGCCTCGGACGATGCGGGCGACGTAACGGTCGCACCCGGCTCGTCCGTCGATCGGTGCGCTCGTCGAGCAGGCGCACGGCATACCCGCCGTCGTTACGCGTCGGGGACGACCGGGCACGAGTGCCGGGGTCGCGGTACGCCGCCGGGCGGGCTGCCCTGAGAGTGCCAGTACTCGCGGGCTAGGCCGCGGACCGAGAAGCAGTACCCGCGGTCGGGCGTGACGTTGAGCTCGACGACCTCGTCGTCGAGGCCGAGCAGTGCGATGGCGTCGTCGCCGGGTTCGAGCGAGGCAGCTGCCGCCGAGCCGAGATAGCTGCTCAGGACGATGATCCCGCTGTGGTCCTCGCCGAGGCCCAGCTCGTCCTCGGCGCAGATCATCCCGTTGCGAGACCCGCCCGTACGTCTTGCGGGCGCGAGATCGGCCATCCCGCCAGGCAGGACCGCCCCGGGCAGCACGACGACGACGAGATCGCCGACGAGGAAGTTCGTGGCGCCGCAGACGATGTGCTGCGCGGTGCCCTCGGTGACGTCGCTGGCCGTGCTCGCCGACGTCGACGAGGCAGAACCGGATCGTCTTGCCGTTCTTCTGGACTTGCTCCTCGATCGTCGAGCACGCGCCCGACGACGACGGGCCCGCTCAGCCCGCCGCCGTGGATGGCCTCCTCCTCGAGGCCGACCGAGACGAACGCCGTCGGCGACGTCCGCGGCCGGTCGCGCCCGGGCGCGACGATCGGCGTAGCTCCCCCAGCCACCGACAGCGGGGCGCGCATGTCACACCACCATCCCGAACTGACGCGGAGAAGCGCACGTCCCCCTCGACGATGTCGCGCATGTCGTGCAACGCCGTTGCGCAGCTGCAACGCCCGCTCGATCCCGAACCCGAAGGCGAAGCCGGTGTAGACGTCCGGGTCGATCCCACAGGCGATGAGGCACTTGCGGTTGACCATGCCGCGAGCCGCCGAGCTCGATCCACCCGGACCCGCCGCAGACCCGACAGCTCGACGCGTCGCGCTCGCCGAGGCACGCGTGACACTGGAAGTCGGTCTCCATGCGACGGCTCGGTGAACGGGAAGTACGACGGCGCGCACGCGGGTGCGCACGTCGCCGAACATCGAGCCCGCACCAAGTGGTCGATGGCGCCCGCGGAGGTGCGCCATCGTCAGGCCCTTGTCGACGGCGAGGCACTCGATCTGGTGGAACACCGGGGTGTGGGTCGCGTCGAGGTCGTCGGTGCGGAACACCTTGCCCGGGCACGACGACGTAGATCGGCGGTGTCCGGGTGAGCATCGAACGGATCTGCACCGGCGAGGTGTGGGTGCGCAGGACGAGCCCGCCGTCGGGCGGGTCGACGAAGAAGGTGTCCTGCATCTGCCGGGCCGGGTGGTCCTTGCCGAGGTTGAGCGCGTCGAAGTTCATCCACTCCGACTCGACCTCGGGCCCCTCGGCGACCTCCCAGCCGGTCGAGACGAAGGCGTCGGCCAACCGCTCCATGGTCAGCTCGACGGGGTGCCGCGCCCCGAGGGCGCGGCGCGCAGTCGGGAGGGTGACGTCGACGGCCTGCTCGCGCGACGATGCTGCGCCTCGCGATCGGGCGTCAAGGTCGGCCTGCCGGCGCTCGTATGCCGTGGTGAGCGCTGCGAGCGCGGCACCGACCCGGCTGCCCGGCGTCGGCCTTGGCCGAGGGCGGCAGGGCCCCGATCTCGCGACGGGCCTGCGCCACGGCACCCCTGTCGATGTGGACGAGCCGGGCCCCCTTGAGGGCATCGAGATCTGTCCGCACCGGCGAACGCGGCCTCGGCTGCGGCGACGGCCACATCGAGGGCCACCGGGTCGAGGGCCGCGACCTCGACCGGGTCGTACGGGGAGTTCGGTCCAGACATCGCCTTCACTTCGTTCGCCTCGGACTGCCGGCGCCAGAGTCTTGCGGCTCGGACCGCCGGCGCCAGAGTCTACGGGCTCGTCTCGGAAGGCGGTCGGCCCTGCCCAGCCCGCGAACATCGCGTCTCAGCCGCGCCCACCGGCGTGTTCGACGTCACGGCGCAGCGCGTCGGGTTCACCGGCGGGCATGCTGAACCGCAACTCGGCACCGCCGCCGGGGGCCGTCTGGGCAATGATCTTCCCCCCGTGGGCCTCGACGAGGGCCCGCACGACGTACAACCCGAGCCCGCTGTTCGAAGCGCCTGGAGTGTGCCAGAAGCGGGAGAAGATGAGGGTGCGCTGATGCTCGGGGATGCCGGGGCCTTCGTCGCGGACCGAGATAACGACCGCCTCGCGGTCTACGGTGCCGGCGACCGGGACGAGCGCGACCTGGCCTGGCTCCACGGTGACGGTGATCATGCCGGCACCGTGCTTGACCGCGTTGTCGACCAGGTTGACGATGATCTGGTCGAGCCGATCGGGGTCGGCCCACACCTCCGGCAGCGGCTGGCGGACGTCGACGAGGATCCGTTCTGCGGCCACGCCCATGGCCTCGAGGCGGTGGCGGTGGCGGTCGATGATGCGCCCCAAGGACAACCGTGCTCGGCGCAGTTGTAGCCGCCCGGCGTCGATTCGGGACACGTCGAGCAGATCGGTGACCAGTCGGGTGACCCGCTCTGCGTCGGCCTCGATGGTCTCGACGACGAAGCGCTTCTGCTCGTCACTGAAGCGATCCCAGTGTTTGAGCAAGGTCGTGGAGAACCCCTTGACCGAGGTCAGCGGAGAGCGCAGTTCGTGGGCGAGCGTGGAGATCAACGCGGCGTGGTCGTGTTCGGTGCGCTGTCGAGCCAACGCGTCGCGCAGCGAGATGAACACCCGGTTGACCCGGGCACCCCGTTCCTTACGGACGTACTTGGCGGTCGCTAAGACTTCGACGCCTGCTGCGGTCCACAGCAACTTCTCCCGGTGACCCTTGAGTGTCACCAGCCCGTGCCACGGGTCGGCGAGCGACCACCAGTCCCGTCCATCGTTGTCGCGCAGCGGCAGCGCCTCGCGGACCGGTCGGTTCAGCAGGGTGGCCGGGCCCAACTGGAGAATCTCCCCGGCCCGCCGGTTGACGAACCGGACAACCTCCCGGCCGTCGAGGACGACCAGGCCGTCGGGGAGCACGTCGGAGACTGCGTGGACGTCGTTGATGGGGACGGTGACCGGCACTTCGGTCGACCCGGCAGGCTCCATGGCGCTCAAGGCTAGCCGCCTGTGCGGCGGGCTTCGAGATTCGACGCACTCGCTGGCCGGCCGGCCGTGGCCGAGGCATAGAGACACACAGTGGCCGCCATCGCGAGATTGAGCGACTCGGCCCGCCCGACGATGGGCACCCTCACGACCTCGTCGCATTCCGAGAGCAGCTCGACGGGCAGTCCCCAGGCCTCGTTCCCCATCACCCACGCATGGGGCGCAGCGAGGTCGACCTGGGCAAGCGTCCGCGGTCCGGCTCCGTCGGCGGCATACACCCTCAGTCCGGCCCCGCGAAGCGAGGCGACGGTCGCCCTTGCATCGACCGCGGTCACCACGGGGAGGTGGAAGGCCGAGCCCGCGGTCGAGCGCACCACCTTGGGACTCCACACATCGACGCTGCCGTCCGTGACGACGACGGCGTCGGCACCGAACGCGTCCGCACCGCGCAGCACGGTGCCGGCGTTCCCCGGATCGCGCACGTTGGCCAGGACGCAGACGAGGCGAGGCCGGGCGTCGAGGACTTCCCCGAGGCCGACCCGAGGGATTCGGCACACGGCGAGCAGCCCCGGCGGGGTCTGGGCGTCGGCCATGGTGGCCAGCACCTCGTCGCTGGCCTCGTGGACCGCTAACCCGGTGCGGATCGCAGCCTCGACGACGTCGACGTGGCGGGCCCGTGCCGACTCGGTGACGTACACGCCGACGACGAGGTCGCCTCGATAGGCGACCACCTCACGAACCGTTTGCGGACCTTCGGCAAGGAACCACCCGGTCCGTTCTCGCGCCGAACGCCGGGACAGGGCCGCGACAGCCCGCACCCGATCGGATCGGGGGTTGGTCAGCGGGCCCATCCCGGCGCTCGGGTCCGTGCCGGTCAGGCCGCCGTGCCCGAACCAGCCGCCGCAGTGGGGACGTTGGCGCGAGCCAACTCCACGAGCTTCGCGAAGGCCGCGGCGTCGTTGACGGCGAGGTCGGCGAGGATCTTGCGGTCCACGTCGACACCGGCGGTGCGCAGACCCTGGACGAACCGGTTGTACGTCATCCCGTTGGCGCGAGCCCCCGCGTTGATCCGCTGGATCCAGAGCCGACGGAAGTCGCCCTTCTTGGCCCGACGGTCCCGGTAGGCGTAGCCGAGCGAGTGCTGGACCTGCTCCTTGGCCTTGCGGTAGAGCCGGGAGCGCTGGCCGCGATAGCCACTGGCGCGCTCGAGGGTCACCCGGCGCTTCTTGTGGGCGTTGGCCGCCCGCTTCACGCGTGCCACGTGAGTTCTCCTTCTGTTACTCGGGTGCCCGGCTTATGAGCCGAGAAGCTTTTTGACGGTGCGCCGGTCGGCCTTGGACACCTCGAGATCGCCGGCGATCGACCGCATCTCCTTGCTCGACTTCACCTCGAGCCGGTGACGCCCCCCGGCCTGCTCGCGCATGAGCTTGCCGGTGCCGGTGATGCGGAAGCGCTTCTTCGCCCCGCTGTGGGTCTTGTTCTTCGGCATGGTGCGCCGATCTCCTTCGTCTCTCGGCCCGGCCGCTGGTACGGCTGGGTCGTGCTGGTGCCGGGACGGCATACGGGTCGTATGCCGCGCGGCGGTCAGGGTGTCGCGCCCCGCGCGGGCGCGGTGGGCACCGCGGCGCCCGCCGGCGGACCAGGGACCGGGCGGCGGGCGGCGGCCGGCTCGGGCCTGGGCGTCGGGGGGGCCGGTGTCGGCGCAGGGGCCGGGCTGGCAGGTGCCGCGGACGGTGTGGCCGATGACGACTCAGCGACCGGGCTCGCCGCTGCCGCGGACGGTGTGGCCGATGACGACTCAGCGACCGGGCTCGCCGCTGCCGCGGCAGGGGCTGAGCTGGCCGGTGCCGTCGCCGGGTTGGTGGCCGTGGCGTCCGACCCCGGCAGGGATCCGGTCGCGACGGCGGCGGTCGAGGTGCCGGCCCCCTCGTCGCTGCGGGCAACGGTCTCCCTCGCCCGACGCGCCTCGGCCTTGGCCTCGGACTTCTTCTTCGTCGGCCCGAGGACCATGATCATGTTGCGCCCGTCCTGCTTGGGAGCGGACTCGACGTAGCCGAGTTCGATGACGTCCTCGGCGAGGCGCTGCAACAGCCGGAAGCCCAGCTCCGGTCGGGACTGCTCCCGCCCGCGGAACATGATCGTTACCTTGACCTTGTCCCCGGCCCTGAGGAACCGCTCCACGTGGCCCTTCTTGGTGCCGTAGTCGTGGGGGTCGATCTTGGGGCGGAGCTTGATCTCCTTGATGACCGTGTTGACCTGGTTCTTGCGGGCCTCGCGAGCCTTCATGGCTTGCTCGTACTTGAACTTGCCGAAGTCCATGAGCTTGGCGACTGGCGGCCTGGCCGTCGGGGCGACCTCGACGAGGTCGAGGTCGGCCTCTGCGGCCAGACGCAGCGCGTCCTCGACGCGCACGATGCCGACCTGTTCGCCGTTGGGCCCGACCAAGCGCACCTCGGGGACCCGAATGCGCTCGTTGATGCGGGGTTCGGTGATGTGGTGCTCCTTCGTCGTCGCGGCGTCGACCCTGCGACGGAGAAGGCCCCTCGCCGCTCGGTGCGCGAGGAGCCTCGGTGTCGAGTCCGACGCGTTCGGCCGCAGCCGAGCACGCGAGACCCCGCCGGCTGCGCGCCAGCGGTGGGCGCCCGGCATACCGGACTCCCTGGTCGGACCCGACCCGGCGACCTGAGCCGGTGAAGGCGACGGTCGACGCGGGTGGAAGCAAGGCTTCTCTTTGCACGCCAGACCCGGTCGGTCGCCCGCTCGGACCCGGCTGGTCGGCACCAAGGGTACCAGCCGAGTCGGGCCCGGCGGTTCTATCCCGAAGGCAGCGCAATCGGCCGACCGCCTCGCGTTCGCCATCGCAATCCCGCGGCGCCGACAGCGGCAACCGCCAATCCGAGGATCGACACGATGACGAAACCCCACTGCCAGCCCCCGTGGTCGATGGCGAAGCCAGCCATCGGGGCACCGATGGCCTGCCCGGTCGTCATGGCCGAGCCGTGCCAGCCCATCGCCTCCCCTCGCGAGCGTTCGTGGACCAGGCGGGAGAGGTGGTCGAGAGTCGCGGTGATCGTCGGAGCGCACAGGATGCCGCACCCGAACAGCAGCGCCGAAAGCAGGGGCAGAGACGGGGCCACCCCGACGAGCGCCGTCGTCGCGGCCAGTCCCCCGAGCAGCCAGAACACCGAGATCGCCCGCTGCCACACCCCGTAGACCAGGCCACCGAGCATCGACCCGGCGCCCCACACGGCCATGACCCACCCGATCGCGGACTGTTCGTCCATAGCCCGCAGCGCCGCGACGATGGCGACGTCGGTGCCGGCGAGCACGACCGACGCCGCGGTGCCGGCCCCGAGCACGGCGAGCACCGCGAGGGTGACCCAGCCCAGACGTCCCGCACGGTATGCCGGTCCGTCCTGGCCCGGGTCCACCGAGTCGCTCTCTTCGTCGCTGCGCAGCGGTGGGTCGGCGACGAGCAAGGCCGCCGCGCCGGCCACGCTGGCCAGTTGCAGGCCGACCAACACCCACCGGGTGTCCCAGGCGGTCGCGGCCCACACCCCGAGAGCGGGGCCGATCATGAACGAGACCTCGGTGAGGGCCGAATCCAGCGACAGGCCGGCGCGTCGGCGATCCTTCGGGAGGGCGTGGATCAACGCCTGGCGTAGCAGCGAGAACGTCGGCACGACGAAGAGCCCGGAGACGAGCACGAGTGGCAGCAGCGCGGCATACGGCAGGAAGGGGATCACCGACCAGGCGAGCGCCTGGACGACGATCGACGGCGCGACCGTGCGGCGCAAGCCGACCCGATCGAGCATCCGGCCGCGCCACGGCGCCGAGATCGCGACGGCCACGGTGAACGCGGCCGAGACCAGCCCCGCCTCGCCGTAGCTGCGCCCGAGGGTGACGATGATGTGCAGGGTCAGCGCGACCCACGCGGCGAACATCGGGACGCGCACGAGCAGGCCGAAACCGAGGACGCCACGAACGCCCGGCACGGCCAGAACGGATCGGTAGGCGCCCAGGTGCATCCGGTCAGTTTCTCAAACCGACCGACCTACTTCACCCGGTTTACCCGCGCGCGACGCCGCCTGGGCCGCGGTCCAGCGCGCGAGTCAGAGCGAGTCGCGCAAGGCCCGCAGCCGGACCAGCGTCGAGGTCTTACCGAGGATCTGCATCGACTCGAACAGCGGCGGCGAGACCAGTTGGCCGGACACCGCGGTGCGCAACGGCCCGAAGGCGAGCTTCGCCTTGAGCCCCAAACCGTCGACGAGGGCCGCGCGCAGGGCAGCCTCGATACGCTCGGCGGTCCACCCGCCGGCGGTCCCGAGCACGCCGTCGCCGTGATCGTCGAGATCGGCCAACGCGTGCAGTGCGGCATCGAGCACCCGCGGCGCGTGGGCGTCGAGTTGGTGCCGGGCGTCAGCAGCGATCGCGATCTGGTCGTCGGCCTGAAAGAACGGCGCGACCAGCGGGGCCGCCTCCGCGAGCCGGGCAATCCGGGTCTGGATGAGTTCGGTGACCTCCGTCAGTCGACCGAGTTCGCCGAGCGACGGGTTGGCCGACAACACGCCGTCGGCCTCGAGGTAGGGCAGCAGTCGGGAGGCGAGCTCGCGCACTGGCAGCGCCCGGATGTAGATCCCGTTGAGCCACCCGAGCTTGTCGAGGTTGAAGATCGGCCCCACCGGGTTGACCTTGGCCCAGTCGAAGTCGGCCGCGAACTGATCGAGGGTGAACACCTCGACGTCCTCGCCGTGATCTCCGTGCGCCGGCGGATAGGCCAGCAAGGCAAGGAAGTTGACGATGGCCTCGGGCAGGTACCCCTGCTCGCGGAACCACCCCAGACGGGCGGCCGGGTTGTTCCGCTTGCTGATCTTGGACTTGTCGGGGTTGCGCAGCAGCGGCATGTGCGCGTATGCCGGCACGGTCAGTCCCAGCCAGTCGTGCAGCAACAGGTGCTTGGGCGTCGAGGAGATCCACTCTTCGCCACGCACGACGTGGGTGATCCCCATCTCGTGGTCGTCGACGACGACCGCGAGATGGTAGGTGGGGAACCCATCGGCCTTGAGGATGACCTGGTCGTCCGGGCGTGGGGCGTGCACCGTGCCGCGGATGAGGTCGACGAAGGACAGCGGGACGTCGTCGGGGACGAGCATCCGCACGACCGGGGCCTCGGTGAACCCTGGCAGCTTGGCGCGCTGCTCGCGGGTCTTGCCGAGGCAGAGCCGGTCGTAGCCGGTGGGTTGCTTGGCCTTCTGCTGCGCCTCGCGCATCTGCGCGAGCCGTTCCGGAGAGCACCAGCAGTGGTAGGCGTGTCCGTCCTTGAGCAATCGCTCGACGTAGGGCCGGTAGGTGCCGAGGCGTTCGGACTGGCGGTAGGGACCGTGCGGCCCGCCGACGTCGGGACCCTCGTCCCAGGACAGGCCGAGCCAGTGCAGCGTCGAGAAGATCTGCGCCTCGCTGCCGTGGCGCTGGCGGGCCTGGTCGGTGTCCTCGATGCGCAGGACGAACCGCCCGCCGTGTTGGCGCGCGAACGCGAGGTTGAACAACGACATGTATGCCGTGCCGACGTGCGGGTCACCCGTCGGCGACGGGGCCACCCGCACGCGCACCGGAGCGCTCTGCTGATCGTCCATGGTGGCGTCAGCCTAGTGCGGATCGACGGGGTCGGCCGGCTACGCCGAGCCTCGATCCGTCCCGGACCGCCGAGTCAGCCCCGCTTGGCCGGGTATCCCAGCAGCGGGCCTCGCGCGGCGACGAGCTCGTCCATGGCCGCCTGCATGGTGTCTTGGACGCGACGGCCGTAGTCGGCGGCCGACTCCTCCGGCTCGGGGGTCATCTTCGGCAAGACCCGGCTCTGCATGCGCACCGGCAGGGGCACGTAGGGCGGCGGACCGCCCACCGTTACGCCCCAGGGCACCGAGACCGAAATCGGTAAGGTCTTGAACCCGGGGATCTTGTTGAGCCGCAACGTCCGGGCGATCTTCGCCCCGTTCGTCACGACGAAGGCTCCCTCGGCGGCCCCGGCCGTGACGATGGGCACGATCGGCGTGCCCTCGGCCATCGCCATCTTCGCGAACCCGCTGCGGCCGTGGAAGTCGACGGTGTTGCGGTCCTTCCACGCCTTCCCCGTGTCGTAGTCCCCGCCCGGCGCGACGGACACGTGGTGGCCGCGGGCGACGGCGTCGGAGAATGCCTGTCGACTGGCCGGCTGACCGCCGATCTGCTCCATCTGCTTGCCCATCTTCATCTTCCAGTTGAGGTCGTGCATCATGATCGTCACCGGCAGCTTCCGGTCGATCCACCCCAACGAAGCGAACACGGCATACACGCCCGGGTCGGTCATCGTGCCGAACCCGTGGTGGGACACGATGAGGCACGGCTCGCTCATGTCCCCCGGGTCGCCGCTGATCGTCCAGCCGTGGTAGCGGCGGATCAGCGCCGCGCACTTCTCGAAGAACTCCTGCTGCTTGGGTAAGTCCTGGTCCGTCATGGGCCTCAGTGTCCCACCGCCATCCCGTCGATGACCGGGCCGGTCGCGCTCAGATCCAGTCGCGCACTCGCATGAGCGCGTAGAGCAGCACGGAGAGCCCGACGACCGATCCCGCGCTCAGCAGCACCCCCCACGGCTCGCTGAACCCTGGGTAGGGAACGTTCTGTCCGAACCACCCGGTGATCGCCGTGGGCACGGCGATGATCGCCGCCCATCCGGCGAGCTTCTTCATGACGACGTTGAGTCGGGCGTCCTGGAGCGAGAGATTCGTCTCGAAGACCGAGGTGACCATGTCGCGCAGCGACTCGGTCCACTCCGAGGCGCGCAGAACGTGGTCGTACAGGTCGTCGTAGAGCGCGTCGAGCTCGTCGCCGCCCTTGCGATGGCGCAGCAACCCGTTGACGACCTCGCGCATCGGCAGAACGACCCGACGCAGGGCGACGAGGTCCTTGCGCAGTCCGTACACGTGCCGTTGGAACACCGAGCCGGTGCGGCGCTCGGCGAACAGTTCGTCCTCGAGCTCCTCGATGCCGTCGTCAAGCGCCTGGATGGTCTCGAAGTGACCGTCGACGATAACGTCGAGCAGGCCGTGCATGAGCGCACCAGGTCCGTTGCGCAGCAGGTCCCGGTTGTCGTTCCACCGGTCGGTGACCGCGGCCATGTCGAAGCGGTCGTCGAGGCGCACCGTGATGAGGCCGAACTCGGTCAGGAACCCCGACACGCGACTCAGCTGAAGTCGCCCGTGCGTGCCGTCCGCGTCGACGGGCCGATCCAGCAGCCGGGTGGCATAGGCGATGAAGAACAGGTGGCCCTCGTGTCGGGTCACCTTCGGCCGCTCGTGGGGTGCTACGGCATCCTCGACGGCCCCCGCGTCCAGGCCCACCTCGGCCGCCAGGCGGTGCAGGTCCATGGCCGAAGGGTTGACCAGGTCGACCCACACCAGGGATCCGGGGTCGGCCATCTCGTCGGAGACCCGGTCCACCGGGATGGACTCTGTGACGACGTCGCCGTTGCGCCAGACCCGGCAGGTGAACACGCTCGTCTCGGTGGGCACCGCTCCATGATGCTCGGCGGTGGTGAATCCCCTCGGATAACCCGCCGAGGCGAGCGCGGTGAGCTCGTGCGGCCGCTCAGCGCCTGACGAAGGGGTTGTCCAGTGTGCCGATGCCTTCGATGGTCACCGAGACCCGCTGACCGGGGCGCACCGGCCCAACCCCCGCCGGGGTCCCGGTGAGGATGACATCACCGGGCAGCAGGGTGAACGCCTCGGAGGCGAAGGACACCAACCGGGCGACCCCATGGACGAGGTCTGACGTGCGCCCGTCCTGTCTCACCTCGCCGTCCACGCGGGTGACAAGGGACAGGTCCGAGGCGTCGAGATCGGTGACGATCCACGGGCCCAGCGGGCAGGAGGTGTCGAAGCCCTTCGCCCGGGCCCATTGCCCGTCCGTGCGTTGCCAGGTGCGCTCGGACACGTCGTTGGCGCACGTGTACCCCCAGACACACTCGAGCGCCGCATCCTCGCGCACTCCCTTGGCGATCGTGCCGATGACGATCGCCAGCTCGCCCTCGTAGTCGACGGTCTCGCTGCCGCGAGGGAGGACCACCGGGTCCCCCGGCCCGACGACCGCGGTGTTCGGGACGAGGAACATCATCGGCTCGGGCGGGACGGGGTTGCCGAACTCGGCCGCGTGGTCGGCGTAGTTGCGTCCGATCCCGATGACCTTGCTGCGCGGGATTACCGGGGCGAGCAGCCGCACGTCTTCCAACGGCAGCGGGGGCCGATCGGCCGGGACGATCCCGATGTAGAGGGGGTCGCCGGCCAGTGGGTGGACGAGCTGTCCGCCCGGCTCGCCGTCGACGATTCCGTATGCCGGGTCCTCGCCGGTGGTGTACCTCGCGATCCGCACGCCCCGACCCTAGCGCCGGCAATCGGCGCCTCTCGGGTCAGGCGGGGTCCCGCGGCGAAGCCTCCGCCGGGCGCGCGTCTGAGGTCAACGATTCAGGGGCCCGCATTCAGGGGCCCGCGGCGGCAACGGCGGCGGCCATCGCGGCATACCCGGCGTCGTTGGCGTGGATGTCACCACGCACGCACATCCACGTCCAGGTGCAGATCGTCGCCACGTTCGTCGGCAGTTCGCGGCCCGACCACGTCACCGTGGGAGTCCACGCGGTGGTCTGGAACTGGGTGGACACGAGCGCGACCCGGGCACCGTGGGCGCCTGCGGCGGCGGCGATGGCCGAATTCAGCGCTCCGAGCGCGAGCACCGACTGTTGGGCCAGGGTCTGTCCCGGCCCACCCATCAGCCAGGCGGCGAGGAAGGGGTCGTAGTAGTCGAGCACGACGATCGTCACGTCCGGCGCGGCCCCACGCAGGGCGGCCAGCGCGGTGGACAGGTTCGCGGCGATTCGCGGGATCGTCGCAGCGGCGCAACTGGGCAGATCCGGGGTGGCGACGCATCCGGTGACGTCGTTGGCGCCGATGTCGATCGTCACGAGCCGGGTGGTGCGCCGATGGGCGTGCAGGAACTCGACGGCCTGGGCCAATTGCGACCCCTCGTCGTAGGCGCAGCGCCCCCCAGCGAGAAGGGTTACCGACGTTTCCCCGGAACAGCCGAGATTGACCAGCTTCGTCTTGGGGTCAGTGGCCTGCAGATCGGCCAGTACGTGCCCGACGTAGCCTCCGATCTTGTCGTCGCCGGCTCCGGGCTGGTACCCGGCCGCAAGCGAGTCCCCGAGGGCGAGGTACCACCCCGTGGCGTGCTCCGGTGGTGCCGGGCGCGCATCCGCGGTCGGCGCAAGAACTACCAGGGACGCGATCAGGGCGACGGCGACGAGCAGTCCGCGACGTGTCATGCGGGCCATCGTGACACCGCGAGCGGCCAGGCACGAGAGGCAAATCGGGCGACTACGCTGCCACCCGTGATCCAGGCATCTCGCGCCCCGAGGCTGCGTCTGGACGCGCCGACCTGGCGCGATCGGGCGGCCCGACATGCCCGGCGGATCGACGCCCTGACCGCCGGGCACCGACAGCGGCGCGCCCGGGGCCTGGCGCATCCGGTCGAGGACTTCCTCTTCACGTACTACCCCTTCACGGTCGCGTCCTTGCGTCGATGGCACCCCGGTCCCGCCGTCGTTCTCCTCGACGCGGCCGGCGACGAGCGGGCCGGGTGGCCGTTCTACCGCGCGACGGACGAAGGGCTCGAACTGGACCAGGCGGCATACCTGCGCGCTCGCGCCGACGAGGCCCGCCGGGTGCGCGAGCTGCTGAGCCACACCGCGGTCCGGCCGATGCAATTGGGGTGCTTCGGGCTGCACGAGTGGGCCATGGTGTACCGCCTCGACGCCGCTGAGCGCCGCCACCCACGCTGGCCGCTGCGCCTCGGGGCGGCGGGCACCGACGCGGTCGTCGAGTCCCATGCGCTGCGCTGCACGCACGTCGACGCCTACCGCTTCTTCACCCCCGCCGCGCGCCCCCGCAACGCCCTGACGCCGAACCGCGAGCGGCAGGTCGAGGTGGAGCAGCCGGGCTGCCTGCACGCGACCATGGACCTGTACAAGTGGGCGATGCGGCTGACGCCCGCGGTGCCCAGCGAGCTGGTCGCCGACTGCTTCGGCCTCGCGCTGGCGCTGCGGGTGCTCGACATGCGCGCCTCCCCGTACGACCTCAGCGGGCTCGGTTATCAGCCGATCGCCGTGGAGACCACCGAGGGCAAGGCCGAGTACGTCGCCGCCCAACGGCGGTATGCCGCCGTGGGCCAGGACCTGCGGGCCCGGCTTGTGGCGGTGTGCGACGCCCTGCTCGCCGAAGCTCCCGTGTTCGCCGCGCCCGAGGTGTCCGCCAACCCCGTCGGCGAGCCCGAGTCGGGCCTGAGGCTTCCACCTCCGTGAGTGGAGCCAAGGTGTCGGATCAAGCCTCCTGAAACAACACTTCGCGTACTCTCACGAAGCGCTTGACGGCGGTCGGAGGAATCCTTGGCCCGGTCCGAGGCGGTGCGCCCGCGTCGTGGGCGAGGCGTGCGGATTACGCCGCCCCGTGAGCGGCGCCGAAGTGTCACATCAGGGTCCTTGAAGCAACACATTGAGTGCTTTCACGCACCTCGGCCCGGTCCGGGGGCCTACGTCGGGGCGCGAGGTCGCAAGCCTTCCTCCGGTCCGCGAGTGGAGCCGATGTGTTACATCAGGACTCCTAAAGGAGCACTTCGCGTACTCTCACGAAGCGCGTGACGGCGGTCGGAGGAAATCCTTGGCCCGGTCCGAGGCGGTGCGCCCGCGTCGTGGGCGAGGCGTGCGGATTACGCCGCCCCGTGAGCGGCGCCGAAGTGTCACATCAGGGTCCTTGAAGCAACACATTGAGTGCTTTCACGCACCTCGACCCGGTCCGGGACGCGAAAACCCGCGGCGATGCGCGACCCCGGCTCAGCGCACCGGGATCTGCTGCCGGACCAGGCCGTACTCGATCCCGTCCACCAGCGCCCGCCACGACGCCTCGACGATGTTCGCCGCGACCCCGACGGTCTGCCACGTCGTCGTCGCATCGGAGGTCTCGATGAGCACTCGAGTGATCGCATCGGTGCCGTGCGAGGCCTCGAGGATGCGGACCTTGAAGTCGACGAGTTCGAGGCTGTCCAACTCCGGGTAGACGCCCGAGAGGGCCTGGCGCAAGGCGTGGTCCAGGGCATTGACCGGACCGTTGCCCTCCCCCGTCGCGACGTGCCGCAGCCCGCCGGCGAGCAGCTTCACGGTGGCCTCGCTGGTCGCCTCCTCGGTGGCCCGGGCATCGGTGATGACCCGCCACGACTCGACCTCGAAGTACGACACCTGCCGCCCGAGGTGCTTGCGCAGCAACAACTCGAACGACGCGTCGGCCGCGTCGAACGTCCAACCCTTGAGCTCGAGGTCCTTGACCTCGGCGAGCAGACCGGCCACCAGGGTCGGCTCCGTCGTCAGGTCGACGCCCAGCTCGCCGGCCTTGAGCTCGATGCTGGCGCGACCGGCCATGTCGGACACCAGGGTGCGCATCGAGTTGCCGACCGAGGCCGGATCGGTGTGCTGGTAGAGGTCCGGGTCGACCCGCAGTGCGCTCGCGTGCAAGCCGGCCTTGTGCGTGAACGCACTCGCCCCGACGTAGGGCTGTCGGCTGTAGGGCGGCACGTTCGTCACTTCGCTGATCGCGTGCGCGATCCGGGTGGCCTCGCGCAGGCGTTCCGGGGCGACGAGCTCCAGACCCTGCTTGATCTGCAGATTGCCGATGACGGTGAGAATGTTCGCGTTGCCGGTGCGTTCGCCGTATCCGTTGACCGTGCCCTGGACGTGCGTCGCCCCGGCGGCGACCGCGGCGAGCGAGTTGGCCACCGCGCACCCGGTGTCGTTGTGGCAGTGGATGCCGACCCGGGCGGCCGAGGCGTCGATGACGTCGCGGACGACGTCGGCAACCTGGGCCGGCAGCATCCCGCCGTTGGTGTCGCACAGCGCGATGACCTCGGCCCCGGCCTCCGCGGCGGCGCGGACGCATTCGAGGGCGTAAGCCCGGTCGGCGGCATACCCGTCGAAGAAGTGCTCCGCGTCGAGGAAGACCCGCCGGCCCTCCCCACGCAGGAAAGACACCGTGTCGCGGATCATCGCGAGGTTTTCGGCCAACGTCGTCCGCAGGGCGTGTTCCACGTGGCGGACGTGCGACTTGGCCACCAGCGTGATCACCGGGGCCTGCGAGTCGACGAGCGCGCGGACGAGGGGGTCCTCGGCGGCCGAGCCGTCGGCGCGGCGAGTCGCACCGAACGCCGTGAGGGTGGCGTTGCGCAACCGCAACTCGGTCCGGGCCCGGGCGAAGAACTCGGTGTCCTTGGGGTTGGCGCCCGGCCACCCGCCTTCGATGAACCCCACGCCCAATTCGTCGATCTGGCGGGCGATGACAAGCTTGTCGGCGACCGAGAGGTTGAGTCCCTCCTGCTGGGCGCCGTCGCGCAGCGTGGTGTCGTAGACGTGCAGGTCTGTCGGGCTGGCGGGCATCGGGCACTCTTTCGGTCCATGTCGGTGTGCACCTGTCGACCGTGGGCGGTCCCTGTCGCTGTCGCCGGGCGGGGGTGGTGCCCGGACCAACAAAAAGACCCCCCGGGTGCGGGAGGTCTGCGCGACGAGGGAGAGCTCGTCGCGCTCAGGTAATGATCACGGCGGCGGTGGCCGCCACGGTCGCGGGATGCACGGTATACAGCCTGTCATCCAGTACCGCGGAACGGACCGCCCGTCTCGACATGCGAACGCCAGTATGCCGGGTGCTCACCGAGGCAGGAGCTCGGAGAGCAGCGCTTCGAGGGTCTGGGCCACGCCGTCGGCGTCGTTGGCGGGGCATACCTGGTCGACCTCGGCGAGGACCTCGGGATGGGCGTTGGCCACGGCGATGGAACGCCCCGCCCAGCTCAGCATCGGCAGGTCGTTGGGCATGTCGCCGAAGGCCCAGACCTGGCTCGGGGTCGCGCCGAGGCGGTCGACCCAGGCGGCCAGGGCCGCCGCCTTGGTCACCCCGAGGGCGTTGATCTCGGCCAGGCCGCGAGCGCCGGAATACGCGACGTGTGCGCGCCCGCCGACGATCGAGTCGACGAGGGCGAGGAACTGCTCGGGCACCAGGCCGGGCGCGATGGCCAGCAGCTTGCCGATGGGGATCTCGTCGCGGTCCTCGATCGCCCCGAAGGCGACCTCGCTGGCCCGCGCGTCCGGGGGCGGTTGCTCGGGGAACCCCGGCTCGGCGTAGGCGCCGGTGCGCCGTTCCGCCGCGAAACGCACCTCGGGCACCCGGTCGCGCAGCTCAGTGACGAGCGTGGTCACGAGGTCGTCGTCGATGCCGTGGTCGGCCAACACCCGACGAGAGCGCACGTCGTAGACGAAGGCGCCGTTGCCGCACAGGGCGATCCCGTGCGCTCCGACGAGGTGGGCCACCTCGTCCATCCATCGGGGCGGGCGGGCGGTGACGAAGACGACCTCGATCCCGGCGCGCTCGACGTCGGCCAAGGCGCGTCGGGTCCGTGCGGACACGGAACCGTCCGAGCGCAGCAGGGTGCCGTCGAGGTCGGAGGCGACGATCAGCGGCGCGGACACGGCATACCTGCGCGACGAGGGATGCCGCGCCTCAGACCAGCCGGGTCATCCAGCCGAAGGTGTCCTCGGCCCGGCCGTATTGGATGTCGAGCAACCGCTGGCGGATCGCCTGGGTCACGGCGCCGACGTCGGCGCTATCCCGACGGTGGTCGACGCTGCCGCCGTCCCACCGCAGCTCGCCGACGGGCGTGACGACCGCGGCCGTCCCGCACGCGAACATCTCGACGATGTCGCCCGACCTCGCGCCGTCCTTCCACTCCTCGATCGACACGCGCCGCTCGTCGGGGTCGAGCCCGAGCTCCTTAGCCAGCTCGAGGATGGACGCCCGGGTGACCCCCTCGAGGATCGTCCCGGTGAGCTCCGGGGTGACCAGCCGGCCGTCCTTGGTGACGAAGAAGAGGTTCATCCCCCCGAGTTCCTCGACGTAGGTGTGGGTCGCCGAGTCGAGGAAGACCGCCTGGTCGCACCCGTGCTCGATGCCCTCGAGCTGCCCGGCGAGGCTCGAGGCGTAGTTGCCGCCGCACTTGGCAGCTCCCGTGCCGCCAGCCCCGGCCCGGGCGTAGTCGGTGGACACCCACAGCGTCACCGGCTTGAGCCCGCCACTGAAGTAGGCCCCGGCCGGCGAGGCGATGACCGAGTAGGTGACCGTGCGGGCCGGCCGGACCCCGAGGAAGGCCTCGGAGGCGTACATGAACGGGCGCAGGTACAGGCTCGTCTCGCCGGTGCCGAACGGCGGCACCCAGGCCTGGTCGACCTGGACGAGGGCGACGAGCGAGGCGACGAAGTCGGCCTCGGACATCTCAGGCAGGGCCAGGCGTCGGGCGCTGCGGGCCAGCCGAGCAGCGTTGGCCTGCGGCCGGAACCCCCACACCGACCCGTCCTCGTGACGGTAGGCCTTGAGCCCCTCGAAGATCTCCTGGGCGTAGTGCAGCACGGCGGCCGCCGGCATGAGGGTGATCGGTCCGTATGCCGTGACCTGCCCGTCGTGCCACCCCTGGCCCTGGGTCCACGTGGCGGTGACCATGTGGTCGGTGAAGTGCACGCCGAAGCCCGGGTCGGCGAGGATCGTGGCGCGTTCGGCGTCGGAGCGTGGGTCGGGGCGGCGGTGGACGGCATACGTCAGGTCGGTCGTTGATCGTGCCTGCGTGCTCATCCGCCGCTCCCGTCGCTTCAGCCACTTCCGCCACTTCAGCTCTCCCGTCGCGGCGTCGGACCCGAGCCTACTCGGCGGGACCGTCAGCCACTGTGCCTCATTCGTTGCCCAGAAACGCAACCGCCCCACAGCGAACTCGCCTAGCCTGACCGGGGTGGCACAGGGCGATCGCGCGCCGTGAGCCGCGAGCGACAGGGGAAGACACGTGGCGGGCTGGTGGTCGAGAGGGCCGCGCGGGCGGTATGCCGCGTCCGGGCCCCGCTTCGAGCACCCGGTGGCCGGGACCGGCGTGCTGGCCCTGGCCGTCGTCGCACTCCTGGCCGTCGGAGGCCGCCCCGTCGCCGCCGAGCTGCAGTACACCGCCGCCGCTCCCACCGTCGACCTCACTCGGCCCGAGGCCGGTGACGTCCTCACCGACCGCAGTAAGGCCCGCGCGGCCGCGGATCCGGCGACGCTCGGTGAACTCGACCTGCTGCCCGATGCCGGGACCGTGCAGATCACCACGGTCGCGAACCCACTGGTCCTGCAGTCGGGGTTCGTCAAGCCCGTCGACGGTGTCGTTACGAGCGTCTTCGGGCTCCGGTTCCATCCGATCCTGCATGTGTGGAAGGTGCACACGGGGCTGGACCTCAGCGCCGCTTGCGGGGTTCCCGTGCAAGCGGTCAAGGACGGAACGGTTTCCATCGCCGGTTACGCCGGCGGCTACGGCAACCGCGTCGTCATCGACCACGGCGGTGGCCTGTCGACGTCGTACAACCACCTCAGCGCGTTTGCCGCGGCCCAGGGCCTTGCGGTCAAGCAGGGCCAGATCATCGGGTATGTCGGGAGCACCGGATACTCGACCGGCTGCCACCTGCACTTCGAGGTGCTCGTCAACGGCGCGTTCGTGGACCCCGCACCGTTCCTCGACCTCGCGCCGGCACCCTCCGTGACCATCCCGCCGGCCATGGCGCCCTCGAGCGGCAGCCCGACGTCGAGCGCGAGCCCGACGAGCACCGCCCGGGTGGCCACCACCACTGCGGCTGCGAGCACGACCAGCCCGACGTCGAGCTCCCCCACCACGCCCTCGACGACGACGACGCCGCCGGCCACGACGACAACCTCCTCGAACACCACGACGAGCACGACGACCAGCACGACGACCAGCACGACGACCAGCACGACGACCAGTACGACGACCAGTACGACGACCAGCAGTCACACGACCACGTCGAGCACGACGACGAGCTCGCACCCCACCACCGAACCGTCGACCGGCCCCTGATCGAGGGCCGGCCCACGCCGCTGGGACCTCCGGTCCCTCGCTGGCGCGCATACCCCGCCCCGAGCGATTCGCCGCACCGCGGTGGCGATCGGGTGGGCGACCCATGACGTCGCGAGGCGGTGTGGCACTGATGCCCCAACCTGGCAAGGCCGACCTCCCACACCGGGACGGAACTGCCACCGCGAGAAGCCAGACCCCCCGGGAGCCGGCGCGGTCCTGCCATGAACCCGGTCGGCGGCTCGCCCAGGAAGGGCCTCTCGGTCAGGCCACCGCGGTCGCGATCGCATCGCCGATCTGGGCGGTCGAGCGGGGCTGCGCGCCCCGAGCAGCCAGATCCGCCGCGGCGGCGTCCTGGACCCTGTCGGCCAGGTCCTCGCGACCCACGTGCTCCAGGAGCATCGCGACCGAGAGGATCGCCGCCGTTGGGTCGGCCACGCCCTGACCGGCGATGTCGGGAGCGGAGCCGTGAACCGGCTCGAACATACTCGGCGTCGTCCGAGCCGGGTTGATGTTGCCGCTCGCGGCCAAGCCGATGCCGCCGCAGACGGCCGCCGCCAGGTCGGTGATGATGTCGCCGAAGAGATTGTCGGTGACGATGACGTCGAACCGTCCCGGGTCGGTGGCCAAGAAGATCGTTGCCGCGTCGACGTGCTGATAGGCCGTCTCGACGTCGGGGAACTCCACGCCCACCTCCTCCACGGTGCGCCGCCACAGGTGACCGGCGAAGGTCAGGACGTTGTGCTTGTGCACGAGAGTGAGGTGCTTGCGCGGGCGACGTTGGGCGCGCGCGAACGCGTCCCGCACGACCCGCTCGACCCCGAAGCGGGTATTGACGCTCACCTCGGTGGCCACCTCCTGGGCGGTCCCCACCCGCAACGCCCCGCCGTTGCCGACGTACGGGCCCTCGGTCCCTTCGCGGACGACGATGAAGTCGATGCCCTGCGGTGCAACCCGCGCCACGTCGAGCGGGCTAGACGTCCCCGGGAACAGCCGCCCCGGACGCAGGTTGACGTAGTGGTCCAAGGCGAAGCGCAACGGCAGCAGGACCCCCCTTTCGAGCACCCCGCTGGGCACCGTCGGGTCGCCGATCGCGCCGAGCAGGATCGCGTCGTGGCCGCGGATCTCCTCGAGGACCGACGTGGGTAGGGTCTCGCCGGTCGCGTGCCAGCGTCTCGCCCCGAGATCGTATGCCGTGGTCGTCACCGAGAGGTCCGGGGCGGCCGCCCGCAACACCTTGAGTCCTTCGGCGAGGACTTCCGGGCCGATCCCGTCTCCACCGACGACGGCGATGTTCAGCGAATGGGGAGCAGAGGGCGTCGGTGCAACGTCGGGCATGCCCGCCAGACTAGGAGAGCTGTCTTGCCAAGTGGGAATCGCGTCTTATATAGCGAACCACAAGGCGTGCCGGCGTGGGTCCAGCCCTCGGACCCGGCCGCAGACCCGGACCCAGACCCACGTCAGGCGGTGCGGCCTCAGTCGGACAGGTTGACCGTGGCGAACCTCGTGTCGCCGATCTCTTCCTCGAGGGCGGTGATCGCCGCGGGCGGGATCTCGCTGTCGAGGGTGAGCACGACGCTCGCTTTCTCGGCGGACTCCATTCGGCCGATTTGCATCCCGGCGATGTTCACCCCGGCATTGCCGAGCACCCGCCCGACGATCCCCAGGACGCCCGGACGGTCGGCATACGAGTGAAATGCCATGTGTTGCGAGATAGCGATGTCGAGGTCGTTGCCGTTGATCGAGGTCAACTTAGGCACCTGCTTGGTCCCTGAGAGGGTGGCCGCCACGCTCACCTGGCGGCCTTCGGGCATCGTGCCCCGAAGCATGACCTGGTTGCGGAACCGTTCCGTACTCGGGTCCTTGACGAGGCGGACCTCGATGTTGCGGTCCCTGGCCAGCAGCGGGGCGTTGACGTAGGACACTCCCTCGGCGACGACGTCTTGGAACAGACCCTTGAGCGCGGCGAGCTCGAGGACGGCGACGTCGGCGCCGGCGATAGCCCCGTCGACCTCGACGTCCAACTGGGACGGAGCCCCGCCGGCGATCGCCGTGAAGATCCGGCCCACCGTCTCGGTGAGGGGGATATACGGGCGGACGTCCTCGTCGATGACACCACCTGAGACGTTGACCGCGTCCGGGACGAGTTCACCGGACAGAGCCAGGCGCACGGACTTGGCCACCGAGACGCCGGCCTTCTCCTGGGCCTCGTCGGTCGATGCCCCGAGGTGTGGGGTGACGACGACGTTTTCGAAACCGAACAGCGGGGAATCGGTGCACGGTTCCTTGGCGAACACGTCGATACCCGCTCCGGCGACCCGCCCCTCGGCGAGGGCGTCGGCGAGGGCTTGCTCGTCGACGATTCCCCCGCGTGCGGCGTTGATGATCCGCACCGACGGCTTGACCTTGGTCAGCGCCTCGGCCCCGATGAGCCCGATGGTCTCGGCGGTCTTGGGCAGGTGGACGGTGATGAAGTCCGATTGCTCGAGCAGCTCGTCGAAGCTGACCAGCCGCACCCCGAGCTGGCCGGCGCGGGTCGGGCCGACGTAGGGGTCGTAGGCGATGACGTTCATCCCGAACCCGGCCAGGCGCTCGGCCGTGAGCTGGCCGATCCGGCCGAGACCGACGACGCCGACGGTCTTGTCGAACAGCTCGACGCCGCCGTATTTGCTGCGCTTCCAGGCCCCACCCTTGAGCGACTCGCTGGCCGGAGCGATGTTGCGGGCCGAGGCCAGCAGCAGCCCGACCGCCAGTTCGGCTGCCGAGGTGATATTCGAGGTGGGGGCATTGACGACCATCACCCCGGCCTGAGTGGCGGCCTTGACGTCGACGTTGTCAAGGCCCACCCCGGCCCGGGCGACGACCTTGAGCGCCTTGGCGGCGGCGAGCGCCTCGGCGTCGATCTGCGTGGCCGAGCGGATGAGCACCGCGTCGACGTCGGCGATGGCGGGCAACAGCTCCGCGCGGTCGGCACCGTTGCAGTGGCGGATCTCGAAGTCGGGACCGAGCGCGTCGATCGTGGCGGGCGAGAGTTCCTCGGCGATGAGGACGACGGGCTTGGTCACTGGTGTTCCTTCCGGGTGGGCGGACCGGACGATTCGAACGTGTCGGCGGGGCGCAGTCCGGAGTCTAGGGGTGTCGCTGCGGCTGACGAATGGACTCCTCGCCCGGCCCTGGTGAGATCATTCACCGACTTCGCCGCAGGACCATGGTTGACACGAGGACCGCCGCCATGCCAATGACGGCCGCGACGACGACCGGCACCCCCACCCCACCGAGCCACGCTTCCGCGACGGCGAAGCCGACGGTGGCGTAGATGCCCGCCCACGCGAGCGATCCGACGACGGCCGCTACCTCGAAGCGGACCAACGGCATCCGCAAAACCCCAGAGGCGAGGTTGACCGCCGTCTGGACCCCGACGGTGAGAAAGCCCAACGCGACGACAGGGGCCCCGAAACGCCGCACGAGCGTCTCGGCCCGGCGCATCGACGGACCCTCGAGACGTCTGGCCATGCGGGTGCGCTCCCCGCCCCGGCGCGCCCCTCGGCCCAGCCAATACGTCGCGTTGGCGCGCACCATGGCGCCGAGGAAGAACACCACGAACACCCAGCCGAAGGGCCAGTCCTGGAACATCAGTGTTCGGCTCCCGGCACGGAGCACACCCTACGGGCACCGGCTGAATGACTGACCCGAGTTGCCTGACCAGGCCCGACTCGCGCGCACCGGCCGCCGATCTTGCCCGGGCGTTCGAGCCTGACTGGTCGGCGCAGCTACCGGCCCCCGAGCTCCTCGCGGAGTTGGTACTTGAGCACCTTGCCGGTGGGGTTGCGCGGCAAGGCCTCGACGAGGTGCAAGCGACCGGGCAGCTTGTAGCGAGCCAGGTGGGCCGTGGCATACTCGCGCAGTTGCTCGAGGGTCACCGTCTGGCCCGGCTTTGTCGCGACCACGGCGGTGACGGCCTCCCCCCACTTGGCGTCGGCCAGGCCGATGACGGCGACCTCGGCCACGGCGGGATGACCGAACAGCACGCTCTCGACCTCGGCCGGGTAGACGTTCTCGCCACCGCTGATGACCATGTCCTTGAGCCGGTCGACGATGTACACGAACCCGTCCTCGTCGTACTGGCCGACATCGCCGGTGTGGAACCAGCCACCGGCGTCGATGGCGGCAGCCGTCGCGTCCGGGCGGTTCCAGTAGCCCTTGGTGATGTTCGGCCCGCGCAGGCACACCTCGCCGCGTTGCCCCGGCTCGGTGACCGTCGTGCCGTGCTCGTCGACGAGCTTGGCCTCGATGTACAGGTGCGGCTGGCCCGCGGCACCGAGCTTGTCGAGGGCGAACTCGGCGACGAGGAAGATCGCCGCCGGCGCCGTTTCGGTGAGCCCGTAGCCCTGCAACACCCCGATGCCCCGGTCGGCGAAGGTCCGCAGCAGGGGCTCGGGCGCGGGCGCCCCACCGCTGACCGCGATCCGCACGGTGGACAGGTCGGCGTCGGCGAACGTCGGCAGTTGGCTCAACGCGATGAACATCGCCGGGACGCCGAAGAGGGTCTTCACCTGGTAGCGGACGATGTCGTCGAGGGTTGCCTGCGGGTCGAACGAGCGGTGCAGGACGACCTCGCCGCCGCGCATCCACGTGATGCCGATCATGAAGTTGAGTCCGGCGATGTGGAACAACGGCGAGAAGGCAAGGGTGACGTCGTCGGCGTGGATGTCGATCCACGAGAGCATCGCGACGTTGCTGAGCCAGATGTTCTCGTGGCTGAGCATGACGCCCTTGGGGTGACCGGTCGTGCCCGAGGTGTACATGATGACCGAGAGTTCCTCGGGCCGGTTGACGTCCGGGGCCGGGAGCGGGTCGGTGCCCTCGAGGAGCGCCTCGTAGGAATCCCAGCCGTCCGGGGCGGCCTCCACGCCGATGAAGCGCCGGACCGGCAAATCGCCCCGGATCGCGTCGATCGCGGCCTGGCTGTCCGTGCCGCCCACGATGGTGTGCGAACCGGCGTCGCCGAGGATGAAGGCCAGTTCGGGCCCGGCGAGGCGGAAGTTCAGCGGCACGTAGACCGCACCGATCCGCGACGCGGCGAGCCACGTCTCGAGCGCGGCCGGATGGTTGACGCCGACGTAGGACACCCGGTCGCCGTGGTTCACGCCCCCGGCTCGAAGCGCTGCGGCCAGCCGGTCGACGCGCTCGGTGATTTCGGCGAAGGTCCACGTGCGGCCCTCGAAGGTCAGGGCGCGGCGGCGCGGCGAGCGGGCCGCACGCGAGGCGAACCACGCGCCGACGGAGACGTCCGGCAACGGCATACAAGACTCCTGGGTGATGCGACGAGGAAGGGCTGATCCGCGAGCAAACAGAAGGCCGAACGACGGGTATGCCCCGAGCTGGCAGTCAGCCGGACGACGCGGCGTCCTTGACGGCCCGCAGGCTCCCCCGCGTGCGCGCCGGCCGCCGGCCGGGGCGAGCAGGGGCGCTCGGCGCGGAGTTCGCGGCCTCCGCCGCGGCCAGGGTCTCGGCCAGCGACTCCCCCATGTAGCCGATGAGCGGGGTGAGGTCCACGACTTGCTCCGGCGACCCCATGAACCCGAAGCACATCCGGTCGCAGTAACTCTGCAGGGTGATGTTGATCCCGCCGCCGGCCGAAAGGAACGACGCCGGCCAGACGCCCTTGACCTTGACGCCGTCGATGAACTCCGGCTCGGACGGCCCGCGGACGTTGGATACGACGACGTTGTAGGGGACCTTGGACAGCGCCTCGGACTTGACCATGAGGCGCATCGGCAGGCTGATGAGCCCCGGCGGGAGGAACTTGCTCAGCGTGGGAATCAAGCCGATGGGCAGCGCATCGAAGCTCGACTTGGCGGCCTTGACCGCGCGGCTCGCGGCCCGGACCCGGGCGATCGGGTCGGCGAGGTGGACCGGGTATTCCGCGAAGACCATCATCACGTAGTTGGCCCACTTGACCTTCTCCTTCCCGGTGCGGATCGACACCGGGATGTTGACGATCAGGGGCTTGTCGACCGGCAGCTTGCGGTCGATGAGGTATCGACGCACCGCGCCGGCCGTCACGCCGAGTACGGCGTCGTTGATCGTGCCGCCGAGCAGTTTGCCGACTCGACGCAGGTCCTCCAACGGCAGGTCGGCGAAGACGAAGGTCCGGTGCGAGGTGACCCGCCCGTTGAAGGGCATGTCCGGCACGTTCATCGTCGGCATGTACGGCGCGAGTTCGGCGGCCCCCCCGTCCCGCAGTCGCGGGTTGACGAACGAGGCCACGGCTCCGGTGAGTTCGCCCGGCATGAGCCGCAGCGGGGTCACGGCCAGCGCGAGCAGACCCTTCTCGCGCAACGTCGTCCGGGCCCACCCGCCCGCGCTTTTGGCGAGCTTGGCCAGGTCCAGGGGCATCTGGGCGAGGCCGGCGACCTCACGCACGACCATCTCGGGGTCACCGAAACGAGGCTGCTGGAACGGGTGGACCTCCGGCACCATCGGGCCCTTCGGGTGGTCTTGCAGCAGGTCCCAGACGACCGGCATCGAGCCGCCGTCGACGACGAGGTGGTGGATGCGCAGCAACAGCGCCACGCTGCCGTCCTCGAGGCCCTTGATCACCATGAGGTGCCACAGCGGCCGGTCCTCGGGCAGCTGGGTGCTGCTCATCAGGCGGGACACCTCGGCCGCCAACTGCTCGCGGGTGCCGGGCTGGGGCAGGCTCAGGGTGTCGACGTGCGCGTCGAGGTCGATGCGGGCGGGCTCGCCGAGGTAGTCGTGCAGGACGCCGAACGGGGACTTGATGACCTTGCGGCTCAGCGGCGGGAGGTACTGCAGGCGCTCGGCCAGCCGGGTGCGCATGAAGTCCGCGTCGGGCGCCACCCGACCGTCCTCGGCAGGTTCGAGCAAGAGCAGGCCACCGAGGATGGCGTTGGTTGTCTCGGTGTCCATGCCGACGAACATCGAATCCAGCGCGGTGAGACGTTGCATGGGCGGACCCTCCGGTGACGCGGGCGACGGTTTCGTCACCTAGTCTGCGGTCCGGGCCGGCGCCACGGCACTGGGGGTGGCGACGGTTGCGCCCAGCGGCATGGCCGCGGGCCTGCTGCCGGGCCGGACGGCGTGGATCCGACGCGGCCCGCGAGCCGGCGCGGGCCGGGCGGAAAGAACCTCGCGAGAGCCCGGTCGCCAGCGCGTCACGACGTCACTCCCTGCGCCAGCAGGCCATCAGCCGCCTCGCGTGGCCCGGGTGCCGGGATGCCCCGCAGGGCGAGCCAACCGGCGAGGGAGATCTCCCAGCAGAACAGCGGAACGGCGAGCAGCGGCTGCGGGCTGGCCAGGCCGAACATGACGACGATGTTCATCGCCGCGACGATCAGGGCTCCGGCGATGCCAAGCAGCGGAATCCAGCGGGCCACGAGGCGCCGTCGTAGCAGCAACGAGGCCAACACCAGGGCATTCACCGGGTTGACCAGCCCGGGACCGACGAGAAAGGTCCAGTCGTGGAGCAGGTGGAGCGCCTCACCGATGCCCTCGCCAAGACCAGGATCCCCCGTCGCCGAAGGTCGGGCCACCACCGGCAGGATCGCGACCACCCCGACGAGGATGACCGACGCCTCGAGGGTGCGCAGCGCGGCATACCCGAGGGCGGAGCCGGGCCCGTGCTCGCGTAACAGGGGATACAGGGCGATGGCCGTCCCGACGACCGCGACGGCGAGCACGATTTCGAGTAACGCTGCCGTGAGCACCGATGGGCGCCCGGCGAGCGCGGCAGTCGCGTCCTGAGCCGAGCCACCGTAGAGCGGCACGGCAGCGACGGAGGTCACCCACGTGACGGCGTAGAGCGCCGCAGCGACGAGGGCCAGACGACGGGAGGGGGACACGGACGGCTCCTTGGACTCTGAGGTGTACGACGTACACTTGCACTCGGCAGATGGTAGGTGTACGCTGTACACTCAGTCAAGTCGGAACGGTGGGAGACCTATGCCGCGCATCTCGCGGGCTCCGTTGAGCCGGGCGGAAGTCCTTCGTTCCGGCGTCGCACTGGCCGACGCCGAGGGTCTCGATGCCGTGACGATGCGCCGACTCGGCGAGCTGCTCGGTGTGGTCCCGATGGCCCTCTACAAGCACGTGAGCGACAAGGAGGACCTCGTCGCAGGGATGGTCGACGTCCTCGTCGAGGAGATGACGGTGCCGCCGACCGGGCGGGCGAGTCAGTGGCAGGCCTTGGTCCGGGAAGCGCTTCACGGTGCTCGTGCCGTCATTTCGGCGCACCCGTGGGCGCGTCGGGCCATCGAATCCCGGACCGCGCGCACGCCGGCGGTACTCCATCACATGGAGCGAGTGAGCGCGATCTTCCTGGCGGCTGGCTTCACGCCGGACCTCACCCACCACGTCATGCACCTGCTGGGAAACCGGATCTGGGGCTTCAGTCCGGAGCTGTTTGCCGACGACTCGGGCTCGGCGGCGCCGGCGGCAACGACCCGGCGTTCACGAGGAGCTGTCCCGGATCCGGCCGACTATCCGGCGATCCTCGCCATCGCGGCCGACGCCCGGGCCCGCCGCCCGGAAGCGCCGGGGTGCGACGATGACTTCGAGTTCGACTTCGCCCTCGACGTCATTCTCGACGGGGTGGCCCGACTGCGACGTCGGCGATGGGTCTCTGACGGAGGGCCGGGCGACGAATGTCCCTAGCCCTCGGGACTGATTCGTAGCAACACCCGATCCAACAGGGCGAGCAGCTGCCCCTGCTCGACCGGCGTGAGCACGCCGAACCACTCGCGTTCGAGAGCGTTCTGCTCCCCGAACGCCGCCTCGATCTGCACGCGCCCTCGGTCGGTGAGACGGACCTCGACGAGCCGCCGGTCGTGGGGGGAGGTGCGGCGCCTCGCGACCAGCCCGGCCGCCTCGAGGGTCCGCAGGACCGTCGAAGTCGTCTGCCGGGTCACGCCGGAGTAGCGGGCCAGGTCCCGGGCCTCGACCGGCTCGAACAGCCACACCATGTACAGCACCCGGAATCCGCTGTACGTCCACCCCCGAGGGCGGTGGACGAGCCGCTCGGACTCGTGTTGGTGCGCGCTCGCGACCCGGTTGAGGGTGAAGATCAACGCGACCGCCAGGGCATCGAGGTCGGCGCGCCGCTCCTTGGTGAATCGCACCGCCGCGTCGCGGAATCGCTCCGTCGGCGTCTCCCCCGACCCACCGGCAGTGTCCGGCGGCTGCCTGCCCTCCACGCGCCGACCTCCCGAGTCCCGAGCTCCGTGTCCGGCCGACTATGACCCACCCTGGCCCACGCCGCAACGGCGCGTCCACGCGGGAGCATCGGCCCGACCCGAGCGCCCGGGACGGGTCCGCGGCCTGTCGGCGGTATGCCGCGACTCAGCGCGCGGCGCTGCCCTCGGTGTAGTCCGAGTCGGCGTCCTTGATCCAACTCATGAGCTTGCGCAGTTCGCGGCCGGTCGCCTCGATGGGGTGCTGAGCGCCCTTGGCCCGCAGCGCCTTGAACTCCGGCGCCCCGGCGTCCTGGTCGGCGATGAACCGGGCTGCGAAGGCCCCGCTGCGGATGTCGGCGAGCACGCCCTTCATGTTCTCCTTGACGTGCGGGTCGATGACCCGTGGCCCGGAGACGTAGTCGCCGTACTCGGCAGTGTCCGACACCGACCAGCGCTGCTTGGCGATGCCGCCCTCGATCATGAGGTCGACGATGAGCTTGAGCTCGTGCAGGCACTCGAAGTAGGCGACCTCGGGCTGGTAGCCGGCCTCGGTCAGGACCTCGAAGCCGTACATGACCAGCTGCGAGGCGCCGCCGCACAGCACGGACTGCTCGCCGAAGAGGTCGGTCTCGCACTCCTCGGTGAACGTCGTCTTGATGCCACCGGCCCGCAGCCCGCCGATGGCCCGGGCGTAGGACTTCGCGATGTCCCACGCTCGGCCCGAGGCGTCCTGCTCGACGCAGACGAGCACCGGCACGCCGCGCCCGTCGGAGTACTCGCGGCGCACGAGGTGACCGGGGCCCTTCGGAGCGACCATGAGGACGTCCGAGGCCGGTTCGGGGGTGATGTAGCCGAACCGGATGTTGAACCCGTGCCCGAACAGCAGGCCGGCGCCCGGCTTGAGGTTGGGCTTGATCTCCTGCGCGTAGACGTGGCGCTGCACCTGGTCGGGCGTGAGGATGACGACGAGATCGGCCTCGGCGACCGCGTCGGCAACGGAGAGCACCCGCAACCCCTCGGCCTGCGCCTTCTCCCGGCTCTTGCTGCCTTCGGCGAGCCCGACGCGCACGTCCACTCCCGAGTCGCGCAGGTTGAGGGAGTGGGCGTGGCCCTGACTCCCGTAGCCGATGACGGCGACCTTGATGCCCTGAATGACGGACAGGTCGGCGTCGTCGTCGTAGATCATGTCGGCCATCGGTGGGCCACTCCTTCGGTTCGGTGACACGCTGGGGACGAGGGTATGCCGTGCCGGTGCGGCTCGCTCGGACGGTCCGTGCACGCAGCCACGGCCGTCGCCGAGGACACGCTCGAGACCGCCCGACAGGTCAGGCGCTGCGCAGGGCCCGGTCGGTGATCGAGCGCGGGCCGCGGCCCATGCCGACGATGCCGGACTGGACGAGCTCGCGGATCCCGAAGGGCTCGAGCACCCCGAGCATGGCCTGGACCTTGTCGATCTTGCCGGTGCACTCGATGGTGAGACTGTCGGAGGCCACGTCGACCACGGCGGCGCGGAACAGCTGGGCGGTCTCGACGATATGCGAGCGAGTCGCGGCATCGGCCCGCACCTTGACGAGGACGATCTGCCGCTGCACGGAGGCCGCCGGCTCGAGCTCGACGATCTTGAGCACTTCGACGAGCTTGTTGAGCTGCTTGGTGATCTGCTCTAGGGGGGCCTCGGCGACGTCGACGACCAACGTCATCCGCGAGATCTCCGCGTGTTCGGTGGGTCCGACGGCGAGGCTGTCGATGTTGAACCCGCGCCGGGAGAACAGCGCCGCGATCCGGGCCAGGACTCCGGGCTTGTTCTCGACGAGGACGGACAGGGTGTGCTTGGGCATGTGGAGGGCTCTCAGTCTTCGCGCTCCCACAGGGGTGCTCCCCCGCGGGCAATCTGGATCTTGTCGTTGGAGACGCCGGCGGGGACCATCGGCCAGACCATGGCGTCGCGATGGACGACGAAGTCGATGACGACCGGTCGGTCCTCGATCGCCAGGGCCGCCTTGATCGTCGCGTCGACGTCTTCGGCCCGGTCGCACCGCAGCCCGGCGCACCCGTAGGCGTCAGCGAGCTTGACGAAGTCGGGGATGCGGACCGCGTCGTGACTGGTATGCAGGTCGGTGTTGGAGTATCGCTCGTTGTAGAACAGGGTCTGCCATTGGCGAACCATGCCGAGGCTCGAGTTGTTGATGATCGCGACCTTGATGGGGATCTCGTTGATGACGCAGGTGGCCAGTTCCTGGTTGGTCATCTGGAAGCAGCCGTCACCGTCGATGGCCCACACGGTGCGCCCGGGCTCGGCGGCCTTGGCCCCCATCGCCGCCGGCACGGCATACCCCATCGTGCCCAGGCCCCCGGAGTTGAGCCACGAGTTGGGCCGGGAGTAGTCGATGAACTGCGCGGCCCACATCTGGTGCTGTCCGACGCCGGCGACGTACGTCGCCTCGGGGCCGTTGAGGGCGCCGATCCGTTCGATGACGTACTGCGGCGAGAGCTCGCCTTCGTGCGGGGTGTAGCCGACCGGGTAGGTCTGCTTCCACTCGGTCACGGTGGCACGCCAGGGCGCGTAGTCGGGGGTCGGTCCCGCGGCGGCCCGGTCCGCGGTGATGACCTCGATGAGGTCGGTGATGACATCGAGGACGTCGCCGACAATGGGCACGTCGGCGGTGCGGTTCTTCGAGATCTCGGCCGGGTCGATGTCCGCGTGGATGATCTTGGCCTCGGGCGCGAACGTCGACAGCTGCCCGGTGACCCGGTCGTCGAACCGCGCCCCGAGCGCGACGATGAGGTCGGACTTCTGCAGGCCGGTGACCGCGGCGACCGAGCCGTGCATCCCCGGCATTCCCAGGTGCAACGGATGCGAGTCAGGCACCGTGCCGCGCGCCATGAGGGTGGTCACGAGGGGAATCTGGGTGAGCTCGACGAGCTCCCGCAAGACCTGGCTGGCCCGGGCGCGGACGACGCCTCCGCCGACGTAGAAGATCGGGCGCTGGGCCTGGGCCATGAGGCGGGCCGCTTCGCGGATCTGTTTGCCGTGCGGCCGCGCCGGGGGGCGATAGCCGGGCAGGTCGAGCTGCGGCGGCCAGACGAAGGTCGTCTCGCCGACGAGGGCGTCCTTGCTGATGTCGACGAGCACCGGGCCGGGCCGCCCGGTCGCGGCGATGTGGAACGCCTCGGCGATCGCCCGCGGGATCTCCGCCGGGTCGGTGACGAGGTAGTTGTGCTTGGTGATCGGCATGGTGATGCCGCGGATGTCGGCCTCCTGGAAGGCGTCCGTGCCGATGGAGCCGCTGGGCACCTGCCCGGTGATCGCGACGATGGGCACCGAGTCCATGAGGGCGTCGGCCAACGGCGTGACGAGGTTGGTCGCCCCGGGACCGGAGGTGGCCATGCAGACCCCCACCTTGCCGGTCGCCGCGGCATACCCCTCGGCCGCGTGACCGGCACCCTGTTCGTGCCGCACGAGGATGTGCCGCAGCTTCGTCGAGTCCAGCAGTGGGTCGTATGCCGGCAGGATGGCGCCACCGGGCAGGCCGAAGATCGTGTCGACCCCGACCGCTTCGAGGGACTTGACCAGCGACTGAGCCCCGGTGAGGTGCTCGATGACGGTGGGCGACGCGGCCGGGCGGGTGCGCACCTGGGTCGCGAGATTCGCTGGGGTGGGCGCCGGTGGTGCCGGCTTGGTCGGGGTGGCGCTGTCGGTCATCGTCGGTCACCGGTTCCTGTCGGGGATGGCTCATGGCAAGCGGTTCGAGCCCATGAAAAAACCCTCCGGTCCGCGTGGACAGAAGGGCGCGCGCTTGACGTCGGGACGTCAAACGCGCCGTCGGAGTACGAGGACCGCAGCCATGGTCACCACCAGACCATCACTGCCCGACCGGTGTCAAGGCCGACTCACCCTGTCTCAGGATGTGGCTGTGAGCCCAGCCACGGTGAGACCGTCGGACGGCGGCCCGGCGGCCGGGGTCTCAGCGCTCCACCGCGACTGCCGAGAGCACTTCCGACCAGCGCCTATCGAGGGCCGCGCCACCCTTGGCCGTGCCGACGACGACTGCGGCTCCGCCCAAGACCAGTCCTACTCCCAGGGCCAGCACGGACAGCGAGACGTTGTTCGTCACCGCCGAGGCGACGGCCAGCGCCAGCGCGGGCAGCGCGACGACGGCGGTGGCACCTGAGGTCAACCCGAAGGCGATCAACCCCTGCACGCCACCTCCGCTGTTGACCTGGAAGGGGTTGGCTCCCGGCGGCGGCACGGGGACCTGGAAGTAGGCCCCGACCCAGCTACCGACCCCGGCTCCGGCCAGAATCGTCGCCAGACCGCCGGCCAGCGCGGGCAGGACCAGGTCGGTGCGACCGGTCAGCAGGACGAGGACGACGAGGGTGAAGGCGCAGATCGGCAGGACGAGCAGGAGCAGCGCCCTCACGCGACCACGGCGGTCGTCGACCCCACGAATAGCCGCGGTCACGTGGGTCCACAGCGCCGTCCCGTCGTAGGACAGGTCCTGGGAGATCGTGTTGGCGACGATGAGGCCGAGCAGGGCCGGGGCGAGGAATCCCACCCCCTGCCCGCCGCCCTGGTTGGCACCGGATCCGATCGACGGGGCGAGCACCAGGAGCACCGGCAACGCGAGCATCATTACCGCGCTGGTGAGGAAGCGCGGGTCGCGACGCCAATAGCGCAGGCAGCGGCCGGCGACGGCGCCGGCCGGGGTGGACCCGGTGATTCGGTCAAGGACGCCGTGTCCCAGCACCCTCGAGTGCGAGGCGCTCGCTTCGACGGGTTCGACGAGGGCTCGGTCCAGGCCCCGGACCCAGCCCCACCAGGCCAGCCCGAGCGCACCCAGGGCGAGGGCGAAACGCAGCGCGGCGCTGCCCCACTCGCCGGCCGCGGCATCCCCCGGGGTGGCCCAGGCCCAACCCAACGGCGTCCACCCGAGGACCCGGGCGGCCGTTTCCAGGGTCTGCAGCATCGAACCCGAGCCCGAGCGAGCCCGGCTCTGGAGCAGGTCGACCGTCTTGCCGATCGCGATGCCCGACAGGCTCAGCATCAGCGTCAGCACAAGTGTCGTGGCCTCGCGGTAGCGGCGTGAGGCCAGCGAACGGGCGAACGTCGCGGTGACGACCCGCGAGGAGATCACGGCGGTGACCAACCCGACCGGTACGCAGACAAGCGCGGCGAGCAGGGCCGGCGCGCTCGTCGACCAGATCGCGAACTGTCCCAGCGCGATGAGGGTCGTCGCGATCCCCGGCAGCCCGACGAACGAGGCGGCCAGCAGTCCGGGGGCCAGCGCCCGTCCGCTCAGCGGCAAGAGCGCGAACCGCGAGGGGCTCAGCGTGTCGTCGACCCCGGTATACAGGATCGGCAGCAGCAGCCACCCCAGGCTAATGAGACTGAACGCGACGACGCTCGCCGGCCCGGCGTACTCCGGGGCACCCACTCTCAGCGCCACCTGACCGACGATGCCCAGTCCGACGACGTACAGGGCGTACAGCGAGCCGAGGATGACACCGACGAGCCGCCACACGCTGGCCCGAAGTGCCTGGCGCAGGATGCTCAGGCGGAGTCGGACGAGGACCGCAACCATCCCAACGCTCCCTCTTCTTGCACGCCCACGCCGAGCAGGTGAACGAACCGCCGCTGCAGGCTCTCCCCGGCGCGCACCTCGTCGACGCTGCCGGCAGTGAGGACCCGACCGGCCGCGATGACCGCGAGATGGTCGCAGATCTGCTCGACGAGTTCCATGACGTGGCTGGAGAAGATCACCGTGCCCCCGCCGCCGGCGAACCGACGGAGAATGCCGCGGATCGTCTCCCCGGAAAGCGGGTCGACGGATTCGAACGGCTCGTCGAGCACGAGCAGGCGCGGGGCGTGGATGAGCGCGCAGGCCAGCCCGATCTTCTTCGTCATGCCCGCGGAGTAATCCACGACCATCCGGTCGGCGTCCTCGGTGAGGTCCAGGACGTCCAGCAGCTCGACGGAACGAGCCTGGACCTGCTCCGGGGGAACTCGGCGCAGCAGCCCGACGTAGCGCAGCAACTCCCGCCCCGAGAGCCGGTCGAACAACCGCAGCCCGTCGGGCAGCACGCCCATGAGGGCCTTGGCGCGAGGGGGATCGGCCCACACGTCGACCCCCTCGACGAGCACCTGGCCATAGGTCGGGCGCAACAGCCCCGTCGCCATCGACAGGGTGGTCGTCTTGCCTGCGCCGTTCGGTCCGACCAGCCCGAAGATGCTGCCTTGGGCGACGGCCAGGGTCAGGCCGTCGACGGCTCGCTTCGACCCGAAGTCCTTGACGAGAGTGGTGAGCGTCAACGCGTCGGTCATGACGACAGTCAACTCCTCCCCCCGGGTGTCTCGCGCGCCGACAGGTGCGCACGGGCCTGAGAACAGGACGACGAGCAGGGCCCGACGGTTCCACCGGACCGGTCCGGCCGAGGTTCAGCCCGCTCGGCCGGCCGATGCTCACGCGACCGACTCGGCCCCCGATCCGGCCCCTTAGCTGCCGTCGAGCCCGAGGAATCCCAGGAGCCGTCGATCGACCCAGGCGTGGTCGTGCGCCACCCGCAGCTCGTAGTTCTCGACGCCCACCCAACTGTCGAAGTCGGGGTGACCGGCTGCCCGGGCTGCGGTCTCGACCCGATCCCGCAGGGCGGCGTCCATTCGGATGCGGTCGGCCTCCTCGGGAGCGCGGTGGACCATCGCGTGGATCCCCAGCATCCGGCGCAGCTCCGCGACTGGGTCGGGATGGTCGTCGACCCGCAGGTCGACCTCGACGTCGTCGCCGTACCCCGCGCCGGGACGCACGATCAACAGTGCCGCGGATTGCCGGCCTCGGCGATCTCCTCCGGCACCGTCGCCGGCACCGAGGACGTCCAGCAGGCGCATGCCGAAGTCGGGGTCGGCTGCGGTGTCCACCCACGCGGCATACATCCGCTCGATGACCTGTGGGCCAGCGAGGATGTTTCCCTGGATGGCGACGTCCGCCTCGGTTCGCCCGCCCGCCCAGGGCATGCACCCGGCACCGGTGTAGCTCGCCGAACCGCCGGACGCGTCGACCATGCCGCACTGACGCTCGTCGCGACCGAGGTCGGCGGCGACGAGGTCCGCGAGGGTATGCCGCGCGCTCACCCCCGTGGCCATCCGCGCGAGACCCTCGGGCTTGAAGGCGAGATTGGGCATGGCCTGGGTGGCCACCGCCCCGGCGCCGACCCGGGCAGCGGGCACTGCCGCGCCGACGGCGAGGAACTTCGAGGCCACGGCCACACCGAACCCCTCGCCGTCCGGCGACCGCGCGACGACCGAGAACGTCACGTCAGTCGCAGACCGCGCCCTGGCTGGCGCTGCCGACGAGCCGACGGTACTTGCCGAGAACTCCGGTCGGGTACTTCGGTGGTGGTGGCGCGAATCCCACAGCGCGAGAAGCGAGTTCGTCTGTCGGGACGTCGATGTCGAGCGTCCCGCCCTTGACGTCGAGGACGATCCGGTCGCCGTCGCGGACGAACGCAATCGGACCACCGTCGACCGCCTCCGGAGCGATGTGCCCGACGCACAGCCCGGTCGTGCCCCCGGAGAAGCGCCCGTCGGTGACGAGCAGGACGTCCGCGCCCAATCCGGCCCCCTTGATCGCGCCGGTGATCGCGAGCATCTCGCGCATCCCAGGACCCCCCTTGGGTCCCTCGTACCGGATGACGACGACGTCCCCGTGGGTCATCGAGCCGTCAGCAACGGCATCGAGCGCTGCCCGCTCGCCGTCGAAGACCCGGGCCCGGCCCTCGAACACCGAATCGTCGAACCCCGCCGACTTCACCACCGCGCCCTCGGGGGCCAACGTGCCGTGCAAGATGGAGATCCCACCGCTGGCGTGGATCGGTTGGCCCAGGGCGCGGATGACCTTGCCGTCGGGGTCCGGCGGGGCGATGCCCGCGAGGTTCTCGGCGACCGTGCGCCCGGTCACCGTCAGCGCATCGCCGTGCAGCAGACCGGCGTCCAGCAGGGTCCGCATGACGACGGGCACTCCCCCGACCCGGTCGATGTCGGTCATGACGTAGGCCCCGAACGGCTTGACGTCGGCGAGGTGCGGGACCTTGGCACCGATCCGCGCGAAGTCGGCCATTTCCAACGGCACCCGCGCCTCGTGGGCGATGGCGAGCAGGTGCAGGACGGCGTTCGTCGACCCGCCGAAGGCCATGACGACGGCGATGGCGTTCTCGAAGGCCTCCGTGGTGAGGATCTGCCGGGCGGTGATCCCCCGGCGCAGCAGCTCGACGACCGCCTCGCCGGACTTGCGGGCGAACCCGTCGCGTCGGCGGTCGGTCGCCGGCGGGGCGGCCGAGCCGGGCAGGGACATGCCGAGGGCCTCGCCGACCGTGGCCATGGTGTTGGCCGTGTACATCCCGCCGCAGGCTCCCTCGCCCGGGCAGATGGCCCGCTCGATCGCGTCGACGTCCGCGCGGCTCATCAGCCCGCGCATGCACGCACCGACCGCCTCGTACGCGTCGATGATCGTCACCGTCTTTTCGGTGCCGTCGGAGAGTTTGGCGATGCCCGGCAGGATCGAGCCGGCGTAGAGGAACACCGCCGCAAGGTCCAGGCGCGCGGCAGCCATGAGCATGCCGGGCAGGGACTTGTCGCAGCCGGCCAGCAGCACCGACCCGTCGAGCCGCTCGGCCATCATCACCGTCTCGACCGAGTCGGCGATGATCTCGCGGGAGACCAACGAGAAGTGCATCCCCTCGTGCCCCATGGCGATGCCGTCGCTCACCGAGATCGTGCCGAATTCCAAGGGGTAGCCCCCGGCCGCGTGCACGCCCGTCCTTCGCGGCCTTGGCGAGCCGGTCGAGGGACAGGTTGCACGGGGTGATCTCGTTCCACGAACTGGCGATGCCGATCTGCGGCTTGGCGAAGTCGTCGTCGCCGAGGCCGACCGCACGAAGCATGCCCCGGGCGGCGGCCTTCTCCAGGCCGTCCGTGACGTCGCGACTGCGGGGCTTGAGGTCCGGAGTGGTCATGAGGTCAACCTACTCGGCCCATCGTGCGGACCGACTCGTCGATCCGGCGCCCCACGCCCGGATGCCGTCCCCGCCGTCGGCTGCGGATGCCGTCCGTCGCCGGCCGCGGGCGTCGCAGGGACGCGCCCGCGTCAGCAGCCGCACCGACCGCGTCAGTCAGCCCCGAGCTACGTGGAAGGCGCTCAGTTCGGCGGTGCCGGGGCCGAGCCCGGCCCAGTCCCCGGCATACCGCAGCACGGCAATGCCGCTCGTCGGGAAACCGTCGGCCATGGCGGCATGCGCCTCGTCGTTGCCCTCGCCGTCGCTGAGAATGCTCGCCAGTGTGGGGATCGACGGGGCGTGGCCGACGACGACGACGGTGTCCAGGTCGGCGGCATCGTCGCGGATCGTCTCGAGGACCGTGCCGTAGCTGCCGTGGTAGACGCCCTTGCGGTACTCGACGAACTCGGTCCGGGCGCCACCGCGCATGGCGCCGTCCCACGTCTGGCGGGTGCGCATCGACGTCGAGCAGATGACGAGATCCGCCACCACCGACTGAGACTTCAGCCAGGCGCCGACAGCAAGGGCGTCGCGCTGGCCACGCTCGGTGAGCCGCCGGTCGTGGTCGTCGAGATGCAGATTCTGCTCGGCCTTGGCGTGGCGCACGAGGACGAGCACCTTGTCGTGAGCGGCGCTGGTCATACCAGGAGCATGGCGCAAAGGCCAGACCGGGCCAAGGCCGGCCCGCCAGCGTCCGGGTGTCAGCCGACGTGGACGATGTTGCGCAGCCGCTCCCCCGCGGCATACCGACGAAACTGGTCGCGCAGCAAGGCCGCGGCCCGCGGAGCGAACGCGCTCGAGGCCCCGCCGACGTGCGGCGAGAGCATCAGCGTGGGGCAACGCCACAGCGGATGGCCGGGAGGCAAGGGCTCCGGATCGGTGACGTCCAGCGCGACCCGCAGACGACCATCCGCAGTGGCCTCGACGAGGGCATCGGTGTCGACGACCTTGCCGCGGGCCATATTGACCAACAGCGCGCCGTCGGGCATCGCCGCAAGGAACGCGGCGTCGACCATTCCCTCGGTCGAGGGGGTGAGCGGGACGATGAGGACGACGACGTCGTGGTGGGGCAGCAGGTCCGGCAGTTCGGCGATGCCGTGGACGACGTCGACGAGGTCGTCGCCGGCCCGAGCGGTCGAGGCCACCGCGGTCAACGACACCTCGAAGGGGGCAAGTCGCCGGGCGATGGCTCGACCGATGCTGCCGTAGCCCACGACGAGCACCCGCTTGTCGGCCAAGGCCGGCCAAATCCGCAGCGGCAGCCACTCGCCGCGGTCCTGGGCCCGGACGAAGTCGGGGATGTCGCGCAACGAGGCCAACACGAGGGTCACGGCAAGCTCTGCAGTCGACGCGTCGTGGACCCCGGCGGCGTTGAGCAGGGCTACTCCCGCGGGGACGAAGGGGACGGCGGTCTCGTATCCGGCGGTGAGCAACGAGATGGCCTGCAGATCGGGCAGATCCGCGACCCTTCGCAGCCTGGCGACGTCCGTGAAGTACGGATGGACGACGATGCCCACACCGGCCGGGTCGCTCAGGGGGGCGGTCATATCCCACACCCGCAGGTCGACTCCGGGGACCTGCCCCACGGCGTCGATCCACGACTGGTCGGGCACGGTAACGATGGGCATCCCGACAACCTATCGCGCTCGCCTCAGGGGCCAGCGGGCCCGGCAGCGGGTTATCGTGGCTCGACGCCGTCCGTCGGGGCCGGCCTCGACAGGAGGAACGCCCATGTCCGAACTGGACCAGATCATCGGCCAGGTGCCGATGGACCAGGTCGCCGAAGCCCTCGGCGTCGACCGCGCCCAGGCCGAGAGCGCCGTCCGTACCGCCCTGCCGGCGTTGCTCGGTGGGTTGCACGCCAACGCGGCGGATCCGGCCGGCGCGGCATCCCTGGGTCAGGCGTTGGCCGATCACGACGGCAGTGCACTCGGTGCCGACCTGGGGTCACTCGACCTCGATGACGGCCAGAAGATCGTCGGCAACATCTTCGGCGCCCAGACCTCCGACGTGATCGCCCAGCTCGGCGGCGTCCGCGGCGGCGGCGGTTCGGGCCTGATCGCGAAACTCCTGCCGATCCTCGCGCCCATCGTGTTGGCCTACCTGGGCAAGAAGCTGGCCCAGCAGGGCGGGCTCGGCGGTGTGCTCGGCGATGTCGTGGGCGGGCGCTCCAGTGGCGGGGCCTCCGGCTCGGCGAGCTCGGATCCCGCAAGCGGGCAGATGGAGACGCCCAGCGGGCCGCTGATCCCGACCGGAGGCACCCGGGCCTCCCAGAATCAGGGCGCTCCATCGGACGCTGGCGCTTCGGCGGACCAAGGCGCTGGCGGCGGCCTCGGCGACATCCTCGGCCAGATCCTCGGCGCCGGTGCAGGTGCCGGACGCAGCGGCGCGGGGTCCGCAGGCGCGGCCTCCGGCGGTGACATCCTCGGTGACATCCTCGGCGGTCTCCTCGGCGGCGGCCGCCGCTGACGCACTGACGCGGACCGTCGGCGCGGCCGTCTGCCGCCTGCTGCCCGCCGCCTGCCGGACGTGGCGGCGGGCGGCGCGGACCGCGTGGCCCGACCGGCCCTAGAGGATGTGTTCGGGGACGGGCGGGGGCACTTCGCCGAAGCGGGCGAGCATCCCGGCTCCCCCGAGCACGAGGGCGAAACCGACGGCGGCCGCCCACCACCAGCCGGGGCGGGCCGAGTCACCCTCCCAGAGAACGCCGAGTACCGCGCCGAGGACGGTCTCGGTGCCGACCAGGGCGCCGGTGGCGGCGACGACAGACGCCCGTTGGAAGGCTGCCGCCGACAGGGCGAGCCCGAGGACCCCCAACGCCGGCACCGACCACGCCAGAGGATCGCCCGACAGGGCCGCCGGGTCGAACGACGTCACCCCGCGCACGGCGACGGCGAGCACGCCGAACGCCGCTCCCGACAGGGTCGCCAACGACACACCGGCGAGCGGGCCGCGGCCGCGCTGCGCCACCCACCACGACAGGCCGAGCACCACGAGGACCGACAGCGGGATGGCAAGGCGCGCCCCCGCGCTGATCCCCCGCTGCGGGGCACCGTCGACGGCGGAGACGGCGAGCAGGACCAAGCCGGCGAAGGTCGCCGCGACGGCACCGACGTCACGCCGGTGCAGTCGCTCCCCCAGCACCAGCGCGGCGAGGGCAGCCGTCACGGCAAGGCTCGCTGCCCGGCCGGACTGGACGAGAAACACCGGCAAGGAGCGCAGGGCGAGCGCGGCGCAGCCGAAACCGACGGCCACGAGGACCATGGCGAGGAGGTACTCGGGCAGGCGCAGCAGCCGCAACAGCAGTCCGGCGTCCATCCCGTCGCCCGTCGGGACCTCCCGGGCCGCCCGGGCCTGGAACAGGACCCCCGTGCCGCTGCAGAAGGCCGCACCGAGGACGAGCAGCAGGCTCATGCCCGGCCCCTTTCGGTGCTCCCGATCCCGACGTGGTCCGCCCCGACCCGGGCGGATGCCATGAGTTGGCTGTGCGCCCGGTGCTAACCTTCGCACAGGAAAGGCGGGGTCCCGGCATGAACGTACCCCGGGTTCCCGCGCGCGGGACAGACCCGGCCGGCAGTCCGGTCGACCACGTCTCGGCGGTGGCCTCAGAGGCACCACGAGCCGGCCGATCGGGAACGGTCCGCACCGTCGCCGCCTTCGCCGCGGCATACCTCGTCGTCGGGCTGACAAGCCTGTGGGGCAACGCCAACGCCACTCATCCGCAGGCACTGACCGGCTCGGCCTGGCTCGATGCGTGGATCCGCTACGACTCCGGCTGGTACCTGAACATCGCCCAGGACGGGTACTCCTTCGCTACCGACCGCCAGTCGCCGGTCGCGTTCTTCCCCGCCTATCCCATGCTTGTGCGCGGCCTCGCCCCGCTCGTCGGTAGCGCCGCGTTGGCCGGCCATCTGCTCACCGTCGCCTGCGGGCTCGGGTCCGCCCTGCTGTTCGCCTCCTGGGTGCGAGCCCGGTTGGCGAAGCGGGCCCGATGGACTGCCGTCGCGCTGCTGCTGCTCTACCCGTATGCCGTGTTCCTCTACGGCGCGGTGTATGGCGACGCGTTGTTCCTGCTGTGCGTTGTCGGGGCTTTCGCCTTCGTGGAGCGGCGATGGTACGCGGCGGCCGGCCTGATCGGAGCAGTGGCGACGGCGGGCCGCCCGGTCGGCGTGGCCATCGTCGCGGGTCTGCTCGTGCGGGTGTTGGAGCAACAAGCCTTGGACCGGGCGGCTGCCGCAGCGCCCGGACCCGGGCCGGACGACCTCGCCCGACCGCGGCGCCCTGTGGCGCTGAGCCAGCTCGGGCGCGTCGTGCCCACCCTTCAGGCCAGGCAGTGGCTCGTCCTGCTATCGCTCGGGGGAATCGCCGGGTGGTGCTGGTACCTCTGGCGGACCTTCGGGGACCCGTTCGCCTTCCTCACCGCCGAAGCGACTTGGTCGCAGGCGGCCGGCCCCAAGACGTGGTCGAAGTGGGCCTTCTTCGGGGCCATTCTCAAGGACCCAATGGAGATCCGCTTCGTCCTGGGCGCCCAAGCGCTCGTCTCGCTCGGGGCCGTCCTGCTGCTGCGTCAGGTGTGGCGCCGGTTCGGCTGGGGATACCTCGCCTACTGCCTGGTGGTCCTGGGGATCCCTCTCGTCGGCACCAAGGACTTCCTCGGCTGCGGCCGCTATGTCATGGCAGCCTTCCCCGTCCTCGCCGCCGCAGGCGCCTTAGTCGCCGACCCGGCGCGAGCCCGGTGGGTGCGCCCCGTCGTCCTCACGGGGAGCGCCACCGCCATGCTGGTCGCGACGTACTTCTTCGGTGAAGGGATCCTCATCTCGTGACGCGGACAGCTCAGAGGGCCGAGCTGCGCTCGTCCCGTGTCATCGGATGCTTCGCGGTGGGGTATGTCGTGCTCACCGGGGCACTGCTGTTCGGCGCCGCCCATCCACGCGACCTGCACTACCGGTTTCGCGGTCCCGCGTGGGTCGACGCCTGGTACCGGCTCGACTCGGACTGGTACACGGCGATCGTCGAGTCGGGCTACCACTACATCCCGGGCGTCCAGTCCCCGGTGGCGTTCTTCCCGGGGTATCCGTTGACGATCCGGCTCCTGCGCCCGCTCGTGGCCAATCCCGAAGTGGCCGGGCACCTCGTTACCCTCAGCTGCGGGCTCGGTGCACTGCTGCTGCTCGGGCGCTGGGCGCGTCGGTGGTTATCCCCCCGAGCGGCGACGACAACCATCGCCGTCGTCCTGCTCTACCCCTACGCCCTGTTCGTGTATGGCGCCGTGTACGCGGACGCGCTGTTCCTCCTGTGCGTCGTCGGCGCGTTCCTGCTCGTCGAGCGGCACTGGTATGCCGCCGCCGGCCTCGTCGGTGCGGTGGCCACGGCCACGCGACCGGTCGGTATCGCCCTCGTCGTCGGGCTCGCCGTTCGGGTCATCGAGCAGTACGCCGAGCAACGCCGGGCCGTCGACTCCGTCGAGGCGGACCAGCCGGCATCCGGCCGCATGACCAGGGTTGGCCTGACCGAATTGCTCCGCGGCGCCTTGAAGGTGCCGCTGCGGCGCTATGTCGTGGTGGTGTCCGGTCTCGGGCTGGCGGCGTGGATGGCGTTCCTCTGGTCCGCGTTCGGAGACCCCTTGGCGTTCGTCAACGCGGAGAGCGCCTGGGGGCAGGCAGCCGGACCCGAGACGTGGTTCAAGGTCACCTTCTTCCGTCTCATGGTCGAGGGCAGCGTCAATATCCGGATGTTGCTGCTCGCCCAGGCCGGCGTCCTGCTCGTTGCGCTCCTCATGCTGCCGAGAGTGCAGCGGCGCTTCGGGTGGGGCTATCTCGCCTATACCCTCGTCGTCTTGGGTATCCCCCTCGTCGGCACCTCGGACTTCCTCGGTTGTGGACGGTACGTCCTGGCGGCGTTTCCCGCGCTCGCCGCGTTCGCGGACCTGCTCTCCGAGCCCGGGCGAGCGCGGTGGGTGAGACCCGTGGTCCTGTCCGCGAGCGGAGGCGCCATGCTGGTGGCGACGTACTTCTTCGGACAAGGGATCCTCATCTCGTGAAGCGACCGGACACCCCGCACTTCGCCACGCTGTCGATCTTCTTCCCCATGTGGAACGAAGAGGACTACATCCGGCGCACCCTCGCCGCCGCGACCGACGTCTGCGAGTTCCTCATCTCCCACAAGGAGATCGGCGACTACGAGCTCATCGTCGTGGACGACGCGTCGACCGACGACACCGGCCGTTTGGCCGACGAGATCGCCGCCGCCGACCCGCACGTCGTCGTCGTCCACCACCCGGTCAACCGCAAGCTCGGCGGGAGCATCAAGACCGGCCTTGCCACGGCGACCGGCGATCTCGTGCTCTACACCGACGCGGACTTGCCCTTCGAGATGCTCGAGTTGGTCAAGGCGATCCGGATCCTGCGCCACTACGACGCGGACATGGTCAGCGCCTACCGGCACGACCGGACGAGCGAGGGTCCCCGGCGAGCGGTCTATTCGTGGGCCTACAACTGGCTGGTCACCTCGGCGTTCGGCATCCACATTCGCGACGTCAACTTCGCCTTCAAGCTGTGCCGCCGATCGATGCTCGACCAGATCGAGCTGTCCAGCGAGGGATCATTCATCGACGCCGAACTCGTCGTGCGTGCCAGTCGGATGGGCTTTCGGATCATGCAGATCGGCGTCGACTACTTCCCGCGCACCCGGGGCGTCTCCACGCTCTCCTCGCCCGGCGTCATCCGGACCATCCTGCGCGAGATGCGCGACCTGCGCGGGGAGCTCAAGCAGGTCGGCCCGCCGCCGGACCGCCACCCGTGAGTGGCCGACCGCTGGTCGTCAACGCCGACGATCTCGGACTCACTGTCGGCGTCAACCGAGCCGTGCGCCGGGCACATGTCGAGGGCATCGTCACGGCGACCTCGGTGCTCGCCGTGGGCCGGGCCTTCGTTGACGCGGTGGCGATGCTGCGCGACACCCCGACCCTTGACCTCGGCGTCCATCTCGCCCTCGTCGGCGAGGACCCGCCGCTCTCGCCGGCGGCCTCGGTGCCGACCCTCGTCGATCGCCGCGGCAACTTCCCGCCGACGTACCGTCACTTCCTCGTCCGGGCCGCAACCGGCCGGGTCGACCGGGACGAGGTCCGTCGCGAGTTTTCCGCGCAACTCGACGCGGTGCGCGCGAGCGGCATACCGATCACCCACCTCGACACCCATCAGCACGTGCACCTCTGGCCGCCCGTCGCCGCTGTCGTCCTCGACCTGGCCGCCGAGGCAGGCATCCCCCAGGTCCGGCTCCCGCGGGCCCACGCGCGCGGCCCGCTGCCCGTCGGCGTCAACGCCCTCTCGGCCTCGCTGCGGCGACACCTGCGCCGGCGCGGGATGCCGGTGAGCGACTACGCCGGCCTCGACGAGGCGGGCGCGATGGACCAGGCGGCGATCGGTCGAGCCTTGCGTGCCCTGGCGGCTCGGGCCGAGCGCACCGCAGCGCCCGAGCAACTGGCCGCCGAACTCAACGTCCATCCCGGCGAGGTCGACGCCGACAGCGCCCGCTTCGACTGGGGGTACCGATGGGCCGACGAACTGGCCGCCCTGCTCGATCCGGCGACCGCCGCGGCCGTAACCGCGGCCGGGTTCGAGCTGACCTCCTTCGCCGCGCTGGCCCGGGGTCGGCGGTGAAACGCGTGCCGCGCCGTCCCGATGCCGCCGGACGGGCCGCCCTCGCCCTCTACCGACCGTTGCCCCTGGTCGCGCGCGCACACGTCGGCGTGCGGTGGTGGACCGCGCCCTTCCCTGCCGTCGCCGCCGAGCTGCCCCCACGCGGCCGGATCCTCGAGATTGGTTGCGGGCACGGGCTGTTCGCGGCGTATGCCGCGCTTGGCGCCAGTGGCCGCGACGTGCTCGGCACCGACATCGACCGGGACAAGGTCGCCCTGGCCCAGCGGGCCGCGCAGCCGCTCGCCCCGCGGCTGCGCTTCGAGACGGCGGCCTCGGGAGCCGTGCCGTCCGGGCCCTGGGACGCCGTCGCGATCCTCGACGTGCTCTACCTGTTGCCCGAGCCCGACCAGCACGCCCTCGTGCGCGCGTGCGCCGCCGAGCTGGCGCCCGGCGGGGTGTTGCTCGTCAAGGAGATGGCCCAGACCCCGGCATGGAAGGCACGGTGGAACCGGCTCCAGGAGACCCTCGCCGTCAAGGTCCTGCGGATCACCGAGGGGCACGACTTCGACTTCGTCCCCACCGAGCAGGTATGCCGGTGGCTCGCCGATGCCGGCCTGGACATCGAGGTGCGGGCGCTGGACCGCGGCCGGGTCCATCCCCATCACCTCGTCATCGGACGCCGGCCCTGACCTTCTCGCAGTCCCGCACCTCCACCCGCAGAGCCACCCCGGCCTGCCCCGACTCCCCGCTCGATCGGCGCGCTACTGCTTGAGCCGCAGCATGCCCTCCTGGGCGACGCTGGCGAGCAGCCGCCCTCGTAGGTCATAGAGCCGCCCGAGACCGAGCCCGCGGCCGCCGCTAGCGGAGGGGCTGGACCCGCTGTGCAACACCCACGCGTCGGCGCGCCCGGGCCGGTGGAACCACATCGCATGGTCGAGGCTGGCCTGGCGCAGCCGCGAATCGTCCCACGACAGGCCGTGCCGACGCAGCACCGACTCGAGGATCGAGTAGTCCGACGCATAGGCGAGGAACGCGGCGTGCACGAGCGGGTCGTCGGGCAACGGGCGCACTGAGCGCAGCCACACGCCCTGGCGGTCCGGGCGATCGGGGTCTGGACCGGCATACAGGTGTCCCTCGACGTGACGCAGCTCGATGGGTCCGGACAGGACCGTGACGACGGCGTACGGCTCGGGCACCCCGGCCAGCGCCTGCGCGACGTTGCGGACCTCGTCCGGGTCCGGTGACGGCGGCATCGGATCCTGGTGCTCGATCCCATGGCTGGGCTGTTGGAACGAGGCGACCATCGTCGCGAGCACGCGGCCGTGTTGGACGGCCAGCACCTGGCGGATCGAAAAGGACCGTCCGTCGCCGAGGGGCTCGACGACGTAGTGCACGTCGTCGGTGTCGGCGCCTCCGGCAAGGAACGTCGCGTGGATCGAGTGGATCGCCCGGCTCGGGCCGTCCGGATCGGCGGGCACCGTCCGTCCCGCCGCGACGATGCCCTGGGCGAGCAATTGGCCCCCGAAGGTGCGTTCGTAGCGTTGCCTCTGGCTCGGCCCGACGAAGACCCTCGCGGTCTGCTCCGGCAGCGCCACCTCGGGGTTGTCCGGATCGGCGGTCAGCCGGGCCCGCACCACACCGACCTCGGCGAGGTCGAGGATGTCCAGCAGGTCACCGACGCGGTATGCCGATTCGCTCACGAGGCCCGAGCCTAAGGGGGCAGGCGCCTCGTCGGCCGCGCCGGCCGCGTCGGCCGGGTCGCCGGGTCGGCGGGGTCAGTCGGTGAGGCGATCGAGCAGCAGTTGACGGACCTTCGCGGCGTCGGCCTGGCCCCCCATCGCCTTCATGACCTGGCCGATGAGCGCACCGACGGCCTGGATCTTGCCGTCGCGGACCTTCTCGGCGATATCGGGGTTGGCGGCAACGACGGAGTCGACGGCGTCCGACAGCGCCGAGTCGTCGGACACGACCGCGAGACCGCGCGCGTCGGCGACCTGGGTCGGCGTGCCCTCGCCGTCGAGGACGCCGTCGAACACCTGCCGGGCCATCGCGTCGGTGAGCCGCCCGGAACGGACCAGGGCGTCGAGTTCGGCGACGGCCTGGGGTGAGACTCCCATCTCGTCCAACGAACGACCCGCGGCGTTGGCGCGCCGGGCGACCTCGCCCGACCACCACTTGCGCGCCGCCGTCGGGGTGGCACCCGCCGCCACGGTGGCCTCGACGAGGTCGACCGCCCCGGCGTTGACGACGTCGCGCATCTCGAGATCGGCGAATCCCCAGTCCGCCTGCAACCGGCGCCGGCGGGCCGCGGGCGGCTCGGGCAGCGTGCCCCGCAGCGCGTCGACGGTGGCCGCCGCCGGAGCGACGGGCACGAGGTCAGGCTCGGGGAAGTACCGGTAGTCCTCCGCGTCGGACTTCTCGCGCCCCGACGTCGTCACGCCGGTGTCCTCGTGCCAGTGCCGGGTCTCCTGCAGCACCCGGCCTCCGGAGGCCAGCACCGCGGCATGACGGGTCATCTCGTAGCGGACGGCCCGCTCGATCGAGCGCAGCGAATTGACGTTCTTCGTCTCGGTGCGGGTGCCGAACGTCGTCGTGCCGATCGGCATGAGCGAGACGTTGGCGTCGCACCGCAGCGAGCCCTGCTCCATCTTCACGTCCGAGACCCCGAGCGCCCGCAGCAGCTCGCGCAGGGTCGACACGTAGGCGCGGGCGATCTCGGGCGCCCGCTCCCCCGTGCCGGTCAGCGGTTTCGTGACGATCTCGATGAGCGGAATGCCCGCACGGTTGTAGTCCACGAGCGAGTACTCCGCACCGTGGATCCGCCCGGTCGCGCCGCCGACGTGCAGCGACTTGCCGGTGTCCTCCTCCATGTGGGCCCGCTCGATGAGCACTCGGTAGCTCGACCCGTCCTCGAGGTCGACGTCGAGCCACCCGTCGTGGGCGATGGGCTCGTCGTACTGGCTGGTCTGGAAGTCCTTCGGCATGTCCGGGTAGAAGTAGTTCTTCCGGGCGAAGCGCGACCACGGCGCGATCTCGCAGTGCAGCGCCAGACCGATCCGGATCGCCGAGGCCACCCCGACCTCGTTGACCACGGGTAGGGACCCCGGCAGTCCGAGACACACCGGGCAGACCTGGGTGTTCGGCTCGGCACCGAAGGTCGTCGGGCAGCCGCAGAACATCTTCGTCGCGGTGCCGAGTTCGACGTGGACCTCCAGCCCGAGCACCGGCTCGTATGCCGCGAGCGTCGCCTCGTAGGACAGCACCTCGTCGGCCATCTCAGGCCCCCTTCGTCGGCAAGGCGGGGGCTCGCTGCAACAGCGGGCCGCCCCAACGGGCCAGGAGCGCGCGCTCGAGCGCCGCCCCCACGGCATACAGGCGATCGTCGGCGGTCGCGGGGGCCAGGACCTGCAACCCGGCCGGCAACCCGTCCTCGTCGGCCAGGCCGCTGGGCAGCGAGATCCCGGGGATGCCGGCGAGGTTGGCCGGAATCGTCGCGACGTCGTTGAGGTACATCGCCATCGGGTCGTCGAGCTTCTCGCCGATCCGGAACGCGGTGGTCGGCGCGGTCGGCGAGACGAGCACGTCGGCGGCGGCGAACGCCCGGGCGAAGTCGTCGGCGATGAGCCGGCGGACCTTCTGGGCCTGGCCGTAGTACGCGTCGTAGTAGCCCGAGGACAGCGCGTAGGTGCCGAGGATGATCCGGCGTTTGACCTCGGCGCCGAACCCGGCGGCCCGGGTCGCGGCCATGACCTGTTCGGCGGTGGGGTCGGCGACCCCCTCGGGCCAGGCCCGCAGGCCGTAGCGCATCGCGTCGAAACGGGCGAGGTTCGAGGAGGCCTCGCTCGGCATGATGAGGTAGTACGCGGCCAGGGCGTAGCGGAAGTTCGGGCAGTCGACCTCGACGACCTGCGCGCCGGCGTCGACGAGCAGCGCGACCGCCTCGTCGAAGCGCGCCTGCACCCCCGGCTGGTAGCCCTCGCCGCGCAGTTCGCGCACCACGCCGATGCGCATCCCCGAGACGTCGGCGCGCCGGGCCGCCTCGACCACCGGGGGCACCGGCGCGTCGATCGACGTCGAGTCGCGCGGGTCGTGCCCCCCCATGACCGCGTGCAACAGGGCGGTGTCGAGCACCGACCGGCCGCACGGCCCGGGCTGGTCGAGGCTCGAGGCCAGGGCGACCAGGCCGTAGCGAGACACACCGCCGTACGTCGGTTTCGTGCCGACGGTGCCGGTGACCGCTGCCGGCTGGCGGATCGAGCCGCCGGTGTCCGAGCCGATGGCCAACGGCGCCTGGAACGAGGCGAGCACCGAGCTGGACCCGCCGCCGGATCCGCCCGGGATGCGTTCGAGATCCCACGGGTTGCGGCTCGGTCCGTACGCCGAGTGCTCCGTCGAGGAGCCCATGGCGAACTCGTCCATGTTCGTCTTGCCGAGGATCGGCATCCCCGCCGCCCGCAGCCGGCTGACCACGGTGGCGTCGTAGGGCGGCACCCAGCCTTGTAGGATCCGGCTGCCACACGTGGTCGGCAGGCCCCGGGTGGCCAGGACGTCCTTGACCGCGACGGGAACGCCGGCGAGCACCGGCAGGGGCTCGCCGGCCGCGCGGCGGGCATCGACCGCCCGGGCCGTCTCGAGGGCACCCTCGGCGTCGACGTGCAGGTAGGAGTGGACGGCGTGGTCGACGGCGGCCGTCCGGTCGAGGTGCGCCTGGGTCACCTCGACCGCGCTGACCTCCCGACGCACCAAGGCGTCGGCGAGGTCGGCAGCGCTCGATCGGGTGAGGTCGTCGGTCACGGGTGCGTCCTGTCGGTGGGTCGGTGCCGTCGATGCGGTATGCCGTGCGCGCGATGCGCGGGCGGCATACCGGTTCAGCCCTCGTCGTCGAGGATGCGGGGCACGGCGAAGCGCTGCTGTTGGGCCTCGGGCGCCCCGGAGAGCGCCTCCTGCGCGGTCAGTCCCGGCACGACGACGTCGGGTCGGGTGACGTTGACCAGCGGCAGCGGGTGGGACATCGGCTCCACCCCGTCGGTGGGGGCCTGCTGGACCTGGGCGACCGCGTCGAGGATCACCGTGAGCTCGCCGAGCATCCGGTCGAGTTCGGCGTCGGTGAGCTCGATCCGGGCCAGGTTGGCCAGGTGGGCCACGTCGTCGCGGGACAGGGTGGACATGCCGGCCAGTCTATGGGTGCCGGTTGGGCACCTCGGCGGGGTGTGGGCGCCGAGGGCCGAGGGGCCGAACGACACCCTCGCGTATACAGCGGGACGCCCGTCCTTACTCGGTCGCCCCAGTGGCCAGCAACCGCTCGAAGCCGGCCTCGTCGACGATCCGCAGACCGAGCTGCCGGGCCTTGGCTTCCTTGGACCCGGCGCCGGGGCCGACGACGACGACGTCGGTGCTCTTGGACACCGAGCCGGCGGCCTTCCCGCCTCGGGCGAGGATGGCCTCCTTCGCGCCGTCCCGCGTAAACCGCTCCAAGGCACCGGTGACGACGACGGTGAGCCCGGCGAGGGTCTGTTCGAGGACCTCGTCGGCCTCGTCGGCCATCGAGACCCCGGCCTCGGACCACCGGCCCACGATGTCGCGATGCCACTCGTTGTCGGGCCCGTCGAACCACTCCCGTACGGACGCGGCGATCACGGGACCGACACCCTCGACAGCCGCGAGCCGCTCGAGCGGGGCCTTGTGGATCGCCGCTATCGACCGCAGCTGCCCGGCCAGGGCCCGGGCCGCGGTCGGCCCGACGTGGCGGATCGACAGGGCGACGAGCACTCGCCACAGCGGGCGGCGCTTGGCCTTGTCGAGCTCGGCGAACAACACGTCGGTCGTCGCCCGCGGTTTGGACGGGGTGCGCGCCGTCGCCTTGGTCCAGAAGTACAGCTCCCGCGCGGGCGGCCCTGGCACCCCCTTGACCTTGCGGGCCCGCCACACCTGGACCTGCGCGAGCTGCTCGGCCCGCAGCTCGAACAGCCCCGCCTCGCTGGTCAGCACGGGCCGCTGACGCTCGCCGTCCGCGCCCTCGGGGCGACCGAACTCGGGGTCGGTCAACGCGATGGCCGCCTCCCACCCCAAGGCCTCGATGTCCAGGGCGCCGCGGGAGGCCAGGGAGAAGAGCCGTTCGCGCAGCTGCGCCGGGCAGGACCGAGCGTTGGGACAGCGGATGTCCTTGTCGCCCTCTTTTTCGTAGGCCAGGGCGGTGCCGCAGGACGGGCAGACCGTCGGCATGACCCAGGGCGTCGCCCCGGCCGGCCGCAGGGCGACCACCGGTCCGACGATCTCGGGGATGACGTCGCCGGCCTTGCGCAGCACGACGGTGTCGCCGATCCGCACGTCCTTGCGAGCCACCTCCCAGGCGTTGTGCAAGGTGGCGTTCTCGACGGTCGACCCGCTGACGATGATCGGGGTCATGACGCCGAACGGGGTGACCCGCCCGGTGCGCCCGACGTTGACCCGGATGTCCACCAGCCTGGTGTTGACCTCCTCTGGGGGGTACTTGTACGCGATGGCCCACCTCGGGGCCCGCGAGGTCGTCCCGAGGGCTCGCTGGACGGCGATCTCGTCGACCTTAACGACGACCCCGTCGATCTCGTGCTCGACGGAATGGCGGTGTTCGCCGAAGTGCTCGATCCGAGCCTGGACAGCGGCGAGGTCGTCGACGACGAGGACGTGGTCGGAGGTCGGCAGCCCCCAGCTGCGCATCGCGGCATACGCCTCGCTCTGGCGGACCAGGTCGAAGCCGCGCCGGGCCCCCATGCCGTGAACGAGCATCCGCAGCGGCCGCGACGCGGTGACCCGCGGGTCCTTCTGGCGCAGCGAGCCGGCCGCGGCGTTGCGGGGGTTGGCGAACGGGGCGCGACCGGCCTCGACGAGCGCCGCGTTGAGGTCGGCGAACGCCGCGACGGGGAAGAAGATCTCGCCGCGGACCTCGAGCAACTCGGGCACGTCGTCGCCGGTCAACCGCGCGGGGATGCCCTCGATGGTGCGGACGTTGAGGGTGACGTCCTCGCCGGTGCGCCCGTCGCCCCGGGTCAGCGCCCGGACGAGCCGCCCGCGCTCGTAGAGCAGGTTGACGGCCAGGCCGTCGATCTTCAGCTCGGTGAGGTAGTGGTGATCGGGCCCGGAATCGCGGGTGACGCGGGCCGCCCAGGCAGCGAGTTCCTCGGGGGTGAACGCGTTGTCGAGGCTGAGCATCGGTTCGAGGTGGTCGACGGCCCGGAAGTCGGTGGAGAAGGTCGCCGCCCCGACCTGCTGGGTCGGGCTGTCCGGCGTGCGCAGCGCTGGGTGGGCCGCCTCGAGCTCGGACAGGCGACGCACGAGGGCGTCGTATTCGCCGTCGCTGATCGTCGGCGCGTCCTGGACGTGGTAGGCGAACTGATGGCCCCGAATCGTTTCGGCGAGGTCGGCCCACTCGTGACGCGCCTGGTTCGGCACCTCGTCGGTCGGAGGGTGCGGGTCGCCTCCGGGCGCGGGCGAGCGGCCGGCTTCGTGCTCCGGTATGCCGGGTGCGCCGGTGGGGGTCGTCACGGCGCCATCTTGCCGCACCGCACCGACGGCGCCACCGCCGCGAAGAGGCCTGGGTCCGGCGGCGCGACCCGCCGATCAGCAGGGGCCGGGCGCGGACCCCGTGGGCCTGGGCACCGCGACGAGCAAGTGCACGAGCAGCCCCCGCAGGGCCGCCAGTTCCTCGGCTCCGAGAGCCTCGCCCCAGTCCCCCTCGATCCGCTCGAAAAGCTCGTGGACAAGGCGTTGGGCGCGTCGTCCTTGCTCGGTGAGCTGCAGGACACGCGCCCGATGATCGGTCGGATCGGGCTCGGACCGCACGAACCCGCCGCGCTCGAGGTGGGCGATCTGCTGGCTGATCGCCTGCTTGGTGAGGTCGCATTCGGTGACGAGCTGGCTGGCCCGGCGTGGACCGGCCGCCAGGTGGCGCAGGACGTTGCGCGAGTGGGCCAGCGACAGGGTCGGGAACTCCGTGTCCCGCAGGCGCCGGTCGAACTCCGCCTCGAACAGGTGCTCGGCGCGTCCGAGTAGCGCCACGAGCGGCGCGTGGTCCGGCTCGAGGCACGCGGCCCGGGCCAGCTCGGCGACCCGCTCGAGTGGTCTCGCAGTCACGGAACGAGCATACCAAATAGTCTAGGACTTGACTTTCTCTCCGTCCTCACTTAGTCTAGTCAAGCACTTGACCTTACTCCCGGAGGAGCCCGCCATGTCCGTCCTCGTCCTCGTCGGAAGCCTGCGCGCGGGCTCCCTCAACGCCCGCCTCGCCCAGGCCGCCATCGCTCATCTCCCCGAGGGCGTCGACGCCCAGGTCTGGGCCGGTCTGGCCGACCTGCCGCACTACAGCGAGGACCTCGACGGTGCCACGCCACCGGAGCAGGCGGGCCGGCTGCGGACGGCGGTCGCGCAGGCACAGGCGGTCCTCATCGTCACCCCCGAGTACAACGGGTCTCTGCCCAGTGCCGTGAAGAACGCGGTCGACTGGCTCTCCCGCCCCCGCGGCGCCGCGGCTCTGGCCGGTAAGCGGGCCGCTGTGCTCGCCGCGAGCATCTCGCCGCGGGCCGCCCAGTGGGCCCGTGAGGACGCCGTCAAGGTGCTGCGCGTGGCCGGGGCGGACGTCGTCCCCGAAACCTTGGGGATGGCCTCGACCAGCGAGAACGACTTCGACGGCACGCGACTGGCCGACGCCCAGGCCGACGCGGCGCTGGCCGCCCTCGTCCAGGGCCTGCTCGCCCCCGACGCCGAGGTCGCGGCCTGAACATCCCCCCCGATGACCCGCGAGCCCGCCGGCAGATCCCGAAGGCGACGGAAGACGTCAGCGGCAACCATCACAGATCGGTGACAGATCCACGTCGCGGATCGTTCAACCGTCCACCACCCGGGAGGATTTGGTTGAGAGACCCTCGCTCCCGGACACTGGAGGGAACACTCTCCTGTACGTCGACCGCCCCGCAGGGGACATGGGGGATCCAATGACCCGATCAACCAGCCGCTTACCCCAAGGCCGGCTTCGCGCGCTGGCCGCGGTCGCGGCTCTCACTGCCCTGGCCGCATCGGCGTGTACGACCCCGGGGGCCGCCGGCCAGGGCTCGTCGACAGGCCCTGGCTCGACCAACTCGGCCGCCCCGACGACCGCGACGCCGACCCCGACCGCTCCCGCCGTGGCGTTCACCCCAAGCGTCGACGAGGGGGCGACGGTGCCGGTCGACACAGTGGTATCCGTCGCGGCAACCGGCGGCAGCCTCACCGCCGTGCAGCTCACGTACCAGGACCCCAAGAACGGGCCACAGGCGGTGGAGGGCACCATCGCGCCCGATGGCAGCGCGTGGACGGCGCGCAGCCTGCTTGAACCGGGCGCGAACTACACGCTGGCCATGACCGGGGTCAACGTCGACGGAGCCCAATCGACAGCCAGCCGTGCCTTCGCGTCGCAGAAGCTGTCGAAGAAGCAGCAGATCTATCCGCGCCTGGCCGGGGACGGGGCCACCGTCGGCGTGGCCATGCCCGTCGTCGTCAACTTCGACGTGCCGGTGACCGACCGGGCCTCGTTCGAGAAGAAGATGACCGTGACGTCGGTGCCCGCTCAGGCCGGGTCGTGGTCGTGGATCAGCAACACCGAGGTCCACTGGCGCCCCGAGAACTACTGGCAGCCGGGCACGAAGGTCAGCGTGAACCTCGACCTCAACAGCGTCCCGGGTGGCAACGGCACCTATGGCCAGATGTCGCTCGCGGGTGGTTTCACGGTCGGATCAGCCCTGACCATGAAGGCCGACCTCGCTGCGCACCAGCTCACCGTGACGATCAACGGCGCCGTCGCTCGCACCATCCCGGTGACCGGGGGCAAGAGGGGCTGGGAGTCGCGCTCGGGCACCAAGGTCATCATGGAGAAGTTCAGCACGCTCAAGATGGACGCCACGACGATCGGCGTCGAGCCAGGAGACCCGAACTACTACTCGATCCCCGACGTCCGGTACGCGATGCGCGAGACCTGGTCCGGTGAGTTCCTGCACGCCGCCCCATGGTCGGTCGGCAGCCAGGGCCGGGCCAACGTCAGCCACGGCTGCATCGGGATGAGCACCGGCAACGCTGCCTGGTTGTTCAACCAGGTGAAGATCGGTGACCCGATCGTCGTCACGGGCACGAACCGCGGCCTGGAAAAGGGCAACGGTTGGTCCGACTGGAACATCTCCTACGCCGATTTCAAGGCGGGCTCGGCCTTGGCTCCCAAGGCCTGACGCTTCACCGGACGATCGGCTCGGCCGCGAACCCGCTAGGCCGAGGCGAGTTCCACGACCTCCCGAGCCACCTCGACGCACCGTCGTTGCCTCAGGATCGCCGGCTGCGGTGCGAGCCCGGCGAGACCACACGACGGGGTGACCGTTACGGCATCCAGCTCGGCCAGCGGCAACCCGACCCGCGTCCAGGCGTCGACCAGCGAGCGGGCGATCGACCCCGCCGCCCCCGGGTCCTCGGGCACGGTCGGCACGCAACCGGCATACAGGGCCTGCCCCGCCTCGACGGCGACCGCGACGCCCTCCCACCCGCTCGGACCGAGGACCCCCACGTCGAGGGAGAGCCCCTCGGCCCCGCACTCGCGCAACAACGGCAAGGGCGGATCCGCTGCGCAACAGTGCACGACGGTATGCCGCTCGGAGAGGTTGGCCAGCACTGCCCGCAGCCCGGCGAGAACCTCGGGCTGATCCACGGCCCGCAGCCGGCCGAAGCCGGACGCGGTCGGCACACCCCCCTCGAGGACGGCCGGCAGGGCCGGCTCGTCGATCTGGACGACGAGCTGCGCCCCCGGGACCAGGCTGGCGAGATCGGCGACGCGGGAGCGGATCCCGTCGGCAAGCGAGTGGACGAGATCGCGCCGGGCCCCGGCGTCCACGACGACCCGGTCGCCACGGGGCAACCAGATCGACGCGGCGAGGGTCCACGGACCGGCGACCTGGACCTTGAGCGGCCCGACGTAGCCGTCGAAGGCCTCGGCGAACTCGTCGAGATCTTCGCGCCAGTATGCCGCGACCCGTGCGGCGTCCCGCCCGGCCCGGTCGGTCAGGCGCCAGCCCGATGGAGTGAGCTCGACGGGCAGGTCGACCAGGACGCCCGCCCCTCGCCCGACAAGGTCGCCGCCGGGCCCTCGGCTTGGCAGCTCGGGCAGGTACGGCACGCCCCGTAGCCCCTGCTCGGCGAGCCCCCCGAGCATGTCGCGGACCACGCGCAGCGGTTCTCGCACGCTGGTCCCGGGCCACGACCCGACCCCGCTCACCCGCATCCGCGCACCTGCCCGCCCGGTCGGTCCGCCAGGGGCCGGCTCATCGGTCGGTCCGGGCGATCGTGGCCGAGCCGAGCACCCTCGTGCCGTCGTAGAGCACGACGGTCTGGCCGGGGGCGACCCCCCGCACCGGTTCGTCGAGGATGACCCGGACCTGATCGCCCGCGACGGTGGCGGTCCCGACAACGGCATTGCCGTGCGCGCGTACCTGCGCGTGGACGCGGGTCGAGCCCGTGGGCTTCGGCCCGCACCACCGGACCTGCGTGCCGTCGATCTCGCCGACGCTGAGCAGCTCCCTCGTGCCGACGACGACGGTGCGGGTCGTGGCGTCGACGCCGAGCACGAAGCGCGCCTGGCCGTCGAGGGTGTGGCGGGCCAGGCCGAGTCCGCGGCGTTGGCCCACGGTGAAGCGATAGGTGCCCTCGTGGTGAGCGAGGACCGTGCCGTCGGTGTCCACGACCGACCCGGGCCTGGGGCCGAGCCGCTCGGCGAGCCATCCGGCGGTGTCGCCGCGAGGGACGAAGCAGATGTCGGTGGAGTCGGGCTTGTCGGCGACCGCGAGGCCCCGGCGGGACGCCTCGGCGCGCACCTGGGCCTTCGTCGAGTCGCCGAGGGGGAACCACGCGCGCGCCAACGCCTCGGGCCCGAGGATGCCGAGGACGTAGGACTGGTCCTTGGCCAGGTCGCGGGCCCGATGGAGTTCCCGCCCTTGAGGACCATCGAGGACCCGTGCGTAGTGTCCGGTGGCCACTGCGTCGAACCCGAGCGCGAGGGCTCGATCCACGAGGGCGGTGAACTTCACCCGCTCGTTGCACCGGACGCAGGGATTGGGAGTGCGGCCGGCCGCATACTCGGCCACGAAGTCCTCCACGACGTCGTGGTGAAAACGCTCGGCGAGGTCCCAGACGTAGAACGGGACGCCGATCACGTCGGCGGCCCGTCGGGCGTCCTGGGCGTCCTCGATCGTGCAACAGCCGCGGGATCCGGCCGTGCCGGACGCCCGCTGCTGCTGCAAGGCGAGGTGCACACCGACCACGTCGTGGCCGGCGTCGAGCATCCTCGCGGCGGCCACGGCCGAGTCGACCCCTCCGCTCATCGCCGCGACCACCCGCATGTGAATCCCCCCGGGTGTCAGCCGAGGGCCGCGGCCCGACGGGCCCGCTCGACCGCCGCGGGCAACACCGCGAGGGCGGCCTCCACGTCGGCGTCCGTCGAGGTGTGCCCGAGGGTCAGCCGCAGTGCCCCCCGGGCTTCGACACGGGACAGGCCCATGGCGAGCAGGACGTGGCTGGGTTGCGGGACGCCCGCCTGGCACGCCGAGCCGGTCGAGCACTCCACGCCTGCAGCGTCGAGCAGGTAGAGCAGCGCGTCGCCCTCGCAGCCGGGGACGACGAGGTGGGCGTTTCCGGGCAACCGGGTGCGCCAGTCGCCCGGCGTCCATGCCCCGCCCGGGCGGATGCCAAAGCCGAGGCCGAGGGCGCCGCCGACGAGCCGATCACGGAGCGCGACGAGTCGCTCCCCCTCGATCTGCACGCGACCCACGGCATACTCCGCCGCGAGGGAGAAGCCGAGGATGCCGGTGACGTCCAGTGTCCCGCTGCGGATCTGACGCTCCTGCCCGCCGCCGTGGCTCAGCGGCACCACGGCGAGGTCCCGCCGCACCACGAGGGCGCCCGTGCCCACCGGGCCGCCCGTCTTGTGCGCCGTCACCGTCATGAGGTCCAGGCCGCTGGCGGCGAAGTCGACAGGCACGTGGCCGAGGGCCTGGACGGCATCGGCGTGGACCGGCACCCCGGCGGCGTGCGCCACCGCGGCGATCCCCGCGATGTCCGACACCGTGCCCACCTCGTTGTTGGCCCACATCACCGACACGAGGGCGACGTCGGTCGGATCGGACAGCGCCGCCGCTACGGTCTGCGGTTGGACGTACCCCCTGTCGTCGACGTCCAGCCAGGTGACCTTGGCTCCCTCGTGCGCGGCGAGGAACTCGACGCAGTCGAGCACGGCATGGTGTTCGGCCGCGCTGACGAGCACACGTACCCGACGGGGATCGACGTCGCGGCGCGCGGCGAAGACACCCCGCACCGCGAGGTTGTCCGACTCGGTACCGCCGGAGGTGAAGACGATCTCGGAGGGCCGCGACCCGAGCGCGCCCGCGAGGCGTTCCCGGGACTCCTCGACCACTCGGCGGGCAGCCCGGCCCGCCGCATGCAGCGACGAAGGGTTGCCCACCACGGGTCGCTGCGCCGCCATGGCGGCGGCGACGTGCGGGAACACCGGAGTGGTCGCCGCGTGGTCGAGATAGGCGGACACGCGGTGAATCCTACGGTCCTGGCCGCAGTGCGCCGTCGCTCCCTTCGAGACACCCCGATCCCGCAGGACTACGCGCAGGGGTTCGGCAGGCCTAGCATGGAGCCTCCGGCAGTGAAGGAGCTCAGGAGCATGACCACCACTCGCGGCGCGCGGACCGTCGCCGCGTTCTTCGACCTCGACGGGACTCTCATCCCCGGGTCAGCCAACATCCCGCTTGCCAAGGCCGCATTCAAGGCGGGGTTCGCGAGCAAACGCGAACTCGCCGTGGACCTGGCGCGCAACCTGTCCTTCATGCTCAAGGGTGCCAGCGACGACCGGTCGGCCGAGGTCCGCGACCGCATCCTGCGCGGCGTCGCCGGACACCCGGCATCCGAGATCGAGGCGCTGGCCGACGGATTCCTCGACGAACTCGTCGAGACGATCACCCCGGCGGTTCAGGTCGTCCTCGACGAACACCGCGCAGCCGGTCACGACCTCGTGCTCATCTCGGCGAGTCCGACCGAGGTTGTCCAGCGGTTCGCGGTGGCCTCGGGGATGGACTACGGCGTCGGGACCACCGCCGAACGCGACGAGACGGGGTGCTACACCGGCAAGCTCGCCGGGCCGTTCTGCTACAAGGAGGGCAAGGCCGCGGTCATCCGTGACCTGGCCGATACCCACGGCTACGACCTCGAGGAGTGCTTCGCGTACTCCGACTCGGTCAGCGACCTGCCGATGTTCGAGGCGGTCGGCCACCCGGTGGCGGTCAACCCCGACCACGAACTGCGCACGCTCGCCCTGGCGGGCGACTGGCGGACCTTGGAGACCGGCAAGCTGCGCGGCGGCGTCGAGACACTGCGTCAGGTGATCCGTAGCGCGGGCCGAGTACCCAAGCGGGCCTGGCACGGCGGCATGGACAAGATTCACCGGCGTCCGGTCGCCGAGGAGCCCACCGCGTAGGTCGGCGATGTCGCCGGTGGAGTTCGCCGGTGGTCGCCGGTCGGGCCCGCACCGACGTCGCACCCGCTCTGGGGGCTACGTCGCGCGGCCGAGTGCCGTGGCGCTTTGCCGTGGCGGCTCGACGGGCGGGTCGTCGGCGAGGATCGCCATGTCGAAGACGTCGTGCCAGGAGCCGTCTACCCGCCGAGCGTCGCGGCGGGTCCCCTCCACCCGGAATCCGCAGCCGGCGTACACGTGTCGTGCCCGGGCGTTGTCGTCGAGCACCTGAAGCGTGAGCCGGTGCAGGCCGAGCGGTCCGAGGGCGAAGTCGCGGACGAGACGGGTGGCCTCGGTACCGTAGCCGCGGTCGAAGACTGCCGGCCCGACGAGGGCGATCCGGAACTCCATCGACTCGCAGTCTTCGTCGAGTTCGAAGAGCACGACCTCACCGAGGACGGCATCGTCGGCGAGGCGGATGATGGTCCAGTCGGCGCGATCGTGACGGTCTCGGGCCAGCGCCATGCCGGAGCGAACCTGGGCGCGGGTGAATTCGGCCAACCCGTCGCCGGCCTGGCCGGCGTCGACGGCGAACATCGGCCACAGCCCCTCGAAATGCTCCGGACCGAGCGGTTCGAGCCGCACCAACCGCCCACGTAGGGTCGGCTGGCTCACCAGCACCGACACGTCCACGCCCGAACTCAACCAAAGCGGACGCGGAAGGGCAAGCCAACCCGGCAGCAGGCCTCACGGGGGCCGCAGCCGGGGCGACGGGGCCGTACGCCGAGAGGGGGCATGCCGCCCCGGCATACCCCCCTCGAGCGACGGTGCGATCAGCCCTTGGCGGCCTGGACCGCCGTGGTGGCCTGCGGCAAGACGGCGAACAGGTCGCCGACGATGCCGAAGTCGACGAGTTCGAAGATCGGCGCCTCCTCGTCCTTGTTCACCGCGACGATCGTCTTCGACGTCTGCATGCCGGCCCGGTGCTGGATCGCCCCGGAGATCCCACAGGCGACGTACAGCTGGGGGCTCACCTGCTTGCCGGTCTGGCCGACCTGCGAGGTGTGCGGGTACCACCCGGCGTCGACGGCCGCGCGGCTCGCGCCCACCGCGGCACCGAGGGAGTCGGCGAAGGCCTCGACTTTGGAGAAGTCGCCGCCCGTGCCGCGTCCACCGGACACGACGATCGCCGCCTCGGTGAGCTCCGGGCGACCGGTGCTCACCTTGGGCTTGGACTCGACGACCCTCGCGCCCTTGGCCGCGGCCGACGGGCTGAAGGCGACGACCTCCTCGGCCGCGGCGGCCGGAGCCTGCTCGGGCGCCGCGGAGTTGGGCTTGACGGCGACGATCGGCGTGCCGGTGGTCACCGTGGCGAAGACCTTGTACGAGCCGGCGAAGACCGACTGCATCGTCGCCACTCCCCCGGCCCCGTCGGACTGCACGTCGACGGCGTCGGTGATGAGGCCGGATCCGGTCTTGACGGCGACCCGGGCGGCGATCTCCTTGCCCTCGGCAGAGGACGCGACGAGCACGGCGGCCGGCTTCGTGTCGGCGACGAGGTGCGCGAGCAGTTCGGCCTGGGGGCCGACGAGGTATGCCGTGAGATCCGGGTCCTCGGCGCGATACACCTTTGCGGCACCGAAGGCCGCAAGAGTGTCCTTGGCGTTGTCGTAACCGGAACCGACGAACACCGCGGACGGCTCGCCGAGGCGACGGGCGATGGTGAGCAGTTCGCTCGTCGTCTTGCGCAGCTGACCGTCGACGTGGTCGACGAGAACGAGAACTTCAGCCATGTCAGTGATCTCTCTCTTCGTCCGGTCAGATGAACTTGCGCTCGGCGAGGAAGGCCGCCAAGGCCGTGCCGCCGTCGCCGCCGTCGGCGACGATGGTGCCCTGGGTGCGGGGCGGGCGGGCCTCGAAGGAGGTGACCTTCGTCCACGCGGCGTCCAGGCCGACCTCGCTCGGGGCGACCCCGAGGTCGGCGAGGGTCCAACTCTCGACCGGCTTCTTCTTGGCCGCCATGATCCCCTTGAACGAGGGGTAGCGCGGCTCGTTGATCTGGTCGGTGACCGACACGAGCGCCGGCAGAGAAGCCTCGACGGTCTGGCTGGCGGCGTCGCCGTCGCGGCGCATCGTCACGGTGGAGCCAGAGACGGTGAGCTCGGAGGCGTACGTCACGGCGGGTAGGCCGAGCCGCTCGGCGAGCATGGTCGGCACGACCCCCATCGTCCCGTCGGTCGAGGCCATGCCCGTAACGACGAGGTCGGGCACCCCGATCTTCTCGATGGCCTTGGCCAACAGCAACGAGGTGGCCGGGGCGTCGGAGCCGTGGATCCCGTCGTCCTGGACGTGCACGCCCTTGTCGGCACCCATCTGCAGGGCCTTCTTGACGGCGTCCGCGGCAGCGTCGGGACCGATGCAGAGCACGGTCACCTCGCCCTCGCCGGCCTCGACGATCTTGAGGGCCTCCTCGAGGGCGTACTCGTCGAGCTCGGAGAGCAGACCCTCGACGTTGGCTCGGTCGGTCGTGTTGTCGGCCGCGTGGAACGTCCGGTCGGCCTGCGCATCCGGGACGTACTTGACACAAACCACGATGTTCATGGGCCCAGGGTCCTTCGTGACGGGGAGGGGTATCCGCTTCTCATCCTGACATTGGCCGTGGGCCGCCCGAACACGCCTCGGGCGTGATGCCCACCACGCGACCCCGCGCTCGGCCGCCGCCGCACGCCCCTTACCTGCCCGAAACGCGCTGGAAACGCGGCAAACCTAGGGTGAGGTCTCGTGACCTCGCCGTTCGGCACCTACGCGCCCCGGGGGTTCGCCTACGACGAGATGTTCGACACGCTCGGCCAGGTGCGCCCCGGGTATGCCGGTGTGCATGAGGCCATCGCCAAGCTCAGCCCCGAGGAGGTCCGGGCCCGCGCGGACTACCTCTCGCGCACCTACGTCGAGCAGGGTGTGACCTTCGACATCGGCGGCGAGGAACGGCCCTTCCCCATCGACCTCGTGCCTAGGCTCATCGACCCGGACGCCTGGGCCTCCGTCGAAGCAGGCGTCGCCCAGCGGGTCCGGGCCCTGGAGCGCTTCCTCGCCGACGTGTACGGCCCGGGGGACCTCTTCACGGACGGGGTGGTCCCCCGCGACGTCGTCACGAGCTCGCCGCACTTCCACCGCGTCGTCGCCGGGCTCGAACCGCCTGGAGGAGTGCGCATCCACGTCTCGGGCATCGATCTCGTGCGCGACTCGAAGGGGACCTTCCGGGTCCTCGAGGACAACGTCCGCATCCCCTCGGGCGTCTCCTACGTGATGACCAACCGGCGCGCCGTGAACAGTGCCCTGCCCGAGGCCCTCGCCCACCACCGCGTGCATCCCGTCCGGGTCTACCCGCACCGCCTGTTGTCCGCGCTGCGGGCCACCGCGCCGAGCGGCACCCAGGACCCCACCGTCGTCGTCCTCTCACCCGGCGTCTACAACTCGGCATACTTCGAGCACGCCCTGCTCGCCCGGATGATGGGCTGCCGGCTCGTCGAGGGCCGCGACATCTTCTGCCAGGGCGGGCGGGTCCTCGTCCGCACGACGAGCGGCTTGCGGCCCGTCCACGTCATCTACCGCCGCGTCGATGACGAGTTCTTGGACCCGATGCACTTTCGCGGCGACTCCCTGCTCGGGTGCGCAGGCATCGTCAACGCCGCCCGCGCCGGCAACGTCACCATCGCGAACGCCGTCGGCAACGGGGTCGCCGACGACAAGCTCGTCTACACCTACGTGCCCGACCTCATCCGCTACTACCTCGCCGAGGAGCCGATCCTGCCGAACGTCGACACCTGGCGGCTCGGCGAGCCGGCGCATCGCGAGCAGGTCCTCGATCGTCTCGACGAGGTGGTCGTCAAACCGGTCGACGGATCCGGCGGCAAGGGCATCGTCATCGGCCCGGCGGCCACGTCGGCCCAACTCGAGGCGACCCGCCGGCGAATCCTCGCCGACCCCCGCGCCTGGGTCGCGCAGCCGGTCGTCCAGCTCTCCACGGTGCCCACCCTCGTGGGCGGCGTCATGGCTCCGCGGCACGTGGACCTGAGGCCCTTCGCGGTCAACAGCGGGGATGACGTCTGGGTGCTGCCTGGCGGTCTGACCCGGGTGGCCCTAGCCGAGGGTCAGCTCATCGTCAACTCCAGCCAGGGCGGCGGCTCGAAGGACACCTGGGTCCTGGCCGGGCCCCTCGGTGACGGGCCGCTGCCGCCCCCTCGGCGACCCGTGCCGGACGACGCGACCGTGCACGCCAGCGCGCGGACGGTGAGCGTGCAACATTCCGAGGCCGCGGCATACGAGCATGCCCAACAGCAGCAACAGCAGCAGGGCAAGCCGGCCGAGGCCGACCCGGTATGCCGCGCCGCGGCGACGACCACCCCGCGGTCCCGCGGGACCATCGAGGAGGACCCGTGCTGAGCCGGATCGCCGAGTCCCTCTACTGGATCGGTCGCTACCTCGAGCGGGCCGAAGACACCGCGCGGCTGCTCGACGTCCACCTGCAGTTGGCCGTCGACGACCCGGTCGCCGACCGTCGGGCCGCCGCGCGACTTCTGCTCACCATCATGGGCGCGGCCGAAGGTGCCGGGAACATCGACGCGGACTCCGTGTCGAGGCGGCTGTGCCATGACCCGGACTCCAGCAGTTCGATCGTCTCGGCGCTCGTCGGAGCCCGAGAAAGCGCCCGGCGCTCCCGCGAGACGGTGTCGACCGAGATGTGGGAGGCAGTCAACACGACGTGGCACGCCGTTAACGACGGCTATCTGCGGACGCTGCGTCCGCCGCAGGCCTTCCGGTGGGTCCGTGAGCGGTGCGCGGTGATCAGCGGTATCGCCGACGGGACGATGAGCCACGACCAGGGCTGGCACTTCCTCGTCCTCGGGCGTGGTATCGAGCGCGTCGACATGACCGCCCGACTCGTGCTCGGGGCGGCGCTGAGCTCCACGGTCACCTCGGCCTGGACGAGCACCCTGCGTGCCTGTGGCGCCCACCATGCCTTCGTCCGCAGTTATCGCGACCAAGACGACGACCACGAGGCGGCCGCCTTCCTCATCCTCGACCGAGACTTCCCGCGCTCGCTCGTGCACACGCTGCTCATCGCCGAGGACGCGCTCGGTCACCTCGACGGCGCCACCCGGCGGGTCGCCGGCGACGGTGACGCGGCCCGACTCCTCGGCCGGGCCCGCGCCGAGCTGGAGTACCGCGCCCTCGGCGAGCTACTCACCGACCTTCCGGACCGGATGGCCGGATTGCAGCGCACCTGCGCCGGCGCCAACGACGCGATCTCGCGGCAGTACTTCGAGGGCGCGGTTGCCGCCGAGTGGCACGAGGGGGCCTGACGTGGGCACCACGCTGCGCATCGTCCACCGCACCGGATATACCTACTATGGAGCCGGTGCGACCTCCTCGTTCAACGAGGCCCGGATGGTGCCGCGCTCCAGCCACGAGCAGCAGGTGCTGCACACCCGGCTGGAGATCACCCCGGTGCCGTGGACGTACACCTACACCGACTACTGGGGCACCACGGTGACGGCCTTCGAGGTCTTCGAACGCCACCAACAGCTCAACGTCGTCGCGACGAGCACGGTCGACGTCCAGCGGCACCCGATCGAGCGCGCCCAACTCGGCTGGGCCGACCTCACTCAGCCCCGGATCGCGGACACCTTCTGCGAGTTGCTCGCCGTCGGCGCCCGGGTCGCTCCACCGCCGGACTTGCTGGAGCAGGTCGAACGAATGCGGCACGCTGCATCGACCCCCCGGCAGCTCGCGCTGGAGGTCGTCGAGCTCATCCGCGGCGAGGTTCGCTACGTGTTCGGCGCGACCCAGGTGCATTCGCACGCCGCGGACGCCTGGGCGCTGCGCGCCGGAGTGTGCCAGGACTTGGCCCACCTCATCATCGGCCTGATGCGTTCGGTCGGCATCCCCGCGCGCTACGTCTCCGGCTACCTCATGCCTCACCGGGACAGCGGCGTCGAGGTGCCGGTGGCCGGGGAATCGCATGCCTGGGTGCAGTTCTGGGACGGCGCCTGGGTGGGCAGCGATCCGACGAACGACATCCCGCTCGGCGACCTGCACGTCGAGGTCGCGACCGGGCGGGACTACGGCGACGTCGCCCCGCTCACCGGGATCTTCACCGGCGGCAAGACGTCGGACATGTTCGTCTCCGTCGAGATGACCCGACTGGCCTGAGCGACGGACCTGGTATGCCGCGAGCCTCGCCGGGGATTCGCCCGACGGCTCAGCCGGGTATCGGTCCGTCGAGGTCGGCGGTGGCGATGACGTGGAAGGCTGGCTCCTCGTACGGGTGCGCGGCCCGCAGGGCCGCGACCACCGCGTCACGTCGACCCCGGCCCACGACGAGCTCGATCCGGTGTTCCGCGACGTATTCGAGCCGGCCCACCTCGCCGACGGTCGGCCTGGCGCCGCTCAGCGGCCGGAACTGCCCGGTGCCCGCGGCGACGAACGCACACTCGCGGTAGTCACCGAGCTGCCCCGCTCCGGCGGCGAACAAGGCGGCGAGGACCGCCTCCGTATGCGCGACGGGGACGTACGTGACGAGGACGTCCACTCCGTTCACCGGCCCTCGAAGACCGCCTTGCCGGGGCCGTGCTCGGCGAACGAGGACATGCCCGTCGTCCGGTCTGCGGTGGCGAACAGTCCGGCGAAGAGCATCTTCTCCAATTCAAGTCCGGTGCCCAGGTCGGTTTCGATGCCCCGGTCGATCGCCTCCTTGGCGGCCTTGTACGCGAACGCCGGACCCGCGACGAACGAACCCATCCACTCGCGCGCCGCGGCATACACCTGGTCGTCGGGGACGACCCGGTCGACCATGCCGATCGCCAGCGCCTCGTCGGCCTTAACGAACCGGCCCGAGTAGATGAGTTCCTTGGCCTTGGTCACCCCGACGAGCCGCGGCAGCCGCTGACTGCCGCCCATCCCGGGGATCACCCCGAGGAGGATCTCCGGCTGGCCCAGCTGCGCCTTCTGCCCGGCGATGCGGAAGTCGCACGAGAGGGCCAACTCGCAGCCGCCGCCGAGGGCATAGCCGGTGATCGCCGCCACGGTGGGCTTGGGGATCGCGGCGATGGCGTTGACGTAGGCGTGCAGGGTGTCGACCGCGGTGGCCATGTCCGTGTAGGACATGTCGAGCATCTCCTTGATGTCGGCCCCGGCCGCGAACACCCGCTCGCCGCCGTACACGATGACCGCCCGCACCTCGGGGTCGGCGGTGGCCGCCTCGGCGGCAGCCTTGAGCTCGACCTGGACCTGCAGGTTGATGGCGTTCATCTTCGGGCGGTCCAGGCGGATCGTCCCGATCCCGCCGTCCACCTCGAGTCGGACGAACTCGCCCATCACGCACCGCCTTCCGTCGGTCCCTCGTGCCGGCCTTCGTCGAAGGACCGGTGCCACGCCTCGACGACCTGCAGGATCAGGTCGATCGAGAGTCTGAAGATCGTCGCGAGGTCGGCCCCGATCGGGACGACGTGGTCGGCGGTGACCACGAGGTTGCCGCCGACGATCCCCACTTTGGCCACGTGCAACTGCAGCGTGAAGTCGTTGCACCGCTGCAGACGCAGCAGCACGTCCTGCGGCACGTTCTCGCCGAGCTCCCATTGCCCGAAGACCCGCAGGACCGGCAGCTCGCCATCTTGGCACCGGGCGAAGAGGGTCTGCGGCGGGTCGGTGGGGACGGCGAAGGACACGTCGCCGTCGTCGTCGATGCTCGGCGCCAGTCCGAGATCCACCGCAACGTCCAGCACCCGGCCGCGCAGCGGGTGCTCGTCGGGCGGCGGAGGGAAGTTGGGCAGCGCCGTGGGATCGGTCATGTACCCCACCGTAACTTCACCCATAGTCTGAGAGCCATGTCAGCCCCGACACGTCGCACGGACCATCCTCCCCTGCCCGGCGTGACCCTGACCGAGGCGGGCGTCGACGTTTGTGTGTACGCCGGCCACGCCGAGGGCGTGGCGCTGTGCCTGTTCGACGAGGGCGACACCTCCGGGGTGAGCGAGCGGCGCGTCGACCTTGTCGACCGGCGCTACGGGTATTGGTACGCCAGCGTCCCGGGGATCACGGCCGGCCAACGCTACGGCTTCCGGGCCACCGGACCGTGGGCCCCGCACGACGGCCTGCGCTACAACCCCCAGAAGCTGCTGCTCGATCCCTACGGACGCGGCATCGACGGCTCGGTGACCTGGGTCCCACAGGTCTACGGCCACGTGAGCACGCGCGACCTGCAGCCCCAGGACCTCGCCGTCCGAGACGAGCGCGACTCCGCGGCGTACGTGCCGCGCAGCGTCGTGCTCGACCCGGGCTTCGACTGGGGGTCGGACGCCAATCCACACCGGTCGCTGGCCGACACCGTCGTCTACGAGACCCACGTGCGCAACCTCACGATGCGTCTGCCGTCGGTGCCCAAACGGTTACGCGGCACCTACGCGGGACTTGGCCATCGCTCGACGGTCGACTATTTGTGCTCTCTCGGGGTGACGACGGTCGAACTGCTGCCGGTCCATGCCTTCATCAGCGAGCCGGCGTTGGTGCGCCGCGGCACGGTCAACCACTGGGGCTACAACACCCTCGGCTTCTTCGCCCCGCACCTGCCGTATGCCGCGGCCAGCACGCCGCAGGGTGCCCTGGACGAGTTCAAGGGCATGGTCAAGTCGCTGCACGGGCAAGGGATCGAGGTCATCCTCGACGTCGTGTACAACCACACCGCGGAGCAGGCCGTCACCGGCCCGACCCTGTCGTGGCGGGGGCTGGACAACCGGACGTACTACCGGCTCGACGGACGCGGCATGGACATCGACGTCACCGGGTGCGGCAACACCCTCGACATGAGCCAGTTCGCCTCGGTGCGGATGGTCCTGGACTCGCTGCGTTATTGGGTGACCGAATGCCACGTCGACGGCTTCCGGTTCGACCTGGCGGTGGCCCTCGGGCGAGGGCGCGGCGACGAGTTCGACGCCGACCACCCGTTCTTCGTCGCCCTGCGCAGCGACCCGGTCCTCTCGCGCGTCAAGCTCATCGTCGAACCGTGGGACTTGGGCATCCACGGCTGGCGCACCGGCGGGTTCCCCCCGTCGTTCAGCGAGTGGAACGACCGCTTCCGCGACCGGGTGCGCGGCTTCTGGCTCACCGACGTGGCCGCCGAGGTCCGCGGCCAGCACAGCCACGGCGTCCAAGACCTCGCCACCCGGCTGGCCGGCTCGGCCGACCTCTTCCATCACAGCAACCGCTCGACGATCGCCTCGATCAACTTCGTCGCCGCCCACGACGGGTTCACCGCGGCGGATCTCACGGCATACGACTACAAGCACAACGAGATCAACGGCGAGTCCAACCGCGACGGGACCGACAACAACGGCTCGTGGAACCACGGCATCGAGGGACCCGCCACCGGCGCTACCTCCGCGGGGCTGACCGTCGACGCGGCCCGGCGCCGCTCGATGCGCAACCTCATGGGGACCCTGCTGCTGTCCACCGGGGTGCCGATGATCAACGCCGGCGACGAGTTCGGTCGCACCCAGCAGGGCAACAACAACGCGTACTGCCAGGACAACCAGGTGTCGTGGTTCGACTGGTCCCTGGCGCCGTGGCAGGAGGACCTGCTCGAGACGACCCGATTCCTCATCTCCTTGCGCGAGCGGTACCCGGTGCTGCGTCAGCGGACGTTCTTCGGGGGGACGCAGGTGCACGCCGACGGGTCCAAGGACCTCGAGTGGTACGGCCCCGACGGCACTCCCATGACGACGACGGCGTGGGCCGATCCCGCCCAGCGCACCCTGCAGATGTTGCTTAACGGTGCCTGGCGGGGCGAAGAGTCGCTGCTCGTCGTCCTCCACGGTGGCATCGGCGAGGCGACGGTGACACTGCCCGCGCCGCAGGGACTGATGGCCTACGAGCTGCTGTGGGACAGCGCCCTCGATCGTCCCGGCGACCCCAGGCCGGTGCCCCGGCACGAGGAGCAGGTCCTCGCGTCGGCCAGCCTGCGCGTCTACCGGGCGCTGGACCCTAGCTGAGGGCGCGCTCAGGCGTTGGCGACCAGTCCCAAAGCAGTCGGGGTGCTCAACCCGGCATGGTGCGGGATGACCCTGACCGTGTAGCCGAATGCCCCGGTGCGGGTGAGCGTAACGCTGCCGCCGAATTGGTGGCTGCCGCCCTCGTAACTCTCGACGTGATCGAGGGTCACCAGCGTGACGTCGCGCAAGCTGTCGTCACGGTCGGACGCCCCGCCGTAGGCGAACTGGACCTCGACGTCGCTCGGCTTGAGGTCCCCGAGGTGGACGTACGCCTTGACCTGCAGGGTGTCACCGATCTGCGGGGAGTCTGAGATCCCCGAGGACTCGACGTGGTCGACCCGGACCGACGGCCACGCCTGACGGACTCGGGAACTGTATGCCGCGAGCCGCTTGGCTCCGGAGTACTTCGGCCCGTCCATCGCCCACCCGGCGCGAGCGGCCGGGCCGTAGAGCTTGGTCGTGTAGTCGCGGACCATCCTGGTCGCCTGGACCTTGGGGCCGAGGGTGGCCAACGTGTGGACCAGTCTGCCGACCCAGTGCACCGGCAGCCCGTTGTCGTTGCGGTCGTAGAAGGTCGTGCGGACACTGTTCTCGATGAGGTCGTAGAGCGCCGCCGCCTCGATGTCGTCGCGACGCTCGGTGTTGGTCACCCCGTCGGCGGTGGGAATGGCCCAGCCGTTCTGGCCGTCGTACCACTCGTCCCACCAGCCGTCGAGGATGGACAGGTTGAGCCCGGCGTTGAGGGCGGCCTTCATCCCCGACGTGCCGCACGCCTCGAAGGGACGCAGCGGGTTGTTGAGCCACACGTCGCAGCCCGGATAGAGCTTGCTGGCCATCGACATGTCGTAGTTGGGCAGGTAGGCGATCCGATGACGCACGCTGGGGTCGTCGGCGAACTCGACCATCTGTTGGATGAGGCGCTTACCGGTGTCGTCGGCCGGGTGCGACTTGCCGGCGATGACGAGTTGGACCGGCCGTCGCGGGTCCAGGAGAATCTTGCGGAGCCGATCGGGGTCTCGGAGCATGAGGGTGAGCCGCTTGTAGGTCGGCACCCGCCGGGCGAACCCGATGGTCAGCACGTCCGGGTCGAGGATGTCGTCGACCCAGCCGAGTTCCGCCGACGAGGCGCCGCGCTTGATCCACGACCGGCGCATCCGCTGTCGGGCGTCGACGACGAGCTGCCGGCGCAGTTCCCGCTTGACCGCCCACAGTTCGTCCCAGTTGAGGGTGCGCATCCGCTCCCAACCGCCGTCACGCTCGAGGTCGTCGGTGCCCAGGGTGCGCTCGACGAGCTCGAAGAGGCGGCGGTCCACCCAGGTCGGGGCGTGCACCCCGTTGGTGATCGAGGCGATCGGCACCTCCTCGGTGTCGAATCCCGGCCACAGCCCGTCGAACATGTCCCGACTGACGGCGCCGTGCAGGACCGAGACGCCGTTGGCCCGGCCGGCGAGGCGCAGCCCCATGACCGCCATGTTGAACATGCCCGGGGTGCCGCCCTCGTAGGTCTCCGCGCCGAGCGCGAGCAGGTTCTCCAAGGGCACGCCGGCCAGGCCGTGCCCGGCACCGAAGTAGATCCGGATGCGCTCGGCGGCGAACCGGTCGATGCCGGCCGGCACCGGCGTATGCGTCGTGAAGACCGTCGATGCGCGGACCGCCTCGAGGGCCTCCTCGAAGGTGAGCTTGTGCTGGGTGACCAGTTCGGAGATCCGCTCGATCCCGAGGAACCCGGCGTGCCCTTCGTTGGTGTGGTAGACGTCCGGGTCGGGGGAGCCGGACAGCCGGGACCACAGGCGCAGGGCCCGGACCCCGCCGATCCCCAACAGCAGTTCCTGTTCGAGGCGACGGTCTCCCCCACCGCCGTAAAGTGCCTCGGTGACGGCCCGCGAGGCCTCGTCGTTGCCTTGGACGTCCGAGTCGAGCAGCAGCAGCGGCACCCGCCCGACCTTGGCCCGCCACACGTGGGCCCGCAGGACCCGCCCGGCGGGCAGCTTGAGCTCGATGACGCACGGGGTGCCGTCGGACTCGCGCAACAGCGACAGCGGCAGGCCGTCGGGATCAAGGACCGGGTAGGACTCCTGTTGCCACCCCTCCCGGTTGAGCGACTGGACGAAGTAGCCGACCTTGTAGAACAGGCCGACGCCGATAATCGGCACCCCGAGGTCGGAGGCGGACTTGAGGTGGTCGCCGGCGAGGATGCCCAGGCCTCCGGAGTATTGCGGCAGCACGGGAGTAATGCCGAACTCGGGGCTGAAGTAGGCGATCGCCCGCGGGGCGCCAGGGCCACCCTTGACGGGCTCCTGCTGGGCGGCCCACTCCTGGTACCACCGATCCGCGGTGAGGTAGTGGGTCAACGCCGCCTTCGCGTCGTTGACCCGGCTGACGAACTCGGCATCCTTGGCGAGCGCGGCGAGCTTGTCGCTGGAGAGGCGGGCAAGCAAAGTGACCGGGTCCTGGCGACACTCGGCCCACAATGTGGAGTCGATGCTCTTGAACAGTTCCTGGGTCCCGGGGTGCCAGGACCAGTGCAGGTTGAGCGCGATGTCTCCGAGCGCGGCGATGGGCTCGGGCAGGACGGTGCGAACGTTGAAGCGACGGATGGCCTTCACGCCGGCTGACTATAGACGTTTGGTCGCGCAGGGCCCGTCCTCGCCCACGGGACGCAGTGGTGGCGTCCGACCGGGGTAGGTCGCCGGACCCAGACCGAGTAGCGTCGTCGTGTGGCCACGACACCCGCCTCCGGCGCAGCTCACGACGGCTCCACACCGCAGGCTCGCCGGTCGACATCGGCGGCCCCGACGTCCCCCGCGGCCAAGGCCGCACCGGCCCGTAGGGCGGCCGCCGCACGGCCCAAGGCACCGACCGAGCCCGGGCCTGCGGCCCCTCCGACGGCGCCCGCGGCGAGCACCCCCGACCCGCCGGTCGAGCTCTCGGCGACCACCCGGCGCAACCCCCTGCGTGGCGGCGTCCGTCCGATCGGGCGGATTCCCGTCGTCAACGTCCGCCCTCTGGTGGACAACGGCGACCGACCGTCCAAGTCGGTCGTCGGCGAGGAGTTCATCGTCGCCGCCCAGGTGTTCCGCGAGGGCCACGACGCGGTCAACGCGACCACCGTCCTCGTCGACCCGGACGGCGCAGAGCACCGCTACCCCATGAGCTGCGACGACCCCGGGCTCTCCTGGTGGTCGACGACGGTCAGCGCCGACCGCGAAGGATGGTGGACTTACCGCGTCGAGGGGTGGTCGGACCCGTGGGCTACCTGGGTCCACGACGCGACGATCAAGGTGGAGGCCGGCGTCGACGAATCGCTCATGCTCGAGGAAGGGGCCCGAGTCATCGAGCAGGGCCTCGGCGGGCTGCCTGCCGAGGCGACCTCGGCGCACGACGTGCTGAGCCGGGCCGTCACGGCGTTGCGCGACGAGAGCCAGACCCCGTTGACCCGGCTGGCTGGCGGGCTGGCCCCGGACGTCCAGGCGACGTTCGCGGCATACCCGCTGCGCCGCACAGTCAGCCCCAGCGCCGCGGTGCCGCTGCTCGTCGAGCGCGAGCTGGCGTTGTTCGGCGCGTGGTATGAGATCTTCCCTCGTTCGGAGGGAGCGGTCCAAGACCCGAAGACCGGCGTCTGGCGTTCGGGCACCTTCCGCACGGCGATGAAGCGCCTGCCCGCGATTGCTGACATGGGGTTCGACGTCGTCTACCTCACGCCGATCCACCCGATCGGCACGACCGCGCGCAAGGGCCGCAACAACACCCTCAACGCCCTGCCCGGCGACCCTGGCAGTCCTTACGCCATCGGATCCCCGGACGGCGGCCACGACGCCCTGCACCCGGATCTCGGCACGTTCGAGGACTTCGAGGCCTTCGTGGCCGAAGCCGAACGTCTCGGGCTCGAGGTGGCGTTGGACGTCGCGCTGCAGTGCTCGCCGGACCACCCATACGTCACCACTCACCCGGAGTGGTTCACCACCCGAGCCGACGGCACGATCGCGTATGCCGAGAACCCCCCGAAGAAGTACCAGGACATCTACCCGCTGAACTTCGACAACGACCCGGAGGGCGCCTACGCGGAGATGCGTCGGGTCATCCAGGTATGGATCGACCACGGCGTGAAGATCTTCCGGGTCGACAACCCGCACACGAAGCCGGTGGAGTTCTGGCAGTGGATCATCGCCGACGTGGCGCTGGAGCACCCCGAGGTCATCTGGCTATCCGAGGCCTTTACCAAACCGGCGATGATGCACTCCCTGGCCAAGGCCGGGTTCCAGCAGTCCTATACGTACTACGCATGGCGCAATACCGCCGGAGAGCTGCGGGAGTACTGCTCGGAGCTCGCCGGCGAGTCCGCGGCTTACATGCGGCCATCGTTCTGGCCGACGACCCACGACATCCTTACCCCATACATGCAGTACGGGGGCCCGACGGCCTGGAAGCTGCGCGCGGCGCTGGCCGCGACGCTCGTGCCGACGTACGGGATCTACGCTGGCTACGAGCTCATGGAACATGTCGCCCGGCCCGGCGTCGAGGAGCAGATCGACAACGAGAAGTACGAGTACAAGGACCGCCGCTGGGCCGACTACGAGAAGGGCGGCCCCAAGGCCGGCACGTCGCTCGGGCCCTACCTCGCCATGCTCAACCGGATCCGCCGCTCCCATCCGGCACTGCGGTGGTTGCGCAACCTGCACTTCCACGAGGCCGACGACGAGAACATCCTCGTGTTCTCCAAGACCCGGATCGTGCAAGGGCAGCGGGACACCGTCATCGTCGTGACCAACGTCGACCCGCACCACACCCGCGAGTCGATGATCCGGCTGCACATGCCGGCGCTCGGTCTGGACTGGGCGGCGACCATGCCGGTCCACGATCTCGTGACGGACCAGTGGTGGGATTGGCGAGAGCGCAACTTCGTGCGCATCGGTCCCGACACCGAGCCCGTACACATCCTCGAGGTCCGGACGTACTGATGCCGGGCCTCAACCTGGCCCAGCCCGGTCTGCGTCGCGACCCGACGTGGTACAAGACCGCGGTGTTCTACGAGGTCCTCGTCCGAGCCTTCGGCGATTCCAAGGGCACCGGATCGGGCGACTTCACCGGGCTCATCAGTCGGCTGGACTACCTGCAGTGGCTCGGCATCGACTGCCTGTGGCTGCCGCCGTTCTACGCCTCGCCGTTGCGCGACGGTGGGTACGACATCGCGGACTACACCGCCGTCCTGCCCGAGTTCGGCACCTTGCCGGAGTTCAAGGAGTTGGTCTCCCAGGCCCACGCCCGCGGCATCCGGATCGTCACCGACCTCGCGGTCAACCACACGAGCGACCAGCACCCGTGGTTCCAGGCGAGCCGCTCGGACCCGGACGGCCCCTACGGGGACTACTACGTGTGGTCGGACACCGACGAGAAGTACTCCGACGCGCGGGTCGTCTTCGTCGACACCGAGGTATCGAACTGGACCTTCGACCCGGTGCGCCGGCAGTTCTTCTGGCACCGGTTCTTTTCCCACCAGCCGGACCTCAACTACGACAACCCGAAGGTCCAGCAGGAGATCTTCGACGTCGCCCGGTTCTGGCTCAACCTCGGAATCGACGGCTTCCGCCTCGACGCCGTACCGTACCTGTTCGAAGAGGACGGCCACAGTGGCGAGAACCACCCGAAGACCCACGAGTTTGTCGCGCGGTTGCGCGCGACGATCGACGAGGAGTACCCCGGGCGGGTCCTCATCGCCGAGGCCAACCAATTGCCCACCGACGTCGTCGACTACTTCGGCACGCCGGAGGCGCCCGAGTGCCAGATGTGCTTCCACTTCCCGGTCATGCCGCGGTTGTATTACGCGCTACGGGAAGAGAAGGCCGGCCCCATCGTCGACGTCCTAGCCGACACCCCACCGATCCCGGCGGACGCCCAGTGGGGCACGTTCCTGCGTAACCACGACGAGCTCACCCTCGAGATGGTCACCCCCGAGGAGCGGGCCGCGATGTACGGCTGGTACGCGCCGGACCCGCGGATGCGTGCGAACATCGGCATCCGCCGTCGCCTGGCCCCCCTACTGGACAACAGCCGCCCGGAGATCGAGCTCATCCACGCGTTGTTGTTCAGCCTGCCCGGTTCGCCGTGCCTCTATTACGGCGACGAGATCGGCATGGGCGACAACATCTGGCTCAACGACCGCGACGCCGTACGCACCCCGATGCAGTGGTCGCCGGACCGCAACGCCGGCTTCTCCGGAGCCGATCCCGGCAAGCTCTACCTGCCGGTGATCTCCTCACTGGTGTACCACTACAACAACGTCAACGTCGAAGCCCAGATGGCCCACGGCTCCTCGTTGCTGCACTGGGTGCGCGGCATGCTCCAGGTCCGCTCGCGCAACCCGGTGTTCGGCGTCGGCGACTTCCGGGTCTGCGAGTCGGACAACCCTGCGGTGTTGGGCTACGTGCGCTCCTCGGCGAATGTCGACACGGGGGCGCGGATCGCCCTCTGCGTGGCGAACATGTCCTCGCGCCCCCAAGGGGTCACGCTCGTGCTGCCCGAGGACTGTCGCGGCCGGTACGTTCGCGACCTGTTCCGCGGCTCGGGCTTCCCCCGCGTTGGCGACGACGGCACCATCGCCCTCACCCTCGGCTCACGCGACTTCTTCTGGCTGCGCCTGTCCAAGGAGTTGCCCGAGTGAGCTCCCCCGCCGCCGCTGCGCCCCAGCTGCTGCGGCTGCTCGCGCAGTGGTTACCGGCCCAACGCTGGTATGCCGCCGGCCCGCGCCCGCCGGCCCTGGTCCCGGCCGCGAAGCCAGATCCGCTGGCAGCGGGCCCGGCCCGCGTGTGGGTGCTCGTGCTGCGGGACACGGCAGCGCAACCACCGGTGACTTACCAGGTGCCTGTCGTCGACCGACCCGCCGCGCGCGCCGGGGCCGACGGCGCGCTCGTCGGCGTGTTCGAGGACCCCGACCTCGGCCGCCGATGGCTGTACGACGGACCCCACGACCCGGCGTACGTGGCCGAACTCGTCGGATGCGTCGTGGCCACGGGCGAATCGGCGCCGACCGTGCGCTGTACGTTCTCGCGGGTGCTCGTCGGCGAGCAGTCGAACACCTCGGTCATCTGCGAGGTCACCGGCCCGGGCGGCGTGCCCCTGGACCCGGTCATCGTCAAGGTGTTCCGCACCCTGGCCCCCGGGGACAACCCCGACGTCGAGGTCTGCCGGACTCTCGGCGCCGCCGGGTCCCGGCTCGTGCCCCGATGGCGCGGGGACGCCGAACTGGCTTGGGTCGGCCCGGACGGCGCGCCGGTGCGCGGCTACGCGCACGTCGCGACGAGCTTCCTCGCCGGTTCCGAGGACGCCTGGCGGTCGGCGCTGCGCGCTGCCGGCCAGGGGCGCTCCTTCGCCACCGAAGCCCGCGAACTCGGCGCCATGTCGGCCGCCCTGCACGCCCAGCTCGCGGCGAGCTTCGGCACCCGAGCGGCCGGCGCCCCCGACCGGGCCCGGGTCCTCGACGCCCTGCGCCAGCGGTACGCCGCCGCTGTCGAGCGGGTGCCCGAGCTGTCCGCCGACGCAATCGACATTCGGGCGATCCTCGACGGCGTGGGCGAGCTGACCTGGCCGCCGCTGCAACGCGTCCACGGGGACTATCACCTGGGCCAGGTCCTGCGGACCTCGCACGGGTGGGTGGCCCTCGACTTCGAGGGCGAGCCGCTGCGCCCCGCCGCCGAGCGAACCCACCCGGACCTTCCGGAGCGGGACGTGGCCGGAATGCTGCGCTCCTTCGACTACGCGGCCGGTTCCATCGAGCACGACCGGCCAGAGCTGTCGCGCCGCGACTGGGCGCAGGATGCCCGGTCGGCCTTTCTCGCCGGTTACCGCGGCGCTGCCTCGACCCCCACCCGGCACGCCAACCGAGACCACGACGCGTGGGTGCGCGCATTCGAGGTAGACAAGGCGCTCTACGAGATCGCCTACGAGGCGACCCACCGGCCGACCTGGCTCCCGATCCCGCGAGGGGCCCTCGATCGTCTGCTGCTCGCGACGAGGAGTACCGTCGGGCTCGACGCGCCCCACACCGCCCGCTCGCCCATCCCCTGAGTACCGGAGGCCCCCGATGCCCGCCGTCCGCACCACGGCCATGGTCGCCGACGAGAGCGCGATCACCGCGTTCCTGGAGGCCCGTCACTCCCAACCGCACGACCTGCTCGGTCACCACGTCGGCCCGGGTGGGCTCACCGTCACGGCATACCGACCGCTGGCCGCCTCCGTGCGAGCCCGCCTGCAGGACGGGACCATCCTCGACTTGCCGCATGTGCGGGGCGGCATCTGGTCGGGCACGACTGACGTGGCCAACACGAGCCAGGATTACCGGCTGCTGGTGTCCTACGGAGACGGCGTCGAGCACGAGCAGGACGACCCCTACCGGTTCGCGCCGACGCTCGGCGAGGTGGACCGCCACCTGTTCAACGAGGGTCGTCACGAGCAGCTGTGGAAGGTCCTCGGCGCCCACGTCCGCCGCTACGAAGGGCCCCTGGGCAAGGTCGAGGGTGTGGCGTTCGCCGTCTGGGCGCCCAACGCGACCGCCGTGCACGTCGTCGGCGATTTCAACGGCTGGGACCGGCTCTCGCACCCCATGCGGATGCTCGCCCCCTCGGGCGTCTGGGAGCTGTTCGTCCCTGACGCCCATGCGGGGATGAACTACCAGTTCGCCATCCGGGGGCAGGACACCATCGTGCGTCTCAAGGCCGATCCGATGGCCCGGTTCAGCGAGGTCGCCCCGAAGCAGGCCTCGGTGGTCTACGAGTCGACCTACGAGTGGAACGACTCCGAGTGGATGACCACGCGGGCCACCGACAACCCGCACAACGGACCGATGAGCGTCTACGAGGTCCACGTGGGCTCGTGGCGTCAGGGCCAGGGCTATCGCGACCTCGCCGAGCACCTCGTCAACTACGTCAAGGACCTCGGGTTTACCCACGTCGAGTTCATGCCCGTCATGGAGCACCCGTACGTCCCCTCGTGGGGTTACCACGTCACCGGCTACTACGCGGTCTCCTCGCGGTGGGGCACGGTCGATGACTTCAAGCTGCTCGTTGACTACCTGCACTGCAACGGCATCGGCGTCATCCTCGACTGGGTCCCCGGACACTTCGCCACCGACTCGTGGGCCCTCGGCCAGTTCGACGGAACCCACCTCTACGAGCACGGCGACCCGCGCAAGGGCTGGCACCAGGAGTGGGGCTCGTACGTCTTCGACTTCGGCCGTCCCGAGGTGCGCAACTTCCTCGTCGCCAACGCCTCCTACTGGCTCGAGGAGTTCCACATCGACGGCCTGCGCGTCGACGGCGTGGCCTCGATGCTCTACCTCGACTACTCCCGTCAACCGGGTGAGTGGATCCCCAACGCCTACGGCGGGCGGGAGAACCTCGACGCGGTCGCGCTGCTGCAGGAGGCCAACGCCACCGCATACAAGCGCGTCCCCGGAGTCGTGACGATCGCCGAGGAATCGACGGCCTGGGGTGGGGTCTCCAAGCCCACCGAGTTCGGCGGTCTGGGCTTCGGCTTCAAGTGGAACATGGGGTGGATGAACGACGCCGTGCGCTACCTCGGGCTCGACCCGGTGTATCGCCAGTACCACCACAACTACCTGACGTTCGCCTTGATGTACGCCTACACCGAGAACTACGTCCTGCCGATCAGCCACGACGAGGTCGTCCACGGCAAGGGCTCGCTCATGCGCAAGGTCCGGGGCAACCGCGACGAGCAGATCGCCACGGTGCGGGCCTTCCTCGCCTACATGTGGACCCACCCGGGCAAGCAGTTGATCTTCATGGGCTCGGAGTTCGCCCAGGAATCCGAGTGGTCCGACGGGCGTTCGCTCGACTGGTGGCTGCTGGACCAACCACTGCACTACCGGGTGCATGCCTTGGTGCGGGACATGAACGCCATCTACCGCAGCCATCCGGCGCTGTGGGAACTCGACCACAGCCCGGCCGGATTCTGGTGGCTCAACGCCGACGACGCCGGCCGGAACACCTTCTCCTACCTGCGCATCGGCTCCGGCGACCCGCACACCGACGCGCCGGTCTTGGCCTGCATCGTCAACCTCAGCGGGAGCACGCACGAGCCCTATCGCATCGGCGTGCCCCGCTCGGGTGGATGGCGGGTCATCCTCGACACCGCCGGCTACCACCCCGACGCACCGAGCTCGACCGGGGTCGTCATCCAGGCGGACGACGGCGGCTGGGACGGTCAGCCGTATGCCGTCAACGTCACCGTCCCGCGGCTGTCCACCGTGTGGCTGGTCCCCGACACCGACGACTGACCGCGGCCGCTCGCCCGCTCCGAATCGGCCCGCCGACCGCCGCGACCCCGAGCTGTCCCGACCCTCGACCCGACGACAGGAGCATTCATGACCCACGACCGCGCCGGCCAGCCGGCCCAGCCCGAAGACCTCGTCGACGTCGCCCATCTCGTCACCGCGTACTACACCGGCCGGCCCGATCCCGAGGACCTGGACCAGCAGGTGGCGTTCGGGACGTCGGGCCACCGGGGGTCGAGCCTCAAGACGGCCTTCAACGAAACCCACATCCTCGCCACCACCCAGGCCATCGTCGACTACCGCAGGCAGCAGGGTTTCGACGGTCCCTTGTTCATCGGCCGCGACACCCACGGACTCTCCGAACCAGCGTGGGCCTCGGCGCTGGAGGTGCTCGCGGCGAATGACGTCACCGTCCTCGTCGACGACCACGACGGGTACACCCCGACCCCGTCGATCTCGCACGCCATCCTGCGCGCCAATAGAGGCAAGATCGGCGGCGTCGACGACCTGCCCGCCGGGGTGGGCCTGGCCGACGGGATCGTCGTCACCCCCTCGCACAATCCGCCGAGCGACGGCGGCTTCAAGTACAACCCCCCGCACGGAGGGCCCGCCGACACCGACGCGACGAAGGTCATCGCGGCGGCCGCCAATGCGTACATCAAAGCCGGGCTCGCCGGCGTCAAGCGGGTGCCGTTCGCCCGGGCCCGCCAGGCGGCCCAGGGCTACGACTTCCTCGGGACATACGTCGAGGACCTGCCCGGCGTCGTCGACATCGAGGCGATCAAGCGCGCCGGCATCCGGATCGGGGCCGACCCGCTCGGCGGGGCGTCCGTGCAGTACTGGGGCTGCCATGGCCGAACGGCTCGGCATCGACCTCACCGTCGTCAACCCGCTCGTCGACGCGACCTGGCGCTTCATGACGCTCGACTGGGACGGCAAGATCCGGATGGACTGCTCGTCGCCGTCGGCGATGGCCTCGCTCATCGCGAACAAGGACGCCTACCAGATTTCCACCGGCAACGACGCCGACTCGGATCGGCACGGCATCGTCACGCCCGACGGCGGGCTGATGAACCCCAACCACTACCTCGCCGTGGCGATCCAATACCTCTATGGCGTCGGCCGGCCCGGTTGGTCACCCGAGGGGTTCATCGGCAAGACCTTGGTGTCCTCCTCGATGATCGACCGGGTGGCGCAGGCGCTGGGTCGACGGCTCGTCGAGGTGCCGGTGGGGTTCAAGTGGTTCGTCCCCGGGCTGCTCGACGGGTCCGGTCCGTTCGGCGGCGAGGAGTCCGCGGGGGCGTCGTTCGCCCGCTTCGACGGATCCGTGTGGTCCACCGACAAGGACGGCATCATCCTCGCTCTGCTCGCCTCGGAGATCCTCGCGACGACCGGCAAGACGCCCAGCGAGCACTACCGCGAGCTCACCGCGAGGTACGGCGACCCGGCATACGCGCGCATCGACGCCCCCGCCAACCGGGAGCAGAAGGCCAAGCTCGGCGCCCTGTCCCCCTCGGACGTCTCGGCGGCGACCCTCGCCGGCGAGCCCATCGTCGCCAAGCTCACCGAGGCCCCCGGCAACGGCGCGAAGATCGGCGGGCTCAAGGTCGTCACCGAGAACGCCTGGTTCGCGGCCCGGCCCTCGGGCACCGAGGACGTCTACAAGATCTACGCCGAGTCGTTCAGGGGCCCGGATCACCTGGCCGCAGGTGCAGGCGGAGGCCCGCGACGTCGTCAGCGCCGCGCTGTCCTGAGCAGGCGGCCGCGGACCGTGCGAGTCAGTGCCGCCAGGTCGGGTGACCACCGGCGTCCTTGAGGACGAGCCCGGCAGTGGAGTAGCCGGAGACCAACACGCCCGGCAGCCCGGCAAGGGGCGTCGTCCACTGTCCGGCGAGATAGAGCCCGGGCACCGGGCTGCGCTGCGCCGGACGCTCGCGGTGCAGCATCTGCGGGTTCAGCGCCCACCCGGCGAAGGCTCCGTCGACGCTGCCGCTGCGCCGGACCATGTCCAGCGGCGTGTAGACGCGCCGGACGACGACGTGCTCACGCAACCCGGGGATGAGCGCCTCGCTGCGGCGGACGAAGACGTCGGCGATGCGCTCCTTGTCCCGGTCCCAGTCGATGTCTCCGCTGACCAGCGTGGTCGGGCATTCGAGCTTCACCGAATGCATCCCGGGCGGCGCCATCTCGGGTTGGTGGAAGGTCGCCACGTAGAGGTAGTACGCGGCGCGTTCCACGTCGCCGCTGGGGAAGTACCCCATGGCCTGCTCCACGTCGGCCGACGGGTAGACGAAGTTGAGCCGCTTGAGCCGATCACGCATCGCGGCCAGGTCGAGGTCGACACCCAGTTGGACCTGGAAGAACGGCGGTGTGGTCGGCAGGGTCGGCAGCGTCGTGCGCAGCCGTTGCGGCACGACGTCAGCCGGGAGCTGCTCGAGGTAGAGCCGGCGCGGATCGGCGGCGCTGACCACGGCACCGGCCTCGAAGCGCCGGCCATCGGTCGTTTCCACACCGGTGACCCGGCCGCCGGTGAGGATCATCCGGGACACCTCGGCCGAGGTGAGCACCGTGCCGCCGGCCTCGAGGAACATCGCGCGCATGGCCTCGGCGATCGCGCCGAAACCCCCGGTGGGCATGAACATCGTGTTCATCGCGTGGACGAGGAAGATCGAGGCCACCGCGGCGGACAACTGCCCCGGCGAGGTCCCGATGCCGACGCAGAGCATCGAGAGGTAAGCCTTGAGCTGCGGATCGCGCAGGTGCTCGTCGAGCATCGAGGCGAGAGTGCGGTTCTGGTACTTCAGCAGGGTGTGCCCCGGCAGGTTGAGGCGCCGGGCCAGGGGTGCGAAGGCGTCCCCGAGCCAGGGCCGTTGGAACTGCTCCAACACCAGGTCGGTGCGTCGACGATGCCCCGGCGCCTCGGGAGCGCGAAATGTCGGGAGCACCGCCTCGAGGTCGGCAGCCATGGCCTGCATGTCGAGCAAGACCCTGGTGATCCCCAACCGCTCGGCCGGGAATCGGCTGGTGAGTTGGGACGCGGTCGTCGTGAGATCGGCGGAAAGGCACATCCGTTCGTCGGGGAACACGCACTGGAAATCCTGGCGATCCGGCACCATCTCGACGCGCGCACCGATCCCGAGTCGCTCGAAGACCTCTCGGGGCGGCATCCCGAGGCGGAACGCCAGCATGATGTGACCGCCGTGGTCCCAATAGAAGCCCTGTTCGCCGTCGCCGTGGGAGAAACCACCGACGTAGGAGTTCTTCTCGAGCAGCAGGGTCCGGGCGCCCTGCGAGGCGAGCGTCAGTGCGCAGGCCAGGCCGCCACCCCCAGAGCCGGCGACGATCGCGTCGTAGCGGATGGAGTGCGAGGTCATGAGAGCTCCTGAGGGCCGAAGGCCCGCACGGGCCGGCTGGTGGGGGTCGGGGGGATTCGTCGGTAAGGAGCGCGACGACGACCGATGGATACCGAGCCCAACGAGCCGGTATGCCGCTCTGCGGGGTGCTTGGCTAGCGCGCCGATCCCGAAGGAGTGGGCGCGTTGACCCGCCGAAGCCCCCGCGTCGACGAGGCGGCCTTGCCGCGGTGCCGACCGGCGTGCCGCACCGGATGGCCGCCTCCGGGCAGCCACCAGTTCCAACGGCCCATCAGACGCATCGCCGCGGGGACGATGATCAATCGCACGAGGGTCGCGTCGAGGGCGATGGCCACCGCCATGCCGAATCCCAACTGACGCATCGGCAAGATGCCGGCCAGGGAGAAGGACCCGAACACGACGACCATGAGCAGCGCCGCCCCGGAGATCAGCGGTGCGGTGCTCGCCACCCCCGCGGCCACGCTTTGGGTGTTGTCCCGGGTCTTCAGGTAGATCTCCCTGACTCGACCCAGGAGGAACACCTCGTAGTCGGTACTGAGGCTGAACAGCAGTGCCAACAAGAGGATGGGCACGAAGTTCTGGATCGGCGAGGCCCCCTCGACGCCGAGCAGGGCCGCACCGACCCCGTGCTGGAAGACCAGCACAAGCACCCCGAACGTCGCCCCGACCGAGAGGAGGTTCATCGAAATAGCCTTGAGCGGCAACAGGATCGACCGGAACGTGACGAGCAGGAGCAGGTAGATCGCGGCGAGCATCGCAAGGACCACCCGCGGGAGGTGGTCGCGGATCACCTCGTTGCTGGCGACTCCCTCGGCGGTCTCACCGCCGACGAGTACACGGGCGCCCGCGAGGGTCACCCCCGCGGCGACCCGGCGGCTGTTCTCGAGCAACCGCTCCGTCGAGTCCGCGGAGGCGCGCTCGGTCGGCACCACGTCGAGGACGATCGTGCGGGCATCCGACGAGACGTAGTAACCGACCGCGCCGGCCTCGGACGCCGGCAGCCGAGCTCGCGTCGCCGGGTCGAGTGCGGCCAACGGTGCCTGCGGCGACACGGCGGCCAGGACCCCGAGGGGGGAGTCGACCCGGGCCACACTAGGCAGCCGGCCGAGGTCGGCGACGAGCGCGGTCACCGAGGCAGAGGCCGTCGGCGTGGACAACGGTCCGTCCCCGATGACGAGGACGCGGATGGGGGCAGTCGCCCCGGTGCCGAACTGCTGCTGCATCCGGTCGAACCCCGCACGAACGGGAGATGACGTGGGGACGATTTGGGCGTCTGGGGTGAACGTGCGCAGGCCGAGTGCCGGAGCGGCGAGCCCGATCATGACGGCCACCCCGGCGGCGAGGAACACCACGGGCCGACGCATGACCCGGGTGGCCAAGCGAGCCCACCGCTGGCCGGCATTCGGCTCGGTGAGCGACCAGGGCAGCCGTACCCGCCCCCGCTCGATCCGGTGACCGAGCGCACGGAGCAGGACCGGCAGCAAGACGACCGAGGTGAAGGTCGCGAAGGACACGACGAGCACGGCTCCGAGGGCGATCGACCCGATGACGCCCAACGGAACGAGGAACAGGGTCGCCATCGCCGCGACGATGGTGATACCGGAGAAGACCACCGTCTCCCCACTCGTGCGCAGGGTCGCGTCAAGGGCGTCGTCGACGGTGGCGCCCCGCGCGAGTTCCTCCTTGAACCGCGCGATGACGAAGAGCGAGTAGTCGACTCCCACCCCCAGCCCGAGCATCGAGGCGGTGTTCTGGACGAAGATCGACAACTCGGTATGCCGCGCGAGGACCGCGAGCACGGCGAAGCTGCCGAGGATGGAGGTGACCCCGACCGACAGCGACGCGAGGGCCGCGACGAAGCCGCCGTAGAGGCTGAGCAGGACGAGCAGGATGAGCGGCATGGTGATGAGTTCGGCCCGGGCCAGGCCCGACTCGCTCACTGCGTTGACCTCGCCCCAGAAGGGGGCCGTGCCCACGAGCGAGACCTCCAGGCCCTGCGCGGCATACCGTTGCGTGAGCTCGGCCTGCACGCGCGGCAAGTCGCGGCGGGCGTCGCCCTCCGCGACGTCCAGCGCGAGCAGTTCGATCGCCGTGGCCCGGTCGGATCCGACGAACCCGTCCTGAATGCGCCCGGTCGTCGTGGCGTAGCCGATCTGGCTGCTTACCCGCAGGCTCTCGACCTTGCCGATCTCGTCGAGGACCCGACGGAAACGCCCGTCGAAGCCGGGCTGGTCTCGGGTGTACCAGTCGTCGTGCACGACGACGGTGACACTGCTGCGGCCACGGGCGACGAAGCCCGTCTGCAGGGCCTGCTCGACGAGGGCGCTGTCCGATCCGGCGACCGACCAGCCACCGCCGGACAGCAGGCCCGGCAACGGAGCCCCGACGGCGCCGAGGACCCCGAGGCCGGCCAGCCAGGCAATCAGGATCGGCCGGTGCCAGCGGCCGGCGATGCGGATCGCCGCGCCGACGAGCCGGCCGCCGCGCCCGACGGTCGAGTCACTAGCCATGCCCCGCCCCGGCGCGCAGGATCGCGAGGTCGCGCAGGGCCAGGGCAGCCTCCACGGGTTTACGCAGCGACCGGCGCAGACGGTCCCTGCCGGGGCTGATCGCGGCGTCCACGGACAGGAGCGTATGCCGTCGCACCCGCTTCCCCTCGGCGATGCAGACGACGATCCGCGACGACAGCGCGCCGAAGAGCATCGACGCGTACACGAGTTGGGCCAACCCGTCGGTGGCCGTGCCCGAGACGGCGGCGCGGGCCGCGACGAGCATTTCGACCGGGACCATGCGCATCGGGACGGCGCGGCGCATGAGCTCCCACGTCGACGCGTCGTCGATCTGCGCCCGGGTGATCGCCCCGTCGAACGGGCGGCGCGCTCCGGCCCGGTAGTCGTAGAAGCGGACGTACTGGGTGCCGGCCATGTCCCAGCCGCTGACGACCGGGCGCCCGAGCGCCGCGGCCGCCTCGTGCAGGAGCCACTTGGCGAGCCAGCCCGAGCGCTCGGTGACGTCGACCCCGTCGATGACGACGTCCGCGGCTCGGACCAACGCCTCGACGTTCGCGGCGGTGATCCCGTCGGTGTCGACGAGCGTGCTCGCATGGGGGTTGATCGCCCGGATCCGGTCCGCGGCCACGGTCGCCTTGTTGCGTCCCACCTCGTCGAGGAAGGCGCTCTGGCGGTTGAGGTTGCTGACCTCGAAGTCGCCCGGCTCGGCGAGCAGGAAGTGCTGGACGCCGACCCGGACGAGGGGCTCGACCGCCGCGCCGCCCGTGGAACCACACCCGGCGACGAGGACGGTGAGCCGGCGCAGCCGCTCCTGCGCGGCGACGCTGATGAAGCCGGCGTTGCGCGTGGTGAGTTGTCGGTAGTAGGCGCTGTCGGGGGTCGTCGGGGCCATCGGCACTCCCAAGGGATCGGCGAAGTCAGGCGGGTCGGTGGGACCAGGGGCAGTCGGGACGGCACGCGATGATCCGCGGTGTCACCCGCAATCGGGGCGGCAGGCCCGCTGGCCCATGGCGTCGAGGAACACCGCGAGGACCTGGTCGGCGTTCTCGGCGCGGTACGTCGACCCGCCGGTCGCCCTGCTGATCGCGGCCAGGGCACCGGCGTCGGCATCGGGGCCGAAGGCGATGGTGATGACCGGGACGGGATGTGCCGATTGGCGCTCGGCCGTGAGCGTGCCGACGAGTTGGTCGACCGACATGACCTTCTCGGTGTCGGCTCCGTCGGACAGCACGACGACGGCGTTGACCCGCCCCTGGACCCAGCTGGCCTGGACCGCACGGACCGCTGCGAGCGTCGTCGAGTACAAGGCGGTGTCGCCCCCGGGGCGCAGCGCGGCCAGGCCCTCGCCAAGTCGTGCTCGGCCGGCCGGGTGCAGGGCCGTCGTCGGGACGACGTCGGTGTATGCCGCCCGCCCCGCGGCGGCGTCGGAGAAGGCCCACAGCCCTACGTGGGTGGTGTCCGGGTAGAGCGCCAGGCCCTTGCGGGCCGCCTCGCTGGCCACCGCCAACCGGGAGGGGCCGCCGCTGCGGGGCCCGCCGATCCCCCAGGCCATCGATCCGGACACGTCGACGACGGCCAACAGGCGAGCGTCGAGTTTCACGGCTGCCAGGGTTCGTTCGGCCTGCTCCAGCGAGGTGCCATCCAGCCGTTGCGCACTCGCCGCTTCGGCGCCGTCGACGCCCCGATCGGCGGTGAGGTCGAAGCCAGGGCGACCTTGTGCGTCGCGGAAACCGGCCGAGCGGATGGCCGTCTGGGAGCTGGGCAGCGCGAGCAGGTCGAGGAAGGCCCCGGCTGCCGCCTGGACGGGTGGGACCTTACTCAACACGGCATACGGGTAGTCGTAGGTCGCCGTCGCGGGGTAGATGGCCAGCGGACCGTCGGCGCGCGGACCGGCGGCCCATACCGCCTGTTCGGGCACCGGGACGACCGCGGTCGGGTCGGAGGCAGCGGCGCGGACTCGCTCGGCCGCGGGGGCATCACTGCTCGTCGCGGCCCGCAGCAACCCCGCCAACGCGCCGCGTCCGTCCGGGCGCGCGGCCGTCGCCGCTTGCAGGGCGAGGATGGTGCCGACGCGTTCGGGCGACAGGCGCGCCGTTCCGAGTTGGACGACCGGGCCGAGAGCGCCACTGGTCACCTGGGCGGCGAGATCGGAAACCGTAGGACGGCCGCCGGCATGCAGCCGCTGGGCCACGCTCTTCGACACGGCCAGCACGAGCGGGCTGGTGGCGATCGAGGGGGCGTCCAGCGCGGTGGCGATCCGCTCCTCCTTGGCCCGCGTCAGCCACAGCGTCGAGTCGGGGATCCACACGTCCGGGGGTCGGGCCGACCCGGTCTGCAACTGATCGAGGACGGTGGCGGGAGCGCTCGCCGTTACCGCGACGGCCAGACACGCGCGGTCGTCGGCGTTGAGGCGCTGGGCGAGGGTGGTGATGACCGCGGCGAGGTCCGGCGAGACGACGACGCGCAACGCCTGGCGTTGCTCGCAGGGGTCGTGAGACTGCGAGCGCAGGGTTTGGCCGACGAAGCCGGCAACGACGAGGACCACCGCGACCACCGAGGCGGCCACCGTCCACGTGGCTCGCCTAGCCGGCACGACTGGCACCCCGCACCCGAGTGAGCGCACCGGGGCGGGCTGCGGATGCCGCAGCGGCGGCCCGGAACAGGTCCTGGGACGAGAGCATCTCGGCCATCATCGAGGTGCGGTCGGCGATCATGTCGGCGTCGATGTGCGAGACGAAGGGCTTCACGGCATCGCGGTTGGTGTAGGCGTGCCGCAGGAGATCGTGCTCGGACACCACCGGAGCGGTGCCCTCGATGATCTGGACCGGTAGCCCGGCCAGCAAGAGGTGGCGCAAGGCACCTCGCTCCTCGACGTCGCCGACGAGCGTCGCCACCGGGGTCGAGGCTGCCGCGGCGGCGTGGCACAGGCCGTAGAGCAGTTCGAGGGACACTCGCATCCGCTGGACTCGATCGGTCATCGAACGGGCGTGGACGAACCGCTTGAGTTCGCGAACATGCAGGCTCGTCACGCCAGGCTCGGCCGGGATGTGTTCGAAGATGTTGATGCCGTGGGCGAGCTCGACGGGGAAACGCGCTCGGCGCGGGTCGAGCAGGTCCCACGACCGCTCGTCGCCGTTCGTGGCGAGGGTGACGTAACCGAGAATCTGCCCGTCCGGCGCGAGGGTGAGCACGTGTTGGTCGTCGTCGTGGACCGAGTGCACGGGCTCGCAGAACGCGGCCCGGTAGTAGGCGACGTCCCGGCAGATCCAGCCCAACTGCAGGTACTGGGCGAACCGGAACCCCTGCAGGCCGATGAGGTAGCGATGCGGCAGGTCGCGGGTGGCCAGGGCCACGGTCGTCAGGCCGTCGCCCCGGGTGATCCGATGGCTGAACCGATCGGGCCCGACGGCGGCGAGCAGGTTCCCGTAGCGCAGGTCCCGGTGCGCGGAGATGACGTCGTCGGCATACCGGCTCGTGGTGTCGAGACTGGGGTCGCACATCGTGGGCTCCTCGTTCGTCGTGGCCGACGGGCCAGGTCAGAAGTCGTCGACTTGGTACAAGGACTCGGCCACCGCCAGCGCGAGGACCTCGGGCGTGCCTTCGTAGATGCGCGAGCCGAGGGCGTCGCGCAGCCGCTTCTCCATCCCGTGTTCGCGCAGGTAGCCGCGGGCCCCCATGAGGCCCATCGCCTCGGTGGCGACCTCGATGGCGACCTGGTCCGCGAACAGCTTCGCGGTGGCCGTTTCGTACACGGGCGCCGGGATCTCGGTGTCTGCGAGGTATGCCGCGCGCAGGTAGAGCATCCGGGAGGCCTCGACCTTCGCCGACATCTCGGCGAGCTTGCGGGCGGTGAACTGGTGCTGCCAGAGCGGCAGGCCTCCCTGGATCCGCTCCCCCGCCCAGGCGACGGCCTGCTCGAGGGCGCCGCGGGCCACGCCGGTGGCGATCGCCGCCACGGCCGCCCGGGCCATGTTCATCTGCTGGATGTTGACATAGACACCGCCGCCCTCGCCGCCGACGACGTTCTCCACGGGCACCTGCACGTCCTCGAAATGCAGTTCGGTGCCGAGGCAGGTGCGGTAGCCCATCTTGTCCGCGATGGCGCCGCGGGTGATGCCGGGGCTGTCCAGGGGCACGACGAAGCAGGTGAGCATCGAGGCGCCCTCGTGGCCCTGCATGTTCGCAAACACGGTGCCGTACCGGGCGACCATCCCGTTGGTGATGAACTTCTTGTCCCCGTTGAGCACGTAGTGGTCACCGACGCGGACCGCCTGCATGACGTGGCGCGCGAACTGCGCGTTTTCGGGAATGAGCAGGTCGCAGCCGGCCTGGTCCTCGGTGATGGCGTTGCAGGCCAGGACGACCGCATCCCCCGCGAACAGCGGCAGGAACCTCGCCTGCAGCCGCGGGTCGCCGGACAACAGGATGGGGGCCTGGCCGAGCATCGTCGCGCCGAACACGAGCGCCATGCCGGCGTCGACCGCGGCGAGCTCCTCGAGGACGACGGCGACGCCGAACTCCCCGTATCCCAGCCCGCCGAACTGCTTGGGGACGACGAGCCGAGTCAGCCCGAGGTCGTGGCCCTCTTGGACGAGATCCCAGTCGAACTCCTCGGCCGGCGCCTCGTCGAGGCGCCGAACGGCGGGCGCGACGCGCTCGCGTACCCACTCGCGCACGCGGTCGCGCAACGCCTCGACGTGGGTCGGCAGGGTGGTGAGGGTGGGGATGTCGAGCGGGCGCTCGATGGCGGCGACGGCCACGGGGTGCTCCTGGGAGGGTGCGGTGGTGTGGGTCTCGGTACGGTTCGGCGCAGTGCCGGTGGGGATGTCGTGTCAGGACGGCGGGAATGGGGATGCCGCGCCGGATCGTGCTCAGGCGGCGGCGTCGGTGACCGCGGCGACGATGGCCGGGTACCGGTCGAACGCGGGCTGCAACAGCGGCACGAATTCGATGACCTTGGCAACGCTGCCTTTGATACGGATCTTGCGGGTGGCCAAGGCGATCGGCATGAGCAGCCGACCCGACCAGAGCGCGTCCGCAGTGGCGCAGGACATCGCGATCGTCAGGGACGGCTGGTGCGGAGTCTGGTCGACGTACACGCCGCTGCCGTCGACGAAGACGGTGAGTTCGGGGTCGCTGTGCCGGAACAGGACCGACAGTCCCTCGGACTGGAAGGTGGAGGCGAACGTCGGGTCCTCCAGGAGGATCTCGAACAGCCGACTGAAGACCGTGGCGGCCTGGTCCTTGGTGACGAAGGGTGACATGTGGGCTCCTCGTGGGGCGACGGGGTGCAGACATCCGGAAGGAGGTGTCGACCCAGCGGCGAAAATACGTCCGAGAACACCCGATTCGGAGGTATCTCAACGGTCGCTGGCGGCTCCTTCGCCCAGATCGACCCGTCTGTCAAGGAGCCGCCGTGATCCCCACCGCTGAGCCTGCCGTGGACGAAATCGCCGAGGACGACACCGCCGAGTTCGGCCGCTCGGCCGAATTGCTGCCCCACGAACGGGCCAACCTCGCCACCATCGAGACGGTGTTCCCGCTGTGGAACCGTCGCGACGTCGAGGCCATCGTCGCCCACTACGCCGAGGACATCGTCTGGCACAACGTCGCGATGGGCGAGGTGCTGCGCGGCAAGGCGCAGGTGCGGGCCTTCCTCGAATCACTGTTCGCCGCGCTGCCCGACCTCACCATCGAGGTCACCCTGCGCGTCCCCCGCGGCAGCTTCGTCGCCGAGGAGTACCTCATCCGCGGCACCCACGAGGGTCCGATGTTCGGCCTGCCGGCAACCGGCCGCCGGGTCGAGATCCCCGCGGTGAGCATGCTGCGGATGTCCGACGGGATCCTCGTCGAGGACCACTTCTACTTCGACTCCGGCACGGTCATGCGCCAGATGGGCTTGCTACCGGACGCGAGCGCCGCGCAGTCGTTCGGCGGCCGGCTCGTGCTCGGGGTCGCGGCCGCGTGGCGCCGCCAGGGTTCGCGCCGGCGGGCCCGCCGCCGCGAGCGCCACTGACCACCGCGAGCACCGGCCGTGTCCAGAGCGGGGCTGCGATTCGCCGAATGGACGCCGGAGGCGATCGACGGGTCAGCCGTCGGTCGCCTCCGGAGCTAAGGGATCTTGCGTGAGGACCTCGACCCGCCGGGGCACCAGGGCCGGACCGAGTTGTGCCGCAGCTGCCGCGCGCAGTGCCGCGGGCTGCGGCAGTACCCCGCCGGCACGGACGACGACGGTAGCCACGAGCCGGGAACCGAACCGGTCGTCCGGCTCCGAATCCACCCGCGCGGCCACGACGTGCGGCCAGGCCAGTAGCCAGTCCCGCAAGGCCACCGGGTCGACGGTCTCACCGCCGCTGACCCGCAGACCGTCCGCGCGTCCGAGGACGTGCACGAACCCCGCGGCGTCGACGAGGCCACGATCGCCCGAGAACGTCGCGCCGGAGCCCATCGGCGAGCGCACGACGAGACGTCCGGCGACCCCCCGAGGGACGACCTGCCCACTCTCGTCGACGACCCGGACGCGCACCCCCGGCATCGGTCGGCCCACCGTACCGGGCGCGCGGTGGCGGTCCCTAGGGGTCGCGAGGCACACGGTGCCGATCTCGGTGGCGCCGTAGGCGTTTCCCACCCCGGCGCCGGTATGCCGGGTGAGCCGGGCGGCGATCGACTCACCGAGTCGGTCCGATCCGGACAGCACGACGGCGACCCGTGGCGCGCTGAGCCCACCGTCGAGCGCGTCGGCCAGGTCGGCGAGTTGCACCGGAACCCCGCTGAGCACGTCGTATCGGTCCATGCCGACCGCACCGAGCGCGCGGCCCACAGCTGCCCCGGACAAGGACACGAAGGTCCCCCCGAGACCCAGCGTCCCGGCCAGCAGGCCGAATCCATGCCCGTGGTCGACCGAGGCGAACGAGCCCACCACGGGCCTGGCCACTGCGGGCAGCGACCCCACCAGCCCGAGCAGCTGTCCCGCAGCGCGCAGCCCGGTCCGTGCGCGCACCGACTTGGCCGCTCCGGTGGTGCCCGAAGTGGAGAACGTCAGGGTCCCCCGACCAGGGCCCGCCCGCCCGCCCGTCGGCCCGCTGCCCCACCCCGGAACCACCAGGTGATCGGGCCCGACAGCGTCCCGGCTCTGCAGGAGTGCGGCACCGGGGCTGTCGGCCAGCGCCGCAGCCACCCCACGGCCACCGGACCGTCGCCCGACCACGGACACTGCCAAACCACGGGCCAGGCCGGCCAGGACGGCAACGGCGAGGTCGCGGTCGGCATCGAGGTGCACGACGAGCGATCCCGAGCCCGGCAATCGGCCGGCTCGTTCGTGCACGGCCTCGGCCAGGGCGGCATACGTGAGGGAGCCGTCGGGGTCCACCCAGGCGAGCCGGTCAGGCGTGGCCAATGCGCGCGCCGCGACGACGCCGGCCAGCGAGAGTCCGCCGGCGGCATACCCGCCGCGCAGCGCTCCTGTTGACCTCGGCAGGCTCTGCACGGCCCGGCGCAGCCCTCGGTAGGCAGGTCGACACGAACCCCGCACGTCCGAGGGCGCCGCGACTCCGCCCCGCCCGGGCGCAACGGCCGACACGTCAGCGCCCCTGGGGCCGTCGACGCATCGAGAACCGCCCGACGAGGCGGGCCGAGGCGATCGGCGCGGCCGCGGTGAGGACCTGAGCCGGACGAGCCCACCACGGCGAGAGCTGCGCCGGGCGGTCGACGACGGCGCGGCACACCCAACGAGCGGCCCGCTCCGGGGACATCGCCAGCGGGGGCCTGGGCCCGTACACCGGCCGCACCATGGGGGTGTCGACGAGCGGGAACTCGATGATCGTCGTCGCGATGCCGCGGCCGCGTAGCTCCGGTCCGACACAGCGCAGCCAGACGTCGAAGGCGGCCTTGGAGGCGCAGTACGGGCTCCAGCCGGGCAGCGGCACCCGGGCGTTGACCGTCGTCACGCCGACGACGTGCCCGCTGCCCCGGTCGGCCATGGGGCGCAGGAAGGGCAACAGGAACGCCACCGCCCCGAGGTAGTTGACCCCGGCGGTGCGCTCGATGGCGTCGAACCGGTCGACGTAGTCGAGCACGCCGCGCGACATGGACTGCCCGGCGTTGGCGACGACAACGTCCGGTATGCCGTGCTCGCTCACCACGGCGCGAGCGCAGGCAGCCGCCGCGACGGTGTCGCGCAGGTCCACGGCATACGTGGCGACCTCGCTGCCGAGGGCCCGGGCGTCGGCGGCAACCTGCTCGAGCAGAGACTCGCGCCGGGCCACGACGACCAGCCGCGCCCCGGCCGGCGCCAACATCTGCACGCTCGCCCGGCCGATCCCGCTGGAGGCGCCCGTGACGACGACAAGCCGGCCGGCCACTGCGGACCGGGCCCGAGCGACGACGTCCATGCCCGTCAGCCTAAGTGTCCGGCCCCGGCGGCACCCGAACGCCGGCGTCGCTAGGCTCGGCACGTGCCCGAGAGCTTCGTGACCCGGCCGGGCTGGCATGCCTGGGGACTGGGGATCGCCGAGGCCGTGGCGCAGCGGGCCGACTGCACCCGGCGACGCGTCGGCGCGGTCGTGTTCGACGGCGCCAACCGCATCCTGTCGACCGGCTACAACGGGGCCCCGGCCGGACGCCTGGGCTGCCTGTCCGGCGGCTGCCCGCGCGGAGCCCTCCGCCACGACGAGCTGCCCCCGGACGCGCCGTACGAGGATCCGAGCTCGCCCGGCTTCTGCATCTCCATCCACGCCGAGTCCAACGCGTTGTTGTTCGCCGACCCGGTGCGCCGGCTCGGCGGGTGGATCGCCATCACCCACGCCCCGTGCCCGGGCTGCCAGAAGCTGCTCGCCAATTCCGGTCTGCACCTTGCCGTCTGGAGCGTCGATGGCACCCGCGTCGAATGGACGATCGGCCAGCCCATGCCGGTCGGCATGACCGCTCCGTAGCAGCACCCTCGCCGGGCGGACGCCGCCATGGGCTCGCCTAGGATCGAGCCCATGCAGCCCGACGCCCGCGGCCTGACCGCCGCGCAGGTCGCCGAACGAGTCGCCACCGGGCGGACGAACGACCTGCCACCGACGAGTGGGCGAAGCACGTGGGACATCGTGCGGGCCAATGTCTTCACGCGGATCAACGCGATCCTCGGCATCCTCCTCGCGATCGTCCTCACCACCGGGTCGATCATCAACGCCGCCTTCGGGCTGCTCATCCTCGCCAACAGCGCCGTGGGCATCGTCCAGGAGTTGCGCGCCAAACGAACCCTCGACAACCTCGCGGTCGTCGGGGAGGCCAAGCCCCGGGTACGCCGCGACGGTCAGGCCGTGCTCGTCGGGCGCACCGAGGTCGTGCAGGACGACGTCATCGAGATCGGCCCCGGCGACCAGCTCATCGTCGACGGCGAGGTCGTCGAGGCCCGTTCCCTCGAAGTCGACGAGTCGCTGCTCACCGGCGAGGCCGAGGCGGTCGTCAAGGAGTCCGGCGACGCGGTGATGAGCGGCAGCTTCGTCGTCGCGGGCTCCGGGGCCTATCGGGCCACCAAGGTCGGCCGGGAGGCGTATGCCGCGCGGCTGGTCGCCGAGGCCAGCAAGTTCACCCTCGTCGGCTCCGAACTGCGCAGCGGGATCGACCGGATCCTCGGGGTCGTGTCCTGGCTGCTGGCCCCGGTCGGGTTGTTGACCATCTGGACCCAGCTGTTCGTCGTCGACAGTGGGTGGCGCGACGGCATCCTCGGGATGGTCGGGGCCCTCGTCCCCATGGTGCCCGAGGGCCTCGTCCTGCTGACCTCGGTGGCCTTCGCCGTCGGGGTGATCCGGCTCGGGCAACGGCAATGCCTCGTCCAGGAGCTCCCGGCGATCGAGGGGTTGGCCCGGGTCGACGTCGTCTGCGCCGACAAGACCGGCACCCTCACCGAAAACGGCATGCGCCTGGCCGAGGTGATCGCCCTCGATGACCGTGGCCGGCCGGCCGGAACCGCCGGCGCGGATCTGGCCGCGGTGTTGGCCCAACTCGCGGCGACCGACCAGAACCCCAACGCGAGCATCCAGGCGATCACCGAACAGATCCCGGCGGCCACGGACCGGTGGACCGAGACCCACCACGCCCCGTTTACCTCCGCCCGCAAGTGGTCGGGGTCGACGTTCGCCGGTCGCGGTAGCTGGTTGCTCGGCGCGCCGGACGTGCTCGCTGCGCCCGCCTCGCCGGCCGGCGAGGCGGCCCAGCAGAAGGGATCGACGGGGCTGCGCGTGCTCATGCTCGCCACCGGGACCAACCCGGTCGACGGGCCGTCCGCCACCGACGGGATCATCCCCCGGGCCCTCGTCGTGCTCGAACAACGGGTGCGGTCCGATGCCCGGGACACCCTGGAGTTCTTCGCGTCCCAGCACGTCGAGGTGAAGGTCATCTCCGGCGACAACGCCGTGTCCGTCGGTGCCGTCACGGCATCCCTCGGGGTCCGTGGCGGGGACGACCCGCTCGACGCTCGGACCCTCCCGCCGATCCCCGCGGCCGCGCCGGTCGCATTGGTCGGATCGCCGGCGGGGCGGCCCGACCCGGCCGTCCCACCCGAGACGGAGCCCGACGAGTTCACCCAGGCGGTCACGCGGCATACCGTCTTCGGGCGGGTCACCCCCGACCAGAAGCAAGCGATGGTCCAGGCCCTGCGCAGCCGTGGACACACCGTCGCGATGACCGGCGACGGGGTCAACGACGTCCTGGCCCTCAAGGACGCGGACATCGGCGTAGCGATGGGTTCGGGAGCACCGGCCACCCGAGCGGTCGCCCAGATCGTCCTGCTGGACAACCGATTCGCCACACTGCCCTATGTCGTCGCCGAGGGCCGGCGAGTCATCGGCAACATCGAACGGGTCGCCAACCTCTTCCTCACCAAGACCGTCTACTCGGTGCTCCTCGCGTTGCTCGTCGGCCTGTGGCGACTGCCCTTCCCCCTGCAACCCATCCACGTGACGATGACCGGTTGGTTCACCATCGGCATCCCGGCGTTCCTGCTGTCCCTGGCGCCCAACCACGAACGGGCCCGCTCCGGATTCACCCGCCGAGTGCTCGCCCTGGCCCTGCCCTCCGGGATCGTCGTGGCCGTCGCGACCTTCGTCAGCTACCTGCTCGCGCGGGCCGGACAAGTCGACCCGGATGCCGCTCGCCTCGCGGCATCCACGGCCGCCCTGGCCACCTTGCTCGTCGCGGCCTGGTGGGTGCTCGCGGTCGTCGCCCGGCCGTACGAGTGGTGGAAGATCGCCCTGCTTGCGGTGTCCGCCTCGGCATACGTCGCGATCTTCGCGGTGCCGTGGACCCAGCGCTTCTTCCTGCTCGACCCCTCGAACGGCCCGGCGATCCGGCTGGCCCTCCTCGTCGGCGCGGCCGCAGCCCTGCTCGTGGAGATCATCTGGTGGGTGCAGGGGCGGCGCCGCGGCGAGCCGCGCCGCTGGTGGGCAAGCGAGGAGGACTGAGCAGTCCGCCGACTCCCGGGACGGCCACACCATCAGCACGGAGGCCGCCCGAGGGCAGCAGGCGTCACGGTGCAGCGGGGGACACCGCCGGCCCGGGGTGGCTGACGGGCTCGGTTCGCGGCGCCTCGGCGTGGGTGCTCAGGGCATGGCTCAGCCATTCGGTGAGATCCTCGGCGACGAGGCCTGCGGCTCCGACGGCCAGCCAGCCATCGCCCATCGGGCGGCCTGTGCCCATCGTCGCGGGCTTGGCCCCCGGTCGGGCCAGCAGCGCGCCGCGCCGGGACGGATCGATCCGGACGAGGAGGTCTCCGTCGCGCCGCGCGGCGACGACGATCCGGTCGTCGACGAGGAACGAGATGCCCCCGAACATCGACACCTCGCGGACGACACGGCCGGTCAGCGCGGCTCGCACGCGATCGGCCAGCGTCGCGGGCGCCACTCAGCGACCGCCCTTGTCGAGGTATTCGGGACCGTTGTAGAGCAGCCGGAGGGTGCTGATCCGTCCCTGGCCGAAGATGAAGAAACTCCGCGAACGGCATCGCTCCGCCGGGCATCGTGGCCTGGTAGAGCGGGCTCCCAGGGATCGCGTCGAACCTGCTCGCCCAACGGCTGCGCGACCTCGAATCACACGGGGTCCTGCGTCGTCACGAGTCGGCGCGCCCCGGGGAGCCGGCGACCTACGGTCTCACCGAACACGGGCTCGCCCTTGACGGTGTGCTCCGCGAGCTGCTCAAGTGGGGCGCGGCGACCATGCCGTCCGCCCCGACCGGTGCGGCTTTCCAGATGCATTGGCTCAGTCAACCCGCCCGATACCTGCTCGCGGACCACCAGCCGGCGCAGGCCCCCCTCACCGTCCGAGTCGGCCAGCCTTCGGACGGGTTCGACGTCACCGTGGCGGGCCAGGTGCGCGTGATGCCGTGCGTCATCGGGGCCGAGATCGCCGCGAACATCCACGGCCCAGGACCCCTGCTGATCGCCTTACTCCAGGGCGCGTTGTCCATCGACGAGGCTGTCGCCCGTGGCGTGAGCGTCGACGGCGACCGTCGAGCCGTGCTGAGAATCCTGCCGAGGCCCGACCCAATCGCCCCGGCCCCCGTCGAGACCCCACGCTGACGTCCCGATCGACAACGGTCAGAACAGCGCGCTCATCAACGCCCGGCGGGCTTTGGCCACCCGCTCGTCACCGGCGCCGACGATGTCGAACAGCTCGAGCAGGTGGGTACGTACCCGCTCGCGGTCCTCGCCCGTCGTCGCGCGAACCGCGTCGACCAGGCGGGCGAAGGCGTCCTCGACATGCCCGCCGAGCACGTCGAGGTCGGCGACGAGCAGTTGGGCGGTGAGATCGCCCCGGTCGGCAGCCGCGGCCGCCCGGACGACGGCCGGGTCCAGGCCCTCGGTCCGGGACAGCAGGTGCACCTGCGCGAGACCGAGCCGGGCGTCTTCGTCGGCCGGGTCGTCAACGAGCGCCTGCTCGTATGCCGCGGCGGCCGCGGGCAGGTCGCCCCGGTCGATCGCGGCCAACGCCGCCTCGTGGGCTGCGGACAGCGCGGGCTCGACTTCGGCGGGTGTCTCGGCGGTCGGGCCGGAGTCGTCGAGGGCGACCCGACCGGTGACGCCGTATTGGGTGGCCAGCTTGAGCAGTTCGTCCACCCAGGGCTGGATTTCCGCCGCCGACAGGGCGCCGACGAAGAGCGGCACGGGCTGGCCCTGGACCAGGCCGACGGCCGCCGGCACGCTCTGGATCTGGAAGGCCTGCAGCAGACCGGGATTGGTGTCGACGTCGACCGAGACGACCTGGAAGCGTCCGCCTCCGGTACGGGCCACGTCGACCATGACGTCGACGAATCCCGCGGACTGGGCCAGCCGACCGGACCACAGCACGACGATCGCCGGCACCCGGACACTGCCGTTGACGACCTCCTGGAAGGTCGAATCGGTCGCCGTGACGAGCAGGCCCCCCGACCCCGCGTCCCCGGCATTCGGCCCACCGGCCGCGGCCTGGCCCGGTCCCGCCGGCCCGGCTTGGCGTTTGAGTGCGGACAGGTCGACCGCGCCGCGCAACGCGGCGGCGGTGAAGGGCGACTGGCTCATGGGTCCATTCTCTCTATCCCTCGCGGGTTACCCGCTCCTCGCGACGCCACCGGTCAGGAACCGCTCGCGGCATACAACTGCTCGGCGGCCCCGAGCACGACGGCCTTGCCCGTAACGGGGAAGCGGACGAGCAGGTACTCGACGGTCTGCTGGGTCGCCTGGGTGTCGATGAGGGTCTTGCCCGACAGGGCGGTGAACTTCTTCGTCGGCGTGAATGCGTTCGCGGTCTTCTCCTGGAGCACGTCCTTGCGGTCCATTCGGATCAGCACGACGCTGCCCTGCTCTCCCGGGAGCCGGAACGCGCCCAATACCCCCTGGGGTTCGTGCTGTTGGCTGACCGATCCCGCCGAGCCGAGGGCGTCGGCCTGGGCCTTGGCCGCCTGGCGCACCGTCGCGGCATAGCTGTCCTCGACGAAGGCATGCTCCACGGCCGCCGGCGGCGGGTAGGCCAGCGACGCGGCGTAGTCGGCCAAGGTCCCCTCGATGGAGGGCCCGACCTCGGCCGCGGAGGTGAGGAACACCGACCCGCTCTCCAACTCGGCGAACCCGGTCAAGGTCGCGCCCGGGAGCAGGGTTGCCCAGCCGGCGACGCGATATCCCTGCTGCGCGTCGGCAGCCACGAGCAGCGTCACGAGGGGGAATCCCGAGGCGCGGCGGGTCGTCTTGACGAGGATGGCTCGCGGGTAGGCCGGGCCCTGGCTGACCGTGAGGACCGCGGGGTCGGCGTCGCTGAGCACAGGGTTGTCCTTCTCGGCCGCGGTGAGGGCGCCGAGCAAGGCATTCTGGGCGTTGGCGGCCGCGAGCGCCGACCCGGTGAAGGCTGCCTCACGCGCGGCCTTGCCCTCGGGCCCGGGCGCCGCGACGGCGGCTACCGCGGCGGTCATCGCCTTGGCGGCGATCTCGGCGGCCTGCTGCGGCGCTTCGGCACTGGCCGGAGCCGTGGTCGTCGGCGCGGCCGCGGACGTGGCCGACGGCGTCCCCGTGGTGCGGGCCTTCGAGCTCGTCGGACCTGGTGCCGGGTAGCCGGCGTCCGTGCAGGCGCCCAGCGCCGCGGGCAGGCTCAACGCCGCGAGCAGCGCGATGGTTCGGGGCGCGGTGGGGCGCCGGGCGTGCGTCATCCGGGAGGGTCCTCACTGGTCGGGATCGCCTCCAGGGTAGGCGCAGCCCAGGTGGTCGAGGCAAATCGCGGTATGCCGCCGACGGGCTCGGCGTGCGCCCCTCGGCCTCGGCATGCGGGGCCCGCGACGTCAGAACCGTGCGGGTTCGCGGTAGATGCCCCATTCGGCGCGCAGCACGTCACAGATCTCACCGAGAGTCGCCTCGGCTCGGCAGGCATCGAGCATCGCGGGCACCATGGTGGCGCCCGAGCGGGCCGCGGCGAGCATGGCGTCCAGGGAGGTCTGCACGGCCGCGGCGTCGCGCGCGGTGCGGCGCTGCCCGAGCAGCCGGACCTGGTCGCGTTCGACCTCGTGGCTCACGCGCAGGATCTCCAGGTCGTGGCTGAGCGAGTGGGTGTGCGTGTTGACCCCGACGACCCGCTTGTCCCCCTTCTCGAGGGCGAGCTGGTAGGCGAAGGCGGCATCGGCGATCTCCGACATGAACCACCCGTCCTCGATGCCGCGCAGGATGCCCGAGGTCATCGGACCGATCTCGTGTTCGACCTGGCCGCTCGGGCCCTGCACCCGGCCCAGGACACCGAGGTCGGCGATCTTGGCGAAGATCGCCTCGGCCTCCGCCTCGATCCGGTCGGTGAGCGCCTCGACGTACCACGACCCGCCCAACGGGTCGGCGACGTTGGTCACCCCGGTCTCGTCCATGAGGACCTGCTGGGTGCGCAGCGCGATCTCCGCGGACTGCTCGGTCGGCAGGGCGAGCGTCTCGTCGAGAGCGTTGGTGTGCAACGAGTTCGTGCCACCGAGGATCGCCGCGAGGGCCTCGACGGCGGTGCGCACGACGTTGTTGTACGGCTGCTGGGCGGTGAGGGACACCCCGGCGGTCTGGGTGTGGAACCGCAGCCACTGGGCCTTGTCGGTGGTGGCCCCGTAGACCTCCCGCATCCACCGCGCCCAGATCCGCCGGGCGGCCCGGAACTTGGCGATCTCCTCGAAGAAGTCGACATGGGCGTCGAAGAAGAACGACAGCCCCGGAGCGAAGGTCTCGATGTCCAGACCCCGGGAGAGCCCGAGCTCGACGTAGCCGAACCCGTCGGCCAGCGTGAAGGCCAGCTCCTGCGCCGCCGTCGACCCGGCCTCGCGGATGTGATACCCCGACACCGACAACGGCTTGTATGCCGGGATGCGCTCGGCGCAGAAGGCCATGAGGTCGCCGATGAGCCGCAGGTGAGGTTCGGGCGCGAAGAGCCACTCCTTCTGGGCGATGTACTCCTTGAAGATGTCGGTCTGCAAGGTGCCGTTGAGCTGGCCGATGTCGACGCCCTGACGCTCGGCGGCGACGAGGTACATGCAGAACACCGGCACGGCAGGGCCGCTGATCGTCATCGACGTGGTGACCTCGCCCAACGGGATGTCGCGGAAGAGCACCTCCATGTCGGCCGCCGAGTCGATGGCCACGCCGCAGTGACCGACCTCGCCGAGGCTCATCGGGTCGTCCGAATCGCGGCCCATGAGCGTGGGCATGTCGAAGGCCACGGACAGCCCGCCCCCACCGCGCTGCAAGATCATCCGGTAGCGCTCGTTGGTCTGCTCGGCGTTGCCGAACCCGGCGAACTGGCGGATCGTCCAGGTCCGCCCGCGGTAGCCGGTCGGGTACAGGCCCCGGGTGAAGGGGTACTCCCCGGGCCAGCCGATCCGCTCGAGCCGCTCGCGTTCTTCCGCCGTGGACGGCTCGGGGATGCCGTGCAGCCCCGGCCCGTAGACCGGCTCGAGCGGCATACCGGACAGGGTGGTGAAGTCGTCGTCGCGCACCTGCCCCCGTTGGGCGGCCGAGTCGAAGCGGGCCTGCCAGCGTTCGGCTCCGGACATCTGTGCGCGGGGGCTCTCCATGGAGCCAATTTACTAGGACGTCCTAGTATTTTCTAGTCCGCGTCGAGATCGCCGTGATCGGTGCGGATCTTGCGCAGCAGCCGGAACAACTCGTCGTGCTCCGCCGCGTCGAGCGAGGAGAGGCCGAAACCGGCCGCGACGAGGTCGGCGGTGGCCGCCTCCATCGCGGCGATCCCCACCGGGGTGATCGCCGCGAGCGTGCCCCGGCCGTCGGCCGGGTTGGGCCGGCGGGTGATCATCCCCTGGGACTGCAGCCGCTGGGCGATGTTCGTCGCCGACGTCGGGTGGACCATGAGCCGCTCCCCCACCGTCGACATGGCCAGCTCCCCCTCGCGGGAGAACGCGAGCAGCACGAGCGCCTCGTACCGGGCGAAGGTGAGCCCATGCTCACCGACGATGGCGTCGAACCGCCCGAGCAGCAGCTGCTGTACCCGCATGAGCGAGGTCGCCGAGGCCATCGCCTCGGCCTGGGCGCGCGGGCCCCACCGGCGGGTCCAGAGCTGGGCGGCCCGCCGGATCGGGTCGAAGGTCAGCCGCGTACGCTGCGCCACGCCCGACACGGTAGCGCGCCGTTCGCGACCGTGGCCGTCAGGGAGTCCTCGCGCCGAGGATGGCCTCGAGGCGTTCGACCTTGCCGTCGAGTTCCCCGGTGTGGCCGGGCCGCAGGTCCGCCTTGAGCACGAGCGCGACCCGGGGGCTCACCGCGGCGATCGCGTCGACGGCGCCCTTGACGACGGCGAAGCACTCGTCCCACTCGCCCTCGATCGTCGTGAACATCGCGTCGGTGCGGTTGGGCAGGCCGGAGTCGCGCACGACCCGGATCGCCGCGGCCACCGCCTGGCTCACCGATCCGGAGTCGTCGGCACCGCCGGACGGAGCGACACTGAAGGCAACGAGCATGGGGACACGGTATGCCGCGTGCGGGCCCGGCCGCGAGGTCACACCGTCCGACTGAACGAGACCGCCAACTCCACGGGGCGAAACCCGAGGTCGTCGTTGACGGCGACCATCCACGGGTTCTCCACGGCGTTGGTCGTCATGACGTCGAGGCGATCGGGATGGTCGGACTGCAGGGCGCGCAGGGTGGCGACCTTGACCGCGAGCCCGAGCCGGTGTCCGCGGTGGGCCTCGTCGACGAGCGTGCCCCATTGTTCGGCCCGGGTCACTCCTGGGCGCAGCATGAGCTCGGTGAAGGCCACGGCGAGACCCGTGTCGATCTCGGTCGCCAGAGCGGTCAGGCGCAGTCGGCCGGCCGCCTGGTCCGCGTCCCGGAGGTCGCCATAGCGCTCAGGGGTGAGCGACTCGGCCTCGAAGGGGATGTCGCCGGCCGGCGCCTGCTCGGCCACGAGGTTCTTGAGCCGACACAACGGCGCCAGCAACTCCTCGGGGACCCGCTCGTACACGGACACGGCATACCGGCCGGCGTGGCGCCGTCTCGCGCGCTGTTCGAGTGCGTCGAGCCGCTCGCTCGACACCGGCAGGACCAACCGTCGGGCGACCTCCATCAGGCCGACCCGGAAGCCGTGGGCCTGCGCGAACCGGCGATAGGGGTGGTCGTCGGCCCGGTCGGGCGGGTATGCCGCTTCGACGACGACGAGGGTGCGGCCCCGCGAACGTGCCACGGCGACGAGGTCCTCGACCAGGGCGGCGCCGTGGCCCGTCCGGCGGGCCTCGGGCAGGACGTCGACGCTGGCCCAGACCATCGACGTGTTGTCGCCGAGGGGAAACCACGCCTGGCAGAGGCCGACGAGCCGGCCGCCGGCGCACAGCCCGCGCAGGACGAAGTCCTCGCCCGGATCGACATGGCGCCACTCGGCGACGAGGTCCGCAACCAGCGGGAGCATCGAGTGCGGTCGATCGACGGCGCGGGAGGCGGCGAACAGCGCGTGGGCCTCGGCGAGCTCGGTGTCGTCGGCGAGGTCAAGCGCGTGCGGTGCCTCGCGCCGCTCCGACGGGTGCGCGTCCACCTCGCCACCGTAGGTTGTCGGCGCCCGGCCGGCCACGGGATTTCCTCAGCGTGGCGGCGGCAGTCGTAGGACCGCGACGTCGTGCCCGTCGAGGTGCGCGAGGCCGTCCTCGACGCCGGTGCAACGCCCCGCCCAGGTCACCAGGAGCCGCGCGCCGTCGCCGTCCGGCCCAACCGGCACGGCGGTCGGCCGTGGCGCGAAGGTCACTGCGACGAGGATGGCGCCCCGGCGCATGGTGAGCCATCCCTGCTGGACCCCGCCTTCGACGCGCACCGCGTCAAGGCGCCCGTCGTCGAGTTCCGGTTCGGCCGCGCGCAGCCGGACGAGGTCGCGATACCACCCGAGCATCCGGGCATGCGGGTCCCGGTCCGGCTCCGCCCAGTCGAGGACGCTGGCCGCCCTCGTTGCCGGATCCTGCGGGTCGGGGACGACCTCGTCGATCCAGCCGTGGCCGGCGAACTCGGCCTGTCGGCCCGCGTGGATCGCCGCGGCCGCCGGCTCGGCGGGGTCGAAGTCGGTGAAGTACTGCCAGGGAGTCGACGCCGACCATTCCTGGCCCATGAACACCATCGGCGTGCCGGGGCCGAGCAGCGACAGCGCCGCCCCGATGGCCTGCTGCCCCGGGGTGAGCGCCGCGCCGATCCGGTCCCCTTGCGCCCGATTGCCCACCTGGTCGTGGCTCTGCAGGAACACGAGGAAGCGCCGGCCGTCGACCCTGGTCCGGTCCACCGGCCGGCCCCACGGTCGACCCCGGAAGCTCGAATGCCGCCCGTCGTGCAGGAACACTGCGGACAGCGTCGTGGCCAGCGCGCTCGGATCGGCGAAGTCGCCGTAGTAGCCCTGCGTTTCGCCGGTGAGCGCGACGTGGATCGCGTGGTGGACGTCGTCGGCCCATTGGGCGGTGAGCCCGAGGCCGCCCTGTGCGACAGGGGTGACCGTCGCCGGTTCGTTGCGGTCGGTCTCGGCGACGAGGGCCAGCGGCCGCCCGAGTTCGACGGTGAGCGCGGCGGTCTCGTCGGCCAGTTCGGCGAGCAGATGCCGAGGCGAGTCGTCGTGCAGCGCGTGGACGGCGTCCAGGCGCAGTTCGTCGACGTGGAAGTCGCGCAGCCAGCGCGCGGCGTTGTCCAGCACCCAGCGGCGCACCTCGGCCGCGCCCGGACCGTCGAGGTTGAGGGCCGGCCCCCACGGCGTGGTATGCCGCGCCGAGTAGTACGGCCCGAAGCCGGCGAGGTAGTTCCCGACCGGGCCGAGATGGTTGTAGACGACGTCGAGGGCGACGCCCAGGCCCAGGCGGTGCGCCGCGTCGACGAAGCGCACGAGAGCCGCCGGGCCTCCGTAGGGCTCGTGCACGGCATACGGCGCGACCGCGTCGTAGCCCCAGCCCCATCGCCCCGGGAAGGCGGCAACGGGCATGAGCAGCACGACGTCGACGCCGAGGGCGACGAGGTAGGGCAGGTGCCGAGCGGCCGCGTCGAGGGTGCCCTCCGGGGTGAAGGTGCCGATGTGCAGTTCGTAGTGGAGCGCACCGAGGACGCCGCGTCCGCCGCGCGGGCCGGGCCATCCGTGGTCGGTCCAGGCGAACGTCGCCGGATCGATGGTGCGGCTGAACCCGTGCACGCCGTCGGGTTGCCAGGGGCTGCGCGGATCAGGCCAGGGCGCCCCCCCGTCGATGCGGAACGCGTAGTCGAACGAGAGCGACGAGTGCGTCGTGTCGGCGGCGCTCCACCAGCCGTCGGGGTGCTCGGCCATCGGTTCGGCGGCGAGTGATCCGTCGACGCGGTAGACGATCTCGACGGTGCGGGCTTGCGGCGCCCACACCCGCAGCGACTCAGGCATCGCGAACGAGCAGGGCGACGGGTAGCGAGGCAAGCAGTCGCCGCACGAGGACCCCTTCCTTGTCCGTGTCGATGGCGGTGCCCGCGAGCAGGTCGCGCCACCGGCCCGGGGGGATGCCGACGGAATGCTCGCCCCACCCTCCCGACAGGGCCAGGGACTCGGGCAGTCGGGTGGCCACCGCGACGACGTCGAGCCCGTCGGGACGCCCGCGTCCGATGGTCAGGGCGTTCGGACTCGTCGAGGCGACCGGGCGATACGTCGACCCGGCGCCGAACCAGTCGGGGTGGTCCCGGCGCAGGCGCATCGCTCGGGACGTGACGAGTAGCTTCTCGTCGCTGAGATCTCGTGGCTCCGCGCCGGCATCGAGCGCGGCCAGCCGACGCCGGCGCGCGACATAGTCCACGGGGCGACGGTTGTCCGGGTCGACGAGCGTGCACTCGACGAGCTCGCTGCCCTGGTAGAGGTCCGGAATCCCCGGCATGACGAGCTGGACGAGCTTCTGCCCGAGCGTGGCCGCCCGGACGTGCTCGACGGTGCGGCCCAACCACACGGCCACGTGGTCCTCGACCCGTGGATCGGTCAGCGCCCAGTCGATGAACGCTTCGACCGCAGCCTCGTAGGCCGCGTCGGGCTCGACCCACGAGGTATGCACGCACGCCTCACGAACGGCCTTGTGGGCGTATGTCTTGAGCCGCTCGGCGCTGATCGGCCAGGTCGCCACGAGGGTCTGCCACAGCAGGTACTCGGTCGCCGGATCGAGCAGGGGCGGGCGGACGTCCCTGGCCAGGCCACTTGCGGTGTGCATCCATGCGGACCACTCGACGGGCAGTTCACTCAGCGGCACGAGCCTGGCCCTGGTGTCCTCGGACCGCTTGGTGTCGTGGGTGGACAGCGCGGTGAGCGTCTGCGGCCAGTCGGCGAGGATCCGCTCGGCGAACCGGTGCAACTCCTGGGTCGAGATCCCGAACTCGCCAGGATTGCCGCCGACTTCGTTGAGGGCGGTGAGGTGGAACCATCGGTAGAAGGCGGTGTCCTCGATGCCCTTGGCCTGGATGGGACCGCAGGTCTGCTGGTATCGCACGACGAACTCTTCGCGGGCGGCCACGGCCGCTCTCGTGCGTCGCTCGGGCGGTCGGCCGAGGGCGACATCCCGGACCAGGTTGACGACCGGGCGGTCGCTGGCCGCGACGAGCCGGCGTGCCCGATCCGCGGCCTGGTGCAGGACCAGTGCGGACTCCTCGGTGGGCCGTTCGCCGGGGTGGACGTAGGCGCGGTACCGGTCCATCGAGACCAGCAATGCCGACAGGGCCCGCCGCAGCGCCTCGGGGCGCAGCTCTTCGCCGTCGGGCGAGCGCTGGCATCCGGCGACGAGCAGCCGCACGAGCCGACGCACCTCGGCGGCCTGAACCCGCAAGCCGACCTGCATCTTCGCGTCGATGGCCACTTGCGCAGGAGTGACGACCTGGCCCACGAGGACGGCCAATAGGGCCAGTAGCGGGTCGGAGCCGGCCGGGTCGACGAAGACCCCACCGGCGCGCTTGAGGGCGTCGTACCCGGTGGTCCCGGCGATCGGCCAGTCCTCGGGGAGGTGCTCCTCGCCCTCGAGGATTTTCTCGACGACGACCCAGGTGTCTGCGGTGGCCTCGGCGAGCATCCGCAAGTAGCCGCGTGGGTCGGCCAGGCCGTCTGGATGGTCGATCCGCAGCCCGTCGAGGGCCCCCTCGCGGACCAGCCGGATCAGCAACTCGTGGGTCGCCGCGAAGACCGCCGGGTCTTCGACGCGGACGGCGACCAGGGTCTTGACGTCGAAGAACCGACGGTAGTTGAGCCCGAGATCCGCGGCCTGCCAGTGCGACAGGCGGTACCACTGCCGCTGCACCAGGTGCTCCAGGGGCAGGTCCTCGGTGCCCGGCCTGACCGGGAACTCGTGCTCGTGGTAACGAAGCACGAGATCCTCGCCGGTCGGTCCGCCCTTCGGGTCCAGGACCACCAGGCCGTCCTCGAGAGCCTGCTCGAGGGCCTCGCCCAGCACCGGCATGAGGATGGTGTCCTCCCCGGCCTCCCAGTCCACGTCGAACCATGCGGCATACCGGCTGTCCGTGCCGTGCCGCAGCAGATCCCACAACTGAGCGTTGAGGTAGGCCGGAGTCGGTAGGCACACGTGGTTGGGGACGACGTCGGCTATTGCGCCGATCGCGTTGCGTCGCAACGCCTCCACCAGCTGGTCGAACCCCCCGCGCCCCCCTGCCTCGGCCGACAGACTCGTGTGATCGACAACGTCATAGCCGTGCGGTGAGCCAGGGGCAGCCGTGAGGATCGGCGAGAGGTAGATGTGGCTGATCCCGAGATCGCGAAGGTAGTCCACCTGTGCGGCTGCGTCGGTGAACCCGAATTCGGGGCGGATCTGCAGGCGGTATGTCCCCGTCATCGCCTGCCGGTCCGTCACTCCGGATCCTCCCGGGGACATCGCAGGACGAGGATGCTGCGAGCCTCCACCTCGACGCTGTCGCCGGGGACGAGCACGGCCGCCGCCGCCGCAGCAGCACCAGCGGCGGCCACCGGGTCCAGGGACGCCACGCCGGCCTTGGCCAACGCGGCCGAGTGCGGTGCCGCCGTGTCGATCTCGATGAACCATTCTTCGCCGTAACCGTCCTCCGGCACGGTGAAGAGGATCGGCTCGTAGTGGGCGTTGAACATCAGCAGGAAGGAGTCGTCGGTGACGCGGCCACCCCGAGAGTCCATCTCCGGGATGGCGTCGCCGTTGAGGAAGACCATGAGGGTCTTGGCGTACCCGATCCGCCAGTCACTCTCGTGCATGTGTGCGCCGTCGGCGGTGAACCACCCGATGTCGCCGAGATCGCTCTCGCCACCGTGATCGGCGCTGCCCTGGAAGAAGCGCCGGCGTCGGAACACGGCGTGGTTGCGGCGCAAGGCAACGAGGCTGCGGGTGAAGGCCAGCAGGCTCTTCTGTTCGGCGTCGAGATCCCAGTCGACCCAGGCGATCTCGTTGTCCTGGCAGTAGGCATTGTTGTTGCCTCGTTGGGTGCGACCCAACTCGTCGCCGTGAGCGATCATCGGCACGCCCTGGGCGAGCAGCAAGGTCGTGAGCATGTTGCGCTGTTGACGTCGGCGCAGGAGCCGCACCTCGCGATCGGTCGTCGGTCCCTCGACCCCGCAGTTCCACGACCGGTTGTGGCTTTCGCCGTCGCGGTTGCCCTCTCCGTTGGCCTCGTTGTGCTTCTCGTTGTACGTCACGAGATCGCGCAGGGTAAATCCGTCGTGGGCGACCACGAAGTTGATCGACGCTACGGGGCGGCGCCCGGAATGGGCGTAGAGGTCCGACGAGCCGGTGAACCGCGAGGCGAACTCCCCGATGGTCGCCGACTCGCCCCGCCAGAAGTCCCGGACCGTGTCGCGGAACTTGCCGTTCCACTCGGTCCACAGTGGCGGGAACCCCCCGACCTGATAGCCGCCGTCGCCGAGGTCCCACGGCTCGGCGATGAGTTTGACCTGACTGACGACGGGGTCCTGCTGGATGAGGTCGAAGAAGGCGGACAGCTTGTCGACTTCGTGGAACTGGCGAGCCAGGGTCGCGGCCAGGTCGAAGCGGAACCCGTCGACGTGCATCTCGGTCACCCAGTAGCGCAGCGAGTCCATGATCAGTTGCAGGACGTGCGGGTGCCGCATGAGCAGCGAGTTGCCCGTGCCGGTCGTGTCGTAGTAGTGCCCGAGGTCCTTGGTGACCAGGCGGTAGTAGGCGTTGTTGTCGATGCCGCGGAAGGCCAGCGTCGGCCCCATGTGGTTGCCCTCGGCGGTGTGGTTGTAGACGACGTCGAGGATGACTTCGATGTCGGCTTCGTGCAGGGCCTTAACCATCGACTTGAACTCGAGCACCTGTTGTCCGCGCGTGCCGTACGCGGCATACCCGTTGTGCGGAGCGAGGAATCCGATGGTGTTGTAGCCCCAGTAGTTGCGCAGTCCGCGGTCCTGGAGGGTGAAGTCCTGGACGAACTGGTGCACGGGCATGAGCTCGAGGGCGGTGATCCCGAGGGACTTCAGATGGCCGATCGTCGCCGGGTGTGCAATGCCGGCGTAGGTGCCGCGGATCTCCTCGGGCACGTCGGGATGGCGCATGGTCAGGCCCTTGACGTGGGCCTCGTACAGGACGCTCTGGTGATACGGCCGGTCCGGGGAACGGTCCTTGCCCCAGTCGAAGAAGGGGTTGATGACGACCGACAGCATCGTGTGACCGAGGCTGTCCTCGGTCGCCACCTGCCGGGAAAGGCCCCCGAGCGGATCGTCGAACGAGTAGGCGAACAGCGACGGATCGTTGCGCATCTCGCCGTCGATGGCTTTCGCGTACGGATCGAGCAGCAGCTTCGCGGGGTTGCAGCGCTGGCCTCGGGACGGGTCGTACGGGCCGTGCACCCGGAAGCCGTACCGCTGCCCCGGCTGGATCGTCGGGAGGTAGACGTGCCAGACGAACGCGTCGTGTTCGGGGGCATCGACCCGGGTCTCGACGCCGTCGTCGTCGATGAGGCAGACCTCGACGCGCTCGGCGACCTCCGAGAACAGCGCGAAGTTCACCCCTGCCCCGTCGTACGTCGCGCCTAGGGGGTAAGGCTGTCCTGGCCAGACCTGCATGGTTCCCTTCGCTCGGGGGACGAGCGGTATGCCGCCCGTCGGCACCGGGGGCACCGGCTCCATCCTGCCATTGGCCGGCCGCGGGACGGCAACCGCGGGGTGGGCACAGCCGGCGTCGGAGGCTACGGCACCACGGCTGGGGAGAACGCGTCGGCCACCAGCACCTGCGGCGAGCCGGTGCCGTCGGCGCGCACCGCCCAGACGTCGGAGGTCGCCAAGCCCGGTTGGGCGCGGGGAAGCGCGTAGCCGATCGTCCCGTTGTCGATCCAAACCGCCTGGTCGTCGACCGAGTGTCGCTCGGCGGTCGGCGTTTCGACGCCCGTCGCGAGGTCGCGGACCATAAGTCGCCAGGGGTCTGCCGCGTTGCCGACGCGCTTCTTGAAGGCCACGCGGGTCCCGTCCGGCGACAGCGAGGGGCACTCGACGTTGGAAGCGATCGTCGTCACCGTGCGGCTGGTGAGGTCCCCCTTAGCCAGCCACGTCGTGCCTCCCCAGGCGGCGGTGAGGTAGACCGTGCGGTCGTCGACGGCAAAGGTCACGCCCCAGAAATTGCGGTCCGTCGGGACGATGCGTTCGCCCTGGTGGATCAGGGCGAAGTCCTCAAGGTGCAGCGACTCTCCCGTCGTGACCGATGTCACATACGTCCTCGTCGAGAACCCGGTGCTCGTGTAGGAGTCTCCGGAGACGAACGTCGTCGTGGCCACCAGCGTCCCGTCCAGCGACAAGCGGGCCCGGCTCGGGAACCCGACGATGGACAACGGACCAGTGGCCTGGAAGGCCGGTCCACCGAGGTTTGCGTGGTAGGTCGTCACGACCCCGGCATCGCGGTACAAGCACACCGATCGCGTCGCCACGGCATACAGGCGCTCGCACGTGGCGTCGACATAGGCCCGTGGGCCCTGGGGGTCGGCCAGGGCGACGACGGCGGTCTTGCCGTAGTCGGGGCCGACCGCGGTGTTGCGGAAGAACAGGCGCGGGACGGCCAGCAGCGCCGCTGCCGGGGTCGTCGCCGCCGTCGTGGCGGATGCCGCGGCCTGATCGCGCGCGGTTCGGCGCGACACGACGAACGCCGTGGCCGCGAGCAGGGCGAGCACGCAGACCACGGCCAGAGCCCAGCGACGCCTCGAAGTCATGCGCCGACCGCCACGGCGTCGGGCCGATCGAGAGGGACGAGGATCCGCCAGGCGACGGGCAGCAACAGTGCCAGGGCGACGGCGATCCCGGTCAGCGCCGAGGTCGGCCCGATGAGCCCCCACAGCAGGCCGAAGCCCAGCGACGAGACGAACCGGGCGACCGCGATGCCGGTCTGCACGAGGGCCAGACCGCTGGCCCGGCGAGCCGTCGGCACGGCCTGGCTGGTCAGCGCGGCCACTACCCCGTCGGTCGCGGCGTAGTAGACCCCGAGCAGCCCGAGGGTGAGCAGCGTCCACCCGGGAGCGGTCCAGGCCGGCACGGTCACGACGAACGCGAGGACCAACGGCACGTGGCCCAAGACGAACACCTTGGCCCGTCCCCGCCGGTCGGCCAGCCGCCCGAACGGCACCGCGCAGATCAGGTATGCCGCGTTTGTCCCGACGTAGAGCAGCGGGAAGAACTGGGCAGCCACCTCGCTGCGACTCTGGAGCATGAGGTAGAGGAACCCGTCGCCCACGCTGAGCAGGGCGAGCACGGCCGAGACGAGCAGGATGCGCCGCACGTGCGGCAGCCGGATGAGCGCCCGATCGAGACGGGGGTGGCGCTCGACCTCGCGGGCCTTGGCCAGCGCCTTGGCCCAGGCGCAGTCCCGACAGGTCAATGAACACTCCTCGTGGCCGGCCGGCCGAGGCGTCGTGGCGATGGCCGCGTCCCGGCGCGGTCGGATGTCTCCGACCCCGAGCCCGAGCACGGCCAGGCCGATCAGGGCGAACGCGAAGGAGACGACGAACACCGTCTGGTAGTCGCCGGGCAACAGCGCGAGGACGGTGAAGGCGAGCAACGGCCCGAGCACGGCCCCGAAGGTGTCCATGGCGCGGTGCACGCCGAAATTGCGCCCGGCAGCCCCCGCCGGAGCCGCGGCAGCGATCATCGCGTCGCGGGGGGCGGTGCGCACCCCCTTGCCGAGGCGGTCCACGGCGATGACCGCCGTGACGGCGGCGAATCCTTGACTCACCAGCAAGGCGATCCGCGCGATGGCCGACATCCCGTAGCCGACGAAGGCCACCCACTTCGGACGGTCGCCACGGTCGGCGACGTGCCCGGCCGCGATCCGGGCCACCGCGCTCACGCCCTGGTACAGGCCGTCGATGAACCCGTAGGCCAACGGCGACAAGCCAAGAGCGGCGGTGAGGTACAGCGGCAGGACGGCGTTGACGGCCTCCGACGACACGTCCGTGGCCAGGCTGACGAAGCCGAGCATGACCACCGTCGGGGCCACCGGGCCACGAGTGAACGGTCCGGACGCGCGTCGTGCGCGTTCCGTTAGGTACATGACATCGACCCCCACGGGCCCGGCCGCTCACCGGGTGAGGTCATGGTCCCACAGAGCTCTGGGTCGATTCGGGGCTTCCGGGACATCGCCGGGGCGTTCGGCAGCGGCGGTCAGCCGGGGCATTGGCCAGGATGGGGCGCCGGCGCGGTTTGCCGGCGAACCGACGAGCTTCACCGGCGAGGTTCAGCCCAGGTGGGCGAGCACCGCGTCGGCGGCCGAGTACGGATCGGTCCGCCCGGCCACGACGGACTCGGCGTAGTCGTCGATGCCCTGCCCAGACCGAAGGTCGCCCATCCGGTCGCGTAGCGCGGTCAGCGCGATCGCCTCGATTTCGTCGCCGGCCCGACGCAGTCGCCGTTCCCGCAGCGTGCCGGTGCGTTCGAGCCAGTCGAGGTGCTTGTCGAGGGCCTCCATCACCTCGTCGACCCCCTGGCCCCGGGCGGCCACGGTCTTGACGACGGGTGGGCGCCACAGCCCGGGTTCGGTGCGATCGCCGAGCGAGATCATGTGGCGCAGGTCGCGTACGGTCGCGTCGGCGCCGTCGCGGTCGGCCTTGTTGACGACGAAGACGTCACCGATCTCGAGGATCCCGGCCTTGGCGGCCTGAATGCCGTCGCCCATCCCCGGGGCCAGGAGTACCAGCGTCGTGTCGGCCAGGCCGGCGATCTCGACCTCGGACTGGCCGACCCCGACGGTCTCGACGAGGATGATCTCGCAGCCTGCGGCGTCGAGCACGCGGATCGCCTGCGGGGTCGTCCAGGACAACCCCCCGAGGTGCCCCCGCGAGGCCATCGAGCGGATGTAGACGTCCGGATCGAGCGCGTGGTCCTGCATCCTGATCCGGTCGCCGAGCAGCGCCCCGCCCGAGAATGGCGAGGACGGGTCAACCGCGAGGACCCCGATGCGCTTGCCCCGGGCCCGGTATGCCGCGACGACGGTGTTCGTCGACGTCGACTTGCCAACGCCGGGCGATCCGGTCAGGCCGATGACGTACGCCTCGCCGGTATGCGGCGCCAGCGCTGCCATGACCTCGCGCAGCGCGGGGTGACCATCCTCGACGAGGGAGATCAGCCGGGCGACCGCACGCGGTGACCCGGCCCTGGCCGAGGCGACCAGAGCCGGGACGTCGACCGGACGAGGCGGCATACCGCCGATGCCTGAGCTCAGGCCTTGGGAACGCGGACGATGAGCGCGTCGCCCTGCCCGCCGCCGCCGCACAGCGCGGCCGCGCCGATGCCGCCGCCGCGACGCTTGAGCTCCAGGGCCAGGTGCAGGACGATCCGGGCGCCGGACATGCCGACGGGGTGGCCCATGGCGACCGCGCCACCGTTGACGTTGACCTTGTCGGGGTCGACGCCGAGTTCCTTCGTCGACGCGAGCCCGACCGCGGCGAACGCTTCGTTGAGCTCGAGCAGGTCGAGGTCGGTCGGGGCAATGCCCTCCTTCTCGCACGCCTTGGCCACGGCGCGCGCCGGCTGGGACTGCAGGGTCGAGTCCGGCCCGGCGACGAGACCAGCGGACCCGATCTCGGCAAGCCAGGTCAACCCGAGTTCCTCGGCCTTTGCCTTGCTCATGACGACGACGGCGGCGGCTCCGTCGGAGATCTGCGAGGCGCTGCCCGCGGTGATCGTCCCGTCCTTGGAGAACGCCGGGCGCAGGGCGCCGAGGGATTCGGCGGTCGTCGCGCCGCGCACGCCTTCGTCGGCCTTGAACTCCAGGGCGTCGCCCTTGCGCTGCGGGATCGACACCGCGACGACCTCGTCGTCGAACACGCCGTCCTTCCAGGCTTGGGCGGCCAGCTGGTGGCTGCGTGCGGAGAACTCGTCCTGCTCGGCGCGGGTGAACTGCCGGTCGCCGACGTTGGCGGAGTCGGTGAGCAGACCCATCGCCTGGTTGGTGTAGACGTCCCACAGGCCGTCGTAGTCCATGTGGTCTCGCAGTCGGACGTTGCCGTACTTGTAGCCCTCGCGGCTCTTCTCGAGCAGGTGGGGAGCGTTGGTCATCGACTCCATACCCCCGGCAACGACGATGTCGTACTCGCCGGCTCGGATCATCTGGTCGGCGAGGATGATCGCCTCGATGCCCGACAGGCACACCTTGTTGACGGTCAGCGCCGCCACCTCCATCGGGATGCCGGCCTTGACCGCGGCCTGGCGCGCGGTGATCTGGCCGCACCCGGCCTGCAGCACGTGGCCCATGATCACGTACTCGACCTGCTCGGGGCTCACGCCGGCCTTGTCCAGGGCGCCCTTGATCGCGAAACCGCCGAGGTCGGTGGCCGCGAAGTCCTTGAGGGAGCCCAGCAGGCGCCCCATTCCGGTGCGCGCACCGGCGACGATGACCGACGTGTTCGAGCTCATGGAGACCTCCACAGAAGGGCGACGCTGACCTGTCGTCTCACTCTAGCCGCGGGCACGTCGGCGGTCGCGGCCCCCAAGGTGGCGCTCACCACATCCCCGCGGCGCGGCATACCCCCGCGGTATGCCGTGGCCCTACCCTCGCTGGTATGGCCGCCGCAGACGCCCCCCTGTTCACCCACATCGACCACGTCGGCATCGCCGTCGCCGACCTCGACGCCGCCATCGCGTTCTACCGCGACACCTACGGGATGACCTGCCTGCACGAGGAGGTCAACGAGGAACAAGGCGTCCGCGAGGCGATGATGGCCGTCGGCGACTCGACCTCGTGCATCCAGCTGCTCATGCCGCTCAACCCCGACACGACGATCGCGAAGTTCCTCGCCAAGTCCGGCCCGGGCATCCAGCAGATGGCCTACCGGGTCGCCGACATCGACGCGGTGTGCGCGACACTGCGCGAGCGGGGCGTGCGGCTGCTGTACGAGGTACCCAAGCGCGGGACCTCCAACAGCCGGGTCAACTTCATCCACCCCAAGGACGCCGGGGGTGTGCTCGTCGAGCTCGTCGAACCGGCCGCTGCTGGCGGGCACCACTGACGGTGGAGTCGCTCGAGGTCGAGGTCGCCAGCGGGTCCCGGCTGGTCACCGACCTCACCGCCGAGGTCCGGCGGTTCTGTGCCGGCCGCGCGGACGGGTTGGTCAGCGTCTTCGTGCCGCACGCGACGGCAGGGGTGGCTGTCCTGGAGACCGGTTCGGGCAGCGAGGCCGATCTGGCCGACGCTCTGGAGCGGGTGTTCCCGGTGGCCGATGTCTACCGTCATCGGCACGGCTCTCTGGGGCATGGCCGTGACCACGTGGTTCCGGCGTTCGTCTCGCCCTCGCTCACCGTGCCGGTGGTCAGTGGGCAGCTGCTGCTCGGCGTGTGGCAGAGCATCGTGCTCGTCGACACCAACGGCGACAACCCTCGGCGTCGGGTGATCCTCAGCTTCCTGTCCGGCTGACGAACCTTGTGTCCGGCTGACGAATCCCGGTCGGGCCTCCTGCCCGGCGACCTCAGGGCCCCGGTGCTCGGCCTGGCGTCGCATCGTGCCGGTTGTGATGCGCTGTGGCAGGTCGGACGTGCCACGACGCGAGACAACTGCCACAACGCGCCGCTTCCCGCCTGGGTGGACCCCGAACGCAGATGGCGAGCGACCGACTCGCACACCCGCTTAGAGCGCTTGGAACAGTCAGGTCAGACTCCCTGGAACCGTTCGACCCTCCACACCGAGGAGAACTTGAGGGTCAACAAGACGTCCAGACGCTTGGCTACGATGAAGTCGACAGGTCGGCCGTGATCATCGACTAAGTCGACTCTCTTCTGATTGATTGTCACGATGACCCCGGCGTTCTGCGTGTCGAACGTCTGCGTGTACACCCGTTCCGCCGTCCACGAGTCCCCGGCTGCGTGTTTTCCGGCTGCGGCGTTGCCTGCAATCAGATCCCTGATCGCCTTACACCCTGGGCAGCTCGGACCGGTCACGAGGTCCAACACGGCAGGGTCGGACGTGCGGAGTGCGACGTTCATGCGGTCGACGTAATAGCGGGCGAAGGCCTCTGCTCCGGCGATGGTGTTCGGCCGGGCGGCGGGCGGGATGGCCGGGTCCGTTGTCGGCACGGCGGTTGTCGGCACGGCGGTTGTCGGCACGGCGGTTGTCGGCACAGCCGTTGTCGGCACGGCGGTCGTCGGCACGGCGGTCGTCGGCACGGCGGTCGTCGGCACGGCGGTCGTCGGCACGGCGGTCGTCGGCACGGCGGTCGTCGGCACGGCGGTCGTCGGCACGGCGGTCGTCGGCACGGCGGTCGTCGGCACGGCGGTCGTCGGCACGGCGGTCGTCGGCACGGCGGTCGTCGGCGGTGACGTTGGAGCCTGATCGGTCCCGAGCGAACACGCGGTGGGTGCCAACGCAACGGCGACGACGAATAGCAGCCTGACCAGCGCGCACCTCGGCACGCCCCCCGGGGCTTTCGGTGACCAGGTCTCGATCACATCGGGGAGGCGGGCAGGTCGCATCGGTGCCTGGCGCCGAGAACTCATGTGGGTTGCGCCTCACCCATGATCTCACTCACGCGCCACACCCCCTGATATTCGAGCTCGCACAGCAACCCCGCCCAGCGACGCGCCCTGCTGCCGGCTCCCGACCCTCGACCCACGCCCGTTCGCCAGGTGAGCGGCCGCTCCCCCGCACCACTCTTGGCACGCGCACCATCGGCAGCCCCCTGTACGCCGCCCCGCGAGCAGCCGCCGCCATCACTCGCCGTGCTGGCGGGCGTCCCGTTTCCTCGCGGATCTGGCCCGCGATGTGCGCCACCCCAGCTTTGCGCCCGTGAGATATCACGAGGGCATCCCGTCGGCTTTGAGTTCCGCCACTTGCCAGCCAGCCCGGAATTCCAGCACGAAGACCAGGCCGCCGTTGCTCTCCGGCACGGTTTCCACGACCGACCCACTGGAGTCCACAACATGCCCCGCTGGCTGTGATCCGCGCGCCCGCACAGTCGCGTGGCCCGGCGTCCAAGCGAGCCCCACGATGGTGCGGGCGTCGAAGGGGATTCCCGCGTATCTCAAACCCCGATTCCGGTAGTCCTGTGCTGTCCCGATGTATGCGCAGGTCTTGCTGGTTGGCAAGCAGAGCGGAACAAGCAGCGTTGGGTCGGCATCGGTCCAACTGCGGTTGAACTGGGCGATGACGTACCTGACGAACTCCTGACCGCCTTCGATTGAGTCCACCCGGGCGGCGGGCGGGATGCCCGGGTCCGTGGTCGGTACAGCGGTCGTCGGCACCGCGAGCGTCGGCTGGGAACTCGTCGTTGACGTCCCCCCCGAGCTCGTCATCGCACCGGTAGAGCCGCTCGTCGACGCAATTGGCATTGGGTCGCCACCGGCTGAACACGCGGTGGGTGCCACGGCAACCGCGACGACTAACAGCAGACCGACCAGCCGAGGCGCTCGGACGATGTCAGACCGCCGAAGGAGGCCTGCGGTCGCGCAATCGGGTCGCCGTTTCATGGCGGCTGCACCTCGGTCTTGATCTCCAAGACGCGCCAAGTCCCGTCCCGAATCAACTCGAAAACAAGGGCAATCCGCGAGGCATCGACGGTTAGAACCGTTGCGCCACCGCGATCCACCACCCGACCCTGTGGTTGCCCTCCGTAAGCCCGAACCGTGGCCGAACCAGAAGCCCAATTCGTTCCGATGACTGGGGTTTCCCGATAGGGCGTGCCGTCGTAGTGAAGGCCCTTCGCCTCGTACTCGCGGGCCTTGCCGATGAGCTCCATGCAGGTCTTGCTCGCGGCCGTACACAACGGCGCCAAGAGCGACGAATCGGGACGAGTCCAGCTCTCGTTCGCGCGATGCAGGAAGTACTTCACGAACTCCTGGGCGCCCTCGATGGAGTCCTCCCTGGCAGCCGGCGGGATGCCCGGATCTGTGGTCGGTACAGCGGTCGTCGGCACCGCGAGCGTCGGTTGGCCACTCGTCGTTGACGTCCGGCCCGAGCTCGTCATCGCACCGGTGGAGCCGCTCGTCGACGCAGTTGGCAGTGGATCGGCACTCGACGAACACCCGGTCGGCGCAATCGCGACCGCGACGACGATGGGTAACCCCGCCAACGCACCTGCCCACCGGTCGTGCCGAATGCGGCGATCAACGACCGAGCCGGCTCGAGCCAACCGCGCACGGGCGCCGAACGCTGGACACCACCCCATGACCGACCCCTGTCCACCGCGTCGCGGGCAACCCAACGGCCCGCCCGACCCACGTCTCCCGACCGAGTATGCCAACGCCGCACCCGCCGCGCCCGGCGTCGTCCACAAGCCCGAACGTCGACCCCACGATCACGGCGCCAGTTCGCCGACGGGGTGTCCTGGCAGTTGCGACACGTCCTGGCACGTCGGGCCTGCCACGTTGCGAGGCACGTGCCACGACACGCTCCCCCGCCGCCGGATGGTGAGCCATCCAGGCACCCACCACGTCGCCGTGCTCACCTTCCCCTGTCCTCAATTGGGGATCCCCTGAAGGCGCATCATCAACCACGTCGACCCGTACGAGAGAGTGGCGAGATACCGTCCCTCGTCGGCGACGATGTAGTGGTCTACGCGTCCGGAACCGTCGACGACTGCGACCCGGTTTTGGGTGATTTTGAGCAGGACAGTTGCGTTGCCCTGGTTGTCGAAGGACGACGTGATGGAGTACTGCATGGTCCACATGTCGCCTTCGACATGGGTCCCCGCCGTCAAGCGCGCCTTCGTCGAGTCTTTGATGGCGACGCACACTGGGCACGACGGACCGTTGAGCGGGTCGAGGAGATTGGGATTCGACGTCCGACTCGCGTCGTTGATGCGTTGAACGTAGTACCGAAGGAACGCCTCTGCTCCAGTGATCGTGTTCTCACGGGCGTCGGGGGGGATGCCGGGGTCGGTGGTCGGCACGCTGCTCGAGGGCGGGCCGTCGGTCGTGGTGCTCGTCGTGGAAGTGGTGGCTGTCGGGCTCGTGGACACCGTCGCACCGGTGGTGCCCGTCGGGGTTGGCTGCGGGGAAGGCGTGCACGCTCCAACGAGAAGCACGGCACCCGCACTGAGTGCCGTGACCACGCTGGTGATGGGTCGAAAGCCGGATCGAGCGGTGCCTCGCGCACCGATGCAGCCCATGCCCCATCCCCTGTCCATCCTGGTTCACCGACTCGACGAGGCGGAACGCCCAGCGGGCCACCAACCGCCCACTCGCTCCATCGAGTATGCCAACGACAGCCGCACCGCGCTCGGCGTCATCCACAGGGCCGCAGTTGGGCGGGATCGCAGCAAGGCCCGCCCATTTTCCCCCTAGGCTGCGCCGAAGCCTCCGGCCAAAGACAGCGCCGCGACACATTGGCAGTTGCGGTGCGTCCTGGCAGGTCCGACCTGCCACAACGTCACCCAACTGCCAGAGCAACACGCAACTGCCAGAACGCGGTGAACATCCAGGAACGGAGGGGCCGAACCACCCTGCCAGAACACGCCGACCGGCCCAGCTGCACGCACCTGCCAGAACACGCCGACCGGCCCAGCTGCACGCACCTGCCAGAACACGCCGACCGGCCCAGCTACACGCACCTGCCAGAACACGCCGACCGGCCCAGCTACACGCACCTGCCAGAACACGCCGACCGGCCCAACCGCACACACCTGCCAGAACACGCCGACCGGCCCAACCGCACACAACCGCCAGAACGCGGCGAAAGGCCGGAACAGAGGTCCGAAGTGGATGGCGAACGCGGCGAACGGCCCGGTTGGAGGGCCGCAACCGAAGAGCCAGAACGTGCCGACCAGCCGCCAAGCAGGGCCGCACCCGCCGTCCTCCACAGGCCCGTGAGCAACGTCATGGACAGGCCCGGTGGCTGGCCCTGGACCCCCCGGGTACCGTCGTCAGCAGGACCGGCACGACACGGCATACCGGCCCCTGGATGTTGACGCTCCCAAGGAGAAACCGATGCAGCAGATCCTCGAAGCCATCCTTTCCGGTGACCGGAGCCAGGCCACGTATGCCGGCCTTGAGGTCCCCGACAGCTACCGCGCCGTGACGGTGCACAAGGACGACGTCGACATGTTCAAGGGTCGCGCGACCCGGGACAAGGACCCGCGCGAGTCGCTGCACCTCGACGACGTCCCGATCCCGTCGCTGGCGCCCGGCGAGGCGCTCATCGCGGTCATGGCCAGCGCGATCAACTACAACACCGTCTGGACCTCGATCTTCGAACCCCTGCCGACGTTCGGGTTCCTCGAGCGCTACGGCCGCACCGGCGACTACGCCAAGCGCCACGACCTGCCCTACCACATCGTCGGGTCGGACCTCGCCGGAGTCGTCCTGCGCACCGGTGACGGCGTGCACCTGTGGAAGCCCGGCCAGGAGGTCGTCGCCCACTGCCTGTCGGTCGAGCTGGAACACCACGACGGTCACGACGACACGATGATGGACCCGGAGCAGCGCATCTGGGGCTTCGAGACGAACTTCGGCGGTCTGGCCCAACTGGCCATCGTCAAGGCCAACCAGCTGATGTTCAAGCCGTCCCATCTGTCCTGGGAAGAGGCTGCCTGCCCGGGGCTGGTCAACTCCACCGCGTTCCGTCAGCTCGTGTCCAAGAACGGTGCCGCGATGAAGCTCGGCGACCGGGTCCTCATCTGGGGCGCCAGCGGCGGCCTCGGCTCGTACGCCACCCAGATGGCCCTCGCGGGTGGTGCCGAGCCGATCTGCGTCGTCTCCAGCCCGGAGAAGGCCGAGATCTGCCACAAGATGGGCGCCGAACTCGTCATCGACCGCAACGCCGAGGGCTACAAGTTCTGGAAAGACGAGGCGACCCAGGACCCCAAGGAGTGGCAGCGGCTGGGCAAGCGGATCCGCGAGCTCACCGGTGGCCACGACGTCGACATCGTCTTCGAACACCCGGGCCGGGAGACTTTCGGCGCGAGCGTCTACGTCACCCGTCGCGGCGGCACGATCGTCACGTGTGCGTCCACCTCGGGCTACATGCACGAGTACGACAACCGCTACCTGTGGATGAACCTCAAGCGCATCGTGTCCTCGCACTTCGCCAACTACCGCGAGTCGTGGCAGGCCAACTCGCTCATCGACCGCGGGCTCATCCACCCGACGCTGTCCCGGAGCTACCCGCTGGACCAGGTCGGTCAGGCAGCCTACGACGTGCACCGCAACCTGCACCAGGGCAAGGTCGGCGTGCTGTGCCTGGCCCCCGAGGAGGGCCTCGGCGTGAGCAACCCCGAGAAGCGGGCCAAGTACGAGACCCAGATCAACCGGTTCCGCGACGTCTGAGCGTCGCCAGCGCCCACGAGACCGGCGCGGGGGTAACCCTGCGTCGGTCTCGCGCGTGACGGCCGAGCCGGTATGCCGCGAACCCGCTCGTCGGGGGCCTGTCCGGCGCCCCCGGGCGCCGGACACCTCGCAGGCGGAACGGCATACAGTGCTCGGGTGCGCTTCCTTGACGGGCAGACTCCGACGCTCGACCTGAGCTTCGACGACGTCTTCATGGTGCCCCGGCGCACGACGGTCGGCAGCCGCCTCGACGTCGACCTGAGGACCGCGGATGGCACCGGGAACACCATCCCTCTCGTGGTCGCCAACATGACGGCAGTCAGCGGTCGGCGGATGGCCGAGACGGTGGCCCGCCGGGGCGCGCTCGCGGTCATCCCCCAGGACATCCCCTCCGACGTCGTCGCCGACGTCGTCGACTTCGTCAAGTCACGTCATCTCGTCCACGACACGGCCGTGACGCTCACGCCGACCTCGACCGTCGGCGACGCCATGGCGGTGCTCCCCCAGCGCGCCCACGGCGCTGCCGTCGTCGTCGACGAGGCCGGCCGGCCCGTCGGCATCGTCACCGATGCCGATCTCGGCGCGGTCGACCGCTTCACCCAGGTGCACCAGGTGATGACCCGCGAGGTCGTCACGCTCGCGGACGACGTCGACCCGGAAGCCGCTTTCGAACGGCTCGGCGAGGTGCATCACCGCCTCGCTCCCGTCGTCGACGCCGAAGGCCGCCTCGTCGGCCTGCTCACCCGTGTCGGCGCCCTGCGGGCGACGCTCTACTCCCCCAACGTCGACGCGGCCGGGCGACTGCGCGTGGCCGCCGCCACAGGCGTCAACGGGGCCGTCGCCGAACGCGCTGGCCGGCTCGTCGAGGCGGGCGTGGATGTCCTCGTCCTCGACACCGCCCACGGCCACCAGGACCGGATGCTCGACGCGCTGCAAGCGGTGCGCGCCACCGGGATCGCCGTGCCGATCGTCGCCGGGAACGTCGTAGCCGCCGACGGAGTCCGCGACCTCGTCGCCGCCGGAGCGGACATCGTCAAGGTCGGCGTAGGCCCCGGGGCGATGTGCACGACCCGGATGATGACCGGGGTGGGGCGGCCGCAGTTCTCCGCGATCCTCGAATGCGCAGCGGCGGCGAGCGAGCTCGGCGCGCACGTGTGGGCCGACGGTGGCGTGCGCCATCCCCGCGACGTCGCCCTCGCCCTGGCCGCAGGCGCCTCGAACGTCATGATCGGGACGTGGTTCGCCGGCACCTACGAGTCCCCCGGCGACCTCAAGACCGACGCCGACGGCCGACCGTTCAAGGAGTCGTTCGGGATGGCTTCAGCACGCGCCGTCGCCTCCCGAACCACCGGGGACTCGGCGTACGCCCGGGCCCGCAAGGCCCTCTTCGAGGAGGGCATCTCCACCGCCCGGATGTACCTCGACCCGGCCCGCCCTGGCGTCGAGGACCTGCTCGACCTCATCACGGCGGGCGTTCGCTCCGCGTGCACGTATGCCGGTGCCGCGACCCTCGCGGCGTTGTGCGACAACGCCGTCGTGGGGATTCAGAGCGCCGCGGGATTCGCCGAGGGCAGGCCCCTCCACGGCTCGTGGTGAACCCGACACCACGAGCGGGCCGCGGCCGGAGAATGGATCGTCGCGCCGGCTGCGCCGGGCATAAACGCCCGCTGCGTCGCGGCATACCTGCAAGGATGAGGCGCGGCCGGTGGCCGACCCCGCCCATGGCTACCTACGAGGATGAGGCATGACCCCGGACGTCGAACTCACGGAGATCCGCGACTTCCTCGCCCTGCACCCACCGTTCGACACCCTCCCACCGCCGGTGCTCGACACGCTGCCCGGGGACCTGCGCATCGAGTACTTCCGACGCGGGACCTACCTCGTGGCCATCGGTCGGGACAACCACCACCTGTACGTCCTGCGCTCGGGGGCCGTCGACGTCCACGACGACCAGGGCGCCCTCGTGGATCGCGGCGAGGCCGGCGCCTGTTTCGGGTCGATCACCCTCGTCAACGGCAACCCGTCGATGATGGACGCCCTTGCCATCGAGGACTCCCTCGTGCTCGTCATGCGCGAGGAGACCTTCCACGCGCTCGGCCGCGACCACCCCGAATTCGCCCGGTTCTTCGACCTACAACGCAAGCACCGGATGGGCCAGGCGGTAGCCACCCAACAGCTCTCGGTCACCGGCGGGCCCTATCTCAAGTCACGGGTCAACGACCTGCTCAGCCGGGCGCCGGTGACCACGCCGACGACCACCACCATCGCGGACGCCGCGCGGGAGATGTCCGCCGCGGGCATCTCCTCCCTGCTGGTCATGGACGGGAACCGACTGGCCGGCATCGTCACCGACCGCGACTTGCGCAACCGGGTCCTCGCCGCCGGTCGGGACCCGGCCGCCCCGGTGTCGACGATCATGACGACCGACCCGGTGACCTCCACGGTCGACACCCCGGCGTTCGAGGCCATGCTCGAGATGGTGCGCCGGAGCATCCACCACCTGCCGATCCTCGAGAACGGGCGTCCCGTCGGCATCATCACGACGACCGACATCATGCGCCTGGAGCGGTCCAACCCCATCAACCTCGTCGGCGACATCCGCGAACAGCGTGACGTCGAGAGCGTCGCCACGGTCAGCTCCCGGCTCGGATCGGTCGTCGAGGCGCTGGTCGCCCAGGACGCCTCGGCCGACGACATCGGGCGAGTCGTCACGTCGATCGGCGACGCGACGGTGCGGCGCCTCATCGCCCTGGCCGAGCGGCAGTACGGCCCGCCGCCGGTGCCCTACTGCTGGGTGACCCTCGGCTCCCGGGCCCGCTTGGAGCAGGCCTTGGCGGCCGACCAGGACAACGCGATGATCGTCAGCGACGAGCGCCAGCCCGAGCACAAGCCCTACTTCCTCGACGTCGCGACCTTCGTCACCGACGGCTTGGTCAAGTGCGGCTACCCGCCGTGCCCGGGCGGCGTCATGGCCACCCACCCCAAGCTGCGGGCCAGGCTGAAGACCTGGCACAAGGCGTTTACCGATTGGTTCACCGAGCCCACCCCGGACAACGTCCTGCAGGCGAGCATCTTCTTCGACATGCGTCCGGTGCACGGCGACTCGAGTCTGTATGCCGGCCTGCAGCGCCACGTCCTGGAGATGGCGCCGTCCTCGAAGCGATTCCTCGCCCACCTGGCCAAGCGCGCCGTCGAGCGCGAGCCCCCATTGGGGTTCTTCCGTGGGTTCGTCCTCGAACGACACGGCGAACACAAGGACACCCTGGACATCAAGAAGGGCGGCGTCGGGGCCGTCGTCGAGTTGGCCCGGGTCCACGCGCTGTCCGTGGGCTCTCCTGCGGTCAACACCCGGGCGAGGATCAACGCGACGGTGGCAGCCGGGGTGATGAACCTCGACCGGGGCGAGGACCTGCGCGACGCGTTCGAGTTCATCAGTTACGTCCGGCTGCGCCACCAGGCCGAACAAGTCCGCGAAGGTCAGCCGATCGACAACTTCGTGGCACCTGACGCGTTGAGCTCGTTCGACAAGCGTCACCTGCGCGAGGCCTTCGGCATCTTGCGCGCAGCGCAGGCGAGCTTGAGTCACCGTTACCCGTTGACCTACATGTCCTGACCGCGATGTTCCTCCGCCCACCGACCCCGTACCGCCGCCGGGACAAGCTGCTGCAGACCGTCCTCGCCGGACCCATGCGCGACTACCTCACGGTGCCGCTGCCCGAGCCGACGACCGACGTCCGCGATCTCAAGCTGCTCGCCGTCGACGTGGAAACCACGGGCATGGACCCACGCCGAGACGAGATACTCAGCGTCGGCTTCGTCCCCATCGACGGGTTGTCTATCGACCTCTCTCGGGCCCGCCGCTACGTCGTGCGCTCCGACCGTGGGGTGGGCCAGAGCGCCGCGATCCACGGCATCACCGACGACGCCGTCGCCTCGGGGACGCCGCTGCTGCACGTGCTCACCGAGGTGCTCTCGGCCCTGCGCGGCCGGGTCTTGTTGGCCCACTTCACCGACATGGAGGAGGGGTTCATCTCGGTGGGCTGCAATCGGATCTTCGGGGCCCGGATGCCCTGCACGCGCATCGACACCCTCGAACTGCAACGGCGGATCATCGTCGGACACCGGCACGGCGAGGCACCCCCCGGCACGCTGCGACTATGGGCCGCCCGCCGCCGTTACGGATTGCCGGTGTACCGAGCCCACCAGGCCCTCGTCGACGCGATTGCCTGCGCCGAGTTGTTCCTCGCGCAGGTGGCCGAGATGACCACGGCGGGGCCCATCACCCTCAAGGACCTCGCCTCCTGACCGTTCGCCTCGACAGGCGACCCGACGCCGCCGGGGCGAGACCCCACTGCCGGGCGGGTCAACGGCACGCGAGCGCCACCCGACACTGCGATCGGCACAGGCACGGCATACCAGCCCCAGCGGCCACACCGGGACCGGATGCCGTGCCGATCGGTCAGTAGTTGCGGAACCCCTTCTTCGTCTTGCGTCCGAGGTAGCCCGCGGTGACGAGGTGCTCGAGCAACGGTGCCGGCTTGAATCCGGGCTCGTGAAACTCGGTGTAGAGCTCGTTCTGGATCGCGAGCGAGACGTCGAGGCCGACGACGTCGAGCAGTTCGAACGGCCCCATGGGGTAGCGCGTGCCGCTGCGCATGGCGGTGTCGATATCGTCGGCGGTCGCGTAGTGCCCTTCGAGCATCCGGATGGCCTCGTTGAGGTAAGGGAAGAGCAACGCGTTGACGATGAAGCCGGACCGGTCGCCGCAGCGCACCGGGTGCTTGCCGACCTTGCGCGAGAGCGCCACGGTCGTCTCGACGACGTCCTTGGCAGTGACAACCGTGTCGACGACCTCGACCAGGCGCATGACCTGGGCGGGGTTGAAGAAGTGCATGCCGACAACGTCGGCCGGTCGGCTGGTGACATTGGCGCACTGGATGATCGGCAGCGACGAAGTCGTCGTGGCGAGGATCGCCCCGGGCTTGCAGATGCGGTCCAGGTCGCGGAAGAGCTCCTGTTTGATCTCGAGGTCCTCGGCGATCGCCTCGATGACGATGTCGACGTCGGCGAGGTCCTCGCGCGTCGTCGATCCGGTCAGCCGGCCCAAGACGGCGTCGGCCGCCTCCTGGGTGAGCTTGCCCCGGTCGATCATCCGCGCCTGCCCCTTGACGATCGCCGCCTTCACGCCGTCGACCTTGTCCTGCCCACGGGCCACGTAGACGACGTCGTAGCCGGCCTTGGCGAACACCTCGACGATGCCGGTGGCCATGGTCCCCGACCCGACGACGCCGACCTTGGCGATCGGCCGGGGCAGGTCGGTGTCGGTGGAGGCGATCGGCGTCAGGGCGTCGGCGACGATCTCCGAGCCACCCGGTCCGTCGTAGGTGTAGAAGCCGCGGCCGGTCTTGCGGCCCAGCAACCCGGCCTTGATCATCTGCTTGAGGATCGGCCGGGGGGCGTGCAGGCGGTCACCGTCGTCGCGGTACATGGACTCGAGGACCTCGTATGCCGTGTCGAGGCCGATGAGGTCGAGCGTGAGCAGCGGGCCCATCCGGAGGCCGCAGCCCAGCTGCATGGCCGCGTCGATGTCCTCGCGGGTCGCGTACTTGTTCTCGTACATCTGCACCGCGTGGTTGAGGTACGCGAACGTCAGGTCGTTGACGATGAACCCCGGCCGGTCGCCGACCGTCACGTGGTCCTTGCCGAGCTTCTCGGCCAGCGCGTGGGCGGAGGCGACCGCCTCGTCGGAGGTGATGATCGAGCGGACGACCTCGACGAACGGGAGGACCGGCACCGGGTTGAAGAAGTGCAGGCCGACCACCCGCGAGGGCGTCTTCGTGGCCACCGCCACCTCGATCATCTTCAGCGCCGAGGTATTCGTCGCGAGCACCGTCTCCGGCGCGACGATGGCCTCGAGGTCGGCGAAGATCTTCTGCTTGAGCGCAAGTCGGTCGGGGACTGCCTCGATGACGAGTTCGGCCCCCTTGACCGCGGTGAGGTCGGCGGTAAGGGTGACCCGCCTGGCCATGGCGTCGGCCTCCTCCTGGGTCATCTTGCCGCCCTGCACGGCGCGGGCGACCGAGGAGTCGATGCGGGCCTGTGCGGGGGCGATCCCGGCGTCGTCCTTGACGACCCCGACGACCTCGATCCCGTTGCGAGCGAGGACTTCGACGATGCCCGCGCCCATGACGCCGACTCCGACCACACCGACTTTGCTGAACTCAGAGGCCATACGGCGAGTCTGGCACCCGGCGTTACCCCGGGGTAGGCGAGGGCAGCGCGACCGTGGTCACATCGGCGGACCGACCCGTCCCTGAGCTCGTGACGCCCCACCTTCGCCGTATCGCCCTGGGCCGGACGACGAGGCAGCGCGCACCCTGCGGGGCTTCCACACCGGGCCGTCACGGCGCATCATGAAGACGTGAAGCGCTACGAGGTGACGATCCGCGTGCCCGGTATGCCGCCGGTCACCGACGTCCTGCGCGCACCGTCCGCCCAGGCGGCATACGAGCGGGTGCGTGATTCCTCGATGCACCTACGCTCCGGGCGAGGTGCCAGGGTCACGGTGCGCCGGGTGGGCAAGACCAAGGTGTTCGCCACGGAGGCCAGCGGCGGAGCGAGCCGCGAGCTGCGCTACTACCGCGGTGGTCCCGAGGGACCGGACCTCGACGACGGCACGGCCGGGGTCCGCGAACCCCGCCGACCTCGACCGTCCCCCTCGTCGATGTCGGCGGCGCTGCCGTTGCCCCGCGAGTTGCAGCCGGACGCGCTGCCCTGACCGGCCGGCACTCCACCAGGCCGCGCCGACCCGACTCGCGCGACCACTAGGCTGGGCGACCGTGCGCCTCGTCATCGCCCGCTGCTCGGTGGACTACGAGGGACGCCTGGCGGCGCACCTGCCGTTGGCCACCCGGCTGCTCATGGTCAAGGCCGACGGCTCGGTGCTCGTCCACAGCGACGGCGGGTCGTACAAGCCCCTGAACTGGATGTCCGCACCCTGCGTAACCACGCAGATCGACCCCGAGCCGGCCGAATCCGCCGAGGGGACGACCCTCGTGTGGCTGGTGCGCCAGTCGAAGTCCGGGGACGCGCTGCGGATCCGGGTGCACGAGATCCTCCACGACAGCGCTCACGACCTCGGATCCGACCCGGGCCTGGTCAAGGAGGGTGTCGAGGCTCATCTGCAGGCGCTGCTGGCCGAACACATCCACACCCTCGGCGAAGGCTGGACGCTGGTGCGGCGCGAGCACATGACGGCGATCGGTCCGGTCGACATCCTCGCGCGGGATGCCGGGCGCCACCACGTCGCCGTCGAGATCAAGCGGCGCGGCGAGATCGACGGGGTCGAGCAGCTGACCCGCTACCTCGACCTGCTCAACCGCGACCCCGTCCTGGCCCCCGTCACCGGGATTTTCGCCGCTCAAGAGATCAAGCCGCAGGCGCGTACCCTGGCCGAGGACCGCGGCATCCGTTGCGTCGTGCTCGACTACGACGCCCTGCGCGGCATCGACGACCTGGAATCTCGGCTGTTCTGAGGCCGATTGGGGCGGATGGGGGCCGGATCGATCGGGCCACGGGCCGTCGGTCAGCCGGACTCGCCCCGGCGTGGCCCCCGGACGTCCCCGGTGCCCGGCCACGGGGCGGCCAACCGCCAGCCGTCGCCGTCGCGCGACAGGGCGACCACGGCGGTGTTGGGCAGGGGCGGGCGCGCGATCCGCGGCCCCGCGGCATCCATCGCCAGCAGGGGCAGCGACAACGACATCACGCCGCCGTGGCTCACCACGAGGACGGCCTCGCCGCGATGGCGGTCGGCCACTGCGTCCAGGGCCAGCCGCATCCGGTCGACGATCTCGCGGCCGGACTCCCCACCCGGCCATCGCTCGTCGAGTTCCCCCGCTAGCCACGCGTCGTAGCACCCTCGTCGCAGCGCCTCGTCCCAGTGGTGTCCCTCCAGCGACCCCGCGGCGAACTCGTGCACTCCATCGAGCACCTCGATGGGCGTGCCCAGCCGGGTGGCGACGATGGCGCCGGTCTGCACGGCGCGGTCCAGTCGACTCGGGTAGACGACGGCGATCCGTTCGGGCACCAGTCGCTCGGCGAGGTCCGCGGCTTGGTGCCGGCCGAGGTCGGTGAGTGTGCCACCGGCGTCGGTGACGACGTCGTCCACGGCATACGTCGCCTGACCGTGACGCGCGACGAACACCCGCGCCGGGCATTGCAGATCGCTCACCCGGCGAGTATGCCGCGTGCAGCCACGACGAGGCCCGGCAGTCCCGGACGAATCCTCAGGCCGACTCGGGCACGAGCGCGGGCAGGCCCCGCGCCGCGCGGATGATCCGGACGAAGTCGCCCATGATGTCGTTGAGCCCGAAGTCCTTCGGGGTGAAGACCGCAGCGACGCCCTGGGCCTTCAGCGCCGCACCGTCGCTCTCGGGGATGATGCCGCCGACGACGACCGGGACCTCTCCGACGCCGGCCGCCTTGAGCCCGGCGAGGACCTCGGGGACCAGTTCCATGTGCGAACCGGACAGGATGGACAGCCCGACGAGGTGCACGTCCTCGGCGACGGCGGCGGCGACGATCTGTTCGGGCGTCAGGCGGATGCCCTGGTAGATGACCTCGAAACCGGCGTCCCGGGCCCGTACGGCGATCTGTTCGGCGCCGTTGCTGTGGCCGTCGAGGCCCGGCTTGCCGACCAGCACGCGCAGCTTCTCGCCGAGGTCCACTCCGGTGCGTGCGACCTGTTCGCGCACCCGGCTGAGCTCGCCCGAGGCGTCGCCGCTGACTCCGACCGAGCCCGAGACGCCGGTGGGGGCACGGTACTCGCCGAACTGGTCCCGCAGGGCCTGGGCCCACTCCCCCGTGGTGACCTTCGCGCGAGCACACTCCAGGGACGCCGGCATGAGGTTGACCCCGGATGCCGAGTCGGCGCGCAGTCGAGCCAGCGCGGCCTGGGCTCGCTCCCGGTCTGCCGGGTCGGCGTCCCGCGCCTCGCGCCACGCCTTGATCGCGGCGACCGCGGCGTGCTCCACCGCCGGATCGACGGTCTGGATGGCCGTGTCGAGGTCGGCGGTGAGGGGGTTGGGCTCGGTCGTCGTGAACGCGTTCAGCCCGACGACGACGTCCTCGCCGGCCTCGATGCGCTGGCGCCGCGCGGCATGCGAGGCGACGAGCGCGGACTTCATGTAGCCACTCTCGACGGCGGCCACGGCCCCGCCCATCTCCTGGACCCGGTCGATCTCGGCCATCGCGCCGTCGACGATCTCGCGGACCTTCGCGTCGACGACGACCGACCCGGTGAACAGGTCGTCGTACTCGAGCAGGTCCGACTCCATCGCGAGCACCTGTTGGATGCGCAGCGACCACTGCTGGTCCCAGGGTCGTGGCAACCCGAGCGCCTCGTTCCACGCCGGCAGCTGGACCGCACGGGCCCGGGCGTCCTTGGACAGGGTCACCGCGAGCATCTCCAGGACGATGCGCTGGACGTTGTTCTCCGGTTGGGCCTCGGTCAGGCCCAGGGAGTTGACCTGGACGCCGTAACGGAAGCGCCGCGCCACCGGGTCGGTCACGCCGTAGCGTTCCTGAGTCACCCGGTCCCAGATCTCGACGAAGGCGCGCATCTTGCACATCTCCTCGACAAAGCGCACCCCGGCGTTGACGAAGAAGGAGATCCGGGCGACGACGTCGGCGAAGGCCTCCGGCGGTACCTGGCCCGAGTCGCGGACCGCGTCGAGGACAGCGATCGCCGTACACATCGAATAGGCGATCTCCTGCACCGGCGTGGCCCCGGCCTCCTGCAGGTGGTAGCTGCAGATGTTCGTCGGATTCCACTTGGGGATCTCGGTCACCGAGTACGTGATCATGTCGGTAATGAGCCGCAGGGACGGCTCGGGCGGGAAGGCGTAGGTGCCTCGGGAGAGGTACTCCTTGATGATGTCGTTCTGGGTCGTGCCGGCCAGGGCCTTGACCCACGCGGCCGGGTCTTCGCCGGCCGTCTGCGCCTGTGCCTCCGCGGTGACTTGGTACATCGCCAGCAGCCACATCGCCGTCGCGTTGATCGTCATCGACGTGTTCATCGCGTTGAGCGGAATGCCCTCGAAGAGCGCCGCCATGTCACCGATGTGACTGATCGGGACGCCGACCTTGCCGACCTCGCCCCGAGCCAGGACGTGGTCGGGGTCGTACCCGGTCTGGGTGGGCAAGTCGAAGGCGACCGACAGACCCGTCTGCCCCTTGGCGAGGTTGCGACGGTAGAGGGCGTTGCTGGCCGCGGCGCTGGAATGCCCCGCATACGTGCGGATCACCCAGGGCTTGTCGCGGGTTGGGCGGGAAGGGGTTTCGGCCATGCTCCGACCGTACTCCGAGACCCCGGGGTGGCGGAGTGCCCCTAGGCCGTGAGAGGCGCCACGACGGCTCGAGTGGGCTCGCTCACGCCGACGAGGACTCGGTCGAGGTGGGCGGCGCGCAGGACCCGTGCGGTCCGCTCGGAGACCTCCGACACGACGAGGCGCCGGTCGGCTCGGCGAGCTCGGTGATGGGCCCCGACGAGCACGCCGAGGGCGGTGAGGTCGCCGACCTCGGCCTGTCCGAGCAGCAGCACGACATCGCCGGTGCCGGTGTCGATGATCCCGTGCAGGAAATCGCGCACCCCGGCGGCGCTGTGCGCGTCGATCCGACCGCTCACCGTGACGACCTGACCCGTGGCGACCTCGAGGACGCCCATGGGCAGCGGATCTGGCGGCCGGACGCGCCGCCCCGCGATGACACCCCTGTCCATCCAGCCACCCCGTCCGTCGCATCGCCCGACACGGGCTCCTTGACCGGTTGGACGCCGCAGCGAGCGTCCGAGTTGCCCCGACCGTAGTCAACGTGAGGTCGGTCACGCCATTCGACACGCTGTGACGAATGGGGCGAATGTCGGCTCGCCTCCGGGGCCCACCGCGCATCTGAGAGGCTGGGGCCATGGTCAACCTCACGAGGATCTACACGCGCACCGGTGACGACGGGACGACGGCGCTCGGGGACTTCACTCGCACAGCCAAGACCGATCCACGGCTGGGCGCCTACGCCGACGCCAACGAGGCGAACGCCGTCATCGGGGTGGCGCTGGCCCTCGGCGGGCTGCGCGAGGACGTCCGGGCAACCCTCACCCGCGTGCAGAACGAGCTGTTCGACGTCGGGGCCGACCTCTGCGTGCCCCTGCAGACCGACTACGCCCACCCACCACTGCGGGTGCAGCCGCCGTGGATCGAGGACCTCGAGGCGGACTGCGACCGCTACCTCGGCGAGCTGGAGCCGCTGCGCTCGTTCATCCTCCCGGGCGGCAGCGCGGGCGCGGCATACCTGCATCAGGCGACCACCGTGGTGCGCCGAGCCGAGCGATCCACCTGGGCGGCCATCGAGCACTACGGCGACCACCCGGGTGCCGAGCGAGGCACCGGGGGGGTCAACCGGTTGACCGCGACATACCTCAACCGGCTCTCGGACTTGATGTTCGTCCTCGCGAGGGTCGCCAATCTCCCGACCGGCGACGTGCTCTGGCAGCCCGGTGGCGGGCGCGTGGCGGATCCGACCGTGCGCGGGCGCCGCTCCTAGGTCAGGTCAGGCGCTCAGCCGACCGACCCGGCCGAACGCGGCGGCCCGGACTCGACCCAGGAACGCAACGCCGTGTATGCCGCGGCGGGCAGGGCGAGATCGAAGTCGGTGCCATGGTGGCGACAGGGCACGACGACGGCATCCTCGAGTCCGTCCAGGCCGGCCTCCGAGGCGGATCGGCGAGGAGCGCCGAGTTCGAGCCCGTCACGCGACCACAGGAACCTGGGGCGCAGGGTCAGCCCGCTTAGGGTGTACCACTGCAATTCGCCGGAGCCGAACCCCACCAGACCCATCCGCCACCGGGGCCGCAGCGGGAAACGCACCCCACACAAGGTGAGCAATCGGCCCCGCCCGATGGTCCGCCGGCGGACGAAGAGCAAGACGAGAAAACCCATGCCCAGCCCGACCAGCACGCCGACCGCGACCTCCAGGGAGGTGAGCAGGTCGGCCACGGTGGCGCCTCAGCCGAGCCCGGGCGCGTCCACCGTGTCGGCGACGATGGTGACCCGATCGTGCTCGACCGACAAGAACCCACTGTCCACGGCGGCGACCTTCTTCTCGCCGCTGGTGGCGTGGATCGTCACGTCACCCGTGACCAGCACGCCGAGCAACGGGGTGTGGCCGGGCAGGATCCCCAACTCGCCGGACGCCGACCGACAGCGGACCATCGTGGCCTCCCCCGTCCACACCCGACGGTCGGCGGCGACGAGTTCGACCTGCAGTTGGCTCACGGTGTCCTCCGGTTCTCGGCGTCGAACCGATTCTATCGGTCCCCCGGCGCGGCCCCTCGCTGCCCCCGAAGCCATCCGACCTCGTCCAGTCGGTGTCGCAACACCGCCGTGACGTGCTCGAGGTTCTCACGCAGGACGGCCTCGGGCATGAGTGGCAGATGCTCGGTCCAGTCCGGCAGGCAGCTCCCGCGAAGTTGGCCGACCCGAGCCGGACGGCCGAGGATGTGGACATGCAGGTGGGCGCCACCGTCGCCCCACTTGTTGACGTGGGCTCGGCCGACCGACGGCAGCGACTCCACCGCGGTGGCCACCGCGGCGGTGAGGACGCCGAACTCGGCAGCGTCCGTCGCGTCGAGATCTGTCAGGTCGAGGTGCTCGACGGGCTGCACGATCAGCCACGCGGGCAGGACGGGGGTCTGCCGCTCCGGCACGACCAGCCAGCGATCGTCTCGCCACAACGCACCGGCGATCGCCGCGTTACGCCGGCCGGGATCGGCGCACCAGCACGTGGCCGGGTCTTCGCCGGCGCGTGGGGGCTCGACCGGCTGCAGTGGGGCCAACCGACGGACCACGAGCGAGTCCGTCTCGTACGGGAAGATGTCCCACTCGCTGAGGGCATCGGTCGACATGGTCGGCAGGCGCCCCTCCGGGCCGGCAGCGGCGATTAGGCGGGCGTAGTAATCCTCGGCGCTCTCGGGCATACGCCCACGGTATGCCGCCGCGGCCGGCCCCGGCGTGGGGACCGACCGCGGCAGAGGGTCTGTGCCGTCAGAGGTTCTTCTGGATCTCCGCCCATTGACGCTCGACGTCGTCGAGGCCACCGCACATGAAGAACGCCTGCTCGCCGACGTGGTCGTACTCGCCGTCGGCGATCTTCGTGAAGGCCTCGATGGAGTCGGACAGCGGCACCGTGGAGCCTTCGATCCCGGTGAACTGCTTGGCGACGTAGGTGTTCTGCGAGAGGAACCGCTGGATCCGCCGGGCCCGGTTGACGAGGATCTTGTCCTCTTCGGAGAGCTCGTCGACACCGAGGATGGCGATGATGTCTTGCAGCTCCTTGTTGCGCTGCAAGATCTGCTTGACCCGCACCGCCGTCGAGTAGTGCTCTTCGGTGATGTACCGGCGGTCGAGGATGCGGCTCGTCGACGAGAGCGGGTCCACGGCCGGGTAGATCCCCATCGACGCGATGTCACGGGAGAGCTCGGTCGTCGCGTCGAGGTGGGCGAAGGTCGTCGCCGGAGCCGGGTCGGTGTAGTCGTCGGCCGGCACGTAGATCGCCTGCATCGAGGTGATCGAGTGGCCACGCGTCGAGGTGATCCGCTCCTGCAGCACGCCCATCTCGTCGGCCAGGGTGGGCTGGTAACCCACCGCGGAGGGCATCCGGCCCAGCAGCGTCGACACCTCGGACCCGGCCTGGGTAAACCGGAAGATGTTGTCGATGAACAGCAGCACGTCCTGCTTCTGCACGTCGCGGAAGTACTCGGCCATGGTCAGCGCGGACAGGGCCACCCGCAGCCGGGTGCCCGGGGGCTCGTCCATCTGGCCGAAGACCAACGCGGTCTGGCCGAGGACGCCCGCCTCCTCCATCTCGACGATCAGGTCGTTGCCCTCCCGGGTGCGCTCGCCGACACCGGCGAACACCGACACCCCGCCGTGGTCACGGGCGACCCGGGCGATCATCTCCTGGATGAGCACGGTCTTGCCGACACCGGCGCCGCCGAACAGGCCGATCTTGCCGCCCTGCACGTACGGGGTGAGCAGGTCGATGACCTTGATCCCGGTCTGGAACATCTGGGTCTTGGACTCGAGCTGGTCGAAGCTGGGGGCCGTACGGTGGATGCCCCAACGCTCGCTCACCTGCAGGCGCTCACCCTCCTCGAGGTTGAGGCAGTCGCCGGTGGTGTTGAACACGTGCCCGAGGGTGGCGTCGCCGACCGGGACGGTGATCGGCCCGCCGCTGTCCTGCACCGGCAGGCCGCGCACGAGTCCGTCGGTGGGCTGCAGCGAGATCGCCCGGACCATGTTGTCGCCGATGTGCTGGGCGACCTCGAGGTTGATCCGTTTCGTGCCGGTGCCCTCGCCCTCGCCGGACAGGTCGACCTCGGTCGTGAGCAGGTTGTACTGCTCGGGCATGCCGTCCACGGGGAACTCGACGTCGACGACCGGGCCGATGATGCGCGTGATGCGCCCGACGCCGCCCGGGGTCGGCGTGGTGGCGGCCTCAGTGACAGTGGCAGTCATGTTGTCTCGTTCCTTCGTTCTAGGCGGACGCGAGGGCGTCGGCGCCGCCGACGATTTCGCTGATCTCTTGGGTGATCTCGGCCTGGCGGGCCTGGTTGGCCAGGCGGGTGTACGTCTTGATGAGGGTGTCGGCGTTGTCCGTCGCGGATTTCATCGCCCGCTGCCGGGCGGCCAACTCCGACGCCGCGGCGCCGAGCATGCACGTGTAGATCCGGTGGACGATGTACTTGCGCAGCAACTGGTCCATGACCTCTTCGGCGCTGGGCTCGAAGACGTACAACGGCAGCGGGCCCTCGTCCCCAGGCAGGTCCGGGACGCCGTCGGCATCCGCGTCGATGATCTCGAGGGGCATGAGCCGCAGCGCCCGGGTCTCCTGGGTGACCATCGTCTTGAACCGGGTGTAGACGATGTGGACCTCGTCCATCGAACCCTCTTCGTGGACGTCGAGGTCGCCGCGGGCGAGCATCCGCTCGCCGATCTCCTGAGCCCGCTCGAAGGTCGGTGCGTCGGAGTTGCCCGACCACGACAGGGCGTACTCGCGGCCCCGGAAGTCGTAGTACGAGATGGCCTTGCGACCCAGCAGGTAAGGCACGACGACCTTGCCCTCGGAGTGCAGCCGGGCGATCAGCGACTCGCTCTGCTTGATGACCGACGAGGAGTACGACCCGGCCAATCCGCGGTCGCTGGTGATGATGAGCACCGCCGCCTTGGGGGGGCTGGGCGGGCGATCACCGACCGTGGAGGTCTCCAACTCGCGAGCCCGGTCGGTCGTCAACGGGTGAGTGGCCCGCGAATAGGTCGCCAACGCCGACAGCGCCTTGGTCAGCGCGTGGGTATACGGGCCGGACGCCGCGACCCGCTGCCGGGCCTTGATCACCCGGGACGCGGCCATGAGCTCCATCGCCGAGGTGATCTTCTTGGTCGCCTGGACCGACCGGATGCGCTGGCGGTAGACCCGCATCTGCGCTCCCATATCGTCCTGCCCTTCCTTGCTCGTTCCGCTGGGTCGGTATGCCGGGTCGCACGCGGCGGTGCGCCGGGAGCCGCACGTCGGCCCCCGGCATACCGGCTACTTGCGCTTGACGATCTGCTCCTGGTCGACGTCGGCGTCCTGCAACTCGTCCGGGTCGGCCTCGTGGCCGACGTGGACGATGTGGCCGTGGCCCGACGCGGCCCCGGTGAACTGCTCGGTGAACGTGGCGATCGCCGAGTCCAGGCCCGCCCGGGTGTCGTCGTCGAGCTTTTTCGTCTCGCGGATCGAGGCCAGCAGGCCGGGCCGCTCCATCCGCAGGTACTCGAGGAAGTCGGTCTCGAAGCGCCCGACGTCCTCGACCGCGATGGGGTCGAGCTTTCCGTTGGTGCCGGCCCACACCGAGACGACCTGCTCCTCGACGGGGAACGGGTTGCTCTGGCGCTGCTTGAGCAGTTCGACGAGGCGAGCGCCGCGGGAGAGCTGCGCGCGCGAGGCCGCGTCGAGGTCGGAGGCGAACATCGCGAAGGCCTCCATGGCCCTGAACTGCGCGAGGTCGAGCTTGAGCCGTCCGGCGACATCCTTCATGGCCTTGATCTGGGCGTTGCCGCCGACCCGGGACACCGAGACGCCCACGTCGATGGCGGGCCGGACGTTGGCGTTGAACAGGTCGGACTGCAGGTAGATCTGCCCGTCGGTGATGGAGATGACGTTCGTCGGGATGTACGCCGAGACGTCGCCGGCCTTCGTCTCGATGATCGGCAGGCCGGTCATCGAGCCTGCCCCCATGTCGTCGGAGAGCTTGGCGCAACGTTCCAGCAGCCGGCTGTGCAGGTAGAACACGTCGCCCGGGTAGGCCTCGCGGCCCGGCGGACGGCGCAGCAGCAGCGACACGGCGCGGTAGGCCTCGGCCTGCTTGGACAGGTCGTCGAAGACGATGAGCACGTGCTTGCCCTGGTACATCCAGTGCTGGCCGATGGCCGATCCGGTGTAGGGAGCGAGGTACTTGAAGCCGGCGGCATCCGAGGCCGGCGCGGCGACGATCGTCGTGTACTCCAGGGCCCCGGCGTCCTCGAGGGTGCCGCGCACGGCCGCGATGGTCGAGCCCTTCTGCCCGATGGCGACGTAGATGCAGCGAACCTGCTGCACCGGGTCACCGGAGTCCCAGTTGCGCTTCTGGTTGATGATCGTGTCGACGGCGACGGTCGTCTTGCCGGTCTGCCGGTCGCCGATGATGAGCTGGCGCTGGCCGCGGCCGATCGGCGTCATGGCGTCGACGGCCTTGAGGCCAGTCTGCAGCGGCTCGTGCACCGACTTGCGCTGCATGACGGTGGGCGCCTGCAGCTCCAGGGCCCGGCGCCCCTCGCTCTTGATCTCGCCGAGCCCGTCGATGGGCTGGCCCAGCGGGTTGACCACGCGGCCGAGGAAGGCGTCGCCGACCGGGACTGAGAGGACCTCGCCGGTGCGCTTGACCTCCTGGCCCTCTTCGATGCCGGCGAACTCGCCGAGCACGACGACGCCGATCTCGTGGACGTCGAGGTTGAGCGCGATCCCGAGAGTGCCGTCCTTGAACTGCAGCAGCTCGTTGGTCATTGCCGAGGGCAGCCCCTCGACGTGGGCGATGCCGTCGGCGGCGTCCGCGACGCGGCCGACCTCCTCGCGACTGGCTGCGCCCGGCTCGTAGGACCGCACGAAACTGTCCAGTGCGTCCCGGATCTCCTCCGGACGAATCGAGAGTTCCGTCATTGTGCTTCTTCTCCTGACGTTGCGGCCGGTGAGCCGTGGTGGTTCACGTTGGTATGCGTGCAGTTGTGCCTAGGCGCCGATGTGCCGACGGGCCTCGTCGAGGCGGCGCAGAATGGTGCCGTCCACGACCTCGTCGCCGACCTGGACGCGGATCCCGCCGACGATCCCCGGGTCGAGGACGAGGTTGAGGTGCACCGGTTTGCCGTAGATCCGGGTCAGCGCGGCGGCGAGCCGGTCACGCTGGGCCGGGTCGAGGTCGATGGCGCAGGTGACGGTCGCCGACAACTGCTCGCGACGAGTGGCGATGACCCGCAGGTACGACTCGACGACCCGGTCGAAGCGGCGACCACGGGGAGTTGCCGCGGCCCGACCGGCGAGGGTGATCGTCGCGGGTTGGGCCTTGCCGCCCAACAGCTTCGTCACGAGCGCCCGGCGGACGGACGGGTCGGCACGCCGGTCGGTCACCGCGTCACGCAAGGCAGGGTTCGCGGCGACGATGCGCTCGAAGCGGAACAGCTCATCTTCGACGCGGCCTGCGTGGGCCTGCCCGTCGGCACTCCCGACGAGCGTCTGGACGGCGAAGTCGTCCAGGGTGTCGCCGAGGTCACGATCGGCCGACCAGCGTTGGGCGGCGAGCGTTCCGACGATATCGAGCGTGTCCTCGCCGACCTTGCCTTGCAGCAACTGGCGGACGAGTGCGCCTTTGGCAGCGGCATCGCGGGTCGGGTCCGTCACCGCCCGCCGCAGGCTCGCGGTGCCGTCGACCGTGGCGGCTACCGCGAACAGCTCGTCGGAAAGGCGCGCGCCGTCGGCGCCGCCGGACAGTGCGGCATCCAGGGCCTGTTGTCCGGCGGCCGCCGCCGCACGCGATGCGCCTTGCATCAGGCGTCACCGGCCTTCGCCGGCGCGATGGCGCCCGACTCGAGCTCGGCAAGGAACCGCTCGACGATGCCCTTTTGACGGACCTCCTCCTGCAGCGACTCCCCGACGATGCGGCTGGCCAAGTCCGTGGACAGCCGGCCGATCTCGCCGCGCAGCTGGTTCATCGCCTGCTGGCGGTCGGCTTCGATCTGCCGATGACCGCCCTCGACGATGCGCGTGGCTTCGCCTTGCGCCTGGGTGCGCATTTCGGCGATGATCTGCGCCCCCTGGGCTCGGGCGTGCTCGCGGATCTCGTTGGCCTCTCCCCGGGCGTCCTGCAGCTGCGCGGTGTAGCTGTCCAACGCCGACTTGGCTTCGGCCTGAGCCTTCTCGGCCTTCTCGAGGCCGCCCTCGATCGCGGCCGTCCGCTCGGCATACATGCGCTCCATCGCGGGGACGACCTTCGTCGAGTAAATCCAATAGAGGATGGCGAAGGCGATGATCCCGACGATGAGCTCGGCCGGATGCGGCAACAAGGGCAGAGCTTCGGGCCAACCAGGCCCGCCCTCACCCGAGGCCGCGAAGGTAGCGATGCTCACGACACTCCCTTTCTGTCGTCAGAAGCGTGGGTCGCGAGTCGATCAGGCCTTGAAGACGAACGCGAACACCAGACCGAGGATGGCCAACGCCTCGGTGATCGCCATGCCGGTGAAGGCGATGGTCTGCAGCATGCCGCGGGCCTCGGGCTGGCGGGCCACCCCGTTGATGTAGGCGGCGAAGATGAGGCCCACACCGATGCCGGGACCGATGGCCGCGAGACCGTATCCGAGGTACGCGATGTTGCCGGTCATGTTGCTTGTCCTTTCGGTGGCACCGGAGCCCCGGTGTCGTTGGCGATGTATTCAGTGGTTCGGGTCCAGCGGTCGTGCAGTCGTGCGTCAGTGGTGCTCGGAGACCGCGTCGCCGATATAGAGCGCGGCGAGCAGGGTGAAGATGAAGGCCTGAAGGAACTCGATGAGGATCTCGAAGAACGTCATGAACACCGCGAAGGCGAAGGAGAGGACGCCGGATCCCTTGAGCACGATGCTATCTCCGTGCAGCAGCAGATACTCGCCGCCGACGATGAAGACCAAGAGCATGAGGTGACCTGCGAGCATGTTGCCGAAAAGTCGAAGAGCCAGCGTGAGCGGGCGGATGACAAAGTAGGTGAGGAATTCGAGGACGAACAGGATCGGCTTGAGCCACCCGGGAAGGCCCGCGGGGATGAGCGACTTCATGTACCCGACGAGTCCGTGCTTTCGGCGCAGCGCCGTCGTGTGATACACGACGTAGACGATGAGGGTGAGCACGATGGGGAATCCGACCCGGCTCATCGTCGGATACTGGATGAACGGGATCACCCCGAAGAGGTTGTTCAACAGGATCATCGTGAACAACGTGAACAACAACGGCAGGAACACCCGGAAGTCCTTGGCTCCGATGATGTCCCGCCCGATCGTGTTGCGGACGAAACCATAGGCCCCTTCGGCCATCCACTGGGTGCGGCCGGGCACGAGTTGCAGACGACGCGAGACCGTGAGGTAGAAGAACCCGAGGACGATCACCGAGATAAGCAGGAAGGCGGCCGGGCGGGTGAAGGCCCAGTTGTTGTCGCCGCCGATCAACGGCCAGTAGAAGTCGGACGTACCCGGGGAGACGAAGCTGGTCCCGGAGCTGCCCTCGCCGCCGCCTTCGGCAACCACGGCGCCGGCCCCGGTCACCAGGTCCGGTGTCCACGCGTAGAGACTCACACCCACTCCTTGTCACATCCAGCGGACGACCTGCCGCACGTCACGGCCTGGGCGGACGAGCACCCGGCGTGCGCCATAGACCAGAGGATCGGCTTGCAGATTACCGGACCGAGTGGGTGCCCAACGAGGGGCGTACCCACCGTCACAGTTCTGCGGGTCACCTCGTCTGCCCTTCCGTCGCCGGCTCGTCGTAGACGAAGAATCGACCTCGCCGCGAGGTCCTCCAGAGGAAGGCCTGCCAGGCCAGGGTGACGACGAGGACGACGACCCCGAAGGCCTTTCCGTCAAGCCACGAGGCATTGAGGAAGGCGAGCATGAACCCCAGCAGGACGATGACCTGGGCGAGGTAGACCGCCATCCCGACGGCCATGAAGGTGACGGGGCTGCGGTCGCGGAGCAGGCGGCTGAGCAGGAGCAGACCCGAGCTGAAGTAGCCGAGACCCACGACCAGGCCGAGCGCAGCCGAAAGGATCGAGCCCGGGCCTCGCACCAACGCGCAGCCAAGGACGGCAACGAGTCCGACGGTGGCGCTGGGCCAGAGCGAGCCGCGCAGCAGGACCGTGAAGGGAGCACCAGGACGCGCCGCGGGAAGCGGTGGCGACGAGGTCATCAGGCGATCGGTCCTCGGGTTTCGGTCGGTCGCCCACCGGTAGAGACGAAACGCGGCGACCACGTCGGACGGTGCTTGTGAAAGGTATCACAAGCGGCGGGCAGACCATCTCGGCAGCCACAGTGTGAGAACGGCCGCCACGGTGATCGCCGCCCCGAGGACCACGAGCGTCGCCCAGCCCCGGTAGAACGACAGGGACACCGTGCCGGCAGCAAGCACCCCGGCCCAGAGGTAAAGGATGAGCACGGCGCCGCGGTGGCCGTGACCGATCCGCAGCATCCGATGGTGCAGGTGGTGGCTGTCCGCTTCCCAGGGCCGTCGCCCCGCCCGGGTGCGTCGCACGACGGCGAGCACGACGTCCAGCAGCGGCAGGCTCAAGACCGCCAGCGGGGCGGCGATCGGCAGCAGCGCCGCAGTGACCTGGTCGCCGCTGACCTCGCTCGGGTCGACATTGCCGGTCATCGAGATCGTCGCCGCGGCAAGGAGAAGCCCGAGCAACATCGCGCCCGAGTCTCCCATGAACAACCGCGCGGGATTGAAGTTGTGCGGGAGGAAGCCGAGACAGCACCCGAACACGGCAGCGGTGACGAACGTCGCAGTGGAGAAGACGTTCGCGGGGTTGTACCCGCGGCTCAGGACGTAGGAGTAGACGAAGAAGGCCCCGGCGGCGATCGCACAGATGCCGGCGGCGAGCCCGTCCAGGCCGTCGATCCAGTTCACTGCGTTGACCGTCACGAGAACGATGAGCACCGTCACCGCGACGAGCACCGGGGCAGGCAACACCGTGCTCGTGCCGAAGAACGGCACCGAGAGCATCATCACGCCCTTGTAGGCCATGACACCGGCAGCGAGCACCTGCCCGGCGAGCTTGGTCAGCCAGTCCAACTCCCAGATGTCGTCGGCGGCGCCGACGGCGCAAATGATCGCGGCCCCCAGCAGCACCCCGCTCATCTGCCCGCTCGCGTACACCCCCGAGAGGAAGGGCAGCTCGCGGGCCACGACGGTCGCCGCCATGAACCCGAGGAAGATCGCCACTCCGCCCATCCGGGGCACCGGCACGGTGTGGACGTCGCGTTCCCGTAGGGGGGTGAACGCTCCGGCGATCACCGCCACGGCTCGCACCAGCGGCGTAGCCAGATAGGTCACCGCCATCGCGACGACGAAGACGAGGATGTACTCCCTCATCCGGCCACCGACTCACCCACCCGTTCGACCCGCCTCGGTCAGCGCGGGTATGCCGGGAAGGCCGTGACGAGCTCGGTGACCCCGGCCCGTACCTCGCGCGAGACGGCATGCTCGGGATCTGGGTCGCCGTGCAGGACCGCTCGCGCGATGAGGTCGGCGATCCGGCGCATCTGATCCTCTCCCATCCCCTGGGTCGTCACACTTGGCGTACCGACGCGGATGCCCGAGGCGACGCTCGGCGGCTTGGGGTCGAACGGGATGGCGTTCTTGTTCAGGACGATCCCGGCGGCGTCGGCGCGGGCCTCGGCGTCCTGGCCGCTCACCCCGACCCCCTGCAGGTCGTGCAGCGACAGGTGGGTGTCCGTGCCGCCGGTCGTCGGCCGGATGCCGTGCCCGGCGAGGCTCTCGGCGAGCACAGCGGCGTTGCGCACGACCGCGGCGGCATACGCGGCATACTCCGGGGTCGCGCACTCCTTGAAGTTCACCGCCTTGGCGGCGATGGTGTGCATCTGGGGCCCACCCTGCATCATCGGGAAGACCGCCTTGTCGATCGCCGCGGCATGCTGCGCCGAGCAGACGATGGCGCCGGATCGAGGGCCGCGGAGCACCTTGTGCGTGGTGAACGACACGACGTCGGCGTACGGCACGGGGCTGGGAATGGCCTTGCCGGCCACGAGGCCGATGAAGTGCGCGGCGTCCACCCAGAACACCGCCCCCACCTCGTCGGCGATGGCGCGGAAGCGGGCGAAGTCGATGAGCCGCGGGATCGCCGACCCGCCCGCGAGGATGACCTTGGGCCGGTGTTCCTTGGCCAACGCCTCGACCTGGTCGTAGTCGATGTTCTCGGTGTCCTTGTCGACGCCGTAATGGACGGCGTTGAACCACTTACCGCTGAACGAGATCTTCGTGCCATGGGTGAGGTGCCCCCCGTGCGGCAGGCTCATCGCGAGGATGGTCTCCCCCGGCTTGAGGAAGGCGCCGTAGACCGCCTGGTTGGCGCTGGCGCCGCTGTGCGACTGGACGTTGGCATGGTCGGCGTCGAAGAGCGCCTTGCACCGCTCGATGGCCAACGTTTCGGCCTTGTCCACCTCGCTGCAGCCGCCGTAGTAGCGCCGCCCCGGGTACCCTTCGGCGTACTTGTTCGACAGCGTCGAGCCCAGCGCGGTCAGCACGGACGGCGAGGAGAGGTTCTCGCTCGCAATGAGCTGCAGACCGCTGCGGATGCGCCGGAGTTCGCCGAGTAGTACGTCGGCGATCTCGGGGTCGAAGCCCGCCAGGGCGTCGAAGTCCGAGCCGTAAAACTGGGTCATGGGGGCCTCCGGGAGCCGGGGATGGGCCGTCTCACTGTATGCCGTGGCGCACACCGGCCGTCGGTGCGCCGCGCCTGCGGGGGCAGCGGTCAGCGGCGACGACGGGCGCCGGCGACCCTGGGGCCTCGTGCCCGCCGTGGATCCTCGGCCCGGGCGGCAGCCTCCCGCTCGCGCACCGCGTCGCGGCGGGCCGCCTCGGCCAGGCGGGTGGCCTGCTCGAGGGCCTGCTGTTGGGCCGCCGCCGCGAGGTCGCGGTGCGTCGCCAGAACGTTCTCGATCACCGCGGCGGACACGCCGCCCTCGCGCAGCGTCACCGGCTCGGGGCCGGTGCAGTCGAGGATCGTCGACGTCGGCGCGCTCGCCCCCCCGGCGTCGAGGTACACGGCCACGGCATCCCCGAGTTGATCGCGCGCCTCCGGCACCGTCGTGGCGGCAGCCAGACCGGTCCGGTTGGCGCTCGTCACGGCCATCGGTCCGACCGCGGACAGCAGGGCGAGCGCGGTCTCGTCGGCCGGCATCCGCAGGGCGACCGTGCCGAACGTGTCGCCGAGGTCCCACTGCAGCGACGACTGGGCCCGCAGCACGAGGGTGAGCGGGCCCGGCCAGAAGGCCTCGACGAGCGCCCGGGCGTACTCCGGGACGTCCCGAGCCAGGCCGTCCACCGTGCGAGCGCTCGGCACCAGCACGGGTGGGGGCATCTCGCGCCCCCGGCCCTTGGCGGCGAGCACGGCGGCGACCGCCTCGGCGTCGAAGGCGTCGCATCCGACCCCGTACACGGTGTCGGTAGGCAACACGACGATGCCCCCTGCCCGCAGCACCTCGAGCGCCGCAGACACGCCCGCTGCGCGGCCCTCGGGCGATCGGCAGTCGTAGACCTCGCTCACCCGCGTCATCCTAGGTCGGGGCCTCGCTCCGCTCGGCCACGACGACCCGCGGGCGTCCGGTGAGGTCGGCGTGGTCCGTCGCCGCCCGCCAGTCCCCCGTCGCGGCGAGACGGCGCAGCAGCGCCGGCCCCTGCAGTTCTCCGTGTTCCATGACGAGCACGCCGCCCGCGCGCAACAGTTGCGCGGCCCGGGCCGCCAGGGCCGCCGGAAGGGTCAGGCCGTCCGGCCCCCCGTAGAGCGCGAGCGCGGGGTCGTGGTCGCGAACTTCCGGATCGCGGGGCGTGGCTCCGTCGGGGACGTACGGCGGGTTGCAGGTGACCAGGTCGACGGTGCGTTCCAACAGCGGGTATGCCGCCCGCCCGTCACCGAGGGTCAGCTCGACGTCGAGCCCGAGCCGAGAGCGGTTGAGCTCGGCCCAGGCGTGTGCACCGGGGTCGGCCTCGGCGGCATACACCCGCGCGTGCGGGCACTCCTGCTTGATGGCGAAGGCGATCACGCCGGAGCCGCTGGCCAGGTCGACGACCACGGGGTTCGGCGCCTGGGCGATGGCGGCAAGCGCCAGCGAGACGAGCGTCTCGGTCTCCGGGCGTGGGACGAACACCCCAGGACCGACAGCGAGGGTCAGCTGGCGGAAGTGCGCCTCGCCGGTGAGGTGCTGCAACGGCACCCGTCGGACTCGTTCGGCCACCAGGTCGGCGAATGACTCGGGCGGCGCCGGCCCGTCGAGCACGAGCAGCCGGCGGGCCTCGCTCACCGATATTTCGAGGGCGTGGGCAGCCAGCACGAGGGCGTCGACGGGCGCCGAGGCCACCCCGGCCTGCGCGAGTTGCTGCGTCGCGGCACGAACGGCCTCGCGCAGCCCGGTCACCCCGAGTCCCCCGCGGCCACCATCCGCTCGGCCTCGTCGGCCTCGACGCACGACTGGACCACGGCGTCGAGCTCGCCGTCGAGGACCGCGTCGAGGTTGTAGGCCTTGAACCCCGTGCGGTGGTCGGCGATGCGGTTCTCGGGGAAGTTGTACGTGCGGATCCGTTCCGAACGATCGACGGTGCGCACCTGGGATCGCCGCGCCGCGGCGGCCGCGGCGTCGGCCTCCTCTCGGGCGACCTGACGCAGCCGCGCCTTGAGCACCCGCAGCGCCGACTCCCGGTTCTGCAACTGTGACTTCTCGTTCTGGCACGAAACCACCAAGCCGGTCGGCAGATGGGTGATCCGCACCGCGGAGTCCGTGGTGTTGACCGATTGCCCCCCAGGCCCTGACGAGCGGTACACGTCGATCCGTAGGTCGTGGGGACCGATCGTCACCTCGTCGTCGCCCTCGTCGACGTCCGGCATGACGAGCACACCCGCCGCCGAGGTGTGGATCCGGCCCTGGCTCTCGGTCACCGGCACCCGTTGGACGCGGTGAACGCCGCCCTCGTACTTCAACAGCGCCCAGGGCGCCTCCCCAGGCTCGGGAACCCCCTTGGTGCGCAACGAGAGCCGCGCCTCCTTGTACCCACCGAGGTCCGACTCCGCGGCGTCGAGGACTTCGCTGACCCAGCCCCTGCGCTCGGCGTAGCGCAGGTACATCCGCACCAGGTCGGCGGCGAACAGGGCGGATTCCGCGCCGCCCTCCCCCGCCCTGACCTCGAGGATGACGTCGCGGTCGTCGTCCGCGTCACGCGGCAACAACAGGGCGCGCAGGCGCTCTTCGGCGAGCTCGACGGTCGCCTCGATCGCCGGCAGTTCCTCGGCGAAGGCGGGTTCGTCGGCAGCCAACTCCCGGGCCGCCCCGAGGTCCGCCCGGGCCGCGACGAGGGCCCGGTGGGCCGCCACCGTCGGGGCCAGGGCGGCATACCGCTTGGTGACCTTGCGCAGGAGCGACGGATCGGCGTGGACCGCAGGGTCGGCCATCCGCCGCTCCAACTCGCCGTGTTCGCGGACCAACGGCAGCGCGGAATCGGCCACGGTGTCGCTCACGTCGGCTCCCTCCTCGGTCGGTACGGCAGGCGGCACCCGGACGGCGAACGCCGGCCCGGCGACGAGTCGCTGGACCGGCGCGCGCAGAAGCTACTTGGCGGCCTTCTTGCCGTACCGCGCCTGGAATCGCGCGACCCGGCCACCGGTGTCGAGGATCTTCTGCTTGCCCGTGTAGAACGGGTGGCACTGCGAGCACACCTCGGCGTGGATGACGCCGTTCTTGGCCGTGCTGCGCGTGGTGAACGTCGCCCCACAGGTGCAGCTCACCTGGGTCGGCCCGTACGCCGGGTGGATGTCCTTCTTCACTGCGGTCTCCTTCGTGGATGTCGGCCCGGGTCGGCGCGTCACGGCCGTGGAATGCGGCTGTGCAACGCGGGATGCCGTGAACCGGACCAAGGCGCAAGTCTGCCAGAGACACTGACGTTGGCCTAAACCACGTCGGGGCCACGGGCATTCCTGGGTTGCCCCCGAGACGCCGGCGTTGCGCCGAGCGCCTCGGAGGGCCTCAGTCGTCGTCCTCGTCGTCGAGCTTGATCGAGGACGTGCGCTGGACCTGGACGAGGAACTCGACGTTGCTCTTCGTCTTCTTGAGCCGGTCGAGCAGCAACTCGAGGCCCTGGGTCTCGTCGAGGGCGGAGAGCACTCGACGCAACTTCCACATGATCTTCAGCTCCTCGGGCGACATGAGGATGTCCTCGCGCCGAGTGCCCGAGGCGTTGATGTCCACAGCGGGGTAGATCCGACGGTTGGCCAGTTGCCGGGACAGCTTGAGCTCCCAGTTTCCGGTGCCCTTGAACTCCTCGAAGATCACCTCGTCCATCTTCGACCCGGTCTCCACGAGGGCCGTGGCGAGGATCGTCAACGACCCACCCTCCTCGATGTTGCGCGCCGCGCCGAAGAACTTCTTCGGCGGGTACAGCGCGGCCGAGTCGACGCCGCCGGAGAGGATCCGGCCGCTCGCCGGGGCGGCGAGGTTGTACGCCCGCCCCAGTCGGGTGATGCCGTCGAGCAGGACGACGACGTCCTGGCCCAGCTCGACGAGCCGCTTGGCTCGCTCGATGGCCAGTTCGGCGACCGTCGTGTGGTCGTCGGCCGGCCGGTCGAAGGTCGAGGCGATGACCTCCCCGCGCACCGTGCGCTGCATGTCGGTGACTTCTTCGGGGCGCTCGTCGACGAGCACGACCATGAGGTGGACCTCGGGGTTGTTCGTCGTGATCGCGTTGGCGATGGCCTGCAGGATGAGGGTCTTGCCCGCCTTCGGCGGACTGACGATGAGGCCCCGCTGACCCTTGCCGATCGGCGAGACGAGGTCGATGATCCGGCTGGTGATGCCGTTGGACACGGTCTCCAGGCGCAGCCGGTCCTGCGGGTAGAGCGGCGTGAGCTTGGTGAACTCGACCCGGGCCTTGGCCTGTTCGGGAGTCGTGCCGTTGACGGTGTCCAGGCGTACGAGGGCGTTGAACTTGGCCCGGTTGCCGCCCTGGCCGCTCGGCTGCTCACCTTCGCGCAACGCCCGAACGGCGCCGGTGACGGCGTCGCCCTTACGCAGACCGTTGCGCTTGACTATGCCGAGCGGCACGTAGACGTCGTTGGGGCCCGGCAGATAGCCCGACGTGCGGACGAACGCGTAGTTGTCGAGCACGTCGAGGATGCCGGCTACGGGCACGAGCACGTCGTCCTCGGCGAGCTGGACGTCCTGCTCCGTCTGGTAGTCCGCCGCCATACCAGCCTGGCCGTAACCGCCCTGGCCACGACCGCGCTTGCGGTCCCGGCTGCGCTGTCGGCTGCGTCGACGTCCGGTCCGGGGGTCGGCATCGTCGTCGTACCGGCCGCCCTGGCCCGCCGAGCCGCCCTGACCCTGGTGGCTGGCTTGACTGGGTTGACCTTGTCGCGCGTGGCCCTGCTGGGCCCCCTGCGCGGGGCGCTCGGCGTCCGCTCCGGACTGCCCGGCCTGCCCGGCCTGGCCGGTCGCTCCCTGGCCGTTGCTGCTCCCTTGGGTCGTCGTCGACTCGGCGCGATGGGAGTCGCGCGGCTGACCGGACCCACGCGCCTCGAAGTTGCGGGTCGTGGGACGCGAACCGGACGGCTCGGTCGCGGGGCTCTCGTCACGCCCGAACGCGGGCGAGGCGTTTTCCGGGTGCTCCCGCACGGGCGCGGTGGCCGAGGCGCCGGCGCCGTTCGACGCGGGGCGAGCTCGGTCCTGATTCCCCTGCTGGGTACCGCCCGGGCCACCGGAGCGGCGAGCGGCGATCGCGGCGACGAGCTCGTCCTTGCGCATCCGCCCGGTCCCGGTGATGCCCAGGCCCGACGCCATGCCCTTGAGCTCGGCGACGTTGAGGCCCGAGAGTCCCCGGGAGGGGCGCGATGAAGCGTCCGCGATCTCGATGGTGTCTGTCACGAAGGTCCTTCCCCCTCGTTCGTCGGCGGCCTCGTCACGAGGCGGCCGGGTATGAGGCCAGCACGGCTGGCCGTGGGTGCCCCGGATGACGTACGTGCCCGGCTGGCGTGCAGAGACGTCACAGCGAGCAGACTCGCCGTCCAGGGGGGATGCAACCGCGGGAGCCGGCCGGTGGGCGGTCCGCACGTCGCAATGCCAATGTAACACCTTCCGAACGCCGGCTGTTCCCCTCGCCACGCGGCCGCGCCCTCACCGCGACCGCACCTGCGCTCCCTCCGTCGGTATGCCGGGTTCCAGGCGCAGCCAGACACCGTCTGGTCCCGGTGCAGTTACGTCGGCGCTCCGGTCGCGGGTGACGAGCGTGAGCACACTCGGACCTGCTCCCGAGACGAAGGCGGCGAAACCTCGCGAGCGCAGGTGATCGACGAGCGCCATCGAGGCGGCATACGAGGGACGGCGGGCTTCCTGGTGCAGCCAGTCCCTGGTCGCCGGGACGAGCAGGTCGGGGCGCCGGGACGCCGCCTCGACGAGCAGGGCCGCTCGCGCGGAGTTGCGGGCGGCATCGCGCAGCGGCACTCGGTCCGGCAGCATGGCGCGGGCGGTGTGCGTGGCCAAGGTCGTCTCGGGGACGAAGACGACGGCCGTGACGTCGGGGTGGATGGGCAGCCGGACGGTCACCGTGGACCCTGCGTGGGGATCGCCGGGGTCGGCGGTCCAAGACAGGGTGAGCCCGCCGTAGATGCTCGCCGAGGCGTTGTCGGGGTGGCCTTCCAGGTCGCTGGCGAGGGTGTTGGCGGCTGCGAGATCGACCGCGATCGCCTCACCGGGCACCGGGGGCGCGCCGGCGGAGAAGGCCGAGAGTCCTTGTGCGGCAACAACACCGGCCACGATCGCGGTTGCCGAGCTGCCCATACCGCGGCCGTGGGGGACCGCGTTGCGGGCCACCAGGTGCAACCCCGCCGGCACCGGCAGCCCGATCCGCTCGAAGGAGCGCACCATCGAGCGATAGACCAGGTGCGACTCGTCTCGGGGCACGCCGGCGCTGCCTTGCCCCGAGACGTCGATCCGCAGGCCCGGCTCAGCCGTGACCTCGACGTCGACCTCGTCCCAGACCCCGAGCGCGAGTCCGATCGAGTCGAACCCCGGCCCGAGGTTGGCGCTGCTGGCCGGGGCGCGCACCCGGATCGCGGCACCGACGGGGACCGAGGACACCCGGCTCAGTCCTGTAAACCGAGGGCCACGGCCGCCGCGTAGGCATCCGCCGGGATCCGCGTCGGCGCGACCTGCGTGCCGTCCGGTCGGTGCAGGGCCCATTGCGGGTCCTTGAGGCCGTGCCCGGTCACCGTGCACACGACGCGCGACCCGGGCGGGATCAGCCCGCGCTCGTGGCTCAGTAGCAGCCCGGCGACGGAGGCCGCCGAACCCGGCTCGACGAAGACGCCCTCTTTCGCCGAGAGAATCCGGTGCGCCGCGAGGATCTGGACGTCACCGACCATGTCGATGAGCCCGCCGGATTCGTCGCGGGCAGCCACGGCCTGGGCCCACGAGGCGGGGTTGCCGATCCGGATGGCCGTGGCCACGGTCTCGGGCTGCTCGATCGGGTAGCCGCGGACGATGGGCGCCGCGCCTTCGGCCTGGAATCCGAACATCCGCGGCAGGCGGCTGGCCGGGCCCGCGGTGGCGGCCTCCCCGACGGCGCCCGGCGTGCCGACGGCATACTCGCGGTAGCCCTGCCAGTACGCGGTGATGTTGCCGGCGTTGCCCACCGGAAGGCAGTGGATATCCGGGGCGTCGCCGAGGGCGTCGACGATCTCGAACGCCGCGGTCTTCTGCCCCTCGATCCGGGCCGGATTCACCGAATTGACCAGGTCGACGGGGTAGACCTCGGCGAGCTTGCGGGCGACCTCCAGACAGTCGTCGAAGTTCCCGTCGACCTGCAACAGGGCGGCCCCGTGGGCGATCGCCTGGCTGAGCTTGCCCATGGCGATCTTGCCGTCCGGCACGAGGACGGCGCACGTCATGCCGGCCTTCGTCGCGTATGCCGCGGCACTCGCGCTCGTGTTACCGGTCGAGGCGCAGATCACCGCCTTCGCCCCGTGCATGGCCGCCACCGAGATCGCCGTGGTCATCCCCCGGTCCTTGAACGACGCGGTGGGATTAAGGCCCTCGTACTTGAGGTGGACGTCGGCCCCGACGAGCGAGGAGAGGTATGCCGCGGGGATGAGCGGGGTGCCGCCCTCGAGGAGGGTGACGATCGGGGCGTCGCGCAGCATGGGCAGGCGATCGGCGTATTCACGGATGACTCCGCGCCATTGATAGGCCACGTCAGACGCCTTCCACACGCATGACAGAAGTGACGGCGCGGACCACCGGCAGTGCGGCGAGCGCGTCGACGGTCGCCGACAGGGCTGCGTCGGGCGCCGCGTGGGTCACGACGACGAGCAGCGCCCGGGCCTCTCCGTCAGCACCGAGGGTGTCGTGGACCTGTTGTTGGCGAACGGTCTCGATCGACACGTCGTGGTGGGCGAAGGCGGTGGCCACCTGGGCCAGGACGCCGGGCCGGTCGGCGACGTCGAGGCTGATGTGGTAGCGGGTACGGGCCTGGCCCATAGGCAGGACGGGCAGGTCAGCGTAGGCGCTCTCCCCCGGGCCCCGACCTCCGCCGACCCGGTGCCGGGCGACCGCGACGACGTCGCCGAGCACCGCGCTCGCGGTGGGATTTCCCCCGGCACCTCGGCCGTAGAACATCAACTGCCCGGCAGCGTCGGCCTCGACGAAAACGGCGTTGAACGCCTCACGCACCCCGGCCAGCGGATGGCCCCGGGGAATCATCGCCGGGTGCACACGCACGGACACCCCGCCAGGCGTCCCTGCCGGCGCCTGCGGCCCGGGGTCGACCCGCTCGCAGATGGCCAGGAGTTTGACGACGCAGTCCATGTCCCGAGCAGCCTGGACGTCGGCCGCCGAGACGTCGGTAATGCCCTCGCGGTGGACGTCCGTGCCGGAGACCCGGGTGTGGAAGGCGAGCGAGGCAAGGATGGCCGCCTTGGCGGCGGCGTCGAAACCTTCCAAGTCGGCGGTCGGATCGGCCTCGGCGTAGCCGAGAGCCTGGGCTTGGGCCACCGCGTCGACGAACCCGGCACCGGTCGTGTCCATCTTGTCCAGGACGTAGTTGGTCGTCCCGTTGACGATGCCGATGACCCGGCGCACGCTGTCGCCGGCCAACGACTCGCGCAGCGGGCGTAGCAGGGGGATCGCCCCGGCGACCGCCGCCTCGTAGTAGAGGTCGACGCCGGCCGCCTGGGCCGCGGCATACAGGGTCGGGCCGTCCTCGGCGAGCAGCGCCTTGTTCGCCGTGACGACCGACGCGCCGTGCGCGATGGCCTTCAGGATGAGCGAACGCGCCGGCTCGATCCCGCCGATGACCTCGACGACGACGTCGGCGCGCTCGACGAGCCCGGTGGCGTCGGTGGTGAACAGGTCCGGGTCGAGCCCACCGGCCGACCGGTCCCGGCCCGGGCGACGCACCGCGATGCCGGTGATCTGCAGCGGACGGCCCACCCGCGCCGCGAGGTCCTCGGCGTGTTCGGACATCAGCCGCGCCACGGCCGAACCGACGACCCCGCAACCGAGCAACGCCACCCGCAACGGCACGTCGGCACCGGCCCGGGGCCCGCCGTCGGGCCGGGTCTGGTCTGCTACCACGGTCTGCAATCCTGCCGCCTGTCGATGCCCGGGGCTCCGCGTCGCGCGCGGGCCGGGGTTCGGCCGACGCACACCCTACGCCTGCGCCCGCTCCCCGGCCGTGTCATGTCGCCATCGCCTGTCAACCCGCGTCGAGGGCGAGCAGGTCGGCAACTGTCTCCCGACGCACGAGCAACCGGGCCTGCCCGTCGCGCACGGCGACGACGGGTGGCCGCGGCGTGTGGTTGTACTGGCTGGACAGCGCCCGACAGTAGGCCCCGGTGCCCGGAACGGCGATGAGGTCACCTGCCGAGATGTCGGCGGGAAGGAACTCGTCCTTGACGACGATGTCCCCGCTCTCGCAGTGTTTGCCGACGACTCGGGCGAGGGCAGGCTCGGCGGCGCTGGCCCGGCTGGCCAGGGCGCACGAGTAGTCTGCGTCGTAGAGCGCCGAGCGGATGTTGTCGCTCATCCCCCCGTCGACGGAGACGTAGAGCCTCGAGGAGCCGCCGTCTAGCGCCACCGGTTTGACCGTGCCGACCTCGTAGAGGGTGAAGGTGCTGGGGCCGGCGATGGCGCGCCCGGGTTCGATGGAGATCCGCGGCACGGCCAGCCCCGCGGCGCGGCATTCGCGGTCGATGATGTCGGCCATCCCCGCGGCGAGGTTCTTCGGTGGCAGCGGATCGTGTTCGCTCGTGTACGCGATGCCAAATCCCCCGCCGAGGTCGAGCTCGGGCAGCTCGACCCCGTGCTCGCGGGCGACGTCCGCATGCAGGCGCAGGACTCGACGGGCCGACACCTCGAACCCTGACGTGTCGAAGATCTGCGACCCGATATGGCTGTGCAGTCCGAGCAGACGCAGGTGCGGGGCGTGGCGCAGCACCCGCCGGACGGCCTCCGCCGCGTCGCCTCCGCTCAGCGAGAACCCGAACTTCTGGTCCTCGTGCGCGGTGGCGATGAACTCGTGGGTGTGCGCCTCCACGCCGACGGTGACGCGCACGAGCACGGGCGCGACCCGGCCCAGCCTGGCGGCGGTCTGGGCGAGCCGCTCGATCTCCTCGAAGGAGTCGACGATGATCCGGCCCACGCCGTACTCGAGTGCCCCTTCGAGCTCGGCGAGGCTCTTGTTGTTGCCGTGCATACCGATGCGCTCGCCCGGCATTCCCGCCGCGACGGCCACGGCCAGCTCCCCGCCGGAACACACGTCGAGATTGAGTCCGTCGTCGTGGACCCATCGGGCGATCTCCGTGCACAGGAACGCCTTGCCCGCGTAGTAGACGTCCGCGCCGCCGCACAGGTCCGCGAAAGTCTCGTGGTAGGTGCGGAGGAACTCCCTCGCCCGGGCTCGGAAGTCCGCCTCGTCGACGACGTACGCCGGGGTGCCGAAGCGCCCGGCGAGGTCCGTGACGGGCACCCCTGCCACGGTGAGGACGCCGTCAGTCCCGCGCCCCACGCTGGCTGCCCAGAGCGTGGGGAACAACGCGTTGACGTCCGCGGGCGGTTGCAGCCAGGTCGGTCCCCGGTAGCCGTCGGCGTGCAGTGCGCCGGCCACGTGTGCGCGCATGGGTCCATCCTCTCCGGGCGGGGGCGCTGCGGTCGGCCGATTTCAGGAGCCAAGACGGCCCGCGCCGAATCGCGCGGGGGCCGAGGCGGGCCCGGTGCCGGGGCGGCCCGCGCACCAGCGCGACTGCGTCAGGTATGCCGCGGCCGCCGGTGGATGTCGAGATGGTCGGGTACCTGGAAGCCTCGGCCGTAGCGAGCGAAGCCGCGCACCAGTTCGAGCACCCGATCCGGTTCGAAGGGCTTGGCCAGGCAAGCGTCCAAGCCGAGGGCCACGGCTCGTTCCCGCGCTCCGTCCTGACAGGTGGGCTCGGCCGAGGCCATCAGCACCGGGACGTCGCGTAGCCGTTCGTTGACCCGCATCACTTCGAGAACCGACCAGCCGTCACCGGGAGACATCTGCGCGTCGACGATGACCACCGACGGCGGCAGCGCCCCCTCCTGGAGCAGGCGGATCGCCTGGACACCGTCGGAGGCCTCGAGGACGTTGAAACCCTCCAGCTCGAGGATCATCGCGAGCAGTCGCCGGATCGACTCGGTGTCGTCGCAGACGACGACGGTCCCCTGCCGACCGGCCCCGTTGCGAACCGGCGGTTCCATGGGCGTCAGCGTAGGCTGCTACCCTCACCGAGGCACACCGAATGGCGAAACCGCTTGGACTGGTCCGTATGGCGGACGCCGTGTCACGCCCCCGTAGCTCAGGGGATAGAGCACCGCCCTCCGGAGGCGGGAGCGCAGGTTCGAATCCTGCCGGGGGCACTGTGTGATGTCTCAAGACATCGGCGACAGGGCGAACCCTCAGGGTTCGCCCTGTTTCGTTGTTTGGGGTTGGTATCGGCGGGTGGGGTCGAGGGTGAGGTGGCGGAGGATTTCGCCGGTGGTGGCGTGGCTGATGGTGATGTCGAGGTCGTGGATCAGTGCCAGGACGGGTGTGCCGTTGAGGTGCCGGCCGATGCCGATGGAGTAGAGGGTGCCGGCGTGGCGCAGGGTGATTTTGCCGTTGTTGATTTTGTCGGTGCGGACGCGTGCGTGGGTTCGGTCCGGGGGTTCGTGCAGGTGTCCGGGGGTGGCTTTGGGTCGGCTGGTGTAGGCGGCCAGCGGGGTGCGGCGGTTGAGGGAGCGGTGGGGCCGGTCGGTGTTGTACTCGCGGGTGAAGCGGTCCAGGAGGTGGTGGAGTTCGGTGAGGGTGGCTGGCTGGGTGGGCTGGTTGCGGAGCCACTTCTTGAGGGTCTGTTGGAAGCGTTCGACCTTGCCTTGGGTTTGGGGGTGGTTGCCGCGGCCGTTCTTCTGGGTGATGCCCAGGCGGGCGAGTTCGGTCTCGAAGGCGTTGCGTCCGCCGCGGACGCTGTGGGAGGCGTGCCGGACGGTGTACACCATGCCGTTGTCGGTGAGGGTGGCTGCGGGGCAGCCGAACTCGCTGACCGTGGCCTGGAAGGTGGCCAGAACGACCTGCCCGGTGATCCGCCGGTGGGCGCTGACGTGCAGGGCCATCCGGGAGTGGTCATCCAGCCAGGTGATGATCTCGGTGTCGGTGCCGGTGGTGAGCCGGTAGTGGGTGAAGTCGGACTGCCAGCACTCGTTGGGTTGGTCGGCGGCGAAGCGCAGGTAGGCGCTCTTGGGCTTCTTCTTTGGCTCCGGTGTGACCGCGTCGTGGCGGGTCAGGATCCGGGCGATGCTGGCACGGGACACGGTGGTGCCAGCGCGGGCGAGGTGGGCGCTGATGGTCTCGGGGCCGGCGTCGTGCCCGGCGTGCAGGAGGCGGTCTCGTTCGGTCAGCACAGCCTCGATGGCTGCCGCGGGGATCGCGGTCGGGGAGGTCTTCGGTCGGCGTGAGCGGGGTTCGAACGCTGCCTGGCCCTCGGCTCGGTAACGGGCCAGGAGCTTGTATACCCAAGCCCGGTGGACCCCGTAGCTGGCGGCGACCTCGGCCACCGGACGATGTTGTTCGAGGACCGCAGTGATCACCAGACGAGCCTTGGACACCCCCGAGTCTGATGTCGCCTATGTCTTGAGACACCTGTCGCCTATGTCCTGAGACTCGACACTGCCGGGGGCACTGCTGTGATGTCTCAAGACATCGGCGACAGGGCGAACCCTCAGGGTTCGCCCTGTTTCGTTGTTTGGGGTTGGTATCGGCGGGTGGGGTCGAGGGTGAGGTGGCGGAGGATTTCGCCGGTGGTGGCGTGGCTGATGGTGATGTCGAGGTCGTGGATCAGTGCCAGGACGGGTGTGCCGTTGAGGTGCCGGCCGATGCCGATGGAGTAGAGGGTGCCGGCGTGGCGCAGGGTGATTTTGCCGTTGTTGATTTTGTCGGTGCGGACGCGTGCGTGGGTTCGGTCCGGGGGTTCGTGCAGGTGTCCGGGGGTGGCTTTGGGTCGGCTGGTGTAGGCGGCCAGCGGGGTGCGGCGGTTGAGGGAGCGGTGGGGCCGGTCGGTGTTGTACTCGCGGGTGAAGCGGTCCAGGAGGTGGTGGAGTTCGGTGAGGGTGGCTGGCTGGGTGGGCTGGTTGCGGAGCCACTTCTTGAGGGTCTGTTGGAAGCGTTCGACCTTGCCTTGGGTTTGGGGGTGGTTGCCGCGGCCGTTCTTCTGGGTGATGCCCAGGCGGGCGAGTTCGGTCTCGAAGGCGTTGCGTCCGCCGCGGACGCTGTGGGAGGCGTGCCGGACGGTGTACACCATGCCGTTGTCGGTGAGGGTGGCTGCGGGGCAGCCGAACTCGCTGACCGTGGCCTGGAAGGTGGCCAGAACGACCTGCCCGGTGATCCGCCGGTGGGCGCTGACGTGCAGGGCCATCCGGGAGTGGTCATCCAGCCAGGTGATGATCTCGGTGTCGGTGCCGGTGGTGAGCCGGTAGTGGGTGAAGTCGGACTGCCAGCACTCGTTGGGTTGGTCGGCGGCGAAGCGCAGGTAGGCGCTCTTGGGCTTCTTCTTTGGCTCCGGTGTGACCGCGTCGTGGCGGGTCAGGATCCGGGCGATGCTGGCACGGGACACGGTGGTGCCAGCGCGGGCGAGGTGGGCGCTGATGGTCTCGGGGCCGGCGTCGTGCCCGGCGTGCAGGAGGCGGTCTCGTTCGGTCAGCACAGCCTCGATGGCTGCCGCGGGGATCGCGGTCGGGGAGGTCTTCGGTCGGCGTGAGCGGGGTTCGAACGCTGCCTGGCCCTCGGCTCGGTAACGGGCCAGGAGCTTGTATACCCAAGCCCGGTGGACCCCGTAGCTGGCGGCGACCTCGGCCACCGGACGATGTTGTTCGAGGACCGCAGTGATCACCAGACGAGCCTTGGACACCCCCGAGTCTGATGTCGCCTATGTCTTGAGACACCTGTCGCCTATGTCCTGAGACTCGACACTGCCGGGGGCACTGCCGGTCACCGGAGGTCCTCCGCGGTGGCGTCCTTCTGGGTCGCGTCGCGGACCTCGCCGACGAGCACTTCGATGACGTCCTCGAGAAACACCACACCGGTCACCCGCCCCGAACCGTCGACCACCCGGGCCAGGTGTGCCCCCGACCTCTGCATCGACGCCAGGACGTCCTCGATCTCGTCGTCGGGTGAGACCGTTGCCAGGCCGCGCACGCGCTTGAGCGGGATCGGCAGCGTGGATCGCTCCTCGTCGGCGTAGAGGACGTCCTTAAGATGGATGTACCCCGCCGGCAAGCCGTCGTGGTCGAGGTAGGGGTATCGGGAAAAGCCCCTGCGAGCCACGAGGCGTTCGATGTCTTGCGGCGTCACCCCGGCCGCGACAGTGACCAGCGACTCCGTCGGCACGGCGACGTCAACCGCCTTGTGGTCGCTGAACTCGAGGGCGCTGTGCACCAATCCTTGGCGAACCTCGCCGATGAGACCCTCGCGGTGGCTTTCGGCGACGATGTGGGCGACTTCCTGCGCGGTGAACGCCGAACCGATCTCGTCCTTGGGTTCGATCCCGAGCGCCCGGACCAGTCCCTTCGCGATCCACTCCATGACACGGACGAGCGGCCGCAAGGCCCTCGAGATGTACAGCAACGTCGGCACGAGCAGCAGCGCCGCACGATCGGGCCCGGCGATGGCGAGGTTCTTGGGGATCATCTCGCCGACGACAACATGCAGGTAGACGACGATGAGCAGCGCGAGGCTCAGCGAGATCGCGTCGGCCCAGAGTGCCGACAGGGGCAGGTGCTCGACGAGGGGATGGACGACTTCGTGCAGGGCGGCCTCGGCTAGCGCGCCCAGGCCGACGGAACACACGGTGATGCCCAGCTGTGCGGTGGCCAGCATCGATCCCATCTGCCCGAGCGCCTCAAGGCACACCCGAGCCGGGCCGCTGCCGGCCTGCGCGCGCGGTTCGAGAGTGGAGCGGCGAGCGGCCATCGCGGCGAACTCCGCTCCGACGAAGAAGGCGTTCCCGACCAGCAGCAGCGCCGAGAGCCACAAGGCACTGGCCTGGCTCATTCCCGGCCCTTTCCCGGCATACCGCCCGGCACACCGCGTCCCGGCACGCCGCCCGGCCCCGACTGCGCGTCCTCGGGGCCTCGACGCGGCCGCAGTCGAACCCGGGCGACCCGCCGACCCTCCAGCCGGGTCACCTCGAGGTCCCACCCGGGCACGGCCACCTGGTCACCGGACGCCGGCATCCGCCCGAGGGCGGCCATGACGAACCCGCCGAGACTCTCGTATGCCGGCCCTTCCGGCACCGGGGCGCCGATCCGGTCGCGGACCTCGTCCGGACGCCACATGCCCGACACCGACCAGGAGCCGTCAGGCAGCTGTCGTCCGGTGGACCGCGAACGGTCGTGTTCGTCGCTGACCTCGCCGACGATCTCCTCGACGACGTCTTCGAGGGTCACCACGCCGCTGGTCCCGCCGTACTCGTCGACGACGAGGGCCAACTGAAGGCCGGCGGCCCGTAACTGTTGCAGCAGCGGCGCGAGGCGAATCGTCTCGGGAACGACGACGTGCGCGACCATCAGCGCCGACGCCGGGACCTCGGCGCGGCGCCCCACGGGAACCGCCATCGCGGCCTTGACATGGACGATCCCGTCGACGTCGTCCCAGTCCGCACCGATGACGGGGAACCGGGAATGTCCCGTGCGCCGCGACAGCCGCAGGATCTCCTCGGACGTGTCAGTGCGCTCGACGGCCACGCATCGCACCCGCGGGGTCATCACGTCCGCCGCCGTGCGCTCGGCGAAATCCAACGACCTCGTGAGCATCGCGGCGGTCGCCGGAGCCAGCGTGCCGACCTCGGCAGAGCGGCGCACGAGGCTGGCGAGCTCTTGGGGGGTCCGAGCCGCACTGAGCTCCTCGCGAGGCGTAATGCCGACCACGCGCAGCACCGTGTTGGCCGACCCGTTGAGCACGGCGATGAGGGGCCGCGCGAGTATCGCGAAGGCCCGCACGGGCGACGCGACGATTGCGGCCGTGCGCATCGGGGCAGAGATACCGAGGAACTGCGGGAGCAACTCCCCCAGGACCATGGAGAAGACCGTGACGAGGACGAGGGCCAGCGTCGTTGCCGCCGGTTCCACGGCGTCCGCGGGCAACCATGCCGCCAGGGGGGCCATGAGCAGGGACCCGACCGCCGGTTGGGCGAGGAAACCCACGGCGAGCGTGGTCAGGGTGATGCCGACCTGGGCCGCAGAGAGTTGAGTGGACAGCGAACGCAGCGAGCGCAGCACGATCTGGGCGCGGGGGCGTCCTACCGCGACGGCCTCTTCGACGGTGGATCGTTCGAGGGCGACCAGGCTGAACTCGGCGGCCACGAACACCGACGTGCCGACGGTGAGCAGCACGGCGGAGAGTACGAGCAGCCATTCGCCCATGGTGCGATCCACCCTAAGTCATCGGCGTTGGTCGACCCCGCCGTCGGGACCGCAACCGATCCACACCGCGCGGTCGTTCAGGGTCCTCCCGGAGAGGGACCCTGAACATCCGCTGATTCCGCCTGTCGTAGGAGGCGGCGAGGCTCTTCGCCTGGTTGCATGGCAGTCGTGAACACACTCAGGGGACAGCGATGACCACCACCGCGCCGGCACGCCCGGCGGCCCAGATCTCTGTGTCGAAGTTGACCAAACGCTTCGGCTCGCTCGTTGCCGTGGACAACCTCGACTTCACCGTCGAACCCGGCCGGATCACGGGGTTCCTCGGCCCCAACGGCGCCGGCAAGACGACGACGATGCGAATGTTGCTCGGGCTCGTCCGCCCGTCCTCGGGTACGGCGACGATCGGCGGCGTGCGCTACCACGACTTGCCCGATCCGATGGGCACCGTCGGATCGGCCCTGGAGGCGACGAACTTCCATCCAGGGCGCAGCGGACGCGACCACTTGCGGGTGTTGGCCGACGCGGCCCGAGTCCCGCTCACCCGCGTCGACGAACTGCTCGAACTCGTCGGGATTCCCGCCGCCGCCGGGCTTCGTGCCGGTGGTTACTCCATGGGGATGCGCCAGCGCCTGGGCCTCGCTGCGGCGCTGCTAGGTGACCCGAGCGTCATCCTGCTCGACGAGCCGGCCAACGGCCTGGATCCCGAAGGCATCAGGTGGCTGCGCGGCTTCCTGCGACACCTGGCCGCCACCGGCAAGACGATCCTCATCTCCAGCCATCTGCTGGCCGAGGCCGAGCAGATCGTCGACGACGTCGTCATCATCGCCAACGGTCGACGGGTCGCCCAGGGGTCGATCGCCGAGTTGCGCGGCGAAGCCTCGGCGCTCGTGCGGACCAGCGAGGCCGCGCCCCTCGGGAGCGCGTTGACCGCCGCCGGACTGGTCTGGGAACCCGGTGAGGGCGGCTCGATCACGGTGCGTACCCCCGACCTCGCCCGGGTCGGCGACGTGGCACTGCGGGCCGGCCTGCCGGTCCACGAACTGCGCCAACTGGCCACCGATCTCGAGGATCTCTTCTTCCGCCTCACCGAGGCGCCCGAACACCGCAACCGTAATCTCGGCACGGCGTCCGACCACGGCCCCGCTGCGCCGATCGAGCATGGTGCCTTCGCCGGCGTCGAAGGGGGGAGGCTCGATGAACCTCGTGAAGTCCGAACTGCGCAAGTACTTCACCACCCGGATGTGGTGGGGCATGGCGATCGCCGTCGTCGTGGCCGGCATGGCCTTGGCCGCTCTCAACGGGTTCTTCCTCACCAGCGACGCCGCTGGCCAGGCCGGCATGGGCTCGATCAGCGATGCCACTTTGGCCAAGAACGTCTACACCGGCGGCATCGCCGTCGGCTACCTCCTCACCCTGGCGATCGGCGTCATCGCGATCGGCGGGGAGTACCGCCACAAGACGATTACGAGCACGTTCCTCGCCACCCCGAAACGGCCTCGCGTCATGGGGGCCAAGGTCGCTGCCCTGCTCGTCATCGGGGCGTTCTACGGCGTCATGTCGACCGTGGGTTCGGTAGCGGTGGGCGCGACGATCCTTTCCGCCCGCGGCCACTCCCCCTTCCCGGACGGCTCGGTGTGGCGAAGTATGGCCCTCGGCCTGCTCGTGCTCGGCGTCTGGGCGCTGATCGGACTGGGTGCGGGGATCCTCATCCCCAACCAGATCGCCGCGCTGCTCATCTCAATCGGCGTGGCGTGGATCGTCGAACCCATTCTCACCTTCGTCCTTGCCGCTCAGGACTGGGGCCGGGGCATCGTCCGCTTCTTCCCGAGCGCGGCCACCCAGGCCGCTCTGGATACCGTCGTCGAGTCGGCCCCCGGGGCCATCCCCTCCCTCGCGTGGTGGGGCGGAACCCTCGTCCTCGTCGGGTATGCCGCGGTGATGGCCATCGTCGGGACGGCGCTGACCACTCGGCGTGACGTGAGCTGACCCGTCGGAAACCGGGCCAAGTAGCCGGCCCCGAGCGTGCCTTCCTGCGGCGGCATACCGGGCCAAGTAGCCGGCCCCGAGCCTGCGTTCCTGCGGCGGCATACCGGGCCAAGTAGCCGGCCCCGAGCCTGCGTTCCTGCGGCGGCATACCGGGCCAAGTAGCCGGCCCCGAGCCTGCGTTCCTGCGGCGGCATACCGGGCCAAGTAGCCGGCCCCGAGCCGTGCCTACCCCATGGTGCGTTGCCCGTCGATGGCCTCCCGGATGATGTCGGCGTGTCCGGCGTGCTGGCTCAACTCGGCGAGGACATGCAGTGCCACCCGCCGGACCGACCAACTCGCCCCCGGCTCGAACCACGGTGCCTTCGGCAATGGATGGGTGGCGTCGAGATCGGCCTCGCGCAACACCGACTCGGTCGAGGCCGCGATGCCCGCCCAGCGGTCTCGCAACACCTCGAGGGTCTGGTCGTCGGTCAGCATGAACCGCGTGTCCTGCTGCTGCTGGTCGGCATCGACATCGGCGGTGGCCCTCGTCATCCATGCGAACGCGTCGGCGCCGCGCCGGGCGAAGTCCATCCATAGGTGCTCGACGTCGGCCACGTGCTTGAGCAACCCGGCGATGGTCAGGGTGCTCACCGTGCTCGCGGTGCGGGCCTGTTCGTCGGTGAGTCCCGCCGCGGTGTGCAGCAGGAACCCGCGGTGGCGGGCCAGCGTCTCGATGAGATCGTCACGCTCGGACATCGGTGAGTCTCCTCGGGGTGTCGGGATCGGTCCCCCTCACCGTAGGCCCCGCCAGCGGCACACCGTAGCGGTTGGGAGGTCCTCGAACGCGGACGCGCGCTCACCCGCCCAACGCGGCCCGCAGACCGGTGAGGGAGAAGCCCGGAACGAGTGCCTCGACGTCCTTGAGAGGGGTCTGCGGCGAGAGGGTCACGCCCGCGGGAGGCCCGATCGCGGCGACGAGGTCGGCCAGCGAGATGCCGAGGCCGTCGGCGGCCTGCTGCAGGGTCATCCACCCCTTGAGGTCGGCAGGCCTGACACTGCCCGGCGCCGGACCCACGCGTTCGGCGCCTGAGCCCGCCCCGGTGCCTGCCTCGCCCGACTGGGCCGAGCCACCACCGGCGCCCGAACCCCCGGCGACAAGGGTGCGGCCACTGGTCACCCAGGCGCCCGTGGTCGCGGCCAGGCCGACGACGCCGAAGAACACGAGGATCGCCAGGGCGGGCAGCAGCCACCGGTTCAACGGCCAGGTCATCGCGTTATCCCCTCACCGGCAGCGCCATTCGGCTCGACCGATGGCTCGACGGTGGGCTCGGCGGCGCCCGGTGAGGGCGCAGTCGGCGCGTGCCGACCGATGGCGACCGGCACCCCTGCGGTGCGCGCTCGTGCCGACGCCGAGGCCGGCGGTAGCGCGATTTGCTTGCGCAGCGCCTGCCAGGGCGGTGCGGCACTGACCTCGAGGGCGCCACCCTTGGGGCAGTTCGCGACGCACTCCAGACAGCCGATGCAATCGGTGCTGACCGCCGCGGTTGGGGCCACGACGTCGATGCCGACCGGGCAGGGGCTGACGCAGAGGTTGCAGCCGGTGCACGCGCTCGGGCTGCGACGCACCCGGACGATGGACAGGTGCCCGAGGAGGCTGAGCGCGCCGCCGAGGGGGCACAGGTAACGGCACCAGGCTCGCTCGACGAGCAGCGACAGGCCGAGGACCACGCCGAGCACGAGCCAGGCCGGCCACATCGCGGCCACGTCGGGCTCGGTGAGCCAGTGCAACGAGAACAGCGTCACGTAGGGGTCCCACCCCGCGAACCACAGCGTCGCGGTGCTCGCGCTAGCCCACAGGACCAGCCCGAGGACGACGAACCGGCCGAGCCGCAGCACTCGGTCGACCCGCCCGCTCGGATTGACGGATGGCAGGTGCAGGAGGCGCCGGAGCTTGGCCAGACCGTCCTGAACGGTGCCGAACGGGCAGATCCACCCGCAGAACGCGTTGCCCACGAGGACGACCGACAGCAGCAGCGCCCCGCCGAGGATGAGGTTCGAGGCGTGGATCTTGGTGACGAAGCGGCCGGTCGTCACCCACGTCCACAACGTCTCGATGCCGCCAAACGGGCACAGGGCGTCGACGGACGCGGCCCCGGTGGCGCTCTCTTGCGTGTGCCGGACGGCGGCCAGGACGATGAACCCGAGGACGGCCAGCTGGACGGCATACCGGATGCCGCGCACCTGGCGGATGGCGCGCAGCCTGCGCTGGTATGCCGTGCGCCGCGCGCGTTCGGGCGAACCCACGCGCCGGATGCGGCTGCGCGGCGTGGTCGATGGTGGCTTGGTCACGTGAGGGGCCTCGTCTCGACGGAGCGTTCGATTCCTCGCCAGCCTGGCGATCGGATGTGAAGGAGGGATGAAGCCCGGAGGAATCGTCGGTGAGAGCAGGCGTCAAGCCGACCGATCGGGCCCGGTCGGGTCGGCCCGCCGGATCGGCTCTAGGTCGGTCCGAGAGGCCGGGATACGCTGGTCGGTGCCCATCTGTGGGCGGCCCGGACGCGGTCTATTCGTCCCGGGAGGCGCCCGCAGCAGTCACCGGCGACGCGAACGAAAGAGGCGAGGCCACCGTGCCCGAACAGCCCACCACCGACACCCCTAGCCAGGCCTTCGGGCCCAACGAGTGGCTCGTCGACGAGCTGTACGAGCAGTACCTCCGCGACAAGACGTCGGTGGACAAGGCGTGGTGGGACTTCTTCGCCGACTACCGGCCCCTGGACATCCCGACCCGGGGCAATGGCGCCGGCACGGCCGCGCCCTCGGCGCCGGCCGAAGTCGCAACGGCAGCCGATGTCGTCGCGGCAGCCACTGCTCCGTCGGCGCCGGCCGCCGCGGCGCCTGCCCCCGCTCCTGCCGCGCCGACGCCCGCCGCCGCGCCAGCCCCTACACCGGCGGCCGCACCCACGGCCCCCGACGAGGTCACCCCGCTGCGCGGTCCGGCCGCCCGGGTGGTGGCCAACATGAACGCCTCGCTGGAGGTGCCGACGGCGACGAGCGTGCGGGCCGTGCCGGCCAAGCTGCTCATGGACAACCGGATGGTCATCAACAACCATCTCGCCCGCTCCCGCGGGGGCAAGGTCTCCTTCACCCACCTCATCGGCTACGCCCTCGTCAAGGCCCTCGGACGGATGCCCGAGATGAACGCCGCCTTCGGCGAGAAGGACGGCAAGCCGGTCGTCGTCCACCCTGCCCACGTCAACCTCGGCCTGGCCATCGACCTGGCCAAGCCGGACGGGACCCGCCAGCTGCTCGTGCCGAGCATCAAGGCCGCCGAGACGCTCGACTTCGTCCGGTTCTGGACGGCATACGAGGACATGGTGAAGAAGGCCCGGGCCGGCAAGCTCACCGTCGAGGACTTCGCGGGCACGACGATGACGCTGACCAACCCCGGCACGATCGGCACGGTCCACTCGGTCCCGCGCCTCATGCAGGGCCAGGGCGCGATCATCGGCGTCGGCGCACTGGAGTACCCCGCGGAATGGCAGGGCGCGAGCAACGAGACGCTCAACCGCAACGCGGTGAGCAAGATCCTCACCCTGACCTCGACCTACGACCACCGGATCATCCAGGGCGCCCAGAGCGGGGACTTCCTGCGGATCGTCCACCAGTTGTTGCTCGGCAAGGACGACTTCTACGACGAGGTCTTCGCCGCTCTGCGCATCCCCTACGAGCCGGTCCGTTGGGTTCAGGACATCTCGGCCTCGCACGACGACGACATCAACAAGGTCGCCCGGGTGCAGGAACTCATCCACGCCTACCGGGTGCGCGGGCACCTCATGGCCGATACCGATCCGTTGGAGTACCACCAGCGGCGCCACCCCGACCTCGACGTCACCAACCACGGGCTGACCCTGTGGGACCTCGACCGGCACTTCGCGACCGGCGGTTTCGGCGGCCAGCCGTTCCTCAAGCTGCGCCAGATCCTCTCGATCCTGCGCAGCTCCTACTGCCGCACCATCGGCGTCGAGTACATGCACATCCAGGACCCCGACCAGCGCGAGTGGATCCAGTCCCAGATCGAGGTGACCCGCGAGCGGCCCACCCGCGAGGAGCAGATGCGCATCCTGCGCCGGCTCAACGCCGCCGAGGCGTTCGAGACGTTCCTGCAGACGAAGTACGTCGGGCAGAAGCGCTTTTCGCTCGAGGGCGGCGAGTCGGCGATTGCCTTGCTCGACCGGATCCTCTCCCGAGCGGCGCAGGACGGCATGCACGAGGTGTGCGTCGGTATGCCGCACCGCGGTCGGCTCAACGTCCTGGCCAATATCGCCGGCAAGTCCTACGGGCAGATCTTCCGCGAGTTCGAGGGCAAGCAGGACCCGACCTCCGTCCAGGGCTCCGGGGACGTCAAGTACCACCTCGGCACCGAGGGCCAGTTCACCTCCGAGGACGGGGCGACGACCCGGGTTTACCTGGCCGCCAACCCGTCCCACCTGGAGGCGGTCAACCCCGTGCTCGAGGGCATCGTCCGGGCCAAGCAGGACCGCCTCGACCTCGCGGGCGAGGCGTTCACCGTCCTGCCCGTGCTCATGCACGGTGACGCCGCGTTCGCCGGCCAGGGCGTCGTCGCCGAGACCTTGCAGCAGTCGCAGCTGCGTGGCTATCGCACCGGCGGCACGATCCACGTCGTCGTCAACAACCAGGTCGGGTTCACCACGGCCCCCTCGGCGTCGCGTTCGTCGGTGTACTCCACGGACGTGGCCCGGATGATCCAGGCGCCGATCTTCCACGTCAACGGCGACGACCCCGAGGCGTGCGTCCGGGTCGCCGAACTGGCCTTCGAGTTCCGCCAGAAGTTCGCCAAGGACGTCGTCGTCGACATGATCTGCTACCGCCGTCGCGGTCACAACGAGGGCGACGACCCGTCGATGACCCAGCCGCTCATGTACGCGGTCATCGAGGCCAAGCGCTCGATCCGCAAGCTGTACACCGAGTCGCTCGTCGGCCGGGGCGACATCTCCGTGGAGGACGCCGAGAGCGCCCTCAAGGACTACCAGCAGCAGCTGGAGCGGGTGTTCGTCGAGACCCGCGAGGCGACCTCGGACCAGACCCTCACCCGCACGGCATACGGGGACGAGGGCTCCGATGTTGCCGGGCACGGCGGGCTGGAGAAGCCGGCCGCCCAGGTGCAGGACGACCACAGCAAGCATCGCGATGCCGCCCAGACGGCCATTTCCGAGGAGACGTTGCTGCGGTTGGGCGACGCGTGGGTCAACCCGCCAGCGGGCTTCACCGTCCACCCCAAGCTCAAGGCGCTGATGGACCGCCGCAGCGCCATGGTCCGCGAGGGCGGGATCGACTGGGGCATGGGCGAACTCATCGCCCTCGGGTCGCTGCTCGACGACGGCACGCCGGTGCGCCTCACCGGCCAGGACAGCCGCCGGGGCACATTCGTCCAGCGGCATGCCGTGCTCATCGACAAGGTCACCGGGGCCGAGTGGACGCCGCTGCTGTACCTGCGCGAGGGCCAGGGGAAGTTCTGGATCTACGACTCGCTGCTCTCGGAGTTCGCGGCGATGGGCTTCGAGTACGGCTACTCCGTGGAGCGGCCGGACGCGCTCGTGCTCTGGGAGGCGCAGTTCGGCGACTTCGCCAACGGGGCGCAGTCGATCGTCGACGAGTTCATCTCCTCTTCGGAACAGAAGTGGTCGCAGCGCTCGTCGGTCGTCCTGCTGCTCCCGCACGGCTACGAGGGCCAAGGGCCGGACCACTCCTCGGCGCGGATCGAGCGCTACCTGCAGCTCTTCGCCGAGGACAACCTCACCATCGCCTACCCCTCGACGCCGGCGTCGCACTTCCACCTGCTTCGGCGTCAGGCCTACGCCCGGCCGCGGCGGCCGCTGGTCGTCTTCACCCCGAAGTCGATGCTCCGCCTCAAGGCCGCCTCGTCGATGCCGCAGGACTTCACGACGGGCACCTTCCGTCCGGTGTTGCCGGATTCCGCAACCCTCGAGGGCACCGCAGTGACCCGCGTGGTCATGTGCTCGGGCAAGGTCGTGTGGGACCTTGAGGCCGAGCGCACCAAGCGCGGCGACACCCAGACCGCGATCCTGCGCGTCGAGCAGTTGGCACCGGTGCCCGGGGCCGAGCTCGCCGAGGCGCTCGCGGCATACCCGAACGCCGAACTCCTGTGGGTCCAGGACGAGCCGCGCAACCAGGGGGCCTGGCCGTTCATGGCGCTCAACCTGCCCGAGGCCCTCGCCGCGCTCGGGGAGAACCGCCCGATCACAGTGGCGAGCCGACGCGCATCGGCCTCTCCCGCAACGGGTTCGCACAAGAAGCACGAGGTGGAGCAGGCGGCGCTCATGGCTGCTGCATTCGACCGCTGAGGTCGATGCCGTGGGATGCCGCTGCGACTCGAGGCCTCGGCGGCCGTCCGGCGTCAGGCCAGGCGACCGCCGAGGCCGAGGCGCACTCCGGGCTCGTCCGCGACCGCTACGGCCACCCGCTCGCCGAACCGAGGCTGCATGTCCGGCAGGGCGTCCACCGGCCACCACCGGACCTCGAGCGACTCGTCGTCGCCGATCTGCCCGTCTCCGGAGACCCAGTGGCAGCGGAAGGTGTGCTCGAGGTACTGGGCCTGATCGCCGTTGTCGTAGGTCACCATCGGGCCGACGTGCACCCAGACGAGCCGCTCGACCTCGGCGACGACGAGCGCCTCCTCCCAGCACTCCCGCACCGCGGTGACGTACGGCTCCTCGCCGGGATCGACGATCCCGGTGACCGGGGCCCACTCCCGGTCGTCGGCCCGGTGGACGAGCAGCACGTGCTGGCGCCCGTCGATCTCGCGCAGCACCACGGCGGCCGCGCCGACGAGCCACAACGGCTCCTGGCCGACGTGGCTGCGCAGCCACCGGACGTACTCGGGGATCGGCACGCCTTCCAGCGTAACCACGAGAGTCCGGTATGCCGCGGCCGACGGGGCCACGAGAGCCCCGCGCACCTGAGGCCAGACCGAGCGGTGCAGTGACGAGCCACCAACGGCCGGGTTTGGGGGACGCGCTGGCCGGTAGCCTGCCGGTTGTGTACTTCACCGACCGGGGCATCGAGGAGTTGGCCGGACGCCGGGGCGAGGACGAGGTCAGTCTCGAGTGGCTCGCCGACCGATTGCGCGCCTTCGTCGACCTCAACCCCGAGTTCGAGGTACCCATCGACCGGCTGGCCACTTGGCTGGCCCGACTGGACGACGAGGACTGACGTGGACCACCCCGACGGACCCGGTGCCGGACCGGCATACCCCAGCGCGACCGACGGTGCGCCCGGCCCGCACTTCACGCCGAGCCCGATGCGGGCCGCCCAGGGTGAAGGCCGACGCGACCTCGGCGTGTGCTTCGTGGGCGGCTCCTTCACGGCGGGCTACGGCGACCCGAAGGCGCTCGGGTGGGTCGGTCGAGTCGTGGCCCGCACCCAACACCCGGATCTCGACCTCACGGCATACAACCTCGGGGTGCGCGGGCAGACCTCCAACGACGTCGCCGCGCGGTGGCGCTCGGAGTGCCAGCCACGCTGGACGGGGCGCGGGGAGCGCCGCCTCGTGGTCAGCGTCGGCCGCAAGGACCTGGCCACCGGGGTCACCACGGCACGGTCGCGGCTCAACCTCGCCAACATCCTCGACGACGCGACGTCCACGGGCATCGCGGCCTTCGTCGTCGGCCTGGCGCCCGGGCTGGACGCCGGCGAGAACGAGCGCATCCGGGCGCTCGCCGAGGCCCAGGCCGACGTGTGCGCGCGGCGTTCGGTGACCTACGTCGACTGCTTCACTCCCCTGGTGCGACACGAGCAGTGGTCGGCTGACCTGGCCGCCGGGCCCGACGACGTTCACCCGGGCCAGGCTGGATACGGGCTGCTCGCGTGGCTCGTCCTGCACCAGGGCTGGACGGGCTGGATGGGCCTGGTCTGAGTGCTTGCGTTTCCCCCATTCGCGATATAACGTGTTCCTCGCCAGACGCGATATAACGCGTATGCCGGGTGGAGCGACAGGGCGCCGACCCGGGCCGGACGGACGAAGGAGCCGGGATGAGCGAACAGTGGTTGGTCGACGGACCACGGGTCATCGACGTGGGCGCCGAGGGCGAACGGGTCCGTTCGCTGGTGATAGCGCTGGTCGGCGGGCAGGTCGACGTTGTCACTCACGACGACTCACCGACTGCACGCGTGGAGATCTCCAAGGTCGACGGGCTGCCGGTGCGGGTGGCCTGGGACGGCAAGGCTCTCAAGGTCACCCAGGGCAAGGACGCCGGCGAGTCGATCCTCGACGCGCTGCGCAGGATCGTCGACGTCATGGGGCGCACCTCGGCCGTGGTCAGCGTTTCGGTGCCCGCCGAGGCCCGGGTTACCGTCAACTCGGTCACCGCAGCGGCGGTTGTCACCGGCCTGCGCAAGGGAGTCAAAGCCAACACCGTGTCGGGGTCGGTCACACTCAGCGACATCGAGGGCGCCGTGACCGTCAACAGCGTCAGCGGGTCCACCGAAGGCGTCCAGCTGCGCGGCGATGCCCGGCTGGTCACCATCTCCGGCGGGGTGACCGTGCAGTCCAGCGACCTGCCGCGCGCGAAGGTCAACACGGTCAGCGGCGAGGTGGTCCTCGACCTCACCAACGGCCGAGCCGAGATCGCCTCGAACTCGGTATCCGGCGACGTGACGATCCGGGCCCCGTTCACCGGCTATGCCGTGACCGGCAACAGCGCCAGCGGACAGGTCGTCATCGACGGGCAGGCCCTGGGCCGCCCACAGTCGCGAGGCGCCGGTGCGAGCGGGTCGCTGCGCCACGGTGACGAATCGCTGAGCATCAAGGCCAACTCCGTGTCGGGCAACATCACCTTGCTGCGACCGGGACAGACACCCAGCGCGCCTCCGCCGCCGCAGGACGCGCCAGCCACCGCCGGCTCCGCGGACCCGGAACCCGACGGGACCGCGGCGGGCGCTGCGCCGGCCAGCTCGCCACAGGATTCGATCGGATGGCCCACCCCGTCAGACCACGAACGGGCACGCTGGCACGACGAACACGGCGGGCAGCAGTCGTGAGCCCGGTCTTCGCGCACGGGCAACTTCGGCTGTACCTGCTCGCGCTCCTCGACGAAGGCCCGCGCCACGGCTACGAGGTCATCCAGGACCTCGAGCAACGCTTCGGCGGGTTGTATACCCCGAGCGCCGGCACGGTGTACCCGCGGCTGGCCAAGCTCGAAGAGGAGGGCCTCGTCGAGCGCATCGATGACGGCCGCAAGGCGATCTACCGGATCACGGAGGCCGGGCGGGTCGAGGTTGCCGGCCGCCGCGAGCAGATCGAGCACTTGCAACGCGATCTCGACACGTCCGTGCGGACGCTGGCCGACGCGGTCGCCACCCGAGTGCGCGGCAGTTCGGCCGATCTGCGAACCGAACTCAAGGCCGCCGCGCGCGCGGCGCGGGCCACCGCGACGCCGGCAGGCGGGCCGACCGAGCCCCGGGACGCGCCCGGGACCGGCTCCGACGAGCACGACAGTGGGCGACACCGCGGCCGGGACTATTCCGAGGTCGAGGCCGCGGTCAACGACCTGCGGGCGCAGGCCCGCCATGCGTGGCGGCGGCACGGTCTGACCACCGAGCAGACCCGCCAGATCGCCGAGGTCGTCTCCGACGCCTCGCGGCGCATCGGCGAGATCCTCGCCGGCGGCACCGGTCGATCGTCCTCGTCGGACTGACCTCGCCCGGGGCCAGACTGACCTCGCCTGGGGCCGAGACCGGCCGCTCAGCGCTCCGGGCGCGGCACGAACTCCACGTCGGTCCGACCCACGTACACCTGCCGCGGCCGGTAGATCCGCCCGTTGACGTCGTCGTGGATCTCCTTCCAGTTGGCGATCCATCCGGGCATCCGGCCGATGGCGAACATGACGGTGAACATGTTCAGCGGGATGCCGATGGCCCGCAGGATGATGCCGGAGTAGAAGTCGACGTTCGGGTAGAGCTGGCGGTCGATGAAGTAGGGGTCGCTGAGCGCGTACTCCTCCAACTGCAGGGCGTATTCGAGCAGCGGGTCGGTGACCTGCTGCTCCTCGAGGATCCGGTCGGCCGCCGCCTTGAGGATCTTCGAGCGCGGGTCGAAGTTCTTGTAGACCCGGTGACCGAAGCCCATGAGCTTGATCCCGGCTTCCTTCTGTTTGACCTTCGCGACGTACTCCGACACCGGCATACCGGAGTCCTTGATGAACTGGAGCATCTCGATGACGGCGACGTTGGCCCCGCCGTGCAGCGGGCCCCACAGCGCGCAAACCCCGGCGGCACACGAGGCGAACATGTTCGCCTGGCTCGAGGCGACCATGCGCACCGTGCTCGTCGAGCAGTTCTGCTCGTGGTCGGCATGCAGGAGCAGAAACAGGTTGAGCGCGCGGGCGACCTCCGGCGTCGGCTCGTACTGCTGGTAGGGGACGGTGAACATCATGTGCAGGAAGTTCTCGACGTACTTGAGGTCGTAGCGCGGGTAGGTCAGCGGCTCCCCCACCGAGGACTTGTACGACGCCGCCGCGATGGTGCGCACCTTGGACATGAGGTGGGCCGCGGCCCGCTCAAGGTCGTCGTCGTTCTCGATCGACGCCTCGGGCTCGTGGGCGCTCACCGCGTTGATCATCGCCGAGAGGATAGCCATGGGGTGGGCGTTGGGCGGGAACCCCTCGAAGTGCTTGCGCATACTCGCGTGCAGCATCGAGCTCTCGGTGAGGAGATCGCTGAACCGGTCGCGGTCCTCGACCGTGGGCAGCCGGCCGAAGATGACCAGCCAGGCCGTCTCGACGAACGAGCTGTTCTCGGCGAGGACCTCGATAGGCATGCCGCGGTAGCGCAGGATCCCCTTGTCGCCGTCGATGAACGTCACCGCGGACTTGCACGACCCGGTATTGCCGTAGCCATCGTCGAGGGTGATGTATCCGGTCTCGGCGCGCAGCTTGCTGATGTCGATGGCCAACTCGTGCTCGGTGCCCTGCACGACCGGGAATTCGTAGCTCTTCCCGTCCAGTTCGATCCGTGCGGTCCGGCTCATCTCGGCATCCCTTCGTCGGTGGGCTCGGGGCCTACGGTACGCAACCGCTGGTCGGCGGTCGGCATGGGCATCTCACCATAGCCAGCACGTACCCGTCGATCCGTCGCCGCAGAGGGAGCCGGTAGCCCCCGGCCAGTTGACGGGCCGAATCCTACGGACCGGTCGGCCCTTTCGGGTCCTGTCGCCGGTCTCGTTGCCTGGTGGCCGCCGAGAAGCGCCCGAAAGGGCCCCGCGCCGACCACAACCGACCCCAGGGCGCAGTTGTCGTCGAGTCCAACAGCCCCAGGGCAACCACAACCCACCCCAGAGGGCAGCCGTCGTCAACCCCGGTCGCCGCACAACCACAACCGACCCCAGGGCGCAGTTGTCGTCGAGTCCAACAGTCCCAGGCAACCACAACCCACCCCAGAGGGCAGTTGTCGTCAACCCCGGTCGCCGCACAACCACAACCGACCCCTGGGCGCAGTTGTCGTCGAGTCCAACAGCCCCAGGGCAACCACAACCCACCCCAGGGGGCAGCCCTCGTCAACCCCGGTCGCCGCACAACCACAACCGACCCCCCGGGCGCAGTTGTCGTCGAGTCCAACAGTCCCAGGGCAACCACAACCCACCCCAGGGGGCAGCCGTCGTTCAACCCCGGTCGCCGCACAACCACAACCGACCCCTGGGCGCAGTTGTCGTCGAGTCCAACAGCCCCAGGGCAACCACAACCCACCCCAGGGGGCAGCCGTCGTCAACCCCGGTCGCCGCACAACCACAACCGACCCCCCGGGCGCAGTTGTCGTCGAGTCCAACAGCCCCAGGGCAACCACAACCCACCCCAGGGGGCAGCCGTCGTCAACCCCGGTCGCCGCACAACCACAACCGACCCCTGGGCGCAGTTGTCGTCGAGTCCAACAGCCCCGAGGCAACCACAACCGACCCCAGGGGGCAGCCGTCGTGGTGAGGAGATCCGCGGGCGGACCGTGACACGGCCCGAGTGAAGGCAGTCGAGACGGGCGAGCCCGGTTGACGGGCTCCACGTCCGGTCGGCCGGTTACGCCACTCGGCCCGCGGCGAGCGCGGATCCGATCCCGGCGACGACAGCGACACCGATCAACGCGCCGATCAGCAGTTGACCCGACTGAACCACACCGACAGCGACGGGGATCAAGATGACATGCCAGACGATCGTCGGGGTCATCGGCCAATCCGACCGTCCCAGCCAGAGCCGGCCCAGGACGCCGACGAGTCCGGCGAACACGACGATGAGCACGGCCGAGGTGAGCACCCGCATCTGATCCGAACCCTCGCCTCGGAGCAACTCGATGAGGTAGAACACCCCGAAACCGGCCATCACGAGGGCCTCGCTGAAACACACGACCGAGGCGGTTCGCCGCGATCCGGACGGGGCGCCCGGCGCGGGCGCGGCAGGCTCAGTGGACGGCTGACTCACCCCTGCAGCCTACTGACGCGTTAACGCGACCTCGGATGCCCACTATGTCGTTGCTCACGTGCCCCAGGGAACAAACGTGACGGGTGTCCCGTTGCCCGGGGTGGCGACGCTAGGCCAAAATGGGGTGGTTGGCCTCACACCGCAGTAGGCGCCATTCACTGTCCCGCGGGTGAGCCCCGGGCGGTGTGGCGTTCACGCCCCGTGCAGCAAGGACTAAGGAGTTCGATCCCGATGGACTGGCGCGACCGCGCTGCCTGCCTCGATGAGGACCCCGAGCTGTTCTTCCCGATCGGGAACACCGGCCCGGCGATCCTGCAGATCGAGGAGGCCAAGGCCGTATGCCGTCGGTGCGAGGTCATCGACACCTGTCTCAAGTGGGCGTTGGAGTCCGGGCAGGACGCCGGCGTATGGGGCGGCCTTTCGGAGGACGAGCGCCGGGCGCTCAAACGGCGCAACGCCCGGGCTCGGCGCGCTGGCTGAGGCCTTCGCTCGGCACCGCCGAGGGCACCACACGACCCGGCAACACCCCCAGAGGGCACCACACGACCCGGCCACCCCCAGAGGGCACCACACGACCCGGCAACACCCCCAGAGGGCACCACACGACCCGGCAACACCCCCAGAGGGCACCACACGACCCGGCAACACCCCCAGAGGGCACCACACGACCCGGCAACACCCCCAGAGGGCACCACACGACCCGGCAACACCGCCGAGGGCACCACACGACCCGGCAACACCCCCAGAGCGCCTCACGACCCGGCACCGCAGTCGGGCCGCTGCTCGGAACAGTCTGAGGGCACTCCCTCGACGCCGCGGAAGCCAGCCCAGACCAACGCGGTCACGTCACCGGCCGACTGCCCGAAGCCGGCAGGGTCCGCAACCGAGCGGTGAACCGGACCCGCGTTCCGGACGGTTCTGCGGCCCCCCAAGTGATCTTTCCCCGCAGGTCCGCCACGAGCGACTGCACGATCTGAGTGCCCAGGCCCTTGGCCTTGGGCAGGCGCCCGCCCGGCAGTCCCGGTCCATGGTCGGTGATCGTCACGGTGAGCAGATCCTCCTTCACACGGTCCTTCCCCCGGCGCACGTCGACATCGATGGTGCCGCCCTGGCTGCCGGCTCCGTGTTCCACGGCGTTCTGGACGAGCTCGCTGACGACCATGGCCAGCGACGTGGCGTCCTCGGCTCGCACTCGCCCGAAGGATCCGGTGCGTCGCGCCGTCACCGGCTGCTCGGTCGTGGCGACGTCGACGATGGCGTGGACCGCGAGGTCGACGACTTCGTCGAAGTCGACGGTCTCGTCGAGACCGTGGCTGAGGGTCTCGTGGACGAGTGCGATGGTGCCGACCCGCCGCACCGCCTCCTGCAGGGCGGCCTGCCCCTGCGAGTCGGTCATCCGGCGGGCCTGCAGGCGCAGCAGCGCGGCCACCGATTGAAGGTTGTTCTTCACTCGATGGTGGATCTCGCGAATCGTCGCGTCCATGGTCAGCAGCTCCTGCTCCCGGCGACGCAGTTCGCTGATGTCGCGCAACAGGACGAGCGCCCCGAACCGTTGGCCCAACTCGGTCAGCGGGATGGCCCGCATCGAGATGACCGCCCCCGCGTTGGCCACTTCGGTGCGCCAGGGTTGGCGACCGGTGAGGACAAACGGCAGCCCCTCGTCGACGGACGCGACATCACGCATCACCGACGTGACGATCTGGGCCAGCGATGCACCGAGCACGTCGGCGTGGTGGCCCAGTCGGTGCACGGCCGACACCGCGTTCGGACTCGCGTACGTCACCACGCCGTCCACGTCGAGCCGGATCACGCCGTCGCCGACCCGTGGGGCTCCGCGTCGTAGCCCAGTCGGTGCCGCCGGGTGCGGGAACTCACCCACTGAGATCATCCGCGACAGGGCGTCGGCGGTGGCCAGGTAGGTCAGCTCGAGCCGGCTCGGGGTCCGCAACATCGACAGGTTGGTATGCCGCGTGAGCACCGCGATCGCCCGACCGGACCGCACGACGGGAATGGTCTCCTCGCGCACCGGCGTGTCCTCGCCCCACTCCGGATCACGGTCACGGACGATCCGCCCCTCGCGGTAGGCGGTCTCGAGCAGGTGTGCCCTACTGCGGGTAGCCGAGCGGCCCACCTGGTCTCGGAAGTAGACCATCGGGCCGGTCGTCGGGCGCACGTGCGCGACCGCCTGCCAACGCACCGGCGAGGAGCGCACCCACAGGACGAGATCGGCGAAGGACAGGTCCGACAGCAGCTGCCAGTCGCTGACCACGAGGTGCAGCCATTCGGCGTCCTGGGCCGGCAGGTCGGCGTTCTCGGCGATGATCTCGGCGAGCGTCGGCACAGCGGCAGCGTAACTGCCACCGCCGCCCCAGCTGACCGCACGGGTGCCGACGGCTTGACGGCGCCGACCGGTGCTATGCGGTTCCGGCGCGCACCACCGCGCGGAGGGTCCGCAAGGCGACCGACAACGCGGCGATGTTCGACGTCTCCAGCCGCTGGATTCCCCGCAGCCCGGCCATCGCGCGGCTGACGGCGTCGTCGTTGGCTGTGGCCCACTGGTCGACCCGCGTCGCGGCGTCGTCCTCGGGTCGGCTCCCGGCCAGCACCGCCCGGGTGAGCTGGTCGAGGACGGCATACAGGTCGTCGCGCATCGCGCCACGCGCCAGGGCGTCCCATCGGTCCTCGCGAGGCAGGTGGCCCACCTTGACGAGCATGTCGTCGATCCCGAAGCGTTCGGACGCCTGACAGTAGACGCCCAGGACCGCGGCGGGATCGGCCTGGCATTCGCTGGCGATCTCACCGACGTCCAACAGTGAAAAGACGTCGAGCAAGGCCGCCGTGCGGATTGCCAACGGTTGCGGAATACCCGTCGCGACGAGCTCCTTGGTACGCGACTGCAGACGCTCTCGCTCGCTGCCCTGAAGGACCTCGGGGACTTGTGGAGCGAATGTGGCGATCAGCGGCGCGAACCGGTCCACTTCGGCAGCGACGTCCAGATGCGCCGGTCGGGTCGTGAGGAACCAGCGGACCGACCGGTCGAGAAGCCGACGGAACTCGAGGTACAACGTGGTCTGGTCGTCGGTGGACACCTCGTTGTCGAGAGCCTCGACGCTCGCGACGAAGGAGGCGAGGTCGAAGACCTCGCGACAGATAACGAAGGCCCGGGCGATCTGCTCGGCCGGCGCCCCGGTTTCTTCGTGGGCGCGGAACGCGAAGCTCACGCCCCCCCGGTTAACCATCGAGTTCACCACTGCGTTGGTGATGATCTCGCGGCGCAGTGGATGGCGGGACAGCCCAGCGGCGTACTGCTCTTGGATCTCCCGGGGGAAGTACGCGACCAGAGTCTGGTGAAACCACGGGTCGTCGGGCAAGGGCGTGGGCAGCAGGGCGTTCTTGAGGTCGAGCTTGGCGTAGGCGAGGAGCACCGACAGCTCGGGCGACTTCAGCCCGAGGCCGTCCTTCTGGCGAGCGACGATCTCGGCATCGCTCGGCAGGTACTCCAGGCCTCGGTCGAGGTCGGCGTGCCGTTCGAGGTGGTGGAGGAGTCGCTGGTGGACCGGCAGCATCACCGCGTCCTGGGCGCGCGCATTGCCGAGCAGGACGTTTTGCTCGTAGTTGTCGCGCAGCACCTGGGCGGCGACCTCGTCGGTCATGGCCGTGAGCACGGTGTTGCGTTGCTTGAGCGTCATGTCGCCGTCCCGGACCAGCTGCCCGAGCAGGATCTTGATGTTGACCTCGTGGTCGCTCGTGTCCACACCCGCGGAGTTGTCGATCGCGTCGGTGTTGATCCGCACGCCGGCAACGGCCGCCTCGATCCGGCCCAACTGCGTCGCTCCGAGGTTGCCGCCCTCCCCCACCACCCGGGCCTGCAGCTGGGATCCGTCGACCCGGATCGCGTCGTTGGCCCGGTCGCCGACCTCGAGGTTGCTCTCGGAGGCGGCTTTGACGTACGTGCCGATGCCGCCGTTCCAGAGCAGGTCCACCGGTGCGAGCAGGATCGCCTTCATGAGTTCGGCGGGCGTGAGCACCTGGACGTCGTGGTCCAATCCGAGAGCCGCCGCCATCTGCGGGGTGACCGGGACGGACTTCGCGGAGCGATCGAACACTCCTCCTCCGGCGCTGATCAGCGACCGGTCGTAGTCGGCCCACGAGGACCGTGGCAGGTCGAACAGGCGCCGCCGTTCGGCAAACGAGCTCACTGGGTCCGGGTCGGGGTCGACGAACACGTGCCGGTGGTCGAAGGCGGCGACGAGCCGGATGTGTTCCGACAAGAGCATCCCGTTGCCGAAAACGTCGCCGCTCATGTCCCCCACGCCGACGACCGTGAAGTCGGTGGTCTGGGTGTCCACGCCGACTTCCCGGAAGTGGCGCTTGACCGACTCCCAGGCTCCGCGGGCGGTGATGCCCATGGCCTTGTGGTCATAGCCCGCCGAGCCGCCGGAGGCGAAGGCGTCGTCGAGCCAGAAGCCGTACTCCTGCGACTTGGCGTTGGCGATGTCCGAGAACGTCGCGGTGCCCTTGTCGGCCGCCACGACGAGGTAGGTGTCTCGGGGGTCGTGCCGCACGACGTCCGGGGGGACGACGATGTCTTCCCCGACCCGGTTGTCGGTGAGGTCGAGCAACCCCGAGATGAACCACCGATACGACTCGATGCCCTCGGCAAGCCAGGCGTCGCGGTCCACCGCGGGGTCGGGCAGGGCCTTGGGGTAGAAGCCTCCCTTGGACCCGGTGGGCACGATGACGGCGTTCTTCACCATCTGCGCCTTGACCAGGCCGAGCACCTCGGTGCGGAAGTCCTCCCGCCGGTCGCTCCAGCGCAGCCCACCGCGGGCCACCTTGCCGAACCGCAGGTGCACGCCCTCGACCCGCGGGCTGTAGACCCAGATCTCGAACATCGGCCGGGGCGCGGGGAGGTCGGGGATCATCTTCGGGTCGAGCTTGAGGCTGACGTACGGCTTGGGGGTACCGTCCGTCCCTCGCTGGTAGTAGTTCGTCCGCAGTCCCGCGAGCACGACGGCCAGCAGGGCCCGCACGATCCGGTCGTGGTCGAGGCTGCGCACGCCGTCGAGGGCCTGCTCGATCCGGGCCGTGGTCGCCTCGGAGTCGGCGGCCCGGTCGGGGCCTGCCGCCCCGGCATACCGGCTCGGGTCGAACCGCGTCTCGAACAGGTCCACGAGCAACCGGGCCAGGCCGGCGTTCGTCACGAGGGCGGACTCGACGTAATCCTGCGAGAAGGTGGACTGCGTTTGACGCAGGTACTTGGCGACCATCCGCAACACGACCACTTGGCGCCAGGTCAACCCGGCGGCCAGGACGAGAGCGTTGAAACCGTCCGATTCGGCCTGCCCGCTCCACACGGCGCCGACGGCGTCCTGGAATCGCGCGCGGACATCGTCACGCGCCGAGCCGCCCCCCCACGTGTCGGAGGAGTCGGCGCGCAGCCCGAAGTCGTAGACGAACACCCGGGCCCCGTCGGCCCGGTTGACCTCGTAGGGCCTCTCGTCGGTGACCTCGACCCCGAGGTGGGTGAACAGCGGGAGGATCTGGGTCAGCGAAAGGGAGCCTCGGCGGTAGAGCTTGAAGCGCCGTTCGGAACGTGGCGCACCCGGCTCGTGGTACAGGTTGAGCTCGACCGCCTCGTCGGTGTCCAGCGCCTCGATCCGCTGGATGTCCGCGACCGCGATACGCGGGTGGAAGTCCTCCTTGTACGCCTCCGGAAAGGCCTTGCCGTAGAGGCCGGTGAACCGCGCCCCGGCCTCCTCCCCGTGTTCGGCGCGGGCTGCCTCGACGAGGTCCTCGTCCCACGTACGGGTCGCGTCGACGAGTTCTCGCTCGAGCACACCGACGTCGACCTTGGGCAATTGCTGACCGGACGGCAGGCGTAGGACGAAGTGCACTTGGGCGAGGGCCGACTCGCTCACCCGGGTGGTGTAATCGACCGTTTGCGCCCCGAACGCCTTGCGCAGCAACGCTTCCATCCGCAGACGGACGGCGGTGTTGTAACGGTCCCGCGGCAGGTACACCATCGCCGACATGAACCGGCCGTAGACGTCCGGCCGCAGGAAGATGCGCGTGCGGATGCGCTCGCGCAAGTGCAGGACCATTTCGGAGATCTCGGCGAGCTGGGGCGCGCTCATCTGGAACAGTTCGTCGCGCGGATAGGACTCGAGCAGTTGGAGCAGGTCCTTGCCCGAGTGGCTGTCCCGCGTGAAGCCGAGGTCGGCGAGCACCTGGTCGGCCCGGTCGCCGAGGATCGGGATGTCGAGGATCGATTCGGTGTATGCCGCCGCGGCGAACAGGCCGAGGAAGCGGAACTCCCCGTCGACGGCCCCGCTCCCGTCGAACGTCTTCACGCCGACGTAGTCGAGATATGCCGGCCGGTGGACAGTGGCCCGGGAATTGGCCTTCGTGATGATGAGCAACTGCGGCTCCCGGGCCTTGAGCTGTGCATCGGGACCGAGCCGGGCGAAGGACTGCGAGCCGGCCCGGTCGTAGCGCAGCAGCCCGAGGCCGGTCGAAGGCACCGGGTGCAGTTCGTCCGTGCCGTCGATGTCGACGAGACGGTACTGCCGATAGCCCAGGAACGTGAAGTGGTTGTCGGCCAGCCAGTCGAGGAAGCGGACGGTCTGGTCGACCTCGTCGGCGGGCACGCCGGCAGGCGGGCTCTGGCCGAGCCGCTCGACGAGGCTGCGCACGTGCTCGCGCATCTTCGGCCAGTCCTCGACGGCGTCCCTGACATTGCCGAGAACCGCGGCCAAGTCTCGTGCGAGGGCGTCGAGTTCGGCCGCATCGCCGATCCGGTCGATCTCCAGGTACATCCATGATTCGACCGCCAGGCCGAACTCGCCCGCCGGCGGACGGTCGGTGTCGAGGATCTCCTCGAGCTGGCCGGTGACGTCCCGTCGCACGACGAGCTGGGGGTGCACGAGGAAGTACAGGCCGCGGTCTCGCCCGGTGACCGCCATCGTCACGGAGTCGACGAGGAAGGGCATGTCGTCGGTGACGACCTGCACCACGGTGTGGCCACTGACCCAGCCCTGTGACTCGACCGTCGGGTTGTATGCGGCGACCGCGGCCGTGCCGACCGGCCGATCACGGGCGAGGTCGCGATGCGACAGCGCGGCGCCGAGCAGGTCCTCCGGGTCCCGGGCGAGCAGGTCCTCGGTGCTCACGTGTCGGTAGTACCGCGCGAGGAAGGTCTCCAATCCCGGGCTCTGCCCCTTGCCGGCCAGCCGGGCGGCCGCCTGCAACACATGGAGTCGGGACTGCTCGAGCGATGTCGTCATGGGGTCCTCGAGGCATCGGCGGGGCACGGCGGTGTGCGCGTGCCGAGCCTACCCATGCTGTCCGGATGCTGGAATGGTCGTTCGTCCTGTCCGGGCGCCGTGGTCGGGGCTCGCTACGGCCGGCGCCCGTGCGAGCGGCCGGCCTGTGCGGACCTTCGGCGGTGCGGACCTTCGGCGGTGGGGACCTTCGGCGCTGCGGACCTGCGGCGGTGCGGATGGTGGGCGGACGAGGACTTCGCGGTGATGGACTTCGCGGACGAGGACTTCGCGGTGAAGGACCCTCGCGGTGAAGGACTTCGCAGTGGAGAACCTCGGCGGCGGCTGCCGGAGCCGCCCTATCCTCGGGCAGTGGCTCCGCTCCCGATGTCGCCCAGTTCTCCCGAGGCTCGGCTGGCCGAGCTCGTCTCAATCGGCGCGGACGCTCTCGCCGCGATAGACCCGGTGTTCGGCGAGCATCGGCTCCAGGTGGCCGCCGACCGGTTCGTCGACCGCGCCTGCGCTGCCCTGTCGGCACTCGCGAAGGCCGCCGAGTCGAGACGACGGGACGACGACCACGGCGACATCGGCGGGCCCGGAAACCTCGACGACCAGGGGCGCGGCATACCACCGCGGCGGGCGCGATGGTGAGCGAGACCTTCCCCGCGGACCCGGCCGCATGCTCACGGCTCGGTGGCGCGCTGCGCAGCCTGGCCCAACGCCTTGCCGAGGTGGCGGTCGACCTTGCGGACGAGGCGCTGCGTCGAGACGTGGAGGCGACCCTGTCCACCCTGGACATGATCGGCGGCCTCGTCCAAGGACACGCGCAAGACCTCTCCGAGGTCGCCGCGTCGAGCCGTCGCCTGACCGAGCGTGCGCAGGCGGTTGGCCTGCAGGTGAGCGAGGGCCGCGTCGTCGAGCCGCTGGGCCCGGTCTCCGCCGACGCCGCCCGGCGACGGCTGGCCGCCCAACCCGGCCTGCAAAGCCAGGCCGACCGGATCGCCTCCCGGATCGGCAAGGCCCGCGCAGGCCTCGCCCGGGCGCTGGACCAGGCCGGCCGTGACCTGGAGGTCTGCACGGCTCGGGTGAGCGATGGCCTCCGCACCGGCTGAGGGCAAGTAGCCTCCTGGTGTGCACATCACCGAGCGCTACGAGTTGCCCGCCCCGCCGGACAAGGTCTTCGCCATGCTGACCGACGAGGAGTTCGTCGCCCGCAAGTGCGCCGCCCAGCACGCCATCCGACACAGCGGCACCGTCCACCGCCACGGTGACGGCGCGAAGGTCGTCGCCCATCGGGAGTTGCCCACGGGCGGATTCCCCGACTTCGCCAAGGCCCTCGTCGGGCACACCATCCACGTCACCGAGACCGTCGAGTGGTCACCCGCCCGCTCTGACGGCACCCGGACGGGCAAGCTCACGGTACACATGGGCGCGGCGCCGATCGGCGTCCACGGCACGATCACCCTGGCCCCGGGGGGCGCCGGCTCGGTGATCACCTACAGCGGCGACCTCAAGGCCCGGGTGCCGTTCATCGGCGGCCGGGTCGAGAACGCCGCCAAGCCCACCCTCGTGGCCGGCATCCACAAGGAGCGCGACACCGGAGCCGACTGGCTGGCCGAGTAGCACTGCCCGCCGCAGCCCTCCGCGGGCCATGGATGCCGCCGGCCGGCGCGGATGTGCCTCGACCGGGTGTGCTTCGAGCGAGCGCGACGCGGCATACCCGCCGGGAGTTCAGCCCATCGAGGGGTAGCGGTAGTCCGTCGGTGGCACGAAGGTCTCCTTGATCGAGCGGACCGACGTCCAGCGCAACAGGTTCTGGGCGGCGCCGGCCTTGTCGTTGGTCCCGGAGGCCCGGCCCCCGCCGAAGGGCTGTTGCCCGACGACCGCACCGGTCGGCTTGTCGTTGATGTAGAAGTTGCCCGCGGCGAAGCGCAGCGCCTTCGTCGCGTGCGCGATCGCGGCCCGGTCCTGGGCGATGATCGACCCGGTGAGCGCGTAGGGGGCAAACGACTCCATCTGCTCGAGCATCCGGTGATAGGACCGGTCGGGGTAGACGTGGACGGACAGGATCGGCCCGAAGTACTCGGTGCGCAACGACTCGTCGGTCGGGTCCTCGACCTGCAGGACGGTCGGGCGCACGAAGTAGCCCTCGCTGTCGTCGTAGCTGCCGCCGGCGACGACCCGGATGCCCGGGGTCGCGTGGGCCCGGTCGATCGCCGCCTTGTGGTCGGCGAACGCCCCGGCGTCGATGACCGCGCCCATGAAGTTCGTCGGGTCGGTGACGTCGCCCTGGGTGAGCCCGTCGACCTCGTCGGCGAGGGTGTCGCGCAGCCGCCGCCAGATCGAGGCCGGCACGTAGGCCCGCGAGGCTGCCGAACACTTCTGGCCCTGGAACTCGAACGCCCCACGCACCAGCGCCGTCCGCAGCACCTCGGCGTCGGCCGACGGGTGGGCGACGACGAAGTCCTTGCCGCCGGTCTCGCCGACGAGACGCGGGTAGGTGCGATAGCGCCCGATGTTCTGGCCGACCTCGGCCCACATCGAGTGGAAGACGCGGGTCGAGCCGGTGAAGTGGATGCCGGCGAAGTCGGGGTCGGAGAGCACGGCGTTCGACAGGGTCGCTCCGTCGGAGGTGACGAGGTTGATGACCCCGGGCGGCAGGCCGGCGGCCTGCAGCAGCAACATCGTGTAGTGGGCGGCCAGTTGTTGGGTCCGCGCCGGCTTCCACACGACGGTGTTGCCCATGAGCGCCGGAGCGGTCGGGAGGTTTCCCCCGATCGCGGTGAAGTTGAACGGGGTCACCGCGTAGACGAAGCCCTCGAGGGAGCGGTAGTCGGTGCGGTTCCACACCCCCTTGGAGTTCAGCGGCGGCTGCTCGCGCAGGATCTGCTCGGCGAAGTGGGCGTTGATCCGCCAGAAGTCGATGAGTTCGCACGCCGAGTCGATCTCGGCTTGGGCGATGGTCTTGCTTTGGCCGAGCATCGTCGCTGCGTTGAGGGTGGCCCGCCACGGACCGGACAGCAGTTCCGCGGCCTTGAGCAGGATCGCGGCCCGGTCGGCGAAGGCGAGATCGCGCCACATCGGGGCGGCGGCCTTCGCCGCGTCGACGGCGCTTCGGGCTTGCTTCGCATCGACGAGACCCATCATGCCGAGCCCCTTGCGGTGCGCGTGGGGTTGGACGACGGTCGCGCCCCGTCCCGAACCCATGACCGCCCGCCCCCCGATCGTGCTCGGCAGGTCGGCGCATTCGCTGCCCATGCGGGCCAGTTCTCGGTCGAGGTCGGCGCGCTCCGGGCTGCCGGGGGCGTAGCCGAGGACGGGCTCGTTGGCCGGCGCGGGGACACGGGGGTAACCGTCCATGCCGATGGCTCCTGTCTGCGTCGAGCGGGCTGTGCCGTCCATCGTGTCACGCGCCACGACCTCGCCGAGGCGGCTCGCGTGCATCGGTGCGGCGTGACAGGCTGGGCGCCGTGAGCAGCGACGCCCGGGAACTGGTGGCCACGTTCGGGACCGGCAGTTGGGGGACGGCGTTCTCTGCGGTGCTGGCCGATGCCGGATGCCGGGTGCGCATGTGGGGGAAGTTCGCCGACGAGGTCGAGGACATCCGCCGCGACCGCCGTAGCACCCGCTATCTGCCGGACCTGGTCCTGCCCGACGCGATCACCGCGACGACCGACCCCGCCGAGGCGCTCGACGGCGCGACCATGGCCGTGCTCGCCGTGCCCGCACAGACGCTACGCGCCAACCTCGCCGAATGGGGGCACCTGCTGCCGCCGGACGTCGTGCTCATCTCGTTGATGAAGGGCCTGGAGAAGGGCACCTCGCTGCGGATGAGCGAGGTGCTCGCCGACGCGACCGACGTCCCCCCCGAGCGCATCGCCGTCGTATCCGGACCGAACATCGCCCGTGAGATCGCCGCGAAGGACCCCGCCGCGACGACGGTCGCTTGCGCGTCCTTGGCCACGGCGCAGCGGGTCGCCGACGCCTGCGCGACCGGCTACCTGCGCCCGTACGTCCACGACGACGTCGTCGGCGCCGAGCTCGGCGGCTGCGTGAAGAACGTCATTGCCCTGGCCTCCGGGATGACCGAGGGCATGGGCCTTGGCCACTCCGTGGCCGCCGCCGTCATCACCGACGGGCTGGCCGAGATGCGGGCGCTGGGCGCCGCGATGGGAGCACACCCGGCGACGTTCGCCGGCCTCGCCGGCACAGGCGACCTCATCGTCACGTGCCTGTCGCCGCACTCGCGCAACAGCACCTTCGGGCGCAAGCTCGGTCGGGGCATGACCGTCGAGCAGGTCGTCGCGGACACTCACCAAACGGCCGAGGGGGTCGCCTCGTGCGGGGCGATCCTCGCGTTGGCCCAGGCGCACGGGGTGTCGATGCCGATCGTCGAGAACGTCACGGCCGTCGTCCACGAGGGGCGCACCGCGCAGGAGTTCGCCGAGGTCCTCATGCGACGCATGCACGAGGTGACCTGAGTCACGGTGCGCGCCGCCGACTACCCGTACTTCGACGACCCGCCGCTGGCCCTGGCCCACCGCGGCGGAGCGCTGTACCCACCCAACGTCGGTATCGAGAACACCCTCGCGGCCTTCGCCAACGCCGTATCCCTGGGTTATCGCTACCTCGAGACCGACGTCCACGCCACCGCCGACGGGCACCTCTTGGCGTTCCACGACTCGCGACTGGACCGGGTGACCGACGCCACCGGAGCGATCGCGGACCTGCCCTGGGCGCAGGTCCGCGTGGCCCGGGTCGCCGGCCGAGAGCCGATCCCCCTGCTCGCCGAGGTCCTCGAGTCCTTCCCCGCGGCCCGGGTCAACGTCGACATCAAGGCGACCGGCGCGGTCCGACCGCTGTGGCAGGTCATCGAGCGGCTCGCGGCCCACGACCGGGTGTGCGTGGGGTCCTTCTCCACCCTCCGCCTCGCCGCCTTCCGGCGCCTCGCGGGGCACCGGGTGGCGACGACGGCCGGGCCCTGGGGCACCGCCGGGCTGCGCTTCGCCCCCCAGCTGGCCCGCCACCTGGCCTCGCCGACTCAGGTCCTCCAGGTACCTGCCGAGGTCCGGGTCGGCGGGCGCCGACTGCCCCTGGTGACCGAACGACTTGTCGACGCGGCCCACGAGCTCGGCAAACAGGTCCACGTCTGGACGATCGACGATCTCGAGGAGATGCACCGGCTGCTCGACCTCGGCGTCGACGGCCTGGTCAGCGACCGCATCGACGTGCTGCGCGACGTCCTGCGCGCCCGAGGGGCCTGGCCGGCCGACCGGTAGCGTGGACGAGGTGAGCACCTCCCCCGCCACCCGAAGAGCGGGGCCGATGGCACCGGCATACCGGCTCGTCACGGTGGCGATGCTCCTTCTCACGACGATGATCGCCTTCGAGTCGATGGCGGTCACGACGGCGATGCCGCGGGCGGCCGACGAACTCGACGCCGGCACCTCGTACGGCCTGGCGTTCTCTTCGATGCTCACCGCGATGCTGCTGGGGATCGCGATCGCCGGCAGTTGGGCGGACCGCTCCGGCCCGCTGCCGGGCATGTATGCCGGCCAGGGATTCTTCGCGCTCGGCCTCGTCGGGTGCGCGGTGGCGACCTCGTTCCCCGCCCTGCTCGGGGGGCGGATCGTCACGGGGTTGGGCGCCGGCCTCGTCCTGGTCGTCGAGTTCGTCGCGATCGGGCGGGCCTATCCCGGGCCGTTGCGACCGCGCGTATTCACCTGGATCTCCGCCGCATGGGTGCTGCCCTCCGTCGTCGGCGCGCCGGTGGCCGGGTGGCTCGCGGCCACCCTCTCGTGGCGCTGGGTCTTCTGGGTCGCGATCGTGCCCGCGCTGCTGTCGATGGCGTTGATTACCGCCAAACGCTCGGCGTTCGTCGGCGATGACGCCGACGACGACGGTGAGGCCGAGGTCGACCGGGCCGAGCACCGCCGGGCCACCCGGCTGGGCTCGGTCGTCGCCCTCGGGGCCGGAGTGTTCCAGCTAGCCATCCACGAACGGTGGCCGCTCGGTTCGCTCGGCTTCCTCGCCGGGGCCGCCGGTCTGGTCGCCCTCGCCGCAGCGGCCCCGCGAATGCTGCCGGCCGGGACGTTCCGGCTGGCCCGAGGCCTGCCCTCGGTCGTGCTGTCCCGGGGGCTGCTCAACGGCGTGTTCAACGGGGCCATCCTCTTCGTCCCGTTGATGTTCGCCGAGGAACGGGGCGTCTCGCTCACCGTGGCCGGGTTGGTGTTGGCCCTGGCGTCGTTGGGGTGGAGTCTGGGGTCCTGGCTGCAGGGGCGCTTCCGCGCGTCGACCCCAGCGGACCGTTCCCGACTCGTGGTCCTGGGGTCGGCAAGCATCTCCGTGGGCGTTGCCGGGTTGGCCGTGCTCACCGCTATCGCCAGCCCGGTCTGGGCCTTCGCGGTGCCGATGGTCCTGTGCGGACTGGGCATGGGGACTGCGTCGACGACCCTGTCCGTTCTCCTGCTCGACCTGGCCCCCGAACGGGAACACGGGCGTGCGTCGGCGGCGTTGTTGCTCGCCGACGTCCTCGGGTCGGTCGTCGGCATCGCCTTGTGCACCCTCGCCTACGGGCTGGCCTATCGACCCGGTGAGGTCGGGGCGTTCGTGGGCAACTGGGTGGGCCTGACCGTCGTCGCGGCGTTCGCCGTCCTCACCGGAGCGCGGTGTCGGCCCAGCACCAACGCCTGATCACCCTCGGTCTACCCCGCAGCGCGGCCTGTGCAGCTCGGGACCCCTCAGCGCCGTCTCCTGCGGAATGCCGGCGGCGGCGCAAGCCGTCCACCGAGCACCTCCCGCTCGCTCGGCGACATCCGCCGCGGCGCCCCGGTGTCGAAGTCGAAGAGCGCGAGCGAGGTCTCGGCCACGGCATACCTCGTCGACCCGAGTTCCGGCGGATCGGTGACCTCGTACCCGACGTGGTATCCCGCGCCGCCGATCTTCGTCACCCAGATGTCCACGGCGACCGGCTCGATCCGGTAGTCCAGCTGCACGAGGTACTCGATCTCGTGGCTGGCCACGAGCATGCCCTTGGCGAGGCGCGCCAGCCCGTCCGGGAACCATCGCGTCAGCGCGATGGTCCGGGCGTCCTCGAGCAACCGCAGGTACTGGACGTTGTTGACGTGGCCGAAGACGTCGACGTCCGACCAGCGCAGCGGGACGAGCACGCGGGTCACCTCGGGCATGGCCGGCATCCTCGCAGGGTATGCCGCGTGCCCCCTCGCGGGCCCTCGCGGCGGCGGCGGGTCGGTCCGGGCGCGGGAGTAGCCTGCGCCTGTGGAGCACCCCCCCTGGCCGCAGGACCCGGTCGCCGATCTGCTCGAGGTCCTCGACCTCACCCTGCTTGGCGAGGCGAAGATCAGCGTCGTCGGGGCCCCGGGCGACGAGGAGAGCGACCTCGGCGAACACAACCCGCTCGTGTTCGTCGGGCGCAGCCAGTACTTCCAGGGCCGGGTGTTCGGCGGGCAAGTGCTCGCCCAGGCGCTCGTGGCGGCAGGGCGCACGGTCGCCGACGTGCCCGGACCGGCCCGGATGGTCCACTCGCTGCACGGCTACTTCGTCCGGGGCGGCGACGACACCCATCCGATCCGGTTCGTCGTCGAGCGGCTGCGCGACGGCGGGTCGTTTTCGGTCCGCCGGGTCCAGGCCGTCCAGCGCGGCGAGGCGCTGCTGACGATGACCGCCTCGTTCCAGGTGCCGGCCGAGGGACTGACCCACCAGGGGATGATGCCCGCCGCGCCCGACCCCGAGTGGTTGCCGACCATCGCCGACCAGCTCGCCGACGTCGACCATCCCTCGGCGGCATACCTGTCCCGCCCGCGGGCCATCGACATCCGGCACATCGAGGGGAACATCTACCTCGAACCCGGCCGCCAACGCGCGGCCCGCCAGTCGGTGTGGATCCGCTGCAACGGTCCGCTTCCGGACGATCCGCTCATCCATGCGGCGGTGCTCACCTACGCGTCGGACTTCAACCTGCTCGAGCCCGTGCTGCGACGCCACGGCCTGGCCTGGAGTGACCGGCGGCTGCGCCCGGCCAGCCTCGACCACGCGATGTGGTTCCACCGGTTCGCCCGGGCCGACGACTGGGTCCTCTACGCCCAGTCCTCGCCGTCGGCGACCGGCGGCCGAGGGCTGGCCATCGCGCGGATGTTCGCCCAGGACGGCCGCCTGGTCACCTCGGTCGCCCAGGAGGGGATGCTGCGCCTCAAGCCGGACTAACGCCGGGCCGGGGCACTCGCTAGGCTCGGGGGCAGACCCGGTATGCCGCCATCGGTTGCCGTCCGTCAGCAGTCCGAACGAGACCCAACTCTGAGGAGCACATTGTGAGCACCCCCCGCACTGCCATCGTCACCGGCGCCGCTCGCGGCATCGGGGCCGGCGTTGCTAAGCGCCTCGCGGCCGAAGGACACGCCGTCGGCGTCCTCGACCTCGACGCAAGCACCTGCGCCGACACGGTGAACGCGATTACCGGCGCGGGCGGCAAGGCCCTGGCCGTCGGCGCCAACGTCGCGGACGCGGACAGCGTCAAGGCTGCCGTCGAGGCCGTCGCCGCCGAGCTCGGCGGGCCGACGATCCTCATCAACAACGCGGGCATCACCCGCGACGCGATGCTGTTCAAGATGACGGTGGACGACTGGGACGCGGTCATGAACGTCCACCTGCGTGGCGCGTTCAACATGTCCAAGACCTGCCAGGGCTACATGACCGAGGCCAAGTGGGGCCGCATCGTCAACCTCTCGTCGATCTCGGCGCTGGGCAACCGCGGCCAGAGCAACTACTCGGCCGCCAAGGCCGGCATGCAGGGCTTCACCAAGACCCTGGCCATCGAGCTGGGCAAGTTCGGCGTTACCGCCAACTGCATCGCCCCCGGGTTCATCCAGACCGAGATGACCAAGGAGACGGCCGACCGCCTGAAGATCCCCTTCGAGGACTTCATCGCTATGGCCGCCAAGGAGATCCCGGTGGCTCGGGTGGGCCAGCCCGAGGACATCGCCGCGTTGGTGGCCTACCTCACCAGCGACGAGGCCGGCTTCGTGTCCGGCCAGGTCGTCTACGCCGCCGGTGGCCCGAAGGCCTGAGCACACCACCAGCACAGACCACGGCCCGGTCGACGCCTCGCGTCGGCCGGGCCGTGGTCTTCCTCCCCGGCTATACCGGGCCGAGCAGGGTGACCCCGCCGTCGACGATCATGGTCTGCCCGGTGATCCAGCGGGCGTCGTCGGACAACAGGAACGACACGGCACCGGCGATGTCCTCGGGGTCCCCGAGACGGCCCATCGGATAACCCGCAGCCGCCTCGTCCTCCTTGCCGACGTACAGCGCCTCGGCGAACCGGGTCTTGACCACCCCGGGGGCGACGGCGTTGACGCGCACCGCCGGCCCGAGCTGGTAACCCAGTTCGGTGGTGAGGTGGATGAGCGCGGCCTTCGACACGGCATACCAGCCGAGCATGCCGGTGGCCCCGAAGCCGGCGATCGACGCGACGTTGACCACGGCACCCGCCCGCTCGGAGTTGCCGAGCCCGGCCGCCACGGCCTTGGCCGTCCACGCGAACGCCGTGACGACGTTGGCGTCGAGGACCTTGCGGGCGACCTCGATGTCGACGTCGAGCATTGGCCCGTAGACCGGGTTGATGCCGGTGTTGTTGACGAGGTACGTCAACCCGCCGAACCGCTCTCGCGCGAGCGCGAGGACCTCGTCCTGGTGGCCCGGGTCGGACGCGTTGCCGGCGACCCCGACGGCGTGCTCGGGCCCGAGCGCGGCCACGGCATCGGCCAGCGGTTCTGGTTTACGCGCCGTGACGACGACCTTGGCGCCCTCGGCGACCAGACGCTGGGCGATGCCGAGGCCGATGCCCCGGCTCGCGCCCGTGACGACTGCTACTGCTCCCTCGTGTACTCCCACGACCTCATAGTCCCAGATCGCGACCGATGAGCTCCTTCATGATCTCGTTCGAGCCGGCCCAGATCTTCGTCACGCGGGCGTCGCGCCAGGCCCTGGCCACCCGGTACTCGTTCATGAAGCCGTAGCCGCCGTGCAGCTGCACGCAGGCCTCGAGGACCTCGCCCTGGACCTGCGAGGACCACCACTTGGCCTTGGCCGCGTCGATCGGGCTGAGCTTCTTCTGCGCGTGCAGCGCGACGCACTGGTCGACGTAAGCCTCGGAGACCTCGATCTTCGTGACGAGCTCGGCGATGACGAACTTGTTGTACTGGAAGGAGCCGATCGCCTGACCGAAGGCCTTGCGCTCCTTGACGTACTGGATCGTCTCTTCGAGGATCGCCTTCGCGTGGGCGATGTTGCCCACCGCGCCGCTGATCCGCTCTTGCGGGAGCCGCTGCATCATCGCGATGAAGCCCAGACCTTCGGGGCCGAGGCGGTTCTCGTCGGGCAGCCGGACGTTCTCGAAGAACAACTCGGCGGTGTCGGACTCGTCCTGGCCGACCTTGTCGAGTTTGCGGCCGTTGTGGAAACCCTCCATGCCCCGCTCGACGACGAACAGGGTGATGCCCTTGGGGCCACGGGAGGCGTCGGTGCGGGCCGCGACGATGACGAGGTCGCACTGGTAGCCGTTGGTGATGAACGTCTTGGAGCCGTTGAGGATCCATCCGTCGCCGTCGCGGACGGCCGTCGTTTTCAGCGCGGCGAGGTCCGAACCACCGGAGGGCTCGGTCATGCCGATGGCGATGATGAGCTCGCCGCTGGCGATGCCGGGCAGCCAGCGCTGCTTCTGCGCCTCGGTGCCGAGGTCAACGATGTAGGGCGGGCAGACGTCGGAGTGAATCCCGAAGCACGCGTTGGTCGCCGCGTTGAAGCGCCCCCATTCCTCGCTGAGGATGGCGTTGAAGCGGTAGTCCTCGGCCCCGTTGCCGCCGAACTCCTCGGGGATGTCGAAACCGAAGAAGCCCTGCTTGCCCGCTTCGAGCCAGATCGAGCGGTCGATGGTCTTTGCCTTGACCATCTCCTCGGCGCGAGGCTTCATCGTGCGTTCGATGAACTCCCGGGCGGAGGCGCGCAGCGCCTCGTGGTCCTCGTCGTAGATGGTGCGTGTCATGGCGTCCTCCCGGGTGCTCCGTTGCATCGGGCAAGCACTAAGCACTTGCTTAGTTGCAGGATACTCGGGCACGATGGCCCGATGACGGCGACCCCCCCACCTGTGACGGACGCCGCACGCCGCCTGCTCTCCGCGGCCGCCGAGGCCTTCGGCTCCAGGGGTTTTCACGGATCGTCGACCCGCGACATCGCCAGCCGGGCAGGACTGTCCCCGGCCGCCATGTATGTCCACTTTCGCAGCAAGGAGGAACTGCTCTTCCAGTTGAGCCGGTCGGGTCACGAGCAGGCCCTCACCCTGGTGCGCGACGCGGTAGCCAGCCGTTCGACGCCGCCGGCCCAGCTCGCCGAGCTCATGACGCGGTTCACCGTCTGGCACGTCAACCACTACGCCACGGCCCGAGTGGTCTACCACGAGTTCCCGCACCTGAGCCCGCGCCACCAACAAGCGCTGCGAGCCATCCGCCGCGACCTCGACCGCGCGTTTCACCAGGTCCTGCGAGCCGGGAACGCCTCCGGGGACTTCGAGGTCGCCGACGTCGAGGACACCGCGTTCGCCTTGGTCTCGCTCGTCGTCGACGTCGCCCGCTGGTACTCCCCGTCGGTGCGTCGAGGCACCGCGCAGATCGCCCAGACCAACGCCACCCTTGCGCTACGCATGGTCGGGCACCGAGACCGATAGCTCCACGCCGCACACGCCAGGAGCCGTATGCCGCGGCCGACATGCCGCGCGCCCGGGCCGGCTAACCGATGAGCACGTGGATGAGTGCGCTCAGCGTGACGAACGACACGACGGTCGAGGAGAGCAGGATCGCCGCAGCAGGCCGTTCCTGCCCGTACTCATGGGCGACCATCGGCAGCAGGGACATCACCGGCAGGGCACAGGTCAACACGAGCGCCGCCCGCAGGTCGGACGGCAGGGTCGGCAGGCCCAGTGCGGCGGCGACTGCCAGAGCGGCGACGACGAGCAGCGGATGGACCAGCAGCTTGCCTGCCGTGACGACGAGGATGCGCGCGGCATACCCCCGCAAGGAGATGCCGGTGAGCAGCCCACCCACGGCGAACAGCGCGACCGCCGTCGTCGCCTTGCCGAACAGGTCGAAGGTGCGCGAGAGGACGTCGGGCACCGCGAGGCCGCTGGCCGACACGGCGACGGCCAGCACGACGGCGATGATCATCGGGTTGCGAGCGAGTCGTCGGGCAGTCTGGCCGGCTTGGGTGCGCCACCCGTGTCCGTCGGCCGATCCGGAGCCGGCCAGGGCGAACATCAGCGGCAGGATGAGAATGTTTTCGACGAGCATGTTCAGCCCCAGGGCCAGGCCGGCGACCTGAGGGAGCACGAGCAGGCTCAGCGGGTAGCCGACGTAGCCGCTGTTGCTGCCGGCGAAGCCCAGCCCGTCGAACGCCGTCATCGCCCAGGGAGCCCCCCGCGCCCGGCCGTAGAGCACGCCGAGGCCGAAGGCGAGCAGGGTGGCCACCGCGTATGCCGCGAGGTAGGTCGGATTGAGAATCTCCCCCACCCGGCGGCTGGCGATGGCGTTGAAGAGCAGACACGGCAGCCCGAAGGTGAGGACGAACTGGGAGAGCACGCGCAACTGTTCTCGGTCGAACAGGCCACGACGTACCGCGAGATAGCCGACGAGGATGGTGAGGTAGATGGGTGTGGTGAGCCCGAGGATGGTCAGCATCAGCGAGGTGAGCCGTCGGCAATGTCCGGCCGGGCTCGAGCGACGCCGACCACGCGTCAGCGACCGACCGGGGTGATCCGGGCGGCGGCCTCGACGAGGTCGGCGAGGGCCTCGACGGCACCCGGCTCGGCGACGTTGTCCATCCCGAGGATCGCGTGGTCGGTGCCGATCTCGGCAAGGCGCCCGAGCCGGTCGAGCGCCTCGGCCAGCGAGGGAGAGCCGCCCCCGGACGTCGAGCGGGCCTCGCCGAGGGGCAGGCGGGTGAGGACCGTTTTCTCGATCTGTCCGTAGTCGCGACCGACGGCGGCGCAGTGCTCGGCGAGCACGTCGTACTTCGCCTTGACCGCCTCCGGTCCCATGTCGAAGATGTTGCACGCGTCGGCGTATCGGGCGACCAGGCGCAGCGTCTTCTTCTCCCCGCCCCCGCCGACGAGGATCGGCGGGTGCGGCCGGCTAAGCGCCGGCGGGACGTTGAGTGGCCGGTCGAGGGTGTAGTGCCCACCGGCATACGGACGCTCGTCCCCGGACCACATCTGCCGGGCGATCTGGAGGGTCTGCTCGAGGCGCTCGAACCGCTCCCCGAGCGGCGGGTAGGGCACGCCGAGTCCGAGGTGTTCCTCCTCGTTCCAGGCGGCGCCGACGCCGAAGTAGGCCCGCCCGCCGGAGAGCACGTCGAGGGTCGTCACGGTCTTGACGAGCACGCCCGGGTGCCGATACGTCACGCCCGTGACGAGGGTGCCCAGCCGGATCCGTTCGGTCTGACCGGCCGCATAGGCCAGCGCCGAGTAACCCTCGAGCATGGGGTGCTCCGGCGGGCCGATCATGGCGATCTGGAAGAAGTGGTCCATCACCCAGAGCGAGTACAGACCCGCCTGGTCGGCGTCGCGAGCGATCCGACCGAACGTCGGGCCGATCGATTCGGTGCCGCCGGGCCAGTCGAACGAGGAGACCTGCAAACCGATGCGCATGCCCACCAGTGTGCTGACACAGTGGGCGGCGTGGCCCACAGCGTACTCGTCGTCCCGGTCTGTGAGATGGAGCCGCTTATCCGGTCGCGACACGAGTTCTACGACACCGACTATGTCTCGGACGATCCGAGCTTCGCCCACGCGCACGTCACCGCACTCGGACCCTTCGTGCCCCTCGCGGATCTCACGCCTGGCGTCGTGGCCGCCGTCACCGCGGTTTGTGCGTCGACCGCCTCCTTCGAGTTCTCGTTGACTCGAGTGGCGACCTTCCCCTCCGGGATCATCCACCTCGTCCCCGAACCGGAAGAACCTTTCCGGGCCCTGACCCGCGCGCTGTGGCACGCCTTCCCGGCATACCCCCCGTATGCCGGTCAGTACGGCGAGGTCGCCCCGCACCTCACCGTCGACGCCCTCGGGCCGGGCGTCGACGAAGACGTGGTCAACGGATGGCTAGCCGGGCGCCTTCCCGTCCGGTGCACCGCCGAGCAGGTCCGGCTCTCGTGGTACGACCCGGGAGCCTGCCGGACGGTGCACAGTTTCCCGCTGGGCGGCGCCGCGTCGGGGAACCGCCACCCGAAGCGTGACGTCGAAGCGTAGGTCGCCACAGAAGCGACACACTCGGCCGCGGTCGGCATAGAGACGTCGGCGGCGCCATCGGAGGATTGAGGGGGTCAGGGCAAACGTGCTGTTCTGGGGCTGGGGCCGCGCGTCGGTTAATCGGCAGGTTTCGCCGCAGCACGCGGTGATCCTCACCTATCGGTACTTCCATCTCATGTTCGCCTTCACGATGACGCACGGGTACACCTACCTGTTAGCCACCTTGACCGATCAGGGGTGGGCGACCCGCCCGATCAGCACCCCGGAAGCCCAGCAGATACTCGGAGCCCAGCCCCTCGCGCCGAGCACGTGGAAGAGGTTCAGCCTGTTCGGTCTGCTCGGGGTCATCGCGCTGCTCGTCGCGTTCTCCGTTCTCACGTCCGCGTTGCGCCGGCGCTGACGGGTCGATCGACTAGTCCCCCGGTTCGATCTTCTGCTCGCCCGGGTCGATCGACGACTCGCCCGGGTCAGTCGCGGGTGAGCTTGCGGTAGGTCACCCGGTGCGGGCGGGCCGCCTCCTCGCCGAGCCGTTCGACCTTGTTCTTCTCGTAGGCCTCGAAGTTGCCCTCGAACCAGTACCAGCGCGCCGGGTTCTCCTCGTCGCCCTCGTAGGCGAGGATGTGCGTCGCCACCCGGTCGAGGAACCACCGGTCGTGGCTGATGACCACCGCACACCCGGGGAACTCCAGCAGGGCGTTCTCCAGCGACGCGAGGGTCTCGACGTCGAGGTCGTTGGTCGGTTCGTCGAGCAACAGCAGGTTGCCGCCCTGCTTGAGGGTCAGGGCGAGGTTGAGCCGGTTACGCTCTCCGCCGGAGAGCACCCCCGCGGGCTTCTGTTGGTCCGGGCCCTTGAAGCCGAACTGCGAGACGTAGGCACGCGACGGAATCTCGACGTTGCCGACCTTGATGTGGTCCAGCCCGTCGGAGACAACCTCCCAGAGCGTCTTGCTGGGGTCCAGGCCCTCGCGCGCCTGGTCGACGTAGGAGATCTTCACGGTGTCGCCGACACGCACCGAGCCGGCATCGGGCTCCTCGAGTCCGACGATGGTCTTGAACAGTGTTGTCTTGCCGACCCCGTTGGGGCCGATGACGCCGACGATGCCGTTGCGCGGCAACGTGAATGAAAGCCCGTCGATGAGGACCCGGTCGCCGAACCCCTTGCGCAGGTCCTTGACCTCGATGACCTGTGAACCCAGGCGCGGCCCTGCGGGGATGGCGATCTCCTCGAAATCGAGTTTGCGGGTGCGCTCAGCCTCGTTGGCCATCTCCTCGTAGCGGGCCAGTCGGGACTTCGACTTCGTCTGCCGGGCCTTGGCGTTCGAGCGCACCCACTCGAGTTCGCTGGCCAGTCGTTTGGCGAGCTTGGCGTCCTTCTTGCCTTGGATCTGTAGCCGCTCGGACTTCTTCTCCAGGTACGTCGTGTAGTTGCCCTCGTAGGGGTAGAGGCGGCCCCGGTCGACCTCGGCGATCCACTGGGCGACGTTGTCGAGGAAGTACCGGTCGTGGGTGACGGCCAACACCGCCCCGGGGTATTGGGCCAGGTGCTGTTCGAGCCACTGCACCGACTCCGCGTCGAGGTGGTTGGTCGGCTCGTCGAGCAACAGCAAGTCCGGTTTCTGCAGAAGCAGCTTGCACAAGGCGACCCGGCGCCGCTCGCCTCCCGAGAGGAGGCTGACGTCGGCGTCGGCCGGAGGGCAGCGCAAGGCATCCATGGCCTGCTCGAGTTGGCTGTCGAGGTCCCACGCGTCGGCATGGTCGATGTCGTCCTGCAGCGTGGCCATCTCGTTGCCGAGAGCCTCGTAGTCGGCGTCTGGTTCGGCCATCTCCAGGGCGATCTGGTGGTAGCGATCAAGCTTGGCCTTGATCTCGCCAGCGCCCTCTTCGACGTTGCCGAGCACCGACTTGGCCTCGTTGAGCGCCGGCTCCTGCTGGAGGATGCCGACGGTGTATCCCGGGGACAGTCGGGCCTCGCCGTTGGAGGGTTGGTCGAGCCCGGCCATGATCTTGAGGATGGTCGACTTGCCCGCTCCGTTGGGGCCGACGACACCGATCTTGGCGGTTGGGAAGAAGGCCATCGTCACGTCGTCGAGGATCAGCTTGTCGCCGACCGCCTTGCGCGCCTTGGTCATGGTGTAGATGAACTCGGCCATGCGCGGAAGGCTATCCGCCAGCTCGTGGGCCTACCCAATCGGCTCCGCCCGGCTCGACCAGCCCTACCCGGCGCGAGCGACGACGTAGTCGTCGGTCTGGGGATCGCCCGGCTGCACGGCCGCGTGTGGGTCGGCGCAGGCCGAGTCATCGAACGGGGCGGGCGCGTCCCGGTTCTCGCCGGCCGGGTTGCCCGCCGCGTGGATCGCCTCCTGGACCTCGGCGTCCCTCAGGGGGTCGGTGACGCCGAGGCCGCCAGGGGGTCGGACGGAGCGCACGAACGTCGTGTGCCCCCACGTGAGATCGTGCCCGGCGTTGTAGGCCTCGACATCGACGGAGGTCGAGGCGACGTTGTCCTTGGTGAGGTACTGGTTCACCCGTAGCCGCCCGTAGATCAGGACCCGCTGACCCCGACTGAAGCTCGCCTCGAGGTTGGCGGCCAAGCCGTTGAACGCGACGACGTTGACGTAGTTCGTCCCGCCGTCGACGTAGTCGCCGCTGGACGGATCGCGCCGACGCGCCGTGGATGCGACCCGAAAGGTGACGAATGGTTTGCCGCTCCTCGTATGCCGCAACACCGGGTCACCGGTGAGGTTGCCGACGACGGTGACGAATGACTCGTTCATCGTGGATGTCCTTGTCTGTGCAGGCGCCCGCAGCGGTACGCGTGACCCACGATCCCCGCTTCGGCGCCACCGCGGCATACCTCGCCGGGCACCTGTGGAGGACGCGACGAACGGTCAGCGGGGTGTGGACAGGGGCACCGACAGAGCCTGGTCGAGGTGCTCGCGAGTAAGCCGATGCCGGGTGAGCACCGCGACGACCGGTTCCACCGCTTGCGTCGAGGCCACCGCGGCGACGGCCTCACGCAGCCGCCTGGCGACCTTGGCCCGACGCCGTCGCGCCGCGGGTCGGGCGAGCAGCCGGAACACCCCGGTGGCGGCCCAACCGACGCCGATACCGCCGACCAGCAACACCAGCGGCCAGGGCACCGGACCGAGAGTCGGCGTCGGAACGTCGTGAATCTGCAGCCAGCCCAACACCGCCAGCGTGGTGAGCCACAGGAACCCTCCGATGGTCGCCAGTCCCGCGATCCACTGAACGGCGGCGAACCCGCGCCACCACGCGGGGTCTCGCCCGCGCAGGGGGGTCTGGACCACGGCGCGATCAAGCTCGTCGCCGAGGTCCGCTTCGGCGGGGGACGCCGCGTCGGCGACGGCGTCGGCCCACGCGTGCGGCAGGCCGGCCGATGCTCGCTCGGCCAGGCGATGGGTGGCCAGCGACACGGCCGAGCGGGCGCTCGGCGACGGCGGCGGGATCGAGGAGCGGCCCAGCACGGCACGGACCTGCGGTTCGCCCACCCCGTCCATCGGCACGACGGCGCGGTTGAGCCGCAGCCGCGAGAGGGGGTCCGGGCGCAAGCTGCGGGCCCATCGGGTGAACAGCCAACCACCCTGCGCCGCGGCGGCTCTGCGGTAGTCCTGCTCGACCGCGTCGAGCACGACGGATACCCCCGCGGAACGCGACAGGGCCTCGACGAGATCGGCATCGGCACCGCCGGCAAGGTCGGCCTCGGAGTCCGCGACGGCCGAGCGCAGATCCCCTGCCACCGCGACGATATCCGCGCTGAGCCGATGCCGTGAGGCATTGGCTCCCGCGACTGCGTTGGCGAGGCGCTGGCGCAATTCCCCGAGGCCGGCTCCGGTGCGCGCCGACGTGACGAGGACCTGCCCGTGCGGCATACCGTCCAGGGACAGCAACCGGACGAGGTCGCTGCGGCACGACTCAACGGCCGCGCCGTCGAGTCGGTCGGACTGGTTGAGGACGACGAGGGTGACCCCCTCGTGGCCGGCGAGCGCTCGCAGGTAGTCCTCGTGTAGGAGCGCGTCCGCGTATTTCTGCGGATCGGTCACCCAGACGAACACGTCGACGAGTTCGAGCACCCGCTGGGCTTCGGCGCGATGCTCCGTCGCTCTCGAGTCGAAGTCGGGCAGGTCGAGCAGCACCAGTCCCTCGAGGCGGCCCAGCCCGTCGGCAGGCCCGGCGTCGGCAGGCCCGGCGTCGGCAGGCCCGGTCGTCCCGGTAGTTCCCGCCGGACCGGAAACCCCGAGGAGCGTGGTGGACCGATCGGTTGCGCCGGAGCTGTCGACCGTGTGTCGAGCCGGCACGCCGAGCCAGTCGAGCAGGACCGTGGCCGGCTCGTCCCCCCACACGGCCGCGGTCGGCATCGAAGTCGTCGGGCGTCGCGCCCCGACTTGGGCGACGGGTGCTCCGACCAGAGCGTTGAACAGTGACGACTTGCCGCTGCCGGTGGCCCCGGCCAAGGCGACAACGGTGTGACTGCCAGCGATCGAGGTCCGCTCGCCGACCTTGTCGACGAGCCGGCTCGCCCGGGCCACGGCCGCAGCCGGCAGCTGGGCGCCGCCCGATTCGACGGCGGCGGCGAGGGCCTGGGCTTGCTGGCTGAGCGCGGCGGCCGTCACCGTCGCGGCGACCCGCGACCCCATCCGGATCGGGCTCATCGGGCGGCCCCAACGGCGATGGTGGCGGCGCTCAGCCGGCGGCCCTGGTCGCGGGGAACCTCGACGGCGAGGACCGCGGCGTGGAATCGATTCGCCTCCTGCGCGTACAGCTGCTGGACCCGTTCGAGCAGCGCCGCTCGGGCCTTCGCGGCGAGGGACCGCACCGCCTGGTCGCCGAAGATCGCCTCGAGCAGCCTCTGGCCGAGCACCGCCGTCCCCCCGGCGATCCCGGCCTCGGCGCCGGTGAGGCCGCCGGTGTGCGCGAACGTCACGAGCATGAGCACGACCCCGACCCCGTTGACCCCGTAGGCGGCGACCCGAGCCGTCGTGCGCCGGTCCTGCCCTTCGCCGCGGACGAGATCGAGCACGTCGCCCTGCCAATCGCGCACCACTCGCTCCACCTCGGCCACGAGATCTGTCGACACGGCCCCGAGCTTCGGGTGCTGGGCCAGCAGGCCCGGACCACCCGGCATACCGCGCCAGGACCGGGCCACCTGCGCCGCAGCCACCTGCGCGTGGTCGACGACCAGAGCGCTCACGCCGCTTTGCAGCGCCTGCCCGAGCTCCTGGACTGGGGGCGGCTGCCCCTTGACCATCGCGACGACGCGGTCGCGCAACCGAGACACCGTCGACTCCACCTGCTTGAAGAACTCACCGGTGCCGACGAAGTCCTGCCAGCGGGAGAGCACCTCACCTCGCAACAACGTGCCGTCGTCCATGCCGGTGCGCACTGCAGTAGCCGCCTGGGCGTATGCCGTGTCGGCGACTTCGACGAGGGCCCGGGTGGCACTGGTCTGCTCGGCGCTGGCCTCGACGATCGCCTCGACCCGGCCCGGCAAGGAGTCCAGGGCACCGGTGAGGGTCTGACGGATGACCAAGGCCCGGGCCTTGGCATCGTGAGCCAACGCCGTGAGCCACCCGCGCAGTCCGCCCACCTCGTCCGGTCCGAGCAACCCGGCCGGGTCCAGGCGCACCTCGGGGATCGAGAAAAGCGGCGCCAGGCCGAGCCCCTGGTCCCCGAGCATCGTGCGCAGGTGGTCACGGACTTCGTCGAGCGCCTCGGGGGGCACCCGGTCGAGGACGACGGCGACGGAGGTCCCCCGTTCGCTGGCCTGGCGCAACAGCGCCCACGGGACCGCGTCGGCGTATCGCGCCGCGGTGGTGACGAACAGCCACAGGTCGGCCGCGGCGAGCAGCTGGGCGGCCAATTCGCGGTTGGCGGCCACGACCGAATCGATGTCCGGGGCGTCGAGAATGGCCAGGCCCGGCGGCAGCGACTCGCTCGAGACGAGCCGCACCGCCGTCGCATCCGTGCTCGTGTCGGAGCCGGTGAGCCGAGCCAGGCCGGGCAGCACCCGATCGCCGACGAACCAGCGCAGGTCTTCCGGGTGGTGGACGAGGACCGGGGAGCGCGTCGTCGGGCGCAGCACTCCGGGTTTGCTCACCACGGCACCGACGATGGAGTTGACCAGAGTGGACTTGCCCGCGCCGGTCGAGCCCCCGACGACGGCCAGCAGTGGCGCGTCGATCGCCTCCAGCCGGGGAATGACGTAGTCGTCGAGCTGGTCCAACAACTGGCGCCGGCTAGCCTCGGCCGCCGCGACTCCGGGCAGGTCCAAGGGAAGCGTCGACGTCGCGACCTGCTCGCGCAGGGTGTGTACCGCGGTGAGCAGCGTCGACACCTCGCCCGTCGACGACCCGACAATGCTCACGACGGCATCCTTCCAGGGCCACAGCCCCCTTCGTCACGACCCGCCGACCGTGCGACCGGCGTCCATCCCACCCCGTCGGCGACCTCGAGTCGCCCCCATCCGAGGCGTCCCCCATCCGTCCTTGGCGCCGCGCCCCCGGCAGGACTCGAACCTGCAACCTGCGGATTAGAAGGCCGCTGCACTATCCGTTGTGCTACGGGGGCCAGACGTCGGCCCGACCGCCGCCGCGGCTCAGTCTAGGACGGCTCGAGCGAGAGCCGCGCGACGGAGAACCCTCACGAGCGAAGTCGGCCGGCGAAGTCGCGCCGATGCACGGTGATCGACCCGAGCAGCTCGTGTTCGCGCTCCTGGGCGTTCGCCTCCGCGGCGCCGTGCGCCATCCTGCTGCGCAGCAGGGCCAGGTCACTGGCCGCGTCCTGGAAGCTGCGCATCGACTGGGCCGCCGTCGGGCTTTGGCCCTTGGCCCAGGTGCGCGCCGCCCGGCGGGCCGCGGTGGAGGCGAGCATGCCGACCTCCGGATGGGTGAGCCAGCCGGCGTCGGCGTATTGACTGAGATGCTGGCGCACGAGCCGCGTCTCGCGACGGCGCAGCATGACGAGCAAGACGATGAAGCCGATGAAGACGGGCACCTGGAAGAGGACGTAGACGCGCATGTACGTGCCGGCCGAGGCGGACAGATTCCAGATCCCATGGAGCAGGACGGCACACGCATACCCGCCGAGACCGAACCCGATCCGGGCCGTCCGAGTGCGGGCGACCGAGGCGGCCAGGCCCAGCCCGATCCCCGTGCACGCGGTGAACAGCGGATGGGCGAACGGAGCCATGACGCAGCGCAGGATGAACACCGAGGTCAGCCCGCGGGTGCCGTAGTCGCTGTAGGCCCGGCCGAGGTAGAGGATGTTCTCCGAGAACGCAAAGCCCGCCCCGGCCAGACCGGCATACACGACACCGTCGATGATCCCGTCGAATTCCTTGCGCCGCAGCAGCAGGATGAGCAGGATTGCCGCGCCCTTGAGGCCCTCCTCGACCGGTGGCGCGGACAGGATCGCCGCCCACGTGTCCGGGTCTTTCACGCCCGAGCGGGCGAACAGCACGTCCATGCTCGTGTTGAGGAACAGTGACCCGACCGACGCGCAGAGAGCGCCGAAGAGGAAGGCGAAGAGCAGGTACCTGCGCGGCTCGGCCTCGAGCCTGTCGATGGACAGGAACGCCGGCACGACGACCAATAGCGGGATGACGGCGAGGGCCGCCGCGAGGGAGGCGGTCTGCACCCCGAGATCGATCTCGTAGACGAAGGCCAGGACCATCCAGCACAAGAGGAACCCGGTCAGCAGGATGCCGATGGTCAGGGCCCGCCGGCGGGCCGGACGCCTCGTCGCGTTGGGCGCGCTCGAATACGTCGTCGCCGGCTGTGGCGTGTAAACCGTGGAGTGCGGCGGGGTCGTCGGCGAGGGTCGTGCGGGGGCGCCGGCCGCGCCGGGGTACGGCGCGCCTGGCACTCCGGGGTATGCCGCGCCTGGCACTCCGGGGTATGCCGCGCCTGGCACTCCGGGGTATGCCGCGCCTGGCACTGCGGGGTAGGGCGCGCCTGGCACTCCGGGGTAGGGCGCGCCTGGCACTCCGGGGTGGGGCGCGCCTGGATGGGGCGGCATCGGCGCGCTCCCCGCGGCATACTCGGAAGGAGGGTTGGTCGGATCCCCTGTCGACATGCGCGACAGACTAGTGCAGGCCAGGGGCTCGACCTTGTGCCCATGGGCCTGAGACGCCGAGCGTAAGGTGACGGTGTGACGCAGCCTGGCGATCGTGCCCAGACCGATCGGATCGTCTGGATCGACTGCGAGATGACCGGCCTGTCCCTGACCGCCGATGCCCTCGTCGAAGTCGCTGCGCTGGTCACCGACTACGAGCTCACCCAGCTCGGCGACGGCGTCGACCTCGTGATCGCCCCGCCGCCCGAGGCGTTGGCCCAGATGGACCCGTTCGTCCGCGACATGCACACGGGCTCGGGATTGCTCGATGCGCTCGCCGGCGGGATCACCCTGGACCAGGCCCAAGAGCAGGTGCTCGACTACGTCCGCGCCTGGGTGCCGGAGGCCGGCCGAGCGCCGTTGGGGGGCAACTCGGTGGCCACCGACCGCGGGTTCCTCGCCCGGGACATGCCGCAGCTCGAGGCCTACCTGCACTACCGGATCATCGACGTGTCCTCGATCAAGGAACTGGCGCGCCGGTGGTACCCGCGGGCCTACTTCAACGCCCCGGCTAAGGTGGGCGGCCATCGAGCGTTGGCCGACATCCGTGAGTCGATCGCCGAGCTGCGGTATTACCGGGAGGCCGTCTTCGTCCCCCAGCCGGGGCCGGACTCCCCCACCGCCAAGGCGATGGCCGCGCGATATGCCGTCTCGGCGCAGTCGGTGGATTAGGTAGCATGTTCGACGCTGTGCGCACGGGCAGTATGCCGGTGCCGCGCCATGGTGGGTGTAGCTCAGCTGGTAGAGCACCGGGTTGTGGTCCCGGGTGTCGCGGGTTCAAGTCCCGTCACTCACCCCGATCCGACGGCCCCGACCGCGCCCGGTCGGGGCCGTCGGGCATGCTTGAGCGAAGGCGCCCCGGTCCGGCCAGGCACCCAGGGGCTCCCGTGGCTGGCCGGCTCGGCCGGGTTGCCGAGCGCCTGGGGTGAGGAGGGCCGGATGAGGGCGGGACTTGCGCCGTTCGCGCGCGGGGCGCTGCGGATGCTGATCCCGGCCTTGGTCGCGCTTCTTGGCGTCCTGATCGGCACGTCAGGCCCGGCGGTCGCGGCGCCGATCCCGCGGCATACCTCGCTGCGCAGCATCACGCCCGCGGACGGCGCGACGCTGACGACACCCCCCACCGAGATCGTCCTCGTCTTCGACGAGCCAGTGGCCCAGCAATTCACCCAGGTGGTCCTCACCCGATCGAGCGTGGCTGTCCCGCTGGGTGAGACGACGGTCTCGTCCGGGACGGTTCGGGCCGCCGTGCCAGGCCCGCTCGACGCGGGGTCCTATCGGATCGCCTTCCGGGTCGTCAGCACGGACGGGCATCCGGTGACCGGGCAGTCAGGGTTCGAGGTCATCGGGCCAGGTCCGTCGACCTCGGCCGGGGTCGGCGCACCCTCGGGTGCCGCGTCGGCGACCGCGAGCGCGGCGGCGCCGAGCAGCGCGACGGGCGACGGCGCGCTTGCACAGGGCCAGGCGTCGACCGGCGAGGCCAACCACACCCCCGGCTACCTCGTGTCCGGGGCGCTGCTGGTGGCCGCGGGCGTGCTCTTGTTGTGGGAGCGCCGCCGGCGCCGGAGGGTCGATTTCCCGCCCGAGCAGCGGGCCGTGTAAAGTCTGCGTTCGCGCGCCGCTAGCTCAATGGCAGAGCAAGTGACTCTTAATCACTGGGTTCGGGGTTCGAATCCCTGGCGGCGCACCCTGACCGTCGACGACGGCGAGTGATGCTGACCTTCGCCGTGCGGCGTTGCGGGGGGGCGGTGGGGCCCTCGCGGTAGGAGGCGACGTGTCGCTTCGAGACCGCCTCAGCAGCCGCTAACGCACTTCCGCGATCCCCCACCGACCGGCTGCCCTTTCGAAGTCGCGACCAGCCGCATCCTCGAGGCCCCCACGCACGGCAGAGTCAATCTCCCACCGAGTCCAGCCGTGGTCACCACGACTGTCGAACACGCGACCGCGCGGCGGCACCTGGCCGGGGTCGCGAAAGAAGGCGAGGTGTCACTTCAGGCCCGCCCAAGCAACCCTTAGGGCACTGTCAAGGTCCACAAACCGGCTGCACGGTCGAGGTTCGCGAGCGCGCCGAGCCGGGCGCTGGCCTCGACTCCCCCGTCGGTCTGGCAGCACGATCGCGCAGGCGCAGGCAACGTCCGAACCTGATCGGACCTGCCCGTACGCTGGGCGACTGATGCCACCCGTCTTCCTACCGCCCGCCCGGGCCCTGCCCGAGGACCTCCTGCCCGCGCTGGCACGGATGTCGCCGAGCGAACTCGTGCGCCGTCGCGACGTCGCCCGGGGGCTCGTCGAGGACGACGGCATCCTCGTCGGGCCGGACTTGTCGGGGCTGCACCGGCACCTCGTCGTCGATCCGGTGCCCCTCGTCGTGCCCGCCCGAGACTGGGCCGACCTCGAGCGAGGCTTGGCCCAACGTGCTGAGTTGCTCGACCTGGTCCTTGCCGACCTCTACGGCGAGCGCACGCTCGTCTCCCGCGGCCTGCTCCCACCCGAACTCGTCGTCGGGCACCCGGGGTTCGTCCCACAGGCCGACGGCGTGTCGACGCGTCACGGCCTGTTCCTCACCGCGGCCGACCTCGGGCGCGACGAGCACGGGTCGTGGTGCGTCGTCGCCGATCGGGCCCACTCCCCCGTCGGCACCGGCTACGCCATGGCCGTGCGCCGGGTCACCGCCCGGGCGCTGGCCTCGCTGCACCGCGAGACGGACCTGCGCCGGCTGCGCGACTTCTTCGACACGATGCGCTCGGGCCTACAGGAGATGGCCACCGGCACCAGCGAACTGCCTCGGGTGGTCATGCTCACCTCCCCCGAGTCCGACGACTCCACCTTCGACACCCTCTTCACGGCGACGCTGCTCGGCTTTCCCGTCGTGCGCGCCGAGGATCTGTCGATGCGCAACGGTCGGGTGTGGCTGCGCACGACCGAACGACCCCAGCCGGTCGATGTCGTCGTGCGCCGGGTGGGTGCTCAGGGCGCCGATCCGCTGGACCTCGCCGCTGGCGCAGGGACCGGCGTCCCTGGCCTGGTCGAAGCAACCCGACGTGGCCTGGTCGCGGTGGTCAACCCGCTCGGGGCCGGGGTGCTCGACGATCCCGCCCTCGGGGCCTTCCTCCCGGCCATCGCCTCGGCCCTGCTCGGCGAAGAATTGCGTTTGCCGTCGGCCCGCACCTGGTGGTGCGGGGACCCCGCCGGGCTTCGCTACGTCCGCGACCACCTCGAGGCCCTGGTGCTCGCCCCGATCTCGCCGAGCCCGGACAACCCGCGAGTCTTCGCGGGCGAGGTCCGCGCCGCTCAACGGGAACAGCTGAGGGCTCGAATCGAGAGCAAGCCATGGGCCTGGTGCGCGCAGGAGGTCCTTCCCGTGTGGACCGCGCCAGTCGTCACCGACAGCGGGCTGTCGCCACGTGCCGGCCTGTTGCGCACCTTCACCCTCGCCGACGCGCGGGGCACGAGCGTGATGCCCGGCGGTCTCGTCCGGGTGTCCAATCGGGCCGAGGACGCCCGAGCGCCCTCGCTTCGCGACGCCGTCGTCAAGGACGTCTGGGTCCTGGCCGCCCCGGCCAGTGGCCACACCGAGGCCGCGCTCGGCCCGGCCGTCGGGCGATCGGGTGACGGCGCTGAGGCGCGCCCCCCCGCGCCCGCGGGTGCCACCGGCACGGCATACCCGCCAGCATCGGCCGACGCCCACACCGACCTCGGTGCTACGCACCCGCTGCCGACGGCCCCCGTACCGGTCTCGCCCCGCGCCGCCGAGGACCTCTACTGGTTCGGCCGGTATGCCGAGCGGGCCGAGTCGACGGCGCGGCTCGTCCTCGTCGCCGACGATCTCGTCGAGGACCACCAACGCAGACCAGCCACACCGGGATTCGAGGCGATGCGCACGCTCATCGACGTCGTCGACGCCCTCACCGCGGTCCAGCGGTACCGGGCCACGCCCGGCGATCGGGCCGACCTGGCCGCCACCCTGCCGACCGACCCGGCGGCACACCTGAGAGCCCTGGTGTTCGACGAGACGCGCCCAGGCACCGTGCACTACAGCGCCCACCGCGCGGCGCGGGCAGCCGGTCAGGTGCGCGACGTCCTCTCCTTCGACACGTGGCTCGTGCTCAGTCGTCTCGACCGGTCGCTGGGCGAGCCGCCGTCCGGCGAGAACCTGCAATCGGTGCTCGCCATGGTGATCGAGTCGCTGCTCGCCCTCGCCGGGATCGGTGCCGAAAGCCTGGTCCGTGATGCGAGTTGGGCGTTCTTCGACGCCGGCCGACGGGTCGAACGAGGCCACGAAACGGTCCGCATCCTGCGGCAGGCGCTGACCACCGAACGAGCGCCGCGGGTGGAGCGACTCGTCCTCGACGCAGTGCTGCGAGCCCGCGAGAGCCTGATCTCCTACCGTCGCCGGATGGCCGACATCAGTCGCAGCAACCGATCCGACGAGGTGGCCCTCGACTTGCTCCTGTGCGACCCGACGAACCCGAGATCGGTCCGCTTCCAGATCGAGCGCCTGCGCGAGGACCTTACCCACGCGCCCAGCGCGCCCGTCCACACCGCCGTGTCCGCCGCCGCGCAGGCGCTCGGCGCGACCGACGTCGTCGCTCTGGCCGCCGATCGCGCCGCGCTGGCCGCCTACCTCGACGACGTCGAGGCCGACCTGCACCGGGTGTCCACCGCCCTCGACGCGACGAGCTTCCGCCGCCAGGCCCGGCAGCAGCCCATCGAGCAACCCCGGTGAAGGCTGCCGACCCGCGCGACCACGCCCGCCGGCGCTACGAGGTGCGCCACACAACGACATACACCTACACCGATGACGTCACGGCCTCCTACGCCCGGGCCTGCCTGCGCCCCCGCGACACCGAGGCACAAACCGTGCTGGACAACGAGATCCGTATCGATCCCGCGCCGGATGCGTTCACCGAACACGTCGACCTGTTCGGCAACTTCAGCCACTACGTCGAGGTCCACGCCCCGCACCGCATCCTCGTCGTGGCTAAACGCACGGTGCTCGCCGTCGAACGCCCGGCGCCCGACCTCGACGCCCTTGACCGGTGGACCGTGTCGGCCCCCGCCGAGGCGACCGGCGAGGACCCGACCCTGCTGGCGGCATACCGGCTGCCCTCGGGTCTGGTCGACCTCGGGCCGCAGGTGCGCGCGTACGCCGAGCACGTCATGCCGGCGCAGGCCCCGCTCGGGCGGGCGTTGGCCGCGCTCGTCACGGCGATCCACGCCGACTTCCGGTATGCCGCGGGGGCGACGGACGTGCACACGACCCTGCCCGAACTGCTCGAGTTGCGGGCCGGGGTGTGCCAGGACTTCGCCCACCTGGCGATCGGATGCCTGCGGTCGATGGGGATGCCGGCGCGGTACGTCAGTGGGTACCTGGAGACCGTGCCCCCGCCCGGACAAGCCAGGTTGCTCGGTGCCGACGCGACGCACGCCTGGGTGTCCGTGCGCCTGCCCGACGGGCACTGGCTCGACCTCGACCCGACGAACGACTGCGCCGCCGATTCACGCTACGTCGTCACGTCCTGGGGCCGCGACTATAGCGACGTTGCACCGCTCAAGGGCGTGATCTTCACCGAAGGAGCGACGGCATCCCTGCAGGTCAACGTCGATGTCACGCGCCTCGACGAAGGCGTCTAGTGCTTGCCACCAACCTGATGGCCGGGACCGTCTAGTGCTTGCCAAGGGTGTTCGGTGGGGCCGCGGCGCCCGGTAGCTGCAGCGCCCCTAGAGGTACAGGCCGGTCTGGCCGTCGTCGACTCGAGAGGCCGCGACGGCGTGGATGTCCTTCTCCCGCAACAGAATGTAGTCCTTGGACTGCAACTCGACCTCGTGCCGGTCCTCGGGGTCGAACAGCACCCGGTCGCCGACCTCGATGTGGCGGACCGCGTGCCCGGTGGCCACGACGCTGGCCCAGACCAGCCGCTTGCCCACCGACGCGGTCGCCGGGATGAGGATGCCGCCGCCGGACTTGCGCTCGCCGCGTTCGGCATCGACCGACACGAGGACGCGATCAAGGAGCATCCGGATAGGCAGGCGCTCGGCGCCGGCGCCCCGACGCGTCATCGGAAGCGGGTCGCCCACCTCAGCGGCGCCGGCGCCGGATGAGCCCCAACACGACGAGCACGACCGAGACCGCGGCGAGGATCGCGGCCACTCGCTCGGAACGCAGCGTCCCGTCCTCGTAGCGGGTCGCCCCGTCGAACGAGGACTTCATCGAGGCGACCTCGCGCCGGGCGATCTCCTTGGGCTGGGCGCGGTGGGTCAACTGGTCGACGGTGGCGGCCAGGCGAACGCGCGAGGCCTCGATCTCGGTCTCGATCTGCTCGATGGACCGCGTGCGCGTCTCGCTCATCGGCCGACTCCCTTCCCTCAGGCCACACCCTACCCACGACTGGGGGCTAGATGCCCAGGTCACCCCGGAGCTTCGCCACATGCCCGGTCGCCTTGACGTTGTACCGCGCGTCGACGACCCGCCCGTCCGGCCCGACGACCACCGTCGAGCGGATCACCCCGACGACCTTCTTGCCGTACATCGTCTTCTCGCCAAACGCCCCGTATGCCGTGAGCGTCGCCTTGTCGGGGTCGGACAGCAAAGTGATCGTCAGCCCCTCCTTGGCCCGGAACCTGGCGAGCTTGTCGGGCTTGTCCGGCGAGATCCCCACCACGGCATACCCGCTCGCGGCCAGCGCGTCGAGGGAGTCGGAAAAGTCGCACGCCTGGGTCGTGCACCCCGGGGTCATCGCCGCCGGGTAGAAGTAGACGATGACCGATCGGCCGGCGAAGTCGGCCAGCGACACGTTCGCGCCGGTGTCGTCCGAGAGGGTGAATGCGGGGGCCCGGTCGCCCACCGCGAGACGTTCGGTCACGGCATACTCCTCGCTCGTTCGTGCGCTGCCTCATGCTGCGGACACCGGTCCGAAGGCCCCAAACTAGCGGCGCTCGGCGCTGCACGCACGCGCCCTGAGGAGCTCGCCGCCCCGGCGCTGCGGCGCGGGCGGTGCGCCGATCGCCGGCTCAGTGGCCTGGCCGCGACGACAGGTCGCAGCCGATCGTCGTGCGCACGGCGGGAGTCGAACCCGCACGCCGGAGCACAGGAACCTAAATCCTGCGTGTCTGCCAGTTCCACCACGTGCGCGCGCCGACCACTCTAGGTGCCCAGACCGATGCCGCCGCCCGAGGAGGCCACCCGTCGCGGGGTGCCCCCAAACGTGGCATCCCGGCGATCAGCCGACGCGGACGGTAACCGAGTGCAGTCCGGTCGCCCCGTCGGGGTCCGGGCGGGCTACCTCGGCCGTCTGCCACTGCCCGGTTGCGTCGCGCGCTCGCACCGTGAGCACGTGCGAGCCGGGCGTCGCCGTCCACGAGTAGACCCATTGGCGCCACGAGTCGATCGTCGGTTCGCCGGCCAGGCGGGCGTCCGCCCAGGGTCCGCCGTCGACCCGGACCTGCACGCCGGTCACGCCGCGGTGCATCGCCCAGGCCACCCCGGCGACGGCGACCGTTCCCGTGGCAACCTGGGCCCCTGATCGCGGCACGTCGATCCGCGAGGCGGTCTTGACCGGCCCGAACGCGGCCCACCCTCGCGGGGTCCAGTATCCCTGGTCGACGGCGAACCGGGTGACCTTGAGCTCGACGACCCACTTCGTCGCGGAGACGTACCCGTACAACCCGGGCACGACGAGGCGCACCGGGAAGCCGTGCTCGACCGGCAGGGGGTCCCCGTTCATCCCCACTGCGAGCAGCGCGTCCCGGCCGTCGGTCAACACGTCGAGGGGTGTGCCGGCGGTCCAGCCGTCGACGCTGCGGCTGAGCACCATGTCCGCGCCTGGCCGGGGCCCGGCCGAGGCGAGCAGTTCGCGCACCGGCCAGCCGGTCCACTCGGCGTTGCCGACAAGGTGACCGCCGACCTCGTTGGACACGCAGGCGAGGGTCGTATACCGGCGCACCAGCGGCTTCGCCAATAACTCGGCCCAGGTCAGCGTGACCTCGCGCTCGACCTCTCCCCAGACCCGCAGCGACCAGTCCGCGGCAGACACCCGGGGCACCACCAGAGCGGTGTCGATGCGGTAGAAGTCCCCGTTGGGAACGACCCAGGAGGGCACGCCGGGGATATCAACGTTCGCGTCGACCGCGGGCGGGGGCGGTCCGGACTCGGGCAGCCGCACATCCGCGCGATCGAACGCGGCCCGGCGGCCCGAGATCGGCGTGAACACCCCGAGCGCCACCGCCGACCCGGCGAGCGTGACGACCTCGCGCCGAGTCGGCCCAGCCGCCGACGCGCCATCCTCGCGGCGCAACGCGACCAGCGAGACCAGCCCCCCCGCCAGCGTCGGCACGGTATCGACCACCGTGGCACCCGCTCGAGTGAGGACCGCCGCGAGAGCCACGCCGGCCAGCCCGACCAGGGCCACGACCGCGGCGGTGCGCCGGGTGCGGGCCAGCACCCCGACCCCGGCGAACACGCCAGCAAGTACCACGACCATGCCGACCGCGAGGGCGGCCTTGTCGGCGGTTCCGAACGTCGACGTGGCCAGCGTCTTGAGCCACAACGGGGTCACGTCGACGAAGGCGGCGCCGACCGCCAGGACCGGCGAGGACGTGGCGCTGGACGCCCCGAGGAGCCCGAGGGCGGCGGACCCGACGGCCGCAACCGCGAGCCCGAGAGCGCCGACGGCCACCCCGTGCCGGGCGTCCGGCCACCGCAGCCGACCCCGCCCAGCGCCACGCTGGGCGATGCCGCGGCGGTCGGCGGCGCTCACCCGAGTAGCCGCCGGATGTGTTCGGCGAGCGCACCGAAGGCCCGCCCACGGTGCGACACGGCGTTCTTCTGCGCCTCGGTGTACTGGGCGAGTGTGCGCGTCTGACCGAGCGGCACGAAGATCGGGTCATAACCGAACCCGTTGTCCCCCAACGGCTCATCGGCCAGTATGCCGTCGATCCGCCCCTCGGTCGCGACGACCTCGCCGCCGGGCAGCGCAAGCACGGCGGAGCAGACGAAGGCGGCGCCCCGGTGCTCCGCCGGCACCTCGGCGAGTTGGTCGAGCAGCAGCCGCAGGTTGAGTGCGTCGCGCTGAGCCCGGGGCAGGTCGGCACCACCGAGCGATCCCGACCAGCGGGCACTGAACACGCCGGGGCACCCCCCGAGCACGTCGACGGCCAGGCCGGAGTCGTCGGCGAGGGCCGGCAGGCCGGTCGCTTCGGCCAGGGCCACCGCCTTGAGCCGCGCGTTGCCCTCGAAGCTCACCTCGGTCTCGGCGATCTCGGGAGCGTGCGGCAACCCATCGGCCCCGACGAGGTCGAGAAACACCTCGTCGAGCACCGGCGCGAGGATCGCGCGCAGCTCGCCGACCTTGTGCTCGTTGCGCGTCGCGAGCACGACCCGGCGACGCTCAGGCGGCTGGCTCACGCCCGCTCCCGTGCGTCGGCGGAGAGCGCCTCCTGCTGCGCCGTGGTCAGCGCGGCACAGCCGGCCGTGGCGAGGTCGAGCATCGCGCCGAGCAGCGACCGGTCGAACGGCTCGCGTTCGGCAGTCCCCTGGACCTCGACGTACCGGCCGTCGCCGGTCATCACGACGTTCATGTCGGTCTCGGCTCCGGCATCCTCGACGTAGTCGAGGTCGAGCACCGCCCGGCCCTCGACGACACCGACGGACACCGCGGCGACCGACCCGGTGAGCGGCTGGGCCCCGCGGGCAATCAGACCGCGCCGCCGAGCGTCCTCGACCGCGTCGGCGAGGGCGACGTACGCTCCGGTGATCGCCGCGGTTCGGGTCCCGCCGTCGGCCTGCAGGACGTCGCAGTCCAGCACGAGGGTGTTCTCACCCAACGCGGCGAGGTCGATGACAGCCCGCAACGACCGACCGACAAGGCGGGAGATCTCGTGGGTGCGCCCGCCGATGCGCCCCTTGACCGATTCGCGGTCCGAGCGAGTATTCGTCGCCCGTGGGAGCATCGCGTACTCCGCGGTGACCCAGCCCCGCCCCTGGCCCTTGAGCCACCGCGGCACGCCGGCGGTGAACGAGGCTGCGCACAACACGCGGGTCCGGCCGAACTCGACGAGCACGCTGCCCTCGGCGTGGTCGAGCCAATTGCGGGTGATCCGGATCTCGCGGGTCTGCTCGGGGCGGCGGCCGTCGTGGCGTCCGGACTCGGTCATGGCTCACAGGGTATGCCGTGCCGTGAGGGCCTCGCGAGGCCCGCCAACCCAGCACGCCAAGCGCCCACGGGCCGCGCCCCGACGGCCCCCACGGCACTCGCCGGGTCGCTCGGGTCACAGGATGTAGGTGCGCTCCGGGGCGACCACCTCGACGTCCGGCCACCCAGCGGCGGCCTGCGCGCGGCATACCTCCCGGTCGTTCCAGGTCGGCATGTGGGTGAGGACCAGCCGCTTGATCCCGCCGGCCGCCGTGGCGGCCTCGGCGACGCGTGAGCCGGTCATGTGGATGCCGCGTTCGGGGTCGCGCCCGTCGACGAAGGCGCAGTCGGCCAGGACGAGGTCGGCGTCGGCCATCAGCGGGACGAGCTGCGGGCAGATGTCGGTGTCGCCCGTGAACGCGACGACCTTGCCGTCGGCGGTGACGCGGTAGCCGTAGGCCTCGACCGGGTGTTCGACCCGGTGGGCGATCACCTCGAAGGGGCCGACGGTGAACCGCCGCCCGTCCGACACCGGCTCGAAGGTGAACTCGGCGTCCATCGGGATCTCACGGCCGTAGTAGGACAGGGACAGCCGCGCGGGCCAGTCCGACGGACCGTAGACGGTGATCGGCGGTGTGCCGACACCGTCGGGACGGTAGCGCTGCATGACGTAGAGACCGTTGAGGTCGAGGAAGTGGTCCGGATGCAGGTGGGTGATCAGTACGGCGTCGAGGTGGGCCGGATCGAGGTAGCGCTGCAGGACACCGAGCGAGCCGCTGCCGAGGTCCAGGACGATGGACCATTCCCGGCCCTGGTACTCGGCCCGCACGAGGTAGCAGGATGCCGGCGAGTCCGGCCCGGGGAACGAGCCGGCGCAGCCGATGACGGTGAGTTTCATCCTGGAGCCACATCCTCTCGATGTGCCTCGACGGCCGCCTCCGGACCGAGGAACCGCCGGGCCAAGCGGGTGAAAGTGAGCGGGTCGCCGGTCGTGACGAACTCGTGCCGCGGTGCCGGCACGGTGCGCTCTCGCAGCGCCCCCGAGTCGGCGAGCACCCGGAACAGGTCCTTGGCGGTCTCCTCCGCCGAGGACACCAGGGTCACTCCCTCGCCCATCACGTAGCCGATGACGCCGGTGAGCAGGGGGTAGTGCGTGCAACCGAGGATGACGGTGTCGACCTCCGCGACCTGCAGCGAGGCGAGGTACTCGCGGGCGACCGCGAAGACCTCCGGACCGGTCGTCACCCCGTCCTCGACGAACTCGACGAACCGCGGACACGGCACCGAGAGCACGGCGACGTGCGGCGCCGCCGCGAACGCGTCGAGGTAGGCCCGCGACTGGTGGGTGCCCTGGGTGCTGATGACCCCGACCCGGTCGTTGCGGGTGGCTCGCGCGGCCCGGCGCACCGCCGGTCGGATGACCTCGATCACCGGAACGGCATACCGTTCCCGGGCGTCGTGCAAGACCGCGGCGCTGGCCGTGTTACACGCGATGACCAGCGCCTTGACCCCCCGGTCGACGAGCCGGTCGAGGCACTCGAGGGCGAACTCGCGGGTCTGGGCGATCGGCCGCGGACCGTACGGAGTGCGGGCGGTGTCGCCGAAGTAGACGATCGATTCGTGCGGCAATTGGTCGAGCACCGCTCGGGCCACGGTGAGGCCACCGTAGCCCGAGTCGAAGATCCCGATGGGGGCCTCGGCCACGGGGCCAGGATATGGACGGAAGCCGGCATCGACCGCAACGGTGTGACGTCGGCTCAGTCACAGCCGCAGTGCGCCGGGCGGCCTGACACGCCAGTCCACCCGACCCCACAACCCGGAATCAGCGGAACGAACGGCGTCCGAGCAAGGCCACCGTGAGCGATTCCTGCAGCCAGGTGAGGAACTCGTACACCGCCGCGGCATACGCCGCTGGACTGTCCGGTTCGGTGTCGACGAGTCGGGACAGCGCCGCGGCATCGGCCTCGGTGCGCACTCCCAGCCGTTCCCCGAGCAGCAGCCGGGTGTCCGTGAGGGCAACAGCGACGGCCTGCGCCTGCGCCTGGTCGAGCACGAGGCGCCCCTGCTCGTCGCCCGAACGCAGCGCCTCCATCGCGGCGGTCAGCGTCGCGTACTTGCGTTGACGCAACCCCTGTTCGGTGAGCCGGCGAAACTCCGCGGCCACCGCCGGGTCGCCCCGATAGGCGTCGGGCAGCAATCGATCGAGCGCCGGGTCACGAAGCGGCTGGGCCGCCGATTCCCCGTCGGCCAGGGCCGGACTCTGCGGCCAATCCGGCCGGGCGGCGGCCGGTGGCGGCCCGAACGCCCCGTCGATCTCGGCGATAAGGTCGTGGAACGGGTCGCCTGTTGGTGGCACCTCCGGCGCGAGCAGCGCGCGGGTCTGCTCCATCACGCCGGTGATGATCGCGATCTCGTCCGCTTCCAGGCGCGCGGCATACCGCTTGCCCTTGCGGGTGAACCCGTGTGCCACTACTGGTCCTTCTCGTACGTCGCCCACAGCCCGAAACCCTGCAGCGCCTCGGCGTCGCGCTCCATCTGCTCGCGGGTGCCGTGCGAGACGACGGCCTTGCCGAGGGTGTGGACGTCCATCATGAGCTTCTCGGCCTTGCGCCGCGAGTAGCCGAAGTAGCTCTGGAAAACGTAGGTCACGTACGACATGAGATTGACCGGGTCGTTCCACACCAAGGTCAACCACGGCACCGATGGCTCGAGTACCTCGACGGGGCCGACCTCGCGCTCCTTGACCGGCGCGGTGGACATGGCGACCACTCTAGGCTGTTGGCCGTGACCGGCATCGCCGCGGCAAGCACCGCGCTGCTCACCGACCACTACGAGCTGACCATGCTGCAGGCGGCGTTGCGCAGCGGGGCCGGGCAACGACGCTGCGTCTTCGAGACGTTCACCCGCCGGCTGCCCGAGGGACGCCGGTATGCCGTGCTCGCCGGCACCGGGCGCGTGCTGGAGGCCGTGGACGCCTTCCGGTTCGGCGAGGCCGAGATCGAGGACCTGCGCCGGCGGCGGGTCGTCGACGACGCGACCTGCGACTGGCTCGCGGCCTACCGCTTCGGCGGGCAGATCAGCGGGTACGCCGAGGGCGAGGTGTACTTCCCAGGCTCTCCGGTGCTCGTCGTCGAGGCGTCCTTCGCCGAGGGGGTCGTGCTCGAGACCCTCGTCCTGTCGATCCTCAACCACGACAGCGCCATCGCCTCGGCCGCCTCTCGGATGACCTCTGCCGCGGGAGTGCGCCCGTGCATCGAGATGGGCTCGCGACGCACCCACGAGCAGGCCGCCGTGGCTGCGGCCCGGGCGGCGTACATCGGCGGGTTCGAGCGGACGAGCAACCTCGAGGCGGGGCGTCGGTACGGAGTCCCGACGACAGGCACCGCGGCCCATGCCTTCACCCTCGCCCACGACTCCGAGGACGCAGCGTTCCGCGCCCAGCTCGAGGCGTTCGGGCCGCAGACGACGCTGCTCGTCGACACGTACGACGTGCCGGCGGCGGTGGCCGCCGCGGTCCGCCTGGCCGGCCCGCACCTCGGTGCGGTGCGCCTGGACTCGGGCGACCTGCTCGTGCAGGCCGCCGAGGTGCGGGCCCAACTCGACGGCCTCGGTGCCACGGGAACCCGGATCGTCGTCACGTCCGATCTCGACGAGCACGCCATCGCCGCGCTTGCCGCGGCTCCCGTCGATTCCTACGGGGTCGGCACGGCCCTCGTCACCGGGTCGGGAGCGCCAACCTCGGGCATGGTCTACAAGCTCGTCGCACGCGCCGACGACACCGGAGCGATGGTCCCGGTCGCCAAGCGCAGCGCGGACAAACGCTCGGTGGGAGGCCGCAAGTGGGCCCTACGCCGGATCGGGCCGGACGGTCGCGCCGAGGCCGAGATCGTCGGCATCGGCGAGCAACCGACCAACGACGGCAACGACCGACCGCTCATGGTCGCGCTCCTCCGGGACGGGCAAGTCGTCCACGGCGGCGACCTCGAGGACGCCCGGGCGCGTCACGAACGCGCCCGCGACGAACTGCCCCGAGCGGCCCGACAGTTGCAGCGCGGCGAGGTGTGTATCCCGACGATCTACCAGGACTGACCGCCGTCCGACAAGGAGCGCCGCACCCATGACCCTCGAAGCCCTGGCCGTGCCGACCGACGGATCGATCTGGGAGAGCATGTTCGCCTTCCAGATCCCCCCGGCGGAGAAGGTCGTCCGGACGATCGTCGTCTACGCCGGAGTGGCCCTGCTGCTGCGCCTCGCCGGCAAACGCCAGCTCGCCCAACTCAACACCTTCGACCTCGTCGTGGCCCTGCTGCTGTCCAACGTCGTGCAGAACGCCATCATCGGCAACGACAACTCTCTCGTCGGCGGGCTGCTCGGCGCACTCGTCCTCGTGGCCGTCAATGCCGTCGTCGACCGTGTCTGCCTGGTGAGTCCGCAGGTCGACCGGCTCTTCAACGGCATGGACACCGCGCTGATCACCGGCGGGCGCCTCGACCGGGCCAACCTGCGCCGAGTCGGGCTCACCGAGCACGAACTGCTCAGCGCAATCCGCCGCCAGGGCGCCGACGACTTCCGCGAGGTCCGGGCCGCCTCGATCTCCCCGGGCGGCAACATCGTCATGGAACTCGACCGGGACGAACAGAACGCCAGCCGCGGTGAGCTCGCGGCCGCGATGGCCGCCCTGCATCGCCACATCGACGCACGCTTCGACGCTCTCGACCGGCCGCACGCGCGATGATCGGGCCCATGGCCTCCACGCCACGAGCCCTGCTCGTCGTCGACGTCCAGAACGACTTCTGCGAAGGCGGCTCGCTCGCCGTGACTGGGGGCGCTCGAGTCGCCGCCGACGTCACCCGCTGGATCGCCGACCACGGCCAGGGGTATGCCGCGCTCGTCGCCACGGCCGACTGGCACGAGGACCCCGGATCGCACTTCGCCGCGGAACCCGACTACGTCGACACCTGGCCACCGCACTGCGTGGCCGGCAGCCCCGGAGCGGCGTTCCATCCTGCCGTCGCGGTGGCGCTGGAGGGCGCTGACGCCGTGGTCCGCAAGGGCCAGCGCGCCGCGGCATACAGCGGTTTCGAGGGCTATGCCGAGGACGGCAGCGACCTTCGGCAGTGGCTGGCCGGGCGCCGCGTCAGTGCCGTCGATGTCGTCGGGATCGCCACGGACCACTGCGTGCGGGCCACCGCTCTCGACGCCGCGGCGGCGGGACTACACACCCGGGTGCTGCTCGGCCTCACCGTCGGAGTTGCCGCGGACACGACCGCCCGCGCCCTGCGGGAGTTGCAGGACGCGGGCGTCGAACTCGTCGGGTCGCTCCTGGTGGACTAGGCGGCTAACGGCGCTGCGCCGCGGTCAACCACGAGTGCGGGTATGCCGGGTCGTCGACCGCGCGGGCCGCCTCGCCGAGCATCAAAGGCTGGAACGTGTCGACCATGACGGCCGTCTCGTCGAAGCGGTCCAGGCCGATGGAGTTCTCCATGGCGCCGGGTTGCGGGCCGTGGGCGTGCGCGGCCGGGTGCAGCGAGACCGAACCCTTGGCGATGCCCGACCCCTTGCGGGCCTCGTAGTCGCCGTCGGCGTAGAACATGATCTCGTCGCTGTCGACGTTCGAGTGGTAGTACGGCACGGGAATGGCCAGCGGGTGGTAGTCGACCTTGCGCGGGACGAAGTTGCATACGACGAGGTTGCTCGCCTCGAACACCTGGTGGGTCGGCGGCGGCTGGTGCACCCGCCCGGTGAGCGGCTCGTAGTCGGCGATGTTGAAGACGTAGGGGTAGAGGCACCCGTCCCAGCCGACGACGTCGAGGGGGTGGAACGGCAGGGTGTGGATCGTGCCGACGACCCCGTGGGGACCGCCCCGGTGCTTGATGTAGACCTCGGTCGTCTCGTCCGCCTTCGCGCCGACGTCCTCGGCGAGCAGCGGGCCGTCCGGGAGCCGGAAGTCCCGCTCGCAGAACGGCGAGTGCTCCAGCAGTTGGCCGAACTTGCTCAGATAGCGCCGCGGGGGCGTGACGTGGCTGTTCGTCTCGACGGCGAACAACCGCAGCGGGTCGCGGGGCGAACGCCTGGGCACCCAGCGGTGGGTCGTCGCCCGAGGCATGACGACGTAGTCCCCTTGGCCGACCTCGAAGGAGCCGAACACCGTCTCGACGCGGGCCTTGCCTCGCTCGACGTAGACGAGTTCGTCGCCGATGCCGTTGCGGTACCAGGGACTGGCCTTGCCGGCCACGACGTACAGCAGCCGGCAGTCGGAATTGCCGACGACGAGGCGCCGGCCGGTAACGGCGTCGGTCTGGCCGATCTGCTTCGGCCCGAACAAGTCGTGGAGTTTGAAGTGCAGCGGCAGCAGCGGGTGGTTAGGCGTGAGCGACATGTCGCCGAGGTCCCACACCTGCGCCTCGAGGACCGGCGAGGGCATGTACCGGTGGTAGAGCAGCGAGGAGTCCGAGGAGAAGCCCTCCTCCCCCATGAGCTCTTCGTAGTAGAGCTCGCCGCCCCTGCGGCGGTGCTGGGTATGCCGCTTCGGCGGGACGCTGCCCAACGACAGGTAGTGCGCCACGTTCTCCTCCAGATGGGTGTGACCGGATCGCCCGGTTCTCGCCATGCGTCCGATAATCGGACGTAGTTGTATCGTTTCCGATAGGGTCATGTATCGTTCGGCCCATGTCAAGTGGGGCCGCCGGCAACCTGGCCACCGTAGCCCTCTTCACCGGGCTCATCGACGACGCCGCGGTGTTCCCGCCCGGCAACAGCCCCCTGCCAGTTGCCGTCGCCGATCACCAGGACCGCCATGCGGAGCCGTTCGCGCGGTACGTCGGCCCCCTGCTCGTCCCCGCCCCGGCCGCTGTCGAAGCCGCCGACCTCGCCGGCGGGCGCCCGATCCGTCTCGGCCTCATCGTGCGACCCGGTTCGCCGCTGGAACCGCTCGGCCAGGCGCTCGAGGCCCTTACCGGCCGCGACCACCTCACCGTCGCCGGCATCGAGGTCGGGTGGTCGCCGACGTGGACCGACCTGCTCGAGCACAGCCTGCCCACGACCGTCGAGATCCCCCGCGTCGTGTTCGACGCCGCCCTCGACGACGTCGCCGCGGCATACCACCGGGGTGCCCGCGTGCAGGCGAAGTTCCGCACCGGGGCCACCCCGGTCTGGGCCTGGCCCGGTGAGGCCGAGCTCGCGGCGTTCCTCGTGGGGTGCTCCGAGCGTGGTATGCCGTTCAAGCTCACCGGCGGCCTACACCACGCGGTGCGCGCCGAACACGGCACGACGGCCGAGCCGGACCCGCAGCACGGCCTGCTCAACGTCGTCCTCGCCGTGCGTGACGCGCTCGACGGAGCCGAGGCCGAGGCCGTCGCGGCCCGGCTCGGAGAGCGGGATGCCGCCGCCCTCGCCGCGGCCACCATCGCCCTCACCACCACGGACGTCGCCGAGCTGCGGGCGAGCTTCACGGCATACGGCTGCTGCACCGTGACCGACCCGATCGGCGAGCTCGCCGAGCTGCACGTGCTCGATCCGACCGCATCTCAAGGAGACTGACCGTATGACCTGGCTCGACGTCCCGGCCGACCATCCGTTCGGCATCGCCACCCTCCCCTACGGCGTGTTTTCCACCGACGTCTCGCCGCCTCGGGTCGGGGTGCGCATCGGCGAGCAGGTGCTCGACCTGGCCGCCCTCGCCGAACACACCGGGGCCCCAGCCGACGTCGCCAAGGCCTGGGCCACCCCGAGCCTCAACGCGTTCCTCGCGATGGGCCGCGGCGCCTGGCAGAGCGCCCGGGCCTGGGTGAGCGAGGTGCTCACCGACGAGTCGCGCCGAGACGACGCGCTCGAGCACCTGCACCCCCTCGCCGCGGTGACGATGCACCTGCCGATCCAGGTCGCCGACTACGTCGACTACTACGCCAGCGAACACCACGCCAGCAACGTCGGGCAGATCTTCCGCCCGGACAGCCCCGGCCTGCCGCCCAACTGGAAGCACCTGCCGATCGGCTACCACGGCCGCTCGGGCACCATCGTCGTCTCGGGCACCGACGTCACGCGCCCGTCGGGTCAGCGCAAGGGACCCCACGACCCCGCGCCGGTCTACGGCCCGAGCATCCGCCTGGACATCGAGGCCGAGCTCGGGTTCCTCGTCGGCGGCGCGACGACGATGGGCAGCCGCGTCGGCGTCGACGAGGCCGACGAACACCTCTTCGGCGTCGTCGTCCTCAACGACTGGAGCGCCCGGGACATCCAGGCCTGGGAATACGTCCCGCTGGGGCCCTATCTCGGCAAGTCGTTCGCCACGTCGATCTCGGCCTGGGTCACCCCGATGGAGGCGCTGAGGCCGGCCCGGATCGCGTTGCCCGGCCAGTTGGATCCGGTGCCGCTGCCCTACCTGCGCTCGGGCTCGGACGCGGCATACGGGCTCGACGTGCAGGTCGAGGTCGCGATCAACGGCACCGTCGTCGCGCGTCCTCCGTATGCCGCGATGTACTGGTCGCCGACCCAGATGCTCGCGCACATGACCGTCAACGGGGCGAGCCTGCGCGACGGGGACCTGTTCGGTTCCGGCACGATTAGCGGCACCGAGAAGGACACCCGTGGCAGCCTGCTCGAACTCACGTGGAACGGCACCGAGCCGCTGACCCTGGCCGACGGGTCGAGCCGGGGGTACCTCGAGGACGGCGACACGGTGACGATGACCGCGTGGGCGCCCGGGCCGGGCGGTGCCCGGATCGGCATCGGCGAGGTCACCGGGACGATCCGCCCGACCGCCCGGTAGGGCCGGACCGGCCCGCTCGACGCCTGCGCCCTCTCGGCCGGACCCGAGCCGGACCCGCGGCCGGCGGGAGGTGCGCCGGGACGGACGCAGAGCACTCAGCCGATCAGCCTGGTGACTCTCTCGGCCGCAGCCCGAAGATGCGGACCGACCACCTCGGGGTCCAAGGCGACGAGGGCGACGACCCCGATCGAGGCCGCGAGCCCCCCGCCACGCAGTCGCAGTGGCTGGGCGATGCCGTGCGCCCCGGCCTGCAGCTCCCCTTCCGACGTGACCAGGCCGTGTCGGCCGTCCCGGGCCGCGAGGACCGCCCGGCCCGAGGCACCTTGGGTCAGCGGATGGCGGGCGCCTCGGCGATAGGCGACGTGGAACGTCGGCCACGACGGCTCGACGACGGCGACCGCGAGCGCCTCCTCGCCGTCGTCGATCGTGACGTGGGCTGTGGCACCGACGGCTTCGGCGAGGTCGCGCAGCGCGGGGGCCAGCCGGCTCTGCAGGGACGGCAGGACCGAGGCCGTCAGAGCCGTGATCCCAATCCCCAGGCTGACTCGACCGCCCGAGTCACGACGGACCAGGTCGTGGCTCTCGAGGGTGGCGACGAGCCGATAGACGACGGGTCGGCCGATACCGAGCTCGGCGGCCAGCTCGGTGACGGTGAGCCCGCCGGCATGCTCACGTCGCGCGAGCAGCAGCAACAGGCGAAGCCCTCGGTCGAGAGTTTGCGAGGTCTCCGGTGCCCCCGCCGAACCGGCACTCGCCCGGCTCACGGCCGGGTCATCGTCGGGGCAGCGCGCGCACGACGAGCGTGTCGGCCACCTTGTCGTGCAACGCCTGTCGACGCGGGTCCCACAGCAGCCAGAGGTTGTCCAGCAGGCTGACCAAGTTGGCCACGATGGCGATGCCCGGCACCAACCCGAGCAGATCCAGGCCCCGCGGCAAGACCTGGCGCCGCAGCGCCTCGACGAGGGTAAGCGGGCCGGGCCGGCCGACCCGGCGCACGGCGATGCCGAGGATGCGCTTGCCCGGGGTGGCACCCCACCGGACCAGGAAGAACGTCTCGTAAACCAGGCTTACCACCACGGTGACGAGCGTCAGCGGGACCATGATCTTGGCCATCTCGGCATTGACCGCCGACTGGTCCACCGCGCTGTTCACGCCCCGCTCGGCATCGCGCGCCATCTGGGCGAACAGGTCCATGAACCGGCGGATCGGTTCGATGGTCCACGGCAGGGCGGCGATCGTCGTGAGCACCCCGGTGATGATGCCGTCGACGATCCGCGCGAGCAGCCGCTGCCACCACTGGGCCAGCGGCACCCCGTCGGCGGAGGTCGGACCCACCGGCGGCCAGGCGACCTGGGGCGCCGCACCGTAGCCGTAGCCCGCCGGCGGAGGCGCGCCGTAACCCGCGGGCGGCAACCCGCCGTAGCCCGCCGGCGGAGGCGCGCCGTAACCCGCGGGCGGCGGCTGGCGGTCCTGGACCCCGGAGGGGTAAGGCCCCGAAGCCGGCCCACCGGCATACCCTCCGCCAGGCGAAGGAGCGTGGGGGAAGTCGGGTCGCCCGATCGTCGAGGCCGCAGCGGTCGGCGAGGTCTTCGGCACGGTGTTGTCGGTCCACAGGATCCCGTCCCAATAGCGCAGGGCGCCCGGGTCCTGGGGGTCGTCGTACCATCCCGATGGCTGCGTCATACCCCTACTCTCGCACGCCGGCACGCGCCCGACGGGCATCCCAGGGTCCGAGCGGTTCGCCGCCGCCCGGCACCCCGCGGGCCCTACAGTGCGGTCTCATGAGCGAGCAACCGTTCCGGACCGTCATCGAGCCCTTCCGCATCCACTCGGTCGAACCGCTGCGGATGACGACGGCGGACTACCGCCGCGAAACAGTCCGCGCGGCGGCATACAACCTCTTCCAGATCCACGCCGAGGACGTCATTGTCGACCTGCTCACCGACTCCGGCACCGGGGCGATGAGCCGCGACCAGTGGGCGGCCATCCAGCACGGCGACGAGTCGTATGCCGGGTCGCCCTCCTACTTCCTCTTCCGGGACGCGGTACGCGAGCTGTTCCCCTATGCCCACGTCATCCCCACCCACCAGGGGCGGGCCGCCGAACGGATCCTCTTCCAGGTCCTCGGCGGGCCGGGCAAGGTCGTGCCGAGCAACACCCACTTCGACACGACCCGGGCCAACATCGAGTACACCGGGGCGCAGGCCGTCGACCTCGTCGTCGCCGAGGGCCGTGACCCCGCCGCGATCCACCCCTTCAAGGGGAACATGGATCTCGACGCACTGGAAACCCTTCTCCGGCAACGCGGATCGGACATCCCCTGCGTGATGATGACGGTGACGAACAACTCCGGCGGGGGCCAACCGGTATCCCTGGCGAACCTGCACGCGGTGTCCGAGCTCGCCCACGCGCACGGCAAGCCGCTGTTCCTCGACGCGTGCCGGTTCGCCGAGAACGCGTGGTTCATCCGCGAGCGTGAGCCCGGGCAGGGCGATCGTGACGTGCCCGACATCGTCCGCGAGATGGCCGCGCTCGCCGACGGCATGACGATGTCGGCGAAGAAGGACCCGATGGGCAACATCGGCGGCTGGCTCGCGCTCGACGACGAGGACCTCGCCGCGCAGTGCCGCACCCTGCTCATCCTCACCGAGGGGTTCCCGACGTACGGCGGGCTGGCCGGTCGCGACCTCGAGGCGCTGGCCCAGGGGCTGCGCGAGGTGGTCTCGCACGACTTCCTGCGCTACCGGATCCGCTCGACCGCCTACGTCGCCGAGGCCCTCGACCGGCTCGGGATGCCGTGCATCAAGCCCGCGGGTGGTCACGCGGTCTACATCGACGCGAAGGCCCTGTTGCCGCACATCCCACCGCTGGAGTTCCCGGGCCAGGCGCTGGCGGTCGCGCTGTACGAGATCGGCGGGATCCGGTCCTGCGAGATCGGGTCGGTGATGTTCGGCCGCCAGCTCGACGGGTCGCAGTCCCCCGCGGCCATGGAACTGGTCCGCCTCGCGATCCCGCGACGGACGTACACCCAGAGCCACATGGACTACGTCATCGAGGTGGCCGAGCGGGTCATGGCGGTCAAGGACTCGCTGCCCGGCTACCGCATCGTCACCGAACCGGCCCAGCTGCGCCACTTCACCGCGACGTTCGAACCCATCGGATGAACGGCCACGCATGAGGGCGGCACACCGTGCATGTGACGGGGGTCGCTCCCTTGCTGGTGGGGCGTACTGGATGCACCGGGGACGTTTCTGATGCGTTGGCTTCCCAGTGATTCCGGGGTCGACCCGGTGGTCAGCGGCGCTATCCCCCTGGGTTGAAAGGGAGGCACCGCCGCCAGGCGAACGACCATGGCAGAGGCACCGGGACCCCTCATCGGACCGAGGGTTGACCCGCGACAGGCCGTAGGAGACTCCGCGCGACGAAGGGCCGGGAAGCGAAACGGCAGCTTGCGTCAGGCGTACTGGGCGATGCCGTCGCCGAACGACCAATTCTCCTTGGCGACTTCGACGAGGCTGACGAGCACGTCCTGCGGGCGCACGCCGAGTTGCTCGTGCAGGCGCCGGGCCAACAGGGCGTAGAAGGCCTGCTTCATCTCGACCGTGCGCCCGCCGTTGAGGGTGACCTGGACGACGACGATGCCGTCGGAGCGCTGCACGCCGAGGTAGTTCGGGTCGTAGACGAGATCGCCTGGCGCGTGGGTCGTGACGATGTGGAAGTTGTCGGCCTCGGGGACGTTGATCGTGTCGACCATCGTCCGGTAGACGATCTCGCCGACCGCTCGACCGTCCGGGCCGCCCTCGATGGTGTCGATGCGTACGAGCGGCATACCTCAGTCCTTTCCGCCCGGGCCGGAACCGCCCGAGTCGCCCTCGTCCTTGGGCCCGCGTAGCCCGTCGTAGATCTCCTTGCACGTCGGGCAGACCGGGAACTTCTGCGGGTCGCGGCCCGGCACCCAGACCTTGCCGCACAGCGCGATCACGGGGGCGCCCGACACCGCGCTCTCGAGGATCTTCTCCTTGCGCACGTAGTGGCTGAACCGCTCGTGGTCGCCGGGTTCGGCGACCTCGGGCACGGTCTGCTCACGCTCGAGAACCCCGGTCGACGTACGCGGCTGGGACAGCTCGCGCTGCGGCTCGTGGGGCTCGAACGGGTCGGGCGGGAGCGTCGAAGCGGCAGGGGTGCTCGGCGCGACAGCGAGCGGCCAACGAGACGGCATACCCGGACCCTAACCCAACGCCGCCGCGAGATCCTCGACGAGGTCGGCCGGGTCCTCGAGGCCGACGGACAGCCGGATCGTCCCGTCGGTGATGCCCACTGCGGCACGAGCCTGCGGCGTGAGCCGGCGGTGCGTCGTCGTCGCGGGGTGGGTGACGAGGGACTTGACGTCGCCGAGGTTGTTCGAGATGTCGACGAGGGTGAGCGCGTTCATCACCCGGAACGCGTCGGCCTTGTCGCCGTCGATGGCGAACGTCACGACCGTGCCACCGCCGAGCATCTGCCGCCGGGCGAGTTCGTGCTGCGGGTGGTCCGCGCGCCACGGGTGCAACACCCGGGTCACCCGCGGATGCCCGGCGAGGTATGCCGCGACCGCGAGCGCGTTGTCGTGCTGCCGGTTGACCCGCAGGGACATCGTCTCCAGGCCCTTGAGCATGACCCATGCGTTGAACGGCGAGAGGGCCGGGCCGGTGTGGCGCATGAGGTTCTTCACCGGCCCTTCGACGTAGTCGACCGGCCCGAGGATCGCCCCGCCGAGGGCCCGACCCTGGCCGTCGATGTGCTTGGTCGCCGAGTAGACGACGATGTCGGCGCCGTGCTCGAGCGGCTTGGAGAACACCGGGGTGCCGAAGACGTTGTCGACGACGACCTGCGCGCCGACCGCGTGCGCGAGGTCGGATACCGCGCGGATGTCGACGAGCTCCTGCATGGGATTGCTCGGGGTCTCGAAAAACACCGCCGCAGTGGGGCGGTCGAGCGCCGCGGCCCACTGGTCGAGGTCCGGACCGTCGACGAGCACCGACTCGACGCCCCAGCGGGGCAGGATCTCGTCGACGACGACGAAGCACGACCCGAACAGCGCGCGCGAGGAGACGATTCGATCGCCCTGACCGCACAGCGCGGCGAGCGACACGAACACGGCGGCCATGCCCGAGGCCGTGCCGAAGCAGGCCGGCGCGCCTTCGAGCAGCCGCAGGCGTTCCTCGAACATCGCAACCGTCGGATTGCCGTAACGGCTGTAGATGAACTTGTCGATCTCGTCCTTGAAGGCCGCCTCGGCCTGCTCCGCGTCGTCGTAGACGAATCCCGAGGTGAGGAACAGCGCCTCGGCCGTCTCGTCGAACTCGCTGCGGGTCAGGCCACCCCGCACGGCATACGTGTCGGGGCGCAGCCGTCGCAGGGGCGCAGCCGGATCGCCGCCCCCGCTCATCCCTGCCGCCACGGGAGCCCGGCGACCTTCCACCCCGACACGGTGCGGTGGTGGGCGCCGTCGTGCGGCCCCTCGAACCCGTCGAGGACGTTGTATGCCGGCCCGAGCCCGGCCGCGGTGGCCGCCGTCGCCGCGTGCACCGAGCGCACCCCCGACCGGCAGAGGAAGTAGACCGGCTGGCCCGGCTCGACACCGGCCTCGAGCAGGTCGTCGACGAAGGCCGCGTTGAGGGTGCCAGCCGGGTAGTGCTGCCACTCGACGGTCAGGGCCTGCTTGCCGATCGGCGTGAGGTCCGGCAGCCCGACGTAGGTCCACTCGGCGGCGGTGCGCACGTCGACGAGGACCGCACGTTCGTCGGCAGCGAGCGCGGCATACGTGTCGGTCGGGCTGAGGTCACCGGCGTAGTCCATGCGCGCCAGCCTAACGAGCCCACCCGGGGCGGCCGCGGCGCGTCAGTTCATCGACGGGTCGTCGGGGAAGTCGGCAACGAGCGAGAGGCTGCCCCGTTGGCGACGCAGGACCACGGCCCACAGCGTCTCGGGTTCGGCGGTGAAGGGGTCGCGCGGCTCGGCCTCCAGGACGTACCAGTCGCCGCGCCGGATCTCGTTCTCGAGTTGTCCCTCGGCCCAGCCGGCATACCCGGCGAAGATCCGCAGGCCGGCGACCTCGGCCGCGACGAGCACGGGTGGGGCGTCGAGGTCGACGACCCCGATGCCGCCGAACAGCTTGCGGATGCCCATGGGGTCACCGGCATCGCCAGGGACGGTGACGATGCCGATCGCCGAGTCGGTGCTCACCGGGCCGCCCTCGAACAGAGTGTGCGGCCTCGTCGTCACCTCGCCCCACCCGGGCAGGACCGCCTCGACGGCCGCCTGCATGGGCTTGTTGAGCACGACCCCCTGCGCACCACCGGCGTCGTGGTGCAACAGCAGGATCACCGAGCGCCGGAAGACCTCGCCTTCGACCTGTGGGGTCGCGGCGAGGAGTTTCCCCGTGAGGTGCTCGGTGCCCACGTCCCGATTCTCCCAGAGGATGGGGCGGCTGAGCCGCTGTGGCGCGACTCGGGTTTGTCGTCCCTCGCCTCGCCGCGGCGTCGGTCCGAGGACCCGCGAGGCGTGCGGGGGGCGCCGTCGCGGCGGTGCCGTGGTCCAGACGGACCGGCCGGGCCCCGTCGGGTGCGGTCGCCCTCGAGCAGCCGATGCAGCGTGGCCGCCGGCACCGGGACGCCGTCCGCAGGACGGGCGTCCGGCAGCAGATTCAGGGCCGATTGCCGGTCTGTGGCCGTCGGCTCGGCGGGCAGTCCAGCGGCCTGCAGCAGCCGCTCGACCGGGCGGCGCTGGTGGGGCAGCACGAGGGTGAGCACGACACCCGCCGCGCCAGCCCGGGCGGTGCGGCCGGCCCGGTGCAGGTAGTCCTTGTGGTCCGCGGGTGGGTCGACCTGCAGGACGACCGAGACGTCGTCGACGTGGATCCCCCGGGCCGCGACGTCGGTGGCCACGAGGACGGGCAGCTCGCCGGACCGGAACGCCGCGAGCACCCTGTTGCGCACCCCCTGCCCCAGCCCGCCGTGCAGCGCAGCGGCGAGCACGCCCGACTCGCGCAACTGGGCGGCGACCCGGTCGGCTCCGAGCTTGGTGCGGACGAAGACCAGCGTGCGCCCGGGTCGGTTGGCCAGGTCCGCGGTCATGCCCTTCTTGTCGTGGGGAGCGACGAGGACGAGATGGTGGGCCATCGTCGTCACTGCCGCTTCCCCGAGGTCGGGGGCGTGGGTGACCGGCTCGCGCAGGTACTTTGCGACGACCTCGTCGACTCCGTCGTCGAGGGTGGCCGAGAACAACAGTCGCTGGCCGCCGGGCGGGACCTCGTCGAGGATCTCGGTGAGATCGGGCAGGAAGCCCATCTGGGCCATGTGGTCGGCCTCGTCGACGACGACAATCTCGACGCCACCCAGGTCGAGGGCACCCCGTCCGCGCAGATCCAGCAGCCGTCCGGGGGTGGCGACGAGCAGGTCCAGACCGCGCTCCAGGGCGGCGAGCTGGGGAGCGTAGGGCAAACCGCCGGCGACGACCTTGTGCCGCAGGCCCAGGACGTGGACGTAGGGCTGCAGGGCATCGGACACCTGCATGGCCAGTTCGCGGGTCGGCGCGAGGACGATGGCCCGGGGGCGCCCCGGCCGGCGGCGGTGCGCCGTCGCGGCGAGCCGGGCAAGCATGGCCAGTCCGAAGGCCAGGGTCTTGCCGGAGCCCGTGCGGGCCCGTCCGAGGACGTCGCGGCCGGCGAGGGCGTCGGGGATGGTGACGGCCTGGATGGGGAAAGGGATGTGGATGTCGTCGCGGGCCAGTCGCTGAAGGATCTCGGTGGGCAGGCCGAGGTCGGCGAAGGTCGGCTGCCCCGCATCGGACGACCCGGAGGCGACGACCCGTTTCGGCGTCGCGGCTCGTGTCTCGCGCGCGGCTGGCACGTGTGCGCTGCGGGTGGATCTTTCCGCACGGGCCGGTGCCGCGTGCCGAGGCTCGCGGTCCCGGTGAGGCGTGGCCGTGGTGACGTCGGCGCGAGCGGTGATCCCGCGGCCCGCGTCCGAGCGAACAGTCGTCTTGCGGCCCGCGTCCGAGCGAACCGCCGTCTTGCGGCCCGCGTCCCAGCGAACAGTCGTCTTGCGGCCCGCGTCCGAGCGAACCGCCGTCTTGCGGCCCGCGTCCCAGCGAACAGTCGTCTTGCGGCCCGCGTCCGAGCGAACAGTCGTCTTGCGGCCCGCGTCCGAGCGAACCGCGGACGTGCGGCCCGCGTCGGTGCGGGCGGTGGTCTGACGGGTGGCGTCGCTGCCAGCGGCGGACTTGCGCCCCGCGTCGGTGCGGCCGGTGGTCTGACGGGTGGCGTCGCTGCCAGCGGCGGACGTGCGCCCCGCGGCGGTGCGGCCGGTGGTCTTACGGGTGGCGTCGGCACGGCGGCTCCCCGCTTTCGCGGCGGCCTTCTGGGCGGTGCTCCAGCGCGCCTTCTTGGGCGCTCGGGAACGGGTGGGCGTGGGCACGGCGGGATCGGCTCTCTTGCTTGGGGTGGATTCGGCCGGCCCGGCACCAGGTAGGCGACGTCGAGGGCTCTGGCTGAGAGACCGATTCTACCAGCGCATTCGCAGCCCACTCGCCCGCGCGAGCTGAGCCGCCGTCGGTCTACTGAGTCGTCGTCGAGGACGTGGGGCCCGGCGAGGTCGTCGTCGACGTCGTGCTGGGGCTGACCGACGGCGTGGGCGTCGTCGTGGGGGTGGGCTCAGACGTCGGTGATGGAGTGCTCGTCGGCGTCGGATCCGACGACGGGGACGGGGTGCTCGTCGGGGTGGGCGACGGCTCGCTCGTCGGGGACGTCGTGGGCGTCGGTGACGTCGCGGACGCTGGCGGGGGCGCGGGTGCCGGGGTGACCGGAGCGGGGGTCTCGGGCTGGCGGCCGGTCGTGCCGGTCGGGATCGACCCGGCTTGGTCGGCGGCCGGAGTGACGTTGTCGCGGTATGCCGCGCCCCAGGTGAGCACCGAGCGCAGGTAGCTGTCCGAGTGGTTGTAGGCGAGGACCGCCCTGGCGATGCCATCTGGCGTGGCCAGGTCCCCGCCATTGCGACACAGGTAGACCCCGGCGGTCGTCGCGGCGTCGAAAATGTTGTGGGGGTTGACGATTCCGTCGCCGTTGCCGTCCCGGGCGTAGGCCTTCCAGGTGCCCGGGAGGAACTGCATCGGGCCGACCGCCCGGTCGTACCCCGGGTCGCCGTCCATGGCGCCACCGTCGGTGTCGCGCACGATCGCGGTGCCGGGCATCGAGCCGTCCAGTACCGGTCCGAGGATGCGCCCCCGGGTTGTGCCGGCGTCGTCGACCCGGCCGCCGCCGGCGTGGCCGGACTCGATGCGCCCGATGCCGGCGAGCAGCCACCACGGCAGGTGACAGGCCGGCATACTCGTCCCGAGGTTGGCCTCGGCCTGGCGATAAGCCGAGAGGACCGAGACCGGTATGCCCGCCGCGCCCGCGTCCTGCAGGCTCACCCGGACAAGCAGGACCTTGAGCGCCTCGGCGGGTGTCTGAGCGACGGCCGCGACAACGCGGATGGTCAGCACGGTGTCGATCTGCACGACGGTGTCGATCTCTTGGACCGGCTCGGGGCCTTCGTCGGCGACCCAGTGCGGCCACCTCGTCGCGCCGACCGGGTGCGCCGGATCGGCCAGTGCGACCCCCGGCAGGGCAACCGTGAGCACACCCGCGAGCGCGCCACCCACGGCAGCGCGGCGCCATCGCGACTTCGCGGCGCCCACCATGATCCTGACCCCCTGGTCCCGGACGAACCTCCCTGACCAAAGGTACGTCGCACCGCACCGGGCGATACGGGGTCGGGATCACTGTCCGGTGAATTCTCCCTGTGTGACACACCAAACTCCCCAACCGTCACACCAGCCCCAGAGCCACCGGGCCCGACGATGCCGAATCGGGGTGGAATGTCGCCGCCTCCCGCGACGTTCATTCGGACATGGCAACAACCGACCTCACCGCCTCGACCTTCGAGGCGACCGTCCTCGGCAACGACATCGTCCTCGTCGACTTCTGGGCGGCCTGGTGTGGACCCTGCCGCTCCTTCGCGCCCGTGTTCGACGCCGCCTCGCAGACCCACTCGGACATCGTCTTCGGCAAGGTCGACACCGAGGCCGAGCAGGAGCTCGCCGGCGCCGCCAACATCACCTCGATCCCGACCCTGATGGCCTTCCGCGAGGGCGTGCTCGTCTTCGCGCAACCCGGCGCGTTGCCGGCGCCCGCCCTCGAACAACTCATCGGTCAGATCAAGGACCTGGACATGGCGCAGGTCCACGCCCAGGTCGCCGCGACCCGCGAGCAGTCCACGACGGGGGCGCCCGCCTGATGCGAGCCCTGCTCAACCTCGTCTGGGTCGTCTTCGGCGGGTTCTGGCTCTTCCTCACCTACCTCGCGGCCGGGGTGCTCGCCTGCCTGCTCGTCGTGACGATCCCCTGGGGGCTCGCGGCGTTTCGGATGGCCGCCTTCGCGTTGTGGCCGTTCGGGCGAACCCTCGTCGACAAGCCCAGCGCCGGCACCGCTTCGACCCTCGGCAACGTCGTGTGGATCCTCTGCTTCGGGTGGTGGCTCGCGCTCGGCCACCTCACGACGGCGATCGCCCAGGCGGCGACGATCGTCGGCATCCCGCTGGCCCTGGCCAACCTCAAGCTCATCCCCGTGTCGCTGGTACCCATGGGCAAGGACATCGTGCCGGTGAGCTCCCTGGGCCGACCCACCCCGTTCGGTGCGCCCCGCGAGCGCTCGGTCCGGGTCTGACCCGTACGCGTCCTTCCGCGACCCCCGGCACGAACAAGGCGCCCACCCGGCATACCCGGGGGGCGCCCTGTTCGTGCGGCAGCGTGATGTGACGGTGGAGGTGGCGGGAATCGAACCCGCGTCCGATGGCGAGGTGGCAGGACTTCTCCGGGCGCAGTGCGCTATGGCTTTTCTCGGCCCCAGGGCTCGCACGCACGCGTTCCCTGACAGGCCCAGTCGAGTGGATGTTCCGCGTCGCCCCTCGACGTGACGACGCGGTGAGCTCCCTAGCTGACGCCAGGTCCTGAGTCGGAAGCTAGCTCAGGCTGACGGACTTCGAGGCTCGCTCAGGCGGCGAGGGCGAAGTCGGTGCGCTGTGAGTTGGCACCTATTGGTTTGCACGGAGCGTTGACGAGATAACCGTGCGTCCTCGGCCCGCTTCTCCTACGACGACGACCACCGTCGAAACCGATCACCCCCGTGGGGTTGGGCCACATCACGCTGTGCAGTTGTCAAGAACCTCCAGTATGCCGTGCAACGACCGGCGGGTCGACGGGATTCCCGCCGGGACGCGCCGCCGAGGCGACCGGGGTTAGGGGTCGGGGGGAGATCCGGGTCGGCGCCGTTCGGTCGCGGCCCGAGCCAGGTCGGCGTCGCGGTCCAGCCCCTTGTCGTGACCGGTCACCACCCAGACGAACAACAGCAGGACGGTCACCGACAGCGCGCTCACCGAATTGAGGAACCAGGCCGCGTCGAACGCGCTGTAGAGCACCAGGCCCGCAGAGGCCCACAGGACCACGCGGCGGCGCTTGGGCGTCGACTCGGTCATCGCAAGGATGAGCCCGCCCCACAGCAAATACCACGGGTGGACGACCGCACCGGTGACGACGAAGACGAGCAGGATCCACCCGAGGGTGCGGACCGGACGCCGGGCCTTGAACCGCCAGATGAGCCACAGCGAGGCCAGCGCGCCCACGCCCATCCCGACCTTTTGCAGGAACGGCACGACGGCACCGGCCGTGTCGTTCCAGCCGACGAGGTTGAACAGCCACTCCAGTCCGGTCCCGAGCGCAGTGAACGGGGCAAGCATCGAACGGATGATCCCCGGCACCCCGGTGGCCTTGACCCACCCGAACCCCAGGCCGGTGGCGAGGCTGATCGCCACGAAGCCCCCGAGGAACACGCCGATCGCGGGCACGGCGGCGCGGCCGACCTCGCGGTTGGTCGGTTCTTCGCCCTTGACCCGGCGGGCGTGCAGGGCGGCGACGGCGAGGATGGCCGCGGCCGCCGGTTGCTTGATCGTCGCCGCGGCGGCGACCGCCAGGGCACCCCAGACGAGGTGTCGGCGCACCGCGAGCCACAGACCGAAGACCATCAAGCCCAGCATCAGGCTGTCGTTGTGGGCTCCGCCGACGAAGTGGAGCACGAGCAGCGGGTTGAGCACGGCCAGCCAGATCGTCGCTTCGCGGTCGTAGCCGAGCCGACGCGCCAACCGGGGCAGGTACACCGCGATGAGGACGACGCCGACGAGCGCAGGGATGCGCATGAGGATCGCGGACAGGTAGGCGTTGAACCCGCTGAGGTCGACGAGCACGTGCTGGATCTGCAGGGACAGCGGGCCGTACGGGGCGGGGGTGTACTGCCAGTACTGGTCGACCTGCTCCTGGTACACCCCGTCGAGGACGGCCGGCCCGAAGGTGTAGGGATCGAAACCCCGGTGCACCATGTAGCCCTGCGCGGCGTAGCTGTAGGCGTCGAAGGACAACAGCGGGGGCGCCGCCAACAACGGCAGGCACCACAGCCAGAGGGTGCCACGCGTCGTCGGCCGGTGCAGGCTCGATGGCCGAAGCCGAAGCCAGGCGTCCAACAGCAGGACCACGCCGACGAGCAGGATCGCCGTGGCGATCCCGCGGCCAGGCCAGTACTGCAAGGAGCCGAGGACGGGCACGCTACGGAACGGGTTGGAGTTCGGCAGCGACGCCGGGCTGTAGCTGCCCACGAGGATGAGCGTCGTGGCGAGCATGCCTCGGCGGGTGGCCGGCACGGCCCACGACTCGCGGATGTCCTGGAACTCGCGAGTCACCTTTCCCCGGAACGAGCGGGTGGACTGGTGCGCGACGTCGCGACCCTCCTGGGCGCTCACGCGTCCTCCCTCCGTCAGGGCGGCCAGAGGCGATCGGCTGACCGTGCCACCCTAGCGCTCCGTCGCGAGGCGGCCCGGACGGGTCACGTGCCGACCGGCGAGCACCGCGGCCAGGACGACTCCGAAGGCCAATACCCCTGCCAGGAGATTGAGCACGCCGAACCCGGGGCCTCCGACGACAAAGCCGGCGACCCCGCCGCCGACCGCAGCGGTCAGCCCGGTGACCAGGTCGGTCACCCCCTGCACGAGCGGCCGGGTCGTCGGTGTCGTCGCTGCCGTGACGAGCGTCGAGGCAGCCACGGTGGCCAGCGACCAACCCACCCCGAGCAGGAACAGACCGACCCCGAGAGTCCACGACGAGCCGGCCGGTGAGAGCCCGGCGAAAACGAGGGACGCCAGCAGGACCATCCCACCGGTGGCCAAGACCCCGGGCGGCCCCCAACGGTCCACCGCGAGACCGACCAGGGGGGAGAACGCGAACATCCCGAGGATGTGGATGCTGATCACCAGCCCGATGATCTCCAGAGTGGCGTGACCGTGGTCCATGTGGATCGGGGTCATCACCATCACCGACACCATGACCGCGTAGGACAGCGCCAACCCCGCCGTAGCCGCGCGCACGAGCGGGTCGTGCCGGACGATCGACCACCCGGAGGTGTGCTCCGGCGGCGCGCCGTGCCGCTGGGGCTCGGCCTGGGCACCGACCACGCCTGACCCGGCCTGCCGAGCGGCCAGCTGCCGGGCCACGAGCAGCGGGTCGGGCCGTAGCCGCACGAGCATGACGACGACGGCGACGCTCACGCCGACCATGGTGAACAGGTACGGGCCGGTGAGCGGCGGCAGACCCAGCCGGCTCGCCAGGGCACCGCCGGGGCCGGTGAGGTTGGGGCCCAGCACGGAGCCGATCGTCGTCGACCACACGACGAGGCTCAGATGCCGCCCTCGCCGGTCGGCGGGGGCCAGGTCGGTGGCGGCATACCGGCTCTGGTTGTTCGCGGCGGTGGTCGCCCCGATGAGGGCGGCCCCGAGCATGAGCAGGGGAAAGGAGCGCAGCGCCCCGGCCAGCGTCGAGGTGAGCGCCCCGAGGACTCCGACGGCATACCCGGCGGCCAGGCCCACTCGTCGCCCCCGGGCGTCGATGATCCGCGCGATGACGAGGGTCACGAGAGCGCCCCCGAGGACTTGGCAGGTCTGGGCGAGGCCGGCGAGTTGCTCGGAGCCGGACACGTCCTTGGCGAGCAGGGCGTTGACCGACACCGCCGTGCTCACGCCGATACCGCCGAAGGACTGGGTGGTGACGAGGGTGGCCAGCGTGCGCCGCTGAACGGCGGCGACGTCGGTACCTGCGGTGAGCCCTGGTGCCGGCACGGCTACCAGGTGCCCGAGCTGGACCCGCCGCCACCGCCGCCGGAGAAGCTCCCGCCGGAGGATCCGAAACCGGAACCGCCCGAGGAGCCCGGCGTCGACTGGAAGGTCCCGGTCGCCGATGTCGAGAAGTCGTCCACCCCGGACACGATGCTGCCGAAGTCGGGGAACATCGAGCCCTGGTAGAGGTACCACGTCGGCATCGTCAGTGGCGACCCGGCGGCCGCGGCAGCCTCGGCCACCCGCTGGAAGGTCGAGGCCCACCGCTCGGCCACCCCGAAGACGATCGCGTAGGGCAGGTACCGGCTGAAGATGTCCTGCGCCTCCTCCCACCGGATCTGACCGGCCTCGGCGGTGGTGAGGTATTGCCTGAAGCCCAGCGACTGGGCCAAGACCGCCGAACCCTCCGCGGTCTTGGCGGCCATCCGGGCGCCGAGGATTCCGACGACCACGCCGGCCACGATCATGCCGATCCCGAGGATCACGCCGGAGGACACCGGCAACCCGAGCTTGGCGGTCCGGTCCACCCCGCGCATCAGCGCCCCGAGGGTGGGTATCGACATGGCGCCGCCCCCGACGAGCAGCGCACCGAGGGCCTGCCACGCCCCTCGCTGGCGCACGGGCGATGCGCGGAACCAGCCGCGCTGGACGACCTCGGCGTACATCTCCCGCTTGGCCGTGGCCAGGGCGGGGGCGAAGTGGTTCTTGAGGTCGGACAACAGGACGGGGTTGGACTCGCCGAATAGCCCGTCGATGACCGTCGACTCGTACGGCCGCAGCGACTCCTCGGGGCGCGGTACGAGCCGGGTGAGCCGCCAGTCGGTGCGCTTGAACAGCCCCTCGCCGGCCACTTCCTCGATACGCAGGAATCCCCGCACGGCGAGGTCGATGACCGTGGCCGAGACGTCGAGGGTGTCGGCGGACTCGTCGATGACCGTGCCGACGAGCCCGGGCTGCACCCCAGACGGCGGCGTGAACTGCACGGCGATCGTCGGCGTGCGACCCCGACGCGTCGGCGCTGCCGACTGGGGGCGGTCCGTGGTGGCGGTCCCGGTCACCGAGGCCCAGGACGACGGCGACGGTAGGCCGGGTGCGGGCGGCGCGGTCGGCACCGCGGTGGCCGCACCCGGGGTGAGCCCGGGGGTCAGTCCGGCATACCACTCGTCGCGCCCCCGGGTCGCCACGAGAGCACCCATCCCGACGGCGGCGAGCAGCGGGAGCAGCAACCCGCCGGCCAGTGCGGCGTAGGAGGCCGCGGCTGCCTGCCCCTGCCCGAGGACCGACCCGCCCGAGCGGATATCCGGGCTCAGGGCGTTGAACGCCGAACTCGGGTAGCTCAGGGCGATGGTGAGGTCCTCGTAGGACCCGAGGCCGGAGACCGAGAACCGCGCGGGCGACCCGGCGGTCGCGCTGTCGCAGGGGGCGCCACTGATGCCCCGGCCACACCGGACCTGGGTGGCCACAGCCGGGGCCGTCACCGCGAGGGACACCTGCCGCTTGACCATCGCGTCGCCGGTGAAGATGTTGTAGAACAACTCGACGGTCTGGTTCGGCTGGGGATTCATCACCTTGGCCAGGTGGTAGCGCACGACGTACGTCTGGGTCCCTGAGACGGTGACGTTGGCATTGCCGATCTTGAGGGTGACCTGGCTGGCGTTGTCGATCGTCTGCACGTCGCTGTTCGCCCCGGTCGGGCTACTCACCGAGACGCCGCTCATCGCGTAGTAGCGGTAGGAGTCGCTCTGCCCTTCGATCCCCTGCCGCACCGTGATCGACCGGTAGATCCCGTGGTGCACGCCCATGGCCGGGTCGAACGCCTGGGTGATGGTCTCGGTGACGTCGACGCCCCCGTCCTCGTCCAGCTCGTACGTCGCGTCGAATCCGCTCATCACGTCCGCGGAGGGTATGCCGCTCTCGGCCCACGCGTGGACCCCGGCACCGTCCGCCGTCCGCACGGTGCTGGAGGCGCTCGCGCCGGCGGCGTCGCCCAAGGCCAACCACGGCAGGACGAAGGCGACCAGCACGGCGAGGACCGCGGCATACCGGGACGGGCGCCAGGACGGGCGCTGGGACGGGCGCTGGGACGGGCGCCAGGACGGGCGCCAGGCCGGGCGCTGGGCCGGGAATGGTGCTCCGGCGCGCGGGCTCACCGTTCGCTCCGGGTGTGCATGGCCCGGTCGGCCTCGCGTTTGTCTTGGCGCTCGCGCAGGGCCTGTCGTTTGTCGTAGGCCCGTTTGCCGGTGGCCAGGGCGATCTCGACCTTGGCCCGGCCGTCCTTGAAGTACACCGCGAGGGGGACCACGGTGCGTCCGCTCTCGCGGGTCTTCGCGGCGATCTTGGTGAGCTCGTCGCGGTGCAACAACAGCTTGCGCCGCCGACGGGGGGCGTGGTTGGTCCACGTCCCCTGGGTGTACTCGGGAATGTGGACCCCCTCGAGCCACAGCTCGTCGCCGGAGAACTGGGCATAGCCGTCGACGAGGGAACAGCGACCGGCGCGCAGGGCTTTGACCTCGGTGCCTTGCAGGGCCAGCCCGGCCTCGAAGGTGTCCTCGATGTGGTAGTCGTGGCGAGCCTTGCGGTTGCTCGCGACGAGCTTGCGCCCTGCCTGCTTGGCCACCGGTACCGCCCCTTTGCTGCGAGATGCGTCGGTAAACGCTACTCGGTGGCTCGGCCCGTCCGCGCCCGCGAATCGGCGACGAGCGTCAGATCCAGGTCCGGGGGTTGACGTAGCGGCCGTCTTCGAGGGTCTCGAAGTGCAGGTGGCATCCCGTGGAGTAGCCGGTCGTGCCCGAGTACCCGATGAGTTGGCCCCGGCTGACCGCCCCGCCGCGCACGACGAAGGAGGACAGGTGGTTGTAGGTCGTGACCAGGTCGATTCCGCGGTGGATGCCGTGGTCGATCATGATGCGGTTGCCGTCCCCGCCGCCCCAGCCGGCGGAGATCACGGTGCCGGCCGCGGTGGCGTACACCGGGGTGCCGCAGTCGATCCCGAAGTCGGTGCCGGTGTGTAGCTTCCAGAAGAGCAGGATCGGGTGGAAGCGCATCCCGAACTCGGAGGTGATCGGGCCGTTGGCCGGGTAGCTGAGGAACCCGCCGCTGCCGGGGTTGGCGTCGGCGGCCGGGGGCGTGTACGACCGACCGGCTCGGGCGGCGGCCTCGCGGTCGGCCTTTTCCTTCGCCAACCGAGCCGCCTCGGCCTCTCGGGCGATGCGGGCCTGTTCGGCGAGCACCGCTTGCAGCCGTTGCTGTTCGGCCTGGGCGGCGGCCAGCCGGGTCTGCTCGCTGGCCTTGCGGCTCTCGACGTCGGCGGCGTACCCGCTCTGTTGGGCGACCAACCCGTCGAGCTGGGTCTTGGCCGCCTGGGCCGCGGCCTTGGCGGCGTTGGCCTTGGCGAGGGCGTCCTCGGCCTGGCGCTTGAGGTCGTCGATCTCCGCCCGGACGGCGACGAGATAGGACTGTTGGGCCGATCCGTCGGCCCGGGCGTTCTGCAGGTTGCGTAGGGCGTCGTTGGTCAGCGAGGTCACCGTGTCGGCCAGCACGAGCCTGGTGGCGAAGTCGTCCGGGCTCGTCGCGCCGAGCGCGACGGCCAACTGCGAGTCCGAGCCGCCCTGGAACATGTCGGCGGCGAAGACGTCGAGGGTGCGTTGCGTCGTCGAGAGCTTCTGGGAGTTGGCCTTGCCGTCCTCCACCGCCCGGGCCTCGTTGGCCTTGGCGACGGCGAGCTTGGCCGCGACGTCGTTGTTGTGGGCGTCCGCGGCCTTGGCCGCGGCGTTGGCCGCGGTGAGTCGGGCCTGGGCGGCGGGCAGTTGCGCCTTCGTCTCCTGCAATTTGAGGTACGCGTTGGCCAGCTCGGTCGAGGTGCCCTCCAAAGCGGCGTGCAAGGCGGCGACCTGTTGGTCGGCCTTCTTCTTGTCGTCGATGGTGTCCGCGCGGGCGAGGGGGGCCAGCACGACGGCGAGCAGGCCGGTCACCGCTACGGCGGACACCGTCCGGTGTCGTGCCGGCGCGCGTCGATGCGTCATCAGCAGCCCCATCGCTCTCTTTGGTACCACAGTTCGCCGCACATCACACCACTCACACGCCTCGAGTTCGGCCGGGGGCAGGCCCGCCCCGGTCACACGTGCAGGTAGCGACGCAAGGTGACGCCCGAGGTAAGCACGGCCATGAGCACCACGCCTCCAATGACCCACGGGGCGATCGCCACGACGTCCGACCCGCCGATGAACGCCGTGTCGAGCAGGGCCCGGCTCAGGTAACCGCTCACGCCGTAGCGCACGGTCGCGGCGAGCAGCGTCACCGCCAGCCCGGCCCCGACGAAGGCCGCGACCACGGTCTCCATGACGAAGGGGAACTGGATGGTGAAGTTCGAGGCGCCGACCAAGCGCATGATCCCGGTCTCGCGGCGCCGGGAGAACGCGGTCTGCCGGATCGTCGTGGCCACGAGCAGCACCGCACACAGGATCATGAGGGCGGCCAGGGCGATCGCTGCCCACGAGACGACGTTCATGAAGGAGAAGAACTTGTCGAGCAGCTGCTTCTGGTCCTGCACCCGCCCGACGCCAGGGGCCCCCTGCAGCGAGGAGACGATGACGTCGTACTTGTTCGTGTCGGTCAGCGACACCCGGAACGAGTCGGCGAAGGCCTGCTGGGTGGCCTGTTCGCCGAGCGGCGAGTTCTTGAACTGCTCCTTGAACCGCTTGAACGCGTCGGCCTGCGACTCGTAGTAGATGTCCTTGATCGGTGGGCGCATCTGCTCGAGCTGAGTCTTGATCTGGTCCCGTTGGGCCTGGGTCGTCGCCTTGCCGCCGCAGCTGGGGTATTGCGAGCCCTCGACGCAGAGGAACACCGACACCTGGACCCGGTCGTACCAGAAGTCCTTCATCGTGTCGACCTGACGCTGCGCCAACAGACCCAGGCCGAGCAGGTACATCGAGATCATCGTCACGAGCACGACGGACACGGCCATGGACATGTTGCGCCGCAGGCCGCCGGCGATCTCGCCGAGCAGGAAGGTGGGCTTCATCGCCGACCCCCACCGCTGGAGGCTGCCGCTGCGTGACGCTCGGACTCGTGGCGCTCGGTCTGGCCGCGCTCGGACTCGTGGCGCTCAGTCTGGCCGCGCTCGGACTCGTGGCGCTCGGGCTCGCCCCGTTCGGACTCGTGGCGCCCAGTCTGGCCGCGCTCGGACTCGTGGCGCTCGGGCTCGCCCCGTTCGGACTCGTGGCGCCCAGTCTGGCCGCGCTCGGACTCGTGGCGCTCGGCCTCCCCGCGCTCGGAACCATCTCGTCCGGTCGACCCCTCGGGCTCGGTATGCCGCGCGCCCGGGTCGGTCGGAGCCGTCGCACGCTCGGCGCGACGTCGACGCAACATCCGGCCCAGTCCCTGGCGACCGGAGCCGGCACTGTCGGTGGCCTCGTCGGTGCGCAGGGCGCGGGCGAGTTCGGCGTCGAGTTCGTCCTCGACCCGGATGGCAGGCATCGCCGAGGTGGTCTGGCCGTATTCACCGCGCGCCTGGTCGCGGACCAACCGGCCCTGGTCGAGCTCGACGACCCGCTTGCGCAGTTCGTCGACGATCTCGTGGTCGTGGGTGGCCATGACGACCGTCGTGCCGGAGCGGTTGATCCGGTCGAGCAGCCGGACGATGTCGCCACTCGTCGCCGGATCGAGGTTGCCGGTGGGCTCGTCGGCCAACAGGATGGCCGGCTTGTTGACGATCGCCCGAGCGATCGCGACGCGTTGCTGCTCCCCGCCCGAGAGCTGGTGGGGCATTCGTTTCTCCTTGCCCTCCAGCCCGACGATGCCCAGGGTCTCGGGCACGGTTTGCCGGATCGCGGTCCGGGAGCGACCGATGACCTGCAAGGCGAAGGCGACGTTCTGATAGACGTTCTTGTTGGGCAGCAGCCTGAAGTCCTGGAAGACCGTGCCGATCCCCCGCCGAAGGAGCGGAATCTTGCGGTCGGGCAGGGTGCGCAGCTCCCGTCCGGCCACGAGCACCGAGCCGGTGCTCGCGACGTCCTCGCGCAGGATGAGGCGCAGCAGCGTGGACTTACCGGACCCGGACTGGCCGACGACGAAGACGAACTCCCCGCGTTCGACCTCGAGGGACACGCCGTCGAGGGCCGGACGGCTCGACCGGGGGTAGGTCTTCGTGACGTTGTCGAAAAGGATCATGCCTTCTTCGTTCCGCTCGGAGACAGGACGCACTGTCGAGGGTACGGGCGGGACGGACGAAACCGGTGTTACTCAAGTGACGGGCGTGGCGGCCCCGCGCCCGAGGCGGCACATCCGGCAGAAGCGTCGGGCGGACCTCCGCATGACGATGCATCGATCGGGCCTTCGCCTGACGCTGCATCGATCGGGCCTTCGCCAGACGCTGCATCGAGCGCGCCTTCGCCTGACGCTGCATCGATCGGGCCTTCGCCAGACGCTGCATCGATCATGCCTTCGCCTGACACGGCGATCTGGCAGAAACGCAGCGACCTGGCAGAACCGTCGCACCGTGGCAGGTCGGACCTGCCAGACCACGCCCCAAGTGCCACGACGCTCATCCGCGGCCACCCCGCCACTCAGACGCCGCGCCCACCCCGCCACTCAGACGCCGCGGCCACCCCGCCACTCGGACGCCCACCCCGCGACTCAGACGCCGCAGCCACCCCGCCACTCGGACGCCCACCCCGCCACTTAGACGCCGCGCCCACCCCGCCACTCAGACGCCGCAGCCACCCGCCACTCAGACGCCGCGGCCACCCCGCCACTTAGACGCCGCAGCCTACCGCGCGACGGCGAAGAGGTGCGGGCAGAGTCGGCGCGCAGCGCAGGCCGGCGTCGACGGTGCGAGGGCGCGGACGAAGTCCTCGGAGCCCACCTCGCGCGGGGACCGGACGAGTAGGTCGACGGACACCTGGTCATCGTCGACCCTGGCGGCGGCATACCGGTCAGGCTTCGGCGCGCTCCTGGCCGCGCTTCCAGCGGATCCCCGCGTCGATGAAGTCGTCGATGTCCCCGTCGAAGACGGCGGCGGGGTTGCCGACCTCGTGCTCGGTCCGCAGGTCCTTGACCATTTGGTACGGCTGCAGGACGTATGAGCGCATCTGGTCGCCCCAGGAGGCCTTGATGTCGCCGGCGAGCTCCTTCTTCGCGGCGGCCTCTTCGGCCTTCTTCATCAGCAACAGCCGCGACTGCAGCACCCGCAGGGCAGCGGCGCGGTTCTGGATCTGGGACTTCTCGTTCTGCATCGACACGACGATCCCGGTCGGTAGATGGGTCATCCGGACCGCCGAGTCGGTGGTGTTGACCGACTGCCCGCCGGGGCCCGAGGACCGGAAGACGTCGACCTTCAGCTCGCCCTCGGCGATGTCGACGTGGTCGGTCTGCTCGATGAGCGGCACGACCTCGACGGCGGCGAACGAGGTCTGCCGCCGCCCCTGGTTGTCGAACGGGCTGATCCGCACCAACCGGTGGGTGCCCGCCTCGACGGCGAGGTTGCCGAACGCATAGGGCACCTTGACCTCGAAGGTCGCCGATTTGAGCCCGGCCTCTTCGGCATACGAGGTGTCGAGGACCTCGGTCGGGTACCCGTGGCGCTCGGCCCAGCGCAGGTACATCCGCAGGAGCATCTCGGCGAAGTCCGCCGCGTCGACGCCGCCGGCGCCCGAGCGGATCGTCACGACCGCCTCCCGGGCGTCGTACTCACCGGAGAGCAGGGTGCGCACCTCGAGCTCGCCGACGTCCTTGCGCAGCACCGCGAGATCCCGCTCGGCCTCGAGCATCGTCGCCTCGTCGGACTCCTCCTGGCCCAACTCGACGAGTGTCTCCAGGTCTTCGAGCCGCCCGCTCATGCCGACGACGCGATCGCGTTCGGCGGTCGCGCGCGACAACGCCGAAGTGACCTGCTGGGCCCGTTCGGGGTCATCCCAGAGATTCGGGGCGCTCGCCTGCCGTTCGAGGTCGGCGATCTGCTCGCCGAGGGCAGGCAGGTTCGTCACCTCGCGCACCGTCTCCATGGTCGAACGCAGGTGCCTGATCTCCTCGGCGAAGTCGATGGCCACGAGGATCAAGCCTACGGGAGCGCCGGTATGCCGCCGGCTCGTCGCTGCGGTCAGGGCGCCCGCAAGTGCGCCGCCAGCCGCAGCGCGAGGGCCGCCGTCGTCAGGCTGGGGTTGGCCGCCGGGGAGGCCGCGAACACCGAGTTGTCGCACGCGTAGAGGTTGTCGTAGGCGTGGAAGCGCAGGTTCTCGTCGAGCACGCCGGCCCCGCCCGCCCCGACCCGCAGGGTGCCGACCTCGTGGGCCACTCCCCCGAGCTTGGCCGTCTGCAGGTCCAGCCCGCCCTCGCCGAGCACCGGCTGGGCACCGAGCCCGGTGAGCAGGGCGGCGGCGAGTTGGTCGGACTCGGCGAGCACAGCGGGGGGCGGGGGCGTCGGCAGGACGGTGACCTGCGCGTCGTCCGCAGGGTTCCCGCTGACCGTCAGGCCGTTGGCCGGGTTGAGGTCGGCGTAGTACATGAACACGAGTTCGCAGAGCATCCAGTCGGCCCGGGCGGCCCGTTCGAGGGCGAGGTGGGTCGGGTCGACGTACCGGCCCTGGTTGAAGTCGGCGCCGAGTTCGACGACGACGTCGAAGCCGTGGCTGGTGGCGGTCGCCTGCGGGTGGGCGAGCAGGACCTTCGCCGAGTCGGTCAGACTGGCGGCGGGAGATGCCGATGGCAACGTGAAGTGCCGGTAGCGGATCGTGTGGTCGGTCAAGCCCTTGCCGACGAGCCCGCTCGGGTCGGTCACGCCGCTCTGCAGGGCGATCTTCGCCGACTCGATGGTTCCGGCGGACAGCACGACGGTGTCCGCGCGAAACGAGCGGGCCCGGCGAGCCACCATGTCCCACCCGGTGACACCGACGGCGCGTGCGGCGTTGTTCGGGTCGGTGTCGACGCGCCAGACGGCGGTGTTGAGGTTGACGGTCGGCAGGGCGTGCCCGGGATCGTCGAGCAGCCGGTCCTGCATGAGCAGGTCGGCGGTGGAGAACAGTCCGGTGGAGATCGCCAGCGAGGTCGATCCGCGGTATTGCACGGCGACAGGGGCATCGGCGGCGGCGAACCCTGGAAGCAATGCCTCGAGCCGGGCCCGGGTGTCGGCCTGGTACTGGCTTGGTGGTGGCGGGGTCCGGTTGAGGGCGGCCTCGGCGCTGTCGTAGCCCCCGCCGAGCAGGTAGTCGCGGATGGGTGCCGGCCACGAGGCCAGTTCCCATTCCCGTTGTCTCGGGATGAGCCCGCCCCAGAACAGCGACCGGCCACCGAGGTTGAAGCCTTGCCCGCCGTCGAATGCCGAGCCCGGGGTGTTGACGAAGTTCGTCACCTTGAAGTCAGCCCACAACGACCAGATGTGCTTGTCGAACTGGCCGACCTTGAGCCGCCGCGGGAGGTTGCCGACGTGCGTGGGGAACAGGTACGACCCGGCCTCGACGACGAGGACGTCCGCTCCGGCCGCGGCCAGGCGTGAAGCAAGCATCCCGCCGCCCATGCCCGAGCCGACGACGAGGACGTCGTAGACGTGGTCCGGGTCGAGGTTGCGCGGGAAGAACCGCTGGGCGATGGTCCCCCGCTCGGTGACCACCTCGGTGAGCGGCGGGAAGGCAACCTGGGCAGCGGCATACTCGTGCACTCCGGCGACGGCGTCCGGCGCGAGCCACAGGTTCGGCCCGGCCATCCAGCGCTCGGGAGCGAGGAGGAACTTGAACTCGATCCCGCCCGGGAAGGCCGCGTCGTCGAGCTCGAAGGTCCACGCGCCGTCCTCGTAGACCCCGCCACGATCGAGCTCCCAGTGCGGACCCCAGCGCAGCAGCACGACCTGGTTGGGTGCGAACTCCTCGGTGACGAAGCGGATCACGGTCATGGGCGCCTCCCGAGCGTGTCCGACCGGTGCCGACCCTCGTCGGCCCGGTCTGGTATGCCGCCGCAGCGACGACGTGTCCGATCCTGCCGTACCTCGCCTCGGTGTCGGATACGAGTCCGACACAACTGCTCGTCAGGCGGCGAGATGTACGACGAGGGACATGGGGGTCAGCTCTGGGCCAGAGTCAGGAGTTCGTCCTCGGTCCATGCGCCCAGCCGCTCACGGCGGGCCATCGCCAAACCCCCATGCCGTGAGCGTGCCGGGGGCTCGGAACAAGGGGTTTGCTGTCGTTCCAGACGGTGATGAAGGCGCGGATCTTGGCGTTGATCTCGCGGACGGAGCCGAAGGTGCCGCGGTGGATGGCTTGGCGGTCGATGATCCGAACCAGATCTCGACGAGGTTGAGCCAGGATCCCGAGGCCGGGGTGAAGTGCACGTGGACGCGGGGTTTGACGGTAAGCCCAGTCGCGGACCTCGACGCACTTGTGGGCGGCGTAGTTGTCCATCACTGCGACGCTTGCTCGCCGTGGCAGCGGCCAAGTAACGAGAACGCCGACGGGCGGCCGCGGGACTCCCCTCGAAGGGAACCGGCCTCGCCGTCCACATCATTGAGGACCTGGCCGAATCATTGACGACCTGGCCGAATCCAGGTCCAGACGCCCGGTCAGTGGGTCCGCTCCGGTCCCGGCCGTGAGGAACTGGCCGAGCTGCGCGAGCTCAAGCGACGCAACCAGCTGCTGGAGCAGGAGAACGATGTGTCTAGAGCAGGCGCGAAGTCCCGGTTCGTCGGCAACGCGATTGGGGCCGCAGCGTCGCAGGCCCGTCGAAACGCCACTCCATGGGTCAGTCGGTTCGAGCCATGACGTTGACTTCCGCGGTGTGGTCGCCGGCGGCGAGCTTGGCGTCGCAGGTTGCGAGGGGTGCCGGTAGTGCTTCGGCCAGGGCGAGGTAAGAGGCGTCGTAGGTGGTGAACTGGTGGCGCAGCGCCCAGACGCGCTCGGACAGTGGGGCGAGTTCGTGGCGCGTGATGGTGAAGGAGAAGTAGTCGAGCCTGGCTTGGTCGGCGACCGTGGGGGTGAGTCTGTGGCCGAGCTCGAGGCCGCGCAGGGCGGAAAGGACTTCGACGTCCAGCAGGTGCGGAGCGTGCAGATCCCCGGCGAGAACGTCCAGGAACAGGGGGTCGGGGTCTCGGCCGACCAGGGCCTGGACCAGCGCTGAGGCATCAACGACGATCACCGTCGACCGGCTTGGACCGCGCGCAGGATGTCATCGACGGTGGGGCCCTCGGATCGGTCGCGGGAGCGCAGCCGGGCCACGATCTGGGCGTTGGTGGGTCGATTGGCGATCTTGCTCAGCTCGGCACCGATGTAGGCCGACAGTGACTTGCCGTCGGCGGCGGCGCGCTCTTTGAGCGTCGCGGCCACGTCGTCTGGGACGTCGCGGATGTAGAGAGTCGCCATGGCCCCGAAAGCTAGCACATTGCAAGCACATCAACTTTCAACTTTCAGCGCCCCCATCGACGCGAGTGGTTGAGGGGCCGGAGCCCGCGGGTGCGGCGATCCCGTCGGGGGCAGCCACAGAGCATGGCTCGGCCGGTTGTCCACAGGTATGAGGGCGTTCGAGATGCGGGTTGGCCGGATCTCACTACCCTGGATGGAGTCGACGCCGAGGGGGCGCGGCATACGAGGCGATTCGGTGGCCAGGGGAGGCCGACGTCATGGTCGATGCGGTGCACCAGGTCGAGGACGAGGTCCGCGAACTGATCCGCCGCTCCGGGCTGGACCCGACCCGCCACCCGCGCGAGATCGACCGGTTGGTGCGCGAGGCCGTGACCGACTACGACGAGCGCTCGCTCCTCGGCGGACTACCGGCGCTCACCAACCTCGACCAGACCGTCAAAGAGGTCCTCGACACGGTGGCCGGGTTCGGGCCCTTGCAGAAGTACTTCGACGATCCGGCGATCGAGGAGATCTGGATCAACGAACCGAGCAAGGTGTTCGTGGCCCGCGGCGGAGCCACCGAGTTGACGACGACGATCCTCACCGCCGACGAGGTGCGCGACCTCGTCGAACGAATGCTGCGAGCCTCGGGCCGTCGGGTCGACCTGTCCAGCCCCTTCGTCGACGCGACGCTGCCCGACGGCTCGCGGCTGCACGTGGTCATCCCCGACATCACCCGTGACCACTGGCACGTCAACGTGCGCAAATTCGTCGTCAAGGCCGATCACCTCGACGATCTCGTCCGCCTCGGCACGTTGACCCGGCCGGCGGCGGCGTTCCTCGAAGCTGCGGTCGTCTCCGGGCTCAACGTGCTCGTCGCCGGCGGGACCCAAGCCGGCAAGACGACGATGCTCAACTGTCTGTCCGCCGCGATCCCGGCGCAGGAGCGGGTCGTCACCTGCGAGGAGGTCTTCGAACTGAAGATCCCCCTGCGTGACGTGGCGAGCATGCAGTGCCGCCAGCCGAGTCTCGAGGGCACCGGGGAGGTGCCGCTGCGCCGACTCGTCAAGGAAGCCCTGCGGATGCGGCCCTCTCGGATCGTCGTCGGCGAGGTCCGCCAGGCCGAGAGCCTTGACCTGCTCATCGCGCTGAACTCGGGCCTGCCAGGCATGTGCACCATCCACGCCAACTCCGCCCGCGAGGCCATCACGAAGATGTGCACCCTGCCGCTGCTGGCCGGCGAGAACGTCTCCGCGCGGTTCGTCGTCCCTACCGTGGCGGCGTCGATCGACCTCGTCGCCCACATCGCGCTGGAACGCGACGGCACCCGGCGGGTGCGCGAGATCGTCGCGATCCCCGGGCGGGTCGAGCGCGACATCGTCGAAGTGGCCGACCTGTTCGTCACCCGCGACGGACGGCTGCGCCGAGCCGACGGATTCCCGCCGCACCCGGACCGTTTCGAGCGGGCCGGCTACGACCTCGTCCGGCTGTTGGCCCAGGAGCCGTGATGAGGGCCCTGGCCATCGGCATGCTCCTCGGGGCGGGCGTCTTCTGCATCTACTGGTCGTTCTGGCCCCGCACCCCCCGCCCGCCGGCACGCGCGGGATACCGGCTGAGGGACCGAGTGGCCGACGAACTCGTGCAGGCCGGTATGCCGTCGACGACCCCGACGCAGCTCGTCGTCGCGAGCCTGCTGGCGTTCTCGCTCGTGCTCATGGGCACCGTGCCGCTGACCCGGGCGCTGCCGGTCTCGGCGGCCTTCGCGCTCTTTGCGGGATACGCACCGCGGGCGCTCGTGGCGGCCCGGGCCCGCCGACGCCGCCGCCACCTGCGCGACCTATGGCCGGACGCCGTCGACAACCTCACCTCGGCGGTGCGGGCCGGGCTCGCCTTGCCCGAGGCGCTGGCCCAGCTCGGGGTCCGCGGGCCCGAGGAACTGCGCCCGGCGTTCGCGGAGTTCGCCGAGGACTACCGCGCGTCCGGACGATTCCAAGACTGCCTCGACCGGCTCAAGGCTCGACTTAGCGACCCGGTCGCAGACCGGCTCGTCGAGTCGCTGCGGATTGCCCGCGACGTCGGCGGGTCAGACCTCGGGCGCGTCCTGCGCACCCTGTCGGCGTTCCTGCGCGACGACGCCCGCACCCGCGCCGAGCTGGAAACCCGCCAGGGCTGGACCGTCAACGCGGCGCGACTGGCCACCGCCGCGCCGTGGGTGGTCCTCGCGATGATGTCCGTCCAACGCGACTCGCTCAAGGCCTACAGCTCCCCCACCGGGGCGCTGGTGCTGGCGGTCGGCGGCGTCGTGACGCTCGCGGCATACCGGATCATGCTCGCCGTGGGCCGGCTGCCCGAAGACGAACGAGTCCTGCGATGAGCGGGTATGCCGCGACCGGCTGGTCCTGGCCCGGGGCGCTGCTCGGCCTCGTCTTCGCCCTCGGCGTGGCCCTCGTCGTCGTCGGCCTGCCACGCAACCGTCGCCCGGGGCTCACCGAGCGGCTCGGCCCCTACCTGCGCGACTCCGCCCCGCCGTCCCGACTGCTGGCCCGGCAGGCCACCGCCGGAGGACCGTTCGCCCGCGCCCTTGCCCCACTGGTGCGCGACCTGGGCGCACGAGTGGATCGGGTGCTCGGCGGCTCGGCGTCCGTGCGCAGTCGACTGATGCGCGCCGGCCGGCCCGGCGATGTCGAGGCGTTCCGGGCCGAACAGATCCTCTGGGGCGCCGTGGGCGCCGTCCTCGGGATCGTCGTCGGGATGCTCGCGGTCCTCACCCGCGGCTCCTCCCCTCCGGCCGTCGTCCTCGCCGTTGTGGCCGCATCCGCGAGCGGCATCCTCCTTCGCGACCAGTGGCTCACCCGCCAAGCACGCCGCCGTGAGACGCGGATGCTCGCCGAATTCCCCACCGTCGCAGAGCTTCTCGCGCTGGCGGTCGGCGCCGGCGAGGGCGCGACCGGGGCCCTGGATCGGGTCTGCCGCCTCTCCCACGGCGAGCTGTCCGCGGAACTTGCCCAGTGCCTGGCCGATGCCCGAGCCGGCGCCAACCTGCCCACCGCGCTGCAGGGCCTCGCCGACCGCACCGGCCTGCTCAGTCTCTCGAGATTCGTCGACGGCATGGTCGTCGCCGTGCAGCGGGGCACCCCGCTCGCCGAGGTGCTGCGCGCCCAGGCACAGGACGTGCGCGAGGCCGGCCGCCGCGCGGTGATGGAGGCCGGCGGTCGCAAGGAGATCGCGATGCTCGTCCCGGTGGTGTTTCTCGTCTTGCCGGTGACCGTCGTGTTCGCCGTCTATCCAGGTTTCGCGTTCCTCCGGTTGAGCCTCTGAGTGCTCGTCCACCCGCCCCGACTTCGACTGAAGGAGAGCTCATGATCAGATCCCTGGTTCGGGTACGCGCCCGAATGCGCGATCTCGCGACCGCTTGGACCGCCCGCCGAGTCTCGCCCGGCGACCGCGGGGACGTGCCCGGCTGGGTCCTCATCACCGTCATGACGGCCGGGATCGTCTCCGCGCTGTGGCTGTTCGCCGGCCCGGCGCTCATCGACCTGTTCAGCAAGGCGATCAACGGCGTCACCGGCAAGTGATCCGGTGAGCCCGGCCCGCGACACCCGCCTCCGGCGCCGGGGCCGGCCCCGCGACGAGGGATCGGCCGTCGCCGAGTTCGTCATGGTCTCGGCGCTCGTGTTGCTGCTGGGAGTCGGCGTCTTCCAACTCGGCCTGGTGCTGCACGTGCGCAACACCCTCATCGCCTGCGCCGCCGAGGGAGCCCGCGTCGGAGCCCGCGCCGACTCCACCACCGCGGCGGCCCGGGCCCGGACGACGACACTCATCGCGGCGTCGCTGTCGGCCGACTACGCCCAGGACGTCGTCGTGCGATCGGGCACGGGACCGGACGGCATACCGGTCGTCGAGGTGAGCATCACCGCGCCCACTCCGGTCATCGGCCTGCTCGGTCCCTCGGACTCGATGACCGTCACCGGTCGCGCCTTCGACGAGCACCCCGTGGCCGCCCCGTGACCGGCTGGCGCGACAGGGGCCGGCGACTGCGCCGACGCTGGCCGTCCGTGCGCAGCGGGCAGCCCCGCGACGGGGGCCGCGCGATCGTCGAGTTCGTCTTCCTCGGAGTGCTCGTGCTCGTGCCGCTGGTCTATCTCGTCCTCGTCGTCGCGAGGGTGCAGGCCGGCGCGTATGCCGTGACGACCGCCTCACGCGAGGCCGGGCGGGCGTTCACGACGTCGGCCACCGAGGCCGAGGCACCGGCGCGCGCGCACGCTGCCGCCGGGCTGGCCTTCGAGGAGTTCGACTTCGCCGACGCCGGACAGCTCGACATCGTCTGCGACGCCAGCCCCTGCCTGCATGCCGACGGCCACGTCACCGTCACCGCGTCGCTTCAGGTGTCCCTGCCCCTCGTCCCGGCATTCCTCGAGGGGGCGCTGCCGGTCAGCGTGCCGATGAGCGCGACCCACGTCGCGCCGGTCGACCGGTTCCGTGCCCCGTGAGCCGGCCAGCGGGACAGGCCAGCGCGACGGCGCGGATCCGCCGTGTGTGGCGAGCGACCCGGCGAGCCTGGCTGGGCCGGGCCCGAGACCGCGGACAACTCAGTGTCCTCATCATCGGGCTGTTCGCCATCGCCGCCCTGCTCGTCGTCGGAGCGGTCGACACCACCGCCGCGCATCTGGCCCGGGTCCGCCTCGTCGACGCCGCGGACGCCGCCGCGCTGGACGCGGCCGACGCCGTGGACGAACACCGGGCCTACCAGCAGGGCCTCGGCACGTCCGTGGCGGTCAGCGACGCCAGCGTGCGCGACGCCGCAGCGGCATACCTGGCCGCCCGGCCACGACCGGACGGGCTGAGCTGGTGGGCATTGGCGCCCGGAACCGGCTCACCCGACGGGCGATCCGCCGTCGTCGTGCTCACCGGCCGGGCCGACCTTCCGCTCACCGGCGGCCTGCTCGAGGCTATCGGCCGTTCGGTGACGATCACCGTCGAGGGGCGGGCCACTGCGCGGCTGCGCGACTGACCAGCCCTCGGCGCGGAGCCCTCGTGGGCCGGTCCACGATATGGGCCTGGCCGCACTTCGAGGAACCTGACGCGCGCGTCCGGTGGCTGCCGGCGTTGCGTCGGTGGATCCACGGACGTCGATCAGGCGGGCTCGTTGCCGTGCCGCGGGGTGGGCAGCGCGGTGGACTTGTCCCGCAGGAGCGACAGGGTGCGGATCAGCGCGGTCCGAGTGTGCCGGGGGTCGATGACATCGTCGACGAGTCCGTCTTCGGCGGCGGCGAACGGATGGCCCAGTTCGGCGTGGTACTCACGTGCGAGCTGTTCTCGGCGTCCTTCGGGGTCGGCGGCCTGCGACAGCTCCCGCCGGAACGCGATCCCCGTGGCGGCGTGGGCCCCCATCACGGCGATCTCGTTACCAGGCCACGCGAGACTGACGTCGGCGCCGATGGCCCTGGAGTCCATGACGATGTACGCGCCGCCATAGGCCTTCCGCAGGACGACCTGGACTCGTGGCACCGTCGCCGCGCAGTACGCATACAGCAACTTGGCCCCGTGTCGGATGATCCCGGCGTGCTCCTGGGCGACCCCCGGCAAGAAGCCCGGCACGTCGACCAGCGTGACGAGCGGGATGCCGAACGCGTCGCAGAAGCGCACGAACCGCGCCGCCTTGGTCGAGGCGTCGACGTCGAGCACACCGGCGAGCACCGACGGCTGGTTGGCCACGATCCCGACCGGGTACCCGTCCAGACGGGCGAAGGCGCACACGATGTTGCGCGCCCACTCCCGGTGCACCTCGAGCAGTTCGCCGTCGTCGACGATCTCCGCGATGACGTCGAGGACGTCGTAGGGACGGCGCGGATCTGCCGGGACGAGGTCGAGCAACCGCTCGCAGCGACGATCCGGCCGGTCGTGGGGTGGGTGGTACGGCGGGGCTTCCCCGGCGTGCGAAGGCAGGAACGACAACAGGTGCCGGACGTCCTCGAAACACTCCTGCTCGGTGGCGGCCCGGAACGCGGCCACACCCGTGCGGGCCGCGTGCACCGACGCCCCGCCCAGCTCGGCCTTGCTGGTCAACTCGCCGGTTACGTCGGCGATGACCTCCGGGCCGGTGATGAACATCGATGCGGCGCCGTCGACCATGAAGGTGAAGTCCGTAAGCGCCGGAGAGTATGCCGCGCCGCCGGCGCAGGCGCCCATGACCAGGGAAAGCTGCGGGATCGCGCCGGAGCAGCGCACGTTGCGCCGGAAGATCCCGCCGAACCCGGCCAGCGCCCGGGCGCCCTCCTGGATCCGGGCTCCACCGCCGTCGTTGAGTCCGATCAGCGGCACGCCCGCGGTCTCGGCGAGGTCCATGATCTTGTGGATCTTCGCCGCGAACGCCTCTCCGAGGGCGCCGCCGAAGATGCGCGCGTCGTGGGCGAACACGGCGACCGGCCGGCCCTCGACGTCCCCCCACCCGGTGACCACGCCGTCCGTGGCGGGCCGCTTCTGCGCCATCCCGAACCGGGTGACGCGGTGGCGCACGTGGAGGTCCGTCTCGACGAAGGTCCCGGGATCGAGCAGGGCGAGGACGCGTTCTCGGGCGGTGACCCGGCGCGGCGCCGCTGCACCGACCCGCGTGGCGCCGTGGGGGTGGCCCGGCCGGTCGGCCCCGATGATCTCAGCGCGCGCCTGCTCGAGGTCGGCGGTGAGGTCCCGCAGGGAGAGTGTCTGGGGCGCCCTGGCGGACCGGCGTGAGGCCGGCGTGGCGGCCGTGTCGAGGCGCCACGTGGACCCGGCGCGGGCGCGGGCCGGCTGGGGCGTCGTCCCAGCCGGCAGCGGGAGCGTGCGGGCCGGGGTTGGGTCGACGACGGGCACGTCCGAGACCTGAGACATGTCGGGCACCTTCCTCGTGCTGAGGTCGGCTCAGGCCGCGTCGGGCAGGGTCGGGTGGGCTGGGAAGGCAGTGGGCTCGAGGGCCGTCCGCAGGCGCTGCAGAGCGCGCGCCCGCGTGGGACCGATGCTCCCCCGCGGCATACCCAGTGCCGCGGCGATCTCGTCGTACGACGGCTCGTCCACCCGCAACAGCTGCCGGACCACGCTCTGCTGGTTGGCCGGCAATTCCGCGACCGCGCGCCACAGCTGTCGCGCCGAGTCGCGCTCGGTCGCCCGATCCTCGACGGCGTGCTCGGTCGAGGGCAGGTTGGCGGCGACGGCCTCGTCGAGCAGGACGGGGAACTTGGCGGCGCGAGCCGACAAACGCCAGCACTCACGCCGGGTGCAGACCGCGAGCCACTGGTGGACGAACTCCGGTTCGCGGATGTTGTCGAGGTTCTCCAGCAGACGCGTCCAGGTGGCCTGGATGGCATCCTCGGCGTCCTCGGGGCTCAGGCGGCACTCGCGGGTGATGGACCACAGCAGCCGTCGATAGGTCCGGACGAGCTCGGCCCAGGCCGCCTCGTCGCCACGGCGCACCCCCTCGAAGAGTTCGCGGGCGCGCACGGCCCGGGCGGTGCGCACGTCCGGAGAAGGAGCGCGGCCGGCAACGGGGCGGGCGCCCGCCGGTATGCCGTTCGCCGAGGTCGTGGGGCGCGCGTTCGCCGAGGGTCGGGTCAGGACTGGGGAGATGCTCATTGCTGGCCTTTCGGGACGATCGCACGGGCAGTCCCTCGAGATTCGCAAGGGCCCCGGCATCCCCGAATCCGTCACCTGACGTGACTTGGCCGACGCGATGACGTAGTTCCTGCCCCACTTCGGCCCACGACGACGTAGGTCACCTCCCTAGGGCCCCTTGCCGATCCGGGGGTCGCGACGCAGGAGGCGACTCGTTTCCTGAGGGGTCTGGCGGAGGTCATTGGCCCACGCGTTGGCGGCCCGAAGGTTCCAGGCACCTGCCCACCCGGGCTCCGGGACGCCTCGGCCGCCGAGCACCGACCACCGACCGACGGGTGTCGCGCCGCGGCCCACCTTCGACGTCAGCGAGCTCGGTCCCAGCGCGTACCGGCTGGCCCCCGCGGCGAGCGCTGCCCGGATCGGCTCGTAGAAGATCAGTGCGAAGGTCGCGAAGCCGCGCCCTCGCAGGCGTTCGTCCACGGCGACGAGGCGGCAGTACCAGACGTCGCGCCATTCGTAGGCGAGCAGGGCACCGACGAGGCGCCCGTCGTCCCGCACGACCAGGACCCGCGAGAGGTCGTCCAACTCCTGTGCCTGCGAGCGCAAGTGGGCCTCGAGTTGGTCGGCGCCGTCGGGGTGGCCGTAGCGGCGATGGTGGCTGGCCACGAGGGGGGCGAGGTCTTCGACACACGTCGAGAGCCGGGTCCACGCCGCGCTGAGCCCGGATGCGGCGAACTCCCGGACTTCGCGGCGCACCGACGAGCGTCGGCCAGCCGGCAGCGCTGCGACGTATCCGTCGAAGTCCCGGCGTCCCGTCAATTCGATGTCGGCGCCGACGTCCGTGAGCAGGGCCACGCTCCCCCACACGGTGGCCAGCTCGGCGGCCGGCCCCGCGTCGAGGTAGAGAGCGGCGACGGTGCCTGTCGACCACGCCTGCGCGAGCTCCCCGGCCCTCGTCGTCACCGCATCGAGGATCGTTCGCCGATCCGGGGCCGCCATGGCGGGGTCCACGAGCAGTTCCGTCCCGTACCCGGTCCGTCCGCCGAGCAGCAACGCCGGGCCCTCGTCCGACATCCCTGGGGGACGGTCGAAGACGTGCGCGGGGTCGTAGAACGTTCCGATCCCCGACCCCGCCGTGCCGCTGTCCAGGTAGGCCGGCACGATCGCCCGGACGACGTCGCCCTCGTCGCGGGCCACGAGGTACCACGTGTCGTACGAGGGATCGGCCTCCAACGCGCGCAACCACCGCGGCGAGCTGTACAGGCCGGCGTGCTCGGCCACCCGGGCCCAGTCGGTGTCGTCGATGAGGTCGGCCGACGCGAGGACCTGAACCGTGATGCGCCGATCCGGCCCCCCGGGCCGAGATGGCCCGGGGGGTGCTGCGGCGATGGTCGTCATGATGTTTCCCCTCGACGGTGCCGGCCCGCGCAGGGCCAGCGTTGGACCCCGTTGAGAGCCACCCGTGGGTGAGACGAATACACCTGAGTCACGTCCGCCGGCCCCCCGCGCGTCGCATGTATCCAACGCCCCCGAGGCTGGCTCGGGTGAGGGACGAAGGAGGCCATCGATGACCGCAACCGTGTCGGACGCCTGGCTGGTGCGCGAGCAGGAGCAGGCGGATCGTCCCCAACGGCTGTTCGCCCTGCCGTATGCCGGGGGCGGCGCCTCGACGTACCGACGGTGGGCCGAGCTGCTGCCCGGGGTGGAGGTCGTCCCCGTCCAGTTACCCGGCCGCGAGGAGCGTCTGCAGGAGTCGGCCATCGCCGACCGGCGGACGCTTGTCACCGCCATCGCCGACGCCCTCGGGCCGCTCACCGATCGTCCCTACGGCATCTTCGGCCACAGCATGGGCGCCAAGATCGCCTTCGAACTCGCCCGTGAACTACGCCGACGCGGCGCGCCGCCGCCGGTGGGCTTGTTCGTCTCGGCCTGCCGGGCCCCGCACTTGCCGCGGATCCCCACCCCGCCGGTAGCCAGCCTGCCGGACCACCTGTTCGCGGCGATGCTGGCCCGGATCGACGGGACCCCCCACGAGCTGCTGGAGGACCCCGCATTCATGCGGACCTTCCTGCCCACCATGCGGGCCGACTTCGCGGTCGTCGACGGCTACCGGTACGACGACGAGGCCGCCCTGCGGATGCCGCTCGTCGCGTTCGGTGGCACGCAGGACCCCGAAGTCCGGATGCAGGACCTGTCCGCCTGGCGAGTGCACACGACATCGCGCTTCCGGCTCGTCCCGTTGGCCGGAGGGCACTTCGTCGTGTCCAGCCGCGCCCGGGACATCGTCGAGGCCATCGCCAGCGAGCTCGCGGCGGCAGCCGCGGCCGGGGCGCCGGATGTCCCACTGGGCGCGGCGAGACCGGCGCGATGACTCCCCTCGGCACGGACTTCGCGCGGCGCTACTGGTCACACCTGGGCAGCGACCCCGGAGCGCTGGAGGACCTCACCCTCCTGCGGGAGCTCAGCGACGGCGACGAGGCCCTGCGCTCGGCGACGGGCGCCCCGCTGCTCACGCGCCCCCTCTTCCTCTCGGCCAGCGAGCGCGACGCCCTGGTGGCCGACCTGGCCGCCTTGCAGGAGATGCTCCGGTCGATCCCGGAACGGCTCTACCAGGGCGACGTCGCGGCGATGTGCGCGGAGCTGGGGTTCTCCCCCATCCAGGCCATGCTCGTCGAGGAGACCGCGACCGACGAGGACGTGCTCACGTCCCGGGCGGACCTCATGCGCGGCGCGTCGGGCTTCTCGTGTATCGAATTCAACCTGCACAGCAGCCTCGGCGGGCTGGACGCCGGGCCATGGCACGCGGCATACGCGCGTCTGCCAACCCTCGGCGCCTTCCTCGCGCGCGAGGGCCTGGCCTACGTCGACCCGCTCGACCGCGTCGTCGCGGCCGTGGCGGAGGCGGCTCGGCGGCGAGGGTACGCAGAACCGGCCGTCGCCGTGGTGGACTGGCCCGGCGCCCCTGCCTCCCAGCAGCGGCGGGTGGCGCGGCTGGCCGCCCTCATGCGCGCCCGCGGGCTGGACGCCTTCGCCGGCGATGCGGGCCAATTCTCCAGTCGGAGAGACCGATTGGTCTGCGGCGGCCGCGAGGTCGACGTCCTCTACCGCATCTTCGACATCGGGGAGGTCGCCACCGACCCACGCCCGATCGTCCCGATGCTGCGGGCCCACCGCGCCGGGCAGCTCGTGCTCGCGATGAGTTTCGTCGCCGAGCTGGTCGGTAACAAGGGCGCCCTGGCGATGCTGTCCACTCCGCGCGACCCCGCCTCCTTCACCGCCGACGAGCGGGCCCTCATCGACCGCGTGCTCCCGTCGACTCGTTGGGTAGGGACAGATCCTCGCGCCGACCTGGCCGAACGGGAGCACCTCGTGCTGAAACCGGTGAACGGACACTCGGGCAGGGGCGTGGTGACCGGTGCGGACGTGGGCGAGAGCGAGTGGTCTGCCGCGCTGGCATCTGCGGCCTCGGAACCTCACGTGCTCCAGCGTCGCGTGCACCCTCGGCCGGAGTATCTCCCGGGCTCGGACGGGCAGCCGCAACCGTTCGAGGTGAACTGGGGGGTCTTCCTCGTCGGCACCGAGTTCTCGGGTGCGATGATCCGAGCCGTGCCCTTCGGTCGACATGCCCTGACGACCACCTCGGTGGGTGCGCTCATCGGCGGCTGCTACGTCGGCCCGTGACCGACGCCACCATCCGTCCCACCCCCGTATCACCGCCGGGTTTGCCCCCTCCTGACCTGTGCACCGCTCACTACAACTCTCCCGAGGAGAAGGACTATGAACCACCCGGCACCCACGACGACACAGCTGACCCGCCTGAGCTACAGCGCGGTACCGATGTCGCACGGCATGCAGACGGCCTTCCGGGCCGACGCCACCCCCCAGGGCATCCGCCTGCTCGTTCCGTTCGTCGAGGGGACCGCGGAGTTCATCGTCCCGACCGCCGATGCGGCCAGGCTGCTGGCTCAACTCCAGGCGGCGTTGGGGTCTGACTCCTAGCGCGACCGCTCGCCGCGCTGGTGCAGGCCAGCGCTGGCCCGGGCGGCCGCCTGGCCTCGGGTCGAGACGTCGAGTTTGCGCAGGACGTTCGAGACGTGGACTCCGACGGTGCGCGGGCTCAAGAAGAGCAGTTCGCCGATTTCTCGGTTCGTCGCACCGGCCATGAGGTGCCCGAGGACCTCGCGTTCGCGGGCCGTCAACCCGAAGCGCTCCCACGGGTCTGTCGGCACCGTGCTCGATGGAGGTTCCGCAGGGGCCTCGCCGAGGTTCAACCGGGCCCGCCTGGCGAGGTCGTCGGCGCGATGGAGCAGCCGCCGTGACGGGAGGGCAGCGGCCAACTCGTACCCACGTCGAAGGTGGGGCTCCACCGCGGCACGGGCATGACGGCGGATGAGTAGGTCCTCGGCGTGAGCCAGATAGGCGTACGACGCCTCGAGAGGTCGCTGCAGACCTTCCCAGGTCCAGGCCGCCGCGAGCCACCCACCCGGGCCACCGATGTCACGCGCGTCGTCGCCGTCGCCGTGGCCCGCGCCCACCTCGTCGGTCCCGGCAGGCCCGACGGCCCGGCCGTGGGTAGCGGAGACGTCCTCCGGGGCCAGCCGCGCCCATTCCATCGCTCCGGACCGGATGTATGCCGCGACCTCTGGGGAGTGACTCCCCGAAAGCCTCGCCAGCCGGTGCCACCAACCGCGCGCCTGGTCGACGCTCCTGCGGGTCGGCGACGCGCGACCCGCAGCCACTCGCAGCCCCAAGGCCAACACTTGGGCTTCCAGGCCGGCCGGTGCCGGCACCGGAAGCGCGCGGAGGGCCGACTCGACCCGTTCGAGGGCCTCACTGGGCAACCCGCGGGCGTCGGCGAGTTCGGCCTCGGCGATGTCCAGATCCACCTGCAGCAGGATCCGGTCATTCCCGTCGATGAGACGCCAGGCGGTGTCCAGAGCGACGCGGGCCTCGGGGAGTCGATCGGTGACGATGTCCAGCTCGGCGAGGACCAGATGGGCGTTGCCCGCGCGGTTGCGCGGCAAGTCCTTTCCCAGCAGTTCCTCGCACAGCGCCCGGGCCTGCGCCCATCTCCCGGTCAACCGCAACAGGACGATGGTGTTCGCGCTCAGTGCGGCCCCCTCCGAGGCGGTCAGGCCGTGTCGTCGCAGGAAGGCCAAGCCCTCCAGCGCGACGTCACAGGCCTGGCCCGTACGCCCGGCCATGAGCAACGCGAAGGACAGGTTGCTCGACGCGCGCCGCCGGTCGTCGAGGTCGCCGTGACGAGTGAGCATCTCGTGGCCGCGGGCGACCTCTTCCGCGCCTTCGTCCACCGCGCCGCTGAACGACAGGGCCATGCCACGAGTCACCCGGGCGCGTCCTTCCGCGGCCGAGGCACCGACCCGTTGGGCCAACGCGATCGCTTCCCGCGTCGGCTCAAGGACCGCTTCGTGATCACCGGCGAGCAACTGCAGGTGCAACGACGCGGCCCTGATGGTGGCCGACAACCTGGACTCCGGTCGACCGCGGGTGATGGCCTCGGCCTCGGCCAAGGCCTCATGGGCATCCTCGGTGTTGCCCTCGTCCCACAGGATGTCGGCGATCTGTTCGAGCAGTTCGGCTCGGTCTTGGGGGTCGTCCTCGGCCTTCAGGGCCGCGCGAGTCAACGCCAACGCGGTGCCGGCGTCGCCGACCCAGTGGGCGCTCTCCGCGGCATCGCGCCACAACGCCCGCACCTCGGCGGAATCGGCCGACAGCCCGGCCGCGGCAGCCATCTCGACCGCCCGCGACAGCTGGCGCCACGCCTCGGCGTACGCGTAGACCCCTGCGGCCAGACGGCCGGCGGCTGCGGCCGTCGGCAGCGCCCGATCCGCCCGACCGGCGACATACCAATGCGTGGCCACCTCGGCCGCGAGGCTCGCGCTTGAGGAGGCCGTCGGGTCGGTCTCCAGGGCACCGGCCAGCGCCTCGTGCAGCGCCCGACGTTCCGCGGGGAGCAACCGGGAAAGGATCGCCTCGGCCATGAGTACGTGCCGGAAGGCGTAGTCGCCATCCGGACCGGCCGGCACGAACAGTCCGGCTCCCATCGCCTCGCGCACGGCCGAACGCATCCCGTCGTCGGACAGGCCGGAGCCGGCCAGGAGCAGTTCGTGGCGCACCGGCCGGCCGGCGACCGCGGCCACCTCCAACACCCGGGCCGTGGCCGGCCGCACGCGGGACGCCCGCGCCAGCAGCACGTCTTGCACCGAGCCGGGTAGCCCCTGCCGAGTCGGATCGGCGGCAAGCTCCACCGCGAGAAAGGGATTCCCGCCGGAACGTTCGAAGATCCAGTCGGGGTCGGCGGCCCCCGACGCCCCGGGCATTTCCTCGAGCAGCTGGGCGACGGTGTCCCGGTTGAGACGCTGCAGCTCGAGTCGGTGTGCGTGGCGGCCCCGAGTGATCGTCGCGACGAGGTCGCGCACGCCTGGTCGGACTCCGAGATCCTCCGGGCGCGCCGTCAACACGAGCAGCTGTCCCGGTGCATGGTTGCGGTCGAGGAAGGAGACGAGATCCAAGGTGGCCTGGTCGGCCCAGTGGATGTCCTCGAAGATCAACCCCACCACTCGGCCCGTGCGGGTCAGCCCGTCGAAGAGACTCAAGACCCGTTCGAAGAGGCGGGCTCGACCGCCGTTCAGGTCGTGGCTGGTCAGCAGCTCGTCCAGGTCGACGCGGGCCTCCGGCGGAAGCTCCACGTCGCCGGTGTCGACGAGCCGCCGCAGCCGTCGGAGGATCTCGACGAGCGGGGCGTAGGGGATCGGGTCCCCGGACAGCTCCATGGCGCCGCCGACGAGCACGAGCGCCCCTTGGTCTCGGGCCGATCGAGCCCATTCCTCCACCAGGCGGGTCTTGCCGATGCCCGCCTCGCCGGCGATCAGAACCGTCGGCGTCTCGGTGCGGGCGCGGGCCAGCAGGTCGAGCAGCGCCGCCAATTCCGCAGCGCGCCCGACCATCGGCGGGTCGTGCTCCGGCGCGCGCCTCACGGCCAACATCGTGCCACGGCGAGGCGGCCGATCGTGTCCGCGCGCCGAGCCTCGGCGGGATCAGCCGCCGGTCACAGGCGGGTCACCCGCCGGGCGAACAGCCACCCCCCGGCGACGGTCAGGGCCACAGCGAAGACGAGCGCCGCGGCGAACGTGATGCCCGGGTCCAGGTGGGGCACGGAGGGAGACCACGAGGAGCGCAACCCTTCGCTGAGGTAGGTCACCGGGTTGGCCAGGACCGCCCAGGACAGCCAGGGCACTGGCCGTAGCGCGATCCACGGGTAGTACGCACACCCGAGGAACGACAAGGGCACCACCAGCACGGAGAACACCAGACCCATGCGTTGCGGCGGCACCATGGTGCCAACCACCAGGCCCAGGGCGCCGGAGATCCAACAGGCCAAGGCCAGGACGCCGAGGAAGGGCGGCAGCTGTGCCGCCGACAGGCTCAGTGGCGCGTTGCCGAAGAGCACCGCGAGCGGGATCACGAGCAGCCCGGCGACGGCGCTCTGAGCCGCCCCCCAGGCCACCTTCTCCAGGCCTACGGCCCAAAGGGGCACGGGCACCAGGACGCGGTCCTCGATCTCGCGAGTGGCCCCGAACTCGATCGCCAGGGGCAAACTCACGCTGGACACCCCGCAGAAGACGGTGCTCACCGCGATGAGACCGGGGACCAGCACGTCGCCGTAGGCGCCGTCACCGACCCGTTGCCCGATACGAGGGAACAGGAAGGTGAAGACGAACACGAACAGCACGGGCTGCGCGAGGGTGCGGATGAGAAACTCCCCGATTGCGGACCGCAGCACGGCGGCATCGCGCAGAAGCAGGCCCCAGCACGACCGGAGGATCTCCAACGCAGCGCCCGGCTGGGCCACCGAAGCGTGTCGCCATCGGGCTGTCCTGGAACCTTCATCGGTCTGCGCAACGGCGGGGGCACTGCCGAGTGACGGGATGTCATAGACGCTACTCACGGACGTTCCTTCCGGTCATGGCGAGGAACACGTCCTCCAACGACGGGGCGACGACCCGCAGACCGCTCACACCGGCATACCCGGCCACCTGCAGCGCTGCCGCCACGGCCTCGTCGACGCCATCGGTGTCCAGCACGTAGGTGCCCGGCTGGCCGGGCTCGGCCACCCCAAGGACCGCGGGAATGGCCTGCAGTCGCCCGGTCAGCGCATCGTCCGGGCGGAGCACGGACAGCTCGATGCGAGTCCGGCTCCCGGCAACCCGGGCCAACTCCGGTGGGGTAGCGCAGGCCAGCAGGCGCCCCGAGTCCAGGACCGCGATCCGGTCGCAGAGCCGTTCGGCCTCTTCGAGATAGTGCGTCGTGAGCAGGATCGTCGTCCCGTTCCCGCGCAGCCGACGCAGCTGCCCCCACATCGCCAGCCGGCTCTGCGGGTCGAGGCCGGCGCTGGGTTCGTCGAGGAACAGCAGCCGCGGTTCGTGGGCGATGGCGCGGGCCAACTGGAGCCGCTGGACCATCCCGCCGGAGAGCCAGGCAGGCTTGTGTCCGGCCCGCGGCGCGAGGTCGAACTCGGCGAGCAGTTCGGCGGTCCGCTCGCGTGCTCGCCCACGGTTCATCCCGAAGAAGCGGCAGTGGTAGTACAGGTTCTGCGCGACCGTGCACGAACGGTCCAGGGTGTTGTGCTGGGTCACCACACCGAGGTGGCGGCGGGCCGAGCGGCCGTGGTGGGCGACGCTGCGCCCGGCGACCCAGGCGTCGCCGGCGTCGGCGCGCAGCCGAGTGGTGCATACCCCGACGATCGTCGACTTGCCGGCACCGTTGGGACCGAGCAGGCCGAGCGTCTCCCCCGGCCGGGCCTCGAATGACACGTCGTCGACCGCCGGTGGGTCGTCGGCGCGGTACCTCAGGGTGAGGTTGCGCACCTCCAGGGCGGCCCCGTTGTCGAGGGACATCACGTCGGACTCCTTCGGTCGGTCGAGGATCGAGCTGTCCTACGCGGGAGCCCGCCGCGCGCTCGCCAGATACCCAACGAGCCGGTCCGTCCGCTGCCGGGCACCGGTCCGCGGACCCGCGGGGGTATCCCGAGCCGACGACGAGGGCTCCCGTGGCCATGGAACAGACGCAGCACCTCCCGGTGCCCGAGGATCGCGCCCTGTCGGTCGCTTGGGGCACGGGCCCGCGGCGAGACACCCCCGCGGGGACCCTGGCCGACCTCATCCGAGCGTCGGCGCTGCGCCATGCGGACCGCCCGGCTCTCGTGTGCGGCTCCCACCGGCAGTCGTACGCACAATTCGCGGCCGCCGCAGAAATGATCGCCCAGCGCCTGCGCCACCTTGGCGCGGGACCGGGCACGACGGTCGCCGTCTGCCTCGCTCGCGGCCCGGCCCTGCCGGTGGCGCTGACCGGCGTCCTGTTCGCGGGTGCGGCGTACGTGCCCCTGGACCCGACCCTGCCGCCGGCCCGGGTCCGCGAGCTGCTGCGGCAGGTCGAGCCGGTGGCCGCCGTGGCGGAACCGGACACGCACGCCCTGCTCGGTCAGACGCCCTGCCTCGACGTCCACCAGGCCCTCGGGCGGGCCCCGACCGGGCCGGGCCCCCTGGCCGTCGACGCCGGTCCCGGTGACCTCGCGTACGTCCTGTTCACCTCGGGCAGCACCGGCCGGCCGAAGGGTGTCTGCGTCGAGCAGCACAGCGTCGTCGACTTCGTCACCCACAACGCCGCGGCATACGACATCCGCCCCGGCACCCGGGTGCTTGCCGCCGCCAGTGCATCGGTCGACGTCTCGGTCGCGGAACTGTTCACCGCTCTCACGGTCGGGGCGACGACGATCCTCGCCACCGACGCGGACAAGGAAACCCCGCAGGCCCTGAGTGCGCTGTTGCGTCGGGCGCGCATCGAGGTCGCCGAACTCCCCCCCGCGCTGTTGGCACACATCGACCCGGACACGCTGCCGGACCTGCGGCTCGTGTCGATCGGTGGTGAGGCTCCCGCGCCCGCGCAGGTATGCCGCTGGGTCCGCTCCGGGAGGCGGGTCGTCAATGCGTACGGCCCCACGGAAGCCACCGTCACCGCAACACTGCACGACTGCGCCGAGCTGGACCCCACCGATGTCGACGTCCCTATCGGGCGCCCGATGGCCAACCATCGGGTCTACGTCCTCGACGACGTCGGCGCGCTGGCCGCCCCCGGCGAGGTGGGCGAGCTCGCCGTGGCCGGCCCCGGCGTGGCGCGCGGCTACCTCGGGGACCCCGAGGGGACGGCGGCCCGCTTCCGCGCCGATCCCGTCCACCCTGGGGCCCGCATGTACCTCACCGGAGATCTGGCCCGGTGGGACGAACTCGGCCGACTGCGGTTCCTCGGCCGGCGCGACGGACAGGTGAACGTCCGCGGCCACCGGATCGAACCCGGCGAGATCGAGGCCAGGCTGCGGTCTCATCCTCGGATCGGGGATGCCGCCGTCGTCGTCGACGGCGAGGGCGCCGACACGCGGCTGGTCGCCTACCTCGTCCCTCGGTCCACCGAATCGGCCGACGGGTCGAGGCAGTCCGCCGGGGCGACGCTCGAAACGTCGGTGTCGGCGTGGGTCTCGGAGTACCTGCCGGCTCACCTGTGTCCCGCGGTGTACCGGCCCGTGGACGCCCTGCCTCTCGCCGCGACCGGGAAGGTCGACCGGACGCGGCTGGCGTCGGTATGGGCCGCGGCCGTCGGGTCGCCGCCTCGGCCCGGCGCCGGGCCCGGTGACGCCTTGGAACACACCATCCTGACCGCGTGGCGGGCGGTGCTCCCGGCCGCCGAGTCCTGCGGGGTCCACGACCATTTCGTCGAGCTGGGCGGCACCTCGTTGACGGCCATGGTGCTGCTCGCCCACCTGCGCGACCAGGTGGACGTCGAGGTGAAGGCCAGCGACCTGGCCGCCCACGCGACCGTGGCGGGTCTAGCGACGGCGCTGCGAGCTCGTCGAGTGGGCGATGCGGGCCTGGACCGCGGCCGGCTCCTAGGCCCGCGTTTCGGCATTCCGGCGCCGGTCGATCCCGCGACCGATCAGGTCGGTCCGGTGACCACGGCGGTCGCACCGGCGCCGGCCTCCCCGAGCCAATTCGGGGTGTGGTACGCCGAGCAGCTGGATCCGGGGACGTCGACGTTCCATCTCCCGATGGGCTACCGGATCATCGGGCCGCTGGACGTGCCGAGATTCCGCCAAGCGCTCGGCGAGGTCGCGCGCCGCCACGGCATGTTGCGGGCGGCATACCGGCCGGTCTCGGGGTCACCGGTGCCGACCTTCCCGGTGCGCGACGACATCGACCTGCCGCTGCGCGTGCTCGATTACGGCGACCGAGGCCCGCAGGCCGCGACGGCCGCGGTCCAGGCCGCCTGCGACGAGTTGCTGGGCACCCCGTTCGACCTGACGCGCCCGCCGCTGTGGCGGGCCGCCTTGATCCGCCTCGGCGAGCAGGACCACGTGTTCGCGCTCGCAGCACACCATGCGATATGTGACGGCTGGTCGCTGAGCATCGTCACCCGGGACCTCGGGGTGGCCTACGCGGGCGAGTCCCTCGGCCCCGAGCCGGGCGCCGACCCGACCCGGCCCGGACCGCCGCTGACGTACGGGGACGTCGCCGCGACGGAATGGGAGTGGCTGTCCGGTCCGCAGGCCCAGGCCCGCGCCGAGGCCTGGCAGGCGGCCATGGCCGGCGCCCCCGAACGCCTGGAGCTGCCCACCGACCGGCTGCGGCCACCCGTCGTCGACCACACCCCGGCAGCGGTAGCCACCGTGATCTCGGCGACGCTGGCGGGCCGCGTGCACGCCCTCGCCGCCGAGCAAGGGGTGAGCGTTCACGCGGTGCTGCTCACGGCATACGCGCTTGTGTTGGGTCGCCTCGGCGCCACCGAGGAGGTCGTGGTCTCCGTCCCCGTCGCCCAACGAACTCATCCGGCCCTCGTCGAGCTCGTCGGGATGCTCGTCGCGCCGGTGCCGGTCCGGGTCCCGCTCGGTCCCCCCGACACGCCCGTCACGCGCCTGCTCGCCGACTGCGCCGCGGCGGTCCACGAGGCCACCGACCTGCACCTGCCCTTCGACCGGATCGTGCAGGCTGTCGGCCCGGTTCGCGATCCAGGACGAGCGGCACTGACCCAGGTGGGGTTCAACCTGCTCAACTACCCCGCGGAGGAGCTGCGGCTGCCGGGGATGCACGTCGAGGAGTTCCGGACCGGGCACCCGGGGGCCCTGCTCGACCTCACCTGCTACCTGCGACCCCTCCCGGACGGCGGCTGGGATCTCGAAGCGGTCTACCGCCCGGACCTGTTCGACGAGGCTCGGATCCGGATGCTCCTTGACGCCTACCTCGGTGTCCTGCGCGGGCTCATCGACCGACCCGAAGGAGCCCGCGGCGCACTGAGCCTGCGCACCCCGGCCGCCGAGCGGCTGCTGCCCGACGACACCCAACCCCTGGCGATCACCGAAGTGGTCGGGGTGCTGGAACGGTTCCGTCGGTCGGCTACCGACCAGGGGCACCGGGAAGCCCTCGACGGGACAAGCTACGCCGCCCTCGCCGAGCGGGTCGGCCGACTCGGCCGCGCCCTCAACGAGGCTCGCGTTCGGCCCGGGGACGTCGTCTGCGTCCCCGGAGCCGCCCGGGCGGAGTACCCCGTCGCGCTGCTGGGCATCCTCGCCGCCGGGGCGGTCGCCCACCTGCTCGACCCCGCCCAACCGGCCGAGCGCCAGCGGCAGGCCGTCGGCACGGGCGGCGGTCGCACCTGGCTGCCCCTGAGCGCCCGAGACCCACTCCCGAGCTGGCTCGGAACGGACTGGCGAGTGCTCCCGGACGTCGGCGCCCTCGTCGATTCCATCTCCCTCGACAGACCGCTCGTCCACCGCGTCGAGGACCCCCACGCCCCGGCGTTCGTGCTGACGACCTCGGGATCGGAGGGCACGCCGAAGGCCGTGGTGTCCTCGTCGGCACCGCTCGCGCACTTCGTCCAGTGGTATGCCGCCAGCTTCGGCCTCGGACCCGGCGACCGATTCGCCCTCACCGCTGGGGTCGGTCACGATCCCGTGCTGCGGGACGTGCTCGTCCCGCTGTCGATTGGCGCCAGCGTGCACATCCCGACCGGCGATGTCGGCGCATCCCCGCAGCGGCTGCTGTCGTGGCTCGCCGCCGCCCGGATCACCGTCCTGCACCTCACGCCCCAGAAGGCTCGACTGCTCGCCGCGGCGAGCGCCACCCTCGGCGTGCCGCTGCGCGACCTCGGGTTGCTCGCCATCGGCGGCGACGTCCTGCGAGGGCGCGACCTGCCGGCGCTGCGCCGGCTGGCCCCGGCGGCGATGATCGTCTCGGCCTACGGCGCCACCGAGACCCCGCAGTTCGCGTCCTGGCAACTGACCACCGGGGAAGAGATCCGTGAGCGGGTGCCTCTCGGTCGGGGAATCCCCGGGACTCAGTTGCTCGTCGTGACGGACGCCGGTGTCCCGGCGGGCATCGGGGAACCGGGTCAGGTATTCGTCCGCAGCCGCCACCTCGCCCTGGGCTATGCCGACGGTGGCGGGGACGGGGCGTTCCAGGACGAGGGCGAAGGTATCCGGCGCTACCGCACCGGCGACAGCGGCCGCTACCTGCCCGACGGTCGGGTCGAGTACCTCGGCCGCCGCGACGGCGCGGTCAAGGTCGCCGGGCACCGGGTGGATCCGTGGGAGGTCACGACCGCGCTGCGGGAGCTGACCGGCGTCGCCGACGCGGCGGTGCTGCCACGCTGCGGGCCCGATGGCGAGACCCGCCTGGTGGCCTTCGCGGTGCGCGAGCAGGTCCACGGGTCCGACCCGCTGGTGGACGACCCGGCGACCGCCGCGTCTCCCACCGAGCAGCAGGTGCGCACGCTGCTGCGGGGACGAGTCGTCGCTGCCGCGATACCCACGGACGTGTACTGGGTGCCCGAGCTGCCCTTGACGGGCAACGGAAAACTCGACACTGACGCTCTCGCGCGTCTCGCCGACTCCCGGCGGTCGCAAGCCACCCGTGCACAACCCAAGCTCTGCCGGCAGCCGGACGCATCGACCACGCTCCTTGACGTCGTCGCCGGGGCCGGCCGGGGCACCCACCCGGAACACGCTCGCGTCGAACGCACCGTGCTCGAGCAGTGGTGCCGGATCCTGCACCGCGACGATGTGGGTCTCGACGACAACTTCTTCGACGCGGGCGGAACGTCGTTGCAGCTCATGGAGGTTCGGGCTCGGCTCTGCGAGGCGCTCGAACAGCCGGTGAGCATCGTCGACCTCTTCCAGCACCCCACCGTGCGCACCCTCGCGGCGCATCTGCACACCCGGACCGGCCCAGGGGCTCGACCCGGGACCCCCGGCGCGACGCCGCCTTCGGCAACTCGACAAGCGGTGCGCGCCCGGCGGCGCCGCCGCGGAGCCGCCTGACCGGATCCGACTGGGACCGGTCGAAAAAGACCGTACGACACGTACCCGAACACCCCGAGCGGCTCTCTCGTGAACGACGAGAGGACCGGGCACCGCACCGACGCGGTGTCGGTCGTCGACCCGCCACCCGGCGGCGACCTGCCCACCCGGCATACCCAGGAAGGACCCACCATGACCGAGCACAGCCCCCTCCTGGAGGATCGGGACGACCCCATCGCCGTCATCGGGATGGCCGCCCGAGTGCCGGGGGCAGACAACCTCGAACAGTTCTGGGCCAACCTCTGCGACGGAGTGGAGTCGATCCGCTTCTTCGGCCCCGACGAGGCCCTCGCGGCCGGGGCTTCCAAGCGCGCCGTGCAGGACCCGCAACACGTGTTCGCCGCGCCGATCCTCGACCACATCGAGGACTTCGACGCGCCGCTGTTCGGCTTCACGCCGCGCGAGGCCGAGATCCTCGACCCCCAGCACCGGGTGCTGCTCGAATGCGCTCGGTCCGCCCTGGAGCACGCCGGCTACGACCCGGCCCGCTACCCGGGGACCGTGGGCGTGTACACCGGGATCGGGTCCGGCGAGTACCAGTGGTACCACCTGCTGCCGGACCGCTCGCTCGTCGCGGCCGTGGGCCACATGGCGATCGCACTCGCCAACAACCCCGACTACACCTCGACGCTCATCTCCTACAAGCTCAACCTCACCGGTCCGAGCATGGCTGTCTCCACGGCCTGCTCCACCGGACTTGTCGCCGTGCACCTGGCCGCCGAGGCGGTCCGCAACGGGGAGTGCGACATGGCCCTAGCCGGGGCCGCCTCCGTGGAGCTCATGCAATGGCACGGGTACACCTTCCACGAGGGCAGCATCCTGTCCCCGGACGGGCACTGCCGTGCCTTCGACGAGGACGCCCAGGGCACGTTGTGGGGCAGCGGCGGCGGCATCGTCGTCCTCAAACGCCTCTCCGACGCCATCGCCGACGGCGACACCGTCCACGGGCTTATCCTCGCCACCGCCGTGAACAACGACGGCTCGGCGAAGGTGGGCTTCTCGGCCCCGAGCGTCAGCGGGCAGTCCGCCGTGATCCGGCAGGCGCTCGAGCTCGCGGGCGTGCCGGCAAGCAGCATCGGGTACGTCGAGGCACACGGGACGGGCACCAATGTCGGTGACCCCATCGAGGTCCGGGCTCTCAACGAGGCGCTCACCCTCGCCGCCGAGGGCGACGACGGTGCGCACCGAGGCCCGGGCGTGACGACCACCGGCATCGGGTCGGTCAAACCCAATGTCGGCCACCTCGCCGCAGCCGCCGGGGTCGCCGGGCTCATCAAGGGCATCCTCTCCCTGGAGCGCGAGCAAATCCCGCCGACGCTGCACTTCCAGACGCCCAACCCCGCGATGGAGATCGAGTCGACGCGACTGCGGGTCATCGCCGCACTCGAGCCGTGGCCGCGCACCGAGCATCCGCGACGGGCGGGGGTGAGCTCGTTCGGGATGGGCGGCACCAACGCGCACGCCATCCTCGAGGAGGCTCCGCCAGCCCCTCGAGAGGGCGATGAGCCCGAGGACCCCCAGCTCGTCCTGCTCTCCGCGCGGACGCCGACGGCTCTGGACGCGACGACCGCCGACCTCGCCCAGGCCCTTCGGGCCCAGCCCGACCTGCCGCTCGCGGACGTGGCCTTCACGATGGCCGAGGGTCGGGCGCGGCTGGCGCACCGGACCGCGTTCGTCGCGTCCGGCATTCACGACGCGGCAGACGTCCTCGAGCGCACCTACCCGCGCCGGCTCTTCGTCGGTACGACCGGCGTCACCCCCCGTCCGGTCTTCGCTTTCCCCGGTCAGGGCACCCAACGGGTCGGCATGGCGCGGGAGCTCTACGGCCGCTACGACGTCGTGCGGCACTGGATCGACGAGGGGGCTCGGCTTCTGCTCCCCCACCTCGGGTACGACCTGCGCGACGTCGTGTTCGCCGACGACGACGTGGACGGCGCCGCCGCTCGGCTGCGCCAGACCGGCCTGACCCAACCGGCCCTGTTCGTCGTGGAGTATGCCCTCGCCAAACTGTGGCAGCAGTGGGGCGTCGAGCCGGCGGCCATGATCGGGCACAGCCTCGGCGAGTACGTCGCGGCGACGCTGGCCGGAGTGTTCGACTATGCGGATGCCCTGCGCGTCGTCGCTGCCCGGGGTGCCCTCATCGAGTCGTTGCCCGGGGGTGGGATGCTCGCCCTTCCCGTCGATGAGGCCACCGTGGCCATCGAGGGCACCGGCCTGGACCTGGCCGCGGTCAACGCCCCGATGGCGACGGTCGTCTCCGGGCCTTACGAACAGCTCGCGGCATACGAGGAGATGCTCGCCGACCTCGGCGTCCCCGCGACGAGGTTGCAGACCTCCCACGCCTTCCACTCGCGGATGCTCGAGCCGGTCCGGCAGGCCCTCGCGGACGTCCTCGCCGGCGTTACCCTGCGGGCCCCGCAGTTGCCCGTCGTCTCCTGCCTCACCGGCACGTGGCTCACCGCGGCGCAGGCGACCGATCCGAGCTACTGGGCCGACCAGATGTGCTCGCCGGTGCGCTTCGCCGACGGGCTGCGCACCGCGCTCGAACAGGACGGCTCGGTGCTCGTCGAGGTCGGTCCGGGCGAAGCGCTCACCGGGCTCGCCCGGATGCAGCTGCCCCCCCAGGCCGCCGACCCGATCGCCACCCTGCCGGCCCGGGCCGCCGACGAGGTGTCGGCCCACCTGGAGGCCGTCGCGCGACTGTGGACGCTGGGGGTGGAACCGGATCTGTCCGCCGGTCGGCGCCGCGCCGGCCGACGGGTCCCCCTGCCGGGCCACCCCTTCGAGCGCCAGCGTTGCTGGATCGACTGGGACCCCGACGCGGTCGTGCCGGGCACGTCCGCCGGTGTCGAGCTTCCGCAGGAGCGCCAGGACGTCGACGACTGGTTCTGGACCCCGGTGTGGCGGCAGACCCCCGCCCTCGGCACGGCCGTTGACCCCGAGGAACACGGCGACTGGCTGCTCGTCACCGATCCCCGGGACGGGATCGATTGGGCGCCGCTACGGGCGCGGCTGCAGGAGCGCAGCGTGCGGCTGGCCGTCGCGCGGATCGGGCAGGAGTATGCCGGTGGCGCTGCTGAGGGGGCGGACTACACGCTGCGTCCCGACGCGCCCGAGGACGCCGAACGCCTCGTCGAGGACGTCGTCAGGGCGGGCCTGCGACCCCGCATGGTCATCCACGCCGGCGCCATCGCCCCCGGGGGTCCGCTCGATCCGCAGGCCGCCGCGCGCGCCGTGGCCCAGGGCTTCACCGCACCGGTCCACGTCTTGCAGGCGCTCGCCGCCGCGGGTCTCGCGGAGGGCACTCGGCACGTGGCCGTGACCTGCGGCAGTTTGTCGGTCGTCGGCGGCGACGTCAGCAACCCGGCGGGTGCCGTCGTCACCGGCCCGGTGCGCACCGCCCCCACCGAGTTCGTCGACCTGACCTTCCGTCACCTCGACGTCGACGATCCCACGGCGGTCCCCGACGTCCTGCTGGCCGAGTTGGGCCGGGACGAACGGGTCGTGGCATACCGCAGTGGCCGGCGCTGGATTGTCGAGAACGCCCCGGTGGACCTGCCCGGTGAGGCCGCGGACCGGGCCGCGCTGCGCGACGAAGGCGTCTACCTCATCACGGGTGGCGCCGGAGGGATCGGCCTGAGCGTCGCCGAGGAACTGGCCCAGCGGGTCGGCGCCCGGATCGCTTTGCTGTCCCGTCGGCCCATGCCGGGCCGGCAGGACTGGGCGCGCCTGGCCCGGGGGGCCGACGCCCGGGCGCGAACCTGCGCGGCCCTCCTGCGCATCGAGGCAGCGGGAGGTCGCGTGCTGACCCTGGCCGCGGACGTCACCGACCCGGTGGCGCTGGAGGGCGTGCGGTCCAGCATCCTTGCGGAGTTCGGTCGACTCGACGGAATCGTCCATGCGGCGGGCATTGCCGGCGGCACGATGACCGAGGTGCAGACCGTGGAGACCGCGCAGGCCGTGTTGGCCCCCAAGGTGTCGGGCACGCTGGCACTGGCCCAGGTGTTCGGCGCCGACGAGCTGGACTTCGTCGTGCTGTGCTCGTCCGTCACTGCCCTGTTGGGAGGGCTCGGGCAGGTGGACTACTGCGCCGCGAACGCCTTCATGGACGCCTTCGCCCACGCCGCCGAGGGCCGACTCCCGTGGCCGGTCCTCGCCGTCGACTGGGGCGCGTGGCTCGAGGTGGGGATGGCGGTCGAGACCCCCGACCCGACCCGCGGGCAACGCGGGCACGCGCCACAGACGGCGCTGGCCGAGAGTGCTGGGACGCCGGACTTGGGCGTCGAGCCGAGCGCGTTCCCGTCGGCGCCCGCGGTGCGCGACGACGAGGACGGCGCCCGGATCGGGGTGGTGGAGCTGGGTACCGAGGACTGGGTCGTCGGCGAGCACCGGGTGCTCGGGTTGCCGACCTTGCCCGGCACGGCCCACCTCGAACTGGTCCGAGCCACCTTCGCCGCGGGCCGACCGGTCGGGCCCATCGAGCTGCGGGACGTGACCTTCCTCGCCCCGCTGCAGCTGGCCGACGGGGAACGGCGGGTCGTCCGCGTGAGCATCGACGACGCCGACGGTGGGGCGTGGGCCCTGTCCAGCCAGATCGACGGCGTCTGGGCCGACCACTCCCGAGGCACCGTGGCCTGGGCGACCCTGGGGCCGCGCCGCATCGTCGACGTAGCCGCCATCGAGGCGCGGTGCCCGACACCGCGCGAGGAGCAGGAACTCGCCGTGTCGGCCAGCGGTCTGGTGAGCTTCGGACCGCACTGGGCATCGTTGCAGGCCGTGTCCAGCGGAACCGGCGAGGAATTGGCCCGCCTCGAGGCACCATCGGACGTCGCCGCGGAACTGGGCGAGGAACCCGGCCGATTCTGGCTGCATCCCGCCGTCCTCGACGAGGCCACCGCGTGCGGAGACCACCCGGACGCCGTAGGCAGCTACTTGCCCTTCGGCTACGGACGCATCGTCATCCACGGACCTATGCCCGCGCGGGTGAGCAGTCACCTCGTGCACCACGCGTCCGGCCGCGACCTCGTGTCCAGCGACATCACCGTCCTCGACGAGCACGGGGTGGCCGTCGTAGAGATCGGCGACTTCATGCTGCGCAGCGTCCGACGCGACCAGCCCGTCGACCTCGGGACCGGACCCGCAGCGCCGAAGCACCCCCAGGTGCCGGGCTCCGACGAGCAGGTCGGGATCCGACCGGCCGAGGGAGCCGCAGCACTGATCCGGGTCCTCGGATGGAGCGGCGGGCGCCAGATCGCGGTGACGGCGCGACACCTGCACACGTTGGAGGACCTCGTGCGGCGCATCGTCCCCGCCGCGGAATCGGCCCCGGACGAAGCCTCCGGCCCTGGTCCTGTGGTTCTGTCCGGCACCTACGTAGAACCGCGCACCGACATCGAGCGCGCGCTGGTCTCCCTGTGGGAGAACGCCCTCGGTGTGCGCGGAATCGGGATCGAGCACGACTTCTTCGACCTGGGCGGCAACTCCCTCGCGGCCTCCCAGGTTATCGCTCGGATCAGGGCGGTCATGGGCGTGAAGATCCCCATGCGGACGATCTTCGCCTCGCCGACGATCGCGAACCTCGCTCCGGCCGTCGAGGCCGCCCTCGAACTCGCGTCGTAACCCGACCCCGACGCCCGCGCCCCCGGCCGCCACCGGGGGTGCGGGTTCGCCCGGCGACCGGACCCGGCCGGTCCGAGGCCACCTCTGGACGGAAGGCCGCCCGTGCTCGCCACGACCCCCATCAGTCCGACGGCCCCGGACGTACCCGGCTGGCCACCATGTCGGGCCGTCCGACTTGACGGCGGCCTTCCCGGTCGAGCAACCGCCGTCCTGACCCGGCTCACGATCCGCCGCGACGCGCCCCTCCCCGCGGTCGACGCGGTCCTGTCGACCCATGAGGTGGACATCATGGGCGCCCAGGGCACCGCTTCGCGACGGGCCGAATTCGCCTACGGACGCTATGTCGCCAAGACCGCGCTGAGCCGTTTGGCCGGCGAGCCGATCCCCTTCGCGTCCATCGACATCACCCCTGGGGTCTTCCGCCAACCCATCGCCCACGTCGTGGGACGCCCCGGTCTCGCGGTGTCGATCACCCATGACGAGGCCGAGTATGCCGCGGTCGCCTTCCCCGCGGGCTGCCCCGTGGGGATCGACGTCCACCACGTGCGCCCAGCCGCGACCGCCGTCATCGTCGAGGGATTGACCGACGCGGAACGGGCCTGGCTACCGCCCGCAGGAGCCGGCACCAGCCGAGACGAAACCGCCGCCGCACTGTGGGCCGCCCGAGAGGCGCTCGGCAAGGCGTTGGGCGTGGGCCTGCTCGTGGACCCCGATGTCCTGGAGGTCGGCGACTTACGGCGGCGTGCCGACGGCATCCACCCCTTCCACCCCGCGGGCCGCGGTGCTACCGGATCGGCGGCATACCCGCGCTTCCCGCCGTTCGCGGCGACGCTGTGGACCGGTCCTCGTGCGGTCATGGCCCTCGCGCACCCGCGAAAGGCACCTCGGTGAACAGACCTTCGGCCAGGTGGGCAGTCGACCCGCGGTTCCCGTCGACCAGATCGGCGCCGCTCTCGTCTTCATCGCCAGCGACATCGAGTCGTACCGGACCGCCACGACGCTGTTCCTCGACGGCGGCTCATGCCAGGGCAGCGTTGGCCTAGAGATTCTCGCTGGATTCCGGCAGGTGCTTGGCCCCTGTGGATGAGCGCAGCGCAAGGACGCCGACCCGGAGTTAGGTATGCCGTGTGCCCACCGAGCCGCGACCCGACCTCGACCAGCCCTGTCGGCTGGTGTGGCACGTGCGACTGCCGGAGGCCACGGCGCCCGTTCGCATCGGCGTCGCTGTGCAGGCCCACGCGACCCTCGCCCACCTGCGGGTAGCCCTGCGCGAGGCGTTCCCGGCCTCGGCGCGGCATACCGCCGTCGTCGTGGCAGGCCGTCGCCTCGACGACTCGGCGCTGCTCGGGCACCCGCCGCTTCTCGACGGCGCCACGCTGAATCTCGGCGACGGCGCCGTGCCGGGCGCCCGCCCGACGCCACTGTTGTCCGCGCACGTCGTCGGGGGGCCCGACACGGGCGCAGTCGTCGACCTGCCGCCCGGCGAGCATCGCATCGGGCGGGCCACCGAGGCCAGCATCCGCCTCACCGACGCCGACGTCTCGCGGGTGCACGCCGTCCTGCGGGTCCAGGGCCCCGAGGTCACGGTGCGCGACCTCGGCTCGAGCAACGGCACCCGTGTCGAGGGCGTGCCGGTCGATGTCGCCCCGAGGACGGTCCCGGTCGGCGCGCGCCTGCGGGTCGGCGGATCCACGCTCGTGCTTCGTACTGCCGACGCGGTCCCGGCAGTGGTCCGCGCCGACGGCCGCGGGCACCTGCTCGTCAACCGGCCGCCCGCCGTCGCCACCACCCACCCCACCCGCACCGTCGCCATGCCAACCCCCCCGAACGACCCTCCGCCGGCCCGGCTGCCGCTGCTGGCCATGGCGCTGCCGGCGGTGCTCGCCGGCGTCCTCGCCGCCGTCCTGCGCTCCCCGACGATGCTCCTGTTCGGGTTGACTTCCCCGCTGCTCGTCCTCGGCCAGTGGGTCGCCGATCGACGAGGCCGCCGCAAGGAGCGCCGCACCGCGCACGCGGAGTACCAGCGCGACCGCGCCCAGGCGGAGGTGGACCTGGCCGACGCGCTCGCCACCGAGGCCGCCTGGCGCCTTGCCGACGAACCCGATCCGGCGCAGCTGCTCGGGACCGCCCGGCAGCCGGGCGCTCGACTCTGGGCGAACGACGCGCGCCGCGACGGCCTGCGGGCCCGGGTGGGCCTCGGTGTCGTCGAAGCCCACACGACGACGACAGGCACCCCCGACCCGGTATGCCGCCTAGGCCCGGTTCCCGTGACCGTCGACCTTGGCGTCCCCGGAGGTGTCGGGCTGGCCGGCCCGCGCGAGCGCGTCCTCGGGCTAGCCCACGCCCTCGTCGGTCGCCTGGCCGTGCGGTATTCGCCCGCCGACCTGCGCATCCGCGTCGTCCACCGATCCGAGGACGGCCGACACTGGGACTGGGTGGGTGCTCTCCCCCACGCCGGCACGGACGACGCCCGGGACAGGATTCCCACACCGTCAACCCCCGATTCGGTCGATATTCCTGCGGCTCAACGCGATTGGGCGGGCCCCCGGACTCTCGTCATCGTCGACCGCGCCGCCGAGTGGCGCACCGACCCGGCCCTGGGTCGCCTGCTCGCGAACGGCCACCGCCACGGGTGTGCCGTGCTTGCCCTCGATGCCACGCCGGCGCACCTCCCTGTCGAGGCCCGGACCGTCGTCGACCTCAGCGAGCCGACGGCATACCTGCGGGTGGCCGGCCACGAACCCGTCGAGATCGACCCCGACTCGGTGGGACCGACCTGGTCAGGGCAGGTCGCCCAGGCCCTGGCCCCTCTGCGCGACCCGGCCGCGGCACTGGATCTCGACAGCGGCCCGGCACCCTCGGACGTCTCGCTCCTGCGGCTGCTCCGGCTCGACTGTCCGACAACGGAGTTGTTGGCCCGACGGTGGCGCGAACGCCCGCGCAGCACCGCCCTGCCCCTGGGCGTCGACGGTCACGGTCCGGTCCTCGTCGACCTCGCCGCCGACGGTCCGCACGCGCTGGTGGGCGGGACCACCGGATCGGGTAAGTCCGAACTGCTCGTGTCCCTCGTCGCCGGACTCGCCGTGCTCAACCGTCCGGACGAGCTCGTGTTCGTCCTCGTCGACTACAAGGGCGGCGCGGCGTTCGAGGGCACCCGGCTCCTGCCCCACGTCGTCGGCCTGGTCACCGATCTGGATGCCGCGCTGACCGAACGCGCCCTGGTCAGCCTGGGCGCCGAGTTGCGCCGACGAGAGCGTCTGCTCGCCGACCACGGCGCGGCGGATCTCGCGGCATACCAACGGTCCCGCGGCCCGGCCGCCCCGCCGGTGCCGAGGTTGGTCGTCGTCGTCGACGAGTTCCGGGCCCTTGCGCAGGACCTGCCCGACTTCGTCGACGGCCTGGTCCGCATCGCCGCCCTGGGCCGCTCACTCGGGCTGCACGTCGTCGTCGCCACCCAGCGCCCGGCCGGGGTCGTCACGGCCGACATGCGCGCGAACCTCGGGCTGCGGATCGCACTGCGGGTACGCGACGGGGTCGACTCGCTCGACGTCATCGACACCGTCGACGCGGCCGGGCTTCCGGCGGCGTCCCCGGGCCGGGCCTACCTGCGCACCCCCGACCGCGGACCGACCCAGCTGCAGACCGCCCGGGTCACCGGGCGTACCGCCGCGCCGACGCCCGTGCGGATCACCGACATCGACGGAGTTCCCGTGGTTCGCCGGGCGACCGGTCCGACCGACCTGGCCCGGCTCGTCGCGGCGGCTGTGGACGCGACTCGGGAGTTGGGCATCGAGCCGATCCCCTCGCCATGGTTGTCGCCGCTGCCCGACCGGCTCGACGCCGCGGATCTCGTCGCGACGTCCGGCGAGGCGGTGCTGGGCCTGGCCGACGACCCGGCCGCGCAGCGGCAACTGCCGCTCACGTGGTCGCCGCGACGGGACGGCGCCCTCGCCGTCGTCGGACGCCCGAAGAGCGGCCGCTCCAGCGCGTTGCGGGCCGTGGCTCTCGCCTTGGCTCGCGCATTTTCGCCGACCGCGGTTCACCTGTACGCCGTCCACCTCGGCGGGCTCGACGGGTTGCCTTCGCTCGCGCACCTCGGCGGTGTCGTGCGGGGCGACGAACCTGCCGACGTCGAGCGGTTGTTGGCCCTACTCGCCGAACCCACCGCCGGCCCGAGCGATCACGCCGTTCAGGTGCTGCTCGTCGACGACTGGGAGCGATGTCACGCGGCGCTGCTCGCAGCCCGCCGGCCGACGACGTCGGATGCCCTGACCGCCCTCGCCCGGGCTGGCCCGGCCGGCGTGGTCGTCGTCGCCGCCGGCGACCGGTCCGTGTTCGGCGGGGCCGGCGCTGCGGCGTTTCCCGGCTCGATCGTGTTATTGCCGGCCGATCCGCTCGACCTCGCGCTGAGCGGCATCCCGCCCCGGGCGTTGCCCCGAGATCCGCCGCCCGGGCGAGCCGTCGACACCCGCAGCGGCCTCATCGTCCAGATGGCTCAGCCCGATCTCGTTGCGCCACAAGGTGATCCTTGGTCACCCCAGGGTGGGCGGGTCCATGCCGCTCCCCTGCCCCGTCCGCTGCGACCGTTACCGACTGATGTCGACGCCGCGGACCTTCATCCCACGACAACGATCCCTCTCCCGATTGCCGTCGGGGGGCCGGATCTAGGCCCCTGTGGCCTCGACCCGAGCGCCGGCGACCGGCGCGTGGCCGTCCTCGGCGAACCCGTCACCGGCCGGACCACGACGCTGCTGACCTTGGCGCACGTGCTGACGGCCACCGGGCGCCCGGTCGCGCTCGTCACGACCGACGGCGGGCCCCACCCACCCGGCACCAGCGTTGTGCACCCGAGCGACGCCGACGCGCTCGTGCGCCTGCGCCGGGCGCACCCCGCTCTTGCGGTGCTCGTCGAGGACCTCCCCGGCCTCGACGAGGGACCGCTGGCTCCTGTGCTCGCCGAGATCGAGCGCATCCTCGACGAGGACGACGGGATGCTCGTCGTCGCCGGGAGTGCCCGTCGGATCCTCGAATCCGGGCTCGGCTTGCTCGCCCGCGTCGCCCGGCACGGCTGTGGGCTGCTGCTCGGGCCGGGTCAGCCCGGCGACGAACGAGCCCTCGCGCGGGCCGGCATACCGGCCTGCGGCACCCACCGCGGTCGTGCGGTTCTCGTGCGGCGCGGCCGTGCGACGGCCGTGCAGGTCGCGAGGGTTCGCGATCCGCAGTCGGGTGGCTAGGACTCGACGGTGAAGACGACCTTGCCGAACAGGTCTCCCGACACCATCTTCGCGAAGCCCGCCCGAGCATCGGTCAAGGGCAGGACGGAATCCACGACCGGCGCGATGCCTCGTTGGGTGACGAACTGGGCGAGCCGTTCGAGTTCTTCGCGCGAGCCCATCGTCGATCCGACGACGCGCAGCTGCTTGAAGAAGATCCGGGTCAGCTCGGCCTTCGACGGCGCGTCGCCGGAGGTCGCACCGGAGATGACGATCGTCCCGCCGGGACGCAGCGAGGCGACCGAATGCGACCACGTCGCCGCGCCGACGGTCTCCATCACGGCGTCCACCCGACCGGGCAGCCGCTCCCCCGACGCGAACGCCCGGTCCGCGCCGATGGCCACCGCGTGCGCCCCCTTCGCCTCCTCCCGCGACGTCACCCACACCCGGTAGCCGGCCGCCGCCCCAAGCTGCACCAAGGCCGTCGCCACTCCGCCGCCGGCGCCCTGGACGAGCACCGTCGCACCGGGGGTGAGGCCCGCGTTCGCGAACAGCATCCGGTATGCCGTGAGCCAGGCGGTCGACAGGCACGCGGCGGTCTCCCACGGCATGTCCGCGGGCTTGGGCACGAGGTTGCGCGCCGGTACTGCCACCCGCTGGGCGAGGGTGCCGTCGTGGACCTCCGAGAGCAAGCTGCGGGCGGGATCGAGGGTTTCGTCGCCGACCCATCCGTCGCTCGCGACGACGGCGTGGACGATGACCTCGTTGCCCGCCTCGTCGAGGCCGGCCCCGTCGCAGCCGAGGATCATCGGCAGCTTGTCGGCGGGCAACCCGACGCCCTTGAGCGACCACACGTCGTGGTGGTTGAGTCCGGCGGTCTTCAACGTGACGATCGTCCACCCGGGCCGAGGGGTCGGTTCGGGACGGTCCCCGACGACGAGTCCGCTCAACGGGTCGGTGGTGCTCTGGCTGGCGGCGTAGACGGCGAGCATGGGCCCAGCGTATGCCGGCCCTTTTCTGGACGCCCGACCCGTCGAGCCGCTTGGCAAGGTCACGGTTGAGCAACGTGACCTTCCCGGCTCGTGCCATCTACCGGCCGGTAGCGCTACCTTCGGGGCACCGGGGGCCGCGGTGTCCGGACGGACCTCCTTCGGGGCACGGGGGGCCGCGGTGTCCGGACGGACCTCCGGCGCCGCTCGGGGGCGAGGACCGGCACACACGTTCCTGCGCACCACTCTGACGGAGGCAGCGATGGCGCTCGCGGTGCACAACCTCGAAGTCGTCTACGAGGACGTCATGCTCGCCCTGCGCGGGGCGAGCCTGAGCGTGGGCCAGGACCGCATCGTCACCCTGCTCGGCGCCAACGGGGCCGGCAAGACCACCCTGCTGCGAGCGATGACGGGGCTGCTCGACGTCCACCGCGGCACGATTACCCAAGGCCACGTGACGATCGACGACCACCGTTTGGACACGACCCGATCGGCCGATGTCGTTCGCGCCGGAGTCGGTCAGGTCATGGAGGGCCGGCGGGTCTTCGTCGAGCTCACCGTCGAGGAGAACCTGCGAGTCGGGGCGCATACGGCTCCCGCCCGGGGCCTCGCCGACAAGTACGAGCGCATCTACGCGATGTTCCCCGTCCTCGCCGACCGGCGGCGGGCCCTGGCCGGGTACCTCTCCGGGGGCGAGCAGCAGATGCTCGCCATCGGGCGGGCGATGATGTCCGAACCACGCTACCTGTTGCTCGACGAGCCGAGCCTGGGCCTGGCCCCGAAGGTCGTCGAGCAGATCCGCGACCTCGTCGTCGCCGTCAACGCCGCCGGCACCGGCATCCTGCTGATCGAGCAGAATGCCGCGATGGCCCTATCGATCGCCCACCACGGCTACGTCATGGAAAACGGGGTGACCGTCATGGACGCGCCCGCCGAGCGACTGCGCGCCGACGAGGACATCCAGGAGTTCTACCTCGGGATCACCCGCGATGGCCATTCCCTGCGCGACGTCAAGCACTACAAGCGGCGCAAACGGTGGCTGTCGTGAACGCGGCGCCACTGCTCCAGGCCACCGACCTCGTGCTGTCCTTCGGCGGGAACACCGTGCTCGATCATGTCTCCTTCGACGTCGAGGACGGCGAACTCCTCGCGATCATCGGGCCCAACGGCGCCGGCAAGACCTCGACGTTCAACTGCATCTCGGGGGTCTATCGGCCCCGCTCGGGCACGCTCACCAAGAGGGGAGAGTCGCTGCTGGGGCTGCGACCGGACCGGATCGCGGCCCGGGGGGTGGCGCGGACCTTCCAGAACATCGAGCTGTTCGACAACCTCACCGTGTTGGAGAACCTCCTGCTTGGACGCCACCACGACATCGGGGCCAGCTGGTGGGAGGCGATGGCCTGGCTGCCTCGAGCGCGCCGGGCCGAGTATGCCGCGCGCCGTCAGGTGGAGGACATCATCGACTTTCTCGACCTCGCGGCGGTGCGACACCACCCCGCCGGGATCCTCCCCTACGGCATCAAGAAGCGGATCGAGCTCGGCCGGGCGCTGGCCATGGATCCCGAGGTGCTCCTTCTCGACGAACCCGTCGCCGGCATGAACGCCGAGGAGACCGAGGACATGGCCAGGTTCGTCCTGGACATCCGCACCGAGCTGTCCATCTCGATCGTCATGGTCGAACACGACATGCGCCTGGTCATGGACCTCGCCGACCGCGTCATGGTCATCGACTTCGGCCGGCGGATCGCCCTGGGCACGCCCGAACAGGTCCAGCGAGACCCCGCCGTTATCGCCGCGTACCTCGGTGGCGCCAGCGAGCAGGTCGTCGCCGACGTCGCCGAGCACCTCTCCCTCGACGCCGATCGACTCGGTCAGGATGGCCCCACCAGGAGGCCGGAGTGAGCAGCGCGAGCGTCGGCCCCTCGGCGGCGTCGACCCAGCCCACGGATCCGCCGGTCCACTACCTCATCGACCTCCTGCGCCGGGCGGCCGTCGACACACCGGACAAGGTCGCGATGCGGGTCAAGCGCTTCGGGTTGTGGACAAACGTCACGTGGGCGCACTACCTCGACAACGTGGAGAACTTCGCCTTCGGGTTGGCCGCCCTGGGGGTCGGGGCCGGTGACCGGGTGGCCATCCAGTCCGAGAACCGTCCCGAGTGGCTCTATGTCGATCTCGGCGCCAACGCACTACGCGCGGCCGTCGTGGGGATCTACCCGACGAACCCGGTTGCCGAGATCGAGTACCTGCTCGCGGACTCGGCCGCCAGGGTGCTCGTTGCGGAGGACCAGGAGCAGGTGGACAAGGCAATGCAGGTCATCGACACGATCCCGACCCTCGAGTGGGTGGTCTATGTCGACGGGCGCGGCCTTCGAGACACCGAGCACGAGCGGCTCATCTCCCTCGATGAACTGGTCCGCCGCGGGCGGGCCCACCGCCAGGCGCACCCTGAGTTGCTCGACGACGCCGACGCCGCACGCGCCCCCGAGGACCTCGTCACCCTCATCTACACCTCGGGGACGACCGGTCCGCCCAAGGGGGTCATGCTCTCCGCTCGCAACGTCTCCTTCGGCGGGGAGACCTTCGGCGCCCCGGGGGGCCTGTTCGGGAGCCGGGGCCTGCAATCGAGCGACGTCTTGGTCTCCTACCTGCCCCTCTCGCACGTGGTCGAGCGCACCGTGACCACGTGGTGCGGCTTGCACAACCGCACCGTGGTGCATTTCGCCGAGTCCATCGACACCGTCGTCGCGGACCTCGCCGAGGTCCAACCGACGGTGCTGTTCGCCGTTCCGCGGATCTGGGAGAAGATCCAGGCCACCGTCGCGATCAAGATCGCCAACGCGACGTGGGCCAAGCGCACGGCATACCAGCTAGCCGAGGGAATCGGCGCCCGAGTGGCCCGCCAGCGAGCCCGGGACGGAGGTCGACTGTCCGGCCCCAACATCGTCCTCCACGCGCTCGCCTGGGTCCTGGCTTACCGCACGCTGCGTCGCCACCTCGGCTTGGCACGCGTGCGCCTCGGGGTCTCCGGGGCCGCCCCGATCGCTACCGACGTGCTGATGTTTTTCCTCGGCATGGGCGTGGTCATCCACGAGGGGTACGGCATGACCGAGAACACCGCGTGCGCCACGGCCAACCGGTCGGGCCGGGTGAAGATCGGCACGGTGGGAGAGCCGCAGCCGGGCATCGAACTACGCCTGGACGAGGGGACCGGTGAGGTCCTCACCCGCCACCCGGCCAACTTCGTCGGCTACTGGGGCCAGACCGAGGCCACCCGCGAGGCGATCGACGCCGACGGATGGTTGCACACCGGCGACGTCGGAGAGTGGGTCGACGGCACCCACCTGCGGATCGTCGACCGGATCAAGGACATCATCATCACCGCCGGCGGCAAGAACGTCTCTCCCAGCGAGATCGAGAACGCCCTCAAGGCCTCCCCCTACATCCGCGAGGCCGTCGTCATCGGCGACCGGCGCCCTTACCTCACCGCGCTCGTCGGCATCGAGTTCGACACGGTCGCCGACTGGGCCTCCCGCAACCGGATCGAGTACACGACCTACCGCGACCTGGCCTGCAAGCCGCCCACCGTCGACCTCGTCGCCGGGGTTGTCCGCTCGGTCAACGAACGCTTCGCCCGCGTCGAAACGGTGCGCAAGTTCCGGATGCTGCACAAGGAACTCGACCACGAGGACGGCGAGCTCACCGCCACCCAGAAGCTCAAGCGCGGGCCGTTCGCGGCCACCGTCCCGCACCTCGTCGAGGACATGTACTCCGGCGGCACCGAGTACGCGGGCGGCGACCTGGGGAGGGCCGGATGACCGAACTCGTCGCCGCCGTCCTCACCGGCTTGGGCACCGGGGCGGTCTACGCCCTCATCGCCGTGAGCTTCGTCGTCATCTACCGGGCCACCGGCGTACTCAACTTCGCGCAGCCCGGGCTGCTTATCCTCGGCTCCTACTTCGCGAGCCTGTTCGCCGTCGACCTGTCGCTGCCGTTCCCGCTGGCCGTCGTCGGGGCCATGGCGGTGGTCGCCATGATCGCCGTGGTCTGCGAGCGGGTGGCCCTTCGGCCCATGGTCGGGCGGCCGGTGTTCTCCACCGCCCTGGTCACGGTGGGGTTGTTCACCGTCCTGCTCGTCGTCGCCTTCCGGCTGTTCGACTCCCAGTCCCGCACGATCAACGACCCGTGGCGGCTCGAGGCGTTCTGCCTCCTGCGCGGCACGGACACGTGCGCCGTGCAGGTGTACCAGACGACGGTGGCGCGGTTCGTCGTTGCCATGGTCGTGCTGGCCGTCCTCGGCGCCTGGCTGGGCCGCTCTCGGGTCGGCGTCGCGATGCGGGCGACGTCGATGGACCAAGAGGCGGCGATGGCCCAGGGGATCGACGTCGGGCTGATGTTCTCGTTGGCCTGGGCGATCGGCGGCGCGATGGCCGCGCTGGCTGGCATCCTGCTCGCCGCGAACGGCTCGGTGGTCCAGGCCACCGACGCCGTGTTCTCCCTCGTGGCCCTGCCCGCGCTCATCCTCGGGGGCATCGACTCGTTCCGAGGCGCCGTGATCGGCGGTCTCACCATCGGCGTCGTCTCCTCGGTGACGAGTGCCTTCCAACCGATCTACGCGCCCTGGTTGGGGCCGAACTTCGAGAACGTCGTCCCCTACCTCGTCATGCTCGTGGTCCTGCTCGTCCGTCCGTTCGGCCTGTACGGGACAAAGGAGGTGCAGCGGGTATGACGCGCGACCCTTCCGCCGGGACGTCCCGGATGGCTGCCGGGCTCACCGGCGACAGCACCGAACTGATCTGGAGTCCTCCGACGGCCGCGGTTCCCCGGTCGGTCGCCCGGGGCCGCCCCCGCGTCTACACCCGGTATGCCGCCGACCAGGCGCTGCTCAACACCCCGGCCAAGCGTCGGTGGTCGGCGGTGGTTCTGCTGGTGGCGCTGGCGGCCCCGTTCGTCGTCGCCCAGGACGTCAGCCACCTGTTGTCCACGGCAATGGTCTACGCCGTCGCTGGGATCGGGCTCAACCTGCTGACCGGCTACACGGGGCAGATCTCGCTGGGCCACCCCTTCTTCATGGCCCTGGGCGCCTACACTGCGGCCGTCGTCTCGGGACGCGGCACGACCGTCGTGTGGGGCTTGGGTTTGGACCTGTCGCTCGGGCTGCTCGCAGCGGCGGTCTTGCCCGCACTCGTCGGCCTGGTCGTCGCCCCGCTGGCCACCCGGGTCCGCGGGCTCTACCTCGCGGTTCTCACCCTCGGGCTGCTGATGCTCGGGGAGCAGCTGTTCAAGCAGTGGACCGCGTTTACCGGCGGCGCCGGCATCGGCCGGTCGGTCGCGGCGCCCGTCCTCTTCGGGTCCGACCTCAGCCGCACGTATGCCGTCGGCCCCGTGTTGGTCACTAAGGACGTGTCGCTCTACCTCCTGTGCCTGGTCGTCCTCGTCGTCCTCGCGGTCGCCGCGCGCAACCTCGCGCGCTCGCGAACCGGTCGGGCGTTCGCGGCCGTGCGCGACCGCGACATCGCCGCGGAGATCATGGGGGTGTCCTTGCTGCGCACGAAGACGCTGGCGTTCATGCTCTCCTCGGCATATGCCGGGATCGCCGGGGCCATGCTGTCCTTGCTCGTCGGACGCATCGCCCCCGAGCAGTGGAACATCTTCCTGTCGATCAGCCTGCTGGCCGTCGTCGTCATCGGCGGGGTGGCCCGGATCACCGGGTCGATCATCGGTGCCGCCTTCGTCGTCCTGCTCCCCCGACTGTTGGAGACCGCGGCGCCGTATCTGCCCTTCGTGAGCACCGGGACAGGCGGCCTGCTCACCGTGTTCCAGTTGCAGACCCTCGTCTTCGGAGCCCTCATCGTCCTCTTCCTCACCGTGGAGCCGCGCGGTCTGTTCGGCCTCTGGCACCGCATCCGGCTCTACGTCACCACCTGGCCGTTCAGCTACTGACCCCGCCCACGGCACTCCCGCGCGTGAGGCGTCACCGGACCCAACAAAACCCCACCACCCCACCACCCAAGGAGACCCGATGAGCCATCCACGACTGGGACGGACGATGGTCGCAGCGGCCTCCGTCAGCCTCGTCCTCGCGGGCTGTACGGCCGTGAACACCCCGAGCTCGACCGGCACCGCGGCCGGCGGCAACATCACCATCGGCCCCGGGGTCACCAAAGAGCCCTGCCCCAAGGCGGTAAACAAGTCCACCGGGTGCATCTACCTGGGGATCCTCTCGGACCTGAGCGAAGGCCCGTTCGCGGCGCTCGCCGTGCCCATCACCGACGCCCAGCGCAACTACTGGAAGAAGGTCAACGAGAGCGGCGGGATCTCCGGCTTCGAGGTCGACGTGGACACGTACACCAAGGACACCAAGTACCAGCCGGCCGAGCACTCCGCGGCATACCAGCAGATCAAGTCAAAGATCCTCGCGCTGGCTCAAACGCTCGGCACGGTGAACACCGCGGCGATCTTGCCCGACATGGACTCCAACGACATCATCGGGGTGCCCGCGTCGTGGTGGTCGGGATATCACTTCACCGAATCCGACAAGGGCCTCATCCTCGAGAACGGCTACTCGTACTGCTCCGAGGCCATCGTCGGGCTGGACTGGTTCGCCGAGAAGCAGGCCAAGCCGACCTCGGTGGCCGCGGTCGGCTACCCGGGCGACTACGGCGGGGACTCCTCGGCCGGGGTCAAGCTCTGGGCCGAGGCGAACGGCGTCGCCAACGTCACCGTCGTGCCGACCGGGCCCAACCAGGTGCGCGGCAACCAGGACGCAGTCGTCGCGGCAGTGTCGAAGGCCAACCCCGACGTCGTCGTCCTGGCGGTAGGCCCGGCGGAGAACGCCGAGATCATCGGCAAGCTCGTCGCCGGCGGGTTCAAGGGGCGCTTCATGGGCTCGGCACCGACGTGGAATCCCGCGCTGCTGCAGAGCGCCGCGGCCCCGGCGATCACCGCGCGCTACAACCACATGTCCCCGACCGAGCAGTGGGACGGCAGCAGCGCTGCCGTGACGGCGATGAAGGCCTCGCTCGGCGGACAACTGCCCAAGAACAACGGCTACGTCATCGGATGGGCGATGAACTACCCGCTGCACGCCGCCCTGCTCGCCGCCGCCAAGAACGGCGACCTGACCCGAGCCGGCCTGCGCAAGGCGGTCAACGGCCTTCAAGTGACGTTCGACGGTATGGCGCCCAAGGTCACCTATGGCGGCAACGGCAAGGAACTGTCCAGCGGCGGGATGATCGTCAGCACTCCGGACGGTGCCTCGCCCCTCGGTCTGAAGTCGAGCGGCACCTTCTATACGGGGACGACCTTCGCGAAGATCCCGTACGCCAAGGCGTGCTCGACGACGTAGCGCCGCAGCGGTGACCTGCCGGGCACTCGGTGGTCACCGGGCAGCTCCGGTGGACCCGGTCGGTCACCCGGCCGGGTCCGCTGGGGCGCGGCGGTCACCCGGCCGGGTCCGCTGAGGGCGTGGCGGTCAGCCGGCCGGGTCCGCTGAGGGCGTGGCGGTCAGCCCGGCCGGGTCCACGGCGTGCGCGGCGTGGGTCACGGCGGCGAGCAGCCACGTGCCCTCGTCGGGCTGGCTGCCGTCGATGGCTGGCGTGGTCGGCTCGGTCGTGGCCCGCAGCAGCGTTTCGGCCCGGCCGAGGGGACCGCGGATCATCGGTGGCACAGCGAATCCCGAGGCGTGCAACCGGCGGACGGCGATCTCCATGGCGCGTCTTGCGGTCGGGTCGCCGATCTGCACGAGCGCGCAAGCGGCCCCCAGCGCGGCGGAGATGCCGTACTGGGACAACCCCGCCTCGGCCCCCAACGCAGCGAGGACGTCGGCGTACAGGCCCAGGGCTCGGTGCGGTTGGCCACAGGCGAGGGCCGCCCATCCCGCGGTCTCGAGGAGGAAGTCCACCGTGGCCGCCCCACCGACCCCCCCAGCGATCTCCAGTACTCCCTCGACGAGGCTGAGGGCCTGCCGGGGATGCCCGACGTTGAGCAGGCTGTGGGCGAGGTTGCTCGTCACGGCCACCCGGGCGGCTCGCGAGCGGGTCGACCGAAGCAGCCCGAGGGCCTCCTCGACCGTTGCCAGCGTGCCCACCTCGTCGGGCACGTCGCCCTGGACGACGGCCAACACTCCGAGAGCATCGGCGAGCCGCTCGCCGTCGGTCATCCGGCCGACGTCAACCGCTCGCCGCGCCGCCGCCACGGCGGGCTCGGAGCGGCCCCGATGCGTCTCGTGCAGGGCCACGGCCATATACGCCGAGACGAGGAAGGGCGGGTCGCCGCTTTGCTCCAGCGCCGGGATCGCCTCGATCAGATCGGCGTAGGAACGGTCCGGGTCGGTCTTGTCGAGCATCCCCCGGGCCAGCAGCACCCGGGCCCGGTCGATGCCCTCGACGCCCGGCGCGGCCAACACGCGGGTCGTCCAGCGGACTCCGATCCCCCGCAAACTCCCGAAGAGCCAGAACCGGGTGAGGGTGAGGGCGAGATCCACCGCCGCGCCGGGGTCGACCGGCAACGCCTCGCGCAGCGCCGCAAGGTAGTCGTCGTAGTGACGCTGGACGTCGTCGATGAGCGCGTCCGAGCGGGGCTGACCCCGCCACCGCTCGGCATACCAGCGTCGCATCCGCGCGGTGCACACCGCGCGCTCCCCGGACTCGTCGAGCCCTTCCAGGGCCAGGTCCCGGATGGTCCGCAGCATCCGGAAGGTCAGCCGGGGACCTTCGCGGTCGACGTGCAGCAGGCCCTCCCGGGCCAGCGAGCGCACCGTGGAATCGACCTGCCGGGCGTCCAACTCGACCGCGGCGTGGGCGACCGTCGCTCCCGGCGCGGGCCGTACCGGGGCGGCGACGGCCGCGGCCGCAGCTGGGTCGATCGATCCGGCAAAGACCCCGAGTCGGAACAGGACCGCTCGAGCCGCAGGGGCGAGCCGATCGACGCTCCACCCGATGGTGTCCCGCAGCGAACGGTGCCGTGGCGAGTGGTGCCGCTCGACGGCGACGACGTCCAGGGGCAGGTCGAGCAGGGCGACAAGTTCGTCGAGGGTATGGGTCCCGGCGTGGCCCGCGACGATCTCCAGCGCCAGCGGGAGACCGTCGACCCGCCTGGCAATGCGGCCCAGCAGGTCCAGCTGGTCGTCCTCGAAGTCCTCTCCCGTCCCGTGGTCGGCCAGCCGCTCGGCCAGCAGCCGAGCCGCCGGAGCCGCGAGGACGTCGCGCCCGCTCGTCCGCACGGGCGGACAGGCCAACGGCCCGACGACGACCTGGCGCTCACCGACCACGCGCAGCGGCACCCGTGAGGTGACCACGAAACGCACCCCGGGGCAGCGGCCCAGCACCTCGGAGACGACGGCCCCGACCGCGTCGACCGCCCACTCCGCCTCGTCGACGAGGACGACGTCCTCGCGCCTCGCCAGCCCGGCGACCAGACCGTCGACCGGGGCTCGGTCACTGCTGCCCAGGCCGAGAGCGACCGCTGCCGCGTCGGCGAGTCCGTCGACGCCCACCTCACCGAGCCCGGCCAGATCGAGGTAGCTCACCGGGGTCGACGCGGCCAGGCGGGCTCCGATCTCGGCGAGCAGTCGGCTCTTGCCCACCCCGCCCGGCCCGACGAGGGTGACCAGCCGTCGACCCTGCTCGACAGCCGCCAGGACCGACCCGATCTCCGCGTCGCGCCCCACCGTCGTCGTGAGCGGGACCGGCACTCGCGCGGCCCGGGCCCTCGCACCGCGCGGGGGCAGGCTCGTCTCGGGTGCGGGGTCGGTCCGATCAAGTCCAGGGTCCTGCGCGAGGACCTGTCGGTGCAACTGCTCGACCCGTGGGCTGGGGTCGATCCCGAGGTCCTCGCGCAGGCGCCTGCGCAGGTCCCGGTACACCGCGAGAGCCTCGGCCTGCCGCCCGAGTCGGTACTCCGCGTGCATGAGGTGCGCGTACGGCAGTTCCCGCAACGGGTGGGCCCGAACCATCGCGGCGGCCAGGTCGTGGGCCTCTTGGGCCGAGCCGCGGTCCTGCTGCCCGAGCAGCAGCGAGCACAACTCCTCGACCGCCCGAGAACGGCTCTCGGCCAGCCGGGCCCGCGCTACGCCGGCCAGGTCGTCGGATACCCCGGCGTAGGCCGTGTCGCCCCGCCACATGCCCACGGCGATGCGGTAGGACTCGGTCGCCTCGACGAGTCGACCGCGGGCCGAGGCGTCCCGCGCGGTGGCGCAGCGGGCCTCGAACTCGTCCTCGTCGACGTCGGCTCGACCCAGCCGGTACCCGAGCCCGTCGGTGAGGACCGCTGTGGTGCCCAGCGCCCGGCGCACCCGGGCGACGACAGTGTGGACGGTCGCCGTGGTAAGCGGGCCCGCCTCGGCCCCCCACACGGTGTCCAACAGGACCTCAGCGGGCACGGCATACCCACGACGTTGGACGAGGACGGCGAGCACGTCACGCGGCCGCTGACCCCGCAGGTCCACGGTCCGCCCGGGCAGGGAGACCGACAGCGGCCCGAGCACCTGCAGTCGCACCCGGCAATGCAACCACAGCCGGGGCTATCGCGGCACCGTCGCCCGGGCCCGGCCATCGGCCCCCTCTGGTTCACCCCCACCGGATCTCGTGGACGTGCCCGTCCGTCCCCGAGTAGACGACCCGCGTCGTCGTCTCGCCGGGAACGGCGAACACCGCGGGACGCACCGGCGCCGCGGGGGGCGCGAGCGCGGCGAGCGTGAGATCGGTCCAGGCCGGGGCGCTGACGTTGGGCACCCAGGCGATGTCGTGGATGTGGCCGTCCGCGCCGACGTAGACGACGTGCTTGGTGTTCGTCGCCGGGACGTAACAGCCGTCCGGGTCTGCCGATGCCTTCGGCGAACCGACCGCCGCGACCAGGTCGGTCCACACCGCCGGGGCCGCACCGAGCCAGGCGATCTCGTGGATGTGGCCGTCTTCGCCTCGGTACACGACCTGGTCGCCGTTGGTCGCCGTCATGTGGTAGCCCCGAGGGTCTCCGGCCGCCAGGGGCGAGCCGACGTACCCGGAGAGGTTGTCGTGCCCGGTGGGCCCGTCCGACCAGTACAGCGAGTGGACGTGCCCGTCGACCCCGCGGTAGAGCACGACGTTGCCGCCGCCGGTTCGAGACGGATAACCCCACGGGTCGCCAGCCGCGAGAGGTTCGTCGCAGTAGCCGGTGATCCTTCCGTGCCCTACCGGCTCCACCCCGACCCAGTACAGCTCCTCGATGTGGCCGTCGGCCGTCCGGTAGAAGACGTGCGAGCCGCCGTTGAGTTCGTATCCGGAGGGGTCACCGGCGGCTGGGGCGGCCCCCGCGACGCCACTGAGGTCGTCGTGACCGGCCGCCTCGGTGCCTCGCCAGTACAGCGAGTGGACGTGGCCGTCCTCGCCGCGGTACACCACGACGTTGGTCCCCCCGGCACTGAACGTCGCCGGGTCGCCCGATGCGCCCGGTGCCACCGTGCGGTCGGCCAGTCGACCAGCGCCCGGCGAACCCGCTGCGTCCCACAGCTCGACGAGATACCCGTCTCGGTCGCGGTAGACCACCGAGTGGACCGGCCCATCGCCGGGGTTGATCACGCCCGGCGCACCGACCACGCCCGGAGAGCCGAACCGTCGGGACCGCTCGACGTGCCGATGCGCGCGCAGCACCGGCGGGGCGCTCGCCTCGGCGAGGGACAACCGGTAGCCGCTGGCGTGCAGGCGCTCCATGGGCACGAAATCGACCCGCTCGATGACGTTCGCGCGGACCCGCAACACCCGGGCGCCGGCGAAGCTCACCTGGTCGTTCTCCCACAGCCCCAATGCACCCGTCTGCAGCAGCAGCGGCTTGTGTCGGTCCCACCACTCTCTCGGGTCTGCGGTGTCCGAGAGCGGGTCGGCGTACGGGGGCACGTGGACGACCCAGTCGTGCTTGGCGTCCCACGGCATCCGGTGCGGGACCGAGCCGGCGATCGCCTCGGGCTCGACCTCGACGTACGTCGTGTGTCGCTCGACGGCGACCGTGTGGTCGGGCCGGACGTCGCCGACGCGCTCACCGACGAACTTGGCCGGGTAGTAGGCGCTGGGGTTGGCCGTGTAGAAGTCGAGGAAGAAGGCCAGGCTCCCGTCCGGCTGGCGCCGCAGCGACACCTCGTCGTGATGGTGGGTGTGCCCGGCGAGGACGACGTCGGCCCGGCGGCGGGTGCCCTCCCCCGCGAGGGCCCGCAACAAGTCGTCGGTGCGCCCCCGGCTAACCCCGTAGTCGAGCAGGTCTTGGCTGTCACCGCGTTTGAGGTAGGCCGGTTCCGGCTCCCCCGCCGGGGCGAACCACGTCGCGTGATCCTCGCGCACGTACCGGGGGTCGCGGTTCGCGCTCTGGGCGACTGCCCACCAGAACGCCTGCTGGGGCAGCGCCGGGCGTTGGGTCTCGCGCAGGAAGTACGGATACTCCCCCTGCCACACGTTGACGAGGGGCGCATGCAGCCCGACGATGACCAGCCCGTCGTCGGGAGCTTCGATGGCTGCCAGCGCCGCGGCATACTCCGCGTCGTCGATGCCCTCACAGTTGGGCGAGCCGCCGGTGAGCGTGGCGAAGTCCTCGTCGCCGCTGCCCCACCACTGCTCGACGAGCTTGCCGAGCGCCTCGGCGAGCGAGTCGGCGCCACCGACGTCGTGGGCGCTGTCGAGCATGACGACCCGGTGCGGCCCGAGCTCGACGACGTAGGGCTCGGGGTCGGCCAGCGCCTCGCGGAACGGGCGCAGGGCCGCGTCGATGGCAATCATCGACTCGGCGTCCCCGGGGCTGAGGTCGGCGACTTCGGTGGCCCCGGGGGAATACAAGGCGTTGTCGAGGTCGCGTGCCTCCTTCTCCAGCAGAGCGATCCCGGAGAAGTTGCGTACCCGTTTCCAGTCGTGGGCCAGCATCCGCAGGTCGAAGACGAGCCGGTAGGGGTTGACCCGGTAGTCGTGGTTGCCGGGGGTCATGAGGATCGGGACTCGCAACTCCTCGACGTCGGGGAAGTCCGGGCCGGGAGCCACACCGAGGATGAGGTCGCGCAGGAACCCGGCGTTGCCCAGCCCGGCGGGGTCGTCGTCGGATTCGAAGAGATAGTCGACGAGGTCACCGGTGGCGACGAGCAGGTCGAGTTCCCCGGCAGCGTGCACAGCGTTGGCGAACCTGACGAATCCGCGGAACCGGTCGTTGACGTTGACGACTCGCTCGGCCGCGGCCATGTGGCCGAGGTCGCGCAGGATCTGGCCAAACCTGTCGGCGCGTCGCGCGACGTGCGGGTCGGTGAGGTGGGCGATCCCGAAATCTGTCCAAGACCTGCGGAAGTAGACCGCATGAGGTGCCAAGGTCTGCCAGACATGTTCGGTCACCTCGTGGCTCACGTCGTAGAGCTGGCGTTCGGCGGGCGAGGCGAGCAGCGGCACGTGCCACACGTCGGACCCGTCGGCCGCCGTCCCGGCGCGACGCGCCGGACCCAGCGAGACGGGCACGGTGTCGCCGCCGCCGACCGCGGCGAGAGCGAGCCGGCCACCGTACGACCCGGCAGCCACGGCGTCGGCGTCCGTCCCCGGGGCCACGATGACGGTCATCGCCGCCGACGGCAGGATCTGCACCTGCGGGTCCGAGCCGGCGGGGAAGTACGGGCGCCCGAGCTTGGGCAGGGTGAGGATGATCTCGGTCATGACCGGGTCCTTTCGTGGGTCTGGCGTGCAGGGGTCGGATTGAGAGCGGCCCTGGCGGAGCGAGGCCGGGCGTTGTGCGGGGCGATCCGGTCGTGTAGCCGGACCAGCGCCGCCGGCGCCCACCAGTTCCACGACCCCATGAGCCTCATGAGGGCCGGCACGAGGACCCCCCGCACGAGGGTCGCGTCGAGCAGGACGGCCAGGGCACACCCCAGGCCGAGCATTTGGACGAACCCGACCCGGCTGGTGACGAAAGCCAGGAACGTCACAGCCATCAGCGCGGCGGCCGCGGTGACGATTCGCCCGGTCGTCGCCAGGCCGGCGGCGACGGCGCTCGCGTTGTCCAGTCCGGCGTCGTGGTGCTCCTTGATCCGGCCGAGCAGGAACACCTCGTAGTCCATCGACAGCCCGAATGCCAGGCAGAACATCAGCGGCGGGATCGACACCGACAGCGGCAACGGCGTGACACCGAGCAGGTCGGCGCCGTGGCCGTCCTGGAACACCCAGACCATCGCCCCGAGCACCGCGGCGATGGTCGCGGCGTTGACGACCAGCGCCTTGATCGGCAGCCACACCGACCCGGTGAAGAAGAAGACGACGAGCAGGGTGGTCAACGCGATGAGCGCTCCGACGAGGGGCAATCTGGATCCGATGGCGGTGTTGACGTCGAGGAATCGGGCGGTCGGGCCACCGACGAGGGTCGCCCGGCCGGCCGGTACCTCCCGGACCGCCCGGACGAGGTCTTGGGTGGCCGGGTCGTAGGCCAGCCCGTCGGGGACCACGCGCAGCGCCGCCGCACGCCCACGGCGCAATCCATCCGGGCCAGGACCGACCCGCTCGCCGTGGACGAACGTCCCGTCGGGGGCTTCCACTCGCAGCACCCGGTCGAGCCCGGACAACCTGCTTGCGTATGCCGCGAAGTCGCCTTCCGGTGCCGGGACACCATCCCCCGGGTCCGGCAGCACCACGAGGACGGCCTCGCTCGGTCGGGTCGAGAAGTCACTGCGCAGGACGTCCCCGACCCGACGTGCGCCCGAGTGGTCGGCGCCGACGGCGCGGTCATCCGGCAACCCGAAGGACACGCCGGCCGCCGGGACCGCGAGAACCGCGAGGACGACCAGCACGGGGATCGCGAAGCGGACCGGGTGGCGCGTGACGCGGGCGGCCAGGCGCTCCCAGAACCGGCCGGCCTCGCTCCGGTGCCGTGGGGGTCTCCCGCGCAGCCTGCGGCCGAGCAGCCGGAACGCGGCGGGCAGGGCCACGACGGCGGCCAGCGCGGTGATCGCGACGACCGGGATGCCGGCATAGGCGAACGAGCGCAGGAAGTAGACCGGGAAGGCGAGCAAGGCGGCGAGCGCCGCGGCGACGGTGGCGGCGGAGTACACCACGGTGCGGCCCGCCGTGCGGACGGTCGCCGCGACCGCGCGCCTCGACGTCGTGCCCGGCCGCGAGCTCCTCGCGGAACCGGCTGACCATGAGCAGTCCGTAGTCGAGGCCAGGGGCCGGCAAGCCCCAGGGCGATGGTGAGGTTGAGCGAGAGTGCTCCGCGTCTGCGACGAGCGTGAGGCCCCAGGACAGGACGGCCAGCGTCCCGAGCATCGATGCGGCGCCGACGAGCATGGGCAGGACCCCGGCGAGCACCGACCCGAGGACCAGCGCGAGCAGCACGAGCGTGGCCGGCACGGCGATGGCCTCGGCCCCGGGCCAGGTCCCGCCGACTATGTTTTTCATCCGAGCCCTCTCGTACTTTGCCCCGCGAATACGAATTGTGGTGTTTCACTTCTGCTTTGCCCGCGAATACGGATTGTTGCAGTATTCGCTCGAAAGTGGTGGGAAAGAACCGACTCCGCAGCGTATGACCGAACTGATTAGATTTGTCGAAAAAAGAGAATATTAAGGTGATGTATATTCAGAAGCGAGTTCGACCGTGAAAATGCCCGTGTTTTTGCCGAAGAAGTGGGAGGCAAAGTGATTCAGGTTCGACCTCTCGACCCGGCCTGGGCTGAAAATCTAATGGAAATGACCAATATTATTGTGGATAATTTTTAATGGATCCGTTAATTAAAATACAGAATCTAACGGTTGGTTACGACAAAACTCCCGTTCTTCAAAATGTCAATATTGAAATTTTTGAAAATGATTTTTTGGGAGTTATCGGGCCGAATGGCGGCGGGAAAACCACGCTGATAAAAGCTATTCTTGGATTGTTAAAACCGATGGAAGGCAAAATTGATTTCAGAAGCGACATCAACAGGAACAAAAAACCAATCGGTTATCTGCCACAGGTAAAACATATCGATCGCAAATTTCCAATTACCGTTTCAGACGTGGTAAAGTCGGGATTAATGATGCAAAACAGTTCGGTTTCTTCGGGTGATGTAAAACAGAAAGTAACTGATTTATTGCAGGAAACCGGTATTTTCGAAATAAGAAACAAAGCCATTGGCGAACTTTCGGGAGGACAAATGCAGCGGGTTTTTTTATGCCGTGCATTTAATCAGCAACCCAAAAATATTAATTCTCGACGAACCCGATACTTTTGTCGATAACCGTTTTGAAGGCGAATTATATGAAAAATTGCGGCTCATTGAACGATGATATTGCAATCATTTTGGTTTCGCATGATATGGGAACCATTGTAAAATATGTGAAAACCATTGCCTGTGTGAATGGAAACCTGCATTATCACCCGAGCAACAAAATTACGCAGAGAGATTTGGATGAATATAACTGTCCGATTCAAATTATAAAGTATGGCGAAGTACCGCACATTATTTTAAAACATCACCACAAATGAGTACGGTAATCGAACTTTTTCAATACGACTTTTTTCTGAAAGCCTTTATTGCAGCGGTTTTTGCCAGTATATCATGTGGTATAATAGGTAGTTATATTGTTTCGCGACGCATAGTTTTTATAAGTGGCGGAATAACTCATGCTTCTTTTGGCGGAATCGGACTGGCATTTTTCCTTGGTTTCAACCCGATTTTGGGAGCAGTTATTTTTGCTGTTTTTTCGGCACTGGGTATCCAGTTTTTTACAAAAGTTGCCGAAATCCGCGAAGATTCTTCCATTGCAATCTGGTGGTCGCTGGGGATGGCGCTGGGGATCATATTTGTTTTTCTGACACCCGGTTATACTACCCAATTTAATGAGTTATCTCTTTGGGAATATACTCACGGTTACCATTTCCGAACTTTGGTGGATGTTTATTTTAACCCTTGTAATCATTGCATTTTTTGTACTGTTTTTTAATAAAATTCTGTACATCGCCTTTGATGAGGAATTCGCCAAAACTGCCGGATTGCCTGTTAATTTGTTCAATTATTTAACTATGTCGTTAATTGCCCTCACTGTTGTTTTAAATATCAGGGTTGTGGGTATCATACTTATTTTATCGCTGCTAACAATTCCGCAGGCATCGGCAAATTTATTCACCAACGATTTTAAAAAGCTGTTGATTTTATCATCGGTTTTTGCATTTATCGGAACTGTTTCGGGGCTGTTTATCTCTTACTTTCTCGATATTCCTTCGGGTGCAGCAATCATTTTCACGCTGGTAATTATGTTTGCTGTGCTCAGGTTATCAAAAGCTCATTTTTAAATGATTACGAAACGAAAAGAGAAATATTACAACTGCACAACCTGTGGTTTCGGGTTTTCCGATTTCGATGTGCCACGTACCTGCAGTAACTGTTTTGCCTGCACCGGCTGCGAAATATATATCTGTCCGTCGTGTAACGCTGAAGTGGTTATTAAACCAATGAAACCATTAAATAAATCAAATTTGCTTTAACCCGGAAAGTTTATTTTGACTGCAGTTCCGATTTCCAACCTGTTTAATTAAATGGAAGGCTAATTTTTTCGCTGTATTTAAAAGAATGTAAGGAATTTAGAACCAGCAGCCGGTTATTTTGTTAAAGTTAAAAACATGAAGATGAATACGCAGAAAAAAAATACACCGCCACCCATTTACGTGGTATCCGGAGGACAGCGGAATTGCTGCGAATAATGTTGTTCAGGCATTGTTAATTCAATATCCAGATAATAAGATTCCTGTAATTATAGTTTCCAATCTCGATAGTGAAGATGACCTTTTTGATACAGTGATGAAGGCCAAAACCGAAGGTGGAATTATTGTTCACACCATGGTAAATACGCATTTGCGGAAAAAAGCAATTGAATATTGTGCCGAATTTGGTGTTCGCGAAGTTGATTTAATGGGGAAACTTGCCGATTTTCTGGACGAATCTCTGGAATTAAGCCTCTGATGCATCCGGGTTTGTACCGTGAAATCAATCATCAGTATTTCGATCGTATTGAGTCTATTGAATATACACTTTCGCACGACGATGGAATGAGTCCGGAGAGGTTGGAAAGTGCAGAAATTGTTCTGACCGGAGTTTCACGTGCTGGAAAAACACCGCTCAGCGTGTATCTGGCCATGTACGGATGGAAAGTGGCAAATGTGCCGCTGGTAAACGGAATTGAACCGCCACCTGAACTGTTTAAAGTTGATCCGCAACGGGTTTTTGGGTTACATATTTCGGCTGCCCAGTTAATTACTCCACCGCAAAAAACGGTTACTGGGCTGGAATAATCATCAAATCGATTCGTATATTGATGAGCACGAGGTTAGGGAGGAAATCAGAAAAGCAATGTTTGTGTTTGATCGGGGTGGTTTTACGGTTATAAATGTTTCAAACAAACCCATTGAAAGTACGGCAAACGAAATTTTAAATATAATGACGGAACGGTTCGCTTATGGCGGTAGAAAACTTGAATCGCCTTATCATAATCAAAAAGACGATCTGCCAACCTGATTTTTTGTATATACTGAAGGGGGAAAAGGATTATTTTTTTGAGTTTCCGCCAAAATTAAACGATGCCGCCAATAAAAATGTAAACGAATTATATATCGATTTTACGGTGTTTGTGCGGGTTCCCTGCAAAGCTCTTAATTCTTCGAAATTAAATTCAACCGGGTTCGAAAGGTTTACAAGTTGTTTGGTACCGTTATTCAGTCCAAGGGTATATTGTAATCCTGCAGTTATATCCTGTCCTTTTATTCGCAAAGTCAAACCACTGGTAAAATGGTAATAATCCACATTGTTGCTTTTTATCGATTTATCTGGATTCTTCGGACTTGTTTCTTTCTTTTTTTATAGTTGAAATCGGTTTTAAAACCAGAAAGCAGCATTAAATTGTTTTTCAGGTACGAGCGGTAACCAACCGCAACATTAAAAACCGGATTTGCTCCGTCAGAAAAGGTCAGCCATTCAGAAAAATCCTCATTTTCCAGGATACTGCCTGCTCCCATATTATTATTTTCTTCCACTTCAACCATGCGGTACGAGCCAATTCCGGCAAAATATTCCACAGTTGTGTATAGCACCCTTTGTTTATCAGCTGCTGTGTACGTGCAACCGGCAGCAACGGCAAAAGGCGATTTTGCATTAACCGTTACTTCTTTCTTTTCGGCATAGTCAATAATCGTGAAATTTTGCATTGGTTCACCGGTTTCAGGATTGGTAATGTTGTTTTGGCCCTGTTTTCGCATTACCTTTTTCCGTCGCTGTAAATACCTCCAATTGACGGTGTGGTAATGTTTAATCCGGCACTGAAACGTGGCTTTTTATAAAAAAGGCCAAATTTCCGAAGCAACCTGTAATCGTTAAACTTCATCATTTCCTGGGTTTCGTGTTTGGCGTTGTAATAAGAAAATTCTTCAGTTTGTACACCACTGGCAGGTGAAGCATTGATATCGAGCTGATATAACGTATATTTTGAATTTACAGAAACAAACATGCTGGTTCCTGCAAAAAAGTTCTCACCGATTTTAATTGATCCTCCTGCACCGCCCGAAAAAATCGGTACGAATATCGGTTTTAAGAATCGGTGTATGCATTGTAATGTTCAATTCCGGGAATATTGGTAAGAATGTCGATATTTTTTTCTGTAAAATTTACTCCGCTAAATTCACTGTTGGCAACATTTAAATATGAAAATTCAAGGCTCCATCCGGGGTGATTGCGCGGTTTGTGCATATACGAAACCGAACGCGGAACAGCATAAAACCGGGTGGATTGTAAGTCGATATTTTCGCCTAATAAATTGTTTGCGTTATTTATTTCGTATGCAAATAAACTGGCATTCAACGACAATTTTGATTCGTTGATATCGGAAATTATGGCGGGATTGTAAAAAATGGATGAAGCTCCTGCGCCACCCCCAACAACAGCACCAGCAATCATTGTCGATTCTTCGTTGAAATTGTACGACCAGTAATTGTTAATCTGGGCTTTTAAAATATATGGCAAAAATAAAAGGAGAAATATTACCGGTTTTTGCATTGCTGAGTGATTATTTGTAATTCAAAAATAGCACAACGAATTGAATTTAGCAGCAATTTTTAAAGGTCAGCTTAAAATTTCAGAAAGTACTAAATACAAATTGCAGTGAATACTGCCACTGCAAATCAAATGCTTAATCAAATAAGTTTTATTCTGAGATAAGCTTACCGTGAAATTCTTTTTAAAAAGCTATTTTAAAGGGTTTAAACTTCATACATTTCGAATATAAAAAACTGATTGCGAAGTGAATCTGAAATTTAGATTTATTGCCCTGATAATAACCATGTTTGCATTATCCGCCAATGCAGTACCTGTTAAGTATTACAGCATTAACTCTCTGTTTGGAATTTCCATGCGGGTTACCAACTCCATTTGTAAAGACGATAACGGTTTTATATGGGCATCATCAAAAACCGGAATCCTCAGATTGACTGATGACGACTACCGGATTTATCAGCTTCCGTATGAAACAGAAGGGGTTCTGATGGTTTGGCTTATTTATGGGAATTCGGTTCTGACGGCATATACAAACAACGGACAGGTATTTCAGTACAATTCGGTTTACGACAGGTTTGAATTGAAATTTAATTTGAGTGAACTGCTTGATGTTAAAGATTTGGATGTTTTTTCGCTTGTGGCTGATTCAAAAAACGATTACTGGTTTACATTAAACATTGGATTATATAAATATAATTCAGAAAAATTGCAGCAGATTGACAATACATTAAATGACAAATCTTCAATAACATGGTACAGTGACAGCAAATTTTTAATTGCAAATTCTGCCGGCATCAGATTATTCGATACTCAATCGCTGACAAGTGAAAGTATATATGAAACTAATACGACAACGCTGATTGCTGTTTCTACCGCTGTTTTTGGATAAATCTCAGAATAAACTATGGCTAGGTATCACTTTCGACATGGTTTATTTAGTTATAATTTTAATACAGGATTATTTTCACAGGTTCTTCAATCAACTTTACCCAGGCAACCTGTTCTGGCCATTGAAGAAAATTCTGATTCAACCCTGTTGATCGGTATTGATGGGCAGGGAATCTGGGAAATAAGTAAAAAAGGCGATACGATTTTGAATGTTTTTAAAGAAAGCGCTGACGATGCAAATTCCTTACCGGGAAACGGCGTTTACGATATCTTTTACGAACAAGGGAAACGGGTTTGGGTCGGTACCATCAGCGGAGGCGTTTCATTTTACAATTTGACTTCTCCGATCCTAACGCAGGTTGTGCATCATTCAAACAATGATAACTCGCTTGTAAATAACGATGTAAACGGAATTCTGGAAGATGGTGAAGGAAAAATGTGGTTTGCTACCAATAATGGTATTAGTGTTTGGAATCCGCTGACAGATCAGTGGAAAAGCCTTTTCAACAACAAACTTGAACAGGCACAGGTTTTTCTAACACTTTGCGAAGACGACAAGGGTAGAATTTGGGCAGGAAGTTATTCTTCGGGTGTTTACGTTCTCGACAGAAAAACCGGAAGGGAACTGGCGCATTATGCCAAGGGAATAAAAGGTTCGCCATCGGTAAGCAATTTTATTTTCGACATTTTTAAGGATAGCCGGAAACGATTTGTGGATTGGTGGGGTAAATGGTGAATTTATTTGTTACAATTCAAAAGAAAATTCCTTCAGAACTTATTCCGAAGATTCCAATCAGTTCATTTGCTGAACTGTCTTTCAGACACAAATTCTTATCGGGCAAAGTTCTGGGGTGTCGATGTTAAATAAAGAAACAGGAAGTATTGAAGATTTAATATCGGATATTGTTGTTCAGGATATTCTTGTGCTCGGCCCCGAAATCTGGATTTGTACCAGCGGCGAAGGATTGGTAGAATACAATTTCAAAACAGGGAAAACAAAAAAATATACAACAAGGGAAGGATTTCCTTCCAATTTTATTAACAGTATTGTGTATGCAGGAAATTATCTTTGGTTAGGCACCGAAGGTGGTTTGTGCAGGTTTGATCCAAAAGAGAAAACAGCACTGACATTTTCGTCAATAATACCTTTGTCAGCCATTTCGTATAACAAAAGTGCGGTAACGGTTTTAAAAAATGGAAAACTGGCCTGGGGAACCAATAGTGGAATCATATCTTTTTCACCCGATTCATTAAAGGAAATTTCATCGGCAGGAAGAATTTATTTTCAGGATTTTGCTGTTTCCGGACGCTCAGTACGAGATACCTCCACATTAAATCCTTGACAAGCCGGTAGATAAACTGAAGAATATTGATTTGAAATATTTTCAGAATACAATTAGTTTGGAATTGATTCCTGTAAACGTTACATCGGGTGCCAAATTTTCATGGAAACTGGAAGGATTCGATGCTGAATGGGCCACACCAACAAGTAACCGTATTATTACATACACAAATATTCCATCCGGAAATTTTACGTTGAAAATCAGGCTTTTTGACAGTTCATTGTCGAATATATTAAGTGAACGATCAATTTCAATACGTTTAATTCCTCCGTTCTGGAAAAAAGCCTGGTTTGTGTTTTTGATGACTATTATTATTCCCGGAATTATTATTCTGCTACTGCTCTACTACATTAAAAGTTTGAAACAGAAACACACTGAAGAAAAAGTTAGTTTTTTTACCAATACTGCACACGAAATCCGTACTGCACTCACACTGATAAAAGCCCCGGTTGAAGAACTTACACGCGAGAAAAACCTTTCTGAAAACGGCAGACAGTATTTGCAGATTGCTGTTAAGACCAGGCCAGGCAACTTTCGTCAGTGGTTACTCAACTTATGGATTTCCAGAAAGTGGATATCCAAAAAGAGATTCTCTCTCTATCGATGACGGATGTTGTCAAGATTGGTTTCAGGACCGGAGGGTAATTTACGAATCACTTGCAAAAAGTAAGGGTATTCATGTTGAATTTGTTTCTGACGGGGAAAAGTATATTACTGCAATCGATGTGCTTAAAATGGAGAAAATTCTCGATAACCTGATTTCGAATGCAGTGAAATATTCGCACAACGGAGGAAAGGTAATTATTGAATTTAAAGCCGATAAAAGCAGGTGGACACTTACAGTAAAAGATAACGGGATTGGCATCAGCAAAAAAGCACAGCGAAAACTATTCAGGGAGTTTTATCGTGGCGAAAATGCAATGAATGCTAAAATTGTGGGTTCGGGAATCGGTCTGCTGCTGGTAAAGAATTACGTTACCTTTCATGGTGGAATCATTTCATTCGAAAGCCAGATGTTGGATCTACTTTTCAGGTTGTAATTCCATATAAAGAGGTAGCTGAAAAAGAACAAACAATATCAATTTCGCTTGAGCCTGAGTTAATATTCGATGTAACGGATGACCTCATTACATCAACAGAATCATACCCGGAAAATCTAGTACCCGAAAAATGAGTGTGTTGATAGTTGAAGACAACGATGAACTGCGGAAATTTATAGCTAACAAAATTGAGGGAGAATTTACAGCACTCGTCAAGATGGTGAAATAGGCTGGCAGATGATTTTGGAACATTTACCCGACCTGATTATTTCTGACGTGATGATGCCAAACAAAAACGGTTTCGAACTTTGCAAACAGGTAAAAACCAATTACGAAACTTCGCATATTCCAATAATTTTGCTTAACCGCACTTACCGACAAAGCAAAACAATTGCAGGGTCTGGGTTTGGGAGCCGACGACTACCTGACCAAACCTTTCGACATGAATTTGCTTGTACAAAAAATCAGGACAATTATCCGTAACCGCGAAGTGGTCAGGGAAAAGGCATTGAAACTGATTGATAAAAACACTGCAGAGCCTCTGTTGGCCAACGAAATCAACGATAAATTTGTGAAAAAAGCTGATGGAAGTGGCATGGGCAAATATGGCCAATGCCAGTTTCGATAAAGATGAATTTGCTTCAGCAATGAATGTCAGCGCGTCTCTTTTGTATAAGAAAACAAAGTCGCTCACCGGCCAGTCACCTACCGATTTGATTAAAACAATCCGTCTTCGTCATGCATCAGAACTGTTGCAATCGCGAAAATACACAGTTACCGAGGTAAGCGAAATGTGTGGTTTCAGCAGTGTGGGTTATTTCAGCACAGTTTTTAAAAACTTTTTTTGGCAAATCACCCTCCGAAATTGTGGAATAAATAGTTTTTCTCCCTTCTTAAATCTCCAAATTCTGCAGGGAAATTAAGGAAACCTAAAAATAGCACCGGCTTTTAAGCCGTGAAACACGAACCCGGAAAATCTGCCCGCAGTTCAGAGCACTGACATTGAATAATCAATATAATAATGGTTTAAGAATGAAAATAAGGTTTTTTGTTTGCCCGGCTATTGCGCTGTTGCAACGTGTGATGATAATAAAGTTTAATTTTATATTACCGTCAGTTTCAACTGACGGAGTCCACCGGAAATACAGAAGGGCAGGCTTTAGCCACATTTTTTTGCTTAACCCTGTTATCCCAAATTAGAAATTGAATATCTGATTTTGAAATATTGGTTGGCTTCAATTGCCTACTTTTACAAAAACCTGATTCCAATCCCAATGATAAATAATCAAGTGCTGTTTTTGTGCACCTTTTTGAGGCATGCCTTTTTAACCGTCAGTTTTCAGTATATTGCAATTGAAAACTTAAACTAAACTTATGAAGCGACTTTCTTTTTTTCTTTTACTTTTTGCCTCTTACAGTGGGTTTTGCCAGTCGTACTCAAAAAGCTGGAAAGACATTAACTATGCCGGCGATTCAATGGGTTATCACAACCTCGATATTTATCTGCCTCAAATCGAAATGCCGGTTTATCCAGTGGTTGTGATTGTTTATGGCAGCGCCTGGTTCAGTAACAATTCGAAAGGTGTTGACCTGAAAACATTGGGAAAACCATTGCTCGATGCCGGGTTTGCCATTGTAATGCCAAATCACCGCTCCAGCAGCGATGCAAAATTCCCCGCACAAATCAACGATATAAAAGCAGTTATCCGGTTCGTTCGGGCAAATGCCGCGCAATACAGGTTTAATACTTCTTTTGTTGGAATTTCAGGCAGCTCTTCGGGTGGGCATCTGGCATCAATGACCGGTACTTCAGGTAAAGTTGGTGTATTTAAATCAGGCGCTGAATCAGCAGATATCGAAGGGAATGTTGGGCAATACTCTTCATTCAGCAGTTCGGTTGATGCGGTGGTCGATTGGTTTGGCCCCACCGATTTTCTGATGATGGATACGTGTGGAAGTTCTATGGCGCACAATCCGGCAAATTCACCCGAATCGAGCCTGGTGGGCGGAGCAATTCAAGAAAATAAAGACAAAGTTGCTGCACGGCAAATCCGGCGACTTACGTTGACAAAAACGACCCGCCGTTTCTGATTTTACATGGCGATAAAGACCCGCTGGTACCGCATTGCCAAAGCGAACTGCTTTATCGGAAATTACAAAAAGCCGGTGTGAAAAGCGAACTGGTAATTGTTCCCGGTGGCAAACATGGACCCGGTGTTTTTGAAGAGAAATACTACAAAATGATGGTTGACTTTTTGATTTCAGAATCAGATAATAAGAAACGAACATGTTTACAGAAAAACACAAATTCCAATTAACAAATTACATGTGAGTTCTATCGGGTGAGAAAGCAGATAAAAGAGATGAAGCACAACCGCCAACTAATAAGCAACTTTAATAATTTGTACAGATAAAATAGAATAATGAAACAACTTACTTTTTTACTTTTACTTTTTGCCTCTTACAGTGCTTTCAGCCAGTCATACTCAAAAAGCTGGAAAGACATTAACTATGCAGGCGATTCCCTGGTGTATCATAAACTCG
>JBAOHL010000004.1:0-503012 GCA_037045045.1 Dermatophilaceae bacterium
AGGATTCGGGCGGTCACCCGTCGGGTGGCGCAGGGGGAGACCCCCGTTCCGGTGGTCACCTTCGGCGGCGTCACCGTCGACCTCGCGGCCCGGCTCATCGAACGCGACCTCGACGGCCGGCGCGAACCGGTGCACCTCACGCCGACCGAATGGCATCTGCTCGAGGTCCTCGTCCGCCAACCGGGCAAGCTGCTGTCCCAGCGCTACCTGCTCTCCCAGGTCTGGGGCGCCGCCTACGTCAATCAGCCCGCGAACCTGCGCCTGTACGTCGCCCAACTGCGCCGCAAACTCGAGCCGGATCCCAACCGGCCGCGGCACCTGCTCACCGAGCCGGGCATGGGCTACCGCTTCCAGCCCTGACCGGGCGATCGTCGGGCCCCCGATCTACGCCCCCGGCGACCGTGGACCTCCCGGCGGCGGAGCATCTGCGCAGGTCAGGAGGCATTCGGAAGATTCTGGAGAATTCCTCCAAGAACTGTGTCATGGATCCGGGTGCCTCCCGTCTCACACATGTCCGCACTCGTGCCTCAAGCAAGTGGGAGGGGGAGGCACGCAGCGGTCGAGTGCGATTCCCCTTCCGGAGGGTTTCTGGGGGGACCAACCGGAAGGGGAATCGCACGGATCATGGCGGGCGGGTCGGTGGGGAGAGCCGACCCGCCCGCCTTGTCATGTCCAGGTCTGGCGGTCGGCCCGGGCCAGCTCGACCCCGGGTTGTAGCGTTCACCCGTGACCCACGACATCGTCCTGTTCGGCGCGACGGGATTCGTCGGTCGGTTGGTGGCCCAGCATCTGGCCAACCATGCGCCGGACGGTCTCGCCATCGCCCTCGCCGGACGTTCGGGTGATGCCCTGGCCGAGCTGCGCGCCGAGCTGCCCGAACGCGCCGGGGACTGGCCCCTCGTCGTGGCATCGGCCGAAGACCCCGCGCAGATGCGGGCCTTGGCCGAGTCCACCCGGGTCGTGGCGACGACCGTCGGGCCGTACGCGAAGTACGGGATGCCGCTGCTGGAAGCCTGCGCGGTCCTGGGCACCGACTACTGCGACCTCACCGGCGAGACCCTCTTCGTCCGAGATGCCGCCGACGCCTGGCACGAGACGGCGCTGGAATCCGGCGCGCGGATCGTCAACTCGTGCGGTTTCGACTCGATCCCCTCCGATCTCGGCGTCCTCGTCACGGCTGATCGAGCGGCGGCCGACGGAGCCGGCGAGTTGACGACGACGACGCTGTCGGTGCGCGTGCTCAAGGGGTGGTTCAGCGGCGGCACGCTGGACTCGATCCGCGGGCAGGCGGTGACCGCGCGCCAGGATGCCGCGGCCCGGCAGATCCTCGCCGACCCGTTCTCGCTGAGTCCCAACCGCGACGCGGAACCGGCCACCAGCCAGCAGGACCTCGACCTCGCCCCTCCCGGTAACCGCGTCGCCCAGACCCTGGCCACCGCCAAAGCCTGGCGCAAGAGGGTCGCACCGACGCACGACCCGGACACCGGACGGTGGGTCGCGCCGTACTTCATGGCCGGGTTCAACACCCGGATCGTCCGGCGCAGCAACGCCTTGTCCGGCTGGCGCTACGGACGGGGATTTCGCTACCGGGAGGTCATGGACTTCGGGTCCGGTCCCAAGGCCTCCGTCCTCGCGAACGGCACGGTCGCCGGGTTGCTCGGCATGTTCGCCGGGCTGTCCTTCGAACCGACCCGCGAAGTCCTGGCCCGGGTGCTTCCCAAGCCCGGCGACGGGCCGAGCGAGAAGAGCCGCCGGGAGGGCCGCTTCCGCATGGTCATCGCCGCGCGAACGACCTCGGGCGCGGCATACGAGACGGTCTTCGGCGCCGACCTCGACCCCGGCTACGACGCGACGGCAGTGATGCTCGGACAGTCGGCGCTGTGCCTGGCCCTGGACCGTGACCGCACCCCGAAGGGCGGCGGTGTGCTTACTCCCGCAACGGCTTTGGGGACGCCCCTGGTCGAGCGACTGAGGGCCCACGGGTTCACCGTCACGACCCGCGTCGCCTGAGTCACCCGCCTCGATCACGCCCGGTGCGCCGGGCTGACCACCCGGCACCGTCACGTCGGACGCGCCGTAACCCCATCCCCGGATGCGGATCCGGCCGCCGAACCCGTAGGTTCGAGGCATGAGCGTGATCGAGGTCTCGGGGCTCGTCAGGCACTACGGATCGGTGTTCGCCGTCGACGGCGTCGACCTCACGGTGGAGGAAGGGGAGTTCTTCGGCATCCTCGGCCCCAACGGGGCCGGCAAGACGACCCTGCTCGAACTCGTCGAGGGACTGCGCGAGCCCATGGCCGGGCGCATCTCGGTGTTCGGCCTCTCGCCGTGGCCACGTAATCCGGCCCTGCTGCCGCGCCTCGGGGTGCAACTGCAGGCCTCGGCGTTCTTCGAACAGCTCACCGCCCGTGAGCAACTGCAGACCTTCGCCGACCTGTACGGCGCCGGCCGCAGCCGGGTGGACCAGATGCTCGAGGAGGTCGGACTCACCGAACACGCCGGCCAGCGCACCGAGAAGCTCTCCGGCGGGCAGATGCAACGGCTGTCCATCGCGTGCGCGCTCGTCCACGACCCCGAGTTGGTCTTCCTCGACGAACCCACCGCGGCCCTGGACCCGCAGGCCCGGCGCAACCTCTGGGACCTGCTGCGCTCGATCAACGCCTCGGGTCGCAGCGTCGTACTCACGACGCACTACATGGACGAGGCCGAGCAACTATGCGACCGGGTCGCGATCATGGACACCGGCAAGATCCTCACCGTCGACACCCCGGCCAACATGGTCCGGGCCCTGGACGCCCCGACGCGCGTCAGCCTCCCGGAGCAGGCCGTGGACCGTGCCACGGCAACCGCGCTCGTCGGTCCCGAGGCCGCCGTCGTCGACAACGGCACGCTCACCCTCACCACCCACGAGCCGGCCCGGGTCATCGGCGAACTGGCCGCCCGGCACTCCCTGGAGGGCCTGCAGGTGCGCGGGGGCACCCTCGAGGACGTCTTCTTGTCGCTGACCGGACGGGAGTACCGCGAATGAGCTCCTTCGCCGCCATGACCCGGGCCCAGGGCAAAGGGTTCCTCCGAGACCGGCAGATGCTCTTCTGGACGATCGCCTTCCCGTTGATGTTCCTCGTCGTCTTCGGCGGGATCTTCGGCGGCGACACCGGGCAGTCGAGGTCCAAGCTCCTTCAGATCGGGGCGGTCGCCCTCTTCGACCGGATGCCGGCCGAGGGGCGCGCCGCGCTCGATTCGGTCTTCGACATCAGCCGCCTCGACGATCGCGACGCCGCCCTCGACAAGGTCCGCAAGGGCGATGCCGCCGGGGCCGTGGAGATGCAGGGCACCGTCGTGCAGCTGCACTACTCGCAGGCCGACCAGGTGCGCGCCGCCATCGTCCAGGGCACGCTCGAATCCTTCGTCCAACAGGCCAACCTCGCGGTGAGCGCGGCCCCGCCGACGTTCACGATGACCTCAGATCGCGTCGAGGACACGTCCCTCAAACCCATCCAGTTCTACGTGCCCGGCCTGCTGTCGTGGGCGGTCGCCATGAGCGGGGTGTTCGGTGCCGCCATGGCTCTGGTGACCTGGCGCAAGAGCGGGCTGCTGCGCCGGCTGCGTCTCTCGCCGGCCTCGACGTCGAGCATCGTCGGATCGCGTGTGCTCATCACGCTCGGGGTCGCCATCGTCCAGGCGGCGATCTTCCTCGTCGTCGGGGTGTTCGCGTTCGGCCTCAAGCTCAGCGGCTCGTGGTACCTGGCCATCCCGGTCCTGCTTGCCGGGGCGCTGGCATTCATGTCGATCGGCCTGCTCACCGGCGCGGTGAGCAAGACCCCCGAGGGTGCCTCCGGCCTGGCCAACCTCATCATCATGCCGATGGCCTTCCTGTCCGGCACGTTCATCCCGCTGGACGTCGCCCCGGCGTGGATGCGCACCGTGTCGAACTTCCTGCCGATGGGTCACCTGACGAACGGGATGTCGGCGGTGATGGTCCGGGGCCAGGGCATCGAGGCGATCTGGCTGCCGATGCTGGTCCTGCTCGGCTTCGCACTCCTTTTCGGTGCCATCTCGGCCCGGGTGTTCCGCTGGGAGGCGGGCTAGCACCTAGCCCGACCCCGCCGCAGCCGCGACGGCGGACCTCACGACGACGGTCGGGCCGGTGCTCGGCGGTTGCCTGCATGCCGCGTTCGAGTCGCGGCTGGACCGATGAGGTCGTCCACGCAATCGACTACGCCGCCGGGAACGTGGTCGCAGGCTTCACCACGAGCGCCCCCCACTGCGGGTGGACCGGATGCGGTGCACCGGGCACGGAATCTGGGCTGCTCGGCCGGAGCGTCGTACCAGCGAGCGCGCATCGCGTGACCCAGGCCACATCCAATGGCTATCGTGCAATCGTGGTCGGGGATCGCTTCGCCGACGCCGCCGGGATGTCTCGAGCACCAACCGACGGCGTTGTCACGCTGCGCCCCCGCGAACGCACCCGCGACGGGCAGACGGCGTTCTCCATCGAGGTCGAGGGCCGGCGGGTCGGCGAGGTCGACGTCACGGTCCGCGACGAGATCGGACTGCTCGACTGGGCCCTGTATGCCGGGTGTAACGGCCGCGGGTACGCCACCCGGGCCCTGCGGCTGTTGTGCGACCACTCGTTCGACCAGCTGGACCTCTACCGCGTCGAAGCGCGGGTCGACCCCGAGAACCGCCGCTCGCTGCGCCTCGCCTCGCGGGCCGGGCTGCGCCGGGAGGGCATCGTGCGGGCGCGGCACGAGCGCACCGGCGTCTCCGAGTACGTCCTGCTCGGACGCCTGTCCACCGACCCCCACTTCACCGACCCCGAGGGCTTCCGGGCGTTGCTCAACGCCACCCTGCCGCGCAAGCGGGCGATCGCGCAGCTGCTCGTGCGCGACCCCGCGCAGCGGATCTTGCTGTGCCAACTGACCTACAAGCACGACTGGGACCTGCCCGGCGGTGTCGTGGAGCCCGGCGAGTCACCACATCTCGGCGCCTCCCGAGAGGCCCACGAGGAGCTCGGACTGGTCCTGCGCCCTGGGCGCCTGCTCGTCGCCGACTGGTTGCCGCCGTGGAGCGGCTGGGACGACGCGATGTGCCTGCTCTTCGACGGTGGGATGCTCGACGCGGGCGCACCGGAGCGGATGACGTTGGCCACCAAGGAGATCCGATCCGTGGCGTTCTGCACGATGGACGAGGTGGAGCAGCGGGCCGCCGACTTTACGTTCCGGCGGATCGTCACGGCAATGGCGACGCTGACGAACCCGGCACCGGGGGCGGCATATACCCAGTCGGGGCGGACCTGACCCGCCGGCGCACCCACGCCTCCCACGGCCCCAGGTGTCCCCACGGCCGATCTCCCGGCGGCATACCGAGGATCCCCGACCCGAGGACGAGATCGGCGTCGGCCCAGCCGTCGGGCAGGTCGACGTCGATCGACTCCGACGAGAGGTTCGCCGCGACGAGCAGGTCCTCGGAGCCGAGCCGCCGCAGGAACACGTAGGCGCACGGGTGCTCGGGCAGTAGGAGCGTGAAATCCCCGTCGACGACGACCGGCAGCTGCGCGCGCAGCGCGACCAGCGCCCGGTAGTGCTCGAAGACCGATCCGGCCACCCCGACCTGGGCCGAGGCGTTGACCTGTGCGGCGTTCGGGTTCACCGGCAGCCACGGCGTACCGGTCGTGAACCCGGCGCTCGGCCCGTCGTCCCACTGCATGGGCGTGCGGGCATGGTCGCGGCTGCGTTCGTTGAGGGAGGCGAGGATCGCCGCGCCGTCCATCCCCGCAGCGCCTGCTGCCTCGGCCCAACGCCGCGACTCGACGTCGTCGATCTGCTCGATGGCCGCGAACGGGTAGTTCGTCATGCCCAGTTCCTCGCCCTGGTAGACGAACGGCGTGCCCCGATGCAGGTGCAGCACGGTCGCCAGGGCCTTGGCCGACGCGACGCGGTATGCCGCTCGGTCGTCGCCGAACCGGGACACCGGCCGGGGCTGGTCGTGGTTGCCCCAATACAGCGAGTTCCAGCCCACCTCGGCCAGGCCCTGCTGCCACCGGTTCATCACTGCCTTGAACGCCACCCAGTCCATCGGGGCGAGGTCGAACCGACCGGCCGGGCCGTGGTCGACGTGCATGTGCTCGAACTGGAACACCATGTCCAGTTCCCCCCGCGCCGGGTCGGTGTACCGCCGCGCGTCGTCCACGCCGGCCCCCGGCGTCTCGCCGATGGTCAGCAGCGGCACGTCCCGATCGGCCCACACGGCCTGCGCCATCTCATGGAGGTACTCGTGCACCCGTGGGCCATTGACGAACACCGCCCGCCCGGACTCGTCGAGGCCCTTGGAGACGAGGTTGACGACGTCGAACCGGAACCCGTCGACACCGCGGTCCAGCCACCAGCGCAGCATGTCGTGGACGGCGGCGCGGACCGCCGGGTTGTGCCAGTTGAGGTCGGGCTGCTTGGCGTGGAACAGATGCAGGTAGTACTCGCCGCTGGCCGGATCCGGGGCCCACGCCGAGCCCGAGAAGAACGAGGTCCAGTCGGTGGGTTCGGCGCCGGGCACACCGAGAGCCCGCCCCGGACGCGGCGGGCGCCAGTGGTACCAATCCCTGCGCGGGTCGGTCGGGCTGGAGCGCGAGGCGAGGAACCACGGGTGCTCGTCGCTCGTGTGGTTGACGACGATGTCGATGACCAGGCGCATCCCCCGCGCGTGCAATTCGGCGACCAGGCGGTCGACGTCGGCGAGGGTGCCGAACACCGGATCGACGTCTCGGTAGTCGCTGACGTCGTAGCCGTTGTCGGCCTGCGGCGAGGGATAGAACGGGCTGACCCATACGACGTCGGCGCCAAGGGCGGCGATGTGGTCGAGGTGGTCGATCAGGCCCGGCAGGTCGCCGATCCCGTCGCCGTCACTGTCGGCGAAGCTGCGCGGATACACCTGGTAGACGACCGAAGTGCGCCACCACGGGCGGGTCACGGCATCCTCCTCACGACGGCTCGGGCCGGCGGGGCTAGCCTGCCGCCCGTGGGAACGAGAATGCTCCGGTATGCCGCCCCGGCGGCGTTCACGCTACTCGTTGCCGCGTGCTCGGCCGCCTCCCAGCCGCTCGGCTCGCTGGCGACACCCGCCGTCTCCACCGGCGCGACGACCGATGCCACGGCTGGCCCGACGGGCACTTCGGTCGGCTCCGGCGACCCGACGACCGCCACTGTCACGGCCACCTCGACGCCCAGCCCGCCGGCATCGCCGGCCGCCACGAGCCCCGCTGCGCACCGCCCGACGGCAGCAACGCCGACACACCCCTCCGGGGCCGCCACGTCCGCCCCGGCGCCAGTCGGGGCGGGCCTGCGCATCAGCGACGATCCCATCCCCTTCCCGCAGGCCCGCAAAGACGAGATGAGCGCGTACTCGGCCCGCCACTACGGCAGCGCCTCGTGGACCCTCACGCCCAAGGTCATCGTCCTGCATTTCACCGAGTCGGATACCTGGACGTCGGCGCGGGCCGCGTTCGCGGCCGACGTGCCCGACCTCGGCGAGTTGCCCGGCACCTGCGCGCACTACCTCCTCGACCAGGGTGGACTCGTCCACGCGATCGTCCCCACGTCGATCCGATGCCGGCACGCCATCGGGCTCAACGATGTGGCCATCGGCATCGAATTCGTCCAAGCGACTCACGGACATTCCTCGACGTGGGCCGACCAGCAGATCCTCGCCCGCTCGGCTCAGGCCGAGGCTGGCTTGGCCCTCGTCCGGTCGCTGCAGGCGCAGTACGGCATCGCGACCGCCGACGTCATCGGCCACGCGAGCGCCAACGCCCACCCGCTGTTCCACGACCGGCTCGGGTGGCGCAACGACCACACCGACTGGCAGCCCGCGGACGTCCTCGCCTTCCGCGCCCGGCTATAGGTCCTTGGCGGAGTGGCCTCGATCGGGCGGGGACCGGAAAGCACTCGCGCCGCCGGCCGGAAACCACTCGCGCCGCCGGGGTCCTCACGATTGGATAGCGCGATGGGCTACACCGGGATGTGGGCACCTCCGGGCGCCGACCCACGCGACGACCTGCCGACCGGCCACGGGGAGAAGGCCGTCCTCGCCGAGTACCTCGACCACTACCGGTTGACCATCGAACTCAAGTGCGAGGGCCTGACCCCGGAACAGCTCGCCACCCGGTCGGTACCCCCGTCGACGATGTCGCTGCTTGGCCTGGTCCGGCACCTGGCCCGCGTCGAGCACTCGTGGACCCGTCGCGTCTTCGAAGGAGAGCCCGATCTGCCGAGGCTCTATCGCACGGAGGCCGAGCCCGACCTCGACTTCGACGGGGCCGGCCCCGACGACGCGGTGATCGCCGACGCCTGGCGCACCTGGCGAGCCGAGGTCGAGCACGCCCGGACTGTGTATGCCGGGCTCGACCTCGACGCCCCGATCGAGGCTCACGGCAACACCGTCCAATCCCGCGACATCGTCGTGCACCTCATCGAGGAGTACGCCCGGCACGCCGGGCATGCCGACCTGTTGCGCGAGTGCATCGACGGCCGCACCGGGCTGTGACCCTGACCTGAGCCAAGCGCCCGGGCCCCGCGGACTCAGCGGCAGAGGTCCAGCAGCGCGTCCCAGGTCGGCAGCTTCGTCCGTGGGCGCCCCTTGGCCTGCCCGAGGGCGACCTCGGCGGAGTCGATGGCCCGCCAGTCCTCCAGCGAGGTCACTCGCACCCCGCGCTCGGCGAGCACGTCGAGCAGGTCGGCCGACGGCGCGGCCGCGTCCGGGTCGGCTTCGAGGTCCTCGAGCAGATGCCGGACGGTCTGCGCGGCGTCGCTCTTGTTCGTGCCGATGACCCCGACCGGGCCGCGCTTGACCCACCCCACGGCATACTCGCGCGGCTGGACGACCCCCGCCTCGTCGACGACCCGACCCTCGACGTTGGCGATGACGTTGCGGGCGGGGTCGAACGGGATCTCGGCCACCGGGATGCTGCGGTAGCCGATCGAGCGCAGCACGAGCTGGACGGCGACGCGCTCGATCTCGCCGGTGCCGACGACTCGCCCGGTGTCGTCGAGCCGGGTCCGTTCCAGCACGAGGGTCTGGACCCGCCCGTCGCCCTCCAAGGCCACCGGACGGCGCCAGAAGAGCAGGTGCAGACGGCACCGCGGCGCGTCCGAGACCTGTCCGGCGATCTCGCGCAGGACTTCGAGGTTGCCCTTCGTCCGTCGGTCCAGGCCCTGCTCGTCGATTCCCTCGAGGCACGTCGGGTCGAGCACGACCTGCGCTCCCTCGGTATGCAGCAGCTCGCGCAACTCGACCGTGGTGAAGGCGCCGTGTTGCGGGCCTCGGCGGGCGACGACGTAGACGTCCCGGACGGTATGCCGGTGCAGTTCCTCCAGGACCGGCTCGGGCATGTCCGTGACGTCGAGCGCGGTGGGCTCCTTGACGAGGATCCGGGCCACGTCGACCGCGACATTGCCCACGCCGATGACGGCGACTGCCTCGACGCCGGTGAGATCCTCCGCGGGAGCGTCCGGGTGGCCGGAATACCAGGCGACGAACGTGCGGGCCGAGCCGCTGCCCGGCAGGTCCTCGCCGGGGATCCCCAGGTGCTGATCCTCACTGGCGCCGACGGCGTAGATCACCGCGTCGTAGGCGGCCAGCAGGTCCGCCCGAGAGACGTCTCGGCCCAGTTCGACGTTGCCGTGCAGGCGCACGTCCGGGCTGTCGAAGGTCGCCGCGAGGACTCCGGCCACCGCCTTGATGTTCTGGTGGTCGGGGGCCACCCCGTAGCGCAGCAGACCGTAGGGCACCGGCAGGCGGTCGACGAAGTCGACGGCGACGGGCACACGATCCTGGCGGACCAGCGACTGGGCCGCGAAAAGTCCCGACGGTCCCGCTCCGACGATGGCGATACGGCGGGCACGAGGCGAGTCCATGAGCATCCTCCGAAGGCGTGGCACACCGGCGTGCCACGCCCGACAGACTATCCAGTGGCCTCTCGGACCGGTTGAATGGCCGCATGCTTCCGGTCCGCCGCTTCGTCGTCGCGATCAGCGCGCTGGTCGCGGTGACGGCGCTCGGCACGATCGGCTACCTGCTGCTCGGCTTCACCTTCATGGAAGCGCTGTACCAGACGGTGACGACGGTGGCGACTGTCGGGTTCCGAGAGGTCAGGCCGCTTAGCACCAACGGTGAGATCTTCACCATCGCGCTGATCGTCCTCGGCGTCGGCACGACCCTGTACAACCTCTCGATCCTGCTGGAAGTCATCACCGAAGGGCACGTCCGCCGGTACTTCGAAAGGCGTCGGATGGACAAACGCATCGCCGCCATGCGCGGCCACGTCATCATCTGCGGGCTCGGTCGCGTGGGTAAGTCCGCTCGCGACCACCTGTTGGCCACCGGGGCTCAAGTCGTCGTCGTCGACAGCGACGCCGACAAGCTCGAAGGCCTCTCGCTGCCGCACCTCGTCGGTGACGTCACCCGCGACGAGGTCTTGCGCGCCGCCGGCATCGAACGTGCCCGAGCGCTCATCGCCACCCTCGAGACGGACGCCGACACCGTCTACCTCACCCTCTCGGCCCGCGCGATCCGCCCCGACCTCGTCATCATCGCCCGGGCCCGAACCGCCGACTCCAAGGAGAAGCTCGTCCTCGCCGGGGCCACCCGGGCGGTCAACCCCCAGATGATCGGCGGCCGGCGGATCGCCGCGTTCGCCCTGAACGCGCACGTCGCCGAGTTCCTCGACGTCGTCATGCACGACGCCGAGCTGGACTTCCGGATCCAGCAGGTCCGGGTCACGGCCGAGTCGCCGCTGCTCGACCACACCCTCGGCGAGGCCAACCTCGAGGAGCGCTCCGGGGCGCGCTTGCTGGCCTACCGGGTCGGGCACGGGATGCCGTTCACCGCCAACCCCCTGCCCGGGACCGTCCTGACGACCGAGTCGGTGCTCATCGCCTTCGGCACGCACGCCCAGATCGAGGCCCTCGGTCAGGCCGTCGGCGCCCCACTGGAGCAGGACCTCCCGATGCGCCCACAGGCACTGCCGCAGCCGGTGGCCAACCCACCGCAACGCGTCGCCCACTGAGGCGCCCGTCGAGGACGTGTGGCAGGACGCGCGGTATGCCGCGCGAAGTGCCACACCCAGCGGGGTGGAGACACGATCGTGTGGCGGTTGGCGCGGGATGCCGCGCGAAGTGCCACACCCAGCGGGGAGATGGCGGTCAGCCGAGCGGTCGCACCACGAGGCCGGTGCGCAGCTTGGGGGTGAAGAACGTCGACTTGGGCGGCATCAGCAGTCCCTCACGCGCGGTCCGCTCGATCTCGGCCAGGCTCGTCGGGCGGATGAGGATCGCCGCATCGGCTCGACCGTCGGCCAGGGCCTGGCCCACCTCGGAGACCCCGTGTTGGTACTCGAATCGCGCCTCGCTGCCGGCGAAGGTGTGCTCCAGCCACGCGCCGTCGAGGTCGCGGATCCCCGCGAACGCCCCGTCCTTGGGCACCAGCCACCACGCGGTGCCGTCGAACGTCACCAAGGCCAGCCGACCGAGCCGGACGAGGTCGGCCAGCAACTGCGGGCCGGGCGCCGGAGCGGGCTCGAGGTCGAAGTCGCGCTCCAACGTCACCCGGACCTGCTCGAGGGACATCCCGAGCACGAGGCGGTGGATCGCCTCGATGCTCAACTGGTCGGCGACCAACTCGTTGACGAAGGTCAGGGTGAGCTCGGCCGGGGAGTCGGAGCGTCCGGTGGCCTCGCGGACCTCGTCGCGATACTGGCGGGCCACGCCGTACCGGTGGTGGCCGTCGGCGATGAGGACGTCGTCCGAATCGACGAGGGCCCCGATCGCGGCGATCCGGGCCGGGTCGGTGACCCGCTCGGCGACGTGCTCGACCCCGTCGACGACGAGCGAGCCCATGGCCTCGCCGGGTGCGGCGAGCAGGTCGGTGAGCCCCGAGGCCAGTGACAGACCCCAGACCGGCGAGAGGTTGGCCCGGGTCGCCCGGGTGAGGTCGAGCCGGTCGGTCGAGGCCTTCGGGGTGGTCCGCTCGTGCGGCAGCACGCCGCCGACCCCCGCGTCGACAACCTCGAGACCGCCGAGGACGCCGACGAGGGACCGGTCCGCGCCGGTCTCGTCGGTGAACCGCATCCGGTAGATCGTCAGTGAGGGCTCCGAGTCGGCGACGAGCACGCCGTCCCGCTGCCACTGCCCGAGCAGTCGCGCGGCGACGGCGTACCGGTCCTCGCCCGGTCCGGCCGCGGGGACGTCGACGTGGACGATGTTGTGCGGGCTGCGGGCACCGAGGGCGGCGACGTCCGCGTCGGACACGACGTCGTAGGGCGGGGCGATGACCGCGTCGTAGTCGGTCCCGGCGGCATACCGCAGGGCGGCGAAGGGTTCGAATCGAGGCACGGACCCAACCCTGTCAGACGTCGGTCACCCGTGGTGACCGTCGCTCACTCGGTGACGTCGACGCCCTTCCAGAAGGCCACCCGGTCCTTGACCATCTGCGCCTTCTCGAACGGCTCCGGGTAGTACCACGCCGCGTCGGCGTTGACCTGCCCGTCGACCTCGATCGAGTAGTACGAGCAATCGCCCTTCCACCCGCAGTGCGTGTGGGTGTCGCTGGGCCGCAACAGGTCCTGGCGCACCGACTCGGCCGGGAAGTAGTGGTTGCCTTCGACGACGACGGTGTCCTCGCTCTGCGCGAGCACGGTGCCGTTCCAGATCGCGCGCATGTGCCCTCCCACGGATCGGTATGCCGGGTGGTCCACGCTACCTCGCCGGGCCGCAACCGGAAGCGGGTCAGGCGTGTTCGAGCGCGAGCCGCCCGGCGAACCCGACGAGGACGAGACCGGTGGCCGCGTCCATGCTCCGGCGCACCCGCCGCCTGGCGAGCACCCGGCTGGCCCGTTGGACCCCGGCGGCCACCAGCACCAGGTAGCCCACCGAGAGCACGGCATGGGTGAGGGCCAGACCGACCGCGGCGCCGATCGCCGGGTCGGCGGGCAGGAACTGCGGCAACACGGCCAGGTAGAACGCGACGACCTTGGGGTTGGTGATGTTCGACAGGTAGCCCTGCCGCAACCCGGCCGCCGCTTCGCGTCCCGGCGCCCCTGCCACCGGGACCGCCACTGGCGCCACACCGCGCCACGCCGAACGCAGCGCCTGCACGCCGAGGTAGAGCAGGTATGCGACGCCGACCCAACGGATCGCCTCGAACAGCGGCCGTGAGGCGAGCACGATCGCCCCGAGGCCGAACGCGGCGGCGAGGCCTTGGGTCGCCGCTGCGGCGGCCACCCCGACCGCCGTCCAGCGGCCGCGGCGCCGACCGCCGGCCAGGGAGTTGCGCACGACGACGGCGAAGTCCGGCCCCGGGATGAGGATGAGCACCACGGAGAAGACGACGAACGAGCCGTAGGTCGACCAGGTCACCGGCCCATCGTGCCACCGCGGCTGCGCGCGGCCGGCGTGGGAGACTCGGGGCGGACCCCGACCGGGGCCGCCCACCGAGGAGGCGCACGGCATACGGCCATGGACTTCTACTCCGTCTACGACCACGGGTTCGCCCGGGTAGCGGCCTGCACCGTGCCGGTGCGGCTCGTCGACCCGGCGGCCAACGTCGCGGCGATCCTCGAGGTCGCCCGGCAGTGCCACGACGAGGGCGTGGCGGTCGCGGCGTTCCCGGAACTCGGGCTCAGCGGCTACTCGATCGAGGACCTGCTGTTGCAGGACCCGCTGCTCGACGCGGTCGAGGCGGCCCTGGCCGACCTCGTCGCGGCGTCGACCGAGCTGTTGCCCCTGCTCGTCGTCGGGGCGCCACTGCGGGCCCGCGGTCGGGTCTACAACGGCGCGGTCGTCCTCCACCGCGGCCGGATCCTCGGCGTGGCGCCGAAGTCGTACCTGCCGACGTACCGCGAGTTCTACGAACGTCGCCACGCCGCCGCCGGCGACACCGTGCGCGGCGAGATCGTCGTCGCCGGGCAGAGCGTGCCGTTCGGGCCGGATCTGCTCTTCGCCGCCGACGACGTGCCGGACCTGCTCGTCCACGTCGAGGTGTGCGAGGACATGTGGGTGCCGATCCCGCCGTCGGCCGAGGCCGCCCTGGCCGGCGCCACGGTGCTCGTCAACATCTCCGGCTCGCCGATCACCGTGGCCAAGGCGCGCGACCGGGCGATGCTCTGCGAGTCCGCGTCGTCACGGTGCCTCGCGGCATACGTGTATGCCGCTGCGGGAGAAGGCGAGTCGAGCACCGACCTGTCCTGGGACGGGCAGACCATGGTGTGGGAGAACGGCGCCCTGCTCGCCGAGAGCGAGCGCTTCCCGGACGGCCCGCGGCGCTCGGTCGCCGACGTCCACCTCGCCCGGCTGCGCCAGGAGCGGATGCGCCAGGGAACGTTCGACGACAACCGCCGGGCCCACGCCGAGCGGGTCGGGGCGTTCCGCCGAGTCGGCTTCACCCTCGACCCGCCTCGCCAGGACATCGGGCTACGCCGCACGGTGGCCCGCTTCCCGTTCGTCCCCGACGACGCCGACCGCCTGGCCCAGGACTGCTACGAGGCGTACTCGATCCAGGTCGGCGGCCTCGAACAGCGGCTGCGCTCGATCGGCCGGCCCGCCGTCGTCATCGGCGTGTCCGGGGGGCTGGATTCGACGCACGCACTCATCGTCGCGGCCCGGGCGATGGACCGGCTCGGGCGGCCGCGATCGGACATCCTCGCGTTCACCATGCCCGGATTCGCGACGAGCGAGCACACCAAGGCCAACGCGACCCGACTGGCCGAGGCGCTCGGCGTGAGCTTCGAGACTCTCGACATCACCGGCGCGGCCCGGCAGATGCTCGAGGCGATGGGTCACCCGTTCGGCCAGGGCGAGCCGGTCTACGACGTGACGTTCGAGAACGTCCAGGCCGGGCTGCGCACCGACTACCTGTTCCGGATCGCCAACCAGCGCCACGGCATCGTCCTGGGCACCGGTGACCTGTCAGAGCTGGCCCTGGGCTGGTGCACGTACGGCGTCGGCGACCACATGTCCCACTACGGCGTCAACGCCGGGGTGCCCAAGACCCTCATCCAGCACCTCATCCGGTGGGTCGTCGCCTCGGGGCAGTTCTCCGACGAGGTCAACCGCACCCTCGAGTCGATCCTCGACACGACGATCAGCCCCGAGCTCGTCCCGGCCGCCGAGGGCGAGGCGCCGCAGAGCACCGAGGCGACCATCGGCCCCTACGCCCTGGCCGACTTCACCCTCTACCACGTCCTGCGCCACGGGCTCGCGCCGAGCACGATCGCCTTCCTCGCCTGGCATGCCTGGCACGACGCGCGGGCCGGTTCCTGGCCCCCGGGGTACCCCGAGCAGGGCCGGCCGGCATACGACCTCGCGACGATCCGGCACTGGATGGAGCTCTTCCTCACTCGCTTCTTCGCCAACCAGTTCAAGCGCTCGGCGCTGCCCAACGGCCCCAAGGTTCTCCGTGGTGGCTCGCTCTCGCCACGCGGCGACTGGCGGATGCCCTCGGACGCGCCGGCCCGGGTGTGGCTGGACGATCTGCACCGCAACGTCCCCGTCCCCGAGGCCTGAGGTCGAAGCCGGCGGCTTCCGACCCCACCCACACCCTGGATTGCGATGAGCCACTTTCCTTGGCTGGGAGAGCCGACCCCCTTGACACACTTGACCCAATGTCTTTGACTCTTGTTCACCGCACCGCTCTCCACGGGGGGATCAATGAACCAGCGCGGCGCAACTCCCCTTATCAAGCCTATGGTCGTCGTTGCGGCCCTTGCCTTGTGGGTGGTCTGCGGCCCGCCGGCCGCTGCCTTACCAGGCGCAGACCCGCCTGGCATTGGAACGCCTGACTACTCCTCCCCGCAGCACGTGGGTGCCACAAGCGCACCGAGTCAGCGAGTGAGTCTAAATCAAGCCGAGCGTCTGGCGGTGGCGGCTGACCGAATTGACGAGCTCGGACATTTCCTTGGCTTCTCAGGCCAATGGGTCGACGAGGCTGCCGGAACCATCACGGTGTATTGGCGAGGCGAAGCCCCGGCCGTCGTCCGCGATTACGTAGCATCGGTGAGCGGTGTAAGGATTACCTTCGTCACTGGCCGGCGGATCTCACGGGAGGATGGAACCCAAGCGATCAGAAAGCTCCTGACGCAGATGGCCCCAACGCGAGGTGACCTCGCCGCAAGCGTCAACTATGACGGAACTGGCGTCACGGTGTTCACCCCCCCTGGGAAGCCCCTGTTAGCTGCGGCCCAGACCCAGGCTGCCACCATTGCAGGCGTCCCGGTCACGTTCGCAACCAAGGAATTGCCAACTCCCGTAAGCCGCATGGATGACGGCAACCCGTTTAAAGGCGGGTCCAGGATTAAGCCAACCAGTTGTTCAACCGCCTTCCCCGTCCTGTCGGGGTCCACGGGTTACCTGCTCAGCGCTTTTCATTGCGACCCCACTGCTGACCAATACGTGAACAACGGCAACAACACCCGGCAAATCGCGCCGGGTGGATCCTCTGTGTGGGGAAGCCAACCGATCGATTCGCTAGTCATCGATCCTGCTCCGTCTCCCGCGACGACGCCTCAGATTTACACGGGTTCTTGGGATACCAACGCAACCGCGGTCGTCAAGAACTGGGCGTCCAATTGGCCTAACCAATATGTGTGTTCGGACGGAGCCACGTCGGGACAGAACTGTGGTTTTATCACGAATGACAACGTGTGGATCTCTGGCTTGAGTGGGGCCGCGACCATCGAGGCAACGGCATCTTCGGGGGGCGGCACCATGGTCGCCGGAGGTGATAGCGGCGGTCCGGTCTTCGCTGCGGCGAGTGGCGGAGTCCAAGCCCGCGGGGTCATTTACGCAGGCTCGGACAACGTGGCCTGTGGGAGCACCAATCCGGACGTGGGCCCGCAGAGCTGTTACAGAAACGTGTACTACGTGCCCATTAGTGTGGTCCTGCGGTCATGGGGCTACCGCTTGGAAGTCGGCTGAATCCTGATGGCGGTGGGACGGCTTCCGATAGCCGCTTGCCTGGCGGCAGCGGTGGCGGTGAGCTGTTCCTGCTCAGCACCTTCCTCGATACCGGCCGATGGGACTTCGTCGACGGCAGTCGCGTCGACCGTGTCGGAGCAGTCGTCGTTGCCCACGCCGTCCACATCGACCGCGCTGCACGCCTCCGGCCTGCTGGTGCTGCAACGACAAGGTGGTCCCGTCGAGGTGTGCGTCGGGCCCGTGGTGCTGACCATCCCACCACAGTGCGACCATACCGTCAGGGTCGCCGGCTTGGACTGGGGTGCTTTGCCGTGGAGACAGAACCAGGCGGGAGTCACGTGGGCGGAGGACGTGGCCTTGTGGGGCGCCTACACTGCTGGCGTCTTCAGTGTCACGTCTGTTTCCAGGGGCGGTGCGGCCGGTGAGGCATCCTCGACGTTGCACGCCCAGGACTCGTTATGCCCGGCTCCCAGCGGCGATCCCACCGCCCCGCTACCGCCGAACGTGGACTTGAACAGCCTCCTTGCATCCTCGCCAGGCTTTCAAGGGGCCTGGGTAACCACCGCGCCCAGCGGGAGCGGCACCGACGTCTTGAACATCGCGACGCGCGCCGACCGCGGGGCCCTCGAGCGTCTGGTCAGGACCTACTACGCGGGTCCGCTGTGCATCGGGACGGTACCCGGCCCAAGCCGAGCCGACCTCACCAGCGCTCAGGCCACGCTCCAGCAGGCCCGGACGGAACTCTCCCTCGTGTCATCCGCCGCAACGGTGTCCAGCGACGGATCGATACTCACTGTCGTTGTAGTAGTGAGAACACCTGAGGTCGAGCAGCGGGCTCGCTCGCTCGTCAGGGCCGACGTGGCATCTGCCCTTCGCTTCCGATCCGTCTTTGCCTGACGCCACGCTGACTGAACTGGCCCGCCGCGCCGGGGAGGACCTCGGCGACCGGCCCGTCGCGGTCAGCCGCCCGGCCCGTCGGCTCCCTCCGATTCGGTCGGCGGCGTCGGCGCCCCGGCCCGCTCGTCCCGGTCCGCCCACTCCAGCAGGGTGTCGAGCCGGTATGCCGTGTCGTCGATGCCCGCGTGCAGGTCACCGGACGCGGCATACCGCTGTGGCACCGTGCCGATCGTGAAATCTTGCGGCTCGACGTCGGGAATCTCGTTCCAGCGCAACGGAGTCGACACTGTGCCGTCGGGCACCCCACGCACCGACCACGCCGAGGCGATGGTGTGGTCCCTGGCGTTCTGGTTGTAGTCGACGAAGACGTGCCGGGGATCGCGGTCCTTGCGCCACCACGTCGTCGTCACGTCGTCGGGCATCCGCCGTTCGATCTCGCGGGCAAAGGCCAGCGCCGCCCGACGGACGTCGGCGAACTCCCACTCGGGCACGATCCGCACGTAGACGTGCAGGCCCTTGCCGCCGGAGGTCTTCGGATAGCCCGTGGCGCCGAGCTCGTCGAGCACCTCGCGGACCACCCCGGCGACCCGCCGGACCCGCGGGAATCCCGCGTCGGGCATCGGATCGAGGTCGATGCGCCACTCGTCGGGCCGGTCGACGTCGGCGCGACGGACGTTCCAGGGGTGGAACTCGACGGTCGACATCTGGACCGCCCAGATCACCGCGGCGAGTTCGGTGACGCACAACTCGTCGGCGGTGCGGTTCCAGCGGGGGAAGGTCAGTCGGACGGTTTGCAGCCACGGCGGTGCCCCCGCCGGGACCCGCTTCTGGTGGACCTTCGCCCCGGCCAGGCCCTCGGGGAACCGGTGCAGCATGCACGGCCGCTCCCGCAGGGCCCGGACGATGCCGTCGCCGACGGACAGGTAGTACTGCGCGAGGTCGAGCTTGGTCCAGCCGTGCGCCGGGAAGTACACCCGGTCGGGGTTGGTCAGCCGGACGGTGCGCTCGCCGACAGCGAGGTCGACAGCGGGTGTCGCGGCCTTGGCCATGGCGCAACGCTAACGGCAACCGCCGGCGCTGCGTCGACGTCAGGTCGCGTTTAGAGTGCCTCGACCTCGCGGGTGATGGCCTCGACGGCCTCGGGGCCGACGATCCCGGCAGCCATCGCGACGGCCTGTCCGGCGGGCAGGGCCAACGCCATCCCGAGCATCGGGTTGCTCGTGATCCCGGGCGAGTGCCGCTCGAGGATCTCGCTGACCTGCGGGTCGGCGAGCAGTTCGCCGAGGGTCGCCGTGTCGAGGTCGTACTTGCCCATGAGGTGCCTTTCCGGTGAAGTTACCGACCGGTAGCATAGCCGGTTTCGCCGGTCGAGACCTCACCCCCCGTGGGTGCTCGCCCGTCGTTCGCGCCGGGCGGCTCGCGCCGCCTGGACGGCCTCGCGCACGGTCGTTAGCCGCGAGCGGCCGGGGGTCTTGTTGGGCAGCGCAAGGACGATGATCTTGGTCCACGCCGATGCCAGCTGGTGCGGGAATGACCCGGTCGCGTAGTGCAGGCCGTAGCGCTGGCAGATCTCCCGCACCTGCGGAGCGATCTCGATATACCGGTTGCTCGGCATGTCGGGGTAGATGTGGTGCTCGATCTGGTGGCTGAGGTTGCCCGACATGAAGTGGATCGCCCGGCTGCCGCTGATGTTCGCCGAGCCGAGCATCTGGCGCACGTACCACTCGCCACGAGTCTCGCCCTCGATGGAGTCGGTGGCGAAGGTGTCGACGCCGTAGGGGAAGTGGCCGCAGAGGATGATCGAATTGGTCCAGATGTTGCGGGCGATGTTCGCAACGATGTTGGCGGTCAGCGTCGACACGAAGTTCGGGCCGGACAGCAGCGGGTGCAGGAGGTAGTCCTTGCCGACCTGGTGGCGCAGCTTGCGCAGGAACTTGTGCAGCTCCGGTCGATACACCTCGGGTTCGATGTCGCCGCGCAGGATGCTGCGCACCTTGAGGTCGTAGGAGGCGATGCCGTACTCGAAGAAGATCGCGTTGAGCAACGAGTACAGCGGCTGGCCGAGCAACGCCAGCGACCACGGCTGGTCCTCATCGACCCGCATGATGCCGTAGCCGAGGTCGTCGTCGTGACCGATCACGTTCGTGTAGGTGTGGTGGGTCTCGTTGTGGGTTTTCTGCCACTGCGAGCTCGGGGTGACGTTGTCCCACTCCCACGTCGTCGAGTGGATCTTCGGGTCACGCATCCAGTCCCACTGGCCGTGCATGACGTTGTGACCGATCTCCATGTTGTCGACGATCTTGACGACCGACAGACCGGCCGTCCCGAGCAGCCACGCCGGCGGGAACCCGGAGAACAACAGCACGGCCCGGCTGGTCAATTCGAGGTAGCGGTTGGCCTTGATGACGGTGCGGATGTAGTGCGCGTCGCGACTCCCCCGCGAGTCCATCACCTGCTGGCGCAGCGCGTCGAGTTCGCGCCCGAGCTGTTCGACCTGTTCGGCGGACAGGTGGGCGGTGGGGTCGGGTTTCCCGGAGGGCTTGGGGTGCAAGTGACGTGGCCCGGAGCCGGTCACCGACAGCCGCGAGTTCGCCCGGGCGCTTGCCGGCGCGCCCGTGGGCGCGTCCGGGGTCATCGCCTCGTCGGTCGGGGTTGAGGCGAGCGGGGCCTCGGCCAGCACGGTCATGGGTCTCCTTCGTCGTTCGAGCTCAGTGCTCGATCTGGCAGTCGCCCGCGGGGGCCGAGATGCAGGTCTGGATGCGCGTGCCGTCCCCGGCGACGGCATAGGTGATGTCACCGCTGCGCAGGTCGCGCACCGCCCCCTCGCGCAGCGGCAGCACGCAGCGGAAGCAGATGCCCATCCGGCAGCCGGACGGCATGAGCACGCCGGCCTCCTCCGCGGAGTCGAGGATCGGGCGGCCCCCCTCGGCCTCGACGGTGACGCCGCTGGAGGTGAACGTCAGCGTGCCGCCCTCGCCGACGACGAGGACCGTCGGGCGGAACCGCTCGGTGTGCAGCCGTTCCGCGACGCCGGCCTCGGACCAGGCGCCTTCGAGCGCGTCGAGTAGCCCGGTCGGCCCGCAGGCCCAGGTCTCGCGCTCGCGCCAGTCGGGCACGAGGGTGTCCAACTCGGTGACCGCGAGCATCCCGTCGACGTCGGTATGCCGTTCCAGCAGGGTGATGGCCCCACTCGCGGCGAGCGCGCGCAACTCGTCGCCGAAGACGACGTCCGGGGCGGTGGGGGCCGAATGCAGCAGGACGACGTCGCGCAGGTCGGCCAGTCGGTTGCGCAGCATGCCCATCACCGGGGTGATGCCGCTGCCCGCGGTGAGGAAGAGGACCTTGGCCGGCGCGGTCGGCGGCAGGACGAAGTCGCCGGTCGCCTGGTCGAGCATGACGATGGTGCCCGGCTCGGCGCGATGGGCGAGGTGGGTGCTCACCAGACCGTCCGGGATGGCCTTGGGGGTGATCGTCACGAGGCCGTCGGGGCGACCGGCGATCGAAGTGAGCGAGTAGGCGCGCCAGTGGCGGACCCCGTCGATGTCGATGCCGATGCGGATGTACTGGCCGGGCACATGGCCGGCCCAGTCGCGCCCTGGCTGGATGGTGATCGTCGTCGCGTCGGCCGTCTCGGGGTCGACCTGGACGATCCGGCCCCGCAGCTCGGCACCGGAGCGGAGCGGGTTGAACAGGTCGAGGTAGTCCCCCGGCAGCAGGGGCGTGGTGACGAGTTCGGCGACGCGCAGGACCCGGTCACGCAACCTTTTGCGCGGCTGGGCGGGAGTCAGTGAGGTCGTCACGTGATCCATCGTCCCATCCCCATCGGCCAGAATGCTGCGGACTCCATGTGAATTAGGTCGTGTCCTTGGGGGTAGTCTTTGTTCGCAGTGAACAAGATCCCCGCCTCCGAGCCCGCCGGCATGGTGCGGATGGGCGCAACCCGGATCGAACTGGACGACGCGGCATACGCGCGGGTCCTCGCGGCCGTTCCGAGCGTGGCCGACGAGGCCGTCACGACGATCATGGCCGAGGTGCCGGCGTATGCCGGCGCGTTCTCCGGGGACCTCGGGGTGCGCATCCGCGATGCCGTGCGCCTGGCACTCGTCGGTTTCCTCGACCTCACCCGTCGGGGCTCGTCCAAGGACCCGGCAGTGCCGATCGCAGCGAGCACGGAGGGCGCCTACGAACTCGGGCGTGGGGAGGCCCGCAGCGGTCGCGGGATGGACGCCCTGCTCGCGGCGTACCGGATCGGCGCCCGAGTGTCCTGGCGAGGGCTCTCCCGCGCCGCGGTGGCCGCCGGTGTGTCGGCCGAGGACATGGGTGGCTTCGCCGACCTCGTCTTCACGTACATCGACGCGCTGTCCGCGGCGAGCATCGCCGGGCACAGCGACGAAAGAGGACTGTCCGGGCATGCGCGGGGCCGGTACTTGGAGCGGCTGGCGCGGATGCTCGTCGCCGGTGAGAGCGACGAGGCCCTCGTCGGCGCGGTCGAGCGAGCCGAGTGGGTGGCGCCTCGAAGCCTCACCGCAGTGCTGCTTCCCGAGGGTCAGGTGACCGCCGTCCTCGGGCTGCTCGACGCCCGGACCTTGCACGCGACCGGGGACCTGCCCGCCATCGACGCGGACGACGTCGCGGTCCTGCTCGTCCCGGACGTGCGCGGCGCCGACCGGGGCCGGCTCGTGGACCTGCTCCAGGGGCGCGACGCCATCGTGGGGCCGGCCCGCCCGTGGACCGAGGCGGCGCAGTCCTACCAGCGGGTGGTTCGCGCGCGAGGTCTGCCCCGGCCGCAGCGCCGGGCCACCATCGACACCGATACCCGGCTCGTCGAGATCGTCCTGCTCGCCGACGAGAGCGCCCTGGCCGACCTCAAGGCAACGGCGCTGGCCCCTTTCGAATCCCTCCGGCCGGCGGTGCGTACCAGGCTCGTCGAGACGCTGCGGGCCTGGCTGCTCTTCCACGGTCGACGCGAACTGGTCGCCCGGGCGCTGTTCGTCCATCCCCAGACGGTGCGCTACCGCATGACACGGCTGCGCGAGTTGTTCGGGTCGCGGCTCGATGATCCCGAGGAGGTCTTGCGCCTCACCCTGGCGCTGGCCGTCGCGCCGCGCCCGGAGGCCGCCGACGTCCCCGCGGCAGGCCGGCCACTCAGCTGAGGATGTCCTTGCGTCGGAACTTGCGGTAGGCCATCGCCCCGAAGACGACGGCATACAGGATCGACCACAAGGCGCCGCGACGCATCGACGTCCAATCGACGCTGCCCGGAGCGAGCAGGTCGTACCACGCTCGGCTGTAGTGCATCGGCAACGCGTTGCGCCACTCTCCGAGGCTTTCCAGCTGCCCGAGGATCGAGGAAACGATCGTCACGAGCACCGCCCCGCCGACGGCCCCCAGCGGCGCATCGGTGCGCACCCCGAACCAGAAGGCAATCGTGCCCACCTGCAGCAGCGTGACGACGAGGTATGCCGTTGCCACCACGAGGCGCGGGGCCAACACGCCCCACTCGAGGACTCCGCCGGCGGGGTTGGTGAACGGCGCCGAGCCGTAGGCCGCCGCGCCGACGAGCAGCGACCAGCCCACGAGGACGACGACGGCCACGGCCGTCGTCGCCAGGGCCACGAGCAGCGTCGAGGTGAGCAGTCGCGCCCGCGAGACCGGTGCGACCAACAGGTAGCGAAGCGTGGACCACGACGCTTCACTCGGCACGGGGTCGCCGGCGAACAGCGCGGCGAGCACGACGAGGAGGAACTCCGCCGAGGCGAACACGGCGAACACGGCGAAGTTCGCCGCCCCGAGCTGCGCGTAGTCCGACAGCCGCGTGCCGCTGGGGGGGCCGGTGCTTCGCCCGATGGCGAAGCCCGCGACGAGCACGAGCGGCAGGGCCAACAGCAGAGCGAAGGCCCACATCGTGCGCCGTCGCCGGAGTTGGCGGACGGCCTCGACCCGCCACGAGAGGGGGGTGCGCACACCGGTGTGCAGCTCGGCGTCGGAGTCCGTCGATCGGGGGTGTTCGGGCGCGCTCATCGAGCCCGCACCTGCCGCAGGCGATCGGGCAGAGAGAGCTGGCCCGAGCGCGCCGAATCCCCTGAACCGTTGTCGTTCGCCGCATCGGCGATGACCCCGAGGAAGACGTCCTCGAGGTGACGGCGGCTCGTCACCGCGACGACGTCAACACCGGTGGCCGCGACGGCGCGAACGACGTCGGGGCGAGCGAGGTCGGCGGTGACGACGACGTGCGGCTCGACGGGATCGTCGAGGGCGTCGACGTCGAGCACTCCGTCAAGACGCCGCAACCGCGCGGCAAGGGCGCCGGCATCCGCGCCGGGGCCGAGCTGCACGACGGTGGTGTCGGCGCTGTCGAGCAACTCGGCCACCGGCCCGGCCGCGACGACCCGCCCGGCGTGCATGACGACGACGTGGGAACACGTGAGCTCGACCTCGGCAAGTAGGTGACTGGAGACGACGACGGTGCGCCCGGCCGCGGCATACCGGTGCAGGATCGGACGCATCGCGGCGATCTGCGGCGGGTCCAGGCCGTTGGTCGGCTCGTCCAGGACGAGCACGTCGGGGCGACCGAGCATGGCCTGGGCGATCCCGAGGCGTTGGCGCATCCCGTGGCTGTAGGAACGGACCGGGCGATCTGCGGCTCCCCCCAGCGCGGCGACGTCGAGCGCCTCGTCGTACCCGGCCTGCTCGTCCGGCCGCCCGGTGGCCGCCCAGTAGGCCCGCAGGTTGGCCCGACCCGTGAGGTGGGGCAACAGGCCCGGCCCCTCCACCAGCGCCCCGACCCGGGCGAGGACCGGTGCGCCAGCCGTGACGACGTGCCCGAGAACCCGCACCGACCCGGCATCTGGCGCCACCAGCCCGAGGACCATCCGCAGAGTCGTCGTCTTGCCGGCGCCGTTGGGCCCGAGCAGTCCGACGACCTGGCCGCGATCGGCGCGCCACGACACCCCGTCGACGGCGCGATGTCCGTCCGGAAACGCCTTGACCAGCCCCTCGACGAGCAACGGCGGCTCGTCGAGGTCCACCGCGTGGGGTGGTCGGGTCGCGGGCCGACGCCGCCGGGCCAGCGCACCGAGTCCCACGATGCCCAGGACCCCGAGCAGCGCTGCCCCCACCCCGAGACTCTCGCGATCGGTCTCGCCGTCACCGGAGATCTGGGTGCCGGGGAAGGTCGGCAGGGTCAGTGGTCCGGCGACCTCGACCCGGTCAATCCGAGCCTCGCGGGGTCCGGCATAGCCGGAGTCGGTGCTCGTGACGAGCAACCGCAGCCGACTGCCGGCCTCGACCGTCCAGGTGGCCGGAGCCAGGGCTACCTCGACCTCGGTGGGTACTCCCGGGCTGACGTCGACGGACAGCGGCGCGACGAGACGCCGCGGCACGGTGGGCTGATCGGCGGTGACCTGCCAGAGCGACGCGAAGAGCACGACCCGCGATCCGGTGGACGTGACGACGAGGCGCACCCGCGGGGACCCGACGATCTGGACCCTCTCGTCGAGGGCCACCGAGTCGAACGCCGCCGACTGGCCGGGCAGGGCCGCGAGCGAGTATGCCGCGAGCCCGCCGAGCCCGCCGAGCCCCGGCACGGCGACGACCGACGCCGGTTGGCCACCCGGCGGAGTGGCGACGGTCCGAACGCCGGTCGGCAGCGTCACCGAGCGTGTTCCCGGTGCGGCGAGGTAGTTCGGGGCGGCGAGCATCGGGGCAACGCTCGATCGCCGCGGGATCGCCGCGGCATAGGCGAACGCGGGCACCGGCAGCCCGTCGCCGGGCCCCGTGGGCCCACCGTTGGTCCCGAGGTAGCGGGCGAACCAGGCTCGCATCGCCTCCTCGTCGGCTCCGGCCGTGCTGCTCGTCCCGTCGTGGCCCCCGTCGACCCACCGCACCGCGACGGTCGTGTCTTGCGCGACCAGCGCGCGAGCCGTGGCGTCGGCATGATCGAGCCCGAAGAGGGTGTCGGCCATCCCCTGCACGAGCAACGTCGGTGCTCGCAGCCCGGCGAGGAGCGGGCGCGGGCTGTGCCCACGGAGCATCGCGAGCAGGGCGGCGGACGGTTGGCCGGTCTGGGCGGCGTCCAGGAAGAGCCGGCACACCGTCGGATCGAACCGTCCGCACACGCCCGCGGAGCCCGCCGCCACGGCGCCTCCTTGCCCGGGAGCGCTCGGGTCGATGGGACGGGTCGGGGTCGCGCTCGCGACTGCCGAGCCGAAGAAACGGGAGGCCCAGAGCTGCTTGAACGGCCCGGGCCCCGGGACCCGTTGCAGCACAACGGGACCCGTCGACGAGCCGCCGGTGACCGCGAACTGGGGAAAGAAAGCGTCGGCGAGGTCGTGCCACGCCAAGCCCGCGACGACTCCTTCGATTCGCGGGTCGGTCGCCGCGAGCATGAGGGCGAGCGCGCCGCCGTAGGAGACCCCGGCGACACCGACCCGTGGGTCTGCGGCGCCGTCCTGGCGCACCTCGCTGCGGGTGGTCAGGACATCGACGAGCGCCCTGGCGTCCGCCACCTCGTATGCCGGGTCGTCGAGGTGGACCCGCCCCTCGGAGGCGCCCATGCCCCGAGCGGAGTAGGCGAGCACGACATACCCGCGCCCGGCGAGGTCGCGAGCTCGGTCGACCAGATCGGCCTTGCTGCCGCCGAAGCCATGGGCCAGCACGACCGCGGGTGCGGGAGAGGTGGCCGGGAGGAAGAGGGTGGCGTCGAGGGCTACCGCCGATCCGTCCGGCTCGGCACCGACGGGAACCGAGAGAGCCGCCTCGGTGACCCCGATGATCGCGCCGCGCGGGTCCCCGGCCTGGGCGGCCACCGGGGTGGACAGCGCCACGATCACACACCCGATCGCGGCGGCCGCCAGCAGCCGCGCCGTCCGAACTCGACGGAAGCGGCGACCCCCGAGGGACGGCGAGGCTGGCATCACCGGAGCGTAACCCGGCACCTGATGGCGCGGCGCGCGATTCGGGCTACGGTGCAACCAACGACCCGGCGCCGGAGGAGGAGCGATGGCCACGATCACGCCGTTCCTGTGGTTCGACGACCAGCTCGAGCAGGCGCTCGACTTCTACACGCGGGTCTTCCCCAACAGCCGGGTGGCCGAGACGGCTCGCTACCCCGAGGGGTCCCCCGGCAAGGCGGGCACGCTGATGACCGCGGCTTTCGAGCTGGACGGCCAACGGTTCATCGGCCTCAACGGCGGGCCGCACGACGCCTTCAACGACGCCGTGTCGTTCGTTGTCGCCTGCGCCGACCAGGCCGAGGCGGATCGCTACTGGGCGGCGCTGACCGACGGCGGGACTCCCGTGCAGTGCGGCTGGCTGAAGGACCGCTTCGGGGTTTCCTGGCAGGTCGTCCCGCACGGGCTCACCGAGCTGCTCGCCGACCCCGATCCCCAGCGGGCTCGGCGCGCGACCGAAGCGATGCTGGCCATGGTCAAGCTCGACATCGCTGCAATTCGGGCGGCCGCCGATGGGGTGGGCTCGGCGCCGGCCTGACCCGACCCGACCCGGTTGTGCTGGCCCGATCCTCGTGTGCCAGCGTGGGGGCATGCAGACCGACGAGGTCATGGCCCTGCTCCAGCAGGTCGCCGACGACGTCGTCACCCCGCGGTTTCGCGCCCTCGCCGACGGTCAGGTCCACGAGAAGAACCCCGGTGACCTGGTCACCGTCGCGGACCGCGAGGCGGAGGTCCTCATCACCGCCGCGCTGCAGGCGGCATACCCGGATGCCCTTGTCCTGGGCGAGGAGGCCTACGCCGCAGACCACCGGTTGCTCCGATGGTATGCCGGGGCCGACCACGCGTTCACCGTCGACCCGGTGGACGGGACCAAGAACTTCGTCCACGGCAAGCCCGACTACGCCGTCATGGTGGCCGAGGTCCGCGGTGAGGTCGCCGTGCGGGCGTGGATCTGGCAGCCCGAGCATCGGGTCGCCTGGGTCGCCGAACGCGGCGGCGGTACGTGGCGCAACGGCGAACGAATACACCGCGAGCCGGTGCCCGAACACGTCCCGCCTCGGGGCGCTACCTCGATCTGGGCTCTGCGCGGGCATGCCCTCGACGGGATGCCTCCGCTCGTGGGGTCGTGGGTCTGCTGCGGGGTCGACTACCCCCGGCTCATCGAGGGGGCTACCGACTATCTGCTGTACTCGCGCAATCACCCGTGGGACCACGTGCCCGGAACGCTGCTCGTCGCCGAGGCCGGTGGGTTTGCCGGCCACCCGGACGGTACGGCCTACACCCCGCGCGGCGGGCTGCCGGGGCTCGTCGTCGCCGCCGATCACCCGACGTATGCCGCGGTGGTGCGCCGGGTCGACGCCGAACGCTGGCCCTGACGGTCCGACCCTCGATCAGGTGACCCCGGCTGTGGCGCGGGTCACAGCGACCCCGCCACCGCCGGGCCGCTAGCGTCGAAGGCCAGACCAGGCCCGGACGTCGTCACGGGCCGACCGTGCCGAAGGAGACGTCATGCCCTTGGATCCCGCCGTCGCCGGCCTGCTCGCCGTCATGGCCCAGCAGGGTCGCCCAAGCTACGCCGAGTTCGACTCCCGCCCAGATCCGGGCGGGAGGCGCGATGATGCGGGCGCTGCAGAAGCCGCCGCAGGACGTCGCGAGCGTCGCCGACGCGGCATACGGCGCGGCGCCCGAGCAGGCGATGCGCATCTACACCCCCGTCGGCGGCACCGCTCCACGCCCGGTACTCGTCCACTACCACGGCGGCGGCTTCGTCACCGGGGACCTCGACAGCATCGACGAACCGAGCCGGGCCTTGGCGAACGATCTGGGCGCCGTCGTCGTCGCGACGACCTACCGCCGAGCACCCGAGTCGACCTTCCCCGCCGCGCACGAGGACGCGCGCGCCGCGCTCGCGTGGGTGAGCGCGAACATCGGCGGGCACGGCGGCGACCCGGCCCGGATCGCCCTGCTCGGCGACAGCGCCGGGGCCAACCTCGCCGCGTCGGTGGCCGTGCAGGCTCGGGATGCCGGCGGCCCCCCGCTGCGCGCCCTGGCTTTGCTGTACCCGCTCGTCTCGCCGCTGCTCGACACCCCCTCACGGCGGGAGTTCGCCGAGTCCGGTTACATGATCGACGGCCCGTCGATGGCCTACTTCGGCGCGATGTACACGCCCGACCCACAGCAGGCCGCCGACCCGCGCATCTCGCTGGACCGCACCGCGTCGCTGGCCGGGCTGCCCTCGACTCTGGTCGTGTCGAACGAATACGACATGCTGCGCGACGAGGCCGAGGACTTCGCCGCCTCGTTGGCACAGGCCGGCGTCGAGGTCACGGCCCGCCGGTTCGACGGACTCGTCCACATCGTCTACTGGATGTCCGGTGCGGTGCCTCGACAGGCCGAGATGCATCGTGCGGTGGTGGACTTCCTCACCCCTCGGCTCGCCTGAGGCGCCGCCGCGTCGCGCCCGGGCCGTCCCTCTACCTAGCCGTGCCAGACGGCCTCGACGTTGTTGCCGTCGGGGTCGCGGACGAACGCCCCGTAGTAGCCCGGGTGGTATTCGGGCCACTCGCGCGGCGCGTGCAACGACGTCGCGCCGCTGGCTACCGCCGTGGCGTGAAAGTCCTCGACCTGTGCCCGGCTCGTCGCGGCGAACGCGACGTGGACCTCGCGAGGAGGGCCGTCGCCGGGCCATTGGGAGATCCAGAAGGGCGCCTCCCGATCGGCGCCGTAGCCGATCGCCGGCCCGACGTCCAGCTGTCGGGTGAACCCCAGCACGGCCAGCACGTCGTCGTAGAACTGAGCGCTGGCGGCGAGGTCGGTGCACGACAATCCCACGTGATCGATCATGGCCGCAGGTTAGACGGGGCCACCGACAGTCGCCCGGGAGGCGTACCTCTTAGCTCATGACCCGACGGTCGGCGTCGGCACGGATGGCCGAGGGGGCGACGACGACGACCGCGCCGAGAACGTCCACCCCCAGGCCCCAGCAGTTGACCGGGTTGAGCACGACGAGGGACAGGTCCGGGTGGTCGTCGGCCAGGACCGACAGCCGCGCGACGATGCTTCGCAACGGGTCCATGTGGATCGGCTCGCGCCCACCGGGGTTGGACAGCACGAGCCCGATCCGCGTGGACAGGATCAACTCGCGCACGTCGAGGTCGGTCAGCGGCGGCACTCGATAGCCGATGTCGCGCGGCGGCTCCCCGGCCAGCGAGGTCTCGCAGAACGAGACGACCGGGCCGAACACGGGGTCCTCGGTGCTGCCGATGAGACAACCGGTGCCGGGCGGGGACATCCGCTGGGCGACGATGCGGTCGTCGGGCAGCGCACCGATGCGTCGAGTCAGCGACGCGAACGCCTCACGGACCTCGGCCGCGCTGTCGAGGTCGGGCCGAAGCCCGGTGGGCACCCGGCGCCGGCGGGCGTGCGCGGACATCGCCTGCAACACCATGGGGTAACCGAGTCGCTCGGCCGCGGCCTCGGCCTCGTCGGGGGTGGAGACGATCTCGTGCGGCCACACCTCGATGCCGTAGGCGCCGAGCAGGGTCCGGGTCTCCTGTTGGGTGAGCCGACGGCCCGCAGGAGTCTGCTCCAGGACACCGTCGATGAGTTCGGCCACCCCGTCACGGTCGATGCCCTCGGGGGCCACCGGAGCCCCGTGCTCACTGGACTTCCACTCGGTGTAGCCGGTGACACGGGCCAGAGCGCGCACGGCGTCTTCGGGCATCGCGTAGGCCGGGACGACGCGGCGATGCCCCCCCTGGGCACTCTCGATGGTCAGCGACTCGGCCATCCCGTGGACGCCGAGCAGGGTCGCGGCGCACGGCTTGTCGTAGCGGGCGACGACCTCGCGCATCACCTCGACGACGTCGGCGCCCTCGGTGTAGATGGCCGGGATGAAGGCGGCGACGACGCTGTCCACGTGGTCGTCCTCGAACGCCGCGGCGAGGGCCGCGGCAAACTCCTCGGCGCGAGCCTCGACGCCCAGGGCCACTGGTCCGTGGGTGACCTCGAGCCCGGCCGCGAGCGCGGCGTCCGCGGTGATCGAGGCCAGCGGGTGGGTGTTGACGACGATGGCGACCCGGTTGCCCCTGGGCAGTGGCTGGTGGGCGATGAACTGGGCGATGTCGAACAGCTCGTGGATGTCCTGGGCGCGGATCACCCCGGCCTGGCGCAGCATGGCGTCGAACGCCTCGGGCTGTGCCGGCGGGCGAACGATGGATCCGGGGAATCCGCGGAACTGCGACACGCCCGACTTCACGACGACGACGGGTTTGATCAGCGAGAGGTTGCGGGCGATCCGGGAGAACTTGCGCGGGTTACCGAGGGACTCCAGGTAGAGGCCGACGACTTCGGTGTTGCGGTCGTCGATCCAGAACTGCATGAGGTCGTTGCTCGACACGTCGACCCGGTTGCCCGCCGAGGCGAAGACCGACAGGCCGAGGTTGCGTCGAGCCAACGACGCGAGGACGGCGATGGCCAGCGTCCCGCTCTCGGCGAACAGGCCGAGGTTGCCGCGCGGTGGGACTTCGGTTGCCAGCGAGGCATTGAGCGGCTGGGTCGCGCTGTTGTGGATGAGCCCGAAGGACACCGGTCCGACGACCCGCATACCAGCGGCGAGGGCACGCCGACGCAACTGCTCCTGCAGTTCCCGGCCTTCGGCGCCGGACTCGGCGAAGTTGCCGGAGGCGACGAGCAGCGTCCGGGCCCCCTTTGCCGCACACGCGTCGACGAGGTCCACGACCTGCCCGGCGGGGATGGCCACGACGACGAGGTCGAGCTGACCGGGGATGTCGGCAATGGTCGGGTAGCACGCCACCCCGAGGACCTCGCTCGCGTGCGGGTTCACGGCATACAGGGGTCCGCGGTATCCGGACGCGGTAAGGGCGGCGAGGAACGTGTGCCCGACGGTGTTGTCCCGACGGGACGCCCCGACGACGGCCACCGCGCGGGGCGAAAGGATCGAGCGGACGCTCAGCGATTCGGCGCGGTGCTCACGGGACTGGCGCACGGCCGTGGACTCGGCGGTCGGAGCGATCGCGAACGACACCGTGACGTAGCCGTGTTCGAGGTCGTAGTCCAGGTCGTAGCCGGCCGCCTGGAACACGCCGAGCATCTTGGAGTTCTCGGCCAGCACGTCGGCGACGAATGTCGTATAGCCGAGTTCCAGCCCGATCGCGGCGAGGTGTTCGAGCAGGATCGACCCGATGCCCTTGCCGTGGTGGGAGTCGGCGATGTTGAACGCGACCTCGGCGGTGTGCTCGCCGGTGCGCTCGAAGCGCGCATACCCGACGGGTTGGTCTCGCACCGTGACGACGATGACGCCCTGGTTGACGTAGTCGACCTCGGTCGTGCGCCGGACCGCCTCGTCGCTGGCCTCCCTGACCGGCGCGAAGAAGCGCAGATAGATCGACTCGGGCGACTGCTGCGCGTGGAAGGCCCGCACGCCGTCCGCGTCCGCCGGGGTAATCGGACGCATGTGGGCGACGGTGCCGTCTCTCAAGACGACATCGGCCTCCCAGGTGAGGGGATAGCCGGGGGGCAGCGTGCGATCGGGCACGGGACACATGGTCGCACGCAGCGATGGCGACGCCGGCGCTGATGCCCGTCACCTGACGTATGTCACGAGTCGCGAATCCCGATACGGATGCCGCGCGAGTCGGCGTCCGCACCGCATCCGACCGGGTCTAGCGCCCGGTCACCCGCTCGATGACCGCGGCGGCCACCTCGGCCGGCGCGGTCTCCGGCAACCAGTGTCCGGCGTCGATCTCGACGAACCGGTAGTCGGCGGCGACGTACCGGCCGGTCCGTTCGGCTGCGGCCCGCCCGAGCACGGGGTCCTTGTTGCCCCACACGTAGGTCGTCGGCACACCGACTCGGGCCACCTGCCGACCCGGGGTGGCGCCGTCGGCCGATGCGGGACGAGCACCTGGCACGGCCGCCCGCAGCGCTTTGAGTAGTCCGGCGGTCGGCGGCGCGGCGCGGTACCACCCGACCGGTCCGTACAGGGACTGCGCCGAGGCGAACCGATCGGCGTAGCGCGTCGCGTCGGTCGCGTCGAGGCCGGAGGCCCTGAGGATCGTCCCGAGCTGACGGGACATCACCAGTTCGGGCACGACGGGCAGTTGGAACGCGAACATGTACCAACTGCGCTGCCATTGGGTGCTGTTCGTAAAGGCCCACCGCAGCGCCGTCGGGTGCGGCGTGGACAGCACGGTGAGGCTGGCCACCCGCTCGGGCCGATATGTCGCGAGCATCCAGGCGACGCCGCCGCCCCAATCGTGGCCCACGACGTGCGCCTGCGCCAGGCCGGCGGCGTCGAGCAGGGCGACGACGTCACCGACGAGCTCGGCGACCGCGTATGCCGCCCGACCTCGTGGGCGCGCGCCCGGGGAGTAGCCGCGCTGGTCCGGGGCCAGGGTGCGCAGTCCCGCCGCGCCGAGCAGCGGAGTCACCTGTTGCCAACACGACGCGTCCTGGGGGAAGCCGTGCAACAGGACGACGGGTGTGCCGCCCCTCGGCCCGTCGTCGCGGACGAGGAACTCCAAACCGGCACGCGTGTAGCGATCCATGGCCCGAGCGTATGCCGCGCGGCCCGGTGCCGAGATGGCCGCGGCGGGACCTTCGGGCGAGTTCGTCTGGTGCAGCCGACGCGCCGGTCAGGCGGAGGCGCCCGAGTAGAACGCGGCGGCGGCAACGAGTTCGCCGCACGAGGGCAGGTGGTGGGTGCCCCTGATCGTCCCGAGGGAGAGTCGATGACGGATGAGCTCGCGAGGGCCCAGGTCGCGCGACGCCTCGATGCACACGTAGTAGTCCCCCATGGGCACCCGCCGACCCGACTCGTCGGCGCCGTCCCACTGGATGCTCGTCGACCCGGCCGGCTTGGTGCTCGACGTCGTCGTCTCGGTGTCGCCGAGCACGGCATACCACTGGGCCATGGTCCGGATCCCGAGGTGACCCTGGACGAGCAGGGACCGCACGAGCTGGCCGTCGGTGTCCTCGATCCACACGGCGACCTTGGGGTTGTGGATCAAGCCCCATCCGGACAACAGCGTGTAGGTGAACGAGACGACGAGGTAGGCCCCATCGGGCAGCGGCGTGGCGGGCGTCGCGGCGGCGGCCGCAGAGGCCGGGTCGGGCGTCGCGGCCGCCCGCTGCCGAGCCTGCTCGAGTACCTGGTCGAACCGGGGGCCGTCGGCCGACACTGCCGCTCCTTCGTCGTGTCCAAGGGACCGCCGGCGCATCGGCCGGCCGGGCCAGTGTGCCGCGCGGGAGCGTATCCACGCACCTTCGGGCCATCGGGCGGACGCGGCGAGCGCTGTCCAGCACGCGAGTCCGTGGGTACCGTGTGCGGGTGAGCGAGCGACCCGTCCCGACGACCGTCGGAGAACTGCGCGCCAGCGGCCACCGCGCCAAGGGTGTACGTCAGGAGATCCGCGACAACCTGCTCGCGGCTCTCGCCGCCGGGCGCGATCCCTGGCCGGGGCTGCACGGCTTCGACACGACGGTCATCCCCCAGCTCGAACGCGCCCTGCTCGCCGGGCACGACGTGATCCTGCTCGGCGAGCGCGGCCAGGGGAAGACCCGGCTGCTGCGCACCCTCGTCGGCCTGCTCGACGAGTGGACGCCGGTCATCGACGGGGCCGAGCTCGGCGAGCACCCCTTCGAGCCGATCACCCATGCGTCGGCGCGGCGCGCCCGGGATCTCGGCGACGCGCTGCCGGTCGGGTGGCGTCACCGCGACGAGCGGTATGCCGAGAAGCTCGCCACCCCCGACACGTCGGTCGCCGACCTCATCGGCGACGTCGACCCGATGAAGGTCGCCGAGGGACGCAGTCTCGGGGACCCCGAGACGATCCACTTCGGCCTCATCCCCCGCTCGCACCGAGGCATCGTCGCGATCAACGAGCTGCCCGACCTCGCCGAGCGGATCCAGGTGGCGATGCTCAACGTCATGGAGGAGCGCGACATCCAGATCCGCGGCTACGTCCTGCGGCTGCCCCTGGACGTCGTCGTCGTCGCGAGCGCCAACCCCGAGGACTACACCAACCGCGGCCGGATCATCACCCCGCTCAAGGACCGGTTCGGGGCCGAGATCCGCACCCACTACCCCACCGAACTCGAGGACGAAGTGGCGGTGATCCGCCAGGAGGCCCACCTCGTGGCGACCGTGCCCGATGCCCTCGTCGAGATCCTCGCCCGGTTCACCCGGGCGCTGCGCGAGTCCAATGCCGTCGACCAGCGCTCCGGGGTGTCGGCCCGGTTCGCCATCGCCGGCGCGGAGACCATCGCCGCGGCGGCCCTGCACCGAGCCACCGCCCAGGGTGAGGCCGTCGCCGTGGCCCGGGTCGTCGACCTGCACACCGCCGTCGACGTGCTCGGCGGCAAGGTCGAGTTCGAGGCCGGCGAGGAGGGCCGCGAGCGCGACATCCTCACGCACCTGCTGCGCACGGCGAGCGCCGAGACGGTGCGTCACCACTTCCGCGGCATCGACTTCGCGCCGCTCGTCGAGGCGTTCTCCGGCGGGGCCATGGTCACGACCGGCGAGCAGATGACCGCCCCCGACGTGCTCGCCGGGTTGCCCGCCCTGCCCGGCAGCGCACTGTACGACGAGGTGTGCGCCCGGCTCGGCGCAACCAACGACGGCGAACGGGCCAGCGCCTTGGAGCTGGCCATGGAGGGGCTCTACCTCGCCCGCAAGATCGGCAAGGAGAGCTCCGGCACGGACACGGTGTACGGCTGATGGCCAGCCGGCGGCATACGCCGCGGACCCGCTACGGCCCGTATGCCGGTGGGCCCGATCCGCTCGCGCCCCCGGTCGACCTCGCCGAGGCGCTCGACGCCATCGGCGAGGAGGTCATGGCCGGCCGTTCGCCCGAGCGGGCGATGCGCGAGTTCCTCCGCCGCGGTGGCCGCGACCAGGTGGGCCTGGACGAACTGGCCCGCCAGGTCGTCCAGCGGCGGCAGGACCTGCTGCGCCGCCACCGCCTCGACGGGACCCTGGACGAGGTCCGCGAACTGCTCGATCGGGCCGTCCTCGCCGAACGCCAGCAACTGGCCCGCGACCTCGACGACGACGCCCGATTCGCCGAGATGCAGTTGGAGAACCTGCCCGCCTCGACGGCAGCGGCGGTGACCGCCCTGTCCGAGTACGACTGGCGCAGCTCGGCCGCCCGTGAGGCCTACGAGCAGATCAAGGACCTGCTCGGCCGCGAGCTGCTCGACCAGCGCTTCGCCGGAATGAAGCAGGCCCTGGAGAACGCGACCGAGCAGGACCGAGCCGCCGTCGGCGAGATGCTCCGCGACCTCAACGAGCTGCTCGAGCGTCACCGGCGCGGTGAAGACACCGACGAGGCCTTCGCCGACTTCATGGCCAAGCACGGGCAGTACTTCCCCGAGGGGCCAAAGAGCGTCGAGGAGTTGCTCGACGCCCTGGCCCAACGGGCCGCCGCCGCCCAGCGGATGCTCAACTCGATGACCGCGGAGCAACGCGAGGAACTGCTCGCGCTCGCGGCCCAGGCGTTCGGTTCGCCCGAGCTGTCCGCGTCGCTGGCCCAACTCGACGCCACCCTGCGCGCCATGCGCCCGGGCGAGGACTGGGACGGCTCACAGCGTTTCGGCGGCGAGCAGGGCCTCGGGCTCGGCGACGGCACCGGGGTGCTCCAGGACCTCGCCGATCTCGACGACCTCGCCGAGCAACTCTCTCAGCAGTATGCCGGCGCGCGCATGGACGACGTCGACCTCGACAAGCTGGCCCGCCAGCTCGGCCCCGATGCCGCCGTGTCGGCTCGCACCCTCGCCGAACTCGACCGGGCACTGCAGGAGCACGGCTACCTCAAGCGCGGTTCGGACGGCAATCTGCGCTTGTCTCCCAAGGCGATGCGCCAACTCGGCAAGGCGCTGCTGCGCGACATCGCCAACCGGATGACCGCTCGACAGGGCGCCCGCGATGTCCGGCTGGCCGGGGCCGCTGGCGAACGCAGCGGAGCCACTCGCGAATGGGAGTTCGGGGCCACCGAACCGTGGGACGTCACCCGCACGGTCACCAACGCGGTCCGTCGCATCGTCGCCGAGGGCGGCGACCCACGCGAGGGCGTGCGGATCGAGGTCCGCGACGTCGAGGTCACCGAGACCGAGGCGCGCACCCAGGCAGCCGTTGCGCTGCTCGTCGACACGTCGTTCTCGATGGCGATGGACGGGCGGTGGGTGCCGATGAAGCGCACCGCGCTCGCGCTGCACCAGCTCATCACCACGCGCTTCCGCGGCGACCATCTGCGTCTCATCGGGTTCGGCCGACTCGCCCAGATCATGGACATCGAGGCGCTCGCCGCCCTGGATGCCATGTGGGACAAGGGCACCAACCTGCACCACGCTCTGCTGCTGGCCAACCGGCACTTCCGCAAACACCCGTCCGCCCAGCCCGTCCTGCTCGTCGTCACCGACGGAGAGCCCACCGCTCACCTGCAGCCCGACGGGCGGGCCTACTTCGACTACCCGCCGCACCCGAGCACCATCGCGCACACGGTCGCCGAGCTCGACGCCGCGGGCCGGCTCGGGGCGCAGACGACGTTCTTCCGGCTGGGCGAGGACCCTGGCCTGGCGCGATTCGTCGACCAGATGGCGGCCCGGGTCGAGGGGCGGGTCGTCGCGCCCGAACTGGACGACCTCGGGGCCGCCGTGGTCGGGTCCTACCTCGGCTCACGCCGCGGCCCGCGGGTCGGCGGGTACCGCGAACACTTCGGCGACTGGTACGGCGGCCGCGGCTTCTGGGTCGGCGGCTGAGCCTCGCCGGTGCCGGCCCGTCCCCCGGGTGGGCATGCGGCATACCGCCGGCGAGGGATGCCGCCGGGGGGTCCGCCGAACGTCGCCCCTCTAACCGAACAGCCTCCGGGTCGCGATCTGGGCACCCTCGGCGAGCGCGGCGAGCTTGGCCCAGGCGATCTGCTCGTGGACCCGCCCGCCCAGGCCGCAGTCGGTGCTCGCGATGACCCGCTCCTTGCCGACGAGCCGGGCGAACCGCTCGATCCGGTCGGCGACGAGCTCGGGGTGTTCGACGACGTTCGTCGCGTGCCCGACGACCCCGGGGACGATCACCTTGCCCTCGGGCAGGGTGGTCGTTTCCCAGACGTGCCACTCGTGTTCGTGCCGGGCGTTGGCCGCCTCGAAGGTATAGGCGTTGGCCTGCACCGACAGGACGAGGTCGACGATGTGCTTGAACTCCAGGTCGGTCGTGTGCGGTCCGTGCCACGAGCCCCAGCACACGTGGAAGCGCACCCGGTCTGCGGGGATCCCGGCGAGGGCGTGGTTGAGCGCGTCGATGCGGATCTGGGTGAAGGCCCGGTAGTCGGTGACGCTGGGCTCCGGGGTGATCTGGTCCCAGCTCTCGGCGATCGACGGGTCGTCGATCTGCAGGATGAGCCCACCGTCGACGATCGCGCGGTACTCCTCGCGCAGCGCCTCCGCGCAGGCGAAGACGAACTCCTCGTCGCTCGCGTAGTACTCGTTGCCGATCCGCGCCGCCGACCCCGGCGACACCGCAGTGATGAACCCCTCGTCCACCCCGTTCGCCGCCATCGCCGCGCGCATGTGCGCGACGTCGCTAGCCACGGCCGCCTGCCCGACGTAGGTCACCGGCCCGGTCGCCACGGGAAACGCGTCGAGTGCGTTGTCCTCGCCGTCGCTCATGTGGATGCCGCTCGTCGGGTCGCGGTATGCCGCCGCGAACGCCCGCCAGTCGCGCCGGTTGGCGAAGTTCGTCAACCGGACGTCACCGGGACCGGATTGCTGGTGCGGCACCGCACCCATCCCCTTGGGGCTCAGCTCCAGCCCGCCAAGGCGCTGGAACGAGTAGGACCACCAGGCGCCGTAGTCGACCTTGCCGGACATCGCCTTGCCGAACTCGCCGTCGTTGGGGACGGTGATGCCCGCCTCCAACTGGCGACGCACGACCCCGTCGACCGCGTCGGCGAGGGTCGCGTCGAATCCGGCGAGCTCCCCACCGGCGGCGAGCCTGGCCTTGTTCGCCTCGCGCAGGGCGTCGGGCCGCGGCAGGCTGCCGACGTGGGTGACCTCGATGCGCTCGGTGCTGGTCCTCATGGCGTCCTCCTGGCCGGTCGGCGCGCGATGCGGCGCATCGGCGCCCGATCGTCACGACCCTAGAGCGTCGGTTACCGGCCCGCCGGCGCGGGGTGGCGCCTTTCCGCGGTGCGGACCGAGGCTGCCACTCGGGGGCAGCGGTCCGCGGCGCGGACGCCTCTGCCCGTGACGTCGGCGGGCCAGCGCGGGCCAGGCGACGTAGAGTCACCCACCGTGACCGAGCCCACCTGGCCCCGGCAGTTCACCGAGGCCGCGATCTCGGCCCGGGCGGGGCCGCGGACCTACGCCCGGGGTCAGGGGTATGCCGGGAACGGCCGAGTCCGCGAGCTCACGTACACCCCGGAGGGGCACCTGCGCGCCGCCGTCACCGGCAGCCGGCACACGGCATACCGAGTGCTCGTCCGGCCGAACGGAGTCGGGCCGCGGACCACCTTCGACGGCACCTGCACGTGCCCGGTCGGCTACAACTGCAAGCACGTGGTCGCGGCGTTGCTCGCCGCACGCAACGGTGCCGCGCCCTCGCAGGCGGACTGGCAACGTCGGCTCGACCCGATCGTCCAGGCCGCACCGGCGTCTGGGTCGGGCGCCGGACCGGCCACGCCGCTCGGGCTGCACGTGCGCGTCGACCCGCGGGACACCCGCTACGGCGCTGCGCCCGGTCGCCGGATCTCGGTGCGCCCCATGGCGATCGGGCGGTCCGGCAAGTGGGTCAAGACCGGCGCCGGGTGGGAGCACCTGGCCTACGGCTACCTCGCCGGAGCGAGCCCCGAACAGGTCAACGTCCTGCAGCGACTGTGGCGGGTTGCGACGAGCGGCCGAGCTGCCTACCTGCAGTACTCGCGCACCGAGTGGCTCGACCTCGCACCGATCCCCGCGGGCCTGTGGGCGACGCTGCAGGGCGCCGCCGAGGCCGCCCTGCCCGTCGTCCTCGCGGCCGACCCGGAGCGTTCCGTCACGGTGCTCCCCGAGCCCGTGACGACGGCGTTGGACCTGTCGGCGGACCCCTCCGGTGCGGGTCTTCGGCTCGGGCCGCTCGTGCAGGCCGGGGACGAGCGCTGGCCCAGCGATCAACTCGTGTGGCTCGGCGACCCGCCCCACGGCGTGGTCCGGGTGACTCCGTCCGGCGACGGGACCGCCGAGCCGTTGACCTTCGCGCGGCTGGACCGACCGCTGGGCCGCGAGGTCGGCCAGCTCGTCCGGGCCGGCGGCGACCTCGCGATCCCCCGCGACGACGTCCCGCGCTTCCTCGGGGGCTACTACCCGCGGCTGCGTCGACACGTCGAGGTCGGGTCGGCGGACGGTTCGGTCGCGCTGCCCGAGCTAGCCGCACCCCGGCTGGTCCTCGACGTCGAGTTCGAGCGCGGACACGTCGCGCTGCTGCGCTGGTCGTTCGGGTATGCCGTGGGCACGCCGCCGACCCTGACCCGGGTCTCCCTGCACGCCGGTGCCGCCCCGACCCACGTCGACGCGCCGCCCCTCGACATCGACGACACCGGTGCCGGACGCCCGAGCGCCCCGGCCGGGTGGATCGGCGTGCTGCGGGACGAGACGGCCGAGCACGCCCTGCTCGACGGGCTCACCGTGCTCGACGCCCTCCCGGGGGCCTCCCGCGTGCCCAGCGGTGCCCGACGGCTCCCCGAAGGGCAGCGGCTGGCTGGCCACGACACCCGCGAGTTCGTCGAGCTCGTCCTGCCCGGGCTGCAGGCCGACTCCCGGGTTGTCGTCACCGTGACCGGCGAGCCGGCGGCATACCGGCTCGAGCAGCAGGCACCGGTCATCGAGGTGTCCACGACTCAGGCCGCACCGGAGGGCGACGGCGGCGGGAACGACTGGTTCGACCTCGGCGTCTCGGTCACGGTCGGGGGCGAACCGGTGCCCTTCCAGACGCTGTTCACCGCGCTGGCCGCCGGCGAGGACCACCTCTATCTCGACAGCGGCACGTGGTTTTCGCTCGACCGGCCCGAGTATGCCGCCCTGCGCCGCCTCATCGCCGAGGCCCGGGCGCTACAGGACCGCCCGACCGGACCGCTACGGCTCACGCCCTACCAGGCAGGCCTCTGGGAGGAGCTCGTCGAACTCGGCGTCGTCGCCGAGCAGAGCCGCCGCTGGACCGAGGTCACCACCGCCCTGCTCGACTGGCCCGGGCAACCCCGCCCCGAGCTGCCCGCCGGGCTCACCGCGACGCTGCGCCCGTACCAGCTCGACGGGTTCCACTGGCTGTCCACCCTCTGGGACCTCGGGCTCGGCGGCATCCTCGCCGACGACATGGGGCTGGGCAAGACGGTGCAGGTCCTCGCCCTGGCCGAACGGGCCCGCGAACGCGGCGAGCTCGACGCCCCCCTGCTCATCGTCGCGCCGACGAGCGTGCTCGACACCTGGGCGGCCGAGGCCCGCCGGTTCACGCCGGGGCTGCCGGTGGTCCTCGTCGGAGAGACGAGCAACCGGCGAGGCACCACCCTTGCCGCCGCGGTCGCCGGGGCCGGTCTCGTCGTCACGTCGTATGCCGTGTTCCGCATCGACGCGGAGGCATTCCAGGGCGTGACGTGGCGGGGTCTGGTCCTCGACGAGGCGCAATTCGTCAAGAACCACCGGGCCAAGGCCTACCAGTGCGCCCGGCGACTGCCGGCGCCCTTCCGCCTCGCGGTGACCGGCACGCCCCTGGAGAACTCGCTCATGGACCTGTGGGCGCTGCTGTCGATCGTCGCGCCGGGGGTCTTCCCGAGTCCCGAGAAGTTCACCGAGATCTACCGCCGGCCCATCGAGTCGGGCGGGTCGCCCGAGGCGCTGGCCTCGCTGCGCCGGCGAGTGCGCCCCCTGATGCTCCGGCGGACCAAGGCGCTCGTCGCCGCCGAACTGCCGCCCAAGCAGGAGGCCGTCGTACGGGTCGACCTCGCGCCGAGCCACCGGCGCGTCTACGACCGACATCTGCAACGCGAACGGGCCCGGGTCCTCGGCATGCTCGGCGAGGACTTCCAGGCCAACCGGATCGCCATCCTCCGTTCCCTCACGACACTGCGCCTGCTCAGCCTGCACCCGGGACTGGCCGACCCGGCATACTCGACGAACGTCGCCTCGGCGAAGGTCGACGCCCTCGTCGAACAACTCGCCGAGATCGCTGCCGAGGGGCATCGGGCCTTGGTGTTCAGCCAGTTCACCGGCTACCTCGCGCTGATCCGCGAGCGCCTCGAGCACGAGGGCATCGGCTACGCCTACCTCGACGGGCGCACCCGCCACCGACCCGAACGCATCGCCGCGTGGCGGGCCGGGCCCGAACCGGTGTTCCTCATCTCGCTCAAGGCCGGTGGGTTCGGTCTCACCCTCACCGAGGCGGACTACGTGTTCGTCATGGACCCGTGGTGGAACCCGGCGACCGAGACCCAGGCCGTCGACCGCACCCACCGGATCGGGCAAGACAAGACCGTCATGGTCTATCGGCTGGTGTCCAAGGACACCATCGAGGAACGTGTGGTGGCCTTGCAGGAGCGCAAGCGGGCGCTGTTCACCACGGTCATCGACGAGGGGGCGCTGGCCAGCGGGGCGCTCACCGCCGAGGACATCCGGGGGCTGCTGCAGGAGTAGCCGCCGGCCCCGCGGCCGGCTTCGATAGGTTTGGCTCGTGGTCCGCGAGGATTCGGGGCAGCCGAGGACCGCCCGTGGGGCGTTCGTCGACCGGCTCGTCGGCTGGCGCCACGACCGGTTGGCCGGTGTGTCCACGACGGGGCTCGTCCTGGCGACCCTGTTCTACGTCGGCGCCAACACCCCCTCGCTGCTTCCTCGACCGTGGCATCTGCAGGGCCTCATCTCGGCCATCTGCGGCACCCTCGGGTATGCCGTCGGGGTCACCTTCGCGGCGATCGGCGGGGCCTTCGCGACGTGGTCCGGGCTCACCGTCACCGTCAAGCCGTCCGCCAGGAGGGTGATGCTGACCATCGCGTTCTCCGTCGTGGCCCTTGGCATCCTGGTGTTCCCGCTCATGTCGATCCGGTGGCAGCAGTTCACCTCGACGTACGTCGGCTTCGACCCGCCCGGCGCTGCCTACGTCGTCGAATCGACCTTGGCCGCGGTCGCCGTGTTCGCCGTGTTCGTCTTCGGGTGGCGGTTCGTTGCGGGGCTGGTCGACCTGCTCACCCTGCGGCTGGGGCATCGCCTGTTGCGCGAGTCGTTGGCCCGAGCCGTGGCCAGCGTGGTCACCGTGTTGCTCGTCGGCTTTGCCATCGACCGGGTCGTCCTGCCCGGCGGGATCCTGCTGGCCTCCCGCCGTGCCGACCAGATCAACGCCACCCATCCGGAGGGCTACCACGCGCCGACGTCCGCGACGCGCTCCGGCGGGCCGGGGTCCCTCGAGTCGTGGGAGAGCCTCGGTCAAGACGGGGCGATCTTCGTGGCGGACGGACCGACGAGTGCCGACATCGAAGCGGCCTTGGGTCGTGCGGCCAAGGACCCGATTCGCGTCTTCGCCGGGGTCGCCGAAGGGCGGACCCTGCCGCAGATCCGGGACGCGGTCCTGGCCGAAATGGACCGCACCGGAGCCTTCGACCGAGCGGCGATCTATGTCGTGAGCAGCACGAGCACCGGGTACGTCAACGAATGGAGCGCCTCGGCCTTCGAGTACCTCGGCGCCGGCGACACCGCCGTCGTGTCGATGCAGTACTCGACGCTGCCCTCGGCCCTGGCTTTGATGTCCGCCAGCGACGAGCCGATCACCGCGTCGAAGCTGCTGTGGGAGGGGGTCCTCGCGCGAGTGGCAGCCCGACCACCCGAGCGCCGTCCCAAGGTGTATGCCGGTGGCGAGTCCCTCGGCGCGTATGGCGGCAACGACATGTTCGCCTGGCCCGAGCAGATGCTCTCGCAGGTCGCCGGAGCGGTGTGGACGGGCACTCCGGCGTTCTCGCGAACCCGTGCCTCGCTGACCGCCGAACGAGCCATCGGCTCGACCGCGGTCAATCCCGTGATCTCCGGGGGCCAGCACTTCCGCTTCGCGAGCAATCCGTCCGAGCTCACCGGCGATCAGTACGGCCATGCGCTCGGCGAGTGGGCCACCCCGCGGGTGGTCTACCTGCAGCACGAGTCGGATCCAGTGGCGTGGTGGTCCACGGATCTGCTGTTCGCCAGCCCGGATTGGTTGCGCGAGACCCGAGTCGGCGGGCCGATGTCACAGATGTCGTGGTACCCGCTCGTGACGTTCTTCCAGGTGTCCGCGGACATGGCGATGTCCAACACCGTGCCGGGTGGGTACGGGCACCGCTACACCCAGGGGGACACGGTGCCCGCCTGGGCTGCCGTGCTGGGCCTGGATCCCCGGGCGGACTACTCGCCGATCACGAGCCGGATCGATCTGGCCACTCGGCAGGGTGCTGCGGGCAATCGCTGAGCGGCCTCCCACGCTGTCCTGCCCACCCACGCCCGAGGCACCTAGGCAGAACCGTCGCGTCGTGGCAGGACCGACCTGCCACGACGCACCACAGCTGCCTCACCACCGACCAAACCCGCCCGGCATCGGCCCCGCCCTCCGGGCTCTGCGCCCGAGCGCCTCACCGCCCCACGGCGCCGTCTGAAGCAGCCACCGCCGCGCGACGTCGGATCCCCACGGCCGTCGCGAGGACGGCGACGAGCGCCGCGGTCGCGACCGCGAAGCCCAGCCACGGGATCAGCGGCATGACGATCCCCAGCCCACCACCGAGCACCCACGCCGCCTGCAAGCGGGTCTCGGACCAGGAGAAGATCCGTGAGCGCAGGTGTTCGGGTGTCTCGGCCTGGACCAGGGCGTCGAGGCATAGCTTGGCCAACTGCCCGAACGCGCCGCTGACGAGACCGAGGACGATCACCGACCACAACGCGTAGCTCACTGCCGTGAGCACCGAGGCGACGATGGCGATCACGAGCATCGCCGAGGCGATGACGGTCGGGGACCGAGGCCCGAGGCGGTTGCCGACGACGCTGCCCGCCGCGTTCCCGACTCCCGCCGCCGCGACGACGAGCCCCATGGCAAACAGGTCCGAGATCCCTGGCAGCGGCTCCTCTTGGAGCAGGAAGACGAGGAACAGCGTGACGAAGCCAGCAAGGAGCTTGGCGCCCGAGGCGGTGGTCAAGGCGGCCCGCACTGCCGGCGGCAGCGGGTGGGTGCGGGTGAGCCGCCAAGCGCCTCGCACGGTCTCTCGAAGCGGAGGGTTCGTCCCGGCCGCTCCAGAGCCGACCGCGTCGGTTCCGCCGACCGGCGACTCGCCGACCGGCGCCTCGCCGACCCGCGCCTCGCCGACCGGCCCCTGGGCGACCCACGCCTCGCCGACCGGCCCCTCGCCCACCGCCGCCTCGCCGGGCGCTGCTTCGCCCATTGCCGCCACGCTCGGGAGCGAGTCCACCCGGGCGGATAGTCGGATGGCGAGCACCGTCGCGACGACATAGAGGACAAACGCGACCCGCAGCGACCACTGCGGCCCAAACCGGCCGACCGGAGCGGCCACGAGGCTGCCGCACACGATCCCCACGAGCGTGGCGATCGACTGCCGCGAATTGGCCGTGACGAGCGTAATCGCTCGGGGCCGCACGAGGGGGATGCCGGCCGAGAGGGCCACGGCATACGCGCGGGTGGAGATGAGACACAACAGAGCCAACGGCAGGACCCACGGCGACCCGTCGGTCACCACCCCGGCCAGCACCCAACTCAGGAAGGCCCGCACGGCCAAGGTCGTGCCGATGGCCCACCGTCGACCCCGCCGATAGCGGTCCAGCAACGGGCCGACGAAAGGAGCGAGCAGGACGAACGGGGCCATTGTCGTCAGGAGGAAGATCGCGACCTGGCCGCGGGCCTGGCCGACCGGCAGGGCGAGCACGGTGCTCGCCAGCGCGACCGCGAACGCCGCGTCACCTGCCGAGGCGAGGACCTGCATCTCCGAGACCCGGGCCAGCCCGGACTCGGCTGCCCCGTCGGCGCTGGCGAAGCCTCGGAACCGATCGGCGCCGGCCCGGGTCCCCCGCCCGACGAACTTGGCCCCGGTCCACGCCCCCCGGGCCGTCGCGCGGCCGGCCACCTTGCCCGCGTGCCCGGCGGCGCGGGCACCGCGTCGAGCGAGGTACGCCGACCGGCTGGCCCGGGCTGCGGGGCCGACCAGGGGAGGATCGGGCGCTGCCTCCCCCGCCGGCCCTTCGCCGGCATCCTCTGGCCTGCGTCCCGTCGTTGATTCCGGCTCCCACGGCGGCCAGGGCAGCCGGCCATCGCCGTTTCCGGCGTGCGGCTGACCGGTCTCCACGAGTCCATCCTGCCTCGTACCGACGACAGCGAGTGCCCGGCGTGCCGTGACAGCCTCGGTCCCGGGCGGACCCGGCCCGCCCGCTGGTCGCGGTTAGCGTGTTCGCTTGCGCGGCACCCGGGTTTTCGGCGGAAGCGTGGCGACGTGCTCGCGCGCAGTGTCGAACCAGGCGAGCACCGCAGACTCGTCGAGATCTCTCGGGAGGGCGATCCAGCCGCCCATGGGCCGCTGCGCCGGGCCGAAGGGTCCGGAGCCGGGCAGCGCCTGGGCCCGGGCCAACGCCTCCGTGTCGAGCTTGACGCCGAGCGAGGTCCCGAACAGCCCGGCGAACATGTTGCCGTTGACGAACGCGCCGACGCTGCCGAACATCGGACGCACCTCGACCCCACGGGTCTCGGCCACGAGCTCCCGGAACCTGGCCTTGTCCTCGGCGCTGGGCTTGGGCAGGTCCATCCCCGCAGGGTATGCCGTCTGGCACGTTGCGTGTCAGCGATCACCCGAACCGCCCACGCCCCCGCAGCCTCGTCCTGCCACGCGCACCGCCGGCCCCTCGCGCCGAGCGACCCGCCTGACTCGTGCGCTCGGCGTACCCTCCGGGCATGCCCTACCACGACGCGCCGCCCGGCTGGTGGCAGCAGTTCGTCTCGCAACTGCCCGCGCGCACGGCGAAACTGGCCGTGACCCGCAAGGACGGTGCCCCTCATGTCGCCCCGGTCTGGGCCGACCTCGACGGCGACGACGTCGTGTTCATGACCTCGGCGGACACCATCAAGGGCCGCGCGATCCTGCGGGACGGGCGCGTGGCGTTGTGCTGGGACGACGAACGACCGCCGTTCTCGTTCGTGACGATCACCGGTCGCGCGACGACGAGCACCGACGCCGACGAGCTGCTCGCCTGGGCGACCCGGATCGGCGGGCGCTACATGGGCGCCGACCAGGCGCAGGCCTACGGCCGGCGCAACGCGGTGCCGCCCGAGCTGCTCGTGCGGGTACGGGTCGATCGGGTCGTCGCCAAGGTCGACGTCGCCGACTGAGCGGGTGCCGACTTGAGCGGGTGCCGACCGAGCGGGTGCCGACCGAGCGGGTGCCGTCCGGGCCGGTGCCGACCGAGCGGGTGCCGACCGCGCCGGTTGCGGCGACACTAGTGGTATGCCGGCCGTCCGAGCGGCGGCGGTCGCCGGGACCTTCTACCCGGCCGACCACGCCGCGTTGCGCCGCACCGTCGCGGAGTTGCTCGACGTCGCCCGGTGCCGGCTGCCGGACCCGCCGGCGAACCGGTCGCCGATCGCGGCGCTGCTCCTGCCGCACGCCGGGTACGCGTACTCCGGGTCGACCGCGGCCCTCGGGTATGCCGCGCTGGCCCAAGACGGTGCCGCGGCACGGGTCCGCCGAGTCGTCCTGCTCGGCCCCACTCACCGAGTCGCGATCGACGGGTTGGCCCTGCCCGGCGTCGCCGCGTTTGCCACTCCGCTCGGCGAGGTCGCGATCGCCTCAGTCCCACCGGACCTGCGCGCCGCCCTCCCCCAGCTCGTCGAGCACCCCGCCGCGCACGCCCTCGAACACGCGCTCGAGGTGCACCTGCCGTTCCTCCAGGTCGTGCTGCCCCACGCTCTCGTGCTCCCCCTCGCGGTGGGCCGCGCCAGTCCGGACAGCGTGGCAGCCGTCCTCGACGCCCTGTCGGACGGACCCGAGACGCTCACCGTCGTGAGTTCGGACCTGTCCCACTACCACCCCCACGGCGAGGCCGAGGTCCGCGACCGCGCGACGGTGGCCCAGATCCGGCGCCTGCAGCCCCCGCTCACCCACGAGCAGGCCTGCGGGGCGACCCCGGCCAACGGGCTGCTCGCTCTCGCCCAGCGGCGTGGCTGGGAGGCCACGCTGTTGGGCCGGTGCACCTCCGGCGACACCGCCGGCGACCGACGACGGGTGGTGGGGTATGCCGCACTGGCCTTCGGCTGACCGCCCCGACCCCCCGACACCTTCGACTCAGCAGACGGGGACCGCGCCCACCCTGCCGGAGGACGCCGGCTCGGTCCTGCTGCCCCTGGCCCGGGCGGCCATCGCCACCCGGCTCGGGATCCCCACACCCACCACGCCCGACGAACCGCCCTGGCTGGCCGAACCCGGCGCGTGCTTCGTCACCCTCACCACCGCCGGGCGGTTGCACGGCTGCATCGGCACGGTCTGGGCGCGCCGACCGCTCGGCGCGGACGTGCGCGCCAACGCCGCGGCCGCCGCGTTCGAGGACCGCCGGTTCCCGCCGCTGTCGGCGGTCGAGCTCGAGGACACCCGCGTCGAGGTCTCGGTGCTCTCGCCGACCGCTCCGGCGCCGAGCGCCACCGAGGCCGAGACGCTGGCCGCCCTGCGCCCGGGGGTCGACGGGGTCGTCTTCGAATGCGGGGGCCGGCGAGCCACCCTGCTCCCCCAGGTCTGGGCTTCGTTGCCCGACCCGCACCAGTTCCTCGCCCACCTGCGGGTCAAGGCCGGATTCCCGGCGAGCTTCTGGAGCGACCAGGTGCGGGTGAGCCGCTACACCGTCACCGAGTTCCACGAGCCGGCCTGAGATGACCGACTCACCCGAGGACCTGCCGTCCGCGGCATACCCGCCGTTTGTTGCCGGCGAAGCCAACGCGGACCACCCGGCGCGGTACTGGCACCGCCTCGACGACGGCCGCCTGCACTGCGATCTGTGCCCGCGGGAGTGTCGACTGCGCGAGGGGCAGCGGGGGTTCTGCTTCGTGCGGATGCGCGAGGGCGACGCGATGGTCCTCGCGACGTACGGACGTTCGTCGGGCTTCTGCATCGACCCCATCGAGAAGAAGCCGCTCGCGCACTTCTACCCGGGCAGTTCGGTGCTGTCCTTCGGCACCGCCGGGTGCAACCTCGGTTGCCGGTTCTGCCAGAACTGGGACATCTCGAAGTCGCGGGAGATGGACCGCCTCATGGACCAGGCCTCGCCCGACGCGATCGCCCGCGTGGCCACCGAATGGCGTTGTCGCAGTGTCGCTTTCACCTACAACGACCCGGTGATCTTCACCGAGTATGCCGTGGACGTCGCCCGGGCCTGCCGGGACCGGGGGCTGCGGACGGTGGCCGTGACCGCCGGCTATGTCCAAGGTCAGGGCCGCACCGACCTGTTCGCCGCCATGGATGCGGCCAACGTCGACCTCAAGGGATTCACCGAGGACTTCTACCGGGGCCTGACCGGCGGGTCGCTGCACGCCGTGCTCGACACGCTCGTCTACCTGCGGCACGAGACCGACGTCTGGCTGGAACTGACCACCTTGCTCATCCCCGGCCGCAACGACTCCGACGAGCAACTGCACGCGATGTTCGCCTGGGTCGCCGCCGAACTCGGGCCCGACGTGCCGCACCACGTCACGGCGTTCCATCCGGATCATCGGCTGCGCGAGGTCGGGCCGACGCCGCTGGCCACTCTCGTGCGAGCCCGTCGGATCGCCCACGAGCACGGCCTGCGCCACGTCTACACCGGCAACGTCTCGTACCCGGCCGGCGAAGTGACCCGATGCGCCGACTGCGGGCTGGCGCTCATCGAGCGCGACCGGTATCGGATCGTCGCCTATCGCCTGACGCCGCAAGGCACCTGCCCGGCGTGCGGCGGCATACTCCCGGGACGGTATGCCGCCGAGGCCGACAACTTCGGCCCGCACCGAATCCCCGTGCGCATCGCCCACTGAGGACGGTCAACATCTCGGTGCCGAAGAGACTGCGCCCGCGCTCGTGATCCCCGTGCGCATCGCCCACTGAGAACGCTCAACATCTCGGTGCCGAAGAGACTGCGCCCGCGCTTGTGATGGACGCTGCGCCGACAGCCGGAGCAGACTCCATCCATGACTATCGACCTGTGGTGGCCGAAGCTGGCGCCCGCGACTCGCGAGTGGCTCATTGCGAACAACGGCGATGTGGTGACGACCTCGCTGATGGCCCAGATCGAAGCCGCAGGTGGTCCGGCCACGTCTGATCCTTGGTGGTCTGAGCAAGAAGGGTCCCCTGGCCGATGCATGCCCGACGAGGCCGTCGACTGGATCGAGCAGACAGCCAACGCCGAAGAGGCCCAGGGCTAGCCAGGTCCCCGACGCACCGCCACCGCTTACATCGGCAGTGAGACGGGCCGCTAGTCGCCGGTGGTGTCTTTCGCCCGGGAGACGATGAGCGGATCTGCGTTGAAGACGATCTCGGGGTCCTTGCCCTCGTAGTCGAACCGGTTGAGAAACGCCCGCAGGGCGTTGACTCTCGCGCGCTTCTTGTCGTTGCTCTTCACGGTGATCCACGGAGCGTGCTTTTTGTCGGTGTGGTCGAACATCGCCTCCTTGGCCGCGGTGTAGTCCTCCCACCGATCCAGACTCTCCAGGTCCATCGGCGAGAGCTTCCACCGACGCACCGGGTCGATCTGGCGGATGGCGAAGCGGGTGCGCTGCTCGTCCTGGGTCACCGAGAACCACAGTTTGGTCACCGTCGTGCCCGACTCGACGAGCATCCGCTCAAACATCGGCGCCTGGCCCATGAACACGTCGTACTCCTGCTGCGTGCAGAACCCCATGACCCGCTCGACCCCGGCGCGGTTGTACCAGGACCGGTCGAACAGGACGATCTCCCCCGAGGTCGGCAGATGGTTGACATAGCGCTGGAAGTACCACTGGCCCGCCTCCGTCGAGGTCGGCTTGGTTAGGGCGACGACCCGCGAGGCCCGAGGGTTGAGGTGCTCGACGAACCTCTTGATCGTGCCGCCCTTGCCCGCGGCGTCGCGGCCCTCGAAGACGACGACGTGCTTGGTGCCGCTGTCGATCGTCCAGTACTGGAACTTCAACAGCTCGATCTGTAGCAGGTACTTCTCGACTTCGTAGTCGTTGCGGGACATCAGCTCGTCGTAGGGGTAGTCCTCGCGCCAGGTTTCGACAGCCTGGCCGTCGGGACGGATGAGCTGAGGGTCGTCCCCGTGGTCGTCGCGCACCGTGTAGCCCCCCGTGCGCAGGCTGTCGATGTACTCCCGCAAGTTCATCTTCTGGGGCATGTGCACCGCCCTCTCCGTCCCGCTCGTCGCCGGTCAGGCCTTGCCGCGTCCCTTGGCGCGCTTCTCGGCGTCCTTGATGTCGCCCTCTGTTCAGGCCTTGCCGCGTCCCCTGGCGCGCTTCTCGGCGTCCTTGATGTCGCCCTCAGTTCAGGCCTTGCCGCGTCCCCTGGCGCGCTTCTCGGCGTCCTTGATGTCGCCCTCCGTGAAGAGGTACGTCTTGAGCTGCTCCGCGAACGCCGCGTCGTTGCGCCGCAGCCATTCGATGAGCATCGCCGCGTGTTCCTTCTCTTCGTCGCGGTTGTGCTCGAGCAACTCCTTGAGCTCTTTGTCCGAGCAGGCCTCGACTCGCTGGTTGTACCAATCGACGGCCTCGAGCTCCTCCATGAGCGAGACGATGGCCCGGTGCAGGTCGAGAGTGGCCGGGCGCAGGTTCTCCTCGTGCAGGGTGTCGCTAGACATCGTTGTCCTCCTCGGTGGGGTCAGTGCCGCCAGGCGGTATGCCGCGGCGGCTCCGGTGACGCACCGGCACCGCGCGATCCACGGTAACGGAGGGTTGGGGGTCAGTGCGCCGGGGATCGGCGGGTCACGGTGTGCACTACGGCGACGACGACAGCACCGACCGCAGCGCCGACCAGCGCGGCGGCCAGGGTGTCGACCAGCCAGCCGAGTAGGCCCCCGACTGCACCCGTGGCCGAGGCCACCGCCTCGTCGAGATGGTGCACCGCGGCATAGGGCGCATGCCAGCCCAGAGTGTCGGCACCCGCGAGCAGGATGTGTCCGCCGACCCAGAGCATGGCGACGGTTCCGACGGCCGAGAGAGCCGCCAACAACCGCGGCATGCCGCGGACAAGCACGCGTCCGACCGCTCGACTCGCTGACGACCGCCGCCCGGCAAGGTGCAGACCGACATCGTCCATCTTGACGATGAGCGCGACGACGCCATACACCCCGATGGTGATGAGCACGCCGACGACGATCAGGCTGACCGCGCGGGACAGCAGAGGCTGTTCGGCCACCTCGTTGAGGGCGATGACCATGATCTCCGCCGAAAGGATGAAGTCCGTGCGGATCGCCCCGGCGACCAGGACCCGCTCCGCCTCGGCCCCGTCCGCCGACGCCGGCGCCTCGTGGCTCGGTGCGTGGCCCGCGACCCGCTCGATGATCTTCTCGGCGCCCTCGAAGCACAGGTAGGTGCCGCCCAGCATGAGGATGGGAGTGAGCAGCCACGGAGCCACCTGGCTCAACACGAGGGCCGCCGGCAGGATGAACAGGAGCTTGTTGCGCAACGATCCGACCGCGATTCGGCGGATCATCGGCAACTCACGATCGGCGGCAACGCCGTGGACGTAACGCGGCGTGACGGCCGTGTCGTCGACGACGACGCCGGCCGCCTTGACCCCGGCCCGCCCGGCGGCCGGCCCGACGTCGTCGAGGGCGGCAGCGGCGAGTTTGGCCAGGGCTGCGATGTCGTCGAGCAAACCGACGAGTCCTCCGCTCACGGGAGGGCCCGAGGATCACTCGCGTGGCAGCCCGAATTCATGGGGTCGAGGCTATCCCGTTAGGCCGGGCAGATCCGCTCGGACTCTCGCAGGGTGCCTGCCCGGACGACCCCTCGGGTTCTGGGTCGCGTGTGGCCTTGCCGCCCGCGCACTAGGACGTCCTCGCCCGGGATCCTGAGTCGCCCCCCGAGGGCTCACGCGAGTGGAGCCGATGTGGCGGTTCAGCAGCCGCGAAACGACACTACGGCTCCACTCACCGAACTCGGCATAGGCGGACCAGCGCTCCACTCACCGAACTCGGCATAGGCGGACCAGCCCTCCACTCACCGAACCCGCCCCACCCAAGGTCTAGCGACGCGGCAACGCGGCAACGCTGAGGCGGGGCCTTCACCCGAGTGGAGCCGATGTGGCGGTTCAGCAGCCGCGAAACGACACTACGGCTCCACTCACCGAACTCGGCATAGGCGGACCAGCCCTCCACTCACCGAACTCGACATAGGCGGACCAGCCCTCCACTCACCGAACTCGGCATAGGCGGACCAGCCCTCCACTCACCGAACTCGGCCCACCCAGCGGGCCACGGTGGCCACGAAGCCCGGCCGGGCCCGGCCCGGCCTGGCCTGGCCCGGGGCCACGATTTGGCGTCTCGGGGCCTGGCGTCTCTTGACGCTCGCTCACTGCAACATGCAACATATTGCATGCCCATTCCTGACTACGACGGGCCAGTGCCCCGTGCACTGCTCAGGGACACCGTCTACGAGCGGCTCTGCGAAGCGATCGTCGACGGCTCGTTCCGGCCGGGTGAACGGCTGCGAGACGGCGACCTGGCCACCTGGCTCGGAGTGAGCCGGACCCCGGTGCGCGAGGCGCTTCTGCGACTAGGCCGCACCGGTCTGGTCATCGCCACGCCGAGCCGATCCACGGTGGTGGCAGCCATCGACGCGCAGACCTTTCACGACGCCGTGCAGGTCGTCGGAGCCATGCACGAGTTGGCGCTGCGCCTGGCGATGACACGCCTGCGCCCCGAGCACCTGGCCGCGATGCGAGCGGCCAACGCGCGCTTCGCAGATGCCCTCGCGCGCGAAGACGTCGAAGAGGCCCTCGACGCCGACGACGAGCTGCACGCAGTGGCACTCGACTCCGCCGGCAACGCGGCGCTTCGCGACGTCGTCGAGCAGTTCACGCCCGTGCTGCGACGGGTCGAACGGCAACGGTTCTCCTCGCTGTCCGGACGCCGGTCTGTCACCTTGCACAAGAGACTCATCAAGGCCTGCGCGGCAAGCAATGCCGACGCCGCCGCTGCCGTGTCGAACGACATCTGGTCCACCCTCGGCCTGCTCATCGACCTCGACGAAACGACCACCCCGCGGAGCCGCTCATGACGCTCGACCAGTTCCCCCGCTATCCGCTGACCTTCGGCCCCAGCCCCGTGCACCGACTCGACCGGCTCACCGAACACCTCGGCGGTGCCGACCTGTGGGCCAAGCGCGAGGACTGCAACTCGCCGTTGGCCTTCGGCGGCAACAAGGTCCGCAAGCTCGAGTACATCGTCCCGGACGTCTTGGCCAAGGGCGCTGACACGCTGGTCTCCATCGGCGGCTACCAGTCCAACCACACCCGTCAGGTCGCGGCCGTCGCCGCGAAGCTCGGCCTGAAGTGCCGGCTGGTCCAGGAGAAGTGGGTGCAGTGGGAGGACCCGGGCAACGAGCGGGTGGGCAACATCTTGCTCTCCCGACTCATGGGAGCGGACAGCCGCCTGGACCCGGCGGGCTTCGACATCGGCATCCGTTCCTCGTGGGAGCAGGCCCTCGCGGAGGTGGAGGCGGCCGGTGGCACGCCCTACGGCATCCCCGCCGGGGCCAGCGAGCATCCGCTCGGCGGACTGGGGTTCGCCAACTGGGCGTTCGAGGTCGCCGCGCAGGAGCGAGACCTCGGCCTGTTCTTCGACACGGTGATCGTCTGCACCGTCACCGGGTCGACCCATGCCGGCATGATCGCCGGCTTCGCGGCCCTGGAGCAGCTCACCGGTCGGCGCCGGCGGGTCATCGGCATCGACGCCTCGGCCACGCTCGAGCAGACCCGCGACCAGGTCGCTCGGATCGCGCGGCATACCGCCGAACTCATCGAACTGGGACGGGACCTGCGCGACGACGAGATCACCGTCCTGCCGGGCTGGGCCGGAGACGCCTATGGCATCCCCGTCGATTCGACGATCGCCGCGATCCGCCTCACCGCGCAGCTCGACGCGATGATCCTCGACCCGGTCTACGAGGGGAAATCGATGGCCGGGCTCATCGACCTCGTCGCCTCTCGCGACATCCCGGCCGACTCGACGGTGCTCTACGCCCACCTCGGTGGGCAACTCGCACTCAACGCCTACGCGTCAGCCTTCGACAAGTAGAGTCGGCAACTCGCCACGAAGGGACGAGTTATGCCCGCCAAGCCACACGTCGTCGTGGTCGGCGGCGGGTTCGCCGGGCAACACGCGTTCCGCACACTCATCGCCGAGGACTTCCCGGTCACGCTCGTCGACCGGCACCCCTATGCGACCTTCCAGCCATTGCTCTACCAGGTCGCCACCGGCGGGCTGAATCCCGGCGACATCGCCTACTCACTGCGCCGATTCACCAGCTGCCGCAACGGATTAGGCCGGTTCCGGCGGGCCCGCGTGCTCGGCATCGACCACGAACGCCGCACCCTGTCGGTCAGCCGCGGCGACCCCATCGGTTACGACCGGCTCGTCGTGTGCGCCGGGGTCGGCCCGGCCTTCTTCGGCATCCCTGGCGCGGCCGAGCACGCTCAGACGATCTACACCCGCGCCGAGGCCCTGCACGTGCGCGACCTCGTGTTCACCGGGCTCGAGGCACTCACCGTGACGCCCGAGGCCCGGCGGGAGTTCACCGTGCTCGTCGTCGGCGGCGGGCCGACCGGCATCGAGATGGCCGGCACTCTGGCCGAGCTCAAGTCCGAGGCCATCCCGGCCGTCTACCCCGAGCTGTCGACGGACAACTTCCGGGTCGTCCTCGTCGAGATGGGGCCCGAATTGCTGGCGCCCTTCGCGCCCAGGCTGCGGGCCTATACGTTGCGACAGTTGAAGAAGCGCGGTGTCGACGTGCGGCTGGGCACCGCCGTGCGCCGGGTCGAGACAGGCAGCGTCGAGTTGTCCGACGGCTCGTCGTTGCGGGTCGACGTCGTCGTGTGGGCCTCCGGGGTCGCGGCCACGCCGGAGACGCTCGCTTGGGGGCTGCCGACCGGGCGAGGCGGCCGGATCGTCGTCGACGAGATGCTGCGCGTACCGGCATACGACGGGGTATTCGCCGCCGGTGACTGCGCCATCGACCCGGACAACCCGCTGCCCCAACTGGCCCAGCCGGCGATCCAGATGGGCACCCACGCGGGCGAACAGATCATCGCGGAGTATGCCGGCCGGCCGCCGTCGCCGTTCGTCTACCGCGACAAGGGCACCATGGCGACGATCGGGCGCAACGCCGCGGTCGTGCAGTTCCCCGGGGGTCGCACTGTGACCGGATTCCCCGCGTGGACCCTGTGGGTCGGCGTGCACATGGCGACGCTGCTCGGCGGGCGCAACCGGGTGCAGGCCATGGTCAACAACGGCGTCCGCTACCTGACCTGGCCGCGTTCGGCGACGACGATCGTCGGCGACGTCGTGGCGCCCGACCAGCACTCCTGAGCGAGGCGCGCCGACCCGGTGTCCCTAGGCACGGCGCCGGCATTCGCTTACGCTGGTTGTGACCCAGGTCACTTCGGGAACACAAAGGACCACCCCGTGGGCGAACACACCATGACCCAGACACCGGCCAAACCCACCAGCACCGCGCCGGTCTCTCGCGTCGACGTCACCGCCGCGGCGGCGGTGTTGCTGCGGGACCTCAGCGCCGTCCACGGGCCGCTGATGTTCCACCAGTCCGGTGGGTGCTGCGACGGCAGCTCACCGATGTGTTACCCCGACGGGGAGTTCATCATCGGTGCGGCCGACGAGCACTTGGGCGAACTCGAGGTCGGCCTCGACCGGCCCATCGGCGTATGGATGACCAAGGCGCAGTTCGCCTACTGGAGTCACACCCACCTGACCATCGACGTCGTCCCCGGCCGGGGGGCCGGATTCTCGGTCGAAGCCCCCACCGGGAACCGTTTCATCATCCGCTCTCGCCTGCTCACCGACGACGAACTCGACGCGCTCGACGGCCTCGCCGACGCACCGACCGTGGAGCCATCCAGCCCGAGCTGACGGGACAGGTCACCGATCGCAGGCCTCGGGGTCCCCGATCAGCGTTCGCGCGGCCACGACCAAGGAGTCGACGAGCACCTCGAACAAGTGCCTGCCCTCCCCCGCCGACGCTCCGGTGGGGTCGCCGAGGACGCCGTTCGGGCTGACCGCGCCGACCCCGCCGGCGCGCAGGGTCGGCAACAGGTCGACGGCATCGGCGAGGCACCCGGGTTCGGCCAGGTCCATCCGGACCGCCCCGGGGCACACGTGCAGCATGAGGCTGGTCTCGGTGTGCCCGGCGTGCAGGTCACTCCCGTCGAGCTCCGGCCACCAGGCCTGCGCCACCCGCCCCTCCGATCGGGCCGAACCGACCGCTTGCCGCACCGCGTCGAGGTTGCCGCCGTGGCCGTTGACGAACAGCACCGCGCCCCAGTCCCGGCTGGCGTCCCGCAGGAGTTCGACCAACAGCTGCGTCAACGCCGGGGTGCCCACCGACAGCGTGCCTGGGAAGGCGCTGTGCTCGCCGCTCGAGCCGAGCGGCATGGGCGGGGCGAGCGCCGCGGTTGGCAGCCGCGCCGCCGCGGCAGCAGCGATGGCGGCGGCGAGTCGCGTGTCGGTGTCCAGCGGCAGGTGCGGTCCGTGCTGCTCCAGCGAACCCAACGGGACCAGCAGCAGGCGACGCGGACGGGACTGCACCTGCGGCCAGGTGGCCTCGCCCACGACGAACGCCCGGACCTGGTCGGCCACCGCGACCGAGGGCGTCTCGTCCGGGCGACCGGGACCGGGCGTGGACGGCGGCAACGGACCTCCCGGGCGATCGTCGAATGGCTGGTCACATCCTCGGGTCGTAGGATGACATGACCGAAATGCATCGATCTGCCGACCAAGCCGGAAGGCACATCCCCCCGTCCGATCGGGTAGGGGGCCCCACCCGGGCCGAGGGGTTCCTCGGCGTGGCCGACTGCGTACGTTGACTCCAGACGCACTTCGCAAAGGTGCGAATCTCGGACGAAAGGAGACGGTCGTGCCCCGGTACGTCATCGAACGGAACCTCCCTGGGGCGGGAACCCTGGACCCGCAGCAGCTGCGCGACATCAGCAAGAAGTCCAACGACGTGCTGGCCGGCATGTCCCAGATCGAGTGGGTCGAGTCCTACGTCACCGACGACAAGCTCTTCTGCGTCTACGACGCGGCCGGTCCCCAACTCATCGAAGCGCACGCTCGGGACGGCGGCTTCCCCTGCGATGCCATCTCCGAGGTCAAGACCATGATCTCACCGCAGACGGGCCGCTGACCGACCCGGCCCGCAGGCGCACCGCGAGGCCCGACACCAGCGCACCGACCGTTCCCGGAGAGGAGCCGCCGCGATGCTCCTGAAGTTCCACGCTCCCGAGGTGGTCTTCGGCATGGGATCGCTGGCCGAGGCCGGGTATGCCGCGGTGCGGCTGGGTGCCCGACGCCCCTTCGTGGTCACCGACCCCGGGCTCGTCGAAGCGGGGTGGCCGGCCGAGTTGCTCGGCTACCTGCGCGATGCCGGCCTCAAGCCGACGGTGTGGTCCGACCTCACGCCGAACCCCAAGGACGTCGAGATCCGCAAGGCGTTCGAGCGATACCAGGAACTCGATTGCGACGTCATCGTCGGGATCGGGGGCGGGAGTTCGATCGACGCGGCCAAGGGTGTGGCGGTGCTGGCCGGCAACGGTGGCGACATCCTCGACTATCGAGGCGTCGACAAGATGCGCCACGCCATCCCCCCGCTGATGGCCATTCCGGCCACCTCGGGGACCGGTGCCGACGTGTCCCAGTTCTGCATCGTCACCGATACCGCGCGGTCGGTGAAGGTCACCATCATGAGCCGGGCCCTCGTGCCCGACCTGTCCATCACCGACCCTCGGCTGCTGACGACGATGCCGCCCTGGCTGAACGCCGCCACCGGGCTGGACGCGCTGACCCACGGCATCGAGGCCTTCGTTTCCAGGGCCCACAACCCCATCGCCGACACCCACGCGATGGGAGCGGTGCGCCTCGTCATGTCGAACCTGCGCCTTGCCATGGACGCCCAGCGGCAGGAATGGGAGGCCCGCGAGAAGATGGCCATGGCCAGCCTGCAGGCCGGGCTGGCCTTCAGCAACGCGATCCTCGGCGCCACCCACGCGATGAGTCACCAGGTGGGCGGGCTGCTCGACGCGCCCCACGGCGTCATCAACGCCGTGCTGCTGCCGCACGTGATCCGCTACAACGCCGACTGCGCTCCGGACCGGTTCAAGATGCTCGTCGACGCCTCGGGGCTGGGCACGGTCGGTATGCCGGCCGAGGAATCCGCGGAGTTGCTCGCCTGCCGGGTGCGGCAGCTGGCCGACGACGTCGGGGTCCCGCGCGGGCTGGCCGACCTCGGGGTCACCGAGGCCGACTGCCAGACCCTGGCACTCAACACCGTCGAGGACGCCTGCCTGACCACCAACCCGCGCACCGCCAGCGAACAGGACATCCAGGCGTTGTTCCAGGGGGCCTTGTGAGTATGCCGCTGCCGGGGACCACCGACCTGGAGTCACTCACCGGGCTGCGGTCGGGAAAGCGGTCCTACTACCGCGAGTACCTGCGCAGCGACGAGCGGCTTACCCAGGCGGTGCGGGCGCTGGATGCCATCTCCCGCGGAGTGATCCGCACGGTGGAAGGGCCCCGGAGCCTGCTCGAACTCGTCGCCCGAGCGGTCCACGACCACCTCGACGCGGAGTGGACGTTCCTCGGCCTGTCCGACGGGCACCTGCCCGGGGCGCTGCCGCGGTTCGTCGTCGTCGACGGAAACGGCGTGGTCGACACCGATGCGACGGGTCTGCCCGAGTCGGTCCAGCGCGACCTGGGACTACTGCCCGCCGAGGCCGGCACGCCGGCGTCCGAGCCGCAGGGGTGGGTCCGGGTCCCCTTGACCGTAGAGGGGACGACGGTGGGCAGCATCGTCGCCCGCCACCGCCTCCCGGACGGGCTCGAACCGGGCGACCACTCGGTCCTGCACATCCTCGCCAACCAGGCCGCCGTGGCCCTCTACACCTCCGAGCAGTTCCAGGCCGGTCTGGCACTGCACCGGCAGGCGCGCCAGCTCAACGAGGAGACCGCCCAACAGTCGCTGGAGATCGCGACCCGCACGCAGGAGCTGAGACGGGTCGAGGAACGCCTCCGGGTCGCCAGTCAGCGGCAACTGGTGGACGAGGAACGACATCGGATCGCCCGGGAACTGCACGACACGGTGACCCAGCAGATCATCGGGCTGGGCATGGTCGTCGACGTGATGGCCCGAGACGCCGCCCAGCTGCCGGATGCCGCCGAGCTCGTCGAACAGCTGACCCTCGTCCGTGGCCTGTCGCAGCGGGCCGTCGACCAGCTCCGTCAGGTGATCTTCGCCCTGGACCGGCCCTGGCACGACACGGTGCGGACCCTGCCCGAGCTGCTCGGGGAACTGTCCGGTCAGCACGAGGGTCGCCTGCACGTCACCCTGACCGTGGAGGGACCGGAACACCCCGTGCCCGAGACCGTGCAACACGAACTCATCCGAGCGGTCGGCGAGGCCCTGTTCAACGTCCAGCTCCACGCCAGCGCCAGCCAGGTCCTCATCGCGACGCGCTACCGCGACGACGCGGTATCGGTCGCGGTGGCCGACGACGGTACCGGCGATCCGGCGCGACTGCGGCGCCGGATGCGTCTGGCCGCCCAGCTGCCAGGCGACGGGCGCCACCGGGGTCTGGCGAACATCCAGGAGAGGATGGCCGGTCTCGGTGGCCAGGTCTCGGTGGGCCGCTCGCGGCTCGGCGGCGTGCAGCTTGAGCTTCGCGTCCCGACCACCCCGGCGCCCGGGTAGGCCGCGGGCCGGAGCGGCGGTATACCAGGGGTCCGCCACCCCACCCGACAGGTCACGAGGAGGCGAGGAGTTGACCGAGGCAGCCACGGTGCGCGTGGTCCTCGTCGACGACCACTCGATCGTCAGGCAGGGCCTGCGTTCGATCCTCGAACGCGAGCCCGACGTCGAGGTGGTCGGGGATGCCGCGTCCTCCCATGAGGCCCTCGCGGTCGTGGCCCGGACCAGCCCCGACGTCGTCGTCGTCGACGTCAAGCTGTCCCAGTCCAGCGACGCCGAGGGGCTGGACCTGTGCCGACAACTCTGGGAGCGCTACCCGGAATCCCGGGTGCTGGTCCTGACCACTTTCCCGGACGACGAGCACGTCGTGCGGGCCGTGCGGGCCGGGGCCAGTGGGTACGTGACGAAAAACGTCGACACGACGGCGCTGATCGCCGCGATCCGCGACGTGTCTCGCGGCGAGTCGGCCTTCGACTCCCGTAGCGCGGCCGCCATGGCCCGCAGCCTCACCAGCCCGAGGAACGGCCCGCTCAAGGAGCTCACCGACCGGGAACGGCAGATCGTCACCCTGCTGGCCCGGGGGCTGTCCAACCGCGACATCGGCGTCCAGTTGTTCATCTCCGAGACCACCGCGAAGTTCCACGTCGGCAACATCCTGCGCAAGCTCGGGGTCTCGCGTCGGGCGGAGGCGGTTTACGAGGCGATCAAGCGCGGGCTCATCTGACCGCAGGGGTGTCGAGCGCGAAGCGCAGCGTTGGGCGAGCGGCGCAGCGTTGGGCGAGCGGCGCAGCGTTGGGCGAACGGCGGAACGCAGGTCAGCTGGCGCAATCGATGACGAGCCATCCACCGTGGTGGTGTTCCACCCGGAACGGTAGCCCGGCGCTTGCGCCCCAGGCCCGCAGATCCCGAGGGGTGACCGTGCGGACGTGACCATAGGTCTCGTCCGGGACCTGCTCGTAGGGCACCGCGACGACGACTCGCCGGCGCGACAACCGGATCGCCTCGTTGAGCACCCGCGTGCCGTGGTCAGCCGACACGTGCTCCAGCAGGTGGACGACCAGCGCGGTGTCCACGGCCCGATCCGGCAGCGGCACTCGAGCCGCGTCGCCGACCAACCCGGTCACCGCCAACCCCAGTCGTCGGGCGATGAGCCCGAGCAGCCGCGCCGACCCGGGAGCGACGTCCACCCCCACCCCGTGCATCCCGCGCTGGGCCAACAGCAGCGAGAGGAACCCGAAGCAACTGCCCAACTCGAGCGAACTCGGCCCCAGCGCCAACTCGAGTGCCCGGCGGTATACCGGTGCGTGCTCCCCGATCACCCCGTCGCATGCGGTGGAGTCGGGGCCGGCGATGATCTCGTTGAGTCGGCGCAACGTGTTGCGGTAGAAGCACTCCCAGGCAGCGGCGGGGTCGTCGTCGGTCGACTGGACAACGCCGGCGAAGATCCGTTCGAACATCTCGGTGCCGCGCACCCACCCGGGGTCGAACAGCTCCCGCCGCAGCGTCGTCGTGACGTTCTCGTCGCTGGCCTCGGGCGCCAACCGGTGGACGACGACCAGACGCCGCCCGTCCCGGTACACGTCGAAGTGGCTCGTGCTGGTCACCGCGCGGGCGTCCCCTGCAGGGCCTCTGTCGACCGCCCGGCATACCTCGACGAGTTCGTCGACGTAACTGCCTCCCGAACCCCCGAGGGGGTCCAGCGGAGTGAGTCTCGCCAACCCGGCCGGCGGTCCTGTCGATCCGGTCATCGCCCGACTCCACGCAACGCGTACGACGCCTGCTCCAGCGACCTGGGGCCGCCGACGACGTGGACGCGGTCGCAGTACTCGGCATACCGCGGGAGGTCGCAGGTGCCCAACCCCCAGGAGGTCCGCGGTTCGGGCGTCAGCCACAGGGTCGTGCGGCAGCGCCCGGCGAGGTCGGCGAACACCGGCAGCCCTGGGTCCCGACCGTTGGTCCGCCCGTCCCCGAGGACCAGCAGCGTTGCCCGCCTGGTCAGGCACGACCCGTAGTCGTCGCGAAACTGGGTCAGGGCCCGGCCGTAGTCGGAGTCCGCGTCGACATCGACCAGACCACCGGCCCCGCGCCCGGACATGACGAGGCGCAACGCGGTGTCGACGTGGTGGTCGGCGAAAACCTCGGTGACCTCCGTTGTGCCGTCGACGAAGACGAAGCTGCGCACCGAGCGGGCCACCGATTGCAGACTGTGGACGAGGTGCAGCATGAAGGCCGCGGTAGTGCGGACCGACATCGACACGTCGCACAGGACCACAAGCTGTGGCCGGTCCTGGCACCGGGCCACGGTGACCGGGCGGAACGGCACCCCGTCGTAGCGCATGTTCGAGCGCATGGTCCGTCGCCCGTCGACGACGCCGCGGGCCGCGACCCGCCGTCGGGGCCGGGATGCGCCGTGCAGTTCGTGCAGGATGCGCCGGACCGAGTGCTCGAGATCGGCTCGGGCGCCCTCGTCGATGACGTCGATCGGGCTGTCCGCGACGCTGCGACGCTCGACGGCCAGCCGCTGTCCGTCCTCGGTCATCAGGGCGGCGAGGTGTCGCTTGAGGGTCTCGGGCAGTCCCGCCAGCAACGGCGCGAGGGCGACCCGCAACTCCTCCAGCGACGGGGCGTCCGGCGCGTCGAGGGATTCGAGCAGTTCGGACTCGGCGAGCCAGCCCAGCAGCGCCATCTCTTGGGCCACCGACAGGTCCATGTCCAACTGCACGCCCGGCGGGTCGATCAGCCGTCCCGGCAGTCCGGCGTTGTGCAGTCGGCGCGTGCTGAGCTGGACCCGAGCGGCCTCCCCGAGACCGCCCTTGCGGTCCGTGGACAGGACGACCTCGTTGGTCGTCGAGGCGAGGTCGAGCTTGTTCGCCTCCTGGTGCAGGTTGTACTGCTGGGCGAGGTCCTCCGGTCGGAAGTACTCGCGGATGTCCTTGGGCGGGCCGTGCGAGTGCCCCTGTTGAGGAGTCTGCGACGGAGTGTCCGACAGGACGAACTGGGTGAGCTGCCCCTCGTCGGACAGGTCGTCGTGTTCGTGGGAGGCCTCGGCCAGCGACGCCACGACCGGGCGCAGCGCGAAGAACGCGTCGAAAACTTGCTCGAACGCCTCGAGATCGCGGCGGTCCTTGACGAGGCTCGCCTTGAGCGTGCTGCGCAGGGTTTCCCGATCGGCCAGGCAGCCCGGGACGGCGGCAGCGGTCATGGCGTCGGTCACCTCCGACACCCCGATCCGCACCCCGTGCAGGCGCAGCAGGCGGACGAACCGGTGCACCGCGGTCTGCATGGCCTACAGAGCTCGGCGCCGGGCGGCCCGCGCCGGCGGCGCCCCCTGGGAGCCCGCGGCGGGGTCCGGGGCGCGGCGCCGCCCCGCGGCATACCCGGGTATGCCGTGTCCTCGAGTGGTGTGGCCGCCGGAGGACTGTCCGTTCGTGGGCTCGGGTGCCGACTCCGCGACCGGGGGCCGGCCAGCGCTCGGCGGGGCGTCCAGCGGCGGCTGCTCATGCGGGTGCTCGTGGTCGTCGTCGTGCGAGTGCTCGTGGCCCGGCTCGTGCGAATGGCTGTGGCCGTGCGAATGGCCATGGCCGGGCAACGTCGTCGCCACGAGGCGGTTCGGGTCGGTCCAGTCCCGCAGCGCGGCCCGGACCGTGTCGACGTCGCGCTCGTATTTGACCACGGAGTTGACTGTGTCAGAGAGCAGTTGGGCGGACAGCTCGCTGGCACCCAGCACGGCCAGGGTCGCCGCCCAGTCGACGGTCTCGGAAATGCTCGGCGGCTTGCGCAGGTCCAGGGTGCGCAACTCGCGCACGACGTCGACGAGTTGGCGGGCCAGGGAGTCGTCCAGACCGGTGTGCTTGGACCGGACGATCTCCAGCTCGCGGTCGGCGTCCGGGTAGTCGAGGAACAGGTGAAGGCACCGGCGTTTGAGCGCCGCGGACAGGTCGCGAGTGTTGTTGCTCGTCAACACGACGAGCGGGGTATGCCGCGCCGTCATCGTGCCCAACTCGGGGATCGACACCTGGAACTCGGCGAGCAGTTCGAGCAGCACCGCCTCCAGACCCTCGTCGGCTCGGTCGATCTCGTCGATGAGCAGGACGACCGGATCCTCGGACACGATCGCCTGCAGCAGCGGGCGGTGGGCGAGGAACCGGGGGGAGAAGAACACGCTGTCGTGTTCGGAGATCCGGGCGACCGCCTCGTCGAGGGTGCGGGTGCCCTCCAGCAGCTCACCGATCTTTTCCCGCAGCACCTGCGTATAGAGCAGCTGCTTGCCGTAGTCCCACTCGTAGAGGGCCTTGGTCTCGTCCTGGCCCTCGTAGCACTGCAACCGCACCATGGTGCGCCCAGTCGCGGCGGCCAGGCTGACCGCCAGGTCGGTCTTTCCCACTCCCGCAGGCCCTTCCAGCAGAAGGGGTTTGAGCAGACTGCCCTGGACGAAGACCGTCGTGGCGATCGACCGGTCGACGAAGTACCCTACCGATTCCAAGCGCTGGCGCGCGTCGTCGACAGAGGCGAACACGGCCGCTGAGGCGTCGCCGGGTGAGGGCATGAGCCACCTTCCGGGATGCGGCCCCGGCACGGCGTCCGCTGGCCGAACGCCGTGCCGGGATGGGGTGGGTGACGGAGGGGTGGACGGGGTGCTCGGTCAGCTCAACAGGTCGTCCAGGTCGCCGGTCATGCAGTGTTCGACGACGGGGCGGACCGTGTCGAAGGTGCACTCGCGCGCGTTGCCCGGCGTGCAGGCGTCCCCGAGCACGTGGTTGGTGATCCGGGCGACGTCGGCGGCGTCGCCGATGATGACCGGGGAGTTCTTGTAGAACTCCGTCGGTCCCTGGCCGAGTCGGTTCTTGGAGTACGTGTCCTGCTTGACGTCGACGAACCGCTCGGTGATCCCGACGTCGCGCAGCAGCCGGATCGCCGCCGCGAGCGCCGCCTCGGCGGCCTGCACGTCGGTCATCCCGTGGGTGTCCACCCCCATGACCGGCGCGAGCTCGGCATACCGCTTGTACTGCGCGGACATGTTGAACGCCCAGACCCGCGGCAGGGCGATCGCGTTGTTCAGCCCGTGGTGCGTGTCGTAGAAGGCGCTCACGGCGTGCGAGATCGAGTGGATGATCCCGAGGCCGCCGGAGTTGAACGCCTGGGCGGCGATGTACTGCGCGTACATCATTCCCTCGCGGCCGGGCAGGTCCTGGCCGTTCCACGTCGCCTGACGCAGGTTGTCCCACGTCAATTTGACTGCGCGATAGGCGTTTCCGAGCGATGGTTCGAAGTTCAGGCGAGAGACGTACGGCTCGCTCGCGTGCGCGAGCACGTCGAACCCGCACTGCGCCGTGTAGTCCATCGGGCACTCGTAGTAGAGCACCGGGTCGTCGACCGCCAGGGTCGCCACACACGCGTCGTCGAAGGCGACGTACTTGTGCGGTGCCTTCGGGTCGGTCGTCGTGTCGGTGATGACGTAGGCCCACGAGGTCTCCGAGCCAGTCCCCGCGGTCGTCGAAATCGCGATGTGCGGCGGGTTCTTCGGGTTCTCTGACTGGTTGAACCCCTCGAAGTCGTTGACGTTGCGCCCGTCATGGGCCACCGAGATCCGGGCCCCCTTGCAGGCGTCGTGCGTCGAGCCACCGCCGATGGAGATGAACGAGTCACACTCGTTCTCCTGGTAAAGCTTGACCGCATCCATCGAGTTGTAGTCCTTGGGGTTGGACTCGACCTTGTCGTAGAGCACGACCTCCAGCCCGTGGTACTTCAAGGACTCGACCAAGTTGTGCACGATGTCCGTGCCGCGCAGGCCAGAGGACATCACGAGCGACTTACGGAAGCCCAGCTTGAGGGCCTCGGGGCCGACCATCTCGTGAGCCCCGGGGCCGAGCATGGCGCGCGGGAATGGGTGGAACTCCTTGATGGGGAACGGTTTGAGGAGATCTTCGACCTTCACGGCTTCTCCTTGCGTCTTGAGTGAGGGCTGCCGACAGGGCGACGACAGGAGCGTGGGAGGAACCTACGACCGCGCACCGAGGGGGCGACAGCGCTAACTGCAAAGACTGTCCGGGCATCGCGGTCCGGCCGACCCACCCGGCGGACTCACGCCCGCCCGAATGGGTAGGTCACGACGGGCTCCGGTCGGGTAGCTGACCGTTCGGACAGGCCCGGAACTGCCGGCCCAGGTGGTGCCGGTCCGTCGGTCATCGACCTAGCGTGAGCGTCTGAGTCGTCCACCGCAGGTCCCGAGGAGGTCACCATGGCACTGTCCGTCCCGATCGAACTGTCCGAGCCGTCCGCCGTCGACCCCGTGGTCGTCGATGACGTCGAGCCCGGCGAGGTCGAGGAGGTTCTCGTCGAAGACGTGTCGATCGACGGCATGTGCGGCGTGTACTGATGCTCGACCAGGCATGGCGCCTCGGCGACTCGGTGGCCGCGCGCCCTGAGTCGTTCGGGGCCGTGCTCTACGACTATCAGACCCGCCGGCTAAGTCTGGTGGCGTCGGCGCCCGCCCGCCGAGTGCTCGACCAGCTCGGCACGAGCGCCACCGTGCGCGAGGCGCTGACCCGCTCGGGCGTGAGCGGGCCCGAGTCCGAGGCGGTTCTCGGCGGGCTGGCGGCCCTGGCGGACGGCGGCTTCCTCGTCACGCCAGCCGGTATGCCGTGTCGCAGCGACGAGCCCGCGTCACCAGCGGGTATGCCGCGCGCGCCCTCGACCCGCCTGGCCGACCGGCTCGAATCCGGGCTCTCGGCACCGATCTGCCTGACCTGGGAGCTGACCTACGGGTGCAACCTGTCCTGCACCCACTGCCTGTCGTCATCGGGCCGTCGTGATCCGAACGAGCTGAGCACCCAGGAGTGCCTGGACTTTGCCGCCGAATTGGGCTCCATGGGTGTCTTCTACGTCAACATCGGCGGAGGCGAACCGACGATCCGCCCCGACTTCTGGGACATCCTCGCCGGCTGTCTCGACCACCGGGTCGGCGTGAAGTTCTCGACCAACGGATCAAGGATCGACACCGCGCGTGCCGAGGTCCTGGCGGGGATGGCCTACGTCGACGTCCAGGTATCCCTGGACGGGGCCACCGCGGAAGTGAACGACAAGGTCCGCGGCGCCGGGTCGTTCGACACGGCCGTGCGGGCGTTAGACCGGCTGGCGTCGGCCGGCAAACGCGGCGTCAAGGTCTCGGTGGTGTGCACTCGGCACAACATCGGCCAGCTCGACGCGTTCCTCGACCTCGCCAATCGCTATCAGGCAACCCTTCGGCTGACCCGGCTCCGACCGGCCGGACGCGGCGCCGAGACCTGGGCCGACATGCATCCGCTGCCCGACCAGCAACGCGTCCTCTACGACTGGCTCCTGGCGCACGGCGAGCGGGTGCTCACCGGCGACAGCTTCTTCCACCTATCGGCCTACGGCCAGGCCCTGCCCGGGCTCAACATGTGTGGGGCCGGTCGGGTGGTGTGCCTCGTCGACCCCGTCGGTGACGTCTACGCATGTCCGTTCGCGATGCACGACTCGTTCTTGGCCGGATCGTTGCGAGACAACGGTTTCGGCGCGGTGTGGCGCGAGTCGCCGGTGTTCGAGGCGGTTCGCGGCCCGCAGGCCTCCGGCTGCACGTCGTGTCCGGCCTTCTCGGCCTGTCGGGGCGGCTGCATGGCGGCAAAGTTCTTCACCGGCCTGCCGCTGAACGGGCCGGACCCCGAATGCGTCCGTGGCGAAGCCGAGCCACTGTTGGCCGCCCGTCGCGACTCGCCGGCACCGAGCCGGGATCACTCGCACTCGCTCGTGCGGGTCACTCTCGGACGCCGGCCCAGGGATTGCGAACCCAGCCCGTTGGCGACCGCGGGGACCCGCGCGCCGTGACTGCATCCACCGAGACCGCCGCCGACCCAGTGCCCGACCGCTACGGCCGCAGGGACGTGGCCGTCGTCACGGGCGCGGCCCGTGGGCTCGGTGCCGCAGTGGCCCGGCGACTGGTGCTGCGCGGCATGCGGGTCCTGGTCGTGGACCACTGTGTCGGACACGAATCCGACTCCGGGTACGCCCACGCGACGAACGCCGACCTCGACCGGACCCTCGGACAGCTGGGCCCTGGGAACCGCAGCGCCGTGTTGGATGCCCGCGACACCGAGAAGCTGGGCAAGGCCATCGGAGACTTCCTCTATCCCGACGACCGAGTCGTCGCGGTCGTCGCCGCAGCGGCGACGATCGAGGGCGGCGACGACCAGTGGACCACCGAGGTGGCCCAGTTGGACCGGCTCTGGGAGAGCAACGTCAAGACGGTCTGGTCGACGGCGGCCGCGACCGTGCCCCATCTGCTGCATGCGGCCGAGTCCGGTGCCGGCGCCACCCTCGTAGCCATCGCCTCGCTGGCGGCGCACCAGGGGCTCTATCACCTCACCGCGTACTGCACCGTCAAGCACGCGGTGGTCGGCCTGGTCCGCGGTCTGGCCGCCGATCTGACCAATCGCGGCGTGACGGTGTGCGCGGTATCCCCCGACGCCATGGCCACCGCCATGCTCGAGGCCACCGCTGCGCTCTACGGCATCGCCGATGTCGCCGACCTGTGCCGAGACATGGAGTGCCAGGCCCCCCTGGACCCCGACGACGTCGCGGCCATGGTGGAGTGGGCCCTGGTCAGCGGACCTGCGGTGCACGGCATGTCAATCCGCGCCTCCGGAGGGTTGGGGGTCTCGCTATGACCGCCACCACCGAGGCGAGGCCCCGCCCGCACCGTCCGGCGACCGGGCACCCCGGGGGACTGAGCGGCTGCCGGGCGGTGCTCGATCCCGACGTGCTCGTCGTCCCGGAACCGCACGGTCCGGCGGCATACCCGAGCACGTTGTTGGTCAGCACGACCGCTGCCGTGGCCGTGCGGTTGCGTCCCGCGGCGACCCGGGCACTCGGCGGCGGACGCACCGTCGAGATCGCCGACCGCACCTCCCACACCCTCGCCGCCGCGCTGCTGACTCGCGGCCTGGCGCACCCCGTGTGGGACCCGTCCCTAGCGCCGCTGCACGACGTCACCGTGGTCGTGCCCGTCAAGGACCGCCCGGATCACCTGGCCCGATTGCTCGACGCGCTGGGCGCAGCCCCCGACCTCGCCACGGTCCTCGTCGTCGACGACGGGTCCGACGGGCCCGACCAGATCCACGACGTGGTCCGCGCCGCCGGCGCCCGAGTCCGCCTGGTGCGCCACCAGGTATGCCGGGGGCCTGCCGCCGCCCGCAATACCGGTTTGCGCCAGTCCAGTACGCCGTTCGTCGCGTTCGTCGACTCGGACGTTGTCCCCACGCCGGATGCCCTCGCCCGGCTCCGGCGCCACCTGGACGACGAGTCAGTCGGGTTGGTCGCGCCGCGAGTGTCGGCGCTGGAGGAAGCCGCCGGCTGGATCGCCACCTACGAGCGGTACCGGTCGCCGCTGGACATGGGGCCACGTCCGGGGCCGGTCCGTCCGGGAGCCCGGATCTCTTACGTCTGCTCCGCCACGGTGCTGGCCCGCCGGGAGGCCCTCGGCACGGGCTTCGACGAGTCCATGCCGGTCGCCGAGGACGTCGACGCGGTGTGGCGGATGGTCGACGCCGGATGGACGGTCCGGTACTGCCCCGACGCCGTCGTCCACCACGACCACCGGGTCTCGCCGCGCGCGTGGTGGGCTCGGCGAACGTTCTACGGCACCGGCGCGGCACCGCTCTGGCACCGCCACGGCGACCGGATCGCCCCCGTGCGCCTCACCCCGCTCACCGCCCTCGCCGTCGTCGGCCTGCTGCTGCGGGGCCGCGTGGGCGCGGCCGCCATCGGGGCTGCCGTGCTCACCCACCTGGGCCTCCAGGTGACCCGCCGGGACGGCCTGGCCCATCGGCGACCCGCCCTGGCGCTGCGGATCACCGCACGCACCCTGGCCGGCTGCGCCGAACAAGTCGCCGGCAGCGTCAACCGCCACCACTGGCCGGTCCATCTCGCCGCCGCGCTGATCTGGCCGCGGGCGCGGCATACCGTGCTCGTCTGCGCCCTGGCCGAGGGCGCGCTCGACTACCGGCGCACCGGACCGCAGCAGTCCTTCCTGCCCTACCTGGCCGCGCGTCGACTCGACGACCTGGCCTACGGGTGGGGCCTCTGGCGCGGTGCCGTGCGCGGCCGTGCCTGGGGCGCGCTGCGCCCTCACCTGGTCCACCACGCCCGGGCCTGACCTGCCCGAACCCCCACGCGTGAAAGGAACGCCATGTCCAAGTGGTTCGAGACCGTGGCCATCGCCCAACAACGGGCGCGCCGGGCCATGCCCTCCTCGGTCTTCCAGGCGATCCGGGCCGGCACCGAGAAGGGCCTGACCCTCGCCGACAACGTCGACGCCTTCGACGAGTTGGGCTTCGCGCCCGTCGTCGTCGGGCAGCCGGCCCAGCGGGACCTATCCACGACGGTGCTGGGGATCCCGCTGAGTATGCCGGTCATCATCGCGCCCGCCGGCGTGCAGGGCGTGCACCCCGACGGCGAGGTCGCCGTGGCACGAGCGGCCCAGGCGCGCGGCATCGCCTCGGGGTTGTCCTCCTTCGCCAGCAAGTCCGTCGAGGAGGTCGCCGCGGTCAACTCCAACGTCCTGTTCCAGATGTACTGGTCCGGCACCCGCGACACCATCGCCCAGCGGATGGAGCGGGCCCTGAGCGCCGGCGCCGTCGGCATCATCGTCACCACCGACTGGTGCTTCTCCAACGGTCGCGACTGGGGCAGCCCCGAGATCCCCCAGAAACTCGACCTGAAGACCATGGTGAAGATGTCCCCGCAAGGGGCGACCAAACCCCGCTGGATCCTCGACTACGCCCGCACCCTGCACCCGCCGGCCCTCACCGCGCCGAACCTCGGCCAGCCCGGAGAGCCCGCGCCGGGGTTCTTCGACGCCTACTACGAGTGGATGCAGACTCCGCCGCCCACGTGGGAGGACATCGCCTGGCTCCGGACGCGATTCGACGGGCCGATCGTGCTCAAAGGCGTTTCCCGGGTCGATGATGCCCGGCGGGCCGTCGACGCCGGGGTCAGCGCCGTGTCGGTGTCCAACCACGGCGGGAACAACCTCGACGGCACCCCGGCGGCGATCCGGTGCCTGCCCGCGGTCGCCGACGCCGTGGGCGACCAGATCGAGATCCTCATGGACGGCGGTGTGCGCCGCGGCAGCGACGTCGTCAAGGCGGTCGCCCTCGGCGCCAATGCGGTGATGGTCGGGCGCGCCCCGTTGTTCGGGCTGGCTGCGGCCGGCGAACCCGGAGTGGAGAACGTCCTTGACGTCCTGCGCGCCGGCATCGAGGCTACGCTCACCGGAATCGGCGTGGCCAGCGTGCGGGAACTGACCCGCGACGACGTCCTCGTGCCGGACGGCTTCGTCCGGACCCTGGGCGCCAACAGGAAGTGAACTCAACGACCGACGACTACCAGGCGTCCGCCCCGACGCCGACGCCAACGAAGAAGGGACTTCGAGATGTCCGTGTATGCCGCTCCGGGTCAGCCCGGTTGTGTGGTGGAGTTTCCGTCGCGTTATGACAACTGGATCGGTGGTCAGCGGGTTGCCCCGATCAAGGGCCAGTACTTCGACAACGTCACCCCGGTGACGGGTCAGCCGTTCGTCGAGATAGCTCGCTCGACCGCGGAGGACATCGACGCGGCGTTGGATGCGGCGCATGCGGCGGCGCCGGGGTGGGGGCGGACGTCCCCGGCGGAGCGCAGCAACACGTTGTTGCGGATCGCGGATGTCATGGAGGCCAACCTGGAGAAGTTGGCCGTGGCGGAGACCTGGGACAACGGCAAACCGGTCCGGGAGACGTTGGCCGCGGATTTGCCGTTGGCGGTGGACCATTTCCGGTACTTCGCAGGGGTGTTGCGGGGCCAGGAAGGCGCGATCAGTGAGATCGACGAGGACACGGTGGCCTATCACTTCCACGAGCCACTGGGCGTGGTGGGTCAGATCATCCCGTGGAATTTCCCGTTGTTGATGGCGGTGTGGAAGTTGGCGCCGGCGTTGGCTGCGGGAAATGCGGTGGTGCTCAAGCCGGCGGAGCAGACCCCGGCCTCGATCATGTACCTGATGGACCTGGTCGGGCATGTGTTGCCCGATGGGGTGCTCAACGTCGTCAACGGCTTCGGGTTGGAGGCCGGCAAACCCTTGGCGTCCTCGAGCCGGATCCGCAAGATCGCGTTCACCGGGGAGACGACCACGGGCCGGTTGATCATGCAGTACGCCTCGGCCAACCTCATCCCGGTGACCCTGGAGTTGGGCGGCAAGAGCCCGAACATCTTCTTCGCCGACGTCGCCGCCGCCAAGGACGACTTCTACGACAAGGCCCTGGAGGGGTTCACGATGTTCGCCCTCAACCAGGGCGAGGTGTGTACCTGCCCGAGCCGGGCGTTGATCCAGTCCTCTTTCTACGACCAGTTCCTCGGCGACGCCACCGCCCGGACCCAGGCCGTGAAGCAGGGCAACCCCCTGGACACCGACACGATGATCGGCGCGCAGGCCTCCAACGACCAGTTGGAGAAGATCCTGTCCTACATCGACATCGGCCAGAAGGAAGGCGCCCGCGTCGTCTGCGGCGGGGCTCGCGCCGAGCTGGGCGGGGATCTCGCCGGCGGGTACTACGTGCAGCCGACGATCTTCGAGGGCGACAACTCGATGCGGATCTTCCAAGAGGAGATCTTCGGCCCGGTCGTCGCGGTGACGAAGTTCGCCGACTTCGACGACGCCCTCAAGGTCGCCAACGACACCCTCTACGGGCTCGGCGCCGGCGTCTGGGCTCGCGACGCCAACACTGCCTACCGGATGGGCCGCGGCATCCAAGCCGGACGCGTCTGGACCAACTGCTACCACGCCTACCCCGCCCATGCCGCCTTCGGTGGCTACAAGGGCTCCGGCATCGGCCGCGAGACCCACAAGATGATGCTCGACCACTACCAGCAAACGAAGAACCTGCTCGTCAGCTACAGCCCCCAGAAGCTCGGCTTCTTCTAGGAGTTCGAGAGGGCCCACCGCGCCGCGGCCGGTTGCTGCACGCCGCCCGGCCGCGGCGGTCGGTGCACGCTTTCCGACCCCGACAGTCACGGCTCGGCGGCCGGTGAAGACGCGAGTCCATGACCGCGAGGGGTCTGGCTTCCACCGCATCGTGGTCGGTCGCGGGCGGCAGCGCGCGGTCAGGAGGGCTGCGCCGTCGGCAGCGTGACCAGGACCTCGCAGCCGTCGTCGATGGATCGGACCGCGGCATGTCCGCCATGGGACTGAGCGACCCCGGCCACGATCGCCAGTCCTACGCCCATCCCTGCCGGACCCGACCGCGGACCCGGGGTCCGTGCGGCGTCGCCACGCCAGCCGGCCTGAAACATGCGCTCGGCATCCTGCTCGGTGAGACCGCCGCAACGGTCCCGGACACGGATGTCGACGTGCCCCTCCCGCTCCTCGATGACCACCCGCACGGTGCTGTGGGCTTGGGTGTATTGGACGCCGTTGGTGACGAGGTTCTGCAGCATCCGCCGGATGTAGCCGGCATCGCCGGTTACCACCACGCGGCCGTCCACGTCCCCGGTGAGCGCGACGCCTCGCTCGGCGGCCAGCGGGGTGCTCGTCGCGAGCACCTCGTCGAGGATCTGGTCGAGGGCCAACGGCTCGCGCCGCAGCGGACTACCCGAATGCAGCCGGCTCAGGGCGAGCATGTCCTCGACCATCCCGGTGGTGCGGGTGGCCTCGGCGCTGATCGCTTGCAGGTAGCGCTGCGGATCGGGAGCCAGCCCATCCTCGATGGCCTCGCTCATCGCCCGGATACCCGCCAGTGGCGAGCGCAGGTCATGGGACATCCACGACAGCAACTCCATACGGGTCTGTTCCAGCTCACGCCGACGGTTGACCTCGGCGAGTTCCCGCTCGGCCCGCTCGGACATCGCCCGCACCCGCGAGGACACCGCGACGCCGCTGGCCAGGGCGACCGGCGCGGTGGCCACGAGCAGCAGCAGCAGCTTGGTGCGGGTGTCATCGTCGATGACCATCTGCTGGGCGCCGATCGAGACGCCCACCAGGATCGCGACGAGTCCTACCAGTGGCGCAACGAGCGCGGCCCACCGAGGTGACCGCCCTCCGAGCAGGAGTATGCCGATGCCGAGAACCAGCCCGACCGCGGCCGAGGCGAGCATCGAGCCGAGCAGGGGCCCGATCATGGGCTCTCCGATCCGGCGACCGGCTCCCAGCGGTATCCGCGTCCCCACACCGTGAGGATGCGGCTGGGTGCCCCAGGCTCGGCCTCGATCTTCTCCCTGAGGCGCCGGACGTGCACGGTGACCGTCGACGGGTCGCCGAAGTCCCAGCCCCACACCTGCGCCAACAAGGTCTCCTTCGACATGACCCGATCGGGGTTGCCCATCAGTGCGACGAGCAAGTCGAACTCCCGCAGGGTCAATGCCAGCGCCCGCCCGTCGAGCGAGGCCTTGCGGGCCTGCGGATCCACGACGAAGCCGCCGTCGCGCAGGACCGGCGCGCCGATCGCCGAAGGCGCCGCCGAAGTGCGACGCAGGATCGATTGCACTCGCAGCACGAGCTCGCGGGGGCTGAAGGGCTTGGTCAGGTAGTCGTCGGCGCCGACCTCCAAGCCGCGGATCCGGTCGTCCTCGTCGCCCAGGGCCGTGAGCATGAGCACCGGGGAGGTGATCGCCCGCTGCCGCAGCCGACGCAGCACCTCGAACCCGTCCACGCCCGGCAGCATGACGTCGAGGACGATCAGGTCGGGAACCACATCGGCGGCCATCCCCACGGCGGCCGCGCCGTCGGGACAACGGTCGGCCTCCATGCCGGCCGCGCGCAGGTAGGTGAGGACGATCTCGGCGACGGTGTCGTCGTCCTCGACTACCAGGACCCGGGTCATGGCCGAACGTTACTTGGCCGGCGACCCGCGCCGGCGGGCTCTCGAGGTCATCGATCGATGCCGGCTGCGACGAAGCGGCGTGGGTCGAAGCCGGCGATCTTGACCGGTTCCCCGTCGGGTGTCTCGACGAGGGAGAAGGGCACCCCGAGGTGGCCGTCGCTCACCGCGAGGAAGTCGGTCATCGCCTGGGGATCGGCGTCGATGACCTTGCTCGTGATCGTCACGTCCCGGTCGGCCAGCCACTGCTTGAGGGCGACGCAGGAGGTGCAATGGGTGGTGGAGAAGACGGTGACTCTCATGCGCGGGTGCACTCCTTGCTCAGCCGAAGGTGAAGGCGTTGGCGCTCACTCCGCGCGAAAAGGTCAGAGTGAGGGTGGCGTTGGTCAGCGGTTGGCCGGCGCTGGCCAGGCGATAGAGCCGAGCGACCTCGACGGATGCCGTGCCGTCGGGCCCGCGGTCGACCCCTGGCAGGGCCTGGCCGTCCAGGCCGACGCCCACCGTGCCGCCCGGCGGGCCGTTCATGACGAGGAACACGTCCCGTCCGGAGTAGCGCAGGGTCAGCGTGGCGCCGTCGGCGGCTGCGGTCAACGACTGCTCGCCGACGTCCCAGCGCCCGCCGAGGGTCCACTGGTCGGCGCCGAGCGCGGCGACGGGCGAGAACGTGGCCCCAGCACCGTCTACGAGGCCGGGGCTGCCGGCATACCCCCGCGCTCGTGAGGTACCGAGGTAGGTCTCGGGTGTGCGGGCACCCGTGGAGGCGGGCCCGGCGTCGACCTGGACGCGGGCGGCCCCGGTGGCGCTCTGCCCGAGCAATTCGCGGATGCGCGTCTCGGTCTCGGCGTACGCGCCCTCGCCGAAGTGGGTGAACCGCACCTTCCCGTCTCGGTCGATGAGGTACTTGGCCGGCCAGAAACGGTTGCGGTAGACATTCCAGGTGGCGAAGTCGTTGTCGAGGGCGACCGGATAGGCGATCTTCGCCTGCGCGACCGCCCGCTGGACGTTCGCCGGGACCTTCTCGAAGGCGAACTCCGGGGCGTGCACGCCGATGATCCGCAGACCGTCGGCGGCATACCGGTCGTACCAGGCGTTGAGGTAGGGCTGGGTCCGCTGGCAGTTGATGCACGAGTAGGTCCAGAAGTCGATGAGCACCACCGTCCCGCGCAGACCGGCGAGGGTGAGCGGCTCGGAGTTGACCCACTCCTGGATGCCGGTCAGCTCAGGCGCGGGGTAGGCCGAGGGATCCGCGGGTGACATCTCGACCGTGCCGTTCGTGGCCCCGTCCACCAGCCCCTGCTCGAGCCGGGTGATGCCGATGGGATCGGCGTCGACGAGGCTGGTCTGGACGACCTTGTCGAAGCCGGTGAGCACGGACAGGCCCACCGCAACGAAGAGCACGGCGACCGTGCGGGCGAACCACCCACGGGGGTTGCTCGCCCAGCGGATCCGCTCCAGCAGCCGCCGGCCCAGCAGGGCGATGGCCAGCAGGGCGGTGCCGACACCGAGGCAGTACAGGGTCAGGTAGATCATGCCGAGCACCGGGCTGGCCGGCAGGACGGTGGCGATCGCCCAGGCGTAGGTGGGACTGCAGCTGCTGAACACCGGACCGAGCGCCGCACCGATGCCAACCGCCGAGAGCGTGCGGTTGCCGTTGGCGGCGGCCTTGCCGAGCAACCGCTGACTGCGGTGCTCGAGTCCCGAGCGGGCGGACACCCGGGACCAGATCCCGGGAAAGAGCATCGAGAGGCCGAGAACGACGATGAGACCCCCGGACACAGTGGTCCACACCCGCGGGTCCACCCCGATGAGCACCGTGGATGCCTTGAGCAGCAGGGTGAAGAGCACCAGCGAGACGACCAGGCTCCCGGCGATGACGAACGGGCGCCGTCGGTCCCCCGCAGCGCCGCTGACGCTGCCCCCGAGGATCACCGGGAGCAGCGGCAGGACGCAGGGAGCCAGGACGGTGAGCATCCCGGCCCCCAGCGAGACAAGCGCGGTGAGCAGCATCGATTCAACTCTTGAGGTCCGCCAGAACGGTGCCCACCTGCGGGCTGGTCCACTTCTTGACGGCACCGCCGGTGCTGTCGAGCAACACGTAGGTGTGCTGCATGGTGACGCCGTACTTCTGCCGCAGTGCGACGTTGCTGTCGTAGTCGACCTTGACGATGGTGACCCCGGCCGGGATCTGGCCCGGCATCGACGTGAGCTCGGCGTCGGCCGCCTTGCAGTCAGGGCACCAGGTCGCGTGGAAGAAGTAGACGACCTTGTCGCCGGCGTGCATGGCCATGGTGGCTTGGTAATCGGCGAGGGTGAGGTAGGCGCCGGCGGCCATCGCGCCCGTGCCGTTGGGGGACATGGCGGACTGGGTGGGCTTGCTCATGGCCGAGTCGGAGGGCTTGGCCATCGCGTCGGAGGGCTTGGCCATCGCGTCGGAGGGCTTGTCCATGGCGGTGCCGGCCGGGGTCGTGGCGGTGGCCGCCTTCTCCATGGCCGGTGAGCCGGAGGAACAACCGGCGAGCGTCAGCACAAGTGCTGCGGGGACGGTGGCCAGAGCGATACGGAGGTTCATGACCCCAAGCCTCGCGCGGGGACCCTGACGGACGGCAGGGGGAAATCCTTACCAACCCCTGACGTCGTCCGTCGGCGAGGATGGCGTCCTCGTGCGCTTGGCGCCCGATGTCACTCGGGCAACCTTGCGCTGCCTCGGGTCTCCCTCGAGATCTAGGACGCCGTGCCGGAAGGGCCTCCCCCATGCACGTTGTGCTGCAGGAAGATTGGGCGGACACACCTGTGTCGCGAGTCCTCACCATCCCGAGGCGTACGGCTCCGTCCACAGTGCCGCCGTCAGCGTGACGGCCTTGAACCACGCCATGAGCATGGCGCCCACATCGTCGCCGTCGTCTGCGGCGTCGCGGAGGAAGGACTCCACGGTGACACTGATCGGGACGACGAACGCCACGAGGTAGCGCATCGGAACCTCGGCCGAGGTCGAGGTCACCCCGTCGGTGGAGTTCTTCTTGTCGCGGGTGTGACGCCGGGCGATCTCGTGCTGTTGGTCCAGCCATGCCTGGTCCCAATCGCGCGAGCACAGGTCGTCGATCCACCGAGCGAAGCGCGCGCGGACGGCGGCGAGATACGCCCCGTCGGGCTGACCGTGCGCTCCGGCAAAGGTCGCGACAAGGTGTCCGTGGGAGCCCACGAAGCCGTACCACGTGTCGAGCACCGCCTCGGTCTGCGGGACGAGCAGCTCACCGGCGCGCCGCAAGCTGCGGCGATCCTCGTCCGACCATAGGACGGTCTGTTCGAGTAGCCGCAGGTCCTCGAGGGTCACCGGACTCGTGGCGAGGTCAGGTGATCCGAAGGAGTAGCCGGGAGGTCGGTCAGTCATCTCACTCTCCAATCATGAGGATTCCTAAGCATTGTCAATGTAAGAAGCTGAGGAGTCCTTGTCAATGGCTATGCTTCGCGCATGAGGCGCCCCGAAGACCCCACCCCCCTCGGGGTCGCCTCGTGGACTGCCGAGGCGGCGTCGTCGAGTGCCACCTCGGCTGCCTGGGACGGTGACTCCACGCTGCGCACTTCCGCTCGGTTGGCGTCGGCTCTCGAACGCATCGGCGCGGCCCGTCGGATGCTCGTCCAGGACATCGCCACGCGCAACGGGCTATCGGTCCTGCAGGTCAAGATCCTCAACCACGTGGGGACCACCGGTCCGGCGAATATCACGGCTCTGGCCGGTGCGCTTGGGGTCAGCATGCCGACGGTCTCCGACGCCAACGCCGCCCTGCGCCACAAGGGAATGGTCGAGCAGCGGACCGGCGCAGACGCCCGCCGCCGGACGGTCCACCTGACCCGCGGCGGCCGTGCCATGGCCCGACGCATCGAGGCCGACCTGGAACCCTTCCGGCGTGCCTGTGAGAGCGCCGGACCGGTCGGGCTCGGCGCCGCACTCGCCGTCATTCACGGGCTATGGCGCGAGGGCATTCTCGCCGTCGACCGGTCGTGCGCGACGTGCCGTCACCACGTCGAGGGATCCACCAGCGTCGGCCGGTGCGACCTGCTCGGCATCGACCTCACGACGGACTCCCTCCGCGTCGACTGCCCCGAACACGTGTCCGCCTGAGACGCCGGCTGCGATCCCCTCGGGGTGCCGATAGCCATCCGAGCCTGTCGTGACGCCCTGGGGCATTGACATCCCCCGGCGAGGTCCGTCACGATGCGTGGGTCAACTGCATTCGGTATTCGGTATGCCGTACGTAGCGGCAATCCCTCCTCACTGGCCCGAAGCGGAGGAACGATGGCTGTCGACAACCCCGAGAAGGCAGGCTCTCCCGTTCGGCTGCACCGCCGGTCCTTGGGCGTGCCCCATATCGTCTTCTTCGTCGTCGCTGCCTCCGCGCCGCTGACCGTCGCCGCGGGCGGAGTGCCTGTCTCGTTCGCCGTGACCTCGTTGACCGGGATCCCGCTCGTCTACGTGATCATCGCGGCGATCCTGCTCGTCTTCACCGTCGGCTATGCGGCCATGAGCCGGCACGTGACCAACGCCGGCGCCTTCTACACCTATGTGAGCCGAGGGCTTGGTCAGGCTTGGGGCGTCGGGGCCGCCCTGGTCGCGGTGGTGGCCTACAACGCCATGCAGGTAGGCATCTACGGCCTTTACGGGTTCGCTGCCTCCGGCGCGCTGGAGACGTTCTTCGGCGTGCAGGTCTCGTGGGTTGTCCCCGTGCTCGTCACCATGGCCATCATCGGGGGGTTTGGGCGCACTGCAGGTCGACGTCAACGCCCGGGTTCTCGGGGTGTTCCTCATCGCCGAGGTCCTCATCGTGCTCTCCTTCGACATCGCCGGGATCACCAAGCCCACCGAGCCGCTCACCGCCGCACCGTTCCTGCCCTCGGCTTTGGCGGGCGGTGCGGTCGGGGCGGCCCTGTGCTTCGTCACGGCATCCTTCATGGGATTCGAGTCCGCCGCCATCTACGGCGAGGAGGCGAAGGATCCCAAGCGCACCGTCGCCCGCGCGACGTACATCGCGGTCTTGCTCATCGGCATCTTCTACGCGTTCACGGCCTGGGCGACGTCGATGGCGGTCGGGGACAGTCAGGTCATCAGTCGCACCCAAGAACTCGGCGCCAACCTGTTCTTTGTCTATGCCGAGCAGAACGTCGGGCGGTGGTTCGCCGACATTGCCACCGTGCTGTTCGTCACGAGCCTCTTCGCGGCCCTCCTGTCGTTCCACAATGCCGTCGCCCGGTACTTCTTCAGCCTGGGACGGGAACGAGTCCTGCCTCGCGCACTTTCCCGGGTGCAACCACGCACGGGCGCGCCGATCGCCGGGTCGATCGCGCAAACCGTCCTCGCGCTCGTCGTCGTCGTCGTGTTCGGGGTGGCCGGCAAAGACCCCGTCCTGGGGCTGTTCACCTGGCTGACCAATTTGGGCGCGCTCGGCGTCATCTTCCTCATGGCACTGACGTCGCTTTCCGTCGTGTTCTACCTGCGCCGCTACAACGAACTGCTTGCCGAACGGACCGCTCATCACGCCGTGGCCTCGGCCATCGCGGCCGTGGCCCTGTTCATCGTGTTCTACCTGGCGACGACGAACTTCGACGCCCTCTTGGGGGCCGAGCCAGGCGATCCGATGATCTGGATCCTGCCCGGACTCGTCGTACTGGCCGCCGTCGTCGGTCTGGCCTTCGGCTGGACGCTTAAGCGAACCCGGCCACACGTCTACGACGGCATCGGGCGTGGCGGCGAGACGGACACCGACGCGGGCGTCTGACGCGACCATCTACGTCACGATCGACCTGCCCGCCCGGACCATCCTTGACGCACGCCGTCTCCCACCCGACCAGGCCCGCTCCGGCCGATGACAAGGAGAACGAGCCATGAGCCATCTCGACGAGAGTGCGCTGGACGATGCAGTGGCCACCCTGTCAAACGACGGCATCGACGTCGTGCGGCTGACCTATCCCGACCTCACCGGTGTCGAACGGGGCCGGGACATCCTGGCGAACCGACTGGGTCGGACCGCGGGCGACGGCGTCGCGTTCTGTCGATCCGTCTACGCCACCACGCCCACGGGTGATGTCGTGGATATCGAGGGGGGCATGTCGGCCGGCCTGCCCGACGTCGTCGCCTTCCCCGACCTCGCGACGCTCCAGGCCGTGCCTTGGGAGCCTGGCGTCGCGACGTGCATCGCCGACGTCTTCAACCCCGACGGGTCACCGTCGCAGGAGAGCCCCCGCTATGTCCTCAAGCGCATGATCTCGCAGTTCGACGAGCTGGGCATGCGGCCCCTCCTCGGCCCCGAATTGGAGTTCTACCTGCTCGAGCCTTGTGCGACGTCGGCAAACGGCTGGCGACGCTACGGAGAGGCTCCCGGAAATGTGTACGTCACCGGGCTCAAGGGGGACCCCGACAATGCCCTCCTGAGGTTCCTGCGCCACTTGGCGGCATACAACATCGACGTTTTCGCCGCCAACCACGAGTTCTCGAGCGGCCAGTTCGAGATCAACCTGTGGCACTCGGATGCACTCAGCGCCGCCGACCGTGCCTTCCGCTTCAAGTGTGCTGTCAAAGAGCTGGCGCGACAGGAGGGGAAGCTCGCCACGTTCATGGCCAAGCCCGCCAACGACGAAGGCTCGTCAGGGTTCCACGTGCACTTCTCGACCGTGGGTCACGACGGGGTCTCGCTGTTCGACGATCCCGATGGCGAATTCGGTCTCTCCGACCTGGCCAAGTCGGCAATCGCGGGCGTCCTGCGCCATGCTCCTGCGCTCGCCGCCCTCTGCAACCCCACCATCAACTCCTACAAGCGGTTCGGGCCAGACACCCTGGCACCGTGGCTCATCGACTGGGGCCTGGACAACCGCAGCGCGATGATCCGGATCCCCCCGGAACGTGGTCGGGCCGCACGCATGGAGTTGCGGCTTGGGGATGCCAGCGGCAACCCCTACCTCACGTTCGCCGCGCTCTTGGCGGCCGTTTATCTCGGTATCGAGGACGGGCTCCCCGCACCTGACCCGCTCGAAGGATACGGCTACGACAAGACCCGAGCGGAGCAGATCCCCGCCGATCTGCGATCCGCCCTGAACGCTCTGGAAGCCGACACCAAGCTCACCGCCATGTTGGGCGACCGGTTCGTCGATACCTTCCTCAACTACAAGCGAAACGAACTCGAACGCTTCGCCAGTTGGGTCACCGATTGGGAGTTCCGCGAGTACGCCTATCACCTGTGAAAGCCCCCGCAGACCGGCCGCGTTCGTCGGGTCGAAGCCATACCGAGCTCGAGGGCCTCAGGCCACGTTTACGATATGCCGGTGCACGAGGTCGAAAAGGCGGTTCCTCCGGTCAGGTCCCTGCGCCCCATCCGGCGCGAAGGGAGCAGCCTCGCCGACGTCGCCTACCGCAGGATCAGCGAAGCGCTCCTCACCGGCCAGATCCCACCGGGCGAGCGTCTGGTGATGGATCAACTGGCGGATCAACTGCAGATCAGCCGCACTCCGGTGCGCGACGCCCTGTTGCGCCTGGAGCGAGAGAACCTCATCGAGCCGACCGGGAGGCGAGGTTACGTCGTCCGGGTGATGACCTCCGACGACGCCGTGCACCTGTACGAAGCTCGCGCGGCGATCGAGGGGTTCGCGGCCCTGCGGGTCGCCGAGATAGGCAAGCCGGCCATCGACCACGTGCGCCGGGCGATCACGGCCGCGAAGGGCACCAACACCGACGCACGCAGCGCCTTCGACGCGAATCTGGGCATCCACCGAGCGGTAGTCGAGGCAGCGGCGAACCCGGCGCTGCTCGAGCTCTTCGACGACATCTGGCAGCGGGCGCTGGGGCTCGCCCTCTTCGCCGACTTCTTCAGCCACGACCATCAACGACTTCCCGCCGACAAGGCCCACCAGCCCCTGCTCACGGCGTTCGGCAAGGGCGCCGACGCAAGCTTCGAGGCCATGCGCGACCACATCCGCGCCGGCCTGCGCGTGCACGACCGTTGACCCCGAGGGGGTCCGCCTACTCCTTGCATCCTCCCGAGCGCCCGTATACCGTATACCGTACAGCCGGCCACAGCGTGACGTGACGGACCAGTGCCGGACGGAACGGAGGCATTGTGTGCGGGATCTCAGGTCGGATCAGGAGGACCGTCGGGCCGGTCGGCCGCGAGGTCGTCGAGTTGGCCGCCCGGATGCGCCATCGTGGGCCTGACTCGACCGGCTTCGGCATTTACGGGATGCCGCGTGAGTCCGGGCTCGTGGTCCGGGCTTTCCTCGATGACAGGCGGGGCCTGGACGGCGCGTTGGAGACGCTCCGGTCGGTGACGAGAGAGGCCGGCAGCGACTTCACCGCGGACCCGACGTGGGACGACACGAGCCAGCCACACGTGCTCATCCGGGCCGAGATCGGCGACCTCGCGGACCTCGGTGCCTGGACGCTCGCGGTCGACGATGCGACCGATCTCCAGATCCTCTCGGTGGGTCGCTCGCTGGAAATCATCAAGGACATCGGCGACGCCCGCGAGGTGGACGACAAGCACCACGTCTCCGCGATGACCGGTACGCACGCGCTATCGAGCATGCGCCTGGCCACCGAGTCGCTCGTCTCGCCGATCGCCAGCCACCCCTTCTGGGCGCGGCCCTTCTCCGACGTGTGCATCGTGCACAACGGCCAGCTGACGAACTACTACCTGTGGCGACGCAAGCTGGAACGTGCCGGATACCACTTCTCCAGCGAGAACGACTCCGAGCTCATCGCGGTGTGGAACTCGGTGCAGATGAGCCGGGGCCAGACCCTGGAGCAGTCGCTGCGCGCGAGCCTCGACGAGCTGGACGGAGTGTTCACCTATCTGCTCGCGACCCCCGACAGCATCGGCATGGCCAAGGACCGGTGGGCGATGAAGCCGCTGATCGGACTGCAGGCCGACGACGGGCTGACCCTCGCGACGGAGGAACAGGCACTGCGCGCCCTCTATCGGGAAGAAGTCCCCGTGACGAACTACGACGGGCGCTCGCTCACCGAGGTCTGGCCTGTCGTCACGGCACCAGGGCGTGCGGCGTGAGCAGCGACCCGGCCCCGGTCGAGGTCCTCGCCGGCGAACGCCCGCTGCGCGAGGTCAACCGCGAGATCCGGGCGGCCGTCGCCGAGGGCCGTGACGTCGTCGTCAACGAGCCGCTCTCGCGCCACAACCTCGCGGTCGCACTCACCGGCACCGGCCGGGTGCGCCTGCGTGGTAGCGCGGGCTACTACTGCGCAGGCCTGTGCGCGGGGCCGGAAATCCACGTCGAAGGCAACGTCGGGTGGGGGGCCGGCGAGGCCTTGGCCTCCGGGCTGCTGCGCGTCGACGGTAATGCCGGCATGAGCGCCGGCGCCTCGATGCGCGGTGGCACGGTGCACATCAAGGGCGACGCCGGGCCTCGGACGGGGATCGCCATGAAGGGCGGCAACCTCGTCGTCGAAGGCGACGTGGGCTACTCCAGCGGCTTCATGGCACACGCCGGGCGACTCATCGTCTGCGGCGACGCACTGGCGTCGATCGCCGACTCCCTGTGGATGGGCACGGTGTGGGTAGCCGGACAGATCAGGTCGCTGGGCATCGACGCGCGGGTCATCGAACCGCACGAGGACGAACGTCGAGAGGTCGACGACCTGCTCCTCTCGTTGGGAGTCCCCAAGGCGGACCGCGACTGGAAGCAGATCGTCGCTGCGGAAGGGCTCTGGTACTTCGAGGCAAGGGACGCGAAGAAGTGGCTGATGATATGAGCGAGGCCCAGACCTTCGGCCAGGAAGACCTGGTCATGTTCGCCGATGGCGCCGACCCCGCTCGGCCTGCGGGCATCGTGTCGTCGTATGCGCCCGCCCGATCGGCGCGCTGGACCCGCGAGGCGATCGCCGACATCCACGCGAAGGCCCAACTTGGCCGCTACCAGTTGCGCGGGTGGTCCACCTTCCAGCGCAACCTGCCGACCTTCGACGACCTCGTCTTCCAGCCGGCCACGATGACCCGGCTGCCGTTGGAGGGATATCGCGAATCCTGTGACACCCGGACCGTGCTCGGCGACGGGTTGGGCCTGGTGGAGAACCCCATCGAGTTGGACATCCCCATCTACATCGCGTCGATGAGTTTCGGTGCCCTCTCGGCCAATGCGAAGGCGGCCCTCGGGCGCGGCGCCCGCAAGGCGGGGACCATGACCTGCACCGGCGAGGGCGGCATGCTCGCCGAGGAACGCGCCGAGAACCGCACCCTCGTCTACCAGATGACGCCCTCGCGATACCTCCTCGACCTCGACCACATCCGCCAGGCCGACGCCATCGAGATTGCCGTCGGGCAGGGGGCCAAGCCGGGAACCGGCGGGTTGCTGCTCGGCATGAAGGTGTCGCAGCGGGTCGCCGACATGCGCACCCTGCCCGCCGGTGTCGACCAGCGCTCGACGGTGCGCCACCCCGACTTCATGGGCGCCGACGACATGGCGATCAAGATCGCCGAGATTCGCGAGGCCACCGACTACAAGGTGCCCATCTTCGTCAAGATGGGCGCAACGCGGCCCTACTACGACACCGCCATCGCCGCCAAGACCGGCGCCGACGTCGTCGTCATCGACGGGATGGAGGGTGGCACCGGTGCGAGCCCGGAGCTGCTCCTCGACCACACCGGCGTCCCCACTCTCGCCGCGATCCCGGCGGCGCGTCGAGCCCTCGACGACACCGGGATGTCGGACAAGGTCAAGCTCGTGGCGGCGGGCGGCATCCGCTCGGGCGCCGACGTGGCCAAGGCATTGGCCCTCGGTGCCGACTGCGTGATGATCGGCACCGCCGCGATGATCGCGCTCGGGTGCAACACTCCGCGCTACATCGGGGACTACACCGCACTCGGCACCGAGCCGGGGGCTTGCCACCACTGCCACACCGGCCTCTGCCCGGTCGGAGTTGCCACCCAGGACCCCGACCTCACCGCCCGAGTCGACGTGGACGCGGCGGCCGAACGGATCTACCGCTTCCTCACGGCGCTGACGATGGAGGCCTCCATCCTCGCGAAGGCCTGTGGCAAGTCGAGCCTGCACAACCTCGAGCCCGAGGACCTGCGCGCCCTCACCCTCGAGGCCAGCGCGTTCACCGGCATCTCGTTGATCGGAACCGACCGGCCCTTCACCTGGTAAGGGCGACCGTCACGTCCGCGGGGCCTCTCCGGTCACGGCGGCATTTGCGCGAAGGCGGGTCAAGATGAGTGATCGTGCGCAGGGCGGCTCCCCGAGCGCCGACGGGAGCGGCTCGCCCCGGTGGCACTCGGTCGTCGGCTCCGACCAACCACCACGCCGGGCTGACGTCGTCGTCGTCGGTGGCGGCATCGTCGGCTTGGCGGCGGCATACGAGCTGGCGGTCCGGGGCCTCCAGGTATGCGTCCTCGACCGCGGCGCGGCGGGGGCGGCGCAATCGACCCGCAGCTGGGGCTTTATCCGACAGCAGGGCCGGTCGGTGGAAGAGCTGCCACTGATGATCGAGGCCAACCGGATGTGGCGCGAGCTGGAGGCGCGCCTCGAGTGCGACATCGAGTGGATTCAAGGCGGCAACCTGCGCCTCACCGACAACGCCGACCGGGTCGAGGACTACGGGCGCTGGATCGAGGTGGCCAGATCCTTCGGCTTGGACAGCCGGGTCGCGTCGCCGGACGAGGTCGGCCAGATTCTCCCCGGATTCACCGGGCGCTACCTCACGGCGATCTTCACCCCCAGCGACGGTCAGGTAAACACGGTCAAGGTCGTGGCCGGCTACCTGGGGGCCCTGCGCAGCCTGGCCACCCAGATCTACGAACATGCCCAGGTCACGTCGATCGTCACGTCCGGCGGCCGCGTTGCCGGGGTGTTGACGAGGGACGGATTCATCGCCGCACCGCGAGTCGTTCTCGCTGCCGGCGTCGGGTCGACGGCGCTGCTACGCCCCCTCGGGCTCGACGTCCCGGCGCACTTCGTCGGGCAGACCGTCGCGCTGACGACAGCCGTGCCGAGGCTGACGCAGGCATGCGTGTGGACCGGCGAAATCGGGTTCCGGCAGGCGCCTTCCGGGGCGATCGTGCTGTCCTCGGGCGGGCGGGGCGACGTCAAATTCGACCTCGCGTCGTTGAGCACCCTCGCGTCGCCGCGCCAGATGTCGCAGGCCGTGCCGATGTTCTGGAAGAACCGGGAGTACCTGCGGGTACGTCCTCGGGAGGTCGTCGGCGCCGTGCGGCACCGCCACGACGGCGGGCTGTTCGCCGACACCCCGTCGTACGCCGACGTCGACCACTCGCTCGCCGTGCTGGCGCGGTACTTTCCCCAGCTGACGTGCGATGTCGCCGTGGCATGGGCGGGCACGATCGACGGGACACCGGACGCCCTGCCGATCATCGAGGCCGTGGATCGGCCGTCCGGCCTCGTCGTGGCCACGGGCATGAGCGGCCATGGCTTCGGCATCGCGCCCTCGGTGGGCAAGGTCGTCGCGGATCTCGTAACCGGCACGCACACCGACCATGACCTCAGGCCCTTCCGGCTGAAACGGTTTCGCGAGGGCGAGGCCAAGGCGCCGGCGCACCTGCTCTGACCCCGACGACCGACGGCGAGTATGCCGCGCGGTGCGACAACGATGCGGAATACAACGTGAGGAGAACGATGTCCAGCTATCCAGAGCTTCTCTCGCGAATCGAGGCCCCACAGGGTGGACGCGAGGTGTTCGATCCGGCGACCGAGGAGTTGATCGGCGCCGCACCCCGATCGACGGTTGACGACGTCGACGCTGCCGTGGCGACCGCTCGGGCGGCGCAGCCCGGTTGGGCGGCGCTCTCGCATGCCGAACGATCGGCTGCGCTCATGGCGTGCGCCGATGCGGTGCAGGAGAACGCCGAGACGTTGGCCGAGTTGTTGTCTCGGGAGCAGGGCAAGCCCCTCAACGGGCTGAACGCACGCTTCGAGGTCGGCGCCTGCGTCGGATGGCTGCAGGCCACCGCGGCGACCCCCCTGGAGCCGGAGGTGCTCATCGACGACGGCACGGAGTACGCCGAGCTGCACTACCGCCCGCTCGGCGTCGTGGGAGCCATCGGGCCCTGGAACTGGCCGATGATGATCACCATCTGGCAGGTCGCCCCGTCGCTGCGGATGGGCAACGCCGTCGTCGTCAAGCCCAGCGAGAACACGACGCTGTCCGTGCTGGGGTTGCTCGACGTGCTCAACCATGCGCTCCCCGAGGGCGTGTTGACCGCCGTGACCGGCGAGGGGGACATCGGCGCCGCCTTGGCCGCTCACCCCGGCGTCGACAAGGTGATGTTCACCGGCTCCGTCGAGACCGGCAAGCGGATCATCGCCTCGTCGGCCGACACGGTCAAACGGGTCACCGTGGAGCTCGGCGGCAACGACGCCGGCATCGTCCTGCCCGACGCCGACCCTGCCACGATCGCCGAGGGCGTGTTCTGGGGAGCCTTTATCAACACCGGGCAGACATGCGCCGCCCTCAAGCGGCTCTACGTCCACGATTCGATGTACGACGCGATGTGCCAGGCGCTTGTGGCCTACGCCAAGAACGTGCCGATGGGGGTCGGCCTCGATGAGGCCAATGCCCTGGGCCCGCTGCAGAACAAGGAGCAGTACGACATCGTCACTCGCCTGGTCGGCGCGGCGCGTGACTCCGGCGCTCGGGTGCTGCTCGGCGGCGACCCGGACCCGGCAGCCAAGGGGTACTTCTACCCGACCACCCTCGTGGCCGACATCGACAACGGCAATCCCCTCGTCACCGAGGAACAGTTCGGGCCGGCGCTGCCGATCGTGCGTTACCACGACATCGAGCAGGCCATCGACATGGCCAACGGCCTCGACGTCGGCCTCGGGGCCTCGGTGTGGTCCGCTGACCGGGCGCGCGCTCGTGAGGTCGCCTCCCGGTTGCGCGCCGGCACGGTCTGGATCAACAAGCACGGGGCGATCCACCCAATGATCCCCTTCGGCGGCGCGAGCCAATCCGGCTACGGGCTGGAGTTCGGCGTCGAAGGCCTCAAGCACGTCGCCCAGCCGGTCGTCATCAACGGCTGACCACGACCAGATCGGCCATGGGCCTCCGGGGGCGAACGCTCCCGCGGCTAGGGTGTCGGCTGCGGTCGGGTCAGGCCACACCGGCCCGCCGCAGTCGGCTCTCGGGTTCGGCCGCCGAGCGACAGCTGCTTTAGGCCCCGCTGCCGGTGAAATCCGTTGCCCAGCGGCCGAGGCCAGGTCACCCTAGCCTGATGAGGATCACCTTTGCGGCCGTCCCGGCATATGGGCATGTCCTGCCCCTGTTGCCCTTGGCCGCCGCTGCCGTCGAAGCGGGGCACGAGGTTGCCCTTGGCGCCGGCGAGGCCTTCGCGGGGCAGTTGGCGGCTCGCCACTTCTCCGTCGTGCCGCCGGGCATGACCTTGCACGACGCCGAGGAGGAGGCCCGCCCCGAGGTCACCGACTACACCGACCCCATGGCATGGCCGACGGCGATGTTCGGCGTCGTTATGCCGCGACACGTCGTGCCACGCCTGCACGAGGACTGGGCCCGGCACGGGTCGCCCGATCTGGTCGTCCACGAGGCCAGCAACATCGGGGCGGCGATCGCGGCGCGTGAGGCCGGCATACCCAGCGTGGCGTTCCACATCGCGTTGGCGGCACCGGCACTTTTCGTCACCGCGTTGCGCCGTGTTGCCGACTTCCCGTTCGAGGTGCTCATCGACCCGCGTCCGGAGCGGTGGCGTGGCACTGAACCCGCTCTCTGCCAGCGCATTCCGATCAGATCAGTGGCCTGGTCGGACACGCGGGCAATTCGCCCCGAGTTGCTGAACGAGCGACCGACCGGGACGACTGCCTACCTCACCATGGGCACCGTCGCCTTCGGCGCCGTCGAAATCCTCCGCCGCTCGATTCTGGAGCTGGCCGAGCGGTGTTCGCGCGTGCTCGTCGCGGCCGGTCCGGACTCCGACACCACTGCCTTGGGCGAACTCCCTAACCACGTCAGCGTGGAGCGTTTCGTCGACCAGCCGGCCGCCCTGAACTGGGCCGACGTCGCAGTGCATCATGGAGGGACGGGCACGGTGCTGGGCTGCCTGGCGACCGGGGTCCCGCAGGTGATCACGCCGCAAGGAGCCGATCAGTTCCTCAACGCGGCTCGCCTTCGGGAGGTAGAGCTCGGGTATGCCGTGCCCAACGACGCACCCGCTGGCAGCGTCGGGCAGGCTGTGGATCGACTGCTCAGCGACGCCGCGCTGGGCGAACGAGTCGGAGCCGTGCAGGCCGAGATTGCTGCCATGCCGGCACCTGCCGACGTCGTCGGGCGCCTCGCGGACTTGGTGCGGCCGCGCTGACGCCCACGATCCACGGTGGCAGGCCATTGGAATCGCCCGATGGCGCAAGCTCTGCCGCCCGCTCGCGTCGACTGTGGCCGGACTCGGGTGAGTCAGATGCCCGGAGGCCGTACCGGATCCGGACGCTTCGACGGTCCGGCTGCACGGTGTCCACGCCGCCACACGCCGAGGACGTCGACGAGGCTTGCCGGCTCGGCCACCGGGTCGCCGCGCACGACGAGCAGGTCGGCGTCAGCGCCCGGCGCGATGATGCCCACAACACCCTCGAGCCCCAGCAGCGCAGCCGGCCGTGATGTCGAAGCTCGCAGGCTGTCGATCGAATCGAGGCCCACCCACCCGGCGAACGCCGCGCCATACGACAGCACGTCGTGTGGCTTGGTCGGCGCGATACCTGCGTCGCTGCTCGCCACCCAGGTCGCACCGGACCGACACAGCCGCCGGATGGCGTCCACGATGCCCGGCAAGCGCGCGAGGAGCGCCGGCGGTGGAGTCGCCGCACCGGGCGCTGTGGAGAAGGTGAGACTCGCGACGACGCCGGACTCGGCGATCGCAGCGATGACCTCGTCGGGAGCCTCCGTGCCATCGGCGGTCATGAAGGTGCAGTGTTCGATCGAATCGACTCCCGCAGCGACGGCGTCGCGAATCGCCGTGCTGCCGTGGGCATGTGCCGCAATCGGTATGCCGCGCGCATGCACTGCATCGACCACCTCGCGCAGCTCGGCCAAGACGAACTGGGAGAGCCACGGCGGTGTGGAGTTGGCCGTGACGTTGCCACCCGAGGACATGATCTTGACGACGTCGACCCCGCGATCGAGCCGCTCGGCCACGGCATCGCCGAGCGACCCGGTCACGGCTGCACCGTCGAGGAACGCGCAGTGCCCACCCACCGTGGTGAGCGGTGGCCCGGCACCGAGGATGCGGGGATAGCTCGGGTCGTCGGCCGTTTCGTCACGGACGGCGAGCACGGCATACCCGCTGTCTCCGAGGTCGCGCACCGTGGTGACTCCACCCGCGAGCGCGCGGCGGGCGTTGTGGCGGATCAGCCGATCAAGTCCGTCGGCATCGTGGGGGACCCCGGCCGGAACGTCGGGGATGCAGGAGAAGACGAGATGGGTGTGGGCGTCGACAAGGCCCGGCAACAGGGTGGAGTCGCGGCCGTGGTCGAGGACCTCCACATCGGGAGGTGTGTCGCCTCGTCGGGCGACGGCGACGATCGTCGGACCGTCGGTGAGGACGTCGATGCCCTCGCGGAGGTCGTGTCCGTCGAAGACGCGCGCAGCGCGGTGGGCGATGGTCATGCGCCTGTCCGGTTTCGGTCCGCGGCAACGGCGCCCAGCACCTGGGGTCGGCAGAAATGGCGATCGAGGGTGCCCATGGGCCAGGCCAGGTGCGAATCCCCAAGGACGTCAACGGTTTTCCTCGACCACTCGATCAGGCGCACAGGAGCGCCTTCCCCTCGCCCTCCAGGCGCGCGAGTGCCGTTGACGTGCGGCCGGAGATGAGGAGGAGCAGATCGGCCAGGAGGCCCTCGATGCGCGCTCCGTCGACGTCGCCCACCGCGAGCGGCGCATCGGTCGCGACCAGGCGTATCCCGCGCATCCGCCGCTGCGCGTGGAACGGCCAGCCCATCGACCAGGTCCGGCGGAATCCGGCCAGAGCGGCCTCCGTCGGCATCGGGCGCTGGATCCCAAGCGGCAACGCGACGTCCTGACCGTGGATGAGGGTGTCCAGCAGGATGTTCTCGGGGTTGGAGAAGGCTGGAAATCGGCGTGAGTCAGCCTGGCGGCGCAGCTCTTCGACAATGGCGGACGTCGGTCGCTGCGCGTAAGCGATGGCGATCTCCGCAGCGGCGTTCCACAGGTGTCCGCGTGCCCGGGCGAGCTCGCGCAGCAGGGTGGGCGTGCTGGGCTCGGGGATCGGTGTCATCGCTACATGCGCAGCCACGTCGCGCACTCGCCAGCGCGCGCACAAGGACGGGACCTCCCACTGCTTCGGGGTCAGCGAGTCCAACAGGTCGGCGAGCGACTCGCGTTCGCGTTCGATGTCACTCCAGCGCGCTTCGTCCACTCCACCCTCCCGAGGTAGTAAGAATATCTGACTAGTGTGAGTGTCCGGAGACGCGAAGACAAGGGGCTTGGTGTGGGTGATCTGGAAGGCCCCGAGTCGGCGCTGGGCCTCGGTCTGCTGCTCTTCCTGCCCTACCGACATCTGGAGGACCGGGTGCTCGCCGCCGTACGCGACGCCGGGCACCCCATCACCCTCGCGCAGGCGCGGATCTTCCAACGCGTCGACCAGCAGGGGTCACGCCTGACGGCCTTGGCGCAGTCGGCTCAGGTGACCAAACAGACCGCGGGCTACCTCGTCGACCAACTTGAGGAACAGGGCTACGTCGAGCGCACCCCGGACCCGCGCGACGCCCGCGCCCGCCTGATCCGGATCACTTCCAAGGGGGGCGACGTCATCGCCGTGGCCCGGCCTGTGCAGGCCGCGATCGAGGCCGAATGGGCGGCATACCTCGGGCCGCGTCGCAGCCGCGCGCTCCAGGAGGCGCTGCTCGCGCTGCGCACCATCACCGACCCGTATGCCGCGCCCGCGGCTCCGTGAGTACGGCACACGCCCCGGACGTGGAAGGCAACCACGTTCGGGCGTACGCAGCCGGGATTCGGTGACATCGTCGCCCGGTTCCTGGCTTGACGCATAGTTCAGCAGCTGGCCTCGACGTCGGTCTCGGGGCCTCGGTGTGGTCCAGTGACCGGGCGCGCGCTCGTGAGGTCGCTCAATGTAGCCCTGACTCACGCGATCCCATGTCCTCGGTCGTCCTGCATCCATAGACCTTTCCGGGGTGAACGGTTTGGGTCGGAGAGGACTCAGAAGCACCAAGGCCGGGAGCACACCATTCCGCCCGGGTCAACAGCCCAAACTGCCACTCCCCCAAAGGAACCCGCCGGCTGTCGCGCCGCGAAGGAACGGGTCGCTTCGAGTCGCCTGCACCGTGGTGCAGACAGGTCTTGGGCCGTTTGTGGGCCGGCCGGGCGCCTGCGCAGCACCACTTCCCCGGCGCCCCCAGAGACGCTCGTACGGGTATCAGCCCCAGGAGTGCCAGGGGGACGACTAAGTCGACGGGTTTGGCGCGCAAACAGAAACTGGACAACCTTCCCACCGACTTCGGCGCGCTTCTCCGAGACGTCGTGACCTTCGCCGACCCAACCATCCCCGGCGACGTCACCCAAGCGACATGGAACCCCAACATCGAGACCTGGAAAGGCGCCGCCTCAACACGACCCCCCTGAAAGCACTCGGCTCACAGCTTGGCGCCCTTCGTGGCGAAGTGAGCTATGCGCGGGGGATCAGGCGGCGCCACCCAGGGAGCGCACCTTGTGGGGGCCGTTAGCCCGCTCGGCGGCGAGGTCGTGGGCGGTCTGCATCGCCAGCCACGCGCGGGCGGTCCCGACCCCGGCCTCCTCGAGGCGCACGGCGAGATTCGGGCTGATCCGGGCATGCTCGTGCAGCACTCGACTCAGTGTCACCCGGGAGATCCCCAGCCGGGATGCGGCCTCACCGACACCGAGGCCGAGGTCGGCCAGCACGTCCTCACGCAGGAGCTCACCGGGATGCACCGGGGTCTTCATCGTCATGTCCTCACCTTCTCCTTCAGTGGTAGTCCTGATAGTCCACAAGCTCGACGTCGTTGTCGACGAAACGGAAGGTCACTCGCCAGTTGCCGTTGACCCAGATCGACCAGTGGCCGGCCAAGGCGCCCTTCAGTGGGTGAGTGCGGAACGAGGGGATCGCGAGATCGTCCGGCGTCTGCGCGACGTCCAGCGCCGACAGGATCCGCAGCAGCTTCGGGACGTGGCCAGCTTGCACGCCCTTCTTCGACCCGTCCAGGTAGAGCCGTTCCAGGCCCTTGTGCCGGAAACTGACGATCACAACACTCAGCGTATCGCGTAGCGCTACGCGATACAAACGATGCGCACGCACCCCTTCCGACTGCCGCACGCCGTCCCGCGCCGACACTGGCCACCGGAGCCCCTCTGAGTCGACTCGCGCCAGCCCTGTTCGCCACGCTGAACCAGCAACGCGGGGAACGGGCACTCACAGGGCGGAGGCGATAGGGAGTTCGATGCTGCGCCGGGCTCAACGCAGCTGGGGGCGGCCTCGTCGAGGGTCAGCAGCAGGGCGTCGGCTGCGGTCGGGGTCACGGCGGTGGTGTCGGTCAGAGTCTGCGTGACCGCCGAAAGCCACACCCGATGGCGCTCGGGGTCACCCGGGCGTGACACGGCGGGGGGACATCGGGAGGGCAGGAGGGACATCGCCGACACGCCCCGTTCTCGCCGGACCACGTGGGGGGCGCGAAATGTTTTGGGGCCGACATTGGGGCCGGAGGCTCGACCTCGGGTACCGCATGGTGGGGACTTCGGGATGACGTTTGCGCTGGTCACGCCGTGTTTCCGTTCTGCGCGCCCGAAGGTGTCGAGTCTCAGGACATAGGCGACAGGTGTCTCAAGACATAGGCGACATCAGACTCGGGGGTGTCCAAGGCTCGTCTGGTGATCACTGCGGTCCTCGAACAACATCGTCCGGTGGCCGAGGTCGCCGCCAGCTACGGGGTCCACCGGGCTTGGGTATACAAGCTCCTGGCCCGTTACCGAGCCGAGGGCCAGGCAGCGTTCGAACCCCGCTCACGCCGACCGAAGACCTCCCCGACCGCGATCCCCGCGGCAGCCATCGAGGCTGTGCTGACCGAACGAGACCGCCTCCTGCACGCCGGGCACGACGCCGGCCCCGAGACCATCAGCGCCCACCTCGCCCGCGCTGGCACCACCGTGTCCCGTGCCAGCATCGCCCGGATCCTGACCCGCCACGACGCGGTCACACCGGAGCCAAAGAAGAAGCCCAAGAGCGCCTACCTGCGCTTCGCCGCCGACCAACCCAACGAGTGCTGGCAGTCCGACTTCACCCACTACCGGCTCACCACCGGCACCGACACCGAGATCATCACCTGGCTGGATGACCACTCCCGGATGGCCCTGCACGTCAGCGCCCACCGGCGGATCACCGGGCAGGTCGTTCTGGCCACCTTCCAGGCCACGGTCAGCGAGTTCGGCTGCCCCGCAGCCACCCTCACCGACAACGGCATGGTGTACACCGTCCGGCACGCCTCCCACAGCGTCCGCGGCGGACGCAACGCCTTCGAGACCGAACTCGCCCGCCTGGGCATCACCCAGAAGAACGGCCGCGGCAACCACCCCCAAACCCAAGGCAAGGTCGAACGCTTCCAACAGACCCTCAAGAAGTGGCTCCGCAACCAGCCCACCCAGCCAGCCACCCTCACCGAACTCCACCACCTCCTGGACCGCTTCACCCGCGAGTACAACACCGACCGGCCCCACCGCTCCCTCAACCGCCGCACCCCGCTGGCCGCCTACACCAGCCGACCCAAAGCCACCCCCGGACACCTGCACGAACCCCCGGACCGAACCCACGCACGCGTCCGCACCGACAAAATCAACAACGGCAAAATCACCCTGCGCCACGCCGGCACCCTCTACTCCATCGGCATCGGCCGGCACCTCAACGGCACACCCGTCCTGGCACTGATCCACGACCTCGACATCACCATCAGCCACGCCACCACCGGCGAAATCCTCCGCCACCTCACCCTCGACCCCACCCGCCGATACCAACCCCAAACAACGAAACAGGGCGAACCCTGAGGGTTCGCCCTGTCGCCGATGTCTTGAGACATCACACTGCGCGCCCGAAGGGATTCGAACCCCCAACCTTCTGATCCGTAGTCAGATGCTCTATCCGTTGAGCTACGGGCGCTGGTCAGTGGCACCGCGCTGAAAGCCCGCGGCACCGGGGAGCCAGCGTACCGGCATACCCCAGCGGCCAGGTAATCCACGGCCCCACGCCACCCTGCGCGAGCCCGTGTGAGTCGACTCACCAGGACGACGCCCACTCCCCGTTCCCAGCCCCCCGGAGGCAGGGATACCGTGGACACAACCGAGGCGCTCCACGCGACGACAGCTCGAGCATCGGCCCGGTTGTCGTCTGCCAGAGCGCCCGGACTTCACAGGACGCTGCGATGGCCTGGGCGCCGATCGCCGGGAAAGGGATGCTGATGAGCACAACGCACAAGGCCTTGGCAGCGTGGGTCGACGAGGTCGCCGCCATGACCAAGCCGGACAAAATCCACTGGGTCACCGGCACGAAGGACGAGATCGACAGCCTGGCCCAGGTGCTCGTCGACAGCGGCACCTTCACGCGGCTCAACCCGGAGAAGAAGCCCAACAGCTTCTACTGCGCCTCGGACCCCAGCGATGTCGCCCGCGTCGAGGACCGCACCTTCATCAACTCCGAGTCGCAGGACGACGCCGGCCCGACCAACCACTGGATGGCCCCGGCCGAGATGAAGAAGATCATGACCGGTCTCTACGACGGGTGCATGAAGGGCCGGACGATGTACGTCATCCCCTTCGTCATGGGCCACCTCGACGCCACCGTCCCGATGTTCGGCGTCGAACTCACCGACTCGGCATACGTCGTCGTCAACATGAACATCATGGCCCGCATCGGCAACAGCCCCCTGCACAAGATGGAGGAGCTCGGGGCCGACTTCGTCAAGGGCCTGCACTCCGTGGGTGCCCCGCTGGAGCCGGGCCAGGCCGACGTGCCGTGGCCGTGCAACGACACGAAGTACATCACCCACTTCCCCGAGACCCGCGAGATCTGGTCCTACGGCTCCGGCTACGGCGGCAACGCCCTGCTCGGCAAGAAGTGCTACTCGCTGCGCATCGCCTCGGCGATGGCGCGGGAGCAGGGCTGGATGGCCGAGCACATGCTCATCCTCAAGCTCACCGCCCCCGACGGCGACGTCAAGTACATCGCCGGGGCGTTCCCGTCGGCGTGCGGCAAGACCAACCTCGCGATGATCGAGCCGACGATCCCCGGCTGGAAGGCCGAGATGATCGGTGACGACATCGCGTGGATGCGGTTCGGGCCGGACGGCCGCCTGTATGCCGTGAACCCCGAGTTCGGTCTCTTCGGGGTGGCCCCGGGCACCGGCATGCACACCAACGCCAACGCGATGCGCACCATCGACCAGGGCAACTCGGTGTTCACCAACGTCGCCCTCACCGACGACGGCGACGTGTGGTGGGAGGGCATGACCAAGGAGACGCCGGCGCACCTGACCGACTGGAAGGGCCGTAGCTGGACGCCGGACAACGGCGAACTGTCCTCGCACCCGAACAGCCGGTTCACCACCCCGGCCAGCCAGTGCCCGATGCTCGCCGAGGAGTACAACAGCCCCGACGGCGTGCCGATCGACGCCATCCTGTTCGGCGGTCGGCGGGCCTCAACGGTGCCGCTGGTCTACGAATCGCGTAACTGGGTCCACGGAACGTTCGTCGGCGCGACGCTCTCGTCGGAGACGACGGCGGCGGCGGCCGGAGCGGTCGGCGTGGTCCGCCGCGACCCGATGGCCATGTTGCCGTTCATCGGCTACCACGCCGGCGACTACATGGACCACTGGATCGAGATCGGCAAGCAGGCCGACGAGTCCAAGCTCCCGCGGATCTTCCAGGTGAACTGGTTCCGCAAGGACGCCGACGGACACTGGCTGTGGCCGGGATACGGCGAGAACTCCCGCGTCCTCAAGTGGGTCGTCGAGCGCCTCGAGGGCAAGGTCGACGCCGTCGAGACCCCGGTCGGGCTGGTGCCCAAGGTCGAGGACATCGACACCGCCGGGCTGGACATGCCGGTGGAGGACGTCGAGAAGGCGCTCGCCGTCAACGTCGAGGACTGGCGCAAGGAACTGCCGATGATCCAGGAGTGGTTCGACAAGTTCGGCGACAAGCTGCCGGTGCAGTTGCGCGCCGAGCTCGACGGGCTCAAGGAACGCCTCTCGGCCGGCTGATCTCGTCGGTCACCATCGCGAGGGGGGCTGCGGCGTATGCCGTGGCCCCCTTCGCGTGCCCGAGGTGGCCCGCGCGCGCTTGGCCTTGTTGGTCGGGGCAGGTGGCCCAACCGGCCGCGCCGCCCTATTGCCCCGTGCCACCCTGTTGCCCTGTGCCTCCTTGTTGGCCGGTGCCTCCTTGTGGTCCGGCGCCGCCCTGCGGTCCGGCGCCGCCCTGCGGCTGGCGGCTCTGCCCCGGCGCGCCCCCGAAGCCGCCGCCTTGTCCCGGACCGAACCCGCCGCGCCCACCTGGCCCGCCCTGGTCGGACGGTGCGCTGATGCCGTTCGGCGTAGCCGCAGCCGCAGCGATCGCCCCCACCCCGCTCAGCCCCACCACGCCCGCTGCCACCAGTGCGGTGGTCTTCCCGCTCCACCGGCCCCGAGGGCCCGTGGGATCGGTCGTCCCTGCCGGGCTCGGCGGGTTCACCAGAGCGGTCGCACCAGAGGACGCGGCGGCGCCTGCCTGAGCCGGCGTGGCGCTCGTCGTGGGCTCGGTGATGTTGGCCTCGGGGAAGCTGGCCTCGGGGAAGCTGGCCTCGGGCAGGTCGGACACGGCATACCTCTTCCGGATGGTCGGGCCGCCAGCTTCGGCAGAGGACCTGTGCCCGTGCTGTGCTCGCCATGTCCCCAGGTGATGACCCCGCCGGCAATCGTTCACAGAAACACCACAGCAAAGGCACATCAGCTTCTCATGGGCTTCCATGGACAATCGCCGATATGAACCGCAAGCCGGCTGCCCCCCTCAAGCTGCAGCGCCCCGACGGCACGCCCCCGCGTGTCCTCGTCGTCGACGACGAGGCCAATCTCACCGAACTGCTCGGGATGGCCTTGCGCTACGAGGGGTGGGAGGTGCGCTCAGCCGCGACCGGGATGGCCGCTGTGCGGGCCGCGAGAGACTTCGAACCCGACGCGGTCGCCCTCGACATGATGCTCCCCGACATGGACGGCCTCGAGGTCTTGCGGCGGATGCGCGAACACAACGACCGCATCCCCGTGCTGTTCCTCACCGCACGCGACGCCGTCGAGGACCGGATCGCCGGCCTCACCGCTGGAGGCGACGACTACGTCACCAAACCGTTCAGCCTCGAGGAGGTCGTCGCCCGGCTCCGCGCGCTGATGCGCCGGACGGTGCTCGTCGCGCAGGACGAGGACGACTCCCTGCTCGTCGTCGGGGACCTCACCCTCGACGAGGACTCCCACGAGGTCACTCGGGGCGGGGCGCAGATCCAGCTCACCGCGACAGAGTTCGAGCTGCTGCGCTACCTCATGCGCAATCCCAAGCGGGTGTTGTCCAAGGCGCAGATCCTCGACCGGGTGTGGAACTACGACTTCGGCGGCCAGGCCAACGTCGTCGAGCTGTATATCTCCTACCTACGCAAGAAGGTCGACGCCGGACGCGACCCGATGATCCACACGATGCGGGGAGTCGGCTACGTCCTCAAGCCGGCGAGCTGACGAGCCGGTATGCCGTCGCAATTCGACCCGAGCGCCGCCCCGGAGGTGGGCGGCGAGCCCGCGCCGACTGGCCGGCGGCGAGGGCGCCTCGACGTCTCCGGGTGGCCGTTGCGTGCCAAGCTCGTCGCCTCGATGCTCGGCCTGTTCACGGCAATCAGCCTGATCACCGCCCTGGCTTCCGTCGTCGCCCTCAACCAGTTCCTCACCGGCCAGACCGACGACCAACTGCGCACCTCTCTCGGGCGCTTCGTCGCGACCCCCGACGGACGGCTGCCCGATACCGACATCGGCCGCCGCGGCCCCGGCAACGAAGGCCTGCTCGCGACCCTCGCCGGTGACTTCGGTGTCGGGTTGGCCACCGCGAACAACGGCCAGCGGGTCTCGCTCACCGCGGATCAGCTCAACCAGCTCGACGCGGCCAGCCTCGGCCGAGACGCGAAGACCGTCGACCTGGGTCCGGACCTCGGCACGTACCGGGTCATGGCCGCCACGGCCCCGACGCGCAGCGGCACCGCCGTGACGATCATCGTCGGCCTGCCGACCGAGCCACAGGAGCGCACCCTGCACGCGATCACGCTCGCGGCCGGCACCACCGGGCTGCTCGGCCTGCTCGTCATGGGACTGGCCGGCGGTTGGCTGGTCGAACGCAACCTGCGACCGCTCAAGAGGGTAGCCGCCACGGCGACCCGCGTGTCCAAGCTCCCGCTCGCGTCGGGAAAGGTCGCGCTCGCCGAACGGGTCGCCGACGCCGACACCGACCCGCGCACCGAGGTCGGTCAGGTCGGCGCGGCCCTCAACGACCTGCTCGACCACGTCGACAGCGCGCTCAACGAGCGCCACCGCAGCGAGCAGCGGGTCCGTCAATTCGTGGCAGACGCTTCACACGAACTGCGCACGCCGTTGGCCTCCATCCGAGGGTATGCCGAGCTCACCCGCCGCGAGCGCGAACCCGTCCCCTCGTCGGTGAGCCACGCCCTCAGCCGCGTCGAGTCCGAGGCCACTCGGATGTCCTCGCTCGTCGACGACCTGCTGCTCCTCGCCCGAATCGACGCCGGTCGCCCCCTCGACGTCGACGAGGTCGACCTGTCCGAACTCGTCGTCAACGCGGTGAGCGACGCCCATGCGGCCTCGCCCGACCACACCTGGGCGCTGTCCCTGCCCGAGGACCCGGTGACGGTGCGCGGGGACTCGGCCCGGCTGCACCAGATCGTCGCCAACCTTCTCGGCAACGCTCGGGTGCACACCGTGCCTGGGACGATCGTGCGCACGAGCCTCGCGCGCGAGGGCGACCTCGTGCGGATCTCCGTCCACGACAACGGTCCAGGAGTCCCCGACTCGCTGCAGCAGAACGTCTTCCAGCGATTCGCCCGCGGCGACACCTCGCGAAACCACACCGCTGGCAGCACCGGCCTCGGGCTGTCGATCGTCGCAGCCGTCGCCCAGGCCCACGGTGGGTCCGTCGACATGTCCAGCCGGCCCGGCGACACGACCTTCTCGGTCCTGCTGCCCAACGGCCGGACGGCTCGCCCTACGGGGTCGGCAGGCGAGGTCGGACCGGCCCCGCTGGACGCCACCGCTCAGCCCTCCCCGGCGACGTCGGCGAGCTGACTCCACGCCGGGGGCCTGCCCTTCATCGCGATGGCCTGGCAGGCACACAGACGCAGCACAGCCACACGGTCGACCGTGGATGACATGACCGAGACCACCGTCCTGCCCCGGCTTGCCGGCGACCCCCTCGGCCCGGGCCACGGCCGGCCGTCGATCGTCTCGCCGGCCCCCCCGCCCTCCCGGCTGCGACTGATCTGGCGCGGCGCCGACGCCGATCCCGCGTGGGCCCGGCCGGCGCTGCTCGGGCTGCTCCTGACGACCCTGGGGTTCTCCCTGTGGAACCTCACGGCCAGCGGGTACGCCAACTCGTTCTACTCGGCCGCCGCGCAGGCCGGCTCGGCATCCTGGAAGGCCTTCTTCTACGGCAGCTCGGACGCGGCGAACTCCATCACCGTCGACAAGCCCCCGGCCTCGCTGTGGGCCATGGCCCTCTCGGTACGCCTGTTCGGCCTGTCCTCGTTCAGCATCCTGCTGCCCGAAGTCCTCATGGGAGTGGCATCGGTGGGCGTCCTGCACGCCACGGTGAAGCGGGCGTTCGGCGCGGCGGGCGGCCTGCTCGCAGGCGGCATCCTCGCTCTGACACCCATCGCCGTGCTGATGTTCCGCTTCAACAACCCCGACGCGCTGCTCACCCTGCTGATGACCCTCGCGGCGTGGGCGACGATGCGCTCCATCGAGCGATCCAGCCCGACATGGTTCGCCCTCGTCGGCGTGTTCATCGGCCTGGCCTTCCTCACCAAGACCCTGCAGGCCTTCCTCGTCGTCCCCGGGTTCGCCCTGGCCTACCTCGTCGCCGCAAACGTGTCGTTGCCCAAGCGCCTCTGGCATGCCGTGCTCGGCGGCCTGGCCATCGTCGCCTCGGCCGGGTGGTGGGTCGCCGTCGTCGAGCTGGTGCCGGCCGATCTGCGCCCGTACATCGGCGGATCGCAGACCAATTCGTTCCTCGAACTGACCTTCGGCTACAACGGCCTCGGCCGGATCAGCGGCAACGAGACGGGGTCGGTCGGTGGCGGCGGCGGCAACGGGGGCCAGTGGGGGGCCACCGGCCTCGGACGTCTGTTCAACGCCGACAACGGCGGCCAGATCTCCTGGCTCATGCCTGCTGCGGTCATCCTGTTGCTCGCCGGTCTGCTCTACCGGGCACGGGCGCCACGCACCGACGCCCGGCGCGCGGCATACCTCGCCTGGGGTTCGTGGTTCGTCGTCACCGCGCTGACCTTCTCGCTCATGGCCGGGATCTACCACGCGTACTACACCGTGGCGCTGGCCCCCGCCGTTGCTGCACTCGTTGCCATGGGCGGCATCGAGGCCTGGCAGCGGCGCGAGCGCTGGACCGGTCGGGTCGTGCTCGCGGCGGCCATGGCGGTGACGAGCGGGTGGGGCTTCGTGCTGCTGTCCCGGACGACCACGTGGAACTCGTGGCTGCGAGTCGTCGTGCTGGCCCTCGGGATCGCCGCCGCGGCCGGTTTCGTCCTCGCCGATCGACTGCACCGGCGCGCCGTGCCGTTCGTCGCGGCGCTGGGAGTCACCGCCGCACTGCTCGGCCCCACGGCCTACAGCCTGCAGACGGTCAGCGTCGGGCACTCCGGGTCCATCGTCACCGCCGGCCCGTCGGCGGGCGGCCAGGGCGGCCTCGGCGGGATTCCCGGCGGCACCGCGGGCGCACCCGGGCAGTTCGGTACGGCGCCGGGTGGCCTCGCCGGCGGTATGCCGGGTGCTCCCACTGCCGGGCCGAACGGCGGCGCAGGCGGCGCAGGCGGCGGGATGGGCGGGTTGCTCAACGCCTCGACCCCCAACACCCAGGTGGTCGCCGCCCTGAGCGCGAACTCCGAGAAGTACACCTGGGTGGCGGCGGCGGTCGGGTCGCAGAACGCGGCCGGGCTGCAACTGGGGACGGGGCTGCCCGTCATGTCGATCGGTGGATTCAACGGCTCGGACCCGTCGCCGACCCTGGCCCAGTTCACGCAGTACGTCGCCGAGGGCAAGATCCACTACTTCGCGGTCGGCGGCGTCGGCGGCGGCGGGCAGAACGGCGGCAGTGGCTCCTCGTCACAGATCTCCGCCTGGGTCGCCGCGAACTTCTCCAGCGTCACTATCGGCGGGTCGTCGTTCTACGACCTCACCAAGCCGTTGGCGACGGCCGCCACGACGACCACGGCGATCTGACGTGAGCGCCCTGGTGGACTCCCAGCCCGCTCGGGGGAAGACCCTTCGTTCGGCGTGGCGGGGCGAGCTCGGACGGTTCGCCGTCGTCGGGGCGGCCTCGACCGTGGTCCAGTTGGGCCTGTTCGCCGCGCTGCACGTGGTGCTCGACGCTCAGCCCGCCAACTTCGTGGCCCTCGTGCTCTCGACCGTGTTCAACACGAGCGTCAACGGGTCCTGGACCTTCCGCGAACGCCGTGGCACCGGCCGTCCCACGCTCGTCTCGCAGCTGCTGGCCCTCGGGGTCTTCGGGCTCACCTGGGCCGCGACCAGCCTGGCGCTGACGCTCGTCGACGCGGCCGTGCCGGACGCTTCACTCCTGCTGAAGATCCTCGCCGTGGCTGCCGGCACCGCCGCCTCGACCGTCGTGCGCTTCCTCGCCATGCGCCACTGGATCTTCGCCCGACCCGCGCAGTGACCCGCTGACCCGAGACCCAATCCCCGTCCAGGAACGGGGGTCTCGGCGGGTCGGACGGCCAGGTGTGCCCATGCCGACGGCCAGCCCGACCGACGAGCCACCGGCGGGCGCCGCGGGGCTAGGCTGAGCGCACTCGAACGGCGCTCCCCCGTTGCGCGGATCAGGACGCCGTCACCCTCCAGGAGGCGTCCGTGGCCAGTAGCAGCGACGCACCTCTCGTCGGACTCACCGCCCCGCTCACTGGGGTGATGGTCCCGATCGAGGTCGTGCCCGATCCGGTCTTCGCACGGAAGATGGTCGGGGAGGGATTCTCCATCGACCCGCTGAGCAGCCGGCTGCTGGCCCCGATCGCCGGAGAGGTGGCCGACCTGCAGCCCTCCGGGCACGCCGTGACTATTCGATCGGCCGACGGGCTCGAGGTTCTGCTGCACATCGGCCTGGACACCGTGAAGATGGTCGGCCAGGGTTTCACCCCTCTGGTCAAGGTGGGCCAGCCGGTCAAGGTCGGCGACCCCCTCATCGACTTCGACATGGAGGCTGTGGCGGCGGAGGCGAAGAGCCTGCTCACCCAGGTGGTCATCGTCAACTCCGAGATGGTCGCCGAGCTCACCCCCCGCACCGGCGTCGTCACCGGCGGTCGCGACATCGCTGCCGAGATCCGCATCGCCGAACCCGCAGCGGAAGGGTCGGGCTCGGCCCCCGGCCGGACCGTCACCTCGGAGGCGATCCTCGTCCCCAACCCGACCGGGTTGCACGCCCGACCGGCAGCCACTTTGGCGAATCTCGCCAAGTCGTTCACGTCGGACATCCGGGTCCGGCGTGGCGAGGACTCCGCCAACGCCAAGAGCATCGTGGCTGTCATGGCGCTGGCGGTGGCTCGCGCCGACAAGGTGACCATCACCGCCCACGGAGCCGACGCCGACGAGGCGATCGCCCGGATCGGCCAGGCCGTCAAAGAGGGCCTCGGGGAGCAGTGCCCACCGGTCGGCACCGAGGACACAGCCCCGATGCCGGCGCTCGCGCCCGCAGTCGCCCCCGAGCCTGTGCGACCGCGGTCGGGTGACCCCAACGTGCTCGTGGGAGTCTCGGCGTCGCCGGGTCTGGGCATCGGCACGGTCGTCCAGATCCGCCGCCAGGATTTCGACATCGCGGAGTTCGCCAACGACCACCACAAGGAGCGCCGGCGACTGAACACGGCGATCGACCGGGCGCTGTTGGACCTGTCCGCCCTGCAACGACGTCTGGAGGAGGACGCCGACGCCGAGCGGGCCGCGATCTTCGGCGCCCATCAGGAAATCCTCGCCGATCCCGATCTGCTGGACCTGGCCACCAGCGCGATCGACAAGGGCCGAAGCGCCCCGTTCGCGTGGCGCGGTGCGGTCGACACCTACGCCCAGCGCCTCGCCGGCCTGACCAACGAGATTCTCGCCGGCCGGGCCGCCGACGTCCGAGACGTCGGTCGGCGGGTCCTCGAGGAGCTCACCGGGCAGCGCGGGGAGAAGCCGGAGTTGCCCACGGGCACCATCCTCGTCGCCGAAGACCTCACCCCCTCCGACACCGCCCAACTGGACCGCACCAAGGTCGTCGGCTTCGCCACGACGAACGGCGGGGCGTCCTCACACGTGGCCATCATCGCCCGGTCGTTGGACATTCCCGCAGTGGCCGGCATCGAGGGACGCGCCCTGTCCGTGGCGGAAGGGTCCCAGGTCGTCCTCGACGGCACCAAGGGGACACTCACCCTCAACCTCACCGACACCGAGCTCGACGCCATCCGCGCTCGCCAGCGTCGCCACGCCGAGCGCCGGGCCGCCGACGAGGCCCACAAGGCCGAGCCCGCGGTCACCACCGACGGCCACCGAGTCACCGTCGCCGCCAACATCGCCAGCGTCGAGGATGCCGCCCCCGCCCTGGCCCACGGCGCCGAGGGCATCGGGCTGCTGCGCAGCGAGCTCGTCTTCCTCAGCCGCACCACGGCCCCCGACGAGGCCGAGCAAGCCGGCGTGTATGCCGACTGCGCTAAGGCCCTGGGGCCCTCGCTCCCGCTCGTCATCCGGACCTTGGACGTCGGCGGCGACAAGCCGTTGCCCTACCTGCCGATGCCGGCCGAAGAGAACCCGTTCCTCGGGATGCGCGGCATACGGGTGGGGTTGGAGAACCAGGAGCTGCTGCGCACCCAATGCCGCGCGATCCTCGCGGCTGTCGGCGCGGGTGCCACGATCCATGCGATGTTCCCGATGATCGCTACCTTGGAGGACTGGCGCGCCGCCAAGCGGATCTTCGACGAGGAGCGGGCGTCGGTCGGCGGTGACCCGTCGGTGTCGGTCGGCATCATGATGGAGGTGCCCTCGGTCGGCATCATGGCCCGACAGTTCGCCGCAGAACCGGGCTGCGACTTCTTCAGCGTGGGCACCAACGACCTCACCTCGTACACGTTGGCGATGGACCGCGGGCACCCGAAGCTGGCCGCCCAGGTCGACCCCTGCAACCCCGCCGTCCTCACCCTCATCCACCAGGCTGCGCAAGCCCTGCACGAGCACGGCAAGTGGCTGGGAGTGTGTGGCGGGATCGCCTCCGAGGTGCAGGCCGTACCCATCCTCGTCGGCCTCGGTGTCGACGAGCTGAGCTGCTCTATCCCGGCCATCCCGTCCGTGAAGGCGGCCGTACGTGCGCGCTCCCTCGCCGAATGTCGAGACCTGGCCGAACGCGCGCTGAACTGCGCCACCCCCGCTGAGGTCCGGGCCCTGGTGGCCTCGGACGTCGACTGACTCCCCCTGCCAGGCGAAGGACACAACATGGCGAACACTGCGAGCGAGATCGTCACGGCAGTCGGCGGAGCGTCGAACATCGCGTCCCTGTCCCACTGCGCCACCCGGCTGCGCTTCCAACTGCACGACGCCTCGGGGGTCAAGGTCGAGGACGTCGAGGCGATCCCCGGGGTCATGGGGGCGGTGCCTCAGGCGGGCAACCGATTCCAGATCATCATGGGCGGAGCCGTCCAGACGGCATATACCGAGATCCAGGCCCTCCCGGAGATGGCCAACGCGGGCGGCGGCGCCGACGACGTCAAGGCAGCCGCACGGGCTGCCGGCCCGCGCGGCAAGTTCGCCTGGCTGGACAGCTTCTTCGAATTCCTCTCCGACTCGTTCCGCCCAGTCCTCGGCGCACTGCTCGGCGCCTCGCTGTTCATCACGTTCATGTCGTTGATGAGCACGACGGGCGTCATCGGCAACTGGGCCGACCCGCGCACCGAACTTCCCCCGTCGTGGCAGTTCGTCAACTTGTGCTGGCAGACCGTGTTCGTGTTCCTGCCGCTCATGGTCGCCTACAACGCGAGCAAGAAGCTCAACGCCGACCCGTGGGTCGGTTTCGCGATCATGGCCCTGGTGATGTTGCCCGGGTTCAGCTCCCTCAAGGCGGTCGCCACGACCGCGACGGTCTTTGGCAGCCAGGTGAGCGTGGTGTCGATCTTCGGCGTGCCGTTGACGATCTTCAACTACAGCTCGCAGGTGTTCCCGCCGTTGCTTATGGCCGCGATCCTCGGGCCGCTCTACACGCTGCTCAAGCGGATGATCCCGGCGAACCTGCAGCTCATCTTCGTCCCGTTCCTCGCCATGTTGATCATGCTGCCGCTGACGGCCTTCCTCATCGGCCCGATCGGCGTGTATGCCGGTGCCGGGCTGGCCAACGTGCTCAAGTCGGTCAACGACATCTCCCCATTCATCTTCGCCGTGCTCGTGCCGCTGGCCTACCCCTTCATGGTGCCGCTCGGTCTGCACTGGCCGATCAACGCGATCATGCTGCTGAACATCCAGACGCTCGGCTACGACTTCATCCAAGGCCCCATGGGCGCGTGGAACTTCGCCTGCTTCGGGGCCACCGCGGGTGTGCTCGTGCTCGCCAGCCGGGACAAGGACGCGCAAATGCGCCAGACCGCGACCGGCGCGTTGGTCGCCGGTCTGCTGGGCGGGATCTCCGAACCGTCGCTCTACGGCATCCACCTGCGCTTCAAACAGATCTATCCACGGATGCTCGTCGGATGCCTCGTCGGCGGCCTCATCATCGGATTCGGTGGCGGCCTGCGGACCAGTGCGTTCGTCTTCAGTTCGCTGTTGACCATTCCCGCGTTCAGCAGCATCCCGCTCTACGCGATCGCCGTGGCCGCGGCGTTCTTCACCTCGATGATCTTGGTCATCGTCTTCGACTATCGCACGGCCGAGCAGAAGGCGGCCCGCAAGGCCGACCTCGCGATCGACGGGGCTCCCGTCGTGGTCGTCGTCGGCGACGCGGAGGCCAAGCAGGCCCAACAGTGGCTCGACGCTGTCGGTGGCCCGGACAACGTCGCGTCCGCCGCGCTCGTCGCGGCCACCCGCGTGAGGTTGCAGGTGCGCGACTCTTCGCTGGTGGACCAAGCGGCGCTCGCCGTGGCGGGATTGCCCGGTGCCGTCCAGGTGGCCCCGGACGTGTGGCACCTCGTCGCCGGATTGTCAGCCGACCAGCACGCCACGACGATCCAACGGATCCTCGCCCAAACCCACCCGACCCTGGCCGCCGCCGGCCGCACCTAAGCACTCCGGGGCAGACACCGGGGACGCGCGTCGCGGTGATCCCGGGGTGATCCCACCGGTTGCTGCGTCCCCTCACCACGAGACTCCCGGCCGCGTCGTGGCCCGGGAGTCTCGTCGTTCCGGCTGGCGCGTCAACCAGCTGCAGACCGGCGGAGGCGGCGGGATTTGAACCCGCGAGGGGTGTTACCCCCAACCCGCTTAGCAGGCGGGCGCACTAGGCCACTATGCGACGCCTCCACGCCCCGCGGACGGGGCCTGCACAGGCTACCGGCCGGTCGGAGAGCCGCCAAACCCGCCTCCGCCCTCGTGTCGCGCCGCCGTGCGGCGACGACGGCGGCACAATGGCAACGCCGTCGAGGGCGAGGTAGAGCGTGCATGTGATCCAGGGTAGGGCCGGTATGCCGCCCGGTGCCCGAAAGAGGGAACGGGCCAGGGTCCGTCGCATCGCGCGACGATCGGCTCTGCTGACCATCCTCAGTGCGCTCGTCCCGGGGCTTGGGCTGGTCGCCACCCGGTATCGCCGACTCGGGCTCATCACCAGCGCGATCGCCGTGCTCATCGGGGCCGCCCTGGCCCTCATCGTGCGTCGCAATGGAGCCACCGGTGTCTTCGCCTACCTGGCCATCCGTCCGGACATCCTGACCACCCTGACGATCTGCCTCGTCCCGGTGACCCTCTTCTGGCTCTTCGCCGTCGCCCTCACCCACCGGGAGACGCGGGACGCGGCATACGACCGCTTCCAGCGAGTCGGACTGGCCCTGCTCACCGTCGCGATGTGCGCCGTCGCCGTTGCGCCGCTGGCCCAATTCGGGCGGTATGCCGTCGCGCAGCGCGATGCCCTCGCGTCCGTCTTCGCGGGGCGGGCCGAGCGGACCTCCGGGGCGCCGTGGGGCACGGCGAACCGGGTCAACGTCCTGCTCGTCGGCTCGGACGTGGGCAGCGACAAGACGCGGGTGAGCACCGATTCGATCCTCGTGGCGAGCATCGACCCCGCGCGCGGGGACACCCTCTTCGTCACCGTGCCCTCGACGCTGCAGAACGCGCCGTTCCCGCCGTCCAGCCCGCTGGCCAAGCTCTGGCCGAACGGATACAACTGCGGGGCCTTGTGTCCGCTCGGTGGGGTGTGGAACGAGGCGGCCAACCACCCCGACATGTTCCGCAACGACCGCAACCCGGGCCTGAGCACCCTCAAGGGCGTCGTCGAGCAGATCACCGGGCTGGAGGTCCAGGCCTCGCTCGTCGTCGACCTGAAGAACACCCCGGGGATCGTTGATGCGCTCGGGGGGGTGCCGGCCCAGATCACCGAGCGGGTCGCGGTGAACCCCCGCTACGACGCCAACGGCAAGGTCGTCGGTGCGTCGAGTTGGGTCGAGCCCGGCGCGCGTCGCCTCGACGGCACCCAGGCGCTGTGGTGGTTGCGGGCCGCCCCCGACGACACACATCGGTGGCGACGTCAGCAGTGCCTCGTGCGGAGCATCGTCGGGGGCGCCCAACCGATGGGCCTGTTGCGGGCTTGGCCCGAGCTGGCTCGCGGCGCCAAGGCCGCGCTGACGACCGACGTCAACGTCGCTGACCTGCCCGCGTGGGCCGACCTGGCCCGGCGCGCCCAGGACGGCACGACGACCTCGCTCGTGCTCACCGGGCAGGGCGTCACCGCCAGCGTCGCGGACTACGCGCGGATCCGGACGGCCATCCAGAACGCCCTGGCCGCCCCCGCGAGCCCGTCAGTCGATGCGGTGGCCGCGCCCGCGGGCCCACCCGCTGCGACCCCGAGCCCGACGTCCCCGCTCGCCGCGCCCCCTGCGAAGGCCGGCGCCAAGGCAACGACCAAATCACCGACACCGGCGCCCGCCCCGGCGCCCCCACCCCTGCCGACCGCGGCCGCCCTCGGCGCCGCCAGCTGCTAAACGCCGCGGCCCACCCTCGGGCGCTGGTGGGCGCGGTTACCCCGAGCGGCACGTCTTGACGGCACGTTCGCCGCCTCGACCCGAGGCGGCGCGTGCTCCATCGCTCGTAGACGTGGATCGGCCCCCCGGCACGGTTGCCGGGGGGCCGAGATTGACCTGAGGTCGGTTGCGAGCTTGTGGCTCAGATGGGGCGGACCGCGTCCGCCTGCGGGCCCTTCGGGCCCTGCGTGACCTCGAACTCGACTCGCTGAGCCTCGTCGAGGCTGCGGTAGCCGTTGGTCTGGATCGCGGAATAGTGCACGAAGACGTCCGGGCCACCGCCATCCTGAGCGATGAAACCGAAACCCTTCTCAGCGTTGAACCACTTAACGGTTCCCTGTGCCATTGGGGACAACTCTCTTTAGTAACTGACGACCCGAGACCCACACCGTGCAGGTCCCGGTAGCTGCCGCCCGACCCCACACCCTACGGAACAGACACGCCCACTACACGATCTGCAGCGGGCGTGCTTCTTCGACCTGCGAGGAACTGCAACTGCAACCGGCGCCGACGTTAGCACGAGCGGAGGCTCTCGCCACCCGCACCGACCGGGAATTTCGCCTACCCGCGGGTAGTCTCGGCTGTCGATCCGCCCTCGGTGTGCGGGCCGACGCCGCGCTCGGCCCGCGCCGGCAGCCGATCGCCCCGGATCGTCGCGACCATGTCGAGAACGCGGCGGGTGGCCCGCACATCGTGCGCCCGAAACACCGTAGCGCCGAGCCACGCCGCGACCGCAGTCGCCGCCAGAGTGCCTTCGAGCCGATCTTCGGCGGGCAGCCCGAGGCTCTCGCCGACGAAGTCTTTGCGCGAGAGCGCCTGGAGCACGGGAAAGCCGAGTCCGACGATGTCAGCGGTATGCCGCAGGACCCGCACCGAGTGGGCCGTCGTCTTGCCGAAGTCCAAGGTCGGGTCGACGAGCACGCGCTCGGGAGGCAGCCCGGCCTCGACGGCACGACGCGCTCCGGCCCGCAACGTCGCGACGACGTCGCGCACGACGTCGAGCTCACCGGGACCGTACGTCACGTCCACCGGATCGGTCCGCGGGGGCAAGCCCCCGGTGTGGGACACGACGATCCCCGCGCCGATCTCGACGGCCACGCCGAGCAGCTCTGGGTCATAGCCGGCCCATGTGTCGTTGACGAGGTCCAGCCCCACGGGTGCGGCCGCGCGGGCCACCTCCGAGCGCCAGGTGTCGAGACTGAGGATGAGGTCCGGGTATGCGGCGCGGGCCCGCTCGAGGAAAGGCACGACGCGGTCGATCTCCTCGTCGATGCCGACGGCCGGCCCCTGTTGGCCGGCCCGGACCCCACCGACGTCGACGATGTCGGCACCGAGGGCGACGGCGGCATCCAAGGCCGCGACCGCCCCGGCAAGATCGGAATGCCTATTGCCGGAGTAGAAGGAGTCGGGCGTCCGGTTGACGATGCCCATGACGGCTGGATGCCCGGCGTCGAAGGTGCGGCCACGAAGCACCAGGGCAGCGGGGCGTGGGAGCACCGGCGGATGCAGGTCCTCGACCACGGCCTCATCGTCGCACGGGACCCGCGATCTCCGCGGTGCCTGGGTCGGCCACCCGGTAGTGCTCGGCGAGCATGAACCCGGCGAGCGCCCCGAGCAGATGCCAGATCGCATGCCCTTGCAGCCAACTCGTCGGATCGCAGAGCCACTGGCGATCGTCGGCGAGCCACGCGGCATACGCCGCGGCAAGGACGAGCAGACCGGACACGAGGGGCCTCGACCAGCCCCGCGCGCGCGCCTCGGCGAGCAGACCAAGCGCGATCAGGGCGCCGAAGAGCCACCGCCGGGTGCCTGGCAGCACGTACTGGGACACCGCCAGCGTCGCAATGCCGGCGATCGTGGCGGTGCGGGCCGCGGTTGGGGCGAGCCGCCGGGAGCGGGTCAGGGCCCCCATGGCCAGGACGAGCCCGACGAGGTACATGCCCTGCAGGTCGAGCAGCTGCCCGGCATACGTCACCGTGCCGTGCAGTGCGAGGCTGCCCACACCGACGGCGACGAGCGCGGCCGCGAGGCCGAGTGCGAGGGTCCGCTCGGCGATCCCGGCCCGCCAGCGACGGCCGCGCACCGCCACCGCGATCCCCGCGACGACGAACGCGAGGCTGGACCAGGCGTTGACGGGCTGGGCGAGCACGGCCGATCCGAGGCGCTCGCAGAAGCAGCCGGTGTCCAGGCAGGTGGCCCCCCGCGTGCCGAATGCGTGCGGATCGGCGACCAGCCACCCGCCGGCGACCACGACGAGGACCGCGGCCACCGCGACCGGCCAGGCCACTGCCGCGCCGCGTCGAGCCGCACTGCGAGACGCGCGATCGGCGGACACGACGGGCATTGTGTCAGGGTGGCGGGCACGCCAGCCGGCGCCTGGTCGACGTGCCGTCAACCGGCCCGCAGGCCGATGGCGTCTTGGATCACCGCGCCGATGGTCAGCGGGTCGATGGCTTGGTAGACCTTCCCGCCGGTCACCCCGACGATCTGCTCGAGCACCGTGACGTCGCTCGATGGCCCGTAGGCCACCGGGAAGACCCAGACCGGTTTCGCGGGGTCGTTCTCCGCCTTGAGGGTGCCCAGGAGGGTCGCCAGGTCGATGCCCATGTCGTCCTCGTTGGCGCCATCGGTAATGATGATGACGGAGTTGACCCGGGCCGAATCCCAGTGGGAGCGAACCTCACGGACCGCGGCGAGGAGCGTGTCGTAGAGCGCGGTCCCTCCGTCGGGTTTGACCCGCACTGCGGCCAGGCCCTGGCCCATGCGTTGACGTCCGGTGACCCCGTCGTCCCCCTTGCCGAGCACCCCAAGCGGGGTGAGGACTTGGTAGTCGGTGGTCGGGGTGAGCTGGGTCGAGAAAGCCCACAGTCCGGCCTTGGTGTCGTCGGGGTACACGGCCAACCCGGCGACCGCGGCGCGCACCGCCAGGTCCAAGCGGGTCGCGCCGCCAGCACCCGGCACCTTCGAGGCCATCGACCCGGACACGTCGATCACCGCGAGGACCTGCGAGCCCAACGTGATGCGATCCAGGGAGCCCACCGCTGCCACGACGCTGGCGGGATCGGGTGCCGCGCCGGCGCCCGGCCGGGCGGCGTCGATGCCCGGCGACGCCGCCAGCGATGCCGGGGAGGCCCCGGCCGGGTCACGGAAGCCCGCCGTCGCCAGGGCTGCGCGACCCGTGTCGTCCTGCAAGGCGGTGAGCAGCTTTGTGGCCCGAGCCTGGCGGGCCGGGTCGGTGGTGAGCACGACGAAGGGGTAGTCGAGCGACATCGCCGATTGGTCGGCTGGGTAGATCGCCTTCATGGGCGCGGCCGGCTTGTTCCGGTTGTACGCGACAACCTCCTGCTCGGTGGCCGGGACGGCGAGATCGTCCTTGGCGGCGGCTTCGAAGCGCGCCTGGGGTGACTGCCCTGAGACGTCGAGCTTGGCGGCTCGGAACACCGCCGACAGGTCGGCCACGCCGGTGGGCCGGCTCTGGGCGAGCGCGCGCAGTTCGACCAGCGCGCTCATCGTCGTCGCGAGGCGCTTCGGGGCCGGGAGGCCGAGCCGCGCGGTCGGAGCTCCAGCGGTGGGCAACACGCCCGACCAGCCCGGGGACGCGGCCAGTGCGGTGGCCGCGGGGCCGGTCGTGGGGACCGCGAGGACCAGCGGGGACCGGGAGATCGACGGGGAGGCGGCCGGCATCGTCGCGCCCGCCACAGCCAGCCGCGCCGTCCACATGGACGAGTCGGGGATCCACACATCGGGCTTGACCGCTCCCGCGGTAGCGAGGAAATCCGCGATGCTCGCCGGGTCGCCCGCTGTCGCCGTCGGCGCCGGGCATCGGGGATCCGAGTCGCCGAGCGCCGCGGCATCCTGCAGGCGGCGCAGCGCGGCCGAGACCGACTGGGCCAACTCGGGGGCCGCGGTCACCTTGAGGGCCGGAACGGCGGCACACACTGTGCCTTCGGCGGTCGTGTCGCCCCCTCGAGCACCGAGAAAGACGGCAACCGCCCCGAGGAGTACCGCGACGACCACGACGATGCCGACACGGTTCTGGCGATCGGCAGAGTGCTGAGCCACGAGACCTCCACGGGCGTCTGGGAGAAGGGGGCGTCGCGCACGCGCCGCGCGCCCCCGAGAGCCGGATGCCATTGTCCCGATATCGCCACGTCCTGTCACCGGCGGGGGACACGCGCACCTCGGGTATGCCGGCCGCGGGCCTGCGGTGTCGGGGCCTGCGCTCATTCGGGCGCCCGCGCCGCGGTGTGGTCCCCCGGCCGCCAGACTGGGACGCGGCGTGCGACACATCGGTACGCCGATGGACACCGACGAGGGAGATCGCCATGAGCCCGGCCACCGTGCGCAACCCCGACTTCGAGGCCCTCGTGCGAGCGTCCTTCGCCCAACAGGGGCTGATGAGCCATCTCGGGGCACGAATGACTGGCGTCCAGCCTGGTGCCGTCCAGATCGAGGTGGCGTTCCGGCCCGAGCTGTCTCAACAGCAGGGGTACTTCCACGGCGCGGTGACCTCGGCGATCGTCGACAGCGCCTGTGGGTACTCGGCCCTCACCCTCATGCCCCCGGGTTCCGAGGTTCTGACCGTCGAGTTCAAGGTCAACCTCTTCGCCCCCGCGCATGGCGAGTTGCTCATCGGGCGCGGGCAGGTGATCAGGTCCGGTCGGACGGTCACCGTCTGCCACGGCGACGCGTATATCGTCGACGCGGGGACGGAGATCCACTGCGCGACGATGACCTCGACGATGATCCGCGTCGAGCTGCCGGCGTAACGGACCAGGCAGGCACTACTCGCGAACTGCTCATTGGATCGACAACGACAGCGGAGGGCGTGGTGTCGAGTCTCAGGACATAGGCGACAGGTGTCTCAAGACATAGGCGACATCAGACTCGGGGGTGTCCAAGGCTCGTCTGGTGATCACTGCGGTCCTCGAACAACATCGTCCGGTGGCCGAGGTCGCCGCCAGCTACGGGGTCCACCGGGCTTGGGTATACAAGCTCCTGGCCCGTTACCGAGCCGAGGGCCAGGCAGCGTTCGAACCCCGCTCACGCCGACCGAAGACCTCCCCGACCGCGATCCCCGCGGCAGCCATCGAGGCTGTGCTGACCGAACGAGACCGCCTCCTGCACGCCGGGCACGACGCCGGCCCCGAGACCATCAGCGCCCACCTCGCCCGCGCTGGCACCACCGTGTCCCGTGCCAGCATCGCCCGGATCCTGACCCGCCACGACGCGGTCACACCGGAGCCAAAGAAGAAGCCCAAGAGCGCCTACCTGCGCTTCGCCGCCGACCAACCCAACGAGTGCTGGCAGTCCGACTTCACCCACTACCGGCTCACCACCGGCACCGACACCGAGATCATCACCTGGCTGGATGACCACTCCCGGATGGCCCTGCACGTCAGCGCCCACCGGCGGATCACCGGGCAGGTCGTTCTGGCCACCTTCCAGGCCACGGTCAGCGAGTTCGGCTGCCCCGCAGCCACCCTCACCGACAACGGCATGGTGTACACCGTCCGGCACGCCTCCCACAGCGTCCGCGGCGGACGCAACGCCTTCGAGACCGAACTCGCCCGCCTGGGCATCACCCAGAAGAACGGCCGCGGCAACCACCCCCAAACCCAAGGCAAGGTCGAACGCTTCCAACAGACCCTCAAGAAGTGGCTCCGCAACCAGCCCACCCAGCCAGCCACCCTCACCGAACTCCACCACCTCCTGGACCGCTTCACCCGCGAGTACAACACCGACCGGCCCCACCGCTCCCTCAACCGCCGCACCCCGCTGGCCGCCTACACCAGCCGACCCAAAGCCACCCCCGGACACCTGCACGAACCCCCGGACCGAACCCACGCACGCGTCCGCACCGACAAAATCAACAACGGCAAAATCACCCTGCGCCACGCCGGCACCCTCTACTCCATCGGCATCGGCCGGCACCTCAACGGCACACCCGTCCTGGCACTGATCCACGACCTCGACATCACCATCAGCCACGCCACCACCGGCGAAATCCTCCGCCACCTCACCCTCGACCCCACCCGCCGATACCAACCCCAAACAACGAAACAGGGCGAACCCTGAGGGTTCGCCCTGTCGCCGATGTCTTGAGACATCACAACAGCGGAGGGCGTGGGATTCGAACCCACGTGACGGTTGCCCGCCAAGCGGTTTTCAAGACCGCCGCACTAGGCCACTATGCGAGCCCTCCCACGGGGCGCGCGTGGACCCGCCCGACGGGCCATGGTAGTCCGGCGTCGCGGAAGGTCCGCGTCGCCAGGATCGAGCCGCGACGAAATCTCGCGACTGGAGCGAATTCACCCGAGTAAAGCGGTATCACCGCGGCTCCTCGGACCTCCTGACAGATGCGTAGGCCCGGCCCTAGGCTCACGGCATACGCCACGACCAGGACAAACGAGGACGTCATGCCCCGGACGAACAGCGCCGAACCGCCCGAGCAAGCCCGACCGGCGCCGCACGCCGTCGTCGTGCCGCCGAGCATCGCCGCTCGGCATGGCGCCCGGGTCCTCGACCCTGTGACGGCGGTCCGGTTGGCCGACTCGCGTCCGCCGCGCCCGACCGTGTATGCCGGTGAGCGCCTCGTCGTCCAGCACGGCCGGGCCTGGCAAGGGCTGGATCCCCTCGCCGAGTTGCGCGCACCGTGCGCCACCCTCGGGGTCCGCATGGACCAGGTGTCCGGCGGGTTCGAGGCCATCCCCCGTGCCCGCGGGAAGCGGACGCCGCTGCACCCCGAGGTCCTCGACCTCATCCGACGCCACTGGATGGACACTGTCCGGCTCACCCCCGAGGGTGACCAGCCCGACCAGCCGGTCGACGCCTGGCCCTTCCTGCGTCGCCTACAAACCGACGCGCCCGATCAGGCCAACACGATGCGTTTGGACCACCTCATTGCCGCCACCCCGGTCGCCGGGACCCCCTACTGGGGCGGGACCCCGTATTGGGGCGGCACCAGCCCGTACTGGGGCGGGACCCCCTACTGGGGCGGTACTCAGAATCCGGCCACCGAATACGGAAGACCCGGGTTCGGCGGACGCACCCCGGTCGCCGTGGTGCTGCCCAACCCGGCCGCGAGCGCGGCGCCCCTGCGCCGAGCTCCGGTGGTCGCGATCCCCGACACCGGCCTGGGTCGACACCCGTGGTTCGACGGCGACGCCACCGTCACCACCCAGGTGACCTTCGACGGGATCCTGCTCGGGCTCGATGGCCCGGTGCCCTTCGACGCCGGAACGCCGGCGACCGCGCCCAACCCCCTCGACCCGGTGATCGAACCGGACACTGGGCACGGCACGTTCATCGCCGGGCTCATCCGCCAGTTGTGCCCGCAGGCCCGCATCCTCGCCATCCCGGTGATGCGCAACGACGGCGTGGTCTCCGAGAGCGGGCTGATCAACACCCTGACACTGCTGCTCGCTCGGCACAAGCAAGCCCTGCTCGACGGCTCCGAGGACGGCCTCATCGACGTGCTCTCGCTCTCGCTCGGCTACTACCACGAGAGCGCCGAGGACCACAAAATGGACGGCCCGTTCGGGCTGCTCATGCGCGAGTTCGCCGAGCATGGCGTCGCCGTTGTCGCTGCCGCCGGCAACAGCACGACCCTCGCTCCAATGTACCCGGCCGGCTTCGCCTCCGACGTCACCGGCTTCGCCAAGGACCGGGTGCCGCTGGCAAGCGTGGGCGCGCTCAACCCCGGTGGGACGGTCGCGTACTTCTCCAACGACGGCGACTGGGTGACGACCTTCCGCATGGGCAGCGCCCTGGTGAGCACCTTCCCCGTGGACGTCACGTCCGCGATGCAGCCGACGGCCGAGGTGCAATATCGGGACCGGCTGCGCACGACCTTGGACCCGGACGATTTCCGCGGCGGCTTCTGCACGTGGAGCGGTACCTCGTTCGCGGCGCCGGTGCTGGCCGGTCAGATCGCCGCCGCGTTGGCGACCGACGACACCCTGCCCACGGTGGACCAGGGCGCCGCCGTCGCCCGGGGCCGGCGCGCAGTCAAGGCCGTCGTCGCAGAGTGGCACAAGGGCAAGGGACTATGACCGCCACCGCAGGCAACCTCGCCGCCCGGGCCGCCCTCGCCTTCGCGGCATACCGCGACGGGGACCGCGAACGGATGGGCGAACTCGTCGACGTGCTCACGCCGATCTTGTGGCACACCGCCCGGTCGCAGCGACTGGACCAGCAGGGCGCCGAGGACGTCATCCAGATCGCGTGGATCCGGCTCGTCGAGAACGCGGACTCGATCAACGACCCTCAGGCCGTCCTCGCGTGGCTGCTGACGACGGTACGCCGCGAGGCGTGGCGGCTGCTCAAACGCGACGGCCGTGCCCTCCCGGTCGACGACATCCCCGAGCCCGACCCTGACGACGCACCGACCCAGCTGGACCCGGCCGTCGCCGCCGTGCTTCGCGAAGAGCAGACCCAGTTGTGGCAGCACATCGCCCTGCTCCCCCAGCGGTGCCAGGCGCTGTTGCGGATCATCGCCTTCGTCGACCGCCCCGACTACGCCGCCGTGTCCGAGTCACTCAACATGCCGGTCGGCTCCATCGGACCCACCCGTGGCCGGTGCCTGGCCAAACTTCGTACCGCCTTGCTCGCCGACCCCACCTGGAGCTGACATGACCCCCAACGAGACGACGCTCGCCCAGGCCCCGCTCGACGAGCACGACGCGAAAATCCTCGGCCTGGTGCGTGAACTCCACGCCAGGACAGACCCGGTCCCCGCCGGCCTCACCGAACGGATCAAGTTCGAACTGACGCTGGCCGCACTGCACGCCGAGATCGCCGAACTCGAGCTCCTGTCGCCGGCCACGGTCCGCGACGACGCCGCGACGTTCACGACGACCGACTCCGTGACGTTCACCTCGAGCACCCTCAGTCTCATGGTGACGTTCGGCCCGCGCGACGGCGACGCTCAGGCCGACACGATCCGTGTCGACGGATGGGTGACCTCGGCCCGGGCGACCGTGGAACTGCGGGTCGGCGAGGTCAGCCTCACGACCAGCGCCGACGACAACGGGCGATTCGTCATCGACGGCGTGCCCCACGGGCCGGCGCGTTTCATCCTGCGACCGGAGAACCCCGATGATCGACCGGTGATCACCCCGTCGATCGAGCTGTAGTGGCCCCTGCCGCAGGGGACCAGACCCTCGGCCGCGAAGACCCGCTCGACACCATCGAGCGGCTGCACGGTGAGGCGCTCAAACACGTCCAGCACTACCAGCCCGACGAGGCCGCCTCCCTGTTGGCCCAGGCCGCTTTCCTCGTCCACGCCTTGCCAGCCGACCTCGCCGGAACCCCCCGAGCCCAAGAGGCCCTGACCCGGATCGTCCTGGCCCAGTCCTGGACCGCCTTCGAAGAGACCGGCTGGGCAGCCGCCGAACAGGTTCTCGATGCCGCGACCGAGCAGGCCGCCGACATGCATCGCGACGACCTCGTCGCGCTGTGCCACATGCAGGGCGCGTCGATGCTCGGCCGCCACGGCGATCTGCCTGGCGCACTCGCGCGGATGCGTTCAGCGGAGGCGGGCCTGGACCTGTTGCCTGTCGAACAGCAGGCCCGGATGCTGCTCAACCGGGGTGCGTTGGGCTCGCAGCTCATGGAGCTGGACCAAGCCCGAGGCGACCTGGCCCGATCGGCCGACCTGGCGCACACCTGCGGCGACGAGGCGCTGGAGTTCATGGCGCGGCACAACGAGGGCTGGGTGGAGTTCCTCCGCGGCGACCTGCCGGCCGCCCTGCGCCTCATGAACGCCGCCGACGCGATGACCGTCGACGTCAGCCGCAGCGTGTCGAACCTCGACCGGGCTCGGACCTTGTTGGAGGCCGGTCTGGTCATCGAGGCGTCCGAGGTGCTCGGCCTGGCCCTGCGCCAGTCCGAGCGCGACGGCAGTGGCCAGACCCTCGGCGAGATCGAGCTCGACCTCGCCCGCACCACCCTGCTGCTCGGCGACCCGCACGGCTCGGCCCGCTGGGCCGCGGCCGCCCGCCGCCGATTCCGTACTCGCGAGTCCGGCCCGTGGCGTCGACGGGCCCAGCTCGTGGAACTCGAAGCCGAGAGTGTGCGCCGCGCGGATCCCGCACGCACGGCCCGGCTGGCCACCGCCCTGGCGGCGTCGGCCGACGCTCACGGCGAACACCAGGTCGGCGCCGAGGCCTCGCTGATCGCCGCCGACGCGGCATTGCAGCAAGGCCAGACGACCGCAGCCGGCGCGGCATACCGGCAGGCCCGCGGGCTCGTCCACTCGGCGTCCCTCCCCACCCGTTTGCACACCCGCCTCGTCGGGGCCCGACTCGCCGCGGCGACGAGCCCGTCGCGGGCCACCCGGATGCTCGCCGAGGCCGCGGACGACCTCGCCGGCGCTCAGCAGGGCGCTTCGAGCCTCGACCTGCGTACCGGCCTGGCGGTTCACGCCGGGCGCCTGGCGCTGCTCGATTTCGAGCTCGGCTTCGCCAGCGGTTCGGTGGCCTCGCTGTTCAGCCGCACCGAACGGTGGCGTGCCGTGTCCGACCGGGTGCCCCTGGTCCGGCCCCCGAGCGACGACGACGCGGCCGCCCTGTTGGCCCGGCTGCGTCGAGTGAGCGAAGACCTGCGCACCGCGACCTCCCCTGAACAAGCCGACCGCCGCGGCAGTGAGGCCGTCGAGCTCGAACGCCACCTTCGTGCCCTCGACTGGGCCCGAAGCGGCGGCGCGACGTCACCGGCGCTGCCGCTGCGACCGCTCGGGTATGCCGACACGTTGCGTCGGGTGCGCGCCCGCGGGGCGATGCTCGCGACGTACCTGCCCTACCGCGGGGACCTGTATGCCGTGGTGATCGGCCCCGGGCGTGGGCAGGTACACCGGCTCGCCGGCCTCGCCGAGGTCACCCACCTCGTGGCCAGGGTCCGCGCCGATGTCGAGGCCGCCGCGCTGCCGACCTTTGGGCCGGTCCGCAAGGCCATCGAGGCCTCGCTGGAGACCGACCTCGCGCAGCTCGACCGGCTGCTGCTCGGCTGGCCCGGGGGCCGCGTCGGCACGGCCCTGCCACCGCCACCGCGCCTCGTCGTCGTGCCCAACAATGCGATCACCGCCGTGCCGTGGGGGATGCTTCCCTCGCGCCGAGGGCTCGCGACGACGGTCGCCCGTTCCGCCACGTCGTGGGCCAGCGCCCCCGATGCCCCCGTCGTCATGCCGCGGGTCGCGGCGATGGCCGGCCCCGACCTGCGCGAGGCCGTCGCTGAAGTGCGGGCCATCGGGGCGATGTACCCGGGCGCCACGGTCATCGAACCGGCCCAGTGCACGACGGCCGCGTTGCGCCAGGTCGCCTCGACGCACGACCTCGTCCACATCGCCGCGCACGGGCGCCATCACTATCAAAGCCCGATGTTCTCCTCACTGCGGATGTCCGACGGACCGGCCTTCGGCTACGAGGTCCCCAACGCGCTCGTCGCCGCCTCGCACGTCGTGCTGTCCGCCTGCGAGGTCGGGCGTGCGACGATCCGGCCCGGCGACGAGACGCTCGGACTCACCGCGCTGCTGTTGAGCCTCGGGGTCCGCACCGTCGTGGCCGCCATCTCCAAGGTGCCCGACGACGTGGCTGCGGCAACGATGGTCGACTACCACCGGCTGGTATCCGGCGGCACCGACGCCGCCACCGCGCTGGCTCAGGCCACCGCCGAGGCACCGATCATCGCGCGGGCGTTCACCACGTTCGGAGCGCCGTGGCGGGCCGAACCGGCGCGCTGATCGACGTCTCACCCGACCGACGCGGCTGTGCCAGACCCAGGCTCGGGCACGGTGGTGTCATCGCTGCCGACGTCAGATGTAGATCGCCGGGTGGTAGTCGAGGACCTCTTCCGGGCTCAGCCCCGGGATCGGTTCGCGGATCTGGGCCGGCACGCCGACCGCGATCGACCCGGCCGGGACGTCGCGCACGACGACCGAGTTGGCCCCGATGCGGGCGTCGTTGCCGACGTGCACCGGCCCGAGGACGCGCGCACCGGCGCCGATGGACACCCGGTCGCCCACGGTGGGGTGGCGCTTGACCTTCTGCATCGACTTCCCGCCGAGTGTCACGCCCTGGTAGAGCATGACGTCGTCGCCGATCTCGGTCGTCTCGCCGATGACGACCCCCATGCCGTGGTCGATGAAAAACCGACGGCCGATCGTGGCCCCGGGGTGGATCTCGACGCCGGTGGTGATCCGGGCCAGCTGCGAGAGGGTCCGCGCGGGGATCCGCCCGCCGGGGCGTTGCCAGATCCGGTGCGCCAACCGGTAGGCCCAGATCGCATGAAGGCCGGAGGAGGCGATGAACATCTCGGTGCGCGACCCGGCCGCCGGGTCACGCTCCATCGCCGCGTCGATGTCGTCGACGACGAGCCGGTATGCCCGCCGCAGCCGCCCCTTGGGGCGTGTACGCGGGGGTTCCGCCGCCGTGGTTCGGGCCGGGACGAGCGAGAGTGGTTGGACCATGTCGATGCCTCGCTCAGTCGACCAGGCCCTCGAAGAGCACCGTCGACAGGTAGCGCTCGCCGAAGCTGGGGATGATGACGACGATCGTCTTGCCGGCGTTCTCCGGCCGCGCGGCGACCTGGCCGGCAGCGGCGAGAGCGGCACCGGAGGAGATCCCGACCAGCAGTCCCTCGTGGGTGGCCGCCTTGCGGGCGAGCTCGACGGCCCGGCCGGCGTCGATGTCGATGACCTCGTCGTAGACGCTCGTGTCGAGGATCTCGGGGACGAAGTTGGCGCCGATGCCCTGGATCTTGTGCGGGCCCGGAGCGCCGCCGTTGAGGATCGGGGACTCGGCCGGCTCGACGGCGACGATCTGCACCGACGGCTTGCGTTCGCGCAGGACCTGTCCGACCCCCGTGATCGTGCCGCCGGTGCCGATCCCCGCGACGAGGATGTCGACGGTGCCGTCCGTGTCCGCCCAGATCTCTTCCGCGGTCGTGCGGCGGTGGATCTCGGGGTTGGCCGGGTTGGCGAACTGCCGGGCCAGCACCGCCCCCGGGCGCTGGCTGACGACCTCGTCGGCCCTGTCCACGGCGCCCTTCATCCCGAGGGCCGGATCGGTGAGGATGAGTTCTGCCCCGAAGGCCCGCAGCAGCGCGCGCCGTTCCTTGGACATCGACTCCGGCATCGTCAACACGACGGTGTAGCCACGGGCCGCGCCGACCATGGCCAGGGCGATCCCCGTGTTACCGGAGGTCGCCTCGACGATCGTGCCGCCGGGCTTGAGCTCGCCGGAGGCCTCGGCAGCGTCGACGATGGCCACGCCGATGCGGTCCTTCACCGAGTTGGCGGGGTTGTAGAACTCGAGCTTGGCCACCACGGTCGCCACGGCATCCGGGAACAACCTGTTGATCCGGACCAGTGGGGTGTTGCCGATAAGAGCGGTGACGTCGGCATGGATCGGCATGAAGGCACCTTCGAGATCGACGGACGGGCCGGAGTTCCCCCGTGGACTCCGGGACCGCGTACCGCAGTTCCAACCCGGGATCACTTATGGGTATTCCAACGTCAGATTATCCAAGGACTGCGCCTGGTCCCTAATCCGCCCCCGTACTCGGCAGCCAATTCGCGCCGTACACACGGCATACCGGGCAAGCCGGGCCGCTCGCGCGTCTGACCGCACACTCGACCCGCCGTGCCGAGCACTTGGCCCCAGCCCGCGGGTCTGCGAGGCTGACTCCGATCCAGGCCACGGCGGAAGGGAAGGTGCGGGCATGGTCGGCTTCGTCGCCGGAGCGGCCGTCGGGTACGTGTTCGGCACCCGAGCCGGCCGGGCCCGCTACGAGCAGATCAGGCGCGGGGCTCACCGGGCGTGGACGTCCGACCCGGTGCAGCAGCGCCTGGACCAGGCCGGCCAGGCGGTGCGCACCCAGGCGCTGCCCTACGTCGCGGACAAGGTCGGCGACGCGATCAAGGCGGCCGGGCGTTCGGTCAAGGATCGGGCCACCCGCACCCTGCCGGCCACCGTCGAAACACGCGGCAACGGGGCCCTCTACGCCGACGCCACTCCCCCGCCGCGCTGAACGTCGCAGGACCCCGCAGCAGAACTCCCGCGCCGACCCCCACCGCGCCGTTCGGGCGCGAGGACCCGAGGAGCCGCCCGTGTCCGACCAACCCGCGCCCCGTCCACCCATCCCGCCGTTCACCGAGGCGACCGCGCGCCAGAAGGTCCGCGCCGCCGAGGCGGCGTGGAACACCCGAGACCCCGAGCGCGTCGCCGCGGCATACACGCCCGACTCGCAGTGGCGCAATCGCAGCGAGTTCGTCACCGGGCGCGATCAGATCGTCGCCTTCCTGCGGCGCAAGTGGGACACCGAGCTCGACTACGTCCTGCGCAAAGACCTGTGGGCGTTCGAGGATCGCCGTATCGCCGTGCGGTTCCAGTACGAGTGGCACGACGCAAACGGCCAGTGGTGGCGCTCGTACGGCAACGAGAACTGGGAGTTCGACGACCTGGGCTACATGGCGCGGCGCGAGGCGAGCATCAACGACGTGGCCATCGACGCGGCCGACCGGCGCCTACTGGCCCCCCGGGTCGAGGGCGACGAGTCAGGCATCCCGCTGCAGTAGTTCTCGCCCCCAGTTCTCGCCCCCAATGCGACTGTCCGCGGGGCCGGACGGGTCGGAGCTAGCCGGACTCGCCTGGGCGGGCTCGCAACAGCCGGGCCATGACCTCGCTGAACTGGGTGAGTTCGGGGCGGGACAGCGGCGCGAAGAAGGCCCGCTCGACGTCGTTCTCGGCGCGGTATGCCTCCTCCAGCCGGGCCGCGCCGACATCGGTGAGCCGCACGGTGACCAATCGCCGGTCGGCCGACTCTCGATGCCGCTCGACGAGCCCATCGCGCTCGAGCGTGTTGAGCACGCTGGACACGGCAGCCCGGGACAGACCCGAGAAGTGGGCGATCTCGCGGGGCTCGAGCTCCTCGGCCACCCACACGCAGAACATCACCCGAAAGCCGGCCATGCTCCATCCGGCGGGGCGGTGGACGATGGATTCCAGGCGGGCGACGTGCAGCGTGGCCAGGCGAACGAGGTTGAAGCTGGCCCGCAACGCCTCGAGGTCCACGTCGCGGAAGGTCCGCGCGACCCGGCGGGTGGCGGCGTCCTCGAACGTGTCGGAACCGGCGAGTGTCACGGGGGCATGATGGCAGCCCGGTCCCCTCCGAGGCGACCCCCGCGGTCGAATCAGAGCACCGGGCACGGTATGCCGCCCACCTCGGCTCGCGCGCAACCCGCACCGTTCGCGACCCCGTCGCTCGAGCGGCATACCCGCCTGTGACGTCGCACACCACTCGCGACCGTGATCACACCGCTGTGGGCGACTCGTTGGCGCGGAACTATATTCGCGAGTATGAGCCCGCTCCAGATCGTCGCGATCACGCTGTGCTTCACGATCCCGCTGCTCGGCTGGGTGCTGCTGTTCCGCCAGGTCGGGCGGTTCGTCAAGGTCTTCCGCTCGGGCCAGCCAGACGCGTCGCGGACCGATCAGCCGGCGGCGCGCACCTGGACCTTGGCCAAGGAGTTCCTCGGCCACACCCGGCTCGCGCGGCTGCCGATCGTGTCGATCGCGCACTGGTTCACCGCGCTGGGCTTCCTCATCCTCTTCGCGACGCTCGTCAACGCCTTCTTCCAGCTCATCTGGGCCGACTTCCGCCTCCCGGTCCTCGGTCACTTCGCGCCGTTCGAGTGGGTCATCGAACTCTTCGCCGGCGTGGGTTTCCTCGCGATCACCGTGCTCATCGTCATCCGCCAGATCGCTCACCCCCGTCGGGCGGCGGGCACCGCGGGTCGGCGATCGCGGTTCTTCGGGTCAACCTGGTGGCAGGCCTACTACGTCGAGTTCACGATCTTCGTCGTCATGCTGTGCATCATGCTGTTGCGCACCCTCGAGGCGCGCATGGTGCAACTCGCCGCCCCGGACGAGTCCCTCGTCGTCCACTTCCCGCTGAGCGGCTGGGGCACGGTGTTGTGGAAGGGGCTCGACCTCGAGGGCGTCAAGCAGGCCATCTACCTCGTGGCCATGGTGAAGATCCTCGTCTCGTTCGCGTGGATGATCACCATCTCGCTGCAGCCGACGATGGGCGTGGCCTGGCACCGCTTCCTCGCCTTCTTCAACATCTGGTTCAAGCGCCACCCTCACGGTCGCACCTCCCTGGGTGCCCTACAGCCGATGATGGTCGCCGGCAAGCCCGTGGACCTGGAGGCCATCGAGGAACTCGACGAGGACGCCTCGCTCGGGGTGGGCAAGATCCAGGACTTCACCTGGAAGGGCCTGCTCGACTTCACCACGTGCACCGAGTGCGGCCGGTGCCAAAGCCAGTGCCCGGCCTGGAACACCGACAAGCCGCTCTCGCCGAAGCTCGTCGTCATGACGCTGCGGGATCACGCCTACGCGAAGGCGCCGTGGCTCACCGCCTCGGAAAAGGCCCGCGAGGACCTGCCGGCGCACACCCTCAAGCTCGCCGACGCCCCCCTGATCGGGCACAACGAGTACGACCACAACCACCCGCTCACGGCATACGACGCCCTCGGTCTGGACGGCGTCATCGACGAGGACGCGCTGTGGTCGTGCACGACCTGCGGCGCCTGCGTCGAACAGTGCCCGGTCGACATCGAGCACGTCGACCACATCGTCGACATGCGCCGGTATCAGAACCTCATCGCCTCGGCGTTCCCGAGCGAACTTGGCGGGCTGTTCAAGAACCTCGAGAAGAACTCGAACCCCTGGGGCCTGGCACCGCGGATGCGGATGGACTGGGCCAAGGACCTGCCCTTCGAGGTGCCCATTGCCGGGGCCGACGTCGATGACCTGTCCGAGGTGGACTACCTGTTCTGGGTGGGCTGCGCCGGGGCGTTCGAGGACCGGGCCAAGCGGACCTCACGGGCGGTCGCGGAACTGCTGCACACCGCCGGGGTCTCGTTCGCCGTGCTCGGCGACGGCGAGGCCTGCACCGGCGACTCGGCCCGACGCGCCGGCAACGAGTTCCTCTTCCAGATGCTCGCCCAGCAAAACGTCGAAGTGCTCAAGGAGGTGGGGGCGAAGCAGATCGTCGTCACCTGCGCGCACTGCTACAACACGTTGAAGAACGAGTACCCGCAGCTCGGCGGCACCTACGAGGTCCTCCACCACACCCAGCTGCTCAACCGGCTGGTCCGCGAGGGTCGGCTCGTGCCCGTGTCGCGTCCCGGGGAGTCCGGTGGCACCAAGGACGCCTCGACGGCAGCGACGGTCACCTACCACGACCCGTGCTACCTCGGTCGGCACAACCACGTCTATGCACCACCGCGCGAGCTGCTCGGTGCGCTGCCGGGCGTGACGATGACCGAGATGGACCGCCACGGGCAGAAGTCGTTCTGCTGCGGCGCCGGCGGGGCCCGGATGTGGATGGAGGAGCGCCTCGGCACCCGGATCAACGTCAACCGCGCGACCGAGGCCGTCGGCACCGGTGCGGCCCGGATCGCCGTGGGCTGCCCGTTCTGCAAGGTCATGCTCAGCGACGGGGTGAACAAGCTCGTTGAGGAGAAGAAGGCCACCGAAGGCGCCGTCGAGGTCGTCGACGTCGCCCAGATGCTGCTCGCCGCGGTCCGCCGAGGTTCCGACGGCCCTGCCGCCGCCGCAGCCGCAGCACCCGAGCCGGAGCCAGCGCCCACCGCCTGACGGACCCGCACCGAGGGCCCGACCCGGGTCGATCGGGTCGGGCCCTCGGTGTGGCTACCCGAGCCCGACCTTGCCGACGAACTCCTTGGCCACGACGGCGGCGTCCTTCTTGTCGACGTCGACCTGCTTGACCAAGCCGGTCAGGGTCGCCGTGTCGAGCTTGGCCGAGACGGCGTTGAGTGCGGCGGTCAGCGTATCGCCGACCTTGTCCTTGCGCACCAGCGGGACGACGTTGTCCGAGCCGAACAGCAACTTCGGGTCGGCGAGGGTGACGAAGCCGTTGGTGGCGATCGACGGGTCGGTCGAGAAGATGTTCGCCGCCTGAGCCTGCCCGTTGAGCAGTGCGTCGACAACGGCCTTGCCCTTGAGCGGACGGAAGTCCCGGGGCACGAGGTTGTACTCGGCCTTGAGTCCCACCAGCCCCTGCTGGCGGCTCTGGAACTCCGGCGGTGCGGCGATCACGACGTCGCTCTGGTGGGCCACGAGGTCACCGATCTGGGTCAGCGACCACTTCGTCGCGGTGTCCTTCGTGACGACGATGGAGTTCTTGTCTTCGGCCGTGCTCTTGTCGAGCACGGTGAGCGTCGCCGGCAGGGCGGACTTGAGGGCTGTGTAGACCTCGTCGGAGGCCTTCGCGGTGGCGTCCTTCTTGAGGTAACTCAGCAGGGAGCCGGTGTACTCCGGAACGAGGTCCACGGACTTGTCGTCCAGCGCCTTGAGGTAGATCTCGCGACTGCCGATGTTGGGACGGGTCGTCGCCTTGATGCCCTTGGCGTTCAGCGCCGCCGCGTAGACCTCGGCGAGGACCTGCGATTCGGAGAAGTCTGCCGACCCCACGATGACGCTCGTCGAGCCGGCCGCACTAGAGGCGCTCGACTTCGTCGGGTCGGAGGACGCCCCGCAGGCGGCGAGGCCGACCACGGCGACCACACCGACGACGGCCAGGACACCGCGTTCGCGCACGCGCTGCGACCCGACGCGGGCACCGAAGGCAAAGAGTGTGGAGGGGGTCATGTCAGCTCGCTTCCGATCGAAGGGACGCCGGGCGCGGGCACCCGACCCTTGGGGTGGTCAACAGGTCTGCCGTCGCGGAACTTCCCGGTCAGTCCCGGCGACACGGCATACCGCTGGAGGAGGGCGAACGCGCCGTCGACAAGCAGGGCCAACGCGGCGACGAGGATCGCACCGCCGGCCATCTGCGCGTAGTCGCGCACGGCCAGCCCGTCGATGAGGTAACGCCCGAGGCCGCCGAGACTCACCGACGCGGCGATGGTCGCGGTGGCGATGACCTGCAGGCTCGCCCCGCGCAGCCCAGACAGCAGCAGTGGCAGGGCGCACGGCAGCTCGACCCGGCGCAGCACCTCGCCGCCGCGCATGCCCATCCCGTATGCCGCGTCTCGCACCGCGGGGTCGACGGCCTCGACCCCGGAATAGGCGCCGGACAGCAGAGGCGGCACGGCCAGCAGGACGAGGACGACGACGCTGGGGATGACGAAGGCGAGGTCGTTGGCGATCCGCGGCCCGACGAACATCGACACCGCGAAGAGCAACCCGAGGCTCGGCACGGCTCGGGCGGTGTTGCCGAGGGTCACCAGCCATCGAGCCCGGCCGGTGTGCCCGACCCAGAGCCCGAGTGGCACGGCGATTGCCGCGGCGACGAGCAGGGACACTGCCGAGTACCCGAGGTGTTCGGCGAGCCGTCGGGCGATGCCCCGGTTGCCCGACCACTGCTGCGGGTCGGTGAGCCAAACGAGGATGTCCCCGAACATCGGGCCCTCACCCCCGCGCTCTCGCCCAGGGCGTGAGGGCCCAGGCGCCGGCGCGGATCGCGAGGTCGAAGGCCAGCGCGAGGACGAGACACCCGGTGATCCCCACGGCGATCTCCAACGGGAAGGAACGCTGGTAGCCGTCGGTGAGGTAGTAGCCCAGTTGCGGGTAGCCGATCAGCGAGGCGACGCTGACGATGCTCACGTTGCTCACCGCGGCGACCCGGAGTCCGCTCGCGATGACCGGGACGGCCAGCGGCAACTCGACGGCGAGCGCGCGGCCCAGGCCGCGGTAGCCCATCGCCGTCGCGGCTTGCCGGGTCGTCTCGGACACCGCGCCGAGACCGTCGGCAACGGTGCGCACAAGCAGGGCGACGGTGTAGATCGTCATGGCCACGTAGACGTTGCGGCTGTCGAGGATCTGCGTGCCGAGGGCTAGCGGCATGAGGATGAACAGCGCGAGGCTGGGGATCGTGTAGAGCAGGCCGCTGCCGCCGACGAGCAGCGGCGAGGCCCGCGGGTAGCGGCGGGCCAGCCAGCCGAGCGGCAGCGCGAGCGCGAGCCCGATGAGCAGCGGGATGCCGGCGAGCAGGGCGTGCGCGACGGCATACCCCCCGATGTCCCCGAGGTGCTCCAGCACCCAATTCACGGCGACCCCCGACCGTGTGGCGCGTCCGGCGGTCCGACATCCTTGGAGTTCGGGGTCGCCTCGGTGCGGGCGAGGGCCGCGAGCACCTGATCCGCGGTGACGGTGCCCCGCAGCGATCCGGCCGCGTCGACGAGGACGCCCCGGCCCGACGGCGCGGACAGGGCCGCGTCGAGGACGGCCCGCAGCGTTCCGTCGACCCGGGCCACGGTGCCGCCGCGGTGCAGCGTCTGCGCGCTGATCGGCGCGGTCAGGCGGGACGGTTCGACCCACCCCAACGGGCGGCCCTCGTTGTCGACGACGAGCAGCCAGCGATCTTGGGTGGCCGCCTCGGCCGCCGCTGCCGAGGCACCGAGGAGCACCGTCGGCTCGGCCGCGAGGTCGAGCCGAGGCGCGTCCCGGAAGCCCAGCGCCCGATAGCCGCGATCGCGCCCGACGAAGTCGGCGACGAAGTCGTCGACGGGGTCTTCGAGCAACCGCTCCGGGGCGGCCACCTGCGCCAGCAGCCCCCCGACGCGCAGCACGGCGACCTGGTCGCCGAGCCGGATCGCCTCGTCGATGTCGTGGGTGACGAAGAGGATGGTCTTGCCGAGCTCGCCCTGCAGGCGCAGGAACTCGTTCTGCAACTGCTCGCGGACCACCGGGTCCACCGCCGAGAACGGCTCGTCCATGAGCATCACCGGCGGATCTGCGGCCAGGGCCCGGGCCACCCCGACCCGCTGCTGCTGACCGCCGGAGAGCTGACTCGGGTAGCGGTGCGCGAGGGCAGCGTCGAGGCCGACCCGTTCGAGCACCTCCATCGCCCGAGCGCGGGCGCGCCGGCGGTCCCACCCGAGCAGGCGGGGAATCGTCGCGACGTTGTCGACCACCGTGCGGTGCGGGAACAGGCCGGCGTGCTGGATGACGTAGCCGATCCCCCGGCGCAACTGGGCCTCGTCGAGGGTCGCCGTGTCCTGTCCGGACAGCCAGATCGTCCCGGAGGTCGGCTCGACCATCCGGTTGACCATCCGCAGCGTCGTCGTCTTGCCACAGCCGGACGGGCCGACGAGCACGGTGATCTGGCCCGTGGGCGCCTCGAGGGTCAGGTCCTCGACCGCGAACCCCGCGGCATACCGTTTGCTGACCCCCTCGAAGCGGATCATGGCGGCAACCTAGCCGACGGGTCCGACAGTCGCCCGCTGGGAGGAGCTGCCGGGTGTGCGAGTGGCTAGGTGCGGCGGCTCAGCTCGACCATCGGAGTATCGGCCACGACGGTCCGGCGGGCCATCGGCACCGCCTTGAGGTATGCCGCCGCGGCAAGGTCGCGCGCCGGTCCGGTGAGCACGCGGCCGGTCACCGCGTGGAGCCGTCCCTCGTAGTCCAGGCGAGCCGGCAGGGGGGCGCGGAAGGCCCGCCACCACGTCTTGCGGGCGTGCTGTCCGACCGCGACGAGCCAGCCGTCGCCGTGGGGCACCGCCCAGATCGGCAGCTCCACCGCGGATCCGGAGGTCGGCGCGGAGTACGAGAGGATCCCCGTGTGTCGTCCGGTGAGCCGACGCAACGGGGATCTCGCGATCATGTCCATGAGAGCCACGGCATACCTCCTAGAGACCCGACCGATGGAAGTTCTGCCACGAACGGCTCGCCGTGGGTCCGCGCTGCCCTTGATAGTGGGAGCCGGATGTGCCTGTGCCGTAAGGGTTTTCGGCGGCAGAGGTAAGGCGGAAGAAGCAGAGCTGGCCGATCTTCATGCCCGGGTAGAGGACGATCGGCAGGGTGGCGACGTTGGACAGTTCGAGGGTGACGTGGCCGCTGAACCCCGGGTCGACGAACCCCGCGGTGGCGTGGGTGAGCAGCCCGAGCCGACCCAGACTGGACTTGCCCTCGACCCGGGCGGCGAGGTCGTCGGGCAGGGTGACCGACTCGAGCGTCGAGCCGAGAACGAACTCGCCGGGATGCAGGACGAACGTCGTCTCGCCGGCCCCGCCGGGCACTGGTGATTCGCTGCCGACCTCGACGAGGCGGGTGAGGTCGGGCTGTTCGGCGGCCGGGTCGATGTACGGGTAGCGGTGGTTGTCGAAGAGGCGGAAGTACCGGTCCAGCCGCACGTCGACGCTCGAGGGCTGGACCATCGCCGCGTCCCAGGGGTCCAGCCGGATCCGGTCGGCGGCGACCTCGGCGCGGATGTCCCGGTCGGAGAGCAGCACGGGGGTCACCGTACCGGCGGGGAGGGCGAGGCGGTATGCCGCGTCCGAGCGGTGCGCCGACGGGCCGTTGTGGGCGCCGAGCGCATCGGCGGGCCGGTCGGGTCTGTGGACGACGCCGGGCGCGGCCCTGAGGCCGGGCCGGTTGGCGCGTTCTGGCGGGTCCGGTGCGGCCCTCCGTTCCGGGCCGTTCTCCGCGTTCTGGCAATCCTGTGCTTCCCCTCCGTTCTGGCCGTTTCGCCGCGCCCTGGCCGTTTCGCCACGCCCTGGCCGTTTCGCCGCGCCCTGGCAGGTCGGTGTGGCCCTCCATCCCGGGCCGTTCGCCGCGTTCTGGCAATCCGGCGCTTCCCCTCCGTTCCGGCCGTTTCGCCGCGTCCTGGCAGTTGCGTGACGTCGTGGCAGGTCCGACCTGCCAGGACGCACCACAACTGCCAACTTGCCGTCGCGCTGCCTCCCGCCGGAGGCTTCGGCACCGGCTCGGCGGGCAATCGGCGGGCCTTGCTGTGATCCTGGCCATCTCCGGCCCTGTGGACGACGCCGAGCGCCGGCCGGCTGTCGTTGGCATACTCGATGGAGCGAGTGGGCGGTTGGTGGCCAGATGGCGGCTCCGCGCATCCGTCTTGGAGCACCAGAACAGACAGGGGATGGGCATGGGCTGCATGGGTGCGCGAGCCACCGCTCGATCCGGCGTTCGACCCATCAACAGGTTGGTGACGGCACTCGGTGCGGGTGCCTTGCTTCTCGTTGGAGCGTGCACGCCTTCCCCGCAGCCAACCCCGACGGGCACATCCATCGCGACGGCGTCGGCGAGCCCGACAGTCACCACTTCCACGACGAGCGACCCACCCACGAGCAGCGTGCCGACCACCGACCCCGGCATCCCCCCCGCCGCCCGCCCGAACACCATCGCCGGAGCAGAAGCCTTCGTTCGGTACTACGTCGGACGCGTGAACTTCGCCCTTCGCACGTCGGACCCAACGGTCCTGGACCCCCTGACCGGTCCGAATTGTCCGGGCTGCCGAGCGATAAGGGAACTGGTCGCCGCTCACGCTGCCGCCGGCACCCGCGTCGATGACGACACCTGGACTGTGGAACGAGTCATCACACAAACATTTGACGGCGAGAACGCCGGCGTGATCGTGACGATCAATCAGAAGAAAGTCAACATCGTCGACGGACAAGGTCGAAAGGTCGACTTCATTGTCGCCCAGCAGGGCGACAGCCTGTTGACGCTCAAGTTCTCCTCTGTTTGGAGACTCGATCGTTTCCAGGAGGTGTGACATGCCCCTCCAGGTTTCACAACGCGTAGGAGCGATCCTATTGGTGGCATCGGGATTGCACATGGGACCGGCTCCGGGACCCCCAAGTGTCCTCAATTTGGCTTGGCATACCGACTCGAAGGGGGTGATGACCCACCTTTCGGAACGGGATTTGTCCACGTTGCCGGCGTCGCAGGTCGCTGGGTCGGGGGCAGGGGTGGGTCGGTTGGTGTCGTACGAGTATGACTCGTCGATGGCGTGTGCGGATGCGCTGCGGGGGACGGATCGGGGCTCGATTGGGTGTACGGAGGCGACGTCCGCGTGTACCAACCCTGCTGAGCCGGGGCCGTTGCGTCGCCTCTGGCGGCGGGACAGTGTGGATGGGCAGGTCGTGGTGCCATGGCGGGTGGTCGCGGTGACGTGTGCTGCAGGTGCGGCGGTTCCGGGGGCGCGGCCGGCGGTGACATTGGCGATGGTGCAAGAGGCGTTTCATCGGACACCGTGGGCGAGTGTTGAGGTCGGGGTGCAGCCCGTGGGTGGGGTGACGTTGGTCAATTTGGAGACGTTCTTTGCGGCGAGTTGGTCCTCGAACGGGTTCGCGCCGGGGCAGGTGGATCGGCTGGATCCGGGGTCGATGTTGGGATATCAGGTGGAGATTCGTCCGCGGTTGGTGGGGTACACGTATTCGTTTGGGGATGGCGTGGTCTTTGGGCCGACCCCGAATGCAGGGGGACCGTGGCCCTCGGGTGGGGTGCGGCACGTGTACAAGGCGACGGGGGCGGTCTCGGTGGGCGTGTCGGCGACGGTCGGGGCAGATTTCCGGATCGATGGTGGGGCGTGGGCGCCGATTCCGGACACGGTGACGTTGACGGCGGCGCCGGTGTCGTTGTCGGTGAAACAGGCCCGCGCCGTGCTCATCAACCCGTAGCCGGCTCGCGGCATACCGGTGAAGCACTCGACCAGGACCAGTGCGACGGGATCGTCCCGGTTGGTGGGCGAGCTGCCGGCTCCGCGTCCGTGAGTTGAAGCACCAGGTCAGACAGGGGATGGGCATGGGCTGCATCGGTGCGCGATCCGGCATTCGACCCGTCGCCAGCTTGGTCACGGCACTCAGTGCGGGTGCCCTGCTTCTCGTTGGGGCGTGTGCGCCTTCCCCGCAGCAAGCCCCGAGAAGCACAACCGGCGCGACGGTGTCGACGAGTCCGGCAGCCGCCACTTCCATGACGAGCGACCCGCCCACGAGCAGCGTGCCGACCACCGACCCCGGCATCCCACCCGCCGCCCGGGTGGACTCAATCGAAGGCGCTCAGGAGTTCGTCAAGTACTTCATGGCCCAGTTCAACCGAAGCTGGACCGAATCTGACCCGACGCTGCTTGTTCCGCTCTGCCTGCCAACCAGCAAGGCCTGTGCCGCATACATAGGCACAGCGCAAGACTACCGAGACCGAGGCCTGAGGTATGTGGGAATTCCGTTCGAAGTCCAATCCGTCCAAGGGTTTGAATGGATCTCCGGTTTCGCCGCCGTTCGAGTGCGTGGCAAACAATCCGCCGGGAGAGTCGTCGATTCGAATGGCTCAGTTGTCCAAGAGACCCCCGCCAACTCAGGGAGCGTTGTGTTCGAGTTGGAGCACAACGGACTGTGGCGGGTCAGCGAGATTCAGGGTGAGGCAGTAACAACATGAGGTCTCGGTTCGGCACGGCGACCCGAATGGCGTGCCTCCTGGCTGCCATCGCGATCTGGCCAGCGTGCACGCCCTCCCCGCAGCCGACCCCGACGGGCACCACCAACGCGACGCCGTCGACGAGTCCGGCAGCCACCACTTCCACGACGACCAACCCACCCCCCAGCAACGTGCCGACCACCGACCCCGGCATCCCACCCGCCGCCCGGGTGGACTCAATCGAAGGCGCTCAGGAGTTCGTCAAGTACTTCATGGCCCAGTTCAACCGAAGCTGGACCGAATCTGACCCGACGCTGCTTGTTCCGCTCTGCCTGCCAACCAGCAAGACCTGCGCGGCCTTCATTTCGACTGCCCGTGACCACAGGGAAAAGAAGCAGCGCTACGTGGGGACACCGTTTGAAGTGAGCGCCGTACTGGGGTTCCGCTGGGTCAGCGGGAGCGCTGGTGTGATTGTGCGCGGCAGCCACGCCGCGGGGACGGTGGTGGACGCGACGGGCGCCGTCGTCGAGACCGTCGCCGCCAACTCGGGTGGCTTGGTCTTCGAACTGGAGCACCAGGGCCTGTGGCGAGCGCAAGAGATCAAGGCAGAGGCCAAGCCGACGTGACGACACGCCAGAGCCTTTGGGCCGCAGGTTCAGCGTCCGCGAGTTGGAGCCCAACGCGCACAGGGATGGGGATGGGCTGCATCGGTGCGCGAGCCGTCTTTCGATCCGGCGTTCGACCCATCACCAGCGTGGCCACGGCACTCACCGCGGGTGCCCTGCTCGTCACCGGTGGGTGCACGCCCTCCCAACAGCCAACCCCGACCGGCACGACCAGCGCGACGGCGTCGACGAGTCCGACAGCCACCACTTCCACGACGACCGACCCACCCCCCAGCACCGTGCCGACCACCGACCCCGGCATCCCACCCGCCGCCCGGCCGAACACCATCGCCGGAGCAGAAGCCTTTGTTCGATACTACGTTCAACGGCTAAATGAGGCCGCTCGTACCGCCAACCCAGCGCTCCTGGACGGGCTAACGGGTCCAGGCTGTCCAGCGTGCAACTCCCTGCGCGAGGACATTGAGAACTATCAGGTCGAGGGGACTCACCTTGCCGGTGACATGTGGAAACTGACCCGGGTGATCACGGGTGCATTCGATGGTTCCCAAGCCATCGTGGAATTGACAGTGGTTCAGGTACGGGTCGACATCCTCGATCGTGATGGACAGCCTGTTTCCTACATCCAGGATAGCAGTGGCAGGTTTAACGCCACGCTGGCCTTCAACACGACATGGCGGGTTGCCCGCCTCCAAGCGATATGACCAGGGGGCCCGTGGCCCTCAGGTGGGGTGCGGCACGTGTACAAGGCGACGGGGGCGGTGTCGGTGGTGGTGTCGACGACGGTGGGGGCGGATGTCCGCATCGATGGTGGGGCGTGGGCGCCGATTCCGGACACGGTGACGTTGACGGCGGCACCGGTGGCGTTGTCTGTGAACAGGCCCGCGCCGTGCTCATCAACCCGTAGCCGACTCGCGGCATACCGTGGAGCACTTGACCGGTGGTGGCCGAGATGGCGCCTGCGCGTCCGTGAGTTGAAGCACCAGATCAGACAGGGGATGGGCATGGGCTGCATCGGTGCGCGAGCCGCCGTTCGACCCGTCAGACGACCCCTCGCCGCCTTGGTCGCGGCGCTCAGTGCGGGTGCCCTGCTCATCGCGGGTGGGTGCACGCCCTCCCCACAGCCGACTCTGACGGGCACCACAAACGCGACGGCATCGACCAGCCTAACCGCCACCATTTCCACGACGAGCACCACGACGAACGACCCACCCACGAACACCGCGCCGACCACCGACTCCGGCATCCCACCCGCCGCCCGGCCCAACACGATCGCCGGGGCAGAGGCCTTCGTCCGCTATTACGTCGACCGGGTGAACTTCGCACTCCGCACTTCCGACCCTGCCGTGTTAGATCTCGTGACCGGTCCGAGCTGCCCAGGTTGTAAGGCAATGAGGGATCTGATTGCAGGCAACGCCGCAGCAGGACAACACGCAGCCGGTGACTCTTGGACAGCGGAAAGGGTGTACACGCAGACATTCGACAAGGAGAACGCCGGGGTCGTCGTGACAATCAATCAGAAGAGAGTCGACTTAGTCGACGATCAAGGCCGACCTGTCGACTTCATCGTTGCCAAGCGTGCGGACAGCTTGATAACCCTCAAGTTCTCCTCGGTGTGGCGCGTCGAGCGCTTCCAGGCCATGTGACATGGGCCTCCATACGTCGCCTAGACCCTTCGCCAGCTTGGTCACGGCACTCAGTGCGAGTGCCCTGCTTCTCGTTGGAGCGTGTACGCCTTCCCCGCAGCCGACCCCGACAAGCACGACCAGCGCGACGGTGTCCCCGAGCCCGACAGCCACCACTTCCACGACGAGCGACCCACCCACGAGCAGCGTGCCGACCACCGACCCGGGCATCCCACCCGCCGCCCGTGAGAACACGATCGCCGGCGCCGAGGCGTTCGGCCGCTACTACATCCAACGCATCAACGACGCGAGCCGGGCGTCGAATCCCAATCTCCTCGACCCGCTCAACGGTCCGGCGTGCCCAGTGTGCGTCGCCATCAAAGACACTCTGAAGGAGCGCTCGGCGGCAGGGACCCACGTCGAAGGCGACATGTGGACCGTGCAGTACTCCATCACGTCCTCCTTCGACAACCAGGGCAACGCCACTGTCCTACTCAAAATCACCCAAAACCCCGTTGCCGTCGTCGACCGTTCCGGACGCATAGACCACCACATCGTCGCGAACGAGGGACAGTACCTCGCCACTCTGTCGTACGGGTCGACATGGTTGATGATGCGCCTTCAGGCGGTCCCAAATTGAGAGCCAAGGGAAGGTGGGCGCGGCGGCTTGGGCTGGTCCTTGTGGTTGTACTAGGAATGGGTTTGGCCGGGGAAAGGTGGCCGAGGCTAGAACCGGTGATGACCCAATGGGCATGTACGTCGGGGGCGACCTCGGCGGCTCAACAATGTTCGTCGTTCTTCATCAACTGACTGCGCTGCCGGCGTCGCAGGTCGCTGGGGCGGGGGTGGGTCGGTCGGTGACGTACGCGTATGACTCGTCGTTGGCGTGTGCGGATGCGCTGCGGGGGACGGATCGGGGCTCGATTGGTGTACGGAGGCGACGTCGGCGTGTGCGAACCCTGCTGAGCCGGGGCCGTTGCGTCGGCTGTGGCGGCAGGACAGTGTGGATGGGCAGGTCGTGGTGCCGTGGCGGGTGTTGGCGGTGACGTGTGCTGCGGGTGGCGCGGTGCCGGGCGCGCGGCCGGCGGTGACGTTGGCGATGGTGCAAGAGGCGTTTCATCGGACGCCGTGGGCGAGTGTGGGGGTCGGGGTGCAGCCCGTGGGTGGGGTGAGGTTGGTCAATTTGGAGACGTTCTTTGCGGCGAGTTGGTCGTCGAACGGGTTCGCGCCGGGGCAGGTGGATCGGCTGGATCCGGGGTCGATGCACCAGGTCAGACAGGGGATGGGCATGGGCTGCATCGGTGCGCGATCCGGCATTCGACCCGTCGCCAGCTTGGTCACGGCACTCAGTGCGGGTGCCCTGCTTCTCGTTGGAGCGTGTGCGCCTTCCCCGCAGCCGACCCCGACAAGCACGACCAGCGCGACCGTGTCCACGAGCCCGACAGCCGCCACTTCCACGACGACCGACCCACCCCCCAGCAACGTGCCGACCACCGACCCCGGCATCCCACCCGCCGCCCGGCCGAACACCATCGCCGGATCAGAAGCCTTCGTTCGATACTACGTTCAACGGCTAAATGAGGCCGCTCGTACCGCCAACCCAGCGCTCCTGGACGGGCTAACGGGTCCAGGCTGTCCAGCGTGCAACTCCCTGCGCAAAGACGTCGAGAACTACCAGATCGACGGGACTCACCTTGCCGGCGATATGTGGAACCTGACCCAGGTCATCACGGGTGCATTCGATGGATCCCAAGCCATCGTGGAATTGACAGTGGTTCAGGTTCCGGTCGACATCCTCGATCGTGATGGACGGCCTGTTTCCCACATTAAGGATGGCGGTGGCAGGATGAACGCGACGCTGGCCTTCAACTCGACATGGCGGGTTGCCCGCCTCCAAGCGATATGACCAGGGGGTCCGTGGCCCTCGGGTGGGGTGCGGCACGTGTACAAGGCGACGGCGGCGGTGTCGGCGACGGTGGGGGCGGATTTCCGCATCGATGGTGGGGCGTGGGCGCCGATTCCGGACAAGGTGACGTTGACGGCGGCGCGGGTGGCGTTGTCGGTGAAACAGGCCCGCGCCGTGCTCATCAACCCGTAGCTCGGCTCGCGGCATACCGTGGAGCACTTGACCGGTGGTGGCCGAGATGGCGCCTGCGCGTCCGTGAGTTGAAGCACCAAGTCAGACAGGGGATGGGCATGGGCTGCATCGGTGCGCGCGCCGCCGCTCGATCCAGCAGTCGACCCATCACTAGCTCGGTCACGGCACTCACTGCGGGTGCCCTGCTCGTGGCCGGTGGGTGTACGCCCTCCCCGCAGCCGACCCCGACGAGCACCACCAGCCCGACGGCGTCGACGAGCCCAACAGCCACCACTTCCACGATGAGCGACCCACCCACGAGCAGCGTGCCGACCACCGACCCCGGCATCCCACCCGCTGCCCGGCCCAACACCATCGCCGGAGCAGAGGCCTTCGTCCGCTATTACGTCGACCGGGTGAACGTCGCACTCCGCACTTCAGACCCTTCTGTATTGGATCTCGTGACCGGTACAAACTGCCCAGGGTGTAAGGGGGTGAGGGACCTTGTTGCAGCCAACGCCGCCGCCGGACAACACGCAGCCGGAGACTCTTGGACAGTGGAAAGGATGGTCACGCAGACGTTCGACACGGAGAACGCTGGGGTCGTCGTGACAATCAATCAGAAAAGAGTCGACATAGTCGACGGACAAGACCGACCCGTCGACTTCATCGTTGCCAAGCGTGTGGACACCTTGTTGACCCTCAAGTTCTCCTCGGTGTGGCGCGTCGAGCGCTTCCAGGCCATGTGACATGGGCCTCCATACGTCGCATCAACCCATCGCCAGCTTGGTCGCGGCACTCAGTGCCAGTGCCAGTGCCCTGCTTCTTGTTGGCGCGTGCACGCCTACCCTGCAGCCAGCCCCGACGAGCACACCGAGCGCGACGTCCTCGACGAGCCCAATGGCCACGAATTCCACACCGATCACCACGACGAACGACCCACCCACGAGCAGCGCACCGACCGCCGACCCCCGCCTCCCACCCGCCGCCCGGGCGGATTCGATCGAAGGCGCTCAGGAGTTCGTCAAGTACTTCATGGCGCAACTCGCCCTGAGTTGGACCGAACCAAACCCGAGCCTCTTACCCCCACTGTGCATGCCCGAAAGCAAGACGTGCAGCGCCTACACCGCGAAGGCCCAGGAATACAAAGACAACGGCCGCAGGTATGTCGGAACCCTTTACGAAGTGCACGCCGTGCTGAGCTTTCGCTGGGCGCCGGGGACTGCGGCTGTACGGGTGACAGGCTTGCAGCCCGCCGGCAAGGTCGTGAACTCGAGCGGTTCCGTGATCGAGAGCGTTCCCGCGAGCGCCGGAGGTCTGGTCTTTACGCTTGAACATCGCGACGGGTGGCGCGTCCGCGAGATCCACGGCGAGGCGCCTGCAGAATGATCAAGCCGACTCGTCTCTACGCAAACCCGTTTCGAACGAGGATTTCGCAACGCGTCCACGCCGTCGAACCGTGAGAGTCCCCGGGAGTGGTGGGCTTTGAGGTCATCTCGATGCCTACCGGTCAGCCCTCGGTGAGGGCGACAGGATCAGTGTCGTCGGTCTTGCCGATCTTGGCCATGGATTCCTCGGAGAGGTAGCGGCGTTCGTCGGTGGCCCATTCGTCGTGGGTGTCGGCCAGGACGGCTCCGATGAGGCGGATCACGGCGGCCTCGTTGGGAAAGATGCCCACGACTCGGGCCCGACGCTTAATCTCCTTGTTGAGTCGCTCGAGCGGGTTGGTGGACCAGATCTTGCGCCAGTGCTCGCGCGGGAACGCCGCGAACGCCAACACCTCGGCCTTGGCCGCGTCCATCAGCGCCCCGATCTTGGGGTAACGGCCAGCCAGCTCGGCGGCGACCTTGTCCCACTGCTTACCCATCGAGCCCAGGTCAGGTTGAGCGAAGATCGTGCGGAACACGGCGGCGACCATCTCGGTCTCGCCCTTGGCCACATGGGCCAGGACGTTGCGGATGAAGTGGACGCGGCAGCGTTGATGGGCCGCGCCTTGCATGGCCCTGGCGATGGCGGCGACCAGGCCGGCGTGTTGGTCGGAGATGACGAGCTGGACACCGGTCAGGCCGCGCTTCTTCAACCCGGTCAGGAACGCCCGCCAGAACACTTCGTCCTCGGAGTCGCCGACGTCCAGCCCCAGGATCTCCCGGCGCCCGTGGGCGGTGACGCCGGTCGCGACGACGACGGCCTTGGACACGACCATGCCGTGCTCGGTGCGCACATGCAGGTACGTCGCGTCGAGGTACACATACGGGAAGTCGACGTGATCCAGCCGGCGGGTGCGGAACGCCCCGACCGACTCATCCAGCCCCGCGCAGATCCTGGACACCTCACTCTTGGAGATCCCCGTCCCACCCAACGCGGTCACGAGGTCATCGACCGAGCGAGTCGAGACGCCGTGGACGTACGCCTCCATCACGACCGCGTACAAGGCCTGGTCGATCCGCCGCCGCGGCGACAAGATCGAGGGGAAGAACGACCCGGCCCGCAGCTTCGGGATCGCCAGCTGGACGTCGCCGGCGTGGGTGGTCAGCAACCGCGGGCGGGAGCCGTTGCGTTCAGTGGTGCGGGACTCGGTCCGTTCGTAGCGACCGGCGCCGATCGCCGTGGCGGCTTCAGTGTCGATCAGCTCCTGCATCGCGACCCGGACACACTCGCGGATGAAGTCAGTGCCCTCGCCGGTACGGAACACCTCCGCAAGCTCGGACAAGGCAGACTGGGACAAGGCCATCGGTGAGGTCTCCTTCGATGCGTGCTTGGCGGTACACATCGAGAATCTCGCCGGTGGCCCCCTTCAGTCAGGACGCCGCGCCGTCACCCCAAACCCCACCACTCCCAGGGGCGCTGTCGTCGAACCTGCTCTTCACTGTTACCTGGCCTTCGGGCTGGGTGGCCGCCGTCTGCAGGTGATCTCATGATGGGTCCACGGGTGGGCGTCCGCGTACGTCTGGCCGTCGCGTCGTGTCGGTGCGAATGGGTCCGACCCCGAGTTCTTCGGCACCCGCGAGTTGATCTACCAGGACAGAAAGGGGATGGGGATGCGCATGAGCGGCAAGGCTGAGGATGTTGTAGGCCGATCCCACGATCGGCCCGGAGCTCTCCTGCCTATGACGATCGGCATATCTGCCCTCCTTGTCCTCGGCGCGTGCACCCCGTCACCTCAGTCCACCCCGGTTGGCACTACCGGCACGACGTCGGCCACGAACTCACCGGCCACCACTTCGACGATCAGCAGCACGACGAACGACCCACCCACGAGCAGCGTGCCGACCACCGACCCCGGCATCCCACCCGCCGCCCGGCCGAACACCATCGCCGGAGCAGAAGCGTTCGTCCGCTACTACGTCCAGCGCATCAACGAAGCGAGTCGGACGTCCAATCCGACGCTGCTGGATCCGCTGACGGGCCCGAACTGTCCAGGCTGCAAGCCCTTGACCGACTTCATCTCCGCCAACGCCCGCTCCGGCAACCATGTGGACGGGGACATGTGGGAGGTTGAACGAACCATCACGCAGACCTACGACGGCACATCTGCCGGCATCATCGTCACTCTGAATCAGAAGCAAGTGAACATCGTCGATCGTGACGGCCACGAAGTTGACGTCGTGGTTGCCAACCGCGTGAACCGCCTCATGACCCTCGGCTACACCTCAGTCTGGCGTCTCGACCGTGTTCAGGTGCTGCCATGATCCGCCCCTGGGGCGACCCGAAAGCGCCTTCGCCCCTACCTATTCCACGGGCTGCTAGTCACCCGCACGGCGAGTCCCGGGGGCCGTGAACGGGGTTGATTCCTTGATCGTGATAGGTGTGCGCCGATGACGGTCGTGGTCAACTTCTTGGGTTCTTGGTCCGGCTAGATGGCAGTGCGACAGCACGCCCCCGGCATGTCCGGAGCGGGTCGCGGGATCGGGTATGCCGTGGTCGGACCGGCGGGTGTCTCCACTCCTGTGGACGACGCTCAGCGCCGTTCGGCTGTCGTTGGCATACTCGAACGATCGAGCGGACAGTTGGTGGGCGCGGATGGCGGCTCAATGTCCGCGAGTGGAAGCACGAGGGAAGACAGGGGAAACGGGGGATGGACTGCACCGGTGCGCGACCCAGCGTTCGACCTATCGCCAGGGTGGTCGCGGCACTCAGCGCGGGGTCTCTGCTTCTTGTTGGAGCGTGTACGGCCGCCCCGGAGCCGACCCCGACGGGCACAACCAGCCCGACGTCCTCGACCAGCCCAACCGCCGCCACTTCCACGACGAGCACAACGACCAACGACCCACCCACCAGCAGCGTGGCGACCACCGACCCCGGCATCCCACCCGCCGCCCGGCCGAACACCATCGCCGGAGCAGAAGCCTTCGTTCGGTACTACGTCGATCGCGTGAACTTCGCCCTTCGCGCGTCGGACCCAACGGTCTTGGACCCCCTGACCGGTCCGAATTGTCCGGGCTGCCGAGCGATAAGGGAACTAGTCGCCGCCCACGCTGCCGCCGGCACCCGCGTCGATGACGACACCTGGACTGTGGAACGTGTCCTCACACAAACATTTGACGGCGAGAACGCCGGCGTGATCGTGACGATCAATCAGAAGAAAGTCAACATCGTCGACGGCCAAGGCCAAAAGGTCGTTTCCATGGTCGCTCAGCAGGGCGACAGCCTGCTGACGCTCAAGTTCTCCTCTGTGTGGAGACTCGATCGTTTCCAAAGGGTGTGAGCAGCGATCTCGTGAGGGGTCCACATGCGGGGGTCCGCATACGTCAAACTCGCGCGTCGTGTCGTTGCGAAAAGGTCCGGCACACGGGTCCTGCGGTGCCGCGAGTTGATCGACGAGCAGAGACAGGGGATGGCTATGGCCGACAAGACTGTGAGCGTGGTGGGCCGATCCCATGATCGGCCCGGAGCCCTCCTTCTGACGCTCGGTACATCTGCCGCCCTTGTCGCCGGCGCATGCACCCCGTCACCTCAACCGACTCCGGCAGGCTCCGTCAGCGCGCCGACTTCCGCGCCGACAAGCGCAACAACCACGAGCACTGCGATCAGTACACCGACGACGGCTGGGCCGACGACCGACCACGGCATCCCAGTCGCCGCCCAGGTGGACTCTATCGAGGGCGCTCAGGAGTTCGTCACGTACTTCCTGGTGCAGTTGGACAGGAGTTGGGCCGAGCCCAACCCGGCTTTACTCGTCCCCCTCTGTTCGGCACAAAGCAAGACCTGTCAGGACTACATCTACACAGCTCAGGAATTCCAGTCCAACGGCTGGCGATACCAAGGCGGAACCTTCGCATCAACGTCGATCGTGGCCCGATCGTGGATGTCGGGGTCAGCAACGGTTCTCGCACGAGGATCCCAACCCACCGGGAAGATCGTCGACTCGAACGGCTCGACGGTAAGGAATGTCGCGGCCGTGAACGGCGGCCTGGTGTTCGACCTATCCATGGTGGGCTCGTGGACGGTGCAGTCAATCAAGGCAGAGCGCAAGCCGACATGACGAGACGCATTCGTCCCCTGTGAGCGGTCGCGGTGGCCGCGCAACTCGTCTACGCGGACCTGTGGATGACCGAGCGCCGGATGCGGGGCGTTGCCATACTCGACGAAGAAAACGCGGCGTGGGTCAGCTAGACAACGCAGGCGCATGCTCGGAGGAACAGGGGCGGCCGATGGGGTACGGGCACGATGTTGATCGGCGAGGTTGGCTCCCTCGATCGGGTCCGGGTGATCATCGACAGGCGCTTCGGCTGGTCGCGATTGGACTCATCGTCACGGCTACCGCCGCGCTGATCGGGTGCTCACCTGGTGCCGATCCGACGCCGACGACCGGCACGAAAGGGCCGGCACTCCTGCCAGAGAGCACCACTTCCACGTCGATGACGACGACGCCGACAACAGTGGCGTCGACGACCGACCCGGAAATTCCACCGGCCGCCCGGGAAGAATCCCTCGCAGGAGCCGAAGCGTTCGTCCGTCACTTCTTCGAGTCGATGAACCGGGCCTACATTTCGTCCAGTTCCCGGACCTTGCGCTCCTTGGTCGCCCCGGAATGCCCGGCATGCACCGCGATCATCGCCGACATCGATGACCAGGCTGCCCGTGGACTACATGCCGCTGGGGACGTCGCCAAGGTCAAGAGCGTGGTGGCTGTCAATCCCGTGCCAGGGATGGCGAAAGTGGAAGCCCACACCGACCAACTGCCCGTGGCCATCCTTGACGCCTCCGGGAGGACGACGGCCCTGAACCCTGCCACGCCGTCGAACCTGCTCTTCACCCTCAGTTGGTCCTCGGGCTGGGTGGTCACCCGTCTACAGGTGATCTCATGAGAGGACCGCGTGCGGGAGTCGCTTATCTCCGGCCGTCGTTCAAGACGTTCGCCGCATCTGCCGTCCTTGTCGCCGGTGCATGCGCCTCGTCACCTCGGCCCACTCCGACGGGCACAACCAGCGCGTCATCGCCGACGAGCCCAACGGCCGCCATGTCCACGATAAGCACCACGAGGAACGACCCGCCCACGATCGGCACACCGACCACCGACCCCGGCATCCCAGTCGCCGCCCGGGTGGACTCGATCGAGGGCGCTGAGGAGTTCGTCAAGTACTTCATGGCGCAACTGGACCGCAGCCTGACTGAGCCGAACTCGGCTCTCCTCGTTCCCCTCTGTACTCCACAAAGCAAGACCTGCCGTGCGTACATGGACGCGGCCGAACGGTTCACATCAAAAGGGTGGCGATACGTCGGTCGAACGTTCGCTTCAACAGCGACCTTGGGGCAATTCTGGATCTCGGGGTCTGCAACGGTCCTGGTCCAGGGATCACAGCCGGCGGGCCGCATCGTCGACTCGACCGGCACCACCGTGGAGAAGGTGCCAGAGACAGATGGCGGCCTGGTCTTCGAGCTCACCATGCACGGTTCGTGGATGGTGCAGTCGATCAAGGGAGAGGCGCTGCCCACGTGACACCACCCCATCACCGCGGATCCAGCGCCACGACCACCGTCCCGACCGACAAGTTCGACAAGCTCGACGCATCCACGTCGGGGCCGTGTCGACCCCTGAATCGGGTCGGCACGGCACGTGCAGGGAGCCCGCAGGCACGGACTGGGCGTCGGCCGTCGCGCCGGCCCTTGTCGAGGGTCGTCGCCGGGTTGGGGTTGGGCGCGACGTTGGCCTTGGCCGGATGCGCGGCTGGCACTGGTTCGGCGCCCACAGAGACCCCGACGTCCACCGGGCCGTCGTCGACCACGGCGAGTCCCCCGCCCCTAGCCTCGGCGACGACCGGGACCCTGCCGACCGATCCGGGCATCCCACCTGCCGCACGCGCACACACCATCGCGGGAGCCGAGGCCTTCATCCCGGTACTACATCCAGCGCATCAACGACGCAAGTCGGATGTCCGACCCGACGCTGCTCGATCCCTTGACCGGCCCCGACTGCCCAGGATGTCGTCCTCTTACGGACTTCATCTCGGCCAACGCCAGCGCCGGAACCCACGTCGACGGTGACATGTGGGAGGTGCAACGAACGATCACTCAGACGTTCGACGCCACCTCGGCCGGCGTGATCGTCACCATCAGCCAACGGCCGGCGAGGATCGTCGACCGCGACGGTCGCTCTGTCGACGTGTTGAGAGCCAACCAGGGTGATCGCCTCATGACACTCAGCTTCGGGGCGGTGTGGCGCCTCGATCGTGTCCAGATGGTGGGGTGACGGCGACCAAGGCGGAGAAGGTGCGCTTGTCAGGCCCCGCGCGGTTCGGCGACCGCATGGGCCTCCGTCGGCTCGGACCGGAGGTGGGGATCCGACGAGTATGCCGGGTGCGCGCGAGCGACGAAATCGAGCCTGAGCCGGTGGGCTAGACTGCCGTCTCGGCCCGGCCGGATCGGGCCTCGCGAGCGTAGCTCAATGGTAGAGCGCTAGCTTCCCAAGCTAGATACGCGGGTTCGATTCCCGTCGCTCGCTCTCGCAAAAAGACCCGCCTGGCGGCGCGGCATACCGGCTCGGCGTCTGCAAAACAGACCGCCCAGCCCACCCGATCAGTACCAGTGCGGCGAACGGGCCTGCCACTGCGCCCAGGCCTGGCACGGCGTGCCGTACCGGCCCTTGATGTACCCCAGGCCCCAGGCGATCTGGGTTGCCGGGTTGGTCAGCCAGTCCGATCCGGCGGAGGCCATCTTCGTGCCCGGCAGGGCCTGCGGGATGCCGTACGCCCCGGAGTAGGGGTTGGCCGCCGCCCAGTTCCAGCCACTCTCGCCGATCCACAGCGAGTCCAGGCACGACCACTGACTCGAGTCGAACCCATAGCTCGGCATCAGTTGCTGGGCGATCGCCCGAGGGTTGCCCTGCCCGGGGGTGACGACGGCCACCGGAGTCGAGCGCGGGGCGGTCGACGACTGCCCCGTCGTCACACTGCTGGACGCGGAGCGCTGGGCCTTGGCTGCGGCGGCCGCCCGTTGCGCCTGGGCCGCCTGCGCCGCTTGGGCCGCCTGGGCCTGGCGCTGCTGCTCGAGCTGCCGCTGCCGCTCGGCCTCGGCCGCCCGCGCGGCTGCCTCGGCGGCCGCCTGCGCCGCCAACCCGTCGAGGCGCTCCTGTTGCAGCTGTGCCGAGGAGTTCTGCAGTGCCGCGAGCTGGGCGATCATCGCGCCCTGCTGGGCGCCGATGGCGGCTGTCTGAGACGACGCCGTGCTGACCTCGGCCTGAAGCTGGGCCAGCGCCTCTCCCGCTGCCGTCGTCGCCTGGCGCTGCTGCTCCCGCTTGTCGTCGGCGATCCGCCGGTCGTCGGCAGCGACACCCGCGGTCATCGTGGCGTCATGCAGCTGGGCGTTCTGCGTGATGCCCTCCCGGTCGAAGTAGTCGGCCAGATCGAGGGCCCGCTGAGGCCCGGACGTGAGCATGCTCATTGCGAGTTGGGTGTTCGGGCTGCCTTCCTCGTATGCCGTGGCCGCCAGCTGGCTCAGTTTCGCCGCAGCGCTCGCGGCCTTCTCGGTGGCCCGATCGGCGGTGGCCTGAGCAAGGTCCGCCGCGTCTGTGCGCTCCTGGAGTTCCTGCTGGGCGGCGGCGTACACCTGGGCCTTGCGGCTCAGCTCGGTCTGGATTGTCGCAAGGCGGGCGGTAGCGGCAAGGTACTGGGCGTCGATCGAGGCGACCTGCTGGGCCTGCGTGCTGACCGCCGCCCGTGCTCCGTCGACCTGGGCCTGGCTCGGGAACGTGCCGCTCGGACCGGGTGTCGGCCCCGACGCGGCATCGGCGGCGGGCGCGGCGAGGGCGGCGAGCACGAGTGCGACGAGCGCTGCGATCGGGGCTCGACGGCTGCGTTGCGGGATAGCACGAGACGTCACGATCCTTCACGGTACAGAGATCGCAACACTTTCACCATATACATCAACAGTCTCACAGGACTCGTGCGACACGCCCAAGAAAGTACTCCGATGTAATTTCTTCGGTGTCATTTGGAGCGCGCGTGCAATCCCCGGAAGAGCCGAGTGAGCTCGCTGACGGCCCGTCGACGGCGGCATCGCTGACAGCCCGTCGACGGTGGTCTTGGTGACGGCCCGTCGACGGCGCTCTCGCTGACAGCCCGTCGACGGTGGTCTTGGTGACGGCCCGTCGACGGAGGGTCTCGGGCACCGGGGCTGCCCAGGTGCCAGCGCCCCCCGCTCACGGCGGGGCGCGAGGTCAGCGCCGGGACGTCCGCGTGTACCTCAGGACGGCCAGCGGCACGAAGATCGCCAGCATGAGCAGCGAGCCCACGAGCACCGTCGCCACTGGGTGCTGCATGGGGAAGGCATCGGGCACCGGGGTCCCGCCGAGGTTGCCGAACAGCGACCGGGCCGCCTGGACGAGGGCCGAGACCGGGTTCCAGTTGGCGAACGCCTGCAACGGCCCCGGCAGGTTCTGCGCCTGGACGAAGGCATTGGAGATGAAGGTCAGCGGGAACAGGATCATGAACGAGGCGTTGTTGATGACCTCCGGGGTCCGCACCACCATCCCCAGCAGCGCCAGCACCCAACTGAACGCGTAGCTGAACAACAGCAGCAGACCCACCCCGGCCAGGAACTCGACAAAGGTCCCGTGGAAGCGCCAACCGACGACGAGGCCGGTGAGGATCATGATCGTCATCGAGATCGCATTGAGCGCCAGGTCGGCCGCGGTCCGGCCGATGAGCACCGCCGCGGGGTGCATCGGCAGAGTGCGGAACCGATCGATGATGCCGTCCTTGAGGTCCTGGGCCATCCCGAAGCCGGAGAAGGTCGCCCCGAACAGCACGGTCTGCCCGAAGATCCCCGCCATGAGGTAGTCGGTGTAGTTGGTGCCCTCGACCCGGATCGAGCCGCCGTAGACCTGGCTGAACAACAGGACGAACATGATCGGCTGCAGCACGGCGAAGACCACGTAGTCGGGGCTGCGCTTGAACTTGTGCAGGTTGCGCCAGGTCACCGTCCAGCCGTCGCTGAGGAACGTTCCACTCGGGTATGCCGCGCGCGTCACCTCCGCGGTCCGCTCCCCGGTCGCCGTCATGCGCTCTGCTCCTCTTCGGCGTGATGTCCGGTCAACGTGAGGAACACGTCGTCCAGCGTCGGTCGCCGGATCCCGGCGTCGTGCAGGGCGATCCCTGCCTGGCTGAGGTCCTCGAGCACTCGCTGCAGGGCCTCGGCACCACCTTGCACCGGCACGTCCAGATCGCGGCCGCTGTCCCCGACCGACACCTCCCCGTTGCCGTGCCGGGCCAGCACCTCACGGGCCGCGGCGACGTCGGCGGCGTCGACGAGCGCGACGACGATCCGATGCCCGCCGATCTGGCTCTTCAGTTGGTCAGAGGTGCCCTCGGCGATCACCTGTCCGCGGTCGATGACGCAGATGGTGTCGGCCAGATGGTCGGCCTCTTCGAGGTACTGGGTGGTGAGCAGGACCGTCGTGCCGCCGGCCACGAGGGACTTGATGACGCCCCAGAGGGCGATCCGGCTGCGGGGGTCCAGGCCGGTGGTCGGCTCGTCGAGAAACAGCACCTCGGGGTCGATGACCAGGGCCCCGGCCAAGTCGATGCGCCGGCGCATCCCGCCGGAGAAACCCTTGACCGGCCGATCCCCGGCCTCACTCAGGTCGAACATGTCGATGAGTTCGCGGGCCCGTTGCCGGGCCCGCCGGACCCCCAAGTGATACAGCCGCCCCACCATCTCGAGGTTCTCAAGCCCGGTGAGGTTCTCGTCGACCGCGGCATACTGCCCGCTGGAGCCGATGATCCGCCTGACCTGCTGGGGGTGAGTCAGCACGTCGAAGCCGGCGACCCTCGCCGAGCCCGAATCGGGCCTGATCAAGGTCGTGAGCACCTTGACGGCGGTGGTCTTGCCGGCGCCGTTGGGGCCCAGCAGACCGGTCACCGAGCCCTGCGGGACGGCCAAGGTCAGCCCGTCCAAGGCGTGCACCTCACGCGAGCGCGATCGGTAGGTCTTGCGCAGGTCGTGCGCGTCGATGATCGGCATCCTTCGACCCTAACCCCGGCCACCGACAGCCCCGCGCCGATCCGAGTCAGACGCGCTGCGGGTGGCCGCGCTCCTTGTTTCGGCACGGTGTCGCGGCGGAGGTGACCCGGCCGAACGGCATACCCCGATGCGAGGTATGCCGCCCGGCCGGCATACGGGTCAGGCGTTCTTCGGACCGACCACGGCGAAGAAGGCGTTCTGGGGGTCGGTGGCCACGGCGATGTAGGCACCCCCGGGAACGTCGGTCGGACCGTGCTGGATGGCACCGCCGCCGGCCTGGATCCGTCCGATGGCCTCCTGCACCCCTGGCGTCCCGAAGTACGGCAGCCAGGCCGACACCGGAGAGTTGCCGAGGCCCATCATCCCGCCGATGTCCGTGCCGCCGTGCTGGAAGAGCTGGTAGTTGCCCATCTCCCCCATGGGCATCGTCTCGCCCTTGGTCCAGCCGAACAGGTCGGCGTAAAAGGCGAGCCCCGCCTCGGGGTCGCTGCTCATGAGCTCGTGCCAGTTGCCGTGGCCCGGCGCGCTCTGGTCGAAGGCGGACCCCTGCGGCGTGGCCTCCATCGGCGCCGGCTGCAGGATTCCGAACGCCGCGCCCTGCGGGTCGAAGCACACGGAGAACCGGCCGGTGCCGGGGATGTCGCTCGGCGGGACGATGATCGTGCCACCGGCGGCAGTCACCGCGGCTGCGGTGGCGTCGCAATCGGCACAGCCGAAGTAGATGAGCCAGTTCGGCGGCGGCGCACCCTCCTGCCCGGCCGTGTCCATCATCCCCGCGACGCCCACCCCGTCCGGGGCATTGGCAAGGTGGTAGCTGACACCCTCCATCCCGGAGTCGGCGATCGACCAGTCCAGCACCGAGTGGTAGAACTCGCTCGCGGCGGGGATGTCGGTCGTCCCGAGCTCATACCAACAGGGCAGGCCGTGGTAGGTCGGCGTGGTCATGTGCGTCTCCGTTCCGTGGGGCGAGTCGCTAGTCTCCCACCGGCCAGTATGAAAAGGCAACGGCTAATATGAATTCATGACGGCCATCGGGCATCGGAACGGAGTCGCGACGCGACGCCCCCGATACGACGACGGTTGTCTCGCCGCCAACGCGCTCAACGTCGTCGGCGACCGCTGGGCCCTGCTCGTCGTGCGCGAACTGTTGTTGAGCCCTAAGCGTTTCCAAGGCATCCGCGCGGGATTGCCGGGCATCACGGCCGCGGTTCTGGCCACGCGACTGGAGCAGCTCGCGGCCGCCGGCATCGTCGAGCGCCACCCCCAACTGCGCCACTACGCGCTGACCCCGCTCGGCGAGGCGTTGCTCCCCGTCGTGCTCGAGCTCGGCCGCTGGGGCGTCCGCCACCCCGATCACGACCCCAGCCGCTTCATCAGCCCGACCTCGCTCATGCTGTCGATGACGATCATGATCGACACGGATGCGGCCATCGGCCGGCACGAGGTCGCCGGGCTGGACCTCGGCACCGAGTCGTTCACGCTGCGCCTCGACGGGCGCGGCGTCCTCGAGGCCGCGCCGTCGATCGCCCCGGACGTCTCGTTCGTGCTCGGCGGCACCGGCAACGCCCTCGCGGTAGCCGTCTACGGTCCGCACCCGATCGGCGAACTGGTCCGCTCCGGCGCGGTCACCCTGGACGGCGACGAGGTGCGGGCGGCGGCCTTCCTCGCGCTCTTCTCGCTCGAGCCGGTCCCGCGTCCCCCGCGGCGGCCCGCCGCGACCGCGCGCCGCTGACCCTTCGGGCCGACACCGGGCGAACCAGGTCGGGAGCCTACGCTCGGGGTGCGGGGCGTCGACCCCACCCAACGCCGTCGTCGCGGTGTCAGCCCCTCGCTGCCAATCGCCCCGGCCGACTCGACCCAGAAGGGACCGCATGGGCACCAGCCAGCCCCGTGGACGATCACGAACGGCCGCGCTGGCCAACCTCACCGTGTCGGCACTGGGCGCGTTCCACGCAGCGAATGCCGCCGTCGGAGTCGACAAGCGCCTCCCCCGCGCTCCCCTGCTCGGCTGGCCGGCGATGCTGCGCGCCGAGCTGCCCCTGCCGTATGCCGCCGGGGTGGCCGCGCGCCTGGCCCTGGCCGCTCGCGCCGGCGCCCACCGCGGGCCGGCGGGGACCACCGCCACTGCCCTGTCGCTGGGCACGCTCGCCGGGCTCGTCGCTCTCGACCGCACGGCACGGCATACCCACGTGCTCGTCGACCGAGCCCTCGACGAAGGCTTCGCGGCGGCCGAGGACGAGCGCTCGCCCGCCCTGCGCGCCGCCGAGGTCCGGGCCGGCCGACCGACCTCTCGGACCCACCAACCCGGAATGCCGGCATACGTCGCCCACATCCTGCGCTCCCCGGCGCGTCTGGTCGAGACGACGGTCGACTACGGACCGCACGGCGGCGCCAACCGCCTCGACATCTGGCGTGACCCCGCGCTGCCGCGGGACGGCGCCGCGCCGCTGCTGCTGCACGTGCCGGGCGGCGCCTGGCAGATGGCCCAGAAGCGTGGCCAGGCCCACCCACTGCTCGCCCGGATGGCCGACCTCGGCTGGGTCATCGCGTCGATGAGTTACCGCACCGCGCCGCGCGACCAGTGGCCGGCGCAGATCGTCGACGTCAAACGCGCGATCGCGTGGCTGCGCGAACACGCCGCCGAGTACGGCGCCGACCCGAGGTTCCTCGCCGTGACCGGCGGATCGGCGGGCGGCCACCTCGCCAGCCTTGCCGCGTTCACTCCCGGCGACCCGGCCTATCAGCCAGGGTTCGAGGACGCGGACACTGCCATCCAGGCGGCCATCCCGATGTACGGCGTGTACCGCTGGGACAACGACACCGGCACCAGCGATCCGGGCTTGGTCGAGATGCTCGAACGCGTCGTCGTCGGGCATCCCCGCAGCGGCAACGAGCAGGTATTCCGGCAGGCCTCGCCGCTGCACCGGATCGCCGCCGAGGCGCCGCCGTTCTTCCTCTCGCACGGGGAGTTCGACTCGCTGGTCCCGGTGGCCGGCGCTCGCGAATTCGTCGACACCCTGCGCGAGGTCTCAAGGCAGCCGGTCGTCTACGTCGAGCTGCCCCATGCCCGGCACGTGTACGACATGGTGCCCTCGGTGCGCACCGAGGCGGTCGTCGACGGCGTGGTCCGGTTCCTCGCCGCCGTCCGGGCCGGCCACCACACCTGAGTCCGGGCGCCGCATCGACCCGGCCGGGCGCGACAGTCGAGGTCGGCACTCGAGGCCACTGACGGCCGCCGACCCGAACGCCCACGGGGCGGCTCGATCAGGCCTGCTGCCGCGGCGCTCGCTGGGCTAGTCTCGGTCGATCCGAGAGCCGAGCCCGCGGCATACCCTGTCGTCGCGCCGGTCGACCCGAACGGAGGGCGATGACCGCGTCCCCACCTCGGCTGTCCCTGGCCGACAAGTTCACCGTCGACGACGGCACGATCTATCTCACCGGCGTGCAGGCCCTCGTGCGGATGCCGGTCGTGCAACGCCGCGCCGACCTGGCCGCGGGGCTGGACACAGCGACCTTCGTCTCCGGTTATCCGGGCTCGCCGCTAGGTGGCTACGACCTGGAGTTGCAGCGGCGCCGCGCCCTGCTCGACGCCCACCACATCGTCCACACCATGGGCGTCAACGAGGAGATCGCGGCGACCTCGGTGATGGGCAGCCAGTTGGCCAACTCCCTGCCCGACCCGAAGTACGCCGGCGTCGTCGGCATCTGGTACGGCAAGGCCAACGGCTTCGACCGCGCGCTCGACGCCCTGCGCCAGGCCAACCTCTGCGGCACCCGCCGCACCGGCGGGGCGGTGGCCGTCGTCGGCGACGACCCGACCGCGAAGTCCTCCCCGACGCCCGGCGCCAGCGAGTTCGCCGCCGCCGCGATCATGATGCCGATGCTCTATCCGGGCGACGTCCAGGACGTGCTCGACCTCGGGCGGCACGCCGTGGCGATGTCGCGCAGCACCGGCTTGTGGACCGCCCTGAAGATGTCGACCAACGTCGCGGACGGGTCCGGATCGGCATACGTCTCCCCCACTCGGGTCACCCCCGTCCTCGTCAGTGCCACCCTCGAGGGCCGGCCGTACGAGCACGTGCCCGACACCCACTTCTACGGCCACCGCGTCCTGCAGTTGGAACGCTCGATGGTCTACGCGCGGGTGCCCGCTGCCCTGGAGTACGCCCGCGCCAACGACGTCAACCGGATCACGCTGAGCGGCGACAGCGACCGGCTCGGCATCATCGCCACCGGCAAGACGTACTTCGACCTGCGCCAGGCCTGCCGGGATCTCGGCCTGTCCGACGAGGACCTCGGCCGTCTCGGGGTCCGGCTGCTCCAGCTGCGGATGCCGTATCCGCTCGAGGGCCAGATCGTCCGGCGGTTCGCCAGCGGGCTGCGCGAGATCCTCGTCCTGGAGGACAAGCGACCGTTCGTCGAGCTGTTCGTCAAGGACGAGCTCTACGACCTCGCCGACCATCCGCGGGTCGTCGGCAAGCTCGACGACGCCGGCACGCTGCTCGTCCCGATTCATGGCGAGCTCGACACCGCCGGGATCGCCACGCTGGTGGTCAACCGCCTCGAGCGGCTCGGCGAACCTCTGCCCGACCTGCGCGAGCGGATCAACCGGCTGACCCGGCGGACGAGCCTGGAGCCCTTGACGCTCAACCGCTCGCCGTACTTCTGTTCCGGCTGCCCGCACTCCTCCTCGGCCGCCCATGTCCCGACCGGCGCCCTCGTCGGTGCGGGCACCGGGTGTCACGTCCTCGCCGTGTTCATGTCGCCCGAGGTCGTCGGCACGGTCCTCGGCGTCACGGCGATGGGCAACGAGGGCGCCCAGTGGGTCGGCGCCTCGCCGTTTACCGGCCAGGACCACCTCATCCAGAACCTCGGCGACGGCACCTTCGCCCACTCCGGCATCCTCGGCATCCGCTCGGCCGTCGCCGGCGGAGTGAACATCACGTACAAGCTGCTCTACAACGGTCACGTCGCGATGACCGGCGCCCAGCCGCCGATCGGCATCGCCGCGGTGCCCGGGGTCGTCACCGAACTGCTCGCCGAGGGCGTCAAGCAGGTCATCGTCACGACCGAGGACACCGAGCGGTATGCCGGCACGCGGCTGCCCGACGGCGTGCAGGTGTGGGACCGCTCCCGGATGCTCGAAGCCCAGGATGTCCTGCGGGCAGTCCCCGGGGTCACCGTGCTCATCCACGACCAGGAGTGCGCCACCGAGAAGCGACGCAAGCGCAAGCGCGGCACGATGTCCGCGCCCGATCGGCGCATCGTCATCAACGAGCGGGTCTGCGAGGGATGCGGCGACTGCGGCGTGGCCTCCAACTGCCTCTCGGTCCACCCGGTGCAGACCGAGTTCGGCCGCAAGACCCAGATCCACCAACCCTCGTGCAACCAGGACTACTCCTGCCTGGCGGGCAACTGTCCGTCCTTCCTCGCCGTCGTCCCCGGCACGACGAGCGCCGCCCGCGACCCGCTGGACGGGCTCGACGCCGACGAGCTGCCCGAGCCGCACCTGATCGTCCGCGACGACGAATTCGGCATGCGCATCACCGGGATCGGCGGCACGGGGGTCGTCACCGTGGCCCAGACCATCGCCGTCGCGGCCCTGCTCGACGGCCGGCACGTCCGCGGCCTCGACCAGACCGGCCTGGCCCAGAAGGGCGGACCGGTCGTCTCGGACGTCAAGATCACCACCGCGGCGATCGACCAGTCCAACCGGCTCGTCTCCAGGGACTGCGACCTGTACCTCGTCTGCGATCCGCTCGCCGGCGCCCAGCAGGCCACCCTCGCCGTCGCCGATCCCCAGCGCACCGTCGCGGTGATGTCGACGGCGCGGGTGCCGACCGGCCAGATGGTCGTCGACGTCACCGCGTCGATGCCGAGCGGGTCGGCGCTCGTCGATCGGGTGGCCGGGGCCTGCCGTCCTGGCACCACGGTGAGCTTCGACTCCCAGGACGTCTGCGAGATCCTGTTCGGCACCGACCAGGTCGCCAACATCATGCTCGTCGGCGCGGCATACCAGGCCGGAGCGTTGCCGGTCTCGGGCGACTCGCTCGAACAGGCCATCGAACTCAACGGGGTCGCGGTCGAGCTCAACCTCCAGGCGTTCCGCCGAGGACGTCAGGCCGTCGCCGACCGGGCTGGGTTCGAGGACGCCGTCCGGGCCGCCGCCGGCACGCCGCCGTCGCGCCCGGTGTCCGCCGAGGCCGCCCGCATCGCCGCCACTGTCGCCGCCCCGCCGGATTCGGAGTTGGCCCGCCTGGTGCGAATCCGGGTGGCGGAGCTCGTCGACTACCAGGACGCGAGGTATGCCGCGCGGTATGCCGCCCGGGTCGAACAGGTCCGATCACGCGAGGCCGCGGTCGGCGCCGGCACGGGCCTGACCGAGGCGGTGGCCGTCGGGCTGCACAAGCTGATGGCCTACAAGGACGAATACGAGGTGGCCCGGCTGCACCTCGACGCGACCGTCGGCGCCCGGCTGCGGGACCGGTACGGCGCGGACGCCCGCACGAGGGTCATGCTCCACCCGCCGGTGCTCAAGGCGCTGGGGATGAAGAGCAAGATCGCCATCCCCGGGGCTGCGGCCACGACGATGTTCCGGGCCTTGGCGCCGATGAAGCGGCTGCGGCATACCCGGTTCGACGTCTTCGGGCGCGATCATGTCCGAGTCGTCGAACGCGAGTTGGTGACCGAGTACGAGGGCCTCGTCGACGAGATCCTCGACACCCTGAGCCCGGCCACCCACGAGGTCGCCGTTACGCTGGCCGCCCTGCCCGACCTCGTCCGCGGCTACGACGAGGTCAAGCTGCGCAACGTCGCGAGCTACCGCGAACAGATCGCGGCGTTGCGTCCCCAGTTGCGTAGTCCCGTACCCCAGGAGGCCGCCTCATGACCCCACTGCCTGGCCTGCGGGGTCGGCGTCGCGATCGGGAGGGGCCCGGCGCGCCCGGCGGACCCAGCGGAGGTAGCCCCAACACGCAGGCCTTCCCGCAGATCGAGGGGCAGCTCGACGTCAACACGGCCGCGCTGACCGACGGCTCGCCGCCCGCGGGCGTGGACGGTCGGCGCCAGCCCGAGGGGGACCGCACCGGACGTGGCTCGCGCCGCGGCCCGAGCGAGACCGACACCGAGCACCTGCCCGGGTAGCTCGGTCGGGCTTGGCCGGGGTTCCGTCGCGACCCTCGAGATGGTCCGTGGCAGTTTGTGTCCGCCCTGGCAGTTTGTGTCCGCCCAGGCAGTTGTGCTGCGCCCTGGCAGTCCGGACCTGCCAGGGCACGACCTAAGTGCCTGGACGCGACCTAAGTGCCAGAACTGGCTGGGCGGCGGCGGATGCCCCCTGCCTGTCGAGCCCACGGCGCTTTGGGCCCGCCTGGCTGTCGAACCCAGCGCTTGACCCGCCTGGCCGTCGAGCCCAGCGCTTGACCCGCCTGGCCGTCGAGCCCAGCGCTTGACCCGCCTGCGTGTCGACTCCGCAGGCTTAGGCGTCGCCCGAAAGACTTTCTGGCAGTTGCGGTCCGTCCAGGTAGTTGCGCTCCGCCCTGGCAGCACGGACCTGCCAGGGCGCGACCTCAGTGCCAGAAACCGGCCGCCCGGCGGGCCCCCTGACATGCGGAATGCCGCCCGCGCACCGACCCTGGCGAACCCGGAGGGGTGAGCGGACGGCATACCACGTCGGCGGAGCCGACCCGAACCGATCGTGCGTCGGCCATCACTCCGACCCGGCCGGTCCGGACGTTGGTGGCGCGGACCGCCGGCCCGCGCCGACGATCAGCGCGGCTCGGTGCCGGCGATGAAGGCCTCGAGCTTGGCCCGGCCCTCGGTGTCCTCGCGCTGCTCCGGCGGGGACTTCATGAGGTAGGCCGCGGGCGAGAGCAGCGGGCCGCCGATGCCCCGGTCGAGGGCGATCTTCGCCGCGCGGACCGCGTCGATGATGATGCCTGCCGAGTTCGGCGAGTCCCAGACCTCGAGCTTGTACTCGAGGTTGAGCGGCACGTCGCCGAAGGCCCGACCCTCGAGCCGGACGTACGCCCACTTGCGGTCATCGAGCCACTGGACGTAGTCGCTCGGGCCGATGTGGACGTTCTTCGCGCCGAGGTCGTGCCGCAGGTTCGAGGTGACCGCCTGGGTCTTGGAAATCTTCTTCGACTCCAACCGCTCGCGCTCGAGCATGTTCTTGAAGTCCATGTTGCCGCCGACGTTGAGCTGGTACGTGCGGTCGAGCACGACACCACGGTCCTCGAAGAGCTTGGCCATGACCCGGTGGGTGATCGTCGCGCCGACCTGGCTCTTGATGTCGTCGCCGATGATCGGCACGCCGGCCTTCTCGAACTTCGCCGCCCACTCGGGGTCGCTGGCGATGAACACCGGCAGCGCGTTGACGAAGGCTACGCCGGCGTCGATCGCGCACTGGGCGTAGAACTTGTCGGCCACCTCGGACCCGACCGGCAGGTAGGACACAAGCACGTCGGCCTTGGCCTCGCGCAGGGCCGCGACGACGTCGACGGGCTGGTCGTCGGACTCGTCGATGGTCAGCGAGTAGTACTTGCCGAGCCCGTCGAGAGTGTGGCCGCGCTGCACGGTGACGCCCAGCGGCGGCACGTCAGCGATCTTGATCGTGTTGTTCTCCGAGTTGCCGATCGCTTCGGACAGGTCGAAGCCCACCTTCTTGGCGTCGACGTCGAACGCGGCGACGAACTGGAGGTCGCTAACGTGGTACGGACCGAACTGCACGTGCATGAGTCCAGGGACGCTGGAGGCAGGATCGGCGTGGCGGTAATACTCGACACCCTGGACCAGCGAGCTGGCGCAGTTGCCGACGCCGACGATGGCGACGCGAATGGCTCCCATGGGGGGCTTCTCCTTTGATGTGATGGCTCTCGGCGATCCGAGGTGGGGCCGAGCGGTGGGGCGGTAGTGCAGGGGGATAAAGCGGGTGTCGCGGGTGTCGCGGTGGGGCCGGCCTGCGGGTGAGCGATGCGGGCTACGGTCCGGCGTGCAAGGTGTCCGGGTGATCGGGCGTGGCCCGTTCGGCATGGATGAGTTCGTCGAGCCACCGGACCTCGCGTTCGGCCCGTTCCTCGCCGTGCCGTTGCAGGGCCGCCGTGTAGGCGTCCATGCGCTCCCGGTTGCGCGCCGAGGCCTCGCGGATGTTGGCCAGGCGCTCCTCCAACCGCGATCGGCGGCCCTCGAGGATGCGCAAGCGCACCTCGGCGGCCGTGCGGGCGAAGAAGGCGAAGTGCACGTCGAAACCCTCGTCGTCCCACGCGGTGGGCCCGGCCGAGGCGAGCTGCTCCTGGAAGTGCTCTTTGCCATCGGCGGACAGCTCGTAGACGATCCGGGCCCGCTTGCTCGTCGCGCCGGCCAGCGCCGAGGAGCCACCGGGCACCGTCTCGACGACCCAGCCCTTGGCGAGCAGGTCGCGCAAACACGGGTAGAGCGATCCGTAGGACAGTGCCCGGAACGCACCGAGCGCGGTGTTGAGCCGCTTGCGCAGCTCGTACCCGTGCATCGGGCTCTCGTGCAACAGGCCGAGGACGGCGAACTCGAGCAGCTCTCCCCTTCGAGACACCTGCCCTCCCCTCCACGTCGGTCGTCGGCTGGTCCGGTATGCCGCGTCGCGCGCCGGCGGGTCTGCCGGCTCGGGCCTTGATCAGGTCCGCACGAGCGGTGGTCACCACCGCGCGGACTGTGCTCTTACCCTTGGCGTCGACGGCGGTATGCCGTTCCGTCACCCCTCGGATACTCCGAGGTTGGTGCTGACTCTAGCACGAGATATATCGACTCGATACATCTGACCGATGTGTCGCGCCGCGTGTCGCAGGCCGGCGGACCAGACGCGCCCCCACCCAGCGACCACACCTGCCCCCCTGGCCGGGGTCCAGAAACCACAACTGCCCCCTGGGCGGAGTTGTCGTCCCCTGGCCGGGGGTCCAGAAACCACAACTGCCCCCTGGGCGGGGTTGTCGTCCCCTGGCCGGGTCCAGAAACCACAACTGCCCCCTGGGCGGGGTTGTCGTCCCCCTGAACAGCCCCAAGGCACCCACACGAGACCCCAGGGGGCAGTTGCGGCTTACGCCGGCCATGCGGGCCAACCCACCAAACCAGCAGCACCACAGCGCCCCATCCCCGAACCACAACTGCCCCCTGGGCGGGGTTGCCGTCCCCTGGCCGGGTCCAGAAACCACAACTGCCCCCTGGGCGGGGTTGTCGTCCCCCTGAACAGCCCCAAGGCACCCACACGAGACCCCAGGGGGCAGTTGCGGCTTACGCCGGCCATGCGGGCCAACCCACCAAACCAGCAGCACCACAGCGCCCCATCCCCGAACCACAACTGCCCCCTGGGCGGGGTTGCCGTCCCCTGGCGGGGTCCAGAAACCACAACTGCCCCCTGGGCGGGGTTGTCGTCCCCCTGAACAGCCCCGAGCCACCCACAGGTGACCCCAGAGGGCAGTTGTCGATGGGCGCAGTCGGAAAGCCCGCCGATTCGATAGGTATGCCGCTGCCGCGCATACTGGAGCGCCGGATCGATCCCGGCACGGGCAGTATGCCGCGCCAGGGGTGGCCGAGGACATCGTCCGATCCTGCGGCCGAACCCCGCGGCCCAACCCTGCTGCCCAACCCCACCACCAGGGGCTCAGCCCCAGGCATCGAGAGGCAACCGAGTGAGCGACCCCGAGCCCGAGACCGCGGTGCGAAGTCGCCGACGGGTCTGGCTGCGCAGGATCGGCCTGACTCTGGGCGCCATGTTCGGCCTCGTCGTGATCGCCGTCGGTGTGGCCTGGGCGACCATCCCCGTGCCGGACGCGAACGATCTCGCCGATGCGCAGACCACGGTGATCTCCTACGCCGACGGCACCACCGAGATGGCCCGGATCGCCGAACTGAACCGTGAATCCGTGCCGCTGGCCAAGGTGCCCGAGCACGTCCGCCGAGCCGTCATCGCCGCCGAGGACCGTGACTTCTACTCCAACAGCGGGATCTCGCCCTCGGGCATCGCCCGCTCGGTGTGGCAGGCGCTGCGGGGTGGCGAGGTCCAGGGCGGGGGGTCGACGATCACCCAGCAGTACGTCAAGAATTACTTCCTCACCCAGGACCGCACCCTCTCGCGCAAGCTGAAGGAGATGGTCATCTCGGTGAAGATCGACAAGGACCAGTCGAAGGACCAGATCCTCGAGGGGTACCTCAACACCATCTACTACGGCCGGGGTGCGTACGGCATCCAGACCGCCGCCAAGGCGTACTTCGGCAAGGACGTCAGCCAGCTCACGGTCGCCGAAGGAGCGGTCCTCGCCAGTGTCATCAACGCGCCCTCGCTCTACGACCCGGCGCTCGGGGACAAGCAGGCGGCCAGCCTCGCCAGCCGAGTGTCCTACGTCTTGGACGGGATGGTTTCGCAGGGCTGGCTCACCCCCACTGACCGTGCCGCCGCGGCGATGCCGGCCATCGTGCCGAAGGCCCCGTCGCGCACTCTCTCCGGCCCGACCGGGTACATCGTCGCCGCCGTCCGTCAGGAGCTGAAGACGAAGCTCAAGCTCAGCGACCAGGACATCGACCGGGGTGGCCTGCGGATCACGACGACGATCGACAAGCCCGCCCAGGATGCCGCGGTCGCCGCGATGGACAAGGACTTCCCCAAGACCGGCGTCGACGACGTGTATGCCGGTCTGGTCGCCGTCAAGCCGGGCGACGGCGCCGTCGTCGCGATGTACGGCGGAAAGGACTACCAGACCCGCCAGTTCTCGGCGGCCACCGATGCGAAGATCCCGGCAGGCTCGACGTTCAAGCCGTTCGCTCTCATCGGGGCGTTGCAGCAGAAGGTCTCGACGAAGACCGTCGTCGACGGCGACAGCCCGCTGAAGGACCCGCGCCTCGGTGGGGCGACGGTCGACAACGAGGGTAAGCGCTCGTACGGCCCGGTGGATCTGCGCCGGGCCACGGCCAGTTCGATCAACACCGCGTTCATGCGCCTCAACCTGCAGATCGGGGCCAAGGCGACTTACGACGGGGCGATCGCCGCCGGCATACCGGCCGACACCACGGGACTCGGACAGGAGTACACCAACGTCTTGGGCACCGCGGCTCCTCGGATCCTCGACGTCGCCGACGCCTACGCGACGATCGCGGCCCAAGGGCGCCGAGCCACGCCGTATCTCATCGCGAAGGCCGGGGCGACCGCGCTGGACCTCGACTACACGGTCACGCCGAACGTCGTGGACGCCTTCGGCAAGGACGTCGCCGCCGACGTCATCGACGCGATGCGTCAGGTCACCGCCTCCGGTGGCACCGGCGCCCGCGCCGCGCAGGTGGGTCGGCCCGTCGCCGGCAAGACGGGCACGTCCGAGGAGCGCAAGTCGGTGTGGTTCTCCGGGTACGCCCCGCAGTTGGCTGCGTCGGTGGCGATGTACAAGGACGTCGGCGGCGTCCCGCAGCCACTGACCGGCATCGGTGGGCTCGACGAGCTCTCCGGCAACTCGTTCCCGCTGTCGATCTGGATCGACTTCATGAAGGCCGCGCTCTCGGGCAAGGACGTCGTCCAGTTCCCCGAGCGAGCCGGCATCGGCGACAGCTCCGTGACGGCCACCCGCACGGCGACGCCCTCGCCGAGCACCACCGCCACCCCCACGGCAACGGTCACCGTGACGACGCCGCCCGTCACGAGCCCACCGGCCACGCCCACTCCGTCGCCCCCGAGCACGCCCACCCCGAGCGCGCCGACGTCGGGGCCCCCGACCCCGGCTCCGGCGGCAACCCGCTCGCCCTGAGCGGCGGCAACGCGGTCGCCCTGAGCGGCCGCAACACGGTCGCCCTGAGCGGCGGCAACCCGCTCGCCCTGAGCGGCCGCAACGCGGTCGCCCTGATCGGCCGCCACCCGCTCGCCCCGACCCGGCCGTCGCCGGCACACTGCCGACGCGGCATACATTGAGCCCCATGACCAGCGCCCCGGACCGCATCGCCGTGCCGTCCCGCGAGGACGACGTGGCCCGCGAGGCCTCTGCGGTCGTCGGTGGCCCGCTGGGCCGGTATGCCGTTCCCCTGGGTCGCGGGTGGCGCCGGGTGGCCGCCGGGGCGGCCGCCGCGACGGCGATCCCCCTGGCGCTCGGGGTGACCGAACGGGCTCCGTGCATCGACGGCGGGTGGACGACGCCCGATCAGTTCTGGCACATGTGCTTCTCGGACCTGCCGGCCACCTTCCACGACACCAACCTCGGCGCCGGAATCGGGGCGCTGTTCGCCGGCGGGCCGCAGGCCCCGACGCCGACGCAGCCCCCGTTGACGGCCATGGTCATGAGTGCGCTCGGCGGGCTGGTGCCCGACGGCTCGGCCGTGTCGCGCGACCGGATGTACTTCGGACTGTGGGCCGTGCTCGCCGCCGTGGCCGTCGCCCTGATGGCCTGGTGGACCGCCGGCTCCACGCGGCGCACTCCGGTCCGCGCGGCACACGTGGCCTTCGCCCCAGTGGTCGCCCTCGCGTCCTTCGTCGGCCCCGACGCCCTCGGGGTCGCGTTGGCCTCGGCCGCCCTGTACCTGTGGTCGCGCTCGCGCCTGGTGTGGTCGGGCGTGCTCTTCGGGCTGGCCATCTCCGCGCGGTCCTACCCCGTCCTCCTCCTGCTCGCCTGCCTGTTCGTCGCCCTCCGGGCCGGGCGGCTGCACCAGTGGCTGGTCACCGCCACGGCCGCGGCAGTCGGGTTCGCCGTGCCGCTGGCGGGGTTGGCGGTGACGAACCCCGACGGGGCGGTCCGCGCGTATGCCGCGTGGGCTCAGGCCAGCGCGGGCTTTGGCTCGCCCTGGGTCATCGGCCAGGTCAACGGCGCGGCGCTGACCGGGGTGGCCGTGACCGTGCTCGCCGTCCTCGGATGGGTGGCCGCAATCGCGGCAGGGGGCTTCCTCGCCCTGGCCAGTCCACGCCGCCCTGCCGTCGCCGAAGTCGGGCTCGTCATGGTCGCGGTGGTCATGCTCACCGGGAAGTCGATGCCCGTGCAGTCGGCCCTGTGGCTGGTGCCGCTGGTCGCCTTGGTCGGGCTGGCCTGGCGCGACCACCTCATCTGGGCCGGTGCGGAGGCCCTGCACTTCGGGGCGGTGTGGCTCTACCTCGCCGGGATCTCGGCGCCCGATCGGGGCCTGCCGGCCGGGTGGTACTCGCTGTTCCTGCTGGTGCGGCTCGTCGCGATCGCCTGGCTCGTGCGCCAGACCTGGCGAGCGGCCCGTGACCGCGCCCCCGCGAACCTCGATCCGCTCGAAGCCGACCAACTCGCCGGTCCGTTGGCGCGGCGCTCCGACGCCCTGCTGATCCGCGTCGTCTGACGCCACACTGGGCGCATGAGCGACGATGCCGCGCAGGCTGCCAAGGATCAGCTCCATCAGAGCCTGCGGCGGGCCAGGGCCGAGGTGTTGCCCAAGCTCGGCGGGCTCGACGAGTACGACGTGCGCCGACCGATGACTCGTACGGGGGTCAACCTGCTCGGCCTGGTCAAGCACCTGGCCTTCTACGAGGCCTCGTACTTCGGGTTCGTCTTCGACCGTCCGTATCCGCAGCCGATCCCGGTCGTCGACGCGAGCTTCCGCAATCCGGACCTCATGTGGGTCCCGGCGGACCAGACGCGCGAGCAGGTCATGACCGACTACGTCACGGCCTGTCGGCACGCCGACGACACCATCGAGGCCCTTCCCCCCGACGCCACGGGTCACGTGCCGTGGTGGGGGGAACAGGGCGTGTCGCTGGTCGCCGTGATGGCCCACATGCTGGGCGAGACGCGCCAGCACCTGGGCCACATGGACCTCATCCGGGAGCGCCTCGACGGCCGGATCGGCGAGAAGGTGCAGCCTCTGTCGCCAGAGGAAGAGGTCGACGTCGCGCGGCGTTGGCGGCGCACCGAGAGGGCGGCCCGGGTCGCAGGGCATCGGTTCGTCCCAGCGGGATTCGTCGCGCCCACATCGCTCGTCACGGAGCGGTTCAGGTTAGAGCCGCTGGGTCCCCAGCACAACGACGCCGACTACGCCGCATGGATGTCGAGCATCGAGCACATCCGGGCGACCCCGGGCTACCCCGACGGTGACTGGCCCCCCGCGGCTGGCCTGACCCGCGAGGAGAACCTCACCGACCTCATCGAGCACGCCCGCGACTTCGAGGTCGGTCGAGGCTTCACCTACACCGTCCTGGACCCAGCTGGCGGCGAGGTCATCGGCTGCGTCTATCTCTACCCGTCAGCAGCCGATCACGATGTCACCGTGCAGTCGTGGGTCCGCGCCGACCGTGCCCATCTCGACATCCCGCTCGCGGACGCGGTCGCCCAGTGGCTCGACTCCGCCTGGCCCTGGCGCCGCCTCGAGCGCATCGGCCGCTAACGATCCCTCGGCCGGGCGTGGCGACCCGCCGGCACGCGGCATACCGTGTCGTCCCATGGAATGGCAGCTGACCATCGACGCCAACGACCCGGCCCTGCTCGTGCGGTTCTGGGGGCCGGCCCTCGGGTATGCCGTGCAGCCACCCCCGCCCGGACACGCGACATGGAACGACTGGTACCGCTCGGTCGGCGTGCCCGAGGAGGAACTCGATCTCAGCGGCGACGGCAGCGACCGGATCCTCGACCCCGAGGGAGCAGGCCCGACGATCTGGTTCCAGGCCGTGCCCGAACGCAAGAACGGCAAGAACCGGCTGCACCTCGACCTGCGGGTCGGCGGCGGGCGCAGCGTCCCCGTGGCGCAGCGCAAGCCCGGGGTCGACGCCAAGGTCGCCGAGCTCGTCGCCGCGGGCGCCACTGTGCTGCGGCGCTATCCCGCGGAGTTCGAGGTCACCGATGTCGAGGGGTACTTCGTCGTCATGGCCGACCCCGAGGGCAACGAGTTCTGCGTGACCTGAGGCCCTCAGTCGCCGATGACGGCGAAGTCGTGCGCCGCCACCGTGCGGCCCTCGACGCGCAGCGGCTTGGTGCCGACGTTCAAGGCCAGCGCCAGGTGGCGCCCGCCGCGGGCCAGGTCGATGACGATGGTCTCGTTCGTCACCGCGCGGACGCTCACCGCGGCATCGACGAGCCACGGGTGCCGGCGGCGCAGGGCCACGAGCTGTTGGTATACCGCGTGCACCGGCGCGCCGTACGGCAACAACCCCTCGGGCGTGCGCGGGAACGGGGGCCGGACGGGGTTGTCGCCCTGCGGTTGGTCGAGCTTCTCGGCAGTGAATCCCTGCTCGTCGCCGGCGTAGATCGACGGCACCCCCGGCAGCAGCAGGAGCAGCGCCGCCGCCAGGCGGATGTGGCGCGGATCCTCGAGCTTCGAGGCGATCCGGGTGACGTCGTGGTTGCCGACGAACGTCTGCGGCCGGAAGTGCGCCTGGAACTCGGTATGCCGCCGCAACGCCCACTCCAGCTCGAAGAAGTTCGCGTCGTTGAGGCTGCTCCATACCGCCTTCCACAGCTCGTACTGGGTCACCGAGTCGACCCCCGACTCGGCGACGAACGCGACGTAGTCGTCCTGGAGCAGCTCGGCGAGGATCCACGCGTCGGGGTAGGCCGCCTTGACCCGCTCGACGATCGGCCGCCACGGCGCTGCTCCGGCAGCAAAGGCCGCGTCGAGGCGCCAGCCGTCGATCCCGCGGTCGAGCCAGAAGCTCATCACCGCGACGACCTCGTCGATGACGGGGGGATGGATGAGGTCGAGTTCGACGAGGTCGAAGTTGCCCTCGAAGCAGTAGGGGTATCCGTCGACCCACTTGAGCCAGCGACCGGCATCGGAGTCCGGGCCTTCGGCCAACGCCCGGGTGACGATGGCGTGGTCGCGGGACACGTGGTTGAAGACGCCGTCGAGCAGGACTCGGATGCCGCGCCGTTTGGCTTCGGCGACGAGCGCCTCGAAGTCGCCCTCGTCGCCGAGACGGGGATCGATCCGGTAGTAGTCGAGGGTGTCGTAACCGTGCGACGTCGAGGCGAACACCGGTGCGAGCAGCAGTCCGTTGCAGCCGAGTTCGATGAGGTAGTCCAGCCACGGGACGAGCCTGCCGAGCCGGTGGCTGACCTGCCCGGCGGGCTCGTCGGCATACTGCGGGGGCGCGCCGACGAAACCCAGCGGATAGCAGTGCCACCAGATGACGGTGTCCGTCCAGTCCGTGCTCATGAGGCCATCGGGGTGGCGTGGCGTGGCCCGTCGGTGGTGTCGTCGACACCAGGGACGAAGGCCCGGGCCGTCTCCCGGAACGGTATGCCGTGTCGGGCCAGTGCCGTCGTGACCCGGTCCATCGTCTGGGCGACCGCCGGCCCACCCTGGGGGAAGCCGAAGGCGTAGTCGAACGACGTCACGCCGAGGACGGTCCGATCGCCGTCCGGGACGGCGACCAGGCGAGTCGTGCCCATCGTCGAATAGACCCACGCCAGTCCCTCGCCAAGGTCCGCGGCGGTCGGGTCGAACAGGTCCGGCTCGGCGATCGCGGCCGACAGCACGTCCCGAGCGGCCGCTAACGTGGAGTCGACAAGGAGGGTGCGCCCCAGCATCGACAGATGGGCGCCGGCTCGCCCGGCCGATCGGGTGTCGGCCTGACGACCGATTCGATCGGCGAGTTCGCGAGCCTTCCCCGCGGTCGCGCCTGCCTCGTGCCGCGATCGGCCGCGTGCCCACGTCTGCACCTTGAGGCTTACCCCGATGACGACGATCACGATCACGAGGACGAGGACGAGCTTGACGACTGGCACAGGGTTCTCCGCAGAACGGGTGGTCAGTCCTCCGCGAGCGCGTCGATGCGGGCCAGCGCCGTGCGCCAGCGATCACTGAGCGCCGCGGCGTCGCCCTGGATGCGTTCGTGTCGCACGCTCACGGCGGTGTGGTCGCCCTGAGGCGCAAGGTGCAGGTCAACGAGGGACCGGGGAGCGTCGGCGGTGGCGTGCCACGAGACTCGGACCTGCTCAAGGGGGTGGTAGCTGCGCCAGACGCCATGCGATCCGTCGGCGGCGTGCCATGTCTCGCCCTTGCTCCCGAGCCGGGCGCCCTCGCCGAGAAACGCCTCGGCACCGTCGTTGGTCGTCAGCACGTGCCAGACGCGGTCGATGTCGTGCGGGAGCAGGGCGTTGACCTCGACGGTGTGCTCCCCTTGTGCGTCCTCGGTGACCACCTCGGCCTGCTGCGATTCGGACATGTCTGCCCTCCTTGTCGTGCGGTCCGATCCCGGCCGGGGCCGCGTCGGCCTGCTGTCTCCATCCCACGCCAAACCGGTCGGGAAAGCAACCGGTCGAACGTCACAGCGGCGCCGGACGTGTCCCCGGTCCGGTGGTCGGCGGAGCGGGCGCTGGTCAGCCGGTATACGCGGCGAGGAACGCCTTGAGCAGCGGAGCCGCTGTCTTGGACCCCGACTGGCCCTCGTCGACGTACACGACGACGGCCAGATCGCCGCGGATCGCGACCATCCACGCGTGGGTCTTTGGGGGCGTGTCGGTGCCGAACTCGGCCGTTCCGGTCTTCGCCCCGCTCACTCCAGCGTCCGCGAGCACCCGACCGCTGCCGTCGCTGACCACGCTGGCGAGCATCGAACGCAACGCCTCGACTTCGGCCGGCTGCAGGGGCTTGGCCGGCGCGGGCGGCTTGGTGGGCAGGGCGGCCGTCGGGGTCGCCGTTGCGGTCGCCGTTGCGGTCGCCGGCGCAGACGCCGAGGCGCCCGACGGAGTTGCGCCCGGGCTCGTGGACGAGCCGCCAGCTATGCCGGCGACAGGGCCGGTCGCGAGCGGCCCGGAGCCCGACGGCGCGGCTGCGCCGGATGACCCCGTCACCGCGGTCGCCGGCGCCACGGGGGCCGTCGGGAGGTCGACGAGGTGTGGGACGACGGTTGCGCCCTTGGCCACCGAGGCGACGACGGTGGCCATCGACAGCGCGGAGGCCTCGACCTTGGCCTGGCCGATCATCGAGGCAGCGTGTTCGGTGGCCGTGGCCTGCCTCGGCACCGAGCCGAGGAAAGCCGGCATACCCATGTCGAAGTCCACACCGAAGCCCAGCGCGGCGGCGGCGTCGACGAGATCGCCCTGGGACACCTTGTCGTGGTTGGAGATGAACGCCGTGTTGCACGAGTTGGCCAAGGCGGCGCGCAGGGTGATCTGGCCGAGACGCCCCGCCGGATAGTCGTCGTAGTTCTTGAAGGTCCGCCCGTCGACGACGACGGTCGGATCGCAGGAGACGGTGGATTCAGGGGTGAGCCCGGCCCGCAACAGGGCAAGCGAGGAGACGATCTTGAACGTCGAACCCGGCGCGGCCCGCCCCGTTGTGGCCACGGCGCCCTGGGCTACCGGACCGTTGGCCGCCGCGACGATCTCACCCGTGGAAGGACGCACGGCGACGAGCGTGGCCGCAACCGTGGCCGGGGCCAACGCGGCCTCCGCGGCATTCTGCGCGCTCACGTCGAGCGTCGTGGACAGTTGGCGTCCGGCCACCGGGTCCTGGGTGAAGAGGATCCGCGCGGTCGCGGCGCCGGCGGCGTCGGAACCCACCGCCTTGACCCGTAGACCCGGCAGACCGGCGAGGTAGCCGTCGTAGCGCTGTTCGAGGCCGGACAGGCCGACCGTATCGGTCGCTGCGACCGCTCCCCCCGAGCGCGCGACGATCTCGGCGGTTGCCGGACCGACCGTGCCGAGGATCGACCGGGCGAACGTCGAGGACGGTCCGAGCGTGGCGGTGTCCGGGACCTGAGACGCACCGGGGATCGCGGCGATCGCATCGGACTTGCCGGCGACGAGCGGGTCGTCGACCCGGACCGTGAGGGCGACGACGAACTGCTTGGGCCCCGAGCCGGTCACCGTCTTGACGTAGGACGCCTCGTCGATGCCGAGCAGCTTGGCCAGGGCGCCGGCCGACGGCCCGGCTTGGTCGGCGCTGATCTTCCCCCGATCGATACCGAGGCGATAGACGTCCCGCGGCCCCATGAGGACGGTGCCGCTGGCCCCGAGAATCTCGGCGCGTTTGCCCTGCGACCGATCGACGCGCAGCCGTTCGGTGGCGTTGAGCCGCGGTTCGACGAGGGTGGGCGACCACTGGACGTGCCAGGTGTTGTCCGCGGCGAGCACGAGGGCGGCATCCGTGGAGTAGGTCCAGTCCACCGGCGACGCCGATACGTCCCACGTCCAGGTCAGCGTGGCCGTCGCCTTCTTGTCCTCGCTGCCGGTCGCGACCCGGGTCACCGCGATGCTGCGCGGCGTCTGGGCCAGATCGCCGAACGCCGCCTTGACCGACGCGGTCGCCGACTCTCCGGACGCTCCGTCGAAGGGCACCTTCGTGAGGTCGGGCGCGGCCAGCCCGACGGCAAGTGACCGCGCGGTGTCGTCCGGCGAAGGGGGGCGGTTGAGCAGGCTGCAGCCGCCGAGCGAGGTGACGACCACCAGGCCGAGGACGGGCAGCACGGCGACAACGCGGCGGGACATATCGACATCCTCTCGCGTCCATCGGGTCGCCGCCGTCCGTGGTCAGCCGTGGTGCCGCCGGACCCGGTCAGCCGTGGTGCCGCCGGACCCGGTCAGCCGTGGTGCCGCCGGAACCGGTCAGCCGTGGTGCCGCCGGAACCGGTCAGCCGTGGTGCCGCCGGACGGCTCGCTCGATCCGCTCGAGACTCTCGACGAGCAGGACGTCGGTCGTCGCGTAGTTGAGCCGGGCGAACCGAAGCGCGGGCGCTCCGAACGGCGGACCGGGGTTGAGGGCGACCTTGGCGTGGTCGAGCAGCCAGGCGGCCGGTTCGACGTCGAGGCCCAGCTCGGTGAAATCGAGCCACTGCAGGTAGGTCCCCTCGTTGGCGACGGTGCGCACCCCCGGCATCCCGTCGACGGCCTCGGCGACGACCGCGGCGTTGCGCGCGAGGGTGGCCGCGACGGCGGTCAGCCACTCGCCGCCGTGGCGGTATGCCGCGAGGCTGGCCTCGATGCCCAGCGTCGAGACCCCGACGGTGCGCCAGAACGGGATCCGCTTCCACGCCTCGGTGTCGGCCGGCGTGCTCGTCACCACCTGGGCGCACTTGAGCCCGGGCAGGTTCCACGCCTTGGACGCCGACAGGACGGTGATCGTGTGCGCGGCGGTCTCGGCGGACAACGCGGCATACGGGGTATGCCGGGTTCCGAAGGCGAGCGCCGCGTGGATCTCGTCCGAGACGACCCGGGCATCGTGCCTGGTGACCACGGCGGCGAGGGCGCGCAACTCGTCCACCGAGAAGACCCGGCCCAGCGGGTTCTGCGGGCTGCACATGAGCACCGTTCGCGCGCCGGCCGCCAGCGCCTGGTCGATGCCGTCGAGATCGAGCGCCCAGCGGTGTCCGTCCCAGACCATCGGCACTCGGACCTCCGGACGGCCCGAGAGGCGCACGATGTCGAAGAACGGCATATACACCGGGCACGGGATGACGACCGGGTCCTCGGGGCCGCTGAAGTACTCGATCGCCAGGGCGACGCCCTGCATGACGTCGCCGAGGATGTGGACCCCGCCCGGGTCGACGTCCCAACCGTATGCCGCGCCGAGCCACGCCGCGCTCGCCTCGGCGAGTTCGCCGGCCGGCCCGGGGGAGGGATAGCCGAAGCTCTCTGCGGCGACCGCCCGATGCAGGGCCTCGATGATGGGCTCGGCCGTCGGGAAGTCCATCTCGGCGACCCACATGGGCAGCACGTCCGGCGGATGGTAGGTCCACTTCACCGTGCGACGCGCCCGCAGCCGTTCGGGGGTGAGCGCCTGCAGATCGGGGGACGGCATACCGGCAGCCTGCCACGGCTCATGACCTGCCAGGCCCCACGGCCCGCGGTTCCGAGCGCCGCAGCTCCCGCGACTCAGGCGCCGGTGGGCCACCCGGTGATCTCGGGCAGCAGCTCGGCCGAGAACAGCCGCATCGACGCGGCCACCTGCTCGTGTGGCATCCCCATGTGGTTGAACTGCAGGACGAGCTGGTCCATGGGCAGGTCGCGGTAGCCGGCGAGCGTGGCCATGACCTCGTCGGGCGTGCCGACGGCGAACGGCGTCCCGAAGATCCCGGCGTTGGGGTCCTCGCGCATCGTCCCGAGCTCGGGCAGGGGCATGGGGATGCCGCGCCGGCGATAGAAGGCGACCCATTCATGCAGCCCGGCCTCCGCCTCGTCCCACGCCTGGTCGCGGGTCGGCGCGACGTGGACCGCCAGCGGTCCGGACACGAGCCGGTAGTCCGCGCGAGTGCGCCCGGCGGCCGCCTGGGCGTCGAGGTAGATCTGGTGCTGGTGGGTGTGGACCATCGAGGCGAGGTGGTAGCCGCGCTCGCCGGCCTTGGCGAGGCTCTGCGGGCCGAGGGCGGCGACGTAGATCGGCGGGCCACCGGGCTGAACGGGCGTCGTCGTGAGGTGCAGGCCGGGGAAGTCGAAATAGCGGCCGGCGTGCGAGAACGGCTGGCCGGTGAAGCACTTCGCGAGGATCTCCAGCGCCTCGTAGGTCCGGCCGAACCGCTCCCCCGGGTCGATGCCGAACACGGCGCACTCGTTCAGCATGGGGCCGGCGCCGATACCGAGGTCGAGGCGCCCGCCGGAGAGGATGTCGACGGTCGCGGCGTCCTCGGCGACGCGCACGGGGTTGTGCAGGGCGAGCAGCAGGACGTACGTGCCGAGCCGGATCGTGCTCGTCCGCGCGGCCGCGACGGCGAGCAGCGGGAACTGCGACGGGTTGTGTTGGTCCTCGGCGAAGTGGTGCTCGGCAAGCCACCACGACCGCAAGCCCAGCTGCTCACCGAGGACGGCCTGGTCGAGGACCTCCTCGTAGACGACGGGCAACGGCCGAGGGTATGCCGGGTGGTTGCGTGCGGTAATTGCCATCCCGACGTCCATGGGTCCTCCTCGACCGGCAGGGGTGTGCCACCACGCTGGCCGCGCAGGCTGCACCGGTCAACCGTCCCCGGCATCGTCAGGGTCGATGCCTCGCATCTGCCCCTGCGCGGGCGCTGGGTCCGATCGCGCCCCGAGCACCACGACCACCCGCGCCAGGGGTTCCGCCAATCACCAGTGCTCGAGGGGTTCCGACAACCACCAGGGCGCGACGCTCCCAAAACCGCCAGTGCGCGACGTTCCCAAAGCCACCTGTGCCCCCAGGGGTCAATATTCGTCGCATCGGCAACCCGAACCGAACCACAACCCCGCCCTGGGGGCAGTTGTGGATGTGCGGACCACCCCCAACGACGACAACCCCGCCCAGAGGCCAGGATTCGTCGCATCGGCAACCCGAACCGAACCACAACCCCGCCCAGAGGGCAGTTGTGGATGTGCGGACCACCCCACCAACAACAACCCCGCCCAGAGGCCAGGATTCGTCGCATCGGCAACCCGAACCGAACCACAACCCCGCCCAGAGGGCAGTTGTGGATGTGCGGACCACCCCACCAACAACAACCCCGCCCAGAGGCCAGGATTCGTCGCATCGGCAACCCAAACCAAACCACAACCCCGCCCAGAGGGCAGTTGTGGATGCTCCGACCCCCCCCCACCACCAACAACAACCCCGCCCAGAGGCCAGGATTCGTCGCATCGGCAACCCAAACCAGACCACAACCCCGCCCAGAGGGCAGTTGTGGATGCTCGGGGCCACTCAGAATCATCCAGACGGGATCGGTACACAGCAGTCCGATTCGGCAGGGAGCGTCGGGTCGATGGCTTAGCGTGGGTCCATGACCCGCCCGCACGCCTCGGCGATCGTCGAGGACGCCTGGCATCGCCAGCTGGAGCGGGGACTGCGCCGGCGCCATTGGCGCAACCGGGTCATTTCCTACACGGGATACGGCTCGACCGAGCATCTGCGCGTCTTCGCCCGCGTGCTGCTCTACCCACCTCAGGAGCAAGAGCCCCACCACGAAAACCGCCAGGATGTCACGTACGGAGGACTGCGTTCTCCCTATCAACAGCGCCGGGGATGGCGCTCGTTCTTCACCGCCCCCGCCATGGGGGTACCCGTGGAGATCCGCGTGGGCCACCACGTGGCACATGGTCGAAGCGATCGCAGCGGGCACGTCGACGTGACGTTCCGAGGCCATGGGTTGGCGCCTGGGTGGCACGAGGTCACCATCGGGGCCCAACGCTCCGAACCGGTCCAGGCCAGCGTCGTCGTCGTCGACCCGGCCCAGACCTACGGCATCGTCAGCGACATCGACGACACGGTCATCTCCACGTCCCTGCCTCGACCGATGATCGCTGCGTGGAACACCTTCGTGCTCCACGAAGGGGCCCGCCGGGTCGTGCCCGGCATGGCCCCGCTGTACCGACAGATCGTCCAGGAGCACCCCGATGCACCGGTCATCTACCTGTCGACTGGCGCGTGGAACACCGCGCCGACTCTGGCGCGCTTCCTCAAGGGCCACGGCTACCCGCGCGGCCCGCTGTTGCTCACTGACTGGGGCCCGACGAACACCGGGTGGTTCCGCAGCGGACAGGACCACAAGCGCGCCGCCCTTGAGCGGCTCGCCCGCGACTTCCCTCAGATCACCTGGTTGCTGATCGGCGACGACGGCCAGCACGACCCGAAGATCTACCGCGACTTCGCCGAGTCCCGCCCGGAGTCGGTCGATGCCATTCTCATCCGGCGACTCTCGGCCGCCGAGCAAGTCCTCTCGCACGGCATCCCCATCCCCAATGAACCGATCGTCGGCCGGTCGACGCGACGCCCTCGCGAGGTCCCCGTGTTCAGCGCCCCCGACGGCTACCAGCTGATGCAGCGGATGCGCGCAACCGGGCGCATCAAGAGTGCCGCCGCCGACCCGTCGACCGGTGCCCCAGCGGACTCGACCGACGAGGCCGGCTGGCGTGCCTGAACTCCCCGAGGTCCAGGCGCTCGTGGACTTCCTCGATGCCCGGATCGCCGGGCTGGCCGTCACGGGGGTCGAGCTCGGGTCGATTTCGGTGCTCAAGACCTACGACCCGGCGCCGAGCGCGCTGGCCGGATCGTTCGTCAGGGGTGTGCACCGGCACGGGAAGTTCCTCGACATCGACGTCGACGGCATCCACCTGATCTGTCATCTGGCCCGGGCGGGCTGGCTGCGGTGGTCCGACGCGATCCCCCCCACGGTGATCCGGCCGGGCAAGTCGCCGATCGCCTTGCGGGTGCGCCTGTCCGACGGATCGGGCTTCGACCTCACCGAGGCCGGCACGAAGAAGTCCCTCGCGGCATACCTCGTCCGTGACATCGCGGACGTCCCCGGCATCGCCCGGCTCGGCCCCGACCCGCTCGACGCCGACTTCACCAAGGAACGCTTGGCCGCACTCCTCGCCGGGCGGCGCACCCAGATCAAGGGGCTGCTGCGAGACCAGCAGTTCCTCGCCGGGGTCGGCAACGCCTATTCCGACGAGGTGCTGCACGTCGCCCGGCTGTCGCCGTTCGCGCTCGCCGCCACCCTGACCGACGACCAGGTCGAGCGCCTGTATGCCGCGTTGCGCGGGACACTCTCCGGTGCCGTGGCCGCCGCCTCCGGTAAGCCGGCGGCCGAGCTCAAGGACGCCAAACGCGCAGGGATGAGAGTGCACGCCCGGACCGGTATGCCGTGTCCCGAGTGCGGCGACGTCGTCCGGGAGGTCTCGTTCGCCGACTCGGCCCTGCAGTACTGCGCGACGTGTCAGACCGGCGGCAAGCCGCTGGCCGACCGGCGGATGTCACGACTGTTGAAGTAGGCCGTGCGCCTGCGGCGTTGCCGGCCGTTCGGTCAGTGGGTTGCTTCGCCCACCTCGCCCAGGTCGGCCGGTCGCCGCAAGTGGGAGGATGCCGGGCATGGACCTGATCCCCGCCGAGCGCCAAGACGGGCAGCCGACCGTCGATGCCGCCGGCCTGCCCGACGACGTCCTCGTCCTCGACGTTCGCGACCGGGCCGACTTCCTCGCCGGGCATGCCCCTGGGGCGGTCAACGTCCCGCTGTCCCGACTGCCTGGTCGCCTCACGGACCTGCCCACGGCGGCCGACGGTCCGCTGCTCGTCTCGTGTGGCGGTGGGAGCAAGCAGACACGGGCCGTGGCGTTCCTGCGGGCCAACGGCGTCGACGCCGCGGTGCTTGGCGGCGGGATGCGAGGGTGGCGCTCGTCCGGGCGACCCATGGTCGGCGGCCCGGTCGCCGCTGCGGACCGCGACCCGACCGTCGATCCGCCGACCTGACACCGGTTGCGACGCAACGGCATCCGAGATGGCGATCCTGTCGATCCAATCCCACGTGGCCTACGGTCACGCCGGCAACTCGGCGGCGGTGTTCCCGCTGCAACGCCTCGGTCACGACGTCTACCCGGTGCTCACGGTGACCTTCTCCAACCACACCGGGTACGGCGCGACCCGGGGTCCGCTCATCCCGCCGGACGATGTCGCCCAGGTCCTGCTCGGCGTGGCGGAGCGGGGTGCCCTGCCGGGCGTCGATGCCGTGCTGTCTGGCTACCTCGGCGCCGAGCCCATGGGTGCCGTCGTGCTCGACGCGGTCGCCCGGGTCAAGGCTGCCAACCCGGCCGCGGTGTACTGCTGCGACCCGGTGATGGGCGACGTCGGCCGAGGCTTCTTCGTCGGCCCGGGCATTCCGGAGTATCTGCGCGATGAGGTGGTCCCACGCGCCGACCTCGTCACGCCGAACCAGTTCGAGCTCGAGTTCCTCGCCGGGCGACCGGTGCAGTCCCAGGCGGACCTGCTCGACGCCGTCGCAACCGTCCGAGCGAGCGGGCCTGCGACTGTCCTCGTCACCAGCGCGCTCACCGACGACACCCCGCCCGGGTCGATCCAGATGGCCTGCGTCTGCGACGACGGCGGGTGGCTCGTGACGACCCCGATGCTCGACATGGCGGTCCGAGGAGGCGGCGACGCGACGGCGGCGATCTTCCTGGCGCACACGCTCGCCGACGGTCCCCGGGCAGCCCTCTCGCGCACCGCAGCGACGATGTATGCCGTGCTCGAGGCCACCCACCGGAGCGGGTACGCCGAGATGCGCCTGGTCGCCGAGCAGGAGTCGATCGCCCACCCGGTCGAGCGCTTCGAGGTCGTCGAGATCTGCTGAGCCGACACGGCCTAACGTTCTCTCGGGCAATCTCGGGCTAACGCTAGAGAACGGCATACAGTCCGATCATGGACCCGGTACGCAATCCTTACGCCCCCGGTGCCGGCCAGCGCCCTCCCGAGCTGGCCGGTCGCGACGAGCAACTGCGGGCCTTCGGCGTCACTCTCGAACGGGTGGCCCGAGGCCGGCCGGAGCGTTCGGTCGTGCTCACCGGATTGCGTGGAGTCGGCAAGACCGTGTTGCTCAACGCCCTGCGATCGTCGGCGGTCCGGGCCGGCTGGGGCACCGGCAAGCTCGAAGCCCGGCCCGAGCAGGGGCTGCGTCGGCCACTGGCCGCGGCGCTGCACATGGCGGTCCGCGAGCTCGGGCATCCTCGAGGCGACGAGGTCGCCGGAGTGCTCGGCGTCGTCCGCTCGTTCGCGCAACGCGAGGCGGGCGTCGGGGCACGGCTGCGGGACCGGTGGAATCCCGGCATCGACGTCCCGGCCGTGGCCGGTCGCGCCGACTCGGGCGACATCGAGATCGACCTCGTCGAGGTGCTCACCGACGTCGGCGGGTTGGCCGCGGACCGAGGCAAGGGCCTGGCCGTCTTCATCGACGAGATGCAGGACGTCGGCCCGGCCGACGTGTCGGCGCTCTGCGCGGCGGCACACGAGATCTCGCAGTCCGGGCTGCCGGTGGTCGTCGTCGGGGCCGGCCTGCCGCACCTGCCCGACCGTCCTGTCCGCGTCGAAGTCCTACTCGGAGCGGCTGTTTCGCTACTCGCGTATCGACCGGCTCGGACCGCGCTGCGGCCGACGTGGCGCTAGTGGCACCGGCTGGCGAGGAGGACGCGACGTGGTCGCCGGCCGCTCTCGAGGCGATGTATGCCGTGACCGCCGGCTACCCGTACTTCGTCCAGGCCTACGGCAAGGCCGTGTGGGACGTCGCGGTCGGACCTCGCCGATCGAGCGTGGGCGACGTCGACGTGGCCGCGCCGGGGGCCGAGGCCGAGCTGGCGGTGGGCTTCTTCGGATCGCGGTTCGAGCGGGCCACCCCAGCCGAGCGTGAGTACCTCAGGGCCATGGCCGAGGCGGCGGGGTCAGGGCCGGCGGGTGCCGACGGGGCCCGGCCGGAAGGCGCGGATATCGTTGCGGGCGAGGCTGATTCGGTGTCCACGGCGGCCGTGGCCACGGTGCTGGGCCGAAAGCCGCAGTCGCTCTCCCCCGCCCGGGACGCCCTGCTGAAGAAGGGGCTCGTGTACGCCACCGAACGCGGCCGGGTCGGGTTCACGGTCCCGCACTTCGGCCGATACCTGCGCGCGCACGTCGAGTAGTGTCTGTCGGCCGCGAGGGATTGTTGAAGCGCACCGAGTCGTGCGGCTCGGCACCGTGACACGAGCGCGGTCGTGGCCTCGGTCGACACCGAGGGCGGGGAGTCGGCTTGCACCTTCATCGAGTGGGCGGGGGGTTCCTGGCCGCCACTGATCTGCGTCGCGGGTTCAAGGTTGGTGTGGACCATCCTTGCCGTGGCACAGCCGGCGGCCGGTCAGGTACACGCGGGACCCTGATGACCAAAAGCGCTACAGGCGGCGGCGTAGCGTGACCCGCATGAGCCGCATGAACCGCGGAAGTAGGGGCAACACCGCAGACGATTGGAGTCGGGCCTTGCGCCTGGCTGGACCTCGACCAAGGAACTGACCCGTACCGCCCGGGAACCCTGGCCCCGTCCATAGAGGTGAAGACACGTTGCTCCAGCGAGGCAGCATCGGTGCAGACCCTAGTCAAGGCCCCCTGCGTGAGGTGGACGGCGTCCTGCAACGGACGCAAGCTTGGGCCACGGGTAGGCCGGGGGTAGTCGCTGTCGCACTGGTTGGCTCGTACGCATACGGCGCGCCTCGCCCCGACAGCGATCTCGATCTCGTCGTCATCTGCTCGAACGTTACGGTCCTCTCCGAGGACCTGGTCAGCGGGCCAGCTCCGTCTCCCGGCGGTTTGTGCGGGCCGCGGCGTGACTGATCACCAGTCGGCCGACGGCTCATCACCGATGTGGACCCGGAGGTTCCATCCCGGTGCGTTCCACCGAAGCGAGCTCGCGGCATACGCCGGAGTGACCGCGCGAGCGGTGCGGGCTTGCGGAGATCCGAACGCGCATCAGACCGCAGCTTGGTCTTCCTCGTCCTTGGACTGCAGGGCTCGGGACTGAGGTTGAGCCGGGCCAGCTGACGAGCATCTCGCGCGCGGGCACCTAGCTCGAAGGACTACCGGATGGCTTGCACCCGCTCCTGCGTGAGGGTTGACAACCCAACTTTCATTTTAGAAGTATGGGTGCATGAGCCTCTTCATCACTTGTCCGGTCCAGAGTGTCGACCGCGCGACCACCTTCTACACGGCCCTCGGGTGGACCCTCAACGCGGAGATGTCCGACCACAACGTCTCGTGCTTCGCGATCGCGCCGGAGCAGTACGTCATGCTCGGCAACCGTGAGATGTATGCCGCCGTCGGCGGAACCGAGGATCTTATCGGCGGACCGGACACCCCCTCGAAGGTCACCGTGTCGTTCGACCTCGGCAGTCGGGCGGCGGTGGACGATCTCATCGGACGGGCCGCCGCGGCCGGTGGCAGGGTCGGCGACACCGACGACTACTCCTTTATGTACCAGCGCCAGTTCGACGACCTCGACGGCTACCACTATTCGCCGTTCTGGATGAAGTCGGAGACCGAACCGGCAGAGTGAGCGACCTGGCAGCGGCTCTCGACATCGTCGGCCCACGATGGGCGCTGCTCATCGTGGAGCGGCTGCTCGACGGCCCACAACGGTACGGCGACCTGCAGCGCGATCTCGGCCTCGGCACGAACATGCTCGCCATCCGGTTGCGCGAACTCGAAGCAGCCGGCGTCCTGTACCGCCTCCCATTGCGACACAACACCAGGGCCTACGCCTTGACCGAGCACGGGTTCGCATTACGCGACGCGATCGTGGCCCTCGGACTGTGGGCCGCCGAACAGGTGAGCGGTGCCGCGCCGCAACTGGACGACCCGGCGTAGGCGAAGAAGATGCCCTCGGGGAAGAGGTGGGAGACCAGGTCGTGGCGGCCATCTCGTTGCCTTGGTCCCAGGTAAGGGTAAGCAGCCGCTCGGCGGGGACATCGGCGAGCCCGGCGAGGAGAGCGGCGGCGAAGTCCTCGCGATCGACCTCGGTGTCCTCCCGTCGTGACCCACCGTCGCAGCCGACGACGCCCCACCGCACTACTCGCGACAGCACCGCGGGTGAACCGAGGCTCCGAAACTCCACCCGGACAGAGGGTCTCAGGCTGGCAGGATCGCTGGATGGAGAGCGTCAACGAGGCAGCCGGAGGGGCGCAGGGAATGCTTCGGCTGGCCCACGCCTGGCACGAGCGGGTGATGGCCGACGAGGTGGTCAGTCACGCCTTCAGCCACGGCTTACACCCCCACCACAGCGAGCGACTCGCCGCATACTGGGCCGAGGCGCTCGGCGGCCCGGCGAACTACTCGGATCACCTTGGGACCGAAACCACCGTCGTTCGGAATCCCGTTTCGGCCTCCTCCCGAAAGGCATGCCTCACAACGCGTCAAGAGCCGCGGCGAGCGCCGCCAGAACGCCTTTCCAATGCTCCCGTTGCTGTTCGCGCTCGCTGGCATCGGCAAGTCGCTCCTGATGGAAGCGGATGCTGGTGCGGCTCGAGCCGGCCGAACGGAGAGCGACTTGAATGGTGCTCTCGTGGTCCCAGTCGGGTGGCTGCCAGGTGAGCCGAATCCGGTCCAGTGGTCGGTAGCTGCGGGTTTCGCCGACCGAGCCATCCGGGGCATCGATCTGGGCACCTCGCTCCGGCGGGATGTGCACTCCCTTCGCGAGCCACAGCGACGCTCCCCGAGGCGATCGGAGGAAGCCCCACACCTGATCGATGGGGTGATCGACCGTCCGCGAGGCGCCGACCTGCCATCCGACGTCGCGAGTGTGGCCGACCGGCCTCGACGTGAGATTCACCGGAGCGCTGCGGACGTCACGGCCACCTCGACGAGCGCGCCGGGGACGGCAAGAGCCGAGACAATGGACACGGACACCAGCGGGGGTCGATCGAACGCGACTGCCAGCGTCGATGCGATGGCACCGTACGCCGCTTGCACGTCGACCCCTTCAACGACGGTCACGCTGAACATGACGACGTCCGCAAGCCTGGAACCTGCTGCCTTCAGCGCGACCTCGACATTGGCCAAAGCGCGGCGGGCCTGGGCAGCGGCATCACCTGGTTCGACGATCCGGCCGGTGACGTCGACCCCGTTCTGGCCACCGACCAGCACCCACGTGGCTCCGGGCGAGACGACGGCGACGTGGCTGAAGGCCGGACTGTGCACCAGCCCGGCGGGGCGGAGGATCGTGATCTCAGGCATGTAGCCACGATACGATCAAATCCGGACACTTATCGCCCTAGTTTTTCGCCTATCCTCGACTCATGTCGACGACCGGGCGGCGCCTAGAGTTGCTGGCCCTCATTCAGGCATGCCCGGGGATAACCGCGGCCAAACTCGCAGCGAAGCTCGACGTCGATGAACGCACCACCCGCCGAGACATCGACCATCTGCGTGGGCTGGGTTACGGGATCACCGCGAACTCTGGCCGTTACGGGGGCTATTCGATGACGGCCGGTTCTGTTGGGGGGCTCTTGGCCCTCGATCCCGCCGAGATCGCCGCCGTCGCAATTGGGTTGCGCGCCCTTGCTGCGGACCCGACTCTCGCGCAGTCCGCGGCAACGGCGATGGCCAAAGTGCACGCCGCGGTGCCACGCCGCGCACGTTCGCGCCTGGAGGCGATGTCTGACGTGGACGTGCCACCCGCAACGCGACCCGACCGCTCCGACCCCGCGATCCTGCTCGCCGTGGCCCAGGCCTGCCGCGGCGGCGAGGCGATACGCATCCGTCAGGTACCCCGCGCGGATGGCTCCGCGCCAACAGCGGAGCGACTCCAGCCGCTACGGGTGTTGCTGCTCGCGGGTCACTGGTACCTGCTCGCCTCTCCCGGGCCGGACCAGGGCTGGCGCACCTACCGGATCGATCGGATCGACCGTGCCCAGCCACTGGGCCATTCGATCCCCGCACCCGACCCTCCACCCGACCCGGTCCGGTGCGCCACGGACTCCATCGGTGTCGAGTACGGTCGTCACCGCGTCGAGGTGCGCGTGCACAGTTCCGCCGATACGGTGCGCGAGCGCGTTCCGGCGACGACCGCGTTGGTCATCGCCGAGCGGGAAGACACCTGCCGACTGGTCCTGGGCACCGACGATCTCGACTGGGCCGCGCGCTACCTCATCGCGCTGAACTTCGATATTGACGTCCTCACGCCTGACGCCCTGACCGGGCACTTGGCCGCCCTGGGTCACTGGCTCGTCGAGTGCTATGACGAGAAGTGGTTTTGAGAGTCCAAGCACCTCCACCCGGCCAAGTCGCAATCCGGGGTTGCAGACCCGAGGCTTCAGAATCGCCCACGGGGTGACGTCCAAACTCGTGGTCGCCGCGTGTCACGGCAGGTCAACATCATCGAAGTCAGGACCGTAGTCCGGGTAGACCCAGTAGGGAAGCACGGGCAGTTCGGGTGCCGTCTGGGCGTGTCGGTCCCCGTCGGCGGTGTCCGCTTCCGCTTCCGGCGACGTGGACTCGGAGGCCCCGGGTCGTGGGACCGCGGGCCTGGTCCCGGGCGCCCCCTCATCCTCGTTCGTCATCGGTCAGCAGCTCTGATCATCAGGGCGACGATGCGGGCCGCCAGCGTGAAGCCGAACAGGAGGAACACGGAGCCGACCGCCGAGCCCAGCGAGACCTGTGCCGTGAGGCGGGCCGTGCTGGGCACCATCATCAGCAGAATGCCGCACACCGAACACGAGCCTGCGATGAGAGCGAGGACGAACTGGCTGAGGATGGCGTTGTCGAACGCCGGCAACCCGGGGGAACCTATGCCGGCAAGGCGAATCTGTAGCCGCCCTCTCCCGATGTCAGTGAGCAGGCTGTCAACGCGCCGGGGGACGCGCAACATCAACGGGCTCGACGCGAACGCCTGACTCAGGAGCTGCTCCCCCGCCCCAGAGAGGCGGTCGGAGACCGAGACGAGGGTATGCCGCTGGCGTTCGACACTGGCGACGAGGGTGAAGGCAGGGTCGAGCGTGCGCAAGGCGCCTTCGAGAGTGCTGAAGCAGCGGAAGGCAGCGGCGAGCTGGTTGGGGATCGTGAGACCGTGGTCGACCACGACGGCAAGCAGGCTGCGGAAGAGCCGTTGGCTGTTCGTCGAGGCGCCGTCTCCCTGCGCGCGGGTCAAGATCTCACCGAGGTCCTGTTCGAGCTGATGGTCATCGAGATCGGCCGGACGACCTACGAGGGATATCAGAGCATCGGTAGCGGCGACGGGACTATCCAGACTGCACGCGACGAGTAGGGCAGTGAGCGCCGACCGAGCGGTGCGACTCAACCGTCCGACAGCTCCAAAGTCGATGAGTGTGAGTGCCCCGTCGGTGTCCACGAAGATGTTGCCGGCGTGGGGGTCTGCGTGGAAGACGCCGGTGACGAGGACCTGCTGCAGCATGGTCGCGACGAGGTCATCGGCCAGGTTTCGGCGCCGATCCAGCTCAAGTCGGCTGACGATGTCGTCGGCCCGCGAGAGGGATCTGCCCCGGGCGCGGTCCATGACCAGGATGCGACGCCCACTGATCTCGTCGTGAACCCGAGGGGTCAGGACGGTTCGCCGCGGTGCGCTAGCCAGGCTCGCCTCCACGGCGCGGGTGTTCTCGAGCTCGACGGTGTAGTCGAGCTCCTCGTGAAGGGATTGGGCGAACCCCGAGATGAGCCGGCACAGACCCATGCTCCGGGCCCACCCGGTGCGCTGCTCCAGCCGCCTGGCTACCCGGGTGAGGATGTCGAGATCCACCATGACCTGTTCGCGCGCCCCTGGTCGCTGGATCTTCACGATCACCTCGCGCCCACCGTGCAGCCGACCCACGTGCACTTGCGCAACGCTGGCGGCAGCCACGGGCGTCGTGTCGATGTGCTCGAATACGGCGTCGATCGGTTGCCCCAGGCTCTCGACGAGGATGGGTTCGATCGCCTGCCACGGTGCCGGGTCGGCCCGGTCGTGCAGATCACCAAGGGATCGGGCGAGGGAGGTAGGGATGATGTCGGGGCGGGTCGCTAGCATCTGGCCGAGCTTGATGAAGGTGACCCCGCCGTCCATGAACGCGCGCACGAGAGTTCGCGACCCCTGGTCATCGATGCGCAACCGCGCGTTTTGCCGGCGCCCGAAGTTGCCGATCAGGCCGTGGCGTACCAGGATGCCGAGCACGGCCAGGTAGCGCCGGATACGCCGTCGGGTCGAGGGCAGGCTGCGGGCCAGCGAGATAGGCCCGGGCAGGTCCCCCGTCGGGACGACCACTTCGGCGATGATGAGAATGGCCGCTTCGATGGCGAGCAGCCAGCCGACCAACAGCAGCACCAACAGGATGCTTTCGAGGTCACGCGGCTCACCGCCGTTCGTCAGATCGACGCCGGTCAACCGGGAGTAGAGCCGCACGACCGGGGTCATCCCCGCGCCGAAGGCGAGACTGAGCAGGATGGTGCGCGGCCACCCCACGGGCACACCGATGAGGCGTCTGACGAACCACGCGAGCAGCAACGTGTTGAAGGTCGTACTGAGGACGGTCGTGAGGATCATGTCGGTCCGCCCGAGCTCGCGCGATCCTGCAACGACAGCGTCGCCATCGAGAGGATGAGGTCTCGGTCGACCATCCACCGCCCGCGAATCCCATCGCCCGCCACGTGTGTGCCGATCAGTCGAGCGCAGAAGGTCCCGTCCTCGGCACAGGTCACGACCGCATCGTGGAAGTCAAGCCACTGACCCGTGAGCGGGTTCCACGCCTTGAAGACGGCCTCCTTGATGCTGAAGACGACGCGGTCCCAATGCACCGATGACGGCATCCGGTTCACCCAACCGATCTCGCTCGGCGACAACACCGTTTCGGTGACGCCCTCGGGCAGTGCCTGGTGAGGTTCGGCGTCGACGCCGACCGCGAGGACATCCTGCGCCCACGCGAGCGCGGCTGCACGATAGCCGGCACAATGCGTCAGGCTGCCCACGATGCCGGCCGGCCACTGCGGCCCGCCCGGTCGTCGCGAGAGGACGGGCGTGTGCGGCAGGCCCAACCGGTTGAGGGCCTGACGAGCGCAATACCGGACCGTCGTGAACTCGCGGCGCCGAGCCTCGACGGCGCGGTCGATAGCGGCCGCCTCGACGGGGAAGAGCGCAGCGTCCACGTCGACGACCGTTTCGACGACGATCACCCCATCCGGCGCGATGTCCGTCATCATGGTGCGCCCGACCCGCTGCCTGCCTGTGTCGCCGACCGACGCTCGGCAATTCGCCGGGCGGAGTGGAGGATCTCCTGTCGGATCGCTCCGCTGCCCAGTCGGATCAGCAACCAATAGGGCCGGAAGCGAGCCCGCGTGATCGAGTCGGTCGAGACCACCCGGGTCTCGGTGTAGACCGCGACACCCTCCCTCGCCGGCGTGATCCTGAACGACATCGCGGCCTTGGTCCACCCCGGCGTGGCGAAGTGGGCGAAGGCGTTCGGGTCGCCCGTCATGGCCGGCCCACGCCGAGGAGTGCGCCGCGCGTAGTTCGAAATGTCGCCCAGCACGAGCTCGTGCGGCGGTGCGGAAACAAGGGGGCGCACCGGGAACCGCTCAAGAGCGCGCGCGTCCAGGACGCCCTGACGCCCCACCTGCGGCAGCCGCCACGGTGCTCGGGCGCTGCTGAGCAGGACCGAGAACGGGAGGTCGCGCACCCGAAGGGTGTGCAAGGTGTCCCACACCGTCTCCGCGCTCGCGTTGATCGAGATTCGGTGGCACTCCCGGTGGTCCCACGTGGGCATGACCGTGTCGATCAGGGTGTGCATGTCGTTGCCTCCGAGTCGTAGCGGTGACGGATCGTCGAGAGAGCTTGCAGGAGCCGATCACTGCGGGCGTCGTCGCCCGCGACGGCGTCGACCTCGGAAGGGGGGAGGGGCATGCGGCCCCGATCGACCCAAACGACCCGGCCGTCGCCGCGCACGGTGCTGCTCGCCCGCCCGGCGTTGTCGGGATGGAGGCAGAACGGCACGTCGAGGACTCCCCGGGCGAACGCCCGTACGAGCGCCTCGCCGATATCGTCGGACAGCTCAAGAGTCGCCTCGATAAGCGAGCGGCTGGCGCGAAGGAGCGCGTCGCCCTCGGTGTCGTATCGCCTGCCAGGGCACGCACACTCGGTGTGACGGGCGGCATGCTCGAGGGCCTCTACGTTGTCCGCGATAGTGGGAATGCAGTGAGCCTCGGCGGTGGTCTTGACGATGAGACGCTCGGCGCGCCCGTCCACCGCCAGGTGAGCAGCGTCCCGCATGAGTGAGCGGGCGCCGGTGGCTGACGTCGGGAAGACGCCCATGTAGGCGTAGAGGACGACGTGCCAATCCAGGTCGGCGAGGTACTCCCCGCACAGGGCACGCAAGGCCGTGAGCGCCTCGAGGTCTTGCGTGGGGCTGGTCTGTTGGGTGAGGCTGAGCGACACCGACGACAGCCCGTGCTGTCGGAAGAACATCCCCTCCAGGACCGTGAGAGCGACGAGGAGCTCGGGCGGGCACAACTGGCCCATCATGCACCCGGCGAAAGACTCGATGTGCGGAGTCAACCCTTCGTCGGCCAGGGCGGCGAGCCGTTCGGTGGCCTGGCGCCAATGGCGGGTTGTCTCGGCCAACGGCAACCGGCTATATGGCAGGCAGTACGACACGGGTCCCCCCTCGGTGGCGTCCATGCCGAGGGCGATCATGCTGTCGACAATCGGCGTTGGCCGGGCCGACCCGTGCCGCACCTGGACGGGGAACTCCTCGTCCCACACGTGTGCGAGGATCTCGTGCGTCGACTCGACCGGGTGGCCCGCGATCGGGTAGCCGTTGAGCGGCTGCCCGGACAAGATCGCTTTACGAGCGGCGGCGAGGTCCCCAGTCCGGGTGAAGCTGTCGACGGTGATGGTCCCGACCGTTCGGGCGCAGGCCGCCTTCACCGCTTCGAGCCCGGCCCCCATGTCCGCGACACGGGCCATGCCCATGCGTGGTTGCACGACAAGCTGCCCGCGCGAGCGTGCGTCCGCCATTGCCCCTGCGAAGGACCCGCGCAGGGCGATGGGGGTCCGCCCGGTGACGGTCATGCGACGACGCGCCCTTCTTGGGCGAAGTTCGGCTGTTCGGCCAGCCAGGTGAGCAAGCTGCTAGGCGCATCAGCATCGCCGAACACGCGACTTGCGCCTGCGGAATACAGGCGAGCGACATCCTGCTCGACCGGATGCCCTGTCGTCCCGAGCTTGCCCCCGATGGCAATGGGCAGCCCAGCCAGGCGCATGTCCGCGCGCAGATGCGCGACAAGGCGTGCCCCGTCGAGCGCGCCGAGCCCGTTGACCGTGCTCACGACAACGGCGATGGCGTCGGGGTCCCGCGCCGCGTGGCGCACGACGTCGGGAGTCGGGCAATTGCCGAGGTTGACGACGGTGTAGCCGTGCTCCTCGAGGAGCAGGCCGAGGTAGACGAGGTTCCAGGTGTGGGCATCGCTCGGCACGGTGGTGAGGACCACGGTGCCGCTGCCCTGCGCCGACACGCTCATCCGCAGCCCCCCGCGGTGTCGTGGTCGAAGGCGCCGACCGCGGCGCTCACGGCCAACGGGGGCGACAGCGGCGCTGCGGGGCCGGTCCCTCGGTAGGCAGCAACGAAGTCGTTGACGCGGTCGAGCCCCCAGAACTTCTGGTGGCCGAGCCGGAAGTACGGGACGCCGAAGACGTCGTTCTCGTAGACACGCATGAGGGCGTTCACGCCTGCCTCGCGCACCGGCGCTTCGTGGGGCGCCGTGAGCAGTGGCGTGATCGGGAGCCCGGCGGCACGCACGACACCCTCGAGGACCTCGGGCTCGCAGATGTTCATGCCGTGCTCCCATCGCGCCACGGTGACGGCGTCGTAGAACGCTGCGTCACAGCCCAACGTCCGCGCCTTGATCCACGCGAGGTGCGGGAGTTCCCACCACGGGTCGACGTCGACCGGCCAGTGCAGGTTGAGGCCGAGCTTGGCGGCGTATCGCTTGGTGTCGTTGAGGATGTAGAGATGCTTGGCCTTCGACATCGCGACGTAGTGGAACTCCCCGCCACGACGAGCGAGCTCCTCGGCGCTGACGGCGTCGGGCTCGAAGAAGGGCACCATCTCGACGTGGTCGAGGTAGTCGGGGATCTCCCGCTTGAGCACGTGCAGAGCCATCCAACTAAACGGGCTTCGGAAGGAGAAGAACACCGTCGGTCTCGCGGTGCGCCTGCTCATGCCGCCACCCCCAGCAGTCCCGCCTGGGTCGTGGGGTCGAGCACCGCCACGTCACCGGCGTTCTCGCCGCGGCTGACCACGTAGCCGTGCATGATCGTCCCGCTCGCGACGAGGGTGAGCTCGTCCCCGCGGCGCACCCAGCACTCCATCGTGGCCGTGAACGTCGTGTTCATGAGGATGTCGTTGACCCGGAAGACGGTGTGGATGACCTCCTCCATGTGCGCGCTCGCGTGTAGCCGCACGCGCGCTCGGGAGACCACGGGGATCCACGACCGCTCCCGCAGCAGCCGGCCGATGCCCAGGCCGCGATCATGAAGGAAGTTGTCTACCACGCTCTCCAGGGCACGCGTGAACGCGGAGTGCTGGAGACGATCCGAGAAGTGGCAGTAGTAGTACGGCGCGCGCCAGGACCAGACGTAACCGCCCTCGTGCTGGCCGAGGAGCACGTCGGCGACGTCCTGGCCCTCGCTGAGGGCGAGGCTGCGAGACTCCCCACCCACCTCGCCCACGGTGTCGACGACGAAGGGCAGGAGACGCTCAGGGGCGGGTTTAGCCGGCCTGCCCTGTTCGCGGACCAGCGCGACGGTGACCTTGCCGCGCAGGGCCGGCGTCTCGTCGGTCCCCTGACGCAGCACGATCTCGGCGACGAGCTGTGCGCCGGGCCCGCCCCGCTGACGCGGGGCCGCCTGCACCGAGCAGACGACAAGGTCGTCGATCTCCAGGGCGTGCGGGAGCTGGACGGAGCTGTCGATGATCGCGAGACCCAGTCCGTACTCGTGGTACAGGGATTGGGCCCCGCAGCCGCGATCACGAAAGTACTGGAGGACGGCCTCCTCGACGAGGAACATGAAGTGCTTGAAGCCGACCCAGGTCCGGATGTTGGCGCCTTCGTAGCGGGGGTGGGTGGTGATCGAAGCCGGGTCGCCGGCCAGGAACTCTTGGGACATGAGTCGATGCTCTTCTCGGTGTGGGAGGGGTGGTGACGCGTCCGCTGGCGCGGACGACGCGACTGAGACGGCGAGCCCGAACGTGGCGGCGGCCTCGGTGAGCAGCAGCGTCGGCTGGGTGCGGTGCAGGGCGTGCGCCTCACCGGGGACAGCCCGCACGCTGAGGTACGGCGAGATCACGGCGATCTCGGCTGTCGCTCTGGGCGACATGCTCGGGTCGTCCCTGCTGGCGACGATCCGCACGCGAGTGGTAAGCGCTGGCAGCCGGAGGGTGGGGCTCCGGCGCATGCACGAGACGATGGCGGGCAGGGCGCGGGCCAGGGCGTCCTCGCTCGTCATGGCGACGATATGCGCCTCCACTTCCGAGCCGGAACAGGGCCGGTCCACCATGCGCAAGCCGATCTCCTCGGCGACGGTGCCCTGCAGTGCGCTGCGGATCGCGTCGACCGTGGCGGGGTCGGCGGCTTCGTCGGCTGTGCAGTAGAGCGGGGCAACGAGCACGACGGCCGCGAGGTCAACGCCGCGTCCCAGCGCCTCCAGGGTCGCCCAGGCGCCGAAGGAGTGCGCGAGCACGAAGGCCCCGACGAGGCCGTGCGCGTCGAGAGCGTGCTCGAGGCATTCCCCAGGAGAGCTTCCGGCGAACCATTCGTAGTCGGAGCGTGGCCGCCATGGGAGATCGAACGCCGTGACGCGAGCCACGTGGGCCAGGGCGGTCGCTACCTCGGTCCAGGTGTCGAACCGGTCCTCCATGCCGTGGACGAGCACGACATCGGGTCCGCCGTTCCCCATCCGGTACGCCGGGACGGGGCCGCGGTCCGGGAGCCGCGTCCAGCCCGAGGGCCAGATCATGCGATCGCCCCCAGTGCTGGCGGATAGACCATGGCTGTCAGGAAGCCCGCCGTGTCGTCTCCGCACCAGATCGTGGCACCGAGGGCCCTCGACCGCGCGGTTGCACTGGCGATGGCCGTTTCGAGCACTCCTGCCGCCGCCGAGGTCTCGCGGTCGAAGCCCCGGGCTGCCGTGGGCCGCTCGCTGACGTGGCGGAACTCGGCAAGCTCCGGGCAGCCCTCGCGGTCAGCCTCCAGAACGACGCACGCCGCCGCCGACACGAGCCCGGGCACCAGTCGGGACGTCGATCTGTCGGCTGCCTCGCACCCGACGACGACGACGCGCTCGGCCCGACCGGCACGGAGCAGGCGGGCACCGGTGCGGGCGGCGTCGAGCCCGCTCGTCGGGCCGTTGCACACCATGATGTTGGGTCCGGTGAAACCGAACCGGATAGCGACCGAGGTGGCCACGATGTTGCTCGAGGCATTGGGGGCCTCGAGTGGCGACACCTTGGCGAGGCCGCCCTCGTCGAGGGACTGGGCGATGCGGCATACGGTGTCCGCGTTACCGAAATTGGAAGCGGCGACCACGGCGGTTCCCGCGGCCCACGTGGGGTGCTCCATGAGCGGGCCAGTGGGCAGACCGAGGGCGTGGTGAACAGCGGCCAGGGCCAGGCGCGTCGCGGGTTCCTTGGTGCCCAAGCCGCGCCGACCGAGTATCTCGTGGAGACGCTCCGGGCGGAGCAGGTCTCCGCCCGGAGCCCCTGGGAGCGTGTCGGGCGGCGCGTCCGGGACGTAGACGCACTCGGACGTGATCGAGATCTTCATGCTGCCTCCACGATGGCGACCGCGTTCACGCCGCCAAAGCCGAAGGCGTTGATCTGGGCGCGGTGGACGGGGCGAAGGGTCGTGGTGGTGAGCAACTCGAGCTGGGCTGTCTCCGTGATGGGCGTGTCCAGCCCCACGACGCCCGGGATCGCCCCCTCGCCGATGGCGCGCACCGCGACGATGAGGTTGACGAGGGCGGCGCTTCCGGACGTGTGGCCGATCGAGCCCTTGAGCGCCGTGACAGGCAGCGCCCGCCCCGACCCGAAGACACGGGTCAGCGCCGCCGACTCCGTCGGGTCATTCAGTCCGGTCCCCGTGCCGTGAGAGACGACCAAGTCGATGTCTCGTGGGCCCACCCCGGCATCGGCGTGCGCCGCCCGCATGGTCGCGGCGATGCCGTCGGCATCGGGGGTCGTCTCGTTGTACGCGTCGCAGCCGATGCCGACCCCACGCAGCCGCGGCATGCCCGGCCGCTGAGGCTCGAGCACGACCGCTGCCGCGCCCTCGCCCAAGAGCACTCCCGTGCGGTCGACGTCGAACGGCCGGACCCGACTCGTCGGTGTTTTGGCGACCAGCCCGATCATCGCGAGCATGCTCGCGGTGAGAGTGTCCACGCCGGCGACGATGACCGCGTCCGCCTCGTCCGCCAGCACGATGTCCTGTCCCATCGCGAGCGCGTAACCGCCGGCGGCACAGGCATTCGACACGGTGACGATGTCGGTAACCTCGGGGAGTTGCTCGCGCACGGCGGCGTCGACATCCAGCGAGCAGTCGGCGTCGAGGTTGCCCTCGACGGCGCGTCGCTCCAAGGTTCGAAGCTCACGCAGACCGGTGCCGATGACGACCGCGACGCGCTGGGTACGGGCGTCGAGCTTGGCGGTGCGGACAACGTCGCGGACGACCTCGCCGAGGAGGGCAGCCGTCCGCCCGTCTGCATGTGGAAGCCGCTCGTCGCGGATCCGGTAGCAGGAGCTGACGTTGACCATCTCGGCGGGCACCAGTTCCAAGGGGCCCACACCGCAGGCACCGGCGAGAAGTGCGTCCCACGTCTGGAGCTCGTCTCCGTGGCAGGTGCGCATCGAGGTGGCGCTTATGCCGACGGGCGTGCGGCTAGTCACGACAGACCCCTCGAAGAACCGATACCCCGACGTTGCCCTCAGGGGTGCGGGCAGTGACGATGAAAATCGAGCCCGTCGGGCAGGCACCGCTCTTGTGGAGTGAGATGGCCGCCGCCAACTGCAGCGCGGTCGAGGCACTGCGGGCCTCGCCAAGCAGCTCCTTGATCCGTATCCGGCGACAGTGCGGGCCGAGTTCGGCTGTGATCGCCGCGTCCTCGTCCCGGTCGGTGTCGCTGCCGTTCTCGGAGGACAGCACGGCCCAGACGTCGTCGGGCGCGATCCCCGCTTCGGAGCAGGCGTCGGAGAGGCAGCGGCGCATCCGCTCGGTCAGGCTCCGTCGCCCGTCGTTGGTGACCACTTGAGTGCCGAGGATCTCGGCGTACACCTGGGTGTCTGGGCCGACGCTGTCGGTGCCTTCCACGACGAACATGGCCGACCCTTCGCCCGCGGCAACGGCCTCCGGGCCGTACGTGTAGTGGCTCTCCCAGGCCCACTGCGGGCTGAACTCCTCAGTCGCGCCGACGAGGAGCCGATCGATCCGTCCACGCGCGATGAGACGGCTGGCGTACCGGAGCACCGACAGCACGGCGGTGGCCCCACCGGCGATCGTCGCGTTGACACCTTGCAGACCCACCCTGATGGCGGTCTGGCTCGCGGCGCAGTTCATCACCGCGTTGGGGAAGATGAGCGGGTTCACCAGGTAGGGCTTGTCCTCGACGTACGTCGCCTTGCTGTACTCGCTCGTGGAGCGAGTGCTGCCGGCGGACGTGCCGAGCACCATGCCGAACCGCGTGCGGTCGGAGTCTGCCGGCCGCCCGGCTAGCGCTTCGAGGCTCGAGATCATCGTCAGCACACTCGTCCGGTCGAGCGTCGACACGCCCTTGCGGCCCAGGTGCTCCCTGGCGACCAGGTCGCTGACCATGTAGCCGTGCGTCGCGGGAAGCGAGTCCTCGAACTCGGCGGTGACGTCGCGCCGGGCAGGCTCCTGCGCGGTGAGTCCCTCCGAAAAGGACGAGACGTCGAAGCCCCACGGGCTGACGACGCCCCAGCCGGTGATGCTGAGGGTCGGACGAGTGGGGGTGATGGCGGTCATCACAGGCTCCCGAAGATGGTGATGGCGTTGTTGCCGCCGAAGGCGAAACCATTGACCTGTGCGACCTTGACGGTCGCCGGTCGGGCCTGGTTGGGGACGGGGTCGATGCCGGCGATGCGTGGATCGACCTCGGAGAAGTTGATGGTGGGGGGCAGGAAGGAGTGCTCGATCGCGAGCATGGTGGCGATGACGTTGAACGCAGACGCCGCGCCCATCGTGTGCCCGAGCATGGACTTGATAGAGCTGACCGGCGGAGGCGCACCCTCGAACACCTCGGTGATCGCGGTGCCCTCGGTGAGGTCGTTGGCTGGGGTCCCCGTCCCGTGCGCGCTGATGTAGTCGATGTCCGCCGCAGTGACGCCCGCGTCGGCGTGCGCGAGCTGCATGCAGCGCACAATGCTGTCCTTGTTCGGCGCGGTCATGTGGTCGGCGTCGCAATTGACGCCATAGCCGAGAACCTCGGCGTAGATCCGGGCGCCGCGAGCCACGGCGTGGTCATAGGCCTCCACGACCACGGCCGCGCCGCCCTCTCCGGTGATGATGCCGGTGCGGTCCTTGTCGAACGGACGGCACTGCTTCTCGGCGATGGCGCCCAGCCGGAAGAACCCTGCGTGCGACCACCTGCCGACCGAATCGGCCCCGCCGGCGATCACACAGTCGGTCTCACCGGCGGTGATCGCGTCGAAGGCGTAGCCGACGGCGTAGTTGCTGGCCGAGCAGGCAGTGGAGAAGGTGAACGCTTCGCCCGACAGCCCCAGTTCCTGGTTCACCGCGCTGGTGAGCCTGGATGACGGGACCTGGGCGAAGCGCGCACCCTCTACCTCCGCGAAGCCACCGGTGAGGGACTCGTGCGTCAGTTGTTCGAGAACCTGTGACTCGCCGCCGGTGGTGCCCATGCAGGACCAGGCGCGGGCGTCCCGGAGGACGTCCTCGTCGAGTCCGGCATCGTGAACCGCGAGGCGAGCTGCAGCCGCCGCGAACAGGCTGGTCCGTCCCCACTGCTGGACATCCAGCCGGGTGAGGATCGATTCGGGGGCGAAGTCATGGACTTCGCCGCCCATGATGTGGGGGAATCCCGACGAGTCGAAACTTGCGATGGGACTTACGCCGCTACGGCCCGCGAGAAGACCGGCGTGGAAGCTCGCCGCTCCCGTACCGATACTCGAGATCGGTCCCAGTCCCGTGATGACGACTCGACGGGTCATGTCACTGGTCCCAGCCGGCGTACCGAGCAACGATGGCGTAGACGGCCTCGAGGTTGACCATCTTCTCGAGCTCCGACTGGTCGATGTCGATCTTGTACTGCTTCTCGACGCGAGCCAGGATCTCGATGGCGCGCAGGGAGTCGGCGCCGTGTTCCTCCTTGAAGTTGCTCGTCAAGGTCAGCTCGTCGTCGTCCAGCTCGAGGACGTCGAGGGCGATCTCGCGGAGCTCCTCAAGGCGCTCCTCGTTGTAGGTGATGGTGCTCATGTGGGTTTCTCCTTGGCGGTGGATCGGGTTGGGTGGGTTGGGTGTTACGCCAGCGGGGTTTCTCGCTGGACGACTACAGGGCGAGGGAGTCCTCCGCTCGCAGGAGGGCGAGGATGGTCTGAACCCGGATGATGAGACGGTCCTCGACCCACACTTCGCCGGTCATGATGGCGCTCTCCTTCCTGAGGGCGCTCGCCTGGACAACGTGGCGCAGAACGTCTCCCGGGTAGGCAGCGCCGAGGACCTCCAGCCCTCGGGCCGACCCGAAGATGAGCTTCTTGCCCGCCACGTCGTCCCGGGTGAGTGAGTTGAGCCAGAGCACGCCGCCGGCCTGCCCGAGCCCCTCGACGATGAGCGGGACCGGGTAGCGGTAGCCCTCGGGGGCAATGGCGGATGACAGGCCTTGGTAACACGCCTCGGAGCCACTGACGGCCTTGACCGCGACGATGCGCTCGCCCGGCAGGAGCTCGTCGACACGGTCGACGTGCAGCATGGGGTTCCGATGTGGCAGAAGCGACTTCAGCTCGCCGTGCGACAGCACGCCGGGTGGCCGGTAGGCCTCGCGGGGGCCGACCGTCAGCCTCACCTCGGCGCAGGCAGAGCCATCCGCGCGCTCGCAGGTGGCGACGATGCGCGTCGCGCCGCCGGCGGCGGGACGCATCCGCAAGGTGGCCGTCGAGGTGTCCCCGGGCAGCAACGGCGCCTGGAAGCGCACCGACTCGATCGAACGGATCTCGAGGGGCGGGCTCTGCGGCAGGAGCGCTGTCGCGCCTTGGAACACGGTCTCGATGGTGAAGACGCCTGGGTAGATCGTGAAGTCCGGGTAGTGCCCTTGGAGGTAGGGGTCGGTGGGGACGATGTGCTTCGTCGCCACGGCCGTGCCCTCGTCGACCCACGCGACCTCGTCGCAGGCAACGAGCGGCGCAGCGGAACTCGGGCCACGCTCGACACTCACGCTCACAGCACGATCCCCCCGTCGACCTGGAAGACCTGGCCGGTGATGTAGCCGGCTCGATCCGAGGCCAGGAAGGAGACCATCTCCGCGACGTCCTCGGACTGGCCGAGCCGGCGCAGCGGGATGCTCCCGAGGACCGCCTTGCGGCCTGCCTCGTCGAGGAAGCCCGTCATGTCGGTCTCGATGAAGCCCGGTGCGACGACGTTGACCCGAACGCCGCAGGAACCCAGTTCCTTGGCGAGGGACTTGCTGAGGCCGACGATGCCCGCCTTGGAAGCGGCGTAGTTCGTTTGGCCACGATTGCCGTAGACCCCCGCGACTGAGGAGATGTTGATAATCGAGCCACCGCGGCGCTTCATGAAGCCGTAGCTCACGGCGCGCACGGTGTTGAAGGTCCCCGTGAGGTTGGTGTCGATGACGTCGGTCCAGTCGGCGGCACCCATCAAGACCATCGGTCGGTCTCGGGTGATGCCCGCGGAGTTGACAAGGGTGTCGATCTCGCCCAGCGCCTCCTCGGCCTGGGCGACGAAGTCGTCGACCGCGGCCTTATCGGAGACATCGCAGGGGGCGGAGTACACCTTCGCGCCCCGCTCTTGGATCAGCTCGCTGGTCACGGCAGCGGCCTCGGAGCCACTGCGGTAGCAGAATGCGACGTCGAAACCGTCCTCGGCCAGCTTGAGGGCAACGGACCTCCCGATGCCCCGAGAACCACCGGTGACGATGGCACGGCGTGTGCTGTCCATTGCTGAGACTCCGACTTCGTGGGTGGCGGTGAGTGGACGTGGTCCGCGTCGCGGTCGCTCTGGCGTCCAGCTCGTGTGCGTTCTCCGGAAACGTAACCGGGGTCCGCGACTGTCTCCCAGCGCGTTGCACCTTCCTGCACGCCCCCGGGCCCGACTTCTCATGAGCGGGTGTATTCCGCGGACGTCGTTGCTGCCGTGTGGTTTTCACGTGTCATGGCGAGGACACCCCGAACGCCGACGAGCCGGCGGAGTGACGACCGGTGGTCGCCGACTTCGCCGGCTCGATGGCCTGCAGAGATCCCTATACGGGCGTCAGGTCGGGTACGTCCCGGGCCTGGCCCATCGCCTCTACGAGGCTGTTCGGCCGCATGTCTACCCACGTGGTGGTGATGTGGTCGAGAGCCTCTGTGCGCGTGCCCTCCGCCATGATCTCCCAGCCCTGCGGTACGAGGGCGAAGACGGGCCAGATGGAGTACTGGCCCTCGGCGTTGCGCAGGGCATAGAAGCGGTAGGACTCATTCTCGAACGGGTTCATGTGATGTCCCTTGCGTGCGTGGTGGTTGTTACGGACTAGTCGGTCGATGTCAGCCGTGTCGCAAGCTCACCCCCGATCGTCCGCAGGGCGTCGGGCGAGGCCATGTCGTTGTGACGACACGCCACGTCCACGCGGGTAAGCCCGCCGCGCAGGAAGGGTTGCCAACGGTTCTCGCTGACAGGGCTGCTCTCGTCGAGAGTGGCGACGAACAGCAGTGCCTCGGTGTGGCACGGGCGTGGCCGGTAGGCCCGGGCGAGCGTGGTGTTCGTGGTGAAAACCTCGTAAACCCCACCGAGCTGTTGGGCGGTAAGCGTGCCGAGGACCCCGCCGTGCGCGCGGAGGGCCGCTACCGTGGCTGCCCTGTCGACGCGCTCGCCGTGAGGGCAGTCGACGAGGTGAGGGTCGTAGCCGGCGAGGGCGAACAAATTCTCGAAGAGCAGCTTCTCGCTGACGTCGAGGCCGTTAGCCTGCTCGTCGGCGGTCTTGGGGAAAGAGTCGAGAAGGGCGAGGAGCTCGACCCCTTCGCCGGATTCCTCGAGCTGGACGGCAATCTCTTGCGCGACCATGCCGCCGAAGGACCAACCGAGCAGCCGGTAGGGACCGTGCGGCTGGACAGCCCGGATCTCGGTCAGGTAGCGAGCGGCGAGGACGGGGATAGACTCCACGGCCGGCTCGGTGCCGCCCAGGCCCGGCGACTGCAACCCATAAATCGGCTGGTCAGGTCCGAGGTGACGAGCCAGCCCGGCATACGACCAACTGAACCCGCTCGCCGGGTGGATACAGAACAGCGGCGCCTGTTCACCGTTGGGCTGCAGCGGGATGAGCACCCCGAAGGAGTCTTGGTCCGTCTCGCCATGTCGCACCCGCTCGGCGATGCCGGCGACGGTGGGTGCCTCGAAGAGGGTCCGGATCGACAGGCTAACGCCGAGGTCGCTCTCGAGCCTGGCCATGAGTCTCGTGGCAAGGAGCGAGTGCCCGCCGAGATCGAAGAAGCTCTCGTCGATCCCGACGAACGGGGTGCCGAGGGTGGCCGCGAATGCGCGCGCCACCCGGACTTCGGTCGCGTCCCGCGGCGCCCGACCACGTACCTCGGCGGCGGGCTCGGGCAGCGCCTTGATGTCCACCTTCCCGTTGGGGCTGAGGGGAAGTGCGTCGATGAGGACCACGAGATCGGGCACCATATGCGCTGGCAACAGCGTCGAGACGTGCGCCCGCAAAGTGGTAGCCGCAGCGTCGGACGACGTCGGCGTGCCGGCGGCCACGTAGGCGACAATCTGGTCGACGTCCTCGACGGAGCGCACGAGTACCGTCGCCTCGCGCACGGCGTCGTGGGCCAGCAGTGCGGCTTGGATCTCGCCGAGCTCGATGCGGAACCCGCGAACCTTGACCTGATCGTCGGACCGGTGGAGGAAGGTCATCGTCCCTTCGGTATCCCACCGGACGATGTCCCCGGTGCGGTACATCCGTTCGCCGGGCGCACCGAACGGGTTCGGGACGAACCTGGTCGCGGTGAGGTCGGGTTGGCCGAAGTAGCCCCGGGCGAGGCCGTTGCCGGCCATGTACAGCTCGCCCGGCGTGCCGACGGGGACCGGGTGGAGCCGCTCGTCGAGGACGAAGGCCCGGTGGTTGTCGAGAGGGCCGCCGATGGGCAACGGTCCGGTGGCAATCTGCTGCTCCGGCGAGATCCGGTACTGCGTGCAGTTGACTGTCGTCTCGGTCGGCCCGTACATGTTGAGAACGGCGACGCCGGGATGGCGTTCGCGCCACGCATCCACAACCTCACCCGTGAGCGTCTCACCCCCGAGCAGCAGCTCCTGGGTGGGGGCGTAATGGTCCGGAAGCCGGTCGAGCAACGGCAGGTGGCTGGGGGTGGCTTTGAGGAAGTCCGGCGCCGAGGCGAGCAGCCGCGCCGAGACCTCTGGCTCCTCCTCCTGGATCGTTCCGACGAGCACGGTGCCGCCGACCGTCAGCGGGACGAGCATCGCGGTAACGCTGAGGTCGAATGAGACCGCAGAGTGGAGCAGCGCGGTGCCCTCCACCCCGTCGTAGGTGTCGCCGGCGAAGGTGAGGTAGTCGGCGAGGGCAAACTGCTCGATGACCACGCCCTTGGGCCGACCGGTCGACCCCGAGGTGAAGATGGCGTATGCCGGGTGGCGCAGGTCGGGTGGGACAGCTCGCTCGTCGTCGCGGATCGGCCCGCGCTGTCCATCCGTCTGCACGTCTTCGAAGCGAATGGTCAGCGTCGTGTCGGGCACCTCCGGCAGAGTGTGCGCGACATCGTCGGTGGAGATGAGGACGCGCGGCCGCACGGTTCCCAACAGCAGGGCGATCCGCTCTGCCGGGTAGTTCACCTCGACCGGTAGGTATGCCGCGCCGGACTTGCCCACCGCCAGGACCGCGCAGACGAACGACCACGACCGGGGCAGGGCAACGGCGACGAAGTCCTCGGCCGTGACACCGGCGGCGATGAGGTCGCGTGCGAGCCGGTTGGCGCGCTCGTCGAGCTCTCGGTAGGTGACCTCCCGGGTCCCGTCGACGACGGCGACCGCGTCCGGCGTCCTAGCGGCCTGCGCCTCCACCATCCGCCAGAACGGCGCGCTCGGGTCCGCCGTGCGCGTGTCATTCCAGTCATAGAGCACGAGGTGCCGCTCGTCGACGTCGAGCACGTCGATGTCCTCGACGATGATCTCGGTGTCGCTGACGGCTGCGTCGAGTACCCGCGCAAGGCGGCGGCCGAACGCCTGGATCTCCTGGGGGGAGAATAGGTCAGTCCGGAACTCGATCACGCCGAAGACACCGGCGCAGTCCCGGCCGGGGGTCCGGCTCTCACCCAGCTTGAGCGAGAGGTCGAACTTCGCCGTCGTCACGTCGGCTGGCAGGCTCTCGACCTGGAGGCCGACGAGGTGAAGGTCCACATCTTCGGCCGACTGGAAAGAGTAGGCGACCTGCGCCAGGGGGTGGCTGGCAAGTGACCGGACCGGGTTGAGCGCCTCGACGACCCGCTCGAACGGGACGTCCTGATGGGAGAAGGCGCCGAGGTTTGTCGCTCGGACCTGCCCGAGGAGGTCGGCGAAGGACTCCGTCCCGGTGAACCGGTGCCGGGCCACGAGAGTGTTGACGAAGAACCCGACGAGGTTGCTCAGCGCCTCGTCGTTGCGACCGGAGACGGGCAAGGCGAGCGGGATGTCAGCTCCGGTGCCGCTGCGCCGCAGCGTCGCGACCAGGGCCGCCTGGATGACCATGGCGAGGCTGACGCCGTGAGTCTTCGCGACGGTGTCGAGCGCAGCGTGCAGCTCGTGGTCGATCTCGAACGGTTCGGTCCGCGCGGCGAAGTCGCTCGTCGGCGGCCGGGGAGTCGTCGTCGGCAACGAGGCCACGGCGGGGAGGTTCGAGAGCATCTCGCGCCAATAGCCGAGCTGCGCCGCCTGCAGGCTGCCGGGGTCATCGTCGGCTCCGAGCATCCGCTGCTGCCAGACTGCGTAGTCCGCCGACTGAATCGGCAGCGGGACCCACTCGGGCTGACGCCCGCCGATCCGCGCGGCATACGCGACGCTGAGGTCCCTCGTCAGCGGCGCAAGCGATCCTGCGTCACACGCGATGTGGTGCATCGTCAGGGCGAGGACATGCTCCCTTTCGCCCACCTTGAGCAGCGTCGCTCGGATCGGCAGGTCGGTATCGAGGGTGAAGGGTCGGGCTGCGAGCGCCGCCAGCCTCGCGTCGAGCCGGACCGCGTCGATCGTCTCCACGGGGAGGGGGACACGCACGAGTTCGGCGTCGATGACGTGTTGGTAGGGCACCCCATCGTGGTGCGGGAAAGTCGTGCGGAGGATCTCGTGGCGCACCACGACGTCACCGAGCGCCAGCCTGAGGGCGTCGCTGTCGAGCTCACCCCGCAGTCGGAGGGCGATGGGCACGTGGTAGGCACTGCCCTGCTCCATGGTGCTGAGGAACCACAGTCGGCGCTGGACTGCCGAGAGCGGCACAAGGTCTGGGCGTGCTTGTGAGACAAGGGGAATGGCGCGGTGTGCGCTCCCGCTCTCGATCAGCGTGGCGAGGCGCGCCACAGTGGGGTTGTCGAACACCGTCCGGACGCCGAGATCGACATCGAGCACCGAGCGGATTCGGTTGGTCAGTCGTGTGGCGAGCAGGGAGTGGCCGCCAACTGCGAAGAAGTCGTCGTCGATCCCCACGGCGGTCCGTCCGAGCACCTCGGCAAACAGCTCCACGAGCAGATGCTCGGTTGCCGACGTGGGCACCCGGCTCTCGCCGGAGTCGAAGGTCGGCTCGGGAAGGGCCTTGCGGTCGATCTTGCCGTTCGAGGTGAGGGGGAAGGAGTCCAGGACGACGACAGCGCTCGGAACCATGCTGGTCGGCAAACGCAGGCTCAGTTCGTTGCGTACCCACTGCTCCTCGACGGACCCCACGGCATATCCGACGAGACACTTGTCCCCGCTGGGACCGCGGCCCACAGCGACGATGGCGTCACGGACGTTTTCCAGCGCCTGCATGCTCGCCTCGATCTCGGACAGCTCGATGCGCTGACCGCGGATCTTCACTTGATGGTCGTTGCGTCCGAGGAACTCCAGTTGCCCGCCACGGTTGTAGCGGACCTGGTCGCCGGTGCGGTAGAGCCGGGCACCGGGCTCCACGGAGAAGGGGTCAGGGACGAAGGCGAGCGCGGTCTTGACAGGGTCGCCGAGGTAGCCGTGGCCAACCCCGTGCCCACCGACGCACAGCTCGCCGATCGCTCCCGGGGGCACGGGTCGCAGCGACTCATCGAGGACGTAGAGGCGGGTGTTGCGGATGGCCGTGCCGATCGGGACGCGGTCCGCGCCGAGGTCGGACTGCGAGGTGAGCAGAGCGTGGGTGACGTCGTCGCTGCACTCGGTGGGACCGTAGGCATTGACCAGGGGGATGCCGCGGTGCCTCGCGAACCAGCGGTGACACAGTGCCGGCGGAAGCGCCTCTCCGGTCACCACGACGTAGCGGAGCCGGTCGAGGTCAGCTGACGTGCCGGTCTCGTCCCAGTGCTCGAGCGTGGCCCGCAACATCGAGGGCACAACCTCGGCGATCGTGACGTCCATGGTGGAGATCTGCGAGAACAGGGCCAGTGGGTCGGTCGCCGACTCTCGCCCGACGACATGGGTGCGGCCACCGACGAGCAGGGCCGCCAGCATCTGCCAGAGGGAGACGTCGAAACTCAGCGGGGCGTTCTGGAGGACGGTGTCGCGAGCCGAGAGCCTCAGTTGCTCGACCTTGGACATGAGGTGGTTGTGCATGCCCCGGCGATGGATCATCGCGCCCTTCGGGCGGCCGGTGGAGCCGGAGGTGTAGAGGACGTAGGCCAGATCCAGGGGGCGGGCGAAGACCGCGTCGACGTCCGCTTCCTGCCCGTCGAGGACGACCACCTCGAGGGGACGCACGCACCCGGCTGCTAGCTGCCGGGCGAGCTGCTCGTGCCGCGGGTCGGTGACGAGCCACCGCGCACCGCAGTCGGTGAGTAGCCCGACCGATCGCTGCTGGGGAGCGTCGACGTCTAAGGGGGTGTAGGCGGCGCCAGCGCTGAGAATCCCGAGAAGCGCGACGGGTGCGGTGACACACCGGTCGAGCAGGACGGCGGCGATCTCGCCCGGCTGGACGCCGGCGCCTCGCAGGTGACGCGCGAGCCAGCCGCTGCAGCGACTCAGCTGCGCATAGGTGAGGCGCGCTCCCTCGTCGTCGGTCAGGGCGGTCGCGTCAGGGGTCAGCCGCGCATAGCTGTGCACGCTCTCGACGACATCCGCCAAGATGTCGTCGCGCGAGGTGTCGTTCCAGGCGTTGAGGATGAGCTCGCGCTCGCCCTCGCTGAGCAGGTCGACCTCGGAGAGCGGCACATCGGGGTCGGCCAGGACGGCGTCGATCAGTCGAAGCAGGCGCGTGGCGATCGCTTCGGCCGTGGCCGGGTCGAACAGGTCGCTGCTGTAGTCGAGGCGGACCCGGGCTCCGCCCTCGTCCGCCGCGCCCTCGGTGACGTCGAAGGACAGGTCGAACTGGGCCGCGTGCGCCCCCACCGGGGCGACGTCGACATCGAGCCCGGGCAGCACCACCTGGGAGGAGGCGTTGTTCTGCAGCACGAGCATGACCTGGAACAGCGGGTTTCGACCCTGGAGGCGCACGGGGTTGAGCAGCTCGACGAGCCGGTCGAAGGGGACGTCCTGGTTCGCGTATGCCGCGAGCACCCGGTCGCGCACGCGGTCCAGCAGCGCCGAGAAGGTGGGGTCGCCGGAGGTGTCGGTGCGCACGACGAGGGTGTTGACGAAGAAGCCGACGACATCGTCGAGTGCCTCGTCGGTCCGCCCGGCAATCGGGGAGCCCACCGGGATGTCGTGGCCCGCGCCGAGCTTGCTCAGCAGGCCGGCGAGGGCCGCCTGCAGCACCATGAAAGGGCTCGCGGCATGCTGCTGGCCGAGGCCCTTGAGCGCCTCGTAGGTGGCCGTGGGGATGGCGAACTCAGTGACGCCGCCGTTGTTTTCGGAGCGCAGCCCCCGGGGGCGATCGGTGGGCAGGGTGATCTCGTCGGGCAGGTCGGCCAACGTGCCGAGCCAGTAGGAGAGCTGACGGCTCATCGAACTCGTGTCGCTTGTCTCCGCGCCCAGCAGCGCCCGCTGCCACAAGCTGTAGTCCGCGTACTGGACGGGAAGCGGTTCGAAGGTCGGCTCGCTGCCGACCCGCCGGGCGGCATACGCGATCGAGAAGTCCTTCGACAGGGGCCCCATCGACCACCCGTCACCGGCGATGTGATGAAGGACGACGAGCAGGCGGGCTTCGTCGGGGCCGGTGCGGATGAGGGAGGCCCGAAGTGGCAGGTCGGTCGCGAGATCGAACGGAAGGGCCACGCGCTCACGCAGTAGCGCGTCGAGTTGCTCGTCGGAGGCATCGATCCGCTCGAGGGGCAGGACGACCTCCGCGGCGGGCCGGATGACCTGCATCGGCTCGTCGTCGACCTCGACGTACACGGTCCGGAGCACCTCGTGGCGGGCGACGATGTCGTCCAAGGCGGCCTGGAGCGCGTCGGAGTCCACCGCGCCGCGCAGCTTCAGACAGATCGGGATCTTGTAGGGGGAATGGACCGGGTCGAGCCTGTTGAGGAACCACAGGCGGCGCTGTCCGCACGAGGTCGGGACGACGTCCGCGCGGTCGGCCCGCGCGACCAGTGGCTCCCGGACCGCGTCGTCACCCACGCGCTCTGCCAGTCCTGCCACGGTCGGGCACTCGAAGACGTCGCGGATCGCCAGCTCGATTCCCATGGTGCCGCGAAGCCGACTGACCAGCTTGGTCGCCAAGAGGGAGTTGCCGCCGAGACTGAAGAAGTCGCCGTCGATGCTGACGGTGGGGACTCCGAGAAGCTCGGCGAACAACTCGGCCAAGGCGGCCTCACGGGCGTTGCGCGGCAGCCTGGCGAACGTGTCCTCCTTGAGTTCGAGGGCCGGCAGGGCGCGCCGGTCCAACTTCCCGTTGGGGGAGAGGGGAAGCGCCGGGATGCACATGACGCCGGTCGGCACCATGTAGTCGGGCAGCTCCTTGGCGAGGTTCGCCTTGAGGCGATCGCCGTCAAGTGGGCGCGTGCCGTCGGGCACGACGTAGCCGGCGAGCCGCTTGTGTCCCGGCACGGGCTCAGCCACGACGACGGCAGCCTGCGCAACCCCCGGTTGTCCGGCGAGGACGGCCTCGATCTCCCCGAGCTCGATGCGGAAACCGCGGATCTTGATCTGCTCGTCGGCGCGCCCGACGAATTCGAGCACGGGCTCGGCGCACGGTGCGGCGGTGTCGGCGGTGTCGGCCGCCGTCGACCAGCGGACGAGGTCGCCGGTGCGGTACATCGTCGACCCGTCAGCGGCGAACGGGTCGGCGACGAAGCGCTCCGCCGTCCGCCCGGGCTGGCCCCAGTAGCCGCGCGCCACGCCGGCCCCGCCGATGTAGAGCTCGCCGACCGTGCCGAGAGGGGTGGGCCGCAGGAACTGGTCGAGGACATAGCAGGCCATCCCGTCCAGGGGCCGGCCGATGGGCAGCGACGAGCCCAGGGAATCCCGCGCGGTCACCAGGTGCGAGGTGGCGAAGGTCGTGGTCTCGGTCGGGCCGTACCCGTCGCCGAAGACGAGGGTGGGGTTAGTCTCCAGGACACGCGCGACGAGATGGGCGGGAACGACATCGCCGCCGGACCACACCTCGCGCAGACCGGCGAAGCAGGTGGGCTGCTCCTCCGCGAGCAGCCGGAAGAGCCCGGCGGTGAGCCACAATCCGGTGATGCCCTCCGAGTCGATGACGCTCGCTAGGTCGTGGACGGCGAGGTCCCCCGGCGGCGCGATGACGAGCCGGCGTCCGGTGAGCAGCGGTACCCAGATCTCGAACGTCGACGCGTCGAACGCATGCGGAGAGTGCACGAGCACCACGTCGTGGTTGTCGTTCCAGGCGCTGTGCGCGACGAGGTCGACGACGTTTTGGTGGGACACGGCAACCCCCTTGGGGACTCCCGTCGAGCCGGAGGTGTGCATGACGTATGCCGTGCCGGCCGGGTGGACGGCGGCGGTGGGCGGAGCTGTACTCGTGTCGTGGGCGTCGGTCACCATGACTGCGGTTGCCGGCAGGATGGCCGCGCGCTCGGCATTGGCGGCATCCGTGACGACGACGGTCGCCGACACACCCTCGATGATCTCGACGAGCCGCGAGTCGGGGTTGCGCTCGTCGAGGGGGACGTATGCCGCGCCCGCCTTGAGGATGCCCAGGGTGGCGACCAGCTGGGCGAGTGAGCGCTCGGCGAGCAATCCGACCCGGTCGTCGGCTCCGACACCCAAGGCGACCAGCCGCGCGGCAACTGCGTTGGCGCGAGCGTCCAACTCGGCATACGTGACGTCCCGGTCGCCGGCCCGGACCGCCACGTGGGCAGGCCGCTCGGTGACTTGGCGGGCGAAGGCGTCGACGATGGTGGCCTCCGGTAGTGGAGTGAGCGGTGCGCCGAAGGTCGCCGATCGCCATTGCGTCAGTTCGTTCGACGTGGGGCTCAGTTCACCCACGAGGGTGCCCGGACCGGTAACGATCTGCTCGAGCGCATGGCGAAGAGCGCTGCCCACGTCGGCCACCAGGAGTGGGTCGAGCGCGGACGACTGGTACTTGAGGGTGAGACTGAGCTCGGCACCGGGGTTGGCGACGACCGTGAGGGCGTAGTGGGTCGAGTCCTTCGTCGCGGCCTCGGCCACCGATAGTCCGGTGCCCTCGAGACATGCCAACCGCCCGGACAGGGGGTAGTTCTCGAAGACCAGCAGGGTGTCGAACAGCTCGCCGCCTCCCGCCGCGTCCTGGATGCGCGCGAGCGGGACGAAATGGTGCTCGATCAGCTGCGCCTGTTCGTCCTGCAGGCGCGCGGTGAGATCGCTCAGGGACTCGGCCGGATCGAGGCGGACCCGAGTCGGCACGGTGTTGATGAACAGCCCGACCATCGTCTCGACGCCGGGCAGCTCGGCCGGGCGCCCCGAGGTCGTCGTCCCGAAGACGAGGTCCTGACGGCCGGTATACCGACCCAGGGTGAGCGCCCACGCGGCCTGGACTAGGGCGTTGACCGTGCAGTTCCGGAGCCGGGCCGTCTGGGCGAGCCGCGCGGTCTCCTGCGCCGACAGGCGCACCACCGTCTCGGCCACGTGGCCGTCCGTGTGGGAGCAGTCGCTGAGCCGGGTCGGCGAGGACACGCCGTCGAGGCGAGTGGCCCAAGCAGCCACAGAGGCGGCATGGTCCCGCGTGGCGAGCCACGCCAGGTAGGTGCGCAGGTCGGCGCTTTGCTGGGTCTCGCCGCCGCCGTAGCGGGTGAAGGCCTCGCCCATGACGCGCGGCATCGACCAGCCGTCGACGATGAGGTGATGCATCGTCAGCGCCAGGATGTGTCGCTCGGGGGTCAACTCAATGAGGGTCGCCCGAACCAGCGGCGGGCGCGAGAGATCGAATCGCGTAGTCCGGTCCTGCTCGAGGATTGCGTCGAGTTGAGCCGTCGTAGCGCTCAGGTGACGCCACGGCAGGCCGATGTGCGGCGGGATGAACGCCAGCGCGGTGCCGTCCTCCCCCGACCAGAACCCGCAGGACAGGGCCGGGTGGGCTCGAACGGTGTCCGCGAGGGCGTCACGTAGGCGCTCGGCATCGAGCGGCCCACGCAGGTCGAGCTTCACCTGCACCTGGTACACGTCCGGGCCATCAGTCTCCAGCCGACTGTGGAAAACGAGACCTTCCTGCAACGGGGTGACCGGGAGCACCTCGGCATCGACCCCGAGTTCGCGGTCGATCCGCTCGACCTGCTCGGCGGTCAGGTCACCGAGCAGTGGCAAGTCCTCGGGCACGCGACCGCCACTGCCGGGGCACGACAGCCGCCCGACCACAGCGTGCAGCACCTCGACCCAGACGTCGGCGAGCTCGTCCATCCGAGCGCTGGCGAACAGCTCACTGGGCCAGCCGAGGGCCAGCACCATCGCGGGACCGTCCTGCTGCTCACGCGTCAGCGCGGTCACCTCGAGGCTGTGGGGCACCGGCGCCGTGGGGTCGACGCCGCCGCCGAGAACCTCCTCGGAGGCCGGCTCCCACGGCGCTTCCGACGCCGCGAAGCGCCCGAGGTAGTTGAAGCCGACCTGCGAGCTGCCCCCGTGACGGAGCCGTTCGCGGGTCTGCGGGTTGAGGTATCGGAGCAGCCCGTAGCCGAGGCCTTCGGGCGTGGCGCGCAGCTGTCGCTTGAGCGACCGGATGGCCTGGTCGAGGCCCTCGCCCACGAGGTCCACATCGGCGGACCCGCAGGTGACCCGGACCGGCGACATACTCGTGAACCACCCCACGGTTCGTGAGAGGTCCAGGTCCTCGTCAGTGAGCGTGCGACCGTGTCCCTCGATGTCGATCTGGACCGCGTCCAGTTCGCCCCGGCTCCACCGGGCGAGGGCGATCGCGAGGGTCGAGAGCAACAGTTCGTCGATCGTCGCGTGGAACCGAGCCGTCGCCTCGGTCAGCAGTGCCCGGGTGTCCTCAGTCGCCAGCCGACGACGAGTGTCCCGGACTGTCGCCACAGTGTCTCGCGCGGAGTCGAGGGCCCGCCCGCCGAGGGCGGCAAGCGGCTCGGTGAGGGCGAGCCAGCGCTCGGTGTCCGCGACGACCGTGTCGTCGAGGGCGAGCTCGCCCAGCCGCCGAGCCCAGGTTCGCAGGCTGGTGCCGGAGCGCTCGAGGGACGGCGCCCCCGCGTGGAGCAGGGCGAGGTCGTCGAGCAGGACGCGCCACGAGACTCCATCGATGACGAGGTGATGGACGACAAGGAGAAGTCGCCCGGCTCGCTCACCCCGGTCGAAGAAGACGAAACGGCACATGCGGCCGTCCCGCGGTGCAAGCCAGGCGGCCGCCTCGGCGTGCTCCCGCCGGACGGCGGCGGCGAGGTCCTGGTCATCGAAGTCCCGGGCGTCGACTCGGACCAGTGGGACGTCTGGCGTTGCCTGCGCCACCTCGAGCCCCAGGGGCTCGTCGACGAGCCGGGCGCGCAGGGCGTCGTGCCGTTGCAGGAGCATCTCGAGCCCCCCACGGAGCCACGCCACGTCGAGCCCCACCGGCGTCCTGACAAGCATCGACTGGTGGAAGGATTCCACTGGACCGGGCCGCTCCAGCAACCACTGGATGATGGGGGTGGCCGGGACATGCCCGAGAGCTGCGGAAGCGTCTTCGTTGACCGGTCCGCTGCCCTGACCACAGCGGTCGGCCATAGCGGCAGGGGTACGGAGGTCGAACACCTGCTTGGCGGTCAGGTTCAGGCCGGCGGCCCGCGCGCGGTTGACGAGCTGGATCGACATGATCGAGTCGCCGCCGAGCTCGAAGAAGCTGTCGTCTGGGCCTGCGTTGGGGTCACCGACGATCTCGGACACAAGCCGGGTGAGTGACTCCTCGGCACCCGGGCGGGGCACCCGAGCGTTGCGTCGAATGCTCTGTGTGCTGGGCGCCGGCAGCGCCCGGTAGTCGATCTTGCTGCCGTTGGCCGTCATCGGAAGGGCGTCGATGACCGTGTAGGACGCCGGGATCATGTGCGCAGGCAGGACGGCCGCCAGATGGTCCCGGAGCCGCTCGGGCGTCGGGGTTGCACCGTCCGGGACGACGTAGGCGGCCAACTGGATGTGTCCGCCTTCCTCACGGAAGGGCCGGACGACGCATGAGCGCACGAGATCGTGGGTGGCCAGGACCGTCTCGATCTCCCGCGGCTCGATGCGATACCCGCGAACCTTGACCTGGGTGTCGTTACGCCCGAGGAAGGCGATCCGACCGTCGGCCTGCCACGCGCCGAGGTCCCCAGTCCGGTACATACGCTCCCCCGGCCCCCCGAACGGACTGGGCACGAAACGCTCCGCCGTGAGGTCCGGCCGGTGCAGATAACCCTGCGCGAGCCCGTCACCGGCGATGTAGATCTCTCCCGCGACACCGACCGGCACGGGCCGCAGCGCGTCATCGAGGAGGAGCACAGTCATCCCCACCGTCGGGGTGCCGATGAGGTGCGCGACATCGCCACCGTCCATGGCCTCGGAGGTGGTGGCCATGACGGTCGCCTCGGTGGGCCCGTAGGCGTTGACCATGCGGCAGCGGGACGCCCACCGCTCCACGACGTCGGCCGGCGTCGCGTCCCCACCGACGATGAGGCAGCGCAAGTGAGGCAGATCCGGCGCCCCGATGGTGCCGAGGGCGGCAGGCGAGATGAGGGTGTGGGTGATCCGGTGGCGGCGAAGCTGCGACACGAGGGTGTCACCGACGAGGACGTCCTCGTCCGGGACGACGAGTGCGCCGCCAGGCCCGAAGGCGGTGCACATCTCGAGGACGGAGGCGTCGAAGCTCGGCGAGGCGAACTGCAGGACCCGCGCGTCTGGCGTCCCGGCGAACCGGGTCTGGCAGGCGCGCACGAAGGCGTCCATGCCGGCATGGGTGACGACGACGCCCTTCGGTGTCCCGGTCGAGCCGGAGGTGTAGATCACGTAGGCCGGGTCGTGCCGGTCCGGAGACGGGCGGGCCGGAGAGCGATCGGTGCGAGCCGCCAGCCGGTCGAGGTCGACGGCGATGGTGGGCAACGCGGCGTCGGTCCCGTGGTCGGTGCCGGCGACGGCGACTAGCGCGCTCGGTCCAGCGTCGTCGAGCAGGAAGGCGACGCGATCCGCGGGATACGCGGGGTCGACAGGCAGGTATGCCGCGCCGGCCCGCTGAGCGGCGAGCGCCGCGACGACAAGCTCCGGGCTGCGGGGCAACAGGAGCGCCACGACGTCACGCGTCAGCACTCCGGCCTCGACCAGGTCCCCAGCGAGCGCGCCCACCATCGCGTCGAGGTGGGCATACGACCAGGTCCGCTCCCCCTGGACCAGGGCGGGAGCGTCGGGACGGCTTCGCGCGTGGGCGGCTACGAGCGACTCGAGGGAGACGACCTCGGCATCGACGGCGGCACCCTTGGCGAAGGCAAGGGCCTCGGATCGCTCGTCGATGGTGGCCACGTCGACCGAGCCGAGGAGGGCTTCGGGGTCAAACGCGAAGGAGCGCAGCAGGTGCTCGAGCCGGCTCAGGACGCGTTCGGGGTCGTGCTGCGAAGCGATGTCGGCGCGGTAGTCGAGGCGCAGCTGCAGCCGCTCACCGGGGATCCCGATGAGGGTGAGGGGGTAGTGAGTCCGGTCGAAAGACTCGACGGACTCCACGCGTAGGCCGGTGCCGGGAAGCTCAAGTGCGGCCGGATCGAGCGGGTAGTTCTCGAAGACGAGGAGCGTGTCGAACAGGTCCCCGGCTTCGGCCACGCCGCGCACGTCCGCGAGTTGGAGGTGCTGGTGATCCAGGGACCCCGCACGGCGATCCTGGCGGTGGCGGGCCAGGTCGGCGAGCGAGATGCTGTCGTTGAGGTCGACGCGGGTCGGCACGGTGTTGATGAACAGGCCGACCATCGTGTCGACACCCGGGACCTCCGGGGGGCGGCCGGCGACCGTCGTCCCGAAGCAGACCTCCCGCCGGCGGGAAAGCTGCCCGAGGACCAGCGCCCAGACCACCTCGACAGCCGTGCTCATCGTCACCCCTACCGCGCGGCACGTCGCCTCAAGCGCGGACGTGGTCTCGGGATCGAGCGCGCGGGCTGTCGTGCCGAACTCGGCAGCGTGGATCGTGCCGGCGGCGACGAGCGTGGGCTCGTCGAGCCCCGCAAGCTCCTCGCGCCAGAAGGCGAGCCCTGCGTCCCGGTCCTGGCGGGCGAGCCACTGCAGGTATGTCTTGTACTCGGCTGCGGCAGGCAGCGGCTCGCCGCCGGCGTAGAGCGTGAACAGCTCGCGCAGGAGGATCGGCAGCGACCACCCGTCCAACAGGATGTGGTGGTTGGTGACGACGAGGGCCCAACGCTCGTCGCCGAGCCGCACGCAGGTGACGCGCAGCGCGGGCGGCGCCGTGAGGTCGAACGGCGTCGTGCGATCACGACGGGCTTCGTCGTCCACGATGCCCAGGGCGCCCGACCGCCCTCGCCCGTCCACGATGCGTAACGGGGTGGCGGTCTTGTCCACGAGGACCTGGATCGTGCTGCCGTCCTTCTTCTGGCGGAACGCGGCGCGCAGGTTCGCGTGCCGCTCGAGGAGCCCGCCCACGGCGGCGTGCAGCCGCTTCACGTCGAGGGCGCCGGTCAGGTGGAGAACGGCCTGCACGGAGTACGCCGACGCCGTCTCGGAGTCCGGTTCGCCCAACATCGTGTGGAAGAGCAGCCCCTGCTGGAGAGGGGAGAGGGGGAGCACGTCCTGGATCCGGGCGGCGGTACGAGCGGGGGGGTTCATGAAGGCAACTCCCAGAGGTCTGCGTCGGCGAAGGTGTCGTCGAGGGTGGGGTCGTCGCAGGCCATGTCGCTGGCCAGCGAGTCGATGTCGTCCTGGGTCACCGAGACGAGGGTGAGGTCCGAGGGGATGAGGCCGGAGTCGCCAGCGTCGGGTCGGTGGCGTGCGAGCTCCTGCAGGGCGGCGCACCAGCGCTGCGCGAACTTCTCGACGACGGTTGCATCGAGCACGCCGGAGGCATAGGTGAAGCGCGCCGTGAGGGTGGCGCCCAGGCTGTCTAGAGCCACCCAGCAGGTGACTTCGAGGGCGTGGGGCAGGGGTAAGCGCGTGCCAGCACCGCCGCCGAGACCTAAGCCTTCGGGCGCCGGGCCCCAGTCCCGAAGCTCGCCCGAGCCGAGCGTGCCAAGGAAGTTGAACCCGACCCGGGGGCAGGGCCGGGCGGCGAGCACCGCGGCTGTCTCGGGGTTGAGCCAGCGCAACAGGCCGTAGCCGACGCCGTCGTCGGGCACCCGACGCACGCCCTCCTTCACCGTCCGCACCAGACGCCCGAGGTCGCGAAGGGACGCCTCGGCAGTCGAGAAGCGCAGAGGGTGGCTGGTCGTGAACCACCCGGTGGTCCGGGTGGAGTCCAGGCCCTCGCACGCCTGCCGGCCGTGGCCCTCCACGTCCACACTCACCGCAGGTGCCCCGAAGACGTCCGCAACGGCCGCGACCAGACCTGTGAGCAGCAGCTCCTGGGTCGAGCAGTGCAGCTCGGCAGGCAGACGGGACAGCAGCTCAGCGGTGGCCCCGCTGTCGAGCGAGACCGCGACGTGCCCGGCGGTGGCGGCGACATCCTGAGCGGGGTCCAACGCACGCAGTTCGAGTTCCTCGCCGTCGCGGGGTAGCTGCTCGAGCCACATGGTGAGTTCCCCGGCCCGGTGTGGGGCCTGCTGGGCGAGCGCCGAGGTCCAGGACCGGTAGCTGACCGGCACCGGTTGAGTCTCGAGGCCCGCCGCGACGCGTGCGAGGTCACCGGTGATGACGCCCCACGAGACGGCGTCCACGGCGAGGTGGTGCGCCGTGATCACGAGCCGGCCACGTTCGGCGGCGCCCAGGTCGAGCCACGTGGCCCGTATCGTGCGTCCCTCGCTCGGCGCGATCCACTCGGCGTCCTCCTCGGCGATGGCGACGAGGACCTCGGCGAGGTCGACGTCGCCCGGGGCAGTGGCCCCTCGCAGGACGCTCTCGACCGAGACCGACCCGGGCGCGGGAATGTCCACGGACGACGGCTGCGACCCGTGGTGGGTCACCGTCAGGCGCAGGGTGGCGTGCCGGTCCAACAGCTGCTGGATCGAGGTCTCGAGAACTGCCTGGGCAAGTCCCGCCGGCGTGAGCACGACCATCGACTGCACGAAGCCCTCCCCCGCCTGGCCCTGCGCGAGTAGCCACGCTCCGAGGGCACTCGGCTCGAGCTCGCCGACGTGGGCGGCCTCGTCTTCGACTGAGCCGCCCCCGGCGGGGCGGGCGGCTCGGGCCAAAGCGTTCGGCGTCTTGAGGTCGAGCACCTCCCTGGGGGTGATCTCCCACCCAGAGTTGCGGGCGTGGACCGCCACCTGGATGGAGGTGATCGAGTCTCCCCCGAGGGAGAAGAAGCTGTCGTTGCCGCCGACCTGCTCACGGCCAAGGACCGCGCAGAACGCGCCCGCTATCAGCTCGGCGACTGCGTCGTCACACGGCGCCGAAGGGACGAGCGTGGGCTCTGGCAGCGGCAGAGCCTTGGTGTCGAGCTTTCCGTTGGGGGACAGGGGCAGGGAGTCGAGGACGAGGATGTCCTCGGGGACCATGTAGTCGGGCAAACTCGTGACGGCGGTCGCCCGCACAGCCGTGGGGTCGACCCCGGTCGGGACGACGTACCCGATGAGGCGCGCGCTCGGCCCCTCTCCGTGGGCCCGCACGACCGCCTGGAGCACACCGGGCGTCCGCGCGAGCACGGCCTCGATTTCACCGAGCTCGATCCGCAGCCCACGGATCTTCACCTGGTGGTCGCTGCGGCCGATGAACTCCAGAGCACCGTCCGGGCGACGTCGGGCGATGTCGCCGGTGGCGTACATCCGCTCCCCTGGCTCGGCGAACGGGTTGGCGACGAACCGCGACGCGGTGAGGTCCGGCCGACCCAGGTAACAGCGGGCAAGCTGCGCGCCGGCGAGGTAGAGGTCGCCCGGTGTCCCGATGGGCACCGGTTGGAGAGTGCTATCGAGCACGTAGAGGGCGGTGTTCCAGACCGGGTGGCCGATGGGGACCGGCGACTCGCCCGGCCGCGTCTGCCAGGCGGTGACGTCGACAGAGGCCTCGGTCGGACCGTACAGGTTGTGCAGTTCCCCCGGGCGGTCGCGATGGAACGCCGCGACGAGCTCCGGCGGAAGTGCCTCCCCACTGCAGATGACCCGCTTCAACGATCCGGCCCGCGTCCCGGGGACCACGGCGAGGAAGGCACCGAGCATCGAGGGGACGAAGTGGATCGTCGTGACCCGCTCCAGTTCGATGAGCTCGGCGAGGTAGTGCGGGTCACGGTGACCCTCGGGTGCGGCGACGACGAGCGCAGCACCGACCTGATGGGCCCAGAAGAACTCCCAGACGGACACGTCGAATCCGCTCGGTGTCTTCTGCAGCACGCGGTCCTCGGCTGTCAACGGGTAGGCCGCCTGCATCCAGTCGAGCCGATTGACGATCCCTCGGTGCGGCACGGCGACGCCCTTCGGACGACCGGTCGAACCGGAGGTGTAGATGACGTAAGCGGTGTCGTCTGGGTGGATTGCCCGCCCGCGCTCGTCGTCGTCGACGCGCCCGTCCTCGACGTCGTCCCAAGCCTGAGGTCCGGTGTGCCGGACGGTCAGGGTCCTCGTGGCGACCGGAAGCGGTAGGGCGGCATCCTCGGTTCGCAGGACCACCGACGGCTGGCCCGATTCGAGGATATGGGCGATGCGGTCGGGGGGGTAGTCCAGTTCGATCGGCAGGTATGCGGCACCCGCCTTGAGGACGCCGAGAAGGCAGGGCACGAGGGCCGCCGACCTGGGCACGGCCACCGCGACGACGTCACCGGGGTGAACCCCAAGGGCCAGGAGGGCGCGCGCGATGCGGTTGGCTTCCTGCTCCAGGTCGAGGTAGGTCAGTCGATCCTGCCCGAAGACGAGAGCCAGCGCCCGCGGGGTGCGGTCGACCTGAGCCTCGAACCTCGCCACCAGTGTGGACGCCGCCACCGGATGTGTCGTGCGGTTCCACTGGACGATCTCCAGGGTGCACTCGGCGTCGGTGGCCAGTGTGGACCGCGCCATCGTCACGTCCGGCCCACCCCCGAGGATCTCGAGGGCACGGGTGGTGCGCTCGAGCAGGGCAGTGGCTGTCTCGGCGTCGAGCAGCCCAGGGCGGTAGCAGAGCCGGATCTCGACCTCGTCGCCCGGGACGACGAGCAGTGTTGCGGTGTAATGGGTTTCGTCGATCTCGTCGACGTCGCTGACCCGCCAGCAGTAGCCCGATGCGTTGACCATGTCGAGGTCGAGCGGGTAGTTCTCGACGACAACGATCGTGTCGAACAGGGTGCCGATCCCGAGGTCCCGTTGGATGTCGTTGAGGCCGACGTGGTGGTGGCCGAGGAGCGCGAGTTGCTGGCCCTGCTGACGGTGGAGGGTCTCGGAAACCGACTGCGCGGGGTCGAGAGTGAACCGTGCCGGCAGAGTCGACATGAACAGGCCAACCATTCCCTCGACGCCGGGGACCTCGGCCGGGCGTCCGGATACCGCCGTGCCGAAGACGACGTCGTCCTTTCCGGTCGTCCGCGCGAGGGCCATGCCCCACGAGGTCTGGACACCGGTGCTCAGCGTGGCCCCGCGCTCGCGCAAGCCGGCGACGAGCCGGCGGGTCCGCTCGGCGTCGAAGGTGGCCGACAGCGTTGCCACACCAGCGTCGGTTCCGGCGCCGGTCGAGAGAATCGTCCCCTCCTCCACGTCGCGCAAGGCTGCGACCCACGCCGAGCGGGACGCCGCGACGTCCTGCCCGTCGCACCACCGCAGATATCCCGCGAAGGGCTCGACGCGGCCGAGGTGGCGGCCGTCATACAGGGCGAAGATCTCCTGCAGCAGGATCGGGACCGACCAGCCGTCGAGGAGGATGTGGTGCGCGGTCAGCACGAGGTGATGAGACCTATCAGAGGTACGGACGACCATGAGACGGACGAGAGTCTCGCTCGTCACGTCCATGCGTCGGGCGCGTTCAGCATCGACGAGCTGCGCCAGGCGGCGTGTGCGTTCCTCGGGCTCGAGCCCGCTGATGTCGTTGATGTCCAACGGGATTCGGGCACTTGCTGGCGAGATCATCAGTGGTTCCTCGCCGACCCAGACGCGGCCGCCGAGGTTGGGGTGACGTTCGAGGAGCGCCTCCAGGGCCCGCCCGAGGCGGGCGTCGTCGACCTCTCCGGCGATCTCGACGCGGTATTGCAGTACGTAGGCGCCGCTGTCGTCGGTCAGGGCGTGGAAGAGCAGGCCGCTTTGTGTCGGGGTCAGCGGGAGGACCTCGCGGACCGGCCCGTGGCGACGGCATACCTCCTCGAGGGTGCCGAGGTCGGCCCTCGTGAGCGGAGCGTCCGCCGGCACAGGCGCGATATCCGGCGAGAGGTCGGCGACCGCCGTGAACGCCTGGAGGGTCTCTGACCAGAGGGCCTCCAGAGCATCGAGGTCCGCCGAGGTGAGGACCTCCCCTGCCCACCTCCAGTGAGTCTGCAGCGACACGTCGGCCGAACCATCCCCGGTGAGGACGACGTTGAGCTCCAGGGGGCACGAGAGTGTGGCGTCGTCCGCGAGCGGTGGCACGGCGGGAAGGTCGGCGAGCGCCCAAGAGCCAGGCTGGTCGCGAGTGATGTGGCCGAGGTAGTTGAGCGAGATCTGCGGCTCGGGCACCGCCGCGAGCTCGGCGGCGGGGTGCGGCCCGTAGCGCAGCCAGCCGTAGCCGATACCGTTGTCGGGCACCGAGTGCACGGCCTCCTTGGCGAGCCGCAGCAGCCTCACGACGGCGGCGGCGTCCGCCGAAGCGACAGCGTCGATGTCGAGACGGTCGAGGTGGATCCCGACGGGGTACATCCCGGTGAGCCAGCCCACGGCCCGACTCACGTCCACGTGGGCCGTCCGCCCGCTCCAGCGACCGTGTCCCTCGATCGTCAGCAACAGACCGTCGGCATCCTGCGATCGGCTGCGGCGCCACCGAGTGACGGTCTGCGCCAGGGCGGCCGCCAACACGTCCTGGGCGGTCCCATCGAGCAGCCGAGGCAACGTCTGGCAGACCGCTCGGCTCACGTCGTCACCGACGACGGTGGTCCGGATGCCGGCATGGCGCGCCTCGAGTCGGGCTGGCACGTGGGCGCTCAGCGGTGGGTCGTCGACGCCGAGGCGCTCGAGCCAGCCGGGGAGCTCGTCGGAGCGGTCGACCTCGGCTTGTAGTGCCAGCCACGACCGCACCGAAGTGTCGGGGGTGGGGAGGGTGAGGGACCGGTCCTCGACGTGGGCCGACCACAGGCTCGTCAGGTCATCGAGGATGACCCGCCAGGACACCGCGTCCACGACGAGGTGGTGCAACGCGATGACAAGCCGGCCGGGGGTCCCGGGATCGCCGGGCAACCACGCGAACTGGGCGAGGGTGTCGTTGTCGAGGCTGAGCCGCCGCCAGCACTGCTCGCGCTCGCGGGACAGGACGAGGTCGCGGTCAGCCGCACTCAGAGACTTCGTGTCGCACACTGTCAGGGCGCTCGACACCTCGAGCGACCCGCGTTCGAGGATCATGAGGCCCACCTGGCCGTCTCGCTCGCGTGCGACCGTTCGCAGCGCGTCGTGGTGGTCGATGCTTTGCTGCAGCATCGAGACGAGTGCGGCCTCGGTCAGGGTCGGCGGGGTGGTGAGGGTCACCGACTGGTGGACGCTGTCCACGGGCCCCGGCCGGTCGAGGAGCCACCGGGCGATGGGGGAGGTCGTCAACTCGCCCACGCCGGGGCCGTCGGCGCCGTCGTGCAGAGCGAGCTCACCGGCGAGCTCGGCGAGCCTGGTGGGCGTCTGGGCGTCGAAGACCTGGCGCGGGGTAACGGCCAGCCCGCATTGCCGGGCACGGTTGGCGAGCTGGATAGCCAGGATGCTGTCGCCGCCCTGGTTGAGGAAGCTGACGTCGGGAGCGACCTCGGGTACGCCAAGGACCTCCGCGAATAGAGTGCACAAGAGGGCCTCGGTGCCGCTCAGCTCCCGGCCGGACGGAGTTACCTCCTGCGAGAAGACGGGAGCGGGCAGGGCCCTACGGTCGAGTTTGCCGTTGGCATTCAACGGCCACGCGTCGAGGACGACGACCGCGACCGGCACCATGTAGCCCGGCAGGACGCGTTGCAAGGCGCGGCGAAGCTCCGCGCCGTCGGCGCTGTCGTCGGCGAGCACGTACCCGACGAGCCGGGGGTCGTTCCCGATGACCTTTCGTGCCGTCACGACCGCCTCGCGCACGCCGTCGAGCCGGGTCAGGGCGACCTCGATCTCACCGAGCTCGATGCGGAATCCGCGGATCTTCACCTGGTCGTCTACCCGGCCCAGGTACTCGAGGGTGCCGGTCTCGTCCCATCGGACCAGGTCGCCCGTCCGGTACATCCGCCCGCCCGACACCCCGAACGGGTCGGCGACGAAACGCTCCGCACTGAGCGCGGGCCGATTGAGGTAGCCGCGGGCCACGCGTGGGCCAGCGAGGTACAGCTCGCCGACGACGCCGGGGGCGACCGGTCGCATGGCGTCGTTGAGGACGTAGGCGACCGTCCCGTCTATCGGCGCGCCGATGGCCGAGACGTCTCCGGCCGGGTCGACGTCGGCCAGCGCGGTGGCGTACACCGTCGCCTCGGTCGGCCCGTAGATGTTCGCCAACCGGGCCTGGGTCGAGGAGAGGATGGTCTCGGCGGCGGACGCGCTGAGCGCCTCTCCGGCGACGGCGACATCTGCCACCCTGACCCGGGCCTCGCCGTCGCGCAGGACGTGGGCCAGCGCGCTCGGCACGCCGCTGATGAGGCTCCCCGTCCAGCCTTCGGAGCGCTCGGCGAGAGCGAGCAGGTCGCGCACGACCTCGAGTCGGCCGCCACAGGCCAGGGGAGCGAACATCTCGAAGACCGAGACGTCGAAGTTCAGTGACGTGGCCGCGAGGGTATGCGCAAGGCGTTGCGGACCGAACCAGTTCACCGCCCAGGTGACGAAGGACGCGACGTTGCGGTGGCTGACCAGGACGCCTTTGGGGCGGCCCGTGGAGCCGGAGGTGAAGATCGCGTAGGCGACGTTGTCGGGAGCGAGCGCATCGCGCCGTTCCCTCTGGTGCAGCGCATTCGCAGGCAACGGCTCGAGCCGGTCGGCGACGTCACCGTCGTCGAGGACGAGCCAGCGACCCGGCATACCGTCGACGGTGGACTCCCGCAACGACAGGCCCAGGACTGGCGCGGCGTCGCCCAGGATGACCTCCTTGCGGTCGGCGGGGTACGACGGGTCCAGGGGGACGTATGCCGCGCCCGCCTTGAGTACCGCGAGGATGGCGACCAGCATCGTGCTTCCCCGCGGCATCGAGACCGCGACGAGGTCCTCCGGTCCGACGCCCTCCGAGACGAGCAAGCGGGCCAGCCGGTTGGCGCGGCCGTGGAGCTCGCGATACGACAGGCACGAGGCATCGTCGCTGACCGCGGGCGCCTCCGGCGTCCGCAGGGCCTGGGCCTCGAGCAGGTCGAGCAGTGTCCGGTCGGTCGTGTCGTCGGGGCTGCCGCCGAAGGCCGCCACGGCTCGCCGCTCGGCGGGGGTGGCCGATTCGATCTGCCCGAGGGGCAGGCCCGGGTCGCGGCAGAGCTGGGACACGATGGACGACAGGCGGGCGGGAATCGCGGCGATCTCGTCCGCGGAGTAAATGTCGGCGTTGCCGTCGACGAGCAGCTCGAGGGTCCCGTCCGGACGGCGGGCATCCACGGCAAGCGAGACGTCCTCGACGACTCCCGGGGAGACGTTCACGGGCCGGCCAGCGGCCGCACCGAAGCAGAGCGAGTAGCTGGCCATGACGAGGTTGAGATGCGGGCCTAAGACGCGCTCCTGCGGGGCCACCCTGCCGAGCGCATGCCGCAGGTCCTCGTAGCGGAACCGCTGGTGGCGCAGGGCGTCGTGCAGCGCGGTGGAGCAGGACCGGAGCAACTCGGCGACGGTGACGTCCGAGCGAACCAGGGCGCGCAGCGGAACGAGGTTGGAGGTCATGCACGGTGCGGACTGAAGCAGCGAAGTCGTGCGGGCAGTCGTCGGGAGGGCGAGGACGACGTGGTCCGAGCCGGTTGCCCGCCCTGTGTAGAGGGCCCAGGCGGCCGCGAGGGTGACCGGCCACGAGACGCCGACCTCTCGGGCCAGACCGCGAATCGCGGCAACGTCCGCCTGGCTCATGAGCGCCCTCGCCCGGTGGGTGTGCCGGCCCAGGCCCTGGAAGGAACGACGGTTAAGGGTGCGGACCTCGGGTGCGTCCTCAAGGACGGCCGTCCAGTATGTCTGGTCGGCCACGAAGGCATCGCCGGCACGGTAGCGGCTCTCCTGCTCGGCGAGCTCGGCGATCCCGGCGAAGGACGCCGGTGCCGGCGAGCCGCCCGCCAGCAGAGCCGAGTACACCGCAGCGACACGCTGCTCGATCATCACCATGGCGGCACCGTCGATGGCGACGTGGTGGTAGCGCTGAATCCACCACCACCGGGCTGGACCCAGACGGATAAGGCGGTACTCGAAGAGCCGCTCGCCGTCGAGGCCAAGGGGGGTGACGAGGATGTCTTCCACGAGTCGGGCAGCGGCCGCTTGTGGGTCGGTCTCGTGGGTGAGGTCCTCGATGGCAACAGGGCAGCCGCCGCCGGCAGAAGTGGAGACGACGTAGCAGGGCCGGCCCGCGTCCTCGGCGACGCGGGCTCGCAGCACGTCCACCTCACCCACCACACGGTCGACCGCCTGCCGGAAGACGTCCACGTCGAGTGGCCCGTCGATCTCGACGTATTCCACGATGGTCATCAGCGCGTTGCCGGGGTCGAGACGCTGCGCGGACCACACGCCCGCTTGCCCGACAGTCAGCGCAACGCGCGTCTCGTTGGCGAGGTTCTCTGGAGCGAGGGTCTCGGTGGCGAGAGTCATGGGCTGCCTCTGGGGTCGGTATCGGCCGCGGCCGGATGTGGACTCGGATGTCGCCTGGTAGCGGCCTGGAGGGGCTGGCGTCTGAGACATACCTTCGCGTCGGATGGGTTGTCTCCCAAGGCGTCTGCAACTAGATGCATCGGAGGGGATGCATCGCCGCAGGATGCTGCAGCCCGATTCACCGAGACGCTCCGTCCGTGATGCAGTCGCCCTGCGGCCGTCGTCCGGCGCAGTCCGCGACAGCGACCCACACGTTCCTAAGGAGCCCCGTATGACGCAGGCAGCGATCGAGGTTGCCGGGCTACGCAAGCGGCTCGGTTCACGGCAGGTACTCGACGGGGTCGACCTGCAGGTGCCGAAAGGGACCGTCCTGGCCCTCCTCGGGAGCAACGGAGCCGGCAAGACGACGACGGTGCGGATCCTGACGACCCTGCTCGAGGCCGACGAGGGCGAGGTGCGGGTCGCCGGCATCGACGTGAGACGCGACGCCGCTGACGTCCGTCTCCGGATCGGTCTTGCGGGTCAGTACGTCGCCCTGGATGACCGGCTCACGGCCCGGGAGAACCTCCGACTCGTCGGCACGCTGTGTCGACTCGGCCCAAGGGAGACCCGGACGGCGGGGGATCGGTTGCTCGAACTGCTTGACCTGACGGAGCACGGCAAGGTGCAGGTTCGCCACCTTTCGGGTGGCCTACGCCGCAAGGTCGACCTTGCGGCGAGCCTGCTTGGTCGCCCCGAAGTCCTCTTCCTTGACGAGCCCACGACCGGCCTGGACCCAGTCTCGCGAAACCAGCTATGGGAGCTCGTCCGTGCCAAGGTCGCCGAGGGGATCACCGTGCTCCTCACGACCCAGTACCTCGAGGAGGCCGATCAGCTCGCCGACGATATCGCCGTTCTCGACGACGGACAGATCATCGCGCAAGGGCCACCGAGCACCCTCAAGCGCCTCGTCGGGGGTGACCAGCTGTGCATCCGACTGGCCAACTCACAAGACGCGAGTCGCGCGCTCACGCTGCTGCGCACCAGCGGACCCGCGAATGCGACCTTCGCCGGTCCGCTCGACCTGGTCGTCGAGACCTCCGCGGGACTCCACGAGGTCGCCACCGCCGCTGCGGTTCTGGCGCGAGCCGGCATACCCGCCGAGGAATTCGGCCTACGACGCCCGACGCTCGACGACGTCTTCATTCACCTCACGGACAGGAAGTGTGCCTGACCATGCCCACTGCACTGCGCGAGTTCGGCATCCTCTTCGACCGGCACGCCCGACTCATCTGGCGCACCCCGGAACGGGTGCTCGGAGCCAGCGTGCTCCCGATCGCCTATGTCGTCCTCTTCGGAGGGCTCTTCGCCAGCGCCATGCGTGCGCCCGGCGGCAGCTACCAGAACTACCTCATGGCGGGGATCCTCGCCCAGACAATGCTCTCCGCGATGTCGATGACCGCTCTCGGCATCGCGGCAGATCTCAACACCGGGCTCGTCGAGCGGTTCCGCTCCCTGCCCATGTCCACCCTCCCGATCGTCCTCGCCCGCACGGCGTCGACCATGGTGCTCGGCATCGCGTCGATGGTGCTCATGAGCGCCGTCGGCTACCTCATCGGCTGGCGGATCACGACGTCGTTCTGGCAGGCGGCAGGCGGCTTCGGGCTGCTGCTGCTCCTCGGCGGCGTCATGGCCTGGGTGGGCTTCCTCGTCGGCGTCGTCGTCAAGGACTCCGAGGCGATCAACTCCATCGCGGCGCTTGTCACCCTGCCCGTGACGTTCCTGTCCAACGTCTTCCTCCCGCTCGACGGCCTGCCGGCCTGGATCCGGACCGTCTGCGAGTGGAACCCCCTGAGCACCGTCGTGACGGCGTGCCGGGAGTTGTTCGGCAACCCCACCGGGGCGCCGTCGGACGTCTGGTCAGCGCGCTTCCCCGCGACGGCCTCGGTGGTCCTGCTCGGGTCGGTTCTGCTCCTTCTCGTGCCGCTTACCGTGCGGCGCTACCGGACCGCGGTCGCCACATGAGCGCTGTCCCATGCGCACGCCGCGAGCAGGTCCTGCGGCTGGACCAGTGTGCCCGTCGCACTCCGCTGATCCGGGTGGACCATCCGGGCATCGACCTGCGACTCAAGGCCGAGTACCTCAACCTCTTTGGGAGCTCCAAGGACCGGTCGGCCTTATGGATCCTCAGGAGCGCATTGGCTCGAGGGGAGGTCGATGAGCGGACGGCCGTTGTCGAATCCTCTTCGGGGAACTTCGCCATCGCCATGGCCTCCCTGTGCCGCATCGCGGGCATTCGATTCATCCCCGTCATCGACCCGAACTGCAACACGTCAACGGCTACCTACCTCTCGCTCGCATGCGACCTCGTCGAGCGGGTCCAGTACCCACATGCCGAAGACGGCTACCTCGGCGCCCGCCTCCGCCGGGTCCAGGAGGTCCTCGCCGCCGCGGCGCCCGCCTTCTGGCCGAATCAGTACTCCAACGCCGACGCCGTCGAGGCTCACTACCGGATGACCGGGAGCGAACTGGTCGAGGACGCTCCCGACCTCGACTACGTCTTCGTTGGCGCCGGCACCGGCGGCACGATCGCCGGCGTCTCCCAGCGGGTGAAGGAACACTCCCCGCGCACGAAGGTCGTCGCTGTCGACGTCGTCGGGTCGGTGATCTTCGGGGGCAGGCCTGGGCCGCGTTTCATCCCGGGCCTCGGGTCCAGCAGACGCGGCGCCTTGTTCGACGAGGCAGTTATCGACGACATCGTCATGGTGAGCGAACTCGAGACGGTCCGGGCGTGCCGCAAGTTGTTGCGGTTGTACGGCGTCCACGCCGGCGGTTCCACCGGGAGCGTGTTCGCCGCCATCGAGCAGTACTTCACCACCGCCTCACTCCGCCGTCCAAAGGTCGCCTTCATCTCGGCAGACCGGGGTACGGCCTACTCATCCACCGTCTTCAATCCGGATTGGGTCGCCCGCACCCTCGGTCATCTCGAACCCATGACCCACGACGTCGCCGCCTGAAGGGGGCCCACTGATATGTCAGTCACGAGCACCGAAGAGCAGCCCACCCGACCTCCTCGGGCGGCGAGGCCTCCGTCGTTGCACATTCTGGGAGGGGCCGAGGTACGACGCTGCATCGCCGCCGACCGGCCCGGGTGTCTGCGCGTCGTCGAGGACGGCTACCGGGCCCACGACCGGGGCAGGACGGTCAACCCGCACAGCAGTTTCCTCAAGTTCCCCCATGCGCCCCGTAACCGGATCATCGCCCTCCCCGCCCATCTCCACGACGAGCAACCGACGAGTGGCCTGAAGTGGATTGCCAGCTTCCCAGCCAACATCGACGCCGGCTTGCCGAGGGCCTCCGCGGTGCTCGTCCTCAACGATCAGCAAACCGGGTACGCCACCACGATCATGGAAGCGTCCAACGTTTCTGCGGCGAGGACCGCGGCGTCCGCCGTCCTCGCCGCCGAGCTGCTCTTGGGCGCACGGTCGGCCAGCTGCGTCGGCATCGTGGGCGCGGGCCCGATCGCGCGGGAAGTCCTCGACTTCCTGCGGGACGTGGGCTGGGGGGTCGAGCGATTCGCACTGTTCGACCTCGACCGCACCCGCGCCGGCCGACTCGGGGAGCTCGCTGCCGGCGACTTCCCCGATGCCGACGTCGTCGTCGAGGACACCATCGCCGACACGATCCGGGCCAGCGACCTCGTCGTTTTCGCCACGGTCGCGGGAGCCCCGCACGTCCACGACCCGCGGCTGTTCGACCATCACCCCGTCGTGCTCCACCTGTCCCTGCGCGACCTCGCGCCGGAGATCATCCTCGACAGCCAGAACTTCACTGACGACATCGGGCATGCGGTCCGCGAGTCGACTTCGCTCGAGCTGGCCGCCCGGCTGACGCTCGGCGCGGACTGGGAAGTCCATCCGGACCCGGTCGCGGCCCGTCAACGGTTGGGCTTCGTCACGGGCACCATCGGTGACCTCATCGAGGGCCGGGTGGCCCGCGACCCTGAAGCGACCACGATCTTCAGCCCCTTCGGTCTCGGTGTCCTCGACGTTGCCGTCGGCCGATGGGTGTCCCAGAGCGTCGCCGACGACGCGACGCAGGTCACTGGGTTCTACGAGACACCCGTGGAAGGACACCCGTCATGAGTAGCGAGTCGACCGCCGTGGTCGTCAACCACCTGGGCCAATACTCGGTCTGGCCGTCCCGTCGCGAGGCGCCGCTCGGCTGGTCGCGGGTGGGCTTCGAAGGCCCCCTGGCGGACTGCCTCGGTTACATCGAGCGGGTATGGACCGACGGCGGTCCCCAGTCCATCGTCCAGTCAGAGCCGCCGGCCGGTCCGGCGGGCCTCGCCGCGTAAGGAGTGTCATGACCGAGCCTGCATGGGTCCTCGAAGACGAGACCCCCACGATGGCGGACCTCGTCGACGATCTCGCCGAACGACGTCGGGTTGCCCGGACCTCGGCCAAGGGCATCATGGCCCAGCACGCGCGGGGACGGCTCACGGCACGCGAACGGCTGGAGCTGTTGTTCGACGACGGCGCATTCAACGAGGTCCAGCGGATGCGCAAGCACCGCGCGAGTGGCTTCGGGATGGAAGCGAGCCGACCCGATGGCGACGGGGTCGTCGTGGGCTGGGGCCTCGTGCACGGCCGCCGCGTGTTCGCCTACGCCCACGACTTCACCGTGTTCGGCGGGAGCCTCGGAGAGGCCCAGGCCGCGAAGATCCACAAGATCCAGGACCTCGCGTATGCCGCCGGATGTGCACTCGTCAGCATCTGCGACAGCGCCGGCGCCCGAATTCAGGAAGGCATCACCGCACTCGCCGGGTACGGCGGCATCTTCCGACGCAACGTGCGCGGGTCGGGCGTCATCCCCCAGATCAGCGTCATGGTCGGCCCTTGCGCCGGCGGCGCGGCATACTCCCCCGCCCTGACCGACTTCGTCTTCATGGTCCGGGGTATCGCCCAGATGTTCGTCACGGGTCCGGACGTCGTCGAAGCGGTGACCGGCGAGTCCACCACCCACGAGGACCTCGGGGGGGCCGACGTCCACTCCACCCGCAGTGGCGTGGCGGCAGGCGTCTACGACGACGAGGAGTCCTGCTTGGCCGATGTGCGCTTCCTGCTCTCCATGCTGCCCGACGCCGACAACCAAGAGCTCGACTTCGAGTTGGTTGACATCGGCCCGCGGGACTGCCCCGAGCTGGCGCAGATCGTCCCCGCCAACGGCGAGGCAAGTTACGACGTCAGGAGGGTGGTCAAGGAGGTAGTCGACTCGGGCGAGTTCTTCGAGCTGCATGCTGAGTGGGCGACGAACATCGTCATCGGTATGGCTCGCCTCGGTGGCCGCACGATCGGTCTCGTCGCCAACCAGCCGTCGGCGCTGGCGGGCGTGCTTGACATCCACTCCTCGGTGAAGGCGGCCCGGTTCGTTCAGTTCTGCGATGCCTTCCGCATCCCCATCGTCACGCTCGTCGATGTCCCCGGCTTCCTTCCCGGCATCGACCAAGAGCACAACGGGGTAATCCGCCACGGCGCAAAGCTCCTGTATGCCTACTGCAACGCGACCGTCCCGCGCGTCCAGGTCATCCTCCGCAAGGCCTACGGGGGTGCCTACATCGTCATGGACTCACCGTCGATCGGCTGCGACATCTCGTTCGCTTGGCCCACCAACGAGATCGCCGTCATGGGAGCCGACGGTGCGGTCAAGGTCATTCACCGGAGACGGCTGGCAGCCTCGGCGACTCCGGAGGAGGAGGCCCGCCGCCTGCGCGAGGAGTACGTCAGCGAGCTCGGAACTCCCTACGTCGCCGCCGAACGCGGCATCGTCGACGAGGTCATCGACCCCGTGGAGACGCGCGATCGCCTCATCCAGGCGCTCGAGATGCTGCGCGGGAAAGACGCCACGGGCCATCGGCCCCACGGGAATCCGCCGGTGTGAGGGGCCGATGGTGACCACTATGCGTCGGGGTATGCCGAGCCTGCGCGTCCTCAACGGCGGTACCGGCAACACCATGCTGCTCTTGCTTCCCCACGCGGGCGGCAACCACGGCAGCTTTCGTCGCTGGCCGTCGGGCCTCCCACCCGAGGTGACGGTCCTCGCGGCCTGCTATCCCGCCAGGCTCGACCGGTTGGCTGATCCCCCGGTCGCGACGGTCGAGGCCATGGCAGCCGAGATCGAAGCCGACCTGGCCACGCTGCCGTCCGGACCCCTCGTGGTGTTCGGCCACAGTATGGGGTCGTTCGTCGGCGTCGAGTTGTGCGAGCGACTGCAGCGCTCGGGTCGGTCCGTGTCGCTGTTCGTCGCGTCGGGCAGCCATGCCCCGCACCGGCACCGCCCTCGGCGCATCGTGTCCGCAGGCGTGGAGGCGGTCGTGGCCGACGTGGTGCGACTCAACCCGGGCGCCGGCGTCGTGCTCGCCGACCCGGATCTTCGAGAGCTGCTCCTGCCTTCGATCGTGGGGGACTATACGGCCGTCGAGCTCTACGCCAGACCCTCGCCGCCCGTGCTGGACTGCGACATCGTGGTCTATAGCGGGACGGCCGACCCGCTGCTGGACCCCGCGGACGGGGCACGGTGGGCCGAATGCACGCGACGACGTTTTGAGCACCACGTCTTCGACGGCGACCACTTCTTCACCGAGAGCAGCCTCGACTCTGTCCTGGCCGATCTGCGGGCACGCCTGGCCGACCTCAGTTCGTCCAAGGCCGCGGCGTGAGACCCAACGCGTCCCCACCCGTCGTCCCGGTGCGTTCGGCGAGAGCTGTTGCAGCAAGGTGCACCGCCTTTGTCGCCGGCTCGATGTCCACTCACGATGGGCGTGTGGACATCACCCCACGAGCCACCCGGTTCTTCTTCGTCGCCATGGCGTGCGCTCTGGCGCACGCGGCCGTCAGTGCCTACTGGGCGCTCGGGGGCGGCTGGGGTCTCGACGGCGTGGGTCAGTGGGCGGTCCAGTTCCGCTCACAGTCGCCAATGCTGACGGCAGCGGCGCTGCTCGTCACCGCGCTCGTCAAGCTCGCCGCCGGGGTCGTCCCCTACCTCGCATCGGTGGGCAGGCTCGCCGGCCGCAGGACCTGGCGCGCGCTCAGCTGGGCCGGTGCGGGGCTGCTTGTGACATACGGAGGACTCAACACCGGCGTTGGGGGCGCCGCACTCGCCGGTGTCATCGAGGGGCCGGCCGATCCCGCAAGGCGCGATGCGCTTCGAATGCATGTGTTGCTCTGGGACCCGGCCTTCCTCGTTTGGGGGATTGCTCTCGCCGCAGCGTTGTGGCTAAGCCGACGCCCGATCGTTGACCCCACCGGGCCCGCGAGCGCCCCTCGGTCCCGGCTCGCCTCATGAGTCCTGCCCTCAGGCTGAGACCTCGCTGGCCCTTCTTTGGTCATGGATGCGGCGCGCAGTTCACGCAGATGCCGCACTCGGCACGACCCCAGCTGGGTCGCCAAGAGCGGATGGCTCACCGATGAGCCGGTATGCCGCGGTCGTCGTCGGAGCGGGGAACGCAGGTCTCACGGCAGCAGTGACGTTGCAGCGGGCCGGCCTGGACACCCTTCTCGTGGAACGTCACCGGGTCCCCGGCGGGTGCGCCACCTCCTTCCGGCGCGGCCGATTCGAGTTCGAGACCGCCCTCCACCAGCTTTCGGGAGTCGGCAGGCCGGACCAACCGTTCAGCATCCGGGAGATGTTCCGGCGCCTCGACGTCCTCGACTCGCTCGAGTTTGTCGAGGAGCAGTCCGTCTACCGGGCGGCCGTGCCCGGTGTCCTCGACGTCGTCATCCCGGCTGACTGGTCTCGGGCGCTCGACGTCCTCGATGCGCATTTCCCGGGCAATCGTGTCGCTGTCGAGCGCTTCTTCGACCTCGTCCGGACCGTCACCTTCTGGCAGATGGCGGCGCTGAAGGGAGCCCGCGCCAGCCGGATCGACAGGGCCTATTTCGACTATGCGCTGCGGCCGCTGGATTCCGTACTCGACGAGCTCATCACCGACGACCGGCTTCGCTACACGCTGGGCGCCTATTGGCTCTATATCGGCCAGCCGCCCTCGGTCGTGGCCTTCCAGGACTTCGCGCTCATGCTCTACGCCTACATGGAGTACAAACCCTGGCATGTCCGCGGCGGGTCCCAGGCCATGTCCACCGCACTCCTCTCGTCGTTTATCCGGGCGGGGGGCACGGCAGTGTTCTCGACGAGTGTCGAGCACATCCGGACCCGGGGTGGCGCGGTGTGCGGGGTCGAACTGAGCGACGGCGATCGCATCGAGACCGACCTTGTCTTCTCGAACGCCAGCTTGCCGGTGACGTACGACATGCTCGACGTCCCCGCGCCGGAGCGCGTGCGGCGAGATCTCGCGACGCGCCGGATCGGCGTGTCGGCCTTCATGCTGCATATGGGGCTCGCGGCCACGCCGGACGAGCTCGGCTTCGTCAGCTCGTCGTCCTTCCTCAGTGTGGACACCCACGAGAACTCGGTCCCCGAGTCCTGGCGCCGCCTGGACCGCGCGCGCAACGTAATGGTGACCAACTACGACGTCGAACCAATCGGGTTCTCACCCCCCGACGCCAGCCACCTCAGCGTGTTGACGCTGCAGTATGCGTCGGCGTGGGACCGGGTGTCCCCCGCCGACTACGTCCGCACGAAGTACCGGTATGCCGAGACCCTTCTGGACCTCGTCGAGGCCGTCACCCCAGGCGTGCGCGACGTCATCGAGGAGGTCGAGGTCGCGACCCCGCTGACGGTGATGCGCTACCTGGGCCACCCCGGCGGGGCGATCTATGGCTACGACCAGGACCCGTCGGAGAGCTGGGTGTTCCGGGACAGCGATCGCGAGTCGCATGTGCCGGGGCTGCACCTGTGCGGCTCGTGGGCTGGCTTGGGTGGCTTCCAGCCGACGCTCGAGGCGGGCGAGCGCATCGCCCAGACGGCCGTGGCCAGGCGCCGCCTAGCGGCGGCCTGAACGGACAGGCTTCTGATGACACACCACCTCGCACCACACTTCGCGCGCTCCACCGACATCCAGGCGGAGATCGGCGGTCGGCCCCCCGATCTCGTCGACCACGTGGGCGAGATGCGGGAGCGGATCGAACGCCACCACCCCGACCATCTCCGTCTCGTGGTCAAGGCCGTTGTCGACGAAACCCCGTCGACGCGAACGTACCGGCTCGCTCGGGCCGACGGCGGACCACTCCCACCGTTTCAGGCCGGGCAATACCTCAGCGTGGCCTTCGACGGGACCACCCGCGCCTACGCCATCTCCTCCAGCCCAGCGGTGCCGGATTTCTATGACCTCACCATCCGCCGGGTCCCCCGCGGTCGGATCTCCAACCTCGTGCTCGACACGGTCCGCGTGGGCACGTCCCTGCTCACCTCGGGCCCCACCGGCACGTTCGTCCACAACCCCCTGTTCCACGGCGACTCCGTCGTCTTCCTTGCCGGGGGCTCTGGGGTGGTGCCGGCCATGAGCATGATCCGCGACATCGTGGACAACAGGATCGAGCGAGACTTCCACCTCGTCTACGCCTCCCGCGACGACGGCGATGTCATCTTCAAGAAGGAGTTGGAGCACCTCGCCGCAAGCGAGCGCCGCATCACGGTCGACCATGTCATCAGCGGGCCGAGCCCTCGCTGGACCGGTCGCACAGGCCACCTCGACGATGCGACGATCGCGTCGATCGTCGGTGACCTTCGCGGTCGAATGGTGTATGTCTGCGGTCCGCAGGGCCTCTATCCGTTCGCGGCGACCGCTCTGGCCTCGCTCGGGCATCCGCGCCGTCGGATCCGTTTCGAGGCCAACGGGGCACCGATGGACATCCGTTCCGATCCCGGTTGGCCGCTTGACAGTGCCCCGAGCCAGCCGACGGCCATCCGTGTGGAGGGCACTCAGATCGATACCGTATCCGGGCGACCGCTGCTGGATGCGTTGGAGGACGGCGGGATCGGAGTCCCTGCGCTCTGCCGCTCCGGAGAGTGCGGCGCATGCCGCGTTCGGGTGGTGTCAGGGTCCGTCTTCAACGCCCGAGAAGCGCAGCTGAGAATGTCCGACGAGGCTGCCGGCTACGTGCATAGTTGCGTCGCCTACCCACTCGGAGACGTCGAGCTGGACGTGGGCGGTGGCTCGCGTTCGGGGCCCTTTGGCAAGATCTGAGTCGGTTGCCCCTTGCTTGTGCCACCCTGTGTCCGCCCTTACAGTGACGGCATGGAGCCTGCAGAGGCCCCGGTCCAAGTAGCGCATGACGTGGCGGAGCGCGTCTACCGCGCGTTGGTCAGTCGCGGCGAATCGACCTTCGGCGACTTGCGGGTTGCCACCGGGCTGGACGCCCGAGTCCTCGAGGAGGCGCTGGTCGGCCTGCGCCTCTCGCGCCTGGTCAGTGGCCCGGAGACGACACGTGAAAAGACGGGATGCGCCGAGGGCGTTTCGGGGGGGTGGTGCGCGTTGTCACCCGAAACCGCCCTGCTGCGCCTCGAGATGGAGGTCGACGAGGAGATCCACCGCCTCCGGGCGCGGCTGATCGCCTCGCAGGAGCGGATGGCGGTCCTGAGGGACGTCTTCAGCGCCGGCCGGGCGCCGAGCCGACCACCAACGGCTGGTGTGGAGATGCTCACCGACGCTGAGAGTGTGCGGGACCGGCTGTCGCTGTTGGCGGCCTCAGTGCGCAACGTCGTCGTGGCCGTGCACCCGACCATGGCCCCGCCCGAGGTCCTCGAGGCCGGATACGGACTCGACCGCAAGTTGCTGGCCCGCGGGGTCGACTACCGCTTGGTCTGGCCGCACTCGGCCCGTCGGCAAACCGAGAACGTGGCCTACATGCTGCGCCTCATCGGCGATGGTGCCCGGATCCGAACTGCCGCCCTCCCGCCGAGCCGGATGATCATGGTGGACGGTGAGGTGGCCCTTATCCCGCTGCCACCGAGCCTCGGTGCGGGTGCGGCACTGGTCACGGACCCGGCCATGCTCCATTACCTGAGCCAGACGTTCGAGTACACGTGGGAACGGGCCACCGATGTCGAGGCGGCTTCCTACGACGACTCCACCGTGGACGACATCGAGCGCGCGATCCTCCACGACATGGTCCTGGGCCGGACCGACGAGGCGATCGCTCGACGGCTGGGGGTGTCCACCCGCACGTTGCGACGCTATATTTCCAACCTCGCAGCCTCACTGGGTGTCGACTCGCGCTTCCAGCTGGCGCTCGTGGCAGAGCGTGCTGGCTTGATCAATCCCGACAGCACCCTTGACGCTCCCAGGGAGGGCTCCTCGGGTGTGGAGCGTCTGGACGGCGCGGGTAGCGACAGGTCCCGCGGCGCGGGTATCGACCGTTAGCTCAGTCTGGCCGGTGGTGAGGCTTCGCGCCCCGCGCCGGCATACCCGGTTTACGGTCCGCCCCGCCCGTGGTCGGTTTCTGCCAGGCACACCATGAATGGGGGGCTACACCAGACCGAGACGGGCGGCCTGCACGCCGGCCTGGAAGCGGCTCGTTGCCGCGAATTGCTGCATCAACGTCGCGACATCGCCGCGGACGGTTCGGACGCTCACACCGACCCGCCGCGCCACGGTCTCGTCGGTGTGGCCGTCGGCGAGAAGCGACATGATGCGCGCCTGGCGATGGCCGACCCGATTAGCGTCGCCGCCGATTCCTCGGACGGGCCGGCTGCGACTCCATAGCCCTTCGGATGCGGCGAGGACCTCCCGCATCCGAGCGGGGTCGTGGACGAGGACTCCGTCGACGACGCCGACCCGGCGGTCCACGACGGCCATTCGGTGCGGCACGCTCATGGCGAGCCGCGGAGCGATCCCGCGGCCTACCAGGTACGCAATATGGTCCTTTACCCGCGGGTCTTCGACGATGTCGGCGGAGAACGTGATCCGCAACTCCCCCGACCGTCGCTGGACATGTTCGACCAGTGCCGTGGAGAACTCGATGCGGTCAGGTGCGTAGGCGGGGACGGCGAAGGATACGAGTCTCACCGCACCCATAAGCAACGCCTGAAGAAGGGAGTCGCTGCGGCCGCATACGGCGTCCGGCTCGGTCACTTCAATGCTGCCGCCCAGAGGCTCATGAACAGTAGCTGTCATGGCGTTCGCCAAGATCAGGGCCAGAACAGGCCGTCGGGGGTGCAACGGTCGGCCGGGCTCGATGTGGTCGTGGCGGGGGCGCTTGCGGGGGCGCTTGCGGTGGTGTCGGTGACGGTGTCCGCGCAGGCGAGCTTGGCGCCCATACCCGTGGTCACGGTGGCGACGGCGAGAATGGCGCCGATACGACGAAGGTGAGCGGGGAAAGACATGTCCGAACCTTTCAATTCGTAAAGAAGTCAACGATTTAATGTGGATGAAAAGCAAACTTTCGCGTGCTTCGGAAGCTATGGAATTGCGTTTGGCTCCTGCTAAGGACATGTCTATTTGCCGCTACCAAGCGCGCGCTAGAGTCCGGACATGTCCGGAGTAGGTCACTGGGTGTCCGGACCGGGACATCGATCCGGACGGGTTGGCCAGGACGTGCCGACGTGCACGCAAGAACATCGGGACTCGTATGCCGCGCGCCTCCCCGGCGAGCGTGTCGATGTCCTCGCCAGCGGTGAGGCGTCCATCGTGTGGTCCTGCCTCTCACAAGTCCGTCTGGACTGATGTCGGCACCCGTGTGCGCACGAGAGGGTGCCGTCGCCAAGGCCGCGGCATACGCGCCACCGGTCGCCTGGGATAGGTTGCCGTGATACTCCCGGACTCGGAGGTCCACCGTGCCGCTCGACGCCAACGCCCACCGCCTGGCTAGCGGACCCAACCTCGCCACGGTCGTCACGTTGATGCGCAGTGGTATGCCGCAAGCGCTGCCAACGTGGATCGACTCCGACGGTGAGCACCTGCTGGTTAACACCGAGCCCCAACGCCAACGCTCGCTGAACGTGGCCCGCGACCCGCGGATCACCGTGCTCGTCATGGCACATGACAACCCGTGGGACTGGGCCGAGGTCCGCGGACGGGTGACCGAGACGATAGGCGGCGAGCGGGCTCGGGACCACATCGACCAGCTGTCCCGCAAGTACCTCGGGCACGACTACGGCAACCCGATCGGGCCCGAGGGACGCGTGATCCTTGTTGTGACGCCGGAGAAGGTCAACGCGTCCGGCATGGGCCAGTGACTCCGGCCCGCTCAGCACCCCACCGCCGCAGCACCGCCCACAATGACAGGAGGCAAGACCGATGAGCACGACACCTGACAACCCCCTGCGCGACGAGGACATGGTCACCGCGGGATCCGCAGCAGCCGGCACGACCGAGCCGGCGACCGACGCGGACGGCACCGACGGAGCGGCCACCGACGCGGACGGCACCGACGGCGCAGCGACCGACGCGGACGGCACCGACGGGGCGGCCACCGACGCGGACGGGACCGACGGAGCCAGCGTCTGAGCGCCCTCGATCTGCTCACCGGCGATGCCCGGGCCTTCGCATCCGAGGCCTGGGCATCGCGGGTCCATCGTCATATCGGCGACAGCGAACTCACCGCCCTGCTCACCCTGGCCGATGCGGACCACCTGCTTACGGCCACCGGCATCCGCACCCCTGCCGTCCGGTTGGTCCGCGACGGGCGGATCGTTCCGGAGGCGTCATACACGATGCGCGCGACGCTTGCCGGCAGCGTGGTGACCGGACTGCTCGACACGCGCAAGGTGCTCGACCTGCACGAATCCGGGACCACGGTCGTCCTCCAGGGGTTGCACCGCTATTGGCCGCCGATCACGGCCCTCGTCGGCGAACTCGAGCAAGAGCTCGGCCACCCGTGCCAGGCCAACGCCTACCTCACGCCCCCGGGCGCTCAGGGTTTCGCCGAGCATGCCGACACCCACGACGTGTTCGTCGTACAGACCGCCGGACGCAAGCAGTGGGAGTTGCACACCGACGCCGGCGCGGAGGCGCTCCTGCTCGAACCGGGGATGTGTCTGTACCTCCCGACCGGCACTCGACACTCGGCGCGCACCCAGCAGACCCTGTCGCTGCACGTGACGATCGGGGTCACCCAGCTCACCCTCGCGGGGTTGGTGCGACGCGCCGTCGCGGATGCGCTCGCTGCGGTTCCGGCCACGCACCTGCCGGCCGGATTCCTCCACCAGCCCGACGCCGTCGCCGCGACGCTCGCCGATGCCTTGTCGGCGCTGGCCGGGCGGATCGCCTCCATCGACGCCTCGAAGGCCGTGGAGACCGAGATCCGGCGGGCGCTGAGCACTCGGCCGCCGCGCCTGGGGGGCGGCCTGCTCGACCGGGCGGCGCTGGCCGACCTGAGCGACGACACCGTCCTGGAGCGTCGCGAGGGACATCCGTGTGTCCTGCGTCCGGACGGGGACCGGATCGCCATCCTGCTCGGCGACCGGGTGCTCGACGTCCCGGGCTGGCTCGGTCCCGCCCTCGAACACGTATGCCGCGTCCGTTGCCTGACCCCCGCCGACCTGGCCGCCGAGCTCGATCCGCAGAGCCGGATCGTGTTGTGCCGCAGGCTGGTCCGGGAGGGGCTCCTAAGAGTCCGACGATGAGCGCGACCCGCTGCTCGGCGGCCTCGATCAACCGCGGCGACGACCTGGCAGGGACCGCCTCCCACGTCCGCGCGTTTCTGCTCGTGGAGGAGCCCGGGCCATGGGGACGCGATGCCCTCAAGGAGGCCCGCCTGCCGACGGGCTTCGGAGCGGAACTGTTGCGGCGGTGTGCTGCGTCCGGCGTGCGCCCGCTGCTCATCCGTCGGCAGGAGAAGGGTGCCTTCCGGACCCGGGCCGGCGGCGAGGCCGTGCCGACCCACCGGCGGATCTTCGCGGCATACGTCGACCCGGCCCGCGGCTTCGTCGAGACGGCGACCGTCGGGGACCCTCTCGACCTGCTCGACCTCGACCTGGTAGGGCTGCGCAAGGGCCGCTCGGTGGGCCTGACCCGTTGGGACGAGCCGGTTTTCGCGGTGTGTACCCAAGGTCGCCACGATGCCTGTTGCGCGGAGAAGGGGCGGCCGGTCGCCAGGGCGTTGACCGCGGTCGAGCCGGAGGCCACGTGGCAGGTCTCTCACCTGGGTGGGGACCGCTTCGCCGCCAATCTCCTCGTGCTCGACGGCGGCTTGTACTACGGGCGCCTCACGCCGCAGGCCGCGATCGACGTGGCCGCGCGCCACCGGGCCGGCCGGCTCGACCTGGAACATCTGCGGGGGCGGTCCTGCTGGCCGATGCCGGTGCAAGCGACCGAGATCGCGTTACGGCGCAGGCTCGGTCGCGACACGACCGACGGCTGGAGGGTCGCACTGCTACAGCGGGAACGTCGGGGCGACGTGGTGAGCGCACGGCTGGCGACGCCCGACGGGATCTGGGAGGTCACCGTCCGCGAGCGTCGCTCGGAGCCGGTCCGGCTGACGTGCAGCGCCAGCCGGGAGCAACCGGCGGTCTCCTGGGAGCTCGTCGCGGTGGCCGAAACGAGCGCCTGACCGGCTGATCGGCTGTCAGCCGCGCCAGCCGAGCCGACGAGCCGCCTTCGCGTCGACGTGCCCGTAGGCCTCGCCGACCCATGGTCGGTGCGCGGCGACATTCGATTGGCGCGCCATAGTCTTCGCGAGCATCGACGAGTCAGCCCGTGCGGCCCCGGCGGCGGACGGCATACCGGATCACCGTCTTGGGGACCTTGGCGCCGGGCCGAGTGAGGTACTCCTCCTCGTGCGGCCCGCAGATCTCGTACCCGGACTCCTCGATGAAGCGGTGCAGGCTCGCGATGGTCGGCGGCTCGGCGGCATACGGCCCGACGTGCAGCACCTGGGCGACCGTCCCGTAGTCCCACCTCTCGACGACCACCGGCGTTGCCGGCACCTTCTGGACGAGCTCGGTGGTCCCCTCGGGGATCGGCAGCGCCCACGCCGCAGTCCACTGTTCCCGAGGCACGGACTGCCAGTCCTCACCGGCGAACCAGCGCGCCCGCAGCGCCCCCATCGTCATCGTCACGCCCGTCTTCTTGAGGGCGTACTTCAGGGCGTATGCCGCGCCGTAGAGGGCGGGGAAGACGGTCGTCGCCGCCTCGTCGGGGTCCCCGACGAAGTGGAACACCGCCATGGTGAGCGCCGGCAGCTCGAGGAGCTGGGGGGTGGTGGCCTTCGGCTTTGCGGGTGCTGTGGTCATGTCGGTCTCCTCGCTGACGCGGTGGCGGTGGATGCGGTCGAGCAATCCGGTGAGATAGGCGCGTTCGGCGCGGGCCATGGCCTCGGAGAAGTCGAAGACCTCGGCGACGAACCACGGGAGGGTCTCGCCGTCGCCGACGCGTTCTTCCGCGCGCGCGCGGGCGTCCGCCATCTCACCGAGCTGCCCGGCCATCTGCTCGGCGCGCTCGGCGACCGCGGCCTGAGCGTCGCCGAGGTCGAGTACCGGCAAATTGGCCAGGCCCAGGAGAAAGGGCCGTGTCGTATGGGGGTCGCGCAGGACGTCGAGACAGGCGGTGGCAAGGGTCGCGCGGCCCTCGGCGGTGGCGGCATACACGGTCCGGGCCGGGCCGCGACCGCGGACGTCATGGCCCCTCCCCGCGGCGACGAGGCCGGCACGCTCGAGTTTGCCCAGCAGGTAGTAGATCGAGGAGAAGGCGAGGTCGGTCCACGAGCGCATGCCCCGCTCGGTGACGACCTGCTCGATCTCGTAGCCATGCCGTGGCTGCTCGGCGACGAGGCTGAGGACCGCGATCTGCGCCGCACTGAGGGGGCTCGTCATGTCACTACTCTATCACTAGAATAGTGGTCGGGATATCCTGGGCGTCGTGAGTGGAGAAACGGTCCTGGTCACCGGCGGTTCGGGATTTGTCGGGTCGCACTGCCTCGTCGCCGCGCTGCGCGAGGGCTTCCGGGTCCGCACGACGGTGCGCTCGTTGACGCGAGCGGACGAAGTGCGCGCCATGGTCACGACGGGCGGACAGGACGGCGGCGCTGTCGAGTTCCTCGCCGCCGACCTCACCTCGGACGACGGCTGGCCCGAGGCGGTCGCCGGCGTCGAGTACGTCCTCCATGTGGCCTCGCCGTTCCCGGTCGGGGTGCCCAAGGATCCCGACGAGCTCATCGTCCCCGCCCGCGACGGCGCACTGCGCGTGCTGCGAGCGGCGGCGGCCGCCGGCGTCAAGCGGTTCGTGCAGACCTCGTCCTTCGCGGCGATCGGATACGGACACGCCCCGCGGGCACTCCCGTTCACCGAGGCGGACTGGACCGACCTGTCCGGCGCCCAGCCGGTGGCTCCCTACCCCACGAGCAAGACCCTGGCCGAGCGAGCGGCGTGGGACTTCGTCGCGGAGCACCCCGCCCTCGAACTCGCCACGGTCAACCCGGTCGGCATCTTCGGGCCGGCCCTGGGCAGCGACACCGGCACCTCGCTCGAGATCGTCAGCCGCCTCCTCGGCGGCCTGCCCGGCGTGCCGGACATGTCGTTCGGCGTCGTCGACGTGCGCGATGTCGCCAGCCTGCATGTGCTCGCGATGACCCGCCCCGAAGCCGCCGGCGAGCGCTTCCTGGCCATCAGCGGCGACTTCATGACGATGATCGACATGGCGCGCGTCCTGCGCGCCGGCCTGGGCGATCGCGCCCGCAAGGTGCCGACCCGGGTGCTGCCGAGCATGCTCATCCGCGTGGCCGGTCGCTTCGATCCGGCGATGGCACAGATCACCACCGAACTCGGCACGCTCAAGAACGCCTCGGGCAGGAAGGCCGAACGGGTGCTGGGCTGGATCCCGCGCTCGCGCGAAGAGGCGCTGCTCGCCTCGGCCGAGTGCCTGCTCGCCACCTGACGCGATTTCGACAGCACGTGGCGACCGAGGCCCAGGACCGCAACGTCCGCGAAACACCCAGGTGCGGTTGAGCGCCGGCTACCGCGCCTCGCTCACCGGCTGAACGTCAGGTGCGTCGTGCCCCCCGGTGCGCTGACCGACTCCACGCGGTAGCCCTGTTCCAGTCCGCGCAGGTCGTCCCAGAGCCGTATGCCGCGCCCGAGCAGGATCGGGGCGATGGCGACGTGCAGGTCGTCGACCAGGCCAGCGGACAGGAACTCCCGGACCGTCGACGCCCCGCCGCCCACCCGCACGTCGCGCCCGTCGGCGGCCTTGGCGGCGGCGGCGAGCGCCTCCTGCGGGGAGGCCGCCACGAAGTGGAACGTCGTCCCGCCCTTCATGACCATCGGGTCGCGCTGCCGATGGGTCAGGACGTAGACGGGCACCTCGAACGGCGGGGTATCTCCCCACCACCCCGACCACTCGGGATCGTCGGGGAAGGAGTGGAAGCCGAACATCCCCGCCCCCCTGATCTCGGCACCGATGCCCTCGAAGTAGCGGGCCGCGAATTGCTCGTCGACGTCGGTGGTCCCTGCCCCGGACGTGTCGCCGAGGACGCGGGCGCGGAAGGTGCGGGTCGCCACGTATGCCGCGGTGAGACGAGACCAATCCTCGCCCATCGGGTTCTGCGGGGTCTGATCGGTGGTGGTGGCGAATCCGTCGAGAGAGATGTTCAGATCGACTCGAACGCGCATCGTGCGACGACCTCTCCGTGGTGTCTCAAGTGTCCCGGGGGGCGCCGTGGCTCGGACTCTGCGCACTGGGCCGTGCGGCTAGGTGTTGTCCCCACGGAGGTTGGGCACACGGCTGGCTAGTGAGTGGCCCTTGAGCGCGGTGTGGCCGCGGTGATGACTGTAGGTGTGCAGGAACTCGGGCAGCGCCGCGACGCGCTCGGCCTCGCTGGCGTACGCCTTCAGGTAGGCCCATTCCTGCTCGAGGGTGCGATTGAACCGTTCGACCTTGCCGTTGGTCTGTGGCCGGTACGGCCGGGTCCGTTTGCACGACCGCACCGAGTGCTTCGGCGAAAACCTGTGACCGGTAAGCCGATCCATTGTCGGTCAGGACGCGTTTGACGGTGATCCCGCATGCGGTGAAGTAGTCGTTCGCGCGTGTCCAGAACGCGGCTGTGGTCTCCTTCTTCTCATCCGGCAGGACCTCGCTGTAGGCCAACCGCGAGTGGTCGTCCACGGCGTTGTGCACGCACGCCATACCCGGCCTGGTGGTCTTCTTGATCCGGGTGCCCTTCGCGCGGCCATGGACCCGGTGCCCACCGCCGTCGGGGACCCGGCCGAGCTTCTTGACGTCCACGTGCACCAGATCGCCAGGCGCCTCGTGCTCGTACCTAACCGGCTTGGGCCGGCCACGCAGCCGGACCCCGACCTACACATGAGGTCATACGCGGACAACCGCTGGCCGCTCGCACTTCGGGCCAGCCGCCGGATCAGAGCCCAGCCCTCCACAGAGATCACCCATCCAATCTGTCTGGGTGGCCTCGTTTTCGACCGTCGCTATGGCCCCGTCTTCAAGCGTCGTCGACACACAGTCACGACCTCCGGTTCGGAGCTCGTCATCACGCGGACCTTCAACGCCCCCGCAGACCCCGTCTTCGAGGTCATGACCAAGCCGGAGCACATCCGCAAGTGGTGGGGCGCCGGCCATGGGTCAGTGACCACGTGCGACGTCGACCTGCAAGGAGGGGAAGCTTGGCACTTCGCCCTGCGCACCGACAGCTTCGACGAGGTGTCCTTCTCCGGCCACTACCGCCAGATCGACCGACCGGACCACCTCGTCCACACCGAGCGTTTCGACAACATCGCCAGTCCCTATTCGGTCATCGACACCACCTACACCGAGACGGGTGGCTCAACCGAACTGCGGGCGGTCATCACCTACGACTCGCCGCAGACTGTGCAGGCGGTCATCGGTTCGGGCATGGAGTCTGGCCTGCAGAGCGGCTACGACGCCATCAACGAGATTCTCGTCCAGCTCGTGGCAGCGTAAGGCTAACGCCGCAGTCCTGAGGTCGGGAGGCCGGTTCTCGACGTGGACCGGACCGGTCTCCCGACCGCATCTGCCCGAACGGCCGACGGCGCAGGACTGAGTTGGCCCCACCATGAGGTCACTCTCAAACTTCTCGACTGGGCCGCTCTCATTCGTCACCCCAGGCGGGCGCACTCTCAGAATCTCTCGCGCCCGACATAGATGTTGTTGTCGGTCGCGTTGACAACTGAGAATCCTACGAGGAAACGCCGCCGACTGCGCCCATGGTGCCTCACTCCGGGTTCATCCGGCGACGCCGCGAGAACAACACCAGTGCCCCGCCGATGGCCATCGCGACCACGGCCAGGAAAATCAACGCCCCGGCCTCGAAGCCCGTCTTGGGCAAATCGGCCAGCGCCGAAGTCACCGATGATCTGTTGTTGGCTGCATCGGGATCGACGAAACCTCCCGTGACGGCCGCAGTGTTGGTCACCTGAACCGTCGAACTCACGGAGGCTGCGGTCACCCGGATCGAGATCGTGGCCGTCGCGCCCGCCGGGAAGTCGCCACGGTTGGTGCACACGACATTCTGACCCGTGACGGCACAGGAGAACTCTGCCGAGGTCACCTCGCCGACGCTCAGCTGGGCAGGCACCTGGTCTAGGACGACGACTTTACCCACCGGGACGCCGGACGGCCCGTGGTTGACGACCGCGAGGACGTATTCGGCCTTGCTGCCCGACACCAACGCGCCCACCAGAGACTTCGCAACGGACAGGTCCGCAGCCGATACGACCACGGGATCAACCGACGTGTTGTTCGCCTGGTTCGGGTCGGGGGTTGACGAGGAGACCGTCACGGTGTTCGTCACCCCCGGCGCGGCAGCCACGCCGGTCGTCACCGTCAGGTCGACGTATGCCTCGGCCCACGACGCGAGATCGCCATCCAGGACACAGGTGACGTTCTGGCCCTGCGGCGTGCAGTTCCAGCCCTCGCCGAGAGCGGACACCAGCGTCATCCCGGCGGGCAGAGTGTCGACGAACTGGACGTCGTGGCCGGTGCCCGGCCCGAGGTTGGTCACGGTGATGCGGAAGATCACCTGGTCACCGGCACCGATCTCGCCAGCCGGGTGGGACTTGACGACCATGAGGTCGGCGATCTCCCGCTCGCCGAAATCGACGTCGGTGCGGTGCTGGCCGACCTCGAGGGTCACCGTGGCGCTGCGGGGCGGGCCACCATCGAGGTCATAGGTCGGCACATAGCCCACCGGTATCGTCGCTGGGTCGAGATCGACCCGGAACTCGCCCGGGGGCAGGTTGGAGATGACGTAGGAGCCGTCCGCACCCGTGGTGACCGGCGGAAGGACGATGTCGTCAGGAGTGCCGAACACGCCGTCGGGGCCGGCCCACGTGGCCGTGACGGTGACACCGGGGATGCCCTCCTCGCCGGGCTGGACTTGGCCATCGCCGTTGCGGTCGTGCCAGACCAGGTCGCCGATGGACCCGGCCCCCGTATAGGAGAAGTCCTGATCGGCGTTCACCGGCGCCTCGGCGGTGAGGGTCACCGCGGAGAGATTGGGCGTCGCCAGCCCGTCGGCGTCGTAGGTCGGGGTCAAGGTGACCGGCGGGCTCGCCGCGACCGTATAGGCACCCAGGGGCAGCCCCGTGACCGTGTAGGTACCGGTGGCGTCCGTCGTCGTCGTGAAGACGATGTCGTCACCACCGCCGGGCGCCCCGTCGGGGCCGAGGTACGTGACCGTGATCGCCACGCCTGCCAGCGGCCGGTCGGTGCCCGGGTCGAAGGTGGCGTCGCCCGTGGCAGCAGTGTCCAGCCACACCTGGTCTCCGATGCTCCCGGGGCCGGTGTAGCCGAAGTCGACGTCTCGGCGAGCCTGCGCAGTCGCCAGGGTGACGGCCGTGGTGTTCGGAGTGCCGATGCCGTCGAGGTCGGCTGTCGGCGCCACGCCGCCCGGCAGCGTCGACGGGTCCACGGCGACCGTGTATGCCCCGGCAGGGAGCTTGTCGACGAGGTAGGCCCCGTCCGCTCCGGTTGTCGTCGTGAACACGATGTCATCTCCACCGCCGGGGACCCCGTCGGCCCCCAGGTAGGTGACGGTGACGGTGACACCAGGAATGCCGTGCTCCGACGGGTCCTGCACGCCGTCACCGTTCTGGTCCAACCAGACCCGGTCGCCGATCGAGGCCGTCCCTGTGTAGGAGAAGTCCTGGTCCCGGACGGTTGGGGCTGCGGTCGTGAGAGTGACGGTCGACGTGTTCGGTGTGCCGGTGCCGTCCGCGTCGTAGGTCGGCACGACGCCCGCCGGGAACGCGGGTGACGAGGTGTCGACGGTGACGGCATACGGACCGAAGGGAAGGTCGGCGACGAGGTAGGCGCCCGTGGCGTCCGTCGTGGTCGGGAAGGCGACATCGTCGGGCGTGCCGAGCACGCCGTCGGCTCCCGCCCACGTGATCGTGACGTGGATGCCGGGCAGGCCCGGCTCGCCGGGATCCTGGGTGGGCGTTCCGGAGCCGTCCCGATCGAACCACACGAGGTCTCCGATCGAGCCGGTGCCGACGTAGCCGAAGTCCACGTCGGAACGCCCGGCAGGCCCGGCAGCCAAGGGAATGGTGACCGTCGCCGCGTCCGGCGTGCCCAGGCCGTCGATGTCGAACGTCTCGGTCATCCCGCCGGGCAGGGTCGCGTGATCGACGGTGACGAGATAGGCCCGCTCGACGGCCAGTCCGGTGAACTGGTACGAGCCGCTGGAGTCGGTGACCGTGCGTTGCGTGGGACCGTCGTCGGCCGTGCCGAATACGCCGTCCGGACCGGGATCGGCCAACGTGACCGTGACCCCGGCAATCCCGGGCTCCGTGGGATCCTGCACCCCGTCTTTGTCGATGTCGAACCACACCCGGTCGCCCAGCCGCGTCGGCTCGGTGACGATGCGCACGCGTGACTCGTCGTCCTCGGCAGGTGGGCCCTGCTGGTTGCCCGGTGTCGAGTCAGGATCCCATTGATCGCTGGATTGCACCTGGCTGTCGTTGACGACCTCGCCGGTGGCGTTGATCTGGACCGAGAGGACGAGAGTCTGCGGTGATCCGACGGCCAGCGACCCGACAGCCCAAACACCGGTGGCCGGGTCGTAGTTGCCGACGGAGGAGGAGACGACCGAGCGGAAGATGAGCGAAGCGGGCAGCTTTTCCAGGACACTCACGCCGGTGGCCGGATCGGGACCGGTATCCGTCACCGTGACCGTGTACTGGATCGTCTGCCCGAACGAGTATGGCCCAGCAGTGGTGACGGCCTTTTGCAACTCGAGATCGGCCCGGCGGATCAACGCCTGAGCTTGGGCGGAGGCGGCATACGGACCATCGGCGTTGCCGGGCGCGCCACTCCCGTCGGCACCGGCGATCGAGGCGGTGTTGACGTGGGGGAACGCCCCTGTGGTCGCGACTGTGGCCAACTCGTCGGTGGGGACCGCCTGGAAGTGGATCGTGAAGGTGCCCTGCGGATCGAGCGTGGCGACGTCGGTCCAGGTCAGCGTCGGGCCGTGGCCGTCGGCGGGCGGTGCCACCAGGGGGTCACCGAGGATGAGCGGGTTGGGGGTCACACCGGCGGCGGAGGTCACGGTCGTCGAACCGGGTTCGTATCTCCAGCCAGCGGGCAGGACGTCGGTGACATCGGCACCGAAGAGGGTGGCGAAGTCCGAGGCGTTGCCGACGGTGATCGACCACGTGAACGGCTGGCCGATCCGGGCGTCGGTGGCGTCTGAGACGGCCGACTTGGAGATCGTCGGCTTCGGGTAGCGCAGGGTGACGGTGTCGGTATCCGAGGGGCCAACGTAGGTGCGGTATTCCCGATCGGGGTAGGCCGCCCGGTCCTCGGCGGAGATCCCGGAAAACGACGGGACGGTCATCGTGTTGAGGACCTGGTTGCCGTCGTGGTTGAGGTCGGACGTGGTCAGCTCCACCGTGTACGTGATGGTGAACGAGGCTCCGGGGGCCAGCGGTCCCGGGTAGCGGAAGGACAACCCTGTCCCGTCGGTGATGGAGCCGTCGGTGACGACGGCACCGGCCGGGTCGGTGATCGTCAACGACGCGATCTGGCTCGGCGCGGGCAGGTCGGCCGAGTCCGTGACGACGACGTCGTATGCCGGCCAGTCACCCGTGTTGGTGACGCTCAGGTGGTACATCATCGTCGTCGGAGCAGCGTCGGGAGCAATCTGGCAGGCGTCGACGTCGGTGGCTCCGGTGCTCGCCGCGTGGTTCTGGTCGCAGGGCGCGTTGGTCGGCGCACTGTAGGTGACATCCTTGTCCACGACGACCTTCGGCTCGTGCAGCGTCACGGTCGCCGTGGCGTCGGCCGAGTCCAAGGCGAAGGCCGCCGGGTCCGGATTGGGCAGGGTATTGGCGTCGTAGCGGCTCGTGGGATTCCAGCGCAGGTCGGCGGTGTTCACCAGGGTGGAGCCGGCGACCAGCGCGGCCCCGTTCGCCACCGTCGAACGATAGGTCAGGGCAATGGTCCACGGCTGACCCGGGGGGCTGGCCGGCAGATCGTCGAGGAAGAACCCGAGGACACCGCCGGTTGCGGGACTAGGCCCCCCGCTGGGGAGCACCGGCACCGTCGAGGGTGAGGGGCAGGTGAATCCCCCCGGGGCTCCCGTGCAGGCGACTGCGGTGAGAGCCTCGAAGTCCAGGCCGGGCGGGAGCACGTCGAGCACGGTCGCATCCGGGGCCGCGAGGCCACCCGGTACCGTCACGATGACGGTGTAGGTCAACGTGCTGCCCACCGTGGCGTCAGCCGGGTCGACGGACTTGGCCACCGTCGGGAGGATGGTGTGCAACTGGTCGGCCGCGCTGGCCTCATAGGTCGTGCGCTCGTCCGGGTTCGCGCCGGGGTAGGACGTGGCCGTGGTCCGGGCGGTGTTGACGAACGTCTGACCCGCCGTCGTCGGGGCGTCGACCGTCACCGAATACGTCAGGGCCACCGGGGCCCCCTGGTCGAGGCTGAACGACGACGGGAAGGTCCACGTGATGAGGGTTCCGGTGCACCCGCCGACGTTGGTCGCCGTGCTGACGGCGACCCCGGCCGGGGTCGCCGGTGGCGGGACCGGCGTGACGACGGTGAGGTGTTCGGGAACACAGTCCGTCGTCACGACATCGTGTGCCGCCGAGCCCGTGTTGGTGGCGGTCAGCGTGTAGGTCACCTGCTGTCCGGGCACGACGAGGGAGTCGGCGTCGTCGTCGTCCTTGGTCATGGACAAGTTCGGCTCGACGATCTGGAGGGTGGTCGAGTTCCCGGGGTTGCGGATCTGGGTCGGTTCGACTCCGGTCTCGGCGGCCTTCGTCTTGTACGTGAACGCAGCGGAGTTGACCTTGGTCATGCCGGACGCGTTGGCGGCCGTGTCGGTGACGATGGCCCGGAATCGCACCTCGATGGTGTCGGGTGTCTTGTCGACGGCATAGGGAGTGGGCAAGGTGACGGTGAGAGTGGACGCGTCGAAGGTCCAGCTCGAGGGCAGTACGGCGCCATCGAGGAAGGCACTCGGGACCACACCGTTGGGCCCGCTGGTGAGCAGGGATAGGCCTGCGGGCAGCGTGTCGGTGGCCGTGGCCTCGTAGACGGTGGACGACGCAGGCAGGGTCATCCGCACGACGTAGTCGACATATTCGCCGACGGTGGCCTGGTCGATCGTCGCCGAGAGTTCCGGGTTGCGGGAGTTGCCCGACTCGGCCAGCTCGCTGCGCTGCAACTTGTCGACGACAACCGGTGCGAGCTGGACGGTCTCCTGGTCGCGGGCCGGCTCAACGATGTTGGGGGTGAGTGCGGGGTCGATGTTGTTCGGCGGGATGTACACGGTCGGGGTGCCCCCCGTGTTCACCGGGCCGGCATACGTGCGGACCCCGGCATCATTGACCAGGTCCTCGGATGGGGCCAGGTCCGGGGGGAGGGTCAGGACATAGCTCAGCCTTTGAGTCTGTTGGGGAAGCAGCGGACCCGGGACAGTCCAGTCGACCCGCGAGCGAGCTCCGGGGGTGTCCGGCGAGGGGTCTGAGCACACACCGACCGCCCCTCCCGGCGGCGCGCTGATCGCCGACACCGCCGAGCAGCGCACCTCGAAGGGCAGCAGGTCGCGCACGGTGATGTCGACGGCCCCGCCAAATCCCTGCGGATCGGGCAGCGGCGCGTGGTTGGTGACCGCGAGGGAATAGGTGATGGGCGTGGCCGGGGCGACGACGGCGGCGGACGGACTGCGGCTCTTGTCCAACGACAGGGAGGGACGGGTCACCGTGCCGAGCGCCTGGTTGCGCAGCGAGGTCGCGACGCCGGCCGAGTTGACGGTCGTGGCCTTGCTCAGGTTGGCGCTCTGCAGGAGCGTGCCGCCGGGAATCCCGGCGGGGGGCGGCACGAGGGCCGAGAACTCGACCTCGAAGACCCGCTCGATGCTGGCGTCGACAAAGCGCAAGGCGCCCCCGGCCGGAGATCCGAGATGCCAGGCCAGCAGAGTCCCTGGGCTGCCGGCGCTGGGCGGGTCGGCAACGACGGTGTGGATCAGGTCGGCCCCTGTCTGGCCGGTGGCGGCGTTGACGCCCCAATACCGCTCGAAGGTGAAGCCGGGCGGCAGATAGTCAGTGACGTCGATGTTGCGGTAGTAGAGGCCCGACCCGACCGTCGGGTTGGCCTCCCCGCCGTTGAGGGTGACCCGGACGCGATAGCAGATCCGGTCTCCCGGCCGGTAGTACTGGACGGCCGACGCCAGGTCGTCCGCGGGTTGGTAGGTGACCGTCGAGGCGTTGCATGACAGTTGCGTGTTGGGTTGGGGCACGGCGACGAACTTCTCGATGTCCGGGTTCGCCGACGTCTGGCCCGCCGATGAGTCGTCGGGGGCCGGCCTCGGGGCACCGGAGACGTTGGTCCCCGAAATGACACCGGTAGCGGTCGACGCGGCAGCGACTGTGTTCTCCCAGCTGTCATTGGCGAGCACAGGCTCGGCGTCGGTGAAGTTCTCCTGGTAGTACTCGCGAGTGCGGGTCGGGAATGTGATCGACAGGGTCGAGTCGGGCGGCATCCCGGCGGGCACCGCAAAGGTGAGCGTCCACGTCCCGTCCGGATTCTCGACCGGCCGGCTCGCGTAGGACGTCGGCGTGGGGGGACCTCCGGCCACCGAGATCATCGGCCCCACGCCCGCGACCGGGTTGCATTCCGCCTTCTGCGGCACCGGCTCGAAGTTGGTCGATCCGAGCGGGCAGAGCCCGTCGGGCAGGGTGTCGGTGACGAAAAGGTCTCCACCCACCGACCGGTATTCGCCGGTCTGGAAGTTGAGCGTCCATGTGGACAGTCCGCCCCGGGCGATGGCCGTCGGGGCGACGGACTTCTGCAGGGCGAGGTCTTCGGCCGTCACGGTTTTGGTCGTGGCGTCGCTCACGGCCCGGCCCGTGCCCGCCGCGACGATCCCGGTGTAGGTGCCGCGCGCGGATGCGGCGTTGATGAGTACCTGCTCGTCGGTCGTTTCGGGACCGGAGTTGTTGTCGAGGTTGGCGGCCTGAGAGCAGGACGTGGCCGTGCACACCGCCGCCGGTGTGGCGCCCGGCCACGTCATCGTGTTCTGACGCATCGGCACGCCCGCGGCATACTCGAGGTTGAGGACCGCACCGGCCGGCATCGTCCCGATCGTCCAGACGAGGTGGGTGTAGACGCCGAGCGGGGCGGGACCGGCGCCGTCGGGGTCGACGCTGACCGTCTCGACCCGGTCGGGCACCCGACACCCGGTCGTCGTCCCGGAGCCGACAGGCAGCGCGGCCAGCGGCAGGTCGGGGGTCGTGGCGTCGAGGCGACTGGCCCCGGCGTATTCCACGGCGGTGCCCGACGTCGCAGCGTTGGTCGTGTTGTCCCACGTGCCGCAGCCGAGGAACTCCATCCCCGCGGGCAGGTAGTCCTCGACCACCACGAGGCTGTTGGGGCTTACGCCGTTCGTCGTCACCGCGAGGGTGTAAACCGTCGGATGGTCGTGGACGCCCCGTGGCAACTCGCCCTCGGGGCTGGGCTCTGACTTCACCAGTTTGAGCGCCTTGATGGTCGCCGTGCTGGTCGCGCCGGCGGAGCCCGTGCTGCCGGTGACAGTCGTGGTGCCGGGGGCCATCGTCGGGGCCTGGCGCGGGTCCGAACTCGCGTAGGCGTCGATCCGGACCGCTACGGAGGAGTTGACCGGGTAACGCGGGTCACTCGCCGTGACGTCGATGGAAAAGGCGTTGGACGAATTCGTAAGGATGTCGGCGATGTTCTCGAAATACAAGACCGTTGTGCGGTTGGGCAGGGTCGTCGTGGTCGTCGGGGATCCCGCTGTGGAGGAGACGAAGGTGACGCCGGGTGGGAGTGTGACCTTATAGCCGAGGTTGAAACCGTTGGGGTTGGGAGCCGGATTGGTCACCGTGGCGGCATACGTCATCGGGGTGGCCGGGGCCTGGATCAGGGCATCAGCCGGACCGTTCACGGCGATGGAAAGGTTGGGGGTTCCGGCGGCCTGGGCCCGGGGCGGCCGGGCGATGCTGACGAGTCCCAGCACGGTCACCATTCCAAGGATTACCGAAATGGCCCACGGCTTGGGGCGCAGCCGCACGCCACCTTTGCCAACCTCCATGCTGACCCCGCAATTCTTTCGCCTCCGGGTGGCCCCAACGTACCCATGACCTGTGGCCGGATTATAGTGGAGTCCGGCATGGTGGTGTACGACGGACCTGAGTGCGTGCCTGCCACGTCGCGGAGGGTGGGCTCGTCGCGGACTGTTCCGAGAGGACGGGGAGCAGTGCGGCGTTGGTGGTGAGGTTGTCGCACTGCCGGATGAGCTCGGTTCGCCACGGTCAACCCGGTCGGGATCTTCGGGCCGGCCCTCGGCAGCGACACCGGCACCTCGCTCGAGATCGTCAGCCGCCTGCTCGGCGGCCTGCCCGGCGTGCCGGACCTGTCGTTCGGCGTCGTCGACGTGCGCGATGTCGCCGACCTGCATGTGCTCGCGATGACCCACCCCGAAGCCGCCGGCGAGCGCTTCCTGGCCATCAGCGGCGACTTCATGACGATGATCGACATGGCTCGCGCCCTGCGCACCGGCTTGGGCGACCGCGCCCGCAAGGTGCCGACCTGGGTGCTGCCGAGCATCCTCATTCGCGTGGCCGGTCGCTTCGATCCGGCGATGGCACAGATCACCACCGAACTCGGCACGCTCAAGAACGCCTCGGGCAGGAAGGCCGAACGGGTGCTGGGCTGGATCCCGCGCTCGCGCGAAGAGGCGCTGCTCGCCTCGGCCGAGTGCCTGCTCGCCACCTGACGCGATTTCGACAGCACGTGGCGACCGAGGCCCAGGACTGCAACGTCCGCGAAACACCCAGGTGCGGTTGAGCGCCGGCTACCGCGCTCGGTACTGCCCGGGCCGGCTGGCCGCCTGACGGCCCGAGGCGCTCGGTGTCACGGGCTATCAGCAACGGGACATCGGCCGATGGGTGAGGCCGCCTAAGGACTGCGGTTCTCAACGAGGCGCAAGAGCGTCCCGTCCGGGTCGAGGAGAGCGCCGATCCGTAGGCCGGCGGCCACCGGCTGTGGAGCGTGGACGCGGGGAAAGCCGTGCGCAGTCTGCGGGATCCCCGCCGCGAGGCACTCGCGGACAAAGGCGTCGACGTCGTCGAGGCGAAGGCAACACCCGAACGAGCTCTCGCTCGGGTTCAGCTGCGGGAACGGGAAGAACTCCACCTTCAGCGTCCCCCGCGTGAGGATGAGCCAGCCCTCGTCGCGGTACTCCTCGGCGAAACCGAGGCGCGCGTAGAAGTCGACCGTCGCCGAGAAGTCCCTCGACGGGAGGTTCGGTGTCGAGGCGTCTGCCATCGAACGAGGCTCTCAACGATCGCGACGGGGCGCAATCCGCTCGGCCCGGCACCGAATCCGGGCGTGCCGCTCGAGTTGGCCGGAGAGGATGAGGCCGACGACCGTCCGCGTCACTTCGGCGCGTAGGCAAGGGTGTCCCGGATGCCGCACCGCGGCGCCCCTCGATAGCCCCAGTCGCTCTCGTCGACGTGTATCATCTGATACATGCCGACTGTCAGCGCCGATTCGACCGCCTCCCCCGAGCAGCTCTGGGCCGTCGTGGCAGACCTGGAGAACTGGGCCCGCGATCTGCCGACCGTCTCGGCGATCCGTCACGTCGACGGACCCACGCACGCGGTCGGCGCGCGATACGACGTTCGCCAACCGGGCCTGCGCCCAGCCGTTTACGCGGTAACCGAATGGGAGCAGGGCCGGCACTTCACGTGGGTGGCCCGGATGCCGGGCACGACCGCCCGCGCGCGGCATACCGTCAGTCCCACCCCCACCGGATCGCACCTCGCCCTCGACTTCGACTGGTCCGGGCCGCTGGCCGGCGTCGTGCGCGTGTTCGCCGGTCGGGTCGCGCGGCGCATGATGACGACCGAGGCGCAGACCTTCACCCGACTCGCCCGCGAACGGTGACCCGCCGCCCTGCGTCGGAACCACCCCCGGCGGCGCCGGCAGCTGTTCGGGCCCCGAGCCCGCGCGAGAAGCTGCTCGCCAAGGCGCTCGAGTACTACGCCGAGCACGGGGTCCGCGACACGAGCCTGCGCACCCTGGCCGCGGCGATCGGCACGAGCCAACGCATGCTCAACTACCACTTCGGCTCCCGCGAGGACCTCCTCGTCGCGGTCCTGCAGGCCGTGGTCGCCGCCGACACCGCCACGCTCGAGCGGATCTTCGCCGAACACGAGGACCCGTTCGACGCCGGTCGTGCGAACTGGGAGGCGGTCGCGACGCAGGCGGCCCGCTTCGGGGCGCTCTACTTCGAGCTGGCCTCCCACGCCATGTACCGCCACCCCTACGCCACGGACTTGGGTGAGTCGCTCGTCGAACAGACCGAACGGGTTTCGGCCCGCCTCTACGAGCGCTACGTCGACCCGGTGACGGCGACCCGGCTGGCTCGGTTGAGCGCCGCCGTGGGACGCGGACTGCTCTTCGCGACCCTCATCGACGGCGACCGCCAGGCCTCGGACGATGCCGTCGAGCTCTACGCGAGCATGGTCCGCGCCCTGCTGCCCTACGACCCGGGCGCGGCGCCGTTGCCAGGGAAGCGCGCCAGTGCGGCCCGTCGGTCGCCGGCGCCGCCCGCTCGAGCGCGTCAGCCGGCTCGATCATGACGTGATGCCCAGCTCGCGCGCTCGCGCGGCGGCCTGTCGGCGGTTGCTGGCGCCGAGCTTGGCGAACGCGGCGGCGACGTGGCCGTCGACGGTCCGGACCGAGAGCACGACCTGCCTGGCGATCTCGGCGTTGGTCATCCCGTCGGCGAGCAACCGGACGATCTCGAGCTGTCGGTCGGTGAGGCCGGCGGGGTTCATCCGCGTGGAGGACAGCGGCCCTCGGGGCACCACGGCCACGCCGCGCAACCGCAGGCTCGCCCGGATCGCCCCAGCGAGTGGCAACGCACCGAGCTAGTCGAGCACGGGCAGGCAGTCGAGCAGGACGGCCGCCTCCGGACTCTGTGAATCGGCCATGGCCGCCTCGTGGACGTGGCCGGCATCCCGCCACCGCTTCGCCGCCCGCCGCCAATCCCCTTGGGCCAGAATCGCATACGGGTGCTCGTTGTCCGAGATGGCCACCGGCTCGCCAGCCCGGCCGAGCCAGTAGGCGAGCTCTGCGAGCATCGGCTGCGTCCCGAACTTCGACGCCAGCTCGGATGCCGTGCGCAACGTCGGCAGCGCGCGGGCCGGCTCGCCCGCGAGGTCGGCGGCCTCGGCGAGGGCACAGGCCACGGGGACATCCGCTGACATTCCCCGATGTCGAGGGCCGCCTGCCACGCCTCGGCGAGCAGGTCCTCGGCACCGCGCTCGCCCCGGCGCACACCGAGTCGTCCGAACAGGCACAGGGCCGACACGCGGAAGGGTCTGGCGCCCGCGGTGTCCTCGGGTGCCAGGGCCACCCGAGACCACTGCCCGCGGTAGCAGTCCAGAGTCGCGCGCAGGAAATGGAGGTGGTCGTCGCGTTCCAGGAGAATGCCATCCGCTAAGCGCGGATCGCTCGCGGGGCTGGCCATGAGCCGCCCCGCGAGCGGCGCCGAGTGGACCCTCGAAGCGAAGTCCGTGACGGTCATGTGGTCTCCCAGTCAGCAACTGAACGTCGTCGCGTCTGCTCGCCTGCGGCTCGGGGACGCCGGGATACAGGAGGGGAATACCCAACTTCGCCGGGGGCGCGGTGTCCCGCACGCCACGTCAGTAGCTGAATGTCGTCGCGCCCTCGTCGCCGATCCACGCCCACATCGGCACGGTGCCGCCCTTGGCGGCGCCGTCGATGAGTTCGGCGTCGGTCAAGCCCTTGGCATCGACGCAGATCGGACAGACGAGGTAGGTGCCCCCGGCCGCGGCATACCGCTCCATGAGCGACTCCAGGCTCGGACAGCCGTGGCAGGCGGTTCCCGTGGCGACCCCGCGCACGGCCAGCCGCACGGCCTCCTTGGTGAGGAACATGAGGGTCGGACGGCCGGATTCGGCGGCGCCGACGGCGACGAGGAAGGCGACGGTGACCTTCTCGGCATCCTCCAGTCCGGTGGTGAGTGAGACGACTGCCTTGCCCATGTGAGGACCTCCGGTGTATCGGTGTTGGAGGACCAGTGCACCTCCGGGCGGACGCCGATCGCACTTCACGTTCTGTAGTGACTGTGACGGGGCGATTGCCTACCGTTGTCGTATGCCGACCTACGGACAGTTCTGCCCGGTCGCCAAGACGGCGGAGATCCTCTGCGAACGATGGATGCCGCTGATCGTGCGCGAACTCTTGTGCGGCAGCAGCCGTTTCGGCGAGATCCAGCGCGGTGTGCCGCTCATCTCCCCTGCCTTGCTGAGCAAACGTCTGCGCCAACTCGTCGCGGCCGGGGTCGTCGAGCGGGCCAGCGACGGCGGCGCACCGGCATACCGCCTGACCCGGGCCGGCTCGGAGCTCTACCCGATCATCGAGGCCATGGGGGTGTGGGGGCAGCGGTGGGTGCGCAGCTCGTACACCGCGGACGAGCTCGACCCGACGTTCCTCATGTGGGACATCCGGCGCATGGTGCAGCCGGTCGGGTTGACCGACGGCGAGTGCGTCATCGAGTTCTCGATCCGGGGTGCGCCACCGCGGCGCGGGACGTATTGGATGGTCGTCGACCCGCAGACCGTCGACCTGTGCCTCGTCGATCCTGGAAAGGACGTCGACCTGCGTGTCGAGGCGGACCTGCGGGCGCTCACCCAGGTGTGGATGGGCGATCGCACGATGGCCAACGCGCTCGACTCGGGGCAGATCGCGCTGCTCGGCGCGCCCCGGCTCGGGGCCCGCTTCTCGAGGTGGCTCGGCCGTCACCCCACTCTCGGCGGCGTCGCGCCGGCCACCGTGCCCCGCTGACCGGCAATCGCCCCCGTCACCGTCCGGGGAGGTCGTTGTGACGGGGACCGTTGGGCGCATCTTTCCCCCTTCCGACCACGGCATGACGGCCAGCCTGCTTGCGACTCCCTGCGGCCCGGCCATGTCAACCGGACGAGGGTCGAGCGAGGCCAGTCCGGGCGACGCGCGGTCAGCGGAACGACGTGGGCGCGCCGCGGCCGCCCAGCTGGGCCACCCTCGTCCCGCCCTGCGCAGCCTGCTGCGCGGCGATCATCGACTGCGCGATGGGGGTCTGGCGGTAGAAGACGCTGCGCCCGGAGCGCCAACTCGTGACGAGGCTAGCGTCGCGCAGGACGGACAGGTGCTGGTTGATCGAGCCGGGGCTCTGCCCCAGGGCTCTGGCCAGTTGCGTCGTCGTCATGGGCACCGCGGTGTGCTCGAGGATGATCGCACGGGTGCGCCCGAGCAGCGCCCCGAGTCGTTCCTCGGGGTCGGCCCGGCCCACGTCACCGACGCCCTCCCACACCCGGCCGACGCCGCGAGCCCCATAGGTGAGCAGGAACTGCCCGTCCGAGCCGTCGCCCAGAGCCAGGCCGGGCCAGGTGAACACCGACGGCGTGAGGACCATCCGCTCTGCGGCAAAGGTCTGCTCGTCGGAGTGCGGCTTGCCGACCCGCAAGCGACCACCCTCGACCATGACGTCGGGGTGCAGGTCCGCGAGCATGTCGTAGATCCCACCGTTGACGAGCCTGGAGACCCGGTATGCGACGTCGTCCTCGAGCACCGCGCACATCCGCGGCCAGTACGGGCCGATCGCGACACCCCAGTACTCCCACAGCGCCTCGGCCAGCCGACTCGGAGCGCGCCGCGGGTCGGCGAGCAGCTCACGCAGCCGCTGCGGTCGGGGCCGGTCACCCCAGACCGCGTCCATGTCGCGGATGATCTGGTCAGGGTCGATGTCGGCGAGCTCCGCGAGCTGGCGATCGATGCTCGTCGACGGGGTCTCCGCCGACGCCATCAGGCTCTCGGGAAGCCACGGACCCGGTGGGGCCACGGCACCCAGCAGCGGCATGTCCACCGACCCGAGCGACTCACGGACCATGCGCAGCCACGGCGCGTGCAGCGACGTGGCGTGCGGTTCACCCAGCAGCCGAAGGCTCTGGGTGGCCTCGCTCAGCGGGGAGAAGGCGAACCGGGTGCGACCCAGCACGTGAGTGTCCATGACGAACATGCACACGCGTGGTCACCTCCTCTGACACCTGGAGCGGCGGGACCTCCAGGGTGCGGCTTCGGATGCGGATCGGACAAGGATTTCGCCATACCCGAAACGGCGCGACGAGTTTCGCCTCGCGGGTCGCCTCGGCCCGCCGCGGCCCGCAGGGCGGCGGCGATCGTCCCTACCCTGGAGCCATGCCGAACCCGTCCGTCGTCCACGTGGCGGTGGCCCTGCTCGTGCGCGACGGATCCGTCCTGCTGGGTCACCGTCGCGCCGACCGGCGCTGGTACCCCGACTGCTGGGACCTCGTCGGAGGGCACGTCGAGGCGGGCGAGACGCCCGAGCAGGCCCTTCGCCGGGAATGCCGCGAAGAGATCGGCATCGACGTCCACGAAGCTCGCCCCATCGCGCTGCCGCTCGCGGACCCTTCGGTCCACCTGCACGCATTCCTCGTCACGTCGTGGTCCGGGGAGCCGGCCAACCTCGCCCCCGAGGAACATGACGCGCTGCGCTGGTACCACGCCGACGAGTTGCCCGGTCTCACGCTCGCCGACGCGGCATACCTGCCTGTCCTCGTCGCTGCCGTGAGTTCTCCCCAGTGACCTGACCAAAGGTCGGGCGCGCTCCTCCCCTCCGCGCCATCTCGGTAGCCCGGGCCGGCGATCTCGGTAGTCGTCACCGAAGCGCGTCAACCACGTCCCGGCATTGACTGTGCTCAGGCGGCCATCGAGGCCGTTGCGGCCAGCGGCCGATTCTCACCGAAGGGGCACAACCCCATGCCGATGATTACGGTCAAGATGATCGAAGGCGTCTTCGACGCCGAGCAGAAGCAGGACATGATCCGCAAGCTCACCGACACGATGGTCTCCATCGAGGGCGAGAACCTGCGACCCGTCACCTGGGTCGTTCTCGAGGAGGTCCGCAGCGGCAGCTGGGGGATCGGCGGCGACGGCCTCACCACTCAGGCCGTCAAGCAACTCCAGGGCCAACGACGAGTGCTTAGCCGCCCTCCCTCTGACGAACAGCCAGCCGAGCCGACTCACGTGGTCCGTCGAGTGGCCGGTCGAGCCTCACCGGCCCGCTGAGCTGCCCGCGGCTCGGGCCTGCCGGTGAACGTGTGGCGCTTCGAGCGGTATGCCGCGCGCACTGCCACACCCACCCCGCACAGACACCACGCGCCGCCACCGCACGGCCGGAGCAGCACCCGTCGGGCGGTCACGGCACCGTCGCCCGGGCTGCGGGCGCCAGAGCGGTGAGCGTGAACGGGCCGGCCGGGCTGCCGAGCTGTTCGTGAAGCGCGCGGCGCAGGTCCGCACGGGTGTCCTCGGGCAAAGCGACGGCATACGCTCCCGCCGGCCCGATGCCGGCGAGCAAACTGGTCCACAACTCGTCGAAATCCCGGTACGGCGACGCGACGCTCATCGTCGCCTCGTCGACCTGGCTCAGGCCGGCGTCACCGGACAGGCCCGCGAGCTGCCCGGGTGCCCCGAAGCGCATGACCTGGGCCTCGTCCGGCGCCTGCGGGTCCACCGACAGGGCCGCGTCCCAGAAGGCGCGGAGCATCTGCATCCCCTCGGCGAAGTCCCAGACCGTGGCGGCCACGACTCCCCCGGGGCGCACCACCCGGGCCATCTCGGCCACCGCCCGAGCGGGGTCGGACACGAAGTGGAACACGAGTTGGGCGCCCGCTGCGTCGAACTCGCCGTCGTCGAACGGCAGCTGCTCGGCCGGCGCCTGCCGCACGTCGACTCCGGTATGCCGCGCCCGGCAGGCCTCGACGAAGTGCGGCACGGGGTCGACGGCGGTAACCGCCGAGGCACCCAGCCGGGCCACGCCACGCGCGCGCCGCGCGGTCGGTTCGGCGGCATACGCGTCGGCACCCGGCGTACGCGTCGGCGTCCTGGCCCTCAGGTGCCGACGTAATCGGCGAGGTGCTGGCCGGTGAGCGTCGAGCGAGCCGCGACGAGTTGCGCCGGCGTGCCCTCGAAAACCACCCGACCACCGTCGTGGCCGGCGCCGGGGCCGAGGTCGATGATCCAATCCGCGTGCGCCATGACGGCGACGTGGTGCTCGATAACGATGACCGACTTGCCGGCCTCGACGAGGCGGTCGAGCAACCCGAGCAGTTGCTCGACGTCGGCGAGGTGCAGCCCGGAGGTCGGCTCGTCGAGGACGAGGAGGCCGCCCTTCTCGCCCATGTGGGTGGCGAGCTTGAGCCGTTGGCGTTCGCCTCCGGAGAGCGTAGTCAGCGGCTGGCCGAGGCTGACGTAGCCCAGGCCGACGTCGGCGAGTCGGGTGAGGATTGCATGGGCCGCGGGCGTGTGTGCCGGCCCCGACCCGAAGAACTCCGTGGCGGTCGCGACCGGCATCGCCAGGACCTCGCTGATGTCCCGCCCACCGAGGTGGTAGTCGAGGACCGACGCCTGGAACCTCTTGCCCTCGCACTCCTCGCAGATCGTGCTCACCGACGCCATCATCCCGAGGTCGGTGTACGTCACACCCGCGCCGTTGCACGTCGGGCAGGCGCCTTCGGAGTTGGCGCTGAACAGCGCGGGCTTGACGCCGTTGACCTTGGCGAAGGCCTTGCGGATCGGTTCGAGCAGGCCGGTGTAGGTCGCCGGGTTGCTGCGTCGGGAGCCGCGGATGGCGGACTGGTCGACCGTGACGACACCGTCCTGGCCCGATACGGAGCCGTGGATGAGCGAGCTCTTGCCCGATCCGGCGACCCCGGTGACGACGACGAGCACCCCGAGCGGGATGTCGACATCGACGCCCTGGAGGTTGTGGGTGCGTGCGTCGCGGACGGCCATGGTGCCGGTCGGCGTGCGGACCGGCTCGCGCAGGGCGGCCCGGTCGCCGAGGTGGCGCCCGGTGAGCGTGTCGCTGGACCGCAGGCCGTCGACGGTGCCCTCGAAGACGACCTGCCCACCGGCCGTGCCCGCGCCGGGCCCGAGGTCGACGACATGGTCGGCGATCTCGATGACGGTGGGCTTGTGCTCGACGACGAGCACGGTGTTGCCCTTGTCGCGCAATTGCAGCAGCAGGTCGTTCATCCGCTGGATGTCGTGCGGGTGCAGGCCGACCGACGGCTCGTCGAAGACGTACGTCACGTCGGTCAGCGACGAGCCGAGGTGGCGGATCATCTTCGTGCGTTGGGACTCCCCGCCGGACAGCGTGCCCGACGGACGTTCCAGGCTCAGGTAGCCCAGGCCGATTCGCACGAACGAGTCGAGGGTATGCCGCAGCGACGCGAGCAGCGGTGCCACGGACGGTTCGTCGAGCCCCCCGACCCACTCCGCGAGGTCGCTGATCTGCATCGCGCAGGCCTCGGCGATGGTGACCCCGTCGATCCGCGAGGACCGGGCGGCCTCGCTCAGACGGGTGCCCTCGCACTCGGGGCAGGTCGAGAAGGTCACCGCGCGCTCGACGAATGCGCGGATGTGCGGCTGCATCGCGTCGACGTCCTTGGACAGGAACGACTTCTGGATCTTCGGGATGAGCCCCTCGTAGGTGACGTTGATCCCCTCGACCTTGAGCCTCGTCGGCGCCTTGTAGAGCAGGTCGTGCAGCTCCCGCTTGGAGAAGTTGCGGATCGGCTTGTCGGGGTCGAAGAAGCCACAGCCTCGGAAGATCCGGCCGTACCACCCCTCCATGCTGTAGCCGGGGATCGTCAAGGCTCCCTCGTTGAGCGAGCGGCTCTCGTCGTACAGGACCGTGAGGTCGAAGTCGGTGACCGAGCCCATCCCCTCGCACCGCGGGCACATCCCGCCGGTGCGGGTATAGGTGGCCTTGACGGCCCGGGTCTTGCCCTCGCCCCGGTCGACGGTGAAGGCCCCGCTGCCCGAGACGGAGGGGACGTTGAAGGCGAAGGCGGCGGGCGGGCCGATGTACGGGCGGCCGAGTCGGCTGAAGAGGATGCGCAGCATGGCGTTGGCGTCGGTGGCCGTGCCGACCGTGGAGCGGGCGTTGGCGCCCATGCGTTCTTGGTCGACGATGATCGCGGTGGTGAGCCCGTCGAGCACGTCCACGTCAGGGCGCGCCATCGTCGGCATGAACCCCTGGACGAACGCGCTGTACGTCTCGTTGATCATCCGCTGCGATTCGGCGGCGATGGTGTCGAAGACGAGGGAGCTCTTGCCGGAGCCGGACACCCCCGTGAACACGGTGAGTCGTCGCTTGGGGATGGCGATGTCGACGTCCTTGAGGTTGTTCTCGCGGGCGCCGTGGACCCTGATGAGGTCGTGACTATCGGCCAGGTGGACGTCGCCTGCCGGTGGGTCCGATCGGCTGGCCATGGACTCTCGCTCCCTCGGTACCCCTTGACCCGGCCCGACGTTCCGGGCCGACGACCCGCACAGACTAGCCCCGCCGTCTCAGCAGGGATGGGTGTGGCAGTTCGCGCGGCATACCACGCGAAGCGCCACACGATCGCGAGCCGGGCTCAGCTCGGCGGCGCGACCTTCCAGACCCGGTCGATGTAGTCGCGCATCGCTCGGTCGGAGGAGAAGAAGCCCGCTCGGGCGACGTTGAGGATCGCCGAGCGGGTCCATGCCGCCTGGTCGCGGTATGCCGCGTCGACCCGGGCCTGGGCGTCGATGTAGGCCTGGTAGTCGGCGAGTACGAGGAACCGGTCGTTGGACAACAGGTCGCCGATCACCGGCCCGGCCGCCTCACGGCTGCCGTTGGTGAAGGCGCCCGAGGCGATGAGGTCGATGGCCCGCTTGAGCGAGTCGTTGCTCTCGTAGAACGAGCTCGGGACGTAGCCCTTGGCCTGCAACGCAGCGACCTGCGGCTCCGTCATCCCGAAGAGGAAGAAGTTCTCGTCGCCGACGAGCTGGCGGATCTCGACGTTGGCGCCGTCGTCGGTGCCGATCGTCAGCGCCCCGTTGAGCATGAACTTCATGTTGCCGGTGCCCGAGGCCTCTTTGCCGGCCAGCGAGATCTGCTCGGACAGGTCGGCGGCGGGCACGAGCTTCTCGGCGAGGGTGACGTTGTAGTTCTGCGGGAACGACACCGTGAGGGCGCCCTCAACCCGGGGGTCGGCGTTGATGACCGCGGCCACCCGGTTGATGAGGTAGATGATCTCCTTGGCCATGTAGTAGCCCGGCGCGGCCTTGGCCCCGAACATGAAGGTCCGCGGGAGCACGTCCTGCGGCGCGAGCCGTCCGGTGATGATGCCCTCGTACAGCGTGACGATGTGCAGCACCTTGAGCATCTGCCGCTTGTACTCGTGCAGCCGCTTGACCATGACGTCGAGCAGGTGTCCCTCCGGCAGGTGAATGCCCTCCTGGGACGCCGCGAGCGCGTAGAGCCGGCGCTTGTTCGACTCCTTGACCTCGCGGAATTTGCGCTGGAACTCGGGGTCGGTGGCATACGGCTCGAGCTCGCTCAGGCGCCCGAGGTCGGTCACCCAGCCGTCACCGATGGCCTCGGTGATGAGCTTGGAGAGCATCGGGTTGGCCATCCGCAGGAATCGCCGCGGGGTGATGCCGTTGGTGACGTTGGTGAACTTGTCCGGCCACATCGCCGAGAAGTCCGGCAGGACCTTGTCGCGCAGCAACTGCGAATGCAGCGCGGCCACGCCGTTGACCTTGGTCCCCGTGACCGTGGCCAGGTGAGCCATCCGGACCGCCTGGTAGGGCGTGTCCGCGACGATGGACATGCGGCGCACCCGCAACTCGTCACCCGGGTATGCCGCGCGGACCTGCTCGAGGAACTCGTCGTTGATCCGGAAGATGATCTCGAGGTGTCGGGGCAGCAGCCGCCCGAGCAGGTCGGTGGGCCAGACCTCCAACGCCTCGGGCAGCAGGGTGTGGCAGGTGTAGGCGAAGCAGCGCTGGGTGATGTCCCACGCCTCGTCCCACTCCATGCCGTTCTCGTCGACGAGCAGGCGCATGAGCTCGGGGATGGCGATGACCGGGTGGGTGTCGTTGAGTTGGAAGACGATCTGGTCGGGCAGCTTGCGCAGGTCGAATCCGCGGGGAAGCGTCTGTTCGATGTAGTCACGCAACGAGCAGGCGACGAAGAAGTACTGCTGCTGCAGGCGTAGCTCCCGGCCCTGCGGGGTGGAGTCCTCCGGGTAGAGGACCTTGGAGATGTTCTCGGCGAAGGTCTGGGCCCGCACCGCCTCGGCGTAGTCGCCGGCGTTGAAGATCGCCAGGTCGAAGGCCCGCGTCGCCTCCGCGCTCCACAGCCGCAGCGTGTTGACGACGCCGTTGCGGTAGCCCGGGACCATGTAGTTGTAGGGCACGCCGAGGACGTTCCACGCCGGCACCCAACGGCGGCGGGTGGTGCCCGCCTCGTCGACGAAGTCCTCGCAGAAGCCGCCGAAATCCACCCGCACCGCACGCTCGGGGTTACGGAACTCCCAGGGCGCACCGAGCGAGAGCCACGTGTCGGGCACCTCGGCCTGGCGCCCGTCGACGAACGTCTGCCGGAAGATGCCGTACTCGTAGCGGATGCCGTAGCCGATGCAACTGACGTCCATCGTCGCGAGCGAGTCGATGAAACACGCGGCGAGCCGGCCGAGACCGCCGTTGCCGAGGCCCGGCTCGACCTCCTGGGCCCGCAGCTTGGTGAGGTTGATGCCGCACTGGCGCAACCCCTCTTCGACGATCTCGCTGAGGTCACTGGCGATGAGCGCGTTGCCGAGTTGACGACCGAGCAGGTACTCCGCCGAGAGGTAGCCGACCATCTTCGAGGGTGCCTGACGACGCCGCTTGGCGGTCTCGAGCCAGTCGGCCATGAGGTAGTGCCGGACGGTCCGGGCCAGGGCGAGGTAGAGGTGGTTGACCGACGAACGATCCAGCGCCGCGCCCTGACCGAAGTTCAGCTCGCGCAGGAACTCCCGGACGAATCCGTCGACGGTGCGCTCTGGCGCCAGGGCCGGCTGCAGCGCCAGCGGGTGGGTGGGCTCGAACGAGGGCCCGATGTCGCGGAAGTCGACCGATGGGTAGTCCGGTGCGGCGAGCGATCGGGTCACCGTGCCAGCGCCGTCCTGGCCCGGGTCGGCGTCGGTCGGTTCGCCCACGAGGTCGTCGACGGTGGCTGCCGACGTCGGTGGGTCGCCCACGAAGTCGGCTGCCGTGGCGTCGGGCGTCTGGGCGGTCCGCTTGCTCACTTCGCACACCTCGCTGTCACCCCGGTCGTCGCCCGGGCTTCCGAGGCTAGCGCAGCGACGAGGACCCCGGCGACGGCTCACCAGCGCGGGTGAGACGGCGGCCCGGCGCCCAGCGCGCTTCGTCGCGACCGTCATGCGTCGGTCGGAGCGATACTGGACGGACCGAGTCCCGCCGCTCACGTGCGTCGACGACGTATGCCGCGGGTACCGACCGTCAGGAGCGCTCGTGACCGATCCGGCCCTACGCCCGACCGACCTCATCGACAGCGACCACCCGCAGGTGGCCGGGTTCGCCGCCGAGCACGGCACCGGGTCCGATCCACGCGAGGTCGCCGTCGCGCTGTACTACGCGGTGCGCGACGGGTTCCGGTACGACCCGTACCGCATCGACCTCTCCCCGGACGGCATGCGGGCCAGCATGGTCCTGGCCAACGGGTACGGCTGGTGCGTACCGAAGGCGGCGCTGCTCGCGGCCTCCTGCCGGTCCCGCGGCATACCGGCTCGGGTCGGGTACGCCGACGTGCGCAACCACCTGTCGACGCAACGACTGCGCGAGACGATGGGCACCGACGTGTTCCTCTGGCACGGCTACACCGACATCCTCCTCGACGGGACCTGGGTCAAGGCGACGCCGGCGTTCAACCGCGAGCTGTGCGAGGCGTTCGGGCTGCACACCCTCGAGTTCGACGGGCGGAGCGACTCGATCTACCACCCATACGACAAGGCGGGCAATCGCCACATGGAGTACGTCACCCAGCGGGGCAGCTTCGACGACGTCCCGCTCGAGCGGATGCGGGCCGACTTCGAGGTGGCCTACCCGACGTGGTCGGCGAGCTCGATGGCCCGGGCCGACTGGGTCGCCGACGTGGCGGTCGAGAACGCCTGACCTCCCCGGCTCGGCGGCCCGTATCGACCCGGCCGGCCTGCGCGCGAGCGGGTGTGACCGACGTCGGGTGTCGCCGGGGCGCCCGGCTCGATAGCATCACGGCGTGGTCCGCTTGATGGTTTACTACGAGACCCCCGACGACCCCGAGGCGTTCGACGCGCACTACTGGGACGTCCACCTCCCCATTGCCAAGGCGATGCCCGGCTTGCGCAGCTACCGGGTGAGCCGCAACGTCAAGTCCGCGCGCGGTGGCGACCCGTTCTACCTCGTCGCCGAGTTGGAATGGGACAGCGGCGAGGACATGAAGGCGGCGTTCGCCTCGCCCGAGGGCAAGGCGACCGGCGCGGATGTCGCGGTGATGGCGCCGGGCGACAAGGCCCGCAACGTCGTGGTCGACGTGCAGGACTACTGACCGAGTCCGCTCGATCGCTCAGCGGTCGGCCGGGACGAGGACGGCGGCACCGGTCACTTCACCGTGCGCCAAGTCGCGCAGCGCCGCGTCGGCCTGCTCGAGCGGGTATGCCGTGGTGTGCGGCGCGATCTGCAGGCGGGCCGCCAGAGTGAGAAGGTCCTCGCCGTCGCGCCGGGTGTTGCTCGTCACGCTCGTGAGGGTGCGTTCCCGGAACAGGTGTCGGTCGTAGTCCAGCGCCGGGACCTCGCTGAGGTGGATGCCGGCAACGGCGAGCGTGCCACCGGGGGCAAGGGCCGCGAGGGCCACCGGGACGAGGTCGCCGACGGGCGCGAAGAGGATCGCGGAATCGAGCGGAACCGGCGGCGCGGCATACGAGTCGGCGACTGACGCGGCACCGAGGCGCGTGGCGAGGTCACGGGCTCGCGCCCCCCGGGTGAGCACGTGCACCTCGACGCCCTGGGCGATGGCGATCTGGGCGGTGAGGTGGGCGCTGCCGCCGAAGCCGTAGAGCCCGAGCCGCCCGCCCGGCGGCACCTGCGCGCGCACGAGGGCGCAGTAGCCGATGATGCCGGCGCACAGCAGCGGTGCCGCGCTGACCGGGTCGAGCCCGTCGGGCATCCGGTAGGCGAAGGAATCGGGCACGGTGGCGTAGTCGGCATAGCCGCCGTCGTCGTCCCAGCCGGTGTAGCGGGACCGCTCACAGAGGTTCTCCCGCCCGGACCGGCACCATCGGCACGAGCCGCAGGTATGCCGCAGCCAGGCGATGCCGACCCGGTCGCCCTCGGCGAAGCGGCTGGCGCCGACACCGGCCCCGACGACTCGGCCGACGACCTCGTGCCCGGGCACGACGGCGGGCCGGTGGACGGGTAGATCCCCCTCGGCGACGTGCAGATCGGTGCGGCAGACGCCGCTGGCCTCGACGCGGACGAGGACCTCGCCCGGCCCGGGCGTCGGGATGGGGCGCTCGACGAGACGCAGCGGTGCGGAGTCGACCGGGCCGGGGCGATCGACGGTCCAGGCCCGCATGTCGGTCACGGGCGACTCCTCTCGCAGGCTCGGCACCTATTATCCGGCACGACGGCGCCGCCGGGTCGAGGCGTTGGAGGGGCGCTCGCGAGGGGGTCGCGAGGCGGCGCTCGCCGGGTGGGCGTTCGCGTGGGGGCATTCGCGACGACCGGCGTCCGGCTATCGCGGCGACCGTCGCCGGCCCCGGGTGGGGCAGATGTGCAGGGACGCGCGAACGACCGCGACGACGTCCTCGACAGGCGGTGGCGGCAGGCCGACCAACTGGCGGAATGCCCAGATCCCACCGACGGCGTCGACGAGGGTCTCGGCGTCGACGGCGGCATCGAACCGCCCCTGCCCCTGACCTGCGCGCACCAGCCGGATGGCCTGCTCGCGCGGGGGTTCGATGATCCGGCGTCGGTAGTCCCGGCCGAGCTCGGGGTCGCGGGACAGGTCGAGTCCCAGCGCCGGAAGTGACCACCCCACCGGATTGGCGACGAGGGACTGGTGCACGGCTCGGACCACGGCCTCGAGGTCGGCCTCGACATCGCCGGTCTCCGGAACGACCCGGGGCCCGAGGGCGTCCTCGACCGTGTCGAGGACGAGTTCGGCCAGCGAGGCCCAGCGTCGATAGATCGTCGTCTTGGCCACCCCGGCGCGGCGGGCGACGTCGTCGATGCGCAGGGCGGCATACCCCCCGTCGACGAGTAACGCGAGGGTGGCCTCGCGGACCAGCGGGTCGATCCGACGATCGCGAGGTCGGCCCGGCCGAGCGGGTGTGTCGGGCATCTCCCCTCCCTCCGTTGCGGTGCGAGAGCTGAATCGCTACCGTCGGAAGCGTATCAATACGATACCGCTAGTAGCGAGATGGAGGAGACCATGCGACGATCCACCCTCGTCAGCCTCGGATTGGTCGGGACTTGGGCGATCCACGACGTCGAGGAACTGCTCACCATGCCCCAGCGCTCCCAGGGCGTCGCGTCGCGGATGCCGACCTGGCTGCCGATCCCCGAACAGGTCCGCCGCGACGGTCTCTCCCGCGAGGCCATCACCACGGGAGTGGCCCTCATGGCCGGGTTCATGACGGCGGCGAGCGTCGACGGGGTGCGCAGCGGCGGTCGAGGGTGGTTCTTCCAGACCGTGCTCGCCGGGTACGGGCTGCACGGCCTCGGCCATCTCGGCTCCTCGGCGGCGCTGCGGACCTACACCTCGGGCGCGGCGACCTCCCCCGTCGTCGTCCTCCCGTACTGGCTCTGGGCCCGGCGTCAGCTGCGCCGAGAGGGCGTGCCGCTGCGGCGTGTGGCCGGCCCGGCGATCACCCTCACCCCCGCAGTCATCCTCGCCGCCCTGGCCGTCGGCCACGCCCTCACCCGAAGGTCGTCGCCACGGATGCCCCATCCGAGCGCCGGATAGACGTTGCGCCGGGGGGCGCCGCAGCGGTATCACGGGCGGGCGCGGTCGCGTCCTTCCTCCCGACGCCCCTCTCTCCCAGGAGTCGCCATGCCCGCCCCCGAACAAGCGGAGTTCTTCGCCCGTCCGATGTACCACGTCGAGGTCACCGGCTGGCCCGGCGACCTCGTTCGGGCCGCCGACCCGATCGAGGAAGACCTCACCGCACCCGCCGGAGCGCGAGTGCAGGTGCGGCAGATCGACCCACAGGACCCGGCAACCGCGGCGGCTCCCACCGGTGCCGGGCAGCTGCTCGACGCCGACGCCTTCGACCTGCGCAACAGCGGCAACCGGACCCTCGCGGCGCCCAAGCGCTCGTGGAAGTTCTCGTTGCGCGGGGACGTCAACGAGCTGGCCCAGATGTCGACGATCAACCTCAAGTCGATGTGGAACGACCCCTCGCAGATGCGCGAAGCACTGGTGTGGCGGCTCTTCCACGACGCCGACGTCCCGGCCTCGCGGCATACCTATGCGCGTTTGCGAATCGACGGCCAGTATCTCGGGCTCTACAGCGTGATCGAGGAGATCGACAAGCCCATGCTCGCCCAGCACTTCCCGGGCAAGCCCAAGGGCAACCTCTACAAGATGTACTGCGGCGACCTCGGGCCGGCCTCGCTGGAGCACCGGACCGGCCCGAACGGCGACGACGGCGGCGCGCAGTACGCGGTGACCGGCAAGAACCAGACCTACCGACTGCTCAAGTCCTACTCCGACGCTCCCGACGCGAAGAGCTTCGAGGACCTCGCGCACCTCGCCCGGGCCCTCAACGGCATCGGTCTGCCGGCCGGCCGGGACCCGTTCGCCACCGACGGGTATGCCGCGGCCGTGGGCGAGAGCCTCGACGTCGAACGGCTGCTGCGATGGGCATCGGTCAACGTGCTCGTCGGCGCCTGGGACAACTACTTCGCGACCCCGGCCAACTATTTCCTCTACAACTCGGCACGGGTGCCCGACGAGGGCGACGTCGTCGGCAAGCCGTACTTCACCCTCGTGCCGTGGGACTACGACAACACCTTCGGGATGGACTACTTCGGCACTCGCTGGCAGGACACCGACCTGCTCGACTGGGCGGCGAACACCGAGGGGTACTGGCGGCACAACGGCTCCCGGGCGGGGAAACGCTCCCGGATCCCGATGGTGGCCAACGTCCTGGCCAACCGCGAGTTCCGCCGTTACTACCTCGACCACCTCGAGCATCTGCTCGACACGGTGTTCACCGTTGCGACGATCGACGAGCGGCTCGGCCTCGGCGCCACTGCCGGGTTGTGGCAGCGGGTCTCCACGAGCGCCTACCTCGAGTCGGCGACGCCGTTCGGGGCACCCTCGACCGGGCGCCAGTGGGTCAACCACGAGGTCTACCTCAACGGGAACGCCCAGAACGAACTGCGCCACGGCGAGACCTTCGCGGCGGGCATCCACCACTACGTGCTCATGCGCTGCGAGAGCGCGCGTCGTCAACTCGCGGTGCTCCGACGCAACGACCCGGCGGGGTCGAGCGGGGTGACCTTCCCGGCGATCCCGTGAGCCCGACCGATCTTCGGGTGCTCCGCGAGGCCACCCTGGCCCACGTCCTTGCCGGCGCCGCGGGCGGGTCCCGGTTCGAGGCCAGTGGCGTGCTCGCCGCCGGTGGATGCCTGTGGGTGGCCTTCGACAACCTGCCGGACCTCGCCCGGATCAGCCTCGACTGGACCGTCCCCGACGCGGCCGCGGGGATGATCCGCCAGCCCGGCGGACCCACCGGCTTCGAAGACCTCGCCGCCGACCCCGACGGCGAGCGCTACTTCGGGGTACTCGAAGGGGTAGACCGCGGGGACGGGCACCGGTACTCGCAGATCGTCGTGTTCGACCACCGGTGGCGGGAGGTCGACCGGCAATGGACCGACATCCGGCTCATCGAGCCCAACAAGGGCCTCGAGGGTCTCGCCGCGGTCCGCCGACACGGCAGGCTGCACCTGCTCGGACTGGCCGAAGGCCCGGTCGACGTCGCCGCCACCCGAACCCCCGGGGTGCCGGGACGACTCCACGTGCTCGTCGAGGTCGACGGACAATGGCGCACTCGGCATACGGTGGCGCTGCCCGAGAGTGTGCGCTTCGGCGACTACAGCGCGGTAGCCCTCGACGGGAGCCGACTCGCGGTGCTCTCCCAGGAGTCGTCGGCCCTGTGGGTCGGGTCGCTGCACCCGCATCGGTGGCGGGTCCTCGACGACGGCAGGACCTACCGCTTCCCGCGGAGCGCGCAGGGGCGCATCTGTTACGGCACCGTCGAGGGCGCCGCGTGGCTCGATGACCGTCGACTCGTGGTCGTCTCCGACCGGGCCAAACACGGCGCCCCGCAACGGATCCGGGACAAGGACCAGTCGATCCACGTCGTCGAGCTGCCGTGAGCCGTCACCGACCGGCGGGGCCTTTCCCGGGCCTCCGTGACCGAGGTCCTCGCCGGTTGCGCCGCGCGACGGCGCCGCACAGTGCCGCCGCGAAGCCACACCACGCGGCATACCCGCCGAGGGCGATGCCGCGGCGGGCATTGGTCGAGCCGCCACGCCGGGCGAGGTCGGCCGACGATGCGGTGAGGGCGGCCGCCCCGAGGGTCGCGAGGCGAAGGCGCCGGGCCCGGAAGAACAGCGCGCTCCAGCCTGCGTTGAGCAGGAGATTGCCGGCCAGGCTTCGCCGGTATGCCGCCGCCGCATCGTCGCGCCCGGCTCGCTCCAGGTCGGTGAGGGTCGCCGCCGACGCGAGGGTCAGGGCGGTGTAGAGGCCGCTCCACACGAGCGGAAAGGCCCGCGGCGGGGGCTGCCATGGCGGCGTGTCGAGGGAGCGGTACCAGGACGAGTTCGGTTGTGTCGCCAGCGATCCCAACCCGGCGCACGCGGCGACGCCGGCCGCGCAGAAGGCGAGATTGCGTGGGCCGGTGTCCGGCCGGGCGGTCCGCAGCGCCTCGCGGATCGCCTCGTCGACCCCGGTGTCCAGCGGGGCGCCGAGGTAGCCCTCCAGGTCGCGCTCACGGCATACCGCGTCATGCACGAGGCTCTGGACGAGCGGCTTGGCCAGCGCCGCCGGCACCGGCGTGACGAGGCCGACCCAGTGGCTGGCCAGCCGGGGGGTGAGGACCGGAACAGTGACGATGATCCGGCGCGGGAGGCCCGCTGCCACCGCGAATCGCTGGATGAGGTCGGCGTAGGTGAGCACGTCGGGCCCGCCGACGTCGAAGGTCCGGTTGACCTCGGGCGGCAGGGTCGCCGCACCCGCCAGGGCCCGGACTGCGTCGGATGCGGCGATGGGTTGCAGCCGGGTCCCGAGCCATTTCGGGGCGACCATCGCCGGCAGCCGGCCGGCGAGATAGCGCAGCATGTCGAAGGACGCCGACCCGTCGCCGAGGACGACGGCGGCCCGCAGGACGGCGGCCGGCACGACTCCGTCGAGCAGGATGCGACCGACCTCTTCGCGCGAGGCCATGTGGTCGGACAGGTCGACCCCCTCGGGGTGCAGGCCGCCCAGATAGACGATCCGGCCGACCTTCGCCCGGGCGCTGGCGGCGGCGAAGGTCCGGGCGAGTTCGCGGTCCCGCCGGACGAAATCGCCACCCTCCATCGAGTGGACGAGGTAGTAGGCGACGTCGACGCCGGCGAGCGCGACGTCGAGCCCGGCGCCGCCGGCGTCACCCTCGAGGATCTCCACCAGATCGGCCCACGGCGCCCCGGCCAGGCGCCCGCGGCGCCGGGTGAGCACCCGGACCCGCCAGCCGTGCTCGAGCAGCCGGGGGACGAGCAGGCCGCCGAGGTACCCCGACGCGCCGGTGACGAGGGCGAGCCCCGCGTGTCCCGCGGCCCGCTCAACGGCGAGGGTCGCGATGGGCGAGGTCGGCGGCGGCGTCATGGCAGGCCCACGGGATGGGGCGGCAAGACGTCCATCGAAGCACCCTACGGCTTGGACCCGTCCCCGAGCCTTGGCGGCCTTGAGGCACCCCGGCTGACGATCGCCGGACTGTCCTCGGGCCGGTCCTGGTAGCGTGCCGGCGCCGGCGTGGCACCGATCCGGGTCCGCCAGGTCCGGCCACCCGCCCGAAACCGAGGAGTCGGCCATGGCACCGGAGATCGCCGAGCCCCTGCGCGCCAGGCTCGTCGCCGATCCCCTGGCCGCGCTCTTGGGCATCCGCATCGAGGCCCTCGAGGCGGGCTTCGTCCGGGCGAGTATGCCGGTCACCACTCACCTGCTCAACGCGGCCGGCACCGCCCACGGTGGCGCGACGATGGCCCTCATCGACGTCGTACACGCCGTGGTGAGCAACAGCCACGGCACGCTAGCCGTCGCACAGGACGTCCACACCGAGTTCGTCACGGCCGGGGCCCTCGGCGACGTCCTCGAGTGCGAAGGGCGCGAGGTGCACCGTTCACGCCGCACGGCGTTGTACCGGATCGACGTGCGAGTCCGACCCGGCGAGGGCGAACCGCCCGGGCGGTTGGTGGCGACCGCCCTGGCCAGGGTGTTCCGAATGGACCGGCCGTGGCTCGATGACGAGGGCACCGCTCGGTGACCGACCGGCCCGTGGAGACTGCCGCGATCGCGGGACCACATGGCGAGGTACCGGTGCGGATCTACCGCCCGGCCGGGCAAGAGCCTGCTGCAGGGCCGACCCCGGGCTTGGTGTGGATGCACGGCGGCGCGTTCGTCATGGGCGACCTCGACGCCCCCGACGCCCACGACGTGGCGCTGGGGCTCGTCGCTCGCACCCCGGTCGTCGTCGTCACCGTCCGCTATCGCCTGGCCCTGGGCGGCGTCCACTTCCCGGTCCCCCACGACGACGTCGTCGCGGCATACCGCTGGGTCCTCGACCATGCCGCAGATCTCGGGATCGACCCGGCCCGGCTGGCCATCGGCGGGGCGAGCGCCGGAGCCAGCCTGGCCTGCGGCACCGCGCTGCGCCAGCGCGACGAGGGACGACCCGTGCCGTGGCAACTGTTGCTCGCCTACCCCGTCATGCACGCCGACGTACCGGCTCCCTCGCCGGAGCTGAGCGCGCTGCTCGACCGTCACTCGTGGGTCCTGCGCCTCACCCCGCAGATGCTGCGCGAGGTCCACGAGAACTACGTGGGCGGCCCGCTGCGCGACCTGTCCCCCTATGCGTTCCCCGCCCTTGCCGATCTGCGCGGACTACCGCCCACGCTCATCGAGGTCAGCGAGCTGGACGACCTGCGCCCGTGCGGCGAGGTCTTCGCCGGGCAGCTCGCGACGGCCGGGGTCGACGTCGAACTCGTGGTCCGCGCGGGTATGCCGCACGCCCACCTCGGGCTCGTCGGGCACCCGCAGCAGCAGGGCGCCCTCGACACACTCGCCGCCCGCCTGGCCCGCCCGGGGACCCCGGAGCCGGCGACCGGGTCGTGAACGTCGCAGCCCGGCCGGCCGCCTGCCCGGTAGCGTGAGCCCGCCCACAGTCCTGCCCCTCCCCAAGGTGCCCACATGAACGCCGCCGCGATCGCCGCCGCCGGCCTCGACTCCGGAGACACCGCCTGGCTGCTGGTCTCCAGTGCCCTCGTGCTGCTCATGGCCCCCGGGCTGGCGCTCTTCTACGGCGGCATGGTGCGGTCCAAGAGCGTGCTCAACATGATGATGATGACGATGGGTGCCCTGGCCGTCATCGTCATCCTGTGGGCCGGCGTGGGCTACTCGCTGGCGTTCGGCGACGACGTGGGCAACGGGTTGCTCGGCAATCCCGGGCAGTATGCCGGGCTCGGCCAACTGCTCGACCCGGCCAGCAACGGCGTCAATACCGTGCCGGTGCTGCTGTTCGCCGTATTCCAAGGACTGTTCTGCGTCATCACCGGGGCGTTGGTGTCCGGGGCGATCGCCGACCGGGCGCGCTTTGGGGCCTGGTTGGTCTTCGTCGGGCTGTGGAGTGTCCTGGTCTACGCGCCGGTGGCCCATTGGGTCTTCGACGTATCGGCCGGCGACCACATCGGCGGCTGGTTGGCCAACCGGGTCGGGGTCATCGACTTCGCCGGCGGAACGGCGGTCGAGATCTGTTCCGGTGCCTCGGGCCTTGCCCTGGCCCTCGTGCTCGGTCGACGGATCGGCTTCGGCAAGGACCCGATGCGCCCGCACAACATGCCCCTGGTCATCCTCGGCGCGGGGTTGCTGTGGTTCGGGTGGTTCGGCTTCAACGCCGGGTCGGCGCTCGGCGCCGGCCAGAAGGCAGCCGTCGTCTTCACGACGACGCTGCTCGCGGGCGCAGGCGGGGTGCTCGGCTGGCTGCTCGTCGAACGGGTGCGCGACGGCCATGCGACGACCCTCGGCGGCGCCTCGGGCATGGTCTCCGGTCTCGTCGCGATTACGCCCTCGTGCGGCTCGCTCACGCCGTTGGGCTCGGTCGTCATGGGCCTGGTCGCGGCCGCGGTCTGCGCGGTCGCCGTGGGCCTGAAGTTCCGGTTCGGCTACGACGACTCGCTCGACGTCGTCGGCGTGCACCTCGTCGGGGGCATCGTCGGCACCCTCGGCATCGGCCTGCTCGCCACGGCAGCGGCGCCGACCGGGGTCGACGGGCTGTTCTACGGCGGCGGCTTGGCCCAACTCGGCAGACAGACCGTCGGGGCCGTTGCGGTCGGAGCCTTCGCCTTCGTCGCCTCGTGGATTCTCGCGTGGGCGGTCGACAAGGCCCTCGGCTTCCGGATCCTGCCCGAACACGAGGTCGCCGGGATCGACCTCAACGTCCACGCCGAAACGGCATACGACCTGCACACCATCGCCACCGGACGCGCCGGCAGCCACGGGCTGCTCCACTCGCTCACCCGGACCGAGGAGGACTCATGAAGCTCATCACCGCGGTCGTCAAGCCGCACGTCTGGGAGGAGGTCCGGGCGGCGTTGGAGACCCTCGGGGTGACCGGGATGACGGTGTCGGAGGTCAGCGGGTTCGGCCGACAGAAGGGCCACACGGAGGTCTACCGGGGGGCCGAGTACGAGGTCGGGCTTGTTCCGAAGATCCGCCTCGACATCGTCGCGGACGACCTCGACGCCGACGACCTCGTCCGCGCGATCGTCCGCACCGCGCGCACTGGTCGCATCGGCGACGGCAAGGTGTGGGTCACGCCCGTCGACTCCATCGTGCGGGTGCGCACTGGCGAGCGCGACGACGACGCGATCTGAGCGTTCCCCCAGCGCGACTCGCCGAATCGGGGCGACCCGCCGAGCCGAACGACTCGACGATCGCCCTCGCTCGGACTCAGGAGCCGGAGACGTTCTCCAGGACGACCGCCAGACCCTGACCGACACCGATACAGATCGCGGCGACGCCCCACCGGGCGCCGGAGCGCTGCAGCCCGCGCGCCAGGGTGCCGAGGATCCGCAGGCCCGAAGCCCCGAGCGGATGGCCGATGGCGATCGCCCCGCCGTGCAGGTTGACAATCTCGGGGTCCACCCCCCAGCCGCGGACACACGCCAGCGATTGCGCCGCGAAGGCCTCGTTGAGCTCGATCTGGGCGACATCGCCCCAGCCGATCCCGGCCCGGGCCAACGCGCGGTTGGCCGCCTCGACCGGGGCGTAGCCGAAGAACTGCGGCTCGTTCGCGCTGGCGCCCCGACCGGCCACCCGGGCCACCGGCGCCCGGCCGAGCAGGTCGGCGGCCTTCGCGCTGCCGAGGAACGCCGCCGACGCCCCGTCGTTGAGCGGTGAGGCGTTGCCGGCAGTGACCGTGCCACCGGCCTCGGCGGAGCGGAATACCGGCGCGAGGCCGGCGAGCCGCTCGACCGTCGTCTCCGCGCGGATGGACTCGTCCCGGGCGAGGTCGACCCCCGGCACGGCGACGACGAGGTCGTCGTAGAACCCCTCGTCCCAGGCGCGAGTCGACAGGGCATGGGACCGCGCCGCGAAGGCGTCCTGGTCCTCCCGGGAGATGTCGTGGCGCTCGCGCAGTTGTTCGGTGGCCTCCCCCAGCGAGACGGTCCACTCCTTGGGCATCTTCGGGTTGACCAATCGCCAACCGAGGGTCGTCGATTCCAGGGTGGCGTTGCCGGCCGGGAACGGCCGCTCGGTCTTGGGCAGCACCCAGGGCGCCCGGGTCATCGACTCGACGCCGCCGACGAGCATGAGGTCCGCCTCCCCGGTGGCGATCTGGCGGGACGCGACGAACGCCGCGTCGAGGCTGGAGCCGCAGAGCCGGTTGACGGTCGTGCCCGGTAGCGAGGTCGGCAGCCCGGCAAGCAGCACGGCCATCCGCGCGACGTCGCGGTTCTCCTCGCCGGCCCCGTTGGCGTTGCCGAAGACGACCTCGTCGATCCGAGCCGGGTCGAGCGCCGGACTTCGACCGACGATCTCGCGCACGACGAGCGCCGCGAGGTCGTCCGGGCGGACCCGGGCCAGGGCCCCACCGAACTTGCCGAAGGGGGTGCGAACGGCGTCGTAGACGAAGCAGTCGGTCATGCCCGCTATTGTGCCGGCGCGCCGGTATGCGGCGACGTCGAGGTCCCGCGCCCGCGGACCAGCCGCGTGCTCGGGGTCTGGACCCACTCTCGGAGCCCTGGCCCACGCTCGGGCCCACGTCCCACCCTCGGAGGCCGAGCGCTGGCCCGGGTCAGCCTGCCCGCGAGGCCAGCCACGCCTGGTGCGAGGCCCAGATCCGCCCCCACAGGTCGGCCCGGTCGCGCGCGCCGAGGTCGGGCGGGTCGAAGTGCAGTTCGTCGCGCAGGATCGCCCAATAGCGCTGCGGGCTCTCGATCGTCTCTCGGTGCGTCGCGGCGCCGTCGACCCGCACGAACAGGCAGTTCTTCGCCGTCCACACGGCCGCCGGGGTGCGCCGCTGCACGGTCACCCAGGCGACGAACACCGACGCCGGATCGGTCGACAAGACCCGGTGCATCGGCTCGAACTGCTCGGTCACCGCCGGACGGTCCTCGAAATCCATGCCCGGGTAGGCCGTCAACCTCGGGTCCTGCTCGAACCGCCACCCGTCGGTCGCCGTCGAGCGCCGCATCCCATAGACGAAGTCGCCTTGGCGGATCTCGCCCTCCTGCAAGGGGATCGGCTCGGCCGGACCGTTGCCTAGGCCGACGTCGACGAACCACTGCCGACCGTCGACGAGGACGGACAGCGCCAGGTGGTTGCCGTCCGCGCCGGGCGGCGTCCCGGGGAACTGGACCCCGGCGACGTGCCGGGTGACGGCATACCCGAGGCGGTCGAGCAGCCACGCGAAGGCGCCGTTGAGGTGGTAGCAGTACCCGCCCCACCCGCAGACGATCCGCCGCGCCGTCACCTCCGGGTCGATCCCCACCGGCCGGCCCAGGGCGATGCCGACCGTCTCGTAGGGGACGCGATCCAGGTGGGCCAGGTGCAACCGACGCAGGGCGCGCGACGACGGCGGCCCAGGATCGGGGAGGCCGAGTCGAGCGAGGTATGCCGCGGCCAAGGCGTCCATGGGCCCCCACGCTAGGGCAGTGCGTCGCGCCGGCACGCCCGGCGCGAATCAGGCCGCGTGGATGCGCCGAGTGACCTTGCGACTGACGGAGCGGACCTGGTCGAGGGAGGCCATGGCGACGTTCACCGCCGCCTGTCCGGCGCCCTTGACGACGTGCTCGGCGGCGGCGGTTACCGCGTCGATGTTGAGCGCCTCGGGCGTATCGGCTCCGTCCCGGGGTGTGGCGGCGCGGCCGGGCGGCGGCTCGGCGTAGGTCAGTGGCAGGCCGGTCCACGCCTCGGGCACGACGGCAAAGCCCATGTCGGACAACGCGTTGAGCGTGGCGAGCACGTGGGCCTCGACCACAACCACGGCGGCTGCCTGGGCCTGCGGATCCTGGTCGTCCCACGACGGGCATAGCGGCTCGCCGGGCCGTCGGCGCCGCCGGGCGTGCTCGTAGTCGGCCCGAGCGACCCGTTCGGCCACCTCGGCCACGTCCGGTGCGTCCAGCACCGTCGGATATGTCGTCATGCTTCCCTCCCGGCATTTCGACGTGGTGTTAAGTTTACCGAGCAGCATCGGCGCTGGCCACCCGGTTCCCGCAAGGGAAACAACCGCCGGTGTTGCGCTCGTCACTCGGGAACCGGCAGCAGGCCCTCGCCAGCCTCGAAATCCTCGCCAGCCTCGAAATCCTCGCGCGCCCCGACGGCGTCACGCGAGCCGGTGCTCGACATCGAGCAACAGCGCTTTCGCGGCCAGCCCCCCGGCATACCCGGTAAGCGCCCCCCGGCCTCCCACGACCCGGTGGCACGGCACGAGGACGCACAGCGGGTTGGCCCCGAGGGCCGCCCCCACCGCCCGGGCCGCCTTCGGGCGACCCGCCCAGACGGCGAGCTGGCCGTACGTCGTCCGCGCGCCGTAGGGCACCCGACGGGCGAGGGCGCCGAGGACGACCCGCTGCCAGGGGCTGGCCAGCGCCCAGTCGAGCTCGACGTCCAGATCGCGCCGACTGCCCGCGAAGTAGTCGTCGAGGCGTCGACGCACGTCATCCAATGCCGCGGGGATACGCAGCACGCGAGGGCTCACGACCGACGCGAGTCGGTCGAGCGCCCGGTCCTCGCCGCGATGGTCCGTGACGAACATCGACGCCACGAGTGGGCCAGAGTCCCGGCGGGCCAACAGCATCCGCCCCAGGGCGGTGTCGTGCACGGCATACGCGACCTCGGCCGTGGCGAACGACGGCGGGCGGCCGGTCAGGGGGGCGGCGCGGAGTCGGTCGACGAGTTCGCTGGTCATGTCAGGTCCCTTCGGAGAGTGGCGAGGCCGTCACTGACGAGCCGCCGGCTGGCCGTCGCCGTGGTGCCGAGAGCCCGGGCAATGTCCCGGTGTTCGAGGTCGGCGACGTACCGCAACAGCACCGCCTGGCGCTGGCGGTCGGGCAGGGCGCCGACTCGCTGCCAGAGCAGCGCCTCGGGCAGGGCGGCGTCCGCCGCCGCGGCCGGGGTCCGGGCGGCCGAGGCGTGCAACGGGCCGTCGTCGACGGGCGTCGGCCGGCGGCGGCGGGCGCGATGGGCATCCATCGCGCATCGGTGGGTGATGGTGAGCAGCCAGCCGCGCAGGTTCGCGCTCGAGCGCACCGACGGGTATGCCGCGTACGCCTGGGTCCACGCCTGCTGGGCCACGTCGTCGCCTTCCTCACGACCCACCAGCGCATGGGCGAGTCGCGCGACGTCGCGCCAGTACGCGTCGATCAGGCGTTGGAAGGGAGGCAGCGGCATGACCTTTCAACGTCCGGAGGCCCGTACATGTGAGGGGGATGTCGTCGGCCAGTCTGACCCGCACCCCTCGACCCGGTCGACATGGTGGCTTACTGTCTAAGGGTGGGCCGGCTCGGGGGGCCGTGGCCCGGCACATCCCGACGACGAGGTGGTAGGTGAGCACGGAGGCGGTCGTTCGCGACCTCGAACCGGAGGCCCCCCGGACCCTGCGCATGCCCTACGGCCCCCAGGCCGTTCCCCAGGTGCGCCGAGCGATCGTCGAGGACCTGCAGAGGCTCGGCATCGCCCCGGCCGTCGTCGACGAAGCCGAGATCGTCGTGTCGGAATTGCTCAGCAACGCGATCCGTCACGCCCGGCCGCTGCCGGAAGGGATCGTCAGGGTGCGCTGGCGGACCCGGTCGGGTGTCGTCGAGGTCGAGGTCTCCGACGGCGGTGGACCGTCCACTCCCCGGCCGGCACCACCGGCGTTGTGGTCGACGGCCGGGCGCGGGCTGCGCATCGTGCGCAGCCTCGCCCACGAGTGGGGCGTGACCGAAGACAAGGGCGGGCGCACGGTGTGGGCCTCCCTCGGGGGTCCGTCGCGCCGACGCAGCCACTAGCGACCGCGGCCGTTGTCCGCGGCGGCGGACCTACGCCGCTACGCTGACCGACCGTGGGAAAGGCGAGCCGCACGCGCGGCAGACGGCATACCGACGAGCGACCGGCGCCGGCGCCGTATGTCCGCCGGCCCTTCGAGGGGCTTCCGGCAGAGACCGAATGGGTGGCGCTGCGAGAGTTGCTCCCGGCCGCCACGGCTCACCTCGCCGTTACGGACGCCGCCGGTTGTTCGCACGTCACCCTGGCCACCGTGCTCCCGCTGGCGTGGCCGGCGTTGCACCGCGGCGACGGCGAGATCCTCGTTGCCACTCAGGGCAGTTCCGGAGAGGACCCCAGCCGAGACCTGGCCGCCGCGATCCTCGCCGCCGTCGCACTCGAGCCCGGGACGGCGGTCACAGACCGCCCGGTGATCCTCGCCAGCACCCCGCGGTTGCAGGACCTCATCGACCCGGCAGCGAACTTCGACGTGACGCTGCACGACGGGTTCGACTTCTGGGTCGGCGAGGCCGACCTCGACGACCACGCGGCCGCGTCCTTGGAGCAAGCCAACGCCGCGGTCGTACCGACGGTCCGCGTCGACGGCGCGCCGTCGGTGTACTGGACACGCTACGGCGAGCGGACGTACGTGCGGTGGGTGCTCGCGCACGAGGAGGACCGCGCCACCGACGGGTTGGCCCGGCTCATCGCGGCCGACCGGGCCAAGCTCACCCCGGACGCGCGGTTGCTGGGCGCCTTCCGGGCGGGGGGGCTGCTCGTGCCTGTCTGGGAGGTCGACCCGGCGATCGAACCCAGAGCGCTGAGCGAACCGGTCGCAGAGTTGGCGCCCACGTTGAGCGAGGCGATCGACGCCGACCGGCCGCTGGACTCCGACCAGCGCCGAGCCCGCAACGGGTTGCTCAGTCGGCAGCTGACCCTGCGGTAGGGAGCTTGACCCTGCGGTAGAAGCCTGGCCGCGCGGTAGGAGCTCGACCTGCGCTAAGTCGCGGGGGGAGCCGTCCGCGGGTGCTCACCCGAGGACGGGCACCTCGACGCCGAGCAGGCCCAGCAGGGCGACCGCCGCGACGACAAAGCACACCGTGCCACCGACCCTGCGGATCGTCGCCAGGCGGACTCGTCGCAGCAGCTGGCGTCCGAGCAGCGCGGCCAGACCCGACACGGCCGCCAGCGCGAGGAACGCCCCGACCCCAACCGACACCGGCTGCTCGTACCGCACCACCAGACCCGCGGTGAGCAGTTGCGACAGATCCCCCCACTCGGCGAGGAAGAGCACGAGGAAGCTCGTCCCGACGGCCCTGAGTCCGGTCGCCCTCCCCCGGCGGGCGGCCTGTTCGGAGAACTCCTCTTCGGCCTCGGCCTCCTGCTCGTCGGCCCGACCTGCCCCGTGCCAAAGCAGGACCCCGCCGACGACGAAGATCGCCGCCGAGGCCACCTCGATCGGTGTGCGTGGCAACGCCGTGAGCAACGCGCCTGCCACGCACGCGACGACGGTCTGGACGAGGAAGGCCGACGTGACGCCGATCCACACCAACGGGGGTGGATATCGGGTGGCCAGCACGAGCGTCGCGACGAAGGTCTTGTCGGGGAACTCCACGGGGAAGATCAGCACGAAGGCCGTCACGGCCACGCCGAGGGTGAAGGTCATGGTGGGAACCGAGCGTAATACCCTGCGACGAGGGACCTCACGACGGCAAGGAGCCCCCCAGATGACCACCCGCTACGGCTACCTCGGACCCGAGGGCACCTTCGCGCAGATGGCCCTGCAGTCGTGGCCGGATGCCGCGACCGGTGAGCACGTGCCGTTCGCATCGGTCGCCTCGGCGCTGAAGGCGTTGCGGGCCGGGCGGATCGACGCCGCGATGGTGCCGATCGAGAACTCCGTCGAGGGCGGGGTCACCGCCACGCTGGACGCCCTCTCGGTCGGGGAGCAGCTGCACATCGTCGGCGAGGTCCTCGTCCCCATCACCTTCGTCCTGGCCGCCCGCGCCGGTATGCCGGCCGGCTCGGTCCGCGCGGTCGGCACCCACTCGCACGCCTGGGCCCAGGTGCGCGGCTGGATGGAGGAGAACCTGCCGGACGCGGCATACGTGCCGACGCCCTCGACCGCGGCGGCCGCCCAAGCCCTGGCCGAGTCCACCGACACCCCGTTCGACGCCGCGGTCTGCGCACCGGTGGCCGCGGCCAACCTCGGGCTCGGCGTGCTGGCCGACGACATCGGCGACAACGGCGCGGCGGTGACCCGGTTCGCCCTCGTCACGCGACCTGGACCACTCCCGCCGCCCACCGGACGGGACAAGACGACCGTCGTCCTCTACCAACTCACCGACCGCCCGGGCGGTCTGCTCGAACTGCTCGAACAGTTCGCGGTGCGTGGGGTAAACCTCACCAGGCTGGAGTCGCGGCCGACCGGCGAGGCGATGGGGTCGTACTGCTTCTCGATTGACTTCGAGGGGCATCTCGCCGACGAACGCGTGCGCGAGTCCCTCCTCGGACTCAAGCGGGTCTGCATGGACGTGCGCTTCCTCGGGTCCTACGCCCGGGCCGACGGGCGCCGGAGCATCGTCGACGACGGTACGGCGAACGCCGACTTCGTCGCCGCCCGCCGATGGCTCGACGCACTCCAGGTCTGACGAGGCCGTCCACCAGTCGAGCGCACCCGCCCAACAACTTAGGTGAGCCTTACCTTAGTTGCTAGCCTGAGGGTCCCCCACCCACGAGGAGCGCCTGCCGTGTTCGTCAGCAACGCCGTCATCGGCCTTCGGGAAGGCCTGGAGGCCTCGCTCGTCGTCGTCATCCTCGTCGCCTTCCTCGTCAAAACCGGCCGTCGCGGGGCGTTGCGCCACGTCTGGCTCGGTGTCGGGGTTGCCGTCGGGCTTTCTGCAGCGCTCGGCTCGGCCTTGACGTTCGGCACCCGAGAATTGCCCGAGGAGACCCAGGAGATCGTTGGCGGGGTGACCTCCGTCGTCGCGGTCGTGCTCGTCACCGGCATGGTCCTGTGGATGCGCACGGCGGGACGGCAGTTGTCCGGAGACCTCACCGGCCGGCTCGGCCGGGCCCTGGACCTCGGCCCGTTGCCGGTGGCCGCAGTGGCGTTCCTCGGCGTCGGACGCGAAGGCCTCGAGTCGGCGCTGTTCTTCTTCGCCACCGTGCAGAGCGCCGGCGACACCGGCCCGGCCCCTGTCCTCGGCTGGGTCGTCGGCCTGGTCGTCGCCGCTGCCCTCGGCGTGGCCATCTATCAGGGCGCCCTCCGCATCGACATGCGACGCTTCTTCCGCTGGACCGGGATCATGCTCGTCGTCGTCGCGGCCGGCATCCTCGCCTACGGCGTCCACGAACTTCAGGAGGCCGGCGTCCTGCCCGGTGAGGACGCCCTCGCCTTCGACCTCACCGGGTCGATCGATCCGCGCTCGTGGGCCGCGTCGGTGGTGCGGGGCATCGTCAACCTGCGGCCGGCGATGTCGGTCCTCGAGGTGGGGGCCTGGGCGGCATACCTCGTCGTCGTCCTCACTCTCTTCCTTCGCCCGCTGCCCTCGGCGGCTGCGGTGACCACGCCAGCCGTGCAGCGGGACGAGGCGCGCTGAGCAGGGTGGGTCCGGCTACTCCGACGGCACCCGCACCCGCAACGCCTGCCGGTCCACCCACGCGGTCAGCCCACGGGCAGGGCCCAGAGTGTCACCGTCGAGCTGGACCTGCTCGGGCCGGTCGGCCCGCAATTCGACCCGCTCCCCGCTGACGTAGTCGATGAGCCGATGCCCCCGGCTGCGCCGCGTCATGACATGGGTGGCCACGGCGGCCCACCCGACGACGCCCTTGGGGGAGAGCAACACCGTGTCGAGCCGGCCGTCGTCCACGGCAGCCGTGGGGATGAGGTTGACCCCGCCGAACAGCCGGCCGCAGTTCCCGACGAGCACGGTCTTGATGCGCCGGGTGAACTCCGGCTCGTCGTCGACGCGCACCCGCACCTTGAACTGCGGGCCAAGCATGTTCGCCAGTCCGGAGACGATGTAGGCCCCGGCGCCCATCTGCGCCTTGAGGCTCTCCGGCGCGTTGGCCATGACCGCGGCGTCGAATCCCATGCCGGCCATCACGAGGAACATTTCCGTCGCCGGGGCTGCGTCCTCGCCGGAGCGATCGACGACGACCCGCCCGACGTCGACGAGCCGCTCCCGGCCGGTAAGGGCGACCGCGAGGGCGTGCTCGATGGAGTCGACGGGCACGTCGAGGTTGCGCGCCAACAGGTTGCCGGTGCCGCCGGGGAGCAAGCCCAGTGGCACCGAGGTGCCGAGCAGCCCACGGGCCACGGCGCGCACCGTGCCGTCCCCGCCGAGCGCGCAGACGACCGCCGCGCCCGCCTCGACAGCGCGCCGGGCCTGGCCGGCGCCGGGATCGGCGATCGTCGTTTCCTCCCACAGCGGATCGGCCCAGCCGAGCCGCGCGCAGACCGCGCGCACCTGGTCGCGCACTTCGTCGAGATCGACGAACTTCGTCGGGTTGACGACGACGGCGGCGATCGGCCGGGGCGCGTCGGGAGCGGGCCGGGCGCGTTGCGGCACAACGGTATGCCGTCGGCCGCCCCGGCGGGACACCCCGAGAGCCGCCCCAATGACGGCGAAGAGCGCCACCGCGCCGAGCGCCCACCACAGCAGGTAACCCGACACGGTCCGACGGTAGCCGAGCGCGTCCCCGCCGGCCGCAGGGGTGTCACCACGATGGCGCAGGACCCGGTGCGCTCGACGCGAGGAACTCTTGGCTCTTGGACGCCCCCGGGTCGCTACCGCCTGCCCGGGCCCGCGCGCACATCCCCCCGCCGTTCGCCAGCGCCGGGTGAGGAGCGCCCATGACGCCGTCGAGCGAGCCTGGCAACCGCCCAACGAGGCACGATCCAGGCGTCGCTGACAATAGGGACAGAAGTCCCCTTACCAGCCGCAACATGCCGAATAGTGTGAGCCCGCACACACCCGATAGCCCCCAAAAACGCACAAACCCGCGACGGCCCTAAGGGGTACCCCATGCCAAACCTCAAGTTCGTCGGTGACGAACAGATTCCGTTGGAAACGCCCAAAGTCGGGATAATCCAGAACCTGGATCTCGTCCCGATCAAGCGGCAGCCGGAGGCGTCCACCGAAGCCGGGAACACCACGTTCCTGTTCAAGAAAAAGGACATCTCTCTCGACTTGCTTACCGACTCCGGTGTCAACGCGATGAGCGACCGGCAGATCTCCTCGACGCCCGACGCCGACGACGACGACGACACCCACCCCAGTACTCTCACGCCGGCCGCGCCCGGGACGCAGAGCATCCCCTACCGGGCGGCGCTGTTCGCTCTCGCGCTCGGCGGGTTCACCATCGGCACGACGGAGTTCGTGACGATGGCCCTCCTGCCGGACATCGCCTCGAGCTTCGGCGTCTCGAACCCGACCGTCGGTCAGTCGGTCACCGCGTACGCGGCCGGTGTCGTCATCGGTGCCCCCGCGCTGGCCTTCCTGGGCAGCCGGTTGGGCCGGCGCCGACTGCTGATCCTGCTGATGTCCGCGGTCGCCGCCGCGAGCGTGGCGTCGGCCCTCGCCGCGTCGGCCCAATGGCTCATCCTCGCCAGATTCGCCAGCGGCCTACCACACGGTGCGTTCTTCGGCGTGGGCGCGGCCGTCGGTGCGCAGGTCGTCGGGCCGAACCGGCGAGGACGCGCGGTGGCGGCGATGATGAGCGGCCTCACCATCGCGTTCGCGGTCGGTGTCCCGGCCTCGGCGGTCGTTGCCTCGACGGTTGGTTGGCGATGGGCATTTGCCGGTATCGGCGCCATGGGAGTCATCACCGTGTTGGCTGCTTGGCGATGGGTGCCCAAGCTGCCGGCCTCGCCGGAGACGAACTTCCGAGGCGAGCTGCGCGCACTTCGCAATCGCCCGTTGTGGATCGCCTTCCTCGCTGGAGGCGTTGGGTTCAGCGGCATGTTCGCGGCCTACACCTACGTCAAGCCGCTGCTGACCGACGTGGCCGGCATCCCGCTAGGCGCGGTACCCATCGTGCTGGTGATGTACGGAATCGGATCCACCGCGGGCACGTTGCTCGGCGGCCGGCTCGCGGATCGGTCGGTGCTGGGCACGGTGATCGGAGGCATGGTGGCGATGACCGCGTCACTGGTCATGCTCGCCGTCGTCGGACACGCCGCGGTGCCGGCCGTCATCGCCCTGGTGCTGGTCGGCGTCACTGCTCAGGTTCTCGGTCTGGCGCTACAGACCCATCTGATGGACCTCTCACCGAACTCACCCGCACTCGGCGCGGCCCTGTGTCACTCCGCGCTCAACGTCGGAAACGCATGCGGGGCCTTGTTCGGTGGAATCGTGGTCGACCTGGGCTGGGGCTACCTTGCGCCCGATTGGGTCGGAGCGGCCCTGACAGCCGTCGGATTGCTGGTGATCCTGAGGGTCAGCCGCAGGTCGGCGCCGGCCGCGGCTCCGATGAGCGGCGTGGCTGGGCTTGTCGAGCCGGCGAGCCTCGCGCACGAGTACCCGTCGGCGGTGCTCTGGGACATGGACGGCACCTTGGTCGATTCCGAACCATTCTGGATCGCGGCTGAGTACGCGATCGTCGCCGAGCACGGCGACTACTGGGACGACGATCTGGCCAACAGCGTGGTGGGGAATCAGCTGTTGGTCACCGCACAGATCCTCATCGATGCCGGCGGGGTCCGGCTGCCGGTCCAAGAGGTGGCGGAGCGGCTGATGAACAGTGTCATCGAGCACGTCAGGCAGATACCGCCGTGGCGACCTGGCGTCTTGGAACTGCTTGTCGAACTGCGAGAGGCCGGCGTTCCGCTCGCGCTGGTCACCAGCGGCTGGTTACCGCTCGTCCAAACGCTGCTCCGTCATCTGCCGCCCGGTCACTTCGACGTCATCGTCACCGGGAACCAGGTCACCCATGGGAAACCGCATCCGGAACCATACTTGACGGCTCTGGAACAGCTGGTCGCGCAGGGCGTGGACCCGAACCGGGCGGTCGCGATCGAGGACTCGCGGACCGGGCTGAGGTCGGCCGAGACCGCGGGCCTGAAGACGATCGCCGTGCCGCACATGGCCCCGATCGACAGCGCGCCAGGGCGGACCGTGCTCGCGACCCTGGCAGGCGTGCGGGCAAAGGATCTGAACGTGCTGATTCAGGCGCCAGCGGCGCTCTCCGTGTGATGCCGAGACACGTTGGACGAGATCTTGTGACGACACGGTGTGATCGGTAGTTAGGCGAAGGCCTCCCCGGTGTGGAGTGGAGCTGTCCAGGAACGGCTCCACCACCCAGGAGGCCTTCGTGTGTCCTACCCCATCCACTCCAACGCAGCCCTGACTGCCCGCATCCGGCTGCGACGCCGAGCACGCGGGTATGCCGTCGGCCCGCCCGACGCGGACGCGGCATACTGCTGGCGCATGGACGCCCCGCTGCTGCCGCCTGAGGACGACAAGGACTGGACCTGGGTGCTGTCCCGGCCGTGCCCGGACTGCGGGTACGACCCGGCCGGCGTCGACTCCAGCGCCCTCGCCGGCCTCGTCGCCGACGCGGTCGCCCCGTGGGCCGGCGTGCTCGCCCGGGACGACGTGCGCACCCGCCCCGCCCCGCAGGTGTGGTCGCCGTTGGAGTACGCCTGCCACGTGCGGGATGCGCTGACGATCTTCGCCGGGCGGGTGCGCCTCATGCTCGACCAGCACGAGCCGACCTTCCCGAACTGGGACCAGGACGGCGCGGCCGTCGAGCAGCGCTACTGGGAGCAGGACCCGGCGGCGGTCGCCGGCGAGGTCGAGCAGGCCGGGGCGGAGTTCGCCCAGGCCCTTGCGCGGGTGAGGCCGGCGGACTGGTCCCGACCGGGCCTGCGCAGCAACGGGTCGCGTTTCACCGTCGAGTCGATCGGGGTGTACTTCCTGCACGACCTGCGCCACCACCTGTGGGACGTCCACGGCTGAGCGGGAGCGCTCCTGCTGGGTGAGGATGTGGTGAGACGGTCCGATGATTCTCCGTCTCGTTGCGTGACTCCGGCGCGGTCCGCTTCGTCGTGACGCAGGCTGCTCGACCCAGGAGAAGCAGATGTCAGAAACCGGCCACGCCCTCGACCCCGACGAGCCGGATCTGCCGGGTTTGGTGACCCGGGCCCAGGCGGGAGACGCTCGCGCGCTCGAGGAGCTGCTGACCCGATTGCGGCCGGCGGTGGCCCGTCGTTGCGCGCGTTTCCTGCCCTGTCGGCAGGACGCCGAAGAGGCCACCCAGGACGCTCTCCTGGCCATCGCGACGCACGTGAAGGACTACACCGGTCGCGGGGCGTTCTTGGGCTGGGTCACGGTCGTCGCGTCGAACTCCTCGCGAGCGACCTACCGCACGCTCCGGCGCAGATCGGTGGAACTGGCGACCGAGACGGCTCCACAGCAGTGGCGCGACCCCAGAACGACGAGTGTCATCGCCGGGACGCGCCTTGACCTGCTCGACGCCCTGGATGCCATGGAGGTCTCGAACCCGGCTCTGGTGGAGGCGTTCGTGCTGCGCGATCTCGGGACCTTGCCGTACGAACAGATCGCCGCGATCCTCGACGTGCCCGTCGGCACTGCGAAGGCTCGGATCCACGCCGCTCGCCGGATCCTGCGCCAACGTCTCGTCGTCCGGGGGTGACCGAGGCGCGCACCCCCGAACGCCGCCGACGTCCCAACCCTCATCGGAGCACTGACACGGTCAGCAGGCTGGGCGTGTTCGGATCCGCGCACCCCACCAGCCCGTCGATCTTCACGAACGCCGCGGTGGTCGTGTCGGGCAGATAGACCCGCAGCCCCCGGGCAGGGGTCCGGGCGCAGGCCGGCTGAGCGTCGGCCGGGGCCACCTGCACGCTGGCCGATGCCGTGCCCTGGGGAGCGAGGACGACGCCGGTCCCGGCCGGTCCGAAGCGCACTGCCGGCTGTCCGACCTGGTCTCCCGTGTCGTTCGTCACGAGCGAGACGCCCGGCCAGCCCGTCACCGTGCAGGTTTGGGTCGACGTGTTCGTCAGGACCAGGGTGATCTGCACCGTGCCCGAGCGGATCGGGCCCGTACGTGCCGACACGCCCAGTTGTCCACCCGTGCACGAGGGCGTGGCCCTGGTCGTGCGGAACACCGGCGTGCCGCTGGGCGTGGTCGAGGCAGGGGACACCTGGGGAGAGGCGCTGGCCGGGATGACCGAACTGCCCGATGGAGCCGCGGCGTCCGGCATGCGGGAGCCCAAGGTCTGCCACAGGGTCACGACCGCCAACGCGGCCACCGCGAGAGCGAAGGCCGCAACCGTGAGCCGTCGCACCGGCCCCCTCCGCCGCGGGGCCGCAGGCACGGAGGCGTCGCCACTGTCATCCGGGGAGACACCCTGGGCACCCGCCAGACGTGGGCCGAGCGTCTCGTCCGCCGCGACGCCGGTAACCGCCGCGGCCAGCTCGCCGAGGGTCGGCCGATCCTGCGGCCGCGGCGCAGCCGCACGGGCCAACGCGTCCGCGACGGCCGGCTCGGCCAGCACGTGCGGGGGGAGCAGGCCCCGGGCGAGGCGTCCGAAGGCGAAGACGTCCGCGGGCGCGGCGACCTCGTCGGAGTAGACGAGTTGCTCCGGGGCCCGGTAGTCGCCCGTGCCGAGTGGTTGGGTGAGCCCGGAGGCGGCGGCGAGATCCTTGGCCAGACCGAGGTCGGCGATGAGCACGTCAGAATCCGGCGTAGCATCCCGCAGCAGGAGATTGTTGGGGTTGAGGTCCCGATGGACGATGCCCTTGCGGTGCAGCGCGGCCAGGCCCTCGGCCACTTGCGCGAGCACGGCGCGGGCCCGCTCGGCGCCCAGTTCGCCCTCGGCCAGGCGTCCGGCGAGGCTGCCTCCCTCGGCGTAGGCCATGACGATGAACGGGCGGGCCCCCTCCGACTCGGGCAACGTGCCCACGTCGTAGATGCGCACGACCCGCTCGGACTCGACGCGACGCAGCATCCGGGCCTCTGACATGAAGCGCTCGCGCACGTCGGCGCGCTGGCTCCAGTTGTCGGCGAGCAGTTTGACCGCGACGTCACAGTCCAGCTCCGGGTCGCGGCCCAGCCACACCGTCGCGAACGCTCCGGTCCCCACGACGCTCATCAGCCGCACCCTGCTCGGCAGACGCGGCGGCGGAACACCCGAAGACCCGCTCACGTCGATCGAGGGTAGCGATGCCCCGGGGCGGTGTCGCCCCGCCGCGGTCATCCCCCGAACGTGCGGCCGTCCATGCCCACGAACGTGTAGCCGTGGGCCCGGTACCAGTCGATGATCGCTGGGAGCGCCGAGATCGTGTTGCCGCGATACCGGCCCACCTGGTCATTCGGCTCGTGGCTGGCCTTGGTCGAGTGCATGAGGACGACCGGGTGCGCCTGGCCCCCGGCGGCGGTCGCCGCGGTGACGATCGCCTGGACCGAGGCGCTGCTCAGTGTCGAGGGCTGGCGCCAGTCGTTGGTGTCCACGCTCCACATCACCGGGGTCTCGCCGACGGCAGTCGCGCTGGCGGTCACGTTGGTGATGAAGCCACCCGGGGGGCGCAGGTAGCACACCCGCTGCCCGGTGGCGGCGGTGATCGCGGCCGCGGTGCGGGTCATCTGCGCGCGGAGGTATGCCGGGGACCACCCGCCGGACACTTGGGCCGGGTAGACGTGGTCCCACGAATGCCCGGCGAGAAGCTGACCGCGGGCGACCAGCGACCGGGAGATGTCCGGGTGGCTCACGACGTTCGAGCCGACCTCGAAGAACGTCGCTCGCACCTGATGGGCCGCAAGGATGCGGCCGATCTCGAGGTCACCCACCGCCGGGCCGTCGTCGAAGGTCAGCGCGACCGTCTTCGTGGCGCCCCGGACGCTCGGAGCGGCGTTGACGAAGGCCCCCGACGGGCGCGGACACGCGGCGGTGATCGCGCCGGCGGGCCGGCCGGGTGAATCCGCACCCCCGGTCGGGATCGAGAGGCTCCCGTCCCCAGCCGTCACCGGGGCGTTGGTGGTGGGGGTGCCGAACGTCGTGCTCGGCGTGGTGTCCGGGCTGGTCCTCGTCCCGGTCGACGGAGTGGTCGAGGGCGCCGCGGTGGTCAAGGGCGCCGCCGTGGTCGAGGGCGCCGCCGTGGTCAAGGGCGCCGCCGTGGTCAAGGGCGCCGCGGTGGCCGAGGAGGCCGCGGTGGCCGACGCCGGGACGGTGCGGACGGCGACCGGCTGCGGGGCTTTGCCGCAGCCGCCGAGCGCGACGGCGCCGAGCAGGGACGCGCCGACGGCGATGGCGCGGGCGTGGCGAGCGTGCGAACGCATGGGTTCCTCCAAAGGATCGAGCCGGTTGCCCGGGCCTGCCCCGGACACCCATGGAGATGGCGCTCGCGCCCGGAAAGTTGGGTGGAATCTGGGCCACATGTCCACGCGCCTCGAGGGGATCGAGTCCCGGCGGGCACCCGCTCGCTCGATAAGGTGACCCGGTGATCGACATCCGGCTGCTGCGCGAGGACCCGGACCTTGTCCGGCGCTCGCAGCACACCCGCGGCGAGGATCCGGGGATCGTCGACGCGATCCTCGACGCCGACGCCCGCCGCCGCGCCACGGTGGGCGAGTTCGAGTCGGCCCGGGCCCGGCAGAAGGCGATCGGGCGCGAGGTGGCCGCCGCCAGCGGGGCCGACAAGGCGGCCCTGCTCGGTCAGGTCAAACAGCTCTCCGAGCGAGTCAAGGCCCTCGACGTGCAGGCCGGGGAGACCGACGCCGAGCTGAAGCTACTGCTGCGCCAAGTCGGCAACGTCGTCGCCGAGGGCGTGCCGGCCGGCGGCGAGGACGACTACACCGTGCTCGAGGTGGTCGGCCGGCCCCGAGACTTCGCCGTCGAGGGCTTCGCGCCGCGCGACCACGTGGAGCTCGGCGAGCGGCTCGGGATCATCGACATCGAACGCGGGGCTCGGGTGTCGGGCAGCCGGTTCTACTACCTGCGGGGCGCCGGGGCTCGCCTGGAAAACGCGCTCATGTCGCTGTGCCAGCGGATCGCCGACGAGGAGGGCCACGTCGCGCTCAGCGTGCCCAACCTCGTCAAGCGCGAGACGATGGAGGGCGCCGGCTTCCTCGACTCCCACGCCGACGAGGTCTATCGGCTCGAAGCCGACGACCTCTACCTCACCGGCACTTCGGAGGTCGGGCTGGCCGGGTTCCACCTCGGCGAGATCCTCGACCTGTCGGCCGGACCGCTGCGGTACACGGCGACGTCGACGTGTTACCGCCGCGAAGCCGGCAGCCACGGCAAGGACACCCGGGGCATCTTCCGCACCCACCAGTTCCAGAAGACCGAGATGTTCGTGTTCTGCACGGCGGCCGAGGCACAAGCCGAGCACGAGCGGTTGTTGCGGATCGAACGGCGCATCCTCGACGCCGTCGAGATCCCCTATCGGATCATCGACGTCGCCGCCGGCGATCTCGGCGGCCCGGCGGCCCGCAAGTACGACTGCGAGGGCTGGGTGCCCAGCCAGCAGCGCTATCGCGAGTTGACCTCGACGTCGAACTGCACGACCTTCCAGGCGCGGCGGCTCGGCATCCGCGAGCGCGACCCGCAGGGCGAGGGGACCAGGGTCGTGGCGACCCTCAACGGCACGATGTCGACGACCCGGTGGCTCGTCGCACTGCTGGAGAACCACCAGCGTATCGACGGCTCGGTCCGGGTGCCCCAGGCTCTGGCGGCCTCCCTCGGCACCGACGCGCTCCATCCGCCGGCGTGAGTAGCGCCGGCATCCCGAGCACCACGGCCGGCAACGCGGCATACCGGCGTCGGCTGGTGGCCCTCGACGTCGACGGGACGATCCTCGACCACCAGGGCACCCTGTCGCCGGACGTCGCCGCGGCGGTGCGGGCGGTCGCCGACGCTGGGCACGAGGTCGTCATCGCCACCGGCCGGTCCATCGTCGCGACGACTCCGATCACCACGCGGCTCGGACTGACCCGCGGGTATGCCGTGTGCTCCAACGGAGCGGTGACGTTGCGCCTGGACCCCGGCCGCCCCGGCGGCTACGAGGTCCTCGACGCGGTGACCTTCGACCCCCGCCCCGCGCTGACGCTCCTGCGGGCGGAGTTGCCCAGCGCGCTCGTCGCCGTCGAGGATCTCGGAGTCGGGTTCAAGGTCAACGCCCCGTTCCCGGACGGCGAGCTCGGCGGGACCCAGGTCGTCGTGCCGTGGGAGGAGCTCGTCGGCACGCCGGTTACCCGGGTGACGCTGCGGATGCCGCAAGCCCAACCGGAGGACTTCATGGCGCAGGTCGAGCGGATCGGCCTGCACGAGGTCTCGTATGCCGTCGGCTGGACCGCGTGGCTGGACATCAACCCCGAGGGGGTGTCCAAGGGCTCGGCACTGGAGCAGTTGCGTCGCCGGCTGCGGATCGAGCCCGGTGACACCGTCGCTGTCGGCGACCAGCGCAACGACGTCGAGATGCTTCAGTGGGCCGCTCGTTCGGTGGCCATGGGCAACGCCCCCGAACAGGTGCAGGAGATCGCCGACGAGGTCACCGGGGGGGTCGACCAAGACGGCTTGGTCCCGGTGCTGCGGTCGCTCGTGCCGCCCGATCGGGCCCCGGCGATGCGAGCCGGTGGTGGCACTGGCGACAAGCCGCGCGACGGCGACCCCGCCCACGACGACGGCGGGGACCCGGGGCGATGAACGACCTCGTCGTCACCTCGCCGGCGAACCCCCGCGTCAAGGCGCTGCTCGCCCTGCGCAAGCGCCGGGAGCGCGACGCCACCGGTCTCACCCTCGTCGAGGGGTTCGAGGAGCTCTCACTGGCCCTGGCGTGCGACGTCGTGCCGCGCACTCTCGTCGTGTGCCCCGACTTATTCGGCCCGGCAGGGTCCGCCGGTGGGCAGGACCTCGGCCGGCCGGAGGACCTCGTCGCGGCGGCGCGGGCGGCCGGCGCCGAGGTCCTGACGATGGGTCGGGCGGTCTTCGAGCGGGTGTCCTACCGGGAAGGTCCTGACGGGTTGCTCGGCGTCGTCCCGTTGCCAGGTCGACGGTTGGACGCGCTGACGCTCCCGCCGGACCCGCTCGTCCTCGTCGCGCAGGGCCTCGAGAAACCGGGCAACCTCGGCGCGCTGCTGCGTAGCGCCGACGCGGCCGGGGTCGACGCCGTGGTCGCCGCCGATCCGGTCACCGACTGGGGAAACCCCAATGTCGTGCGGGCGAGTAAGGGCGCGGTGTTCGCCGTGCCGGTGGCCACCGCGACGACCCAGGACACCATCGCGTGGTGCCGGCGACACGACATCACGATCCTCGTCACGACGCCGGCGGCGACCGAGCTGCACACCGACGTCGAGCTCACCGGTGCCCTCGCGATCGTCGTCGGCGCCGAGAAATACGGGGTCGATCCGGTGCTCTCGGCCGCTGCGCAGGCCCGGATCGCCATTGCCATGGGCGGAAAGGTCAACTCCCTGAACGTGTCGGTCGCCGCCGCTGTCGTCCTCTACGAGGCGGTGCGCCAGCGGCGGTCCAAACGTTTGCACCGCTAACGGTTTTCGGGGGGCAGCGGACCGCGTCATGAGCACCCCGTCAGGTGTGCCACGATGTGCGCATGCGCCTTGACCACGTGTCGTATGCCGCGGAGCACGACGGCGTCCACGCCACCGCAGAGCGCCTGGCCAAGCTCATCGGTGTCGACGCCGTCGACGGCGGCGTGCACCCGAGGTTCGGCACCCGCAACGTCATCCTCCCGCTGGCCAACCATCGCTACGTCGAGGTCGTCGAGGTGCTCGACCATCCCGCCTCCGACAAGGCTCCGTTCGGCCAGGCCGTCCGAGCGCGTTCCGAGGCCGGCGGCGGCTGGCTGGGCTGGTGCGTCGAGGTCGAGGACATCCGCACCGCCGAGGCGCGGGTGGGCCGCACCTCGGCCGACGGCTATCGCCATACCCCCGACGGCCAAGAGCTGCGCTGGAAGCAACTCGGCGTCCGCGGGCTCATCTCCGACCCCCAACTGCCGTTCTACATCGAATGGGATCCGGCCAGCCGCCACCCCTCGACGGACGCCGACACCGAGGTGACGATCACCGCCCTGCAGATCGCCGGCAGCGTCCGGCGGGTGCGCGAATGGCTGGGCGTCGCGCCCGACTACGAGCCCTCGACCTTGAGCTTCTCGTTCACCTGCCCGCACGGCACGCCCGGTTTGCTCTCGGTCACCTTCGACACCCCCGAGGGCCCGGTCGTCGTCTGAGCGCCGCGCCCGACGGCGCTGGCCCCGGCAGGGAACGCGCCCACCCGAGGGCCCGGTCGTCGTCTGAGCGCCGCGCCCGACGGCGCTGGCCCCGGCAGGGAACGCGCCCACCCGAGGGCCCGGTCGTCGTCTGAGCGCCGCGCCCGACGGCGCTGGCCCGGGCAGGGATCGCGCCCAAGGTCTCTGACGTCGAGGCCCGGTGGTTTGGCAGTTACCGTGCATCGAGGCAGATCAGAGCTGCCAGAACGCCCACCAACTGCCAGGACACCAAACAACTGCCATGACAGTCGCCAACTGCCAAGACATCACGGACTGCAGAAGCCGGGCCGGCCGGTCAGCCGAGGAAGGCGCGCACCTCGTCCAACAGCACCGGCCAGGCCGGCTCCCCCTCGGAGAGCAAATGATTGCGGCTGGGCAGCGGCACCAAGCGACTGGCGGGGATGAGTTCGTGCGCCAGCTGAGCACACGAGAAGGGGACCCGATGATCCTCGCGCGAGTGCAGCACGAGCGTGGGACAGTCGACGTGCCCGGCTAGCTCGCGCACATCTACCGTGCCGAACTCCTGCAGGAAACGCACCGCATTGTCGGCCGTCGTCGTTTGCCGTTGCAGGTCGTCGAAGGCATCCCAGACCTCAGGCGGGCCGTCAGGAAAGAACTGCATGGCGAACACCCGGCGAAAGGCCGGGTCGGAACGACCCCAGCCCACGCGGGCCAGTTCGATGTCCAGGGCAGCGGCCGCGCGGTCCTGGGCGGTCGTCGCGCGGGCCCCCCGCCCGGCGAGGTAGCCGCTCACGAGGATGAGCCGCTCCACCCGCTCGGGGTGGCGAACGGCATACGCGATGGCGACGGCGGCGCCCTGGGAGATGCCCAGCAACGGGAAGGTGTCCACACCGGCGGCGTCGACGACCTCCTCCAGGTCGAGGACCCAGTCATCGAAACCGAAGGACGGGACGTCCCATTCGGACAGCCCGCAGCCCCGCTCGTCGTAGCGGACCAGGCGATGCCCTTCGGACAGGCTCGCGATCCAGTGCCGCCAAACCAGGCTCCCGGAGTCACGCCCGAGATGGGTCATCCAGTTCGCCGCCTTGACCAAGGGCGGGCCCGAACCGCTGGTGGCGTACGCGATTCGTACCCCGTCCGCGCCGCGACAGAAGGAAACCTCGTCGGTCACGGGTGCGGTGGCCGTCGCGTCGCGGACGGCCGAATCGGTCGGCAGCGTCGTCAGAGGCGCCGCGGCGGCAGCCCCGTCGGGAACGGCGTGGACCTCACCGACGAACTGATAGCCCCGGTGGCGGACGGTGCGGATCCACCGTTGGGACTCACCGTCGTCGCCGATGGCGCGGCGCGCGGCCTTGACCCTCGTGGTCAGGGTGCTCTCGCTGACGAATCGGTCTCCCCACACCTCGTCGAGCAGTTCCTCCTTAGGGACCACCCGGTCGCGGTGCTCGATGAGGTAACTCAACACGTCGAAGACCTGAGGTTCGACATGCACCGGCCTCTGACCGCAGCGCAACTCGAACCGCTGCCGGTCCAGCGTGTAGTCGCCGAAATGCAGCACCACTCCACGCTAGGGCCACGCCGGTCTCGGCGGCACCCCACAAGCCCAGAATCGCGCGGATGACGGGCTGCGCCCCCGATGGGACGGGCGACCACCCGAAGCCCGTCCCTGCGCATGAGTCCACCCGATCTCCACCCCGTCTCCACCCACCGGTGCGCACCGGCGAGGAGCCTGGAGCGACAGACCCACCCCGTCACCCCTGCAGTACCCGCCCGAATCGGAGGGAACCGTGAGAACACCCATCGTCAGCCTCCTGGCGACACTCGCCTTCGCCGTGGCGATGGTCGTCGCGGATGTCGCCGCAGTCCAGCCGCGGCCCGTCGGACAGGTCAGCCCGGCCGGCACCGTCGGCCCGGCAACCGGACAGCAGTACCAGCCATGACCGCCACCCCGGCCTTCCCGCCGGCTCCCCCACCGGCCCCGACGTCACCGCCTCCGGCCGCCGCGCGGGTCGGCATCCCCGGCCCCGTCGCGGTGGGTGCCGGACTGCTCACCACCGCCCTCGTGCTGGGGCTCGCCGCGGCCCATTCCCCGGCTGGGTACGCCCTCATCCTCGCCGGCTTCCCCAGCGCCCTGTCCGCCAAGAGCTGGCTGGCCACTGCGGTCCTGCTGCTCGTCCTTGCGCAGGTGACCACAGCGGCCGGGATGTGGGGCCGGCTGGGGGCCAAGGCGGGCGGCTGGTCGGCCTCGGTGCACCGCTGGGCAGGCCGCCTCGCGGTCGCGGTCAGCGTGCCGGTCGCCGTGCATTGCGTGTATGCCGCGGGGCTCGGTACCGCCTCGCCCCGCGTGGTCGTGCACGCGGTTCTGGCCAGCGCGGCATACGGAGCGTTCGTCACGAAGATGCTCCTGCTTTCGCGCCCGTCCAAGGCCCCGTGGGCGCTGCCGCTGTTGGGCGGCCTGTTCGCCGCCTCGCTCGTCGGAGTGTGGCTCACCTCTGCCCTCTGGTTCTTCACCAACGGGTCCTGACCCTCGACTTGCCGACAAGGAGCACGACCATGCCCGAACACCCGGACATCTCCCCTTCACGCCGAGCCGTCGTCGGCGTCGGCCTGACCGGCGTCGCGCTCACCGTTGCGGGGTGTTCCACCTACCAGCCGCAGTCCGCTGGCTCGGCCGGTTCGCCCGGCGCGGCCGACCCCGGCGGATCCCCCGGACAGCAGGCCGGGCTGGTCGCCACGGCCGACGTGCCGGTGGGCGGCGGCGTCGTCTTGGGTCGCCAGGGCCTGGTCGTCACCCAGCCGCGCGCGGGCACGTTCACGTGCGTCTCCGCCGTGTGCACGCACTCCGGCTGCCTCGTCGACACGGTGTCCAACGGTCAGATCAGCTGCCCGTGCCACGGCAGCCGGTTCGACCTCACCGGCGCAGTCGTGCGCGGACCCGCCACCCAGGCCCTGCCCGCCAAGGCGGTGCAGGTCACTGGTGGCGTCGTCCGGCTGGCATGATCCGGCACGGCCACCCGGGCTGGCCCACGTGGCAGTGGCCCAGCCCCGATGCCCCCAAGACCGCCCTCGAGCCCGAGTCGGTGATCACCAAGATCGCCTTCTTGGATCTTCAGGATCAGGCCCCTGGCATCGAGCGACTACGCCAGTGGGCACTCCGAGCCGCGGCACCTCGCCTGGGGGCCGTGGCCGTGGACGTCGGCTGCGGCACGGGAACCGTCCTGGCCGAACTGTCCCGCCTGGTGGGCCCGGCCGGGGCGTCCGTCGGTGTGGAGCCCGACCCCGTGCTGCGCGAACTCGCACTCAGCCGCCACGCCGGCGTGCCGCTGACGATCCTGGCCGGCACGGCCGATCGATTGCCGGTCGCCGACGACAGCGTCGACGTCCTTTACTGCGAGCGGGTCCTGCAGCACGTGCCCGATGTCGAGGCCGCAGTGGCCGAGTTCGCCCGGGTCCTGCGCCCCGGGGGCATCGCCGTCGTCATCGACACCGACTACCACACGCTGCGCTTCTCTCCGCTGGACGAGGCCGACGAGAGGTTGGTCGCGCGGCGAATCGTCCCCGAGATCGCCCCGAACCCGGGGATCGCCGCCCAGCTACCCCGGTACCTGCGACAGGCCGGGTTGACCGTCGACCCCGAAGTTGGGGCCTCTGCGCTGACCTTCGTCGGCGCCCAGGTCCTGGAGTGGCCGGGGACGCTGGCGGTCATCCGCCGGGCCGGCAGCACGGGGGCGATCACCGAGACCGATGCCGAGCGCATCGTCACCGCCGTCACCGCGGCGGCTCGGGAAGGGTCGGCCTTCCTGTCCGCCGGGATGTTCGCCTTCCTGGCCCGCAAATGCACCGACCCGGGTGCCCCGGAGCTGACCGTGGCGTCGCGGCATCCGGGCCGAGGCAGCACGGCGCCTACACCCCCACCACCCACGGGAGACTCCCCATGAGCACTTTCCTGTTCGTCACCATTCCCATCCCCGCACACACGACGAATCCGATGCCGCTCGCGGCTCGGCTCGTCGAAGGCGGCCACTCGGTCGTGTGGTTGGCCGGCCAGGCCTTCCACGAGCGGCTCGCCTCAACGGGTGCCATTCCGCTGCCCTATCGGGACACCCCGGACTTCAGCGGACGCGACATCGCGGAGACGTTCCCGCAGTTGGTTGGGCTGGACGGGGTCCGCGGGATCCGGCGCGCCTTCGCCGACATCTTCGTCGGGCTGGCGGCCGAGCGAGTCGCGGACATCCAGCGGGTGCTTCGTCACCATCCGATCGACGCCATGCTCACCGACGGCATCTCCTACGGCCCCGGGCTTGTCCACGAGTTGGGTGGGCCACCGTGGGCGAGCTTCGGTGATGGCCCGTTGCCCTTCGAGGACGCCGACGCCCCACCCTTCGGCCCAGGCCTGTTGCCCATGCCCGGTCCGCTGGGACGCGCCCGCAATGCTGCGGTGCGCGTCGTCGGTAAGCGTGTCGTCTTCGGCCCCGCCCAACATCGCTGGGACCAGATCCGCAGGGATCTCGGACTGCCGACCGGGCCAGGGGTCCTCGCCAGCGCCCCCTCTCCGTTGTTGCACCTGCAGGGCTGCATGCCGAGCTTCGACTATCCGATGGCCGAACCGCCGCCGCAGGTGCATTGGGTCGGTCCGTTGCGCCCCGACCCGTCGCCGTGGCACCAGCCGCCCTGGTGGGTGGAGGTCCTGCGGTCACCCCGACCCATGATCTTGGTCAGCCAGGGCAGCATCCGATCCGATGTCACCGAGCTGACCACCCCGACGATTCGCGCCCTGGCCGACCTCCCCGTGAACGTCGTGGTCACGACCGGTCAGGCCTCTCCCGCCGACGTTTTGGCGGCGAGCGGCGGGACCCTGCCGCCGAACACCCATGTCACCGACTTCATCCCATACGACACGGCCCTGGCCCACGCCAGCTGCTTCGTGACGAACGGGGGGTACACCGGTGTCACCCTGGCGTTGGCCCACGGCGTGCCGATCGTCCAGGCTGGCACCACCGAGGAGAAGGCCGAGATCGGCGCCCGCATCCACTACACCGGCGTCGGGATCCGCCTGGGCACCAGCCGTCCCACCCCGCAGGTCGTTCGCGCCGCGGTGCGCTCGGTGCTCGACGACAGCCGGTATGCCATTGCCGCTGGCCGCATGCAGGCCGAGTGCTCCCACCTCGACGCCGGCTCGCGCGGCGCGGACCTGTTGGTCGAGTTGGCCCGGACGAGGCGCCTGGTGCCCGTTCGGGGTTGACGCCGCACGAACGAGTGCGCCATCGGTGCCGGCCCGTTCGGTCGACCCAGCGTCAGTCGGTGAGGTGACCGACCAGCCGAGGAGCGAGCCCCACGTATGCCGCGGGGGTCAAAGCCTGCAACCGCGCCGCGACGTCGGGCGGAAGACCGAGCCCGGCGACGAACTCGTGCAGGTCCGCGGCGGTGATGCGCCGACCTCGGGTGAGGTCTTTGAGCCGGTCGTAGGGGTCGGCCATGCCGGGCACACCCTGGGCGGCCAACGCCCGCATCGCCGATTGGATCGGTTCGGCGAGCACCTCCCAGTTCGCGTCGAGATCGGCGGCCATGGCCTGCGGCACCGGGTCGAGCCCCGCCAGCCCGCGCCGGACGTTGTCGATGGCCAGCAGCGAGTGCCCGAACGCCGTGCCGACGTTGCGCTGCATCGAGGAGTCGGTGAGGTCACGCTGCATGCGGCTCTCCACGAGCGTCGCCCCCAGCACGTCGAGCAGGGCGCAGGACACCTCGAGGTTGGCCTCGGCGTTCTCGAATCGGATGGGGTTGACCTTGTGCGGCATCGTCGACGAACCGACCGTGCCCTGCCCCCGGACCTGGGCGAAGTACCCCTTCGAGATGTACGTCCACACGTCCTGGGCCAAGCCGTGCAGCACCCGGTTGAAGCGCGCCACGTCGGCGTAGAGCTCGGCCTGCCAGTCGTGACTCTCGATCTGGGTGGTCAGCGGGTTCCACGTCAGGCCCAGGCCCTCGACGAAACGACGGCTCTCGGCCGGCCAGTCCGCGCCGGGGACAGCAGCGAGGTGCGCACCATACGTGCCCGTCGCGCCGTTGAACTTGCCGAGGTATGCCGCGCCTGCCACCCTCGCGAGCTGCCGGCGCAGCCGGTGGGCGAGCACCGCCAGCTCCTTGCCCATGGTGGTCGGGGTCGCGGGCTGACCATGTGTATGGGCGAGCATCGGCAGGTCGGCCATGGCCCGGGCCATCGCGGCGAGCTCGTCGACGAGCGTCTCGGCGGCCGGGAGCCACACCTGAGTCACGGCGCCTCGGATCATCAAGGCGTAGGCGAGGTTGTTGACGTCCTCGGACGTGCAGCCGAGGTGGACGAGCTCGGCCAATCCGGCGTCCGCCGGCTCGGCGAGGAGCTGACCGAGTCGATCCCGCAGAAAGTACTCGACGGCCTTGACGTCGTGCTGGGTGACCCGTTCGATCCGGGCGAGCTCGGCGATGTCGGCCGGGCCGAACCCGCCGACGAGCGACCGCAGGGCGTCCGCTTCGGCGTCGGTCAAGGCGCGCACGCCGGGCACGACGGCATACCGAGTCAGGTGGAGGAGCCACTCGACCTCGACCCGCAACCGTTCCCGATTGAGCGCCGGCTCGGACAGGTGCTCGATCAGGGGAAGGACCGCCGCGCGGTACCTGCCGTCGAGCGCCCCGAGCGCGACGGGCGGGTCGAGATCACCGAGGGCGGGCATGGACCTCATCCTCGCAGACCTCCGGCGGGCTACTCTGGCGCCTATGGGGACGACGGTGGGCGAGTCGATCGCTCGGGGCGGTCCGACACCGCCCGGCGGCCGGTCGTCGCGGGCGCGCCCGGCGATCGCCCCGGTACGAGTCCTCCGCGACGCCTGGTACATCTGCGTCGACACCCTCGAGGGCCTAGTCCGCGCCGGGGTCCCGCTGCTGACGATCGCGTTGACGAGTTTCGCCGTCGAATACTTCCTCATCCGGCTCGGGGCGACCGTCGCGATTACCAACGGTCCCGCCGGCATCGGGATCTTCGTCGTCGGGGTGGCCACCCGGCTGGTGCTGCTCGGCCTCGGAATGTACGTCGCCGCAAGCGCCATCCACATCGACGGCCAGTCCGTCGCCCTCGTCGGTGCTCGGCTCGGGCACGCACCGGGCGGGCACCGAGAGGGGTTCTCCGACACGATCCGGATGTCCATCGTCCCGATGGTCGTCCTCTACGCCGCCTGGAACCAGATCAACTGGGACATCCATCGGTTCCTGTTGGCCAAGTACATCTTCGTCGGGGACCGCACCGACTACTTCGACGCCAACGCCCCGTCGGTCGACCAAAGCAACATCGACTTCCGGGAAGGCTGGAAGTTCTACATCCCGTGGGCCATCGGGCTGTGGCTGGTCAAACTCGCGGTCGATCGGGTCGCCGAGCGGACCTCCTGGACCCCGCTCGACTTCGTTGTCGTCGTCCTCGAATGCAGTTGGGTCGTCATGGGTTGGCTCGTCCTCTCTCCGATCATCGGCCAGCTCAGCGTGTGGTGGAACTCGCGGACCTTCCTCGACTGGATCGACGCCGCCCTTTCGTGGATCGTCGGTTGGTTGCACCTCGACCTGCCCGAGTTGCTCGCCAACGCGGTCGCGGTGGGGTGGCAGGCGCTCGTCGTCGTGTCGACGCAGATCGTCTGGCCGCTGGTCTGGGTTGCCGTCGTCGGCCTGCTCGTCGGGTGGTCCAGCGGCGACCTCGACACCAGCCCCGGCGCCGGACACGCGCAGCGATCGGTGCGGGCGTTGAGCCGGCTGTTCAACTCCAGCACCCGCGAGATCCGCGAGAAGTTCTACCCGCTCGTGTCCGTCGCCCGCGTCATGCTGCGAGCCGGGCCGCTTCCCATGCTCACGGTGGCCCTGCTCTACGCCCTGCTCATGCTCGCGATGTCGGCGGTTCGCCAGGTCGCCATGTACTACTTGGTGCCGGCCGGTGGTGGGACCTGGCTCGGCGAGGACACCGTGGTCAATGCGGTGGAGATCCTCGCCTTCCCGCTGCGCGCCTGCTTCCTCGTCGCCTGCTTCGCCATGGTGCTGCGCTTCGAGCGGGAGCGCGCCACCGCATCCCGTGGGGTGAGCTGACCCCGTCAAGGAACCACGAGAAACGCCGGCGCGCTCCTCCCGAAGGCCGGACGCAGGCCGGTGGCACCGAGGGCCACCGGCACCACGCGAACGAAGGTTGTCACACCGTCCACGGCGAAGCCGGCCTCACCGACTTGGTAGATCTCGACGCCATGAGCCGTTTCGACATACGACCCTTCCAACGCCATCGAATCGGTCGTCCACTCTCGCCAGGTGTCGTCGACCACCCAGGCCATCGGGGCCAGGAGGTCGCCGACCGGGCACCGGCATTGCATGGTCACGACGACATATGCCGTCCCCGGGGTCACGAGAGGGGCCTCGCCGCGCCTCTTCGAGGTGAGACTGTTGTGGACGGTGGCCGACACGACGCGGACCGGAGCGCTCACGCCGGGCGAGGAGCCCACCTCGATGTCCTGCCACTGGCCCATGGGGATCGTCTGTGCCCGACGGATCGACTGCGCGGTCTGGCTGTCCCATTCGCGGTGGGCGATGACGGCGTTGGCCCCCACCGCGAGCACGAACGCCAGCGCCCACGAGACCCGCCGGGATGGACGCCTCATGGTTTCGGGCCTGCCACGTCCTGGGCGACGGTCAACGGCGGCACCGCGACGACGGCCGCCTGGTCACCCGCCCCGACGAGCGACAGTTCCAGCTCGAAGCCCTGCTCGGGCACGTCCGCGGGCACGTCGAACACGGTCACCCCAGTCGAGACGATTCCCGCCTTGAAGGTGGGCCGGCCAGGGCTGAGGCGGGGGGCGTAGCGGCGGTCGCCGGCAACCAGGGCCGCCGTCATCGACGCCTGCTGAGCCAGCGCGGACCCGGTCACGTACACGACCACGACCACACCCTCTCGGCTCGCCGGGGCATCCCACGCCGACTGGTTGCGCAACGTGCGCCCGGCGGCCGCGCCGGTCACCGTGACGGAGCCGTGATGCAACTGCATGAGGTCGCCGACGCCCCCGTACAAGGTGAACGGCGGACGGTCGCTCAGCACGCAGGCCCCGGACATCGTCGCGCCGCAGGAGTCGCCCGGCACGATCAGCAGGGCCGCGACGAGGGCGGCCAGAGTGAGAAGGTATGCCGCGCCGCGTGACCATCGACTCGACAGGACCTGGGGAGGGTTCACGTCGCCGACCGCCGGTCGTCGCGAACCGGGGTGTCGCGGATGACGTAGGTGTGCGGACCCGCACTGGTCCAGTCCGGGCCGTTGTTGAGGAGGTTGCTCCATTCGAACGTCGGCCGCGTGAGCACCAGGGTCACCGTCGTCGGCACCGGGTCGGGCGCGAGGAACGACCACTCGACCTCGGCCGCTAGCCCCGGCTCGAGCCGTGCGGTCGTGCCGTACGTGAAGTTGCCCTCGAGTGGGTCGCTCCGTCCGGCGACCCTCACCAGCAGGAACTGGTCGGCCAAGATCGTGCGTGAACGACGATCGAGTAACTCCACCCGCGCCCGGACGACGACGACGGCCGCGGGGGCGTTCGAGCCCACGAACGGCCTGCCGTCGGAATCGACGTTCGTCACCCGCACGTCGTGGACGGTCAGAGCGGCGAGGTTAAGGGCGACCCGTTCCTCCAGGCCGATGGCCGGCGGGCGCTCGTCGGAGCGCGCGAACCCGCCGAACGCCGCGGTGAGCCCCAGGGCCACGACCACGAGCAGTCCGGCGACAGTCCATCCCGAAGGACCCCGCCGGACGCGGCCCTCCGCCAGCCCCCTGGTCACGCACCGATGGTAGTGGGCGCAGGCCCAGAGCGTCAGCGCATGTTGCCCGTGTGGCCGAGGGAGAAGCGCCCCGGTTGCGGCCACACGAGCAGACCGTGCGCCCCCGCGTCGACGGGAATCTGGTGGATGAGCGCCCCCGTCGTCGTGTCGAAGACATACACGGCGGCGTGGTAGCGCCCGGACAACCACAACTGGGTGCCGTCGACGCTCACTCCGCCCATGTCGGGCGACCCACCACCGGGGATCGTCCATTTGGCGACCTGCGTCAGTGTCGCCGCGTCGAGCACGGTGATCGACCCCTCGTCCCGGTTGCTCACGTAGATCTTCGTCGCGTCCCGCGACGGGTAGATCCCGTGGGCGCCCAGTCCGGTCTGGATGAAGTGGTCGTAGGCGAAGGTCGTCGCGTTGAACACCCACACGCCGTTGCGGAGCATGTCGGCCACGAGGAACCACTTGCCGTCTGGCGTGAGTCGCACGTCCTGCGGCATCGCCGAGGCTCCGGGCATCAACTTCGACTTCGGCCCGCCCATCTGGTGAGCCCGCTGCGGGGACGTGGCTCCGGGCGTCGCGATGTCGTTGAGCTTGATGGTCTGCAGCAGCGTCGTGGCGTCCCGATCCACCACGAGCAGGGTGCCGTCGAACTCGCACGAGGCCATGAACGTGCCGAGGTCGGCGGTGTAGTCGGCGTGGTTGATCCCGACGCAGCCCACCGGCAGGGAGTGCTCCAGGGCCAGCGTCGACGCGTTGCGTACGTCGATGCGGTGTAGTCGTGAGGCCATGACGAGGGCGTGTGCGCCGTCCGGGGTGAAGTACAGGTTGTACGGATCGTCGATCCTCACGGCCGGTTGCGCGGCGCCGGTGAAGGGGTCGATGGGGGTCAGGGCGTTCCCCGCGTCGCTGTTGACGTAGAGCATCGACCCGTCGTGGTTCGGCACGACGTGTTCGGGCGAGGTCGCAACCCGGAACTTGTCGATGACCCGATAGGTCGCCGGGTCGATGACCTGGACCGTCCCGGCGACCTGATTGGGCACGTAGACCAGGGACCTGGCCCGGGTCTGGTTGCCCTGCACGTCCTTAGCGCCGGTGTGCGCGTAAGGCAGCTCACCGACGGTGGCCGCGACGCTCGTGCCGGTGGCGGCTGTCGGCGCGGTCGCGGTGACAGCCGCCGCGCTGGAGGAACCAGTCGACGGCGCCGGGGCCCCGCAGGCACCGGCGACGGCAACGGCAGCGACGACCAGGGCGAGCGGGCCGCGGCGTCCCGGTCGCGAGGCCGGAAGCTGGGAACTGGCGAGACGTGACACGGTCACCTCACGTCGTGGCGGGGACGGGCGGGGAATCGGTGGACAACAGGGTCGTGACGGTGACTGCCGCGAGCCCCCGCCGGTCCGCCGCGGCACCGAGGACGACCTCGCGCCGGCCGACCACCACATTCGCTCCGCGCATGAAACCACTCTGCCTTCCGGGGCCCGCCGGTACGAGCCGGGCGCGCCGGGCGAGTCGCGGATACCGGCGGAAAGGAGAAACGCCCGGCGACGACCAGCGCTCGACAAGGGCCGGAGAGCGGTCCTACCAGCTGACCCGCTGACGATCGCGCCACAGGGCCAGGAAATCCCGCCCACCGGTCTCGACAACATCCTCGCCCCGGTTCCACAGGGCCAGGTAGAGACCCTTGGCGGTGCCCGCGAGGACGACGTCGGGGGAGGCGGACCCGGTGGCGTCGATGGCGTCTGCGGCGTCCGGGGGGTCGCCGACCGTCGTGCGGACCGGGCCGGTACCGATGTGCAGTCGCCACGACGTGCCGACGTCCTCGGCGCGGACCAGCACGGTGAGCGGGTCCGGGGAGCGCAGCTGCGTCGTGCGACGTGGGAGAAATCCGGTCAGCAGCTCGTCGATCCCGTCGGCGGCCAGGCTCGGCCGGACCCAGACCTGCGCGGTGGCGGGCGCCTGACCCAGGCGGGCGGCCATGGTGTCGACGGCATGGATGGACACCTCGTGGGCCTGGCGGCGCGCCCATGCCAGGCGGGGCGGCGGAGCGTCCTTGAGGAAGAAGAACGCCTGGAGGTCCTCCGGGGCCCGCGCCAGGGTGTTCAGCAGGTCCACGAGCCCGTCGTCGAACCAGTCGAGCAGGTCCGGCGCGGCCTGCCCTTCGGCGAGAACCTCGGGCTCGGGGCGGACCTGCCCGATCGGGATGCCCGAGACGATCTGGGTGGCCCACCGGTGGACCAGCCCCTGGTGGAGCACGAGGTCGCGCACGGTCCAGCCCGGGCAGGTGGGCACCGCCGCAGTGAGCCCGGCGGCCGCGGCATTGTTGCGCAGGACCGACGCCGCGTCGCCGATGGCCTCGCCGTAGTCCGCGAAGGGGAGAGAGGACGGCATACCGGCCAGGGTAAGGCAGGCGCTGCTAGCGTCGGGCGCGTGCAGCAGGGCCTGGCGTCGGTGGTGCGGTGAGCCCCCGCGGTCGGCGCCCGGCCGGCGAGGACACCCGCGCGCTCATTCTCGACGCCGCGCGCACCCAGTTCGCCGAGCACGGCTACGACCGGACCAGTTTGCGGGGCGTCGCCCGGGCGGCCGGTGTCGACCCGGCCCTCGTCCACCACTACTTCGACGGCAAGATCGAGGTGTTCGCCGCGTCGATGGGCGCCCCGGATGCCGCCGTCGCGGCGAATCTGGTGGCCCAGGTCATGGACGGGCCCGACGACGGCGTCGGCGAGCGGGCGGTGCGCACCTTCCTCACCCTGTGGGACGACCCCGCGCGCCAGCAGCTCTTCGCCGCCCTTGCCCTGGCGGCCAACTCACACGAAGCGGCCACTCGGGCGTTCCGCGAGTTCCTCGCGCGGGAGATCTACGACCGGCTGGCGGCGCGGTATGCCCCGGACCGGTCGCCGCTGCGGGGAGCGCTGGCCGCCTCGCAGATGTACGGGCTCGGGTTGGCGCGGTATGTCCTGCGATTCCCGGCGGTCGCCGACGCGGACCGCGAGGAGCTCGTTCGTTCGGTCGGCCCGGTCATCCAGGCCTACTTGCTCGGTCCTCGGCCCGATCCACCTGAGGGAGTTGGGACCCCGTGATGTCGTGGCCCGGTCATCCAGGCCTCCTTGCTCGGTCCTCGGCCCGATCCACCTGAGGGAGTTGGGACCCCGTGATGTCGCGGCCCGGATTCCGGCAGGCGATCCTTGACTTGCGAACACCGCACTTCTATATTTCATCACGTGATGAATAACGTCATCGCCGTGCGCGACCTCGTCGTCCGCCGAGGCGGGCACACCGTCCTGCCCGGGCTGTCCGTCGACATCCCCCGAGGGCAGGTGATCGGGCTGCTCGGCCCGTCCGGCTCGGGAAAGTCCACGCTCATCCGCGCCATCGTCGGGGTGCAGATCTGCGCCGCTGGCACCGTCACCGTGCTCGGAGAAGCGGCCGGGTCGGCCGCGCTACGCCACCGTGTCGGGTACTCGACCCAGTCACCGAGCATCTACGAGGACCTCTCGGTGCGCGACAACCTCCGCTACTTCGCGGCCGTCGTGGGAGCCGGCCGGGCCGCCGTCGAGCGCACCATCGACCTGGTCGACCTGCGCGACCACGCCGATGCCCTGGCCCGCAACCTGTCCGGCGGTCAGCGCTCCCGGGTCAACCTCGCGGCCGCCCTCGTCGGCTCGCCGGAGGTACTCATTCTCGACGAACCGACGGTCGGCCTCGATCCGGTGCTGCGTCGCTCGCTCTGGGACCTGTTCCACCGGCTCGCCGCCGACGGCACCACCCTGCTCGTGTCGAGCCACGTGATGGACGAGGCGACCCGATGCGACCGGTTGTTGCTGCTGCGCGAGGGGCGGATCCTCGCCGACGCCACCCTGACGGATCTGCTCGCCACCACCGGGACGGCCGACGCCGAGGGAGCCTTCCTGCGCCTCATCGACGACGCCGCGGATGTGACCGAGGCCGGCGCGGACACTGCCGACGCCGAAGCCGACGAGCCCTCGCGGCCGGCTCGGCGGCATACGCTCCGACGGCACGGGAGGCACGAATGAACCCGCGACTGACCCTCGTCACCGCCGCGCGCGTGCTGCGGCAGCTGCGCTCGGACCGGCGGACCATCGCTCTGCTGCTCGTCGTGCCATGCGTGCTCATGGGCCTGCTCGCCTGGATCTTCGCGGACACCCCGGCCGTCTTCGACCAGATCGGCCCCGGCCTGCTGGGGATCTTCCCGATGATCGTGATGTTCATCGTCACGTCGATCGCCACCCTGCGCGAACGCACGTCGGGCACGCTCGAACGCCTGCTCACTACCCCCCTGGGCAAGGCCGACCTCATGTTCGGCTATGCCCTCGCCTTCGCGCTCGTCGCACTCGTCCAGGCCGTCGTGGTCGTCGCCTTCTCGGTCTACGTCTGCGGCCTCGACGTCCGCGGGGAGACCTGGCTGCTCGGGGTGGTCGCCGTCTTCGACGCCGTGCTCGGCACGACGCTCGGGCTGCTGGCCTCAGCCTTCGCGCGCACCGAGTTCCAGGCCGTGCAATTCATGCCGGCGTTCATCTTCCCTCAGCTGTTGCTGTGCGGTCTGGTCGTCCCCCGCGCCGGGCTCCCGAGTGGGCTGCGGCAGCTGTCGGATGTGCTCCCGCTGTCCTACGCCGTCGACGCGATGACCGCAGTGCAGGTTCGGGTCGCGGCCGGGGGCGAGGTGGGCAAGAACGTCGCCATCATCGGCGCCTTGGCCCTGCTCGCACTGGCCCTCGGCTCACTCACTCTGCGGCGCCGCACCGCCTGACCCCACGCGAGTGGAGCCAACGCGTTCCTTCGCAGGACCGGAAGCACCCGCTCGGCTCCTCTCGGCAGGGCCGCACCGCCTGACCCCACGCGAGTGGAGCCAACGTGCTCCTTCGCAGGACCGGAAGCACCCGCTCGGCTCCTCTCGGCAGGGCCGCACCGCCTGACCCCACGCGAGTGGAGCCAACGTGCTCCTTCGCAGGACCGGAAGCACCCGCTCGGCTCCTCTCGGGGCAGGGCCGCACCGCCTGACCCCACGCGAGTGGAGCCAACGTGCTCCTTCGCAGGACCGAAAGCACCCGCTCGGCTCCTCTCGGCGGCAACGAGGAGGTCGCTCTGCGGAGGTGGCTCGCGAGCGCGGATTGCCGCCGCCAGGCCCGACTATGGTGTGCCCGTGGACGCCGGTGACCTGCTGCGGGGCTCGCTGCTCAAGCTCGCCGATTCCACCCGGGTGCGCGACCTCGTCGAACGCGCCCCGGTGAGTCGCTCGGTGGTGCGGCGCTTCGTCCCCGGGGCGCACCTGCAGGACGCCGTGCGCGCGACCGGACAACTGGCGCTCACCGGCCGGATGGCGACGATCGACTACCTCGGCGAGGACACTCGCACCCTCGAGCAGGCCCAGCGGATCCGCGACGCCTACCTCGTGCTCGTCGGGATGCTCGCCGGTCGCGGGTATGCCGCGGACGGGCGTGCCGAGGTCTCCCTCAAGCTCACCGCCCTCGGCCTACTGCTGCCCGACGGCGCGCATATCGCGCTCGACTACGCCCGCCAGATCGCCCGGGCCGCCGCCGACGCCGGCACGACGGTGACCCTCGACATGGAGGACCACACCCGCACCGACGCGACGCTCGCCGCGTTGCGCGAGCTGCGGGCCGACTTCCCGCAGACCGGTGCCGTGGTGCAGGCCTACCTGCATCGCACCGAAGCCGACTGCCGCGACCTCGCGTATGCCGGGTCGCGGGTGCGATTGTGCAAGGGCGCCTACCGCGAACCCGAGTCGATCGCCTACCAGGACGGCGCGGAGGTCGACCGGGCCTACGTCCGGTGCCTGCGGATCCTCATGGAAGGGGCCGGCTACCCCATGGTGGCCACCCACGACCCGAGGCTCGTCGAGATCGCCGCCGCCCTGGCGGCCAACACCGGGCGCGATCCACGCTCCTTCGAATACCAGATGCTCTACGGCATCCGGCCCGACGAACAGCAGCTCATCGCCGACCGCGGCGACCAGATGCGCGTGTACGTGCCGGTGGGCGACGAATGGTACGGCTACCTCATGCGCCGAATGGCCGAGAAGCCGGCAAACGTCGCGTTCTTCCTGCGCGGCCTGGCCACCCGCGGGTAAACGAACCCGGGAACGTCGGACATAACGAGCCCCGGCGTCGGATATAACGAGCCCGGGAACGTCGGACATAACGAGCCCCGGCGTCGGATATAACGAGCCCGGGAACGTCGGACATGAACGAGCCCGGGGACGGACATAACGAGCCCCGGGACGTCGTGCAAGCGAGCGGGGACGTCGTGCAAGCGAGCCCGGGGACGTCATGCAAGCGAGCGGGAACGTCGGACATGAACGAGCCCGGGGACGTCATGCAACAAGTCGTGCGACACCACGTCCCACGACAAACCCGTCGGCCGATCCTCGGCTCGCTGGATAGGCTCCGGAGCGCACGCCGACGAAGGAGAACGAGCACATGGGCACGACCGCCATCTTCGGAGCCGGGGTCATGGGCGAGACGCTGTTGTCCGGACTGCTGCGCTCGGGCCGCGATCCGCACTCGATCGTCATCACCGAGAAGCGCGCCGATCACGCCGAGCGACTGCGGGCCCGATACAGCGTCGAGGTGTTGCCCAACGCCGATGCCGCGGCCCTCGCCCAGACCCTCGTGCTCGTCGTCAAGCCTCAAGACATGGACGGGCTGCTCTCGGAGATCCGCGACCACATCCACCCCGGAAACCTCGTCGTCTCGCTCGCTGCGGGCATCCCGACGGCATACCTGGAAAGCCGCCTGCCGCAAGGCTCTTCGGTCGTGCGAGTCATGCCGAACACCCCTGCGCTCGTCGACGAGGGCATGGCCGCGGTGTCGCCCGGGGCCCACTGCACCGAGGCGCACCTCGCCGAGGCCGAGGCGCTGCTCGCCTCGTGCGGCAAGGTCGTCCACGTTCCCGAGAAGCACCAGGACGCGGTCACGGCGATCTCCGGCAGCGGACCGGCGTACATCTTCTACGTCGTCGAGGCGATGATCGAGGCCGGCGTGCTGCTCGGTATGCCGCGGGCCACCTCGACCGAGCTCGTCGTCCAGACCCTCTACGGCGCCGCGACGATGCTGCGCGAGACCGGCGAACACCCGACCGTGCTGCGCGAACGGGTGTCCAGCCCGGGCGGCACGACGATGGCGGCGATCCGCCAACTCGACGACCACAAGGTCCGGGCCGCGTTCATGACCGCGATGGAGGCGGCCGCGGCACGCTCGGCGCAACTGGCTGCCGGACTCACGTGAGCGGTATGCCGCGGCCTGCCCACGCCCGGGCTGCGGCGCCGGTGCCGGTGCCGGTGCCGGTGCCGGTCACGCTGGTGCGGGTGGAGCCCGCGGACTGGGCCGGACACCGCGACCTGCGGCTGGAGGCGCTGCGCACCACACCGGAGGCATTCGGGTCACGCTACGAGGTCGAGGTCCGTAACGACGAAGCCGAGTGGCGCGCGCGGATCGGCCGGATCGCGTTCTGGCAGGCCCGGATCGAGGGGGCCCCGGCCGGTATGGCCGGACTGTGGGAGGACTCCACCAGCGCGGAGCCGCCGACCGCCACCGGCGCGTCGGCGACGGCCACCGGCACGGCATACCTCATCGCCATGTACGTGCGACCCCAGGCCCGCGGTCTCGGCATCGGCGCCCGGCTCGTCCGGGCGATCGTCAGCGAGGCGGCTCGCCGTGGTCACCGGCGGCTGCTGTTGCAGGTGGCGAGCACGAACACGGCGGCGCGGGCGCTCTACGCGGGCCTCGGCTTCGTCTTGATCGACGCACCGCCGCGCGAGCCCGACGATCGGTGTGACCTCGTCCTGGCCTGCCCGGTCCCCCCGGAGTGAGGCGCGCCAGGACGTGGCGCCCCGACGCCTGCGGATCCTCGATCCGGACGCTCGGTCGGGCCAGGTGAGGGCCGACAAGGTCCGGGACACTCGTCCCGGGTGCGTCAGATGAACGCGGGGTAACGTTCCTCACATGGCACCCCTGGCCCGCGTCGTGTGGGACCCGGTCTTCACGAAGTACGACTTCGGGGCCGAGCACCCCATGGCGCCGATCCGGCTGGACCTCACGGCCCGGCTGTGCGAAGCCTTCGGGCTGTTCGACCACGACGACATCGACGTCCTGCAACCGGCACCGGTCTCCGACGAGGATCTCGAAACGGTCCACGACCCGGCCTACATCGCCGAGGTCAAGCGCGCCTCGCAGACCCCACAGCTGGCCGATGCGCGCTTCGGTCTGGGCACCGACGACGACCCGGCCTTCCCCGGCATGCACGAAGCGTCCGCGCGGATCGTCGAGGGCACCCGACACGTGTGCGAGGCCGTGTGGAACGGCGCGGTGAACCACGGCGTGAACTTCTGCGGCGGCATGCACCACGCGATGCCCGAGCGCGCGTCGGGGTTCTGCATCTACAACGACATCGGCGTGGGCATCAAGTGGCTGCTCGCGCACGGGGCCGAGCGGGTCGCCTACGTCGACATCGACGTCCACCACGGAGACGGCGTCGAGAAGATCTTCTGGGACGACCCACGCGTGCTCACCGTGTCGATCCACGAGTCGGGGCGGGCGCTGTTCCCCGGCACCGGCTGGGCGACCGACATCGGCGGTCCGGCCGCCGAGGGGCACGCCGTGAACATCTCGCTCCCCCCGGGTCTCGGCGACTCAGGCTGGCTGCGCGCCTTCAACGCCGGGGTCTTGCCGGTCGTCAAGGCGTTCAAGCCACAGATCATCGTCAGCCAGCACGGCGCGGACACCCATGCCGAGGATCCCCTTGCCCACCTGCACCTGTCCGTCGAGGCCCAGCGTGACGCGGCCATCGCCCTGCACCGACTGGCCCACCAGGTCTGCGACGGGCGATGGGTGGCCCTCGGCGGTGGCGGGTATGCCGTCGTCGACGTCGTCCCGAGAGCCTGGACCCACCTCACGGCGATCGCTGCCCACCGGCCGATCCTGCCCAAGACGCTCGTACCCGAGTCGTGGCTGGCCGCCGTGCACGACCTCACCGGCAAGATCGGACCCACGCACATGGGCGATCTCGGCGGGGAACTCATCTGGTGGAAGTCCTGGGACCTCGGCTTCGACCCGTCCAACGCCCTCGACAGGGCCGTCATGGCGACCCGCCAGGCGATCTTCCCGCTGCACGGGCTCGACGTCTGGTTCGACTGACCCGCTCGGCGCCGACCGGTGCGACTCGATCCGCTCCGTCGGCGGCGATGTGGCGCGGGTCCATCTGCTCTCCCCTTCCCCTGGCGTCACATCTGCCCCTAGAGTTCAGGTGCACGCCTGCGGTCGTTCGCCGGAGGGGAAGCCCGGCGCTGTGCGCGTGCGGAGACCGAGGTTCCCCATGTCCACCGAGCGGCAGCTCTCCGAGGTCCGGTTTCTCACCGTGGCCGAGGTCGCCTCGATCATGCGCGTGTCGAAGATGACGGTGTACCGGCTCGTGCACGGCGGCGACCTGCCTGCCGTCCGGGTCGGTCGATCGTTCCGGGTGCCCGAGGACGCGGTCCACGAGTACCTACGCAGCTCCTTCGTCGACACCGCCTGAGCGGCCCTCGCCTCGCGCCCCCCGTTGCGGGCGGCGCGAGCCGTTTGGGTGCCCACGGCTTCGCCGGTAGGCTGACCCCCGGAGTATCTCGGCGTGGTGCGGGTGTGTTTCTGGTCACCGGCCGACACCAGAAGACACCTGCCCCTTCCACCGACGAGGATCACCCATGGGTTCGGTCATCAAGAAGCGCCGCAAGCGAATGGCCAAGAAGAAGCACCGCAAGCTGCTGCGCAAGACCCGTCACCAGCGTCGCAACCGCAAGTAGCCCGGCGGGGTATGCCGGCCCCGTCCGCCCTGGGCACACCGGCGGACCCCGACGCCACGAGACCAAGGGCCCCGCGCGTGCACGGCATACCCGCCGTTAGGATCGAGTCAGGATCCGCAGCGGAACCTGGGAGGTGCTTGTGACGGAAGTCGTTCTCGTCACCGGCGTGTCCCGGTACCTCGGGGGCAAGCTCGTCCAGCAGCTGTCCGCCGACCGGTCCATCGGCCGCATCATCGGCGTCGATGTCGTACCGCCACCGCATTCGATCGGGCGGGCCGAGTTCGTCCGCGCCGACATCCGCAACCCGATGATCGGGCGGATCATCACTCAGGCGAACGTCGACACCGTCGTGCACATGAACGTCCTCGCGACGCCCACTCAGGCCGGCGGCCGGGTCTCCCAGAAGGAGATCAACGTCATCGGCACGATGCAGTTGCTGGCCGCCTGCCAGAAGGCCAAGACGGTCACCCGTCTCTCGGTGAAGTCCTCGGCATCGGTCTACGGCGCCTCCGCGCGCGACCCGGCCAAGTTCACCGAGGACACCGGCCCCAAGGCGATGCCCACCAGCGGCTTCGGCAAGGACTCGGTCGAGGTCGAGGGTTACGTCCGAGGCTTCTCCCGCCGCCGGCCGGACGTCGAGGTGAGCATCCTGCGCTTCGCCAGCGTCATCGGCCCGGGCATCCGCACGGCCTTCACCGAGTACTTCGCCCTTCCGGTGGTGCCGGTGCCCTTGGGCTTCGACGCGCGGTTGCAGTTCCTGCACGAGGACGACGCCACCCGGGCCATGGTCCTGGCGGTCACCGGCCCGAGCGTCGGCATCGTCAACGTCGCCGGCGACGGGGTGCTCACCGTCTCCCAGGCAGCAGCCATGGCCGGGCGGGTCACCGTGGGCGTACCGATGGCCAAGATGACGATGGGCACGATCATGCGCCGGGCTGGGCTGGCCGACTTCTCGCACGACCAGATCGACCTGCTCACCTATGGCGGCGGCCTGGATACCACCCGGATGCGCGAGGTCATGCACTTCGAGCCGGCAATGACTACCCGTCAGGCCTTCCAGGACTACGCCGCCCACCTCGGGCCGGCGATCCCCGGCTCGGACCGAGTCCTCGGCGCCCTGGGCACCGCGGCCGGCGGTGCGGGCCGCCTCGTCGGTCGGCTCCGGTCGGTGATGGGCTGATGTCCGCCAAGCCCCAGGACGTCTTTGCCGCCGGCGCTGCCCGCGCGGCCGGCGAGCGCGCGAAGCGCACCCGCACCCCGCTGTTGGGCACCGCGGCTGGCCCCGACGTGGCGCCCGCGTCGGGGATCGACACCGGCGGGATGACGGTGACGTCGCGCCCGGCTCCGCTGCGCGTGCCGTCCGCACCGGCCCGCTCGCTCGCCCGCCCCGAACCGTCCGCACCCGTGCCGGTGACGCCGGTGGCCCCGCCCCCGCAGGTCCGGACCAGACCGGCCAGGGCCGCGAGATCCGCCGTCGGCGCTGAGGCACCCACCCAGCCACCGGGGCCGTCGGTCGGAGCGGGGCGGCCGCGCCGTCCCCGCCGCCCTACCGGTACGCAGGCCCGCGCCGCTGCCCCGACGCCGACGCCGACGCCCGACACCGCTCCGGCGGCCCGTGCACAGCGCAAGCCGTCGCGGTCCAGGGACGCGACTGCTCGACTCGCCGCAGCTGGTCACGACACGCCTCCGGCATCGACGACGACGCCGGCAACCCGGTCCGCGGCATACCGCGTGCGGCACATGCCGCTGCTGCAGGAGCCGAAGATTTCCGACTCGGTGCTCGCCGCCGCGCTGACCAGACAGGAGCTCACCCCGGACCTCGAGGACCTGCTCGCCGCGCTCATCGGGGCGCTGCGCACCGTGGCCGCGGCGTCAGGCAAGGGGCCGGACGAGGTGGAGCAGGCGGTGGCCCGCTCGTTGGCCTTCCTCAGCCGCCGGATCGCCGGGAGTTACGAAGTCGACGACTTCGGGTTCGACCCCGACTGGACCGAGCACGTCTTCCTGCCGCTCATGCGGATGGTCTACCGACAGTGGTTCCGGGTCGAGGTGCGAGGCATCGAGAACGTTCCGGCCGACGGCAGCGCGCTCATCGTGTCCAACCACTCCGGCACCATCGCCTGGGACGCGATGATGGCCCAGGTCGCCGTCCACGACGAGCACCCCTCGCACCGGTTCCTGCGGCTACTCGGCGGCGACCTCGTGTTCAAGACGCCCCTGCTCGGCACCCTCTCGCGGCAACAAGGCTCGACCCTGGCCACGAATTACGACGCCGAGTCGTTGCTGCGCCGCGGCGAGCTCGTCGCGGTGTTCCCCGAGGGGTACAAGGGCGTCGGCAAGTCGTTCAGCGAGCGCTACAAGCTGCAACGGTTCGGTCGGGGCGGGTTCGTCAGCGCCGCGGTGCACACCGGGGCCCCGATCGTGCCGCTGGCCATCGTCGGCGCGGAGGAGACCTATCCCCTGCTCGGCAACGTCCCCGCGCTGGCCCGGTTGCTCAATACCCCCTACTTCCCCATCACGCCGACCTTCCCGTGGCTCGGGCCGCTCGGGATGATCCCGCTGCCGAGCAAGTGGATCATGGAGTTCGGCGAGCCCATCGACACGGCGCACTTCGGCAGTTCGGTCGCCGAGGACCCGATGCTCATCTTCGACCTCACCGACCAGGTCCGAGAGACCATTCAGCAAACCCTCTACACCCTGCTCATGCTGCGCCGGTCGGCCTTCTCGTAGCCTCGGGCTGCTCGATGCGTGAGACGGTGAATGAGGCGCGCGTCACGCTGCTCGGGCGGGCCGGCTGCCATCTGTGCGACGACGCCGAGGCGGTGGTCGCCCGGGTCACCGCACACAGCGGCGACACGTGGGTCAAGGTGAGCATCGACGAGGCCCCTGACCTGCAGAAACGCTATGGCGAGAAGATCCCGGTGGTCTTCGTCGACGGTCGGGAGATCGCCTACTGGAGAGTGTCGGAGCGCACCTTGCGAGCCGCACTCCGCCGCTAAGGATCACTTTGTGCCTGGCTTCACAAAAGCCTAGGCTGGGCGAACCTGACCCCGATGCCACCTGCCTGAACTGGCGTGATATGGGGCGGCAGAAAGGTGCCCGAGTGACGCCGCAGGAGCGTGGCCGCGACATCCCCGTCGCCACCGTTTCTCGCCTGCCGGACTATCTGCGTGCCCTTGCTGGATTCGCGGCCCGCGGCATCTCTTCCCTGTCCTCGGACATGCTCGCCACCGCCGTCGGGGTGCGCTCGACCCAACTGCGCAAGGACTTGAGCCATCTCGGCTCGCACGGCGTCCGAGGCGTGGGCTATGACGTCGCTCGACTGACCTCGGAGATCGGCAACGTCCTCGGCCTGACCCGCTCCTACCCGGTCGTCATCGTCGGCATGGGCAATCTCGGGCGAGCGCTGGCGGCATACTCCGGCTTCTCCAGCGAAGGCTTCTCCGTCGCCGCCCTCGCCGACCGCGACCCCGGGCTCGTCGGCGAGTCCATCGGCGGCACGGTCGTCTCCGGTATGCCGGATCTGCCGGCTCTCGTGCGCCGGCTCGGGCTTGCGGTCGGCGTCGTGGCCACCCCACCGGCCTCGGCGCAGGACGCCGTCGACGCGCTCGTGGCTGCCGGCGTCGACGCGATCCTCAACTTCGCCCCCGCCGCCGTCGCCGTCCCGGACGGGGTCATCGTGCGCCGGGTGGACCTGGCCACCGAGTTGCACGTGCTGGCCTTCCTGCACGAACACCGCATCGACGGCGTGGAGGCCGCCGGATGAGCGGGCACCGCGGCACCCCGACAGACCGGAGGATCCGGCGATGACCGCGCTACGCCTGGGCACCCGCCGCAGCCTGCTGGCCACCACCCAGTCCGAGTGGGTCGCCGGACGGCTCCGCGAGCGCGGGCACGTGGTCGACCTCGTGCCGATCAGCACGGCCGGCGACGAGACCCGCGAGCCGCTGGCCTCACTCGGAGGCACGGGTGTCTTCGCCTCGGCGCTGCGCGCGGCCGTGCGCGACGGGTCGGTGGATCTGGCCGTCCACTCGCTCAAGGACCTGCCCACCGCCGCCGAACCCGATCTCGTGTTGGCCGCCGTGCCCACCCGAGCGGACGCTCGCGATGCCCTCGTGGCCCGGGACGGCCTCACCCTCGGCGGGCTGCCCACCGACTCGGTCCTGGGCACCGGATCGCCGCGTCGGATCGCTCAACTCGCCGCCTTGGGGCTAGGCCTGCGGTTCGAATCGGTGCGCGGCAACGTCGACACCCGGGTGCGCCTGGTCGACGAGGGCGCGCTGGACGCTGTCGTCGTCGCCCGCGCCGGGCTGGTCCGGCTGGGCCTGAGCGATCGGGTCACCGAGGTCCTCGACCCGGTCCAGGTGTTGCCCGCCCCGGGGCAGGGCGCTCTCGCGGTCGAGTGCCGGGCCGACCGGGAGGACGTCCGCGCTGCCCTGGCCCCCCTCGACGACGCCGATACCCGCGCTGCGGTGGCCGCCGAACGAGCGCTGCTCGCCGCGTTGCAGGGTGGCTGTCACGCACCGGTCGGCGCGCTGGCCGAGGTGGTCGAGGACGACACCGGCCCGGCCATCTCGTTGCGGGCCGCCGTCCTGGCCCCCGACGGCTCGGCCGGGCTCCGTCGGTCGATGGTCGGACCGATCGAGGATCCGGAAGGCCTCGGCGTCCGACTCGCCGCGCTGCTGCTCGATGCGGGCGCTTCGGCGCTCACCCCCAGAACTCCGTCGACCGGTACACCGGCCGACGCGACCTGCCCCACGACCCCGGAGGTGCACTGATGATCCAGGAACCCCGCAACGTCAGAGTCGCGTTTGTCGGCTCTGGCCCGGGCGACCCGAGCCTGATGACGGTGCGCTCTCGTGAACTGCTCGCCGAGGCCGACGTCGTCGTGACGGACAAGATCGGCGGCGACGCCTTCGTCACCGCCTTCGCCCGTGCGGACGTGCCCGTCGTCGACGCCGGGCATGGCGAGCACGGCGAGGACCTCACCCGGGCCTCCCGGGCCAAGCTCGTCGTCGCCGCGGCGACCGCACTGCCCGACGGCGGTCTCGTCGTGCGGCTCATGGACGGCGACACCGCGATGTTCAACGGGTTCGCCGCCGAGGCGCTGGCCCTGCGCAAGGCCGGCATCCCGTTCGAGGTCGTTCCAGGCGTCAGCGCGGTAACGTCCGTCGCCATGTATGCCGGCGTCCCGCTGACCTCGCAGCAGGCCCGCACCGTCCACGTCGTCTGTCTCACCGACACACCGCTGGACTGGCGCAACGCCGTCGACCCGTCGACGACCGTCGTCGTGCTCGGCCAACCGCACCGGCTCGGCGGGGCGCTCGAGCAGATCCGCGAGGCGGGCGCCAGCGCCGAGACTCCCGTGGCGATCGTCGAACACGGGACGACGACCCGCCAGCGCACCCACGTGACGACCCTGGGGGCCGGGCCTGCCCTGATCGAGCGCTGCGGCGTCGCCGCACCGTGTATCGCCGTCGTCGGGGCGACGGTCGAGCTGCGCGAATCCCTGTCGTGGTTCGAGAGCAAGCCACTGTTCGGCTGGCAGGTTCTCGTGCCCCGGACCAAGGACCAGGCCGACCGCACCATCGATCGGCTGGCGCGGTACGGCGGGCGGGCAACCGTCGTGCCGACCATCTCGGTCGAGCCCCCCCGCACGCCCCAGCAGATGGAACGCGCCGTCACCGGCCTGGTCACCGGACGCTACGAATGGATCGGGTTCACCTCGGTCAACGCCGTGCGGGCCGTCCGAGAGAAGTTCCAGGAGTACGGCCTCGACGCGCGGGCGATGGCCGGCCTGCGGATCGCCGCCGTCGGCGGTACCACCGCGGCGGCCCTGCGCGACTGGGGGCTCGAGCCGGACCTCGTGCCCATGGGCGAACAGTCCACGGCAGGTTTGCTCGCCGAGTGGCCCGACTACGACCCGCAATGCGACCCGATCGACCGGGTCTTCCTCCCTCGCGCCGACATCGCCACCGACACCCTGGTCGCCGGGCTCGTCGAGTTGGGCTGGGCGGTCGACGACGTCACGGCATACCGGACCGTGCGGGCTGCCCCGCCGCCGGCACACATCCGCGAGGCGATCAAGGGCGGGGCCTTCGACGCGGTCGTCTTCACCTCGAGTTCCACGGTGCGCAACCTCGTCGGGATCGCCGGCAAGCCGCACCCGAACACCGTCGTCGCCTGCATCGGTCCGCAGACCGCGAAGACCGCCGAAGAGCACGGGCTGCGAGTCGACGTCTTGGCTCCCGAGGCCAGTGCCGACGCACTCGTCGACGCGCTCGCCGCGCACGGGGCAGTGCGCGCGCTGGACGCCGCCCAACACGGCGAACCGTTGGTGCGACCCAGCCAGCGGCGCGCGTCGGCCCGGCGTCGAGCCAGGTGATCTCGCCGCCGGCAGGATCGACCGGCTCGGCCCGGGAAGCATCCGCGGGTCGTCCCGCCACCGCGCTCGCCGGCCCTCCGGCGCCGTCCTCGGCGGCCGGGCCGGCCTGGCCGGTGGGCCGTCCGCGACGGCTTCGGGCCACGCCGGCGCTGCGCCGGCTCGTCGCCGAGACGCGGCTGCACCCCGCCGACCTCGTGCTGCCGGTGTTCGTCCGCGAGGGAGCGAGCGCTCCGGCGGCGATCTCCTCGATGCCCGGGGTGGTCCAACACACCCTCGACAGCCTCGTCGACGAGGCGAAGCGCGCTCGGGATGCCGGCCTCGGGGGCCTCATGGTCTTCGGCGTCCCGCAGCGGCGCGACGCGGAAGGCTCCGGCGCCCAGGACCCGGACGGCATCCTCAACGTCGCGCTGAACCGTGTCAGGCAGGCCTGCGGCGACGAGCTGGTCCTCATGGCCGACCTGTGCCTCGACGAGTTCACCGACCACGGTCACTGTGGCGTGCTCGACGGCACCGGGCGAGTGGACAACGACGCGACCCTGGGTCGGTATGCCGCGATGGGGCTCGCCCAAGCCGCGGCTGGCGCTCACGTCCTCGGGCTCAGCGGGATGATGGACGGGCAGGTGGGACACGTCCGGGCAGCGCTCGACGACGCCGGCCGCGAGGACGTCGTGCTGCTTGCGTATGCCGCGAAGTACGCTTCGGGGTTCTTCGGTCCGTTCCGCGAGGCGGTCGAATCGACGTTGCAGGGCGATCGGGCGACGTATCAGCAGGACCCGGCCAACGGTCGGGAGGCGGTCCGCGAGGTGCTCGCCGATGTCGCCGAGGGGGCCGACATCGTCATGGTCAAGCCCGCGCTGCCCTACCTCGACGTGCTCGCCCGGACCCGGGCGATCGTCGACGTCCCGGTCGCGGCATACCAGGTGTCGGGCGAGTACGCGATGATCGAGGCAGCCGCCGCACAGGGCTGGCTGGATCGGCGCCGGTGCGTGCTCGAGGCCCTCACGTCGGTGCGCCGCGCCGGTGCGTCGATCGTGGTGACCTATCACGCGCTCGAGGTGGCCGGCTGGCTCTAACCGCCCGGGCCGGGCCGATCAGCGGCGCTTGGTCGCCGTGGCGGTGGCCTTGGTCGGAGCGGCCGTCGCGGTTGGGGACGAACCGGCGGGGGGTATGGCGTCCTCGCCTGGCGGGTAGCTGGTCAGCGGCGTCGGGGCGCCGGTGGGTTGCGGCCCTGGGGTGAGGTCGCCGACGGCGGCGGTCGGGGCCAGGGTGGCTTGCCGACGACGCCCGGCCGGACCGTAGAAGACGTCATCGAGGGTGACCGTCTGCAAGGCCCGCTCGCGCAACAGGTCGACGAGCTGGCCGTAGAGCGTCGTCACGGTCGGGTAGTTCGCATGCCCGAGCACGACGGCCTGGGCGTTGAGCCACTTGCGCGCCTCGCCGAGCAGGACGTCGGCCTTGAGCAACCCGGAATCGCCAAAGGAGCCATACCACATGGTGATCGTCGTGTAGCCCAAGCTGGCGGCGAGGGCATCGGAGGTGGCGCTGCGGGCGCCGTAGGGCGGGCGTAGGAACGGCTTGCCGGTCACGCCGAAGGTGTTGACGAGGAACCGCTCACACCGGGTGATCTCCGAGGTGGCCGCCGCCTTAGTGAGCCGGGGTAGTGCGGGGTGGGTCCAGGTGTGGTTGCCGAGCTGGATCTGGCCGCTGTCCACGAGGGGGCGGATTCGGTCCCGGTTGGTGGTCCACGACGGGTAGGACCCGGTGATGAAGAAGGTGAGCCGGATGCCGGTTGCCCTCGCGAGGTCGCAGTAGGCCGCGACGACCTGGGGGCTGACCCCGTCGTCGATGGTGAGGGCGACGTTGTGACCGGTGCCGGGCAGTCGGTCGATGACCTTGGGGGGACCACCGGGGGGTGGCGTCAGGGTCGGGGGTGAGCTCTGCACGACCGGTAGCGACGACAGCGACGACAGCGACGACAGCGACGGAACCGACGTGCCGCCGTGGGAGGCGGCGGCGGTCTGAGCGTCGGCAGGGGTGGAGCCCGGTGTCGGAGTCGAGGTGCCCGGCGCGGCGCAGGCCTCCAGCGCCGCCGCCGTGCCCGCGGCGACGGCGGTGAGCAAGAATGCGCGCCGCTCCATCGTGGCGAGGGTACCTCTGCGGCCGAGACGTCCGGCAATGCCGCGCCCGCGTCGCCGGATCCGGGCCGACAACCAACCTGGGCGTGCCGCTTGCGCGCCGGGTAGCCCCGCCTGGGGCAGCCGCCCCGGCTCAGGAGGGGACGAGGGTCCACAGAGTCATCGGCCGCCTTGTCGGCAACCCGATACCGGATTCGCGGGGGACCCCCGTCCGCCCTGGTCAGGCCTTGAGCAGCTGGACTTCGAGGACGATCTGGACCTTGTCCGAGACGAGTACGCCGCCGCCTTCGAGAGCGGCGTTCCACTCCAGGCCCCAGTCCTTGCGGTTGACCGTCGTGGTGGCTTCGAAGGCCGCCTTGGTGTTACCCCACGGGTCGGCCGCGACGCCCTCGAAGGACAGGTCGAAGCGCACCGGCCGGGTCACGCCGCGGATCGTCAGGTCGCCCTGGAGCGAGTCCGGTCCGACGGCGGTCGACGTGAAGGACATCTGGGGGTGATTGTCCGCGTCGAAGAAGTCCGCACTACGCAGGTGCGCGTCGCGGTCGGCGTTGCCGGTGGACACCGACGCGATGTCGGCCGTGGCCGTCACCGACGAGTCCTCGAACGTCTCGGCGATCGTCACGGTGCCGGCGACCTGGCCGAACCGTCCGCGCACCTTGGTGACCATGAGGTGACGGGCGACGAAGCCCACCTCGGAGTGCGACGGGTCGACGGTCCATGTGCCGGGGGTGAGGTCCGGGAAGCTGCTCATCGCGGCGTCCTCTCTCCGCCCTGTGGCGGTTCTATGCTGTAGGGGAACGACGTGTTCAGCTACATTGAATCATCAATTATTCCGGGTGGGGGGGCACGATGGCCAGAGGGCGCGATCCTCGCTGGCTCACCGAACCCCAGCAGCGGGCCTGGCGGGCCTACCTGCACGGTGGACGGCTGCTCATGGACGTCCTCGACCACGACCTGTCCGAGCACGGTCTGCAGCTGTCCGAGTACGAGATCGTCTCGATGCTCTCCGAGGCACCCGGCACCCAGATGCGCATGTCCGAGCTGGCCGATCTGGTGGTCCAGTCGCGCAGCCGACTCACCCACACCGCCAGCCGGCTGGAACGCCGCGGCTGGGTCACCCGCGAGCCCTGCCCGGACGATCGTCGGGGAGTCCTGCTCACCCTCACCGAGGCCGGCCGCGACCAAGTCCGCCGGCTCGCGCCGATCCACCTGGCCAGCGTCCGCGCGCGGCTCGTCGACGTACTCACCCCCGCGCAATTCGCGGCGCTCGGCGAGGCCATGTCGGTGGTGTCCGAGCACCTCGGCCACCCCACGTCGACGGCCTGAGGGGCCCGCGACCGACGCTGCGACCGGGCGAGTCGACCTGCCAGACTCGCACCCATGACCGACGCGGCATACCCGTTCGAGGCCCCCGCCTCCGCGAGGCTGTTCGAGCGCGCCGGTGCGGTCACGCCCGGCGGAGTCAATTCGCCGGTCCGGGCCTTCCGCGCGGTCGGTGGGACACCGCGGTTCGTTCGGGAGGGCGCCGGCGCGTGGCTCACCGACGTCGACGGACGCCGGTACGTCGACCTCGTCGGCTCCTGGGGGGCGATGATCCTCGGCCACGCGCACCCGCAGGTCCGGTATGCCGTCGCGCAGGCCGTCGCGCGCGGATTCGGCTTCGGCACGCCGACCGAGACCGAGGTCGCCCTCGCCGAGGAGATCGTCTCCCGAGTGGCCCCGGTCGAACGGGTCCGCCTGGTCTCCAGCGGTACCGAGGCGACGATGAGCGCCCTGCGGGTGGCCCGGGCGTTCACCGGCCGTTCCGTGGTCGTCAAGTTCGCCGGGCACTACCACGGGCACGTCGACGCGTTACTGGCCGCTGCCGGGTCGGGCGTGGCCACTCTGGCCCTGCCCGACTCGGCGGGGGTCCCGGAGGCAGTGGCCGCGCAGACCGTCGTCCTGCCCTACAACGACATCGGCGCCGTGGAGGATGCCTTTGCTCAGCGCGGTAGCGAGATCGCCTGCGTCGTCGTGGAGGCCGCCGCCGGCAACATGGGCGTCGTGCCGCCAGGCCCCGGATTCACCGAGGCGCTGCTGCGGCTGGCCCACGACCACGGGGCGCTCGTCGTGTCCGACGAGGTGATGACCGGGTTCCGCTGCTCGGCCGCCGGGTGGTACGGGCTGGAGGGCCCCTATCCGGACGGACTGGCACCCGACTTGTTCACCTTCGGCAAGGTGATGGGCGGGGGGCTGCCGGCGGCGGCGTTCGGGGGGCGGGCCGATCTCATGGACCTGTTGGCCCCGCAAGGCCCGGTGTACCAAGCCGGCACGCTGTCGGGCAATCCCATCGCCTGCACGGCCGGGCTGACGACGCTGCGGCTGTGCACGCCCGCCGTCTATACCCACCTCGACGGCGCGGCCCACGCCATCGCCGAGGCCGCCGGCGCGGCACTGACCGCGGCCGGGGTGCCCCATGCGATCCAGTGGGCCGGGTCGATGTTCTCGGTGTTCTTCCGCGAGGGGCCGGTGCGCGACTACGCCGCGGCAACGGCCCAGCCCACGGCGACCTACCGTGCCTTCTTCCACGCGATGCTCGCGGCCGGGGTCCACCTGCCCCCGAGCGCCTTCGAATGCTGGTTCGTGTCCGCGGCGCACGACGACGCGGCCGTCGAGCACGTCCGCCGGGCCCTGCCGACCGCAGCGCACGCGGCCGCCGCCGCGATGTGACAATGGGGTCATGCCCACCTCGATGACCGTCGTGCACCTGTTGCGCCACGGCGAGGTCGACAACCCCACCCGGGTCCTCTACGGGCGCCGCCCGGGCTTTCGGCTCTCTGATCGCGGCCTGGCCATGGCGCGGATGGTCGCCGACCACCTCAGCGACCACGACATCGTCCATCTCGTGTCCTCGCCGCTGGAACGGGCCATGCAGACCGCCGAACCCATCGCCGCCGATCGGGGCTTGCCCATCGTCGTGGACGAGCGGGTCATCGAAGCGGAGAACTGGTTCGAGGGCACCGTCGTCGGCCGGGGCGACGGTATCCTGCGCACTCCGGGCGCGTGGCGCAAGCTCGTCAACCCGTTCACGCCGTCCTGGGGCGAGCCGTACGAGCAAATCGCCGCGCGGATGCTCGCCGCCGTCGACGAGGCGCGCGCCGCGGCGCGCGGCCACGAGGCGGTCATCGTCTCTCATCAGTTGCCGGTCTGGACCGCGCGCAGCAAACTGCTCGGCCGCAAGCTCTGGCACGACCCCCGCCGGCGCCAGTGCGCGCTGGCCTCGTTGACCTCCCTGCACTACCTCGGCGACTCGCTCGAATCTGTCGAATACGCCGAACCCGCCGCGGCACTGCTGCCCGGCGCGGCGCCGGGAGCCGGCGCGTGAGCCGGCGCGTGAGTCGCTCTCGCCGCCGCGGCCAGACCCGCGCGAGGGTTGGCGCCCTGGCCGCGGCCTTCGCCGTGCTCCTGCTCGCGGCGTGCGCCTCGGATCCCAGTTCGCTGGCCGAGCAGGCCAAGGGAGCCGACCGCAAGGGATATGCCGCCGGCGACGGCACGATCACCCAGCTGGCCCCCGACAAACGGGGCGCACCCTTGACCCTCGCAGGGACCACCGTCGACGGCGGTCGGTGGTCGTTGTCCGCCGAGGGCAAGGGCAGGGTCGTCGTCGTCAACGTCTGGGGGGCCTGGTGCGCCCCCTGCACGCAAGAAATGCCGACCCTGCAGACGGTGTGGTCGCAGGTGCGGGCGGCCGGCCGCAACGTCGCGTTCGTCGGGGTGGCGGTCAAGGAGTCCCCCGAGACCTCGTTGTCCTTCCTCACCCGCAACGGCGTGACCTACCCGTCGATCAGCGACCAGGCCAGCGGCGGCATCCCCATGCTCGACCTCGGCAGCGCGGCTCCGGCCACCCCGACCACCCTCGTGCTCGACACCCAGGGCCGGATCGCCGCTCGGGTGCTCGGCGTGGTCAGCGAGGCCACCCTGCGCGGCCTCGTCGACGACGCGCTCGCCCAGACGTGAGCCTCACCATCGCCTCCGGCGCCCTGCCGTTGGCGTTGCTCGTCGCCGCCCTGGCGGGCTTCGTCTCCTTCGCCTCACCGTGCGTGCTGCCCCTCGTGCCCGGGTTCGTCGGCTACGTCACCGGGCTGGGCGCTTCCGCCCTCGAGCAGCGGCGTCGGCCGCGCGTCCTACTCGGCACCCTGCTGTTCGTCCTGGGCTTCTCCACGGTCTATGTCCTCGGTGTCACCGCCGCCTCCGCGGCAGGGGCGGCGCTGCGCACTCACCAGGCCCTGCTGCTACGCCTCGGGGGTGGGCTCGTCATCGTCCTCGCGCTGGTCTTCCTCGGCGTCGGCGGCGGGCGCGAATTCAAGCCGCGCTGGCGACCCGCGGCGGGGCTCGCCGGGGCACCCTTGCTCGGCGTGGTCTTCGGGCTCGGCTGGGGTCCGTGCACCGGGCCGACTCTCGCGGCGATCCTCGCCCTGGCCGCGCCATTGGGGGCCGAGGGCGGCGACGCGGTCGGTCGCGGCGCCCTGCTCGGGCTGGCCTACTGCCTCGGCCTCGGCGTGCCGTTCCTGCTCGTCGCCGGCGGGATCGGCCGCGCACACGGCATCAGCGCCTGGCTGCGCACCCACCAACGCGGCGTCCAGCGCTTCGGCGGCGGGCTGCTCATGGTGGTGGGGGTGCTCATGGTCACCGGGCTCTGGGAGGGCATCATGTCGTGGGTGCAAGCCCACCTCGTCACCGGGTTCCAGACCCCCCTCTAGGCACGATGACGACGACCCGGCATACCGTCACCCAACCCCGCCTCGGGCCCATGGGTTGGGCTCGCTGGGCGTGGCGCAACCTCACGTCGATGCGCACGGCGCTCTTCCTGCTGCTGTTGCTTTCGATCGCCGCGGTGCCCGGGTCGATCTTCCCCCAACGCGCCATCGACGCGGGCCGGGTGGCTGACTACCTCGCGGCCAATCCCGGGATCGGGCCGTGGCTGGACCGGTTGTCCTTCTTCGACGTCTACGCCTCGCCGTGGTTCTCGGCGGTCTACCTGCTGCTCGTCGTCTCGCTCGTCGGCTGCATCGTCCCCCGGACCCGCCAGCACTGGCATGCCCTGCGCGCGCGGCCCCCTCGGGCCCCGGCCCGGCTCGACCGGCTCGAGGCGCACGCCCAGGCCCGGTATGCCGGCTCGCCCGCCGACGCCCTCGACGCGGCCCGCCGGGCCCTGCGCCGAGCCCACTATCGGGTCCACGCCCACGACGACACGACGCTGTCCGCGGAGTCGGGCTACCTGCGCGAGACCGGGAACCTCGTCTTCCACATCGGCCTGTGCGTCGTCATCCTCGGCGTCGCCTTCGGCCACCTGCTCGGCTGGCGTGGCGACGTCATCGTCCCGGAGGGCCAGACCTTCGCCTCGACGGTGCGCAACTACGACACGTTCAGTGCCGGGGCCCTCGTCGACCCCACTACCCTGCCCGGATTCACGGTTCACGTCGACCGGATGGACGTCCGGTTCGAGGAGCAGGTCCAGGGGGCGCAGTTCGGCGCTCCCCGAGGCTTCACGGCATACACGACCACCGTCGAGCACCGTGGCGACGATCCGAGGCAACAGACCATCAGCGTGAACGAACCGCTCACCCTCGGCGGCGCCGACGTGTACCTGCTCGGCAACGGCTACGCCCCCGTGGTCACGGTGCGGGACGAGGCCGGAGCCGTGCTCTACCGCGAGGCCACGCCCTTCCTGCCCCAAGACTCGCAGTACCGCTCGGTCGGAGCCGTCAAGGTCTCGGCCCTGCCGGCGGGCCGTCAACTCGGCCTCAGCGGGTACTTCCTGCCCACCGCCGAACCGACCTACGCCCAGGGTCCGGTGTCGTTGTTCCCCGGCCTGCGCAATCCCGAGCTCGTGCTGTCGGTCTGGGAAGGCACGCTGTTCCCCGGCGGGCGACCGCAGTCGGTCTACACCCTCACCACCGCGCAGATGTCCGCCGTCACCGGGACGCAGGGGCAGGCCCTCGTCGTGCGACTGCGCCCCGGGGACACGGTCACGCTGCCCGGCGGGCGGGGCAGCGTGACCTTGGAGTCGGTCGAGCGATTCGCCGGATTGTCCGTACGCACCGATCCCGGCAAGGGAGTGACCCTCGCCGCGGCCCTGGTCACCGTGGCCGGACTCGTCGCGACGCTGCTCGTGCGCCGCAGGCGGGTGTTCGTCCGGGTGGGCCACGACGAGGGCGCCGACGGGTCGTCTACCCTCATCAGTATCGGCGCGATGGCGAAGAACGCCGACCCCGGGCTGGTCTCGGTCGTGCGCGCCCTGGCCGACCGACTCGGCACACGCACGGACGAACGGACCTCGCGATGAGCGCAACACCTCTGGACCTTCTCGGTATCCCGCTGGCCTCGACCTCGGGCGGGATTGCGACCGCGGCCCCCTCGGCGACGCTGGCGGACTGGTCCAACCTCGCCCTGTACTCGGCCATGGTCGTCTACACGGTCGCCATGGTGCTCTTCGCGGCATACCTGGCGGCACTCGGGCCGGCGGAGCGCACCTCGAGCGAGGCCTCCCGCGAGCTCGTCGGCGTGGTGGCGGGCAGCGCGGCGTCCTCCTCGCCCGGGACCGCCTCGAGCCAGCGCGACAGCGGCGAACCGGTGGGGCCGTCCCTGCGGGCACGCAAGCTCGCCGGCATGGCCCTGTCGACGACCTGGCTCGCCACGGCGATCCTCGTCGGCTCGGTCGTGTTCCGTGGGCTGTCGGTCTCGCGGGTGCCGTGGGGCAACATGTTCGAGTTCGCGACCGCCGGGGCGTGCGCTGCAGCGGTGGCCTACAGCGTCCTGGCCCGACGCAACCGGTGGGAATGGCTCGGCCTGTTCGTCGTCGGCCCGGTGTTGCTGACCCTCGGCGTGGCCCTGCTCGCCTTCTACACCGAAGCCGCCGAACTCCTGCCCGCGCTCAAGAGCGTGTGGCTGCTCATCCACGTCGTCGTCGCCATCCTCGCCGTGGGAGTGTTCACCCTCGCGTTCAGCATCGGCATCGTCTACCTCGTCAAGCTGCGCCGCGAGGCCACACCCCCGGCTCGGCGCACTTTCGTCGAGTCGTTGCCCTCGGCGTCGACCCTCGAGCGCACGGCATACGGGCTGAACATGATCGGCTTCATCCTCTGGACCTTCACCCTCGTCGCCGGCGCGATCTGGGCCCAGAAGGCCTGGGGCTCCTACTGGACGTGGGACCCCAAAGAGGTCTGGACCTTCGTCGTCTGGGTCGTGTATGCCGCGTACATGCACGCCCGGGCCACGGCCGGGTGGGAACCGCGCAAGGCGATGTGGATCGCCCTTGCCGGGTTCGGGACGATCCTCGTGAATTTCCTCGTCGTCAACATCTACTTCGTCGGTCAGCACTCCTACTCAGGGATCGGCTGACATGCCGGTCGCCAGGTTCACCCTGCTGCGCCTCGGTGTCTTCCTCGCCTGCCTCGGGTTGCTCTGGCTGCTCGGACTTCGGTCGGTCGACCAGCAGATCTGGCTCGTCCTCGGTGCGGGGGCCCTGTCGATGCTCGTGTCGTTCTTCCTGCTCAAGCGTCAACGTGCGGCGGTCTCGGAGCGGATCGCCGATCGGGTGACCCGGGTGGCCGAGCACCGCGCCGAGCAGCGGGCCGCCGCCGTTCCCTCCGAGGACGAACTCGCCGAGGACCGCGAGGCCGACGGCCGCTGAGCGGAAGGCCGCTCAGTCGGACTGGGACACGTCGCCGTCCCGTCAACCGCCGGACCCCTCGACCCGGTCCGCGGTGTCGCCGTTACCGGTGACGTACGCGACCACGCCGCGGCAGGCGGCTTCCACGTCGAGCAAGCACTGCTCGAAGTCCGCCCGCGACCCGTAGTAGGGATCCTCGACCTCGTCCTGGCCCGTCGCGGCGGACCGCGGGTCGAACGAGCGCAGCAACCGAACCTTGCCGAGATCGGCCTCGGTCCTGGCCATCGCCTGCAGCGCGCGCAGGTGGCCGCGGTCGGCGGCGAGCACGAGGTCGTGGTCGGCGAACCAGTCCTGCCGGAACTGTCGCGCCCGATGGGCAGCGCCGTCGTAACCATGGTCGCGCAGCATCCGGACGGCCCGCGGGTCGGCCCCGTCCCCGACATGCCATCCCCCCAGCCCACCGGAGGTGACGATCACGTCGCCCCGGCCGGTCTCGGCGAGCAGCTGGCGCAGGATGACCTCGGCCATCGGCGAGCGGCAGATGTTGCCGGAGCACACGACGGTGATCCGGGCCGGGCGCGCTGCTGTCACGGGGCCATTCAACCCGATGCCTGGGGCAAGCCCTCCCCGCCTCCGTCGGCAGGTCGACCGCTGCACATCAACCGCTGCGGGGCGGCCGCCCGGCGCAGCGCGGCGGCGATGTCCCCAAACCCCTGACAGCCGTTCAGCAAGCATCTACCGTCGGCCCATCCGTTCAGCACAAGGAGGTCGGCGATGGCTCACCCACGTCGTAGCCGACTCCGCCGGTGTGGCCGAGGCCCGCGTGGCTGACCGACCGCCGCCGGACGACCCAGCCGTGGAGCCCCCCGTCGGGCGATCCGGGTTGCCGGCCGAGGAGCAACCCGGCGACCCGGCCGTCCTCGCCCTCACCCTGGCCGACCTGGTGCTCGCCGCGCGCGCCGTGGCAGCCGCCAGGCGGGTCCGTCGCGTCGTCGCCCGGCTCGTCGCCGTTGGCGCGACGGCTGCCGGGGTCCTCGTCCTGGCGACCATCGTCGATGCCAGGCTCCCCGCCCTTCACCGGCCTACCCTCGTGGTTGCCGCCCTCGCGGCGCTGCTGCCGGTGGTCGTCGGAGCCTGGTATGCCCGGCGCCTGCCGGGGGGTTCGGCATATCTCCTCGGCACGGCAGCGACGAGCGCTCTGGCCCTGTTCGGGCTGCGTCTGTTCGTCCGGGACGGTGGCGTGCCGTGGTTGCCGCTGCTCGCGTACGGCGTTCTCGTGGCCGCCCCGTGCTGGGCGCTGGCCGGCTGGGCCGCCCGGACCTCGTGGCGGTCAGCCTGACCCGGCTGGCCGGCACCGTCAGACCGGAACCGGGGTGACCATCTGCGCGTCGATAACCCCGAAGATCTCGCCGTGCGGGCCGGCCAGCCCGGCCATCCGCCCGAACGGGCTGTCCATCGGCGGCAGTCGCACGGATGCTCCGAGCTCGACCGCTCGCTTGACGACAGCGTCGCAGTCCCCTACCGAGAACCATGCGAGCCAATACGCGTCGATGCCCTCGGGGATCTCGTCGCCGAGTTGGTGAATCCCCCCGACTCCCTCGCCGTCACCGGCCCGCTTGGCGATCGAGTAGCCGTACGAACCGTCGCCGATTTCGTCGAAGGACCAGCCGAAGACGTCGGCGTAGAAGGACTGGGCGACGAGGTAGTCCCGGGTGTGGCATTCGTTCCAGCACGTCGGGCCGTGCTCCTCGTCCCGGTCGGCGCCGTGGCGAGATCGGTCCTGCCAGATGCCGAACCCGGCTCCGGTGGGGTCGGCCGCAAAGGCCATCCGTCCCCTGTGGGGCACGTCGACCGGCGCCACCAGAAGGCGACCCCCAGCGGCAGTGATCTTGGCGACTGTGGCATCGGCGTCGTCGACGGACAGGTAGGTCGACCACACCAAAGGGAGTTCCGGTTTGGGCCTGACCCCGATCCCGGCGACGACGTGCCCATCCTGGTCGGCCATAAGGTGCCCCGACGCCTCGCTCGGGAGGGCGCGCACTTCCCAGCCGAACAGGTCGGCGTAGAACGAGTGGGCCGGGGCGGAGTCCGCCGCATGATGCTCGGCCGAGGAGTGAGTGCCGTCAGGCAAAGGGTCTTCGCGAAGGGTCATGACGGGTGAGGCCTCTCGTTGCCTGGGGACATGGTTTCCTCTGGGAGGACGCCACAGTGACCGGCTCGACATTGAGGGCCTGGGACGACGCACGTGGTGCACCTGCACAGTGTCAAGCGCGCCGCCCGGTGCCGATATGCCCCGCCGTCCACCTGATGAGACGGGCGCGGTCGTGCTGCGGAGGTGCCACCGGCGATCCCACGGTCGGCGGTCGGCGATCCCACGGTCGGCGGTCGGCGATCCCACGGTCGGCGGTCGGCGATCCCGGGCGCCGGCGGGCGACGCTCAGGGCGCGGCGAGATCGGACACGTCGACGACCCGGTCGAAGGAGTCCACCCCGTCCGGCCGATGGCTGACGAGCACGACCGTCCGTCCGGAGAAACCCGCCCGGATGTCGGCGAGCACGGCCAACGCGGTCGCGTGGTCGAGATGAGCGACCGGTTCGTCGAGCAGCACGACGGGCCGTCCGGACAGGTGCGCTCGCGCGAGGGCCAGGCGGGCTCGCTCACCCCCGGACACCCCGCGACCTCCCGCGCCGAGCATCGTGTCCAGCCCTTGCGCCAACCCTGCGGACCATGCGCTCAACCCCGCTGCCGCCAACGCCTCGGCGATGGCCTCGTCGCTGGCCCCTGGCCTGGCCAGGCGCACGTTCTCCCGCAGCGACGTGGCGAACACGTGGGGGTCATCCTCGACGATGGCCAGGATCGCCCGCACCTGCTCGAGCCCCAGGGCGGTGACGTCCCGGCCGTCCAGCAGGTACTGACCCTGCGCCGGGTCGAGGGCCCGGGCCAGGACGGCGAGCAGCGTCGACTTGCCGGCGCCGTTGGCACCCACGAGGACGAGGTGTTGCCCCGGCTCGATGGTCAGCGTGCTCGGTGGGAGGTCGGGGCGCGTCGGGGCTCCGTCGGGAGCGTCGGGCCACCACCGAGCGCTCACCCCGCGCAGCTCGATCCGAGGCACCGTGGCGGTCCCCAGCGTCGCGCCGCCACCGTCGGGGCCGGCGAGGATCGGAGGAGTCACGTCCGGTTCCGCGACGTCTGGCGGGGCGGATGCGGCCACGGCCGGGGGTTGGTCGAGCAGGTCGAGCAGGCGGCTGCGGCTCCCTCGGGCCCGGGCCCAGGCGCTCATCGCGTCCGGCAGACCGACGAGCGCGTCGCCGACGGCCAGCGGCGAGAGCACCAGGACGGCAGCCACGGTGTCGGTCAGCCCCCACGCGGACGCCCGTGACGCGGCATACGCCGCCGCCACCGTGCCGAGTCCCGTGACGAGGTGCCCGAGCCCGACCGTGACCGCGCGTGCCGTCGACAGTCGCCGAGTCGCCCGACGCAGCTCGTCCTGGGCCTGCTCGACCCAGCCCACCACCGTCGGTCCGGCGCCGATGGCGGCCAACTGCCCGGCATACCCGGTCGCGAGGGTGGTCGCCCCGGCCACGCGCGCCCGCGCCGCGAGCCAGACGCGTTGGGTGTCCGTCTCCAGCCGCCGCCCCAGCGCCGCGACGGCGGCGTGCGCGACCAGGACGGCCGCCAGGACGAGGGCCCCGAGCGGCACCACCAGGGCGAGCACGAGCACGGCGAGCGCACCCGCCACGGCCGCGCCGAGGACCGGGACGACAACCCGGACCTGGGCGTAGACGAGGTCTTCGAGGTCGGCGACCGCGGCGGTGAGCACGTCGGAACGGGCGCGCCGTCCCAGCCGGGCGGGCGTCACCGGCACGAGTGCCCGGTATGCCGTGACGCGGCGGCGCGCCAAGAGGTCCAGGGCGCCGTCGTGCGAGCGCACCCGCTCGAGGTAGCGCAAGACCGGTCGGGCGATGCCGAAGGTGCGCACGGCGACAATGACCGCGAGCAGGGTGAGGATCACCGGCCGGTGGCTCGCGGCGACGATGAGCCATCCTGCGGTCGCGGTGAGGGCGATGCCGCACGCGGACGCCAGCCCGCCGACGACGGCCGCCGAGCGCACGCCCGGGCCGACCGCGAGGCTCGCTGCCGTCGAGCCCGGTCCAGCGGGAGCCGGGGCGGTGGGCGACGCGGACGGGGCGGTGCCGGTCGTCATGGCGTGCCCACCAGGTGAAGCGTCGTCACCGTGAGGTCGGCGACGTCGATGCCGCTCGCGGCGGCGGTGCTCGGGTGGGGCTCGAGCAGTTCCGGCCGGTGGGTCACCACGACGACGCTTCGCCGGCGGGCGAGTCGGCGGATCTCGGCGTGCACGAGGTCCGCCGACATCGGATCGAGGTGCGCGGCCGGTTCGTCGAGCAGCACGAGCGGGGCGTCGGACAGGGTGGCCCGGGCCAGGGCCAGACGCGCTCGTTGCCCTGCCGAGAGCCCGAAGCCCTCGTCGCCGAGCCGACCCGACAATCCGCCGGCCGCGGTGATGTCCGCGCGCAGGCCCAGCCGATCGAGGGCCTGCCAGAGGTCGGCGTCGGTGACCTCGCCGCGGATGCCGAGGGTGAGGTTGTCCCTGAGCGACGCGGGCACGAGCAGCGGGCTCTGGGCGACCAGATGGGCGACGGGTGCCTGGACGGTGCCGCTGCTGGGCCGCCGGATCCCGGCTAGCAGCTCCAGCAGCGTTGACTTGCCGGCCCCCGAGGGCCCGGTGACGACGAGCAGCCCAGGGTGGGGAACCTCCAGCGTCAGCGCGCGAACCACGGGCCGTTCCGACCCCGGGTAGACGTAGCCGAGGCCGCGCAGTTCGATGGGCCGCACCGAAGGCTTCCCGTGGGCTCCGGCCGACGGCGTGCTCGCCTCGGCGGCTCGATCCGAGCGCCCGAGAGTATCGAGGGCCTGGGCGAGGGCGGCGGCCCCGTCGGCGGCGTTGTGGTATTCGGTGCCGACGCGTCGAATCGGCCAGTACGCCTCCGGCGCGAGCAAAATGGCGGCGAGCCCGGGGGCGAGGCCGAGCTGGCCACCGGCCAGGCGCAGCCCGACGGTGACCGCCACGATCGCCACGGAGATCGTCGCGAGCAGTTCCAGGGCGGCAGAGGAGAGGAAGGCCAAGCGCAGGGTGCGCATCGTCGCGGCCCGGTGCCGCTCGCTGACCTCGCCGATGCTGCGGGCCTGACGCCACGCCCGACCGTAGGCGACCAGAGTGGGCAAACCCCGCACGACGTCCAGGTAATGACCCGACAGCGCCTGCAGGGCGTGCCAGCGCCGCGCGGTGCTGTCCTCGGTGGCCCGACCGATGAGGGCGGCGAAGAGGGGCAGCAGCGGGACCGTGAGGAGCACGATCAGGGCGCTGACCCAGTCGACGGCCGCGACGGTCCCCACGACGAGCACCGGCAGGACCGCGGCGGCGACGAGCGCCGGCAGGAAGCGCGCGACATAGGGCTCGATGCTGCCGGCCCCCTCGACGGCCCAGGTCCGCGCTACGTCGGGGTCGGGCCGATCCTCCGCAGGCAACGACAACCACCGTCGCAGCAGACGCACCCGCACGGCCGAAACGACCCGCAGGCCGGCATCGGCCGCCCGTCGCTCCCCCCACGCGGCGAGCGCGGCCCGCAGCGCGAACACCCCGCCCGCGAGCGCCAGCGCCCCGCCCAACTCGGGAGCACCCGGCATACCGGCGTGGACGAGGGCGTCGACGAGCCGCGCGACCGTCAGCGCCTGTCCGACAGCGACGACGCCCTGGGCCACCCCGAGCGCCCCGAGACCCGCGACGATCGGGCGGACCTCGGGAACGGTCTGCAGGACCCTCGGGTCGAACGGTCGCACTCGCGGTGTCAGGTCACCGCGTGAGCGCGACCGGGTCGGGGATGTGGTGGGTCGTGATGCGCTTGCGGAACACCCAGTACGTCCAGGCCTGGTAGGCCAGCACGAGCGGGGTGAAGAAGGCGGCGGCCCAGGTCATGATGGTCAGCGTCTTCGGGCTGCTCGAAGCCGCCGCGAGGCTCAGCGAACTCGCCGCGTCGATGCTCGAGGGCATGGCGTTGGGGAAGAGCACCGCGAAGTATGCGACCACGGCAAGGGCGATGCACGCGAACGTCCCACCGAACGCCCAGCCCTCCCGGGCCCGACCGGCCATGACGATCGCTGCGACGAGCGCGACGGCGGCCAGAGCGGTAGCCGCCCAACTCGCCGCCGAGCCGTGCCGCAGGCCGAGCGCGAGCAGCAGGACGACCGCGAGCAACGCGGTGACCGCGCCGGTGCGGATACCGAGCCGCCGGGCGTCGGTGCGGATCGGGCCGTCGGTCTTGAGGGCGACGAAGAACGCCCCGTGGGTGAGGAAGAGCCCGACGAAGGTCAGCCCGCCGAGCAGCGGGACCGGGCCGAGCAGACTGAGCAGGGTGCCGTCGAACAGGTAGTCGCCCGGGACCGCAGGGTTGGGCCGTACCGGCGTCCCCCAGACGAGGTTGGTCAGGCCGACGCCCCACAGCAACGCGGCCAGCGCCGAGCCGCCGGTGATCGCCCAGTCCCAGCGGGCGCGCCACCGGTCGTCGTCGACCTTGTGTCGATAGTCCAGGCCCATCCCGCGCAGGATGAGGGCGACGAGGATGAGTGTGAGGGCGAGGTAGAACCCGCTGAACATCGTCGCGTACCACTGCGGGAAGGCCGCGAACGTGGCCCCTCCCGCGGTCAGGACCCACACCTCGTTGCCGTCCCAGACCGGGCCGATGGTGTTGAGCAGGACGCGCTTGCGCTTCTCGGCGTCCGCGCCGTCGCGGGCATAGCGCCGCGAGCCGAGGATCGGCACGAGTATCCCGACCCCGAAGTCGAAGCCCTCCAGGGCGAGGTAGCCGATCCACAGAACGGCGATGAGGACGAACCACACGAGTTGCAGTGCTGACAGGTCGGTCATGATCGATTCCCGTACTCAGTAGGCGAAGACGAGGGGCGCGTCGTCGGAGCGATCGGCTGGGTCCGGCGGTGGCGTGACGGCGCTCGCTCCGGGCCTGATGTAGCGCACCATGAGCCTGACCTCGACGACTGCGAGGACGCCATAGAGCAGCGTGAAGACGATCATCGACACCCACACGCTCGACGCGGTGACGGTGCCGGACACGCCCTGGGCGGTGGTCATCATCCCGTTGACGATCCAGGGTTGCCGACCGACCTCGGTGAAGATCCACCCGAACGAGTTGGCCAGCAGCGGTAGCAGCGGCGTCCAGATCGCGATGTGCTTCCAGGCGACGCCGGTGGGCAGCCCGCCGCGGCGCGTCCGCCATAGGGTCATGGCGGCGAAGAGCATCGTGAGGAATCCGGTGCCCATCATGAGACGGAAGTTCCAGTAGGTGAGCCACAGGACGGGCGTGTAGCTGGCCGACGCGGTCAGCGGGTTCGCGGCATACGTGTCTTGGAGGCTCTTCTCGAGATCGTTGATGCCCTGGACGGCGCCACTCGTGCTGCCGGTCGCGAGGAACGACAACAGGCCAGGGACCTCGACCGAGAAGCGCTTCTGCGAGCCGTCCAGCGATCCGACGGTGAGCAGCGAGAACGGCGCGTTGCTCGGCACGGTCTCGTAGAGGGCTTCTGCCGCAGCCATTTTCATCGGCTGGACCTCGGTCATGACCTTGCCCTGGAGGTCACCGGACACGACGACACCGAGCGCGGCGACGAGCGCCACCCAGGCGCCGAGCCGAGCGGCCTTGCGGTACATCCGCAGGTCGGGCGCGTCGGGGCGGTCCAGCGCGACCCGGCGCAGGTGGTGGATGGCGATCCCCATGACGAAGGCGCCGGCGGTCATGTAGGCGCCGAGCAGGACGTGCGGGAAGGTCACGAGCTGGACCTTGTTCGTCAGCACGGCGAGGAAGTCGTCGAGCTCGGCACGGTTGGTCGTCGTGTTGATGGTGTAGCCGACGGGGTTCTGCATGAAGGAGTTCGCGGCGAGGATGAAGAACGCCGAGAACACCGTGCCGGCGTGGACGAGCCAGATCGTCGCGAGATGCACGCGCCGGGGCAGCCGGTCCCACCCGAAGATCCACAGCCCGAGGAAGGTCGACTCGAGGAAGAACGCGAGCAGGGCCTCGAACGCCAGCGGCGCCCCGAAGATGTCGCCGACGAACCGGGAGTACAGGCTCCAGTTCATCCCGAACTGGAACTCCTGGACGATGCCGGTGACCAGCCCGAGCGCGAAGTTGATCATGAAGAGCTTGCCGAAGAACTTCGTCAAGCGCAGCCAATGCTCGTCGCCGCTGCGGTGCCAGATCGTCTGCATGATCGCGATGAGGGCAGTGAGCCCGATCGTGATGGGGACGAAGAGGAAGTGGTAGACGGTGGTGATGGCGAACTGCCAACGCGCCAGATCCAACGAACCCATGTGAAACAACTCCCGCAGTTATGCGATACCCCTCGGTGCTTTCCACGCTACGCCCGTTGAGAACGCTTGATGTTCGGCCCTTCGGCGGATGTGAGAGAGCAGACACGACATACCCCCTGGGGCATCCGTTTCGAGACTTTCGTCCGGGTCGCGGGTCTCGATTTTCGAGCATCGAGTCTCACAAATCGGAGCCGGCGCAGACGCACCGGCGCCAGCCCACGTGCCATCGTCGCCGCGCCGAGGCCCGGCCCGTGGGACCGCCCCGGGTCAGTCCGGATAGCCCCCGGGGTTGGCCGACTGCCAACGCCACGTGTCGGCGCACATGTCATCGATTGTCCGAGTTGCCCGCCAGCCCAGCTCCGCGTGGGCCTTGGTCGGATCGGCCCAGGTGGCCGGCAGGTCCCCCGGCCGCCGTCCGACGATCTCGTAGGGGATCGCCCGACCGCTGGCCCGCTGGAACGCGTCGATCACCTGCAGCACCGACGTGCCGTGTCCGGTACCGAGGTTCCAGGTGCCGACATTGGCCGCCATCCCGACCAGGTGGGCCAGGGCCGCCACGTGCCCCGCGGCGAGGTCCTCGACGTGGATGTAGTCGCGTTCGGCCGTCCCGTCCGCGGTGTCGTAGTCGCCGCCGAAGACGTCGAGCCGCTCACGCCGGCCCACCGCCACCTGGGCGAGGTACGGCATGAGGTTGTTGGGGATGCCCTGCGGGTCCTCGCCGATCCGACCGGACGGATGGGCACCGACCGGGTTGAAGTAGCGCAGGATCCCCACCCGCAGGGCCCTGTCCACCTCGGCGAGGTCGCGCAGGACGTGTTCGATCATCACCTTGGTGCGACCGTACGGGTTGGTCGCCACGAGCGGTTCGTAGTCCTCGCGATACGGCAGCGGCGCCTCTGGGCCGTACACCGTCGCCGAGGACGAGAACACCAGCAGGTCACACCCGTGCCGGCGCATCGCCCGCAGCAGGGCGAACGTCGAGTCGAGGTTGTTCTCGTAGTAGTCCAGCGGTCGAGCGACGCTCTCGCCGACGGCCTTGACCCCGGCGAAATGGACCACCGCGTCGAACCGGTCGCCGGCGAAGAGCCGCTCGGTCTTGTCCCGGTCGGTGAGGTCGAACGCGTGCACCGGCAGCGGCTCCCCGATCAACCGCTCGAGCCGCTCGATCACCGACGGCTTGGCGTTGACGAACGAGTCGACGACGACGACCTCGTGCCCGGTCGCGACGAGATGCAGGACCGTGTGCGACCCGATGTACCCGGCGCCGCCGCTGACGAGGACACGCATGAGCACACCGTATGCCGCACCAAGGCCCCGTGCGGAACTCTCGTGCGGAACTCTCGTGCGGAACTCTCGTGCGGAACTCTCGTGCGGCATACCCGGGGCGGCATACCCGGGGCGGCATACCCCGTAGGCACGCCCGCCCCGGGTCAGGCCTTCGGTCGCTTGTCGACGATCCGGCGGGCCTTGCCGACCGAGCGTTCGATGCTGCCGGGCTCGCGGACCTCGATGTTCGCCGTCGTGCCGATCCGGTTCTTGATTTGGTGTTTGAGGTCGGCGGCGATGGAGTTCTTCACCTCGTCGCTCTCGTGATGGTGGGTCTCGACGAGGACGGTGAGCTCGACGAGGTTGCCCGGCTGGGTGAGCACGCACTGGAAGTACGGGCCCAGGCCCGGCTCGGTCATGATGATCTCCTCGATCTGCGTCGGGAAGACGTTGACCCCACGGATGATCATCATGTCGTCGGTGCGGCCGGTGACCTTTTCCATGTGCCGCATCGTCGGGTACCGCGTGCCGGGCAGGAGCTTGGTGAGGTCCTTGGTCCGGTAGCGCACCACCGGGAAGGCCTCCTTGGTCAGGCTGGTGAGCACGAGCTCGCCCTGGACCCCGTCGGGGACCGGCTCGAAGGTCACGGGGTCGACGATCTCGGGGTAGAAGTGGTCCTCCCACACGGTGAGCCCGTCGCGGGTCTCGATCGACTCGCTGGCCACCCCCGGGCCGATGAGCTCGGAGAGCCCGAAGAGGTCCTGCGCCTTGATGTTGCTGCGCGCCTCGACGGAATCGCGCAGGGCGTAGGTCCACGGTTCCGCGCCGAAGAGGGCCACCTCCAGGCTCGTGTCGTGCGGGTCCAGCCCGATCCGGTCCATGTGGTCGAGAACGGAGACGAAGTAGCTCGGCGTGACGTGGATCGAGCGGGGCTTGAAGTCGAGGATGAGCTGCACTTGGCGCTCGGTCATCCCCCCGCTGATCGGCACGACGCTGCAGCCGAGTCGCTCGGCGCCGTAGTGCACGCCCATGCCGCCGGTGAACAGGCCGTAGCCGGCGAGGTTGTGGAACACGTCGCCCTTGCGCACGCCCGCGACGTACAGGCACCGGGCGATGAGGTCGGCCCAGCGGTCGAGGTCGCCGGAGGTGTACCCGACAACAGTGGCCTTGCCGGTGGTCCCGCTGCTGGCGTGGATGCGGACGACGTCCTCGCGGGGCACCGCGAAGAGCCCGAAGGGGTAGTTGTCGCGCAGGGTCGTCTTGTCGGTGAACGGCAGCCGACCGATGTCGTCCAGCGAGCGGATGTCGTCGGGGTGCACGCCCTTGGCGTCGAACGCCGCGCGGTAGTGCGGGACGTTGGCGTAGCAGCGCCGGACGGTGTCCTGCAGCCGCTCGAGCTGCCGGGCCCGCAGCTCGTCGAGCGACCAGTGCAGCGGGGCGTCCTTCGACTCGTCGTACATGGGGTCATTCACCCAGCAAGGCGGCGCCGCGCACAACCGATCTTCGTCCCGATTCCGGCCCGTGGGACGGCCCGCTGCCTGCCCATCGACGGGTATGCCGAGCCGCCCCGAACGATGCAGCGAGGCGGCATACCGAGCATTGCGCTCAGGAGGCGGGGGTCTCCTTGCGCTTGTCGACGATCCGCCGAGCCTTGCCGACGGAACGCTCGATGCCGCCGGGCTCGCGGACCTCGATCTGGGCCGTCGTGCCGATCCGGGCCTTGATTTGGTGCTTGAGGTCGGCGGCGATGGCGTTCTTGCGCTCGTCTTCCTCGTGCTGGAGCGTCTCCACGAGCACGGTGAGGTCGACCATGTTGCCCGGCTGGGTGAGCACGCACTGGAAGTACGGCGCGAGCCCCTCTTCCTTGAGGATCAGTTCCTCGATCTGGGTGGGGAACACGTTGACGCCGCGGATGATCATCATGTCGTCGCTGCGGCCGGTCACCTTGGCCATCCGGCGCATCGCCGGGTATGCCGTGCCCGGCATGAGCCGAGTGAGGTCCTTGGTGCGGTAGCGGATCACCGGGAAGGCCTGTTTCGTGAGGCTGGTGAACACGAGCTCGCCCTCCTCGCCGTCGGGCAGCACCTCGCCGGTGATCGGGTCGATGACTTCCGGGTAGAAGTGGTCCTCCCAGATGTTGAGGCCGTCCTTGGTCGTCACCGACTCCATGGAGACGCCGGGGCCGATGACCTCGGACAACCCGTAGATGTCGATGGCGTCCATCTGCGAGCGGCCCTCGATGGCCTCGCGCATCGCCGGGGTCCACGGCTCGGCACCGAAGATGCCGATGCGCAGGCTCGTGTCGTGCGGGTCGACGCCGGCGGCGTCCATGCCGTCGAGCAGCGAGAGGAAGTAGCTCGGGGTGACCATGATCGCCTTGGGCTGGAAGTCCTGGATGAGCTGGACCTGCCGCTCGGTCATCCCCCCGGAGATCGGCACGACGGTGCAACCGAGCCGTTCGATGCCGTAGTGGGCGCCGAGTCCGCCGGTGAACAGGCCGTATCCGTAGGCGTTGTGGACCATGTCTCCGGGACGTACCCCGGCGGCCCACAGCGATCGGGCCATGACGTCCGACCACATCGAGATGTCCTCGGCGGTGTAGCCGACGACGATGGGCTTGCCCGTCGTCCCACTGCTCGCGTGCACCCGGACGACCTGCTCGCGGGGCACGGCGAAGAGCTTGAAGGGGTAGTTGTCCCGCAGGGTGAGCTTGTCCGTGAAGGGGAGCTTGGCGATATCGGCCAGGCTCCGGATGTCGTCGGGGTGAACCCCGGCAGCGTCGAAGGCTTGCCGGTAGTAGGGCACCGCTTCATACACCCGGCGGACCGTGCTCTGCAGACGTTCGAGCTGGCGGGCCCGAAGCTCGTCGAGGGACCAGGTGAGGGCCTTGTCAGCTACGTCGCTATACATGGGCCATATTCATCCACGTCAGCACCAGCGGGCACAACGGGTAGTAGGTCACACGGCTCCCGTGTCGTCGACGGGAGGGGCGGCGGCAGACTCGTCGGGGGCAGCGACGCGGCGCAGGAACGAGCGGGTGCGCTGGTGCTGCGGGTTGTCGAGCACCTCCTCGGGCGGCCCTTGCTCGACGACGACCCCGCGGTCCATGAAGACGACGTGATCGGCGACGTCGTGGGCGAAACCCATCTCGTGGGTGACGACGATCATCGTCATGCCCGACTCGGCCAGCTCCCGCATGACCGCGAGCACCTCGCCGACGAGTTCGGGGTCCAACGCGGAGGTCGGTTCGTCGAAGAGCATGAGTTTCGGCGACATCGCCAGGGCCCGGGCAATAGCCACCCGCTGCTGCTGCCCACCGGAGAGTTGCCCCGGGTATGCCGCGGGCTTGTCGGCGAGCCCGACCCGGGCGAGCAACTCCTGGGCCCGGGTCTCCACCTGTGCCTTCGGCTGACGCTTGACCTTGACGGGCGCCTCCATGACGTTCTCGAGCACGGTCAGGTGCGGGAACAGGTTGAAGCGCTGGAAGACCATCCCGATCTCGCGCCGCTGAGCGGCGATCGCCTTGTCGGAGAGCCGATGGAGCCGACCGGCCCGATCGGCATACCCGACGAGTTCGCCATCCACCCAGATGCGTCCGCCGTCGATCGTCTCGAGTTGGTTGATGCATCGCAGGAACGTCGTCTTGCCCGATCCCGACGGGCCGAGCAGGCAGACGACCTCGCCACGACCGACGTCGAGGTCGATGCCCTTGAGCACCTCGTTGCCGTGGAAGGACTTGTGGACGTTGACCGCCCGGACCAACGGCCCGGTCCCCTGCGTGGACACCGCTGCGGCACCGGACCCGATCGAGGCTGAGCCAGCGGTGTCGCCGGCCGCTGTGGCATCGGCGGCCATCAGTGGTCCGCCTCGATCTTCATGAGCGTCTCCTTGGTCTTCTTCGGGGTGGGGCCGAACCCGCGCCCGAAGTGCCGCTCCAGGTAGAACTGGGCAACCATGAGCACGCTGCAGATGACGAGGTACCACAGACAGGCCGCGACGAGCACCTCGAAGGTCTTGTACGTGCGGTTGCCGATCGACTGCAACTGGAAGAACAGCTCGGTGATGACCGGCAGCCCGATGAGCAGTGAGGTGTCCTTGAGCATGGCGATGGTCTCGTTGCCGGTGGGCGGCACGATGACTCGCATGGCCTGCGGGAGCACGATCCGGCGCATCGCCATGCCGTTGCTCATGCCGAGGGCCGCGGCGGCCTCGTTCTGGCCCTTGTCGACCGACAGGATGCCGGCTCGGGCGATCTCGGCCATGTAGGCCGCCTCGGAGACGCCCAGGCCGATGACGCCGCCGATGAGGCCGGAGAAGATCTCGTTGGCGTCGAGGGTGAACAGGCGCATCGACCCGTCGATGCCGAAGAGGCCGAGGATCTCGGTGTCGAACGGCACGCCGACGGACATGCCCTTGCGGAAGAGGATCCCCAGGGCGCCCATGATGGTCAACAGGACGAGTCGGGGAACGGCGCGGAAGAACCACGTGAACGCCCAGGCGACCCCGGAAAGGATCGGGTTGGGTGACAGGCGCATCACGGCGAGCACGACGCCGCCGCCGACCCCGACCACCATCGCCAACGCCGTGACGATCAACGTGCCGAGGTAGAGCCCCTGCAGGACCGGCGTCTGGACCATCGCCTGGAAGATGAAGCCCCAGTCGAAGGCCGGGTTGGTCAGCAGCATGTTCACGAACATCGCCGTGAGTACGGCGATGAGGGCGACGGCGACCCATCGGCCCGGGTGGCGTACCGGGACGGCGTCGATTCGACCAGGGCGCTCGCCGGCGGCGCCCGAGGGGGCGCCGCCGGCGGCAGAGGTGTGACTCACGTCGGTCAGGGGTTGACCGCGAAGGACGTGATGGCCCCGCCGTCGTTGCCCCAGGGCTTCAGCGCTGCCTTGTAGTCGCCGGAGGTGTTGAGCGCGTTGAGGGCGTCGGCGATGGCCTTGGCGAAGGCGGTCTGGTCCTTGGGCAGGACGTAGCCGTATGGAGCGGCGTCGTAAATCTCGCCGGCTGCGGCGATCTTGCCACCGGACTGGGCGACGGCGTAGGCGATGACCGGGGAGTCGGCGAGCATCGCGTCGGCCTTGTCGGTGGCAACCGCAGCGGTCGCCTGGTCCTGCCCTTCGTAGACCTGCAGGGTGATCGGCTTGCCCTGGGCCTGGCACGCGGTGACCTTGGCGGGCATGTCGTCGGTCTCCTGGACGGTGCCCTTCTGCACGGCGACCTTCAGCCCGCACGGCGCCTTGGGGTCGACCTTCTTCGGGTTGCCGGGCGCAGTGGCCCACAGGGTGCCCGCGTTGAAGTAGCTCACCATGTTGACCTGCTTCTTGCGTTCCTCGTTGACGGTGAAGCTCGAGACCCCGATGTCGTACTTGCCGCCCTGGACGCCGGTGATGATCGACTCGAACTTCGCCGGCTGCCAGTCCACCGTGACACCGAACTTCTTCGCGACGGCATTGAACAGGTCGACGTCCATCCCTTTGACGGTCTTGCCGTCGGCGTCGAGGAACTCGTTCGGCGCATACGTCGGGTCGGTGCCGACGACGATCTTGCCGGCCGCCTTGACCTTGGCCGGCAGGGTGGCGGCCAGCGCCGGGTCCACGGAGATGACCGCCTTGGACGCGGAGGAGGCAGCGGACGAGGCAGTTCCCGACAGCGAACTGGAGCCACAGGCCGCGAGGGCGACGGAGCCGAGGGCCAGACCGGTGACAAGCGCGGCGGTGGAGCGACGAGCCATGAGTGGGGGTTCCTTCCAAGATCGCGGGCACGCGGATGCGGTCCGCCCGGGGCGATCCTGCCACCCGGCATACCGGGAAGTACACCGTTTGCACCGGGGCGTCGAACGCGGGCGTGCGGACCGGATGCGTGATTGCGCGCGAATCCGGCGGTATGCCGCGACGGTCAGGTCATCGTGCTCAACGCCGGGCTGGGCCGGTAGCGCCCCCCGGGGAACGCCGCGTCGAGTTGCTCGAGTTGCTCGCCCACGACGGCATAGCCGATCTGCCGGCCCCACTCGATCGGGCCCTTGGGGTAGCGAGTGCCGAGCGTCATCGCGAGGTCGACGTCGGCGGCAGTGGCCTCGCCTCGGGCGACGAGGTCGACGGCTTCGTTGACGAGCATCGCGAGGGTGCGAGCGACCGGATTGCCGGTCACCGGAGCGGCCATGAGCTCGGCGACCCGGCCCTCGTCCGGGGTGGCCTCGAGGGCGGCGCCGTCCGGACCGTAGCGGTAGATGCCTTCACCGCTCTTGCGCCCGAGCTTGCCGGCGGCAACCAGGCCCTGCTGCAGCGGCGTCGGTGCGTAGCGGGGGTCCCGGCCGGTCTGCTCCCAGACCGAGGTGCCGACGGCGAGATTGACGTCCTGCCCGATGAGGTCGGTGAGTTCGAGCGGACCCATGGGGAACCCGGCGGCACGCAGGCAGGCGTCGATGGACGCCGGATCGGCAACGCCCTCCTGGACCATCCGCTGGGCCTCGCCGTAGAACGGCCGGGCCACCCGGTTAACGATGAAGCCGGGGGTCGAGGCGCACCGGACCGGCGTCTTTCCCCAGGCCACCATGAACGCGGTGCCCTCCTCGAGCACACCGGCCGCGGTGGCCGTACCGCGGACCACCTCGACGAGCCTCATCACCGGGGCCGGGTTGAAGAAGTGCAGCCCGAGGACGCGCTCGGGATGAGTGGCCGCCTCGGCGATCGCGTCGATCGACAGGCTCGAGGTGTTCGTCGCGAGCAGGGTGGTCGCCGGCTGGGTGGCGGCGAGGTCGGCGAACAGCGCCTGCTTCGCGTCGAGGTTCTCGGCGATGGCCTCGATGACGACGACGCAGGGGGGCAGGTCGGCGGCCGAGGTCACCGCCCGGAGCCGTTCGGCCAGGCCGGCCGCGAGCTGCGGGTCGAGCTTGCCCTGGTCGGCGCGAGCGCGCAGCGTGGCGGCGATCCGCGCGCAGGCCGCCTCGGCGGCCCCGGGAATGGCGTCGACGACGTGCACCGGGTGACCGGCGGTCGCGGCGACCTGGGCGATACCCGAGCCCATGGCCCCGGCTCCGACGACGGCGACATCTGCGAGCGGTTGCGTCATGGGCACATCCTGCTCCGTGGTCGCGGTGACGGCGACGTCGGGTTGTGGGCCAAGGAGGTTACTGGCCCCGATGGATGGCGGGGGACGCTGCGGCCGTCGCCGGTGTCGCGGCGGTTCAGCGCCGGGAACGGTCGCGCTCGGGCAGGACGACCCCGAGGACCATCGACACGACGGTGACGACGAGCGCGCCGGTCACCGCGTCCCAGAAGAACCGCTCGACGTGGAAGGACAGCCCCAGCTGTCCGGACAGCCACGAGGTGAGCTGGAGCATCCACGCGTTGATGACGAGGCTGAACAGGCCGAGCGAGAGCCAGATGAGCGGCGTGCCCAGAGCCTTGAGGATCGGCTTGATGACCGAGTTCACCACGCCGAACACCACGGCAACGAGCAGGACGGTGCGCGCCGTCGTCGTCCATTCCGCGCCACGACCGAAGGTGATGCCCGACACGAGCATGGCCGCCAGCCACAATGCCGCCGCGTTGACGACAGTCTTGACGAGGAAACCCCGAAGCCAGCCCACCGCACCATCCTCGCATCCCTGCCCCGGTGGCCGGTCCTCGCCGACGACCGCCCCCTCTACAGTGGGCGCCATGACCAGCACCCCCGGGCCGGCCGAGTCGGTCCGTATCCGCGCCGCCCTCGACGCCGTCCCGGCCTACATCCCCGGCAAGCCCGCCGCGGCGCCTCCGGGGATCACGGCATACAAGCTGTCGAGCAACGAGAACCCCTACCCCCCGCTGGACAGCGTCCGCCGGGTCATCGACAAGACCGTCGACGTCGTCAACCGCTACCCGGACATGGCCTCGGTCGACCTCATCGCCGCGATCGCCGCGTTCGTCGGGGTGGCGCCGGAGAACATCGCCGTCGGCACCGGCAGCGTCGGGGTGCTCGGGCAGATCGTCCAGGCGATGTGCGACGCCGGCGACGAGGTGGTCTACGCGTGGCGCTCGTTCGAGGCCTACCCGATCGTCACCGCCATCGCGGGGGCGACCGCCGTGCCGGTGCCGGTCGACGCAGACGCCCGGCACCGTCTCGACGCGATGGCCGCCGCCGTCACCGCGCGGACCAAGGTCGTCATCGTCTGCACCCCGAACAACCCCACCGGAACGTCTGTGCACCGGGCCGAACTCGACACGTTCCTCGCGGCGGTCCCGCGCGACGTCCTCGTGGTCATCGACGAGGCCTACGTGGAGTTCCTCCGCGACCCGGACGCGCCCGACGCCATCGCCGCCTGGCGGGCCAACCCCAACGTCATGGTGCTGCGGACGTTCTCCAAGGCCTACGGCCTGGCGGGGCTTCGGGTCGGGTATGCCGTCGCGCACCCGACGGTCGCCGCAGCCTTGCGAAAGACCGCCGTGCCGTTCGGCGTGAACTCCATCGCCCAAGCCGCGGCGATCGCGTCGCTGCAAGCTCAGGACGAGCTCATGGCCCGGGTGGCCGCCATCGTCGCGGAGCGCGAGCGGGTCGTCACGGCCCTGGAGCAGCAGGGCTGGCAGCCATCCCGTTCGGAGGCGAACTTCGTGTGGTTCCCGCTGGGCGCGGACGGCACGGCCTTCTCGGCGGCCTGCGCCGACGCCGGGCTCACGGTGCGCCAGTACGGCGACGACGGCGTCCGGGTGACGATCGGGGAGACCGAGGCCAACGACCGACTCGTCGAGGTGGCTCGGGCCTTCGGTCCGCGCTGAGGTCCGCCGGGCGCCCGGTGGGGGGGCCGAACCTGCGCAACCCCGCCCGCTACTGGCAGGCGGGTGCCATGATCGGCGGATGGACGCGAAGGGCACCCGCGAGGACCCGTGGCAGCTCAGCACGGCACCGGGCACCTCGGCATACACGATGTACCGCGACGAGTCCGCGGACCCGCCCGCCCTGGTCTGCCAGGTCGGGTCGACGACGTTGAGATACCAGCTGCGGGCGATCGAGGACCTGCACGCGATGTTGCTGGCCCACGGAGACTGGATGCCCCTGGGTGCCGCCGACGAACAGAAGGCGGCGGCGGCGGGGAGCATCGAGGCGTGGGGGCGGGCGGCGGACAACCCGGTCGGCGGGTGGTACGGGCTGCGTAAGGGATACCGCGGACGCTTCGGGATGTACCTGCCGCCGCTGCTCGAGGCGCTCGGTCTCGTCGAGCTGGAACACCAGCCACGCAACAACCGCGCCCGGGCCCTGCCGTCCGGCTGATCGGGGCGCCCGCGAGCCTGGCCGGACTTGCCCCTCGTCCGGCAGGTGAGATCGGCGCGACAGCGGCTAGATTGGCGCCGAGCGGCTGTGAGGGGCGCCACACCGTCGCCTTCTCGGGTCCGGCCCGGCGACCCCGGGATACCGCCGACCCGACGAGCACCGACCCGACGAGCACCGACCCGACGAACCCCGGTCACCCCAGGTGAAGGAGAACCCGTGAGCGACAGTGCAGTCGGCTGGGGCGGGGCCGGTCACCGCCTCGACGGCGGACCCGACATGATCCAGCTGCTCACCCCCGAGGGCGAGCGAGTCCGGTCCGGGGACGAGCGCTACGACGAGGCCGTCGACGCGCTCACCCCCGAAGACCTGCGGGGGTTCTACCGCGACCTCGTGCTCATCCGCCGGGTGGACGCCGAAGCCACCGCGTTGCAGCGCCAGGGCGAGTTGGGCATCTGGGTGAGCCTGCTCGGGCAGGAGGCCGCCCAGGTCGGCGCGGGCCGGGCCATGGCGCCCCAGGACTATGCCTTCCCCACCTACCGCGAGCACGGAGTGGCCTGGTGCCGCGGGGTGCCGCCGATCAACCTGCTCGGGATGTTCCGGGGGGTCAACCACGGCGGGTGGGACCCCAACGCGAAGAACTTCCACCTCTACACGATCGTTATCGGCGCCCAGACCCTGCACGCGACCGGGTACGCCATGGGCGTCCAACGCGACGGCGCCGTCGGCACCGGCGAATCCGGCCGCGATACCGCGGTCATCGCCTTCTTCGGCGACGGGGCCTCCAGCCAGGGCGACGTCAACGAGTCGTTCGTCTTCGCTGCGGTCAACCACGCCCCGATCGTCTTCTTCTGCCAGAACAACCAGTGGGCCATCTCCGAGCCCAACGACAAGCAGTTCGTCATCCCGCTCTACCAGCGGGCCCGGGGCTTCGGCTTCCGGGGCCTGCGCGTCGACGGCAACGACGTGCTCGCCTCGTATGCCGTGACGAAGGCTGCGCTCGACGACGCGCGCAGCGGTCAGGGGCCGACGTTCCTCGAGGCGTTCACCTACCGGATGGGCGCCCACACGACCTCGGACGACCCGACTCGCTACCGGGTCTCGGCCGAGGTCGAGGTGTGGAAGCTGCGCGACCCGATCGCCCGGTTCAAGGCGTGGCTCGCCCACGAGGGCACCGCCGACGGGGCCTACTTCGCCGAGGTCGACGCCGAGGCCGACGAGCTGGCCGCGAACCTGCGGGCCGAGTGTCTGTCCATGCCCAACCCCCCGGGAGAGGCAATGTTCGACCACATCTACGTCGAACCGCACCCCCTCGTCGAGGCCGAGCGCGCCGAGTTCGTCGACTACCAGGCCGGCTTCGAGGCGGTGAGCTGAATGGCGACGCTGACCATCGCCAAGGCCCTCAACACCGCCCTGCGGGTGTCCATGGAGCGCGACCCCAAGGTCGTGCTCATGGGTGAGGACATCGGCAAGCTCGGTGGGGTCTTCCGGATCACCGACGGATTGCAGAAGGACTTCGGGGAGGCCCGGGTCATCGACACGCCGCTGGCCGAGGCCGGCATCGTCGGCACCGCCATCGGCATGGCGCTGCGCGGCTACCGCCCGGTCGTCGAGATCCAGTTCGACGGCTTCATCTACCCGGCGTTCGACCACATCGTCAGCCAGGTGGCCAAGATGCGCTCGCGCTCGCTCGGCTCGGTCCGGCTGCCCATGGTCATCCGGATCCCCGTCGGCGGCGGCATCGGGGCGGTCGAACACCACAGCGAGTCCAACGAGGCCTACTTCACCCACACCGCCGGTCTGCGGGTGGTCTGCTGTTCCAACCCCCAGGACGCCTACTGGATGCTCCAGCAGGCCATCGAGACCGACGATCCGGTGATGTTCTACGAGCCGAAGCGCCGCTACTGGGACAAGGGCGAGGTGGGCGATGCCCCGACCAGCGGCCTGCATACCGCCCAGGTCGTGCGACCCGGGGCGCACGGGACGCTCGCGGCATACGGGCCGATGGTGAAGACGTGCCTGCAGGCCGCGCAGGCCGCCGCCGAGGAGGGCAAGGACCTCGAGGTCATCGACCTGCGCTCGCTGAGCCCGCTGGACATCGACACCCTCGCGGCGTCGGTGGAGCGCACCGGCCGACTCGTCGTCGTCCACGAGGCGCCGACGTTCGGCGGTTTCGGTGCCGAGGTGGCCGCCAGGATCACCGAACGCTGCTTCTACTCCCTCGAGGCCCCGGTATTGCGGGTGGGCGGTTACGACATCCCGTACCCACCCAGCCGTCTCGAGGAGGAGTTCCTCCCCGACCTGGATCGGGTGCTGCACCACGTCGACCGGCTGCTGTCTTACTGAGAGAACGGGATTCGTCACGTGGCAATCGAGCAATTCCGTCTCCCCGACCCGGGCGAGGGTCTCACCGAGGCCGAGATCGTCGAGTGGAAGGTCGCCGTCGGCGACGTCGTGAAGATCAATGACATCGTCGTGGAGATCGAGACGGCCAAGTCCCTCGTCGAGCTGCCCATCCCGTATGCCGGCACCGTTGCCGCGTTGCTCGTGCAGGTCGGCGACACCGTCGAGGTGGGCACGCCGATCATCTCCATCGACACCGGCGGCGATCCCGGTCCGGCCGCCTCGGCTCCGCCCGCACGGGCGGCGGCGCCGGTTGCGCCACCGGCTCCCGAGGTCGGCGAGGATGCCCCCGCCGAGGGCACGATCGGCGCCACGACGTCGACCGGGCGCACCGCCGTGCTCGTCGGCTACGGCGTCAAGCAGACCGAGGCCAAGCGTCGGCCCCGCCATGCCGTCTCCGCGGCCGTGCCCGAGGACCGCGTCGCCCCGCACGCCTCTGCTCGGCCGGGTGCGCTGGTCGCCGCGCACGCCACCGAGATCCCCGTCGCCACCGACGCCCCAGCCTTGGCCCCCGCAGCGAAGGCGGCGGGCGGTCCCCGGGCCTTGGCCAAACCGCCGGTGCGCAAGTTCGCCAAGGATCACGGAATCGACCTCGCCGACGTGGCCGGCAGCGGCCCCGGCGGCGCCGTGACCCGGGCCGACGTCGAGGCCCACGTCGCGGGGTCGGGGGCCGCCGGGCCGCCGAGCGGGGCGGCCGCCGCGGGCCCGACGCCGAACCGCGCGGCCCGTGGTGAGACGCGCATCCCGGTCAGGGGCGTGCGCAAGATGACGGCCCAGGCGATGGTGGGGTCGGCCTTCACGGCCCCGCACGTCACCGAGTGGATCACCGTCGACGTCACCGCCACGGTCGAGTTGCTCGACCGGTTGCGCGGCGACCGTGAGTTCGCCGGCGTGCGGCTCACCCCGCTCGTCGTGCTCGCCAAGGCGATGTGCCTGGCCTGGCGGCGCCACCCCGACATCAACGCCGCATGGGACGAGGCCGCCCAAGAGATCGTCGTCAAGGGGTACGTCAACCTCGGCATCGCCGCGGCGACCCCCCGGGGGCTCATCGTCCCCAACGTCAAGGACGCGGACCTGCTCACGCTGCGGGAACTCGCCGAGGCGATCGCTGGGCTCACCGCGACGGCCCGAGACGGCCGCACCCAACCGGCCGACATGGCCGGCGGCACGATGACGATCACCAACGTCGGGGTCTTCGGCGTCGACACCGGCACGCCGATCCTCAACCCGGGCGAGTCGGCCATCGTCGTGTTCGGAGCGATCCGCAAGCAGCCGTGGGTGGTCACCGCGCCGGACGGCAGCGACGAGATCGCGGTTCGGCACGTGACGACCCTGGGCATGTCGTTCGACCATCGACTGGTCGACGGCGAGCTCGGTTCGCGCTACCTCGCCGACCTCGCCGCGATCCTGCACGACCCCGCGCGCGGGTTGGTCTGGGGATAGCCCAGTCCGCCCTCAGTGGTCTGGCGCGGCCCGCCTTGGGGGATACCCGCAGTCTCCGGGTTCGGCGGCAGCCTGCGGGCTCAGCCCCGGTGGCGTCCCTGGTATGCCGCGCCGTCGGACTCGGGCGGCGGCGCACCCGCATGCCCGCTGGCGGGGACGGTGCTCGTGGGCGGCAGCTGCTCGGCGTCTTCGCTCCGACCGCCGCCGCCAGGCTCGCTCGCCGAGCCATCCGGCTCGGACGTCGTCGTGGCCGCCTGACCCGTGGCCGCGACCGTTGCCGCACCGTCTTCTTGCGGCGACGCGCCGGCTTCGTCCTGCTCATTGCGGGCGTTGTACGCCGACCCACGACGTAGCTCGACGTGCGGGAGGAACAGCGAGGCGATGAACGCGAGCACGAGGATCGCCGACGCGACGAGGAACACCGTCGACATGGCGTCGGAGAACCCGACGAGGAACGGGCGCGCCAGCCGAGGGTCGATGCGCTGCAGGAACGAGGAGTCCGACAGCGCGTTGCCGAATCCCGCGGCGGCATCGCCGGCGCGCTGCCCAGCCTTGAGTTGCTCGATGAACGCGGCGTTGGCGGCGGTATCGCCCACCGGGTTGCTCAGCGCCGCCTGGAAGTCCGCCCCTGGCGCCAGCGCCCGGAACGCCTCGGCGATCTTGTCGCGCGCCCCGCTGAAGAGGATGGACAGGAACACCGCGGTGCCCAACGTCCCGCCGATCTGGCGGGTGAATGTCGCCGACGAGGTGGCCACGCCCATGTCGCGCGGGTTGACGGCATTCTGGATGGCGAGGGTGAGCGGCTGGAAGTTGAAGCCGAGGCCGACCCCGAAGAAGACCATGACGATCATCGACTGCCACAGCGGGGTGTCGGCCGTGACGTAGTGGAAGGCGAACAGCGACAGGACGAGCAGGGCCGCGCCCATGATCGGGTACCGGCGATAGCGCCCGGTCCGAGAGATCAGCTGACCTGACAACACCGATCCGACCATGATGCCCACGGTCATCGGCATCAGCTCCAGGCCCGCCTGGGTGGCCGAGGCGCCCTTGACGATCTGCAGGTACAGGGGCAGGGCTGCGAGACCGCCGAACATCCCCATGCCGATGAACACCGATCCGATCGACGCCCAGGCAACGGTTCGGTTGGCGAACAGACGCAACGGGATGAGGGCCTCGTCGCCCATCGACCTTTCGACCAGCAGCCCGGCGATGAAGCCGATCACGCCGACCGCATAGCACAACAGCGAGGTCACCGAGGTCCAGCCCCACTCGCGGCCCTGTTCAGCGACGATGAGCAGGGGGACCAGACCGACGGTGAGGAACACCGCACCCCACCAGTCGATTCGGTGGTCGAGTCGGCGGTGCCGCAGGTGCAGGGTCCGCACGACGACGTACAGGGCGGCCACCGCGATGGGGACGTTGACGAGGAAGACCCACCGCCAACCGGTGACGCCGAAGAGGGTCGACTGGCCAGCAAAGAACCCGCCGATGACCGGGCCGAGCACCGAGGAGGTGCCGAAGACGGCGAGGAAGTACCCCTGGTACTTCGCCCGCTCCCGAGGCGGCACGATGTCCCCGATGATCGCCAGCGCGAGCGAGAAGAGGCCACCGGCGCCCATCCCCTGCACTGCGCGGAAGGCGGCGAGCGAGGGTATCGACCAGGCGAACGTGCAGGCGGCGGACCCGAGGGTGAAGATCGTGATCGCCGCGAGGAAGAACGGCTTGCGCCCGTAGATGTCCGAAAGCTTCCCGTACAGCGGCGTGACGATCGTCGACGTGATGAGGTATGCCGTGGTCACCCACGCCTGCGCCGAGAGCCCCTGCAGGTCGTCGGCGATGACCCTCATGGCCGACGCGACGATGGTCTGGTCGAGGGCCGCGAGGAACATCCCCATCATCAGGCCCACGAGGATCGTGACGATCTGACGGTGGGTGAGCGGCGCGTCGGATGCGGACCCAACGCTGGTCTGGGCGGACATGGTGCTCCTGAGGAGTGCTGGTCGGAGGTCAGCTACGCGGGCGTAGAGCGGACTTGGCGTCTTCGAGGTCGTCGGCGAACCGACGGATCTGGCCGACGAACGCCGCGGCGTCGACATCGGTCCAGTCGTGCATGACCCGGCGAAGCCACTGCCCCCGGGTCGCAGTGATCTGGTCGAGAGCAAATCGGCCGGTCTCGGTGAGGTGGAGGTGGTGGACTCGGCCGTCCTGCGGATCCGCGGTCCTGGTGACGAGCCCGCGCTCGACGAGATGGCTTACCTGACGGCTCACCGTCGAGACGTCGGCGTGGACGCAACCGGCGAGGTCGGAGACCCGCTGGGGGTCCCGGGCCAAGGCGACCAGCACCGGGAAGTGCGTGTGGTCGACCCCGGGATACGGCGCCGGGGCGTGTTCGCGCATCGACACGAACAGCTTGACCAGACGGATGAGCTCCGCGCCCAGGCTCTCGGTCGTGCGATCGCTGAGTTCCACGGCATACCTCCCGTCGTTGCGTGCAACATGCAACTATCACACGAATAGTTGCGTGCACCAAACAACGAGGGCGCTCGGGGCGGAGCCGACCAGACCACAACCTGGCCCCCGGGGTCAGTGTCAGTCGGGGCGGCCGGGGCTCGCCGGGTCCACGAACAACACTTGACCCCCGGGGTCAGTGTCAGTCGGGGCGGCCCAGGCTCGCCGGGTCCACGAACAACACCTGGCCCCCGGGGTCAGTGTCAGTCGGGGCGGCCGGGGCTCGCCGGGTCCACGAACAACACTTGGCCCCCGGGGTCAGTGTCAGTCGGGGCGGCCCAACCTGACCAGACCACAACCGTGCCCTGGGGTCGATTTCGGTCGAGGAGACCCGGGTCGGCCCAGATGTCGCCGAGATGGCCGAATGTCGCCGAGATGTCACCGGCGCAGCCGCGACCCATGTCAAGCTGGAGCGGCACGGCGCCGACAGTGAGGACCCGACCATGGCCGCTGACCGCATCGACGACCCCGGCCGCGAGGGTGGTTCACCCGCCTCGTACGAAGCGGATCTGCGCCGCCGGGCCAACAAGCGAGTCAAGGCCCGCGAGGAGTTCCGCCAGCACGTGAGCGCCTTCGTCATCGTCAACGCCATGCTCGTGGGCATCTGGGCGGTGACGAGTCGGGGTTACTTCTGGCCGGTGTGGCCGATGCTGGGCTGGGGAGTCGGCGTCGCGTTCCATGCCATCTCACTGCGCTCGATCGACCCGGGGCCGACGATCCACCGGATCGACGCCGAGATGGAGCGGCTGCGCGAGTTGGACCGCCGTCGCGGCCAAGGTCCTGCGCTCCCTCCGGCGAACCCACACCCGCCGTTCTCGGCCCCTGCGGACCCCCCCACCTGGCCGACCCCACCCGCGGGCCCCGACCCGCAGGACCACCGCTAGGACGACCGGCCGACGCTACGGCGTCATCGGCAGCTGTTCGAGGACCGAGCGGGCGATCGCCTCGTCGCCGGCGACGGTGTAGTGCAGGTCCTCGACCGACCGTCGACCGGCAGCCCGGCGGGTGAGCGCCTCCGTACTCAGGGTGATCGTCGTCGTCGGCCCCTCGACGTGGGGCTTGGCCGTCCCGCTGAACAACACCTCCGGCGCCGGCTGACCGTCAGGTCCGTCGACCACGCGCACGCCCACCCGGGCGACGACGGGACCCGTGCAGTCGATGATGACCGTGTGATCGACCGGAACACCTGCCCTGGTGGCCACGAGTGCCGGTAAGGCGTCGACGACCCCGGAAAGGAACGTCGCAGCGGCCGCCGAGTCGAGATTTCCCGGACGCCCAAGGGCGGTGCGGATGTCCTGTTCGTGGCACCAGACGTCCTTGATCCGCAGGGCGACCAGGGCCACCGCCGAGCGCGGGCCGAGGGGACTGTCGATGACTGCCGCGGGATCCAGGGCGGGGTCCCGCAGATGCGCCAGGCGCAACCGCAGGACGTCGGCAAGCTCCTTGACGACGTCGGCGCCCTCCCGATCGCGCCGGGCCGCCACGCCCATCTCCATGATCCGACCGAACCGGTTGCGCACGTGCGGGACGTCCGACAGGTCGAGTTGCTCGACCGGGGCACCCTCCAGCCAGCACTCCACCGAGGCCACGTGGCTGATCTGGTCCTGGACGCTCCACCCGGGGCAATCGGTGGCCTTGGCGAAGTCCGCCGGCGTGCACGTCGACCCGAGATCCACGACGGCCTGCACGGTGCGGGCGAACGCCTCGACCAAGGCCGCCAGCTCGGTGGGGGCGGGGGGGTGCACGGGCATGAACCCACTGTACTTACGCTGGGAGCATGCCGCCCGGCCACGCCGACCGCACCGTCCCCCGTACCGTCTCGCTGACCATCCTCGCCACGCTGGCTCTCGGCGTCGTCGCCGTCGCCGTCGGCGGGGCCGCCGATCCGGGGGTCGAGGGAGTCTCCGACCCGGGAGCCCTCGTCCGCTGGGGTCTGCCCCTGGTGCGAGCGGTCCACGACCTCGCCGCCGCGACGACGATCGGGTTGTTGTTCCTCGCCGCCGTCGCGGTCCCGGACCGCGCTCGCCCGGCCGTCGACCGGGCTCGTCGGATCGCGCTGCGCACCGGAATCGTCTGGGTCCTCGCCGGCGTCGTCGGCGTCGTCCTCGGTTTCGCCGACGCGGCCGGCACCCCGATCGGCGCGCCCGGCTTCGGCCAACAGTTCCAGGCCTTCGTCTGGTCGCTGGAACCGCTGCGCGAGGGTCTGATCAGCGCCTTCGTCGCCGCCATCGCGGTGGCCATTGCCGCGTCCGGATCGAGCCGACGGGCCATCGCGTGGGCCGGTGGTTTCGCCGTCTTCGCGTTGCTCCCCCTGGCCCTCGCCGGCCACGCGGCGAGCACCGCGGAACACGAGACCGCGGTCAATACCCTCGCCTTCCACCTCGTCGCGGTGGTCCTGTGGGTGGGTGGCCTGGCCGCCATCGTCATCCTGCGCTCGAACCTGGCCCGCTGGCTTCCGGTCGTCGTCGAGCGCTACTCCACCGTCGCGCTGTGGTGTTTCCTCGCCGTCGGGCTCTCGGGTCTGGTCAACGCGACGGTGCGGCTGGGATCCTTCGCGGACCTCGGCACGGCATACGGAGCACTCATCCTGGCCAAGGTCGTGGCCTTTGTCGCCCTCGGCGCGCTGGGCCTGGCCCAACGCCGCCGGGTCGTCGCCCGCCTGCGCACCGACCCCGGCTCGCGCACCGCCTTCGCCCGGCTCGTCCTCGTCGAACTCGCCGTCATGGGCGCCGCCGTCGGCATCGCCACCGCGCTGGCCCGGTCCGCCAACCCGGACCTCGTGCGCCCCCCGGCCGCGACGATGGCCGAGGCGCTGACGAACTACCCGATGCCCCCGGCGCCCATCGGCACGACCTGGCTCACCGCGTGGCGTTGGGACTACCTCTGGGGCACCGTCGCCGTCGTCGCGATCGCCCTGTACGTCGGCGCCGTGTCGCGGCTGCACCGCCGGCACGACCGGTGGCCCCTCGGGCGGACCGTCCTCTGGGTCCTCGGCTGGCTGGTGTTCATCTGGTCGACCTGCGGCGCGCCGGGGATCTATGGGCGGGTTTCCTTCTCCTGGCACATGATCAGCCACATGAGCATCGCCATGGTCGTGCCGATCATGCTCGTGCTCGCCGCACCGCTCACTCTCGTGCTGCGGGTGCAGGCGCACCGCAAGGACGGCACCCTCGGGCCCCGGGAAATCCTCCTCGGGTTGGTCCATTCCCGATACCTCTCGGTGATGGCCAACCCCGTCGTCGCCGCGGCACTGTTCTTCGTGAGCATGGTCGTCTTCTACTACTCCGACCTCTTCGAACTGGCCCTGACGACCCACACCGGGCATGTCTTCATGGTCGTGCACTTCCTGCTGTCCGGGTACCTCTTCGCCATGGTCCTCGTCGGCGTCGACCCCGGCCCGCGCAAGTGGCCCCCGTGGGCTCGGCTCGTCGTGCTCTTCGCGACCATCTCCTTCCACGCCTTCTTCGGGGTGGCGCTCCAAGAGGGCACGACATTGCTGGCCGGCGACACCTTCCGCGCCATGGCCGTCCCGTGGGTGCCGGACCTACTGATCGATCAGCGCCTCGGCGGCTCGATCGCGTGGGGCATCGGCGAGTTCCCCTCACTCGTGCTTGCCCTGTTGGTTACCTTGGCCTGGGTCCGCTACGACGCTCACGAGTCCAAGCGCCTGGACCGTCAGGCCGCGCGCGACGGGGACGCCGAGCTCACGGCATACAACGCTCGCCTCGCCGCCATCGCCCAGCACGACCGGCAGGTGACCGGCGCGAGTCGTGACGGCGACTGATCGCTCCGATGCCGACCCTCGGCCGGTATGCCGCGCGGATGCGCATCGGTCGTCTCGCCAGCACGAGCCTCGGCGAGGCGCCCAGCGGCGGCTCGACCGGCGCTTCGAGGCGAGACCGTGGCAATACCGACGCCGCACGTCAGGGATGATCGTCGGCATGTCCGATGCGCAGAGTGCCCGATGAGGATCGCGATCGTCCAGCTCGCCTACGACGACGACGAGCCCATGGACCGACGGGTCGAGCGAGTCGCCGCGATGATCGGCGACCTCGCCGGTCACGACCTCGTCGTGCTGCCCGAGCTCTGGGGTGCCGGCGGGTTCGCCTACCGCGGGTGGGAGGAGCGGGCGCAACCCGTCGACGGGCCCATCGCGCAATCCATGGCCAAGGCCGCCCGGGACGCCGGAGTGCTCCTGCACGCCGGCTCCATCGTCGAACGCAGCGACCACCCCGGCGCCGAAGGCAAGTACCTGTGGAACACCTCGCTCGTCTTCGCCCCGGACGGGACGCTTGTCGCGGCATACCGCAAGATCCACCGGTTCGGCTTCGGTCAGGGCGAACCGCGCCTCATGGACGCCGGCCTGGACGTCGTCGTCGTCGACCTCGAGACGCGCTCCGGGGAGCGCTTCCGGGCCGGCCTGTCGACGTGCTACGACCTGCGTTTCCCCGAGCTGTACCGGCGCCAGGTCGACGCGGGGGCCGAGGTGTTCCTCGTCCCGTCGGCGTGGCCGGCCGCGCGAGTGGTCAACTGGAGCCTGTTCACCCGGGCCAGAGCAGTCGAGGACCAGTGCGTCCTCGTCGGCGCAAACACCGCCGGGACCCACGCCGGGACGGAGATGGGCGGGCAGTCCTGCCTCGTCCTGCCGACCGGCGAGCTGCTCGCTCTCGCGGGCGAGTCCGAACAGGTGCTCTCGGTGGATGTCGACCTCGGTGTGGTCGCGGCCACTCGCGAGGCCTTCCCGGTGCTCAAGGACCGGCGGCTGCACTGAACCGCGTTCGCGCGATCCGATTCGACGTGGCCCACCCGACGGGCTGTGGCGTGTGGCACAGTGACCGGGTGAGCAGGCCCTCCCCCGAGCCCCGCTCGGCCGCAGCCGTGGCCGCCGCGACACCGGGCGACCGGGACCGGTGGGCCGACACGCTGCGCGTCGGGTCGCTGCTCGTCGTCATCCTCGGGCACTGGCTCATGGTGGCCGTGCTGCCCGACGGGCAGGTGAGCAATGCCCTGAAGATCGTGCCGGCGTTGCAGCCGCTGACCTGGGTCCTGCAGGTGATGCCGCTGTTCTTCCTCGTCGGCGGGGTGGCCCACGCGCACACCCTCGAGTCGTCCGAACGGCGCGGGGGCACCCGGCACGGGCGGTATGCCGCGTTCGTCCGCGCCCGGGCCGCCCGTCTCCTGCGGCCCACGCTTGTCTTCCTCGGGGTGTGGGTGGTCCTCGGGGTTCTCGCCGACCGGCTAGGTCTGACGCGCGGCTCGCAGTCCCGCTTGGTCACCGAGGCCCTCGTCATGGTGCCGCAGTTGTTGTGGTTCGTCGGGATCTACCTCGGGGTAGCCGCGTTCGCGCCGGCGATGTGGCGGGCCCACCGGCGGTGGGGGCTGTGGGTCGCCGCCGCCCTCGTCGCGGGCGCCTGCCTCGTGGACCTTGTGCGATTCGGCGGCGGACCGGGCCTGGTGGGCAACCTCAACTTCGCCCTCGTGTGGCTCGCGGTGCACCAGCTGGGGTTCGCCTGGCGAGACGGTCGTCTCACCGATCGAATCGCCTGGCTGTTGCTCGGGGGCGGCGCGGTCGGCCTGGGTCTGGCCGTCACCGTCGGGCCCTACCCGACCTCGATGGTCGGCCTGCCGGGCGACGAGATATCGAACATGGCGCCGCCCACGGTGGCCCTGCTGGCCCAGTCGCTGGCCCTCGTCGGCGTGGCGGCGCTCGCCCGCCGGCCCATGGCCAGAGTGCTCGAACGCCCGCGGATGTGGCGAGTGGTGGTGACCGCAGGGGCCTTCGCCATGACGGCCTTCCTCTGGCACCTCACCGCCCTGCTGCTCACGCTGCTGACTGCCCGGGTCCTCGGGCTCGACCTCCCCCAGGTGGGGTCGACCACGTGGTGGTGGACCCGGCCCCTGTGGTTCGCCGTGCTCGCCGTCCCGACCGCGGCGCTCGTCGCCGTGTTCGTCCGGTTCGACCGCGGTCCCCGCACCGCCTCCGGTGGGCTGGCCGAGGCCCGCGCGTGGGTCGACCCACTGGCCGCGATCGCCGCCGGGGTGCTCTTCTTCGGCATCCTCATGGTGTCGATCGTCGGCGTGGACCTGTTGGGCAACCGCCCCCAGTTCTTCCTCGTCGGCGACGTCCCGCCATGGGTGGCCTTTGCCGTCCTGCTCGTCGGGCTCGGACTGCTGCGTGCCGCCCGGCCCCGAACGGCGCGCTGAACTCGATCCGCGCCGAGACGCGGACCCTACTGTCGGTCCCGGTACCGGGCACTACGACCGGTCGGCGGACAGCTCCGGACGGCCGGCATACCCCGCGGGAAGGCCAGCCGGCCGCCTGACCGAGAGCCGCCCATTCGGCCCCGGTCAGTCGGGGCTCAACTCAGAACGCCGCCTCCGGCAGCTCCATCAGCGCGTTGTCGGTTGCTTCGGCCATCGCCCGCTCGGCGGCCAGGCGGGGCAGCACCTGCCGGGCGAAGAATCGGGCTGCGGCGATCTTGCCCTCGTAGAACGGCACGTCTTTGGCGCTCGCACCGGCGGCCAGGGCTGCCTGCGCGACCTCGGCCTGGCGCAGCAGCAGCCAGCCGACGACCGTGTCGCCGGCGGCCAGCAGCAGCCGGGTGGAGTTCTGCCCGACCTTGTAGAGGTTGGCCAGCTCGCCGCCGCGGCGAGGATCGGACGCGAAGGCCGCCCCGGCCATGAACCCGACGATGCCCTGGACGTTCTCCAGCGCCTTGCCGAGCAGTTCGCGCTCGGTGTCCAACACCCCGCCGCTGGCGCCGAGGTCCTTGGCGAACTCGGTCATCTGCATCGACAAGTGGGTCATCGACTGGCCGTGGTCCTTGACGATCTTGCGGAAGAAGAAGTCCAGGCCCTGGATCGCCGTGGTGCCCTCGTAGAGGGTGTCGATCTTCGCGTCGCGGACGTACTGCTCCACGGGGTAGTCCTGCAGGAAGCCGGACCCGCCGAAGGTCTGCAGGGACTCGGTCCCCAGCAGCACCCACGCGCGCTCGGAACCCAGGCCCTTGACGATGGGTAGGAGCAGATCGTTGATCCTGGCCGCGACGTCGGCCGGCGAGCCCTTCTCGACCGCGACGGTCGGGTCGCCGCCCTGGGCGATGTCCACGGTGTCGAGCATCGTCGCGGCATACACGACGAGCGCCCGCAGCCCCTCGGCGTAGGCCTTCTGGAGCATCAGCGAGCGGCGCACGTCGGGGTGGTGGGTGATCGTCACCCGCGGGGCGTCCTTGGCGGGGGTCGTGAGGTCGGCGCCCTGGACGCGGTTCTTGGCATACTCGAGGGCGTTGAGGTAGCCCGTCGAGAGCGTCGCGATGGCCTTCGTCCCGACGAACATCCGCGCGGCCTCGATGACGTGGAACATCTGGGCGATGCCGTCGTGGACCTCGCCGAGCAGCGTGCCGACCGCCGGCTGCTGCTCGCCGAAGGTGATCTCGCAGGTCGTCGAGACCTTGAGGCCCATCTTGTGTTCGACGTTGGTGACGTAGGCACCGTTGCGCTCGCCGAGCTCGCCGGTGTCGAGGTCGACGTGGTACTTCGGCACGATGAACAGGGACAGGCCCTTGGTGCCGGCAACGGCCCCTTCGGGCCGGGCCAGGACGAAGTGCACGACGTTGTCGACGAGGTCGGACTCGGCCGAGGTGATGAACCGCTTGACCCCGTGCAGGTGCCAGGTCCCGTCGGCCTGCTGGATGGCCTTGGTCCGCCCGGCCCCGACGTCCGAGCCGGCGTCCGGCTCGGTGAGGACCATCGTCGCGTGCCAGTTGCCCTCGATCATGTGGCGGGCGAGCTTCTTCTGGTCCTCGGTGCCGAGGTACCACATGAGCTTGGCGAAGGAGAACGACGCGGCATACATGTGGATCGCCGGGTTCGCCCCGCAGACGAGCTCGGCGACGGCCCAGCGCACCGACGGGGGAACGGCCATCCCGCCGAGCTCAACCGGGGCGTCCAACCGCCACCACTGCTCGTCGAGGTAGGCCTGGAAGGACCGACGGAACGACTCGGGCATGGTCACCGAGCAGGTCGCCGGGTCGTAGACGGGCGGGTTCCGGTCCGAGTCGAGCAAGCTGTCGGCCAGTTCGTTCTCGGCGAGCCTGGCGACCCCCCGGAGGATGTCGCCGACGGCCTCGCGGTCGAGGTCGGCGTAGGGACCGGTACCGAGAATGTCCTCGCGGCCGAAGACCTCGAAGAGGTTGAACTCGAGGTCGCGCACGTTGCTCTTGTAGTGACCCATGGGTGGTCGGTCCTTTAGAGATTATGGAGTTGGGAACGGCGCCGTCCGCCGATGTTTCGACAGTATGCTACTGGTCAGTAACAAGGGCCAAATCGTGGCGGGCTTCACTCCTCAGGAGGTCGCCGGAGGGTATGCCGCGGGGGGCGACTCGCGCGGGCTTTCAGGCAGGTCGCCGTCCGTACGGCATACCCCTTGTCCGGCGCCGTCTACCCGCGCCTTCCGTCGGAACCGACCCCTGGGGGCGGTTCTCGCGGTGTCCGCCCATTCCACCCCAACCACAACCGACCCCAGGGGGCAAGAGTCGCAGTCGCGGCCACCGCCCCGGCCCACAACTGACCCCTGGGTGCAGTTCTCGCGGTGTCCGCCCATTCCACCCCAACCACAACCGACCCCAGGGGGCAAGAGTCGCAGTCGCGGCCACCGCCCCCGCCCACAACCGACCCCTGGGGGCAGTCCTCGCGGTGTCCGCCCATTCCACCCCGACCACAACCGACCCCAGGGGGCAAGAGTCGCAGTCGCGGCCACCGCCCCCGCCCACAACCGACCCCTGGGCGCAGTCCTCGCGGTGTCCGCCCATTCCACCCCAACCACAACCGACCCCAGGGGGCAAGAGTCGCAGTCGCGGCCACCGCCCCCGCCCACAACCGACCCCTGGGCGCAGTCCTCGCGGTGTCCGCCCATTCCACCCCAACCACAACCGACCCCAGGGGGCAGTTGTGCTCGCCAGCCAGGGGCTGGGCAAGGGCGAGCCAGCCCAAGGTGGCGCGGACAGAGCCAGAGGCAGCGGCGAAGGCAGCGGCGAGGCCAGAGCCAGAGCCAGAGCCAGAGCCAGCGGAGAAGGCAGCGGCGAAGCCAGAGCCAGAGCCAGAGCCACCCAGGCGGCCCAAGTGGCCGGGTCTTCCACGTCCGACTCTTCGCTGCGCTCAGCGGCATACCCTGTCCGCCATGGCCGTCAGCGACACCGCGTGGGCCCGTCCCCTGCAGGGGCGCGATCCCCACGAGAGCCACCGGGCCTCGACACCGCTGGAACTGTTCCTCGACCTCACCTTCGTCGTCGCCATCGCCGCCACCGCCCAGCGTTTGCACCACGGGATCGCCGAGGGTCACTGGAACGCCCTGGCGGGCTACCTCGTCGTGTTCTTCGCGGTGTGGTGGGCCTGGATGAACTTCACCTGGTTCGCCTCCGCGTACGACTCCGACGACGTCCTCTACCGGACGCTGACCTTCGTCCAGATGGCCGGCGTGCTGGTCCTCGCCGTCGGGGTGCCCAGCGCCTTTGACGACGGCGACCTGCGCATTGTCGTGCTCGGGTACGTCGTCATGCGGGTGCCGCAGGTCGCCCAATGGCTGCGGGCCGCGCGCGGCGACCCGCCCCGACGGCACGCCGCGCGGCGGTACGCCATGGGCGTGGGCGTCATGCAACTGCTGTGGATCGGCCGCCTGTTCGTCCCCGGATCCGCAGGCACGGTGACGACCGTCGTGCTGATCGTCGCCGAGCTCGCCGTTCCCGTGTATGCCGAGCGGCGCGGCCCGACGCCGTGGCATCCGGGCCACATCGTCGAGCGATACGGCCTCATGACGATCATCGTCCTCGGCGAGGTCCTGCTCGCCACATCGACGGCGATCTCCGGTGCCATCGACAACCACGGGGTCGGCGGCGAGCTGTTGCTCGCGGTCGGCGGAGGGCTGCTCGTCGTCTTCAGCCTGTGGTGGTTCTACTTCACGTACGCCGACGAGGAACGACTCGGCCACGACGTCGGGCCCATGGCCATGGTGTGGGGCTACGGGCACTTCGTCGTCTTCGCCTCGGTCGCCGCCGTCGGGGCCGGGCTCGCGGCATGCGTCGACGTCATCCAGCACGAGGCGCACGTCGACGCGCGCGGCGCCACCCTCGCCGTGGGCGTGCCGATCGCCGCCTACGTCATCACGCTCGGCCTCCTGCACGGGGGCCTGGCCACGACTGGGCGGGCGTTCGTCTGGTCGGTCCTCACCGCCGTCGCCGTCGTCGTGGTGAGCGCGATCGGGCTGCCGGTCGGGGTCACCCTGCTGGGCGTCGGAGCGGTCCTCGTGGTGGCGCTGTTGGCCGCGCTGCTTCGGGGGTGGGTCCACGATGACCCGGTTGGCTGACGGTGCCCTCGGCGAGAGGCGAGCCTCGTGCGGGCGGTGAGCTACCCGGCATACGGGGTGCTGCCCGAGGTGGTCGAGGTCCCCGATCCGGTCTGCCCGGACGGCGGCGTGCTGGTGCGGGTCGCCGCGACCGGGGTCTGCCGTTCCGATTGGCACGCCTGGACCGGCCACGACCCCGTGCCGCTGCCCATGGTGCCCGGGCACGAGTTCGCGGGGGTCCTCGCCGAGGTCGGGCTCGGGGTGACCCGGTGGCGGGTCGGCGACCGCGTCACGGTGCCCTTCGCGTGTGGCTGCGGGGACTGCGCGGTATGCCGCGCCGGCGACACCCACGTCTGCCCTAACCAGACCCAACCCGGGTTCACCGGGTGGGGCTCGTTCGCCGAGCTCGTCGCGATCCACGCGGCGGACGTCAACGTCGTGCGGTTGCCGGACGAGGTGTCGTTCCGCGACGGGGCGGCGCTGGGCTGCCGCTTCGCGACGGCATACCGCGGGGTCGCCACCCTCGGGCAGGTGGGCCCGGGGCAATGGCTGGCGGTGCACGGCTGCGGCGGAGTGGGACTGTCGGCGGTGCTGGTCGGCGTGGCGCTCGGCGCCAGGGTGGTCGCCGTCGACGTCTCTGAGCCGGCCCTGATGCTGGCTCGCGAACTGGGTTGTGAGGCAACGGTTCTCGGCGGCGACGACGTCGTGGAGCAGGTCCGGGCGGTGACCGACGGTGGCGCGCACGTGTCCGTCGACGCCGTGGGGTCCGCGGCGACCATGCAGGCCTCGGTGGCCTGCCTACGGCCTCGGGGTCGGCATGTGCAGCTGGGCCTGCTGCTCGGGGCAGACGCGCAGGCCCCGGTGCCGATGGGAGCGGTCATCGCCCGGGAGCTGACGGTGCTCGGCGGGCACGGGATGCCGGCGCGGGACTACCTGCCGATGCTCTCGTCGGTAGCCGCCGGGCAGCTGACGCCGGGGCGGCTCGTCGGTCGGGTGATCGAGTTGGCGCAGGCGGGCGCGGCGCTCGCCGGCCTCGGGGCCGAGCCGAGCGGGGCGGGGATCACCGTGGTCGAGGTCGGCCGGCCGGAGTGAGGGCGGCCGAGGCAGAGCCGGTCAGGGCGGCAACTTCCACGTCGCCGTGTCGGTGGCGTTCTCGCCCGTGGTCGCATTGCGGCAGGTCGCCGTGACCGTCCCGGTGCCGGCATACCCGAGCCCGGTGTCCTTCGTCGTGTTCGTCGGCACCGTCGCGGTGCCGATCGTTCCGGCGGGGCTGGTGAAGGTGCACGTGGCGCTCGCCGCGTCCCATTGGGTCGTCGTCACGACGATGGAGTAGCAGGGCTTGGCACCGGCGCACGTGATCACCGTCGTGCTCGGTGCGATGACCAGGGTGACCGGCACCTTGGCCGGCGTCTTCACCGACATCCGCACCCCGGCCGCTGTCCCCGCCACCGAACTGGCCGTGACAGTGACCGTGACCGTGGTGTCGTAGCCGACGCCGCTTACCCGGCAGGAACCCTGGTCGGCGGCGAGGGCGCACGACGCACCGGTCACCGAAACCGTGACGGGCCGGCCGTTCTCGACGACGTCCCACGAGAAGGTCACGTCGTAGCGGCCGTGCGATCCACTGACTGCGGGGTTGGCGGCGACGACCGGCTGGGTGGGACCGTAGGGCTGGAACGAGTTCGACGGGCCGGACCAATCCGAACACGTGCCGGCGTCCGTGCACCCCTGGATCGCCATCGTCTGTCCGACGATCGTGCCGTTGGGCAGGGTCACCGACTTCGCGCAATCGGGGCTCCCGCACGTCAAAGAGCCGCTGACGCCGGCAGTAGTCCGGTAGTTCACCGAGGTCCAGGCCCGAGCGTGCGATCCACCGAGCGAGAAGCTCACGTCCATGGTTTTGTCGGGGCGTGGCGTCGTCACCGAGGGCGGGCGCGGCACCTGTGGCACGCCGATCGCCGTGAAGGTCGCGACGTTGACCCGAGGGGAGGTCAGCCCGCCGCCGTTCGTGGCCGTCACGGCATACCCGACGGTGCGCCCGTCCAAGGGCACCGTGTCGCTGGCCACCCGCGCCGACCCCGCCGACACGGTGGTGAGCACCGACCAGGGCCCTCCTTCGACCTGGGTCCACACCGTGTAGGACACCAGCGGCGGGCCGTTGGGGTCGACGGCGGGCCAGCTGATCGACACCGGCGTGGCGGTGTCGTTGGGAGTGGGGCGCGGATACGCCAGGGCCGGAGTGGGGACAGTGGCCGGGGTGCCGACGGACTGGGCGGTCCGGGACGGCCCGTACGGACCCCACCCCGCCTCGTTGTGCGCCTGGACCCGGATCGAGTACTCGTCGTCGTTGACCAGTCCGGACAGCGTCGTGGCGAGGTCAGCAGCCGACACGGGGAATACTCCGCCACCGGCTCCGCCGGAGAGGCTGACTGCCTGGACGTTGTAGAGGTCTACCGCGCTGCCGAGGTTCTGCGGAGGGGACCAGGAGATCGCCAGGGTCCGATCCCCTGACGTGATCGCCCCGACGGTGACCGGGCCCGGAGCGGTGTCGGGCCGCACCGGCGCGGACGGTCCGCCCGGGTCGGACCATCCGGCGGCGTTGCGGGCCCGGACCGTGAAGGCGTAGTCCACGCCGTTGGTCAGCCCCGTGACGGTGCACGGAGATGCCGGGCACGAGAGGGTCTGACCACCCGACGAGACCTGGTACTCGAGGACGGGCAGGCCCCCGTCGTATGCCGGGGGAAGCCACGCCACCCGCGCCGACCCGCCCTGGATCCGGTCGGCCGCCGCCGTCACGCCCAGCGGCGGACCCGGTCGGGACAGCACCGTGACGGTGACGCTCCCGGGCGCAAGCCGGTCCGGCGCGTCGGAGACGTCGACGGACAGCACCGACACCCCCTGAGCATCGGAGCTCGCGGTGACGGTGAGCAGACATCCGGCGTTCGAGGCCGTGACGCCCGTCCCGCTGACGACACGGACCGAGGCAATGGCGCAGTGCAGTGTGCCGAACGGACTGTCCAGGTACTGCGCGAGGTTGACCACCTGACTCTGGCCGGCGATCAGCCCCTCCACTCGGGCGGGGCGGACCACCGCCGCCGGCGGCGGTGGCGGCGCATCGGGCCCGGCCGCGGCTGCGCCGGGATTGGTGCGCAGACTCGTCACGCGCACCCGCAGCGGATAGTGCTCGGTTGCACCTCGCACACCCAGGGTGATGGTGCCCTTGGCCCCGTGGACCGCGTCCGCGGCCGCGGTGAGGACGACCTGTCGGCCACCGTCGCCGCGTTGGTTCAGCGCGACGCCCGGCGCCGGGGAGTCCCATTGCGCGGCATACTCCACACTGGCCGGGTCGAGCCCCTCGGGGAACCACGCCGAGCACAGTCGCGGGATGTCGACGACCCGCGGCGGGCGGTCCGCGACGACGTTGACCTCCCAGTCGGGGCAGCGCAGCAGCGGGGTGAGCGGGCCGACTTGGACCGGCAGGACGAGGTATGCGGTGCGCGGCGCCTGGTCGTCCGGGCCGGTGGAATCGGTGACCTCGAGCATGAGCGCGGCGGGGCCGACGTAGCCGTCGCGGGCGGTGAGCACGAGGTCGCCGAGGCCCGAGACGGTGGCCGACAGGTGCTGCGAAGGCGACGTGCTCACCGAGTCGGGCGTCGTCACCCGGACGGCGCGGCCCCGCGGGTCGGCGACGTAGTCGGCCAGGCGCACCGCGAGCGTCGCGTCCCGGTCCATGGCGATGGGCTTGCCCGCGACGACGTAGGGGGTGTCGCTGCCGTTCGCCGGGACGTAGATCACCGCCATGGCCCGCCCGCCGTCGGCGTCCTGGATGACGTACGGGACCGCGCGAGGATGGTCGTCGAGGACCACCCGGACCTGGCCGTCCTCGACGCTGGCGCCCTCGCCGACCTGGATGATCCGCAGCGCGGCGCGCTCGCCGTCGAGGTCGTGGTCGTTGGCCAGGACGTCGACGAGCGTGGTGACGACCGCCGGGGCAGGGGCAGCGCCCTCGCCCGTCGGGGCGGCCACGGGGGAGGCAGGGGCCACCCGGGCGACGTCGTCGACGGCGACCGGAGGGTTGTTGTAGCCGCTGCGTCCCCGCACCGTGATGCTCGCCCGCGAGGGGTCGAACAGCCCGCCGTCGATGCCGTAGACGAGGACCTTGGCCGGGCCCTCCTCGGGCGCGGTGACCCGGAAGGTGAGGTCGTCCTGCCTGGCGAACTGGGCCACGCTGGCCGGGTCGTTGACCGTCGCGGGGTCCTCGATGACGACATCGGCGTTCTTGGGCACGAGGTCGTTCGCGAGCGGGTCCACGGTGAGCCCCCGTCCGGGCGCAGCGACCACCTCGTCGGGCACGGCCACCGGAGGTTGGGGAGCCCCCGGGGGCACGACGCCGACCCGGATGAGTCCCTCGCCGGACTTGCCGTACCGGTCGGTGACCGCGTACCTGATGACCTCCGTGCCCGCCGACATGGGGTAGGCCTCGTAGCGGATCGCGGACGCGCCGTACGAGGTGACCCGCCCGAGCTTGAGGTTCACCGGACCGCCGTCCTCGCCGACGATCCCCGAGACGTAGGCGAGGTCCCCGTCCGGGTCGATACCGCTGGTCGGCACGGTGATCGTCAGGGCGTCGCCCGCGGTGACGCTGGCCGAGAAGTTGCCGCGCGGTCGGTGGCTGGTCGGGAGTCTGGGGTGTCGGCGGCGGCGTGATCGTCACCGGTGACCCGCCCGGTCACCGCGCGTTCGGGCATCCCGTCCGGGTATGCCGCGTATTCCAGGGTCGCGACCTGCGGGGTGGTGATCGGCGCCGGGTCCGGTAGGTAGCGCAGGACCGTGCCGGTGGGGTACACCTGTCCGCCGCCGCTGACCACCTTGACCGCTGCCGGGGCGATCTTCAGCGGGACCCCGTCGGCCATCGAGTCGTTGTCGAGCGCCGGCGACGGTGACGACGTCACCCGGAGCGGACGACGGCCTGGTCGTCGACGGACGGTCGGGCAGCACCGCCGCCGCGGGAGCGGGCTTCTGGATAACCGACAATCTCGCCCGTGCGCCGAGTCTGGGTGCCGTCGCTGATCGATGTAGTGCGAGCACGTCCGCGTGCGCGTCGAGCCCACCCCGGCCGCTGCCAGTTCAGGGGGTCGTCGCGGTGACTCGCAGCCACCGGCCCTGGTACGACCCAGGCCTCGCAGCCACTCGATCTCCGGCTCGATCGACACACCGACTGCGATGACGAGCACGTCGGCTGCGCGGGCTGTAGTCGTTGGCGAGGACGTCGGCGATGGTCGGCAGCCTGGTCGCGCAGTCGTCGCCTGCGTCCGGGGACCGCCACCGGCGGTGCGCTCGTCGGTCCGGGTCGGCGCGAGCTACGTCGACCCGGAACCGGCCGGCGCGCCACCGCCGGAGCCGACCTGCGCGGCATACGTCAGCAGCGTAGGTGCCCGGCGCCGACCCGGGTGACGGTGACGACCCCGGTGTCCCGAGGTTGGTGTCCAACGGTCAGTTGAGCCGGGCCGGCTGGACGTCGGCGGCCAGGCGCATGCCGGGCGTGCGGGTCGGTCGGGTCGGCGCCGGGGATGTCGTTGCCGAGCGGCTGGAGCTGGATCGGGCTTGCCGACTGGACGGCGCGCACGACGTCGGCCTGGGTCGACCGGAGCCGCGCGGCCGAGTGTCGGTCATGGCCGATGACCACGACGTCGACCGCCGCCCTTGGCCTCGGCGGTCGCCGCGGCGACCGTCGTCGACGCAGGTAGCGCACGGTCCACGGCGTCCGGCTCTGGTCCGGCGCGGTGACGGCGACTGGGCACCCGAGGCGTCGACCGACAGTGGCCGGGTCGAGCGCGTCGAGCGACGACGGGGATCGGTCTCGTCGTCGCGCCAGTCGGCGAGCGACCTGGACGGCGACGTGATCCGCTTCCCGCGATCACCGGCGTATGTCGCCGAGGCGAGGTTGGTCGTGGACCCGGCGCGCAGGTGCGGTGGCGTGTTGACCGACTCGTCGACGATCTGCCAGCGGTCACCGTGGCCGACGGCCCGACCCTCCGGCCCGGAGCTGCCGTTGTCGACCCGGTAGGTGAAGGTGGACGACCCGGGCGGCCGGCGTGTCGGGCACCGAGACCGACGATGGTCTGGCCGTCGACGGCTACGGGCTCACGAGGATGCCCGCCACGTCCGGCGCGCTGACATCCGCCGGCGCGATGGCCAGCACCGAGCCCTGACGAGTCGGTGTCGTTGTCGAGCACGTGCAGGGTGGACGTGCGACCGGGTCGCACCGACAGGTCGTCCGGGTTGGCCTCGGGGGGCCGGCGTACTTGTTGGTCGTCACTGAGGGCCGGATCTGGCTTGACGTTGGCGTTGCCCGCCTGCGGCGGCGGGATGACCGCGGTCCAGTCGTCGATCCGCACCGGCTTGGGGCTGTCGAGATCCCACAGGCCGCCGCTGTCCAGGTCGTTGAGCACGACCATGGCGCGGTTGACCCGCAGCCTCGCGCCGTCCACCCGGGTCCGCACGGGCACCTCCACCGCGACCGCCTCGGAGGTGACCTGGTCAGCGCAGGTGCGCCCGTAGTAGATCCGATCCGTGCCCGCCCACGCCGCGTGGGCGCGCCCGCCGAGGCGGACCGGGGCGGCCGGGACTGGTGCCGACCCGGCCGCGGCGGCAGGCAGGCTGACCCGCCCTGGCGGGTTCGGTTCGCCGCTCAGCGACAGGGGGACGAGGCCGGTTCGGGTGGCCACGAGCAGGACGTCACCGTCGGGCCCGGGCTGCTGCAGCACGGCACCAGACGGGCCGGCAGGACCGGCGGGCGAACCGGAAGAACCGCCGAGGGCCTCGCGGACGCCGAGCGGCGAGCCGAGTCCCGCGGCCCGCACCGTGCCGGCCGTGGGATCAAAGACCACCCAACGGTCCCCGAGCGCACTGACTTGCACCCCCTTGGCGGTGAAGCCGAGCTCGACGAGACGGGCGGGCTCGAAGCCCCCGGCTCCGTCGGGGGCGAGGATCGCCAGGACCCCGGCAGCAGCGGACACGGCATACACGGTGCCGTCGACACCGACCGCGACGGTGGCATCGGCCCCGACCGTGGCCAGCGGCTTCGCCGCCGGCTGGAGCGGGTCCAGCGACGTGATGCCAGCGGCGGTGTCGACGTGCTGCGCGCGGACCTTGCCGGTCAGTGGTTCGACGACGGCGAGCGTGCCGCCACGGAGGTCGACGCTCCTCGGGGGGACACCGTCGCCGTCGGCATCGGTCCCGGGGCTGGGCAGCGTGAGCGCCGCGGATTCGGCGAGCGTGCCGGTGCGGACGTTGATGGGCAGGATCTGGTTGGTCGCCCGGGTCAGGCCGAGGACCGCCGACCCGTCCTGCAGCACGTCGAGGCCCGTGTCGGCCGGGGTGGTCGCGGCGACCGCCGCGTCGAGCTGGCCGGCCGGCTTGTTCATCCGGCCGAACCGAGCCTGGGCGGAGTTCGTCACCCAGATGCCGCCGTCGTTGAGTTCGGCCTTGCGGACGACCTCGCCGTCGGCCGTCGTGGCCAACCATGTCAGGACGACCGCGGCGACGAGCAGCGCCGCCGTCGACACGGTGCCGAGTCGGCGGGCACGGATCGGGCTCATCGGGCTGATCGGGCTCATCGGTCACCCCCACGGGCCGCGGCCACCGCGCCGGCGAGCGCCGCACGCAGCGGCCGCCCGCCGCGCAACGACCGGGTCGACCAGGCGCCCCGCAGCCGGCGCCAGGCCGTGACGTCACGTCGCATCCGAGCGGTCGCCAGGCCCACGCCCTGCCAGTAGCCGGACGCGTCGGCGTCGCTGGGCATGTGCGCGCCGAAGACGAAGGCGTCGGCCGACCTGGCCATCGGGACGAGCGAGGTGTCGGCATCCGCCTCGGCGAGACGATCGAGGGCGCCAGCTTGCTCGAGACGGGTCGCCTTGGGCGGCAACGGCATACCGAGGTCGCGGGCTGCGTCGACCAGCTCGGCCCAACCGCCTTCGACCCGCTGCGCGGCGCTGCCGCGGGTCCGGCGACGAGAGCGGCGCAGGGCCTTGAGGATGCGCAGGGCGAGGTATGCCGCGAGGGCCAGCCCCACGGGCGGGCCGAGGTACCCCACCGTGAAGCGCAGCCAGGCCGGCCACGTGCTCGGGTCGAGGAACGAACGCTTGGCGCCCTGGGACCGGTTCTGGGTGGCGTTCTGCGCCTGGTCTGGCCCCTGCAGGATGCTCGGCGGGTTGTTCGCCGCCGGCGGGGGCACCATCGCCCCGGTCTTCTTCTCCTCCGAGCGCAGTTGCTGTTGGTCGGGGGCCTTGGTCCGATCGGGGACGAACTGGTCGGGCAGGATCGCCTGCCAGCCACCGTCGAGGCGAGCCACCTCGACCCACGCGTGCACGTCCTTGCCGCGCACGACGCCGGTCGCGTCGGGGATCGCGCCGAGCACGACCCGGGCGGGCACGCCGAGCCGGGTCGCGACGAGGGCGAGCGTGGCGGCGTACTGCTCGTCGTCGCCGGCGAGCTGACTCGCCTTGACGAACCGGGTGATCCGGGCCAGGGAGTGCCCGGGCAGGAAGACGTTCTGGTAGCTCCCGTCAGGCCCGCCGTCGGTGTAGGCCCCCGAGGTGCGCATCGCCGTGGCGGTCGCCATGAGCTTGCGCCACGGGGTGCTCTCCCGACCGCTCCACGTGTCGATCCTCGCGTCGAGGAACGCCAGTCCCTGGCTCTCGCCCGTGGCGCCGGTCGCGAGGGCGACCTCCGTGGGCGCCGGTGCGGCCGGGGGCAGGTAGGCCGTCACCTCGTATCCGTCGCCGGCCTGCAAACGAGCGGGCAGGACCCCGGTGCCGGTGTCGACGTTGAATCGCAGATCGGCGGCCAGTGCCGGGGACCGGGGGCCGGCGAAGCGCAGGCCGGTGACCGTGCCGAGGGTCGGGAGCCAGACCTCGGTCCAGCCGCCCTCGGGGACAGCGATCCGCGCGTTCGTTTCGACGCCCGAGGTCGGCCCGGCGGGTGTCAGGCGCGGCCCGACCCGGCGGAAGGCCGACCCGCCGCCCTGAGTGCCGGCGCCGGCTGCCGTCGAGGCGGCCCCCCAGACCGTGCCGTCGTAGCTGTCGAGGGTGGCGATGCGCAGCGGCGTCCCGGCCGGCACACCGGCGACGGTGAGCAACGGGCGCTCGTACAGCGCCGCCGCGTTGGGTTCGGTGTACCGGCGGAAACCGGCGAGAGGGCTGGGGTACTGAGCCACGTCGAAGGGGGGTTCGATCGCCGTGCGCCACACCGTGCGCCCGGCCTCGTCGGCCCCCGGCAGCCGGGGCCCGACGAGCAGACCAGCGACGAGGGCGAGGCCGAGCAGGGCGGCGGCCGTCAGTGCCCGCGCGGTCCGCCCGCTCCCCTCCTGGAGAGCGGCTCGACCCCGCGCGGCCCGCAGGGTGGCCCAGCCGATCGCGACGACGGCGCTCCCGCCGCCCTGGAGCAGGATCGACGCGGGGGTGGTCGTGCCGAGCAGCAGGGAGACGACGAGCAGCGCCGCGGGCACGACGAGGGCGCGCATCGCTCCGGGCCACCGGCGGGCCACCCCGTATGCCGCGGCGGCCCCGATGAGCCCGAAGAGGAACGGCAGGGCCAACAGTGGCCCCCGCGATTCCACCGGTGGCATCGTGGTGAGCAGTTCTTTCCAGCCCTTCACCGCGACCCGCGGCAGGTCGGCATACGAGCCGGTGACCAGGCCCCCGACGCCGAGATAGGCCACGGCGGCGAGCCCGGCCGTGGCCAGGGCGCGCAGTGGCAGGCGCGAGCCGACGTGTGCCGCCCCGAGGCCGAGCACGACGCCGAGCACCCCGCCGACGAGCCAACCGATGCCGTCGAAGGTCGTCGCGAACCCCACGATCGCCAACAGGGTGAGCAGACCGGCACCGGCAAGATCGACGGACTGGCGCCGAGACACCCTGGCCAACGAGGCCACGGCCCGAACCGCGGCCGACCCGCGTCGGGCGGGTCCGGTCGGCGCCGCGGCGGGGGCCCGAATACCGGAGCTCGTCGCGCTCACCCGCCCACCCCCGCGGCGAGGGCCACTCGCAGGCTGGCCAGCGTGTCCAACGAGAGCAGGGTCAGCCCGCCGGCGTGCCGGATGCCGCGCCCTGTCTCGGAGTCGACGACGACGACGACGGTGCGCACTTCCGGGCCGAACTGGGCCGCGCTGCGCTGGAGGTCGACGAACTCGCGGCCCGGCCCGGTGGCGAGCAGCACGACGCTGGTGTCCGGGGCCAGGGCCGCGGCGGTCATCGCCATTGCGACCACGTCGGCCTGTCCCGGCTCGACCCGGGCCAGGGTGTCGAGGGTGCGTTGGGCGGTGCCGTCGGTGACCGTGTGGCGCCCGCACACGACGGTGACGTCTTGCTCGTCTCGGTGGGCGCGGACGGCGACCGAGGCGCCGACGCTGATCGCCGTTTCGAGATCGCGCACGACCGGAAGTGACCCGTCCGGCGGCGGTTGGGTGCGTCCGGCGGTGATTTCTCGGGCGGTCTGCTCGCCGAAGCGGTAGGAGCGTGGGTCGGGATCGACGAGCACGGTGACGTGCGAGCGGCGGGTGTCGAGGAACTGGCGCACGAGCAGTCGGCCGGCCTTCGCGGAGGAGCGCCAGTGGATGTACCGGCGGTCGTCGCCCGGTTGGTACTCCCGCAGCGCGTGGAAGGCCAGGTCGGACATCGACTGGTCTTCGGTGACCGAGCCCTCGAGGTCGCGCAGCAGACCCGCGCCGAGGCTCTCCAGCGCGCTCGTGCGCGGATGGACGAACAGCTCGGTGACCTCGGTCCAGTCGACGGTCCGCCGGACCAGCCCGAGCGGATCGCCCTGGACGGTGCGCGCCGGGCCGACCGGGATGACCCCCCGGCGATGGGTCGGGACGACGAACAGCTGCTCGTGCCGACGCCCCGGGCCCAACGGAGGCAGGACGAACCTGGCCGCGCTCGACCCGACGGGCAGCTCGACGATCAGCGGCAGCATGGGGACCCGACCGGTGTTCTCGACGACGATCCGTCCGGTCGCCGGATCGCCGACGACAACCCGCCGTGGGTCGACGTCGGCGTGGATGGTCACCGACGCCCGCCCGATGGCGAGGACCACGCACGCCCCGAGCAGCACGAGCGCTGCGGCGGCGACGACGAGCAGCTCGCTCCAGCCGTACCGCGCGCCCGCCCACCACGCGAGCAGCCCGAGCCCGAGCACCGACAGACCCAGGGGGGACACCCACGAGCGCCCGGCCAGTTCGCGAGCGATTCGGGCGGCGTCGGCGAACGCGGCATACCGGCCCTCGCCCTCGCCCTCGCGCCGCTGCGTCACGGCGGACCAGCGCCGGCGCAGCGCGACGCGGGCCGCGGCAAACGCACCGGTATGCCGGGCCGGACGGGGCGAGCGCAACGCCACGATCAGGCGGCTCGGCCCGTGGGGGGTGCGACGGACGCGAGAACCTCGGCGATGACCTGCTCGACGCTGGTGCCGGCGAACTGGGCCTCTGCCTCGAGCAGCAGCCGGTGGCACATGATCGGCTCGGCAAGCAGCTTGACGTCGTCGGGCGTGACGTAGGTGCGCCCTTGACTGGCCGCCCACGTCTTCGCGCACCGCACGTAGGCGAGGGCGCCGCGCATCGACAGACCGAGGCGCAACGCGGGGTGCACCCGAGTCGCCTCGGCGAGGGTGGATGACGTAACCGAGCAACGCCGGGTCGACGTGGACCTGGTCGGCGAGCGCGGCCATGTCGGCGACGACTTGCGCCATGACGACCGGCTGGACGGCGGCCGAGCGGTCCCTCGTGGCCGCCTCGGCGATGACCCGCACTGATGCGTCGAAGTCCGGGTAGCCCAGACTCGTCTTCATGAGGAAGCGGTCCAGCTGGGCCTCGGGCAGCCGGTAGGTGCCGGCCTGTTCGATGGGGTTCTGGGTGGCGATGACCATGAACGGCACCGCCCACCGGGTGGGCGACACCGTCGACGGTGACCCGCCCCTCCTCCATGACCTCGAGCAGGGCCGACTGGGTCTTCGGGCTGGCCCGGTTGATCTCGTCGGCCAGGACGATCGTCGCGAACACCGGCCCCGGGTGGAAGTCGAAGGCGCCTGGTCCCGGGTCGTAGATCGTCACCCCGGTGACGTCCGACGGCAGCAGGTCGGGGGTGAACTGGATGCGACTGTGGCTGCCCTGGACGCTGGCCGACAAGGCCCGGGCGAGCTGGGTCTTGCCGGTGCCCGGGAAGTCCTCGATCAGCAGGTGACCCTCGGACAGCAGGCAGGTCAGGGCCAGCCGGGTGGCATGGTCCTTGCCGAGGATGGCCTGCTCGATGTTGGCCGCGAGTGCGTCGAAGGTCTCGGCGAACCAGCCCACCTGCTCGGTGGTTGCGCTCATCGCCGGCCCACCCGCCCGGTGCTCGCCGGCGGCGTCGCGGTTCGGCCCGACCGACCGGACGGTCGCAGCTCACCCATCGGATGCACGGTTGATTCCCCCTGTTGCTCGAACGCCGCCGGGCCGGTGTGCCCTCCGCCCGCGCCTGCGCTAGGTCAAGGGTAAACGGCCATCGTGGGATTGCCGACCCGAACGCCTGAGCCGCCGCAGCGGACCTCGCACCCCACCGCGCGGGCGTGACGCACCCGTGGGGCCCGGTGTGAGGTGGCCGCCACGGCCCCCTGTGCCGTCGCGGTCCTGCGGTTCGACGTCGCTTCTCGCGCGAGGGTTCCGCCCCACCACACGCGACCCGGGGTCAGCCCGCGGCGGCGCACACCGCCATCGACGGCGGCGAGATCTGGCCGGATCGCACCACGGCAACGACGGCGCAGATGCGCGACCCCGCCGCGGCCGTGACGTCGTGGCGGGGCGCTCGGGCGATGGTCGGCACGGCCGTGGGTGCGTCGAGCTCCGTCGCGCCGACCCGGATCTGGAAGGTGTCGCGTTCGAGGGGGTTCTGGTAGGTCCACGCGAAGCGCACGCCGCCCGGGATGGCTGTGGCGGTGACCGTCGGCGCGACGAACACGCCACCGTCGAGGGCGTTGGAATCGGTCGAGGGCGCGACGGTGACCGGGGCCGAGGGCGTCGGCGCGGGGTCGCGCCGGACGATCAACGTCACTGCGGCGAGGGCGAGGGCCGCGCACGACGCGAGCACAGCCACCACCGACCACCGCATGGCCCGGGCCGCCGGGGCGGGGAGGTCGCCCGCAGGGGCCTGTTCGGCGGCAGGGGATTCGGGGTGCCCGGGCCACGGCGCCGAGCTCGAGTTCGCCGCGGCGGGGTACTCGCCGGGGGTGGACGTCGGGGTCGCGACCGTCGACGCCGGCGGCGCAGGGGCCGGGCGAGCCGGTCGGGAGGGCCCCCCGTTCGTCGCCCGCCCGATGCTCATCGGCCCGGTCGTCGTCGGCCCGGTCGTCGTCGGCCCAGTGGTGGTCGGGAGGCCCGTGGCCGCTGCTGGCGTGGGCGGCATACCGGTCCCTGCGGCCGGCGTCACCGGTGGCTGGGCCTGGACCCGTTGGACACCCTTCACGTGCGTCCGGTCGTCGAAGGCTGTCCCGGACGGCAGCGATGTCGCCGCGGGACTCCGAGGCGGGTCGAGCACGAGGATCTGCGTCGCCGGCAGATGCAAGGCCGCCTCGACGCCCTGCAGCCCGCGCGCCAGTTCCAGGGCGCTGGCCGGCCGATGAGCCGGATCCTTGGCCATGGCCTGCGCGAGCAGCCGTTCCAGCACCGCCGGCACGTCCGGGCGTCCCGTGGTCGGCACGGGCATCGTGCGGATGCGCGGCATGAGCGCGTATGCCGCGTTGTCGCCACCGGGGACCTCGAACGGCGAGCGACCGGCGAGCATATGCCACAACGTCGCGCCCAGTGAGTAGACGTCGCTGCGGACGTCGCCGTCGCTCTGCGCATAGACGACCTCGGGGGCCGTCCAGGGCACCGAGACACCGACCTGCTCGGGCCCGAGTGACCCGCCGGGCGCAGCCACGATGTCGGCCGCACCCCGTCCCGCGACGCCGAAGTCGGTGAGCCCCGGGGCGCCGTAGGCACTGACGAGAACGTTCGCCGGCTTGATGTCGCGGTGCACGATGTGGGCGGCGTGGGCGGTCTGGATCGCGCTGGCCAGCTGGATGCCGGTGCGCAGGACATCGGCCACGGCGAAACGTTCCGATCGTGCCCGTTGGGCAAGGTTCGGCGGGGGGTAGTACTTCATGACGAGGTAGGGCCGCCCGTCCGGGGCGGTGCCGGACCCGAAGACCTGGACGATGTACGGGTGATCGCCCAGCGCCGCCATCGTGTCGGCCTCGGCGAAGAACTCGGCCCGCACTCGATCGGTGAGTCCCGTCGGCTTGAGCACCTTGACGGCCACCGGCATCCGGGGGCTGTGCTGCTCGTAGAGGAAGACGTCGGCATAGCCACCCGAGCCCAGCGGTTGGACGTAGGTGAGTCCCGGTAGTTGCGGCGGGACGCTGCGTTCGTCGGTCAAGGCTGCCTCCGCGGCACCCGAACCGACACGGTCATGAACCCACCTCGAAGGTCACGGTCACCTCGTCGCCGAGCGACACCACCGTGCCGGGCTCGATGAGTTGCAGGTCTCGCGCCGGTAACCGTTGCGGAGCCCGCCCGGGCAGCGCCACCGTCGTGCCGTTGGTCGTGCCGAGGTCGCGAACGAGGACATGCCACCCGTCGAGGACGACTTCGACGTGATTGCGGCTGACGTCGCGCCGCGGGCTGTCGACCTTGACGACGTTGGGCCGCTGCGCCGGGGGGATCGCCGGGTCGACGGCCGGCGTCCGCCCCAAGAGGAGCCCGCGGTCGAGCGTGACGACGTCGCCCGTGGACAGGCGCAACACGCCCAACGGCGGCCGGGGGGTCGAGAACGGTTCCTGGCGGGGAACCTGGATCCCGCAGATCCGGCACCGGCTCACGTGCGGCGGCGAGACGTGCCCGGCGGAACACAGCACTGCCAGCACGGAGACGCCGGGCGGTGGCCCAGCACTCATGCCGCCGAGCAACGCGGAGCGGTCGACGGTGGCGTCGATGTCCTCTGCCGCGGTGTGGTGGTATGCCGCGGGCTCGCCGGCCGCGGCCGGGTCTGTCGCCGGGGTCCCCCCAGGCGCCGGCTCGCCATCGTAGGTCGGGGCCTGTCCTGGGGTCGGCCGGTCGAGCCAGGGCACCCGCTCGATGATTCGGGAGACCCGCGGGCGCTCCGACAACGGCGCGGTCGCGGGCAAGGGCCCCGGTTCCAGCGCGGGCAAGGGCCCCGGTTCCAGCGCGGGCAAGGGCTCCGGTTCCGGCGCGGGCAAGGGCTCCGGTTCCAGCGCGGGCAAGGGCTCCGGTTCCAGCGCGGGCAAGGGCTCCGGTTCCAGCGCGGGCAAGGGCTCCGGTTCCGGCGCGGGCAAGGGCTCCGGTTCCGGCGCGGAGGGAGCGGGCGCGGCATACCGGGTCCCGAGCCGCACGGCAGTGACGGCACCCAACTCGTCCTTGGCCCAGCGCAGAGGGCCGGCGGCCGCGACGTAGCGGGTACCTCCCGGGCCGTCGATCTCGACAACCCCGGCGTCGAAGACCACGGCCTGGCCGGCGCCATGCAGCGACACCGCGGCGAACGCGAACCCACTGGACGGCCCGATCAACCCCGCGACGGCGTCGATCGATCCCCGCTCGACGACGGCCCGCAGCAACGCCAACCGGGCGTCGCCGGCCGTCAAGGCGGCGACGACGACCAATCCTGGCCCGTGGACCTGCGACCAGCCCACCGGCAGTGGACCGATCCCCACGTGGGGGCTCACGGGTTCGGCGCCACGGGACGCGGCACGGTGTTCTCCTCGACGTCCGACCCCGTCGGCGGGGCCACCGCGAGGACGACCACCGTGACGTTGTCCCGGCCGCCGGCAGCCAGCGCCTCGGCGACGAGCGCCTCCGCCGCAGCCTGGGGCTCGGCCGTGGCGGCGAGCAGCTCGGCGATCCGGGCGTCGGGGACCTCGCCGCTGAGCCCGTCCGAGCAGACGACAAACCGTTCGCCCGGCGTCGGGGGGAAGACCCACGTGTCGACCGGCGGCAGGTACTCGCGCCCGAGCGAGCGGGTGACGGTATGCCGCAGCGGGTGCACCGAGGCCTCGTCGGGGGTCAGCAGCCCGGCCTCGACGAGTTCCTGGACCTCGCTGTGGTCCACGGTGATCTGGCGCAACGCACCGTCGGCGTAGCGGTACACCCGCGAGTCCCCGAGGTTGAAGACCGCCCAATGCGCGACCGACCCGACCCGCACCACCGCGATCCCGGTGAGCGTGGTGGCCATCCCCCGCTGCTCGGGGGCAGCCGCGGACCGGGCGAGGATCCGCTCGTTCGCCACGCCGACCTGGGCGACGACATCGGCGAGCGCGAGGTCCGCGCGGCCGGCAAGCTCGCCCATCGCATCGGCCGTGACGGCGCTGGCGACTTCGCCGGCCGCGTGACCGCCCATCCCGTCGGCGACGAGGTAGACCGAGCCGGCCGCGAACGCGGCGTCCTCGTTGTGCTCCCGGACGAGCCCGACGTCACTGGCCACCCCGACTCGCAGGGACACCCCTGGCGAGATCATCGGCGTCTCCCCCCTTGTCGGCTCGCTGTCCCAGCAGGGTATGCCGTCCGACCGGGTCCCGCAGGCCGGTTCCCCCAGGCCTGCGGCTCGCGGGTCCGCGGCATCCCGGCCGCGGTCAGTCCGGCACCCGCCTGGCCCACCAGTCGAGCAGACGCGCCGTCGCCGCTTGCACCCCGATCGGGCCCTCGTCGAGTCGCACCCCGAGCAGGTACCGATAGGCCTCCCCGACGAGCGGGCCGGGGGGAATGCCGAGCAGCGCCCCGATCTCGGTGCCGTCGAGTTCGGGACGGATCGACGCGAGCTGCTCCTGCTCGGACAGCCGAGCGATGCGGGACTCGAGGTCGTCGTAGGAGCGGGCCAGCCGGGCCGCCTTGCGCGGGTTGCGCGTCGTGCAATCGGACCGCGTGAGCACGTGCAAGCGCCCGAGCAACGGGCCGGCGTCGGTGACGTATCGCCGCACCGCCGAGTCGGTCCATACGCCGTCGCCGTAGCCGTGGAAGCGCAGGTGCAGCTCGACGAGCCGAGCCACCGCCTTGACGGTGTCCTTGTCGAAGCGCAGGGCGTTGAGCCGCTTGGCGACGAGGCGCGCGCCGACCAGTTCGTGGTGGTGGAAGGACACCCCGCCACCCTTAACGAACCGGCGGGTCGCCGGTTTGCCGATGTCGTGCAACAGCGCGGCGAGCCGGACGACGACGTCGGGGCTGGGGAGTCCGGGGTATGCCGCGTCGCCGGCTCGGGCGCGCTCCAGGGCGATGGCCCGTTCGAGGACGGTGAGCGAGTGCTCGTAGACGTCCTTGTGTCGGTGGTGCTCGTCGACCTCCAGGCGCAGGGCGGGCAGCTCGGGGAGGAAGACCTCGGCCACGCCGGTGTCGACGAGCAGGGTCAGCCCCGGTCGCGGGTCGTCGGTGAGCACGAGCTTCTCCAGCTCGGTGCGGATCCGCTCGGCCGAGACGATGGCGAGGGAGGCCGCCTGATCGCGCATCGCGGCATACACCGACGGCTCGACCGCGAGGCCGAGCTGGGCCACGAACCGGGCCGCCCGCAACATCCGCAACGGATCGTCGGCGAATGAGTCGGCAGCCGACGCCGGAGTGCGCAGCTGTCGGGCGGCGAGATCGCCAAGACCTCCGTGTTCGTCGATGAACTCCAGGCCCGGCAGGCGCAGCGCCATGGCGTTGATGGTGAAGTCCCGCCGGACCAAGTCCTCGGCGAGGGTATGGCCGAAGGCCACCTCGGGCTTACGGCTGGCCCGGTCGTAGCGGTCGGAGCGGTAGGTCGTGATCTCGATGACGACCTCGCCCTTGCGCAGGCCGATCGTGCCGAAGGCCCGCCCGACGTCCCACTGCGCGTCGGGCCACCCGTCGACGACGGCGAGGATCTGGTCGGGGGTCGCGTCGGTCGTCAGGTCCAGGTCCTGGCAGGAGCGCCCGAGCAGCGCGTCGCGCACCGGCCCGCCGACCAGCGCCAGCTGATGGCCCGCCGCGGCGAAGCGCTCGCCGAGCTCGCCGAGCAGCGGGATCTGCGGGGCTAGCGCGGCGACCGCCGCGCGCATCAGCTCCGGCGACACCCGCGGCTCGGGGCCGGGATCGCCCTGGGGCTCGGACACGGCAGCCAAGCCTAGCCGTGGTGGCGATGGCCCGGTCGACGGCGTGGTTACAGTGGAACGGTGAGCGAGCCCGTCCCCGTCCCCGCAGCACCGACGCGGCGGCTGCCCTGGGTCGAGGAACGTTCGGCCGGTGGCGTCGTCGTCGACGTGTTCGAGGGGTCGGCCCGCACTGCGGTCATCGCCCGACGTAACCGCGCCGGACGAATCGAGTGGTGCCTGCCCAAGGGGCATATCGAACCCGGCGAGACGCTGCCGGAGACCGCGGCACGCGAAGTGGCCGAGGAGACCGGCATCGTCGGGCGCGTCCTCGCCGAGCTGGGCACGATCGACTACTGGTTCGCCGCGGGCGACAAGCGCGTGCACAAGTTCGTCCACCATTACCTGCTCGAGGCTCTCGGCGGCAAGCTGACGACCGAGAACGACCCCGACCAGGAAGCCATCGACGTCGCCTGGTTCCCGCTCGCCGAGGTCCACCAGCACCTCACCTTCCCCAACGAGCGGCGGATCGCCAAGGCGGCGTGGGAGCGCCTGGCAGGCACCGCGTGAGTCATCGCGTGGTCGCCCTTTCCCGAACGGCGCTCGCGGCCGCCCTCGTGGTCCTGGCCGCCGTCCTCGGCGGGCTACCCGCGGCCGAGGCCGCACCGCCAGAGGTCGGTACGACCCCGAGGGTCGTGACGGCCTCGGCCACCGACGCCGTGACGATCACGCTGCGGTCGGTCACGCCACCGGTCATCGGCCCCACCTCGACGCTCACGGTGACCGGCCACGTCCAGTCCGTCGGCGCCACGCTCGCCAACCCGACGATCCGGCTGGTACGCCCACGCGGCGTGGCGCTCACCACCCGCAGTGACGTCGACGCCTGGGCCACCGGGGCCACCACCACGGCGACGACCCTGCTGGCCCGCGCTCCCCTGTCGGCCACCTTGACGCCCGGCGGGTCGGCGCCGTTCACGCTGACCACCTCGGCGGACGGCCTGCGGTTGACCCGCGGCTACGGTGCCCTTCCCCTGTCGATCGAGGTCGTCGCCCCCGACGGCACAGTTCTGCAGTCGGTGCATACCTTCGTTGGCTGGTCGTCCCCGGGATCGGGCCCGACCCCGCGCGTCTCGATCTCCTGGGTCGCCCCGATCACCCTCGCCGCCGACCCGGCGTTGGTCGCCATCGACGCGGACGCGCGGAATACGGCATGGAACGACGAACTCGGGGCCGCCGGCCGACTCACCCGCCTCGTCCAGGGCACGTCCGGCGCCCAGGTCGCCTGGGCCCTCGACCCCGCCGTGATCGGATCGCCGTGGGGAACGCCGTCGCCCACGAGCGAGGACCCGGTGGCCGCCCTGCGAGCTCGGTTCCGCGCGACCCTCGTTGCTGCCGCTCCCCCGCGCACCCTTCTCGAGTTGCCCTACGCCGACCCGGATCTGGCCGCCGCCACGAATGACCGCGTCGTCCCGAGCGTCATCACCGACGGTCTCGACTCCGGTCTCGACCTCAATCGCATGCTGTCCATGAGGGTCTCCGCCCGGGTCGCCTGGCCCGCCGACGGTCGCTTGACCGACCAGCGCGAGCAAGCGTGGGTCACGGCATACCGAGACACCCTCGGCGCCGTGCTCGCTTCCGCCGAAGCCACCGGCGGCACCCCGTCATCGACCCCCAGCGCCTCCGCGAAGGGCCCCCGCGGCACCGCGGTGCTGCGCTGGGACGACGCCCTGTCCGATGCCGCCGCCGACGCCGGCTCGGGTCCGACGACGGTGCTGGGCCTGCAGCGGTACGTCGCCGAGACGGCAGCGCTCGTCGCCGAGCGGCCGTCGGTGGCCCGGGACGTGCTCGTCGTGCTCCCACGGGGGCTCGACGCCGACCCCACCCTGCTCGCCCAGTTCCTCGCGACGGCGCAAGGCCTGCCGTGGGTCTCCACCGGAGACGTCACGACGCTGCTTGCCGCTGCGGCCGATGGCACGGCGCCGACCATCGAGCCACGCCCGAGCACAGCCGTCCAGGAAGACCCGGTGCTCAATGGCGGCATGCTCGACGATCTGGACGCCCAGGCCCGTTTGCTGACCACCATCTCCCGCACGCTGCGCGACGCGGGGGAGTTCGTAGGGCACTGGCGGGACGTCATCTCACAACTGACCTCGACGCGGTGGCGCGGCGAGGCCAACGCCCACAACATCCTGTACGCCCAGTTGCGCGCCGCCACCAGTGAGTTCACCCAGGGTCTGACGATCACCACTCAGACGACGAACTTCCTCGCCGACGAAGGCGTGCTGCGGGTGACCATCGTCAACGACCTCGACCAGACCGTCGAGGGCGTTCGCCTCGTGCTGACTCCGGACAACGCTCGCATCCGGATCCTCGAACCGGCCGCCCCGGTGCGCATCGAACGCCACAGCAAGGCCACCGTCCAGGTGCGGGTCGCCGCGGTGGCCGCCGGGCTGGTCTCCGTCGACGCCTGGCTGACCACGGCGGACGGCACTCGGCTGGGTCAGCCGACTCAACTCACGGTGCGAGCCAACCCGCCCGGCACGTGGATGTACATCGTCGGTATCGCCGTCCTCGCATTGGTCCTCGTCGTCGGCCTGGTCCGGGGCCTGCGCCGCCCGGTCCGACGCGCCAACGGAGTCGAGGACGTCGACGTTGTCGCCCCGACCCCCGAGCGCCCTCTCACGGAAGCGGTCGACCGGCCCCGCGCGAACCGACCGCCGGCCAAGCTCTGAGCGCTGGGCCGCGCGCGCCGCGCCGGCTCCCGCTGGCCGTCACGTCCTAGGATGGACGCTCAGGCAGGCGGGGCGAGCGTCCCGATCGGAAGGGTGGTCCATGCACGGCGTGGGTCCAGGTTCCGTCCTCGGCGGGCGGTATGCCGTGCGCCGGCGCCTCGTGCAGCAGCCCCGGTGGGAACGGTGGAGCGCCGACGACTCGGCCTTGGATCGTGCCGTCGTGCTGTTGTGCTTTCCCCGCGAGGCAGGCCAAGCCGATGCGACCGTCGATGCCGCGCGCCGCGCCGCGGGGATCGAGGAGCCGAGACTGACTCGGGTGCTCGATGTGGGCCGGGACGTCGCCGTGGCCTTCGTCGTCGAGGAGCCCATGCCGGACGCGCAGCCACTCACGGCGCTGCTGTCCGACGGCGGTCTCCCCGCAGACGAGGTGCGCCGGGTCGTGGGAGAGGCCGCGACGGCCCTCGCCGCGGCGAGCGCGCGGGGGTTGCACCACGGCGTCCTCACCCCTCGCAACGTCCTCGTCATGCCCGACGGCTCGGTGAAGGTGCGCGGTCTGGCCACCGAGGCCGCCCTGCTCGGGGAGGAAGACCTGCCCTCCGACCAGGCGTCGGCCACGGATGCGATGGCTCTCGTCGGACTGCTGTATGCCGGTCTCACCGGTCGGTGGCCGTTGCCCGGTCCCGATTCCGGCCTCGAGGCCGCGGCTCGGGTGGTCGGCGGCGTCGTCGCCCCGTCGGAGATCGCTGCCGGTGTACCCCGCGACCTCGACCTGCTCGTCACCGGTGCCCTCGGCAGCGGCCACGCCCCGCTCGCCCCGGCCGAGATCGTCGAGTCGCTGGGCCAGTGGTCCCCCGCCCAGGTCCGCGAATTGGCCACCGAGCGGGTGGCCGTGCTGCGCCCGACGACCGCGGTGCGAACCGAACCGTTCGCCCGCGACCCGGTGAGCGGCGGCATCCGACGTCCCGATCCGCGTCGAGCCCCGCGGGCCGACGACTCCCCCGAAGGCGGTGCCCGGGCGAAGGCGGTCGCCGCGACGGCCGGTGCCGTGGTCGCGTCCACGGGTTCGATGGCCAAAGGTTTAGGTCGCGGGGTCGCCGGCGCGTTGAGCGCCGCCGGGACCGCGGCCGGGACGGTCGCCGGCAGGGTGAGCTCGGTGGCTCGACAGACCGCCGACAAGGCCGCCGAGCGCTCCGCCGCCCGGGCCGAGCGCCACCGATACGAGCACCTCGACGACGAGTTCTTCGAGGGCCAGGAAGCGACTCTGAGCGAGGTCCTCGAGCCCGCCGAGGATGACCTCGAATCGCCACTGCCCATGCTGGCGGCCGACCCCGTGGCGGGCGATCGGCGGGCCTCTCGGCTGGCCCTGTCGATCGTCGCCGGCCTGGTGCTGTTGGTGGCGCTCCTGGGGATATGGGGGCTGCCGAAGCTTGGCTCTGGATCGAGCCCCGGAAGGCCGGCGGACTCCCCCAGCGGGACGGCGGGGGGCCTCGGCGCCTCGGCCGGAGCGAGCACTACGGTGTCGCCGCCGTTGGCGATCGTCGGGTCGGCCACCTTCGACCCGGCCAACGGCCCGGCGGTTCCGGCGACGACGGGCGCCAAGGCCTACGACGGGGATCCGGCGACGGTGTGGCGCTCGTCGAAGTGGTACGGGACCGAGAAGTTCGGCGGCTACGAGATGCCGGGCCTGGGCCTAGCCCTCGATCTCGGCCAACCCACGCCGGTCCGCCGGGTCAAGGTCACCCTGCCGGTCGAACAGGACGGGAAGGTCTACATCGCCTCCCAGGCCTCGCTCGAGGGCGCCAAGGTCATCGGCTCGTTCACTCACCAGAGGGGGGAGCTGTCCTTCGATGCCCCCGGCGGGTCGAGGATAACCGGCCAGCTCGTCATCGTCTTCATCACCCGGCTCGGCGCCGACGGCGAGGGGCATTTCCGAGCCCAGATCTCCGAGGTCGCGGTGAGCTCGTGAGCCCGACCCTCACCGAGCTGTCCGAGTCCAGCGACCGGGACCTACTCGCCGCGCACGTCGCCGGGGACCCGGACGCCTTCGGCGAGCTGTTCCGACGTCACAAAGACCGTATGTGGGCGGTGGCGGTGCGGACCTGCTCGGACCGTGAGGTCGCCGCCGACTGCGTGCAGGAGGCCTTCCTCGCGGCCTATCGACGCGCCGAGTCCTATCGCGGGGATGCCGCGGTGACCACGTGGTTGCACCGGATCGTCGTCAACGCCTGCTTGGACCGGCTCCGCCGTACCAAGGTGACGACCCCCTTGCCCGAGTGGGACCTTGCCGACCGACGCGACGAGCACGCGAGCACGCTCGTGCGGGTCGACGTCCGCGAGGCTCTTCGCCAACTGCCCGAGGGGCAACGACTAGCCCTCGTCCTCGTTGACATGCACGGCCTGTCGGTGGCCGAGGCCGCGGGCGTGTTGGAGGTCGCCGAGGGCACGGTGAAGTCGCGGTGCGCCCGCGGCCGAGCGGCGATGGCCGAGCTGCTCGGACTCGGACGGGACGAACAGTGACTGGTTCGGGCGGGTGCGCCCGGTGCGTGCACTGGGCCTTAGCACCGAGCGTCCGACCCCACGGCCGCCTGCCTGGCTGTCACGGCAGCAACGGGCGGAACCGGAACGCTTCCGCCGGCGTCCAACACGCATCGACGTCATGCCCTGTCCGGTGCCAGGAGCAGGCCGCACCGGGACCGCAGCATTCATGGAAGGGATCGCGATGACGTGGCAGCAGCCGTCCGAGGACGCCGACGTGGACGTCGACGTCACGGGCGTGCGAGCCCTGCTCGCGGGGCTGCCCGACCCGGGCCCGATGCCGCCCGAGGTTTCCTCGCGGATCCTCCACCTGCTCGCGCAGGCCCGGGCCGGCGGGGCCTCCCCGCCGGCCCGGGGTGAGATCGACGACGGTCTCGCCGAGAACGACCGGAGCGAGAACGACCGGGGCGAGAACGAGCACCGGGGCGAGGACGCCGAGGCGGTCTCCGACGAGGGGCTCGGGGCCTTGGGTCTCGGGGACGTCGTGACCCTCGACGAGGTCGCCCAGAGGCGCCGGGGCGCGGCCGCGGGGCGCTCGCGCTGGCTCGTTGTCGGGTCTGCCGCGGCTGGCGTGGCCGCCTTCGCCGTCGCAGGGACGCTGCTGTTCCGTGGGACTCGCCAATCCTCCGTCGCCTCAGTCCAGAGTCGACCGGGGGTCGCGGCGGGCGAAGCCACCCCCGGTTCGGCCGCTGACGCCATGACCGGCAAGGCCGCCATCGTTGTCAGCGGGAGGGCGTACACCGGGGCGACGATCGCGCGCCTAGCGGAAGACCTGATCGCCGATCCGACGTCCGCCCCGGCCCCGACTGCGCCGGCGGGTACGGCGACGGCGTTGCCCATCGCCACCCCGGCGGGCCTGGTCGCATGTCTGAAGACCCTGGGGGAGGACGACGCAGACCGAGTGGCCGCCGACATCGCGACGTTCAACGGGGCACCCGCGGTGATCATCGTGACGATCAAGAACGGCCTCAAGCAGGTGTATGCCGTCGACCCCAGCTGCAACCACGGCGACCCGATGATCCTCATCGGGCCGTTGCCGATGACGTAACCGCGACTGGGCCCTGGCTGGTCGGTCGGCGACCCCTCGGATCGGGCGGGCGCCGGTCGCGGGGAACAACCACCCGGTCACCCGGGTTGTCGACCGACGACAGGTATGTTGGCCTCCCCGACCCGCACCCCCCGACAAACCACGTCCAGCGGCATACTTCCGGCTTCTCACACGGCTTGCGCCACCCGGCATCCGCCTGGCGCGCCAGGCCCATCCACGGGGCCCGTTCGACAGGAGTTTCACGTGACCGACCCAACGACCCTCGAGGTACGCGACGTCATCATCGTCGGCTCGGGTCCGGCCGGCTACACGGCGGCCGTTTACGCCGCTCGGGCGAGCCTGGGACCGTTGCTCTTCGAGGGGTCGGTGACGGCGGGCGGTGCGCTGATGAACACCACCGAGGTGGAGAACTTCCCCGGATTCCGCGACGGGATCATGGGCCCGGATCTCATGGAGGCGATGCGCGCACAAGCCGAGCGGTTCGGCACCGAGTTCGTCACCGACGACGTCGTGTCGATGAGCCTGGACGGCGCGGTCAAGACGGTGACGGACGGGGAGGGCACGACGTATGCCGCCCGGGCGGTCATCCTTGCCATGGGGTCGGCCTATCGCGAGCTGGGGCTGCCACAGGAGAAGCGACTCTCGGGCCACGGGGTGTCCTGGTGCGCCACCTGCGACGGCTTCTTCTTCCGCGATCAGGACATCGCCGTCGTCGGCGGTGGCGACTCGGCCATCGAGGAGGCGACCTTCCTCACGAAGTTCGCGAGATCGGTCACCATCATCCACCGCCGAGACCAGCTGCGCGCCTCGAAAATCATGGCCGACCGGGCGTTCGCGAACGACAAGATCCGTTTCACGTGGAACTCCGAGGTCGTGGCCCTGCACGGCGAGGACAAGCTCACCGGCATCACCGTGCGGGACACGGTGACCGGGGAGGCCCGGGACGTCCCGGTGACCGGTCTGTTCGTCGCCATCGGCCACGACCCACGTAGTGAGCTCGTCCGGGGCGCGGTGGACCTGGACCCTTCCGGATACGTCGTGGTATCCGAGCGCTCCACTCGGACCACCCTCGACGGGGTCTTCGCCTGCGGCGATCTCGTGGACCACACCTACCGCCAGGCGGTGACGGCCGCCGGGACCGGGTGCGCCGCCGCGTTGGACGCCGAACACTTCCTCGCTGCACTCGCGGACGGCTGACGTCGCCAGGTGGGTGCAACTCACCGTGGCGCCTGCCCCGCCGGGTGAGCGAGGCGTTTCGGTTGAGGCACTGTCGGTTCCCTCGGGTACCGTGCCAAGGGCAGCCAGCGGCCTCCCCCCTCACCCCCCTTACCCCCGGAAGGACCCTCATGGGCGACATCCCCGCCACCACCGACGCCACCTTCGACCAGGACGTGCTGGCCAGCAGTAAGCCGGTCCTCGTCGACTTCTGGGCCGAGTGGTGCGGGCCCTGCAAGCAGATCTCGCCGGTTCTCGAGGAGATCTACGCCGAACACAAGGATCGCTTGTCCATCGTCAAACTCGACACCGACTCCAACCCGGCGACGACCGCGCGCTACGGCGTCACCGGCATCCCGACGCTGAACGTCTACCTCGGCGGCCAGGTCGTCAAGACCATCGTCGGCGCGAAGCCGAAGCGAATGCTGGTGCGCGAACTCGAGGAGTACTTGGGCTGAATGGCCCGCCGGCCTGCGGTGGGCCAGGCGTTCCCTGTCGATTGGCCGTGCCCACCGGCGGCGGAACGGAGATGCCGCGCACCGGCGTGAGCAGCCGCTCGACAGCCTGTTCCACTTCGGCGCGCCAACGCAAGACGGTGCGCAGGTCCAACCGCAACCGCGGGTATGCCGGGTGGTCGCGCACCGTGTGGAACCCCACGGCCGTGAGGAAGTCCACCGGGAGCAGGCAGCTCTCCGGATCCTCTGGCATCCCAGAGACGCCCGCTCGCCCGTCTCGTTCGCCGGACGACGTGCCTGACAACGCGTCCGCCTCAACCGGGCGGCCGTCGCCGTCCCATCGCGGAGCCGCGGCACCGACCGCTGTGGGCTCGCTGCGTCGCCGCCCGTCGCGGGGTGCCTCGTCGCTGGCGATGGACTCGGGCTCGGTGCGCCCTCGGGTCGTCCCGAAGGCCTCGATCGCCCGGATGCGCCGGCGTACGAGGTCTTTCGCCGCGGATTGGACGAGCACCCGACCAAGTCCCTGACCGGCGTATTCCGCCGCGATACGCCCCGTGATGAGCAGCACCGCGTCCGCCGAGACCGGTGTCGTCGGGAAGGCGAAGGCTCTCGGGACGAGGTGTGCGGGCGCGTAGCTGAGGTAACCGGCGGGGACGTCGTCGACGTAGACGATCCGACCAGGTGCCCCCCACTCGAGCAGAGCCGAGGTCAACCAACCGCGCTTGGCGCGCGCCGAGTCCCCGCTCCCTCTCGCCGATCGCCATGACTGCGCCGGGGTCCGCTCCCAGAACGCACAGTGGCGGCACGGCTCCACGACGTCGGCCAAGCGGTCCACAGTGAGCGCCCGGACGGTTCGACCCATGCCCACCGCCCTTTCGACATTCCACCAATACCGTTGTGGGACAATGGATTACGTGGCTAGGAAGCCTCGACCCCCATTCTCTCCAGAATGCGGTGAAGGTCGTCAACTGAAGCGAAGTCGATGGTCACGCGCCCCTTACGCCGCCCGAGCGCAACTCGCACCTGCGTGTCGAAGGCGTCGGCCATCCGCGCGGCAAGGTCCTCGAGCTGGGCATCTGGCGTGGTGTGCCGGGCAGGTCGACGGGCGGGGCTACCCGAGTCGAGGCCCAGGGCGACGATCTCCTCGACCGACCGTACCGACAGTCCCTCGGCCACGATCCGCTGAGCGAGCCGTTCCATGGCCGCCGCGTCGGACAGTCCGAGCAGCGCCCTGGCGTGGCCGGCGCTGAGCACTCCGGCGGCAACCCGCCGCTGGACGATGGCCGGCAGCCTGAGCAATCGCAACGTGTTGCTGACCTGCGGTCGCGACCGTCCGACCCGAGTGGCCAGCTCGTCCTGGGTGCAGCCGAAATCGTCGAGCAGCTGTTGGTATGCCGCGGCCTCCTCGAGTGGGTTGAGCTGACTGCGGTGCAGGTTCTCCAGCAGGGCATCGCGCAGGAGTTCGTCATCCGCAGTGGCCTTGATGATCGCCGGAACATGATCGAGCCCGGCCTGCGCGGCGGCCCGCCACCGCCGCTCTCCGACGACGAGCTCGAACCGCACGGGTTCGCCATCGCTCGTCGGCGCCGGAGGCTCCAGCGGGCGGACGACGATGGGCTGGAGGATGCCGATCTGACCGATCGAGGAGACGAGTTCGGCGAGTTCGTCCTCGTCGAACACGGTGCGCGGCTGTCGCGGGTTGGGCCGGATCGCCGCGAGGGGCAGCTCGGCGAACGTCAGGCCGGGCACGGCCCGCAAGCCATCCTCGGATACGCGAGGGTCGGGGACGGAGTCGGGACGCCCGCTCGCGGGGGCGTGGGGGTCGAACCCCGGCGCCGGCGAGCTCCCGGAGAGTCCAGGCTCCCAATGGCGGCCGGCGAGCTCGTCGGAGCGCGCGACGCCGTGAGTGTCGTCGCCCGTGATTCGCTCGACGATGGCAGTTTCGTCGAGCGAAATGTCAGTGATGCCACTGGCATGAGCCCCGGGCGCCGGCGCGCGCCCGAAGAACACGTCGGCGGGCCGATGCTCGCCTTGGGCGCTCGTGGGGATCAGGGCCCCTAGCCCTCGACCGAGGGCAGGGCGCTTGTCGTTCATCCGGCTCCTTCGCTGCGCTGACCGGCGAGGGCGCCGGCCCGGTCGGCGAGTTCACCGGCCGCCTCGAGGTAGGCCAAGGCGCCGCTACTCGCTGGGTCATAGGTCATCACGGTCTCGCCATAGCTCGGCGCTTCCGACACGCGTACCGAGCGAGGAATCGCTGCGTTCAACGTCTGCGCCGGGAAGTGCTTGCGGACGTCGTCGGCGACTTGGGCGGACAGCCGGGTGCGCCCGTCGAACATCGTCAAGAGGATGGTCGTGAGACGCAGACCGGGGTTGAGATGGGTGCGAATCAAGTCGATCGTCGTGATGAGTTGGGAGAGCCCCTCCAGCGCGTAGTACTCGCACTGGATGGGGATGAGGACCTCGCGGGCTGCCACGAACGCGTTGACCGTGAGTAACCCAAGGCTCGGCGGACAGTCGATGAAGACGTAGTCGTATCCCAGGCCCGCGCTTGGCTCCCCGCCGTTGGCGCCGAGCGCCTTCACGAGCCTGGTTTCCCGCGCCACCATCGCGACGAGCTCGATTTCCGCACCAGCCAAGTCGATGGTCGAGGGCACACAGTCAAGGCCTCGGATGGCGGTCGGTGTAACGACATCGTGGAGGTCGCGCCCCCCGATGAGCACGTCGTAGACGGAGTCCACGCCTTGACGATGATCCACACCGAGGGCCGTGCTCGCATTGCCTTGCGGGTCGAGGTCGATCACCAGCACCTTGAGACCACCCTGGGCTAAAGCTGCGGCGATGTTGACGGCCGTGGTCGTCTTGCCTACTCCACCCTTCTGATTGGCGACCGTGATGATCCTGGGTCGGTCCGGCCTGGGCAATCGCCTCTCACCCAGCTGGATACGGCGGCGTGCCTGGGCGGCCAACGCCTGTGCCATCGGCGTGTCATCGCCAGCGGGTGGAAACACCCCGATCAACATGGCGTGGGAGGGGATGTTCTCATCCGGGGTGGAGGGTCCTGGTGGGACAAACTCGGTCGATGCCGCGGGGTCTGCGATTGCTCCAACGTGATCGGTACCGTGCAACCGCTGATCGGCTTGATCACGGTCGGAATGAACTCCATCGGTCGGGACTGCCCGAGACGTTTCACGTGAAACGCCGTTTGGTGCAGTTACCAGGACGGTGGGAGGCCACCCCAGCCCCGTCGCGGCGCGGGCCGCCGATGTCGGCCAGCCCAGGGCGCTGGGTGCGGGGGACTCGTCCATGGCGAAATCCAATCACAGCGGTTGGCCGACTCGCGGACGTCATCCACACCCTGCTCTGAGTGTCGTGCCCCGGCGTGTTCTGGGTACGACAGCGCGGCAGCGGTGGCGAGCAGGGAACGGCCGATGCCGGATACGCGCTACCTACGAGGTCGTTTGCGCCCGCGGGGTCGGACCGTCGATGGGGGTCGGTGGGGTGCGCTCGCTCGGATCTCGACCACCGTGGTCGGCGTCGGGAGCACGCTGCCGCCGTATTCGACGATGCGGGCCACTCGACCCCCGGTCGCAGCAATCGCCGCGGAGTCGCGCTGAGCCTCGGATGACGCCGTGGAACCTTTGACTGCGAGCAGGACGCCATCGGGTGCCACCAAGGGCAGGCACCACGAGGCGAGCCGAGCCAACGGTGCCACCGCGCGTGCCGTGACCACCGGTGCCGCCAGCTGACCGCGGAGGGCCTCAGCACGGGCCCGCCGCACCGTGACGTTGGGCAGATCGAGTTCGGCCCTGGCCGCATCGAGCCAAGCAACTCGACGAGCAAGAGGCTCGACGAGTGTGACCCTCAGGTCGGGCCGGGCGATGGCCAGCACCAGACCCGGCAGCCCCGCCCCGCTGCCCACGTCGATAACGCAGAGATCCTGTCCGATCCCCAGGTGCAGCGCGGCACAGTTGAGCACGTGGCGCTCCCAGAGACGCTCGGCCTCCCGGGGCCCGAGCAAGCCATGGGTGATCCCCGTGGAACCAAGCAAGGCAACGTATCGCCGGACGGTGTCGGATCGGGGACCGAACAACTCGTCAATCGCAGCGGAAACCCACCCCGCCGCAGGCCCCATTCCTTCCCAAGTGGCAGTCGCAACCTCCGAGCGTTCGTCATCCGTCGTCTGGTCCGACCTCGCGGGGGCTCTCCGGCCTTCGGTCGCGTCCAGGTCCACCTTCGCGGGTTCGCTCGAGGGCAGCGGAATGTCGCGCGGCATCAGGCGACCCGCCTCACCTGCGCCACCGTTTCACGTGAAACGCCCGACCTACGACGGTCGAATGACGATATGACGGTGCGGTTCGATTCCTTCGGACTCGGAAACCAAGCCGGCGGCGGTGACCTCGTCGTGGACCACCTTTCGTTCAAAGGCCGACATGTCGGCTAGCGCCTGCTGCTCGCCAGACGCGCGGACCTGCTCGATTGCCGTGCGTGCCAACTCCACCAACGACGAACGACGCTCGGCACGGAACCCCGCGACATCGAGCATGAGCCGGCTTCGCTCCCCAGTGGCGGTCTGGACCGCGAGGCGGGTGAGCTCTTGAAGGGCCTCGAGTACGCGTCCGTCGGGACCAACGAGCCGCCGCGGCACACGCCCCTCGTCAGAGTCCACGATGGCCACGGCGGCACGATCCCCGTCGATGTCCACGTCAATGTCGCCGTCGAGGTCGGCGATATCCAGCAGGCGTTCAAGGAAGTCCGCGGCAACCTCGCCCTCTCGTTCGAGGATGGCCAAACGGGATCGTCGCCCCTTGCCGCCCATGGGGGCTGCTGCGCCTGACTCGTCGGTGACCCCCTCACCTGCGTCGACCTGCTCCCCTGTCGCCTCATCCCGACCTGTGTCGACTGCACCAGCCTCGACTTCCGCGCGTGCGTCGCTGAGCTGGGCTCCCTCGACGTCCTGCGCTGCGGCGTCATCCCGACCCCCGCCGTCCCCGGTCGGACCGTCCGGTCCGTCGGTCGCGGCGAGATCCGCTCCGGACGGCTCGTCCGCGTCGCTCTGCGAGTCGCCGTAGCTCTGGGGATCGGCGACGTCGTGCACTGTCTCCGGGATGGTGCCACCGTCGACGTCGGGGGCCCTTCCCTCGTCTCGCGCGTCCCTCGCTTCGTCTTCGGTGGAGCCGTCCTCCACGTTGCCCGTCACCGGCATACCCGTCGCTTGGTTCATCGTCACGTCAGTTCCTTGATTCGCGGCCCAGGGGGCCTGCTGTCGTCGTCCTGTCGGGTACTCCCGAATGCGCTATCCCGACGGGGCCGCGTCGCTTGGACCTCGGCCACGCGGGGGCCCGCCGTCCGGTCCCCGGGTGGGGTCCGTGGGCCATGCGTCGGTGGAGGCCGTGGGCCATGCCTCGGTGGCGTCCGCAGGCCCTGCCGCCGATCCCTGGCCTATCCCAGGTGGACGAGTGGGCCGGCTCTTCTTGCTCCGCTTCTTGCCCATCGGCTGCTGGCGTTGGCGACTGGCAGACGGCTCATCGGCCGCGGTGGTCCCGTCTGAGCCGCTCGAGACACCGTCCTGCACCGGGCCCGTCAGGCCCTTGACCGTCGGCCCCTCATATGCCCGACCCTTACGCTGGCGGCGTGCCTGCAGATCACGCTCGGCTTGCGAGCCCGGGGCGGGCAGCCGCCGGATCACGTAGAACTGCTGCCCCATGGACCACATGTTCGTCGTCAGCCAGTACAGCAACACCCCGATGGGGAAGTTGATCCCCGAGATCGCGAAGAACACCGGCATGACGTAGAGGATGACCTTCTGCTGCTTCATGAACGGGTTGTCCAGCGCAGAGTCCGGCATGTTCTTGCGCATGAGCTGGCGCTGAGTCGTGAACTGGGTGAGCGACATCAGGGCGATGAGCACCACCGTGACGACCTTGGTCGCGACATCGGTCGCCCCGAGGAACGTCGACGAGAAGGGCGCGCCGAAGATGTTCGAGGACTCGATCTGAGCGGCGATGTCCGGCGTGATCGGTCCGATCGCACCGTGGCGTCCCTCCGCGATCGCCTTCAGGTTGTTGAGGACCGTGAAGAGCGCGAAGAAGAACGGGGACTGGAGCAGGATCGGCATACACGAGGAGAACGGGTTCGTGCCCGTCCGCTTGTACAGCGCCATCGTTTCCTGCGTCATCGCCTGACGCGACTCAGGATCGCTCTTGCCCTTGTACTTCGCCTGGATCTTCTGCATCTCGGGCTGGATGAGCTGCATCCGCCGCGACGAGTGGATCTGCCTGACGAACAGTGGAATAAGAACGATCCGGACAATGAGCGTCAGCCCGACGATCGAGAGCGCCCAGCCCCACCCACCGCCGATGCCGATAAGGCTCCAGAGCTTGTGCCAGGCCAGCATGACCCACGCCTCGCCGACCATGATCGGGCTCAGCAGGGTGTTGAAGAAGTCGCCCACGACAGTCCTTGCTCGTATGATGAGACAGTCGTCTCACCTGATGGTGGCGGGTCCGCGGTCGTCTGCCGCTGGCCCGCCGCGGTGGTCAGGGGGAGGCGCTGCGGGCGCCCGGCCCGTGCTCCCGTGCGGGAACGTGATCGACGCCCCCGGGGTTCCAGGGGTGGCACCGGCCCAGGCGACGCAGCGCGAGCCACGAGCCCTTGAGCGGGCCGTAGCGTTGCAGCGCGGTCACGGCATAGGCCGAGCACGAGGGGTAGAAGCGGCACTGTTGGGCGAGCATCGGCGAGACGAGCCATTGGTACGCGCGGATGGCCCACACCAGTGGCAGCGCGAGGATGGAGCCGAGCGTGCGGGCTCCGGACCCCTGCGACGTTGACCATTCCAGCGATGAATCACCGCACACCGAGCCCTCCGGCGCTCCGTCCTCCGGCGCCGGCAACCCGGGCGCAGCGTCCTCGAGGTCCGAGACCTCGAGAGCTGGCATGCCGAGCGCCGAGGCCTCGGTCACCCTCGCCGACGATTTCACCGACCGGCCCTGCTCGTCCGGACCCGCTCGAGTGCTCGGGTCATGAGCCGGTCGACCTCGCTACCCAGGTCCTCGAAACTCGCCGCGGCCGCGGCCGGAGTGGCCCGGATGACGATGTCGACGCCCGCGGGTATGCCGTCCAGTCGCGCCGCGACGAGCGCCCGCAGCCGACGTCGGGTGTGATTGCGAACGACTGCGCAGCCGACGGTCCGGCCAACGGAAAAGCCGACCCGAGCCGCGTTCGCCCCACCGGGGGTGAGAAAGGACGTGGCCCCGGTGGGGTCGCCAGGCGAACTCGCCGCGTTCGGGTCGCGCCGGGAGAGCTGAACCACGACGAGCGATCCACCCGCGCGCGCGCCCCTAGGGCTGCGTGCCACCGCACGGAAGTCGGCGGACCGGCGTAGTCGGTGCCGAGCGGGCAGCACGTCGGCCTCAGGCGGAGAGCTCGGCGCGGCCCTTACGACGACGACCGGCAATGATCGCCCGCCCGGCGCGTGTGCGCATCCGCACCCGGAAGCCGTGGGTTTTGGCGCGACGTCGGTTGTTCGGTTGGAAGGTGCGCTTGCTCACGATGTCGTCTCCGGTAGTCGAGCCGTCGGTTGGACCTAACGGCAGGCTGGTCGGCGGCCTCGCCGGCCGCAATCGGAGGCCCATGCAACGGCGGGCACGGGCATGCGAAAACGGCCGGAGGCGGCCCGTAACAGGGTAAGGGAGCGCCACAGGGCGGTCAAACCACGACCCGAGAGCGCCGGCCGGCACCACCGAGAGTCCCAACTTCCGAGAGCCCTGACTTCCGAGAGCCCTCACATCCTGGGTCCCTGCCGCGGCCCGGCGATCACGGGGGGGAGCGCAGGTGTCCGACGGCTCCGGTATCCGGCCGCAATTCCGCGGTAAGCGCTAGCATCGTCGATCCCTCGACCGTTCGGCGCGCCAATCGACCATTCGGCGTGCCAAACGCGAGGTGGCGGCATCCTAGAGGTCGCGCGGGAGCACGCCGCCGAGCGACACGCTGCGTGGGGGGTGTAATGTCGCGCCTGCTGTTCCGCCACGCCGTCCTGGAGGTCCGACCAGGACCCATCCAGTGTCGTTGATGTTTGTACACATCTGTGGACAACTCTGTGGATGACTAGACGGACGGTCGGTCCCGTCGGGGACGCAGGGGAGGGCGCCACCTCGATAGCGGGTCGATTCGACCGCCGACATCGCCACGACGACAGGTTCGACATGGTCACAGGACAGGACGACGAGCCGGACGTCTCCGGCCTCGGCTTCGGGGAGGTCCGCGTGCGGCAGGGGGACCACGACCTGAGCACCATTTGGCGCCAGACGTTGGCAGCACTGGACCAAGAGGGGCTCTCGGCCAGCGAGCGAGCCTTCGTCGGGTTGGCCCATCTCGTCGCCATCGTCGATCAGAACGCCCTCGTGACCGTCCCGAACGACTACACCAAAGGCATTCTCGAACACCGGGTACGCGACCAGGTCATCCGCGCCCTGTCGGCCGAACTCGGCCGAGAGATCCGCCTGGCGGTCACCGTCGACACCAGCCTGGAGGATCGCCCCAACCTCCCCGAGGCGTCCGAGGACACCGACGGATCTCGGCCCTCTGCCGTGCCGACCGACCTGCACGCCGACGGCCACCCTGCCGGGGCAGGGGACCGGCATACCGGAACAGGGGATCGACACCCTGAAGGGCCCCGCCGCGACACGGATACCGAGCGGACGCGACTCAACCCCAAGTACACCTTCGACACCTTCGTCGCCGGCGCGAGCAACCGGTTTGCCCATGCCGCCTCGAGCGCGGTGGCCGAGGCACCCGCCAAGGCGTACAACCCCCTGTTCATCTACGGCAACTCGGGCCTGGGCAAGACCCACCTGCTGCACGCGATCGGGCACTACGTCCGCCAGATGTACCCCACCTTCCGGGTGCGCTACGTCAACTCCGAAGAGTTCACCAACGAGTTCATCAACTCGATCCGGTACGACCGCGCCGGGGCCTTCCAAAGCGTCTACCGCGACGTCGACGTCCTGCTCATCGACGACATCCAGTTCCTTGCCGGCAAGGTGCAGACGCAGGAGGAGTTCTTCCATACCTTCAACGCCCTGCACAACAACAGCAAGCAGGTCGTCATCACCTCCGATCTGCCACCGAAGCAGCTGACCGACTTCGAGGGACGGCTGCGCTCCCGGTTCGAATGGGGGCTCATCACCGACGTCCAGGCGCCCGACCTCGAGACCCGCATCGCCATCTTGCGCAAAAAGACCATCCAGGAGGGCATGTCCGCCCCCGACGAGGTCCTCGAGTTCATCGCCACCCGAATCACGTCGAACATCCGCGAACTCGAGGGTGCCCTCATCCGGGTCACCGCTTACGCCAACCTCAACCGCCAGTCCATCGACTTGGGCCTGGCCGAGGTCGTCCTCAAAGACCTCGTGCTCAGCGACGACCCCGTGCACATCACCGTCGCGACGATCCAGCAGGAAACGGCCGACTACTACGCCGTGACCGTCGACGACCTGTGCGGGTCATCTCGGTCGCGTCAACTCGTCACGGCGCGCCAGATCGCCATGTACCTCTGTCGGGAACTCACCGACCTGTCCCTGCCGAAGATCGGGCAGGCATTCGGTGGGCGCGACCACACCACGGTGATGCATGCCGACCGCAAGATCCGCCAGTTGCTGGGTGAGCGCCGAGCCATCTACAACCAGGTCACCGAGATCACCTCGCGAATCCGCCAACGCGGCCGCTGACCGTCGCTTATCCACACCGCCGTCCACACCTGTGGCGACGGTGTAACCGTCCCGAAACCTGCCACCTGACCGGATGCCGCCGGACACCGTCCCGAGCATGTGGACAACCTGTCCCCTTGATCCCCACATCGCCTGGATTGCTCGCAGGCACGCTCGCTCGTCCACATCCGCCTGTGGATTGCTGTGGATATCTCCCCGCACCCGGTGGACAGCCACCCTGCGTTGTCCACGAGGGTTGGGGACGACGCCCCGTCGTCCCCAATGCCGCAGCGCAGCGACCCGCCCTGTCCACGGCTTCGTCCCCACCCGGTTTGCCGAGCTGACCGGCCACGACAGCGGTCATCCCCAGAATCCACAGCACCGATGACGACGACGATACCTATCTGGGATCTGGAGCTGCCCCGACAACACAGGCCCTGACCGATCCCTGGGAAATCCCACCCGCTCACTCGCAGACGAGGCGCCAGCCCCTGGCCTGCGACACCCCCGGACCACGGCCACCGGACCAGGGCCACCGGAGCAAGGCTCCGACACCTGCGCCGAGGGTGCGGCTCGGCCCGGTGGTTCTCCGAGGCTCGACGGGCTAAGGTTCGTAGTCCGCCCGGGCATCCGGCGTGTCCACGTCGAGGCCTGCCCGAACGGTGGTATGCCGTTGCCGTCCGACGCGGCCGACCAGGACGGCATCCCGTGTCCGGCTGGGGCACGCGAGGAACGAGCGGAGTGGCGACGGTGAAGTTCAGGGTGGAACGTGACGTGCTGGCCGATGCCGTCAACTGGGTCGCGCGCGGGCTGCCCTCCCGTCCGCCCGTACCTGTGCTCGCCGGCGTGCTCGTCGTCGCCGATCGTGACGGCACCATCACGATGTCCGCCTTCGACTACGAGGTGTCCGCGAAGATCACCGTCGCGGCGGACGTCGACGAGGGGGGCACCGTCCTCGTCCTCGGGCGGCTGTTGGCCGACATCGCGCGCAACCTGCCGGACCGGCCGGTCGACGTGGCCACCGAAGGCAACAAGGTGTCCGTCACGTGCGGCGCGAGCCGGTTCAGCCTGCTGATGATGCCGGCCGACGAGTACCCCACCCTGCCGGCCTCGCCTGCCCCGACCGGCACGGTCGCCGGCGACGTCTTCACCCAGGCCGTGGCCCAGGTCGCCGTCGCGGCCGATCGCGGCGACACCTTGCCGATCCTCACCGGCGTGCGGATGCAGATCGAGGGCGACACGGTGACCCTGCTCGCCACGGACCGCTACCGGCTGGCTACCCGTGAGCTGTCCTGGACCCCGGGCAGCCCCGGGGTCAGTCACGTCGCGCTCATCCCGGCCCGCACCCTCTCGGACACCGCGAAGGCCCTGGGCGCCTCCGGGTCGGTGGCCCTGGCGCTCGGCGCCGGCGCCGGTGGCGACGGGTTGGTCGGTTTCGAGGCGGGACAACGCCGAGCGACGACCCGCCTGCTCGACGGCGACTACCCGAAGGTGACCTCGATCTTCCCCACGTCGGTCGACACCGAGGCCGTCGTCAAAACGAGCGAGTTCATCGAAGCAGTCAAGCGGGTAGCCCTCGTCGCCGAACGCAACACCCCGGTCCGGCTGCGCTTCGCCGACGGGGGGTTGGCCATCGAGGCCGGTACGGGCGAGGACGCCCAGGCGGCCGAATCGATCGACGCGAGCATCTCCGGCCCGGACCTGGAGACCGCGTTCAACCCGCAGTACCTGCTCGACGGGCTCGGAGCGCTCGGCACGGCATACGCGCGGTTGTCCTTCACCCAGCCGAGCCGCCCGGCCGTGATCACCGGGCAGGCCGAGGAAGACGGACCCGACGATCCGGCCTACCGGTACGTCCTCATGCCGGTGCGCTTCGCCTCCTGAGCAGGCAGCCCTCGCCGGGTCCGAGCCCGCAGCCGTGCTCGGATGCCGTGCGGGGACGGATGGCGCCCGGTACCGGTCGCGCTCGTGACAGGCGCCCCCGGGATGACCCGCCACCGGCCCGTCGGCAACACACGGCACGCTGGTTCCCTCGACCCGGTGGCAGGCATAGCCTGACCGCAGCCCACCCAGCCCGGGTCGGTCGGCCCGCGATCGTCTGCCGCGGTCCGGCGCCCGCCCGTCGAAAGGCATCCCGCCATGCAACTCGGTCTCATCGGTCTCGGCAGGATGGGCGGCAACATGCGCGAACGGGTGCGCCGGGCCGGTCACGAGGTCGTCGGCTTCGACATGAACCCCGCGGTGCGCGACGTCGCGAGCCTGGGCGCTCTCGTCAAGCGGCTCACCGCCCCCCGGGTCGTCTGGATCATGGTCCCGGCCGGTGAGCCGACCCGGGACACCGTGGCCAAGCTCGCCGGGTTGCTCGACCGCGGAGACCTGGTCATCGACGGGGGCAACTCCCGGTTCACCGACGACATCGTCAACGCGAAACTGTTGTCCACCAAAGGAATCGGCTACGTCGACTGCGGAGTCTCGGGCGGGATCTGGGGGTTGGAGAACGGCTACGGTCTGATGGCCGGTGGCGCGAAGAAGCACGTCGACATGGCCATGCCGATCTTCGACGCGCTGCGGCCGCAGGGCCCGCGCGATCTCGGGTTCGTCCATGCCGGCCAGGTCGGCGCCGGCCACTACGCGAAGATGGTCCACAACGGCATCGAGTACGCGCTCATGCAGGCCTACGGCGAGGGCTACGAGCTGCTGACGAAGAAGGACATCGTCACCGACGTCCCGGGCTGCTTCAAGGCGTGGAGCCGCGGCACCGTCGTCCGATCCTGGCTCCTGGATCTCATGGTCGACGCGCTGGAGGCCGACCCCACCCTCGCGGACGTCTCGGACTACACGAACGACTCGGGCGAGGGCCGGTGGACCGTCGAAGAGGCGATCGACAACGCCGTGCCGATGCCGGTCATCTCGGCCTCGCTCTTCGCCCGGTTTGCCTCACGCCAGGCCGTCTCGCCGGCGCTGCAGGCCGTCGCCGCACTGCGCGGGCAGTTCGGTGGACACGCGGTGATGACGGTCGCCGAGGGCCAGCGGCTGCGCGAGCAGGCGCCGGAGTCCGCCGGTGCCAAGCCCTCGCCGGGGGCGAAGTCCGCCGCGCCAGCCGGGTCTGCCGCGAAGGGCCGCGCCGCCGGTCCCGCCCCGCGTAAGGTCGCTGCGAAGAAGTCGGCGGCCACCAAGGCCACGACGCGACGGGCCAGCGCGACCTAGCAACGGCGAGAGGGGGACGCTCCCGCGATGTACGTGCGTCACCTGTCCCTCGTCGACTTCCGCTCGTATGCCGCGGCCGACGTCGCGCTTACTCCCGGGGTGACGACGATCGTCGGGCTCAACGGCCAGGGCAAGACGAACCTCGTCGAGGCCTTGGGGTACATCGCGACCCTCGGCAGTCACCGGGTGGCCACCGACCAGCCGCTCGTGCGGTTCGGGGCGACCCAGGCGGTGATCCGGGCGACTGTGGTGCGCCAAGGTCGCGAAATGCTCGTCGAGCTGGAGATCACCCCGGGTCGGGCCAACCGGGCCCGGCTCAACCGAGCCCCGCTGACCCGCCCACGCGACGTGCTCGGGACACTGCGCACCGTCGTCTTCGCCCCGGAGGACCTCGCGCTGGTCAAGGGCGACCCGGCCGGCCGACGAGCCTTCCTCGACGACTTGCTCGTGGCCCGGCAACCCCGGTGGGCCGGGGTTCGTCAGGACTACGAGCGGATCCTCAAGCAACGTAACGCCCTGCTCAAGTCGGCCGCTCCCGTGTTGCGTCCGGGCGCCCGGCGCCGCCCCCGCCCGGGGGGCACCGATCCGCAGGACCCGGCGGCCGAAGGCAGCGCGCTGCACACCCTCGAGGTGTGGAACACCCACCTCGCCGAGGTCGGCGCCCAGCTGCTGTACGCGAGACTGCGCCTCGTGCGCGACCTCGGACCGTTCTTGCGCACGGCATACGACGCGGTGAGCGCCGCGGCCTCGGATGCCCGGGTGCACTACCGGGCGAGTCTGGGGGAGCAGGCCGCCGAGGCGATTGCCTCCGGCGACGTCCCGACGGTCGAGCAGCTGCACGCCGAGTTGATGGCGACGTTCGAGCGGGTCCGGGCGCACGAGATCGAGCGGGGGGTCTCGCTGGTCGGACCGCATCGCGACGACCTCGTCCTCGGCCTGGGTCCGTTGCCGGCCAAGGGGTACGCGAGCCACGGCGAGTCGTGGTCGTTCGCCGTGGGTCTCAAGCTCGCGGCCTACCAGCTGTTGCGCCGTGACCTCGGCGACGATCCGGTCCTCATGCTCGACGACGTCTTCGCCGAGCTCGACAGCGGTCGTCGCGAGCGGCTCGCCGAGCTCGTCGCCGACTGCGAGCAGGTGCTCGTCACCGCCGCGGTGGGTGCCGACGTGCCCGACGCACTGCAGGCCTCGGGGACGACGTATGCCGTGACGCTCGGCGAGGTCGATCGTGTCGCCTGAGCCGCAGGAGGGCCGGTCGGGCGCGGCGGTCCGGCGAGGTCCCGATGTCGACCCGACGGGCCCGTCGGCGGAACACCCGCAGGACCCCGTACCACCCGATCTCCCGCACCCGCCGGCCGAGGCGGCGTCCAGGCCCGAAGCCACCGAGGCGGCCCGGACGGCATTGGCTCGTGCTCGGAAAGCCGCTCGGGACAAGGGTTTCCGGCCGGGCATGAAACCGGCCCGCCGTCGCCGCAACGTCGAGGCGACCTTCTCGGGAACCGACCGAGGTGGCCGCGACCCGGCGTTGCTCGGCGAGCAACTCGAGCGGCTGTTGGCCGACCAGGGCTGGGGGATCGACGTCGCGGTGGGCTCGGTGACCGGGCGGTGGGCGGACATCGTCGGTGCGGACATCGCCACGCACGTGGCCCCGGTGGGTTTCGTCGACGGGGTGCTCACCGTTCGGGCCGATTCCAGTGCGTGGGCCACCCAGATGCGGTTGCTGTCGGCCCGACTGCTCGAGCGGCTGGCCGACGAGGTCGGCACCGACGCGGTGACCGAGCTCGTCGTGCGCGGTCCGGGGGCGCCAAGGTGGACACACGGTCAGCGCCGAGTGGCCGGACGTGGACCCCGCGACACCTACGGTTGACCGCCGGCGCCCCCGCGTCCTGACCGCCGGCGCCTCTGCAGCGTTTCTGCCTGCGGCCCGCCGGCGCCTCTGCAGCGCCGCTGCCTGCGGCCCGCCGGCGCCTCTGCAGCGCCGCTGCCTGCGGCCCGCCGGCGCCGACAGCCCGCCGCTGCCTCCGGCCGGGGGCTCCTAGGCTGAGGTGCATGACCCGCCGCGACGTCCTCGTCAGCGCGACCGAACTCGCCGAACGCCTCGCCACCGACCCCGCCGGCCTGGCCCTGCTCGACGTACGCTGGCGTCTCGGCGAAGCCCCCGGAGCGGGGCGGGAACGGTACGCCGAGGAACACCTGCCGGGCGCCCGGTTCCTCGACCTTGAGGCGGTGCTCACCCGGCATACCGCAGATCCGCGCGACGGCCGGCACCCACTGCCGGAGGCGACCGACCTCGCCGCCGGCCTCGGCGCGATCGGGGTCCGAGCCGACGACGTGATCGTCGTCTACGACGAGGCCGGTTCCTTCGCGGCCGCCCGGGCGTGGTGGGTGCTGACCTGGGCGGGACTGGACGTGCGGGTGCTCGACGGGGGCATCGACGCGTGGATCCTCGCCGGAGGTCCACTGGACACCGGTGTCGAGTCGGCTCCGGCGACCCGGCTCGACCTGGCGACCGGTGCGTTGCCGACCGCGACCGCCGAGGAGGCCGCCGCCGCTGAGATCCTCGTCGACGTCCGGGCTCCGGAGCGCTACCGCGGCGAGACCGAGCCGCTGGACCCCAAGGCCGGACACATCCCTGGGGCCGTCAACATCCCGGTGTCGGGCCTCTTCGGCTCCGACGGCCGGCTCCCGCCGGAGGCCGTGCTGCGGGAGCGTTTCGGCGCCGTCCTCGACGGTCGGAGCGTCACGGCATACTGCGGCTCCGGCGTATCGGCCGCGCATGCCGTCCTTGCGCTGGCCACCCTCGGCCTCCGCGCGAGCCTCTACCCTGGGTCGTGGTCGGCGTGGTCCAACGACCCGACCCGCCCGGTGGCCACCGGCGACTGACCCTCGGCGACGGCCGGACGACCTCTAGCCCGGAACGGCCCCACCGAACGGAGACCTCCCGTGAGCCACACGTACGGCATCAGCCAACTCGTCGGAAGCTCGACCAGCTCGGTCGAGGACGCTATCGCCACGGCCATCGCCCGGGCCAACGCTACGGTGCGCAACCTCGACTGGTTCGAGGTCACCGAGGTGCGCGGCCACATCGCCGACGGCGTGGTGGCGCACTACCAGGTGGGGCTCAAGGTCGGCTTCCGCATCGAGGAGTGAGCGTTCGTCCACAGATCTGTGGACAAAGCCTGTGGATGATGCGGTGGACGACGACTCCAGGAGAGGCTATTCCCCGAGCCGGCGGTATGCCGCGACCATCGCCGCCGCCGCGGCCGGGTCCTCGATCCAGCCCCGCGGCCCGGGGAAGCGCACCGAGGCCGTCGCCACGTCGACGGCGAAGCGCAGCGCGACCGGCGCGCTCGCCGGCACACGCGCGGGGCGGACGTCGAGCCGCCCGAGCGCGGCCACCGCGGCGCCGTGCAGCACGTCGCCCGCCCCCGCCGTGTCGACGGCCCTGACCGTCGGTACCGGCACGAGCACACCGCCCACGGTCCGCAGCGGCCCTGCTCCGGCCGACTGCGCGGCATACCGGGCGCCGTGGGCCAGCGTCCACGGCAGCGGGTCGGCGCCGCCGGGCGCGACGAAGTCCGCGGAGAGGATCGCGAGGTCGACGTCGGCCAGCAGCCGCTCAAGGTCGGGCTTGTAGCTGCCGCCGTCGAGAACGACGGGGACGCCGTGCGCTGCGGCCGTCCGGGCCGCCTGCCGTGCCAAGGGCATGGCGTGTCCGTCGACAAGGACGGCGTCGGCGCTCTCGACGAGGCCCTCGGGGATCCGGGCGTCGTCCGCCACATCCATGACGCCCCCGCTGATCACGGCTCGCTCGCCGGTGGCCCGGTCGACCAGCAGGCTCGAGATCGGCGAGGGGTTGGTCAACCCGGCCGAGGGGTCGTGCCAGGTCACGCCGGCGGTGGCCAGCTGCGCGGCGACGAGCTCGGTCACGGCACACCTGCCGAACGGCGCGACGAGGTGCACCCGGGCGCCGAGCGCGGCGGCGGTGGCGGCGGCGTTGGCCGCCGGCCCCCCGAAGGTCAGCGTCTGGGCCAGCCCGACGGTCTTCTCGTTCCGGCCCGGCACCCGGTCGACGAGGTGCGCGACGTCGAGGGTGAGGCACCCTACGGCGACGATCACGGGCGGAGCGGACACGCCGACCACGTTATCGCCGAATCCGCACGCTGACCGGCCGGGCAGGGCCGCCCGTATAGGGAGTCGAGCCTGAGGGTCGCTCCGCTCTGCGTGGCGTCCAGAGGCCGCGCCTGGCCGACGGCTCTCGATGAAAGCGGTAGAATGGACAGCGACGGACTGCGGCTGCCGCCCTGCGGCAGCCGTCCCCATGTACGCCCCGCGCGACAGGAGCACCGTGGTCGACGAGACCGACCGACCCACCGGCCAGGATCGCCTCGTCGACCCCTCGGCGGCGCGCGCGAGCGAGCCGGAGCCGGCATACGATGCCGCGGCGATCACCGTGCTCGAGGGGCTCGAAGCGGTGCGCAAGCGCCCGGGGATGTACATCGGTTCGACCGGCGAGCGCGGGCTGCACCATCTCGTGTGGGAGATCGTCGACAACTCCGTCGACGAGGCGCTGGCCGGCTACGCCGACGCCATCGACGTCACCCTGTTGGCCGACGGCGGGGTGCGGGTGCGCGACAACGGCCGCGGCATCCCCACCGACATCCACCCCGTCGAGGGGGTCAGCGCCGTCGAGCTCGTCCTCACCCAGTTGCACGCCGGCGGCAAGTTCGGCGGCGGCGGGTACAAGGTGTCCGGCGGGCTGCACGGCGTCGGCTCCTCGGTCGTCAACGCCTTGTCCCGCCGGCTCGAGGCCGAGGTGCGCCAGCAGGGCCACGTGTTCCGGATGGCCTTCGACCACGGCGTGCCCGTCGCCCCTCTGGCGCGGCAGGAGCCGACCGACGAGACCGGCACGACGATCATCTTCTGGCCCAGCCCCGACGTCTTCGAGACGACCCGCTACGACTTCGAGACGATCCGGGCCCGGTTCCAACAGATGGCCTTCCTCAACAAGGGTCTGACGATCACCCTTCGCGACGAGCGGCCCGACCCCGTCGACGACGAGACCGAGGTCGACCTCGACCACGCCGACGCGGAGGTCGAGCGGGTCGTCGAAGGCAACGGCACGCCGACGAAGGCCCGCAAGGTCTCCTACCGCTACGACGGCGGGTTGGTCGACTACGTCCACCACCTCGTCGGGTCGAAGAAGGCCGAACCGATCCACCCCGAGGTCATCGCCATCGAGTCCGAGGACTCGCATCGGTCGCTGTCCCTCGAGCTGGCGATGCAGTGGACGACGGCCTACAGCGAGTCGGTGCACACCTACGCCAACACCATCAACACCCACGAGGGCGGCACCCACGAGGAGGGGTTCCGGGCGGCGATGACCAAGCTCGTCAACGACTTCGCCCGCAAGAACAACATCCTCAAGGACAAGGACGAGAACCTCACCGGCGACGACATCCGCGAGGGCCTCACCGCCGTCGTGTCGGTCAAGCTCGGCGAGCCGCAGTTCGAGGGGCAGACCAAGACCAAGCTCGGCAACTCCGAGGTCAAGGGGTTCGTCCAGCGGGCGATGACCGACGAGTTCGGCCACTGGCTGGAGACCCACCCCCGCGAGGGGCGCGACATCGTCGGCAAGGCGGTCCAGGCGTCCGCCGCCCGGATCGCGGCCCGCAAGGCTCGGGAGAACACCCGGCGCAAGGGGCTGCTCGAGTCCGGCGGCCTGCCCGGCAAGCTGCGCGACTGCCAGACCAAGGACCCGACGATCTCCGAGGTGTTCATCGTCGAGGGCGACTCCGCGGGCGGGTCCGCGGTGCGCGGGCGCAACCCGCACACCCAGGCGATCCTGCCGATCCGCGGCAAGATCCTCAACGTCGAGAAGGCCCGCATCGACAAGGTCCTGGCCAACAACGAAGTCCAGGCCCTCATCTCCGCGTTCGGCACCGGCATCGGCGAGGACTTCGACCTCGGCAAGGCCCGATATCACAAGATCGTCCTCATGGCCGACGCCGACGTCGACGGTATGCACATCCGCACCCTGCTGCTGACCCTGCTGTTCCGCTTCATGCGCCCGCTCATCGAGGCCGGCTACGTCTACCTCGCCCAGCCGCCGCTGTACCGGCTCAAGTGGAGCAACGCGCCGCACGAGTTCGCCTACTCCGACCGTGAGCGCGACGCCCTCGTCGCCGACGGTCAGAGCCACGGCCGGCGCCTGCCCAAGGACAACGGCATCCAGCGTTACAAGGGCCTCGGCGAGATGGACTACGCGGAGCTGTGGGACACGACCATGGACCCCGACGAGCGCACCCTGCTGCAGGTGACCCTCGCCGACGCCGCAGCCGCCGACGACATCTTCAGCGTGCTCATGGGCGAGGACGTCGAGTCGCGCCGCTCGTTCATCCAGCGCAACGCCAGGGATGTGCGCTTCCTTGACATCTAGCCCGGATGCCGCGAGCGCGCGGGCGTGTCGACACGAGGCCGGGGCGCCGGCGCCCCGGCCCGTATCGCCTGTGACGCGGCATACCCGAATCGGTTCGAAGAGTAAGGGATTCGCGTGAGCGAGCAGCCACCCAGCGAGTCACCGGTGGACCGCGTCGAGGAGATCGACCTCAACACCGAGATGCGCCGGTCCTACATCGACTACGCCATGGCGGTCATCGTCAGCCGGGCGCTGCCCGACGTGCGCGACGGCCTCAAGCCCGTGCACCGGCGGGTGCTCTATGCGATGTACGACGGTGGGTACCGGCCGGACCGGGGTTTCAACAAGTGCAGCCGGGTCGTCGGCGACGTCATGGGCCAGTACCACCCGCACGGCGACTCGGCGATCTACGACGCCCTCGTGCGGCTCGTGCAGGACTGGTCGATGCGCTACCCACTCGTCGACGGGCAGGGCAACTTCGGCAGCCCGGGTGACGACCCGGCGGCGGCGCCGCGGTACACCGAATGCCGAATGGCCCAGCTGTCGATGGAGATGGTCCGCGACATCGACGAGCAGACCGTCGACTTCAAGGACAACTACGACGGCAAGACCCAGGAGCCGGTGGTCCTGCCGAGCCGCTTCCCCAACCTGCTCGTCAACGGCTCCTCCGGGATCGCCGTGGGGATGGCGACCCAGATCCCGCCGCACAACCTGCGCGAGGTCGCGACCGGAGCCCAGTGGTACCTGCAGCACCCCGAGGCCACCCGCGAGGAACTGCTCGAGCAGCTCCTGCGGGTCGTCGTCGGACCGGACTTCCCCACCGGGGCGCTCATCATGGGGCGCAAGGGGATCGAGGAGGCCTACCGCACCGGCCGGGGCGCGATCATCATGCGTGCCGTCGTCGAGGTCGAGGAGATCAACGGGCGGGTGGCGCTCGTGGTCACCGAGCTGCCCTACCAGGTCAACCCCGACTCGCTCGCCGGCAAGATCGCCGACCTCGTCCGGGACGGGCGGCTGCAGGGCATCGCCGACATCCGCGACGAGACGTCCGGGCGCACCGGCCAGCGGCTCGTCATCGTCCTCAAGCGGGACGCCGTCGCCAAGGTCGTGCTCAACAACCTCTACAAGCACACCCAGCTGCAGACGACCTTCGGGGCGAACATGCTCGCCCTCGTCGACGGCGTGCCCCGGACCCTGCCGCTCGACGCGTTCGTGCGGCACTGGGTGGACCACCAGATCGACGTCGTCGTGCGGCGCACCGAGTTCCGGCTGCGCCAGGCCCAGGAACGCATCCACATCTTGCGCGGCCTGCTCAAGGCCCTCGACCGGCTCGACGAGGTCATCGCCCTGATCCGGCGCAGCCCGACGGTCGAGGTGGCCCGCGACGGGTTGATGGCCCTGCTGGAGATCGACGAGATCCAGGCCCGGGCGATCCTCGACATGCAGCTGCGCCGGCTGGCCGCCCTGGAGCGGCAGAAGATCATCGACGACCACGACGAACTGCAGCGGCGCATCGACGACTACACCGACATCCTCGCCTCGCCACTGCGGCAGCGCTCGATCGTCTCGACCGAGCTCGCCGAGATCGTCGACAAGTACGGCGACGAGCGGCGCACCCGCATCGAGTTCTTCGAGGGCGACATGTCGGTCGAGGACCTCATCCCCGAGGAAGAGGTCGTCGTGACGATCACCCGGGGCGGCTACGCGAAGCGGACGAAGACCGACCTGTACCGCTCGCAACGCCGCGGCGGCAAGGGCGTCAAAGGCGCGGCGCTGCGCGGCGAGGACGTCGTTGAGCACTTCTTCACGACGACGACCCACCACTGGCTGTTGTTCTTCACCAACCTCGGGCGGGTCTACCGGGCCAAGGCCTACGAGATACCCGAGGGCGGGCGAGACGCCAAGGGCCAGCACGTGGCCAACCTGCTCGCCTTCCAGCCCGGCGAGCAGATCGCCCAGGTCCTCGCGGTCAAGGACTACGCCCAGGCCCCCTACCTCGTCCTGGCCACCCGGTCCGGGCTGGTGAAGAAGACCCGCCTCACCGAATACGACTCGCCCCGCTCGGGCGGACTCATCGCGGTCAACCTGCGCGAGGACGACGTGCTCGTCGGGGCCGGCCTGGCCTCGCCCGAGGACGACCTGCTCCTGGTGTCCCGCAAGGGCCAGTCGGTGCGGTTCCAGGCCGACGACGATCGGCTGCGCCCGATGGGGCGAGCCACGTCGGGCGTGACCGGGATGCGGTTCAAGAGCGGCGATCGGTTGCTGGCCATGGCCGTGGTCCAGGCCGGCAGCGAGCCCGACGTCTTCGTCGTCTTCGAGAACGGGCTGGCCAAGCGCACCCCGATCGCCGAGTACCGGGTGCAGGGCCGCGGCGGCACCGGCATCCAGGTCGCCAAGGTGTCCGACCGCGGCGGCGACCTCGTCGGAGCCCTCACCGTGGCGCCCGAGGACGAGGTCATGGTCGTCATGGAGCGGGGCAAGATCGTGCGCTCTCGGGTCGACGAGATCCGCCATACCGGCCGCTCGACGATGGGCGTGAAGTTCGCCACGCCCGACGCCGGGGACGCAATCGTCGCTGTGGCACGCAACGCCGAGAGCGTCGACGAGGACGACAATGGCGTACCGTCTGAGCAGAGCGAGCCGTCCGAGACGGCAACCGACGACCCTGGAGGTAGCCCGTGACCACCCCCTCAGGGACCACGCCGACCCCCGTGGCGGGGGCGAGTGGGGGCAGTGGCATCGCGTCCGGCACCGCGTCCGGCACCGCGTCCGGCACCGCGTCCGGCACCGCGTCCGCGACGAAGACGGCCGCCTCCTCGGCTGGAGCGTCCGAGTCCTCCCCGGCCGCCGCTGCCGCGAAGAGCGCGACGACGGGGGCCGGCGGCGGCTCGACGGCGGCGCCCGCGTCGGTGACCTCGTCCACCGCTCCGGCCGCTTCGGCCAAGTCCGCCACCTCCGCGGCGCCCGCGGCGGCGACCTCGGGGTCCGGTGCTCCGGCGAGCACCGCGACGCGCAAGCCCACCGGCCAGCCCCGCCCCGCGACGACCACCCGCCGGGTGCGCCTCGCGGTGGCCCGGGTGGACCCGTGGTCGGTCATGAAGGTGTCGTTCCTGCTCTCCTTCGCCGCCGGCGTCGCCATGGTCGTCGCGACGATCCTGCTGTGGATGGTGCTGTCCGGCCTCAACGTCTTCAGCGACATCGACCGGGTGATCCGCGACATCCAGCCGACCTCGGCCGAGCCGTTCTCGGTGCTCAGCTACATCGGGCTGCCTCGAGTCACCGCGCTGTCCATGGTCATCGCCGTCATCGACGTCATCCTCATCACGGCGATCGCCACGCTGAGCGCGTACCTGTACAACATCTGCTCCTCGCTGGTCGGCGGCATCCAGCTCACCCTCACCGACGACTGATTCCTGTCGGGTCGGGGGGCCGCGAGGCGATCGCGGGTCGGTCGCACGGCATACGGGCGTGGTTGCGGGCACGCCGAACGACAGGTCACCGCCGGGCTTGCCGGCCCGCCGGTCGCCTGCTGATCCGCTTTGATCGCCGCTGCGGCGGTGGGGTAACCTGGCGCGTCGCGGTGGGTTCCTCCCGTCGCGCCCGCGGTGGCGAGGGCCTATAGCTCAGACGGTTAGAGCGCTTCCCTGATAAGGAAGAGGCCACAGGTTCAAGTCCTGTTAGGCCCACCACCAGGGGGAACGGCTCGTCGTCCGCGGTCGGCGTGCCAGCATCCGATCGAGAGGGTATGCCGTGCGCAAGAGGCTGCTGCTGGCGTTGGGTGCCGCCGTGGCCGCCGCGGTGGCCGCCCGCCGATCGGTGGCCGCTCAAGAGGCCGAACGCGATCTGTGGGCCGAGGCGACCGACGACGTGGCCGCGGGCCCGGGCGAGGTACCGGCGGCGGCAGCGAACTGAAACCCGACGGGCCGTGCACAGCGGACCACCTCGGGGCCATGGCGCAATTGGTAGCGCACCTGCTTTGCAAGCAGGGGGTTAGGGGTTCGAGTCCCCTTGGCTCCACCAAGCCGGCCCAGAGGATGCGCGACCCCCTCGGTCGAGCCTCGCCCCCGCAGATCCGCCAGATCTGGCGCCTTGACGCGGACGTTCTTGTCGCCCACGATCTGGCCGTTGGCGCCGAGGTGCTTGGCGCCCACGATCTGGCCGTTGGCGTCGACGTTCTTGTCGCCCACGATCTGGCCGTTGGCGCCGAGGTGCTTGGCGCCCACGATCTGGCCGTTGGCGTCGACGTGCTTGGCCGGGTGATGGGCCTCGATCTGGTCCAGGAACAGTGACGCACAGGTGGCGAAGACTTGCCCGCCCGCTCGGCCACGCTCGAGTGGAGCCAAACGGTCGCTTCGCAGCCCGCGAAGCGGCACTAGGCCTCCACTCGCGGAAGGGACGTCTCCTTGGGGTTCGCCTGCACCGCAACGAGGTCCGGGCTCGGGGTGGCCCTGCTGCCGGAGTCGGAGTTGTGCAAACCCGGAGCGCCGGTGCAGGTATGCGGCGTCGAGCCGCACGCGGACCACCCCCCGATCGGAATCATCGCCTGGACGAACACCCCGAGCCCGGCGGCAGCGGCCTTCGAGGCCATGCTCGTCGCCGACGTGGCGGCGGCCGTGCCGGCCCAGGTCGCGGCCCGTGCCGGCGGGCCCGGGTCCTGATACTGCGATACGGCCGGCGCCGCCGGGTCCGGGTCCCGATGCCGCGATGGGCCTTGCCGTCGCGCTCGCCCCGGACCGCCTCGTGCGCTCGCCCCGGACCGCCTCGTGCGCTCGCCCCGGACCGCCTCGTGCGCTCGCCCCGGACCGCCTCGTGCGCTCGCCCCGGACCGCCTCGTGCGCTCGCCCCGGACCGCCTCGTGCGCTCGCCCCGGACCGCCTCGTGCGCTCGCCCCGGACCGCCTCGTGCGCTCGCCCCGGACCGCCTCGTGCGCTCGCCCCGGACCGCCTCGCGCGCTCGCCCCGGACCGCCTCGCGCGCTCGCCCCTAGCGCGGGAGACTGCACGCATGACACAGGTGCCCGACGCGATCCTCGCCCTGGCCCGGTCCGCCAAGCGGGTCACGGTGCTCACCGGCGCGGGAATGTCGGCCGAGTCCGGGGTGCCGACGTTCCGCGACCCCGACGTCGGCCTCTGGGAGAAGTACGACCCGATGGTCATGGCCACGCCGCAAGGGTGGGAGCGCGACAAGCCGTTGGTCAACGCCTGGTTCCTCTCACGGGTGGCCATCGTCCAGGGTGTCGAGCCCAATGCCGGCCACGTCGCGCTCGCCGAATGGGGCAGGCGGGCCGGGGTCGAGATGCGCATCGTCACGCAGAACATCGACGACCTCCACGAGCGCGCCGGAGCCCCCGTGGCGGCTCACCTGCACGGCAACATCTTCGCGTTCCGCTGTGATCGCTGCCATCGCGACGGACCGGTGCCGCCGCTGCCGCAGACTCCCTTCGAGCGGCTCGACCCGACCCCGTGCGAGCACTGCGGTCGCGGCCACCTGCGCCCGGGCGTCGTCATGTTCGGCGAAGTCCTGCCCTCGGACGCGATCCAGGCGGCCTTCGAGGCGTGCTCGAACAGCGACCTCGTCGTCGTCGTCGGCACCTCGGGCATCGTCCACCCGGCAGCGCAACTGCCCTATCTCGCCCAGTCCAACGGAATCCCCGTCATCGAGATCGACCCCAACCGCACGGCCTTCAGCAACGACGCCGACCACGTCTGGCGCGCCACCGCGGCCGAAGGCCTCCCAGCCCTGGTCAGGGCACTCGGCGGGTGAGTCCGGGCAACCCGTCGATCGAGCGGGCATTCGTGCCTTCCGCGTATGCCGCGTAGGCCGCCGCGCCCTTCTTCTCCTGGTGCAGGTCGAGCACGGTGCGGTCCGCGACGAAGTCCATGAGCGGCACGGCATACCCGCAGGAGTCCGCGATCCGATCGACGTCGACGAGCACGACCGACCGCTGGGCGACAGTGCGCTCCTTCGCGAATTGCGCTCGGAGAGAGGCGAACTCGGCGTCGCCGGCGAGCACGACCCGGCCGCGACCGTGCAGCCGGACGATCCTCGGGCGCCCGTCGAACGCGCAGAACATCACGGTGATGCGCCCGTTCTCGCGCAGGTGGGCAATGGTCTCGACGCCCGAGCCGTGATAGTCGAGGTAACCCACCAGCCGCGGGCCGAGCACCCGGAAGGTCCCGGCCATGCCTTTGGGCGAGACGTTGACCCGTCCGTCGGCCGCCAACGGCGCGGTGGCGACGAAGACGACGTGCTGCGCCTCGAGCCACGCGGCGAGGCGCTCGTCGATCGCGTCGTAGACCTGCCCCATGGTGACCTCTCGAACGTGGCGGGTGGTCCCTTGTCGGAGCCCGCGCCGGGTGACGTCTCGGGATGACCGGTCCGCTGGCTCCTCCGTCGAGGGTATGCCCCGGCCGGCCTGCCGGATGCCCTGAGGCGGAAGTCGAGACGAACCGGGCACGGGCGCACCCGGCATACGGCCCCCGGGGTGCAGCGCGGCGCCCCGCTCTACAGTGGGGCTCGGCCACGTCTGCGCGTCGACAGGGGGACCTGCGTGCTTAAGGCACTCAACCACCCGGGGCGGCTCATCCCTGTGTTGTTCTCCGTCGTCCTCACGCTCGGGACCGTGCTGCTGTGCCTGCCGGTCTCCCGCACCGCCGACGGGCCGCCCAACGTCCTGGCCGCCGCCTTCACGGCCGTCTCCGCGACGTGCATCACCGGGCTCTCGGTCGTCGACACCGCGACGTATTGGACGCCGTTCGGCCAGGGCGTCATCATGGCGCTCATCCAGGTCGGCGGATTCGGGATTATGACGCTGGCGACCCTGCTGGCCATCCTCGTCAGCGGCCGGCTGGGGCTGCGTCAGTCCCTCGTGGCCCAGGCCGAGTCGCACGCCCGCGAGCTCGGCGATGTCGGGGCGATCATTCGCACCGTCGGGGTGTCGATGATCACCGTCGAAGGGGCCATCGCCGCGCTGCTCACCTGGCGCTTCGCCACGCGGTACGACCAGGACCTGCCCAGTGCGCTGTGGAACGGGAGCTTCCATGCGGTGTCGGCGTTCAACAACGCCGGGTTCGGGTTGTATTCGGACAACCTCATGGGCTTCAACCAGGACGCCTTCGTCATCGCGCCCATCTGCTTTGCCATCATCGCGGGCGGCGTGGGCTTCCCGGTGTTCTACGAGCTGTCCAGGCGCTGGCGCAAACCCGAGTCCTGGACGATGCACACCCGGGTGACCATCCTCGGCTACTTCGGGCTGCTCGGCGCGGGCACCCTCGCCTTCGGGGTCTACGAATGGAACAACGCGGAGACTCTCGGGCCGATGAACCTGTGGGGCAAGCTGCTCAACACTTTCGCCGGTGGTGTCATGCCGCGGACGGCCGGCTTCAACACCATCGACTACAGCAAGGCGCACGCGGAGACCTGGGCCGTGGACGACGTGATGATGTTCATCGGCGGTGGCAGCGCCGGCACGTCGGGGGGCATCAAGGTCGGCACGTTCGTGTTGCTCGCCTTCGTCCTGTGGGCGGAGATCAGGGGCGAACCCGAGGTGATCATCGGCCATCGGACCGTGCCGACGGCCGCCCAACGCGAGGCCATCACCGTGGCGCTGCTGGCCATCGGGGTCGTCGCGCTGGGCAGCATGGGCATCCTCGCGGTGACCGATCACTCGCTGGACCGGGTGGTGTTCGAGGCGATCTCGGCCTTCGGGACGACCGGGCTGAGCACGGGCATCACCAGCGAGCTGCCCGGGGCGGCCCAGCTCATCCTCATGGCCCTCATGTACGTCGGGCGTGTCGGCACGATCACGACGGCCTCGGCGTTGGCCCTCAACCGCCGCCACCGCCACTACAACCTGCCCGAAGAGAGGCCGATCATTGGCTAGGAACCCGTTCAAAAGCGTCGATGAAACCAACGCCGTCCTCGTTATCGGGCTGGGGAGGTTCGGATACTCCGTCGCGCGGTCCCTCGTCGCCATGGGCACGGAGGTGCTCGCTGTCGACGGCGACCCGACACGGGTCCAGCGGTATGCCGACGAGCTCACCCACGTCGTCGTCGCCGATGGGAGGGACCCCGAGGCCCTGGCGCAGCTGGGGATCGCGAACTTCCGCAAGGCAGTGATCAGCGCCTCCTCGGACGTGGAATCCAGCGTGCTGACCGCCATCGCCCTCGTCGACGCCGGCGTGCCCGACATCTGGGCCAAGGCGAGCAGCAAGGAGCATGGCCGGATCCTCGAAAAGATCGGCGTCCACCACGTCGCCTACCCCGAGTCGTCGATGGGCGAGCAGGTGGCCCACATGATCGTCGGCGGGATGAGCCAGTACCTCGAATTCGAGGACGACTTCGCCATCGCGCGGACCATGGCTCCGGCCGAGCAGTGGGACAAGACCTTCGAGCAGTCCGGGCTTCGGGAGAAGTACGGGGTGACGGTCGTCGGGGTCAAGCGGATCGGGCAAGACTTCGTCTATGCCCGACCCGACACCTATGTCCATCCCCATGACGAGCTCGTCGTGTCGGGGCCGACGAAACTCGTCGAGGCCTACTGCGCGCTGTCTACCCTCGCCTGACCGACGCCTGACCGACGCCTGACCGACGCCTGACCGACGCCTGACCCCGCAGTCCGTATAACGGACCGCGGCGCGCTGTGATGGACGAAACTGACTGTGCCGCAGTGTCCTTCGTCGCTTCGGCGCGACGCCAAGGTCCCCCGCGTCGTACGGTACGTAAGTTACCCTTGCGTAGTAAACCAACCACATCGATTCGGAGGGGGAACGATGATGGCCGCCGACGCCTCTCGGCTCAACGCCGAGCAGTGCTGGAGCCTGCTCAAGAGGCAGGAGGTGGGCCGCCTCGCCTACCACGAAGGCACCCGGGTGCAGATCGTGCCCATCAACTACGCGGTCGACGGGCAACGTGTCGTCTTCCGCACGACCAAGGGCAGCAAACTGACAAACCTGCTGGTCAACCCCGATGTGGCCTTGGAGGTCGACGAGGTGGAGGGCAGCACGGCGAGCAGTGTGGTGGTCCGGGGCAAGGCGCGGGAAGTCGGCCACAAGGAAGCCCTGATGGCGGATCAGCTCCGCCTGCGCCCATGGGTGCGCGACGCCACGACGGGTCATGTCGTGACCATCGACGTCGTGGAACTGTCCGGCCGCTCCTTCGAGTTGTCCCGGCCGTGGACCTCGATGCTTCAGGATCGGGCCGTCTGACGGCCCGACAGGGCGCTGGCCGCCCCGACGACGCGCCGGAACGCTGAGACTTCCGTCACGATGCGGGCATGGATCGGCACACGGCTGCGGGAGCGCGGATCGGGGCCGGGTGCCGGCCGACGGCTAGCCTTCGGCCGGCACCGCGTCGGCCGGCACCGCGTCGGCCGGCTCGGCCGTCGAGGAGGTCGCGGCCGGTGCGGTGCCGGAGTCCGCAGGGTCATCGAGGGGGTCGGTCACCGGGGCCCACGGATCGGTGGGCTGCGCGCGGCCGGACACCGCAGTGGCCACCGCGCCGGCGGCCGCGGCCAGCCCGAGCAGGACGAGCAGGCCACCGCCCTTGCGTCCCTTCTTCGTCGAGCCGCCTAGGGCCTGCGGGGCTGCCGCCAGAGTCGACTTGGCATGCGCGGCCGCGGCGTTGGCGGCTGCCGCAGCCGCCTCGGCGGCCCGCGCGCTGGCCTGGTCGGCGGCGCCGGTGAGGGCCGCGACGGCCGCGGAGAGCCGGGGGAGGAGTTCGTCGACGAAGGTCGAGCGGGCGTCCTCGATCTTGGGCGAGAGCACCTCGGCGGCGTTGTCGGCGCCCTGGGTGAGGGCCGAGCCGATCTTCTCCTCGATGTCGGCGAGCTTGGCACGCGTGGACTGGGCCGCCTTCGGGCGGTCGATGCTGGTCATCCGGAACACGGATCCTCCTCGTCGGTGCCCCGCGCTCGCCGGACGCGGTGCGGGTCGGCCACGCGCTCCAGCCTATGTCGTCGCAGGCGGCTGCGCGCTCCGGCCGCGACGGCCACTCACGGGCGACGGACTCCCGAAGCCGCCCCACCGCGAGCGACCCACCGCGAGCGACCCACCGCGACCTACCCGGGGTCAGGACGCGAAAGGGCGTGGCTAGCCTGAGAATGAAGGGGCCAGCTCGCCCAGGCGACCGCCGGGCGCGGTGCCCGGCCCCGCGATCCGAGGGGACCATGGTCGAGCTGCCCACCGAAGCCGTCCTGCGCGACGGCACCACCGTCGAGGTCCGTGCCTCGCGCGAAGGCGACCTCGGCGCAGTGTCGCGGCTGCTGCAGGGTCTGCCCGAGGCCTGTCGCCCCGACGAGGACCTCGTCGACCCCCGGACGATCGCTGCCAACGAAGCCCCCGGGCGGCTCGTCATCCTCGGGCTCCGCGGGGACGTCGTCCTCGGGTATGCCGCGTACGCGACGACGAGCCCCAAGGTCGCCCGGGTCTCGCTCGCCGTGGCGACCGAGGCCCAGGGGATGGGCCTCGGGACGTCCCTGCTCGGCACCCTCGCCGACGCGGCGGCAGCGGCCGGCATCGGCCGGTTCCAGACCGAGACGTCCGCGCAGAACACCCGGCTCATCCACACGCTGCGCCACAGCGGGTTCCCGGTCACCTTCCGCAGCCGCCCCGGTCGGGTCCTCGTCGAGCATCCCACCGCGCTGAGCGAGGCCGCGCGCGACCGGATCGAGCGGCGCTCCGACACCGCCGTCGCCACCGCGGTCGGCCACGTCCTGCGGCCATCGTCGGTGGCCGTCGTCGGGGCGTCCCACGACGAGGCCTCACCCGGCGGCGCCTTGCTGCACAACCTGTTGACCGGCGGCTTCACCGGCCGGATCTACCCGGTGAACCCCTCCGGCGGGCAGATCCAGGGGGCCGCGGCATACCGCACCCTCGCCGAGATCCCCGGCGAGGTCGAGCTCGCCGTCGTCGTCGTGCCCGCTGCGGCCGTCGTCCCGGTGGCGCGCGAGTGCGCCGCCAAGGGGGTCAAGGCCCTCGTCGTCATCTCCGCCGGATTCGCCGAAACGGGTCCGGACGGCGCGGCGCTGCAGGAGGAACTCCTCGCGGTATGCCGCGGCGCCGGCATGCGTCTGGTCGGGCCGAACTGCATGGGCGTCATCAACACCGACCCCCGGGTCGGGCTCGTCGCGACCTTCGCCGGCGTCGTCCCGGCGGCCGGGCGGGTCGGGCTCGTCTCGCAGTCCGGTGGCCTCGGCATCGCCGCGATGAGCCTCGCCGACGAGTTGGCCATCGGGCTGTCGACGTTCGTCTCGATCGGCAACCGGGCGGACGTCTCGCCGAACGACGTCCTGCAGTTCCTCGACGCCGACAGCGGCACCGACGTCGTCCTGCTCTACCTCGAATCCTTCGGCAACCCGCGCAAGTTCGCGAGAATCGCCCGCCGGGTGTCGGCGAGCACCCCCATCGTCGCGGTGAAGGGCGGGCGGTCCGTGGCCGGCGCGGCGGCCACGGCCTCGCACACCGGTGCCCTCGTGGCAGCCTCCGACGCGACCGTCGACGCCCTGTTCCGCCAGGCGGGGATCATCCGCACCGACACCCTGGAGGAGTTGCTCGACGTCGGCACGCTGCTCGCCCACTTCCCCATGCCGGCCGGTCCCCGGATCGCGGTCGTCGCCAATGCCGGTGGCCTCGGGGTGCTCGCCGTCGACGCCTGCGACGCGGCCGGGCTCGTCGCGCCCGAGTTTTCCCCGGCGCTGCGCGAACGGCTCGCCACGGTGCGGCCCCAGGCGGCGACCCGCAACCCCGTCGACTTGTTGCCCGGGGTGGACGCCGAGGTCCTCGACGCGGTGATCCGCCTGGTCGCCGAGAGCGGCGAGGTGGACGCCATCGTCGGGGTGTGGGCCCAGCCCTCCGCTCCGGTCGAGGGCGAACCGGCGCTGCGGCTCGTCGACCTCGCCTGGGAGGCCCCGAGCGGATTGCCGGTCGTGCCGGTCCTCGTCGGCGACTCGACGACGGGCCGGGGGATCGCCGTCTTCGGCGCTCCCGAGCGGGCGGTCCGGGCGCTGGGCAAGGCGTGGTGGCAACGGTCCTGGCGCAGTACCGACTGGGGAACCGTGCCCGACCTCGACGGGATCGACCTCGACCGGGCCAGCGCCGTCGTCGGCCGCCTCGCCGCCTCAGGAGGTGGGTGGCTCGACATGGCGGACGTCGACGAGGTGCTGCGCTGTTACGGCATCCCGACGCTCGAGTTGGCCGTGACGACGACCCCCGACGAGGCGGCCGAGGCGGCCGCGGCGATGGGTCGGCCGGTCGCCCTCAAGGCGCTGAGCCCGACGCTGTTGCACAAGTCCGACGCCGGCGCGGTGGTCCTCGGCATCGACGGCGCGCCGGCCGTGCTGGCTGCGGCGAACGAGATGACGACGCGGCTCGTCGGCCTCGGTCATCGGGTCGAGCACCTGCTCGTCCAGGCCATGGGGCCCAAGGGCGTCGAGTTGCTCGCCGGGGTCGTGCACGACGCGACGTTCGGCCCGGTGCTCGCCTGCGGTGCCGGCGGCACGCTCACCGAGTTGCTCCACGACGTGTCGATCCGGCTCACCCCGGTGACCGACAACGACGCCGCCCGAATGCTGCGCGAGCTGCGCACCTTCCCGCTGCTCGACGGCTACCGAGGCGCCGTGCCCTGCGACGTCGCCGCCGTCGAGCGCGTCCTGTTGCGCCTCTCCCGGCTGGCCGAGGACCACCCGCAGATCGCCGAGATCGACTGCAACCCGCTCACCGTCACGCCCGAGGGCGCGGTCGTCGTCGACGCCCGGATCCGCGTCGCCGCGGCCGGCTGAGCGGCGCTATCGCGAGGCACGGCGCTCGGGCGCGGCATACCGGCCCGGTATGCCGTGCGAGGATGAGCGCCATGAAGGCGACCATCCACACCTCCCTCGGCGACATCGCCGTCACGCTCTTCCCCAACGAGGCGCCCAAGACCGTGGCGAACTTCGTCGGCCTGGCCACCGGCACCAAGGAGTACAAGGACGACGCCGGTCGGACGAACCCCACGCCGTTCTTCGACGGGCTGATCTTCCACCGGATCATCCCCGGGTTCATGATCCAGGGCGGCTGCCCCCGCGGCGACGGTCGCGGCGGCCCGGGCTTCGCGTTCGATGACGAGCCCCACCCGGACAAGACCTACGCCAAGCCTTACCTGCTCGCGATGGCCAACGCCGGCAAGCAGATGGGCCGCGGCACCAACGGCTCGCAGTTCTTCATCACCGTCTCGACCCCCATGCACCTGCAGGGCAAGCACACGATCTTCGGCGAGGTTGCCGACGGACCGAGCCGCGAGGTCGTCGACGCGATCGCCAACGTCCGCACCGACCGGTCCGACCGGCCGCTCGAGGACGTGGTCATCACCTCTGTCACCGTCGACGACTGACCGTCGGCACCGTCCAGCGCGGATCCGCCGCCGCACCAGTCCGCCGTCGATGACCGCCTCCCCGCCCCCGGCATGGCCTCCGGCGCACACGCCGTTCTGCCCCCGGCACCCGGATCGACAGTCGTGGGTGCGCTGCCAGCGCTGCGGTCGGCCGGTGTGCCCCGAGTGCCAACGGCCGGCTGCCGTCGGCGTCCAGTGCGTCGACTGCGTGGCTGCGCAGGCGCGCACCGTCCGCCCCACCAGGACCGTCTTCGGCGGCACGCCCACGTCGGGTCGGCCGCTCGCGACGTGGACCTTCATCGGCGCCTGCGTGGCGGCATACCTCGCCCAGCTCGCCCGTCCGCAGGTCACCGACGACTTCGCCTTCGCGCCCGTGGTCGGGTGGCACGAGCCGTGGCGGGCCCTCACCTCGGCGTTCCTGCACGCGCCGTCGATGCCGCTGCACCTCGCCCTCAACATGCTCTTCCTCTGGCAGATCGGCCCCTACCTCGAGCAGCTGCTCGGGCGGGCCCGATTCGCCGCGCTCTACCTGCTGTGCGCGCTGGGCGGATCGGGCGGCGTGCTGCTGATGGCCTCGGCGCCGACACGCCTGCTCTCCTCCGGCGAGGTGGCCCGGTATGCCGCGTGGGGCACCGAGGTGGTCGGGGCCTCGGGGGCGGTCTTCGGGCTGTTCGGCGCCCTCCTCGTGCTCAACAGACACCTCGGTCGCTCCTCGCCGGCCCTGTACGTCGTGCTCGGCGTCAACCTCGTCTTCGGCTTCGTCTACCCGGGCGTTGCGTGGCAAGCCCACCTGGGCGGGCTGCTCACCGGGGTGACCGCGGCCGCGGCGGTGTCCCGACTGACCACCCCGAGCCGTCGCCGGTGGCACCTGCCGGTGTTCGCCCTGGTGTTCGCCGTGCTCCTGGCGGCGGCCGTGCTCAAGTACCTTGGCGTGCCGGACGTCTACCGCTAAAGGCGTTGTCCACAGCGGCATCCACAGCTGGGGACAGAACTACACCGATGTAACTCGGGTCGGTCAGCTGGTGCGGTCTGGCTCAGGTGCTCGGGTCGGTCAGCTGGTGCGGTCTGGCTCAGGTGCTCGGGTCGGTCAGGTGGTGCGGTCTGGCTCAGCGGGTGGGGTGTGGCTCAGCGCCAGCGCATCGTCATGGCGAACCCGGTGAGCAACAAGCCGAACCCGGCCACGAGGTTCCAGTACCCGAAGGCCGCCACCGGCCACGCGCCCGAGGTCACGTAGAAGACCACGACCCAGATGAGGCCGAGGATGAGCAAGGTGATGAACACCGGAGCCCACCAGGTGGGGTTGGCGACGTCGCCCTTGCTCACTCGCGGCGGCGGCGGGGCGGGCTTCTTGCGGGCTCGTCCCTTGGACTCCGGCACGGTCGACTCCTTGCTCTGGACGCTCGTCCCTTAGCGTAGTCATCGGGAGCGGGCGAGTCGGCCCCACGAAGCGTCGCCGGAGGTCCGGATGGTCGGTATGCCGCGTGCCTGGCTCGGCGCGCGCCCGTCCCGCTGGCGCCTGTTCGTGCCGGTCGTCGCCGCAGGGGCCGGGTTGATGTTCTCGATGAGCTTCCAGGCGGCCCGCGGGACCGACCTGCGCAGCGACCGCGGACTGCCCGACCTCATCGTGGCGACGAACCGGTCGGTCGCGGACAAGGCCGAAAAGGTCCGCACCCTGCAGGCCTCGATCGACGAGCTCACCGCGGCGGCGGCGCCGGGGGACGCCAAGGTGGCCGCCCTCAGCGCCCAGATCGACGCCATCGGCCCGACCGTCGGCACTCGCGCGGTCCATGGCCCGGCGCTCACCGTGTCCCTCGACGACGCTAAGCGCGGATCCGCCCCGCTGCCCTCCGGGGTGAGTGCCGACGATGTCGTCGTGCACCAGCAGGACGTCCAGGGCGTCGTCAACGCGCTGTGGCGTGGCGGCGCCGAGGCAATGATGATCCAGGACCAGCGGGTCGTCGCGACCTCGGCGGTGCGCTGCGTCGGCAACACCCTCATCCTCCAGGGCCGGGTGTACCCGCCGCCCTATGTCATCTCGGCCATCGGCGACCCGGCGACCATGCGGGCCTCCCTCGACAGCGACGCGCAGGTGGGGATCTACAAGCAGTGGGTCGCCGCGGTCGGGTTGGGGTACGAGGTGACGACGACCGGCGACGCCCAGTTCCCGGCATTCTCGGGCTCGGTCGCCCTGGACCACTCGGTGGCGCGCCCGTGACCCGAGCACGATTCGTGGTCGGCGTCGTCGGCGAACTGCTCGTCACCGTCGGCGTGCTGCTGCTGCTGTTCGTCGTCTGGGAGCTCGGGTACGTCGGCGTCGTCGAGAGCCGGGCGCAGGCCGACGTCGTGGCCGACCTCGAACGCGACCCCAGCGTCCTGCCGGCACTACCCACGACGACTGCCGGGCAACCCGATCCTGGCGGCACCCCGGTCGGACCGACCCTGCAGGACGGCAAGGTCTTCGCCATTGTGCGCATCCCACGGCTCGGCGGGCCGACGTGGGCAAAGCCGATCTACGAGGGCGTCGACCTGGCGACCCTCGCCAAGGGCCTGGGCCGCTACCCCGGGACCGCTCTACCGGGTCAGCTCGGCAACTTCGCCGTGGCCGGGCACCGGGCCGGTCACGGCAACCCGCTCATCGACATCGACGCGATCCAGGCCGGCGACACGATGGTCGTCGAGACCCGCGACGGGTATGCCGTCTACCGCGCCGAACGGCATGTCGTCGTCCCGCCGAGCAAGACCGACGTCATCGCCCCGGTCCCGGAGCGCGCCTCGGCCCCGGTCACCGCGGCATACCTCACGGTGACCTCGTGCGACCCGCGGTTCGCCTCGACGAACCGGTACGTCGTGTTCGCCAGGCTCGACCGGGTGATCCCCCGCGCGCAGGGACTGCCCGCGAACCTGCTCGCCGACCCGCGGGGGGCCTAGATGTATGCCGCGCTGTGGCGGGCGTTGCCGGGCAACCGGTGGGTCAAGGCGCTGGAGTGCCTCGGGCTCGCCGTGCTGGTCGTCACCGTGCTGTTCGTCTGGGTGTTCCCGGCGATCGCTCCGTTGCTGCCCTACCAGGACGTGACCGTCGGGGCCGCGCCCGCACCTGCCCCAGGGTCCCTTCTCCCGACGAGCACCCCGAGGTGATCCGGTGACCAGCATTCTCGTTGTCGACAACTACGACTCGTTCGTCTTCACCATCGTCGGCTACCTCGAACAGCTCGGCGCGACGTGCACCGTGCGGCGCAACGACGCGGTGACAGCGGCGGCAGCCGGCGGCTTCGACGGCGTGCTCCTCTCCCCGGGCCCGGGCACCCCCGAGGAGGCCGGCGTGTGCCTCGACATGGTCGCGGCCTGCGCGCAGCGAATCCAGCCGATGCTCGGGGTATGCCTCGGTCACCAGGCTCTCGGGGTCGTCATGGGGGCGACCGTAGGCCGGGCCCCCGAGTTGCTGCACGGCAAGACCTCGCTCGTGCAGCACGACGGGTCCGGAGTGCTGGCCGGGCTGCCCGACCCGTTCACGGCCACCCGCTACCACTCCCTGGCCATCGACCCCGCGACGGTGCCGGAGGAGCTGCTCGTCAACGGTCGCACCGCGAGCGGGTTGGTCATGGCGGTCCGCCACGCGACCCTGCCGCTGCACGGGGTGCAGTTTCATCCCGAGAGCGTGCTCACCGAGGGCGGGCACCGGATCCTCGCCAACTGGCTCGCCGAGTGCGGCCTCGCCGACGCCGTGGCCCGCTCGGCCGGTCTCAGCCCGCTCGTGCACCGGTAGACGGGCACCAGGGGCGCGGCGGCATACCGGAAAACCGCCGGCTCCGACCCGGCGGCATCCCCCGCTCAGGGCCTAGTCGTCGTCGCGCTAGGCGTCGGGCTGGTGGTCGGCGGCAGGGTGATCGTCTGGGTGACCGTCTGGGTCGGCGGAATCGGGCGCTTGGCGACCTTGACCTTGACCGTCGTGCCGACGTCGACCACGGTGTCCGGCGCGACGTCCTGCTCGAGGACGCTGCCCTCCAGGGCCGTGGCGCTCTCGACCTGTTGAGTGGAATCGATGGTCAGATGCAGGCCGGCGAGCGTCTGCTCGGCGACCGAGACGTTCATCCCGACGAGCTTGACGACCTTGACCTTGCCGGTGGCGACCTTGAGGGTAATCCGCTGGGTCAGCGGGATGACCTGGCCGGTGCCCGGATCGGTCCCGACGACGTTTCCCTTGGCCTGGCTCGGATCGTCCACCGGCAGGATGACCGGGTCGAGGAAGCCCGAGAGCTTGAGGGTGGCCGCGGCGGCTTCTTGGGTCTGGCCGGTGACGTAGGGCACGACGGCCTGGCCGGGCCCGGACGAGACGACGAGATGGACGATCGAGCCTGCGGTGACTTGGGTCTGGCCGGTCGGGTCCTGGTCGGCGACGTTACCTTGGGTGACGTTGGGGTTGGTGACGGTGCGCACGTCGACGAGCAGGCCGGCGGCGCCGACCATAGCGCGTGCCTCCGCCTCGGTCTTGCCGATGACATAGGGGACGGCGATCCGGCTGGCGGCCTCGCGAGCGGCCAGCAGTGAACGGCCGAGCCAGACGAGCAGGACGATGGCGACGAGGGCCGCGAGGGTCAGCAGCAGGTATGCCGCGCCGCGCCGCTTCGTGGGTGCCTCGGCCGGGTCGCGCCCGATCGCCGGTAGCGACGCAGTGTCCGGGTCGCGTCGACGCCCGGGGGTGTCCAGCAGCGCGGTCGGGGCTCCCTGCGCGGCTGCGGTGCCCAGGGCGGCTGCGCTCACCGACGTGCCTTGGCGGGCGGCGACGAGATCGGCCCGGAAGTCGATGGCGCTCTGGTACCGGGCGTCGCGGTCCTTGGCGAGGGCGTGCAGGACGACGGCGTCGAAGGAGGGGGGGATGTCGTGGCGCAGGCTGGAGGGCGGGGTCGGTGGCTCCCCGACGTGTTGGTAGGCGATGGCGACCGGGGTGTCGCCGACGAACGGGGTGCGCCCGGTGAGCAGTTCGAACAGGAGGCATCCGGTGGAGTAGAGGTCCGAGCGGGAGTCCACCTGCTTGCCCTGGGCCTGCTCGGGGGAGAGGTACTGGGCGGTGCCGACGACAGCCTGGGTCTGGGTCATCGTCGCCGCGGTGTCCGCCACCGCCCGGGCGATCCCGAAGTCCATGACCTTGACCTCGCCCGAGGGGGTGAGCATGACGTTCGCGGGCTTGATGTCGCGGTGGACGATCCCCATCCGGTGGCTGTAGGCCAGCGCGCCGAGGATCTGCTCGGTCAGCCGAGCGGCCTCGGGCGGGTCCAGCGGCCCGTCTTCGGCGATCCGCTGGCGTAGCGTGCGGCCCTCGACGAGTTCCATGACGATGAACGGCTGGGCCATCGGCGCCCCGCGGGCATCGACGCTCGGTTCGTCGCCGGAGTCGTAGATCGCCACGATCGCCGGGTGGTTGAGCCCTGCCGCGGACTGCGCCTCGCGGCGGAAGCGGGTGAGGAAGCTGGAGTCGCGGGCGAGGTCGGAGCGCAGCAACTTGACGGCGACGGTCCGAGACAGCCGGGTGTCGTAGCCCTCGTACACGTCGGCCATCCCGCCGCGCCCGATGACCTCGCCGACTTCGTATCGCCCGTGCAACAGGCGTGGTGCGCTCACCCCCGGATCTCCTTCCCCCCGCCTAGCCCGCCGCGCCCTTGCCGTTGGACACGGTCAGGGTAACCGTCGCTGTCGTGTCGGTCGGGCCGGTGGGGTCCACGGCGAGCACGGTGCCTGCCGCCGCCGCATTCGCCGCCTCGACGACCTTGATGTTGGCGCTCGGGAAACCGGCGGCGACGAGGTCGGCCCGGGCCGGGACGACGTCCCGTCCGACGAAGTCGGTGGCCTTGATGGTGACCTTGTTCGCGGTGGGGGGAGCGATGGACGTGGTGGTCGTGGTCGGCGGCGTCGTCTGCGTCGCCGTGACTGTGCGCGTCGTCGTCGTCGTGCGGGTCTGGGTGACGGTGACGGCCGGCGCGGGGGTCGACGGGGTGGGCGTGCCGGTGCCGGAGCGACTCTGCGCGAAGAGGAACGCCGCCACGGCGAGGACCGCGAGGACGGGCAGCACCCACCACCAGCCGCCCCGACGGGGTCGATCGGTGGGCGAGCGCGGGGCAAGCGCCGTGGGCTCGGCGGGGGGGTGCGTCTCGACGGGGACGACGTCAGGGGCCGTGACGGGGACCACTCGCGTGGGCGTCGGAGGGGCCAGGGGCTGGGTCAGGCCGAGGTCGGTCGCCGAGATGACGCTGGTCGCGGGGCTGACGTCGGCGACCCCGCTGACCGGCATACCGAGCGACGCGGCCAGGGCGGCCGCGCTGGACGGACGGTGCGCCGGGTCCTTGTCCAGGCAGGAGGAGACCGCCGAGTGCAGCGGTTCGGGGACGGACGGCGGCAGCGCCGGCGGGGGGTCGTTGACGTGCGCGAGAGCGGTGGCCACGGCGGTGCCTCGGTCGAAGAGGCGCCGACCGGTGAGCATCTCGTAGGCGACGACACCGAGGGAATACAGGTCGGTGGCGGCCGTCACGGGACTGCCGAGCGCCTGCTCGGGCGAGAGGTATTGCGGGGTCCCGATGACCTCGCCGGTGCGGGTGTGGGACGTGCCGTCGCCGGCGTGGGCGATGCCGAAGTCGGTGAGCTTCACCTGACCCTCGGGGGTGACGAGGATGTTCGCGGGCTTGACGTCGCGATGCACGACCCCGGCCTCGTGTGCGGCGGCGAGGGCCAGGGCGGCCTGCCCGACGATCGGGCGGGCCACGGCCGGGTCCATGGGCCCGTGGGAGATGAGTTCCGACAGGGGTCGCCCGGCGACCAATTCCATGACGAGGTATGCCGTTCCGTCGTCCTCGCCGTAGTCGTAGACGGTGGCGATGTTGGGGTGCGAGAGGGCCCCGCTGTGCCGGGCCTCGTCGCGGAACCGGGCCGCGAAGCTCGGGTCCGGGTTCGGTCGCATGACCTTGACGGCCACGGTCCGTCCGAGCACGGAGTCGGTGGCCGACCACACGTCGCCCATCCCGCCGACGGCGACCCGCTCGCCGAGGGTGTAGCGACCGCCGAGGGTCGTGCCGCTGATCGGCGTCATCGGTCTGCCACCACCTTCGTCATCGACGGACCACGGCTTCCATGACGGCCTTGGCGATCGGCCCGGCCAGCCGACCGCCGGCGGCCTCGCTGCCGGCGTTCCCGCCGTCCTCGACGACGACGGCGACCGCGACTTGGGGGTCCTCGGCCGGGGCGAAGGCGGTGAACCAGGCGTGCGGCGCCTTGCCCTCGCCCTGTTGGGCCGTCCCGGTCTTGCCGGCGACGCTGACCCCCGAGATCTTCGCCGGTCCACCGGTGCCGACGTCGACCGTGGAGACGAGCATCTTCGTGAGGGTAGCGGCGACCTCGGGAGAGACCGCTCGGGACAACTGTTGCGGCTGCGCCTGGTCGAGGACGTCGAGCCCGGCACCCAGGGTCTGCTGGACGAGGTAGGGCCGCATGACGACGCCCTTGTTGGCGATGGCCGCGCTGACCATGGCCACCTGCAGGGGGGTGACCCGGACGTCGTACTGACCGATGGCGGCTTGGGCGGTCTGCGGGCGGTTGAGGTCGGCCGGCACCGAGCTCGGGGTCACCCGCATGGGGATGCGCATGACCTCGCCGAAGCCGAACTTCGCGGCCTGGTCGCGTAGGGCGTCGGGGCCGACCTTGAGCCCGAGCCAGCCGAAGGCCGTGTTGCAGGAGATTTCCATCGCGTGCTGCACCGTGGTCTGGTCGCCCGGGCCGCAGGCGCGCAGGTCGTAGTTCGGCAGGCCGGCGCTCGTCTCGGGCAGGTCCATCCGGGCCGGCGCCGGGATCGGCGTGGCCTCGGTGACCGCTCCGGTGGACAGGGCGGCGGAGGCCGTGATGATCTTGAAGACCGAGCCCGGTGGATAGAGGTTGCCCCCGATGGCCCGATCGGTGAGGGGGCGGTTCGGGTCGGCCAGTAGGGCCTTCCAGGCGGCGTCGACGGCCGCCTGGTCGTGCGAGGCGAGGGTGTTGGGGTCGTATCCCGGGTGGCTGACGAGGGCGAGGATCGCTCCGGTCTTCGGGTTGAGTGCCACGACCGCGCCGCGCTGGTCGCCGAGCGCCTTGTGCGCGGCTTCTTGAGCCTTGGGGTTGATGGTGAGCTGCAGGGTCGCTCCGGTGGGCTGCCGCCCGGTGAACAGGTCGGCGATCCTGCGGTAGAAGAACGCGTCGGAGGAGCCGGACAGCACCGCGTCGTCGCTGCCCTCCAGCCCGCCGCCCGCGCCGACGAGGTAGGAGTAGTAGCCGGTGACGTGGGAGTACAGCTCGGGCTGGGGGTAGGAGCGCTGATACTTCAGTTGACCCTCGGTCGGCACCGAACGGGCCAGCACGAGGTCCCCGACGATGATCGAGCCGCGGTCGCGACTGTAGTTGTCCAGCAGCGTCCGACGGTTGTCCGGGCGAGCGCGCAGGCTCGGGGCCTGGACGAACTGGATGACGGTCGAGGCGACGAGCAGGGCAACGAACAAAGCCCCGACGAGGCGGGACATCCGGATGATCGGAGTGTTCACGGCGTGCCCACCACCTGGGTGGCGTCGGCATCGACATGGGGACGACGCTCGACCGGTGACGGGCCGACCGGCCGCAGCCCGTCGCCCTCGGGGACCGGCCGGCGGGCCTGGTCGGAGATGCGCAACAGCAGGGCCGTGATCGACCAGTTCGCCAACAGGGCCGACCCGCCGAGGGACATGAACGGCGTGGTGAGCCCGGTGAGGGGGATCACCCTGGTCACCCCGCCGACGACGACGAACACTTGGAGCCCGACCGAGAAGGCCAGCCCGAGCGCGAGTAGCTTGCCGAACCCGTCGCGGACCCCGAGGGCCGTGCGCAGGCCCCGCTGGACGAACAGCCCGTAGAGGACGAGGACGGCGAACACCCCGAACAGCCCGAGCTCCTCGCCGAGGCTCGGGAGGATGAAGTCGCTGTCCGCGAATGCGACCATCCACGGACGCCCCTGGCCGAGGCCGGTGCCGAACAGGCCCCCGGCGGCCATCCCCATGACCCCCTTGGCAAGCTGGTCGGACTGGGCCAACGACTCCGAAGAGAACGGGTCGAGCCACAGGGTGACCCGCCGCTGGACGTGCGGGAAGATCAGCCACGCGACGTACGTGCCCGCCGCGAAGAGGGTGAGCCCGATGGCGATCCACGACACCCGTTCGGTCGCGACATAAAGCATGGCGACGAACAGGCCGAAGAACAGCAGCGACGAACCGAGGTCCTTTTCGAAGACGAGCACGGCGAGACTGACCAGCCATGCCACGACGATGGGCCCGAGGTCGCGACCGCGCGGGAAGGTGAAGCCGAGCACCCGCCGACCGGCCAGCGAGAGCACGTCGCGGGTCTGCACGAGGTAGCCGGCGAAGAACACCGTGAGGACGATCTTGGCGACCTCGCCGGGCTGGAAGGACATCGGCCCCAGGCGGATCCAGATCTGCGAGCCGTACTCGGCGGTGCCGAGCACGGGCAGCAGCGGCAGCAGCAACAGCACGATGCCGCCGAGCATCATCGTGTATGTGTAGCGGCGCAGGACCCGATGGTCGCGCAGCCAGACGAGCAGGGTGATCGCCAGGGCGATCGAGACCCCGGTCCACACGAGTTGGCGAATCGCGTTGCCGCTCATGCCTTCTCGCCCGCCGGCGAGGTCGAGACGGTGGATCATCACGAGGCCGAGGCCGTTGAGCAGCGTGGCGATGGGCAGCAGCAGCGGATCGGCATACGAGGCCCGCCAGCGCAGGACGAGGTGGACGAGCAGGACCGCGGCGAGCAGCCCGCCGCCCACCGTGGCCAGGGCCGAGGGCACGGTGTCGCGAAGGGCGAGGTCGACGTTGACCCAGGCGACGAGCACGATCCCGAGGGCGAACAGCACGAGGAACAGCTCGACGTTGCGTCGGGTGCGCGGGGAGATCGTCTCGACGGTCGTCGTCACGGTGTGCCCCCGGGTCCAGTCGGTATGCCGGGTGCGCCGGTCGTGGGGGACGCCGCCGGACCGGTCGAGCCCGTGGCGTCGGAACTCACCGGGGTGGGGCTCACGGTGGTGGGGCTCACCGTGCTCAATGGCGGGGTCGGCGCGGTCGTGCCGCACGGGGTCCCGAGGGCGTTCTGCTGGCGGCACTCGAGGGCCACGGCGCGCAGGGCGGCTACCCGGGTCTCGGCGTCGTCGCGGCCGTTGGTGACGATGCTCGCCCGGACCTGCTCCTGGTAGTGGACGGGCAGGTCGGTGACGAGCACGCTCGAGCGGTCCTCGAGAGTGCCGAGGTGGACCGGGCCCAGGGTCTGGTGCACCCCGCGGAAGACGGTGACGTAACCGTCGTCCTCGCCGATGAAGTACTGCCGCTGGGTCCAGGCGTACCCGGCATACGAGGCACCGACGAGGACGACGGCGGCGACCGCGGCGGCGCCACCCCGGCGCAGCCAGCGGGCCCGGGCCGACGGCGTCTGCTCGGCGAGGGCGGGCACCTCCTCCTCGGCCGGGATGCCGGACACCTCGCGGGTGAGCGCGGCGGCCTTCTCGGCCGGGCTGACCGGGATCGCCCGGGTCTTGCGCCGGCCGCGACCGGCGACCGCCGCGGCACCGACGATCTGGGGGACCGTCGATGGCGCCGGCTCCTCGTCGACGTCGACGACGTCGGCCAGCACGACGGTGATGTTGTCCCGGGAGCTGGCCTTCACGGCGACCTCGACCAGCCGGTCGGCGGCCTGCTCGGGGTCGGGCGCATCGGTGAGGATCTCGTGGATGGTCTCGGCGGTGACGAAGTCCGACAGCCCGTCCGAGCACAACAGGTAGCGGTCGCCGAGGTGCAACTCGCGCACCGACAGATCCGGATCGTCCTGGTCCTGGCCGGTCATCACCCGAGTGACCAGAGAGCGCTGCGGGTGGTGCAGGGCCTCGTCCGGCGTGATGCGCTGCTCGTCGACGAGCTGCTGGACGAAGGAGTGGTCCTTGGTGATCTGGCTGAACTGGTCGCCGCGCAACAGGTAGGCCCGCGAGTCCCCGATGTGCGCCATGACCAGCTTTACCCCGCTGCGGAGCATGGCGATCGTCGTGCTGCCCATGCCGGCAAGCTCGGCGTTCTCGGCCATCGCCTCACGCAGTTGCTCGTTCGCGGCGGCCAGCTGCTCGGCGAGCGCCCCGAGCGCCTGCTCCGCGGACAGGCCTTCGTCGTCGAGGTGGGCCAGCGACCCCACGATCATCGAACTGGCGACGTCGCCGGCGGCGTGCCCGCCCATCCCGTCGGCGAGCACGAGCAGGTTCGGGCCGGCATACCCGCTGTCCTCGTTGCGGGTCTTCGGGCCCAGCCCGAGATGAGAGCGCGCCGCGAAGCGCAGGCCGAGGGTCATCCCCTAGCCCCGCAGTTCCAGGACCGTGCGCCCGATCCGCAGCGCGGAGCCGACCCCGACCGGTTGGGCGGCGGTCAGCCGTTGCCCGTCGAGGAAGGTGCCGTTGGTCGAGCCGAGGTCTTCGACGTACCACCCCTCCGGTCGCGGGTAGAGGCGGACGTGTCGCCCCGAGGCGAAGTCGTCGTCGAGGACCAGGGCGCATTCGGGGTTGCGCCCGACGAGCACCCCGGCGGGCCCGAGCGGCAGGGTCGTGCCCGCCAGGCCGCCCTCGGTGACCACGAGCGAGGTCGGCTCGGCTGGGCGAGGAGGTGCCGAGCGCCGGCCCCGGCGGGGCTTGACCGGGGCCGGCGCGGCCACCCGTCCGGGCGCGCGGGTCGGGGCTCCGGCGCGACGGTCGACGGCGCGACACCCGGGTGCCGTAGAGGTCGGTGCGCAGCACGCCGACGACGGCGAAGACGAACAGCCAGAGCAGGCCGAGCAACCCCAGGCGAAAGAGCGTGAGGGTGAGCTCGCTCACCGGCTCACCTCTTCCCGGCGCGGTAGACCACCGAGGTGCGCCCGACGGTGACCCGGTCGCCGTCGCGCAGCCGGGTGCTGGTGATGCGTTCCCCGTTGACGAACGTGCCGTTGGTGGAGGCGAGGTCGCGGATCGACGCGACGAGGTGCGGCCCGTCGTTGGTCACCCGGATCTCGCTGTGCCGCCGCGAGATCCCTTGGTCGTCCAGGACGATGTCGGCGGAGGCGTCGCGGCCGATGACGGTGAGCGGCCCGAGCAGCGGGTAGCGCTCGCCGTCGAACTCGAGCCAGGGACGCGCGACGGCGCTGACGGTGGGCCGCCGCCGGGCCGGCTGGGGATGGTATGCCGTGGTGGGCTCCGAGCTGGGCGGCCCCGTGCCGGCGCCTACTGTGCCGGCACCTGCGGAAGGGACGGCAGCGTGTGCTTGGCCGGCGCCGGCGCTGGCTCCGAATGCGCTGGGCGAGGCAGCATCGGCGCCCTGGCCTCCGTATGCCGCCGCTCCGGCCGTCCCGGGGGCGGCCCCGGGAGGCACGGGTTGGCCCGGAGCCGGGCCCTGACTCGGGCTCGGCGGCATACCGGTCGGGGCCATGGTCCGCTTCGTCGTCGAGGGACGGACGTGGATGACCCCGGTTTCCAGGTCCGGGCCCTCGGCGAAGAGCACCTCGATGGGCCCGCCGGGGATGTAGCGCTGCGAGTCGGCGTGTTCCTGGGCGGCGGCGACAAGCTCGTCGGACAGGGCGGCCGAGTACTCGTCGAGGCGTTCGAAGTCGGTCGGCGACAGGATGATCGTATAAATATTGGGGACCATCGTGCGGCCGTGCCCGAGGACGGCGGCGCGGTCGTCCATGACACGGCGGATCGCCGAGGCGATCTCGACGGGCTGGACCTCGGCCGGGAAGGCCTTGGCGAAGACGCCGTTGACGGCCTTCTCTAGACCCTTCTCGACCCTGTCGAACAGTCCCACCGGCCCCTCCTTCCTGGCCCGGGGGCGGTCCGCTCATGGTATCCGCCGTCGCGAGCAGGGGTGGGCGTCCGACGCTCGGTCACCCGGGCGCGTCGGGGCCGCGGGCTATGTCCGGATCACCACCAGTCGTAGAACCTCAGGGCGTAGGAGGCGACGTGGTAGTCGCCCGTGCACTTCGCCGTCGAGGTGCCTCCAGGGGTGACGATGTTGCCGGTGGCCGTGTAGTACAGGGTCGTTCGGTCGAGCTGGCACCTCAGCCGCAACTGGAAGACGTCGTAGGGCCAAGGAACACTCGGGCATCGGGCACTCCATGCGTTGGTGCCCGACTTCCACACCGAGCATGTCTCCGCAGCGTTGGCTGCCGGCCCGAATCCCAGCGTCGCGATAGCGCCGACGATCCCGATAGCGCCCAGCCGGGCGAGATGCGCCTTCATGAGGAACCCCCCTGGTTTGTGAGTCGTGACACCAACAGTGTGCGTCAGCCTTGCGCCGAAGGAAAGGCCCGCCGGTCACGGGCCGTGGCGGCCTGGCTGGTGCGTCGGCGCGCGGTCGGCCACCCTGGGTGGTGACGACTCGCCGCCCGGGTATCGGGTTGGCTGACCGTCGCCCGGGCATGACCCCGGGCAGCGGGCGGCCGGCGACCGACGTGCCTTGGCACTTCCGCCACGGTCTGGCAGGTCGGTACTGCCATATCGCGACGCAACTGCCACATCGCGCCACAACTGCCGGGACGGCCCGATCCGGGTTTGCCCAGACGTGGCCCGCCGGGCACACTAGGTCTTCGCACGCGCAAGTGGCGGAACGGCAGACGCGCTGGCTTCAGGTGCCAGTGTCCGCAAGGACGTGGGGGTTCAAATCCCCCCTTGCGCACCCTTGTGATGTCTCAAGACATCGGCGACAGGGCGAACCCTCAGGGTTCGCCCTGTTTCGTTGTTTTGGGGTTGGTATCGGCGGGTGGGGTCGAGGGTGAGGTGGCGGAGGATTTCGCCGGTGGTGGCGTGGCTGATGGTGATGTCGAGGTCGTGGATCAGTGCCAGGACGGGTGTGCCGTTGAGGTGCCGGCCGATGCCGATGGAGTAGAGGGTGCCGGCGTGGCGCAGGGTGATTTTGCCGTTGTTGATTTTGTCGGTGCGGACGCGTGCGTGGGTTCGGTCCGGGGGTTCGTGCAGGTGTCCGGGGGTGGCTTTGGGTCGGCTGGTGTAGGCGGCCAGCGGGGTGCGGCGGTTGAGGGAGCGGTGGGGCCGGTCGGTGTTGTACTCGCGGGTGAAGCGGTCCAGGAGGTGGTGGAGTTCGGTGAGGGTGGCTGGCTGGGTGGGCTGGTTGCGGAGCCACTTCTTGAGGGTCTGTTGGAAGCGTTCGACCTTGCCTTGGGTTTGGGGGTGGTTGCCGTCGGCCGTTCTTCTGGGTGATGCCCAGGCGGGCGAGTTCGGTCTCGAAGGCGTTGCGTCCGCCGCGGACGCTGTGGGAGGCGTGCCGGACGGTGTACACCATGCCGTTGTCGGTGAGGGTGGCTGCGGGGCAGCCGAACTCGCTGACCGTGGCCTGGAAGGTGGCCAGAACGACCTGCCCGGTGATCCGCCGGTGGGCGCTGACGTGCAGGGCCATCCGGGAGTGGTCATCCAGCCAGGTGATGATCTCGGTGTCGGTGCCGGTGGTGAGCCGGTAGTGGGTGAAGTCGGACTGCCAGCACTCGTTGGGTTGGTCGGCGGCGAAGCGCAGGTAGGCGCTCTTGGGCTTCTTCTTTGGCTCCGGTGTGACCGCGTCGTGGCGGGTCAGGATCCGGGCGATGCTGGCACGGGACACGGTGGTGCCAGCGCGGGCGAGGTGGGCGCTGATGGTCTCGGGGCCGGCGTCGTGCCCGGCGTGCAGGAGGCGGTCTCGTTCGGTCAGCACAGCCTCGATGGCTGCCGCGGGGATCGCGGTCGGGGAGGTCTTCGGTCGGCGTGAGCGGGGTTCGAACGCTGCCTGGCCCTCGGCTCGGTAACGGGCCAGGAGCTTGTATACCCAAGCCCGGTGGACCCCGTAGCTGGCGGCGACCTCGGCCACCGGACGATGTTGTTCGAGGACCGCAGTGATCACCAGACGAGCCTTGGACACCCCCGAGTCTGATGTCGCCTATGTCTTGAGACACCTGTCGCCTATGTCCTGAGACTCGACACCCCCTTGCGCACCCTTGTGATGTCTCAAGACATCGGCGACAGGGCGAACCCTCAGGGTTCGCCCTGTTTCGTTGTTTGGGGTTGGTATCGGCGGGTGGGGTCGAGGGTGAGGTGGCGGAGGACTTCGCCGGTGGTGGCGTGGCTGATGGTGATGTCGAGGTCGTGGACCAGGGCTTTGACCGTGGTGCCGTTGTGGTGGCGGCCGATGCCGATGGAGTAGAGCTGCCCGCTGTGCCGGAGGGCGATCTTGCCGTTGTTGACCTTGTCGGTGCGGACGCGGGCGTGGGTTCGGGGTGGGGGTTCGCTGCTGGGGGTGGCTTTGGGCAGGGCGTGGTAGGCGGCGGCGGGGGTGCGTCGGTCCAGGGCGCGGTGGGGGCGGTCGTGGTTGTACTCGCGGGCGAACTGGTCGAGCAGGGCTTGGAGGCGCGTCATGGTCGCGGGCTGGTCGGGTTGACGAGTCAGCCAGTTCTTCATCGTCTGTTGGAAGCGTTCGACCTTGCCTTGGGTTTGGGGGTAGTTACCGCGGCCGTTCTTCTGTCGGACCCCGAGGGTGGCCAGTTCGACCTCGAACGCGTTGCGTCCGCCGCGGATCTTGTGGGAGGCGTGCCGGACGGTGTACACCATCCCGTTGTCGGTCAAGGTCGCTGCGGGGCAGCCGTGTTCAGTGACGGCAGCACGGAAGGTGGTCAGGACGGTCTGTCCGGTGACGCGGGGGTGGGCGGAGAGGTGCAGGGCGTAGCGGGAGTGGTCATCGAGCCAGGTGATGATCTCGGTTTCCCGAGACTCCCGGCCGGAGCTGATTCGGCCGGGATCACACAGCCTCCGGGCTCCGCACTCGCCTTCCGCAAGCTCACCAGCGAACGCATGGGCGACTCTGGCGCGGTGCCGCCGACGGCTCGAACCGTGACGTATCACGGGTGATACGATGACGGTATGACGGCTACCCCCGACCACAAGAGGGTCTCCGTCCGCGACATCCGCAACCACGGCGGTGAGGTGCTCGCCCGGGTCCAAAGTGGGGAGACACTGACCATCACCAGCGACGGCACGCCCGTGGCGGAACTACGCCCCCTCCCGCGACCAAGCCTGTCTGCCACCGAGCTGGTGGCCCGCCGGCGACGGCTTCCTCGGGTGGATGCCACCGCGCTGAAGGGCGACATCGACGCGCTCCTGGACCAGTCCCTGTGACCACCGCGCCACACGATCGGGCGATCCTGGACACGAGCGCGGTCATCCGCCTCGGGGACGTCGATCCGTCGCACCTGGCCACCGAGTCAGTCATCACGACCGTGACCTTGGCGGAACTGACCGTCGGACCGCTCGTCGCCGACACCGCCTCCGAGCGAGCCGCCCGCCAGCGACACCTGCAGCAGGCCGAGACCGACTTCGGCGAGCCGCTGCCCTTCGACGCCGAGGCCGCGCGAGCCTTCGGCCCCATCGCCGCGTCGCTGCGCGCAGCGGGCCAGAAGCCCAGAGCCCGCGCCTTCGACGCGATGATCGCCGCGATCGCCGTGAGCCGAGCCCTGCCCATCTACACCTTCAACCCCAAGGACTTCGCCGCCACCGGGGCCGAACTAGTCGACCTCCGCGACGAACCCGGGCGGCCCACCACCTGAGCCATTGCACCCCAGACGCGCGCGGGATGGAGCCCAAACGGCCGCCCCGCACGGTCCAGAGCTAGGCCTTCGTCCTACCGCCGCGTGGCGCGCGTCGCTGACAGGCGTGGCCTTCGCGGGGGATGTGATCGGGAACGGCCTCGCTCACGCCGTGCGTTGTCGGTGCCCTCTGTCACCCTTCTCGGCTGGCCACTCCTCGCCAGCGAACACACCGAGCAAGGAGTGCGCCATGAACGACAAATCGTCCAACACACCCATCCAGATCGGTCGCCTCGCTTCCACCGTCAAGCGGATCCGTCGACGCACGTGGCTACCGTTGCTCAGCGGTCTGGGCCTGGCGACTCTTGCCTCGCGCAGTGTCCTCATACTGGCGTCACCAGAAGAGTTGCTCTGGCTACGTGACGTGGCGACCCCCACCCGAGTCGCGTTCCTCACTGGGCTCTCCGCCCTGTTGATCGGCCTCGCCACAACCGTTCACGGGCGGGTGCGAGATGCGACAGCCGCCGCTGACATCGACGCCGACCCAGGCGATGTCGAAGAGGCCCTAGCCCGACTGGATGCCCTCCGCACGGCCGTGACTCTAGCGCTCGTGGCCGTTGGGATCGCGGAAGGGACTCTCATCCAGCTGGTGGTGTGGCAGGCGTCGGGACGTCTGGCTGCGGCTGCTGCAACCGTGCCCGTTCTTGTCACCAGCTTCCTCTTGGCCGACACCTTGAGCGAGGGCTATAGCCAGAGCCGTCGCATCGAGGCGGCTCTCAGGCGATACACCGCGGATCGCCTTCGCCAAGCAGAGGTTGTCTGGTCTGCGCTTCATCCGCAGGCGAGATGGTGGGAGCCGATCTTCGTCGTCCTGACGGGCTTCGTCGGCGCACTCGTAGCGGTCACCGTCAACCTGCCAGTTCCCATCCCCATCACTCTGGAATTCGCTGTCGCACTCGTCGTGGCCGTCATCGGGGTGGTGTGCGTCGCGTATGCCGCCCTCGTCGCCCTCGCGATCGGCGCAGCCTGCGGTCACCCCGTGTTCGTGGCGACGTACCTTGGGCTCGCGCTGGGCATGGTGCCCAACCTTGCGGCAGTTCTCGTGCTGGTCGACTACACCGACAGCCCAACCCACCCGGCTGTCGATCGGATGACGCTGGCGCTGTGGTTGATCGTCGTCTTCCAAGCGGGATGGACCCTCGTGACCATGCGCAAGGGCCCTCTCGGCCCGGGCCGTCGCACGGCGGTCGTCGCGGCGGTGGTGTCGCATCTGTTGCAGTGGTGGAACGGGCGTTCATCCCGTTCGCCGCGGCCCGACAGGTGGGTCGGACGGCTGCGGCGGCGCTGTCGCGAGTTCACCGGCATACCCGATCTCACAGGCGCACCCGAGCGTCCGGGCGACGGGAGTGAGCGGCATGAGTAGCCTTCCACGGGTGATCACCGGCGACCTCAAGGGCAAGATCGACCGAATCTGGGACGCCTTTTGGTCCGGCGGCATCAGCAATCCGATCGAGGTTATCGAGCAGATCACCTACCTGCTGTTCATCCGGCGTCTCGACGAACTCCAGACGCTCAAGGAGAACCGCGCGCGCCGCCTCAAGGAACCGGTCGAGGACCCGACCTTCCTCGCTGGCCAGGACCACCTGCGCTGGTCACGCTTCAAGAACGGCGATGCGGCGGTCATGTTCAACGTCGTCGGTGAGCAGGTCTTCCCGTTCCTGCGCCGGCTCGGCGGCGAGGGATCCACGTACTCCGACCACATGAAGGACGCCCGGTTCACGATCCCCACCCCGGCGTTGCTGTCCAAGGTCGTCGACATGCTCGACGACGTGCCGATGAGCGACCGCGACACCAACGGCGACCTCTACGAGTACATGCTCGCCAAGATCGCCACCGCCGGTCAGAATGGACAGTTCCGCACTCCGCGTCACATCATTCAGCTCATGGTTGCGATGACCGCACCGACGCCGACCGACGAGATCGTCGACCCCGCGTGCGGCACCGCGGGCTTCCTCGTCGCCGCCTCCGAGCACCTGCGCGTGACCCACCCTTCCGTGATGACGGATGCCGCGCAGCGCAAGCACTTCAACCACTCGATGTTCCACGGCTACGACTTCGACAACACCATGCTCCGCATCGGCAGCATGAACATGCTGCTCCACGGCATCGAGGCCCCCGACATCCGCTACCGAACAGTCGTTCGTCGTCCCGAAGGCCGACATCGTCGCACAGGGCTATGACCTGTCGCTCAACCGTTACAAGGAGGTCGTCCACGAAGAAGTCGAGCACCGCCACCCGCTCGACATCATCTCCGACCTCGAAGCCCTGGAGGTCGAGATCCAGCAAGGGCTCGCCCGGCTGAAGGCCATGGTCACGTGAAGCCCGGATGGACAAGTGTCGCTCTGGGCGACGTGGCGCAGGTGGTCTCGGGCGCCACTCCCAAGACCGGCGTGGCGAAGTATTGGGACGGGAAGATCCCTTGGGTAACGCCGAAGGATCTGAGCACTCTAAAGGAAGCGGAGATCCACGTAACGCCCCGCAACATCACTGAAGCAGGGCTGCGAAGTTGCGCGGCCGCGATGCTCCCGGCTGGTTCGGTTCTGTTCAGCTCGAGGGCGCCGATCGGACACGTCGCTATCAACTCGGTTCCAATGGCGACGAATCAAGGCTTCAAGAGCCTCGTGCCGAGAGAGGGTGTCCTAGATGCTAAGTACCTCTATCACTGGCTCCGATGGAACCGTTCCTTCCTGGAGTCGCTGGGCAACGGGGCGACGTTCAAGGAGGTCTCCAAGGCTGTTGTCTCGCGAGTGGAGTTGCCGTTGCCGCCGATTGAGGAGCAGCGCCGCATCGCCACCATCCTCGACCACGCTGACGCCCTTGCTGCGATGAATCAGGCTGCCCTGGAATCACTGGGCCGAACCTATGGCGCCTTGTCTCAGAGGCTGGTGCCCCAAGGAAGTCAGGACGTCGTAGATCTCGGCGATGTTGCCGAGGTTCAGGGCGGACTTCAAATCACCTCGAGGAGGTCGGCGCTTCCCAAGGAAGTGCCCTACTTGCGTGTCGCCAATGTTGGCAGGGGCTCGATCGATTGCACCGAGATCAAAACCTTGCGAGTAACGCAACTGGAGCTCGACCGAGTACGGCTGCGACGCGAAGACCTGCTACTGGTGGAGGGGCACGGTAACCCCGGTGAGGTGGGCCGTGCAGCGCGGTGGACTGGCGCCGATGCAGACATGGTGCACCAGAATCACTTGATTCGCGTGCGAGCGAACGAAAGCGCCTACCTCCCGGTCGTGCTGGAAGCCCTGATCAACTCCACTGTGGGTCGAGACCACTTCGCGCGGTCGGGAAAGACCACGAGCGGCCTCAACACGATCTCTACGACGAACGTGCGCTCACTCCGGTTGCCTCTACTGACGAGGCCTCGACAGGAGGACTTCGCTTAGCAAACGGGAGAGTTGGTCGAACAGCGAACACGCTTGGTTGGTCGGGGGAAGGTGCTCTCGGAGCTGCGCGCGACGCTGCAGGCGAGGGCATTTTCGGGGAGGCTGTGAGCCATGCCGGTGGAGATAGGAATGTGGCGGATCGACGGGGACACCCCGAAGCGGCTCGCCTCTGCGATGCTGCCGTCCGAGGCGACGTTGGAGCAGTACCTCGAGAAGGACCCCTCGCTCCTCGGCGAGCGCCTGCTCGTCATCGGCCGGCAGGTGAAGACGCCGCAGGGCAAGTTCATCGACCTGCTCGCCATGGACGGCGAGGGAACTCTCCACGTCCTGGAACTCAAGCGCGACAAGACTCCTCGTGACGTCGTCGCACAGGTCCTCGACTATGGCTCGTGGGTGAGCACCCTCGACCGCGAGACGATCATCGACCTGGCCAACGACCACCTCGGCGACGTCGAGTTCGAGGCCGCCTTCGAGGAGGTCTTCGGCACCACCGCGCCGGACGAGCTCAACGCCGCACTGCAGTTGACGATTGTCGCCACCGACCTCGACCCTGGCTCCGAACGAATCGTCACCAACCTTCGCACCTTCGGCGTCCCGGTGGGTGCGCGAGTCAACGTGTCGATCCCCTCCGAGGGATATGTCGCCGTAGGCGAGACGCTCGGCCCGGCCGAACGATTCGACCAGGTGACCGTGACGCTCGACGGTGAGCAACAGCGGTTGGCTGACCAACCGCTGGCCGGGTGGTACCGGCATGGCACCGAGGGAGCCGTCGAGACGGATGAGCAGGCTGAATGGGCTATCCCGGTGAAGTGGTTCGCGGCGTATCCACAGTCGGACGCCTACTGGGAGAAGGGTATGTTCGCCAACCAGAACAGTGCCTGCAAGCTCCGCCAGGAGTTCACTCTCGAGCGCCTCGCTCAGCACTTCCGACTCGACGAGGCGGAGTAGTACGGCCGTGCCCAGCAACTTCGACTTCGTGCCCTTGGACTGGGGAGAGACGCGCGCGGACGCGGGGAGGGCTGAGGCGTACGGGCGGACGGACCCGCGGTCGTGCGTCTTCTACGCGCGCCGCGTGGTCGAACAGGTCGTCGTCAGGATCTTCGATCTCGAGAGGTTGGCCGTCCCCTATAAGTCCGATCTGGCGGCGCGCCTTGGAGACAGCGGCTTTAGGGCCGCGGTTGGCTCCGAGATCGCCGCTAAGGCTGACGCGATTCGCAAGCTCGGCAACGTTGCGGTACACGAGAGTCGGGCGATCACCCCGCAGACCGCGCTCAACGTTCTGAGGCAGCTCCACGACGTTCTCAAGTGGGCGGCATACACCTACTCGGCGACGCCAGACGACGTGCCCACGGGGGCGGCATACGATCCGTCCCTGATCCCCGCCCCGGCCGAGCCGGGGAGCCAGCCGCCGCTGTCGGCCGCCGAGGTGGACCAGCTGTTGGCGACCTTCGCGACCAAGGACGCCGCTCTCGCGGTTGCGAAGGAAAGTAGCGCCGCCCTTCAAGCAGAGCTGGACAGGACCCGGGCCGAGGTGGCGGCTGCTCAGGCTGCCAAGGCCCATCGGGCGACCCAGTTCGACTGGGACGAGGCGTCGACGCGCGAATTGTTCATCGATGCCGATCTCCTGGAGGCCGGCTGGTCGTTGACGGATCCGCGTGACCGCGAATACCCCGTCACGGGGATGCCGAACGTCCGCGGTCAGGGTTTCGTCGACTACGTGTTGTGGGGCGACGACGGGCTGCCGCTGGCGTTGATCGAGGCCAAGCGGTCTCGCAAGGACCCTGCCGTGGGGCAACAGCAGGCCAAGCTCTATGCCGACTGTCTTGAAACCATGACGGGACGGCGTCCGGTGATCCTCTGGTCGAATGGCTACCAGCACTGGATCTGGGACGACGCCGCCGGCTACCCGCCCCGCAGGATCTCAGGATTCCTGACCAAGGATGAACTCGAGCTGATGGTGCGCCGGCGACACACGCGCCTGTCGCTCAAGGATGTCGTGGTCGACAAGGCGATCGTGGAGCGGCACTACCAGACCCGGGCGATTCGGGCTGTCGGAGAATCGTTCGAGGCGAAGCGCCGTGAAGCCTTGCTCGTCATGGCGACGGGCTCTGGCAAGACGCGCACGGTCATCGCATTGGTCGACCAGCTCATGAAGCGCGGCTGGGTCAAGCGCGTGCTGTTCCTCGCGGATCGCGTGGCCCTGGTCAACCAAGCGGTCGCGGCATTCAAGACGCACCTATCGTCGACGACCACGATCAACCTCGTCGACGAGAAAGTACCGGACGGGCGGGTCTTCGTCTCAACCCACCAGACCATGATGGGCCTGATCAATGCCACGGGCGGCGTCGGCGGTCGGCGGTTCGGGCCGGGCTACTTCGACCTCATCGTCATCGACGAGGCCCACCGGTCGGTGTACGCCAAGTACAAGACGATCTTCGACTGGTTCGATGCGATGCTCGTCGGCCTGACGGCCACCCCCAAGGACGAGATCGACCGCAACACGTACCTGCTGTTCAACTTGGAGGCCGGGGTGCCAACCGACGCTTACAGCCTCGACGAGGCCGTGGTCGAGGGGTATTTGGTGCCGCCGGTACCCGTGTCCGTGCCGCTGAAGTTCCTGCGGACAGGCATTCATTACGACCAACTTTCCGAGGCCGAGAAGGACGAGTGGGACTCGCTCGACTGGGGCGAGGACGACCACGTCCCGACCGACGTCAACCCCGAGGAGCTCAACAAGTGGCTCTTCAACGCTGACACGGTCGACAAGGTGCTGCGGCACCTCATGGAATCCGGCCACAAGGTCGCCGGGGGCGATCGGCTCGGCAAGACCATCATCTTCGCCAAGAACCACGCTCACGCCGAGTTCATCCGGCAACGCTTCGACGTCGCGTACCCCGAACACGCGGGTCACTTCGCGCGGGTGATCACATACCAGACGGAGCAGCCGCAGAGCCTCATCGACGACTTTTCGGTGAAGGAGAAGGCGCCACACATCGCCATCAGCGTCGACATGCTCGACACCGGGATCGACGTGCACGAGGTCGTCAACCTCGTCTTCTTCAAGCTGGTGCGGTCGGTGTCGAAGTTCTGGCAGATGATCGGGCGCGGAACTCGGTTGTGCGCTGACCTGTACGGGCCAGGTGAGGACAAGGCGAACTTCTACGTCTTCGACTTCTGCATGAACCTCGAATACTTCAACCAGCCGGGCGCAGGCTCGGAGGGATCGATGCAGAAGTCGCTCGCCGAGCGGCTCTTCGAGGCTCGCCTGGGGTTGATCGCGGCACTGGACCACGCCGACGCCGAAGGAGACGTCGCCGTCTTGCGCGACGACACGGCCAAACACCTCAACAAGGTCGTGGCTGGCATGAACCTCGACAACTTCGTCGTGCGTCCCGAGCGTGAGTGGGTGCAGAGGTACGCCGACTGGGAGCCCTGGACATCGCTGACCGTGCACGATGCCGGCGAGGTCGCGACACACTTGGCTCGCCTCCCATCGGCGGTGCGTGATGACGATGAGGACGCCAAGCGGTTCGACCTCTTGATGCTCAAGATCCAGTTGGCCCGGTTGGAGGGGGACGCACTCACGGCCAACCGGCTGCGGCAGCAGGTTCAGCAGATCACCTCGTCGCTCCTCGACCAGACGTCCATTCCGGCGATCGCGGAGCAGCAGCTGCTGCTGGCCGAGGTCACCGAGGACGAGTGGTGGGTCGACGTCACCCTCCCCCTGGTTGAGCTGGCACGAAGGCGCATCCGTGGCCTCGTCCGGTTCATGGAGAAGGTCAAACGAGCCCTCGTTTACACCAATTTCGAGGACGAGATCGGCGACGGCTCGATCGTCGATCTCCCGGGCGTTGCGGTCGGGACGAACTGGGAGCGGTTCAAGGCCAAGGCCCGCGCGTACCTCAAGGATCACGAGGACCACGTCGCCCTCCAGAAGCTCCGTCGGAACAGGCAGCTGACCGACACGGACCTGTCCGCGCTCGAAGCCATGCTCGTGGCCTCCGGGGCCGGCGGTCCGCAGGACATCGCCCGCGCGACCGAGGAGTCGCAGGGCTTGGGCCTGTTCATCCGCTCGCTCGTCGGACTCGACCGCGAGGCCGCTACGGAAGCCTTCTCCGAGTTCCTCACGGACTCCCGGTTCAGCGCCGCTGAGATCCGCTTCATCCAGCTCATCGTCGAGCACCTCACCGCCAACGGCGTCATGGAAGCACGTCGGCTATACGAAGCGCCCTTCACCGATCACGCTCCCACCGGTCCGGATTCCCTGTTCAGCGACAACGATGTAGACCGATTGGTGGTCGTCCTCGATCAGGTGCGCGCGCACGCCTTGGCGGATGAGACCGTTGCTTGAATCGTGGCCATGTAACCCTCCGCCCAACTCGTCGGCGCAACACGGATGACAACGTCGGGCGGGGACCCCTGGTTTGCCGAGCTCCCTGGGGCGCCGTGGAACTCACTGCCCGGCGGTGGTCGCTAGTCGCACGCCGGCCGCACGAATGAGCACGGTGGCCCACGTGCGAAAGGGACGCCAGGCGTTGTTGAGGCGTGCCCACTGCTCCGGCGTGGGCGGAGCGCCGAGCCCGTAGAGCCTCCCGGCCATCTCCATCGCGCGCGGCTCCTCGACCGGCGCGTCCGCGTGACCACTCGCTCGAACCACGATGAGCGCGCTGAAGAACGGGCCGATGCCCGGGATGCGTCGCAGTGCCGCCATCGCGGCGCCCGGTTCCTGGGCGCGGATGTCGTCGGCCTCGAGCCCTCCGTCGGCAGCCACCCGGGCAACGGCGCGGAGCCGTTCGGCCTTCACGGCCGGCATACCGGGGATCTCCTCGCACGCCAATACCGCTGCCGGAGTGGGGAAGGCGCTCACCGTCTCACCCGCCAGCTGGTATGCCGTGCCGTGCCGTGCGTCTCGGAGAATCGACGCCACCAGCCCTGCCCCTGCCGGCTCGACCACCGGGCCGAGATGACCCCCCAGGCCGCCGCCTCGTAGGGGGATACGAACTGCGGCGGACGCAGCCCGGGAGCGACGGCCTGGAGGCGGCCGATGACCGCGTCCCGCTGTCCGATCTCGACGAATCCGCTGGCGTCGTGGTCCAGAGAGAGGATGCGCGCGACCTGCCGTTGGACGACATGCGCCGAGGCGGCCCGTTCTTCGGATCCCCGCACCCGGACGTGCACGCCCGTCCCGTCTTGGCGCACCTCGACGCCGACGGTTCGCGTGAACGCCCCGTCCACGCAGAACGCCATCCGCATGACGCCGTCGAACGTCCTCGAGTGCCGCGACCCGAAACCGAACTCGGCCAGCTCCTTGAGCGAGAACGGTCCTCGCGGCACGATCGTGAACTCCATGAGCACCCTTCCGCCACAGCCGACTTCCCCAGCACGGTATGCCGCGCCTCCGACAGCGCCCTTGGGCACCGACTGTCAGCGCCGGGTGGTGATGAGCGCCGCGAGGATGTGCGAGCAGGGACCCCTCCCGCCCCCGTATCGCACATACCACCGGCACGTGCACGTGGCGCCGTGGTCGCCGAGGGTGACCCAGTGTCGATGGCCCTGGTCGCCGACCTGGAACGTGTCGCCGGATCGTTCGACGGCCCCCGATTCGACCAGCGCGCGCGCCGCGGTCAACCGGGGGTGATCGCGCTCGACGGCGTCCGCGTCATAGGGGATTTCGCGGTGGAAGTATGCCGCGTCGCCCAGGTCGTAGCCGACCTTCCCCGAGGCCGCGAGCACCGCCAGCGCGGACCCGATCTGCGCCCTGCTCATGCCCGTCTCGCCGGCCAGCGCGTCGGCGTCGATGACCGGCTCCCAGGCGAGATGTTCGAGCAGCCGCAACGCCGGACCTGAGCTCGGGGCGTGGGAGAGAGCGGTGAGCAACTGGCCTTCACCGGAGAAACCACGGTAGGGCTGCGGACTGACGACCAGGGTGATCCGCCCTCCCTCGAGGTCGGCGACCCACGCGCTGACACCGGAATCGTGCGACCACACGGTCAGCCGCCGGATGTGCCTCATCACCCGGCGCAGGCTGGTCAGCCGGGCCGTTCCGGCCAGCGTCGCGCTACCGGGCGCTGCGGGAGTGGTGATCCGCGGTCCCCGTGGTCCCGACGCGACCCCGACCGTCGGCCCCGGCGTCCCGCGGGGGAGCCCGGCGAGGAAGGCCATGGCCTGGCTCCCGCTGGCTGCGGCGACCGGGGTCATGGCCGCGAGGATCGTCGGGACTTCGGCGAACCCACGGATCCATCGTTCGGGCAACTCGACCTTGCGTTCCTCGAGCGTCTGCGCCGGAGTGGATACGCGCAGCGAGTCGGCGCCGACCGCGAGGTGCATGAGTTCGTGCCGAGGCAACGCGGCCAGCGCCCCACGCAGCGGCATGTTGACGTCGACATTGGTCGTGCCGAATCCGATGTCGCCAGAGGCGATCCCGTCGGCGAGCAGGTCGTAGCGGGCGTGCACGCCGTTGCACCCGCTGAAGGACTCGAATCTCAGCCGATCGCCGCTCGCCGTGACCACGGGGTCTCTCAACGCGGCCAGTGCGGACAAGTCGAGGTAGGTCGTCGTGGCGACGTCGGCCACGGCGAGGATGCCGGCAGCGACGACATCGGGGCGGGCGACGATCCCGGAGAAGAAGCGCGGATGGTCGACGAGGCCGGTCGGGGTCAGGCCGAGCCCGGTCTCCAACTCGAGCAGCAGGTCGGATCCGGCCGAGTTCGTCAGGGTCGAGGCGCCGATGTCGTTCGTCATCGCGGTATGCCGCCCTGCCGGGCGCCCGGGCCGGCATCCGCGCCGTGGCCGGCATCCGCACCGAGGCCGCCGTGGTCGCCGAGGGCGCCGGCGTCCCCGTCGCCGCCGAGTGAGCTCCGAGCGAGGGAGTCGACGGCCTCGAGCAGCGCTTGCGCCTCCACGACCGCCTTCGCGGCCCCTGGTTCGGCGGCGAGGCTCCGGACGGATTCGGGCACCCAACCATCCTGGGCCACGCTCACCACCAGGGCCGCGTAGTCGCGGGTGGACCGCAGCAGGTCCGCGAGGCCGGCCGGCTTCTTGTCCGCGGCACACGCCGCGTCGAGCACCGCCAGCCAGGCCGGCCACACGACCGACCACGACGACAACGCGGCGAGCTCGGCCCACCCGTGGGCCGCTCTAGCCAGCGCCAGCTCACCGTGGGCGAACAGGGCCAGGCTGCGCTCCCGGAGCAACTCGGGGTCCAGGCGCCCCTGCTCCGCGAGCGTGGCGGCGTGCTCGGCCGCCAGCAGTCGGCTGTCCAATCGGGGATGGGTCAATAGCCGGGCCACGTGATGGTGGACGCCGGGGCCGATCGGTCCGGCCGACCACACCACGATGGGCAGCTTCTGGGCGTGCAGGACCGAATTCGGGTCGGCCCCGCCCGCCATCATCGTGGCGAGGTTCTCCACGTCCCATGGGCAGACGCCCAACGACGGCCCCGGCTCGTCCGCGCCCCACCTGCGCCAGCTGGTGTCACCGGCTTCGGTCGGTTGGCACAACCCGTCGACGCCGTCCAGCTCCGCGAGCCAGTGCGGCAGCGGCAGCGTCAGCCCGGACGTCCCGGGCTCCAGCGTCGGGAAGTCGACCTGACGAGGTGACCACCCGCCCGCGGCGATCCACGAGCGAATGACCTCGACTCCGTCGCGCTCGCCTGCCACTGCTCGCCGGCGAGCGAACCACGACCGTCCGGGCGCCGTCTCGCCGATCGGCGCCAGCGTCGTCCCGGTGAACCGCCGCACGTCGTCCGGGCTGGTCGGACCCAGCCTCAGCAGCGCCTGGACGAGGTCGTACGGGCCGTAGCCCACGTCGCGGGCCCGACGGACCCGGTCGGCGAGAACCGCGACCTCGAGCGTGCCGTCGGCCCGTGACGGCGTGCTGAGCAGCTCGTCGAGGGGTCCCAACCGGGCCAGGGTCTCTTCGACGAGCCGGTCGGTGAAGAGCAGGGTTGGCGGCGGCCGGAACTCGTAGGTATGCCGCTCGACGATGGGGTCGCCCCCGGGCCGGTCGTGACGGTAACTCGTTGTGGTATGCACGTAGGAGCGGCGACCCACCCCGGTCGTGGCCCACTGGTGGAGCAGGTACGGGGTGCGGACGAGCCCGTACTCGCCCGGGCCGGCTGCCGCCGCGACGAGCGAGCGGAGCCGGTCGAGATCGCGGTGCGCGAACCGCACGACGAGATCGAGGTATGCCGCCTCCGTGGTGATCCGCGACCACGTCGCCACGTCGGATCCGGCCTGGTCGAGCCCGACGTCGCTCGCGGCATACGGCTGGAACGGCCCGGAGCGGAACGGCTCGACGGTATGGGACCACGCCGGCAGCGCGGTGATCCCTGCCGTGGGGGCGGGGGTCGATTCCGTGCACTCCGGCTGCCCGAGCAGGGCGCGGGCCTTGGCTGCGAGCGCGGCGTCGTCACTGGCGGCGGCCATGGTGAGCAAGGGCTCTCGCGCACCGCCATTCGTCGTCGCGAGCTTGGCCACGAGGGTGGTCTTCTGGGCCTTCTCCGGGCGGGCGAGGATCACCGTCCCGAACTCGACGAGGTCCTCGTCGGCCAGCCCCGCATCGAGGGCCATCCCGAGCAACGTCTTCGTCACGCTCCCATGTGCGGTGGGCAGGACGTGCAACACGAGCGCGACGTTCTCCCTGATCTCCTCCGGCGTCGGATCCAGACCCTTGAGCACCTCGGCAATGACCTTCTGGTTGGTCACTCGGTCCGCGCGGCTCAATGCCCGCAACGCCCCGCGCAGCAACGGTTCTCGATCGAGGACGCCGGAGCCGACGGCCTCGCGGACGGCCGGTTCGACCCGCCACCCCTGCTCCGTGAAGGCAGCCCACTCCTGCAGCGCGTCGGGCGTCGCGAGGGCCGCATCGAGCAGCGCCGTGGCCGAGCGCGTGCCGGCCAGACAGTCGCCGAGCGTGAGGCTCTCGTCGAGCGCGTACGCCGGCCCCACCGCGCCCGACGTGACGGTCAGCAGGGCCAGGGGGGTCCAGTTCCTCGCCCGCGTGCTCCGCGCGTAGAGATGCGCCGAGCGCAGCAGCGACGTCCACCCGAGGACGTAGGTCTCCGTGAGTGGGGTGTCCAGCTCGTGGCCGGCGACTGCGGCGCTCGTCACGCTGACGAGCTCGCCGAGGCCCCGTCGGCCCGCGCCGCGCAACGTGGTCGTCGTCGCCGACTGGACGAAGGCGGCCGCCCAGTCGGGGCCACGCCCGACGAGACGTTCGGCGCACGTAGTGGCGGCCCGCTCGTTGTCGTTCGACAGGAAGCGTTGGCCCCAGCGGCAGTTGCGCGAAGCTTCGTTCGGGTCTGCCGACAAGGTCAACGCGAGGAACAACTGGACGGCCCGGGACTCCTCCCGCCAGTCCCGATCGGCGACGCGTCGGGCGTGGGATCGGCCGGTGCGCCGGTACCACGTGCCGGCCGCCGTCGCCTCCGTTGGCGGCATCGCGGTGAGCAGGTCGCGCAGCCCCTGCCAGTCGCTGGCCTCGACCAGTCGGTCCAACTCCCCGACGTCCACGCTTGCAGCGTAGAGGCGCGATGGGGCGACGATGCTGCTTCCCGCCTGTGGCAACGGGCGGGAGCCGCCGACGGGAGCTACACCTGGGTCCGCTTTCGCGGCTTGCCCCACCATCCCGAAAGCCCAAGGCGTGCTCGTGCCAATTGGTTCACGATGTACGCAGCCCCCAGGCCGAAGGACAGATAGACCGTCTCCGTCGCGATGCCGCCTAAGCTTCTGGCACACGTCGTGAGCAGAACGGTCCCCTCGACGCCGCCCGGCCGAGTGCAGACCTTACCGCTGTGAAGCTCCGTCCCCGGGGCAGCGTGAGCTTGGGCCAGTAGTCCATCCGGATAACGAATGACGAGGGACCCCCCGGCATCCACGACCCGCACGTCGTCGTCGGCGAGGAGCACGACCACGTTGTTCCGATCTTCGATGGACGTCAATAGGCGTGGGAAACCCACGACGGTGAACACCGCAGCTGCCGCAAGGACAACCAAACTGGCCCGCCTCACGACGACGGAAGCTCTAGCGATCGCCATGGGCAACGTCCTCCGGACCTTCCCGAATCAGAAGAGTGGCCTGTGTGACGTCGAGGGAGCGCCTGCCCTGGTTGATCCGCGAGAGCTCCATGGCGGGACCGTATCGACGAAAGCCACTGCGAAGGTTACCAAGGAGCGGCGCCGACATTGACGATCGCTCCGATCGTACAGCCGACTGTTCCTACAATGAGGAGTGCGAGTGGGAAGGCAATCGCAGCAGCATTTTCCCCCGGCGCGACGCGCTTGACACGGGCGGCCGAATGGAAGAGGCAGATGCCAGAGAAGGGACCGCTGAGAATCACTAGCGTGCCTGCCAACCAAACCAGCGGCGGCCACGCGAGGAGTGTGTGCAGAAGATACAACCCAAGTCCACCTAGTCCACAGATGATGGCACCCAGAAGATGCAGGGTCGCCAGAATGGACTCGTATCGAACATGGCCCGGATCTCGTTTTCGTTGAGGCGGCAAATTCTCCAGGTATGTGTCGTGTTGGGTCTACAACAGCCCCTGGTGAGCGCCGCCGTACCTGAGTGGATGGTTGTGTCCGAGGAATTCCCCGAACCCGTTGTAGGAACATTGTTAGAAGATGTCGGTGTGAGGTTGACCAGCGCGCGGAAGATCTCTGCTCCCTCCGACCAGGTCCCGGTCGGAAAATGGGAGTTCGAGGGCATCGTGGTATACGCAGAGCCCGCCGCGCCACTGTGTCAGGCAGTGCTGGCCGACCAGGATGTACTGGTCCAAGTGCGCTTCGGGCCCGGCGTTACGCAAGAGCTGGCGCCTAGAGAACGAGCATGTGTGCGGGGCGTGCCCTTTATTGTTGCGCGTTATGAGTGGGAGTGCTTCGACATACCGGATACGCGGCGCGACTTCGCAGTGCTGTCCACGCTCTTGCTCCCGTCAGGCGACAGATGGTCAGTGTTCGTGCCGTCGTGACGGCTGGGGGCTCGACCCTGGCCCACGGGTCGGCGTGGGCCGTCGGGCGGGTTGGAGCGTGAGAGTGTCCCTGTGATGCAGTGTCGGCGCTCGTCCAGGCAGGTCACGGTGGCCGGGTCTTGCTCGAGTGGTGGTCGACGAGGGCATCGTTGGCGGCCCGCCAGTGCTCGATCATCGATGGCCCGCCGTGGCCGTCGCCTTCGTCGATGAGCAACTCGGATGCCGGCCAGTCGCGGTGCAGCCGCCACGGCGTGATCGCTGGGCTCGAGATGTCTCGTCGACCGTGAATGAGCGTCGCCGGGATCCCCGCGAGGCGGTCGAGACGGTCGAGGATCGGCGGCTGGCAGAACCCGTCGTGGGACCAGTAGCGCGCGGTCAGACGGAAGAAGGCGACGCGGAACGCCTCGTCGTGCCAGCGGGGGTCACGGGCGAAGCCACCGGTGCCGATGGAGACGTGGGTGTCCTCCCAGAGAGCCCATTCCCACGATGCGGCGTCGCGCACGGCCCGGTCGGGCGACTCCAGCAACTGCGCGTAGGCCTCGACGATGCGTCCGCGTCCGCGGGTATAGCCGATGCCGGCCTGCTCGGCGTGGGTGGCGAAGCGGTCCCAGGCTTCGGGGAACATCGTGCCGACGCCCTCGGTGATCCAATCCACCTCGGCGCGACTGGTCGTCGTGACAGCGAAGAGCACCATGCCCAGGACGCGCTCCGGGTGCTCGACAGCGTAGGCAAGAGCCAAGGTCGAGCCCCACGAGACGCCGGTGAGGATCCACCGGTCGATACCACGGTGGTCGCGAACAGCCTCCATGTCGCCGATCAGATGGGCCGTGTTGTTGTCGCGCAACGACGTCTCGGGGTCGCCGGCGTGGGGGGTGGACCGGCCGCATCCACGTTGCTCGAACCCGACGACACGGGTGCGGGTCAGATCGAATCGGTGGCGGTAGCTGCTGGTGCCGAGCGCCCCACCCGGCCCTCCGTGCACGTACAGGGCTGGCACACCCTCCGGGTTTCCCCACTCCTCCCAGTAGACGAGCTGGCCGCCACCGACATCGACGAGCCCGCTGCCAATCGGGAGCTCACTCACGCTCATGTGTCGATCACACCAGAGTACCCAGCCCTAGTGCCTGGCCATGGTCGGACGACAGGTCGCCGGGAACCGGATGATCGAGAAGTGCATCGCCCAAGGGCGCGACGTCTCCGAACTCGGCGGTGCGACGCCGCCGCGGCAAACTCTGACCATCGGCGGACCCGAGCCCGCCGAGGCGTGGAATCAGGCGAGTGCGCTCGGTCCCTCCGACTCCGCCGCGCCGAGAGCTCGACGGCCGGCAGGCGTCATCCGGCCCTCGGCCGTTAGGCGGGCCGCGATGGACCGGTTGCGGGCCGAGGTCGTCCCGCGGGTGCGACGCGGGGCGAACCGTTGCAGGTAGGTGGTGCGGTCGTTCGCGCGCCGGGTGCTCTCGCTCCACCCGAAGGCGATGCCGGCCTCGAGCAGGTCGTGGAAACTCACCGACGGGTGGTTGCTCTTGGAGCGCTGCAGGCGGACCCACCCGCCTGGATGCGTTTCGTGATGGTCGGCCAGCCAGCGCCACAAGTCCTCGGTCGTGGCGAACTCCATGACGTCCGGTTCAGTACCCATGCCCGCCACGCTAGGGCCGAGGACTGACAGCCCACCCCTGGTCGGCTAGGTGCGAGGTGGGTGTGCCGCGCTTACCCGGGTATGCCGCGTGCACCCCGGGTATGTCGCGTGCACCCGGTAGCCGCGCCCAGGCGGCATACCGGGGTGGCCTGGTCGGCTCAGCGAACGACCTTGAGGCCGAACAGCGGGGTCCCCAGGGCGTTCATCAGGCGCAGCCACAGGGGCAGGACCATCTCGGTGCCCCGGGCGGTGGTGATGTCGCCGAGGTCGACGACGTCGGTGTGCCCGAAGGATTGCAGCAGGGCGACCACCGTGGCCTTGGCGTCGGCGTCGTTGCCCGAGACGAACACCGAGTGGGCGCCCTCGGCGAGCGAGCCGGGGTCAACCATGAGCGCGGCGGTCATCGTGTTGAGCGCTTTCACGACCAAGAGGTCGGGGAAGGTCGCCTGGATCCGCTCGCCGAGCGAGTCGTCGTCCTTGACGAACAGGGTGGGCGGGAACCCGGCCGAGAAGTCGAGCGGGTTGGCCACGTCGATCAGGATCTTGCCGGCGAGGGCGTCGGAGCCGACGGCCTGCAAGGTGGCGATCGAGACGTTGCCGCTCGTGGCGTTGACGAACACGTCCGCGCCGGCCCCGACCTCGGCAAAGGCGGCGACCTTGACGGTGGGGTGGTCATGGGCCCATGACGCGAACGACGGATTGCCCATCTGGTCGGGGTCGGTCTTGGCCAGGGTGGCCGCGACGTCGCGGGTGCCGACAGTGACGTCGTGACCGAGGTCGGCCAGTCGGCCGGCGAGGGCCTGTCCGACCATGCCGGTTCCGAGAACGGCGATCTGCATGTGTGTTCTCCTCGATGAGGGTGGCGCCGGGCGGTCCGGATCGGACTCCGGTGCTGGACAGCATCAGAGTACGTACAGGTCTGTCCACCTCGCAAGTGGAGAAACCGCGAAGGGACGAACGGCAGGTAAGTGGAGAAAGGTAGTGAAGAAAGCATGAAGGGCCAGCGGCAGGGGGCCGAACGCGCCATGCGGTCATCGCGCTGGAGGAAACCTACCGGTCTGTATCATGAGACGAACAGGAAGGAGACCGCCGATGACCCAGCCCGGCAGCCGACGAGGAGCGCGCGATCGGATCCTGCAGACGGCCTTCCGATTGTTCTACGCCCACGGGCCCCGGGGGGCCGGCGTCGACACCATCGTCGCCGAGTCGGGCGTGGCGAAGACGACCCTGTACAAGTACTTCCCACGCAAGGACGACCTCGTCCTGGCCTACCTCGACGTCGTCGACCAGACCTGGTTCGGCACGCTGCGGGCCGCCGCCCGGGCCGCCGGCGAGTCCCCGGCGCAGCAGCTCGTCGGTCTGTTCGACGCCTTGGGCTCGGTGTGCCGGCGCGACGGCTACCACGGGTGCGCGTTCATCAACACCGCTGCCGAGTCCAAACCCGGCAGCGACGTCCACGGGCGCTCCGTCGAACACAAGGCCCTCGTGCGGGCCTGGGTAGGCGACCTCGCCCGGCGCGCCGGTGCCGCCGAGCCCGACCAGCTGGCCCGCCAGCTCACCATCCTGCTCGACGGGGGACTGGCCGCTGGCGTGCTCGACGCCGATCCGGCGACGCCGGAGGCCGTCAAGGCCGCGGCGCGAGTGCTCGTCGAGGCCGCCTGCCCGCCCGTCGCCTCCGCCTGCCCGCCCGTCGCCTCCGCCTGACGCTCCGCGCCGGTGGGTCGCCGCGCCGGCCCGCCGTCGGTCCGCTCGCCCGGGTCGCGTGACACGATGGATCCTCGACGGGACAGGGGAGTTGGGCCGTGGCACAGATCCGCACGTGGTTCGCTGCCGACCGGCATACCTCGGCTGGAGGGAGCCGTCCCAGCCGGCGCCGCACTAGGACCGCCCGGTATGCCGCGCCCGTCGCGGCCGTCGTCGCAGCCGTTGGTCTGGCCGCCTGCTCGGGCGCCAGCCCGGCGCCCGCACCGACCGCGACCATCCACAAGAACGCGCCCTCCGGCGGGCTGCGCACGGACAGCGATCCCCTCACCAAGCGGTATGCCGTCCTCGGCACCCCGCGCGGGGTGACCTGGGTGAGCGGCACCGTCGGCGACGAGCGGGTCCCCGGCCCGAGCACCTACTGGATCGACGCCGTCGTCGTACTCGCCCCGAGCACGGCCGCGGACTTGCGCTCCCGGGGCGGGGACCTGAGCAGCCGAACCGTCGACGTGCGACCGGACCTGGCTACGGTCCTGCCCTTAGGCGGTCTCGTCGGGTCGGACGCCCTGGACGCGGCGCTGTCCCCGGCGGGGTGGCGGACCACCGCTGGGCTGGCCACGGACGGGCGCACGCTCGTCTTCACGTCGGTCGGCCAGTAGCCACGTCGGTCGGCCAGTAGCCCGGTCGATGGGCCCGTAGGCCCGTCGGGGTCACTGGCTCGATGACGCTGAGCGACGCACCGGGCGATCGAGACCCGGCCGCCCGTCAATGCGACGATGTGGCCGTGGTGTCGGCCTTCGTCGTCCTGCTGTGCCTCACTGCCGTCCTCGCCTGGTTCAACGAGCGCTTCGTGCGCATCCCCACGACGGTCGGCGTGACGCTGGCCGGCGCCCTCTCCTCGTTGCTCGTCCTGGGCCTGGAGGGACTCGGCGTCTCGGTGGGGCTGAAGGCCCGGGCGCAGGAGATGCTGCAGACCCTCGACTTCACGACGTTCGTCCTCAACGGCATCCTCTCGGTGCTGCTCTTCGCCGGAGCCCTCGGCCTGGACGCGCGTCAACTGCTGCGCCAGCGGGCCGGCATCCTCACCTTGGCCACGGTCGGCACGGTGCTGAGCACTGTGATCGTCGGGTTCGGGGCGTGGGCGGCCTTCGCCGTCGTCGGGCTCGAACTACCTCTGCAGTGGGCGTTGGTGTTCGGCGCGCTGATCAGCCCGACCGACCCCGTCGCCGTCCTCGACCTCATGCGCCGCACGCGCGTCCCCGAGAAGCTGCGCACCCTCTTTGCCGGCGAGAGCCTGTTCAACGACGGCGTCGGTGTCGTCGTCTTCGTCGTGCTCGCCGGGCTGGCCGGAGCCGGTGGAGCGGGCCACGCCGACCCCACCCTTACCGGTGCCCTGCTGGTCTTCGTCCGCGAAGCCCTCGGCGGGATCGTCTTCGGGGCGGCGCTGGGCTGGGTGGGCTACCGGATGTGCCGCTCCATCGACGGGCACATCGTCGAGATCGTCATCACCCTGGCCCTCGTCGCCGGCGGGTACCTCGCCGCCGCCGAGCTCGGCGTCAGCGGACCGCTGGCCATGGTCATGGCCGGCCTCATCGTCTCGGCCGGCAAGGACCAGGCCTTTGACGAAGTGACCCGCGAACAGCTCGACGGCTTCTGGGAGACCCTCGACCAGGTCCTCACCATCTTGCTCTTCTCGTTCATCGGCTTCGACGTGTTGCTCACCGAGACGTTCGGCCCCCAGGTCCTCGCCAGCCTGCTCATCGTCGCGGTGGCCCTCGTCGCGCGCTTCGTCAGCGTCGCCGTTCCGATGCAGTTCGTCCGCCGCAGAGACGGGTACGGCCCGTGGACGGTGCGGCTGCTCACCTGGGGCGGGCTGCGCGGAGGCATCGCGATCAGCCTCGCGCTCGGACTGCCGGCCAGCCCGTACCGGACCCACCTCGTCACGGCGACGTATGCCGTCGTCCTGTTCTCCATTGCCGTCCAGGGCCTGAGCGTCATGCCGCTGCTGCGCCGTGCCGCCGCTGCCGAGCCCGACCTCGACCCGATGTCGTGAATCGCCGTGAGGGGCAAGGGCTTCCCAGGACGGGGCGCCGTACCCGAAAATGCACCCCATGACTTCCGCCCCCGAAGTGCCGCTGACTTCCCATGGACTGCCACCAGCGGTCATCGACCGACTTCGCGACATCGTAGGGAGCGAACACGTCTACCTCAGCGACGGTGACGTCGAGCCCTACGCCCGCGACGCGACGCCCTTGTTCCGCGCCCGCCCCGACGCGGTCGTGCTGCCGTCGACGACGGCGCAGGTCTCGAGCATCCTCACGATGGCCACGCAGCACGGCATACCGGTCATTCCCCGTGGCGGAGGATCGAACCTCGCCGCCGCGACGGTCGCCCAGCGTGGCGGCATCGTCATGGTCCTCACCCGGATGAACGCGATCCGCGAGATCGACGCCGACGAGTTGCTCGCCGTCGTCGAGCCCGGCGTGACCACCTCCGAACTCGCCGACGCCGCCGCGGCGAAGGGGCTGCTCTACGCGCCCGACCCCGGCAGCAAGACGGTCTCGACGGTCGGCGGCAACGTCGCGATGTGCGCCGGGGGGCTGCGCGGCCTGAAGTACGGCGTGACCCGCAACTACGTCCTCGGCACCGAGGCCGTCCTGCCGACCGGCGAGGTCATCCGCACCGGCGGGCGGCTGTGGAAGGACGTCGCCGGCTACGACCTCACCCGTCTGCTCACCGGCTCGGAGGGCACCCTCGCGGTGCTTACCGAACTCACCGTCGCCCTGCTGCCGATGCCCGCCCTCGCGCGCACCGGGGTCGCGTATTTCGACTCGCTCGCCGACGCCGGCCGGGCCGTCGCCGGCGTCATCCACGACGGCGTCGTGCCGGCCACCTTGGAGTTCCTCGACAACCGGTGCATCAACGCCGTCGAGGACTTCGCCCAGCTCGGCCTGGACCGCAAGGCCGGGGCGCTGCTGCTGTTCGGCGACGACGGCACGCCCGAGGCCGTCGAGCGGTCGCTGTCGCTCATGGCGGCCACCTGCGAACGGGTCGGTGCCCGCGGCGTGACGATGGCCCGCGACGTCGCCGAGTCCGAGGCACTGCTCACCGCCCGGCGGTGCTCGCTGCCTGCGTTGGCCCGGCTCGCCCCGATCACCCTGCTCGAGGACGCGACCGTACCCCGCCCGCGCATCGCCGAGATGGTCGACCGGATCGACGCGATCTGCGCCGCCCACGACGTCGTCTGCGCGACCTTCGGGCACGCCGGCGACGGCAACCTGCACCCGACGATCGTCTTCGACCCGGCCGACACCGGCGCCCGGCACCGGGCCGAATCGGCATTCGGCAAAGTCTTCGACGCGGCCATCGAGCTCGGCGGCACGATCACCGGCGAACACGGCGTCGGCGCCGCGAAACTGCCCTACCTCGAACGGCGCCTCGGAGCCGACCAGATGGCCCTGTTGCGCCGGCTCAAGGCCGCGTTCGACCCGGCCGGCATCCTCAACCCCGGCAAGCTCGGCTCGTGAACGAGACGACCGGTATGCCGGCCGCCCCCGAGACGGCATCCGCGCCCGAGACGGCGTTCGCACCCGATGCGGCGGCACACCCGAGCCGAGCCATCTTCGACCCCCGGTTGCTCGATGCGTGCATCTCCTGCGGCTTCTGCCTGCCGGCCTGCCCGACGTACGCCGAGACCAAGCGCGAGAGCTCATCGCCGCGGGGGCGGATCACGCTCATGCGTGCACTTCAGGAGGGTCGGCTCGATGTCGACGACGAGACGTTGCAGCGCGAGGCGGGCCTGTGCCTTGGCTGTCGCGCCTGCGAGACGGTCTGCCCGGCCGGGGTCCAGTACGGCGAACTGCTCGAGCAGTGGCGCGACCACCAGTGGCGCGGGCGGCATACCCCTCCGATCGCCGGGGCGCTGCGCGGGGCGATGCGGGTCACGCCGGGCCTCGTCGCGGCCGGCTTGGTCATGCGGTCGGCGCGACCGAGCGGACCGCCCGCTCCGGACCGACCGCACCTCATGCTCGGCTGCGTCGAGCGCTCGCTCTTCCCCGGGGTGAGCCGGGCCGTGCAGCGGCTCGTCCCCGAGGTCGACGTCCCGGCCGGACAGGGGTGTTGTGGGGCGCTGCACGCTCACAGCGGCGGATCCCCCGAGGGAGCCAAGCTGGCCCGGCGGCTCGGCGAACGGTTGCCCGGAGTCATCCTCACGACCTCCGGAGGTTGCGCGGCATACCTGGCCCACCAGCTCGGCCGCGAGCGGGTGCGCGAGATCACCGAGTTCCTCCACGAACGGTGGACGAACGACCCGAGCAGCGTCCCCCCGCTGCGACGGCTCACCGTCGACGGTCGGCCCGCGCGGGTGGCGCTGCAGGATTCGTGCCAACTGCGTAACGGCCTCGGCGTCGCCGCCGCCCCTCGGGCGCTCATCGCGAGGGTCGCCGACTACGTCGAACTGCCCTCCGCGGGGGTGTGCTGCGGCGGAGCGGGGACATACTCGATGCTCCAGCCCAAGATGTCCGCCACGGTGTTCGCGCCGAGGATCGAGCAGGCCCGCGCGGCGCAGATCGACTACTACGTCACGGTCAACCCGGTCTGCCAGCGTCAGGTGGCTACCCAGGTCAAGCGGGCGGGGCTGAAGGTCAAGGTCCTCTACCTCGTCGAATTGCTGGCCATGGCCATGGAGGACCCCGCCCCACGCGCCTAAGGTGAGCCATGCCCACGCTGCCGCTGTTCCCCCTCGGGACGGTGTTGTTGCCCGGGGGACGGCTGCCGCTGCAGGTCTTCGAGCCGCGCTACCTCGCGCTCGTCGCGACCCTGCTCGAACAGCCACCCCAGCGGCGGGAGTTCGGGGTCGTCGCGATCCGCCGGGGCCACGAGGTCGGCGTCGGCGCGGCCAAGGCCCTGCATCTCACGGGCACGGTCGCCCGCCTCGATGCGGTCGTGCCGATGGCCGCAGTAGGCCTGCCGCAGTTGCATGTGCTGATCACCGGGACTCGACGCTTCGGCCTCGACGGCCTCGACCCGGATGCGGGCACGCCCTACCTCACCGCGCGGGTGAGCTGGGTCGGCGAGGGCGAACCGGGCGAGCCTGAGCGCGAGCTGGCCGCAGCGCTTCGCAGCGAGCACGCGGAATACCTGCGGGCCTTGGGGCTCGCGGCGGTGACGCTGCCCGACGACCCGGCCGAGTTGCCCTACCGCGTCGTCGACACGGCGATCCTCGGGATCCACGACCGCCAGCGCGTTCTCGACACCCCGGACCTGAGCGGTCGTCTCGCGCTCGTCGCCCGGCTGTTGCGCCGGGAACGGGCCATCGTCGAGCAGTTCGGCGCGCTGCCGGTGCCGACACAACCCGGGGGAGCAGGGCTCAACTGACATGATCCCCACCGAACTTCCGACACCGACGAAGGCGCCGGCGCTGACCCTGAGTCCCGACGCGAGCACGCGCGATGCCTTCCTCGTCGTCGCCCGGTCCTGCCTGGCACATGCGGACGCGAACGAACCCGCGGTCGGCGTGGACGCCGATCCCGAGGGGCTGCACCAACTGCGGGTGGCCTACCGGCGGCTGCGTTCGGCACTGTCGCTGCACCGCGCGGTGTGCCGTGCCGACCCGGACGCGCAGGACCTCAAGGACCGGTTGCGCTCGCTCACCGTGCCGTTCGGCGCGGCCCGCGACCTCGACGTGTTCGTCGAGGCACACGAGGATCTCGACGGGATCGCGGCCGAACGCCTGGAGGGGCTGCGACGGGAGGCCTACCTCGCAGTCACCGACACGCTGGCGGCACCGGCGTGGCAGACCATGCGCCGCGACTTCGAGGACTGGCTTGTCGAGGCGCCGCTAGGCAGTCGCCGACCCGGGTCGGCTCGACGGTCGGCGGCGGCGGCAATGGCGTTGCGGCGCAGGCGGATCGCCCGACAGGGTCGGGATCTGGCTGCCCTGTCCTCGGCGGCCCGGCACGAGGTCCGGATCGAGGCAAAGAAGCTGAGGTACGCCTACCAGTTCTACGGGTCGCTGTGGCCGGGGCACGAGGCGCAGGTCTGGGCCGACGAACGCGCCCTGGCGCTGCTGCAGGATCAGCTCGGGCTGCTCAACGACGCCCTCACCTGGGCGGCCATCCGCGTGGCGGCAGGCATCCATACCCCCGACCCTCCGGTCGACGTCGAGCGCACCCTGGCCTCAGCCCAACACACCTGGTACGGCATCGTCGGCAGTGGGCGGTACTGGCGTGGGCGTGGGGCAGGATGAGGCCATGAGTCGACCGCGTCAGACCGTGTCCTCGGGATCGACCTACGAGCCACGGATCGGGTTCTCCCGCGCGGTACGGGTCGGCGGTGTCGTCGCCGTGGCCGGCACGGCGCCGATCGGACCGGACGGGAACACCGTCGGCCATGGCGACGTCTATCAGCAGACCGTACGGTGCCTCGACATCATCCAGGACGCCGTCGAACAGACCGGCCTCACCCTCGACAACGTCGTGCGGACGCGGATCATGCTCACCGACCTGTCCCACTGGGAGGAGGCCGCTCGGGCCCACGGCGACCGGTTCACCGACATCCGTCCCGCGGCGACCTTCGTCCAGGTGGCCGGCTTTCTCGACCCGAGTTGGCTCGTCGAGATCGAGGCCGACGCGATCGCCGGGCCCGACTGACCTCGCCCCTCACGAGGCGCCGATCACCGGGCGCCCATCGGCACAGACGACGCGGACCTCCGTCTCGGCGCCCGTCTGGGCGTTGGTGAATTTCGCCTCCGGCGGGCCGTCGTCACGCGCCTCGAGTTCGGAGGACCATCCCGCGTTCGGCGTGACGTGGTCGATGCGGGCCACTGCGCCGGTGCAGACCGCCCAGACGGTGCCGCCCGTGACGACGAGTGCCGCGCTCGTGGAAGGCGGCGTCGGAGGTTGCTCCGCGGGGGTCTGACGCGGCGGCCCGGGCCGGCTCGAGACGCTCGGTGCGCTGGCCCGGGTCGACGCTGGGGAAGCGGGGTCGGCAGCCGGTGGCGACGAGGCAGCCGGGTCGGGCGTCGACGGGCTCGACCCCACCGACGGGCCGACGGGTGTGCTCGTCGGGCTCACGACGACCGGACCGCGGGATTGACCGAGGGTCGTCACCTCACGGCCGGCCAGGCCGATCGCGACCCACGCCACGGATGCGCCGGCGGAGACGACGAGCATCCACACCAACAGCCAGCGTCCCCTGACCAGCCCGCCCGTCACGTGGCACCCTCCCTCGGGCGCGTACGGTACCGGACATGCCTGTTGTGCTCCTCGTCGAGGACGACGCCGCGATCCGCAGCGCGCTGGTCCGCCTGCTGACCGAAGCCGGGCATGTCGTGAGCACCGCGGCGACGGGGATGGACGGGCTTGCCCAGGTCGTCGACGAGCGGCCCCACGTCGTCGTGCTGGACCTCGGCCTGCCGGACGTCGACGGCCTGTCCGTCTTGGCGATGATCCGAGCCGTGAGCCAGGTCCCGGTGATCGTCGCGACGGCCCGCGACGACGAGCGGGTCATCGTCGCGGCGTTGGACGCCGGGGCCGACGACTACCTCGTCAAACCGTTCGGTGCCGACCAGCTCGGTGCGCGGATCCGCGCCGTGCTGCGTCGCGCCGGCGACGCCGAACCACTCGGAGCGGCGGTCGTGGGCGGTCTCGTCGTCGATCCCGTGAGCCGGGAGGCGAGCCTGGACGGCATCCGGCTCGAGTTGACTCGCAAGGAGTTCGACCTGCTGCATCTGCTCGCCCAACGCGTCGGCGAGGTCGTGACGAAACGGGAGATCCTCGCGGAGGTGTGGCGCCAACCCTACGGCGGCGGGGACCGCACCGTCGACGTGCACCTGTCCTGGTTGCGGCGCAAACTCGGGGAGTCGGCGGCGGCTCCGGTGTACCTGCACAGCGTGCGTGGCGTGGGGGTCCGGCTCGTGGCGCCGGAGGGCTGATCCGGTGTTGCGCACTCGGATCACCTGGTCGGTCGCGGCGGTGGCTTCAGCCGTGGTGTTCGCCTTCGTCATCCCGCTGTGCCTGCTCGTGCGCACCCTCGCCGAGGATCGTGCGGTGTCGGCTGCCCAGGAGCAGGCCCAGGCCATGGCGACGATCGTCGCCAACGTCAGCGACGAGAGCCGGCTGGTCGCCGCGCTCGGCGTGCTCGACGGCTCGGGACCGGTCCGGACCACCGTGCGGCTGCCCGATGCCCGGCTCGTCACCGCGTCGGGGGTGCAGGTCGACGGGTCGGACCCGCTGGCCGAGCGGGCATTCACCCAGCGCGCGGCGTTCACCGAACGACGCGACGGCGGCGCCGACGTGCTCGTCCCCGTGGTCGGCGGCGGCGGTGCCGTCGTCGTGCATGCCCGGGTCGACTTCGAGAGCGTCCGCCAGGGGGTACTCACCGCGTGGGCCATCGTCGTCGGTCTCGGTGCGCTCATGCTGCTCGGAGCCATCGCCGTGGCCCGACGGCTCGGGGACCGCATCGCCACCCCGGTCACCGATATCGCCGAGGTCGCCCACCGGCTGCGGGAGGGGGACCTCGACGCGCGTGCCGATCCGTCCGGACCGGCCGAGGTTGCCGATCTCGGGGCGGCCCTCAACCTGCTCGCCGACCGGATCGGCGAGCTGCTCGCCGTCGAACGCGAGACCGCTGCCGACCTGTCGCATCGCCTCCGTACTCCTGCGACCGCGCTGCGCCTGGACGCGGATCTCGTGGCCGACGACGACGTCGCCGACCGGATGCGCGAGCACGTCGAAATGCTCCATCGAGCCATCGACAGCGTCGTGCGCGACGCCCGGCGCACCGACCGTGAGGGTCTGCGCGGCGCCTGCGACGCCACCACCGTCGTCACCGACCGGATCGGTTTCTGGAGCGCGCTCGCCGACGACCAGGACCGAGTCCTGACATACGCAGGGCCACCAGGGGCCTTGCCGATTGCTCTTGCCGAGGCCGACCTGCGCGACCTCGTCGATGCCTTGCTCGACAACGTCTTCGCGCACACCCCGGAGGGGACCGCCGCTCGCGTCAGCCTGCACGACATCGGAGCGAGCGAGCGGTCCGTCCGGCTCGTCGTCGAGGACGCCGGACCCGGTATGCCGTCGGCCCACGACCCAGGTCGTGGCAGCAGTGGCGCAGGCTCGACCGGACTAGGCCTCGACATCGCCGAGCGCACCGCGCGGGCCGGGGGCGGGACGATGAGCCTCGGACGCTCCGCGCTCGGCGGCCTGGCCGTCACGGTCCTGTTGCGTCGGCTCTAGGCATCAGTCGTCCGAGTGCCGTTCGGTGCCGTGTTCGCCTTCGTGCTCGGACTCGTGTTCGTCCGATTCTCCGCTGGCGCGAGCCGGAGCCCGGACCACCGCGGTCGGCGCGGACGCCGCCCGTGGGGTGCCGGAGCGGGGAGTCACAGCCGACCCCGAGCCACCGGATCCAGACCCGGGTTCGGCCGGCTGGGCGACGACCTGCTCGACGTGGGTCACGCATTCCTCGCCTTCGAGGACTGCGGGAGCCACGCAGTCGGCGTATCTCGTCGCCGTAGCCGCCGCCGGCTCTGCACTCGCGTGCACGCTGGTGAGCACCGGCGGTGCGGCCGGCGTGGGCCCTGCCGAGAGCACGCCGTAGAGGTAGATGCCACCGACGGCGCCGAGCGCGCTGCCGAGCGTTACGAGCCGGATGCCGGTCCTGTTCATGGCGGTGTCCTTTCGTCCGTGTCGTGAGCCTGCGCGCTGCCGCCCTAACCACAGCTCTGCCCTACCTCAAGACCCGGCTAAGTCCTGCGGCTCGCCGGTGCACGCGTTAGCCTCGGCAACCGAGCCTGTGTGTCCAGCCGGAGGAGGCCGCGATGTCCGTCGACCCGCTCGGACCGTCGTACGTCTCCCGCACCCTCGACCTGCCCTCCGGTGCGATCGGCACCCTGGTGCGCCATCGCGCGGGGAGGGACAGTCGGGGCGCCGTGCTCTACCTGCACGGGTACATCGACTACTTCTTCCACGGCCACCTCGCCGAGCATTTCGCCCAGCGCGGCTACGACTTCTACGCCGTCGACCTGCGTCGCTGCGGGCGGTCGTTACGACCCGGAGACGCGAAGTTCTACGCCACCGACCTCGCCGAGTGGGACGAGGAACTCGACGCTGCGGTCGAGGCGATCCGCGCCGACGGCCACGAGAACCTCGTCATGGTCGGCCACTCGACGGGGGGGTTGGCCATGCCCCTGTGGCTCGCGCAGCGGCGAGACCTGCCGGTGTCCGCACTCATCCTCAACAGCCCCTGGCTCGATCTTCAGGCGCCGTGGGTCATGCGCACGCTCGGCACCCAACTCGTCTACCTCGTCGCACGATTCAAGCCCGATCTCGTTCTCCCCCAAGGGGTCGCACCGGCATACGGGGACAGCGTGCACGCCTCGGCCCATGGCGAGTGGGACTACGACACCGACTGGAAGCCGCTGCGGGGCGCCCCGATGTATGCCGGTGTGCTGGCTGCCGTCCGCCGCGGCCAGGCCCGCGTGCACCAGGGGCTCGGGCTGGGCATGCCCATCCTCTTGCTGCATTCGGAGCGCAGCCGACTCGACCTCACCGACTGGGAACCGGCGGCCCAAGGCGCGGACGTCGTCCTGGACGTCGAGCAGATGAAACAGTGGGCCGACCGGCTCGGCCCGGACGTGACGACGTCGGCCGTCCCCGGCGGAGTCCACGACCTGTTCCTGTCCGCGGGCCCGGCCCGGGCGATTGCCTTCGCGGCCGTCGACGGGTTCCTCGATCGGGTGGAGTCGGCCGGCCGCTGAGCCCGCTCGCCCGCGCCTGGGAAGGCGGCTGAGGTTGACTTAACGTCCGGGTGAGGTCGTCTTGGGGTGGGTCGGGTGAGCCTGGTGCTCCGCCCAGCACCAGGAGGATCGAGATGGGGACGGCTTACGGCAGGACGCACCGGGATCGCGCGCTGCGCGTCGGACGGGTACTCGCCGGCACGTCGACGGCGTTGGCCGTGGCGGGGATCGGGGCCGCGACCGGGGTGGCGCAACGGGCCACCACTGAGGCCCGCGAGGCGAAGGCCGCGGCCCAGGCCGAAGCCGCGGCCGCAGCGGCCGCGGCGGCAGCGGAGCCCGCGGCCCCCGTCGAGGTGCTGATCCCCCGACCGACGCGGACCGTCGTGACCACCCGCGCCGTGGCGGCCGCCGCTGCCGTGGGTGCGGCGCGGGTCGGCCCCGGATCGAGCGCTGGGTCCACGGCGTCACGGTCGACGGCGACGGGCACGGCCGCCAAGGCAGCAGCACCCGCCGCTGCCCCGGCACCCCGAGCCCCCGTTGCCCCCGTTGCCCCCGTGGCGTCGACGGGGTCGTAGGTGTCCGGTGCGGGCCCCGATGCATGGGGCCAACCAGACCGCTGGCGGGCTTTGGGGACCTACGTCGACCTGCGGGTCGCCCACCCGGCGGCCGCTGGTCATGCCGGCGCACTGGCTCGGAGCGTCCTCGACGAGGTCGACCGCACGTGCAGCCGCTTCCGGTCTGACTCCGATCTGTCCCGGGCAAATCGGCTTACCGGACAATGGGTCGGGGTCTCCACGGTGCTCGTCGGAGCGGTCCGGGTCGCCCTGGAGGCGGCCGAGGAGACCGCTGGTCTGGTCGACCCGTGCCTCGGCGAGCTCATCGTCGCGGCAGGGTATGACCGCACCTTCGCGCAGCTGCGCACCTCGGCCACGCCGGTCGCCCTGCCCGCCGCTGCGGCAACCGATCGGTGGCGGGACGTGGAGGTCCGCGACGACGCCCTGCGAATCCCGCCCGGGGTGGCCGTGGACCTCGGGGCCACGGGCAAGGCGTATGCCGCCGATCTCGTCGCCCATACCCTGGCCCAGGCGCTGGACGTGTCGATCGTCGTCAGCGTCGGGGGAGACCTCCGCGCTCTCGCGCCGACCGGCGAGCCGGTCGGCTGGCCGGTGCGGATCGCCCACCGTCCGCCCGACACGGAGCCGACCCCGCACGGGCAACCCCCGCACGGGCAGCCCCCGCACGGGCAGCCCCTGCACGAGCAGACCCCGGACGAGCAGTCCTCACACGAGCAGGCCTCACACGAGCAGGCCTCACACGAGCAGACGCCGCAGGGGCAGGCCGTCGATGTCGTGCTCGCCGAGGGCGGGCTGGCCACGTCGTCCGTCACGGCCCGACGCTGGGTCCGGGGCGGACAGGACTGGCACCACGTCCTGGACCCACGCACTGCCCGGCCCGCGGCGGGCCCGTGGGTCACCGCGAGCGCCTTCGGGGCGACGGCGGTGGCGGCCAACACGGCCAGCCTGGGCGCGCTCGTCCTCGGCCACGGCGCGACCGAATGGCTGGAGGAGCGTGGCGTCGCGGCGCGCCTCGTCGACCACGCCGAGCGGGTCCACTGCACCCGCGCCTGGTCCACGGTGGAGCGGACCGCGGCATGACCGCCGACCAGGGGAGGACCCGATCACCATGACGTCCCCGTACCTGTGGTACCTCAACCGCGGCACGGGTGTCGTGCTGCTCGTCCTGTTCACCCTCACCGTCGCCCTCGGAGTCCTGGCGACCCGCGACGGTCAGGGCCCCACCTGGTGGCCGCGCTTCCTACACCAGGGGTTGCACCGCCACCTGTCGCTGTTGTCGACCCTCGTGCTCGCCGCCCATGTGGTCGTCGCCGTCGTCGACGAGTACGTCGACATCCGATGGGTCGACGCGCTCGTCCCCGGCATCGGCAGCTACCGCACGGCATACCTTGCCCTCGGCACTGTCGCGCTAGACCTCACCGCGATCGTCGTCGCGACGAGCCTGGCGCGCAGCCGCCTGCCCGAGCAGCTCTGGCGCACCGTGCACGTGCTCACGTATGCCGGGTGGCTCGCCAGCGTCGGTCATACGGTCGGCATCGGAACGGACATGGGAAGTACTTGGATGCGGTGGCTGCTCGCCGGCTGCGTCGGGATCGTCGTCTTCGCGCTGTCCACCCGCCTCGTGGGGCGCCGACTCGCCCCGTCGCGGTCATGAGCCTCGACGTGGCCGCCGGCCAGGTCGCGGCCCCCGACCTCGACGCGGTGCCCCGCCAAGCCCCGGACGACCTGCTCGTCGGGGACGGGCCGCTGCTGCTGGCGGGCCTGCACGGGGGGCCGTCGCTCGAGGCGCACCGGGCCACGGTCGGGCCGCTGCCCGAGGTCACCCTGGATCGGCTCCTCGAGACGACCGGGCAGGTCGCGCTTCGAGGCCGAGGCGGCGCCGGGTTCCCCTTCGCGACGAAGCTGCGCGTCGCCGCCGCTCGCCGACGGCCGGTCGTCGTCGTCAACGCCGCCGAGGGAGAGCCGGCCAGCGCCAAGGACGCCGCCCTGGCCGTCGTGGCACCGCACCGGGTGCTCGACGGAGCCGCCCTCACCGCCCGTGCGCTCGGCGCTCGCGAGGTCCATGTCGTCGTGCCGACCGACCGTCCCGGCGCGTGGGTGGCCCTCGAGACGGCGGCCCAGGAACGGGTCGAGGTCGGCGAACCGCTGCGGTGGCGGATCCATCCGGCCGACACCGCATTCGTCGCCGGGCAGGCCCGAGCCGTCGTCGAACTGCTCGACGGGCGGGCGAATCTGCCGGTGACGGCGTGGGTCCCCGAGGCCGTGTCGGGCCACCGGGGCCGGCCCACCTTGCTGTCCAACGCGGAGACGTGGGCACACGTCGCGGCATTGATCCGGCTGGGCGTCGAGCGGTACGCGGCATACGGCACTCCGGAGGAGCCGGGCACGACGTTGCTCACCCTGAGTGCCGACCACGGCCGCCCGCGGGTGCTCGAGGTGGCGTTCGGGACGCCGTGGACCAGCGTGCTCACCTCCGGGCAACTCGACGGGCCGGTGCTCGTCGGTGGCTACCACGGCACCTGGGCCGCACCCGGCGCCCTGCGGGAGCGCGCCGTGAGTCGGGTCGACCTCGCCGACCACGGACTGGCCCTCGGGGCGGGCGTCGTGCTGCCCATGCCGGCGGGTGGATGCCCGGTGCGCCGGACCGCCGCGATCGTCGACTACCTCGCCGACGAGTCGGCCGGGCGTTGCGGCCCCTGCCGCAACGGCCTGCCCGCCCTGGCCGCCGAGATGGGCGCCCTCGCTCGCGCCGACACGTCGGTCTCCCATCAACGGGTGCGGGACCTCGCCGACCTCGTCTCCGGGCGGGGGGCCTGCGCACACCCGGACGGCACCGCCCGGCTGGTCCGGACCTTGCTCACCGCGTGCGAGGACGAGGTGGCTGCCCACCTCGGGGGGGTATGCCGCGCCGGGGCCTCGACAGGAGGCCGGCGGTGACGGCGACCGGGCTGGGCCGCCGTGGTGGCCGCGACGGCCGGGGCGGCGAGGCGCCGCAGCGGTTGCGCGTCGATTGGCCGTTGTGTCAGGGCAGGGGGCTGTGTGCGCAGCTGTTGCCCGAACTCGTCCGCCTCGACGAATGGGGCTACCCGATCGTTGTGGGGGCGGTCGACGCCGAGCTGGTCGATCAGGCCCGGGACGCCGTGCGGATGTGCCCCCATGTCGCGCTGCGGCTCGTCGACGGCTGAGCTCCGCTGTCGCCGCGGAGGTCCGCTGTCGCCGCTGAGCTCTTCGGGTGCGGGGCCGGTTCGACTGTGGGCGGCCGGCCTCGCCTGGCGGTCGACGCCCGGTTCAGGCGAGCGCTGCACCCATCGCCGCGACGATGCGGTGGACGTCGTCCTCGGTAGCCACGAGCGGCGGGGCCAGCCGGATCGTCGAACCGTGGGTGTCCTTGACGAGCACGCCCTGCCGGGCCATCCGGATGGACAGCTCCTTGCCGCTCATCAGGGCCGGGTCGATGTCCACCCCGGCCCACAACCCCCGCTGGCGGATCGCCTCGACCCCGTTCTTCGACAGGCGACCGAGCTCCTTCGCGAGCACGCCGCCGAGATGCACGGCCCGAGCCTGGAACTCGCCGGTGCGCAGCATCGCGACGACCTCGCGTCCGATCGCCGCGGCCAGCGGGTTGCCGCCGAACGTCGACCCGTGCGAACCGGGAGTGATGACCTCGAGCACGTCGGTGTCGGCGACGATCGCGGACAGTGGCAGGATCCCGCCGCCCAGCGCCTTGCCGAGGACGTAGATGTCCGGGACGACACCTTCGTGATCGCAGGCGAAGGTCCGGCCGGTGCGGGCCAGGCCACTCTGGATCTCGTCGGCGATCATGAGGATGCCGCGGCTCGTGCACAACTCGCGCACGTCGCGCAAGAACCCCTCCGGCGGGATGACGACGCCGCCCTCGCCCTGGATGGGTTCGAGCAACACCCCGATGGTCTGGTCGTCCACGGCGGCGCGCAAGGCGTCGATGTCGCCGAAGGGCACGCTGACGAAGCCCGGGGTGAACGGCCCGTACCCCTCACGAGCGACCTTGTCCGAGGAGAAGGACACGATGGTCGTCGTGCGGCCGTGGAAGTTGCCGGCCATGACGACGATGGTCCCCCAGTCCTTAGGGAGCCCCTTGGTGCGATGACCCCAACGGCGGGTCACCTTGATCGCCGTCTCGACGGCTTCGGCGCCGGAGTTCATCGGCAGGATCATGTCCTTGCCGCACAGGTCCGCCAGGTCGCGGGCGAACGGCCCGAGTTGGTCGCTGTGGAAGGCTCGGCTGGTCAAGGTGAGGGTGCGCAACTGTCGGTGCGCCGCGGCGACGAGCCGCGGGTGGGAGTGCCCGAAGTTCAACGCGGAGTAGCCGGCCAGCGCGTCGAGGTAACGGTTGCCCTCGACGTCGACCACCCAGGCGCCCTCGCCGCTGGCGATGACGACGTCCAGGGGGGCGTAGTTGTGGGCGGCGTGGCGCCGCTCCATCTCGATGTAGTCGGCGGTGTGTGCGCCGGGCTCGGGCGGGGTCATCGGGTGCTCTCCGGTCGAGGAAATTCGACTCAGTATGCCGTGACCTCGCCGCGGCGAAGGCTCACTTCCTCAGCCGGCGGGCAATGGCCGGGGGCACGACGCTGTCGGGATCGCGCAGGGCGCCGAGCGCGGCCCGCACGCCGACGAGACCGGCATACAGCGCGGGGCACGTCGGACAGGCAGACAGATGCGATTCGAGCTGGGAACGCTCGGGCCGGCTGAGTTCGTCGTCCAGGTAGTCCCCGACGCGGGAACGGGCGTCCCAACAGCGCATCGGTACCCCCTTCAGGGCCACCCGCCGCTGGGTCTCGCGGGCCAGTTCGCTGACGAGCATCGCGCGCCCGCGGCTGATCCGTTGCTTCGCAGCCGCGACCGAGACGTCCTGGACGTCGGCGACCTGGGCGGCGGTAAGTCCCTGGACGTCGTGCAGAACGATGGCCGAACGGTAGGACGCCGGCAGGTGCACGAGCGCGTCGCGCAACTGGGCGCCGTCCTCGGCACGCTCGAGGACCGTCTGGGCGTCGACGGTGTAGTCGTCGGAACGCCACGCGGCTTCGACGCGTTCGGCCAGGACGTCCTCGTCGGTCGGATCGGCCCGGTGCGCCCGGGCGAGGTCGACGAAACGGTGGTGCAGGATCCGGTGCAGCCATGTGGCCGGCGCCGAATCGCCGCGGAAGTCCTCAGCCCGTTCGAGGGCCCGGACGACGGTGTCCTGGACGAGGTCTTCCGCGGCGGCGGGGTCGCGGGTGAGCGCGCGGGCGTAGTGCAGCAGGCCCGGTACGGCCTCGATCACCTCGTCGTGCGTGATGCCCACGACCCAACGGTAGAGCGTGTCAGCGCTGTGAACCGGCCGGCACCTTGCAGGTGCTCATGCCGAAGATGCGGTACAGCGGGCAGAAGCCGACTGCCGCGGTGCCGAGCATGATCGCGGCGACGACCCAGAGGATGACGTCGAGGGCGCCGCCGGTGACGGTGATGGCGAGGATGGCGGCGACGACGGCGATGACGACTCGGACACCGCGGTCGGCGTTGCCGACATTGAGCTTCATGGTGTGGATCTCCTGTGTTGCGGGGTGTGACGCGGCATGGACGATTGGGCGCTGGCGAGGGTGACACGTTCTCGGCGTGACCTGCGTCACGACCACGGGGATGGCGGAGCGGCCAGCCCACGAGAAGTGCGCCCTGGGGGCAGTTCTGGTCGGGTTGGCACGCCCGGACCCAGCGACAACCGCGCCCAGGGGGGCAGTTCCACGAGAAATAGGCCCCGGGGGGCAGTTCTGGTCGGGTTGGCACGCCCGGACCCAGCGACAACCGCGCCCTGGGGGCAGCTCCACGAGAAATGGGCCTCGGGGGGCAGTTCTGGTCGGGTTGGCACGCCCGGACCCAGCGACAACCGCGCCCAGGGGGCAGCTCCACGAGAACCGCGCCCTGGGGGCAGTTCTGGTCGGGTTGGCACGCCCGGACCCAGCGACAACCGCGCCCAGGGGGCAGCTCCACGAGAACCGCGCCCTGGGGGCAGTTCTGGTCGGGTTGGCACGCCCGGACCCAGCGACAACCGCGCCCTGGGGGCAGTTCGGGTCTGGGTGTGTTGGCGTGGAGCCCGACGCGGGCTACTCGCGGCATACCGGGAACTGGGCATCGGCACTCACGATGTCGGTGGCGTCCGGCAAGCTGGCCCTCATGAGCATCCCGATCGTGTGGAACGAGCAACTGCGCGAGCAGTTCACCTGGCACTGGAACGCGCAGGCCCGGCCGCGGCTGGACGGCCTCACCGACGCTGAGTACCTCTGGGAGCCGGTGCCCGGCGCCTGGAACGTCCGACCACGGGGCACCGGCACCGCCCCGATCCAGGGCGGCAGCGGCGAGGTAATCATCGACTTCGCCTATCCCGCCCCGGTCCCGGCTCCGGTCACGACGATTGCCTGGCGGATCGGCCATGTCGTCGTCGGATGTCTTGCGGCGCGCAACGCCTCGCACTTCGGCGGACCACCCGCCGACTACTTCTCCTGGCGGTATGCCGCGGGCGCCGACGAGGCGCTGGCCCAACTCGACGCCGAAGTGGCCAGATGGCTCGCCGGTGTCGAGTCGCTCGGCGAGGACGGCCTGGCCCAGCCGTGCGGCCCGGCCGAGGGACCGTACGCGGACCTGCCGATGGCCACGCTCGTCCTGCACATCAACCGGGAGCTCATCCACCACCTCGCCGAGATCGCCGTGCTGCGCGACCTCTACGCCCACCGGATGGATCACTGATGCCTGCCCTTGCCCCTCCCGTCGCCGACGAACGCAGCGCGATCGCCGCCTTCCTGCGCCAGCAGCAGGACGCCTTCCGGGCCGTCGCCTACGGCCTCACCGACACCCAGGCCGGGCTCACCCCGACTCCGAGCGCGTTGTGCGTCGGCGCGCTCGTCAAGCACGTCACCGGTGGACAGCGGGCCTGGCTCGACCAGGCGATGGCCGCTCCCGCTGCGCCGGCGGTGACGCGTGCGGCCGGCTCCGAGCGCTATGCCGAGGCCTTCCGATGGTTGCCCGGGGACACCGTGGCGGGCGTCCTCGCGGCATACGACGAGGTATGCCGCGCCGTCCAGGAGGGGGTGGCCTCCCTCGACCTCGACACCCCGGTGCCGGTGCCATCGGCCCCATGGTTCCCAAGGATGTGCCGGCGTGGTCGGTGCGGTGGGTCTGGTTCCACCTGATCGAGGAGCTGGCCCGCCACGCTGGGCACGCCGACATCATCCGCGAGGCCGTCGACGGGGCGACGATGTACGAGCTGGTCGCCGGGTTCGAGGGGTGGCCGGCGACCGAATGGCTCACGCCGTGGCAGCCGCCCCAGGGGTAGTCAGGCAAGGCACCAGAGGCCATTGCCGTGCCCCCGTGCCAGGTCGACGGGCGACGGGCAACTCGTCCGCACCCGCCCCCTAGGCGCAGTGATTGCGGGGTTCGCCCGGGCAACTCGTCCGCACCTGCTCCCTGGGCGCAGTGATCGCGCGTTTCGCCCGGGCAACTCGTCCGCACCTGCTCCCTGGGCGCAGTGATCGCTGGGTTGGTCTGCGCCTGCCTCGGGTGGTCAGCGTCCGGCTCGCCAAGCCGCCAGCTCACGTCGGCCCGGCTCGCCGAGCAGGTCGCCGAGCGGTTCAAGCTGCGCCATCAGGTCTCGTTCGGTGGTGAGGGCCCGGAACATCAACGGCACGGTGACGTCGTGGTCCGGCCGGTCGACGACGACCACGGGATCGCCGGCACGCACGTCGCCCGGCGTCAGCACCCGCAAGTAGGCACCGGTGCGCCCGCGCTCCGTGAACCTCTTGACCCACCGCGGCACGCCCATATGACCTGCAAAGGTCGCACAAGGGATTCGCGGACCGGCGACCTGCAGGCGCACGGTGCTGCCGATCTGCCAAATTTCACCGATCAGAGCCTCGTCGACCTTGAGCCCTTCGGTCGTCAGGTTCTCGCCGAACATCCCGTCGGGCAACTCGCGGCCGAGTTCGACCGCCCAGTGGTCGAGCTCCTCGCGGGCGACGGCATACACGGCCTGGTCGGTGCCGCCGTGGTGGCGTCGGTCCTCGACATGGTCGCCGACCACCCCGCTGCCCAGGCCCGTGTCGCGAGGACCGGGGTCGCGCACCTGCATCAGGCTGTCCCTCGGGCGCTTGTCGATGCCCGTCAACGGCAACGACCCGGCGCGCGCCGGCTCGGGCCGACCCACATTGACCGATCGCACATGCGCCACCGCGCCATTGTCCTCGAGCCGGTCCCGGCGGTGTCCCCGAGCCGGTCCCGGCGGTGGTCCCCGAGCGGGCCGGCGATCCGGCGATTTCCGGTCCACCGGGGGCTGCGGCTACCCTTGGACGGTTCGCCACGGCATACCGTGCGGGCGGTGTGCCGACAAGGCGCGCCGCCGGCCGCCCGAGGCGCGACACATGCACACCCTCCTGCCACGGACCGACCGTGGCCGCCAAGACCAGAGGAGGTGGGTCAACGCATGCGTCAGTACGAACTCATGGTCATCCTCGACCCCGAGCTCGACGACCGGAACCTCGCCCCGCAGCTGGAGAAGTTGCTCGCCGTGGTCAAGAAGGACGGCGGGAGCATCGACACCGTCGACATCTGGGGTCGGCGGCGGCTCGCCTACGACATCAAGAAGAAGTCCGAAGGCATCTACGCGGTCATCACCATGTCCGCCGAGCCGGCGACCGCCCAGGAGTTGGACCGCCAGCTCAACCTCAACGAAGCGGTCCTGCGGACCAAGCTCCTGCGCCCGGGCGCCTGAGCCGACGCCCACAAACCCGAGAGCACGAGCCCGAGAGCACGAGGGGACATCCATGGCAGGCGACACCGTCATCACCATCGTCGGCAACGTCACCGGCGACCCGGAGCTGCGTTTCACGCCCTCCGGCGCCGCGGTGGCCAACTTCACCGTGGCCTCGACGCCGCGGGCCTTCGACCGGCAGGCCAACGAGTGGAAGGACGGCGAGACGCTGTTCATGCGCTGCTCGGTGTGGCGCGACGCGGCCGAGAACGTCGCCGAGTCTCTCGGACGCGGCACCCGGGTCGTCGTCACCGGTCGGCTCAAGAGCCGCTCGTACGAGACCAAGGAAGGCGAGAAGCGCACCGTCGTCGAGATGGAGGTCGATGAGGTCGGCCCCTCGCTTCGTTACGCCACGGCCAAGGTCGTCAAGACCCAGCGCGGGTCCGGCGGCGGTTTCGGCGGTCAGCAGGGCGGCGGCGGGTATGCCGCGCAGGAGACCGACCCGTGGGCTACCGGCGGCGGAGGCGGCGGCCAGCAGGGCGGGCCCGCCGGCCCGGCCCAGGGTGGCGGCAACGCCGCCGGCCAGCAGCCCGGCTGGGGCAACGGGCCCTCGTACGACGAGCCGCCCTTCTGATCCCTCGCGGATCGCACTACCGACGAACACCGAAAGACCGAGGAGTCCACGACGATGGCCAAGCCACCGCCCCGTAAGCCCAAGAAGAAGGCGAACCCGCTCAAGGTCGCCAAGGTCGAGAACATCGACTACAAGGACGCCGCGCTGCTGCGCAAGTTCATCTCCGATCGCGGCAAGATCCGCGCCCGCCGGGTCACCGGCGTGTCCGTGCAGCAGCAACGCCTCATCGCCCAGGCCGTGAAGAACGCCCGCGAGATGGCGCTGCTGCCTTACTCCAGCTCGGCCCGCTGACGCGCGCCACGGCATACCCGCGACCAGACGCGAAGAAGAGGACCATCGTGAAGATCATTCTCACCCACGAGGTGAGCGGGCTGGGGGCCGCCGGGGACGTCGTCGACGTCAAGGACGGCTACGCCCGCAACTACCTGTTCCCCCGCTCACTGGCCACCTCCTGGACCCGCGGCGGCCAGAAGCAGGTCGACTCCATCGTCAAGGCCCGGGCGGCTCGGGAGATCAAGAGCTTCGACGAGGCCCGGGCGGCCAAGGCCCGGCTCGAGTCGACCGCGGTGACCGTCGCGGCCAAGGCCGGCAAGAGCGGCCGACTCTTCGGAGCCGTGAGCAACGCCGACATCGCGGCCGCGGTGCGCGCTGCCGGCGGCCCGGAGTTGGACAAGCGCACGATCGAGGTCCGCGGCCACATCAAGTCGACCGGCTCGTACGAGGCCCTGGTGCGCCTGCACTCGGACGTGCAGGCCACGGTCGGCTTCGAGGTCGTCCCGGCCTGACGGTCGTCCGGACCCGGTGCGGGGTCGATCTCACGACGGGTGATGTGCCCGCCTCGGGACATTTGCCAATCGTTTACCTCTGACATGCAATGGCGTTACCCTTGCCGTACTCCCGCCACGGGCCATCCGTGCCGGGAGAATGCACACGGGGGGCCAGCGCAGCCGGCCCGCGCCCGGCGACCAGCGGGACACGTCGGGAGCGTCGCCGGCTTCGCTGTCCGCCCTCGGGGTCGCACCTGCGGGGGTGTTTCGCGTGGCCGAGTCGGGGGACTTGTCATCCGTCGAGGTCTTCGACTTCGGATCGGCTGGCGATGAAGCGCCGAGATCGCAGCGGCCCGGTGCGGGACAGCGACGACCTCGAGCGTTGCGTGTCCTGGGGGTCCTCGTCGCGGTACTCGTCCTGGTGGCCGCCGGCTTCGTCGGACGAGTGGCCACGATGGTCCACGACATCGCCCGCGTGGATGCGCAGATTCCCGAGCACTTGCGTCCGTCTGCGGTGGCCCCCCCACAGGCCGAGAGCGCGGGTGGGCCCCCGCTGACGATCCTCATCGCCGGGGTCGACAACGGCGACAATCCGACCGGCGTCGCCGACGCCATCCGCAGTGGCCAGTGGCAGCCTGGGCGGTTCCGATCGGACACGCTCATGGTTCTGCACCTGAGCGGGGACCGGCGCGCGGCATACGTCGTCTCCATTCCTCGGGACACCCTCGTACCCATCGAGGGGCACGGTCGGACGAAGATCAACGCGGCGTTCTCCTACGGCGGGATGCCGCTCATGCAACTCACCGTCGAGCAGTTCACCGGCGTGCGGATGGACCATGTCGCGATCGTCGACTGGTACGGCCTTCGAGACCTCTCGTTGGCCCTCGGCGGAGTGACCGTGACCGTCGCCGAGGACGTCCGGGACCCCATCAGCGGGCGGACCTGGACCAAGGGGACGCACAACCTGCAGGGCAGCGACGTCCTGGCCTACGTACGGATGCGGTATGGGCTCACCGGCGGCGACCTGGACCGAATCCAGAGGCAGCAGAACGTCATTCGCGAGATGCTGCGCAAGCTCGTATCCGCGGGCACCCTGGCCAATCCGCTCACATTGTCGCGGTCTGTCGAAGCCATCACGTCCAACGTCGTCCTCGACTCGGGGTTCACCGACGCCGAGATCCGGGACCTGGCCGTCCAGTGCCGAGGTCTGCGTCCAGCTGACGTGCACTTCCTCACCGCCCCCATCGCCGGCGCGTCGACCACCCCTGACGGGGCCAGCGTGCTGCTGCCCAAGGTCGAGGAAACGAGGGAGTTGTTCGCCGCGCTGGCGCGCGACGATTTTGGCGCGTACCTGCAGGCCCACCCCGACGTCGCCCAACTGCGTGCTCCGGACCAGGTGCGGTGACGGGTCGGGCTGGGCCCGCTGCGGACCGGTTCGGCGCCGGCTCAGTCGGGGCGGGCCACGGTGTCCATGGCGACCGCCGCGACGCCGATGCCGACCGCGATGGCCAGCCAGAGAAACCCATCGCCACCGTGCTGCAGCACCCGAGCGACGGGACTGGCCGGGTTCGCGAGGTCGATCACCGCTAGGGCTCCGGCGAGCACCAGCGCGACGTTTCGCCCGAGGGTCCACCCGGTCACCGGGTGCTCGCCGATTCCGAAGCACGCGCACGACACCCGTTCCCGGCGCCACACCAGCCGGGCGATGAGCGCGAGGTAACCCAACAGAAGCGCCGCTGCCGCGCTGACGAATCCCCAGCGCAGGGGCGTCGGCGCGAGCACCGAGCCGGCGGCCAAGCCCAGCTCCGCCCAGGGATGGGCTCTCACCAACCAGGCCCGACGCAGGGGCAGCGGGACGCGGAGGCCGACGAACGAGACCGGTCCCTGCTCGGGGTGCCGCAGCTTCCCGACAGCGGCGATGGCCAGGACCGCGGCGACGGCCAGCGGCGCCACGACGAGAGCGTCGGGTGGGTCCGGCATCGCAGCAGGCTACCGGCCACGGCCAATTCCGGTGACCAGCCACCGGTCCCCGCGCATCCGCCACCCGAGGGTGGCCGCGCGCACCAGCATGAACCCGACATACGCCAACCACAGCCCGACGAGACCTGCCTGTGGCCCGCTGCGCTGACCGATCAATCGGGCCATCCACACCATCGGCAGGTATGCCGCGAGGGACACGGCCATCGCTGCCGCGAGGTAGCGGTGGTCACCGGCTCCCATGAGCACTCCGTCCCCGACGAACACATACCCAGAGACCACCTGCCCGGCCGCGACGACGATCAGCGCGCCCGCGGCATACCGCACGACGACGGGGTCGGTAGTGAACAGCGTGAGCAGCATCGGCCTGATCGCGACGAGTGCCACGCCGACCACCAGGCCGAATCCGACCCCCCAGCGCAGCAGCCGCGACGTCGCCGCTCGGGCCGCGTCGGCGCGCCCGGCACCGAGGTCGCGCCCGACGATCGCTTGGGCGGCGATGGCGAGCGCGTCGAGGGCGAAGGCGAGGAAGGACCACAGCGTCGCGCTGATCTGGTGGGCCGCGAGGGCGGGGTCGCCGAACGAGGCAGCGGCGCCGACGGTGAGCAGCAGGACCAGCCGCAGCGCCACGGTCCGGCCGAACAGGGCAGCGCCGTGGAGGGCGGCGGCCAGGACCCGGCCGGGGTGGGGTCGCAGGGGAGTGCTGGCCTCGCGGGCCCGGCGCACGAGGACCACGACGAGCCCGCCGGCCATGGCGGTCTGCGCCACCAGCGTCCCGAAGGCCGAGCCGGCGATCCCGAAATCCAGGACCGTGACGAGCACCAGGTTGAGGACGACGTTCGCGCCGAACCCGATGACCGAGACGACCAATGGCGTGCGAGTGTCCAACAGCCCGCGCAGGACTCCGGTGACGGCCAGCGAGGCGAGCATGGCGGGCAACCCGAATGCGGCGATCCGCAAGTACGTCGCGGCCTGGTCGCGGACGGCGTCGCTCGCACCGAAGGCCCCCGCCAGCGGGTATGCCGCGCCCGCCACGATCGCCGCGACGACGACGCCGATGGCCAGGGACAGCCACAGCCCGTCCAGCCCCGCGGCCAAAGCTCCCCGGGTGGAGCCGGCGCCGAGCTGTCGCGCGACCGAGGCGGTCGTCGCGTAGGCGAGGAAGACGAACAGGCCGGCCGCGGTCAGCAGCACCGCCCCAGCCACTCCGAGCCCCGCCAATGGGATGGTGCCGACATGCCCGATGATCGCGGAGTCTGCGAGCAGAAACAGCGGTTCGGCCACGAGGGCGAGGAAGGCGGGTACGGCCAGGGCAAGGACCTCTCGCCGCTGGGCCCGGCCGGGCGGTGCGCTCACGGTGCCCGAGCCTAGGTGGGCCCCGGGGGCCGACGCGCGCGGATTCCGCGCAGGCGGTGCCCGGTGGGTCTGCCGGGTATCGCGACCGGCGTGACCGGCGCAGCTCCCCGGGCCCGCGCGGCATCCGCGCTCAAGCCGCCTTTGTGAGTGGAGCCGACTCGGGCCGACCTCGGTGAGAGGAGCCGCAACTCGCGCGGATTCCGCGCAGGCGGTGCCCGGTGGGTCTGCCGGGTATCGCGACCGGCGTGACCGGCGCAGCTCCCCGGGCCCGCGCGGCATCCGCGCTCAAGCCGCCTTTGTGAGTGGAGCCGACTCGGGCCGACCTCGGTGAGAGGAGCCGCAACTCGCGCGGATTCCGCGCAGGCGGTGCCCGGTGGGTCTGCCGGGTATCGCGACCGGCGTGACCGGCGCAGCTCCCCGGGCCCGCGCGGCATCCGCGCTCAAGCCGCCTTTGTGAGTGGAGCCGACTCGGGCCGACCTCGGTGAGAGGAGCCGCAACGTCGCTTCGAGGGCCCCGAAGGAACCGTTCGGCTCCACTCGCGAGGGGTGGTCGGGCGCCGGTGCAGTCGGGTTCCATCCACCGCCCGAGGGCAGCCCAGGACTCGACGGCCTACCGACGCGGGATGCCGCCAAACCGCAGCGACAGCGTCCTACCGACGCGGGATGCCGCCAAACCGCAGCGACAGCGTCCTACCGACGCGGGATGCCGCCAAACCGCAGCGACAGCGTCCTACCGACGCGGGATGCCGCCGAACCGCAGCGACAGCGTCCTACTCGGGGAGCCCGGCTTCGAGGTGATGGACATGCTCGACCTCTGCCTCGGTGTGCGGGTGGCGAGCCTTAGCGGCCTGGATCTGGCGATAGACGTGCCCGCGCAGCTCGGTGAACCGGGGCATCGATCGAGTGCCAAGCTGGTCGCGGTCGTCGGGCAGGTCGATGTCGAGGTCCTCCTGGACCACCGTCGGCGAGCTCGAGAGGATGATGACTCGCTCGCCGAGGTACACCGACTCGTCGATGTCGTGGGTGACGAACAGGAAGGTCACCCCGAGCTTGTGCCAGATGTCCCGCACCAGGTCCTCGAGGTCGGCCCGGGTCTGGGCATCCACGGCGGCGAACGGCTCGTCCATGAGCAGGACCTTGGGTCGGTAGGCCACCGCCCGTGCGATGGCCACGCGTTGCTGCATGCCGCCGGACAGTTGCCAGGGGTACAGGCTGGCCGCGTGGCTCAACCCCACCGCATCCAAGGCCTCATCGACGACCTGACGCATCTCGGCCTTGGGAATCTTGGCGTTCTTTAGCGGGAGCTCGATGTTGTGCTGCACGTTCATCCACGGGAAGAGTGACCGGCCGTACTCCTGGAAGACGACGGCCATCCCCTTGGGCGGCCCGCTGACGAGCTCACCGGCCAGGTGCACCTGCCCGCGGGTCGGGCGCAACAGGCCCGAAATGCACTTCAGCAGGGTCGTCTTGCCGCAGCCGGAAGGGCCGACGAGACAGGCCAGCTCACCGTCGCGGACGTCGAAGGACAAGTCGCGCAGCGCCTCCACCGGTCCGGACTCGCTGTGGTAGGTCTTCTGGATGTTGCGCACCGACAGCAGGATGTCGGTGCGCTGGGCCCGGGCGCTCGGGCCGCTGCCGCGGGGTGTTGCTGCCGCGTCATCCGGCATGGTCGACCTCCCTCTGGCCGTAGTACCACGAGAGCACCCGGCGTGAGACGAACTGGTAGAGCACAGACAAGGCGATGCCGAGCAGCCCGAGCACGGCGATGCCGCTCCACATCTCGGGAACGGAGAACGATCGCTGGAACTGGACGATGGTGAAACCCAGACCGGCCGACGAAGCGAACATCTCGGAGATCACCATAAGGATGAGCCCCAACGAGAGCGCCTGACGGACCCCGGCGAAGATCTGCGGGCCGGCCGAGGGCACGACGAGCGTGAAGATCCGGGACGCCCCGTGGATGCGGTAGACCCGGCAAGTGTCCGTGAGCACGTCATCGACGGCCCGGACGCCCTCGACGGTGTTGAGCAGCACCGGCCAGATGCACCCGGAGACGATGACGAGGACCTTCATCGCGTCGTTGACGCCGAGCAGCAGCATGAGGATGGGGACCATGACCGGCGGGGGAATCGCTCGGAGGAACTCCAGCACGGGTTCGGTCATCGCGCGCAGCACCCGATTGGACCCGATGAGCAGACCCGCGGCGATCCCCAGGGTGATGGCCAGGACCACACCGACGATCAGCCGCAGGACACTGGGGACGACGTCCTCGATGAAGCGCGGCCCGATCCACACGTTCCCGAGGGTCTGAACGAGCTGGACCGGTTTGGGGACGAAGAAGTTCGTCGAGTTCACGCTGAGCAGATGCCACAGCAGGATGAGGCCGATCGGGAGGCCGATGGCCGTGAGGGTGCGCCGCACGGGGCTCACACGTGCACCTCCGCACGGACCGAGGGATGCCAGGCGAGGACCTTGCGTTCGACCCACCGCATCCCGATGTTGATGACGACGCCGATCAGCCCGGTGAACAGGACGAGGGCGTACATCGGCGTCGCGGCGCCGCCGGACTGGGCCAGGGCGATCTCCCGGCCGAGGCCAGGGTTGCCGATGATGAGCTCGGCGGTCACCGCGAGGATGAGTGCGACGGCCGCCCCCAGGCGCATCCCGGTCATGACGTAGGGCAACGCGGTCGGCCAGGTGACGTGGCGGATCCGGGCCAGCCGGCCGAGGCCGTAGCTACGGGCGGTGTTCTCCGCGACCATGTCGACGTCGGTGACCCCGGACAGCACCTGGATGAGGATTTGCCAGAAGGCCGCGTAGATGATGAGCATCAGCGCCGATTGGATCCGCACCCCGAACAGCAGCACGGCCAGGGGGATGAGAGCGACCGAGGGGATCGGACGGAGGAACTCGATCGTCGAGTGGGTGACCTCGCGCAGGGTGCGGTTCGTCCCGATGACCAAACCGACGAACACGGCCAAGGCCGCGGCGATGAGCAGCCCGATGGCCCAGCTGAGCATGGTGTCCCACACCGCCACCCAGAAGGCGGTAAGCGTGAGGTTCGTGCCGAAGGCCGCGAGGATCTGACTGATCGGCGGGAGGTACTTCTGGTCGATCAGCCCGAGCCGGGGGACGACCTCGCCCAAGGCGAGGGCCAGGGCTACCCCGACCAGACCGAGCACACCCGCCGGCAGGGAGCCGGCGCGCGACCTCATGGTCGGCTCACCTCGGGCCTGGCGCCCTCACTCGTCACGAGGGCGGCAGGATCGCGCTGACGTTGACCGCCTTGGAGACCGTGCCGTACTTGAGCACGGAGTCGGCCAGCTTCTGGACCGCGTCGCGGTGGAAATCGGCCTGGAACCGAGGCAACACCATCTTGGATCGCGCGTCCGCGTCGATCTTCGTGTACGTACCGACGATGTCGCGGACGTCCTGGGGGTGGGTGTTGGCGTAGTCGAGCGCCTTCTTCATCCCACGCTGGAAGGCCGCGACGATGTCCTTCTTCGAGTCGAAGCTGTCCGACTTGGTGAAGTACCCGGCGATGTCGAGGTTGGCGTCGAAGTCGACGAAGTTGTTCGTCACGATTCGCGAACCGGAGGCCAGGCTGGCGCTCAGGAACGGCTCGAGCATCCACGCCGCGTCGATCTGGCCCCGGTCGAGGGCCGCTGGGGTGTCGGGGAAGGCCACCTCGACGAACTTGATCGTCTTAGGGTCCCCACCGGCCTCTTCGACGACCTTGCGGATCGTCGTGTCGCCGATGTTCGACAGGTTGTTCACCGACACCGTCTTGCCGGCCAGGTCGGCTGGAGTCTTGATGGGGGAGTCTCCCTTGACCACGACTGCCCCGAAGTCGGGCTTCTTGCCCGAGGTGGTCACGCCGTTGCTCACATAGCGCAGAGTCAGACCCTTGTCGACGGCGACCATCGTCGACACGGGGTTGCCGAAGCCGATGTCGAAGGATCCGCCGACGACGCCGGACACCGCGGCCGCGCCGCCGGTGACCTGGGTGAGCTTGACGTTGAGACCCTCTTCGGCAAAGAAGCCCTTGCTCACCCCGAGGAAGGCCGGAGAGCAGTCGACGATCGGGATGACCGCGACGTTGACTTCCTTGGCCCCGGCAGCCGGGCCTGCGGAGCCCGTGGTGGTGGACCCGCTTGGCGACCCGGAACTGCAGGCCGCCAGGGCGGCGAGGGCGGCTGCGGCGAGGACGGACAGGTACTTGCGGGTCATCGCGACTCCCGGTGCGTGGTGGTATGCCGGGTCGGCACTACGGTCCCCGCGTCCGACGGCGGCCTTCCAGGATTGAACCCGGCCCGTAACGACAGCGTCAAGGCACTCGACCCTCCGTGACCGAGTCGATACCGCACAGCAGAACCGCGCTGCCCTCGGGCGACCCCGGGGGCAGCGCGCGGGTCGGGACAGGGTGCCCTCGAGCCCCGGGAGGTCGTGACCCGGCGCCGCCCCCGAGATACGGCGCCGGGCCACGGGCTCAATCTGTTGACCGCCAGGCGGCGCGCAGGCTCACCCGACCGCGCGTTTGCAGCAGGGAACGGCGGTAGATCCGCTCGCCGACGAGAATCGTCGCCGCGGCGAAGGCCAGGGTCAGCACGAGGGCGACCACCGGCTCCCACCAGGAGGCCTCGCCGGTGACGACCCGTCCGGGCATGGTGATCGCCGAGAGGATCGGGACGAACGAGGCGACGGCCTTGGCGGCGCCCTGGACGCTCAAGCCGACGACGAACGCCATGACGAGGATCATCGTCAGCGGGGTGGTCGTCGACTGCAGGTCCTCGCTGCGCGAGGCGAGCGCTCCGGCCACGGCCCACATGCACGCCAGGGCGACGAACCCGGCGAGGAAGAACACCAGGAACCACCCGATCCCGCCGAGCAGTGCCGCAACCGGGAGAGCCTGTTTGGTGACGGTCACGCCGACGAGGCCGACCACGGCATACAGGGCCATCTGACCGAACGCGAGCATCGTGTTGCCAAGGACCTTGCCGACGAGCAACTGTCGGACCGGGATCGCCGTGGTGAGGATTTCGACGATGCGCGACTGCTTCTCCTCGACGACCGAGTTCGCGATCTGGATGCCGAACATCAGCGCGGCCATGTAGAAGAGGATCGCGAAGGCGAAGGCCAGCACCTTGCGCGGGCCCGAGCTGGCCGGATCGACCGGTTCGAGGCTCGTCGTGGCCAACGTCGACCCGGCCGCCAGCGCGGTCGTGGAGGTGCCGGCGGCCTTGGCGTTGGCGTCGATGGTCGTGTCGCGCACGGTCTGGGCCAGCTCGGTTCGCAGCGTGTCGTCCGGCTCCTTCGCCGTCGTCAGAGTCCACTGCCCGGTGCCGCGGGTGAGCAGCGCGTCGACCTCGCCGGCGCGCACGAGCCGCTCGCCCTCGGCCGTGGTGGGGACCTCGCGCACGAGCAGTCGGTTCTTCTCGTCGGCGGCCGCCACGCGAGTCGCGGTCGCGGTGACGACCTCGCGGGCTCCGGTGTCGACGACGGCAACCGTGCGCACCGACTCTTGGCCGGCGAACAGGGCCTGCACACCGAAGGTTGCCGCGAGCAGCGTGAGCGTCAGCACCGTGGAGACGAGGAAGTTGCGGTCGGTGAGCCGGACGATGACCTCGCGGACGGCGACGATCCGCCACGACGGGACGCGATCCGGGGACTCGGCAGCGGCCGGTATGCCGCCCTGCTGGCGCGCGGACACGAGCGCGGGGTTGGAGTCGGCGCGGGCCGGAAAGGTCCGGGCGTTCATGCGGTCACCTCACGGTAGATCTCGCTGAGGGCGGGGACGATGCGGGCGAACTCGTGGACCGGGCCGCGTCCGACGGCCTCGGCGAGCAGGTCCTGGGTGGCGCGGTCGGAGAGTGGTTCGACGATGGCGGTGGTGCCGTCGACGTCGGCGACGTGCAGGTCGCCGCGTCCGCGTACCCACCCGGCGTCGCCGCCGAGGACGATCCGCCAGCGGCGGGTACCGGTGTCGCGCAAGGCATCCGGCGTTCCATGGGCGACGACTCGGCCGCGCGCCAGGACGACGACCTCGTCGCAGAGCCGCTCGACGAGGTCGAGCTGGTGCGAGGAGAACAGCACGGGGACCCCGGCTGCGGTGCGGGAGCGCAAGACGGCGGCCATGGCGTCGACGGCCTCGGGGTCCAGGCCCGAGAAAGGCTCGTCGAGGATGAGCGCGATCGGGTCGTGCAGGACCGCGGCGATGATCTGGACCCGTTGCTGGTTGCCGAGCGAGAGGGTTTCGAGCTTCGCGCCGAGCCGCTCGCCGAGCCCGAAGCTCTCCAGCAGTTCGGTGGCCGTGGTCCGGGCCTCGCTGGCACTCATGCCGTGCAACCGGCCGAGGTAGACGAGTTGGTCGAGGACTTTCTGCTTGGGGTAGAGGCCCCGTTCCTCGGGCATGTACCCGAACCGAGCGCGCTCGGCCGCGGTGGCCGGTGCGCCGGCCCAGTGCACTTGTCCGGAGTCGGCGGCGAGCACGCCCATGACGATGCGCATCGTCGTCGTCTTGCCCGCGCCGTTGCCGCCGACGAAGCCGACGAGGCGCCCGGGCGGGACGTCGAACCCGACGTCGTCGAGGGCGGTGACCTCGCCGAAGCGGCGGCCGAGTCCGAGGACCTGCAGGCCGGCCGAGGAGTCGGGGGGCGCGATGCTGCTCATGGCCTCGACGCTAGGGGGCCCGCGCGGGACGGTGATCCGTCGGGGGGCGGAAATCCGGGCTGCCGGGCCTGCCCCGGGTCACTCCCCCGGGAGGATGAGGCCGGCCTCGTACGCGAAGACGACGGCCTGGATCCGGTCGCGCAGGTGCAGCTTGGCCAGGCAGTTGGACACGTGGGTCTTGACGGTGGCCTCGCCGAGCACGAGGGCGGCGGCGATCTCGGCATTGGACTGCCCGCGGGCGAGCATCCCGAGGACCTCGCCCTCGCGTTCGGTGAGCAGGGCCAGGCCCTGGCGCCGGGCCGCGTCGATCGGCCGCTCCTCGGTCGCGCCAGTCGCGCCAGGCGCGCCAGTCGCTCCGGTCGCGCCGGTATGCCGCCCGGTCGCCTCCGCAGCCCCCGGCAGGGGGCTACTCGTTTGGGCCGCAGTGGCCGGGGCCAGTGTCGGTGCCCGCGGCGAGGTTGCGCTCGGCGGCGGGATGGACAGCGGGGGGGCAGGTCCGGACGCGCTCGACGCAGGCGCGCCTGAGGGCCCTACGGGGGATGGGCTTGCGAGGGATGGGCTTGCGGGAGAACGGGTTGCGGGCGGTGCGGGCGCGGCATACCGGCGTTCGATCACCCGCCTGGTGACCTCGGGGGCCAGCAGGGCGTGGCCGAACCCGACCGCCCGGATCGCGTCGGCGAGTTGTTCGGCGTCGGCGTTCTTGAGCAGGAACCCGCTCGCACCCGCGTCGAGCCCGGCGAAGAGGTAGTCGTCGCGGTCGAACGTCGTGAGGATGACGACCTTGGCCAGGTCTTCCGCGACGATGGCGCGGGTCGCCTCGATACCGTCCATGACGGGCATCTGGACGTCCATGAGGACGACGTCCGGGCGCAAGGCGCGGGTGAGGTCGAGCGCCTCGCGTCCGTCGACGGCCTCGCCGACGACCTCGAGATCCTCGTGCACCGACAGGATCATCGCGAACCCGCTGCGGACCAGGCGCTGGTCGTCGGCGAGCAGCACCCGCAGGGGCCTCTCGGTCACGCGGCACCGCCGGCGTCGGCCGCTGCGGCGCTGTCGGAGACCGGGCGCAGGGCAAGGGGGAAGCGCACCCGGACCCGGTAGCCACCGGTGACCCTCGGCCCGATCTCGGCGGCGCCGCCGAGAGAGTTGATCCGTTCGCGCACGCCGAGCAGGCCGAGGCCGCTGCCGCCGGTCGAGGGGCCGCGGGAGCGCCCGTCGTCGAGGACCTCGGCCTCGGCGTAGTCGGCGGAGACCCGCACGACGACACTGGCGCGCCGGGCCGTCGAGTGGCGTCGGACGTTGGTCAGCGCCTCCTGGACGATCCGGTAGATCGCCAGCCCCACCTGCGGCGGGACCTCGCGGTGGCGTCCCGGTGGGTCCTCGACGAGCGAGTAGGTGACCTCAAGTCCCGGTGCGGCAGTAGCGGATTCGACCAGGTCGGCAAGGTCGGGCAGGCCGGGGTGCGGGGCGCGAGTCGTGGTGTCGTCGGGGGTCGCCTCGGTGGAGCCGCGCAGCGTGCCGAGCAGGCCGCGCAACTGCGCGACCGCCTCACGGCTGGAGTCCTCGATGGCCCGCAAGGCCTCGGCGGCCCGGACGGGGTCGCGGTGCAGGACGGTGCGCGCCGCCGCGGCCTGCACGCCCATGACGGAGACGTGGTGGGCGACGACGTCGTGCAGTTCCCGGGCGATCCGCAGGCGTTCCTCGGTGACGGCTTGGTCGCGCAGTTGTTGGGCCTGGGCCTGGATCGTGATCCGTTGCTCGTCGACCTGCGCGGTATGCCGCGCCGCGCGCCAGGCCTGTTGGCCGAGCACGACCGCGCCACCGAAGTACACGGCGTTGACGACGAGGCCGAAGATCCCGGCGGCCGCCGCGGGGGTCAACGGGCCGAGGGAGTGTCCAGCCGCGGCCCCGACCATCTCCTCCAGCGCGCTGCCCCACACGTAGACGACCGCCAGCCAGAGGAACATCGTCGTGACGACCCCACCGACGACGAGAGCCATGAGCTGGCGGTCTCGGGCCCAGGCGACCGCCGTGTACAGCGCCAGGAAGTAGGCCAGTTGCAGCGGCAGCAGGCCCATGACGTTGGGGATGGTGACGCCGACGACGAACATGTGCAGGCCGGCATACCCGCCGACGACGAGCGGCAACCGGCGGCGCCAGGCCAGGGCCAGAGTGCCGGTGGCCACGGCGAGGTGCTGGACCCAGATCGGGGCCGACGTGCTGTCGAGCACGCCGAGCACCCGCACGAGCTCGGTGAGTAGCACGGCGACGAGCCAGAACCCGAACGCGAGCTTGAGGTCGTTACGTCGCTGTCCCGGGGTGGGTCGCGGCCGGGTCCAGTGTTCCTGGACGCCGAACAGGGCGGCCAGGCGGGCTCGGGCTGTCACGGGTCCACGGTAGGAGAGTCGGCCGGGGCTCGCCTCCGTCGCGCGGATGAGCCGGCAGCGGGAGGGCTGGCTGCGCCAGAACCGGAGGCGCGGCGGCCGGGCTCGCCGGGGTTGGCTCCGGCGGGACTGGCGGCGGCCCACGAGCCGAGGTGCTTGAGCGCTTCCTTGCGCGAGAGCGGCGACAGGTCGGGGTGCGCGGCCACATAGCCGGTCACCCAGTCCGGGTCGGTGCGCGCGTAGTCTCGCAGCGCCCACCCGATCGCCTTGCGGGCGAAGAAATCCGGGTCGCCGATCGACGGCGCGATGACCGCGGCGAGCAGGTCGGTATCGGTCGCCGTCTTGGCGCCGACCTGGCTAAGGATCGCCGTGCGGCGCACCCACAGTCCCGGCTCGCGCGCCCACTCGCGCAGCAGCGCACCTAGCCGCGCGGGGTCGAGGCCGAGGGCCTCCCGGACGAGGTGCGTGGCGATGTCGTCGACGACATCCCACCACGCGCCGGTCTCGACGAGGTGGCGGTACAGCGGCATGCTCGCCGAGCCGCGGAAGCCCCGGGAGCTCCGGTGTTTGGCCAGCGCGAGCGCGGCATACCAGTGTTCGCGGTGGGTCGCCTCGTCCCACAGTGCCCGCACCGTCGCCTCCCACGGCTCGCGCGTTTCGATGCGGTATGCCGGGTCGGCGAGGATCGGGCGCAGGGCCTGGCGCAGCAGCGGCGCGGTGAGCCCGAGATAGGGCAGGGCCGAGCGCATGTAGCGCTGTTGTGCCGGCGCCCGGTCGGGGTCGGCATTGCGGGCCAGGGCGGTGCGGATGGCCTCGACGAGGTCGCGGCGGGCCGGTCCGGGGTTGGCCGGTGCGGGAGGTGCCGGTCCGGGGTTGGCCGTTGCGGGAGGTGCCGGCGGCGGCATACCTGCGGGAACTCAGGCGGAGCGACCGTAGCGAGCGGCGGAGCGCGCCCGGGCCTTGGCGGCCTCGACGTCTCGGTCCTTCGGCGGGGCGGCCGAGTGCAGGTGGGCGAGCAGGTGGGTGGTGGCGTGCGCGACCGCCTCGACTGCCTCGTCGAAGGCCGGCTGGTTGACCTGGCTCGGGCGGGTCGTGCCGGCGACCTTGCGGACGTACTGCAGCGCGGCCGCGTGGACCTCCTCGGTGGTGGCCGGAGGCTCGAAGTTGTGCAGGGGTCGGATGTTGCGGCACATGCCGTTCAGCGTATGCCGCGACGGTTCGCCGGAGACCGGACCGCCCGCACCATGCCGACCCGGAGGTGCCGAACGTCGACGCCCCCGCGCCCCCGCGCCCCGACGCCCCGCGACCCGACGCGCCGCGCCCCGACGCCCCGCGCCCCGCGCCCCGACGCCCCGCGCCCCGACGCCCCGCGCCCCGACGCCCCGCGCCCCGACGCCCCGCGCCCCGACGCCCCGCGCCCCGACGCCCCGCGCCCCGACGCCCCGCGCCCCGACGCCCCGCGCCCCGACTCGCCCGAGACTTCTTGCCGTCCACAGCTGTGGACGTCCTGGCCTGCGGGGCCCGGCCCGCGGACCCCCGCCGTCCCCAGGTGCCCAGCGCTTTCCCCCAGCTTTCCCACCCCTGAACTCGGCGTGTCGCACACCTTGTCCACAGCGGTGCCCACAGGGGGTGGTTGTCCCGCGCCGACGCCCGTGCGTAGGGTGGGCGACGCCGGGGTGGACGGCAGTCGACGACGACGAATCCGCAGGTCAACGGGGCCTTCCAGGGTCTGCTTCGGCCTGCCCGGAGGGATTGTCAGACGCGAATGGCAGGATCTCGAACAGACGTTCGGGCCGGTTGGGCAGACGGAGGCGACGGTGTCGATCCACGAGCTGTTCCCCGGACCTCCCGACGGCCCGGACGAGCGGCTGCCTCCCCAAGACGTGCACGCCGAGCAGTCGGTGCTCGGCGGCATGCTGCTGTCCAAGGACGCCATCGCCGACGCCGTCGAGGTGGTGCGGGGCGCGGACTTCTACCGCCCGGCCCACGAGTCGATCTACGACGCGATCCTCGACCTCTACGGTCGGGGCGAGCCGGCCGATGCCGTCACCGTCGCCGACGAGCTGACCAAGCGCGGTGACCTCGCGCGGATCGGCGGGCAGGCCTACCTGCACCAGCTCATCGCCTCGGTGCCGACCGCCGCCAACGCCGGGTACTACGCCCAGATCGTCGCCGAGCGCGCGGTGCTGCGCCGCCTCGTCGAGGCCGGCACCAAGATCGTCCAGCTCGGCTACGCCCAGGCCGGCGGCGACGTCGAGGACATCGTCAACGCCGCGCAAGCCGAGGTCTACGCCGTCTCGGACAAGCGCGGCGGCGAGGACTACATCGCCCTCGGGGACATCCTCGAGATGACGGTCGACGAGATTGAGGTGGCCTCGGGCAAGTCCGGTGAGATGACCGGCGTGCCGACCGGCTTCACCGATCTCGACTCGCTGACCAACGGGCTGCATCCGGGGCAGATGGTCGTGCTCGCGGCCCGCCCGGCGATGGGCAAGTCCACGCTCGGCTTGGACATCGCCCGCTGCGCGGCGATCAAGCACAAGATGGCCTCGGTCGTCTTCTCGTTGGAGATGAGCAAGACCGAGATCACCATGCGGCTGCTGTCGGCCGAGGCGCAGATCCAGTTGCAGCACATGCGTAAGGGCACGATGCGCGACGAGGACTGGCAGCGCCTGGCCGCGACGATGGGCCGGGTGTCGGACGCACCGCTGTACATCGACGACTCGCCGAACATGTCGCTCATGGAGATCCGGGCCAAGTGCCGCCGGCTCAAGCAGCGCAACAATCTCAAGCTCGTCATCATCGACTACCTGCAGCTGATGACCTCGGGCAAGCGCGTGGAGAGCCGCCAGCAGGAGGTCTCGGAGTTCTCCCGCGCGCTCAAGCTACTCGCCAAGGAGCTGGAGGTTCCGGTCGTGGCGATCTCGCAACTCAACCGTGGCCCGGAGCAACGCACCGACAAGCGCCCACTCATGGCCGACCTGCGCGAGTCGGGGTGCCTGACCGCCGATACCGGGGTGCTACGCGCCGACACCGGGGCCGAGACGAGCCTCGGGGAGCTGTATGCCGCGGGCGCTCGCGACGTGCCGGTGTGGGCGTTGGACGAGTCGCTGCGCTACGTCCGGCGGCATCTGACCCATGTGTTCCCGACCGGGCGCCGCCCGGTGTTCCGGCTCACCCTCGCCTCGGGCAAGCAGGTGCGCGCGACGGCGAACCACCCCTTCCTCACGTATGCCGGGTGGCGGGCCCTGCGCGACCTGCGCACCGGCGCCCGGGTCGCGGTGCCGCGGCACGTCCCGGCCCCGGCGTGGTTCGAGCCATGGGACGACGCGCGGATCATCTTGTTGTCGCGGCTGCTCGGCGACCCCGACTTCGCCGTCGACCGCTCCAAGCCCAACGACGCCTGGAGCTGGACCCGGGGCCTGCGGCTCGGCAAGGTCGAGTGGCACGAGCGGCGGGTGCCTCAGCAGCTCTTCTACGCGCCGAAGGGGCAGATCGCCCTGTTCCTGTCGCACCTGTGGTCCGACCACGGCACGGTCAAGGTCGCCGACGACGGCCAGCGCGGCCGGATCGCCCTGACGACGACCTCGCGGCACTTCCTCGAGGACCTGTCGCGGCTGCTCCTGCGGTTCGGCATCTCGACTCGCGTCCGGCGCAAGGGCGAGCGCAGTGGGCCTGACGTGGCCGGCGGGCACGCGGCATACCGACTCACGGTGAGCGGTCAGGACAGCCAGCGCCGATTCCTGCAGGAGGTCGGTGTGCACGGCCGGTATGCCGCGACGGCCGAGCGGCTGTTGTCGATCGTGCGCGAGAGCGAGACCCAGACCGCGCCGGCGCGGGTGGCCTCGGCGAGCGAGCCGGTGTGGGAGACGGTGCGCGAGGTGCTCGCCGGGCGCGGTGGCGTGGCGTCGATGCCGTTCGCCGTGGCGTCCGGGGGCGAGGCGCTGGGCGCGGTCGCGGCGGCGCTCGACGACGCCGAGTTGGACCTGCACGCGGTCAACGACGTGCTGTGGGACGAGGTCGCGTCGGTGGAGGCCGACGGGGTGGAGGAGGTGTTCGACGCGACGGTGGTCGGCGGGCACAACTTCGTGGCCAACGGGATCGCCGTGCACAACTCGATCGAGCAGGACGCCGACATGGTGATCCTGTTGCATCGGGACGAGGCGTACGAGAAGGAGAGCCAGCGAGCCGGTGAGGCCGACCTGATCGTCGCCAAGCACCGCAATGGGCCGACGGACACCATCGTGGTGGCGTTCCAAGGCCACTACAGCCGGTTCACCAACATGGCCTCGTCGTTCTGACCGGCTGTTGTCGAGATGCAGCGAAGACTTCACAAACGCCGAAGCTATGAATCATAAACGCTGTGTTATGGATTGTCGAGATGCACTGAATCTTGTAAGAACGGCCGTTGATTCTAAGAATTAGCTGACGTTATGCATTTCGGGCGAGTCTCGCGTTGTGGGTTATGGTTCGGTCTGGCCGGTCAAGCCGTTGACTGGGCACGAGCGGACGCGCGGGCGTCAGCTCATCTGGATGGTCCACCCTTGGTCGTTCACGAACTGGGGCAAGGTGCGCCACGGCACGCCAATGGCGTCGCACACGTCAGGGATCCGCGGCTTGTGAATGTTCCTCGGCACTTCCTGGGTGACCACCGTCCCGCCCCGAGCCATGGCCAGCGCGATGACGAAGGCGTCTGCACCGTTGCGGGGGCCGCCTCCGATACCGAGGAGCCTCGGGTGTGCGGCGAGGATCTCGCGCGTAGCCCGCTGGATGTCCTCGGTGAGAGGGACGAACAGTGCCTTCTGCGCTCGTGCCCACTTTGAGGCGTCGTCATCCTTCTTGGCGATCTCGTGTTTGACCTCGTCGACTGCCCGCACCTGACCCGTGGCGATCATGCCCTCGATCCGACTCCAAACCGGCCCGAACGTGGTCGGGATGAAGATGTCGCGACGCCCGTTGATGATGGCCCCGCTGTCAAAGGAGTAGAAGGGGAGGAGCTGCACGGTTGTCGTCACACCTGGGCGACCTCAGCCAGGCGAGGAATCTGTTCCACCTTGACATCCAGGTATGTTGCCGCCGTCACGCTGTCGATCAGCGTTCGACGGTGGGCGTCCGCGACTCGTCGCACGTAACCCTTCCCCAGATCTCTGGCCTTCGTGTAGTAGAAGTTTCCGCCGGAGGATCCACGCGTGATGACGGCGGCGCTTTGTGAGTCACGAAAGAGTCTGTACTCAGCAAGTGTTGCTAAGCCGAGAGTTACGAGGCGCCGTAGGAATGCTTCGACGCTCACGCCATGCGGCTTTGCACCCTCCAGAAGCTCAGTTAGGGACCAGCACGTGCCGGGCGCATGCTCCGCGACGACTGATGAACTCAGGACCTCGGGCGCTGGCATGAGAATCTCGGCGGCCGCAGCGTTGCAGCGGGCCTCGAGTCGTCTGTCAGGTGACCTCAGGACCGTGTCAGTCGTGGTGTCGCAGAGGCCCTCCGTGTGTAGGAGGAGGTGCACGAACTCGTGCACCAGGGAGAACAGTCGACCCCTCGGTGAATCTGTTCCGTTGAGCATGACAACTGGCAGTTCATCGAAGTACAGCGAGAACGCGCGCATCTCGCCCACCTGGACATCGCCGCCTGACGTGGTCATGACGAGAATCCCGGACTCCTCCATGGCGTTCGTCCAGTAGTTCAGGTGCGCATACGCGTCTGCGGAAGGCGGTGGCCGACGCGCTACGGCCTGCTGATGGAGCATTCCTGCAGCCCAAGCAGCGAGAGCGGCGTCATCGCTGAACCCTCGGGGTGAGCGCCATGCGGTCGACGGGGACTCTTCGTCAAGCTCAGCGATGTCCAGCAGCGCGTCTCGTTGGACATGCGCTCTGCGGTACTCCGCGTGTAGGGCAGTTGACCAGACGCCAACGGACGAGGCTGCCACGCGCCTGAAGTCTCTGAGGGTCTCGAAGCCAGTTGGAGGTTCAGGGAGAAAAAAGACTGCGAGACTACGCCGGTACACGGCGGCGGCCTTGCGAAGTTGGGCCACAGTAGGCCGAATGGACCCCTGCTCCCACTCCTCAACGCGGTCATCAGGCAGTCCAATCTTGCGCGCCGCGGCCTTGGGCTCGAGGTTGGCAGTTGTCCTAGCCCAGACCAACATCGCAGGGTCGACAAGTGCCGGTATGGACGGCATTAGCTGATGGCCTCCTTCCGGAACTCGTCGTAGGTGCCGGCGAGGTACCTGACGAGGGAGACCTGGAAGTCGGGGTTGGAGAAGAACAGGTCGAACAGCACGCCGTTCTTGTCGTGGCGATCGATGAGCAGGTCCTTCACCTTCTGCTCGAGGACCATCTCGAACTGGCTGCGGTCGTTGTTGAGGGCGACCTCGCGCATTTCGTCGTCTTCCTTGACCACAACCCACTGCTGGTCCACCCAGACCTTGTCGGCCTCGCCGAGGTCGGCTCCGTACTTGTCGTTCATCGCCGAGATCAGTGCGGACAGCTTGTCGAGCACCGGCTCGACCGTCGCACCCTTGCCCTCACCCGGGAGTGCCACGCCGGGCTCGTCCGAGCCGGCGAGCTCGATCGCCGCCTCGGAGGTCACTGCGATCCGAAGGTGTGTCAGCTGCACCGACTTGGAGATCTGCGGCATCGGGCTGTTCTCCCCCGGAGGCAACTCCAACAGCAGCAGCCGTCCGTAGAGGAAGAGCCGCTCCCAGTCGGTGTCGGCCCACGGCATCACCTGAGCGACGAAGGCATACGCCCGGCAGAAGTGCTCCAGCGTCCGCCGGAACTCGTCCGTCTTCTCCTCCTCCAACGCCGCGAAGCGCCCAACAGCAGGCTCGAGGTTGCCGTAGAGCACCGACTGCTGCGCCGGGTCCTCCGACAGCAGCGCCGCGACGGCCGCTTCCATCTCGGGCATGGACAGCACCCCGGCCGCCATGAGGTCGTGCTCCATCGTGGCCAGCACGTTGGGCTCGGTCGGGGTCGAGAACGACTCCTCGTAGAACGGCTCGAACGAGGCCTTGATCTCCTCGGCCGTGTTGGCGAAGTCCAGGACGAACGTGTCCTCTTTCCCCGGGTGCGTGCGGTTCAACCGGGACAGCGTCTGCACGGCGGCGACACCGGAGAGCTTCTTGTCGACATACATGGTGTGAAGTAGCGGCTCGTCGAACCCGGTCTGGTACTTCTCAGCCACCACGAGCACCTGGTACTCCGGTCCGCGAAACCGCTTGGGCAGCTGCCCCTCGGAGAAGCCGTTGATGCTCGCCTCCGTCACCGGCGGAGCCTCCGGCGCGTCCGGGTCGGTCAGCGGACCGGAGAACGCCACCAAGGTCCGCAGCGGCCGCTCCCCCTGGTCGTACCCCTTCTTCGCGATGTATGACGTCAACGCCGCCTGCGTGCGCACCGCGTGCAGGCGCGATCGGGTCACGACCATCGCCTTGGCCTGCCCGTCGATCTTGCCCGCGGTCTTCTGCCGGAAGTGCTCGATGATCACCTCCGCCTTCGCGTCCAGCGCATACGGGTGCAGCGACGCGAACCGGGCAAGGGCAGCGCGACCCTTGCCCGTCTCCATCTCCGGGTCGTTGCGCGGGTGGGCATTGGCGAGCTTGTAGTACACGCCATACGTCGTGTAGTTCGCCAGCACGTCGAGGATGAACCCCTCCGCGATGGCCTGCCGCATCGAGTACGTGTGGAACGGCCGCTTGTGCCCGTCCGCGCCGACCTGCCCGAAGGTATCGAGCGTCTTCGGCTTCGGTGTGGCCGTGAACGCGAAGAACGACAGGTTCTTCTGCTTGCCCCGGTGCCGCGCGCTGGCTAACAGCGCCTCGTCCGACGCCTCGACCGCTTCTTCGTATGCCGTCCGCTCGGCTTCCTCAGCCGCCTCCAGTGCCGATTCGCACACCGGAGCCGAGGACCTTCTTCAGTTTGGCGACCGAGTCGCCACTGGAGGAGGAGTGGGCCTCGTCGACGATGACCGCGAACCGCCGGCCGACGACCCCCTTGGCGGCGTCCCCCTTGGCGGCGTCCCCCGCGGCGGCCTCCTTCGCAGCCAGGTCGGCGACGACGGGGAACTTCTGCAGGGTCGTGATGATGACCCGCGCCGCGTGCCCCTCCAGCGCTTCCTTGAGCTGAGCCGAGTTCTCATCGACCCGCACGATCGTCCCCGGAGTGTGCTCCAGCCCGGCTACGGTGTCCTGCAACTGTCGATCCAGGACCTTGCGGTCGGTGATGACGACGACCTTGTCGAAGATCGGCGCGTCATCGGGCCCATGGAGGCGCGACAACGCGTGGGCCGTCCACGCGATGGTGTTGGACTTTCCCGACCCCGCCGAGTGCTGCACCAGCCGGTCCACGCCAGCGCCATCCCGGTACGTCGCGGCCAGGATCGAGCGCACCGCGTGCCACTGGTGGAACCGCGGGAACAGCACCCGGTCGCCCTCGACGTGGATGAACGACCCGAGCAGGTCCAGCCACGCGTCGCGCTGCCACACCTGCTCCCACAAGTACGCGGTCTGGTAGCCGTCCTTGGTCGGTGGGTTCCCGGCCGTCCCGGTGTTCCCGGCGCCGCCGCTGCCCTGGTCGAACGGCAGGAACACCGTCGCCTCCCGGGCCAGCCGGGTCGTCATCGCCACCCGATGCGGATCGACCGCGAAGTGCACCAGCGTCCGCGCCCGGAAGATCAGGTCGATCGGGTTCCGGTCAGCCCGATACTGCGCCATCGCGTCCTCGACGTTCTGGTGCGTCAGCGGGTTCTTCAGCTCCGCGGTCGCCACCGGGATCCCATTGACCACGAGCGTCATGTCGAGGGAGTCCGATGGGTTCGACTCCGAGTGATGCAGCTGCCGCACCACCCCGAGCTGGTTCGCCTCATACCGCTGTGTCTGCTCCGCGTTCAGGCCGCTGGCCGGCTTGAAGAAGCACAGGCGCACGCTCACGCCCGAGTCCTTCACCGGCGAGCGAAGCACGCTGATCGTCCCGCGGTGGTCGAGCGCGGTGACGACGACCTTGAGGAACTTCTCCCGCGCCGTCGACTCGCCACCGTGACGGGTCACGAGCTGCTGCCAAGCCTTCGGCTGGGAGGCCTTGACGAAGCGCGATCACCTCGTTGCCGAAGACCCCCACCTTCCGGTCGTATGCCGCGGGGTCCAGCTTGCGCCAGCCGTCGCTGAGCAGGTGTGCCTCGATGTTCGACTCGAAGGCCGACTCCTTCGTGATGCTCATCCCTGCCTCATCCCGGTATCCCGCTGCCAGCCGTCGTCACGTCGAGTTCACCAGTCACCGCGGCCGTGATCAACGCCTGCTTGAACTGACCCAACAATTCAGCTCCGTGACGCAGTTGGGAGATGCGGAGGTCGCGTTCTTGACGGTGCATCTTGTCCTCATGGCCCAAGCGGTCGTGATCACTCAAGGGAGCCGTAGGAACAGGTAGCGTCAAGATGTCTTCACCCCGCAGTTTCGGCATTGATCCCGACGTCCCCCGAGCGATCACTGCTATGAGCTGCCGAATCCTTGGGCTCCGTAGGGCCGCACTAG
>JBAOHL010000005.1:0-950678 GCA_037045045.1 Dermatophilaceae bacterium
TTCAGTGTGAGTAATTGTGAAACGGAACCAGTTTACATACTTGGTAATTTCGGACTTGAACCTGCTGAGCATGGCTGGGAAATAGTTGCTCCTAAGAACCTGACTTTTGGTTCCTGGAAAGGGCAGGGAATGCCTTTTTACGGTCAGTCTGTAAAATATTCAAAGATTTTAAACACGAATAAAAAAGGCAGGTTCAGAATAGAATTGCCATCATGGTCAGGCACTGTGGCTTCGGTAAATATCAATGGCAAAGAGGTTGGAATTCAGACCAAATCCTCATATTTAACAACAGAACTTACACAGGGAGAGAATATAATTGACATTTTTGTAACTGGAAGCTTAAAAAATACTCTGGGTCCCCATCATGTCTTGTATCCGCATGGAGTTGCGGGAGGGAGGCCTGCTAATTTTATAAAAGCCCCTGAAAAACAACAAGGGGGAGCTTCTTATTCACTGCTCGATTATCGACTCATGCAGGATTTCAGAGTATCTGCAATTGAATAAGCAGTGATGGATTTTAAAAATATCACTTATAATTAAGCGGAAATTCCGCTATTCCACAAGATCTGAAGTCTGAATTGTAACAGGACCAAGTAAACCAGATTCGACCAGTGGAACCTCGACCCATGGCGTCAGGTTATCCCCATTTCCTGTAATATTGGTATTTGTGAATTTTTCCCCGGTAATCGCATCCCCTGTAAGCCTGTTCGACCATACATTTGCGATTTTGACAACCAGTTTGTTCTCTCCTCTCTGAATATAATCTGTGATGTCAGCTTTTTATACGGCCTGGTCCCAGAATATTCCCAGATCCTTGTCGTTTTTAGCCAAACCTGAGCTACTTTAGATAATTCACCGAGATCTAAATAGATCCTCTTATACTTTGCAGCTGGTACCTGTCCGGTATACTTAAATGCTTTCCTGTAAGTACCAGTTCCTGAATAATACCTGATTCCATTAATACTGCTGTTTTGTCCAGGAGGTCAGTTCTGAAAAAAATTGCTGAATCAGGAGCTCCCCATCCTTTTGTGAATGATATCTTCCAGGGACCATCAATGGTCTGAGTTTTATGACTGATTTTTACACTCTTTAATTCATTGTTTATCTGAAGATTATATATTCCGTCACGCAAAAATAGGATCCCATTTCCGGTAAATTCCATCATTGGCGGTTTTTGTTTTGCATCAAAAACGTCAGTGTAATGGGACTGAGTGCTTCCTGTTCTGAAGACAATAAAGCAGGAGCCGTAAACTGGAGCAAGGGTTAAAGGGATTCTTAGATGTATTTCCTCCTGCTTATAAAAAGGGACCTGATTAATTTCACCGGTTTGGGGATTCCATAATTCAGGTATTTTGGAATTCTGCCTGAAACCATATTTGACTGTGCTCCATTTATCGCTTGTGTTTCTTATAAAATAGAAATCCATATCCCCCTTTTTATAGTGGATAAAATCAGTAAGTGAGGCACATTCCGGAGGAAAATCGAGATCCGGATAAAGCTCGAAGTGCTTTCAGGATTTCTTCTGTTCTGATCCCTGAAAATATCTTTCCTCTGAGTTGCAATGCATTTGTAGCCTTGCCATTGATTTCCATCCATAACTGATTCAATAAGGATTCATATTTCATTTTGTTATCAGGCTGGTTCTTCAAATCTGTTACCATTAATGGTTTTGCACCAATAATGATGGCACCCTGCTTTGCCAGTTCATTAAGTTTAATCAGAACCAGAGGATTTATAGTCTCTTCATATTTTAAAACCAGGATGCTGAATTCAGCTCCCCAGGGCAGGATCAGTTTTCCGTCTTTTACAGAAACCTTATTCAGGAGTACATCCGTATTTATGACTTCATAATCATAGCCGCTGCCCGCAGTAAAACTTGTATTCTTTGGAGTTACTGATTTCGGTATTATATCGCCATAGTAATACAGGACATCTGCGAAGAAACCGGCTTCCCTGGCTATCGAGGATATACGGGATAAATAATCTATAAAAGGGTTGACCATTGGCCACCAAACTCTTTTGTCATTAAAATGAGTACCGGCATGATATACAATTCCGGGAAACCCTGTACCTGATGGGTTATGGCTGAATCCATGAAAGACAACACGATTCATACCCTCACAGAATGCACGGTCTCCAACAGGTTTCAGATCTGATGGTCCTTCCTGCCACTGCTGAAACGATGTAAATGATTCTTCTTCAACAATTCCCCTGTTATAAATATGAGAGGCTGCTGCTACCTCCTTCACAACACGCAATATATCAATGCTATCCTTACTATTGATATCCTTATAAAGCCTCGAATGCTTTACCCAGAACTCTCCCCTTGGAATATCAAGTGCCCCTAATGCCTTCAGGGGTTCTGCCGGGCCATTATATAATGGGTATCCCGGGCCTCCGGCTTCGCAATTTATTTTTAAGCCATAATTGTTGCAAATTCTTTTAGCCGTCCTGTATAAATTATTGATCATCAATTCTGAAAGGGTTTTTCTGAAATCTGCCTGAACTCTGTCATTAGTCATCTCATCAAAAAGTTCCTTATCAAACAGAGAGGGAATAAGCTTATCTAAATCGTAACCATTGATTTTTCTGAATTCAGATAGTAATGTTGATGTCCAGACAAATCCTCTTGCTTCATAGCTTGCCAGGTAAAAGCTTTTCAGGGCTGTGTTTCTGAAATCACCCAATACAGGTTCTAACCTGTTAATGAAATGCATTAGGTGAATCCTGACGGCAGCTGAATCAAAATGATCGACAGTCAGGCCTGCGAGAGGGCTGGGCAGTACCAGCTGTTGACCGGAATTCGAACAAACATAGCGGTAAATATCCCAGTTTCCGGCTGGAACATTCCACGTGAGTTGATCATTTAACGGATCAAAAAAACCTGAGATGTTTATAATCTTTGATGTATCTGCCTGATTTTTACCAGATTCAGCAGGTATTGCAAGTATTGCCACATCTTCATAGTATACAGGCCGGCCATCAGCCCCATATTTAATAGATGATTTGCCTACATTGCCTTTGGCGGTGATTTCCGGAAATGGTATTTTAATCCGTTCAATTCCAGACCCCCTTTAATTGCAGCTTTTGAAAAATAGAGTGATTTACCTGCATTTTCAGGAAGTATCCAGCTTCCGCCTGCATTCCAGCTGCTTGCCAGGTTTAAGCCAACCTGCAAGCCAAGTTTTCCTGCCTCACCGACTACAAATTTTATAACTTTAAGGGATTCGTCGCTTAAAAATGCTGGTCCCCCGGGGATCATTGTATCCTCCTCAGGAACACCTATTTCAAACATGTCAAAACCGGTTATTCCTGCCTTTTTCATAGCAAGGAATTCTTCCTTTGCCCTTATGGTATCTATGTTCCCGTTGAGACACCACCAGTACACTTTTGGACGGACACTATCAGGAGGGATACGGAAATTTTTTTCAAACAGCTGATAGGTTTCATTCTGAGAAAATATCTGTTGACTAAAAGTTAAAATTATGATGATCATTATCAGTTTTATCCCTGGCTTATTCATATCCTTTTAGTTTACTTTATTTGCATTAACTGACATTCCTCTTAATATGTCTCAGGTTTTCCTGACATCCTTGTAACCTTGAGAAATTTGAATTCCTTATCACCTGACTCTCTCTTTTTCAGACTATTTTAGATTCAACATTCAGGAAACGGGCAATTTTCTCCAGAGTACCTGCATGATGTCCGATACCCAGAGCAAAATGATGCGTCGGACCCTCTTTAATCCAGTTTTTCAGGAAGGTTCTGATGTCAGGTTTGAAGAAACCTCTGGTGTTGGTATTGCCGGTAGGGGGTATTGGACCTCTTACTGATTCTCCCTCTGCAATTATAAATTTGAACCTGCCATCATAGGTTGAATTTATTGAAAGCATAGTAATCGGCCCCTCCTTGATTTTAAATTCTACGCCTGCACCACTTCCGGTTTTCCGTGGTATTTCTTTAAGCTCCGGAGGACAGGTTTTCCATCAGCAATGGAAATATTATGAGGCCCGTCATGACCAACCAGTACAAAGCCTTCACTAAAGTCGACAGGATGAAACTCTGCAAAGCTCCCTCCAATACCTAAACGGTCGAAGATAAGCAGGGCAATTAAAGTCTTCAGGTCAGATTCGCCGCACATAGGGATGTGTCGGGCTGTTAGCAGTGAGTTTCCAACAATCAGGTTTGACATTACTTTACGGAGATCACTGCCTTCCGGCCCATCATAATAATAAGCAAGCCCATCAAGTTTGTTTAATTGCACAAAATGTTCCAGCGCTATGCTGACTTTAGCTGCAAGATGCAGATCCTCGTCCAGAAGCTTGATTGAAATAGGGTCAGAAACCGGATCAGGAGTATCAAAAAAATCAAGGATCCGTTTTTCGGCTGATGAAATTTCCTCCCCGGTGACCTGATCAAAGCTTTTCATAAGCTGGTGTCCTTCGCACAATACGATGTGGCTGCCGAAAAATGAAGTCAGCATAGTTGCATCTGTATGCATATCCAGCATTGCATTTATCGGATGGCCAATATGGCCAAGCCTTGCATTCTTAAGTGAATGAAGTACATTGGCTATGCGGCAGTATTCACCTATCTGTTGTTCTGCTTCAGGATCATCATCCAGCGTGCCAATGATCATTTCCGGGACTTTTTTACCCATACGGACAGCGACTCCGGCAAATTCAGGAAGAGCACATATATCGTCATTCGCAAGCTGCATATAAGTTGATGCCCTTGTATAATCAAGTGCTTTCAATTGCTGGAGTGCCACCAAAACTATCGGTACATTGATTGTTTTTATGATGATCCCGAAGGTTCCTGAAGTTGCATATGTCAGCATATCACAGAAAAGAAGATCAGGGCTTTGGCTTTCGATTTTTTTTACAGCTTCATAGGCCCTGACAGGAGAATCGATCATGCCAAAATCAAGAACTTTTATCTCTTTACCATGACTTTGTATTCTTCTGATCAGTTTATCCTGCTTCTGCATCAGTTCCTCATATAAGCCCGGGAATTGTTCCCAGTACATTTCATATCCCACGCCGAATACGCCGATCCTTACTGGATCAGATTCACCGGATACGTTCTTGCTGAATATTTCTTCACTTGGCATATAATTCTATTTTTTCTTTTTTATCTCACTATAATGAACATATTATCGTATTGATTACACTCTTATCGCAACTCTGTTTTGCTGCGTAGATCTTAGGTATCATCAGATGGAAAAAAACGAAAACTAGAGGATACATGAGGCCGGCATACCACCAGATCGGATTATATGGAAGAATTTGAAACAATATACCCGATAACCGGATTCAGTACCAGGGACAACAATGCACCGGCAGAACCTGATAAACCAACAACAGTCGATGTTGCTCTGTTACCAAATATATCACCGATAGCAGTGATGTAGTTGGTAATCCATAGGCCATGGGCAAAAAAGGCAAGGGATACTACCACAATTATTATGCTATACGAATTGAGGAAGCTTACCGATAAAACCGGAATTGTCAGCAAAGATGCGATGCCCATGACCATTTTCCGGGCAAGATTGGTATTTGAAGTCTTAATAAAAATCAGATCAGATAACCATCCTCCCAGAATATTAGCGAGGCCCAGGGCAAGAAAAGGAATCCAGAATATTTTTCCGATAGTTTCAAGTGAAAGTGCAAGGTGTTCATTCAGGTACTTTGGTATCCAGAACATGTAAAAATAAAATACAGGATCCAGAAGAAACCGCATAACAATAAATACAAGAGTATCTCTGTTTTTAAGCAGTTCGCCCAATTTTAGCTTTTCTTTACGGTTATCATTATCTGGGTTAATCATCTCATGATCAATCATTGAAGGCCGTTTTTGTCCCATTGTAACAATCAACCAGACCGCCAGCCAGATAAATCCAAACAGGCCGGTGATGAGGAATACTGCTCTCCACCCCGCCAGATTGAGAAGATAAACTGTAAGCGGAGGAGCTGCAACTGCTCCAATAGCAGAACCACCAATAGCAATTCCATTTGCGAGTGCATGTTTCTTTTTAGGCACCCATTCAATCACAGCTTTTATGGCCCCCGGAAAACAGCCCCCTTCTCCAATACCGAGCATGAACCTGAACAGTCCAAGATGAAAAACGCTATTGGATAGACTGTGCAGTACTGTAGCGAATGACCAGAACCCCACAGAGAGAGCAAGTCCCAACCGGCTCCCGAAGCGATCTATAAGAATACCGCCCATGGTAAACATGATAGCGTAGCCTATAAGGAATCCCATATTGATTAACCCATAATCAATATCTGAAAGATGCAGCTCTCCCTTTATCTTAATGACAGATACGGAAAGAACCTGACGATCGAGAAAGCTCAGAGAGGTTGCCAGCAACAGAAGGCCAACTATAACCCAGTATTTATAATTCTTAATCCTGTTCAACTTTTAGTGTTATCAATCATCTGAACCTAAACAAGAATGCTGATCAGCACCCGGATCTTTGAGCTCATCGATGAGTTCAATCGATAATTCTGAAAAATTATTTACGAAGTTTAAAGGATTCTGAATTTCATGGGCAATGCCGGCAGTAAGTTGTCCTAGAGATGCCATTTTTTGTGCATGCACCAGTTGTTCCTGTGTGGCTACCAGTTTGTGGTGAGTCTCTGATAATTCTTTGTAAGCTGTGTTTAATTGTCCGTGTGATTTTTTTTGCGCACGATAACGGGCATACAATAAAATGGCAATGACAATGACTGAAATAATTCCTATGATTAGTGTTTTACGGAAGTTTTCCTGTCTGCTTACTTCCAATTCTTTTTGTGAAAGCGCTAAATCCTGCAATGCCTTTTCTTTAGTCAGCTGGCGAATACGTTCCTCACGTTCCATATTCGACTGGTCCGAAATTCTTTTCGCAGTATTCAGTTCCTCAATGATTTTTTCTTTTTCGAGGCGATCAATTTCTGCTTCCACCAGATCACGATTCTTCACCAGTTCCTGTGTGCTGAGCTGTTGGTAGCTGATGGTTTTTTCTTTACGCATCATCTCATCAATAGATTCTTTCTCCATCAAATCGCGTCGCATCATCTGACTACTCAGGGTGCGCGATCGTTCTACCTGCTCAATGCTGTCACGTAACTGTAAGTAGCCAATGTTCCAGTCGTTTGATGCTGCATGATTACCATTCACGGAATTAATGGTTACCTGTTTGAGAATCGTTTCTTTTAGCAGTTTCGCAACCGAAAGCTGACTGGAGTAGGTGAGACTCTTGCGATAATTTTTAATAGCTTCATCGTAATTCCCTTCTTTGTGAGCCAGTATTCCAAGATCCCGGTAGACTAATGCTGTACCGTTTTTATCTTTTACTTTTTCGAAGTAAGTCAGGGAAGCCCGTAAATATTTATCAGCTAACTTGGTATCCTGTTTGCGCAAGGCGAGTTCCGCAAGTTGTATTCCAATCCGTGCCTGTGCTTTTTTATCTCCGGCATCTGAGAAACCATTGTAGGCTTTCAGATAATGTGAATTGGCATTTTCAAAATCTTTCTGAACCAGAAAAGTTTGCGCTATCAATGCATGAGCCGCAGGTATGGGTCTGGTAAGACGATTACTTTCCAGCTGATTGAGAGCTTCCTCAAAATATTGCATTGCCTCAATGTATTCGAGCTTGCGGTAATGCACAAATCCAAGTTGCAGCTTGATGATAGCGGCTCCTAAAGGATCTTCCATTTCATTGCGGGCACCAAGGGCTGTCTTGAAATAGGAAATGGATTGATCGGTATTATCGTTTTCCAGCTCTATCCAGGCCATATTGATAGCTGTAAGGGAAGCGACCCGGTAGTTGTTATTCTTTAAAGCTGCCTGCAATCGCTTTTCATTAATGGTTTTATTGTGAGCTAAAGGTCCGCCCCGGCGTACCTGTGGCAAATAAAACATCCCTTCCTGATCGGAGGCATTTTCATACAAACTGAAAAGATCTACTTTTAAGGAATCAACTTCCTGAGCCACAATGAATGGCGAAACAAACGCAAGGAAAACTGATAAAAGAATTTTTCTGAACATAGGCCTTCCGAACACGGCGATGGTACGGCAAATATAGAAAAGAGATGGTTACATTTTACGTTATTTTACCATACGGCCATCATCCATAACTATATTCCGGTCGGTGGTACGTGCAAAATCCTCATCATGGGTAACTATTAACAGCGACTGCTTTTTTTCAGCTACCAGCTCTTTGAAAATCTCGAATACAATCTTACTGTTTTTACTGTCGAGATTTCCCGTTGGCTCATCTCCCATTATAAGCACCGGGTCATTAATCAGTGCCCGTGCAATTGCTACCCGTTGCTTCTGCCCGCCCGATAACCGGTTTGCCCCCTTCAGTGCCTGATCATGAATATCGAGTCGCCGCAATAGCGACATGGCCCGCTCTTCAATTGCTGCCGGTTCAAACTTTCCCAGCTTCAATGCCGGTAACATCACATTTTGCAATACTGTAAATTCAGGAAGTAAATAATGAAACTGAAATACAAAGCCAATTTTTTCATTTCGCACTTTCGCCAAACCATTGTGAGGCAATTTTGTCATTGATTCACCATCAATAAAAAGTTCCCCCTCATAGTCGGTGTCCATAGTCGACAAAATATAAAGCAGCGTCGATTTACCACATCCCGATTTACCTGTAATAGAAACAAATTCTCCTTTTTTAATGGAGAAATTTATATCATTCAACACCTGAAACGTGACCGGATCATGGAAGTATTTATTGATACTACGTGTTTCAAGAATGATATCACTCATATTATTTGCCTCTGATAATTACAACCGGGTCAATCCGTGCAGCCTTTTTGGCAGGAAAATATCCTGCAATATAAGTGGTGATTAAAGCGAATATCACACCAATCAGATAGTATTTGATATCGTAGTTTATCGGGTAAGTGGTGATAGCAGGTAGTGCTGCTGTATTAAATGGAATCTGATCAATGAGCATAGTAAGAAGCATCCCGATTAATAAACCCATAAAACCGCCTATCACTCCAATGATCATCGACAGATTTATAAAAATATTTTTTACATCAGAAGATGAAAATCCGGTTGCTTTAAGAATGGCAATGGCATCCATTTTTTCATAAATCATCATATTCAGAATATTGTAAATGCCGAAGCCGGCAACTATCAGTAAGGTAACGCTTACCGCATATGTGATAATATTCCTGACTTTGGTACCTGATTCAAACTGGGCATTTGCTGTCTGCACATCTTCCGCATCGGTACGGTACCGGTTCGAATATTCTTTAGCAATCTTGGGCGCATCATTAATATTATTCAGCTTTACTTGAATATCGGTGAAATAGCTTTTGGGTTTGCCCAGAAGTTTTTGTGTCGTTTCCAGCGAAGCATAACTTTGCACATCATCAATAGTTGCCAGTCCAAGTTGAAATACACCAACCACCTTCAACGACATCTGATCACCTTTGGCTGAGGTAACATGAATAACATCCCCCACACGGGCCATCATTTTATCGGCAACACCCTTACCCAGAATTACTGAATTGGAAATGCGATTCAGATCGTAAGCATCACCTTTGATGATGTAATCGGCAAATGAAAAATATTTCAGCTCCTGCGAAACATCGATGCCATTCACTAATCCATTTAAATCGATTACACCTATATTGTAAAATACCTGTGAGGCAACTTTGGGTGCAACTGCAATTACCCTGGAATCGTTTTTTAATGATTGTATGATGGCACTGCTGTTATAAATTTCGGTGCGACTGTCGGATGGTTTTATAGATTGCACTATGTTGAGCGATTTACTGAATTCAGCAGTTCTGTTTACAGGCTGATCGGCATTGGGATTAATGGCATTGAACAACCTGATATGTGGCGTACGGTTCAAAATTAAACTGTCAAGCATTTTGTTTAATCCAGTCATGAAACTTACCAGTGTAATAAACATCGCTATACCAAAAGTAACTCCGGCAGCTGCAATCACTGATTGCTTCAGCCGGGCCATTAAAAGTGTTTTAGATATGCTGAGGTTTAGGGAATTCATTATTTCAATGGTGAATATATTTCCTGACCCGGTTTTATGCCTCCGGTAATTTCTACCCATTCGGCATTCATAATGCCTGTGGTAACTGCCGTAGTTTCGTTTGCAGCAGTCAGTACTTTTCCTTCACTGAGTAAATATCCTGCAGGAATTACCAAAGCATCTTTTTTGCGTGCAACAAGGATGTTCGCTTCTACAGTAAGGTTCGGATAAAGTACTTCAGGTTTGGTGGTAAATCCGGCATATACCGTAAATGTTCGGGTACGGGTATTCATGATTGGTGCCACCAGGGTTATTGCTGCCTCATATACTTTGCCACGGTACGAATCAAGTGAAAGAAAAATGCGCTGTCCGGTTTTTACTTTGACAATATCATATTCATCCACCTGCAATTCTATGGTGTAATTCCCTGCTTGTCCAATCACTGCCAATGGACTCACTGCTGTGACCAGTTCCCCTTTTTCTTTGTTGATAGCGAATACGATTCCGTCAAATAAACTTTTTATGGTAAAATCGTCCGACTGTTTTTTTAAGATCTGATAATTGTTCTGCGATTGCTCGTAGTTTTTTTGCAGATCTTTTTTTAATTGCTGGTATTGATTCGTTACTGTCTGGTAATCGGTAACTGCAGCACGATAGGCAAGTTCTCTTTTTTCCAGATCTATTTTAGAACCTACCTGTTGACTCCACAACAATTTTTGTCTTACGAAAAGTAAAGAATCATTTTGTAATTTTTCTGCTGCCAGTTTTAATCGACCCTCTGTTTCCCGCAGTAAATTGGAATTGGAATTTGTTTTGTCGGCCGATTGCTCCATGGCCAACCGCGCATTTTCAGCCGATAGCGATGAAACTCTATTATCGATAACAAATAACGGATCACCTGCAGAAACGGTATCACCTTCATCAATCAGAATTTCTTTCAACACACCGGATGCTGTTGCAAAGACTTCATATTGATTTCCGGCTTTTACAATTCCCGAAGCATACACCGATTCGGTAATCTCCCGCTGTTGAGGTGTTGTTTTTTCAGCATCTCCTGAACATCCTGCAAATAACAGGATAGTCAAAACAGGAATGCAACTCCATACTGATTTCATAGCTTATTCTTGTTCTCGGATAACGAATTTAAATGCAAAGGAACAAGAAAACAAATGAATAATGTTGATTTTTATCAGTTTGGAAGCTATAACGGTTCAGGGAAGCAATCCAGGCTCCCATAAAACACTATAAATAGAAATTCAGAGTGATTATGCCGACTTCACAATCTTCACCACACCAATCCAGTTAAGGACTTTAATCACCGGGTTCCGGTGCATGGAGAGCGTAGCGTATTTATGCCTCTACGTCATGTGTGTGGACGTGTCCAACCGGATGTCCGGTTGGCATTGCCCCATTGCTATCCGTGCCGATCAATAAATTGCCTGCCCGAAGATTGGTCCGCACGGGCAGGCCGCCGTGGCCGGTTTCGACCTGGCGCGGGGCAGGCTGGTTAAGGGTGACGTTCTTGCTGGTCATCACTGTTTTGAGTTTCATCTTGCATCCTTTTATAGATTGAATGGGTAAGGGCGATTTTCAACACACGTGAACTTGAAGTGCCGGGAATTTTTGGTGCTTTCTGGTAAATCCGTGCTTAACCCCAATACCATTCAAATAGGCGGAGTAGGCATCCTCAGATGCGGGAGCTTGCCGAACAAACCCGGCATCTGAGGATGCCTACTCCACGGGTCAAATATCCTTATTTGAATGGTGTTGTGCTTAACCCTCCTTCTGACTCAACTTGCGCAGTGGCAACATCGCCACCCCCAGCCCGGCCAGCAGGCCGACCTCCCAAATCAGCGTGCCGCCCAGGATGCCCACCCAGCCCAGCAGCGCGCCGCCGATGACGACGACGCCCTGGCCCACCGCGGCGGCAAAGCCCGCCTTCATGTTGCTGTCGAACTCGTGGGCCAGATCAAAGAGATAGGGCAATTGGCGCAGGCTTTGGGCCATCAGCACCACCTGGGCCGTGTCCGTGGCCGCGGTGGAGGCCCCGCGCAGGGAGACGGAGACATTCGCCTTCTTCAGCGCGATGGAGTCGTTGATGCCGTCGCCCACAAAGCAGACCGAGCGCCCTTCGCTCTGTAGCTGCTCCACCATGGCCGCCTTGTTTTCGGGCAACGTGTTGGCGAAGTAGTGGGGGATGCCCAGCGTCTCGGTCAGCTTGCGGGTCGGCTCTTCCTGATCCCCGGAGATGACGTAAATGTCCACGCCCCGGGCCAGCAGATTTTGGACGATCTCGGCGGCTTCCGGGCGGATGGTGGGCTGAAGTTCAATCGCGCCGGCCAATTTATCGTCGATGCCGACCATCACCAGGGAGTGGCCCTGGGCCTGGGCCGTCTCTTTCAATGCGTCTGGATTTCGGCAGGGATCTCGATGTTTTCCATCGTCATGATAGCGGTCGCTGCCCACCCGGATCAGCTTGCCCTCCAGCCTGCACCCGCAGACCGTAGCCCAGGTCGTAATGGGCCTGGTCCATGACGGGCACGGCCAAATTCTGTGGCCGCGGCTGCGTCCAGAATGGCCCGGGCGACCGGGTGGGTCTGGCGGTGTTCGGCCGCGGCGGCAAAGGCCAAGCACCTGCTCGGCGCTGTAGCCGTTGCTGATGTGGACCTGGGCCACATTGGGCTGTTCCAGGGTCAGGGTGCCGGTCTTGTCAAAGATGACCGTGTCCACATGCCTTGAGCAGTTCCAACGAGCGGCCATCCTTGACCAGAATGCCGTTGTGGGCGGCCACATTCAGGAAGTTGAGCATGGCAATCGGCGCGGTGATTTTGATGTTCAGCCCGATGGCCGAACCCAAAATCGTCACCATCGCCTGATAGCCGGTCAGATAGAGACCGACCAGGGCCACCAGCATACTGGGCGGCACAGAGTCATCCGCGATCTGCTCGCCTTTGGAGACGATGTTGGCCTGGAACGAGGCGGTGCTGTTGAGCATTGTGCCGATCTGGGCGGCCACAGTGGCCTCGCCGGTCTGCTCCACGCGCACATGAATCTTGCCGCCCACCAGCATTGTGGAGGTGAGCACCCGATCCCCCACGCCCCGCTCCACGGGCTGGGCTTCGCCGGTCAGCATGTGCTGGTCGATCGTGGCGTTGCCCTCCTCGATCATCGCCGTCCATGGGGATCACCTGCCCGGCGTGGAGGACCACAATATCGTCGGTCTGGAGGGACTCGAAGGGCGACTTCGACTCTCGTTGCCCTCCACCCAGCAGCCAGACTGTGCGCGGCTGCTGGGAGAAGACGTTGATCAGGCTCTTTTGCGAGCGGTCCTGGGTGATCATCGACCAATTTTTCGCTGAGATAGAAGGCGAAGAGGCCAAAGCTGCCCGCCATAAAGAAGCCGCCCGCATAGGCCCCGATAAAGTAGAGGGAACCCATCACATCCATGCGCAGACTTGCCGCTCGATGACAATCGCCTCGTAGCCGTTGCGGAAGATCAGCGTTGTGCTGTAGAGCGCCGTCGCCAGGGTGACGATCAGAACCGGCGGGTAGAAAGCGCCGATGATGGCCGTGCCCAGGGTGGCCCCCGCCGCGGCCAGATAGCGGTTGAGCTGGCGCTCGTAGTCGCTGATGTCGAGGGTCTCCTTGGCAGAGACGATCTCTTTTAGCGCCACGCTGCGCGTGCCGCCAAAGAAGGGATCGACCCGATCGACCATAAAGCGCTGGTACTGGTCGTCCAGTGTCAACCGCCACGCTTTTGATCTGTTCGAGCAGGCTGGCCTGCCGTTTGCGCACAGCCGGAAAGCCGCCACGAATCTCCCCGGCCAAGACAGGCGAACGCTGGACAGCCACCCCCCCCAACACAACCGCCACACCACCGGCCAACAATGCAGTAATGAACATAAGAGCACCTCTTTCTGTAATATCTTACCGGGATTGGGGATCGATTTGAACGATCTCCCAGTCCCTAATCTCCAATCCTCGTTCCCCAATCTCCCAACACCCGCTGGGCCACGTTGTGGCCCGGCGCGCCGCTCACATCCCCGCCGGGATGGGTGCCTGCGCCGCACATATAGAGGCCAGGCATCGGCGTGCGATGGCCGCCCCGAGAGAAGAGGCGGTGGGCCAACAGTTGGCTGGCCGTGTGATCCGTATGGCGGAAATTGCCGTCGGTGATGTGCAGCCGCTGTTCGATGTCCGCAGGGTGTGTAGACCAGCCAGTCGATGCAGCGAATCCCGGAAATTGGGCGCGTACTCGGTCATCAGGTCGATCAGTTGGTTGCCAACCCGCTCGCGCAGGTCGTGCCCAACTGCCCTCCGCCGGGTGGACAGGCAGGAAGCGCACCCACATGGAGACGATATGCTTGCCCTCCGGCGCGATGGTTCGTATCGTAGACCGTGGGAATTTGCACATCAATCACAGGGCAGTCGGTGAGACGCCCAGTCAGGGCGTCTTCGATGGATTTTCGATAGTAGCCCATTGTGGGGCCAATGCCCACGGTGGAAACCAGCTTCGGGTCCGGCATCCGCGCCCAGAATAGCGGCTGAAATCGGGTAGTTCGTTCACAATGGCGTGGAATTTGAGCTGTGGCGCAGGCGCGTCTCCAACCCACGGATGGAGTCGGCCACGGCTGGCTGCAAATGCTCCTGCGCCCACCAGATGCAGAAAGGTGCGCTTGGGGTCGGCGTTGGAGATGACAATGCGGCTGCGGATGATCTGGCCGTCGCACAGTTCCACGCCCACGGCCTGGCCCTCTTCCAGCAACACCCGCTTCACCTCCGCGCCGCAGCGGATTTTGGCCCCGGCAGCCTGGGCCGAGCGGGCAATGGCCGACGACAGCCCGCCCATCCCGCCCACGGCAATGCCCTGGTTGGCGGAGTTGGTCAGCGCATTGGGTTTGGTGGCCGCATAGGCAAAGAGCAGCCCCGGCTCGTCCACCCCCTTGGCGGCCATAATGTGGGAGACCGCCGCCGCCTTCACCTCTTCGCTGGCAAAGAGACCGTCCACCAGTTCGCTCAGGGTGGTGTGGAGCAGTGTATCGAGCAGGGCCTCGTCCTCTGTGCCCCGCACCATCTCCTGCAACTCGGCGATCGTGGGCGGCTCGGCCAGAAAGAAGCGGTTGAAGAGGCCACCGGCCCGATACCAGAAATTCCTGCAGCTGGGCATAGCCCTGGGCATCCTTGGCGGAGAAGAGCGCCTCAATCTCCCGGCAGGTGCCGGCGCGGTGTCGTTCCAAAAAATCAGCGACCGGCCATCGGGGAAGGGGAAGAAGTCGCTTCATGGGCAGGGGGTGGACGTCGTAGCCGTGCTTGCGCAGCTCCAACTCTTCCACAATTTTGTCCTGCAAGATGTAGACCACATAGGAGCAGGTGGAGACGTGATAGCCGGGGAAGATCTCCTCGGTGGCGCAGGCCCCGCCCACCACGTGGCGGCGTTCCAACACCAGCACGTCCAGCCCGGCTTTGGCCAGGTAGGCCAGCGCAGACCAGTCCGTTGTGGCCGCCGCCGATGATAATTGCGTCGTGGGTATAGTTCTGGGTGTCTTGGGTGGCCATGAAAATTCCTCTACGTACGGTTGAAATTGATTCAGCAGGGCAGATGCGAGACCTGCGCTCTATTATGGTCTTCGTGATCTGAAAAATATAGGCTAGACCATTCGTTCACCTACATTTTGACCACGAACGGCACGAAACACACGGAAGAAATGAGAGATTTTATTCGACCAGAACTGACCCCCGGGGGCAGTTCCGGCCCAGCGGCCAGGGGGTGTCCGACAACAGCCTGGTCCCCGCCTGGGCCGTGGCTTCAGATGGTTGCCGCGCCCGACCGGGTCCGGGCCGGCAGACCCTCGCGCGCATAGGGTTGGGACATGCAGCGGCGGATCTTCGGGATCGAGACCGAGTACGGCGTGACGTGCACCTATGAGGGTCAGCGCCGGCTCACTCCCGACGAGGTGTCGCGCTATCTGTTCCGCAAGGTGGTCGCCTGGGGCCGCTCGAGCAACGTCTTCCTCTCCAACGGGTCACGCCTGTACCTCGACGTCGGGTCGCACCCCGAGTACGCCACCCCGGAATGCGACGGGGTCCGTGATCTCGTCGTTCACGACAAGGCCGGCGAACGCATTCTCGAGGGGCTGGCCGAGGACGCCCAGCTGCGCCTGCAGGAAGAGGGCGTCGAGGGCGAGCTGTACCTGTTCAAGAACAACACCGACTCGGCCGGCAACTCCTACGGTTGCCACGAGAACTACCTCATCCGGCGGGCGGGGGAGTTCCAGGCCATCTCCGATGTGCTCATCCCGTTCCTTATCAGCCGGCAGATCACGTGCGGCGCCGGCAAGGTCGTCGTCGGGACGAAGGGGCCGACCTACTGCGTGAGTCAGCGCGCCGACCACATCTGGGAGGGCGTCTCGTCGGCGACGACTCGCAGCCGCCCGATCATCAACACGCGCGACGAACCCCATGCCGACGCCGAGCGCTTCCGCCGGCTGCACGTCATTGTCGGCGACTCGAACATGTCCGAGACGACGACCCTGCTCAAGGTCGGATCGGCCGACCTCGTCCTGCGGATGATCGAGACCGGGGCGTCGATCCGCGACATGGCCCTGGAGAACCCGATCCGGGCGATCCGCGAGATGAGCCACGACCGCACCGGCCGGCGAGCGGTGCGCCTGGCCAACGGTCGGACGATGTCGGCGCTGGAGATGCAAGGGGAGTACCTCACCCGGGCCAAGGCCTTCGCCGAACGCGAGGGGTTGACCACCGGGGTCGGGGCGCAGGTGCTGGACCTGTGGGAGCGCACCCTGCGGGCCGTCGAGTCCGACGACCTCGGGCTCGTCGACACCGAGATCGACTGGGTCATCAAATGGCGGCTGCTGCAGCGCTACGCCGACCGGCACGGCCTCACCTTCGAGGACCCTCGGATCCTCCAGTTGGACCTCGCCTACCACGACATCAACCGCCGCCGCGGCTTGTTCTTCCTCCTGCAGCAGCGCGGCCTCGCCGCTCGGGTGTGCACGGACCTCGAGGTTTTCCGGGCCAAGACCGTGCCGCCGCAAACCACCCGCGCCAGGCTACGTGGCGAGTTCGTCCGGGCGGCGCAAGCCAAACGCCGCGACTTCTCGGTCGACTGGGTGCATCTCAAGCTCAACGACCAGGCGCAGCGGACTGTCCTGTGCAAGGACCCGTTCACTGCGGTCGACGACCGGGTGCAACGGCTCATCGACGCCATGTGACCGGTATGCCGCGTGCGGGCCGACACAGTCGACGAGGGTAGGGTGGCCCGGCTCGCCGCTTCGCCCTGAACCGTCCCGAAACCCCGAGGTATGCCGTGTCCCCTTTTCGCCTGCCCGCCGTCGTCGCGGCGGTTGTGGCCGCCGGCCTGCTCGGCGCCTGCGGCGGCTCGACGCCTGACCCGGCCCCCAGTTCCCGATCTGCCACGGCAGGCGCGACGGCGGCGGCGCCACTGGGCAGCCCCGACGACCAGAAGGTCCTCGACGGAATCACCGTGACGGGAGGCGGTGGCCAGGCCCCTCCGACGATCACCCTCGCCTCGACGCCGGTGTCGGTCGGCTCGACGAGCCGGCGCGTCCTGCAGCCCGGTACGGGAGCCGCGAGCACGAAGGACGCCTTCGTCAAGACCCAGTTGACCCTGGTGCTCGGCAAGGACGGAAAGGTCCTCAACACCACCTACGGCCAGGGCGGGGCGCAGACTTTCCTGCTCTCGGACACGACGACGATCAAGGGTCTCACCGCGGGACTTACCGATGTCCAAGGTGGGTCTCGCGTGCTGCTCGTCATCCCCCCCGCCGACGGCTTCGGCGCCGCTGGCCGGGCCGATCTCGGCGTGTCCGGCACCGACAACCTCGTCCTCGTCGCCGATGTCGCGAGCGTGGCAATCCCACTCAAGGCTGCCGAGGGCACCGACATCGCCCCCGCCCCGGGGCTGCCCACGGTGACGTTCGACCCGACGAAGGGCCCCACCATCACCGTCCCGTCCGGGGCCTCGGCGCCGGAGGGCACCGTCGTGCAGCCCCTCGTCAAGGGCTCCGGACCTGCCCTCGCCGCTGGCCAGTTGGTGCGCGTGCACTACACGGGTGCGCTCTGGAAGGACGGCAGCGTCTTCGACTCCTCGTGGACCCGCGGGACCCCGTTCGACTTCACCATCGGCGAGGGCAAGGTCATCAAGGCCTGGGACACGAGCCTGGTCGGCGTCACCGTCGGGTCCCGGGTGGTGCTCGTCGTGCCACCGAAGGACGGCTACGGCGACGCGGGCAGCCCCCCGAAGATCGCGGGGACCGACACACTGGTCTTCGTCATCGACATCCTCGCTGCGGCCTGAGGCCACCGGCCGCACCCCACGGCATACCGCAAGGAGCAGGCACATGGGCGCACCCTCGGACCGGACCAAGCCCGAGTTGGACTTCCCGGGCGAGTTCCCGCCGTCGTTCCTCGTCGTCGAGGACCTCGTCACCGGGGACGGGCCGCCGGTCGAGCCCGGGCAGACCGTGACCGCGCACTACGTCGGGTGGGCGTTCTCCACGGGCGAGGAGTTCGATTCGTCGTGGAACCGCGGGGAGCCTTTGGAGTTCACCGTCGGGGTGGGGCAGGTCATCCAGGGGTGGGACGAAGGGATCGTCGGCATGCAGGTCGGCAGCCGACGACAACTGACCATCCCGGCGCACCTGGCCTACGGCGAGCGCGGCGCCGGTCGCTTCATCCGCCCTGGGGAGGCGCTCGTCTTCGTCGTCGACGTCCTCGACGCCCGCTGACGTGGCCACTGCGGGCAGCGGCCCGCCGGGCTGGCCGCCGTCAGTGCCACCGCCGGAGCATCCCGGGTGGGCCGACCGGGCGGTGACCTGGCTGCTGGACCAGTGCCCGAGCGACTACCGCGGGTATGCCGCGTGGCGGCGTCATCCGATCGCGTTGGCCTGGCTGGCCGAGCAGCATCTCGACGGGCAGGTCGTGGCGTTGCGCGAGGCCTATCGCCAGGTCCGCGTGCAGCTCGGCCCGCACCTGTCCGCCGAGGCCCTCGATGACGTCATGGGCGAGATGCAGGCCGAAGGGCTGCGTCTGCGGGCGGCCCACCGTGGCGCCCAGCTCGTTCACGAGGCCCTCACCGGAGTGCGCTTCGTCCCTCGCCTCTGAGCCGCCGGGGCCTCGGTGAACTAGACTTGATCGACCCCTTGACGTCGACGAGAGACGGACCCTCGTGGCCCTGCTGGACACGATCCACGGACCCCAGGACGTTCGCGCCCTGCCTCCCGAGGCGCTGGGTCGCCTGGCCGCCGAGATCCGCGCCTTCCTTGTCGACTCGGTGTCGCGCACCGGCGGGCACCTCGGGCCCAATCTCGGCGTCGTCGAGCTGACCATCGCCCTGCATCGCGTGTTCGACTCCCCCCGGGACACGATCATCTTCGACACCGGGCATCAGGCCTACGTCCACAAGCTGCTCACCGGGCGGCGGGACTTCTCGCTGTTGCGGTCCAAGGGCGGCCTCTCCGGCTATCCGAGCCGGGCCGAGTCCGAGCACGATGTCGTGGAGAACTCGCACGCCTCCACCTCGCTGTCCTGGGCCGACGGGATCGCCAAGGCGCGCCGGCTCACCGGCCGGCGCGACCGGCATACCGTCGCGGTCATCGGAGACGGCGCACTCACCGGCGGGATGGCCTGGGAGGCGCTGAACAACATCGCCGCCGACAAGGACCTGCCGTTGGTCGTCGTCGTCAACGACAACGAGCGCTCCTATGGCAGGACCCAGGGCGGGCTGGCCGACCACCTGGCGACCCTGCGGACCACCCAGGGCTACGAGCACGTGTTGGACTGGGGCAAGAGCGCGCTGGCCCGTACACCGGTCATCGGTGGGGTGATGTACGGCGCCGTGCACGGGATGAAGAAGGGCCTCAAGGACATCGTCGCCCCGCAGGGGCTGTTCGAGGACCTCGGGCTGAAGTACGTCGGGCCGATCGACGGTCACGACGAGCAGGCCGTCGAGTCGGCCCTGCGCCGGGCCCGGGCCTTCGGTGGGCCGGTGCTCGTCCACGTGCTCACGAAGAAGGGCAAGGGGTACGCCCCGGCCCGCGCCGACGAGGCGGATCGCTTCCACGCGGTGGACCGGATCAACCCCGAGACGGGGCTGCCGCTGCAGGTCAAGGGCCGGATCTGGACCGACGAGTTCAGCGACGCCCTCGTTGAGCTCGCCGAGAGTCGCCCCGACCTCGTGGCGATCACCGCGGCCATGCTCATCCCGGTCGGCCTGGAAGAGTTCGCCCGCCGGCACCCCGACCGGGTCTTCGACGTCGGGATCGCCGAGCAGCATGCCGTGACGATGGCTGCCGGGCTGGCGTTCGGTGGCCTGCACCCGGTGGTCTGCGTCTACGCGACCTTCCTCAACCGGGCCTTCGACCAGCTGCTCATGGACTGCGCCCTGCACCACGCCGGCGTGACCTTCGTCCTCGACCGGGCCGGCGTCACCGGCAACGACGGTGCCTCGCACAATGGCATGTGGGACATGTCGCTCACCGGCCTGGTCCCGGGACTGCGGTTGTGCGCGCCGCGCGACGCGCCGGAGTTGCACCGGGCGCTGGGTGAGGCCGTCGACGTCGACGACGCCCCGACGGTGCTGCGCTTCTCCAAGCAGAACCCGCCCTCGCCGCTGCCGGCGCTGCGCCGCGAGGGCAGTGTCGACGTCCTCTACGAACCGGATGCCGCCGCCATCGCGGCCAGCCGAGCCGTGCCTCCCGGCACCGCCGGCGAGGACCCCACCCCCGAGGTCGACGTGCTCCTCGTGGGGCTGGGTGAAATGGCCAGCGTGGCCGTCGCCGTGGCCGAGAAACTCGGTGGCAACGGCCTGAGCGCTCGGGTGGTCGACCCGCGCTGGTGTCTGCCGGTCCACGACGACCTGCTCCGGTTGGCCATGCGCTCGCCTGCCGTCGCCGTCATCGAGGACAACCTCGTCGTCGGTGGGGTCGGATCGCAGATCGAACTCGCCCTGCGTGCCGCCGGTGGGACCGCTCCGGTGCACCTGTACGGCATCCCCAAGCAGTTCCTCGGCCACGCCTCGCGTTCGGAGGTCCTCGAACAGATCCGGCTCACCCCGGACGCCGTGGCCGACACCCTCGCCGCGGCCCTGGGCCGGGAAACCGCGTGCCCGGACGCCTCAAGCTGACCGTCGCCGGCGGCTCGTATGCCGTGCACGACCTGTCCGTGGGCGACCCCGGTCCGCGCGCTCCGGTCGTCGTCGCGGTCCACGGGATCACCGCCAACGGGCTGTGGTTCCGCCCCTTGGCTCATGCCCTCGCGGCCCGGCTCGGTGCGGGCGGGGTGCGGCTGCTCGCCCCCTGCCTGCGCGGACGGGCCGACTCGGCGGGCGTGACCGAAGCGGGCGTGACCGAAGCGGGGGGCCTGGGGACGCACGCCGCCGACGTCGCGCAGGTATGCCGCGTCCTGCACCTGCACCGCCCGGTCCTCCTCGGGCACTCGATGGGCGCGTGGGTGAGCGCTCTGACGGCGGCTGCGGACCCCGCCGCCACCCGTGGCCTCGTCCTGGCCGACGGGGCCTTGACGATGCCGCTGCCCGCCGGCGTCTGCGGGGACGCGCTGGTACGGGCCACGCTCGGGCCGGCGCTGAGCCGACTGGGTACCACGTTCGAGGACGCCGCGGCATACCGGCGGTATTGGGGATCGCACCCCGCCCTGCGTCGACTCGGACCCTCGGCCACCGCCGCGGTGGGGGAGCTGGCCGACCACGACCTCGTGCCGGCCGGCCCGCGAGTGCGGTCGGCGCTGTCGCCGCAGGTCGTGCTCGCCGATGCCCGGGACGTTGCCGCCGATCCGGTCGCGGCTGGGGCAGTGGGCGCGGCGCTGGCGGCTGGCGTGCCCGGGCGGTTGGTCTGGGCGCGGCGGGGACTGCTGGACGAGCCGCAGGGAACCTACGACGAGGCTCGGATCGCGCGGCTGGCACCCGATGGGCTGATCAGTACCTGCGTCGAGGCAGCGAACCATCTCTCGCTCGTCCTCGACGAGCCAGGCGTCGGGGTGCTCGCCGACGCGGTCGTCGAGGCCATCGGCTGACCGGTGCCGGACCGAGGCCGTTCCGAGCGGGTGGCCAGCGTTCGGTGCCGGACCGAGGTCGATCCGACCGTGGTGGCCAGCGTTCGGTGCCGGACCGAGGCCGTTCCGAGCGGGTGGCCAGCGTTCGGTGCCGGACCGAGGCCGTTCCGAGCGGGTGGCCAGCGTTCGGTGCCGGACCGAGGCCGTTCCGAGCGGGCCCGCTGCGGGCCGCAGGGTCAGATGTCTCGGAAGACCTCGATCGTGGCCCCCAGCGCGTTGAGCCGGTCGGCGAGGTCCTCGTAGCCGCGGTTGATGACATAGATGTTGCGTAACACCGACGTGCCAGGGGCGGCGAGCATGGCCAGCAGCACGACGACGCCGGGGCGCAGCGCCGGCGGACAGATGACCTCGGCGGCCCGCCAGCGGGTCGGTCCCTCGATGAGCACGCGGTGGGGGTCCAGCAACTGGACACGGGCCCCGACTCGAGTGAGCTCGGTGAGGTAGATCGCCCGGTTGTCGTAGACCCAGTCGTGCAGCATCGTCGTGCCTTCGGCCATCGCGCCGACGAGGGCGAAGAAGGGCAGGTTGTCGATGTTCAGGCCGGGGAACGGCAGCGGGTGGATCTTGTCGATGGGGGCGTGCAGCGGCCCGGGGATCGTCGTGAGGTCGACGAGGCGGGTGTTGCCGTTCGCGGAGGGGTACTCGGGGGTGATGTCGTAGCGCATCCCCATGCCCTCGAGGGTGGCCAGCTCGATCTCCATGAACTCGATGGGCACCCGCCGGATCGTGATGGCCGACTCGGTGACGACGGCCGCGGCCAGCAGGCTCATCGCCTCGATGGGGTCCTCGCTGGGGGAGTACTCGACGTCGACGTCGATGTCAGGGATACCGGTGACCCGCAGGGTCGTCGTCCCGATGCCCTCGATCCCCACCCCGAGGCGCTGGAGGAAGAAGCACAGATCCTGGACCATGTAATTCGGGCTTGCGTTGCGGATCACCGTGATCCCCGGGATCCGGGCGGCGGCGAGCAGGACGTTCTCGGTGACCGTGTCGCCTCGCTCGGTGAGCACGATCGGTCGGTCCGGGGGCTGTGGCGAGGCCTGGATCTCGTAGAACCCGTGCGTGGCCGAGACCTGTAGGCCGAAGTGGCGCAGCGCGGCCATGTGGGGCTCGACCGTGCGGGTGCCCAGGTCGCAGCCACCGGCATACGGCAACTGGAACGTCGGGTGGTCGTGCAGCAACGGCCCGAGGAACATGATGACGGTCCTGGTTCGCCGAGCCGCCTCGACGTCGATGCGATCGAGTTCCAGGGTCGCCGGGGGGACGATCTCCAGGTCGTTGCTGTCGGCCAGCCAGCGCACCCGCATACCGATCGACGTGAGCACCTCGACGATCCGGTTGACCTCCTCGATCCGGGCGAGGTTGCGCAGCGTCGTGCGGCCACGGTTGAGCAGAGCGGCACACAGCAGCGCCACCGCGGCGTTCTTCGAGGTCTTGACGTCGATCTCGCCGGTGAGTTTGCGACCGCCGACGATGCGCAGGTGCTGCGGGCCGGAGTGGCCGAGGCTGACGAACTGGCTGTCCAGCGCTTCGCCGATGCGGGCGAGCATCTCCAGCGAGAGGTTCTGGTTGCCCTGCTCGATCCGGGCGACGGCGCTCTGGCTGGTACGCAGCGACCGGGCCAACTCGGCCTGGGTGAGGCCCTTGTGCCTGCGGGCGTCGCGGATGAGCGAGCCGATCCGCGTGAGGTATGCAGTCTCCGTCACCCTCACACGCTAGCTCACATATGAGATACGACGACCACCGGGTATGCCGTGTCGGCGTGAGATGCACTGCGGAAGACGGCTCCCGGCGCGAGGGCTGCCAATGCGCCGGGGAGGCCGGGTACGCGTCGGGGGCAGGACGGGCACGGATGCCGCGACCTGCCCCCGACTTCGGGACTGCTTCGGGCCTAGGCCCCGGCGGGGACGCTTGCCGCCCCGGCCGGCAGGAACCGCTTGCCGGCCACCTGTTCGGCCACCCCGGACCGGTCCAACAGCGGCGTGAGCCCGCCGTTCCAGAACGCGAACCCGGCACCGGTGATCATCGCCAGGTCGAGGTCCATCGGGGCCTGGGCGACGCCCTCGTCGAGCATCCGGCGGCACTCGTCGGCCAACGCCCCGAGCACGGCGGCGCGAACCTCGCCGACGCTGCGCACGACCGGGCTGTCCGCCTTGGGCAGCAGAGCCAGCACCTCCGGGTCTAGCTGCGGCTTGCCCTGCGGCCAGACGTAGTAAGCGGACTTGCCGGCCGCGACGACCCGCTTGAGCCCCTCCGAGACGTAGAACCGGTCGGGGAAGGCGCCGACGAGAGTCTCGACGGTGTGCAAGGCGATGGCCGGACCGACCAAGCCCATGAGCACGAACGGCGGCATCGGCGCCAAGCCGGCGAAGGCCTGGTCGGCCGTCTCGATGGGCGTGCCCTCGTCGACCATCCGGCCGACCTCGCCGAGGAAGCGGCCGAGCAGGCGGTTGACGATGAACGAGGGCGAGTCCTTAACGAGGATGCACGTCTTCTTCAGCGCCTTGCCGGTGGCGAAGGCCGTGGCGAGCGACGCGTCGTCGGTCTTCTCGCCGCGGATGATCTCCAACAGCGGCATGACCGCGACGGGGTTGAAGAAGTGGAACCCGACGACCCGCTCCGGGTGGGCCAGGCCCGAACCCATCTCGGTGACCGACAGGCTCGAGGTGTTCGTCGCGAGCACGCAGGTCGGGCTCACCACGGCCTCGACCTCGGCGAAGACCTGCTTCTTCACCGCCATGTCCTCAAAGACCGCCTCGATGACGAACTCGGCGTCGGCGAACCCGCTCTTGCTCGTCGACCCGCTCACCAGGGCCTTGTAGCGGTTGACCTTGTCGCCGTTGAGACGCCGCTTCTTGGCCATGTCGTCGAGCTGGGCGTGGACGTACCCGACACCCTTGTCGACCCGCTCCTGGTCGAGGTCGGTGAGGACGACCGGCACCTCGAGTCGCTGGATGAACAGCAGGGCGAGCTGGCTGGCCATGAGGCCGGCCCCGACGATGCCCACCTTGGTCACCGGTCGAGCCAACGCCTTGTCGGGCGCGCCGGCCGGGCGCTTGGCCCGCTTCTGGACGAGGTCGAACGCGTAGAGCCCCGCGCGCAACTCGTCGCCCAACAACAGGTCGGCCAGGGCCTCGTCCTCGGCGGCGAAGCCCTCTTCACGAGTGTTCGTCCGCGCAGCGGCGACGAGATCCAGGGCGCGGTAGGGCGCCGGGGCCTGCCGGCCCGTCTTCACGTCGGCCAGGCCCCGGGCGGCCTTGATGGCTGCCGTCCACGCGGCCTCGTCGCGGTCCACCGGCTCGCGCCGGACCGTCACCGTGCCGTCGAGCACCATGGCCGCCCAGGCGATGGAGTCCTCGAGGAACTCCGCCGGGTGGAACATCACGTCGGCGACGCCCAGCTTGAACGCGTCGGAGCCCTTGATCATCTTGTTGGTGTTCACCGGGTTCTCGACGATGAGGGTGAGCGCGTTCTTCACCCCGACGAGGTTGGGCAGCAGCCAGCAGCCACCCCACCCGGGCACCAGCCCGAGGAAGCACTCCGGCAGGGCCACCGCCGGCACGCCACCGGAAATGCTCCGGTAGTCGCAGGCGAGGGAGATCTCCAGACCTCCGCCCATGACGGCACCGTTGATGAACGCGAACGTCGGAACGGGCAGGTCCATGAGGGCGCTGTACGTCGAGTGCCCGAGCCGCGCGACGGCCAGGGCCTGCTCGCGGTCGGTGATGTGGGCGACCCCGCCGAGGTCGGCTCCGACCGCGAAGATGAAGGGCTTGCCGGTCAGCGCGACGGCCTTGATCTCGCCCGCCTCGGCCCGCGCCTTGAGTCCGTCGAAGACCTCCCGCAGTCCGGCGAGGGACTTCGGGCCGAAGGTGTTCGGTCGGTTGTGGTCGAAGCCGTTGTCGAGGGTGACCAGGGCGAGCGTGCCCCCGCCGCCGGGCAGCGGCACGTCGCGCACCAGGGCTTTGGTGACGACCTCGTCGGGGAACAAGCTGGTGATGTCGGTCATGGTCAGGCCACCTTGTCGGAGTCGACGGACGAGCGGTAGTCGGCGTGGTGCGGGTTCTCCCAGATGACGCTGGCGCCCATGCCGATGCCGATGCACATCGCGGTGAGGCCGTAGCGGACCTGCGGGTTGGCCTCGAACTGCCGCGCCAGCTGGATCATCAGGCGCACCCCTGAGGAGGCGAGGGGGTGCCCGATGGCGATGGCGCCGCCGTAGAGGTTGACCCGCGGGTCGTCGTCGGGGATGCCGTAGTGGTCGAGGAACGCGAGCACCTGCACGGCGAACGCCTCGTTGAGTTCGAACAGCCCGATGTCGTCGATGGACAGGCCGCAGTTGGCCAGGGCCTTCTCGGTGGCGGGGACCGGTCCGATGCCCATGACCTCGGGCTCGACTCCGGCGAAGCCGTACGTGACTAGGCGCATCCGAATCGGCAGGCCGAGCTCCTCAGCGGAGGCCTCCGAGGCGAGGATGCAGGCCGTCGCGCCGTCGTTGAGGCCCGCGCTGTTGCCAGCAGTCACCCGGCCGCGCTTGCGGAACGGGGTCTTGAGTGCCGCGAGCATCTCCATCGTCGTTCCGGGGCGCGGCGGCTCGTCGGCCGTGGCCAGACCCCAGCCGAGCTCGGCGTGGCGGGTCGCGACGCTCACGAGGTCGGGACTGATGTTGCCGGCCGCGAGGGCCGCGGCGTACTTGTTCTGCGAGGCCTCCGCGTAGCGGTCGGACCGCTCCTTAGTCAGCTGCGGGTACCGGTCGTGGATGTTCTCGGCGGTCATCCCCATGTTGAGCGCCGACGGGTCGACGAGGCGCTCGGAGACGATGCGGGGGTTGGGGTCGACGCCCTGGCCCATCGGGTGGTGACCCATGTGCTCGACGCCACCGGCGACGGCGATGTCGTAGGCACCGAAGGCGATGGATGATGCGGTGGTCGTCACGGCGGTGAGGGCGCCGGCGCACATCCGGTCGACGGCGTAGCCGGGCACGGTGTTGGGCAGGCCGGACAACAACGCGGCGGTGCGCCCGATGGTCAGGCCTTGGTCGCCGGTCTGGGTGGTCGCCGCGACGGCGACGTCGCCGACCCGGTCCTTGGGGAGTTCGGGGTGACGGCGCAAGAGCTCGCGGATGCACTTGATGACCAGGTCGTCGGCGCGGGTCTGGGCGTAGATCCCGCTGTCGCCGGCCCGTCCGAACGGCGTACGGACACCGTCGACGAACACGACCTCGTGGAGTGTGCGAGGCATGATGAGGGCTCCTCGGAAGTACCGGGGGGCCCGGCGCCGCCCCGCTAGGCGCCCCATGCTACGGGTGGGTAAACCGCGTGCGCATCTTTGTCCGCACGGGCGTGGGTGGGCTGCGGCTCCCACCTCGGACGGGGACCACTCCCGGGGGGTTTGGCGACGTCCCCGGCGGGGGTTGGCGGCGTCCCCGAGCTGGGTATCAGGTGCGTTCCACCGGGGTGGCCGCGGGTCGAAGCCCAGGCACGAACGGCCCCCGCGGCCGGCGCGGAAACAGGCTGTTCAGGCGGGGTTCGCCGCAGTGTCGAACGCCTCGGCGAGGATCGGCGCCGCGAGCTGGACCTGCCATGGTCTGGCCCCCGAGGCGGCGAGTTCCTCGCCGAGGGCGTCGACAGTGCGCTGCTGCGGAGGCGACCAGGCCAGCCTACGAACGGTCTCCGGAGCGACGAGGTTCTCGACGGGCACCTGCCGAGCCTCGGCGAAGGCCCCGAGTGCAGCGCGCGCGGCGACGAGCCGGGCAGCGGCGCTCGGGTCGCGTTCGGCCCAGGCGCGGGGAGGCGGCGGGCCGGTTCCGGGCAGCGTGATGGGCGGCAGCCGATCCTCCGGCAGGGCCATCGCCCGGTCGATGGCCTCGAGCCAGATCCGCGGATTGCGAGCAGCCGCCTTGAGCTCCGGCCGAGCAGCAAGAGCCGACGCGTCCGCCGGCGGGGTCAAGGCCAGCGCGACGAGCGCGCCGTCGGACAAGACCCGAGCCGGGCCGATATCGCGCCGCTGGGCGACCCGGTCGCGGGCCAGCCACAGCTCGCGCAACACGGCGACCCCCCGGCGCTTGCGGATTTTGTGCATACCCGAGGTACGCCGCCAGGGGTCAACCCGCGGGGGCGGACCGGTGAACGAGAGCAGCGCGTCGAACTCCTCGCGTGCCCAGTCGATCTTCTCCTGCTCGAGCAGGTCGGCCTCGACGGCGTCGCGCAACTGGACGAGGACCTCGACGTCGAGGGCGGCATACCGCAGCCACGGCTCGGGCAACGGACGGCGTGACCAATCGGCGGCGGAATGTTCCTTGGCCAGGCTCATCCCGAGGTAGTGCTCGACCATCGCCCCGAGTCCGACCCGAGGCAGGCCGGCCAGACGTCCGCCGAGCTCGGTGTCGAAGAGGCCGTCCGGGCGCAACCCCACCTCGGCGAGACAGGGCAGATCCTGCGTGGCGGCATGCAGCACCCACTCGACCCCGCGCAGGCTGTCCTGGACGGGCCGCAGGTCGGGGCACGCGATGGGGTCGAGCAGCCACGTGCCGGCGCCCTCCCGGCGCAGTTGGACGAGGTAGGCACGATTGCCGTAGCGGTGGCCGGAGGCGCGTTCGGCGTCGATCGCCACCGGCCCGGTTCCGGCGTCGAGCGCCCGAGCGGCTTCGTCGAGTCGGCGCTCGTCGGTGACGACATCGGGGACCCCGGCCTCGGGGACAAGCAACGGGATGGCGGCGGCGTCGCTCACCGTCGTGGACCGGGCAAGGCGACGACGCCCTCGGGCAGCGGCGGCAGGCCGGCGAGCGTGCACAGCAGATCCGACCAGGCCAGCAAGTGCTCGGCGAGGTGACGGTGGTCCACCGGGGTCCACGAGGCGCGGACCTCCAGTTCGACCCGGGCCGCGCGGTCGGCCAACGACCCGAAGCTCTCGGACACGACGCGGGTCACCGTGCCCGCCTCGGCGAGATAGGGAACCTCACGGGCCGCGAGCGCATCGGTGAGCCAGGCCCAGCCGACTTCCCCGAGCGAGGGGTCGGTGGCGACCTCCCACTCCATTTCCGCTCTGGCGAACGTCACCGCGCGCCAGTCGCCCTCCCACGGTTCGGGGCACGTCGGGTCGTGCAGCAGCACGAAGCGGCCGGAGGCGAGCTCGGCCTCACCGGCCACGCCCACGACCTCCGCGGACAACGCCACGGCATACGGGGCGATGCGTTGCGGCGCAGGAACCTCGGTGAGGCACACCTCGGGGCGCAGCGGGACGGCCCGCAGGCGCCCGATGGCCCGGGCGAACCCGGCCGCCGGCTCACCCGGAAGGGAACGTCCTCGCACATGGTCGAGGGTAGGTCGGACGGGGTCGCTTTGGCAGGGGACGCGCCGGACATGGTCCATCCGCGGCCCGACGGGGGCAAGCGGGACCCCGGCGGTCAGTCGGGCTCAGCCGCGGCCGGCGGCTGCGGCGACGCGGGGGCAGAGGTCGTTGACTGAGGGACGGACGGCGTCGGGACACGCGCGACGGGCGTGCTCGGGTGTGCCGCCCCGACGAGGCTCGCTTCCCGCGTTGACGCCGCCGCCGTGGCGGCGCCCGCCGGTCGTCGACGCAACCACCACAGCACCGGCAGGCCCACCACGGCCAGGGCGAGGACGAAGGGCAGGACCGCGCCGGCGACCGTGAGCAACCCGTTGCCGGTCGTGAGGAATGCCGCCCACCCGGACTTCAGGCCGCTGAGGAAACCGCTGCTCGGCTCTTCGGTGGCGCCCGGTTCCGTGGACAACGTCAAGGTGACGGTGGACATCGCCACCTGCTTCTTCAAGGTCTCCAGGGTGGCTTGCAGCGATTCCAGGTCCGACTCGCGCTGGGCCAACTGGCTCTCCAGTTCGACGACCTGGGCGACGTCCTTGGCCTGGGCCATCAGCGCCCTGACCCGTTCGATGCTCGCCTTCTTCGTCGAGATCCGGGATTCGGTGTCGACGTACGTCGCCGTGACGTCCTTGCTCGTGACCGTACGGCCGGTCACCGTCCCGAGTTTGCCGAGTTGATCGAGCACCGTGTCGAGCGAGTCGGCAGGAACGTCCAGAGTGATGGTCGCGCTCGGCCCGCGGCGAACGCTGGCCGACGAGCCGGTCGGCGTGGGCACCGGGGTACCGCCGGAACTGAGGTTCTCGCCGGTGACCTGGCCGCCCGCACCCGTGGCGATCCCGCGGATCGATGTCGCGGATTGTTCGACCGAGCTGACCACCACTGTCAGCGTGGCCGAACGGACGATCTTCTGGGCGGCAGTCGCCGCGTCGGCGTTGGCGGCACCACCGGCGGCACCGGGTGGGCCGGCGGCCGCCGCCTGCTCCTTGGCACCGACGGCGTCGGGGGGTGCCGAACCGGTGCTGCTCGACTGGCCGGAGCAGGCGGCGAGCGCGAACACTGTCATCGCGCCAATCGCGGCGAGGATCCGCCGGGGACGGCGAGGTGATCGGGTCATGGCGGGCTCCCTTGACCGGGCGGCATGGTCTCAGGTGCGACGCCGGGCAGGGGGCGGAGGTTCCGGCCCCCTGGTGACGGTTCGGTCTCGATGTGCCCGCGCGGTATGACGGTCGCGGCTCACCATTCGATGGTGTCGATCCGGCACGTATGCCGGGTCCGGTGGCGACCCGCCGACTGTCAGGTGGGGCGCAGGGTCAGCGAGATCGAGTTGATGCAGTACCGCTGGTCGGTCGGGGTGGAGTAGCCCTCGCCTTCGAAGACGTGTCCGAGATGCGATCCGCAGTTTCGGCAGCGGACCTCGACCCGGGGGCGCCCGGGCAGGGAGCGGTCCTCGAGGTACTCCACCCGGTCGCCGGCCAGCGGCGCGTAGAACGAGGGCCACCCGCAGTGCGAGTCGAACTTCGTCTCGCTGCGGAACAGCTCCGCCTCACAGGCTCGGCACGAGTACACGCCCTCGGTCGAGGTGTCGGTGTACTCGCCGGTGTGCGGCCGCTCGGTGCCCGCCTGACGCAGGACCTGGTATTCCGCGGGCGTCAGCCGCTCCCGCCACTGGTCGTCGGTGAGCTGCACGGCATACCTGCCCTCGGTGTCCATCGACCCATCCTCACCCGCGCGGGGCCCACCGGGCCAAGGGTCCGTGCGATAGTGACCCAATGCCCGACGCCCAGGTCGAGTGCCCGACGCCCGACGGCGAGGTCCGCACGGTGCGCGTGTCGAGCCCCGAACGGGTGCTCTGGCCCGCCGACGGCATCACCAAGCTCGATCTCGCGCAATACGTGCGCGATGTCGGCAACGCGTTCCTGCGCCGGGTCGGGCGTCGACCGATGACCCTGCAACGCTTCCCGGCGGGGATCGACGGCGAGCAGTTCTATTCGAAGAACCCGCCCAAGGGACTGCCCCCGTACGTGCGCACCGTGACGATGACCTACCCGTCGGGGCGCAAGCACCCGCAGCTCGTCGTCGAGCAGGTGGCCACGGCGGTCTGGGCGGTGCAGATGAACACGGTGACCTTCCACCCCTGGCCGGTGCGCGTCGGTGACTCGCCACACGCCCTCGACCACCCGGACGAGGTGCGCATCGACCTGGACCCACAGCCCGGCCGCGGTTTCGTCGACGCCGTGCAGGCCGCCGTGTTGCTGCGGGAGGTGCTCGCCGAGGCGGGCCTGACGGGCTTCGCCAAGACGTCGGGGAATCGGGGGGTGCACGTCTACTGTCCGATCAGCCCCGACCGGGAGTTCCTCGACGTCCGCCACGGAGTCATCGCCATCGCCCGGGAGCTGGAACGGCGGGCACCGCAGCTCGTCACCACGGCCTGGTGGAAAGAGCAACGCGGGGAGCGGGTTTTCGTCGACTACAACCAGGCCTGCCGGGACCGGACCATCGCGGCGGCCTACAGCCCCCGACCGTTGCCCGGGGCGCCGGTGTCGATGCCGCTGTCGTGGTCGCAGCTGCTCGACGCCGATCCGCGGGACTTCACGGTGCGCTCGGTGCCGGGGCTGCTCGCGCAAGGTCCCGACCCGTGGGCGGAGTACGACGCGTCGGTGGGCGACCTCGCCACGGCCATGGAATGGTGGGACCGGGACGTCGCCGACGGGCTGCCGGAGCTGGCCTTCCCGCCGGACTACCCGAAGATGCCCGGAGAGCCGCCGCGGGTGCAGCCCAGCCGGCAGCGCTACGAGGACGACGAGTACGTGCCGGGCGGCACCGGCTATCTGCGCGAGCACCCCGAGCGGCCCCCGCGCACCTGAGCGGTGGGCCGGCGGGCTCGCTGGTCGGCAGTGCCGCAGACTTCAGTGCGCGCCGAGCACTTCGGCGAGGTCGTATGCCGGCGCCCGATCGACCTGCTCGAGCAGGCACGACTCGGGCTCGCGGTCCGGGCGCCACCGCAGGAAGCCCACCGCATGGCGGAACCGGTGGCCCTCCATCTGGTCGAAGGCCACCTCGACGACACGTTCGGGGCGCACCGGCACGAACGCGGTGTCCCGGGAGGAGGAGAAGCGGGACCGGTCGGTGGCGGCCCCGAGGATCTCCCCGGCGTCGTCCCGCAGCGCCAGCGCCTCGAACTCCTCCTGCAACTGCACCCGACGGGCCGCGGTGAACGCCGAGATCCCCCCGACGGGAATCAGCCGGCGCTGGCTGTCGAAGAGGCCGACGAGCAACGAGCCGACGCCCCGCCCGCTGGTGTGCACGCGGTAGCCGAAGACGACGGCATCCGCGGTCCGCTTGTGCTTGACCTTGAACATCGCCCGCTTGTTCGGCTGGTATGCCGCGTCGAGCGGCTTGGCGACGACGCCGTCGAGCCCGGCCCCCTCGAACCGCTCGAACCAGTCTCGGGCGACTTGCGGGTCGAGCGTCAGCGCGGTGAGGTGGATGGGATCGGCGTCGGTGAGGTGCCCGAGCAGTCCCTCCAAACGCGCGCGGCGTTGCCCGAACGGCATACCGAGGAACGATTCGTCACCAATCGCGAGGACGTCGAAGCAGACGAGTTCGGCGGGCGTCTCGGCGGCCAGCTTGCGGACCCGGGATTCGGCCGGGTGGATCCGCTGGCTCAGCCCCTCCCAGGACAGTCGCTGGGCGCCCGCCGCCCCGGCCCGCACGACGATCTCGGCGTCCAGCGCGCAGCGCGGGGGCAGCAGCGTCCGGACGTGCTCCACGACCTCCGGGAAGTAGCGGGTCAGCGGTTTGGCGCCGCGGCTGGCCAGTTCGACCTCGTCGCCATCCCGCAGCACGAGGCAGCGGAACCCGTCCCACTTCGGCTCGTAGGCCAGCCGCGGCCCGACCGGAACCTCGGGGACTGCCTTGGCGAGCATCGGCTGGACGGGCAGGTCGATGGGCAGGTCCATCGGGCCATTGTCACCCAGCCAAGGCCGGCGGCCCCGGGCATTGGCGGGCATACCGGCCGCATGCCGTTCAGGGCGAGGCGCGCAGCCACCGGCCCATCAGCGTGCCGTCGTGCTCGACCAGGGCACGGGGGAGCATCTCGCGCTCGACAGGGGCTCCGGCGACGATCCGGCCCGCGGTGCCGGCGAGGGCAACGGGCGACCAGGTGAGGTCGAGTTCGTCGACCACACCCGCGGCGAGGAAGGACCCGAGCAGGTGCGGCCCGCCCTCGCTGAGCACGTGGCGCAGTCCTCGTTCGGCCAAGGCCCGCAGCGCGGCGCCCAGGTCGACCGCACCGTTCCCGGCGACCACGACGTGATCGACCCCGAGGGTGGCGCGCAGGGCGCTCAGGCCAGGTGCTGCGGCATGCGTCACCGCGAGGACCCGGCCGGGCGGCGCCTGCGCCAGCGACGGCGGCAGCTGCCCTGCCCGGCTGACGACCGCGAGCGGCACCTCGGGGGACCGGCCCTGTCGAGCCCGCAGAGCAGCCATCTCGGGTTCGAGGCCGAGGGCGCCGTAGCCCTCGATCCGCAGGGTCCCTGCGCCGACGAGCACGACGTCGCTGAGGGCACGCAGCAGCTCGAAGACGACGTGATCGGCGTCGGTGTTGATCGTGCCGCTGCGCCCGTCGGTACCGAACGCGGCGCCGTCCAGGGTGGTCACCATGTTGACCCGCAACCACGAATCGGCGCCGGCCGGAACGGCATACAGCTCGGCCAGCGCCGCGACATCGAGCAGGCCGCCGAGGGGCGCGGGGGAGTGGACGGGCGGATCGGCGAGCAGCAGTCGCATTCGCGAAGTATGCCGTGCCCCTGTCGGCGGTCCGCGGGGCTCGGGCAGGATGTCGGTCATGGCCAAGAAGCGCGGCAGGGCCGCCGACGACAAGGGCAAAGGCAAGCGCCAGGGCAAGGACGCCAAAACGCACAAGGACCCCAAGGCCAAGAAGGACAAGGGGAAGGGCAACGCCGCGTCCGATTCCGCGTCGCGCCCACGCACGGCGACCAACCCCCGCCCCGACCCGACGGCCACGACCTCGACCGGCACGTCGACCCCACCGGTGTCCTCGGCTCTCGACGACGCCGGACGGCCCGCCGCCCCGACGGTCAACGCACCGGTGCAGGTCGACATCGCCGCCGACCTACGGCCCGACGCGCCGATCGGGCAGATGCTGCGCGTCGGCCGCGGCTTCCGACTCGCCGACGTGGACCCGGCGGGCACTCCCGGGTTCGACGGCGGAAAGGAGCTCGGTGCCGAAGCCCTCGCGGCATACGCCACCGAGATCGGCGAGTGGCAGGAGCGCCTCTTCGCCGAAACCAAGGCCGGCGGGAGCCGTGCGCTGCTCGTCGTCGTGCAGGGCATGGACACCTCGGGCAAGGGCGGGATCATGCGCCACGTGGTCAGCGTCATCGACCCGGTGGGGGTGCGGGCCACGGCGTTCAAGGCCCCGACCGAGGAGGAGCGGGCCCACGATTTCCTCTGGCGCATCCGCAATGCCTTGCCGCGGCCCGGGCAGATCGGCGTGTTCGACCGCTCGCACTACGAGGACGTGCTCATCGTCAAGGTGCGCCAGCTCATCCCCGCCGCGGATGTCGCTAAGCGTTATGCGCTGATCAACGCGTTCGAGCGCGCGGTCGCCCGATCAGGCACGCAGCTGGTCAAGGTCATGCTCCACGTCTCGCGGGAGGAGCAGAAGGCGCGACTGTTGGAGCGGCTGGAGCGGCCGGACAAGCACTACAAGTACAACCCGGGCGACGTCGACGAACGCGCGCGGTGGGACGAGTACATGGCCGCGTACCAGGTCGCCCTGACCCGGTGTTCGACGGTCGCCGCGCCGTGGCATGTCGTGCCCGCGGACCGCAAGTGGTACGCCCGGTATGCCGTGCAGCAGCTCGTGCTCGAGAAGCTGCGCGAGATGAACCCGCAGTTCCCGGTCATGGGCTTCGACGTCGATGCCGAGAAGGCTCGGCTCGCGGCGACCTGAGGGCGTCGCGAACGGTCGCGGGCGTGGCTCCTGATGGGGCCTCGGCGGCGTCCGGCGGCATACCGCAGGGGTGGGACGGCCGGCGCGGCGCTGGCCCGGACCGGGTTTGGCTGGCACGCGTGGGTCCGATAATGTCTACGGTGCACCGGGCGGGGTGGGTCCCTGCGTGGTGAGTGCGGACGTAGCTCAGTTGGTAGAGCGCAACCTTGCCAAGGTTGAGGTCGCGAGTTCGAGCCTCGTCGTCCGCTCGGAGGTAGACCGCCTTCGCGGTGGAGTGGCCGAGAGGCGAGGCAGCGGCCTGCAAAGCCGCGTACACGGGTTCAAATCCCGTCTCCACCTCGGCAGCCGCACAGCACGACCTCGGGCGATTAGCGCAGTGGTAGCGCGCTTCCTTGACACGGAAGAGGTCACTGGTTCAAACCCAGTATCGCCCACCACAACGAAACGGCCTCTGACCAGCGGACCGGGGCTCGTCCACCCTCCGCGCGGTCAGGACCCCGCCGCTTTGCCCTCCCGGGATCGCACTCGCCTCAGAGAGGGTGCCGGTTCCCCTGGGCGACCCGGAAGGGGTCTTTCCGGTTTCGGACGACGAGTCGGCCGGCCCGCGGCGCGGCTGGGTATAAGCGAGCTGATGGTGCCACCATCTCAGCCGCGTGCCGCCAGCCATTGCTGGGTCGCCGCATCGGCCGGCATGAACGTCTCCAGGTGCAGTTCGGCGAGGGTCACATCGGTCGCTGTCTCCAACTGCGCCACCATGCCATAGCAGCGCAGCACCTGGCCGTCGGCCTCGAGCTCGATGGCCAGGACCGGGTCGGCCGTGATGACCGGCCGCCGCGGTAGGTCGATGGAGGCAGAGATCTCCTCTGCCAACGTCCAGAGCACCGGGTCCTGGGTGCGCTCGGCGCGATGCAGGACCCGGTGATGCAGCAGGGCGCCCCACTGCTGTCGGTTGCGCAGCCGCGCACCGAGGCCGGCCGGGTGGAGGCTCAGCCGGATCGCGTTGACCGGCGGTTCCAGAAGAGCCGGGTCGCACCGATCGAGGAAGACGTTCGCCGCGGCGTTGGCGTCCACGATGTTCCAGTGGTCGTCGAGCAATAGCGCGGGGTAGGGCTGATGGGCGTCGATGAGGGCCCGGATCCCGGCCAGCACGGGGGCAAGGTCGGCGTCGTCGAGGCCGCGCGTGCCGTAACGGGGCGCGAAGCCACCAGCCATCAGCAGGCCATTGCGACTGCGAAGCGGCACGTCGAGCTGATCGGCGAGTCGGTCGATCATCGCGGCGCTTGGCTGCGCCTTGCCGGTCTCCACGCAACTGAGGTGCCGGGGGCTCACCTCCGCCCGCGAGGCCAGCTCGAGCTGGCTTAGCCGTCGCTGCTCACGCCAGTGACGGAGCTGTCTTCCCACCGGCACGACCGTCATGCCGGCCAGCCTAGGCAGTCCATTCGTCGCTCTGATGACCTCTCAGGTCATCGCCACGCGGCAATAGGTGGGTTCACGATCGAGGCTCGACTCAGCAAGGAGGAGCACATGCCCCGACTCGAACTCAGCGCAGGACCCATCGACTACCGGATCGTCGGACCTGCCGACGGTGCACCCGTGCTCTTCGTCCACGGCTTCCTCGTCGACGGACGCCTCTGGTCCGATGTCCCCGACCGCCTCGCAGAACACGGCTTCCGCTGTCTCGTCCCCACCTGGCCGCTGGGAGCTCATACCGCCCCGATGCGTGCTGACGCCGACCTGTCCCCAGCCGGCGTGGCCAGAATCGTGGTGGAGTTCCTCGACGCCTTCGAGCTGACCGACGCCACCCTCGTCGGGAACGACACCGGCGGCGCGATCTGCCAGCTGGCGGTCAACGAGCGCGCCGAGCGCATCGGCGGCCTTGTGCTCACCAATTGCGACGCGTTCGAGGTGTTCCCGCCCTTCCCATTCAACCTGCTGTTCCGGCTGGGCCGGCACCCAAGGCTGGCTCGCCTCGCGTTGGGTGCGGTCCGCTGGCAGAGCGTGCGGCACTCGCCGCTCGGCTACGGACTGCTCACCCGAAGGCCGATGCCGGCCGAGCTCACCCTCGGGTGGGTGGAGCCGTACCTCACTTCCGCCGAGATCCGGCGTGACGTCGCCGCCTTCGCGCGCGGGTGGAGTCCCCGAGGGCTCGTCGAGGCGTCTGCACGGATGGCGGAGTTTGACCGCCCCGCGCTCCTCGCCTGGGGGCCGGAGGACCGGCTGTTCCGGATCGACCTGGGCAGACGCCTGGCCCGCACGCTTCCCCGGGCCCACCTGGTGGAGATCCGGGACGCGCTCACGTTCGTGCCACAGGACCAGCCCGCTCGGCTTGCCGAGGTGATCGCGCAGTTCCTTTCGGCCCAGGCAACCGTGCACCCACCGAGCCCGTGACCCGGTGGCGGGTGGCCGCCATGGCGCGAGCGGTCAGCTTCCGCAGGGATGAGTGAGGAGGCGTCCCAAAGGGCAGTCCTCAGTTCGGGCTACGGCCCAAACTCGGCGTAACGGGCCAGACCGTTCACCATGTCGCAGTGGGCATAGGTTGCGTTGGCTGTCGCGAGCCACTCGCGCATCCACGGCACCTCCTGCACCTCGTCGGGACCGGCACTGGATGGTGCGTGGCCGGGTGGCCCCGGTGGATGCGCGCGAGGACGCCACGACCGCCGGACCATTGCCATGCTTGACTGGCGCCAGCCCGGCTCGGCCATACTGAGCCGCGCGAAAGGGGCCTCGCGTGCGCAGCTACCAGGTCGACCCCATCGCCTCCCTCGGGCGGGGGCTGCAGGTCATCACGACCCTGCACCGGCTCGGCGCTGCCACCCTGCACGAGCTCTTCCTCGCCACCGGCATCCCCAAGGCCACGTTGACCCGCATCCTCGTGACGGCCAACCAGCACGGCATGGTCTGGCAACGCCTCGGGGACGGGGCGTTCCTGCCCAGTCACCGGCTCGATCCGACGCCGGCGGGCAACGACCCGAGCTGGCTCGGGGAGGTGGCCGGTCCGGCGCTCGAACGGCTCACCGACGCCACCGGTTGGCCCACCGTGTTGTGTGTGCTGCACTCGACGTGGCTGGAGATGCTCGACACGACGAGCCGCCGGGCGCTCGTGGACGACGTCCAGTTCCGCGCCCACACGAACTACCGGGCCAACTTGCTGCGCTCGGCCAGCGGGCAGGCCTTCCTCGCCCACTGTGCGCCGGAACTGCGCGAGGACCTCATTGGCCGGCTCGCCGCGGACGAGGCACCGGGCAACGACCTCGCCCGCGACCGCCCCACGCTCGACGCGGCGTTGCGGGCCTGCCGCGCTCGGGGGTATGCCGTGCGCCTGCCCGATCACGGCGGCCACTACGACCTGCCTCGGTCGAAGTTCGACGACGGTCGACAGTCCATCGCCGTGCCCATCCGGGCCGGCTACGCGATCGCCACGGTCAACGTCACCTGGCGCCGATCGGCCATGTCGACCGCCCGCGGGGTGGCCCGCTACCTGGCCCCGCTGCGCGACACGGCCACGGAGATCGAGGAGCTCGTCGAGCGTCGCTGAGTGGGCCTGGGCTCGCATCCGAACAGGGCAAACCCATCCTGCCCGAGCCCCGTCGGGACAACCTCCCCGCGGCATACGACGGCGGTATGCCATTGCGAGACAACGGTTTCACGACGAACCCCCAACCCGTCAACGCCCTGACTGTCGCGCCCGAGTTTCGGCCCCCGAAATCTTCGCAGGTTTCCCTGGTGTGGCGTAGACCACACGGAGCAAGCTGAGAGCCGACCGAACGACCCGTCCCCGGCACCCCGGGTCGGCCCCTCACCAGACCCGGGGTGTCGGCCCGGCCCAGCAAACCACCACTCGATTCCGGCCAACCACACGTACAGGAGAGACAGCCATGGCGGACGCGAAGTACGACGCAGTGGTCATCGGCGGCGGCCACCACGGCACCATCGTGGCGTGCTACCTGGCCAAGGCGGGCCTCAAGACGGCCGTCTTGGAGAGGCACACCGCGTTCGGTGGCGGTGCCATCAGCGAGGAAGGTCCGGCCCCGGGGTTCCGGCAGAACCCCTGCGCCCACTTCACTCGCTTCTACGGCCACCCGGCATACGACGACTTCAACCTGCGCGAGCACGGCCTGGAGTACGTCTTCCCGGAGCAGAACGAAGGCATGATCTACGACGACGGGTCCAGCTTCATCGGCTACTCGGCCTACCGAGTCATCGACCCGGTGACCGGCAAGACCGAACTCGCCCAGGACAACGTCGACAAGACGTACGAGCAGATCAAGGCGTTCTCGCAGCGCGACGCCGACGCCTACCTGCGGCTGTTCGACCAGTACAACAAGTACTGGAAGGCCGCCTTCCACAAGCACCGCTTCGTCACCCCGCCGCCCTACCCGCAGCCCGACGCCCTCGAAGAGCTGCTCACCATTCCGGACAGCGGGCTCGAGCCCATCCACCAGTTCATGTCGATCCGCCAGATGGCCTACGACTACTTCGAGAGCGACGAGCTGCGCACCCTGTTCATGCGGGCCACGCCGACCTCCGGCGGCTGCTTCCCCGACGACCCGGGCGGGCTGCAGACCCTCGTGCACGTCATGGGTCTGGTGCTCTCCTTCGAGCCGGCGGCCATCGTCAAGGGCGGCACGCAGACGATCACCGACTCGCTCGTCAGCGCCGGCAAGGCGATGGGCGTGGACTACTTCACCGGCCAGGACGTCGACTCGATCATCGTCGAAGGCGGCAAGGCCGCCGGCGTCACCCTCACGGACGGGTCCTCGATCAAGGCCGACATCGTCGTGTCTGACCTCGGCATGCCGCAGACCTACCTGCGGCTGTTGCGCGACCAGCAGATCAGCGACCAGGTCCGCCACCGCCTCAACAACATCCACTACGACCGCGGCCAGATCCTCTGGGGCAACGTCGCCATGCACGAGTTGCCGCAGTACACCGCCGAGAACATCAATCCCGGCGTGGGCACCCAGCCCCGGCTCTACACCGGCGCGAAGGACCCGGACTACCTGGCCTCGAAGTACCAGCACGACATCTTCCTGCTCGGTTACGCGCAGCAGCTGTACGTGCTCACCGCCCCGGACAGCATCTGGGACCGCACCCGGGCGCCCGAGGGCAAGAACACCATCCTCATCGAGGACTTCACCGCACCGGCGCGGTTCTTCTCCGGCCGCGACTGGGGCCGCATCCGTGACGACTTCGTCAACCAGTGGCTCGACAAGTGGCAGACCTACGCCCCGAACATGACCCGGGACAACATCATCGCCAGCCGGATCTACACGCCGTACGACGTGCAGGCCGGCCACCCGGACATGATCGAAGGCGGCTGGACCGAGGGCTCGATGGTCGCCTCCCAGCTGGGTCGCTACCGCCCCTTCACCGAGCTGGCGACGGTGCGCAGCCCGATCGCCAACCTCTACCACGCCTCGTCGAACATCCACTCCGCCGCCGGTATCGGCCGCGGCAGCGGGTACATCGCCGCCAAGGCGATCTCCGAGGACCGGGGCCTGCCGCGGTTCTGGGATCAGCCGGGTCGTCACTTCTGAGCCGCCGTCGGCGGAGAGCGGAGCCAACTCATGCGAGTCGTGGTGTGCATGAAGCAGGTGGTCGACCCCCTCACCCCTGCGACCGACCTGACGCTGGACCAGGCGGCCACGAAGATCCGGCAGGCCGTGCCGGGTCCACCGGTCATCAACGGCTACGACGAGCAGGCCCTCGAGGCTGCCCTGCGGCTCAAGGAGTCGCAGGGTGACCTCGAGGTGGTCGGCCTGTCGCTCGGCGACAAGTTCGACAACGACGTGATGAAGCGCTCGATCGCGGTGGGTGCCGACACACTCGTCCTCGTCCAGGACCCCACGCTCGACACCTGGGATTCCCGGCTCGTGGCAACGGCTCTCGCGGCGGCCATCGCCCATCTCGGCGGTGCCGACCTCGTCCTGTGCGGCCGGCAGGCCTCCGACTGGGACCACGGCGTGGTCCCGCTGCTGCTCGCCGACGCCTTGGGTATGCCGTGTCTCACCCTCGCGCGAGAGGTCACCGTCACCGGTCAGACCGTGCAGGTCGACCGGGTGTTGTCCGACGGCACCCAGGTGATGACGGCCGACCTGCCGGCGGTGGTCACCGTGACGAGCGAGCTCGGCACCCTGCGGATGCCGACCGCTCGGGCCCGGCTGGCCACGGCTCGGGTCCAGCCGACGGTGGTGCCCCTGGCCGCCCTCGGGGTAACTGCGGTCCCACCGGCCGCCGTGACCAGCGACCTGTCCATCCCCGTGGTGGGTCGGGCCTGCACGTTCATCGACGCCGCCGACCCCGCGGCGGCCGGACGCCAACTGGCCGAGGCGATCCTCGCCGCGACGGGAGGTGCGGCATGAGCGGGATCCTCGTCGTCGCCGAATCAGAGGGCGGCGCCCTCCGACCGGAGTTCTGGGAACTCGTCACCGTGGCCGAGCAGCTCGGCGGCGGCTACCAGGTGGTTTTGGCCACCGCGGACCCGGGGGCCGCCGCAGTCGACGCGGCCAAGGCCGGGGGACAGGTGCACCTCGTTGTGGACCCCCAGTTGGCCGATCCGTGGCCGGAGGGACACGCCGAGGCGGTCGCCGGTGTCGCGGCCCAGGTGGCGCCGGAGGTCGTCCTCGTCCCGCGCACCGTCCTGGGGTCGGAGGTGGCGACCCGGCTGTCCCTGCGGCTCGGGGCGGCCATGCTCACCGACGTCACGGCGCTGGAGCGTTCGGGTGCCGGGCTGGTCGCCACTCGGCCGGTGTTCGGCGGCGCGGTCACGGCGAGAGTCAGCGCGCCCCAGGGCCCCTTCGTCGTCGTTCCCCGTCCGCACGCCTTCGCCGCGGCGAAGCCCGGCGACGACGCTGCCACGCCGACCAGCCATGCCTTGGCCTTCGCCAGTCCGCCACGTACCCGCCTCGGGGCCCGGACCCGCGCCGCGGACACCGGCGCGCCGGACATCGAGAAGGCCCGGGTGCTCGTGGCCGGCGGAGCCGGGCTCGGCGGCCCGGAGCCGTTCGCGCTGCTCGGCGAGGTAGCGACCGTGCTGGGCGGGGCCGTCGCGGCCTCGCGGATGGCCTGCGATGCCGGCTGGGTGCCCACCTCGCTGCAGGTGGGGCTCACCGGCAAGACGGTCGCCCCGGACCTCTACCTCGCGGTGGGGATCTCCGGTGCCACTCACCACCTCGCCGGTTGCGCATCCGCTCAAGTGATCGCGGTCGTCAACACCGACAAGTCGGCCCCGTTCTTCAAGCTGGCCAACTACGGCGTGGTGGGGGACTGGAAAGAGGTTCTCCCGGCGCTCCTTGACACCCTCAAGGCGCGCGCCGGTTCCGGCTGATCTCCGGAAGGGCAGGCAGCATGGACGCCACGCGCGAGTCGTATTGGAACGTCTCGTTTCATCAGCTCATGTTCGCCGTCGGGGCGATCACGTTCGGAGTGTTCGTCTGGGGCTTCGTCCGTGAGTTCCGCCAGTGGAAGGGCTCGGCACGCTTGGTGCGTCCGGCCGAGCTGGGTCCCCGTCTGCGCCAGGTCGTCGCGCAGACGGTGGCCCAGCGTCGCCTATTGCGCGAACGGACCTCGGGCCTGTCGCATGTCGCCCTCTCGTGGGGCTTCGTCCTGCTCTTCATTGGCACGCTCGTCGCGGCGTTGGACGCCGACCTCGGGGTGCCGATCATGCGCGGCGGCTTCTACCTGTGGTTCCAATCGCTCGTGCTCGACGTGGCCGGGTTGGCGGCGACCGTCGCCCTCGTCGTGCTCATCTGGAGGCGGTATGCCGCCAACGCCTCTCGTTTGCGGGAGCCGGCCGGCCGGGGCAGTCGGTTGGCCGACGCGCTTATCCCGGTCGGCCTTCTCGTCCTCATGATCAGCGGGTTCGTCATCGAGGGGATCCGGATCGCCGTCACGGCCGACCCGTGGGGCGGCTGGTCACCGGTGGGCCGAGCCGTGGGTTCGGCGCTGGCCCCCCTCGGGGAGTCCACGTTGCGAGGTCTCCACCAGGGCCTGTGGTGGCTGCACCTACTCATCGGTGCGGCGGTCGTCGCAGCGATCCCGTTCACCAAACTCGCCCACCTGCTGCTGGCCCCGCTCAACCTCTTCTTCACGCCGCCCAGACCAGCGGACCTCGCGCTGACCCCTGTCGACCTTGAAGCCGAGGGAACCATCGGGCTGGCCTCGGTCGAGCAGCTCGACGCGAAGAAGCGCCTGGAACTCGACGCGTGCACCGAATGCGGTCGCTGCCAGGCGGTCTGCCCGGCATACGCGGCGGGACAGCCGCTCTCGCCCAAGGCGCTCATCCTCGACCTGCGCGATTTCGTCCGCGGCGAGCCGGCCCGGTCGCCGGTGCACTTGGCCGCCGACGCGCCGCGGCCCCTCGCCGAGGGAGTCCCCCCGCTCATCGACGCGGTCGGCCCGGAAGCCGTCTGGTCCTGCGTCACCTGCGGAGCGTGCGTCGAAGCCTGCCCGGTCGGCATCACCCACGTCCCGACCATCGTCGAGATGCGCCGCCACCTCGTCATGGAACTAGCCACCGCTCCCGACCGGCTCCAGGGCGCCCTGGCCAACCTCGACTCCCGAGGGACCCCGTTCGTCGGCGTGGCAACCTCGCGCACCGCGTGGATGCGCGACCTCGAAGTACCCCGGATGGCCGAGCGCAAGAAGGTCGAACTGCTCTACTGGGTCGGCTGCGCTTCGGCATTCGACGAACGCGGCCAACAGATCGCCCGGGCGACCGCGACCCTGCTCAACCGGGCCGGGGTCGACTACGCCGTCCTCGGCGACGAGGAGAGCTGCACGGGCGACGCCGCCCGACGGATGGGCGACGAGGTGCTCTTCGCCCTCTCGGCACAAAAGGTCGTCGAGACCCTCGGACAGTACACGTTCGACGCGATCATGACCGGCTGTGCCCACTGCTTCCACTCCTTGAAGAACGAATACCCCGCGATGGGCGGCAGCTACCAGGTCCTCCACCACACCGAAGTCCTGCGCGACCTGGTGAACACTCGCTCGCTCATCCCCACGCGGCCCATGACGGCGACGACGGCGATCCACGACCCGTGCTACCTCGGCCGGTACAACGACGGCTACGACGCCCCCCGCGACATCGTCGACGCGATCCCCGGCATGCGCTCGGTCGAACCGGAGCGCACCAAGGCGACGAGCTTTTGCTGCGGGGCCGGCGGCGGGCAGACCTTCACCACCGAGGTCTCCGGCGGCCGGATCAGCCACGCCCGAGCCGACCAGTTGCTCGCCACCGGAGCCCAGGCCGTCGCAACCGCCTGCCCGTTCTGTGCGCCGATGCTCCAGGACGGCCTCGGGGTGCGCAGCCAGGGCAACGCGCCGAAGGTCCTCGACGTGGCCGAGATGCTCGAGATCTCCACCCGCACCGAGGACGACCCCGTCGAGGCGGCCCCGTGAGCGGCCTGCCCCCCGCCACACCGGACACTGCGGCCCGCGACGCCGGCTCGACCGGCGACGAGCCGCGTGGACGGCGCACAATCCTGCTCATCTGCAACCTCGACACCCGCGGTGCGGAGATCATCCGAGCCCGCGATCGGATCCGCGCCCGGGGCCACGAGGCCGTCCTGCTCGACTTCAGCATGGAGACCGTCCCACCCCTCGACGGTGACCTCACCTGCGCCGAGGTCGCCGAACGCGGCGGGATGGGGATCGACGCCGTGCGCGCGGCATACCGCACGGACCGGGACGCCGCCACGTCCAACCAGATCCGCGGCGCCACCGCCCTGGCCGCCGACCTGCTCGCGCGGGGGCGCCTGCACGGGGTGCTCGGCATCGGTGGGGGGACGAGCTCGCTGGTCGCCACCCGCGTCATGCAGACGCTGCCCTTCGGCCTGCCCAAGGTCATGGCCAGCCCGATGGCCGGCCACCCGGCATACGTGGGGGAGTACGTCGGCACGAGCGACATCACCATGCTGCACACCGTCGTCGACGTCGTCCGGATGAATCCGTTGCTGGCGGTCCAGATCGACAACGCCGTCGGCGCGGTATGCGGCATGGTCGAGATGGGTGGGGCGCTGGACCCCTCACTCGGGCCGCAGGCGGTCGCCGTGACCTCCTTCGGGTTCGGGGAACTGGCCGTGCAGAGCGCGGTGCGCATGCTCGAAGACGCCGGTTACACGCCCGTGGTCTTCCACGCCCAGGGCCGCGGCGACCGGGCCATGGAACGGCTCGTCGCCGACGGCCGGTTCGCCGCCGTCCTGGACCTGTGCACCGGTGGTGTCGTCGAACACCTCCTCGGCGGCAATCGCGACCCCGGGCCGGACCGGCTCTCGGGCGCCGCGACGGCCGGCGTCCCCGCCGTCCTCGGGCCGTGCGGGCTGGACATGCTCGCTCTCGGCGGCCGCCTCGAACGCCTCCAGGCCGCCGCGGACCGGGCCCAATTCGTCCAGGACGAGTTGAGGGTCCAGGTGCGCACGACGGCGCAGGAAGTGGCCGCGGCCGCCGACCAGATCGCCCAGCGGCTGCTGAGCTATCGGGCCCCTTATGTGTTCCTCATCCCCATTGGCGGATGGTCCTCGCTGGACCGTCTCGGGGGCCCCCTGTACGACCCGACAGCCGATGCGGCGTTGGCGCGCGTCCTGCGCGAACGGCTGCCCGCGGACGCGGTGAAGGAGGTGGATCTGCCGCTGTACTCCGAGGAGTTCGCCCGACTCGCCGTCGACGAGCTCCTCGCCCGCCTGGAGCAGGCCCATTCCCCCCGTTGACTCCACACCGACCACCCCCGCGAGCCGGCACCCAGTGCCAGAGGGAGAAGCCTCAATGACCAGCACCATCTCCGCTCCAGTTCCCGGCCTCATGTTCGACGAGGTGGCCGACCTGGAGCTGTCCCCCGCGTGGTTCCTCGACGGCACCCACTCGGTCCCCCCGTGGACCCCCCTGTTCGGGTGGTTCTGGGTGAACTTCTGCAGGCACGGCATGCAATACGGTGCCGAGACCCTGTCACTGCCGACAGTCAAGGGGTGGGACTGGCGGTTCAAGAACGGGGGCGGATACCTCACTGTCCTGACGGTGAAGTCCGAAGAGGAGATGCGCCAACGCGAGGAGCGGTTCCGCGAGCAGATCCGGCCCTTCGTCGAGGACTGGGACGGCCTCTGGGCGCAGCAGCTCGGCGAGATGCTCGGCCACTATGAGGACCTCAAGGCCATCGACCTCGACGCGGCCACCAACATCGGTGTCCTCGACGCCTTCGAGAAGACGATCAACGTGGCCCGCCGCATGTGGGAAGTCCACATGTACATGATGTACGGGACGTTCACCGGGTACATCCTCTTCGAGTCGATGTGCCGGGAGATGCTCGGCATCGACGACACGAACCCGACGTTCCACAAGCTCATCACCGGGTTCGACAACAAGGTCCTGCAGGTCGACAAGCGGATCTGGGAGTTCTCCCGACAGGCGCAGGAGATGGGTCTGGCCGAACTCATCCTCAAGACCGACGCCGACGAACTCGTCAACGTCCTCGAGGACGACCCCAAGGGCCAGCAGTTCATGACCGAGTTCCGGGCCTTCCTCGACGAGGACGGCTGGCGGATGCAGCGGATGTCGGAGATCAACCTGCCGACGTGGATCGAGGACCCGACGCCGCCGCTGACCAACGTCAAGCAGTTCCTCGTCAAGGGCGGTGGCTTCAACCTCGAGGACGAGCGGGCCAAGATCACCGCCGAACGCGAGGAGGCGGAGAAGGAGATCCTCGCCAAGATCGCCCCGCAGCAGATGGGGTGGTTCACGACGCTGCTGCGCCTGGCCCAGAAGTGCGGGATGTTCAGCGAGGAGCACGACCATTACCTCGACCTCTACACCCACGCCCTGATGCGTCGCGCCGCCCTGGCGGTTGGCCGGCGGATGGTCGCCGGCGGGGCGATCGACGAGGCGGAGGACACGTTCTACCTCATCCCCGACGAGATCCGCAAAGCCGCCATCAACCCCGACCAGTTCGACCTGCGCCCGCTCGTCCAGGCCCGCAAGGACGAGTGGGCGGGGTGGTGCAAGGAGCAGAACCCACCGGCGATCCTGCGGGAGGGCTACGACCTCGACCAGGCGATGATGGCCCTGGTGCAGTCCAAGGACCCGATCGCCCTCAAGGTCGTCGTGGGGGCGATGCCGGTCGTCAGCGAGGACAGCAAGGCCGATCTGCACGGCACCTGCGGCTCACCCGGGGTGTGCGAAGGACCAGCGCGGGTCATCCTCAGCGAGGACCAACTCGCCGACGTCCTCCCCGGCGAGATCCTCGTCGCGGCGACGACCTCGCCGAGCTGGACCCCGGTGTTCTCCTTCATCAAGGGCGTCGTCGTCGACCGTGGCGCCTCGCTGTCGCACGCCGCCATCGTCGGGCGCGAGTACGGCATACCGGTGCTCATGAACGTCTTCGTCGGCACGCAGACGATCCGCACGGGGATGCACATCCGCGTCGACGCCAACCTCGGCACGTTGTACATCCTCGACAAGTAGTTCCACTCAGGGGTATGCCGTGGGGCTGGGGCGGCCCGGTCCCACGGCGGGCAGGAGCCAACCGATGACGCAGCAATGGATCTACTGGTTCGACGAACTGAACCAGGGCGACAACGATCTCGTCGGCAAGAAGTGCGCCAACCTCGGCGAGATGACGAAACTGGGCATGCGCGTGCCCCCCGGATACGCCATCTCGGTGGACGGGTTCCAGCGGTACATGGAGGTCACCGGCCTAGGCAAACGCCTGGAACGGTACTTCGCCGACCTCGGGCCCGACCTCAAGACGAGCGTCCAGAAGCAGATGGACGCCAGCCAGGCCGCCAAGGAGATGTTCGCGCACACACCGATGCCCGACGAAGTGGGCGGGCCCATCGAGAGCAACTACGCGACGCTGTGCGAACGCACGGGCATCGCCGACGTTCCGGTCGCGGTCCGCTCCAGCGGGTCGGTGAGCATGCCCGGACAGATGGAGACCTACCTCTACGTCCGTGGCGCGCACGACGTCAAGCACCGCGTCCGCGAGGTCTGGGAGAGCACCTTCAACACCCGGGCCATCGCCTTCCGCCTCGAGAAGGGCCTGGCCGTGGCCAAGGCCCCGATCGGCGTGGCCGTGCTCAAGATGGTCGACGCCAAGAGCGCGGGCGTCGTGCTCACCGTCGACCCCAACTCCGCCGACCTCGACCACGTCGTCGTCGAGGGCAACTGGGGGCTCGGCGAGAGCGTCGTCAGCGGCGAGATCACCCCCGACCACTTCCTCGTCGCCAAGGCCGACCTCGGCATCGTCGACCGGGTGGTGAGCCGCAAGACCCGTCAGGTCATCCCCACCGAACACGGCACCCACAAGGCCGAGGTCCCTGCCGAACTGCAGGACCTGCCCTGCCTCGACGACGCGGAGATCGGCGAGATCGTGCGGGTAGCCCTCGGCGTGGAGAAGCATTTCGGGGCGCCCCAAGACATGGAGTGGGTCATCGACCGCGATGCCAACGTTCCCGAGAGCGTCATCTGGGTGCAGGCCCGGCCGGCGAAGTTCGTCGCCAAGGACAAGGCGGCCGAGGCCGACTACCTCGTCGACCAGATGACCAGGCTGTTCCGACACTGACCGGAAGGGTGACACCATGTCCGTCCTGTTCAATCAGCACTGGGACGTCGCTCCCGGGCGGATGAAGCCGTACTCCGAGGACTTCATCATGAAGACCTACAACCCCACCCTGAGCCGGATCGGGCTGGACCTCGTCGGCGGCTACTACGTGACCGTCGGGATGGGCCCGCGGATCATTCTCGTCGCCCGGACCAAGACCATGCTCGCCCTCGAGACGGCGATGGCCTCGCCGGACTTCGACGCGGTGACCCGCCAACTGCTCGAATACGTGACGAGCTACCACAGCAAGATCCTCGTACCGACCACGGCCATCCCCGTGGAGCACTACGAAGTGCAAGGCGGCTCGTGCAAGTTCACCCAGTACTGGAACGTCCTGCCCGACCGGGTCGACGACTACCGCCAGTTCATGGAGAAGGAGTTCGTCCCGGGCATGGAACACGCCGGTATGCCGGTCACCGGCGGGTGGCGGGTCGCCGTGGGGTCCGGGCCGACGATGCTCACCGAGGCCTCGACGGCCCAGATCGTCGACATCGCCAAGGCCATCGACACCGACACCTTCAGGCACATCGTGCGCAAGCTCAAGACGACCTACGTGTACGACTACCACAGCCGGATTCTCAATCCGACCGGGCGGGTCGAGATCTCGCGATTCCTCAGCGAGATGCTCGGGTCGTTCTGACCGCTCGGGTCGAACGCCCGGGCCCGCGACGTCCCCGACGAGCGAGGCAGGGAGCACCATGGACTTCTTCATCGACGGCCGGTGGACACCGGCCATGGACGGGGCGACCGCACCGGTCCTCGATCCGGCCACCGGCGAGGTGGTCGACACCGTGCCGGTCGGCACGGCGCTCGATGCCGACCGGGCGATCCGTGCGGCGGCCACCGCGTTCGAGTCGTGGCGCACGGTGCCGACCGCCAAGCGGGCCGCGCTGCAGCACGCCGCCGCGGCGTTGTTACGCGAACGCGCCGGCGAGATGGCCACGTTGCTGACCCGGGAGCTGGGCCGACCGCTGTCCGGCACGAGGGTCGAGGTCTATCGGGTCGCCGACCTGCTCGACTACTTCGCCGAGGAAGGGCTGCGGATCAGCGGGGAGATCCCGATGATCAACGAGGCGAACGAACGGGTGCTCGTCGTCAAGGAGCCGGTCGGCGTCGTCGTCGCCATCGCGCCGTTCAACTATCCGCTGACCCTGCTCACCTTCAAGCTCGGGGCGGCCTTGATCACCGGCTGCACGGTCGTGGCAAAACCCGCGTCGGACACGCCCTTGACGACCCTGCGGATGGCCGAACTCTTCCACGACGCCGGCTACCCGCCGGGGGTGTTCAACGCGGTGACCGGATCGGGCGGCAGCTTCGGCAGTGCGCTCGTCCAACACCCGGTGCCGCGCAAGGTCGCCTTCACGGGCAGCAGCGCGGCCGGCAAGCGGATCGCCGCCATGGCCTCCGCGACAAACAAGCGGGTGACCCTCGAACTGGGCGGCCAGTCGCCGGCGATCGTCTGTGCCGACGCGCACCTCGACTCGGCTGTCCCTGCCCTGGTGCGCCACGCGTTCGCCAACAGCGGGCAGTTCTGCTACCGCGTCAACCGGATCTACTGCGCTCGGGAGATCTACGACGAATTCGTCCGCCGCTTCGCCGAGGGCGCTGCGGCACTGAAGCTCGGCAACGGCTTGGTCGCCGGGTGCGACCTCGGTCCCATGGTCAACGAGGAGATCTTCTCCACGAGCGTCGAGCAGGTCGCCGACGCCCGGGCACAAGGAGCGCGCATCGTCACTGGTGGCGACCGGGTGACTGGCGGCGAGTACGACCGCGGGTTCTTCTTCCCGCCCACAGTCATCGCCGACACGACTCCGGACATGAAGATCATGCGCGAGGAGACCTTCGGGCCGGTCGTCGGCATCCGCGCCTTCGACGAGTTGGCCGACGCGATCGCCCAGGCCAACGACTCGCCCTACGGTCTGGCCGGCTACGTGTTCAGCAGCGACGTCGGCACGGCACTGCGGATCGCCGAGTCCATCGAGGCGGGGTCGGTGTGGATCAACGACATCCACCGCTCGTACAACATGGTCCCGTTCGGCGGCTACAAGGAGAGCGGGCTGGGCCGGGAGAAGTCCAAGCACGGCCTGGACGCCTACCTCGAGCTCAAGACGATCTACTTGGCCCTCGGGGTCTGAGGATGCCGCACCGGGCATCGCTCGTCACACGTCACGTGCCGGCTCGGGGCCGGGACGCCGTCAAGGAGGTGGCTCATGTCCGAGCAGGTGTTGGCTGACCGGGTGGCCGTCGTCACCGGCGGAGGCGGTGGGCTCGGCCGCACGTTCGCCCTGGCCCTGGCGGCGGCAGGCGCGAAGGTCGCTGCCGCCGACCGCGATGCCGAAGGAGCAGCCGAGACGGCCCGGCTCATCGCGGCGGCCGGGGGCGAGGGAGTGGGCCTGCCGCTCGACGTCTCCGACCAGGCCTCCACCGAGGCCGTGGCCGCCGACGTCGTCGGGCGGTGGGGACGCGTCGACGTGCTCGTGAACAACGCCGGGGTCTACGGGACGATCGAGCGCAAGCCGTTCTTCGAGATCACCGGCCCGGAGTGGGACCTCGTCATGGCGGTCAACCTCAAGGGCTCCTGGCTCGCCTCGCGGGCGGTGTTCCCGGCGATGCGCGAGCACGGCGGCAGCATCGTCAACATCGCCTCGGCGACCTTCTACAGCGGGTCGCCGATGTGGGCCCACTACGTCGCCTCCAAGGGCGGGATCATCGGGCTGACCCGGGCCATGGCGCGGGAGGCGGGGGACTACGGCATCCGGGTCAACGCCGTCGCCCCGGGCTTCACGCTCACCGACGCGAGCCTCGGATTGATGAGCGACGCTGCGACATACGGGGTGACCCGCGGAGCCATCAAGCGGGCCCAGCAACCCGACGACCTCATCGGGGCGGTGCTCTTCCTCGCCTCCGACGCCAGCACTTTCGTCACCGGGCAGACGATGATCGTCGACGGCGGCCGCCAGTTCAACTGACGACGCCGCGTATGCCGCGGTGGCCACGACGACGGCCGGCCGCACCGCGCAGGTCCCCACGGCGCCGAACCACAGCACGACGGGCGGCGCCACGACGAGGAGGTCGTGCCTCATCGGGCACGGTTGACTCCGAGTCGTTGCTCGGGGACGCGACGACACTTACCGTCGCTGTGGTGGGGACTCGCGAGCGCGCCGCGCCCGAGGGCAGGCGAATGAGCGGCCCTCGGCACACCGTCGCGCCCGCCCCCACGGCCGGCGCCTCCCACGCGCAGGGAGCCCCGCCAATCGGGGGACTGCTCGACCCCCTGCGCGCCGGGAACGCCGCCGCCACGCAGGCGCTGCAGCGCATGGTGGCCGAGAGATCCACGCCGATACTGCAGCGGCTCGTCGCCGTCCAGAGAGAGGACCGAGCCGAAGCGTTGGCGTGGCTGCGCCGGCTTCTCGCCCTGCGCGGTGGCGGGCTGTCCGCGGCGGTCATGGCGACCGCGGCCACCCGGTTGAGCGGGTGGTCCGATGACCGACGTGCGCATCTGGTCGCCCAGGTCCGTGGCGACGTCGACGGTTTCGAGGTCGCGGTCGGCACCGCCGGCCTGCTCACCGATCCGTCGGCCGGGCGGGTGCTGGGCCTGCTCGAGAACACCAGGCCCACAGCCGATCTCGGGGCGCGGTTGGCGACGCTGTTCAGCGGGTCGATCGCGCCGAGCATCGGCCTGGTCATCGCCGCGAACACGGACGAGGACCGCCTCCGCGCGGCACTCCAGGCACCGAGCCGGGCCGCCGCCATCGCGGACGTGCTGCGGCGCAACCCCGCCGCCGGGCTGCCCGCCGGCCTCGTCTCGATCCGCGCCACCGTCGCGCGGATCGGGGCCGAACTGGCCAGCCCGACGACCGAGGGAGTCACCGCCTCGAACGCGGCCCGAGAGGCCCGCGTCGAGCAGATCCTCACGCCACCGGCCGTGGCGGCGGCGCGTGCCGCCGCCGCGGCGGCAGGGTTGGCGCCCCCCGCGTTCATCCCGGCTCGCTACTACGAGGACCTCATCGCCGGGCTACATGTCGCGGTGCAGGCTGCGTGGGGGTGGGCCGGGCCCAAGGAGGCGCGCCGGCCCCTGGACGCCAGCCCGGGCGGCCACGTCGAGCAGATCGCCGTCGAGGCCAAGGCCCGGGTCGACGCCCTGTACGGGGCGTTCGGGTCGGCGCCGGCACCGGCGATGACCTTCGCGGCCGGCAACCTCGAGGACCGCGCCACGATCGCCGGGGACCCACACGACATGGCTCGGTGGTTCGTCCGCGAGGGCAGTGGCACCCGACCGTCGATCTCGGCGGTGCAGGAAGCCCACCACTCGTTCGAGGACGCGGCCGCCGCCCAGGTCGTCGAGGACCGGGTCATCGACCACTACAGCGGACGGTCCGCGCCGGCCGCGGCCAACGAGACCGCCGCGGTGGCGGCCCTCGGCATCACCGCCGCCGAACGCACCCGCCGTCTGACGATCATCGACCGAATGTGGCCCGGAGTGCAGACCCGCGGCACCGTGTCGGTCGCCGCCCGCGAGGGAGCCACCGCGCGCGAGACCCGCGGGATCTATTGGGGACTGTTCAAGACGATGATCCACGAGTACCTCCACACGACGGCGAACCCGACGTACACCACGTGGTACGGGGGGCTGCGCGATTCCCACCATGTGACGACCTACCAAGAGGGGTTCACCGACCTGTTCACCTTGCGGACCTGGCAGAGCCTGTTCCCCATGGAGGTCGCCTCGAACGCGCCGTTCCGGGCCCGGATCCAGGGCCCGGCCGATCGCGACCTCGACATGGCGGCCGTGGGCGGCGCACCCGGCCACTACCGCGAACTCGCCGAGGCCCAGGACATCGAGACACTCATCGGCCCGGCGAACATGAAGGCGGCCTACTTCCGCGGGAACACCGCGGTGCTCGGCGGGGGACGGCTGCCGCGATGATGCCGACCCGCCCTGACCCGCAAGCACTGCTCGACGCGCTGGCCGGCAGGTACGAACGATGGCACTGGAGCCCGGGCCTGACCGCCGAGGTCGTCGGCGCCGCGATCGGCATACCCCTCGCGCCGCAACCGACCCACGTCGGCGCGCGGACGCTCCACTCGACGGTCGCGCACATCCCGACCCAGCCGTATGCCGTCCGGTTCCGTTGGGACGACGACGGCGAGCTCGCCCTCGTTGAGTTGGCCGCTCCTCCCGCCACGCCGGACTGGGCCACGGTCCTGGCCGCGCTCGGCGACCCCGACGTCGTCCACCCGCACGGTCGCGGCCCACTGCCCGGCAGCGACCAGCTGTGCTTCCTCACGCGTGGGCTCACCGTGTTCGACGGCGCCGGCCTGGGCTATCAGGCGGTGTGGCTCTATCCACCGACGACCGCGCAGGAGTATGCCGAGCGCACCGCGGCCTTCCAGACCCCGACCCGAATGAGGCGATGACGATGGGCCCTCGACACGGCGATCTCGGCGACGAGCACCGGCGCGACCCAGGGCTGCGCCTCACCACAGGACACCGCGTGGACCCGCCGCAAGCGGCACACCCCCTGCCGACTGCTGCCGCCCATCCGCTGAGCGAGCTGCAACGCAGCGCGGGCAACGCCGCCGTAGCTGCCCTCGTCGCCGTTCAACGGCACGCCCTGGTGCCGGAGGAGGAGGCCGGCTCGTAAGCCGTCCCGGCACAGCCCGGTCGATCCGCGCACCGGGTGGCTGGTGCCGGAGGAGGAAGCCGGCTCGTAAGCCGTCCCGGCACAGCCCGGTCGATCCGCGCACCGGCTGGCCGGGGCCGCGGCCCAGTCCTCAGTCGGCCTCGCCGGCCCGGCCCCGGTGCGGAGGGATCCGCCCGGGGGAACGCCGCCGCCCGAGCCGTTCCCGCGGGTGAGCTGCGACGGCATACTCGGCATGAGCCGTCGTTGGGCGGACCTGCCCCAGCGAGGAGTCCCCGATGCAGAAGCTGTCTGGGATCGACGAGATGTTCCTGGGCCTGGACACCGCATACACCGTGGGGCACATCGCCGGGATCGGGCTGTTCACCGAGCCCAAGGGCCGGGGCCGGCGGCCCGACCGGGTCGAGTTCGTCCGCACCCGGATCGCCGAGCGGCTGCCCACGCTGCCGCCGCTGCGCTGGAAACTCGAGGGCACGCCGCTGGGCATGGACTCGCGCACGTGGGTCGAGGTCGAGCACGTCGATCTCGACGTCCACATCCGGGGCGTGCGGATGCCGGAAGGCAGCAGCTACGAGGACTTCGTCGCCCGCATGGACGCGATCATGGAGATTCCCCTGGAGCGGGATCGTCCGATGTGGGAGATGTACGTCATCGAAGGCATCGCCGGGGGGCGGTACGCGTACCTGTTCAAGATCACCCACGGGGTGGCGGACGGCGCGACGCTGTGGACGGTGTTCGACCACCTGTCCGACGAACCGGCACAGCGCGTCGAGGCCACCGCGCCGGATCCCGAGGAGGGGGCCAGCCCGCCGGTCCGCGTGGGTCGGGGTCTGGCCGGAGCCGCCAAGCGGCCGATGGCCCTCGCGCGGTTGTCCGGCCGGTTGCTCCAGTGGGCTGCCGGGGAGCTGCGCGAGGAGAAGCTCGCCGCGGTGCCGGCGACGCTTGCGCGGTTGGCTCCGGGGCGCCTCGGGCGTCCGCTCGCCGCAGTGGCCAACCGGCTCAACGGCGACGCCCCTGACGTGGCCCCGCTGTTCCCGACCGTCATGGCCCCGCCGAGCCCGTTCAACGGCAACCTCACGGGTCGGCTGTCCCTGGTCAACCTCGAGGTGCCGATCGCCGAGTTGCGCCGAGCCGGTCAGGTCGTCGGGGGGACGATCAACGACGGCCTGCTCGCCGCCGTGACCGGCGCGCTGCGCGACTACATGATCGACCACGGGGGAGCGGGCCACGAACCCCTCATCACCTCGGTGCCGATCTCGTGGCGCACCGGCGCGGAGAAGGAACGGTGGGCCAACCAGATCTGGATGCTGTTCGTGCCGCTGCCCGTGCACCTCGCCGACGCCCGCACCCGCCAGGCCGAGGTCCTGCGTCAGACCGCGATCGCCAAGGCGAACTGGGCCAAGATGCCCGCCCACCTGCTGCGCGAGGGCAGTGGCCTGTTGCCGGGCGAGCTCATGCGACCGGCCATGCAGGCCATGGTGAAGATCCCCGACCGGCTCACCCCACGGCTGTTCAACCTCAGTGTCTCCAACGTCAAGGGCCCGGCCCGCAAGCCGACGTACGACGGGGTGGAGATGGACAACTACCTCGTCTATGGCTTCCTCGCCCCAGGGGTGGGCCTGCTCATCGGCTGCATGAGCTACGCCGACATCTGCAACGTCACGCTGACCGGTTGCCCCGACGTCGTCACCGACCTGGCCGGGCTGAGCGAGCTGATCCGGGTCAACCTCGATGTGATCCTCGCCCAGGAGCCCTGATGCCCGTTCCCGATCGCGATCCCACCCACTAGTTTGGTATGTAGCGCAGTGACCGGGCATTCGCGACCGCTGGGCCACTGATTCAACCGGATCATCACGAGGGTCGCCGACGACGAAGAAAGCAGGAGCGATGCAAAGGGTTAGCGGGCTCGACGAGTTCTTCATGTGCCTGGACACCGAGAAGACGACGGGGCACATCGCAGGCATCGGGATCTTCACGCCCAAGAAGAAGTTCGACCACACCGACTTCATCCGGCAGCGGATCCTCGACCGCCTCCCGGTGCTGCCCCTGCTCAAGTGGAAGCTCGAGGGGACGCCGCTGGCTTTGGACTCGCGGCACTGGGTGACGATGGACCACCTCGACCTCGACCGCCACGTCCACACCGTCACCCTGCCCAAGCCGGGCACCGAGGACGTTTTCTGGGCCAAGCTCGACGAACTCATGGAGATCAACCTCGAACGTGACATCCCGATGTGGCAGCTGTATGTCGTCGAGGGCATGGAGGGCGGCAAGTTCGCCTACGTCTTCAAGGTCAGCCACGGCCTCGCCGACGGCAGCGCCTTGTGGACGATCTTCGACCACCTCTCCGACGACCCGCAGTTGCCGATGCACGAGATGCTCGGAGCCCCGACCGAGGGCGACCCGATGCCCAAGCGAATCAGCCGCGGCGTCCAGGGGGCACTGCGCAAGCCGGCCCGCACCGTGCGGCTGGGCCGCGAGCTCGGCGAGTGGTTCGTCGACGTGGCCAAGAAGGAGAAGATGGCCGCCGTCCCCGCCACGATCGCGCGGGTCCTGCCCGGGGGGATGAGCAAGCCGTTTGCCGCGGTCGCGAACAAGCTGGGCACGGCCGAGGGCACAGTCGCCTCGCTCTACCCGAAGCTCAACGCCCCTAACAGCCCGTTCAACGGCAACTCCTCCGGCAAGACCCACCTGGTCTACGAGAAGGTGAAGATCTCCGACCTGCGCGCCGCGGGCAAGGTCGTCGGCGGCACGATCAACGACGCCGTCCTCGCGATCATGGCGTCGACGTTGCGCGACTACATGGAGGCGCACGGCGGGGTCGGCAACGACCCGATCATCGCGGCGGTGCCCATCTCGTGGCGTTCGCCCTACGAGGTCGAGGGCAAGTGGGCCAACCAGGTGTGGATGCTCTTCATCCGCATCCCGGTGCACCTGTCCGACCCAAAGGAGCGGCTCATCTTCTGCCACGACGAGATGGTCGTGGCCAAGGCGAACTGGGACAAGATGCCCTCGCACCTGCTGCGCGAGGCGTCCTCCCTCATGCCGCTTGACCTCGTCCTCAGCCCCGGCGTCAACGCGATGCTGCGCATCCCGAACAAGTTGGTGCCGCGGCAGTTCAACATCAGCGTCTCCAACGTCAAGGGCCCGACGAGCAAGCCGATCTTCAACGACCTCGTCATGGAGGACTACTTCGTCTACGGGTTCCTCTCGCCCGGCGCTGGCCTGTTGCTCGGCGGGATGAGCTACGGCGACCTGCTCAACCTCACGACGACCGCCGACCCCGGCATCGTCCCGGACGTCGAGACGTTCCCGGCCCTGCAACGCAAGGCCCTGGACGAGTTGCTCGCGTTGGCCAACGCCCGAGCCTCGTAACGCCCCGCTGATCGGTATGCCGTGTGCCCCCAACCCGGGGGTGCACGGCATACCGGCGTCCGGGCCTGCGTCGTCGTGTCGGGGCCGGTACGCGACGCGCTCTGGCAGGCTGAGCGGTATGCCGCACGGCGCACGGGTATGGGTGCAAGGCCGACTCGTCCAACCGGACGATCCGGTGGTCGGGGCGCTCGACCACGGCCTCGTCGTCGGCGACGGGGTGTTCGAGGCGACCAAGATCGTCGACGGCCGTCCGTTCGCCCTCGGGCGCCACGACCGGCGGATGGACCGCTCGGTCGCGGGCCTTGGGCTACCGCCGGTCGACCACGCCCTGCTGCACCAGGGCATCGCGGCCGTGCTCGCCGATGGGCCCCCGATCGGCTTCGGCAAGCTGCGCTATTGGGTCACCGCGGGGACCAACACCCTGGGCACCGACCGCGCCCGCCCCCAGCTGCGCTACTTCGTCGCGGCCGAGCCGCTGCCGCCCGGTCCCGCTTCCGGACCGGTGCACGTCGTGCACTGGACCCGCAACGAGCGCTCCGCGACAGTCGGACTGAAGACGACCTCGTATGCCGACAACGTCGTCGCGCTGGCCGCGGCCCGGCGCCGCGGTGCGGTAGAGGCGCTGTTCGCCAACACCCGCGGGGACCTGTGCGAGGGCTCCGGATCCAACGTCTTCGTCGTTGTCGACGGACAGATCCTCACGCCCTCGCTGGAGTGCGGGCCGCTGGCCGGGGTGACCCGCGACCTCGTCCTGCAGTGGTGTGCCGCGGCGGGGATGCCGGTGCGCGAACGACGGCTGCCGCTGGACATCCTGCACACCGCCGACGAGGTCTTCCTCACCAGCTCGACGAAGGATGTCTTCCCCGTCGACGCGGTCGACCAGCGTCGGCTGGCCCCGGCCCGGTGACCGCCGCGGCGGCCGATGTGTTCCGCGCGCATGCGGCCGCCGACATCGACCCCTGAGGCATGCCATGTCACCAGGCGGTCGGCCAGACGCGGCGTGCTGCCGATATCGTTGCCGCAGCCGGACGCGCCCGGCCACGCGGCATACCGGCCCGCGGTTTCGACTCGCGCGAGGCGACGGGTATCGTTTCCCCTCGCGGTCCAGCCGTTCGGACGTGTAGCTCAGTTGGTTAGAGCGTTCGCTTCACACGCGAGAGGTCGGGGGTTCGAGTCCCTCCACGTCCACCAGTGCCGGCCTTGGCACCACGTCGCCTCGTCCACCACCGCCTCGTCTCTCGGGTCGGCTCCGACCGACCCCATGGGACGACGTCGATCCGGTTCCACCGTCGACGTCGCCGTGGTTGAGTAGCGGGATGAGCTCGACGTCGATGCCGACCCGTCGGGTCGCCGTCGTGGGCGGCAACCGCATCCCGTTCATGCGCTCTGGGGGCGCGTATGCCGGCCTGAGCAACCAGGAATTACTCACCGCCGCCTTGCAGGGGCTGGTCGCCCGGTTCGACCTCGGCGGTCAACGGATCGGCGAGGTCGTCGCCGGCGCGGTACTCAAGCACAGCCGCGACTTCAACCTCGCCCGGGAGAGCGTCCTCGGGTCGACGCTGTCGCCGACAACCCCGGCATACGACGTCCAGCAGGCCTGCGCGACCGGGCTGGAGGCGGCCGTCCTCGTCGCCAACAAGATCGCCCTCGGCCAGATCGACTCCGGCATCGCCGGCGGGGCCGACAGCATCAGCGACAGCCCGCCGGTGCGGCCGGTCGAGCCGAGGACCGGGCTGTCGATGGGCCAGCACATGGCGGTGACCGCGCGCGCGTGGGGGATCACCCGAGAGGCGCAGGACGCCCTGGCCGCCGCCAGCCATCGTGGCCTCGCCGCGGCATACGAGCGGGGATTCTTCGACGATCTCGTCACGCCGTATCTCGGGCACACCCGCGACGACACCCTGCGCGCAGACGCCTCCATGGAGTCGCTGGCTGCGCTCTCGCCGGTCTTCGGGGACACCATGACGGCCGGCAACTGCACGCCGCTGACCGACGGTGCGTCGGTCGTCCTGTTGGCCAGCGAACAGTGGGCCGCCGAGCGGGGATTGACGCCGCTGGCCTGGTTCGTCGACGCGCAGACCGCAGCGGTCGACTACGTCGGCGGCGCCGAGGGAATGCTCATGGCTCCGGTCTACGCAATCGTGCCGCTGCTGGCGCGATTGGGGATGCGGTTGGACGAGTTCGTCGACGTCGAGATCCACGAGGCGTTCGCGGCGACGGTCCTGGCCACGCTCGCGGCGTGGGAGGACCCCGAGTTCTGCCGCACCCGCCTGGGTCTCGACGCGCCGGTCGGCCGGGTGGACCGCGAGCGGCTCAACGTCAACGGCTCGTCCCTGGCCGCCGGGCATCCGTTCGCGGCGTCGGGGGCCCGGATCCTCGCGGGCTTGGCCAAGTCGCTGCACGAGCGCGGCAGCGGGCGTGGGCTGGCCTCGATCTGCGCGGCCGGTGGTCAGGGCGTGCTCGCGGTTCTCGAGGCGGCCTGAGCGTCGACCTCAGTCCCGTGGCCGCGTCGGTCCCGCGCCTCGGCCCTGCGCGACGGCCAGGGCGAGCACCGCGAGCAGCGGACCGGCGACGAGAAACACCACTGACGCTGCGCCCCGGTCCGCCGCCCCCGCCGCCAAGGCCACCCCAGTGGACTGCCCGATGAAGAGCATCCCCGCGAACAGCGTCACCGCTCGACCCCGGGCGTCGGGGGCCATCTGCGTCGCTCGGGTCTGCAGGATGCCGTGCAGCGTGTAGAACCCGGCACCGGCGACGAAGCACGCCGGCAGCGTCGGCCACCACACCGGGGTGACCGCGACGACGACGAGCGAGACCGCCAGCAGCGCCGCGGTCCACCGGGCCAGGCTCGCCTCGGTGTGGCGCAGGAGCAGTCGGGGCGCCAGACGGCTGTAGACGAACCCGCCCACGCCGAACAGGGCCAGCGCGGCACCAGCCAACGCCGTTCCGATGCCGAACCGCTGGCCCAGTTGAGCGGGGACGAAGGCCAGGGCACCGAACATCGCCGCGCCTTCGACGGCCGTCAGAGCGAGCACCCACTGGACTGTGGGCAAGGCGAGTAGAGCCACGGTCGGCCCGATGCCGTTCCCTCGATCGTCGCCCGTCGCCGAAGCGCCAACCGTGGAGCCCCGGACGGCGTGCCCCAGCGCGATCCCGGCGATCGCGAATACCCCGGTGAGCAGCCAGAAGCACACCCGCCACCCGAACGTCTCGGTGATCCATGCGCCCAGCCACTGCCCGGCGACGGTGCCGGCGACCGTGGCCGTGGTGAGCCTCGCCAACGTCTGCTGGCGCAGGGCGTACGGCACCGAATCGCCGATCCAGGCGATGCCCATCGGCACGATCCCCGCAGCCGCAGCACCCATGACGGCCCGGGCCGCCACCAACGCGTCGAACGAGGGGGCCAGCGCCACCAGGGCGGCGACGACCGCGCAGGCTCCGGCCGCGGCGACGACGACCCGTAGCTTGCCGATCCGATCGCCCAAGGGACCGTAGCCGAGTTGGCACAGCCCGTATGCCACCGCGAACGCGGACACCACCCGCGAGGCCTCTCCGACGCTCCGCCCGTATTCGTCGGCCAGGGTGAGCAGCATCGGGTCGCACCCGCGCATCGCCGCGAGTGACCCGAACGCCGCCAGCCCGACCAGCCGCAGCCGCCGGTCCAGCACCGCCGAGCCCTCCACGGCCAGCCATGATGCCCTACCCGCACGGGCCCCAGGTGTCGGGGCACTTGTGCGGCGTTGTGGCAGGTCCGACCTGCCACGGCGCGACGGATCTGCCACAGCGCGACGCTGCTGCCACGAAGCCCGCCCGCTCCGATCTGCCCGCGAGCCCGCCCCGCTCCTTCATGCACAGCCCGCCAGCTCGGATCTGCCAACGCAGCCCGGCGGATCTCTGCCACCAAGCCCGCCGGCTCCGGGGAGCGCCCTGCCGACGTCGCTCACCCGCGGCGGTCGGCTGCGGATAGCCTTGGTCCGCCCACGTCGACCGAACCAGGAGCACCACCGTGTCCGCCAGCATCACCGTGTCCGTCGCCGGCAGCGAGCGATCGGTCGGGGAGCAGACCACCGCGGGGGAGCTGTTCGAGGGTCGACGCGAGGTCGTGGTCGCCCGGGTGAACGGCGAGCTGCGCGACCTGGCCCATCGAGCTGGCCGACGGCGACGTCGTCGAGCCGGTCGCGGTGACCGAACCCGACGGGCTGCAGGTCCTGCGCCATTCGTGCGCCCACGTGCTCGCCCAGGCCGTCCAACAGGTCAACCCCGAGGCCAAGCTCGGGATCGGCCCGCCGATCCGGGACGGCTTCTACTACGACTTCGACGTCGCGACGCCGTTCACTCCCGAGGACCTCAAGGCCCTCGAGCGCGTGATGCAACGGATCGTCAACGAGGGCCAACGATTCGTCCGCCGGGAGGTCACCGACGAGGACGCCCTCGTCGAACTCGCCCAGGAGCCCTACAAGTGCGAACTCGTCGGCCTCAAGGGCGGCAGCGCCGAGGATGCCGCCGAAGGCGCCTCCGTCGAGGTGGGCGGCGCCCAGCTCACCATCTACGACAACGTCCGCAAGGACGGCACGAGGGCCTGGGGGGACCTGTGCCGCGGGCCGCACATCCCGGACACCAAGCTCATCGGCAACGCCTTCAAGGTCACCCGCTCGGCGGCGGCATACTGGCGCGGCGACCAGCGCAACCAACAACTGCAACGGGTCTACGGCACGGCCTGGCCGACGAAAGCCGACCTCACGGCATACCTCGACCGGCTCGCCGAGGCCGAGAAGCGCGACCATCGCCGCCTCGGCGCCGAACTGGACCTCTACTCCTTCCCCGACGAACTCGGCTCGGGATTGCCGATCTTCCACCCCAAGGGCGGCGTGCTCAAGCGCGAGATGGAGGACTACGCCCGGCGGCGGCACATCGAGGAGGGCTTCCTCTACGTCGGCACGCCGCACATCACCAAAGAGGGGATCTTCCACTCCTCCGGACACCTGCCCTACTACGCCGACACGATGTTCCCGCCGATGACCATGGACGGCGGCACGTACTACCTCAAGCCGATGAACTGCCCGATGCACAACCTCGTCTACCTCTCACGGGGCCGGTCCTACCGCGACCTGCCGATGCGGTTGTTCGAGTTCGGGCACGTCTACCGCAACGAGAAGTCCGGCGTCGTCCACGGCCTCACCCGGGTCCGCGGCCTGGAGATGGACGACTCGCACTCGTACGTCACGCCCGAACAGGCGCCGGCCGAGATCGAGCACCTGCTGAAGTTCATCCTCTCGCTGCTGGGCGACTTCGGGCTCTCGGACTTCTACCTCGAGCTATCCACCCGCGACGACTCGCCGGCCAAGCGCGACAAGTTCATCGGGTCGAGCCAGCAGTGGGAGGTGGCCACCCAGGTCCTCGCCGACGTCGCCGCGGCCTCCGGCCTCGAACTCGTCCCCGACCCCGGCGGCGCTGCCTTCTACGGCCCGAAGATCTCGGTGCAGGCCCGCGACGCGATCGGGCGGACCTGGCAGATGTCGACGATCCAATACGACTTCAACCAGCCCGAAGGTTTCGGCCTGGAGTTCCAGGCCGCCGACGGGTCACGTGAACGGCCGGTGATGATCCATTCGGCGAAGTTCGGCTCGATCGAGCGGTTCGTCGGCGTGCTCGTCGAGCACTACGCCGGGGCCTTCCCGCCCTGGCTCGCGCCCGTCCAGGTGCTCGGGATCCCGGTGGCCCAGGAGTATGACGGGTACCTGCGCGAGGTGGGCGAGCGCTTCGCCGCGGCCGGGGTGCGCTTCGAACTGGACGACAGCGACGACCGGTTCCCGAAGAAGATCCGCAACGCCGCGAAGGCCAAGGTCCCCTACGCGATGATCGCTGGCGAAGACGACCGGGCCAACGGCGCGGTGTCGTTCCGGATGCGCGACGGGAGCCAGCACAACGGCATCCCCGTCGACGAGGCGATCGCACAGGTCACCGAGGCGATCCGCACCCGCGCCCAGGTTTGACCGTCGCGTCCCGCGTTTGAGCGCCTCGTGCGTGAGGCGATCGCACAGGTCACCGAGGCGATCCGCACCCGCGCCCAGGTTTGACCGTCGCGTCCCGCGTCTGAGCGCCTCGTGCGTCTGGACGTCGCCTCCGGTGTGGCCGGACCTTAGCCAACCAGCCCAGTCGCCGGCGCCGACAACGTGCGGCGCCATTTCCAGTGCTGGCAGACCCGAACGACTACCGGTGCCGTCTGGTCCGGTGCTCGTGCAGACCGGACCTGGGCGCGCGTCGGCGGCGCGTCGCGAACAGCAGCAGGCCGCCCAAGCCGGCCAGGCCGAGGCCGAGCCCCAGTGGCGTCGAGACCGTCGTCCCCGTCTGGGCCAGAACCGTCGTTCCGGTCTGGGCGACAACGGGTCCGGGGGAGTTTGGCGCCGCCGCCGGCGGGTCCACTGCGGTGTGGGCCGGAGGGGCCGGGGGCAGGGCCGGAGCCGAAACCAGCAGGATGAGTACCTGGGTGGCCGCACCGGCCGGGTTGGTCACGGTGACCGTGAAGGAGAAGGTCCCGCTCACGCTCGGGGTGCCGGACAGGACTCCGGTTACCGGGTCGAGACTGACGCCGGGGGGCAGAGCACCGGCGGTGACGGCGTAGCTCATGGGTGCCGTGCCGCCGGCCTGGACCGCGCTGCCGTAGGCGACGCCTTCAGTGGCGCCCGGCAGCGTCGTCGTCGTGATCGTCGGCACCGCACGCACGAGGATCGTCAACGTGGCGCTGGACGTGCCGACCGAGTTCGTCGCCGTGACGGTGACCGTGAACGTCCCGGCTGTGGTCGGGGTGCCCGTCAAGGCGCCGGAGGCGCCGAGGACGATGCCCGGTGGCAACGACCCTGCCGTCACGACATAGGTGATCGGAGCCGTGCCGGTCGCCACGACCGAGGCGGCGTACCCGGTCAGGGTCACCCCGTCGGGCAACGTCGTCGTCGTCACTTGGGGTGGCTGCCGGACGACGACGGTGTAGGCGTGCGAGTCGCTGCCGGCCGAGTTGGTCGCCGTGAGGGTAAAGGTGAACGTGCCCGGCGCGGTGGGTGTGCCGGAGAGCGCCCCGGTCGCGGGGTCGAGCGTGACGCCGGCAGGGAGGGCACCGGCGCTCACGGCGTAGGAGATCGCCGGGGTGCCGGAGGCGGCAACCGTCGCGGAGTATGCCGTGCCGGTGACCCCGTCGGGGAACGTCGTCGTCGTGATCGTCGGGCTGACGGCGACGACGGTGACCGTCGAGCCGGTGCCGCCGCTCACCCAGTGGGTGACGAATGCGGTGCCGGTGGTCGGGTCGATGGCAACGCGCGTCGGTCCCGGGTTCGGCAGGGTCACCGTCGCGGTCGTGGCCCCGGTGCTCGTGTCGACGACGAGCAGAGTCGAGGTGTCCCGCAGCGCGACGAGGGCGAAACCCCCGCCCGGGGCGACCGCGATGGCGTTGGGGACGCCCCCGACGGTCCACGTGGCGGTCGCCGCCGTGCCCTGGATCACCGTGACCGTTCCGGCTGTGCGCTGGGCGACGTACACCGCACCCGTCACGGGGTCGACGGCTAGGCCCACTGGCTCGCCACCCAGCGCGAGGGTGGCGAGGACGGCATTCGACGGCAGCGCCAGGATCGTGACGACCCCGGTCGCGTAGTTGGTGACGTAGAGCCGCCCGCCGGTGACGGCGCTGGCCCACACCCCCGAGCCGCCGCCGAGGGGGATAGTCGCGGACACGGTGTTCGTCGCCGGGTCGACCACGGCAACGGACCCGCTGCCGTCGCACGGGACGTAGACCAGTCCGGTCGCCGGGTCGAGGGAAGGCAGTGCGGGGCCGGCGCATCCAGGCAACGGCACAGTTGCGACGACGGCATTGGTCGCTGCGTCGATAACCGACAGACTGCTCGCTCCCGAGTTCGTCACGTAGACCCGGCCCGTGGCTTGGTCGACCACGATGCCGACGGGAGCGGCGCCGACGGGGACAGTCGCGACCACGGCATTCGTGCTCGTCGAGAGCACCGAAACCGAGTTGCTGCCGTAGTTCGCGACGTAGGCGCGCGCCCCGGCCTCATAGACCACGACGTCATACGGCTGAGTGCCCACCCCCACCGACGTCAGAGCATCGTAGGCCGTGGCCGCGGACGCCGAGCCGGAGGCACCGAACCACACGACCAGGGCACCTAAGAGCACCGCCGTCAACCGCCGCGCGCGACGGCGGCCCGCGGTCTGCCCGACGGCAGGCGCCGACGAAACCCCGTAGTTGCCCACTGATGGACCCCCCAAACGAATGGTAAACCGTTGGTAAAGTATGGCACGGTCGCCGCAGGGCCGAGGTGTATCGGGGACGACGGCTACGGGAGCCCGAGGAGGCTCAGCCGGACAGACTGGGCCAGACCATAGACTTTGGCCATGGCTTCGGAACCGGTGGATGCCGTCGATCACGAGCCTGCGATCGACTTCGCCCGGGTGGAGGACGGCATCCAAAGGCTGTGGACCCCGCACCGAATGGTCTACATCGAGGGGAACAAGCCCGGTGCCGACGCACGGACCGACTGCCCGTTCTGCCTGGCCCCCGGCCGCAGCGACCCCGACGGCCTCATCGTAGCCCGAGGCGAGCACTGCTTCGTCGTGCTCAACCTCTTCCCGTACAACCCCGGCCACCTGCTCGTGTGCCCGTACCGCCACGTCCCGCTCTACGTCGACCTCACCGAGTCCGAGACTGCCGAGTTCGCCGCGCTCACCAAGCGGTCCCTGCGGGCTCTGGAACGAGCCTTCACGCCGATGGGCTACAACCTTGGGATCAATCAGGGCGCCGTGGCCGGCGCCGGGCTCGAGGAACACCTGCATCAACACGTGGTGCCACGCTGGCGAGGCGACTCGAACTTCCTGCCGATCGTCGCGCAGACCAAGGCGTTACCCATGCTCCTGGAGGACGTCCGGACCCGGTTGGCGGCCGTCTGGGACGCGGACTGAACCGCCGGACGCGGCGACGCTGCCGGGCCTCGACCCCTGCCCCCGATACCCTGGACCCACCATGTTGAACCGACTGCTGCGGGCGTCGTGGACCAAGCTCATGACCCCGATCGCCAAGGCCTTCCTCGCAATGGGCATCAGTCCGGATGCCGTGACCGTCGTCGGCACCCTCGGTGTCTGCGCCGGAGCGTTGGCTTTCTACCCGCGGGGGGAGCTGCTCGTCGGCACCCTCGTCATCACGGCCTTCATCTTCAGCGACAACGTCGACGGGGTGATGGCCCGGCTCTCCGGTCGACAGGGCGCATGGGGTGCCTTCCTCGACTCGACGTTGGACCGGGTCGGCGACGCGGCGATCTTCGGCGGGCTCGTGCTGTATTTCGCCAACGGTGGCGCGGACGTCGTCATGGCGACCCTCGCCCTGACCTGCCTCATCCTCGGCATGGTCGTCAGCTACGCCAAGGCCAGAGCCGAGGGCCTGGGCATGACCTGCAACGTCGGGATCGCCGAACGCGCCGACCGGCTGCTCGCGGTCCTGCTGGCCACCGGTCTGGTGGGCGTCGGTCTGCCCCGGTGGGTGCTCACCGTCGTGCTGGCGCTGCTGGCCCTGGCCAGCCTCGTCACCGTGTTCCAGCGGATGCACACGGTGCACCGGCAGGCGGTCGGCGACCGGGTGGTCCAGCCGTGACCCCGGGCTTGCCGGCCGATGTCGCCGGCCTGGTCAAGCCGGCGGCCGACCGCGCCAACCTGCTGGGCTTTCGGGTCGGGTGGGGTCTCGTCCGACGGATGCCGGAGGCCGCGGCATACCGGCTCTTCGACGTCCTCGCCGACATGCTCGTGCGGCGTAACGGCAAGGGGGTGCGGCGGCTGCGGGCCAACTACGCGCGGGTCCGGCCCGAGCTCGATCCGCGAGCCTTGCAGCGACTGGTCCAGGCCGGGATGCGTTCCTACATGCGCTACTACTGCGAGGCGTTCCGGCTCCCGGACGTCCCCCTCGATCGCCTCGACGCCGTCGTCGTCACCCACGGCGACCAACCGGTGCGTCGGCTGCTCGATTCCGGCCAGGCGGTCGTCGTTTTTCTCGCCCACTTCGGCAACTGGGATCTCGCCGGGGCCTGGTCGACGACCTACCTCGCCCCCGTGACGACCGTCGCCGAGCGGCTGGAACCCGAAGAACTCTTCGCGGAGTTCCTGCGTTTCCGGGAGAGCCTCGGCATGACGATCCTGCCGCTCACCGGCGGGCCGGACCCGTTCCCCGGCCTGCGCGCTGCCGCCGAGAACGGCGCGCTGGTGGCTCTCGTCGCCGATCGCGACCTGACGAGCAACGGCGTCGAGGTCGACTTCTTCGGCCGCCGCGCCCGGATGGCCAAGGGCCCGGCGGTCCTGTCCGTGCTCACCGGCGCCACGCTGTTCGCCGCGGCGATCCACTACGAGCCCGCCGAGCGGGGCCAGGCCAGTGTCGGTGGGCAGCGCGTCGTCGTCCGGTTCTCCGAACCCATCGACCGCCCGCAAGGTATGCCGTCCACCGACGCCGTCGCCGCGATGGTCCAGCAGTGCGCGACGTTCCTCGAGGGGCACATCGGCGAACACACCGAGGACTGGCACATGCTCCAACGCGTCTTCGTCGAGGACCTCGACCCCGCCCGGACCGGTCGCGGGTGAGGATCGGCCGGGCGTGAAGATCGGGATCGTCTGCCCGTACTCCTTCGACATCCCCGGGGGAGTGCAGTACCACGTGCGGGATCTCGCCGAGATCCTCATCGACCGTGGTCACGGGGTCAGCGTCCTGGCCCCGGCCGACGACAACACCCACGTGCCCGACTACGTCGTCGCGGCCGGTCGGGCGGTGCCGGTGCGCTACAACGGCTCGGTCGCCCGGCTCAACATCGGCCCGATCGCCAACGCGAAGGTCAACGCGTGGCTGGAGCGCGGCGACTTCGACATCGTCCACGTCCACGAACCGATCACCCCGAGCATCGCCGTGCTGGCCCTCTGGGGCGCCGAGTGCCCGGTCGTCGCGACGTTCCACACCTCGACGCTGCGCTCCCGGGCGATGCAGGTGACCTACCCGTTCATTCGCTCGAGCATGGCGAAGATCCTCGGCCGGATCGCGGTGTCCGAGGACGCCCGGCGCACCGTGACCACCCACTTCGGCGGCGACGCGGTGGTCATCCCCAACGGAGTCTTCGTCGACCGCTTCGACGGCTCGCCGCCCCGGCCGCAGTGGCAGGGGAGCCCCCAACGACCGACCGTGGCCTTCCTCGGCCGGATGGCCGAACCGCGCAAGGGTATGCCGGTGCTCGCCGCCGCCCTGCCCGAAGTCCTGCGGCAGGTGCCCGGGCTCCGACTGCTCGTCGCCGGCCCGGGCGACGCCGACGAGGTCCGCAAGCTCATGACTCCCGCCGCGGCTGCGGCGTGTGAGTTCCTCGGCGCCGTGGACGACACCGACAAGGCCCGGCTGCTGGCCTCGGTCGACGTGTACGTCGCACCGAACACCGGCGGCGAGAGCTTCGGGATCATCCTCATCGAGGCGATGAGCGCCCGGGCCGCGGTCCTCGCCAGCGACCTGCCCGCCTTTGTGCGGGTACTCGACGGCGGGAGCGCAGGGGCGACCTTCCGCAACGAAGACCCCGATGACCTGGCCCGTCAACTCGTGGCGCTGTTGGCTGACCCGGACCGTCGGGCGCGGGTGGCTGCCGCCGGGCGGGCTCGCGCGGCGGCCTTCGACTGGCCGGTCGTCGCGGACCAGGTCGAGGCGGTCTACGAAACGGTCGTCGAGGCGTGGGAGGCCGCCCAAGACGTGCCCGGAGTTGCGTCGGTATGGGGGCGCTTCCGTCGAGGGGGGAGTAGCCGGTGACGGTCTTGGACTGGCTGAGCGTCGTCGTCGTCCTCGTCCTGCTCGTGGCCTGGTCGCTGTCCTACAGCGCGGCGCGGCTGGACCGGTTGCACGCCCGGGTCGAGGGCACCCTGGCCGCTCTCGACGCCCAGTTGGTCCGCCGGGCCGAGGCCACCCTCGAACTGGTCAACTCCGGTGCGCTGGACCCGGCCAGTGCCCTCATGCTCGCCGATGCCGCGGCGGAGTCGTTGGCCTTCGCGGCGCTGGAGGACACCGCCCACGAACGCCAGGTGTTCACGACCGAGCGAGGCTCGGCCGAGTCCGACCTCACCGAGGCACTCGAACTCAGCCTGAGCCCCGAGACCGTGGCCGCGGTCCGCGAGGGCGAGGACGACCTCACCGAGGTCGCGCTCCACCGGGTGAACTCGGCGGCCTCGCGGGTCCAACTGGCCCGACGCTTCCACAACGACGCGGTGACCGAGGCGAGGCGGGTGCGGCGGCTGTACGTCGTCAAGCTCTTCCGCCTGGCCGGACATGCGGCGATGCCCCAGACCGTCGAGTTCGCCGACGAGGTCCCGAGCGGTCTGCGCGCCTGAAGCTCGACCTGGACGGCACAGGGGGCCCGCCAAGCCCCGCACCACCGGCCGCGCGACACGTCCGGTCGTTCGGAGCCGGTATCCTCAGGCGGTCCGACGCGAGTCGGCGCGGCATACGGAAGCAGGCACGACCACCATGGGCGAAACCCCCACTACCGGGACGACCCGCGTCAAGCGGGGCATGGCCGACATGCTCAAGGGCGGCGTCATCATGGACGTCGTCACGGCGGAACAGGCCAAAATCGCCGAGGACGCGGGAGCCGTGGCGGTCATGGCACTCGAACGCGTCCCGGCCGACATCCGCGCCCAGGGCGGGGTGTCGCGGATGAGCGACCCGGACATGATCGACGGCATCATCGCCGCCGTGTCCATCCCCGTCATGGCCAAGGCGCGGATCGGGCACTTCGTCGAGGCCCAGGTGCTGCAGAGCCTCGGGGTCGACTACGTCGACGAGTCCGAGGTGCTCACCCCGGCCGACTACGCCAACCACATCGACAAGTGGGCGTTCACGGTGCCGTTCGTCTGTGGCGCAACCACCCTCGGGGAGGCCCTGCGCCGGATCACCGAAGGCGCGGCGATGATCCGCTCCAAGGGCGAGGCCGGCACCGGCGACGTGTCCAACGCGACGACCCACATGCGCCAGATCCGGGCCGAGGTCAACCGCCTCCGCTCCATGTCGCCCGACGAGCTGTATGTCGCGGCCAAGGAGCTGCAGGCCCCGTACGACCTGGTTTGCGAGGTCGCCGAGGCGGGCCGGCTGCCGGTCGTACTCTTCACCGCGGGCGGCATCGCCACCCCTGCGGACGCGGCGATGATGATGCAACTGGGCGCCGAGGGAGTGTTCGTCGGTTCGGGGATCTTCAAGTCCGGCAACCCGGCCCAACGCGCCGAGGCGATCGTCAAGGCGACGACGTTCTTCGACGATCCCGACGTCATCGCCAAGGTGTCTCGCGGTCTGGGCGAGGCGATGGTGGGCATCAACGTCGAGGAGATCCCGCAGCCACATCGGTTGGCCGAGCGCGGCTGGTAGCCACCGTCGTCGGTTCGCGACCGTCCGGGCAGGCCGTAGGCTCTGGCCTCGTGCCGCCCACCCCGACCATCGGCGTCCTCGCCGTCCAGGGCGACGTCCGCGAGCACGTCGCGGCGCTGCAGGCCTGCGGCGCACGCGCCGTCTCGGTGCGCCGGGAAAGCGAGTTGGACGGCATCCAGGGCCTCGTTATCCCCGGTGGCGAATCCACGGTCATCGACAAGCTGCTGCGGGCCTTCGAGCTGTTCGAGCCGCTGCGGGCGGTGCTGCGCGCGGGCCTACCGGCATACGGGTCGTGCGCGGGAATGATCCTGCTCGCCGACCGGATCGCCGACGCGGCCGACGGGCAACACACCCTCGGCGGGCTCGACGTCACGGTGCGCCGCAACGCCTTCGGTCGGCAGGTGGACTCCTTCGAGCAGGACATCGCGTATGCCGGTCTCGCTGAGCCCGTGCGCGCGGTATTCATCCGCGCGCCATGGGTGCAGGACGTCGGGGCGGGCGTGGATGTCCTGGCCCGGCTCGAGGGCGGGCCGGCGGACGGCCGGGTCGTCGCCGTGCGCCAAGGGGCGCTGCTGGCCACGGCGTTCCATCCCGAGGTCACCGGCGACACGCGCATCCACGCCCAGTTCGTCGAGCTGGTCAGGCGGAGCTGAGCCGTCCGCCGCCGGGTGACGAGTTGGGTCGCCCGGACGGCGCGCTCCAGGATCTGCTGCCAACTCCATGACATCTCAGGGAGTCGGCAGGATTCCGTGGACCGAGTGCGGCGGCTGGGTCGGTTGGGGCCGATGAGTCCGCCGCAGCGGCTGGGTCGGTGGGGGCCGATGGGTCCGCCGCAGCGGATCGCGGGACGGGCGGCGGCCGACCCCCGGGTAGGATCGGCGCCGTTGCCCGGAACGCCCCATCCGCGGGGCACCCGCCCAGCGAGGACAGACCGGGCCGAGCGGATCGGCACGAGACGGTGAGGACAGCGGCATGAGCGGCCACTCCAAGTGGGCCACCACGAAGCATCAGAAGGCGGCCAAGGACGCCAAGCGCGGCAAGCTCTTCGCCAAGCTCATCAAGAACATCGAGGTGGCCGCGCGCACCGGGGGAGCGGACCCGGAGGGCAACCCCACGCTCTGGGACGCGATCTACAAGGCGAAGAAGTCCTCGGTGCCCAACGACAACATCGACCGGGCGGTCAAGCGCGGCTCGGGCGCCGAGGCCGGCGGCGCCGACTGGCAGACGATCATGTACGAGGGCTACGCCCCCGGCGGAGTGGCAGTGCTCATCGAGTGCCTCACCGACAACCGCAACCGCGCCGCCGCCGAGGTGCGCACCGCCTTCACCCGCAACGGCGGCTCGCTCGCCGATCCCGGATCGGTGGCCTACCTGTTCGCCCGCAAGGGGATCGTCATGGTGCCCAAGGGAGCGCAGACCGAGGACGACCTGCTCGAGGTCGTCCTCGACGCCGGCGCGGAAGAGATCAACGACATGGACGAGTCGTTCGAGATCGTCTGCGAGGCCTCCGACGTCGTCGCCGTGCGGCGAGCGTTGCAGGCCGCGGGGGTCGACTACGACTCGGCCGAGGCCTCGTTCGTCCCGAGCGTGCAGGTGCCGCTGGACCTCGACGGGGCGCGCAAGATGATCCGCGTCGTTGACGCCCTGGAGGACTCCGACGACGTCCAGAACGTCTGGGCCAACGGCGACGTCGGCGACGACGTCCTCGCACAACTCGACGCCGACTGAGCCAGGCCGGACACGGCGCGTCGGCACCGCAGCGAACACGCTCGCGGATACCGTGAGTCCGAACAGGTGTTCGGGACCGGGTGTCGAAGGAGGTATGCCGTGCCGCGCGTCTTGGGGGTCGACCCCGGGCTGACCCGGTGCGGCATCGGCGTCGTCGACGGGGACCTCGGCCGGCCGCTTCGGATGGTCGCCGTCGGGGTGGCCCGCACGCGCCCGCAGGACCCGACACCGCAACGGCTGCACGGCCTCTACGACGAGCTGACCCGCTGGCTGGGGGAGTACGAACCCGAAGCGGTCGCCGTCGAGCGGGTCTTCGCGGACGTCAACGTCCTGTCCGTCATGGGCACGGCGCAGGCCGCCGGTATCGCCATGCTCGCCGCGGCCCAACACGGCATCCCCGTGCACGTACACACCCCGACAGAGGTGAAGGCCGCGGTCACGGGCAGCGGCCGGGCGGACAAGGCCCAGGTCACCACGATGGTCACCCGCCTGCTGCGTCTGCCGGAACCCCCTCGCCCCGCGGACGCCGCCGACGCGCTGGCGTTGGCCATCTGCCACCTGTGGCGAGGCGCCGCCCAGCAGCGACTGGACCGTGCGCTCGCGCGGCATACGGCGTCGGCGCGCGTCGGGGGATCACGGTGATCGCCTCGGTTCACGGCACGGTCCGGCGTGTCGGGTTGGACCACCTCGTCGTCGAGGTGGGCGGGGTCGGTCTGCTCGTCCACACGACTCCCGCGGTAGCGGCCGCCTCGACCCGAGGCGCCGCGACGACCCTGTCGACCTCGCTGGTGGTCCGCGAGGACTCCCTCACCCTCTACGGGTTCGCCGACGACGAACAGCGCAGCGTCTTCGAGACCGTCCAGTCCGTCTCCGGCATCGGCCCGCGACTGGCTCTGGCCATGCTCGCGGTTCACCACCCCGACCCCCTGCGGGCCGCCATCGTCGGCGGCGACGTCAAGACGCTCACCCAGGTGCCCGGGATCGGTCCCAAGGTCGCCCAGCGACTGTGCCTCGAGCTGCGGGACCGGATGGGGGTCCCGACCGCTGTCGGTGACCCCACGACGGCCACCGCGGCCGGCGGTGCCGCCTGGCAGGGCCAGGTGCGCGAGGCGCTCGTCGGCCTGGGGTGGAGCGCCAAACAGGCCGACGACGCGGTCGATGCCGTGACGCCCCAGGCCGGGACTGACGTCTCGGTGTCCGAACTGCTGCGGGCTGCCCTGCGGACCTTGGCGAGGACGTGATGAGCGAGCACTCGTGGCGAGGACCGCTCCTGGGAGGCTACCGCGCGGGTCGTCGACGCCCGAGGCGAGGACGGCGAGCGTCAGGTGGAGGCGGGTCTGCGGCCCCGACGCCTCGCCGAGTTCCCCGGTCAGACCCGAGTGCGTGACCAGCTCGGGCTCGTCCTCGAGGCGGCCCGGCGGCGCGGTCGCTCGCCCGACCACATCTTGCTCTCGGGGCCGCCAGGCCTGGGCAAGACCACGCTGGCGATGATCGTCGCCGCCGAACTCGAACAACCGATCCGGGTGACCAGCGGACCGGCCATTCAGCATGCCGGCGACCTCGCGTCCGTCCTGTCCTCGCTGGCCGAAGGCGAGGTGTTCTTCCTCGACGAGATCCACCGGATGGCCCGGGCCGCCGAGGAGATGCTCTACCTCGCGATGGAGGACTTCAGGGTCGACGTCGTCGTCGGCAAGGGCCCGGGAGCGACGGCGATCCCCCTGGAGTTGCCGCCGTTCACCGTGGTCGGGGCGACCACCCGATCGGGCCTGCTCCCCGCGCCCGCTGCGGGACCGGTTCGGCTTCACCGGGCATCTGGAGTTCTACGCCACCGCCGACCTCGTGACGATCCTGCGCCGCTCGGCCGGCCTGCTCGGAGTCTCGGCGCGGGACGAGGGGATCGCGGAAATCGCCAGCCGTTCACGGGGCACCCCCCGGATCGCGAACCGGCTGCTGCGCCGGGTCCGTGACTGGTCGCAGATCCACGGCGACGGAGTCGTCGACCTGCCCGCCGCGCAGGCCGCGCTGCGGCTCTTCGACGTCGACGACCGCGGCCTGGATCGACTCGACCGGGCCGTGTTGGAGGCCTTGTGCCGCCGGTTCGGGGGCGGTCCGGTCGGCGTCGGCAACCTCGCGGTCGCCGTGGGGGAGGAGGCCGACACCGTCGAGACCGTCGCCGAGCCGTTCCTCGTCCGCGAGGGGCTCATCGTGCGCACCCCTCGCGGGCGGGTGGCGACGTCGGCGGCCTGGACCCATCTGGGGCTGACCCCGCCGGCGGGGGGCGCGGCATACCAGACCAGCCTGCTGCCCGGACCCGAGCAGGGACGCCTCGGGACCTGACCACTCGGTATGCCGCCGAGTGGGACACGCCCCGCGGCCTTTTCGCGCGGGGCGGCCACATGGGTCAGAATGGTGCGTTGGGCGCGTCGTAGGGCGCGCCATGCACCGTCGGTCTGACAAGGAAAGTCCACCATGCCAAGCGACTCGGGATCACTGCTGATCCTGCTGCTGCCGGTTTTCTTCATCGGCTACATCTTTCTCAGCCAACGCCGCCGGGTGCGAGCCCTGCAGTCCATGCAGTCCTCCCTGTCCGTGGGCGACGAGATCCGCACGACCTCGGGCATGCTCGGCCGGGTTAGCACGCTCGACGACACGACGATGGGCCTCCAGGTCGCCGACGGTGTCGTCGTGCGCTTCGACCGTCGGGCGGTCGACGCCGTCCTCACTCGGGCCGCCTCGGACGGCGCGGACGGCCCGAGTGGTACCTCCCCGGCAGACGGGCAGTAGCGGGGCGTGGCGCTCAATCCCCGGACGCGCGGGCCTCGCAAGGTCCTCACCAGCCTCGTCGTCCTCGTCGTCCTGCTCTTCGGACTGGTCGCCGTCGGGGTCCGCTGGGGCGAGGCGCAGGCCACCCCGAAGCTCGGCCTCGACCTCGAGGGCGGCACCCAGATGGTGCTGCAACCTGTGCTCGCGGACCCGAACACTCCGGTGAGTGCCGGTCAACTGGACAAGGCCCGCGACATCATCGCCCAACGGGTCGACTCCAACGGCGTCGCCGAGGCGGAGATCGCGACCCAGGGCGGGCGCAACATCGTCATCTCCATTCCCGGACGTCCGGACGCCAAGACCCTCGACGCGATTCGCAAGCCCTCCCAGTTGCGCTTCCGACCGGTCCTCCTCGCCGGTACCGGCAGCCCTCAGGTGGCACCGACGCCCACCGGCACAAGCACCGCCACGACGACGCCCACCCCGACCACACCGCCGCCGTTGTTCACCATGGACCCGCAGACCTCGGCAGCGTCGACGAGTGGCGGGGACGTAGTCCCACCCGCGTTCCTCGCCGAGGACCCGAGCACCCCATCGACGAGCGCGTCGACACCGACCCCGAGCCCGACGGCTGGAACCAGCCCGTCCGCGTCGGCCAGCTCCGCGGGCCCGGCCAATGCGAGCGACCCGGCCTGGGTAACCGAGGCGCTGAGCACCCAGTTCACCGCACTGGACTGCACCAAGCCTGGAGCCGTCACCGACATCGTCGACGATCCGGCCCTCCCGCTGGTCACCTGCTCTACCGACAAACGCGAGAAGTACATCCTCGGCCCCGTCGAACTCGACGGCACCGACATTTCCGACGCGGCATCCGGCTACCAGACCACCTCGACCGGCCAGCCGACAAGCATCGTCGAAGTCCGCCTGACGTTCACCGGCGACGGGGCGAAGAAGTTCGCCGACGTGACGACCCGGCTGATGGGTTTGAAGGCCGACGCGACCAGAAACCGCTTCGCCATCGTCTTGGACAAGCAGGTCATCACGGCCCCCGCGACGAATGCCGTCATCACCGACGGGCACGCGAGCATTACGGGGTCGTTCACCCTCGACTCGGCCCGGACCCTGGCCCAGCAGTTGAAGTTCGGCGCGCTGCCGATGTCCTTCACCCTGCAGACGCAGGACGACATCAGCCCGACGCTGGGCAAGGAGCAGCTCGCCCTGGGCCTGCTCGCCGGGCTCATTGGTCTGTTGCTCGTCTTCGTCTACTCCCTTGGCCAGTACCGGCTGCTCGGACTCGTCACGGTCGCCTCGCTGTTCATCGCAGCCCTGCTCACGTATGCCGTGCTCACGCTGCTCGGCACGGCATACAACTTCCGGCTGACCATGGCCGGCGTCACCGGGGTCATCGTCGCCATCGGGGTGACCGCCGACTCGTTCATCGTCTTTTTCGAACGGGTCCGCGACGAGGTCCGTGAGGGCCGGCCGCTGGTCACCGCCGTCGATGCCGGCTGGGTCCGGGCCAGACGAACCATCCTCGCCGGCGACGCGGTCAACGTCCTCGCCGCGCTCGTGCTCTACCTGCTGGCGGCAAGCAACGTCCGTGGGTTCGCCTTTACCCTCGGGGTGACCACTCTCATCGACCTCGCGGTCGTCTTCCTCTTCACCCGCCCGGTGCTCGCCCTGCTTGCCCACACCGAGTTCTTCGGCGGCGGTCATCGGTGGTCGGGGCTCGACCCGAAGCGCCTCGGTGCCACCACCCGCTACCTCGGTCGCGGCCGGTTCGCGGGCCCTGCCTCGGTGGCCGAGGAAGGAGCGGGCGCGTGATCTCCGTGGCCCAGCTGGGCAACGACCTCTACACGGGCCGGCGCTCGATCGACTTCATCGGCCGCCAGAAGCGGTGGTACGCCTTCTCGGCGATCTTCATCGCCCTGGCTCTGGTCGGCATCCTCGTGCGAGGGTTGAACTTCGGGATCGAGTTCCGCGGCGGGTCGGAGTTCCGGCTTTCCAGTGTCTCGGACACGACCGGCTACGAGCAGAAGGCCAAGGCCGCCGTCGCCGAGGCGGGCATCCCAGGGAACGTCCTCGCAACCGTCATCGGCGGCAACACCGTCCGGGTGCAGACCGAGGCCGCCAACGACAAGAACGAGGCTGCCAAGGCGGCGCTGGCCAACGCGTTCGGGGTCGGCGCCGACAGCGTCTCGGCCTCGCTCATCGGGCCCTCCTGGGGAGAGTCGGTCAGCCAGAAGGCCCTTCAGGCGCTCATTGTCTTCCTCTTGCTCGTCGCTCTCGTCATGGCCGTCTACTTCCGCACGTGGAAGATGGCGCTGGCCGGGCTCGTCGCTCTGTTGCACGACTTGGTCATCACCGTGGGCATCTATGCCCTCTTCGGGTTCGAGATCACGCCGTCGTCGATGATCGGCTTCCTCACCATCCTCGGCTACTCCCTCTACGACACCGTCGTCGTCTTCGACAAGGTCCGCGAGAACACCGCCGACGCGCTCGGCAGCCGTCGCATGTCCTACGGGCAGGCGGCCAACCTCGCCGTCAACCAGACCCTGGTCCGCTCGATCAACACGACCGTCGTGGCCCTCTTGCCGATCTTCGCGATCCTCGTCGTCGGGCTGACCAAGCTCGGACCGGGGACGCTGCTGGACCTGTCGCTCGCACTGTTCATCGGCATCGCAGTCGGCGCCTACTCGTCGATCTTCATCGCTACCCCGATGCTCGTCGACCTGCGTCGAGGGGAACCGGCCCTGCGGGAACTGGCCAGGCACGTCGACAAGGTCACAGCGGCGGCCGCCGCGGCGACGGTCTCACGGGGCGCCGCCGGTTCGGGAACGCGGGCCGGAGCAGCACGCCCGGCCTCTGCTGCGGCACCTGCCGCCGGCCGGCCCACGGACGCTCAGCCATCGGACGCTCAGCCCTCGGACGCTTCGCCCTCCGGCGCGATCCCGTCCGATGGCGAACCGACCGACGCCATGGGCAGGCCGGTGCACAAGTGGACGACGTCGGGGCCGCGCAACCAGCCCAAGCGCCAGCCGCGCAGCAAGCGCTGAGCCCATGGCCCGGCCGTCCGCCGACATCCGCGAGCTCGTCCTGAGCCATCTGAGGGACGTCCCCGACTTCCCCACACCGGGCGTCCTGTTCAAAGACTTCACCCCGCTGCTCGCCGACGGTCCTGCCCTGCGCGCGGTCGCGGACGAGGTCGCGGGCCGGTATGCCGGCCGCGTCGATGTCGTCGTCGGCGTCGAGGCCAGGGGATTCATCCTCGCCGGCGCCACGGCATACGCGATGGGGGTCGGTTTCGTCCCGGTGCGCAAGCACGGCAAGCTGCCCGGAGCGACGCATCGCGCCGAGTACACGCTGGAGTACGGCACGGCGACCCTTGAGATCCACACAGACGCGTTCATCGCCGGGCACCGAGTACTGGTCATGGACGACGTTCTCGCCACCGGCGGAACGGCCGCCGCCGCGTGCGCCCTCGTCGAGCGGGCCGGGGCCACCGTCGTGGCGGTCGAGGCGGTGCTGGAGATCGGCTTCCTCGAGGGACGAGCGGCCCTGTCGGGCCGAGAGGTCACCGCGCTCGTTCGGGTGTAGCCAAGCCCCGACTACACTTCGGCCATGAGCGAGGACCTGCGGTCGGCCTCGACGCCGCCGGTGGCCACGCCGCCGGACCCGGCCCCGCCGCTGCCCGCCTCACCGGCCCCTGCGGCCCCGCCCGCCGTCCCCGCTGCGGTCCTTCCCTTGGACGTGGCACCGTCCGCCCCCGCTCCGAGTGCCCCGGCGACATCGATGGCCGCCTCTCGAATGCGGGCCCGGCTGGCCCGATTCGGAGCGCCCAAGGCGCCGGCCAACCTCGTCCTGGAACCCCTGCTCCAGACCATCCGGGCAAACCACCCCAAGGCCGATCTCACCGTCGTCCAGCGGGCCTTCCAGATCGCCGAACAGGCCCATTCGGGGCAGACCCGAGACAGCGGCGACGCCTACATCACCCATCCGCTGTCCGTGACGACGATCCTCGCCGACCTCGGCATGACCCCGACGACCCTGGCCGCGTCCCTGCTGCACGACACCGTCGAGGACACGGCATACGGCCTGGACCAACTGCGCGCGGACTTCGGCGAGGAGATCGCCAGCCTCGTCGACGGGGTGACCAAGCTCGACAAGGTCACCTGGGGTGAAGCCGCCCAGGCCGAGACCGTGCGCAAGATGGTCATCGCCATGGCCCGCGACATCCGGGTCCTCGTCATCAAGTTGGCCGACCGGTTGCACAACGCCCGGACCTGGCGCTACGTCACGAAGGACTCCGCGGAACGCAAGGCCCGGGAGACCCTCGAGATTTACGCGCCGCTGGCGCACCGCCTCGGGATGAACACCATCAAGTGGGAGTTGGAGGATCTCGCATTCGCGACGCTCTACCCCAAGGTTTACGACGAGATCGTCGACCTCGTCGCCGCCCGGGCGCCGGCCCGCGAGGAGTATCTCGCGAACGTCCGGGCGCAGGTGTCCGAGGACCTCGGGGTCGCCGGGATCAAGAGCACCGTCACCGGCCGGCCGAAGCACTACTACTCGGTGTACCAGAAGATGATCGTCCGCGGCCGCGACTTCGAGGACATCTACGACCTGGTCGCCGTGCGAGTGCTCGTCGAGACGGTCCGCGACTGCTACGCGGCCCTTGGCGCGATGCACGCCCGGTGGAACCCCGTGCCCGGGCGGTTCAAGGACTACATCGCCATGCCGAAGTTCAACATGTACCAGTCGTTGCACACGACGGTCATCGGGCCCGAAGGCAAGGCCGTCGAGATCCAGATCCGCACCCACACGATGCACCGGCGCGCGGAATACGGCGTCGCAGCCCACTGGAAATACAAGGACAACACCCCCGGTCGGGGCGGCGAGACCGCATCGGTCAATGACATGGCCTGGCTGCGCCGACTGCTCGACTGGCAGCGCGAGACCGCCGACCCGGGGGAGTTCCTCGACTCGCTGCGCTTCGAGATGGGCGGCAACGAGGTCTACGTCTTCACCCCGAAGGGCTCGGTCGTCGCCTTGCCGGCGGGCTCGACACCCGTCGACTTCGCGTATGCCGTACACACCGAGGTGGGCCACCACTGCATCGGCGGCCGGGTCAACGGCCGTTTGGCACCGTTGGACTCGGTGCTCGAGAACGGCGACACCGTCGAGGTCCTCACCTCAAAGGCCGACGGCGCCGGGCCGTCGCGGGACTGGCTGACCTTTGTCAAGAGCCCTCGCGCGCGCAACAAGATCCGGCACTGGTTCTCCAAGGAGCGGCGCGAGGAGGCGGTCGAGCGCGGCAAGGAGGCCATCGCCAAGTACCTGCGCAAACGTGGACTACCGCTGCAACGGCTGATGACGCACGAGTCCATGACGGCCTTGGCCCACGACCTGCGCTACCTCGACATCGACGCCCTGTATGCCGCCGTCGGCGACGCGCACGTCTCCGCCCAACACGTCGTCGGCAAGCTGCTGGAAACCATGGGGGGCGAGGAGGGGGCCACCGAGGACCTCGCCGAGGCGACCGTGCCCGGGCGCGTGCGGCACAGCAGTCGCAGCACCGACCCCGGGGTCATCGTCGTGGGGATCGAGGGCGTCTGGGTGAAGATCGCCCGATGTTGCACCCCCGTGCCGGGTGACCCGATCCTTGGCTTCGTCACCCGGGGCAACGGCGTCTCGGTGCATCGACGGGACTGCTCGAACGCCGAGAACCTGTTGGCGCAGCCCGATCGGCTCGTCGACGTCGCGTGGGATCCGACGGCCGCGAGCATGTTCCGGGTCCAGTTGCAGGTCGAGGCCCTCGACCGCGCACGACTGCTCTCGGACATCACCCGGGTCCTGTCCGACCACCACGTGAACATCCACGCGGCGACCTTGCAGACCACCCGTGATCGGGTGGCCACCTCGCGCTTCGTCTTCGAGATGGGCGATCCGGGCCACCTCGACCACGTCATCAAGGCGGTCCGCAAGGTCGACGGTGTGTACGACGTCTACCGGGTCACCGGCGGGCGAGTCGCGCGGGTCGAGTAGCGCCCCACCCATGGCCTGAGGGTCAGCGAGCCCCGAACTCGCACTCCGCCGGATGCCGCGCTGGGATCAGTGGGCAGGGCTGGCTGAGCCTCGGGGCTGGCGAATCGCGACACGTCGGGACGAGGTCAGACGCCGCCCCCGGGTGGCGCCATCCGGGGTGGGCGGCGCGCGGTAAGCCTTCGCAGGAGGGCCACGTTGGCGACGGCTGCGGCGAGCAGGGCGAGGATGCCGATCAGCGCGCTGGCGACCACGAACCAAGAAGCCAGTTGTCCGGTGACCGTGACCGTGCAAGCCCCGGCTGCCGAGCACGTCCCGGACCCGGTGCTGATCGACGGATTCGCCCCGGGTACCAACGCCAGGAGACCGTAAGCGAGGTAGTAGGCCGGCACCGCGAGGGCACTGGACGGAAACGTCACCAGCGCGGCGAGCGCGATGAGGACCGTCGACCCGGCACCGAACCCGAGGGCGGCGAGGACTCCCACGGTCAGCGCGTATGCCGCCTCGATGGGCGAGAAGCGAAACTTGCGCGCGACCGGTGCCATGGCCCATTGTCCAGGCCTACGCCTCGGCGCGCATGCCTTCGGATCCTGACGTCGTTCGGACGGCGGATGCCGTGGTTAGCTCGCGGGGCCGAACTCCGCCAGGCCTGCTTGGGCCTGGGCCAGCCAACCCCGCCTGGCCTCGAGCGCGGCCTGGGCCTTCGCGAGGGCGCGCTCATCTCCGCTGGCCTGGGCCTTCGCCAGGTCTGCCTCGAGATCGGCGACGGCGCGTTCGAGTTGGTCCACGAGGCTACGCGCACGGGCGGCGGCCTCGGGGTTGGCCGAACTCCAGCGTCTGTCCTCGAGGTCGCGCACGGCCTGCTCGACGCGCCGCAGCGCCTTCTCGGTGCGTTCCAGGTCCGCCCGAGGGACCTTGCCGGCCCGGTCCCACTTGTCCTGGATGACCCGCAGCGCGGCCTTGGACCGCTCGAGGTCGCTGACCGGCAGCAGCGCCTCGGCCTCGACGAGCAGCGCCTGTTTGACCGCGAGGTTGGCGCGCAGTGCCTCGTCCTCGGCGGCGACGACCTGGTCCTTTGCGGTGAAGAACGCGTCCTGGGCTGCCTTGAACCGGTTCCACAGGGCGTCGTCGTCGCTGCGAGAGCCCCGACCGGCTCGTCGCCAGTCATCCATGAGGCGCTTGAACGCTCCCGCCGTGACCGCCCAATCACGACTGGTCGAGAGCCGTTCGGCGTCGGCGACGAGGCGTTCCTTGGTGGCCTTGGCCTCGGCGTGGACGGCGTCGAGTTGGGCGAAGTGGGTGCGCCGAGCCTTGTCGAACCCGTTGCGGGCCGCGCTGAACCGATGCCACAGGGCGGCCTCGACGTCCTTGTCGATCCGCGGTCCGCCGCGCTGCATCCCCTTCCAGTCCTCGAGCAGCTCCCGCAGCCGGGCACCGGCGCCCTTCCACTGAATCTTCGCCTCGGGTTGCCCAGCGAGCGCCTCGGCTTCGGCGACGATTGCCTCGCGACGAGCCAGGGCGTCGGCCTTGGCCGCGGCGCGGTGTTCGGCCTCGGCTGCGCGGCGGGCGACGAGGGCCCCGTCGACCTCGTCGAGTCGGGCGCCCAGCGCCCCGAGGTCGCCGACGACACGAGCTTCGGCGAGCGTCTCGCGCAGTCGGGCGACGGTCTCGTGGGCCTCCTTCGAGGGCATCTCGGTCTGGGTCACCCGCTGGTGTAGCAATTGGACGGAGGCCGCCAGGTCGTCGTACTTGCGACCGAAGTACGCCAGCGCCTGGGCCGGGCTCGCGCCCGGGTAGGAACCGACTTCGCGTTCTCCGTCGGGGGTCCGGACGTACACGAGGCCGTGCTCGTCGACCCGGCCGAACGCCGCAGCAGACGGAGCACCGGTGGCCCGAGCGAACATCGCCGGGGAGGGCGCGGGCGCCGGTGGCATCGCCGCGACCGGCGTCGGCGCATCGGGTTGGGCGGAGTCCTCGGGCTGGGGGGCCGGGACGTCCTCGGGCTCGACGGCTGGGACGTCCTCGGGCTCGGACGGAGTCACCTCGACGGGTTCGGCGGATTCCGCGGCCAGGACGTCGGGCGCAGGCACGAGCACGGCGGAGCTGTCGGTCTGCTCCCACGGTGTCGCGGGAGCGGCTGCCGCGGACTCGGGCGGCAGGTCCGCCTCGGGCACCGGCTGCCGGGCGTCGGGAGGCACGGTGGGCTCGGTCATGGCCTCAGCCCTTCGGGCGCACGGCGACGGAGAGGATGCTGATCTGGGCCATCGGCGTCATGCTGTCCGCCGGGCTGACACCGGCGGCGGCGATGCGGTCGACGATGTCCAGCCCGGCGGTGACTTTGCCGAAGATGCTGTAGCCGCCCGTCGACACCGGCAGCGTGGTGTCCTTGTACGTGATGAAGAACTGGTCACCGTTGCTGTTCGGGTCGCTCGTGCGAGCCATGGCCAGCGTGCCGCGCGGGTATTGCCCGTCGCCTGGGGCGTTCTCGATACCGAAGTGGTAGCCCGGTCCTGGGCCGGCCCCGGTGCCGGTCGGGTCGCCGCACTGCAGCACCCATAGCTGCTCGGCGTCCGTCGTGAGTCGGTGGCAGGGGCTCGGTGCCCAGTAGCCCTCCTTGGCGAGCATGACGAAGGAGGCAACCGTGGCCGGAGCCTTGGCACCGTCGAGTTCGACGGTGATCGGGCCACAGTTCGTCGTGATCGTCGCGACGAACGTCTTGCCTCGCACGGTCTCGACGTCCGGTGGACTGGAGAACTTCGTCGGCGTGGTCTGCAGCGCCGGCACGGGGCTGCACCCCGGCAGGGTGGTCGGTGTGGCGGTAGGGGTCGGCGTGGGCGTGGGGGTGGCCGATCCGGAGACACTCGTCGAGGGCGTATCCGTTGCTGAGGCGGAGGCTGGGACGTCCGCCGCTGGGGGAGCGGTGAGACGGTTGGCCACCCAGACGAACCCGACGACGACAATCAGCACGCCGAGCACCGCGAGGACGGACTGCTTGTCACGCACGAGCGACAACCCTCCAGAGGCCATGTTGGAGCAGGACCGCCCAACGACCGTTCAGTGTAGAGAAGGCGCCCGTGGTGCGCTCGCGCGCCCAGGATCACGAAGACGTGACGATGCCCACCCAGACTAGGCTCCAGGGGTGCTCGCCATCGGGTTCCCCGCCGCTGCCTTCGACACCAACTGTTTCGTCCTGGCCACCGCCGCCGGGCAGGAATGCCTCGTCGTCGACCCGGGAATCGGCGTGGTCGAGACCCTCCGCGAGGTGTTCGAGGAGTACCACCTGCGTCCCGCGGCCGTCCTGCTCACCCACGGCCACATGGACCACGTCTACTCGGTCACCCCGGTATGCGGCGGCACGCTCGCGGCATACCTGCATGCGGACGACCGATACCGGCTGCGCGATCCGTTCTTCGACCTCGAACCGATGATGATCGCGATGATGGAGCAGGAGTTCGGGCAGAAGGCCTCCTGGAAGGAGCCCGAGCAGGTCGTCGAGATCGCCGATGCCGCGACGCTCTCACTGGCTGGCCTGGACCTCACCGTCGTGCACGCCCCGGGCCATACCGAGGGATCGGTGATGTTCGTCCTCGACGACGTGCCGGACCAGGCGCGCAATCAGGTGTCCAGCACGGTCGTCTCCGGTGACGTGCTCTTCGCCGGGTCGATCGGCCGCTCGGACCTGCCCGGCGGCGACGAGCCGACGATGATGCGCTCGCTGCGCGACCTGATCCTGCCGATGCCCGACGACCGGCTCGTCCTGCCGGGACACGGGCCGGCCACGACGATCGGCGTGGAACGCGGCTCCAACCCCTTCCTGCGCTTCCTCCACCAGCGCTGAGGAGCGTTCCGTCGGGTGATGGGCCGCACGTGCGGACCGGCCCCCGGCCGGAACGAGGCGGCCGGGGCGGCATGGGCGGCCGGGACGGCACACCGATTCTGAGATGATCGCCGCGTGAGCAGCGGCAAGGTCACCCCGATCAGCGGGTTCCCGGAGTTCCTCCCCGCGGAACGCATCGTCGAGCAACATTTCCTCGACGTCATCCGCGAGGTGTTCGAGCTGCACGGGTTCGTTTCGATCGAGACCCGGGCGGTCGAGCCGGTCGAGCGGCTACGGGGCCTGGGCGGCGACGCCGACAAGGAGATCTACGGCGTGTCCCGGCTCGGGGCGGCAGCGGGCGAGGGCGCCGAGCCGACCCTCGGCCTGCACTTCGACCTCACCGTGCCGTTCGCCCGGTACACGCTGGAGAATGCCGGCCGGCTGAACTTCCCGTTCCGCCGCTATCAGATCCAGCGGGTGTGGCGTGGCGAACGACCGCAAGAGGGGCGCTACCGCGAGTTCACCCAATGCGATATCGACGTCGTCGACGTCGCCACGCTGGCGCCGCACTTCGAGGCCGAGATGCCCCTCGTCGTCGCCGACGCGTTCCGGCGCCTGCCGATCGGCCCATTCGTCATCCAGGTCAACAACCGACAGATCTGCGAGGGCTTCTACCTCGGCATCGGGCTCACCGACGTCGCCGCGACGCTGCGCACGGTCGACAAGCTCGACAAGATCGGCCCGCAGGCCGTCCGCGCCCTCCTCGTCGACCAGGGCGCCACGGCGGTTCAGGCGCAACAGTGCCTCGACCTCGCGGCGATCCGCACCGCCGACCTCGGCTTCCTCGACGCGGTTCGCGCCCTCGGTGTCGAACACCCCACCCTCGAGGCGGGCCTGGCGTCGCTCGCGGCGGTTATCGAGGCGGGCCTGGCGACCTTTCCCGACACCCTGGTCGCAGACCTGCGGATCGCCCGCGGCCTCGACTACTACACCGGCACCGTCTACGAGACCCAGCTGGTGGGCTATGAGGCCTGGGGGTCGTTCTGTTCCGGCGGACGCTACGACGCCCTGGCCAGCGACGGGCGCAGCACCTACCCAGGGGTGGGCATCTCCATCGGCCTGACGCGCCTGCTCGGGCTGCTTGTCGGGCAGGGGCTCGTCACGGCGAGCCGCGCGACGCCCGCGTGCGTCCTCGTCGCGGTCACCTCGGAGGCCCAGCGGGGGCGGTCCGCCGCCATCGCCGCCGCGCTGCGCGGCCGGGGGATCCCATGTGAAGTGGCGCCGTCGGCAGCGAAGTTCGGCAAGCAGATCCGGTACGCCGACCGGCGCGGTATTCCGTACGTGTGGTTCCCGGCGGCGGGCCCCGAAGGCGGCGACCAGATCAAGGACATCCGCACCGGGGAGCAGGTCGACGCCGACGCTTCGTCGTGGACTGCACCCGAGCAGGACGTGCGCCCGACCGTGGCCAGGGTGGGCTGACGCCCGAGGCGGCACACCGCCCCCGGCTGCGACCTGGCCCGAAGGACGAGGGAGGCACCATGGCCACGCCTGGGCGAGGCGGGACCCCGGGACCGGAGGCGGGGACCGGACCGGAGGCGACCCCGGGACCGGAGGCGACCCCGGAGGGACCGGGAAGGCAACGCCGAGCGCCATGGCTCGACTGGCCCAGGGTTGGCTCGACCATCTCGCCGTCGAGCGCGGCGCCGCCGCCAACACCCTCGCCGCCTATCGGCGCGACCTCTCGCGGTACCTCGACTTCCTGGCCGGCCGGGGGGTTCTCGACCCCGCAGCCGTGACCGAGACCGACGTCAGGGACTTCCTCGCCTCGTTGCGCACCGCCGAGCCTGATATGCCGGCACTGTCGGCCAGCTCGTCTGCTCGGACCCTCGTCGCCGTGCGCGGGCTGCACCGCTTCCTCGCCGTCGAGGGAACCGCGGACACCGATCCCGCCGCGTCCGTCCGACCCCCGAAGGCGCCGATGCGCCTGCCCAAGGCCATCGCCGTCGACGAGGTCGAGCGGCTGCTCGGCGCGGCGTCGGTCGGGGACACTGCGGCCGCCCTTCGCGACCGGGCGCTCTTCGAGGTCCTCTACGGCGCCGGGGCGCGGATCTCGGAGGCGGTCGGCCTCGATGTGGACGACCTCGACGTCGAGGACGGCACGGTCCGCCTGCTCGGCAAGGGCTCGAAACAGCGGATCGTCCCGGTGGGGCGATACGCGCGCGAGGCGGTCACGGCATACCTCGTGAGGGCGCGTCCGGTCCTCGCCGCCCACGGCCGCGGAACCCCCGCCCTGTTCCTCGGCGCCCGCGGCGGCCGGCTGAGCCGCCAAAGCGCGTGGACCGCCCTGCAGGCCGCGGCCGGCCGAGCCGGGCTCAGCGGGCACGTCTCGCCGCACACCCTGCGCCATTCGTTCGCCACCCACCTGCTCGACGGCGGGGCCGACGTGCGGGTGGTCCAGGAACTGCTCGGGCACGCCTCCGTGACCACGACCCAGATCTACACGATGGTCACCGTCGCGCGGCTGCGGGAGGTGTACGCCGGGGCCCATCCCCGGGCGCGCTGATAGGGTCGCCTGGATCAGCGCCCGGCTGACCGACCGCCTGACCCGCACGGGAGTGACCCGCCGTGAGCACCGACCTGGACCCCGCCGGCGAGCCGCAGGCGCCGACGCCCCAGGCCGGCGACGGGCCCGTCGACTGGTCCACGCCGCCCGGGGCGCCAGCGGCCCCCGCCGAATCGCCCGAGCTCGCGTCGGAAGCAGCCGACGGCGGGGAGCGTCCCTCCCGGAGCTATTCGCCCGGTATGCCGCCCCCGACGGTGACCATCGGGGCCACCGGTCGACCGATGCCGGACTACCCCGAACCGCCCCCCCTCAGCCAACACGGCCCGGCCCGGGTCATCGCGATGTGCAACCAGAAAGGCGGCGTCGGCAAGACGACGACGACGATCAATCTCGGTGCCGCCCTCGCCGAACTCGGCCGCAAGGTCCTGCTCGTCGACTTCGACCCGCAGGGCGCCCTGTCGGTAGGCCTCGGAGTGCGGGCCAACGACCTCGACCTCACCGTCTACACCCTGCTCACCGACCGCCAGCAAGACGTCCGGCAGGTCATCCGAGGGACCCGTACCCAAGGCCTGGACGTCATCCCGGCCAACATCGACTTGTCCGCCGCGGAGGTTCAACTCGTCGGCGAGGTGGCCCGCGAGCAGATCCTCGCTCGGGCGCTGCGGCCGGTCCTGGAGGACTACGACGTCGTGCTCATCGACTGTCAGCCCTCGCTGGGGCTGCTCACCGTCAACGCCCTCACGGCCGCTCACGGCGTGATCATCCCGTTGGAGTGCGAGTTCTTCGCCATGCGAGGGGTCGCCCTGCTCGTCGAGACCATCGAGAAGATCACCGACCGGCTCAATCCGCGCCTGCAGATCGACGGCATCCTCGCGACGATGTACGACGGGCGCACGTTGCACAGTCGCGAGGTCGTCGCCTCCGTCGTCGACCACTTCGGCGACCGGGTCTTCCACACCGTCATCGCCCGGACGGTGAAGTTCCCCGACGCCACGCTGGCGGCCGAGCCCATCACGACGTATGCGTCCGCCCATTCGGCCGCTGCGGCATACCGGCTGTTGGCCCGCGAGCTCATCGCCCGAGGTGACGCGGCCTGACCCGCGCCGAGTGCCCTGCATCGTGACCGACCCACATCCCCCCGCCCCGCCGACCGTGCCCGCGCCCGGAGGCGTGCTCACCCGACGCGCGGCGAGCACGCCCTTCGAGGTGCACCTCGACGTCTTCGACGGTCCGTTCGAACTGCTGCTCGGGCTCATCGCCAAGCACAAGCTCGACATCACCGAGATCGCCCTCGCCCAAGTGACCGACGAGTTCGTCGCCCACATTCGCGCCGCCCGGGAGGCCGACACGGAGTGGGATTTGTCCCAAGCGTCGGAGTTCCTCCTCGTCGCCGCCACCCTGTTGGACCTCAAAGCCGCGCGCCTGCTGCCCACGTCGGGGCCCGAGGACGAGGAGGATCTCGCGCTCATCGAGGCCCGGGACCTGCTCTTCGCGCGCCTGCTGCAGTACCGCGCGTTCAAACAGGTCGCGGGCGCGTTCGCCGAGCAGCTCGCCGGCACCGCCCGGATGTCCCCACGGCAGGCCGGCCTCGAGCCACAGTTGCGGACGCTGCTTCCCGAACTCGTCATGACCGTGACCCCCGAGCAGCTGGCGATGATTGCCGCCCGCGCGATGGTTCCTCGCACCCCACCCTCGGTGGGTCTGGACCACCTGCACGTGCCCCAGGTGAGCGTCCGCGAGCAGGCGCTCCTCATCGTCGAGCGGCTCCGTCGCGACGGCACGTGTTCGTTCCGCGCGCTCGTCGCCGACGCGGACGCGACGATGGTCATCGTCGCTCGATTCCTCGCCCTGCTGGAGCTCTACAAGGACGCCGCGGTGGCCTTCGAACAGGCGCACGCGCTCGGCGAGCTGACCGTCCGCTGGACCGGGACGCAGGATCCCGCCGATACGACGTGGGTGCCGGCCGCCGGTTCGGAATTCGACGAGGGCGCCGCCGACGGAGCCGGCGCACCTCAGCAGCCAGGAGGACCAGATGACTGAGCCGACCGGGGCCACCGGGCCCGAGGACCCGACCGAGCCGCCACCACCCCCGGAGCCACCCGAGTCGGACGACGCCGCCGACGAGCCAACCTTCGACGTCTCGGACTTCCCGGGCGGCGCCCGGGGGGCGATCGAAGCGGTGCTCATGGTCGTGGACGAACCGGTCTCCGAGATGGCGCTGGCCACTGCCCTCGAGATGCCGGTCGGACAGGTCCTCGCGATCCTGCACGAGCTCGAAGCCGAGTATGCCGCCGCCCACCGCGGGTTCACCGTGCGCGGCATGGGTGGCGGCTGGCGGGTCTACAGCCGATCCGACTACGCCCCGGTCGTCGAGAAGTTCCTCCTCGACGGCGCGCAGGCCAAGCTCACCCAGGCCTCCTTGGAGACCCTCGCGGTGATCGCCTACCGGCAACCCGTGTCGCGCGGTCGGATCGGCGCGGTCCGGGGGGTCAATGTCGACGGCGTCGTGCGGACCCTCATCACCCGCGGACTCGTCGAGGAGCAGGGCGAGGGGGAGGGCGGAGCGGTGCTCTACGGGACGACCCCGTATTTCCTTCAGCGCCTCGGCATCGACTCGCTCGACGAGCTCCCGCCGCTCGCGCCGTTCCTGCCGGAGGCCGACCTGCTCGACGAGATCGCCGAGGGCGGCCGAGGATGACCCCACCCGGCCGACGCACCGGCGGGGGGCGCCCCGACAGCGGTGGCGGTCGTCCCGACCGAGGCGCAGCAGGCGCCGGATCGTCCCGGTACGGCCCTCGCGGAGCCGCCCCGAAGCGGGCGGCCCGCGGACCGAAGGCCCTGAGTCCGCCCCCGGACGTCGACGTCCACGATCCAGACGGCGTGCGTCTGCAGAAGTTGCTGGCCGGTGCAGGGTTGGGGTCGCGGCGCACCTGCGAGGGCCTCATCTCCGCGGGCCGCGTCAGCGTCGACGGGCACGTCGTCACCGAACTCGGCGTGCGGATCGACCCGAGCCGCCAGGTCGTCCACGTCGACGGCGAGCGGGTCACCCTCGACGACACGTTGGTCTATCTCGCCTTCCACAAGCCCGCCGGCGTCGTCTCGACGATGAACGACGAGCTGGGGCGGGTCTCGATCACCGACTACCTCGGCAACCGCCCGGAGCGGCTCTTCCACATCGGGCGCCTCGACGCCGACACCGAGGGACTGCTGTTGCTCACCAACGACGGGGACCTCGCGCACCGCCTCCAGCACCCGGCATACGGCGTGCCGAAGACGTATCTCGCCCAGGTGCCAGGCCCCGTGCCCCGCGACCTCGGACGCCGGCTGCGCGCCGGAATCGAGCTTGACGACGGACCCGTGGCGGTGGACTCGTTCCGGCTGGTCGATTCCGCCCCCGGCAAGGCCCTCGTCGAGGTGGTCCTGCACGAGGGACGCAAGCACATCGTCCGCCGGATGCTCGCCGCTGTCGGACACCCGGTGCTCACCCTCGTGCGCGTCCAGGTCGGCCCGATCGTGCTGGGCGACCTCAAGTCCGGCCGGACCCGTCGACTGACCCGCGAGGAGGTCGGCAAGCTGTATGCCGCAGCCGGCCTCTGACCTCAGCGCGCCGGCTCGGGTGCCTCGGGGCACGGTTCGGGTCGATAGCCTTGGGCGCGTGAGCAGCGACGTCCTCATCCTCGGCACGGGCCTCATCGGCACCAGCCTGGGCATCGCGCTGTCTCGCAAGGGATTCCGCATTCAGTTGAGCGACCCGTCGCCGACCGCCCAGGCGCTGGCCCGCGACCTCGGCGCCGGCACGCTGCTGGACAGCACGAGCCCCGACCCGACGCTCGTCATCGTCGCGGCACCCCCCGACGTCGCCGCGGCGGTCGTCGCCGATGCCCTGGAGCGGTGGCCGGCGGCGGTCGTCACGGACGTCGCCTCGGTCAAGCGGATCATCCACGAGGAGCTCGTGCGCCGGGGCGCGGACCTGTCCCGGTACGTCGGTTCGCACCCCATGGCCGGCCGCGAACGCACCGGCGCGGGCGCGGCGCGCGGCGACCTGTTCGAGGGTCGGGCGTGGGTCGTCGTGCCGGCCGAATCCTCCAGCCGGTATGCCGTCGAGATGGTCACGGCGATCGCCCACGCGGCCGGATCGGCCGTGTCGACGATGGACGCGGCCGCGCACGACGAGGCGGTCGCCGCGATCTCGCACATGCCCCAGGTGTTCGCGAGCCTCGTCGCGGCCCAACTGCGGGGCCTCGACGACCGGGCCCTGGCTCTCTCGGGTCAAGGGGTGCGTGACGTCACCCGGATCGCCGCCAGCGATCCGAGGCTGTGGACCCAGATCCTCGCGGGCAACGCCGGAGCGATCCGCGACGTGCTCGTGCGCGTCCAGGACAACCTCGGCGATCTCGTCGCCGCGCTCGACCGCATCGACAGGGGCGACGGCGTCGGTGGCCTCGAGGTCGTCAACCGCACGGTCCTGCACGGCAATGCCGGTCGCGCCCGCCTGCCGGGCAAGCACGGGGCGGCCCCCACGGCATACGAGCCGGTGACCGTCGTCATCCCCGACGAGCCCGGCTCGCTGGGCCGCCTGCTCACCGACATCGGCGAGGCCGGCGTCAACCTCGAGGACGTGCGGCTCGACCACGGTTTGGAGCAGCCGTTCGGGCTGGCCGAGATCATGGTGCTCCCCGCGGCCGTCGAGCACCTGCACACCGTCCTCACCGAGCAGGGTTGGCGGGTGCTCGACTGATGACGAACCACTCGGCACCGGCCGCGGCGCTCGTCGTCGCCATCGACGGCCCCTCCGGCAGCGGCAAGTCGAGCGTGTCCCGCGCGGTGGCCCGCCAGCTCGGCGCGGCCTATCTCGACACCGGCGCGATGTACCGGGCGGTGGCCTGGGGCTGCCTGCGCGACGGCGTGGACCTCGGCGACGAACCCGCCGTCGAGCGGTATGCCGCGTCGCTGCCGCTGCGCATGGGCACCGACCCCGACGCGCCAGGGGTGTGGGTCGGCGATACCGACATCGGGCAGGCCATCCGCGAGGACCGGGTCACCGGGGTCGTCTCGGCGGTGGCGACCAACCTCGGCGTGCGCGCGGAACTGCGTCGCCGCCAACGCGAGCTCATCGACGCGGGAGCCCGCGAGCGGGGTGCCGTGGTCGCCGAAGGCCGGGACATCACCACGGTCGTCGCGCCGGACGCGGACGTGCGCATCCTGCTCACCGCGAACGAACAGGCCCGGGTGGCCCGGCGGGCCAGCGAAAACCTCGGCCGCGCGGACGCCGACGCCCTGGCGAGCACCAGGGGCCAGGTGATCGACCGCGACCGGCTCGACGGCACCGTCGCGAGCTTCCAGGAGGCAGCCGACGGCGTCGTCACGGTCGACACGTCCGACCTCGACCTGCCTGGTGCCGTCGCGGCCGTCCTCGCGGTCGTGCGGTCGATGACCGCAGGCCGACACCCCGAGAAGGCGGGCACAGATGGCTGAGGACCTCGCCGACGGCGTCCCGGCGGACGGGGGAGCCGACGCTCCTGCCGGAGCGGGTGGCGGAGCCGCGGCCGGAGCCGGTGGCGGCGCGCCGGCAGCTGATCTTGCGGCCGGAGCCGGTGGTGGCGCGCCGGCAGCTGATCTCGCGGCCGGTGCCGGGCCGGCATCCGACCCCTCGCCCCGCGGGAGGCCCGAGTCCGACGCCGGCTCTACCCATGAGGCTCTCGGCCGGGCCCTGCGCGCCGGTCTCGGTGAGTTCGACCTCACCGACGAGGACCTCGCCCTCGTCGACGCTGACGAGCCGGCCGCGGTCGTGCCCGGCGCACCCGCCCCCAGGCCGGTCGTCGCCGTCGTCGGGCGGCCCAACGTCGGCAAGTCGACCCTCGTCAACCGGGTCCTGCGTCGCCGCGAGGCGGTCGTCGAGGACGTGCCCGGGGTGACGCGCGACCGGGTGGCCTACGACGCCGAATGGGCCGGACGCCGGTTCACCCTCGTCGACACCGGGGGCTGGGACGTCGGCGTCCGCGGCATCCACCTGCGGGTGGCCGAGCAGGCCGAGGTGGCCGTCGAACTGGCCGACGTCGTCCTTTTCGTCGTCGACGCCACGGTCGGGGCCACCGACGCCGACGAAGCGGTCGTGCGGATGCTGCGCCGCTCCGGCAAGCCTGTGGTCCTCGTCGCGAACAAGGTCGACGACCAGCGCGTCGAGGCCGACGCCGCTGCGTTGTGGAACCTCGGCCTCGGCCAACCGTGGCCGGTGTCCGCCCTGCACGGCCGTGGCAGCGGTGACGCGCTGGACGCCGTACTGGCCGTGCTCCCGGACACCTCCGGTGTGGCCGGAGCGGGTCCGGGCGAAGGGCCCCGACGGGTCGCGCTGCTCGGACGGCCGAACGTCGGCAAGTCCTCGATGCTCAACAAGCTCGCCGGGCACGAGCGAGTGGTCGTCGACGCCACAGCCGGGACCACGCGGGATCCCGTGGACGAACTCGTCGAACTGGGCGGGCGGACCTGGTGTTTCGTCGACACGGCCGGCATCCGCCGGCGGGTCCACCAGACCCGGGGCGCGGACTTCTACGCCTCGCTGCGCACCCAGGCGGCGTTGGAGAAGGCCGAGGTCGCGGTCGTGCTCGTCGACGCCAGCGAACCGTTGGCCGAGCAGGACGTCAGGGTGGTCGGCCAGGTCGTCGAGGCCGGTCGCGCCCTCGTGCTGGCCTTCAACAAGTGGGACACCCTCGACGAGGATCGCCGCGGCATCCTCGAACGCGAGATCGGCCGAGACCTGGCTCAGGTGGCCTGGGCCCCCCGGGTCAACGTCTCGGCGCGTACCGGTCGCCATCTCGACCGGCTGGTCCCGGCACTCGACACCGCGCTCGCCTCGTGGGAGAGCCGGGTGCCGACCGGCCGGCTCAACGCATTCCTCGGCGAGGTCGTCGCCGCCCAACCGCACCCCGTGCGGGGCGGCAAGCAGCCCCGGATCCTCTTCGCGACCCAGGCCTCGACCTGCCCGCCACGCTTCGTCCTGTTCGCCTCGGGCTTCATCGAGGCCGGATATCGCCGGTTCCTCGAGCGTCGGTTGCGCGAACAGTTCGGCTTCGCCGGGACCCCCATCGAACTGAGCGTGCGGGTCCGCGAGAAGCGCCCTCGCTGAGGGCCCGACGAGGCGGATACGGCCGGCCATGCGAACGGGACCAGCCGGCATACGGATTGGGAGCGCTCGAAGGCGGTGCGATAGGGTCTTGCGTGCTCTCGGACCGGGAGCAGCCACGGGCTGTGGCGCAGTTTGGTAGCGCACTTGACTGGGGGTCAAGGGGTCGCAGGTTCAAATCCTGTCAGCCCGACAATCGGAACTGACCGCAACACCGCAGGTCAGGCATCCCTCGCCCGAGCGTCTGGCCGGTATCCGGCCGGTGTCCTCAGCCGCCTCTGCTCCGCCGCCTGGTACCGCCGGTGAGCGAGCCCGAGCGCGGTTTGCGACGAAGCGGACGGGCTCGTTCAGCAGAACCCCTGGAAGACGATCAACCTCTCAGCACCGCGTCGCCAGACATGCGCGCCCCAGGTGACGCCTTGCGGGTCTGGCATTCCAGGGACGCCGCTGCCTGGCGTCTGGAAATTACTCCTGGCTTTCTCCCACCACGACTCCAGCTCGTCCGCGTCGACCCACCGGACGTGGCGCACCATGCCTGGAGCCACGATGCCGCCTCCCTGACGACGGGCGACATAACGGGCGGCGTCCTTCGAGGTCGCCCACGCCGCGTGTCTCGTGTGCCACTCCCGGCCTTGAGCATCAAAGAGCCGGCCCGGTTCGATGCTGTTGATCCGACGGCCTACCACGGACGACAGCCTGCCTTACCTGCCTTACCTGCCTTACCTGCCTTACCTGCCTTACCTGCCTTACCTCCGTCCGGTGATGTGGGCACGGGCGACTGGACACGCGGTCGGCGCGATGGCGATCGTCCTGCCCGGGTCGAGCGTGCCGGGTGAGTGGGCGGTGGTGCGGACGAAGGAGGACGCGCCGATATGCCGCAGCGGCCTGGAGGTTGCGACCGTCACCGAATCGCGGGCGTGATACCTGCCAGCGGGCGTGATACGTGCCAGAACGATTCGCACGAGGTCCCTCACTGCCGCGGCGAGCCCTGCTGTCCCAGACTCCTGATGACAGCGCCGCGACCATCGCGGTGCCCGCGCCGGCATCCGGCCTCACCGATGCCGCCCGCTCATTCAGGAAGGCATCGCATGGACATCCGCTTCGACGGCAAGGTATGCCTGGTCACCGGATCGGCCCGGGGGATCGGCTACACCATCGCGCAGATCCTCGTCGACAGCGGGGCGACCGTCGCCATGGTCGACATCCTCGCCGACCGCCTGCGCGAGTCGGCCGCCACCCTGTCCGCCAAGAGCCGAGCGGTGGCCTACCCGCAGGACCTGACGAAGATCGCCGACCTCGGGCCCCTGGTCACGAAGATCCGCGAGGAACTCGGCGAGATCGACGTGCTCATCCAGCCGGCGGCCGTCGGGCCCCAGCGGTATGCCGCGGACATCACCGAACAGGAGTGGGACGACGTCTTCGCGGTGAACACCAAGGCGCTGTTCTTCCTTATGCGTGAGGTCGTCGGCCAGTCGATGGTCCCCCGGCGCAGCGGCTCGGTGGTGAACTTCTCCTCGATCGCGGGCCTGGTCGGCATGCGCAAGCCGTTGTGCTCGGCGCACTACAGCGCGAGCAAGGGTGCCGTGGCCGCGATGACCCGCCAGGCCGCCGCCGAGTGGGCAGAGTACGGCGTCCGCGTCAACGCGGTCGCCTCCGGCGGGGTGCTCACCGAGATGACGATGTCGCTCATCGGCGACGACCTCGACAAAGCCACCGCCCTGGTCCCCCTCGGACGCCTCTCGCAGCCGGAAGAGGTCGCCCAGGCCGTCCTGTTCTACGCCAGCGACCTCGCCGCGAACATCACCGGCCAGTTGTTCGTCGTCGACGGCGGAGGCTACGGGGCGCAGTCCGACCCCGGCTTCCTTACCCCCGAGCAGATCGCGGCATACGCCCGGGCCTGACCCGCGTCCCGCGCGGTGACCCCGCGATCGGCGGCCCGCGCGGCGGCCCCGCGATCGGCGGCCCTGTCCCGCGACTGGGCCGCCGATCCGCGCGCCACTGCCCCGACCCAGGACGCGCGGGCCGAAGGTAGGCCACACTGACCCGGACACCGTGCACGAGGACCAGGAGCGTGAGGTCATGGCGAAGATCGTCGAGCTGGGCGAGGCCGCCCGGCTGGTCGAGAACGGGATGCGGCTCATGGTGGGCGGATTCATGGGCTGCGGGAACGCGCACAAGGTCATCGACGGGCTCATCGAGTCCGGGGTCACCGACCTCACTCTCATCTGCAACGACGGGGGACTGCCGGACTTCGGGGTCGGCAAGCTCGTGCGCCACCACCGGCTGCGCAAGCTCATTGCCACCCATGTCGGGCTCAACCCCGAGGTCGCCGAACAGATGAACTCCGGCGAGCTACAGGTCGAGCTCATTCCCCAGGGCTCGTTCGTCGAGAAGATCCGGGCCGGTGGGGCCGGCCTCGGGGGAGTGCTCACCCCGACCGGCATCGGCACGGTCGTGGCCGAGGGCAAGCAGGTCATCGAGGTGGACGGGCGAGATTACCTGTTGGAGAAGCCGATCCGAGCCGACGTCGCCCTGCTCAACGGCTTCTGGATCGACACCCGCGGGAACGTCTGGTACAAGGGCACGACCCGCAACTTCAACTACGTCATGGCCACGGCTGCGGACACGGTGATCGCCGAGGCCGACCACCTGGTCCAGATCGGCGACATCCGGCCCGAGAACGTCCACACGCCGGGAGTGCTCGTCGACTACATCGTCGACGGAGCGAGGAGCTGAACCGTGGACCGCAGCGACATCAGGACCGTCATCGCCTCTCGGGTCGCCAGGGAACTGCACGACGGCGACTTCGTCAACCTCGGCATCGGCCTGCCGACGCTCGTGCCGGCCTTCCTGCCGCCGGACATCCACGTCGTGCTCGAGGCCGAGGACGGCATCGTCGGTGCCGGCCCACGCCCGGATGCCGAGCATGCCAATCCCCGCTACGTCGTCGACGCGGGGGGACAACCGGCCAGCTGCCCGATGGGCGGGGCGTTCATCGACTCGTCGATGTCCTTCGGGCTCATCCGCGGCGGACACGTCGACGTCACGGTGCTCGGGGCATTGCAGGTCGACCAGCACGGCAATCTCGCCAACTGGATCATCCCCGGCAAGATGGTGCCGGGCATGGGCGGAGCAATGGACCTCGTCGTCGGGGCCAAGCGGGTGATCATCGCCATGGAGCACACCCAGAAGGGCGAGCCCAAGATCTTGCCCGACTGCACGTTGCCCCTCACCGCGGTGAGTTGCGTCGACCTCATCGTCACCGAGATGGCCGTCATCGAGGTCCACGAGCAGGGTCTGGTGCTCACCGAAGTCCAACCTGGTTTCACCGTCGAGGATGTCCTGGCCGCCACGACCGCTCCGTTGGCGATCGATCCGGCGGTTCGTGCGCCTTCTTCGGGGCAGCCTGCCTGACAACGGTATGCCGCGTCCGGGCACATTCGGGGCGCCCCGGCAGATCCGACCTGCCAAGCCGGCCGACAACTGCCAGAAACCCGCGTCCGGGCACATTCGGGGCGCCCCGGCAGATCAAACCCGCCAAGCCGACCGACAACTGCCAGAAACCCGCATCCGGGCACATTCGGGGCGCCCCGGCAGATCAAACCCGCCAAGCCGACCGACAACTGCCAGAAACCCGCATCCGGGCACATTCGGGGCGCCCCGGCAGATCAAACCCGCCAAGCCGACCGACAACTGCCAGAAACCCGCGTCTCGGCAGATCTGTGTGCCTGTGGCAGGCTCCTCGCGGCCCACCCGTCGGCGCCGACTGCCCCTGGTTGCCGCCTGCGGAATCCCCACTCAGCGGATAGCGCTGGGCGGGCGGGGACAACCACGCTCGCGACGTCGAACAACGGCCGGCTGGCCGTCGGCAAAGGCAGAACGTCCCTGGCACCAAGCCGACACATGCGACATGCTGGCGGCTGAGCCGCTGAGCCTCGGACGCCGGTCCGTCCGTGCCTGCGCAATGGCCACCCGACCGAGGGATAGGAAGTGATCGTGACCCGCAAGATCGACGTCACCGAGCTGGTCCTGCGCGATGCCCACCAGAGCCTGTTCGCCACCAGGATGGCGATGGAGGACATGGTCCCCGCGTGCGAGGACATCGACCAGGCCGGGTACTGGAGCGTGGAGTGCTGGGGTGGCGCGACGTACGACGCGTGCATCCGCTTCCTCAACGAGGACCCCTGGGAGCGGCTGCGGACCTTCCGCAAGCTGCTGCCCAACTCGCGGCTGCAGATGCTCCTGCGGGGTCAGAACCTGCTCGGCTACCGCCACTACGGCGACGAGGTCGTCGACCGGTTCGTCGGCAAGGCCGTCGCGAACGGCATGGACGTGTTCCGGACCTTCGACGCCCTCAACGACGTGCGCAACGTCGAGCAGGCCATTCGGGCCGTCAAACGCGAGGGCGCCCATGCCCAGGGCACGATCTGCTACACGGTCAGCCCGCTGCACACCGTCGACGGGTTCGTCCAGCAGGCCCGCGACCTCATGGACCTCGGGTGCGACTCGCTGGTCCTCAAGGACATGGCCGCGCTGCTGCAGCCACAACCGGCGTACGACATCGTCAAGGCGATCAAGGACGACCTTGGCTCGGACGTCCGAGTCCACCTGCACTGTCACGCGACGACGGGGGTCACCCTCGTCGCCCTGATGAAGGCCATCGAGGCGGGCGCGGACGCGGTGGACACGGCGATCAGCTCGATGAGTCTGGGCCCGGGACACAATCCGACCGAGAGCCTCGTCGCCATGCTCGAGGGCACCCCGTACCACACCGAGCTCGATGAGTCCCGGCTCATCGCCGTCAAGGACTACTTCGCCGGCATCCGTCCCCGCTATGCGGAGTTCGCGTCGAACATCATCGGCGTCGAGACCGAGATCTTCAAGAGCCAAATCCCCGGCGGGATGATCTCGAACATGGAGAGCCAGCTGCGGGCGCAGAACGCCGGCGACCGGCTCAAGGACGTCATGGCGGAGGTGCCCCGGGTGCGCGCCGACGCTGGCTTCCCTCCGCTGGTCACCCCGTCGAGCCAGATCGTCGGGACGCAGGCGGTCTTCAACGTCCTCATGGGCCGCTACAAGGTGCTCACCGGCGAGTTCGCCGACCTCATGCTCGGCTACTACGGGTCCTGCCTCGGCGAACGCAACGCCGAGGTCGTCGCCATCGCCCAAGCGCAGCAGAAGAAGGACCCGATCACGGAGCGGCCCGCCGACCTCATCAAACCCGAGTGGGATCGGCTGCGGGCCGAGGTGGGGGAGATCACCGGCTTCGACGGCAGCGACGAGGACGTCCTCACGTTCGCGATGTTCCCCCAGGTGGCCGCGGTGTTCCTCGGCACGCGCCACGAGGGGCCGAAGAACGTCGGGAAGGACCCCGCCGCGGCCGGGACCGGCGGCGGTGGGACAACCAGCCCGGTGAACACCCCGATCCGCTACAAAGTCACCGTCAACGGTGCGCCGCACAGCGTCGCCGTCCAGCCTGCGTGAGGACATCCGTGAACCAGCAGACCATGCACGAACGCATCGAGGACCTGCAGGCTCGCCGGGCCCAGGTCGAGGAGGGCGGGGGCGCCAAGCGCGTGGCCCGCCAGCACGACAGCGGCAAGCTCACCGCCCGCGAGCGCGTCGACGAGCTGTTCGACCCCGACTCGTTCCAGGAGATCGGCCGCTTCGCCCAGCACCGGGCCACAATGTTCGGCCTGGCCGGTCAGGATATCCCCGCCGACGGCGTCGTCACCGGGCAGGGCAGCGTGTTCGGGCGACTCGTCCACGTGGCGAGCCAGGACTTCACCGTCCAGGGCGGCACGGTCGGGGAGTTGCACGCGACGAAGATCGTCGAGGCCGCGAACACCGCACTGAAGACCGGCTCGCCGTTCGTGTTCATCAACGACTCCGGCGGCGCCCGCGTCCAGGAGGGCGTCGACTCCCTCAACGCCTGCGGGATGCTGTTCTACGCCAACGTCCTGCTCAGCGGCGTCGTCCCGCAGATCTCGATCATCGCCGGGCCGTGCGCCGGAGCCGCGGCATACTCCCCGGCCTTGACCGACTTCATCATCCAGACCCGCCAGGCCCAGGTGTTCATCACCGGACCCAAGGTCATCAAGCAGGTCACCGGCGAGGAAGTCACCGCGGAGAACCTCGGCGGCCCGGACGTGCACATGCAGCGCAGCGGGGTCATCCACTTCATCGCCGAGGACGACCGTCATGCCGTCCTCATCGCCAAGAAGCTGCTGAGCTTCCTGCCCGCGAACAACACCGAGGACCCGCCGCTGCTCGAACACAACGGCGACGTCTCGCCGGATCCCGCCCTCGACACGATCCTGCCCGAGGACACCCGCAAGGCCTACGACGTCAGGGAGGTCCTCGTCCGCATCCTCGACGACGCCGACTTCCTCGAGGTGCAGGCGGGGTATGCCGCCAACGCCGTCGTCGGCTTCGGCCGGATCGTCGGGCGGACGGTCGGCATCGTCGCGAACCAGCCTGCAGTGATGTCCGGGGTGCTCGACATCAACGCCTCGGACAAGATCGCGGCGTTCGTGAGGTTCTGCAATGCCTTCAACATCCCGCTACTTACCTTCGTCGACGTCCCTGGGTACATGCCCGGAGTGAGCCAGGAGTACGACGGGATCATCAGACACGGCGCCAAAGTCCTCTTCGCCTATGCCTCGGCGACCGTCCCCAAGGTCACCGTCGTCATGCGCAAGGCGTTCGGCGGGGCCTACGTCGCGATGTCGAGCAAGGCCCTAGGCGCAGACCGGACCTTCGCATGGCCGACTGCAGAGATCGCCGTGATGGGTGCCGAGGGCGCCGCGGACATCGTCTTCCGCAAGGAGATCGCCGACGCCGAGGACCCCGAAGCCAGGCGCCAGGAACTCATCGAGGAGTACCGCGAGGCGTTCGCCAACCCTTACATCGCGGCCGCGCACCAGTACATCGACGACGTCATCGCACCGTCGGACACCAGGCGTATGGTCGCCCAGGTCCTCGAAGCGATGAGCACCAAGCGCGAGCTTCGCCCGCCGAAGAAGCACGGCCTCATCCCCTTGTGACCGGCCCCACCGAGAGGCAGCCATGGAGCCCACGCGCCCCGACGTCACCGAGTTGACCCGAGTCGTCGCCGACCTGCAGAAGCGGGTCGGGCGGCTCGAGGCCGAGCTCGCCGGCACCAAACGCAAGCTCGCCGAGCATGGTCCGGTGCCCTTCGACACCATCCTCGCGATCACCGGCGCGGTCGCGGCATACCTCGGCAAGAAGGCCACGGTGCGCCAGATCCACTACAGCTCGGGCGCCTCGTGGACCCGATCGGGTCGCTCCGCGATCCACCGCTCCCACGCCATCGACCACCGATCGACCCACACCCCGCCCGTGCACGGCGACCACTGGTAGCCCGCCCGGTCGGCAGCTGGCACCCCAATCGAGCCCAAGGCAAGGACCCCGTATGAAACTCAAGGTCACCGTCGACGGAGTCGACTACGACGTGTACGTCGACGTCGAGCCCGAGCCCGTCCCGAGCCTGGGCAGTCTCGCCTTCGGGGTGACCGGGGTCGCCACCCCCTCGGCGGTCGCACCTAAGGCCGGTTCGCCGCTGGACGACGCCTCGACGCTGCGGGCCCCGATCGCCGGCACGGTGCGCCAAGTCCACGTCGCCGTAGGTCAGCAGGTCACCGCGGGTGACCCGCTGTTCATCATGGAGGCGATGAAGATGGAGACCGAGATCACCGCCCCCGTGACCGGTCGCGTCAAGTCGGTGCCGGTCAAGGCCGGCGACGCGGTGCAGGGCGGGGACGTCCTGCTGGAGTTCGAGTAGGGGCCGGGGACGTCCTGCTGGAGTTCGAGCAGGGGCCGGGGACGTCCTGCTGGAGTTCGAGCAGGGGCCGGGGACGTCCTGCTGGAGTTCGAGCAGGGCCGCGAAAGGCCCGGACTAGGCTGACCGGGTGACCTCGCAGTCGAGCAGGGGGGGCGGCCCGGCCGCCGTGAGTGATCGGGTACTCACCGTGCCCAACGCCCTGTCCGCCCTGCGCCTCGTCGGGGTCCCGGTGTTTCTCTGGCTGCTGCTGCGCGGACACGACGGGTGGGCCCTCACGGTGCTCGCGCTGTCGGGGGTGACCGACTACCTCGACGGCAAGATCGCGCGGACGTACCATCTCGAGTCGCGCGTCGGCCAGCTGCTCGACCCCATCGCCGACCGGCTCTACATCGTCAGCACGCTAGCCGGACTGGCCTGGCGCGAGATCATCCCGTGGTGGCTCCTGGCCGTGCTCCTGGGGCGCGATCTCCTGCTCGTCGGGTTGATGTTCCTGTTGCGCCACAGGGGGATCATCGGCCTGCCCGTGCACTTCGTCGGCAAGGCGGCGACGTTCAACCTGCTGTACGCCTTCCCGACGATCCTGCTGGGCCAGCAGCCCGGGCTCGTCGGGCAGGTGGCCCTGCCCATCGGCTGGGCGTTCGCCTGGTGGGGAGTGTTGCTGTACTGGCTCGCCGGGGTGCTGTATGCCGTGCAGGCCCGGCGCATCCTGGCCACCCGAAGCACGCTGCAACCGGGGGACTGATGGCCCCGCGGCGCGTCGACGAGTCCATGGCCCTGCTCAACGAGGTCATGAACACCCCCCTGGACCCCAGCTACGCCGCCGCGGCGCAGCGGCGTCGGGCCATCGGCCTGCCCGGGGCAACTCGCACTGGCACGCTGGCGGTGTTCGTCATCCTCGCCGTCGTCGCGTTCCTCTTCGTCGTCGCCGCGCTCAACCTGCGGGCGACCCGCACCGTCGTCGGGGCGGCTCGGGCCGAACTCATCGGTCAGATCGAGACGCGTCAGCGCGAAGGCGACGAGCTGGCGGCCAAAGCCACCGAACTTCAGGCGCAGGTGGCGGCCGCCCAGACCGCCGCCCTCGGCGGACCAGGCCTGCTCGCGCAGGTGGCCGCGCTCGAGTTGGCCAGCGGGTCGGTAGCGGTCACCGGCCCCGGCTTGCAGGTGAGCCTCGATGACGCTCCGGGGGCCGCAGCCGCCGGGAACGACCCACGCGATCAGGGCGCTCCGAACCCCGGGCGGGTCACCGCCCTGGACCTTCAGGTCGCCGCGAACGGGCTGTGGTTCGCCGGGGCCGAGGCCGTCTCGATCAACGGCCAGCGGCTGACGACCCACTCGGCGATCAGGTTCGCCGGCCAGGCCATCCTCGTCGACTTCCGTCCCTTGGCCCCGCCCTACGTTTTGTCGGCGATCGGCGACCCGACCCGGCTGCCCGCGGCGTTCGGGTCCTCGACGGCCGGCAGTTACCTCAAAGCGCTGCGGGACAACTACAAGATCCGGGCCGAGGTGACCACGGCGGACAAGCTCACTCTCCCCGGCGTCTCGCCAGCCACCCTGCGGTATGCCGCGCCCGCACCGACCGGCATACCCTCGTCTTCGACCCCCTCCACCCGGGGCGCACCGTCGGGCTCGGGCTCGACCCTGACGACGAGGACGACACCGTGATCCCCGCACTCGGACTGGCCGTCGGCATCGTCGTCGGTCTCGTCCTGCACCCGACGGTCCCGCTGTGGCTCCAGCCTTACCTGCCGCTGGCCGTCATCGCCGCTCTCGACGCGGTTTTCGGTGGGCTGCGCGCCGTGCTCGACGGGATCTTCAACGACAAGGTCTTCGTCGTGTCGTTCCTGTCCAACGTCCTCGTCGCCGCGCTCATCGTGTTCCTCGGCGATCAACTCGGGGTGGGCTCACAGCTGTCGACCGGGGTCGTCGTCGTCCTCGGCATCCGGATCTTCTCCAACGTCGCCGCCATCCGGCGGCACCTCTTCAAGGCCTGAACATGATCGAGACAGACGGCCACGAGCCGACGGTTCCGCCGGCCGAGGACGTGGACCGCGCTCGGACTTGGCGGCGGCTGCGCCGGATGGCTGCGCCGCGAGCGACGAAGGCCAACGCCCTCGCGCTCCTGCTCGCGATCAGCCTCGGGTTCGCCATCGCCACGCAGATCCGCCAGAACCAGGCCGCCGGGTTGGCCAACCTGCGCCAGGACGAGCTGGTGCGGGTGCTCGACGACCTGACCCAGCGATCGGCGCGACTCGACCAGCAGGTCCGTGACCTGCAAGCCCAGCGCGACCGGTTGACCTCGGGCAACGACAGCTCCACCGAGGTCGCCGCGGCAGCTCAGCGTCGTCTCGACCAGCTCGGCCTGCTCGCGGGCACGGTCAAGGCCCAGGGCCCGGGCATCCGGCTGACCATCGACGACCCCTCGCGAACGGTGAAGTCGACGCTGCTGCTCGACGTCCTGCAGGAGTTGCGGGACGCCGGGGCCGAGGTCGTCCAGATCGGTGCGGTGCGGGTCGTCGCTGGCTCGTCCTTCGCCGACGTGCCCGGGCCGACAGTCACCCTCGACGGGCAGTCCCTGGACCGGCCGTTCGTCGTCCTGGCGATCGGTGACAGCCAGACCCTGGCCACTGCGCTGGCCATTCCCGGGGGAATCGTCGACACGGTGCGCCGCAGCGGAGCCTCGGCTCGGATCGAGCAGGTCGCGGCACTGCGGATCGACGCGCTTCGCGCCCCGACCCAGCCCCGGTTCGCCCAACCCGTTGCCCCGGCATCCGCGAGCCCGACGAAGTAGGGTCGTCTGCGGCATCGTTAGCCACCGACCGAGCGAGGAGCGTCATGACCGAACTGACCTACCCCGAGGACCTCCGGTACACCTCCGACCACGAGTGGGTCCGGGTGATCGAGGGCGGGCGAGTGCGGATCGGGATCACCGACTACGCCCAAAACGCGCTCGGCGACGTCGTGTACGTCTCGCTACCCGAGGTGGGCACCACGGTCGCCGACGGCGATGTCTGCGGCGAAGTCGAGTCGACCAAGTCGGTGAGCGACGTCTACTCGCCGCTGGCCGGCGACGTCACGGCCGTCAACGAGGCCCTCGACGCCGCGCCGGAACTCATCAACAGCGACCCGTACGGCGAGGGCTGGATGTTCGAGCTGGCCCTGGCGTACCCGGCGACCGCCGAGGCGTTGCTTGACGTCACGGCATACCGCGAGACGCTCGGGTAGCCCCTGCCTGCCGCGCCGACCTGGCTGCCGGGGGACCGAATGCCCTATTCTGCCTGGACGGTCGGCTCGGCTCCGGCACTGGCCGCCTACGCCGGGCGGATGTCTCCCGCCCCCTCCCGGCCCGATTGGAGATCGAACGCACATGACGGACCACCCCAGCCGCCCGCCGGCGCCGAGACCCGGCGAGCCGACGACGATGCGCTTTCGGGGGCTGGGGGAGCACGAGGCGGTCGACCACGAGCGCGGCCTGTCTACCGAGGACGAGGCGACCATTCAGGCCCTGCGCCCAGGCACGGCCCTGCTCGTCGTCCTGCGTGGTCCGAACAACGGCGCGCGGTTCCTCCTCGATGACGACGAAGTGAGCTCGGGGCGCCACCCGGACAGCGACATCTTCCTCGACGACGTGACCGTCTCGCGCAAGCACGCCGTGTTCCGCCGCGAGGAGCACGGGTATGCCGTGCGCGACGTCGGATCGCTCAACGGCACCTACGTCAACCGCGCCTCGGTCGACGAGGCGACGCTGCGCAACGGCGACGAGGTGCAGATCGGCAAGTACCGCTTCGTCTACTACGTGGGCTGACCCGCACCCGTGCCGCGTCGCAAGGGCCTGACCATCGGGGCCGTGCTGTCCACCCTGCGGGAGCAGTTTCCCGACCTGACGATCTCCAAGATCCGCTTCCTCGAGTCGCAGGGGCTGCTCAACCCGGCCCGGACACCCTCGGGCTATCGCACCTACTCCGCGGCCGACGTCGAACGGCTGCGCTACATCTTGTCGGCTCAGCGGGACCGGTTCTGGCCGCTCAAGGTCATCCGAGAGGCTCTCGACGCACTCGAACGCGGCCTCGAGCCGGCCGAGGCCGAGGGATCCGGCCGGCCCGTGCCGCCCCGAGTGGTCGAAGACCCCGACGTTCCGCAAGCGAGCGCCTTGGCCGCCCCGAGCCAGCTGCGTCTGACCGAATCGGAACTGGTGACCTCGGCGGGCCTGGACGAGCAGACCTGGACGGCGCTGCAGACTTTCGGCCTGGTGCGCCCGGATCACGGCGGGCACTTCGACGACGACGACCTCGCCGTCGCGACCGCCGCCGCCGCGTTGGCGGCATACGGCGTCGAACCCCGCCACCTGCGGTCGTTCCGCACGGCGGCCGACCGAGAGGTCGGGCTGGTCCAGCAGATCGTCATCCCCGCGAGGGCGGCGGGGCGGCGCAGCGCAGAACGTGTGGACCCTACGGCCGACGTGCTCCACCACTGCCTCGCGCTGCATGCCGCCCTGGTGCGCTCGGCCCTACGGCACTGACCAGGACCCGGGACGAGGACTGACATGCCCGTCGGGCCTACGTCCGGGTTTTCGCAACCGGGCCGCGCCCCCTGCGGCCCGTCGGCACGGGTCGAGCGTGGTGACGTGGCCCCCGACACGGTGTCGATCACGGCCGACAGGTCGTCGTCGGACATCGCCCGGAGCGCCCGATCGAACAGGTTCAACGCCGCCAGGCGAGTCTTCGCCTCGGCGCACCAGGCTACCGGCGGGCGTCCTCAGCCCGGGGAACTGGTGAGTGGGTCCCAGGCCAAGGTGGTGAACGTGGAGAACGCGCCGTCTCGGATCCGAACGGTCAATCTCGGCTTGACGCCCTTGATCGGTGCACCGTCGAGCCCGTAGGCGAACGGGCCCGTCGGCCACGGCTTGGTCGTCACCGCCCCGTCGGCGAGCTTCGAGCGCAGGTCGGCAAGCAGGGTGGTCCAGGCGGTTCGCGCCTCTGCGGTGAGGTGCCACCGATGGTCGAAGTTGTCGACTGCGGCCACCAACGCGGAGATGCTCGGCGAATCCGTGGCGATGAGCTGCAGGAGGCCGACGGGATGGTCGGCGACGGCGCCGGACGGATCGGCTGGGGTCGCCGACACCGACGTGACGGTGTCACGCACGACGACGTTCCCCGGCAACTGGATGTCGACATCGATCTGTGTACCAGCCGGACCGCGAACGGTTGCGTCCATGTCCGTGCCACCGAGTTGGCGGGCGGTGGTCGGTGAGCGGAGATCCCACTTCACCGTGGACTCCTTCGTTGCGTCGTGGGAACAGGCACTGCCCAGCGAGACCAGGGCGGCCACGACCATGAGCCCCGCTCGACGTCGACCACAGCTCACTCGAACCCCACCGCTCACCCGTTTCCCGCGCCGCAGTTGGCCCCGAGGTCGACGTCCCACGACATGATGATGTCATCGATCCGGTGGACGAGGCGGTACTGCTCGATGAGCCGCGACGTCCCCGCCAACACCGGCTGCGATGTCGAGGAGGCAGTGAAGTGACGCGGCTCGGTCCCACGATCGCATGGGTGCTTGACTCGGATCCGGCGATCAGGTGGCAGGTGCTCCGTGACGTGCTGGGCCGCGCGTCTGAGGAGCGGGCAGCCGTGCGCGCCGCGGTGGAAACCACGGGTTCGGGGCGCGACTGCTGTCGTTGTAGGGCATCGACGGCCAATGGGCTGGCGCTGCGTTCGCCTCGGCAGACTTCGACTGGAGCCGCATCGCCGAACTCGACGTCGGCTCACCGTCGCGGTGGGTCACGCTGCGAGCGATGCGCGTCCTGCGGTGGTGGGACGCTCAGCGCTAGGGACTGTGCCACCGTCATCGACCGCGTCGAACGGCTCGGCGCGAGCTCAGCGCGGCAAACCGGACGAGGTGGAGGAGTACCGTGAGGGGGTGATCGAGGTCGACGTGCTCGGCGTGCGGGTCGAGATGCCCACCAATCAGCCGATCGTCCTGTTACGGGAACGCACCGGCGCTCGGCACCTCCCGATCTGGATCGGCGCCGCCGAGGCGACGGCCATCGCCTACGCCCAACAAGGCGTCGTGCCGCCCCGACCGCTGACCCACGACCTGCTCAGGGACGTCCTCGATGCCCTCGGGCAACGGCTCACCCGGGTGCGGGTCGATGAGCTCAAGGACAAGGTCTTCTACGCGACGCTCGAGGTCGGCGAGATCGAGATCTCCGCGCGACCGTCGGATGCCATCGCCCTGGCCCTGCGCACCGGCTCGCCGATCCTCGTGGCCGAGCAGGTCTTCGACGACGCCGGGATCGTCGTGGCACCCGAAGAGGACGACGAGGTCGAGCGTTTCCGGGAGTTCCTCGACCAGATCACCCCCGAGGACTTCGATGATCTCGAACCCCGAGGAGAGCAGGACTCAACCTCAAGTTGAGGTTGATGGTGGCTGTGTGACATATGAGAAAGCGGCGTGTCGCACTCGACCGATTGTTGACGGTGAGGTGCCAGGCCCGTACCGTCGGTGCCAGGCAAAACACGACGATGTAGTTACGACCAGGGATTCCGGCACAACGCAGGCCATGTACACCCCGTACGGCAGGCGGTCCGGAGGTCACGGCCCCAGGAGGCACCCGTGAGTGGCACCGACGCCGACCAGCGTCCCGCGCACGTCGCAACGACGCACGTCGCAACGAGTGGCCAGGGGATGCTCTTCTCGGACGACTTGCCGCAACTGAGTGAGGACCTCGGCTACCGGGGGCCGACCGCCTGCCGAGCCGCCGGCATCACGTACCGGCAACTGGACTACTGGGCCCGCACCGGCCTGGTCGAGCCGTCTGTCCGCAGCGCCACCGGCTCGGGCACTCAGCGTCTCTACGGCTTTCGCGACATCCTCGTGCTCAAGGTCGTCAAGCGCCTGCTGGACACCGGCGTCTCCCTCCAGCAGATCCGCACCGCGGTGACCCAACTGCGCGAGCGCGGTGTGGAGGATCTCGCCCAGATCACGTTGATGAGCGACGGCGCCTCGGTCTACGAGTGCACCTCGGCCGACGAGGTTATCGACCTGCTCCAGGGCGGGCAGGGCGTCTTCGGCATCGCCGTCGGGCGGGTGTGGCGCGAGGTCGAGGGTTCGCTGGCCGAGTTGCCGAGCGAGCGGGCCGACGAGGAGGAGACCGAGTCCGCCCCGGCGGCCGGGGACGAGCTCGGCGCGCGCCGGGCCGCCCGGCTGATGGCCTGATCTGGCCCTGCGCCTGGTAGATTCGCCCCGGCCGATCACCCCACGCGGGAGAGCCCTCTCGGACCTTGGACCGGGAGGCGCCGAAGGGGCAACCTCCCCGGAACCTCTCAGGCGCCAGGACCGCGCGGGCAGGCAACTCTGGAGGCGTGCCGACAGAGGGGGAGCGACGCCAGCACGCCCACCCCGGAGGACCCCATGGCCTCGTCCCACCCCGCCGATATCCCCGAGTTCGTCGACCGGCACATCGGTGTCTCCGACGCCGACCTCGCCGAGATGCTCGCCGTCGTCGGCTACCCCTCGCTCGACGCGCTCGTCGATGCGGCCCTGCCCGGCGCCATTCGGATGGCCGAACCGCTCACCCTGGCTCCCGGCGCGTCCGAGGCGGCCGTGCTCGAGGAGTTGCGCGAACTGGCCGACCGCAACCTCGTGCAGCGCTCGATGATCGGCCTGGGCTACTACGGCACGGTCACTCCGCCCGTGGTGCTGCGCAAGGTCCTGGAAAACCCGGCGTGGTACACGGCATACACGCCGTACCAACCGGAGATCTCCCAGGGCCGCCTGGAGGCGCTGCTGAACTTCCAGACCGTCGTCTCCGACCTCACCGCCCTGCCGGTGGCCGGCGCGTCGTTACTCGACGAGGGCACCGCCGCCGCCGAGGCGATGACGCTCATGCGCCGCAGCGTGCGCGGCCGACCGGATGCGGTGCTCCTCGTCGACGCCGACGTCTTCCCGCAGACCCTTGCGGTGGTGCGGACCCGGGCGCTGCCGCTGGGCTTGCCGGTCGTCGTCGCGCCGCTGCACGACGTGGACTCTCCGGAAGCGCTGCGCGCCGCGGCCGGGGACCGGGACGTCTTCGGGGTGCTTGTCCAGTACCCGGGGGCCGGCGGGCAGGTCCACGACTGGGCGCGACTCGCCGAGGTCGCCCACGAGCACGGGGCGCTGGTCACCGCGGCCGCCGACCTGCTCGCCCTGACACTGCTGCGCCCCCCGGGAGAGTGGGGCGCGGACGTGGCCGTCGGCACCAGCCAGCGGTTCGGCGTGCCGATGGGCTACGGCGGCCCGCACGCCGGGTACCTCGCGGTCCGGCACGGCCTCGAGCGCAGTATGCCGGGCCGGCTCGTCGGACTGTCCGTCGACGCCGACGGGGCACCGGCGCACCGACTGGCCTTGCAGACCCGAGAGCAGCACATCAGGCGCGAGAAGGCCACCTCGAACATCTGCACCGCGCAGGTCCTGCTCGCGGTCATCGCCAGCATGTATGCCGTCTGGCACGGGCCGTCCGGCCTGGCCGCGATCGCCCGGCGGGTGCACGAATACGCCGGGGCGCTGGCCGCTGGGCTGGCCGCCGGCGGGGTGCAGGTGCTGACGTCCACGCCGTTCGACACGGTGTCGGTGCGGGTGCCGGGGCGCGCCCACGAGATCCAGGCGGCCTGCGGGCGCGCTGGGGTCAACATCTGGCGGATCGACTCCGACACTGTGTCGATCAGCTGCGACGAGACGACGACCGAGGACGACCTGCGCGCCGTGTGGGGGGCCTTCGGCGTGCCGGCGGGGTCGCTCACGGACCGCACGGAGCCGGCCTGGCCGGCCGGACTGGGGCGGACCTCGCCGTACCTGCGGCACGCGGTGTTCCACGACCACCACAGCGAGACGGCGATGCTGCGCTACCTGCGCAAGCTGTCGGACCGCGACTTCGCCCTCGACCGCGGGATGATTCCGCTCGGCTCGTGCACGATGAAGCTCAACGCGACGACCGAGATGGAGGCCATCACCTGGCCGGCGTTCGCGCAGCTACACCCCTTCGCGCCGACCGATCAGACCGAAGGCATCCGCGAGCTCATCGACCAACTCGCCGGGTGGCTCGCCGAGATCACCGGCTACGACGCGGTGTCCCTGCAGCCGAACGCCGGCTCTCAGGGCGAGCTGGCCGGACTCATGGCGATCGCGGCATACCATCGGGCCAGCGGCGGGGGCCACCGCGACGTGTGTCTCATCCCCTCCAGCGCGCACGGGACGAACGCTGCTTCGGCGGTCATGGCCGGGCTACGGGTGGTCGTCGTGGCCACGACCGAGGGCGGCGACGTCGACCTGGCGGACCTGCGGGCCAAGATCGATGCCCACCGCGACACCCTCGCCGCGGTCATGGTGACCTACCCCTCGACGCACGGGGTGTTCGAACAGGGCATCACCGAGCTGTGCGAGCTCGTCCATGCCGCCGGAGCCCAGGTGTATGTCGACGGGGCGAACCTCAACGCGCTCGTCGGGCTCGCCCAGCCGGGGCGGTTCGGCGCCGACGTGTCGCACCTGAACCTGCACAAGACGTTCTGCATCCCGCACGGCGGGGGCGGTCCCGGCGTCGGTCCGGTGGCCGTGCGCAGTCACCTCGCGCCGTACCTGCCCAACCATCCGCTCGTGCCCGAAGCCGGCCCGGCCACTGGGATCGGCCCGGTGTCGTCGGCGCCGTTCGGGTCGGCGAACATCCTGCCGATCTCGTGGGCCTACATCAGGCTCATGGGCGGGGCCGGCCTGACCCGGGCGACCCAGGTGGCCATCCTCAACGCGAACTACATCGCCCGGCGCCTGGACCCGCACTACCCGGTGCTGTTCACCGGGGCCGGCGGACTGGTCGCCCACGAGTGCATCCTCGACCTGCGCGAGATCACCCGCCAGACGGGCGTGAGCGTCGATGACGTGGCCAAGCGGCTCATCGACTACGGCTTCCACGCCCCGACGATGTCCTTCCCGGTGGCCGGCACGTTCATGGTCGAGCCGACCGAGAGCGAGGACCGTCGCGAGCTGGACCGGTTCTGCGACGCGATGATCGCCATCAAGGCCGAGATCGACGCGGTGGGTCGCGGTGAGGTCTCCGCGGCCGACTCCGTGCTGCGGCACGCCCCGCACACGGCGCTCGCGCTCGCGGGGGAGTGGGACCACCCTTACGAACGGGCCACCGCGGCCTTCCCCCCCGGCGTGGATCCGGCCAGCAAGTACTGGCCGCCGGTGCGCCGGATCGACGGGGCGTACGGCGACCGTCATCTGGTGTGCTCGTGCCCGCCGCCGGAGGCGTTCGAGAGCTGACCGGGCCGCCGCCGCGGTCAGGCGGCGTTGTCGGCGTCGCCGCCGACGCTCACGCGCACGCTCGAGCCATGAGCGGTCTTGTCGACGCGCACCTGACTGGTGATCCGGGTGCGTAGGTCGGCGACGTGACTGACCACGCCGACACAGCGGCCACCGTCGCGCAAATCGTCGAGGACGGCCATGACCTCGTCGAGGCTCTCGTCGTCGAGGGTGCCGAACCCCTCGTCGACGAAGAGGGTCTGCAGCTGCCCGCCCCCGGCCTGCTCCCGCACGGCGTCGGCCAGGCCGAGGGCCAGGGCCAGCGAGGCCATGAACGACTCACCCCCGGACAGGGTCGCGGTGTCGCGTGCCAACCCGGTCCACAAGTCCTGGACCTGCAAGCCGAGGCCGCTTCGCCGCCCTCCGGCGGCCAACGCGTCGCTGTGGGCCAGCCGGTATCGCCCGTCGCCCATTCGGGACAGCCGTTCGTTGGCCAGCGCGACGACTCGTTCGAGTCTCGCGGCGAGCACGAACGCGGACAGCCGCATCCGCAGCGTGTTGTCGGCGCCCAGGCCGCCCACCGCGTCCGCGAGACGGGCCACCGTGGCCTGTCGCTCGGAGGCGCCCTGGAGTCGACCGACCGCATCGGTGAGCGCGCTCGAGAGGGCGCCGAGGTCGCGGTCCGCCGCCTCGGCGTCGGCATGGGCGCGCTCGGCACCACGGCGCCCCTCCGCGGCGAGACGCGCCGCCTCGGTGAGCTCCGACAGGTGCGGCTGCGGTGCGCCGAGCGCCGCCGCGACGTCGGGGTCCTGGACAACCGTCTGTGCTTCGACCCGGGCGGCCTGGGCCGACGTGACGGCGTGAGTGAGTGCCTCGACCCGTTCGGAATCCAACAGGGCCGCCGCGGCTGACGCCGGGTCGGCGAAGCCCTGGGCGGCCAGCGCGCTCGCCAGCGCAGCCTGGGCGACGTTGCTGTCGTGCAGTGTCTGTCCCCAGCGCTCGTACGCCTGCGTCTGCGCCCCCAGCGCCACCCCGACCTCGCGGTGTCGGGCGAGCGCGTCGACCTCACCGTCGGTGCACGCGCACGGGCACGCGGCGGTATGCCGATCCATCGCGCGCCCGACGGCACGGTCCAGGCGTCGACCCTGTCGGTCGACAGCGGCCAGTCGCGCCTCGGCATCCGCGAGAGCCGCTCGAGCGTCGACCAGCGAGCGGTCGACCTCGCCGAGCTCGCTTCGGGTGCGCTCGACCTCGGCGACCGCGGCGATACTCGCCTCGAGCGACCGCTGGTGGGAACGCACCAGCGCTGCCTGGGCGGTGACCGCCGCACGCAGCGTCGACGCGTCGCGCGCCTCGCCCCCCAGGGACCGCTCTCCCTCGGCGTGCTCGGCGCGGGCGTGGGCGTGGGCCTCGCGGGCGGTGCCGAGCTCGTCCTCGGCCACCCTCCACCGGGCTTCGGACTCGGCGACCTGCTCGTCGCTCACCGCAGCACTGGCCTGCGCCGGGGTCGGGTGACTCGCCGACCCGCACACCGGGCACGGGCAACCGTCGACGAGGTCGGCGGCCAGGCGCGCCGACATCCCGTCGAGCTGCACCCGACGCAGGTTGAGCCACTCGTCGCGCAGCCGCAGCTCCGCGTGCTGGGCGGTGTTCACTCGCGCAGCGGCGACGGCGATCGCCTCCGCCTGGGCATCGAGCCGTAGGCGCCCCTGGAGCGCGGTCTCGAGCCCCTGCAGGGCCACGACCGTCCGCTCGTGCGCGATGGCCAGGTCCGGTTGGCCCGCAGCCGCCTCGCTGGCCTGGGCCAGACGTGCGACGAGGCTCTCTCTCCGCACGTCGACCGACAGGGCGGCCTCCTGGGCACCTTGGGCGTTCGCGAAGAGCGCGCGACGCTCCTCCTGCACCTCGGCGCGGTCGCGAAGCGCCCGCGCCCAGTCGCCGACGAGGTCGTCGTGAGCGGCGACCGCCGCCGCGACGGCTCGGGCCTCTCCCTCGCCGGCTGCCGCCGGCATGGCGAGGTGGGCGAGTCGTCCGCGGGCCACGTCGAGCCGATCCGCGGCGCCGGCGTGCAGTTTCTCGGCTCGAGCGCAGGCGTCGAGCTCGCCGCGCAGCGCCGCGGCCCGGTGGTGCATGGCGACGGCACCGGCAGCGCTCGCCAGGGCCTGTTCGCCATCCTGTAGCGCAGCGAGCTGGGCCTGGGCGGCCAGCCCCTTGCCTCGATCGTCGGCGATTCGACGCGCCGCCTCGAGCGCCGTCGTCGCGGCACGCTCCGCAGCTTCGGCGCGATCGCGCGCGGCGAGGGTTGTCGCGGCATACGCGGCCAGATCCCGCGCCGCGTGCCGCAACGTCTCACGAGCCACCTCGGGCGGCAGAACCGTCCAGTCCGGGGCTACCTCGACGGTGCCGGCCGGCACGCGGGCGAGGACGTCGGCCAGCCGGCCGACCGTGTGCGACAGCTCGGCCCGACAGCGCCCGAGGTCCTCGGCCCCCTCTCGGCGGGCTTGGGCCAGCCACGATTCGATGTCGGTGAACCGAGACACGTCGAAGAGGCGTTCGAGCACCTCGCGCCGCTGTTCGGCGCTGGCCCGCAGGAATGCCGCGAACTCTCCCTGTGGCAGGAGCGCCACCTTGGCGAACTGCTCCAACCCGAGGCCCAGCACGTCGCGCACGATCATCCCGACGTCCTGGGCCCCGGTCGCGACGGGCACCCAGTCGGTGGTCGCGAACTCGTCCATCGTTACCGTCGCCTGCACCGTCGTCTCGCCGCTGCCGCGACGCTTGGGTCGCTGGTGCTCGGGGCTGCGACGTAGCCGAAAACGTCGGCCCGCCGCGGTGAACTCCAGCTCCACCGATGGCACCTTGGCGCGCTCCGCGTGGTCGCTGCGCAACGAACGCCCGCTGGGTCGCGAACCGGGCACGCCGGCATACAGCGCGAAGCAGATGGCGTCGAGCAGGCTCGTCTTGCCGGCACCGGTCGGACCGTGCACGAGGAAGATCCCGCCGGCACCCACCGTGTCGAGGTCGACCTCGACACGCCCGGCGAACGGCCCAAACGCCTCGACGACCAACCGGTGCAGCCTCACGCGACCACCCGGCCCAGGCCCAACCCGCCCTCGTCGTCGTGCTCGGCCCGGCGCACGCGCGAGCCTTCGACCGCCTCGCCGAGCACCGCGAACTCGGCCGGGTCGGGTCCGGCGCCGCCGCGGACGTGGGTGAGGAACTCGGCGCAGACGTCGAGCTCTGGCTTCTCGTGGACACGGCGGGCGGCGTACTCCGCCCGGTCCACGACGGCCCCGGTCGGCTCGAACGCGAGTGACAGGGTGTGTGGGAAGCGCACTCGGACCCGATCCATGGCTCCGAGCGGGCGCACCGCGTCGGTGAGCACGACCTGGCACCATGCGGTTTCGGACTCGGCGAGAGCGGGATCGGTCAGCAGGCCCTCGAGGTCGCCCCGCAGCACTGCGATGGGCCGCGCCAGCGGTGCCGGGACGAACTGCGCCGACACCGCAGCCCCCTCGTCACCGACGCCAGGCGCAACATCGACGAGCCAGCTCCCCTTGGTATGGCCACGCTCGCCGAATGACCAAGCCAGCGGCGACCCGCTGTAGCGGATCCGCTCGCCGAGTGCCTGAGGACGATGGAGATGTCCCAGCGCGACGTAGTCGATGCCACGGAAGACCGACGGCGGCACCGCCCCGACCCCACCGACCGCGATGTCGCGCTCCGAGTCGCTCGTGAGGCCGCCCGCGACGAACGCGTGTGCCATGACGACGGCCGGTAGATGGCGGGTGTGCCGGTCGGCAGCCACCCGCCGCATCGCGGCGCGGAGCACGGCGGCGTGCTCCACCTGGGCGACCCCCAAGGCGGGTGCGGCCAGGGCCGGCTCGAGGTAGGGCAGCGGGTAGACGGCCGTGTCACCGACCAGAACGGGCACGCCGACGTCGGCCACGCTCGAGCGGATGTGCAAGCCGGCCCGGGCCAACAACGGGGCCGCGAAGCCGAGCCGGATCGCGGAGTCGTGGTTGCCGGAGGAGAGGACGACGACGGCACCGGCGTCGACGAGGCCGGTCACCGCCTCGGAGAGCAGGGCCACCGTGTCGGGGGCCGGCATCGCCCGGTCGTAGACGTCCCCGCTGACGAGCACCGCATCGACCCGTTCGGCCCGGACGATCTCGACGAGGTGCTCGAGGAACGCGGCCTGGGCATCGAGCATCGACACCCCGTGGAAGGCCCGACCGAGGTGCCAGTCGGAGGTGTGGACCAGGCGCACACTGGCAGGCTAGGACGGTCCGCCGACACCTCTCGGGAGGCAAGCCGGCGTGCCTGCGCCGTCGCGCGCCGGACCCGCACGGCATACGCTCCGGGCATGGGCAAGGACGTCGCGGCGGTGACCTACACCCGCGAGCAACGGCGCCAGTACCGGGCCAAGGTCGAGAGTTCGCTCGACGTCTTCGAGCGGATGCTCGCCAGTAGCCACTTCGAGTTCGGCGAACCGACGACGGGGATGGAGATCGAACTCAACCTCGTCGGCACCGACTACCGGCCCCGGATGGACAACGCCGCGGTCCTGACTCGGATCGAGGACCCCGAGTACCAGACGGAGCTGGGCCGCTACAACATCGAGTTCAACGTCAGCCCCCGACGACTCGACGGCGATTCGGCCCTGGAGTTGGAGTCGGACCTGCGGGCCTCGCTCAACGCCGCGGAAGGTCGCTGCCGCGAGGTCGACACGCACATCGTCATGATCGGCATCCTGCCGACGGTGATGCCCGAGCACTTTAGCGGCGAGTGGATGAGCGCCAACGTGCGCTACCAGGCCCTCAACGACGCCGTGCTCGCGGCCCGTGGGGAGGACATCTACCTCGACATCGAGGGTCCGACTGCGGAGCGAGTCTCCCGTTTCGCCGACTCCCTCGCACCGGAGTCGGCGTGCACGTCGATGCAGCTGCACCTGCAAGTGGATCCCGCCGCCTTCGCCGACCACTGGAACGCCGCGCAGTTGCTCGCCGGGCCACAGCTCGCGCTGGGCGCGAACTCGCCGTTCTTCTTCGGTCAGCGGCTGTGGGACGAGACCCGGATCGAGCTGTTCGCCCAGGCCGCCGATACCCGCTCGGTCGAGCTGAAGAACCAGGGGGTGCGCCCCCGGGTCTTCTTCGGCGAGCGGTGGATCACCTCGATCTTCGACCTGTTCGAGGAGAACGTCCGCTACTTTCCGGCGCTGTTGCCGGAGCTGTCCGACGAGGACCCCTCGGCGGTCCTCGACGCGGGCGGGATGCCGAAGCTCACCGAGCTGCGATTGCACAACGGCACGGTGTACCGCTGGAACCGGCCCATCTACGACATCGTCGGGGGCCGTCCCCACCTTCGCGTGGAGAACCGCGTCCTGCCCGCCGGTCCGACGATCGTCGACATGATGGCCAACACCGCCTTCTACTACGGCACGCTGCGGGCGTTGGCTGGGGACGAGCGCCCGCTGTGGACCAGGATGAGCTTTCTCGCGGCCCACGAGAACTTCCTCGCCGGGGCTCGCCAGGGGCTGGACGCGCGGTTGTACTGGCCGGGCCGGGGGGAGGTGCCCGCCAGCGAACTCGTCCTGCGTGACCTGTTGCCGCTGGCCCATCAGGGGCTCGCGGACTGGGGTGTGTCGGACGCCGCCCGGGAGCGCTACCTCGGCGTCATCGAGCAGCGGGCTCTCCATGGAGTCACCGGCGCCAGTTGGCAGGTCGACGCGGTGGGGAAAATGGAACAGGGCGGCCTGGACCGACCCGAGGCATTGCGCCGGATGCTCGCGGAGTATGCCGTGCGGATGCACGCCAACGTTCCCGTGCACACCTGGGATCTGCCCTGACGCAGGCGAGCCCAGCCCCACCGAGGGTGGTGACTGGGCTCGCCGACGATCGGCGCCGCGGAAGGTCTACGCCGAGTTGAGGGACGACATCATCGACCCGTAGATCTGGCCGGCCTCTTTGAGCGCACTGTCCGACGGGCGCTGTTTCATCGGGTAGGTCATGAAGAACGCCCCGGTCAGGCCGTCGTCGCGCCTCCCGACGCCGACCGTCTCACCGAGGACCACGGACCCCTGCTGGCTCGCGAAGGTACCGGTGAGCCCACCGAGCGCGGAGGAGACCCGCCCCACCGTGGTGCCGGCGGTGCACGCGACGGGTGAGGCGTTGGTGAGCCTCTTGGCGTCGTCGGCGACGAACCGATCGCACAAAGCGACGGCCGTGCTGGTCTGGCCCGTTCGGACGGCCACGTAGATGACGATGCTTCCGCTGGCGTGCTGGAAGGACACCGACCCGTCGCCCCGCTTGTACTCCTTCCAGTCGGCCGAAGGCAGAGTCACCGACACTCCGTTGGCGACGGTCACCGGGGTGCCGTTCGCCGGGGTGCCGGTCCCGGTCGTCGGCGCGGCCGGGCTTGCCGGCGTTGTCGGGTTGGCCGGTCTTGCCGGTGCTGTCGGCGCGGGGTTCGCCGGCGCGGACGGCACCGGCTGGGGAAGCGGCGCCGGGTCGGTCTTGCGCAGGTTCTGGCCCACGAGCATGGCCCCGCCGCCGGCGAGCAAGGCGACGGCGATCCCGCCGGCCGCGAGTCCCAACAGCTTGCCGTTGGACTTGGGTTTAGCCGACGCTCCGGCCGGCGGCCACCCGCCGGGCGTCGGGACGCCAGGGGTGGGGTAGCCCGGCTGGGCACCGGCATGCGGCACCGGGACACCGGGGTATGCCGTCTGGTCGCCGGGGTATGCCGGCGGCGGCGGCGGTGGGGGCGCCTGGGGGGGCATCGCCTGAGGGGGCTGCCCGACGCCCGGGGCCTGCTGGGCGGGTCCGGGTTGGTAGCCGGGCTGGCCAGCCTGCGCAGCGCCCGCGGGCTGCGGCGGCCAGGGCATCGGGGTGGTCGGAGGCTGCGTGGCCGGCTGCGGCGGGGTGGGGATCTCGGGCTGGGGGGGCCAGTTCGTGCTCATGCCTGGGCCTCCGTTCCCTCGATCGACCCAGAGACGGGGGCAACCACGCCCTTGGCGGCGAGCGACACGCCGCAGACGCTGCAGAACGACGCGTCGGCGACGAGCGGCATCTCGCATTGCGGGCAGTACCCGACGGCGTCGGTGGACCCGGAGGCCGCGACGGCGCGCGTCTTCAAGGCTGCCTCGAGCAACCCGACGTGCAGGACGGTGCGGATCCGAAGGATGAGCAGGGCGAGCAGGAGCAGACCCCAGGCCATGCCGAGGATCTGGCCGAGGGGCTGGCGCCCCACGAAGCCGAGCAGGTAGACCCCACCCTGGTAGACGGCCAGTGCGGTCACCGCGAAGGCGACGGCGCGGAAGTACCGGGCGGTGAAGCCGTCGTATCCCTTGCCCAGGCCGGCGAATTCGGCACCGGCCAGGCCGGCGGCCGTGCCGTAGACGAGCGGCTTGACGAAACCCTGCGCGAACACGAGCGAGAGCCACAGCGCCGGGTCACCCGAGCCTTGGCCACCGCTGGTGAGCACGTCGGCGTTGAGGACGATGGTCTCCAGCGCGGCATACGCGACACCGGCCACGACCCCGAAGGTCAGCCCGTCGATGAGGTCGTCGAACTGGGGCCGACTGGCCAGATACGTCGGACCGATCTGCATGAGGATCATCGAGACGATCGGCACGAGCACGGCGATGACGACGAGATCGCGGATCGAGGGGGACACATCGGCGGCGCCGACCGACCCGCCACCGACTTGCCACCACCGGGTCCACAGCACCGTGAAGAGCGTGGCCAGCGCGGCGGTGACGAGGAACGCCGCGACGACGACCTGGACAGGCTGGTCCTTCCACAGGTTGACGTCGTAGAGGTAGACGACGTAAACGATGGGGATGGCAAAGGCCGCGAGGACGATCGCCATCGGCACGGCCCCGAAGATCGCGCAGACCAGCGCCGCCGTCAGGGCCAGGCCGAAGGCGATCTTGTAGGTCTGCGGGTGCGTTCCGGCACCCCTGGGCATGATCGTCGAGACCAGGGCGAAGGACGCGACCGGCTCGTCGGGCCGTGCGGCGAAGGCGTGTCGTCGGCCGGTTTCACCCGTGCGCACGTCCGTGCCGCAGCGATGGCAATAGTGGGACGATTCCGGATTGTCGGCATGGCAGCCGGGACACTGCATCGTGCTCCCCCTGTGCTGGTTTGTTGGTGGTTGTCTGAGGTTGTGCGTTTCGGGGCAACTGTAGCCCCGGCCGCTGATGGACTGGCGAACCTTCGACGCCGGGTTTGCGTGAACCGTTCCCAAGGTCGGGCCATGGGAAGCTGTCCGTATGCTGCGTCCCTTCCGGATCGTCAACGTGTTCGGACTGCCTGGGCAGCCCTTTTCCGGCAACCCCCTGTGTGTTGTCGACGACGCCGAAGGCCTGTCCACCGAGACGATGCAGGCCATCGCCCGGCAGACCAACCTCTCCGAGTCGACGTTCGTCACCGCCGGCCAGGACGGCACCGACGCGACGGTCCGGATCTTCACCCCCAGCGTCGAGCTCGGGTTCGCCGGCCACCCCACCCTGGGGACTGCGTCCGTCGTGGGGGAGCGGCTCGGCACAACCGACGTCGTGCTCGGTATGCCGGTCGGCCCGATCCCCGTGCACGGCGAGGGCGCGACGTGGACCCTCACCGCCAACCCGGCCCGGGTGCGCGACGCGCAGCTCGTCCGGGCGGACGGCGCCCGGATGCTCGGGCTCGCGGACGTCGACGTCGTCGCCGACCCGCGGTGGGTCGACTCGGGCCTGGAACAGCTGTTCGTGCAGCTGAGCGGGGCCGCCGCGGTCGAGCGGGCGGTCCCCGACGCGGCGCTCGTGCGGCAGTGGGCGACGTCCGGTGCCGGCGAGGGATTGGCCTATGTGTGGGCGTGGACCGGCGCGGGCGAGGTGACCGCGCGGCTGTTCTTCAGCGTGGGTTCGGCGCTCGTCGAGGACCCGGCGACCGGGTCGGCGGCGGCCAACCTCGGCGGTCTGCTGGCCCACGAGGGTCGACGTGGGGTGCGGATCGGCATCGACCAGGGGCGGGCCGTGGACCGGCCCTCCCGGCTCGTCATCGACGTCGACGACACGGGCAGCGTCCGGGTCTCCGGGCTGGTGTACCAGATCGGGCAGGGGACCCTCGCGCTCGGCGAGGACGGCCGGTAGATGCCGGCATACGTCGCCTTCCTGCGCGCCGTCAACGTCCGGCCGCGCTGGATGCCCATGGCCCGGGTCCGCGAGCTGTTGCCGGAACACGGGTTCGCTGACGTCCAGACGTACATCCAGAGCGGCAACGTGCGCGTGACCACGTCCTTGCGGTCCCCGGCGAAGGTGGCCGATCGGCTGCGCACCGTGCTGTCCGAGGAGTTCGGCTTCGACGTGCCCGCCGTGATCCGACGCCCCGAGGCGTTGCCGGCCCTGGTCCGCGAGATCGACGCGCTGCCGACTCCGCTCCCCGACGCCCGGGTCTACGTCGCGTTCCTCGACGCGGCCCCGAGCGCGCAGCACCAGGCCGTCCTCGACGGGTGGGACGAGCCGGGGGAGCGGGCCCGGGTGCTCGGCGAGCACCTCGTCACCTGGCTCACCGTGGGCGCGCACGAGGCCCGCTTGACCAACGCCCGGATCGAGCGTGGGGGAGTGGTCTCGACGAGCCGCAACCTCGACGTCGTCCGCGGGCTCGCCGACCGGTGGGGCACCTGAGGTTCTCGGCGAGGCGGTTCTAGGCGAGGCGGCGGCGCACGACCTCGAAACACAGCACGGCGGCCGTCGCCGAGACGTTGAGCGATTCGACCCCGGTCGCCATGGGCACCCGCAGCCAACTCCTCACGTGGGCGCGGACCGCCTCGCTCGTCCCGGCACTCTCGCCGCCGAACACGTATGCCGTGTCGTCCGGCAGCTGGGCCTCGAACACCGAGTCGGCGGCGCCGGCGTCGAGCCCCGCAACGTGGTAGCCGGCCGCGGCCAGAGCGGTCACCGCGTCGAGTGCGGTCGCGCACTTGAGGATCGGGGCCCGGAAGGCCACGCCCGCCGAGGCCTTGACGACAAGCGGGTCGAGGGAGGCCACGCCTCGGCGCGGGACGACGATGCCGGAGAATCCCGCAGCAGTGGCGGTTCGCAGGATCATGCCGACGTTCGCGGGGGTGGTGATCCCGTCGAGGACGAGTACGGGGCCGCTCAGCCCGTCTGCCAAGGCCTGATCGAGCGGACGCATTCGCGGGGCCACGACGTCGGCGCACACCCCTTGGTCCTGCTTGCCGTTCCCGGCGATCTTCTTCACCCGTTCGGCCGACACTCGCTGCACGAGCACCCCCCGCGCCCGGGCCGCGCGCAGGACCTCGGCGATCTGCGGCCCGCGGGCCGAGTCGGCGACGAGGACCTTGTCGACGGCCAGGTCCGGGTGGGCCAACGCCTCGAGCACCGGATTGCGTCCGTACACGGTGACGAACCGGTCCTTGGGCGAGGTGGCCGGGCCGGCGTCTGGGGACATGGGCCCATCCTGCCGCGTACCCCAGGCATCCCGCCCGCCGCCTGACCGTTCGTCCCCGGCGCCATCGTCCCTCCGTGGAAGCGCTTTCTCGTATGCTGGTGCCACTGGGGCGACCTCGAGGGCGCGGGAGGACGACGTGGCGAGCCGGGCCGGACTGGACGCAGCCCTGGCCTCCAGCGCCACGACGTTGGAGCGGCTCTCGCCCGAGCGACGCGAGACCTTCGAGTTGCGGCTGCGGCGCTGGTGGCCCGATCTGCTGTCGGCCCTCGGCGAGCTCTACGGCACCGAGGCCGAGGAGATCGCGGGCAGGCTCGTCGCCCAGGCCGCCGCGGCATACCGGGACCGGGACGGCGACCTGCACCGCCTCGACCACAGCCGCCAACTCGAGCCGGACTGGCTGCAGTCGCCACGGATGTTCGGCTACGCCGCCTACGCGGACCGCTTCGCCGGCACGCTGGCCGGAGTGACCGAACGGCTGGGCTATCTGCAGGAACTCGGCGTGACGTACCTGCACCTCATGCCGATGCTGCGCCCGAGGGAGGGCGACAACGACGGCGGGTATGCCGTGGCCGACTACCGCCAACTGCGCCCGGACCTCGGCAGCGTCAGGGACCTGCGGAAACTGGCAAAGTCGTTGCGGGACAACGGCATCAGCCTCGTCCTGGATCTCGTGCTCAACCACGTGGCCCGAGAGCACGAGTGGGCCAGGCGGGCCCGGGCGGGGGAGGCGGCATACCGGGCGTATTTCCACGTGTTCCCTGACCGCGAGCTGCCGGATGCCTACGAGGCGGCCCTGCCCGAGGTCTTCCCGGACTTCGCTCCGGGCAACTTCACCTGGGACGAGCAACTGTCCGGGTGGGTGTGGACGACGTTCAACTCGTGGCAGTGGGACGTCAACTGGGCTAACCCCGACGTCCTGTGCGAATACGCCGACGTCATCCTGTTCCTTGCCAACCTCGGCGTCGAGGTGGTCCGGCTCGACGCGATCGCCTTCACCTGGAAGCGCCTCGGCACCACCTGCCAGAACCAGCCCGAGGTCCATGCCCTCACCCAGGTCCTGCGCACGGTGGCCCGGATCGCGTGCCCGGCCGTGGCGTTCAAGGCCGAGGCGATCGTCGGGCCGCGCGACCTCGTCCAGTACCTCGGGCAGGGGACGCATTTCGGCAAGGTCAGCGACCTGGCCTACCACAACAGCCTCATGGTCCAGTTCTGGTCGATGCTCGCCACCCAGGACGTGCGACTGGCCGTGCGGGCCCTCGACGCCCTGCCGCCGACCCCGCCGACGTCGGCGTGGATCACCTACCTGCGCTGTCACGACGACATCGGCTGGGCGATCGACGACGGGGACGCCGCCGCCGTCGGCTGGGACGGGTTCGCGCACCGGCGCTTCCTGTCCGACTGGTTCGTCGGCGATTTCCCGGGGTCGACGGCGCGGGGCCTGGTGTTCCAGGCCAACCCGGCGACCGGGGACCGGCGGATCAGCGGCACGGCGGCAGCACTGGCCGGCCTCGACGCCGCCCGCGACTCGGGCGACCCGGTCGCCGTCGACCTGGCGATCCGACGGATCCTGCTCGGACATGCCGTGATCGCCGGCTTCGGCGGGGTGCCGGTCGTGTGGAGCGGCGACGAACTGGGCTGCCCCGACGACGCGCACTGGGCCGACGAACCCGGCCACCAGGATGACAACCGCTGGGTGCACCGACCCCGGATGGACTGGTCGTGCGCCGAGCGTCGCCATGACCCACTCACCCCCGAGGGCCGGGTGTTCGCCGGCATCGCCCAGATCGCCCGGGTCCGGGCGGCGCTGCCGCACCTGCACGCCTCGGTGCCGAGCCGCACCGTCGAGGTCTGGGACCCGGGCGTGTTGGCGCTGGTCCGCCGCCACCCGATCGGCACGCTGCTCTGTGTGTATAACGCCACGTCCGGCTGGCGGCCCGTGCCAGGATGGCTGCTGCGGGAGCACGATCTGGGGGACTGCTGGGAGGCATTGGTGGGGGAGTCGATGGCGTTGGGGGACGACGACGCCCTCTGGATGCCGCCGTATGCCGCGTGGTGGCTCGTGGCCGCGCAAGCGGCGGAGTTGGCCGAATGACCCGCGGGCCCCAGCAGCACGCGTCGGCCAGGGTGATCGACGGCGCGCCGAGGAACCGACGCTGCCCGAGATCCGTCCATACATCGCCAAGACTCGTGTCATGACCCGGCTCTCCCGCCGTCTTACCGGGGAAGGTATCGGAGCCGCCCATCGGCGACTCCTCGTGGTAGAGAAGGAGGTCGGTCGCGATGGAACAGATGGACATCATGTCTGAGGCTGGTATGCCGCCCTGCCGCGGCCAGAACTGCGCGGCCTTGCGTCGGTACGTCGTCGCCTGTCGGTCCTCGGCGCTCGTAGCCGGGCGGACTGGTCGACACGACCTGGCAGCGCGGCTGCTCGAGCTGGCCGACCGGGTCGAGCGACACGTCGTGGACCGCACCCGGGCCGACTGGGCCGCCGCGGCCTGAGCACCGCACCGTCCTGGGCAGTCGTCGGCCGGCCCATGGTTGCGCGTCCTGGCAGGAGGCTGAGCGCGATACCAAGTTGGTATCATGTCGGGATGGCGATGACCCTGCGACTGACTCCCGAGGACGAGCAGCTGCTCACCCTGCTGGCCGAGGCCGACGGCGTGAGCAAGCAGGAAGCGACCGTCCGCGCGATCCACGAGGCCGCGTCCCGTCGGCTGCGCCGCGACAAGATCACCGCGCTCTCGGCCGCAGCCAGGGATCGATACGCCGACCTGCTCGACCGCCTCGGCCGGTGATCGAGTACCTCACCCTCGAGGACCTCCTCGCACTCGTCGATGATCTCGCCGTGGGCCCGATCCGAGACGTCGGGCTGCTCGACTCGGCGGTCCACCGCCCCCAGGTCAGCGTGTTCGGCGCCGATGCCTACGCCGGCGTTGACGACAAGGCCGCGGTCCTTCTGGAATCGCTAGTGCGCAACCACGCCCTGGTCGACGGGAACAAGCGCCTCGGCTGGTTGGCAACCGTGGTGTTCTACGGCCTCAACGACATCACCCTCGACGCCCCCGATGACGATGCCTACGACCTCGTCACCGCATTCGCCAGCGGCACCATCGACTACCGAGACGCGGCCATGCGCCTCGCGACATGGCACTGAATCGCAGCGACGCTCCGGAACCGCCAGCAACCCGCCCCGCCATGGTGGGCCCGGGCGTAGGCGAGCGGCCGCGAGTCTCACGACGGCATACAGCCCGCGGCGAGCGTCGCGCCGAGGTCCCAACACTGGTGCAGCGCCGCCGTGTTGGGTTCGCCGACGACGGTGACGTCCTCGTGGGCCGGCGCCCAGCCCAGGCCAGTCGCGACGGCGTGGACGGACCGCTGGGCTCCGACGACGTCGAGGTTGCCGTGGACGTAGAGCCCGAAGGGCATCGCGCGCGTGGCGGCCAGGCAGGGGTAGTAGATCTGGTCGAAGAAGTGTTTGAGCGCCCCGGACATGTAGCCGATGTTCGCCGGGGTACCCAGGACGATCGCGTCGGCGTGCAGGACGTCGTATGCCGTGCCCGCGAGCGCCGCCTTGACGACGACGTCGACTCCGTCGATGCCCTCGGCCCGAGTTCCGTCGAGCACGGCGCTGAGCATGGCCTCCAGCGACGGCGAACTCGTGTGATGGACGACGAGCAAGGTCGCGGTCGAAGAGGTCGCCATGGCGGACACGCTAGCCAGCTTGGTGCGCCGATCGTGTGTCCGTCGCTTGAGAACAGGGCGTGGACGACATCAAATTCCGCGGGGCCGAGAAGCCGGAGACTGAGCCGTTTCGACTGCAGCATGACGACGGGGTCGAGGCCCTCAGGATCGGTGGCGACCAAGGGCACACCTGTCCGGAGATGGCTTCGACGTTGTCCGAGCCTACGATGTTGGCGGCTGGCTGCTGCCGCAATGACATCCTCAGCCGGGCTTGGCCGCCAAGAGTCGCTCGGCGTTGCCCTGAACGGCTCGCAAGACCCGGTCAGCGGTTTGAAGGTCGGATTCGGAGATACCGGCCACCACCTGGGCAGTGAGGGATCTGACAGAACCGCGAGCAATGGTCAGCTGTTGGTGGCCGCGCGCAGTGAGGTCGCCCGCGTCCTCGACCAGCCCCCAGGCACACAGGTCGTCGACTGCGGCGTCCACGACATCGGCCGAGACCTTCAACGAGTTCGCGACGTCGCCACGCCAATTGGTCGGACGGTCCTCTCGGCTGGCCGCGTTCAGGGCGACCCAGTGAACGTACTCTCCGATCGAAAACTCGCTGAGGGTTGCGGTGAGCAAAGCGCGCAGAGCGTTCTCGGTGGGGCCGATCACCGTCGGCAGGGGCTGAGGGGTCATCAGGTCGCTCCTCCTCTTGGTACAACCAACACAATAATTGGTGCCACCAAGTATGGTCAACACGTGCCTTCGCTCCAGTCGCTGCCGACCTGGGTCCTGAGCTCAGCGGCTACCCGCTCGCACCAGCTGCTGCAGAGGCGCCTGGGCCAAGCTGGCGTCACGGGCTACGAGTACCGGGTCATGGCAGCCCTGGTGGAGGCCCCGGAGCTGAGCCAATCCCAGCTGGGCGTCGCCGCCGCCCTGGATCCGGGCGATGTCACCCACACCGTGCGCGCGCTCGCGGAGCGTAGGCTCGTGAAGCGCACCAGGGACCCCCGCCATGGACGACGGATGCTCGTGAGCCTCACACCGAGCGGAGCGGATTCCGCCGCGTCACTCGCTAGAGTCCTCGCCGAGGTGCAGGAGGACGTATTTGGCGACCTGACGGTCGACGAGCGCCTGCATCTCCTGGCGATGCTGGACCGGGTCGGACGTTGACGGGGCGGCCCGCCTCATCGATCTGCACCGCGGCCGCAAGGGCAGTCGTTACCGCCAGCGTCCCCGAGGCCGCAGCAAACCAATCTGTGTGGCTGAAGCGCCGAGAGTGACGGCGGCGAGTAGCGGGATGGTTCTCTGGACACTACTACGCGACATAATGTCGCTTATCGGCACTTAAACAGGACGAGTGCAAACAGATGAGAGAACTCGTCTCAGTGCGTCACGGGGCGTCTGTGCAGGTCAGAGCCTCTTAGGAGGGTCGCGCATGTGTCACGGCTGCGGTAGCCGCGCAAGCGGGGTCGCAGGTCAAGACCCTCAAGCAGTGGCGCGAAGCGCTCCTGGCCTACTTCGACACCGGCCGCGCGAACAACGGCGGCACCGAGGCCATCAACGGCCTCATCGAACTCCACCGCCGCATCGCCCGCTGCTTCCGCAACCGCGACCACTACCGCCTACGCATGCTGCTCATCGGCGGCGGACTCGCTCACCCCCACCTCAGGTAGGAAGAGCCAGCAAGCCGATGTCGACCAATGGGTCATCGATGGGCCCACCACGCACCTGCTCGTCGACCGGTTTCTAGGGTGGGCGGCCGAAAGCCATTGCGCACCGGGCGATCTCGTCGTCCCACGGCACCGCCGCGGAACGAGTAGCAAACTCGATGTGAAGGCGCAGAGGTCCGCCCTGGTTGAAGTCGTCGACACTGATCACCTCAACCCACGTGACAGAGCCGCGGCGATCCTTCTCCTCGTCTTCGGTCAACCGCTCGAGCGAATCGTCTCGTTGACGTGGAATCAGGTGATGGTGACCGACGAGGTCATCACGATCACCTTGGCCGATGTAGCGATTGGCATCACGGCCCCACTTGATGAGGCTTGGCGCCTTCTCCAAGCGCACCCCGGACGTCACCAAACCGCTGCCCACCCCAACACCGACTGGGTCTTCCGGGGCCAGACCCCAGGCAGCCACGTGACAGCTGCCAGCCTGGGCCAACGACTGCGGACCCACCTCTTCAGCACCAAGGCCGCCCGGCTCGGCACACTGCACGAGTTGACCAAATTGGCGCCGGTCGCGATCATCGCCGAAGCGCTCGGCTACAGCCCCAAGACTATAGAGGCACATGCCGCCAAGTCAGGAGCCGAGTACGCCCGCTACATCAGCGCGATTCACGGATAGCAGAGTGCGGGCGGGCTGCCGAGCGTCGGGGGCCCACCCGCACCCATCCACGTCAGGAGGTCTCGTCGTACCTCTCGTAGTACCGCTGCTGCGCCCAACGCTTGAAGTTGGCCACGATGTTGGTGCCCTTGCCATGGGCGTCCTCAACGATGCGGATGATTGTCTCGTAGCCCCGCTGGAGCTGAGGGTCCTGCTGCAGCCGGTCCTTGGGCGTCTTGAGGAGCTTGCCCTTGTCAGTGCGGACGGCGCGCTCCATCTGGACATACGACAGCAGTTCGGTCTCGTAAAGACGGGTGGCGTTGAGCAGCAGGTTGCGGGTGCACCACTCGTCGGGGATCAGCAGCAGCGGGCTGCCGTCCACCGTGGGCAGGTCCAATGCCTTCTGTGCCCAACTCCGAGACGCCGGGTCCCACACCTGACGGGTGAACGTCTGGATCCCGGTCCGGCCCGCGAGTTCGGGGAAGTGCGTGATGCAGTCCTGCGTGTACTCCGCGAGCGGCTCGAAGATGATGCGCGTCGTGAGGTCGCTCGTGATGTCCTTGTCGATGCCCGGGACAAACAAGGGGATGTCCTCGATCTGATGCAGGACGCCGACCCTGACGAGCGCCGAAGCATCACCGTCGAGAGTGTCCCAGATGTCCTGCCCGACCCCTTCGGCACCGCCATGACCGTCGAAGCCCTGCTTGGACATGCCCAGCCTGGTCTCCCGAGGCTCCTCGAAGTGCTGGAGAAGATCCAGCCCACGCGCGCGGTGGCCCGGGTGCCCCGAGACCACCGCGCTGGTGACCTCATCGAAGTAGCTCGAAGTACAGGCGTTCGCGGCGCGGGCGAAGGTAGCAGGGCCCAGGCCCATGCGGATCTTGAACGGATCGACGAACATCCGATTGTCGTCGTCGACATCGACGTCCAGGAACGGAACGCTCCTGGTGATGCCGTAGTACTGCGTGATGGTGCGCAAGGCGATCAGCCTCCTCTGTTGAAGTGACGAGGAGGTAGGCCGTACGCTGGCGTTGTCTAAGCGGTCGCGTGCGGCCCACTCCGAGGCGGGCACCCCTGGTGCCCGCCTCGACCTCGTTGTGGGTCATTCAGTTGTGTTGACGCCACCCCTGCCGGCGGAGTGCCACCTGGCAACAAGACTACCATGACCACGCCCATAATCCCTGTGGTGTAACTCGGCGCCGACGTGGACTGCTACAGTCGTGGTGTAAACAACCCCGGTGAAGGTGGCGGCGTGGCTATTGAAGAGAACGGCTTCCTCGAGTACCTCCAACTCCAAGGCTCAGAACCTGACCTGGTCACGAAGTCCGACTTGCTAAGCGAGGTCCGGCAGGTCGGTTACCGCATCGGCGAACGTCAGCTCTCGTTCTACGTATCGGAGGGCATCCTGCCGAAGTCGATACGCGTGGGCTCTCGAGCCGGGGCCTACCCCCGGATCGTTGTTGATCTGCTCAAGTGGGTGCTTCGAGCGCGCGATGGTGGACTCGCAGTGGAAGCCATACGGGAACTCCTACCAGTCTGGAAGCTCCTCACACGGGCACGCCGGGAGAAGCGATTGGACCTGGGCGAGCTGGAGTATGTGGCGAGACAACACGTCACGACGACGGAGGGCTCGATGGCAATGCCGGTCGTGGTGTCGGACGTCCTCATGACCTGTCCCGGATGCTTGGGCTGCACCCCAGCGGACATCGTGGTCGTGATGAAGGACGGCGAAGAGAAGAACTTCGACGACATCACCACGACCTTGGGGTTCGCCATAGCGCGACAGGTCGAGGTGGACTCCGAGAGCAACGACCCCCCCGAACTGCGAGCCGTCTGGCTTGCCCGCACGCGCATCACACTGGCGACCGGGGTCGACCAAGACCTAAGAACTGACCCAACAACAGTGATCCTCGGTGTCCGTCCCAACGAGAAGCTGCCCGACGATTCTGGCGCCCCGGGTTCTCAACGCTCGTTGGTCCACTCGACCTCCAGCCAGGAAGCAGCGTCGCAAGACTAGAAAAGCCTAGAATTGCCGCTCTTTCTAGGTTCCGCCAATCGGTCCACGCCGCGTCGGTGAGGAGCACCTTCTGTGCCTCGAGGTGTCGCCGCAGCGACACGACCACTCGGGCGAACGGGGCTCTACGAACTTGACCGGGCACGCCGGGCTCTCGCGGTGACACGCGAGGGCCCGTGACCTCGGTGATCATGGCTGTTGTCAAGGCAGTTCATGGTCACGAAAGGTGAGGTCACGGGCTTGGTCCAGCGTACGCATGCACGGGGGCGGGCAGGGCAGCGGTCGGCGACGCTGCTGTTGGGGATCGAGGGGTTAGCGGTCGCCTCGGTCGATCTCGAGGAGGGTGGTGGCCGGGTCGTTGCGGTGGTCACCGATGAGTTGGGGGCGGCGGCGTGTCCGGACTGCGGAGTGATTTCGACGTCGGTGAAGGGACGCGCCACGACGCGTCCTCGGGACGTTCCTTATGGTGAGGCGCCGATCCGGCTGGTGTGGCACAAGACCAGGTGGCGGTGCCGTGAACAAGCCTGCCCTCGGGGGTCGTTCACCGAGTCCTTGCCGTCGGTGCCGGCTCGGTCGCGGCTGACCACGAGGCTGCGGGTGGAGTGTGGTGAACGGATCGCGACCGACGCTTCGTGCGTGCAGGCGGCCGCGGACCGCTACCGAGTGTCCTGGCCAGTGGCGCACGCCGCGTACGTCACGCGCGTCGATGCCCAACTCGCGACCCCGCTGCCGCTGGTGGCGGTCTTGGGGATCGATGAGACCCGCCGTGGCAAACCGGTCTGGGCCCAAGACCCGCTCACCTGCCGGTGGCGGATCGTCACCGATCGGTGGTTGACCGGGATCGTCGACGCCGCTGGCACCGGCGGCCTGCTCGGGCACGTCGATGGGCGTACCGCCGCTACCGTCGCCGATTGGCTGCGGGAGCAACCCCAGGGGTGGCGGGAGGCGATCACCCACGTGTGTATCGACCTGTCCGCGTCCTACGCCAAGGCCGTCACCGACGCCCTGCCCGGCGCGGTCCTGGTCGCCGACCGGTTCCACCTGGTCCGCCTTGGCAACGAGATGGTCACCGACGTGCGCCAGCGCGTCACTCGCGCCGACCGCGGCCGCCGCGGGGGCAAGCACGACCCGGAGTGGGCCAGCCGGCGGCGGCTACTGACCGCACACGAGCGGCTCTCCCCAGACTCTTTCGCGCGGATGTGGAACGGCCTGATCGACCAAGGCGACCTGGGCATCGAAATCCTGCACGCATACGCGGTCAAGGAGAACCTGCGCCAATTGCTCGCCCTGGCACCCACCCCCGGCACGAGCGGTCCCGGACCGGTCGGTCATCTCCCACCGGTTGTGGCGCTTCCTGGACTTGGCCGCTGCCACCGACAGCCCCGAAGTCCACCGCCTGGTCGCGACCATCGAAGTGTGGTGGCCAGGGATCGAAGCCAGTCTGCTGACCGGCTACACCAACGCTCGATCGGAGGGCTACAACCGGCTCGCGAAACACCAAGGACGCAACGCCTTCGGCTTCCGCAACACCGACAACCAACGCCGCCGCATACGCTGGGCCTGCACTCGTCAACACCGGCGAGCCTCAGCTACGACCAACGAGATGCCCGCTCAAGTTCGATGAGCCGCGAACGGTCGCGATGAGCCCTCGTCCCAGTCCAACACGTCTCGTTACCAGTCGACTCACGGCGGTTCCATGAGATGCGGGAACGTCGGCGACTGTGGTCGCGACGACCTCCTGCCAGGCCGCTGCCATCACCTGTAATGGAAGCGTGCCTGCAGGATGACGAGGTCGTCGCCTTCCACGAGATAGACGAGACGATGCTCGTCCGTGATTCGGCGTGACCACGTTCCGGCAAACATGTGCCGCAGGGGTTCGGGTTTGCCGATGCCTTCGGTTGGATCCCGGAGTGCGTCGTCAATGAGCGTGTTTATCCGCTTGAGAACCTGACGATCCGCCTGGAGCCAGTGCGTGTAGTCTTCCCAGCCGTTTGTCGTGAAGACAAGCCTCACTCGGCGAGCGCATGTTCGTGACGGTCCCCGGAGCGTGCCTGCTGCAGGCTCTCGAGCAGCCGCTTCGCGTTGGCCGGCACCCGCACGAGGTAGGCGGTCTCCTCCAGGGCGGCGAACTCATCGGCCGAAATGAGCACGGCGTTGCCCCGGCGCGATGTGATCTCGACGGCGACGCGGTCGTTGTTGACCTGCTCGATCAACGGGAACAGCTGCTTGCGGGCCTCGGTCGCTGTGATGGACATGCTGGACCTCCTCTCAGTGGTACAGGCTTACGGTACCACTCTTGTCATGGAGAGCACCAACTCCTGCCTCACGAACTCCCGTGCCTACCAGCATGGAACAAGATCGCGTCCGGCACCCAGTGCGCCAGTAGCTCGCGCTGCTCGGGCCTCAGTCTGCTCAGTCCACCACGCACGGCGAGCCTAGTGAGCGTCTGTGCAGCAGCACCTCTCGAGCCGTGGCCACGTTTGAGCACGTATGCCGCGACGCGGTGGTTCCAGGAAGCTCTGGGCGAGCTGCGGGCGTGCCGTCGATGCCACGGCCAGCTCGTCCGGCGGTGTCGTCACCCGGACGTTCCGCGCCGACGCCTCGCCCCGGCCAGGTGGGTCAGGTGCTCCCGCTCGGGTCGCGGGAGGTGGAGCACGCAGGCACCCGGCTCGGCCAAGGCATGGATCGACCCACCGTCACCCGGGCCGCCGGTCGCCGCCGACGCCCCCCGGACGAGCCCGAGGTGAAGCTGGCAGACCACCTCGGGGAAGGCCTTCGCCGCGTCGAGGAGGGGGCAGGTCCTCAGCGCGACCTCGCCGCCGCCGCGGTCCAGGGGTGAGAATCCGAGGCGCGCCAAGATGCCGAGGACGCCGTCGTCGTCGTGGGCGAGCGCCGCCCCCCAGGCAACGCCGATCGATCGGGCGTCGGCCCCCGGGTTGCGGCTCGTTGCCGCGACATGAGCGGCAAACGCCCCGGCGAGCCCGAGATACTCCTGGGCCAGTCCGTCCCCCGCGCCGGCGAGGACGGCCCGCCCGCGCGGCGTCACCGCATACGACCGACTCGGTCTCCCCCGACCCCCGCTGTCCCCGGGCCGCTCCTCGACCAACCCGTCGACGCGGAGGGTGTCGAGGTGTCGCCGAGCCATGTTCGGGTGGCCGCCGACGGCGTTCGCGACCTCGGCGACCGTGCCCGCCCCGCTCGCGACGGCGGCCAGCGCCTTGGCGCGACTGCGCGGCAGGGTCGTCGGCACCGCGGCGACCGGGCCGAGAGGCCGCTCCGCGGGTGGCCCGCTCTTTTTCACACTCATTGTGTGATAAAACTACAGGGTGCACCTCATCGACACCACCACGTTCGAGCCACTCGCCGACCGCAAGTACGGCGCGGGCCAGATCCTGGCCTCCGACACCGCGAGCGCCCGGGTCATCCGGGTCGCCCCCGGAGCGGACCTGCCACCGCACACCCATGGCGTCTCGGACCTCTTCCTCTATGTCGTGAGCGGCCGGGGCCTCATCACCGCCCCCGACGGCACGCAGACCCCCTTCCCGCCAGGGGCCCTCGCGCACTTCACCGGCGACGAGGAGCTGCGGGTCGGAAACACCGGCGACGCCGAGCTCACCCTGCTCGCCGTCCTCAGCCCGCCCTTCCCGCCGAAGCGCTGACCCGCCAAAGGACCCCGATATGGCCGACCTGCCCCACCCCGAAGCCACCCAACCCGGCTGCACCTGCGGCCACGAGGATCACGCCGACCCGGAGCTCGACGCCCGTACCATCCCCCACGCGATCCGGCACGGCGCCATCCTCGGCGCCCTCGCCCAGGTGCGCCCGGGCGCGGCCATGGTCCTGGTCGCTCCGCACAACCCGCTGCCGCTTCTCGCCCAGATCACCGAGCGCGAGGGCGACGCCGTGTCCGTGTCGTACCTCCAGGAGGGCCCCGAGGCCTGGCGCCTGCGCCTCGCCCGCCGCTGACCCGGCGGCCGCAGGTGTTTCCCCACGCGCTGGGGGTTCTCGAGCAGCGGACCCACGATGAACTCGTATGCCGCGAAGGCGGCCGACTCCGGGAGGTTCTTAGAGAGCTGGCCGCGTGCCGTCGGTGTGATGACAAGGTCGCACGGGGGGGTCCTCACACGGATCTTCCGCGCCGACGCATCGCTTCGGCCAGGTCGGTCAGGGACTCCCCTCGCCCCGAGAGAGTTCGACATCGGAAGCGCCCAACTGTCGGACCGCATCGTCATCGGACAAGACCGCGATGGTCTCCTCGTCCGCATCGAGGTCATCGGGCGACACCAGGACGGCGGTGGGCCGCCCGCGCACAGTCGCGCAACGAGGCCTTTGCCGGCTCACTCTCCGAAGTACGTGCGCCGGGCCGTCTCTACCGCCCCGGCGGCGGGGCGGCGGATCCGCCAGGCCCGGTACTGCACCACCGTCGCAGGTCCCCACGCCGACTCGTCCTCGATCGGGATCTCCAGCGCGCCGAGGTAGGTCAGCAACGCCAATCGGTCGAACCGGTCGGCGATGCGCCGCGCGGCATACCGGGTCGTGTCCTCGAAGGGCAGCGGGTCTCCCCAGTCGTCCCACTGCCACCAACCGTCCGCCGCGGTCGCGCCAAGGGTGCGCTGGTACATCAGCGGCGGCACACCGTCGGGAGACTGGATCCACAACTGTGTCGCGGCATGCCCCGGAGGGCGCATGGGAGCGTGCATGGCGCTGACGCACCGCACGTCCAGTCGCTTCGCCGCCGCGGGAGCCCTGGCCGTGATGTCGCCGCCGCCCATCCCGTTGTTCAGGTACGCCGTCCACGCACCGCACGAGAAGACGAGCTCGCGCGACCAGCGGCCTTCGAACGGCAGCACCGAGGCCACCGCCTCGGCCACCGGCATGGGCTCGCTCACCCGCCGCCGTGTCCGGCCGACGATCGCCGCCAGCGCATCGAGCAATGCGTTCAGGGGCGCCTCGACGAAGTTCATCTCCAGGCCGACAGGCAGGTACTCGCCGCCGAGGAAGCCCGTCATGGTGCCCACCATGACACGTCCGACGGGCCCTGACGACCCCGCGAAGGGAGTCGGGCCTACGAAGGCACTCGCGCTCACGAGGGGACTCGCGCCCGTTCGACGCGCTCAGCGGCCCCGGAAGGCCACCGGATCGCCGAGATGGCGGGTCAGCCCCTCGCGGTCCGCGTCGCTCAGTGGGCGCGGTCGGCCCGCCGCCAGGTCGAACAGCACCATCGTCGTCGCGGCCACGGCATACCGCCGCTCCCCCACGTCCGGCGGGTCGACGACCTGGTACCCGACGTCGAACCCGGTGCGCCCGATCCGGGTGATCCACAGGTCGACGGCAACCGGCGCGGGCCGATAGTCCATCGGGGCGAGGTACTCGATCTCGTGCCGGGCCACGACGATCCCGCCGAGCACGGACTCGCCGAGGATCTCACCCAGACCCTCGATGCGGGCGATCTCGAGCAGCCGCAGCACCTGGACGTTGTTGACGTGCCCGAACGCGTCCATGTCCGCCCAGCGCAACGGCACGAGGACGCGCAGCGGGGTACCCACGGGCGCCAAGGGTAGCGATTCCACTGTGCGAAGGCGCACGTGGCACCGCCGCCCCGATGCCGCCGTCCGCGAGCTAGCCTGGAAGGCAACGCAGGGCGCCACGTCGACGGCGACCGATGGGCAGGTATGCCGTTCCCCGCACCGCAGTCCGTGGTGCCGACGCGGCCGCCGACCGGCCCGATCCAAGGAGTCGCACGTGCAAAAGGTCACCGGACTCGACGAGATGTTCCTCGCCTACGACACCCCGACGACGACGGGGAACATGGGTGCCTTCTCGATCTTGCAGGAGGTCGCCGACGACCCGAGCGCCGGCAAGGCCGACTACATGCGCGCCAAGATCGCCAGCCGCCTGGACTACCTACCGTTGTTCCGCTGGCGCCTGCAACCGATGCCCGTGCTCGGCACGCGCTACTGGATGGAGGTCGACCGGGTCGACCTCGACTACCACGTGCGCACCGTCCGGTTGCCCTCCCCCGGCACCGACGAACAGCTCGCCGACGAGGTGTCGCGCCTGGTCGCCGTCCCGCTGGACCGGCGCTATCCGATGTGGATGCTCTACGTCATCGAGGGCGTCGAAGGCGGCCGGTTCGCCCACCTGCTCAAGCTCAGCCACGGCTGCGCCGACGGCACCGCCCAGGCCCGGGTGTTCGACATCCTCTGCGACGAGCCCACCCAGGAGCTCGTCTACGACCCCGCGCCGAAGGTCGCCGAACCGCTGGGCGGCGCTCCCGAGCTCGTCGCCCGCCAGTTGCTCGACGCGGCGACCACGCCGGTTCGGGCCGGCAAGCTCGTCGTCGACCTCGGCGCGTGGCTCGTCGGCCAGGTCCGCCAGGACGGCGTCGCCGCACTGCCGGCCGCGCTCGGGCGGGCGCTGCCAGGCGAGTTCGGCCGACCCCTGGCCAAGGTCGCCAACATCCTCAACACGCCGACCTCCGAGAAGACCTCGGTGGCCCCGGGCATCCCCACCCTCATGCCGGTCCGCTCGATGTTCAACCGCCAACTCACCTCGAAGTTCCACTTCGAGTTCGCCGACCTGCCCCTGGACGACTTCCGCCGGGCCGGCAAGGCCGTCGGCGGGACGATCAACGACGCCGTCCTCGCGGTCACCGCAGGGGCCTACCGGGCCTATCTCGCCGAGCACGGCGGCGTGCCCGACCGCCCGCTCATCTCCTCCTCCCCCGTGTCGTTCCGCCAGGGCGACGAGAAGGAGCCGTGGGCCAATCACGTCTACGCGCTGTTCATCCCCATCCCCACCCATCTCGCCGACCCGGTGGAGCGGCTGCACTACGCCCACCACCACGCCACGAAGGCCAAAGAGAACTGGCAGAACGGACCGGGTCACCTCACCCGCGAGATGATGGACCTGGTCCCCGGCCAGCCGCTCGCGGTCGGGATGCAGTTGATCGCCCGGCTGCCCGACGGCTCCCCCGGGCTGCCGTTCAACTGCGCGATCTCCAACATCAAGGGCTCGACGGTCACCCAGCACTTCGGCGGCGCCGAGATGCTCGGCTACTGGCCGGTGCCCTTCCTCATGCCGGGCGTGGCGACGATGATCGTCATGCAGAGCTACAAGGACCGGCTCAACCTCGGCATCGCCGCCTGTCCGGACGTCGTGCCGGATCTCGGCTCGTTCCCGACGCTGCTCGAACGCTCGCTCGCCGACCTGTTGACCGCCGAGGAACTGCTCGCGCACCCCGCGGCCGCCCACCCGCAGCCGACCCCGATCCGCACCAGGGCTCGCCGAGCCGCCGGAGCCTGACCCGCGGCGGCCAACGCGCCGACTCCGTTGGGCACCAGGCCGATTCGTGCCCCTGGGGTCAACCGCCGGAGGACGTGAAGGCGAACGGGTGACCGGCCGGATCGAGCAGGATGGTGACGTTCGGTTCCGGTTGCTCCTCGGCCACCCGGGCGCCGAGCGACACGGCATACTCGATGGCCTCGCCCTGGTCTGCGCCGGCGAGGTCGAACTGCATGACCTGCGCGGTCTGCCCGGCCGGTGGCGGCCATGGTGGCGCCGCCGGTCCGTCGGCACGCTGGAAGCCCAGGTATGCCGTGCCGCCGCCGGGCGGTTGCAGGCGCACCCAGCCGGGCTCGTCCGACGCGATGACCCATCCGAGCAGGCGGGCGTAGAAGTCGGCCAGCGCGCGCGGGTCCTCGGCAGGCAGGATCGAGCCCCAGAGCATCGACTCCCGCCGCCCGCGCACGACCCTCGCCTGCCCGCTCAGGCCTGCTCGGCCCCGGCGTCCTTGGCGTCCTGTTCGTCCTGGACGAGGCGCCACATGAGCTTGCCGGCGGCACTGTGCGGCAGGGTCTCGACGAACTCGACCTGGCGCGGGTACTTGAAGGCCGACATGTGATCCTTCGCCCACTCGATGATCTCCTCCGGCGTCACCGCACCACGGTAGTCCGGCTTGAGGACGACCATCGCCTTGACGGTCTCGCCCCGGTAGGGGTCGCGGGTGCGGATGACGCAGGCCTCCTGGACCGCCGGGTGGCCGTAGAGGAGGTTCTCGACCTCGGCGGGCCACACCTTGAATCCGCTCGCGTTGATCATCCGCTTGAGCCGGTCGGCGAGGGTGAAGTACCCGTCGGCGTTGACCGACCCGAGGTCGCCGGTGCGGAAGAAGGTCCCCCCGTCGAGCGCGACGAACGCCTCCTCGGTCGCGGTCGGCAGGTTCCAGTACCCGGTGGTGACTTGCGGGCCGGCGAGGACGATCTCGCCGACCTCGCCGATCGGCATCTCGGCCCGGGTGGCCGGGTCGATGACCCGCGCCTCGACGCCCATGAACGGCACGCCGAGGTGCCCGCGCCGCGGTCCGCCACGGGGGTTCTGGATGGCGGCCGCGGTGGACTCGGTGAGGCCGTACCCCTCGAGGTACTCCAGCCCGAACTGCTCGCCCAGCTTCGTCGCGATGGCCTCGGGCATCGCCACTCCCCCGCCGCCGACGTAGCGCAGGCTGGACAGGTCATAAGAGTCCAGCTCCGGCGAGTTGAGCAGGTCGATGACCATCGTCGGGATGTTGGGCCAGTGCGTGACCCCCGCGTCGGCGATGATCGCCGCGGCCACCCCCCGGTCCCATCGCGGCAGGATGACCACGGTCGAGGCGTTGGCCACGGCACCGAGCATCCCCATGACGAGGCCGGTGATGTGGAACATCGGCACGACGACGAGCGCGACGTCGTGGGCGTGCATGTCGGTCCAGTACCCCGCGCAGATTTGCTGGTGCACGAGCGAGCGATGCCGCTGCATGCAGCCCTTGGCCAGTCCCGTCGTGCCGCTGGTGTACCCGATGAGCGCGAGGTCCTCGCCGAGATTGGTTACAGCCGTCGCGGGCACCGGGGCGCTCGCGACGAGTTCGCGCCATTCGTGCACCTGCAGGGTCGAGGCGTCGGGACGGGGCGCCCGGGGCAGCAACCACTCCCGCCATGCGGCCGGCCAGGTCGCCGAGACCGAGTCGACGTCCGGCGGCATACCGTCCACCAGGTCGAAGACGACGACGTGCTCCAGGCCGCCCTGCTCAGCCAACTGCGAGCCCTCGACGAGTTCGCCGGCGATGTCCGCGCTGGCCACCCCGATCCGGGCGCCGCTGTCGCCGATGTAGTGCGCCACCTCGGGGCCGTGGTACATCGGATTGGCTGGCACGACAACGGCATCCAGGCGCATCGCGGCATAGAACGCGACGACGAACTGCGGGCAGTTCTGCATGAACAGCAGCAGCCGATCGCCGCGCCCGAGACCCAGCCCCGCCAGGGCGCCGGCCAGCGCCTGTGCCTCGTCGTACACCTGCCGCCACGTCCACACCCGGCCGAAGAACACCAGGCCGCGCTCGTCGGGCCGTTCGGCGGCATTGCGCTCGAGCGCGCGCCACACCGACTCGTCGGGCACGGGGATGTCCCGAGGGCAGTCGGCGGGGTAGAACGCGTCGTGCGGGCCGGGCGGCGGCGTCGCCGCCGGGAAGACCCGGGGCGCGGTGGGTGGCTGGGTCACGGGTGCCCTCCTTCGGTCAGCCGACGACGGGACGGCGCGCGGCCAAGCCCAGCCGCCGCAGTTCCAGCCGGGCGATCTGGCGCCGGTGGACCTCGTCGGGCCCGTCGGCGATCCGCAGGGTCCGCTGGTCGGCAAACGAGAAGGCCAGCGGCGTGTCCGGGGTGACGCCCGCGCCGCCGTGGGCCTGGATCGCCCAGTCGATGACCTTGCAGGCCATGTTCGGGGCGACGACCTTGATCATCGCGATCTCGGACTGGGCGACCTTGTTGCCCACCGTGTCCATCATCCACGCGGCCTTGAGGGTGAGCAGCCGGGCCTGGTCGATGAGCATGCGCGACTCGGCGATCCGCTCGACCCAGACCCCCTCCTCGACGAGCTTGTGCCCGAACGCCTCGCGGGCCGACAGCCGCGCGCACATGAGCTCCAGGGCGCGCTCGGCCGCTCCGATGGACCGCATGCTGTGGTGGATGCGGCCCGGGCCGAGCCGGCCCTGGGCGATCTCGAAGCCACGCCCCTCCCCCAGCAGGATGTTCGACACCGGGACGCGCACGTCCTTGAGGTCGACCTCCATGTGCCCGAACGGCGAGTGGTTGTACCCGAAGACCCGCAACGAGCGGACCAGCGTGGCCCCGGGGGCGTCGGCCGGCACGAGGACCATCGACTGCTGGTGGTGCCGGTCGGCGGTCGGGTCGGTCTTGCCCATGACGACGTAGACCTTGCAGTGGCTCGTGCCCGCGCCGGTGGACCACCACTTGCGCCCGTTGATGACGTACTCGTCGCCCTCGCGGCGGATGTCGCACTCGATGTTCGTCGCGTCGGAGGAGGCCACCGCCGGCTCGGTCATGAGGAACGCCGAGCGGATCTCCCCGCGCAGCAACGGTTCCAGCCAGCGGTCCTTGTGCTCCTCGGTGCCGTACCGCTCGATCGTCTCCATGTTGCCGGTGTCCGGCGCCGAGCAGTTGAACACCTCGCTGGCCCAGTAGACCCGGCCCATGATCTCGGCCAGCGGCGCGTACTCGTAGTTCGTCAGGCCCTCGGGCGCCCGCTCGGAGTGCGGGAGGAAGAGGTTCCACAGGCCCTGCTCGCGGGCGACCCCCTTGAGCCGCTCGATGGTGTCGCAGTGGCTCCAGCCCGCCTCGCTCTCGAAGGTCTGGGCTGCGGCCTCGGCCGCCACCTGCTCCTCGTTGGGGTAGATGTGCTCGTCCATGAACGCGAGGAGCCGTTCACGCAACTCGAGCGTCTTGGGGGCCAGGTCGAACGGGTTCACGGCGTCTCCTTGCTGGGGCGGGGGTCAGGTGCGGGTCGATGTGGCGATGTGCCAGCCGATGTCGGCCGCGGGGCCGGCCATCTGCGAGGTCTCGACGGCGATGGGGCTGGCGGCGATCCCGTCGAGGACACGCTTGGCGATGCCTTGGAGGATCGCAGCCAGCCGGAAGAAGTTGCAGGCGAGGTAGAACGGCCAGTCGGCGAGGACCTGGTCGGCGTCGTCGCGACCGGTCCGCGCGCAGTACCGCCGCACGTATGCCGCCTCGCTAGGAATGCCGAGCGCGGCATAGTCCTTGTCGGCGAAGCCTCGGATCACCCCCGCCGGCACGTGCCAGGACATGCACGTGTACGCCAGGTCGGACAGCGGGCTGCCCAGTGTCGACAACTCCCAGTCGAGCACCGCGATGACCCGCGGCTCGGTCGGGTGGTACACGAGGTTCTCGAGGCGGAAGTCGCCATGGGTGAGGGTCACCGGAGCGGCGGCGGCCGCCGCAGGCACGTGCTGAGGCAGCCACTCGATGAGCCGCTCCATGGCCGGCAGGTCCTGGGTCTGGCTCGCGCGGTACTGCCTGGTCCACCTCGAGATCAGCCGGTCGAAGAACCCGTCCCGCCGGCCGTACTGCCCGAGGCCCACCGCGTCGACGTCGACGCAGTGCAGGGCGGCGATGACCCGGTTGGCCTCGTCGAACACGGCGGTCCGTTGGCCGAGGTCGACCTCGGGCACCGAGGCGTCGCGGAAGATGCGCCCGTCGGCGAAGTCCATGACGTAGAAGGCCGCCCCGATCACCGACTCGTCCTCGCAGAGGGCATAGACGCCGGGCACGGGGACGTCGGTGCCTTGCAGCGCAGACAACACGGCATACTCGCGCTCGATGGCGTGCGCCGAGGGCAGCAGCGTGGCGGCCGGGCCCGGCTTGGCCCGCAACACCCAGGCCCGCTCCCCCGAACGCAGCAGCCACGACGGGTTGGACTGTCCGCCGGTCAGGCGCGTGGCCGCGAGGTCTGGGCCGATACCGGGGGTGCGGCCCTGCAGATAATCCCGCAGCGCGGTGAGGTCGAGCGTGTCGCTCATTTGATCACCACCGGCGTGACCGGCGCGCCGCTGCCCCCGACGATCTTCACGTCCGTGTTGGTCATGCTGACCTCCCGCGACTACCCATCGAGTCCGTATGCCGGACGTCGCCGTCGGAGTCCGTCCGCGGCCACATCGTAGGGTCAGTCTCCTCCAGACTCCGAGCGCCCGAACCCTCGGGAAGAAGCAATTTCCCCAGGGAGATACGTCCGCGCACCATCGAGTCCGTATGATGGACTGAACTGGGTGCGCCGTCACCACGCCCGCACGGAGGAAGTCCGCCTATGCCGCGCAGCGCCGCAGTCTCCGTGGACGACACCGATTCGCGAACCCAGGTCATCGACCGGGTGTCGCGGATCTTCGCCGTCCTGGCCCGTCAGGGCTCGGACGGCGTTCGCCTCGTGGACCTCGCCCGCGAGGCGAGCATCCCCCGACCCACGGCCCACCGACTGTTGCAGGACCTCATGTCGGTCGGATACGTCCGCCAGGTCGAGCAGCGCCGCTACGCCCTGGGCAGCGCGCTGTTCTCGCTCGGGATGAGCGCCCCGAACCCGATCCGCTCGATCCGGGGGATCCACCAGGCCGCCCAAGCGCTGTCAGACCAGAGCGGCGACACGGTGTACGTGTCGATCCGCCACTTCAACGGCGTCCACTACATCGTGCGCACCGACGGGCGATTCCCCATCCGCACGTATGCCGCGAACGTCGGCGAGACGGTCCCCTTCCTCAATACCTACTCGGGGATCGTCCTGCTCGCCGCGATGGGGGCCAAGGCCGAGGCGCGGGAACTGTCCCGCTGGGAACGGGACCGCAACGACATGTGGGGCGCCCAGGACCCCGAGGTGCACCTCGCCCAGCTCAAGGGCGCCCTTCACCAAGCCCGGACCGAGGGCTACGTCTACGGGGCCAACTTCTATGTGCCGACCATCGCCGGGGTGGCCATCCCGGTGCCCCCACGCTCGGGCCCGCCGTACGTCGCCGTGAGCATCTCGGCCGTGGAATCGCGCCTGCCGCTCGAACGAGTTGCCTCCCTGCGCGCCCAGATGGAGGTCACCGCGCGGCGGATCGCCTCTTTCGCCGACTGAGCTCATCGACGGCACATCGGCCCCGGGCGGCCGCCCCGTCGTCGCGCGACAATTCCTCCATGGGCGACGAAACAACGACCGACGCGCACGGGCGGGCTCGGGCCGCGGCCGACTCGGTGCGGGCCCTGTTCGGGCGGCGGCTGCTCGGTGTGCCGACGACCCACCTCGCCCGGGTCGACTACCCGGTGGGCCGGGCGATCCGCGGACCCTGGCACTACTGGTGGCAGGCGCACTACCTCGATGCGCTCGTCGACGAAGTGCTGCGGGAACGCGCGGCCGGGTCGGCCCGGCGCGCCGAAGTGGCCGAGCTGCTCGCGCGGCGGCTTCTGCGTTCGATCCGGCTGCGCAACGTGCTGCGCTTTCCCAACCATTACTACGACGACATGGCCTGGCTGCTGCTCGCGGCATACCGGTTCGGGCAGCTCGGCTCGGCCCCGGTGCCGATCGCCGGGGCAGCGGTCCGGGCGCTCGTCCCGCGGATCCGGTCCGGGCTGACCGAGGACCTCGGCGGGGGGTTGTACTGGAACGACAGCCATGACTTCAAGAACGTCCCGGCCAGCGCCCCGGCGGCGATCTTCTGGGCTCGGAGCGGCTCGCCGCTTCGGGCCGCCCGCGTGGTCGATTGGCTTTACGAGCGGCTTCACGACGGCGACTCGGGACTGTTCCTCGACGGCATCCGGGTCGGTCCCGACGGGGCCCTCACGACGGTGCGCGACCTCTACACGTACAACCAAGGGACCGTGCTCGGCGCGCTCGTCGAACTCGGCGACCCGCTGAGCCTGCGCCGCGCTGGTGCCCTCGTCGAGGCGATCGGTGCCGGGCTCACCGAGTCATCCCAGCCCGACGTGCTCCGTGGCCACGGCGACGGCGACGGTGGGCTGTTCACCGGGATCGCGGTGCGCTACCTCGCCCTCGCGGCAGTCCACCACGGCCTCGCGCCAGAGGCTCGGGAACGAGCCGCCACCCTCGTGCAGGCCACCGCCGACGCTCTGTGGGCCGGCCACCGTGACGAGCCGCCTCGTCGGCGCCGCTCCCGCGCTGCCGGCGAGGGCATGCTCGTCTTCTCCCCCGAACCCGCCCGGCCAGCCGAGGTGACCCAACCCCTGGGCGCCCCCGTCGAGTTGTCCACCCAGCTGCAGGCGTGGCTGATCCTCGAAGCGGCGGCGACCCTCACCCCGCCGGAACGTCGCGGCGATGATGCGTAGCAGGCAGGTGGAGTGTCAGGGGTAGGCCAGGCAGGTGTCATCGCGCACCCTTGCCGCAGGCCCGGTATGCCGTCTCGTCGGCGCTGCAGCGCCAACTGCCGGAGCGCCGCACGACACGGCGAGCGGACCGTCGAGGGTGCTCGGCGAGTCTGGCCGGCTGGCGCCCGCGGACGGTGACGACTGTGCCAGGCTGCCGCCATGACGAGCCAGGAAAGTCGGCCACCGGTCGAGTACCCGCCGACCGGGGTGCAGACCCGGGAGCAGAAGGCCTGGAATTGGTACGACTGGGCGAACTCCGCGTACGTCACGACGACGGCCACGGTGCTGTTCTCGCCGTATCTGACCAGCGTCGCGACCGCGGCGGCCTGCCCGGGTCTGCCGGACGGCGAGAAGTGCACCCAGACCCTGTCCGTGCTCGGGGTCCCCGTCGATCCCGGCTCCCTCGCGGCATACACGATCACCGTCTCGACGATCATCTCGGCCGTCGTGCTCATCTTCGTCGGCGCGATCGCCGACCGCAGCCCGTCCCCCACTCGGCTGCTCGCCGGGTTCGCTTGGGTAGGGGCCCTCGCCGCGTCTGCGATGTTCTTCGTCACCGGGACGAACTGGGCCTTGGGGGTCGGCCTGCTCATCGTCGCGAACCTGTGCCTCGGGTCCTCGCTGGTCATCTACGACTCCCTGCTCGTGCGGATCGCCGGGCCGGACGACCGCGACCGGGTCTCGGCCAAGGGGTGGGCGTTCGGGTACCTCGGTGGCGGGCTGTTGCTCGCCCTGAACTTCGGGCTCGACATGGCCCACGAGCGATTGGGGCTGGACCGGGGCATGACGACCCGGATTTCCCTGCTCTCCGCCGGCCTCTGGTGGGGAGCGTTCACCCTCATCCCCGTTCTCGGCCTGCGCTCGGTCCACGGAAACACCGCCCTCTCCGACCGCTCGCAGGGAGTCGTCGGGGGGAGCTTGGGCCAGCTCGCTGCGACGATGCGCGAGTTGCGCCGCTACCCCCAGACGCTGATGTTCCTGCTCGCCTATCTCTTCTTCAACGACGGCATCCAGACCGTCATCGGCAACTCGAGTCTCTACGGCATCAAGGAGCTGGGCTTCGCGGAGACGACCGTGCTCGGGGTGTTCCTGCTCGTCCAGTTCGTCGCTTTCGGGGGGGCGTTGCTGTTCGGGAGGGTCGCCGCGCGGGTCGGCGCGTGGCGCACCGTGTTGAGCAGCCTCGGAGTGTGGACGCTCATCGTCCTGGCCGCCTACGTGGTGCCCGCGGGTCAACTCATGCCCTTCCTTGCCCTCGCGGTGGCCATCGGGCTCGTCCTCGGCGGTTCGCAGGCGCTGTCCCGGTCGCTGTACAGCCAACTCATCCCGCGGGGCCGAGAGGCGGAGTTCTTCAGCCTGTACCAGGCCATGGAACGGGGGACCAGCTGGTTCGGCACGCTGATCTTCGGGCTCGTCCACCAGGTCACCCACTCCTACCGGTGGGCCCTGGTCGCCCTCGTCCTCTTCTTCGTCCTCGGGGGGCTGTTGCTCTCCCGCGTGCGGATGCGCGAGGGCATCCTCGCTGCGGGCAACGATCTGCCGCGAGTCCTGTGATCCGGCCGAAAGCAGAAGTACCTGTTCTGCTGGGCAGAATAACCGGGGAACAATGCAACGAAACAGAGCGTTCAGCCGTCTGAGAAGCGTGGGTCGGGGGACTCACCCGTCCTCCCCCGGCCACGCCTGTCAGGAGGTGCACATGGCCGATCGATCGCTACGCGGATCGCGGCTCGGCTCGTTCAGCATGGAGTCCGAAGCGAACGTCGTGCCCAGCGAGCGACAGATCACCGTCTACGTGTGCCCACAAGGCCACCGCGTGGAGCTGCCGTTCAGCATCGAGGCCGATATTCCGGCGACGTGGGACTGTCGCTGCGGCGCCACCGCCCGCCTGCTCAATGGACCCGAACCGCAAGTCAAGGCCACCCGAACCGCCCGGACGCACTGGGACATGCTGTTGGAACGGCGGTCCATCCCCGAGCTCGAGGAACTGCTCGCCGAGCGCCTGGCCCTGCTACGCCAGTCCCGCGGCGAGGACGGCACCAAGCGCAGCGCCTGACCGTCGAGGACACGGTATGCCGGCCCGTCACCCGTGAGGGGGCGGGCCGCTCGGCTGCCGATGCCGCGTCGGCCCACGTGCCCCACCTGCGTGCCTGCGACGCGCAGCGACGCGCAGCGGCGCAGAAGGCTCAGCGGCCGGCAGACTCGCCGTCGGAGACGATCTCGCCCTCGACAACCGCACCGCCCGCAGCGGAGCCGTCCGGCCCACCAGCGCGCCACGTCGTGCGCGGCATACCGCCGCCACCGGAGAGCACAGCGCGGGAGATCGCCGCTTCGAGCACTGCCCGGGCCACCGGCCTGGTCAGCGGAAGGATGACGAGCATGCCGATCACGTCGGTGATGAACCCAGGGGTAAGCAGCAGTGTCCCGCCGACGAGCACGAGGGCCGCGTCGGCAAGTTCGACGCGAGGGCATCCGCCCGGAACTCAAGGCGCCCTGCAGGGCGTTCCACGCCGCGACTCCCTCGCGCTTGACCAACCAGGCCCCCAGCGCCGACTCGGCGAACAGCAAGGCGACCGTCGGCCACCCGCCGATGAGATTGCCGACCGCGACGATCACCGCGATCTCGGCCAGCGGCACGACGAGCACGAGCAGGGCCACCAGCCAGGGCCACCGGCGTCGGCGCGACGACTGGGCCGGGGCTACACGTGGTGCCATCGCCCCTCCAACCGACGGGTACGCATCCGGCGAGCCCCCGCCCCAAGCTGGCGGGCCCGGTAGGCCAGCCCCTCGCGGGTGACGTTGAGCAGGGCTTCGACGACGATCGCCTGGCTCATCTTCGACTCGCCGATCTCGCGCTCGATGAACTCGATCGGCACCTCGACGGCCCGCAGCCCGGCTCGCAGCAACGCCCACGTCATGTCGACCTGGAACCCGTACCCCTGCGAGGGCACGGCGTGCAGGTCCATCGCCGCGAGGGCGCTCGTGCGATAGACCCGGTAGCCGGCCGTCGCGTCGCGCACCGGCATCCCGAGCAGCAGTCGGGTGTAGGTGTTGCCGACGACGGAGATCGCCTTGCGGTGCCTCGGCCAGTTGACCACCGATCCGCCGCGCACCCAGCGCGAGCCGATGACGAGGTCGGCGTGCTGCGCGGCGGCGAGCAGGGCGGGCAACTGTTCAGGCTGGTGGGAGCCGTCCGCGTCCATCTCGACGGCGCCGTCGTAGCCACGCTCGATGGCCCACGCGAACCCCGCGAGGTATGCCGCGCCGAGGCCCTGCTTGCCGGCCCGGTGCAGGACGTGGACCTGCGGGTCGGCAGCGGCGAGGTCGTCGGCGACCTCGCCGGTGCCGTCGGGTGAGTTGTCCTCGAGGACGAGAATGTCGACCTCGGGTACGGCGGAGCGCACCCTGGCGACGATGAGCGGGAGGTTGTCGCGTTCGTTGTAGGTCGGGATGAGCACGACGACCCGACGAAGCGGCCCGCGGGTCGGGGTGGCGGTCATGGGGATGACGGCGTCCTTTCGGTTCGGCGGCGGACCAGCGCCCGCGCCACCATGAGCAGCAGCGCGACCCCGGCCACATATTCCGGCCACGGCCCGAGCCTGGTCGCCAGCGTCGTGGCGGTGCGCAGCGGTAGGTCGCCGCGCAGTGTCGCCGCGGTATACAACGCCGTCGGTTGGCGCACGGTTCCGTCCGGCCACACCAGGGCACTGACCCCCACGGTCGACACGTGCACGACGGCGCGGCCATGTTCGATGGCCCGGATCCGGGAGATCGCCAGCTGCTGTTGCGACTCGTGGGAGTAGCCGAACGTCGCGTTGTTCGTCTGCACGAGCAGCAGGTTCGCCCCGGCCCGGACGGTGCCACGCACGAGCTCGTCGTAGGCCACCTCGAAGCAGATCGTCGCCCCGGCCTCAAGGGGCGGGGAGCCCGAGCCTCGGTCCACGTGGAAGACCCCGGGCCCCGGGCCGGCGGCCAGCTCGTTACGCACCAGATCCACGCTCGCGGAGAAGCGGCGGAAGAACGCCCGGTCCGGGATGTACTCGGCGAACGGCACGGGATGCTGCTTGACGTAGGTCTGGACCAGGCCCACCCCGGGGCGGTACATCAAGCTCACGTTGGAAACCAGCGGGGCCGGTTCGTCGAGCAGTCCCCCGATCACCAGGGGCACCCCGGCGACGTCGGTGGCGCGCCTGATCTGGGCCTCGGCGTCGGCGTTGCGCGTCGGGTCGATGTCCGAGGCGTTCTCCGGCCAGACGACGAGCTCGGGGTCCGGCTCGCCGGCCGCCCGGGCGGCCGCGAGCCCGGCGAGCGTCGCCTCGACGTGGTTGTCGAGGACTTGGCGGCGTTCGGCGTTGAAGTCCAGCCCGGGACGCGGGACGTTCCCCTGCACGGCCATAACTCGAGCCGTCGGGCCTTCGGTCGGCACGGGGACAGCCCAGCCGATCACGACGAGGCACCCGGCGAGCGCGAACCCGGCCACGGCAGAGCGCCCCCCGCGGGCCTGCCCCGGGCCTGGTCTGTGGTTCGGCTTGCGGGACGCGTGGCCGGCGCGCCCCGACGAGGGTCCTGGCTCGGCGGCATACCTGATGCCCATGGCGAGCAGCCCACCGGTGAGCGCGACCGCGAACGTCACCATCGGCGCGCCGCCCAGGGCAGCGAGGCGCCCGGACGGGGCGTCGGCCTGACTGAATGCCAGCCGCACCCACGGGAACCCTCCGTAGGGGATCCGGTCGCGCAGCGCCTCGGAACCGACCCACGAGAGGGCGACGGCCAACGGGCTCACCCCCGAACCTTGCACCCCCGCGCCGACCGCCCCCAGGGCGGAGATGAACAGGGCCTGCAAGGCCGCGAGGCCGAGCCACGGCACGACACCGAGGAAGTCGGTGCCCGCCCAGGACAGGGTCGGGGCGAAGAACGCCAATCCGGTGAGCAGGCCGAGCCACGCCCCGTCACGCACGCGCACGCCGGTCGTCGCCAACGCGAAGCCGGCGACCGCGACCGGGGCCAACCACCACAGGCCGCAAGCGGGAAACGCCAACACCAGGACGGCCCCGCTGGCCAGGGCGAGGGCGGAGCGGCGCAGCACCCGGCCACGGTAGAGCACGGGGATGTGGCACGAGGGAGTCGGCCCCCGCGTGGACCGGCACGAGCCGTGTATCCGGACGGCAGGTGTCGTGGATCCGGTCGGGAAGACAACGGGGCCCGAGTCGCCGTTGGGACCAGCCCGGGCCGGCCGGCTGCCGGCTCCCGCGGCTGTTGTCTACTGAGCGTCTCGGGCCTCGTTGCCGTTCGCCGCCGTACCGAACCACCCCGCCAGACGTGCCGCACAGGGAAAAGCCTGGCCGATCCCGAGTGAGCGCTAGCCCTGGCCCGGGTGACTCCCCTGGTGTCACATCCGCGGTGCGACCGATCAGGCCACCCCGACGAACTTCATCCGAAAACCTACTCGACCGACGCCCCCTGTCAACCCGCCGTTCACCTGGGAAAACACGCGTTTGTGCAGGTCAACGCGGCGTGTCGGAATGGACTGAGTGATCGACTTTTGCCAACCCATGGACAACTTACGGCGTGTCCCAGACGGACACGCCGAGTCCGGTGCCTGCCGTCGCCTGCCCGGCTGTGCCGGTGCTGGGCCTGCCGGCCTCAGGGCACGACGACGGTACCCACCGCGGTGGTCGCCAGGATCGAGGGGTCGAGCACGACCGCCGCAGACTCGCCCCGTTCGGGCGTGCCACGGCAGAGGACGCTGAGCTCGAAACGCACCTGCCGGCTGCGCCGGCCTACGCGCAGCACGGTGGCGGTGATCTCCACGACGTCCCCCGCCCGGACCGGGGCGAGGAACTGCACGTCGGAGTAGGAGGCGAACAGCCCCTCGTCGCCGTCGGTGAGGATGCACAGCTCGGTGGCGATGTCGCCGAACGCGGCCATCGAGTACGCCCCGTCGACGAGGTTGCCCGCGTAATGGGCGTGGTTGTACGGGACGTACCGGCGGTGCACGACGGTGCGCCCCACCTCGGCGGTCATGACGCCGCCCGCCCCGAGTCGGCGGCGGTCTGCCGCGCGGTCTGCCGCGCGGTCTGCCGCGCGGTCACCAACGCGTGGACGAGGTAGCTGGCCACCTCGGCCGGGGTCGTCCCGCGCCCGAACACCCGGTCCACGCCGAGGCGCGCCGCGGCGTCGTCCTCGAAGCGCGGTCCCCCCACGACGAGCAGCGGCACCTTGCCCGCCGGATACGCCTCGCGGAAGGCCGCCGCCATCTGGGTGATGTTGTGGATGTGCGCGTCCTTCTGGGTGACCACCTGGCTGACGAGGACGGCGTCGGCGCGCAGCGCCCGGGCCCGGGCCACGAGGTCGGGCACGAGCACCTGGGCGCCAAGGTTGTGGACCTCGAACTCGCCGTAGTACTCCAGCCCCTTCTCACCGGCGAACCCCTTGATGTTGAGGATCGCGTCGATCCCCACGGTGTGCGCGTCCGTGCCGATGCACGCGCCGACGACGACGAGCGGCCGACGCAGCGTCGTGCGGATCGCCAGGTCGGCCTCCTTGGAGGTGAGCAGGTCGAACTCGCGCTCGACCACCGTGACGTGAGCGAGGTCGACGAGGTGGTTGGACGAGCCGTAGACGACGAAGAAGGTGTAGTCCGGCCCGATCGGCTTGGCGTGCACGACGAGCGCCGGGTCCATGCCCATCTTCCGGGCGAGTTGCAGGGCGGCCCCCTCGGCGCGCTTGTCGTGCGGCAGCGGCAGGGTGAAGGACACCTGGATCATCCCGTCCCCGGTCGTGTCGCCGTACGGGCGCACGATCTGCGGCGTGACCTTGCGCGGGGCTTCGCGCAGGTGGGTGCGGTTGGTCATCGATCGGTGCCTTCCTCGAGCAGTGTCATCGCCGGGTTGTCGTAGCCTGGCGCCCGGGCGACGACCCCGTCCAGACCCTTGCCGCCCTCGGGCGGCCGCTTGGTCAGTCCGAACGTCCCGTCCGCGATCGCGGCGAGCAACGGCTGCGGGTATGCCGCGGAGGCCCCGTCCGCGGGCGCGTCGTCGACGATCCGCTCGAGCAGGTGCACGGCCTCGGCGAGGACCTGGCGGGCCCGGGTCTGGACGAATCCGTCGCGCGGCGGGTGGAAGTCCTCGGTCAATCCCCCGGCGGCGTCGAGCACGTACCGGACGTTCTGCAGGGCGAGGTCCCGGTCGGACAGGAACGGGGTGACGACGGCCTCGGTCATCATCCCGACGAGCAGGATCCCCTGGCCGGTCAGCGCGCCGGCGAGGTTGAAGAACCCGTCGAGCAGGTACCCACGGAAGACGTCGCCGGTCATGTGCTTCGTCGGCGGCATCCACTTCAGCGGCGCGTCCGGGAAGAGGGTGCGGGCCAGCAGGGCGTGGGCCAGTTCGAGCCGGAAGCTGTCCGGGATGGCCGGGTCGATCTCGAACGCGTGGCCGAGTCCGAGCTGCCAGTCGGCCAGGCCCGCCTCGGTGGCGAAGTACTCGTTGAGCAGTTGGCTCACCGTCACGGTGTGGGCGGCGTCGACGGCGTCGGCGGTGGTGAGGTAGTTGTCCTCGCCGGTGTTGATGACGATGCCCGCTCGGGCGTGGATCTGCCTCGAGAAGCGCTGGTCGACGAAGGTGCGGATCGGGTTGATGTCCCGGAAGAGGATCCCGTACATCGAGTCGTTGAGCATCATGTCGAGGCGTTCGAGCCCGGCGAGGGTGGCGATCTCGGGCATGCACAGCCCGGAGGCGTAGTTCGTCAGCCGGACGTAGCGCCCGACCTCGCGGCTGGTCTGGTCCAAGGCCGCCCGCATGAGCCGGAAGTTCTCCTGGGTGGCGTACGTACCGGCATACCCCTCGTGGGTGGCGCCCTCGGGGACGAAATCCAGCAGGGACTGGCCGGTGGAGCGGATCACCGCGATGACGTCGGCGCCCTCGCGGGCGGCGGCCTGGGCCTGGGGGATGTCCTCGTCGATGTCGCCGGTGGCGACGATGAGGTAGATCCACGGGGTCCGCGCGGGGTCGCCGTGCCGGCGGATCAGCCGTTCCCGCGCGGCCCGCTGCCGGTCGAGGGTGCGGATCCCCGCGCCGATCGAGCGGCGGGCGGCGCGGCGGGAAACGTCGAGGTCACGCCCCTGCGGCAGGCGGAAGTCGACCGAGCCGCTCGCGGCCCGCTGGGCCAGGGTGAGCAGGTCGGGAGCGGCGTCTCGACGCAGCGCGTCCCAGACCGGGGTGCTCACCCCGTGCTCGAGCCCGACGTCGGCGCGCACCGCGTCGACGAGGTGGTTGACCCATGGCGCGCCCTCGTGGTCGGCGCCGGCGAGGCCGGCCAGGCGCAGGGTGGCCCGCTCGACCGAGACCGTGGTGTGGCTCTTGGCCAGGCGCACGACCGGTTCGCCGGCCCGGCGAGCGAGGCTGCGGGCCCGTCGGACCGTTGCCGGATCGAGGTGGACGAGGGGGGCGGTGGGGCGGGGCATCTGTCGAGGATATCAGTCGATGACCGCAAGATCTTCGGCCTTGACTGAATGTCACCGCAAGATCTGTCTCACTCTGTGCCTACGAGCGAGGATGCTGCGGTCACGTCCTCCTCGAACGGCGCCGCGGCGGGCTCACCCCGTCGCGGCGGTGAGGGCGTGCAGCCCGCGGATCGCCAGTGCGTACCCAGCCACCCCGAACCCCACGACGATCCCGCGGCATACCGGCGAGAGATAGGAGTGCTGGCGGAAGCCCTCCCGGGCGTACACGTTGGACACGTGCACCTCGATGCACGGCACGGAGGCCCCCTCGATGGCGTCGCGCAGGGCGATCGACGTGTGGGTGTAGGCCCCGGCGTTGAGCACGAGGCCGATCGACTCCCCCGCGGCGACCTGGGGCCCGGCCTGCTGGATCCAGTCGACGAGCTGGCCCTCGTGGTTGGACTGGCGGGCCACGAGCTCCAACCCCAGCTCGGCGGCCACCTGCCGGCACTGCGCCTCGACGTCGGCGAGGGTGTCGCTGCCGTAGAGCAGCGGCGAACGGGTGCCGAGCAGGTTGAGGTTGGGGCCGTTGAGCAGCAGGACGGACGGCATACCGCGATGGTATGCCCGTCGACTCACCGCCGGCCGGTCACGCCAGGCGCGCCTCGAAGAGCCCCCGGGCCGCGTCGTTGCGGCGGATGAGGTCCATCGCGTATGCCGCGTGCCCGGGCACGTAGCCGTTGCCGACGAGCATCCGCACGTCGGCGGCCAGGCCCTCGGCACCGAGGGCGGCGGCGCTGAACGAGGTCGCCATCGAGAAGAAGATGATCGTGCCACCGGCGGCGGTGGCGAGGATGGCCGGCTGTTCGCACCCGGGGACATCGACGCAGACGACCGTGACGTCGCACGGCCCGCCGGCAGCCTCGAGCGCCTCGGGCAACCCGATCGGCGAGCGGGCATCGGCGACGACGACGTGGTCGGCCAGCCCGGTGTCGGCGAGCTGACCCGCCTCGGTCTCGGTGGGCACCACCGCGACGAGCCGACCGGCGCCGCTGTCGCGGGCCGCGGCCAGCGACAGCGATCCGGACTTGCCGGCGCCGCCGAGCACGAGCACGGCCGGGGCGACGTCACCCTGGTCGAGATGTTCCCGGACCACCCGCGCCACCAACGCCGGGGCCCCGCAGACGTCCATGACCATGAGCGACAGGCGCGGGTCGAGGTCCTCGGGGATGCGCGCCGCGATACTGCGACCGAAAAGGATCGCGTGCCCGGCCGCCGGCACCTGCTCGCCCAAGCCGTCCCACCGGGCCAGGCCGTCGGTGATCGCCAGCGGCGTGAGCGACAGCGAGACGAGGGTCGCGACCCGGTCCCCCACGGACAGGCCGAGGGGACTGTCCGGGCCGACCTGCTCGACGGTGCCGACGAGCATGCCGCCCGAGCCGGTCACCGGGTTCTGCATCTTGCCGCGCTCGGCGACGATGGCCAGGACGGCGTCCCGCACCCCCGCACCGTCGACGACCCCGTCCGGACCCCGGTGGGCCTCGGCGAGCTGACGGTAGGAGGCTGCGTCGAGGTTGAGCGTCTCGATGCCGATCCGGACCTCGTCGGGCCACACCTGCGGGCTGGGGTCGAGGCGCTGCGCCGCCTGGGGCAGCGCCAGGGCGGTCCCGTCGGGGGCCACGGGGGCCAGCACGCGGTGCATTCCGAATGGCGAAGATCTTCGCATTTTCGCCTCTCAGCCGTCGAATCTTTCGTTGATGATCCATTTCACCACAGATCTTCACGTATACTGGCCGATGTGACGACGATCGAGCAGCCCTACGTCTACCGCCAGCGCGAGCTCGTCGAGCCGGATTGGACTCGACTGCCCGGGTGGGCGGCCGTCACGGCCGCCCAGTGGGCCGACGTGCAGTGGCAGCGCGCCCACTGCGTGAAGAACGTCCGTCAACTTCGCGAGGTCATGGGCGACCTGCTCACCGACGACTTCTACGCCGACCTCGAACGCGACCAGCGTGAGCGCGCGACGATGTCGATGCTCGTCCCGCCGCAGATGCTCAACACCATGGTGCCGTGCACCGACGAGGCGATGCCGTCCGGTGCGGACCGCGCGGCGGCATACACCCGCGCCTTCTACGCCGACCCGGTGCGCCGCTACATGCTCCCGGTGTTCTCCGACCGTCGAGTCGACTGGCCGAGCCACCCCCGGGCCAGTCGCGACTCGCTGCACGAGCAGGACATGTGGGCCGTCGAGGGACTCACTCACCGGTATCCGACGAAGGTCCTCGCCGAGTTGCTCGCGACCTGCCCGCAGTACTGCGGGCACTGCACCCGGATGGACCTCGTCGGCAACTCCACCCCCCAGGTGGCCAAGCTGCGCTTCGACACCAAGCCGGTCGACCGGCACACCGCGATGCTTGACTACCTTCGCGCCACCCCGTCGGTGCGCGACGTCGTCGTCTCCGGCGGCGACGTCGCCAACCTCCCGTGGCGCACCCTCGAGGCGTTCCTCACCCGGCTGCTGGAGATCGACAGCATTCGCGACGTCCGCTTGGCGACCAAGGCCCTGATGGCCCTGCCGCAGCACTGGCTGGCCCCCGACGTCGTCGACGGGGTCGGCCGGGTCGCCGAGCTGGCCCGCCAGCGGGGCGTGCACCTGGCCATCCACACCCACGTCAACCACGCCAACTCGGTGACCCCCCTGGTCGCCGAGGCGGCCCGCACGATGATGTCGGCCGGGCTGTTCACCATCCGCAACCAGGGCGTGCTCATGCGCGGTGTCAACGACTCCCCGCGGGCGCTGCTGGACCTGTGCTTCGCCCTGCAGGACAACGCGGCGATCACGCCGTACTACTTCTACATGTGCGACATGATCCCGTTCAGCGAGCACTGGCGGCTCTCGCTCGCCGAGGCGCAGGACCTGCAGCACGCCATCATGGGCTACCTGCCCGGCTTCGCCACTCCGCGTATCGTGTGCGACGTGCCGCTCGTGGGGAAGCGTTGGGTGCACCAGGCCGAGGACTACGACACAGAGCGTGGCGTGTCGACCTGGCGCAAGAACTACCGCACGTCCCTGGACGCCGGCGATCCCGACGCCCTCGCGCGGGTGCACGCCTACTACGACCCGATCTACACCCTGCCCGAGTCGGGCCAACAGTGGTGGCGCGAGACCACCGACCTCATGTCCCACCACGCCGCCGCCCTGGAGGCGGCCGCCTCCAGTCGGCTGGCATCGGTCGCGCAGCTCGTCTGACGCGTCCGGCCGGCCCCGGTATGCCGTGCCTCGCCCCCCTGCCCGGCACGGCATACACGGGGCCTGCGGCCGGGTGTCCGAGCCTCGGCCGGGCGCCTGGTCACCGCTGCGGGTGGTCCTAGTCTGAGCGGATGCAGCCCACCGCGACGGCTCCCCGAGCCGGGCCGTCGATGGTCGTCCTGCTGGCCTGCCTGACGATGATCGGCCCGTTCACCGTCGACACGCCCTTTCCCGCCTTCGTCGCGATCGCCGGCGAATTCGGCGTCGACGCCCTCGTCATGCAGCAGACGGTGAGCATCTACCTGCTCGCCGTCGGACTGATGAGCCTGTTCCACGGGCCGGTGTCCGACGCCGTGGGCCGCAAGCCCGTCATCCTCACCGGGATGCTCGTGTTCGTCGCCGCGTCGGTGCTGTGCGCCCTGGCGCCGTCGATGGGCTGGCTGCTGGCGGGACGAGTGGTCCAGGGGCTGAGCGTCGGCGCGGGCATGATCGTCGGGCGCACGGTCGTCCGCGACGTCATCGACGGCGAGGCCGCGCAGCGGGCGATGTCGCAGATCTCGATGATCTTCGGGCTGGCTCCGGCTGCCGCGCCCATCGTCGGCGGCTGGCTCGTCGGTGTCGGCTCCTGGCGGGCGATCTTCTGGTTCCTCGCCGGGTTCGGTCTCCTGCTGGTCCTGCTCACGGCGGTCATGCTCCGCGAGACCCATCCCCCGGCCCGACGCACGCCGTTCCGACCCGGTCCGCTCCTGCACGCCCTCCTCGACGCGGCCCGCGACCCCGACATCGGACGCCTCGCGGCGGCCTCGGCGCTCAACTTCGGCGCCCTGTTCACGTATATCTCCGCCGCCCCGGCGATCGTCATGGACCTGCTCGGGTTGGGCCCGGGCGACTTCGGGGCGCTGTTCGTTCCCTCGGTGCTGGCCATGGTCTTCGGGTCCTACCTCACCGGCCGGCTCGCCGGCCGGATCAGCGCCGGGCGCTTCCTCACCCTCGGCTTCGCCGTCGCCACGGTCGGCGGGCTGGCCCACCTCGCCCTGCTCGCCGGGTTCGGGGGGCCCCGACTGTTCTCTGCCATCGTCGGGCAGTCGCTCACCGCCTTCGGCATCGCCGTGGTCTTCCCGATCCTCACCCTTGCCCTCCTCGATCGGCGCCCGAGGAACCGCGGCACGGTGTCCTCGTTGCAGTCCGTGACGAACATGCTCCTCAACGCCCTCGTCGCGGGCCTCATCGTCCCGCTCGTCGCCCACTCGATGACGCTGCTCGCCCTGATCGCCCTATGTCTGACCCTCGGAGCCTGGGCCTTCTGGGTGTGGCAGGACCGGGTGGGTTCCGGAACGCTCGCCGTCCCTGGGGACCCGGAGACCCTGGAACCCACCGACCGGATGTAGGCCGTCGAACCCCGGCCGGGCGAGCCGGGCTGGTCCGAACTCGTCCGGGCGGGTCCGGGGGCGCCGCGTCCGAGGCAAGTCCCGGCCCACCGAGGGTCCCGTGAGACGATTCGCCGCGAGGAGGGAGTACCTGCTGTGAGCACATCCGAGCCGACACCCGAGCCGACCGACGCCCCGACCCGGGCGGCCCGACGCAGCCACCTGCGGCGCCGGCACCTGTTGCGCCGAGCACTGGCCGCCTTGCTGACCGTCCTCGTCGTCCTCGTCGGATTCGTGGCCTTCCAGGTGTGGTCCTTCAACCGCAACCTGGTGCGTTCCAACGCACTGGACGGCATCGGCGACCCGTCGGCCACGGTCACCGATGCCGCCCCCGGACAAGACCTCAACATCCTCGTCATGGGCCTCGACTCGCGTCTCGACGTCCATGGCCACCCCTTGCCGGCCGACCTCTACGAGGCGCTCAACGCCGGCGACCAGACCGACGGCGGGATGAACTCGAACGTCCTCATGGTCTTCCACGTTCCCGGGGACGGCCGACGGGCGACCGCGGTGTCGATCCCCCGGGACGACCAGGTGGCCCTGGCCGGCTGCCCGCTCAAACAGTGCGAGGGCAAGGTCAAGCAGGCGTACGGCCTCGGCTTCGAGGCCGAGCGACAGCGGCTGGTCGCCCAAGGGGGCCACAGCGACCAGGAGGTCCACGACCTGGCCCGCGATGCCGGGCGGCGGGCCCAGATCGCCACCGTGCAGCAGTTCCTCGGCATCACCATCAACCACTTCGTCGAAGTGACGATGGCCGCCTTCTACGAAGTGGCCCAGACGGTCCAGCCGATCACCGTCTGCCTCAAACAGGACACCCACGACCCGTTCTCCGGCGCCGACTTCAAGGCCGGCGAGCAGCAGATCAGCGCCGCCCAGGCGGTGTCCTTCGTGCGCCAACGCCGCGACCCCAACCACCCGGACTTCACCGATCTGGATCGCGGTCGACGCCAGCAGGCCTTCATCATCTCGTTGCTTTCCCAGCTGCGTCAGGCGCAGACGTTCGGCAACCCCGCCCGAGTCAGGGACCTGCTCGACGTGGGGACGCGCAATGCCGTGGTCGACAGCCGGCTGGACCTGATCTCGTTCGTCGGCAAGGCCCGGGACATGGCCGGCGGCAACCTCACCTTCTACACCCTGCCCATCGAGGGCTTCGGCAAGAACCGCTACGGCGAGGACGTCAACCTCGTCAACGTGCCCAAGATCAAGGCGACCGTCGCGTCGCTGTTCGCCCCGCCGGGACCCTCGGGCACGTCGGCCGCTCCGACGCCGAGCCCCGCGTCCTCGACGCCCACTGCCGGGTCGTCCTCGGGGCGCTCGTCGACGTCGGGGCGAGCAGCCACCCCGGCCCCGACGCCCGTACCCACGCCAGTCGACGCCACGGGGGGCGGCAAGGCAGGGCCGGCGGTCACGGACCTCACCGAGCTGTCCAGCGGCGGGGTCCCGTGCGTCAAGTGACCCGAAGCGACCCCGCACATGGGCGCCACCCGGAACGCGCGGCATCCCCGTCCTAGGGTCGGGTCGGTGCTCCTCGGTCAGTGCCCGTCCGAGGCTGCGTCGACCGGACGGCCCTCCCACGGAGTGGACAGCACGACGGTCGTGCGGGTCTGCACGTGGGCCACGCTGCGGATCCGCCCGATGAGGTCCTCGAGCTGGCTCGGGGTGGCCACCCGCACCAGCGCGACGTAGTTGAAGTCGCCGGCGACCGAGTAGCAGGCCTCGATCTCAGTGAACCCGCCGATCCGGTCCGGGATGTCGTCCGGAGCGGCCGGGTCCAGCGGGAGCATCGAGACGAAGGCGGTGAGCGGGAGACCGAGCGAATCGGCGTCGACGACCGCGCGGTAGCCGCGGACCACCCCGCGCTCTTCCAGCCGCCGGACCCGCTGGTGGACCGCGGACGTCGACATCCCCATAGCCTTGCCGAGGTCCGTGTAGCTCATCCGGCCGTCGCTGACGAGCAGGCTCACGAGTCGCCGGTCCATCTTCTCCATCCGCCCAGCCTACGCAGCGCGCCCGTCGTGAGTCCCGCGGCTTCCCAGGACCTGGGACGATGTCTCCGTGACCGCGCCGAGGCTGATGCTCGTGGACTCCGCCAGCCTGTACTTCCGGGCCTTTTTCGGTGTGCCCGATGCGCGTGATTCGCCAGTTCTGCCGCCCACCAACGCGGTCCGCGGCTTCCTCGACATGGTGGCCACCCTCGTCGAACGCCACCGTCCCACCCACCTCGCGGCCTGCTGGGACAACGACTGGCGTCCAGCCTTTCGGGTCGCGGCGATCCCGTCGTACAAGGCTCATCGGGTGATCGAGGGCGCCGACCTCGGTGCGGACGGGGCGGCTCCCGAACAGATCCCCGAGGGACTCGGCCCCCAGGTGCCGGTCATCGCCGCCGCGCTGTCCGCCCTGGGGCTGGCCCGGGTCGGTGTCGACGGGTTCGAGGCCGACGACGTCATCGGCGCCCTCGCGGTGCGCTACCGCGGCGAGTACGCCGTGGACGTCGTCACCGGTGACCGCGACCTGTTCCAGCTCGTCGACGACGACCGTCGAGTCCGGGTCCTCTACACGGCGCGAGGGGGGGTCCGGGACGCCGACCTCGTCGACCAGGCCTACCTGCAAGCCCGGTATGCCGTGCCGACCGGTGCGCGGTACGCCGACCTCGCCGTGCTGCGGGGAGACGCCTCCGACGGGTTGCCCGGAGTGAGTGGGATCGGGGAGAAGACCGCGGCGCGGCTGTTGGCTCAGTACGGCGACCTCGACGGGCTACGACAGGCGCTCGATGACGGCGACCCCCGGCTGACCGGTGCGGTCCGCGCCCGCCTCGTCGCCGGTGCGGCATACCTCGACGTCGCTCCCGCGGTCGTGCGGGTCGCCGTCGACGCGCCGGTGCCCGACCTGGACTTGAGCCTGCCCACCGAGGTTGCCGACCCGGCCGCCCTGAGCCGGCTCGCGGTGGAGTACGGGCTCACCGGGCCGCTGAACAGGGTCCTGTCCGCCCTGCGGCTGGGCTGAGGAGGCGGGCATGAGCGCACGGGCCATCGTTCTCGGCAGCGGCGGGCTCACCGGCCTGGCCTGGGAGGTCGGCGTCCTGCACGGGCTAAGCCGGCGGGGCTGGGACGTCGAGCGCTTCGATGTGGCCGTCGGGTCCTCGGCGGGGTCCTTCGTCGGCGCGTGGGTGCAGGCCGGCGCGTTCGAGCAGCTGTACGCCCTCGAACGCGAGCGCGACCCGCTCGAGGCATCGGAGCGGTTGCACCATGCCATGCACAACGCTCTCGTGCCGGCGCTGCGGCTGGCCCGCGACCGCGTCTTGCCCCCGGCGCCGTGGCTCTGGACGGCCGGGGTCACCGCCTCGGCGCTGCTGCGGCGGACCATTCGCGAGGGGCCCAAGGGGGCCCGCGCGGCTGCGCCGGCCATTCACACCCTCCGTGGGGGAGGATCGTTCTCGGACCGCCAGATGCTCGCCCTCGGCCAGGTGGCCACCGCGATGAAACCCCGCCCGCACCGGGGACACCACTTCTGGAGCGATCGACTCGGCCCGATTCAGGACTGGCCGGACCGTCACCTCGTCGTCACGGCCGTGGACATCCACGACGGGTCCCGAGTGCTCTACGACGGCTCGTGCGGGGTGCCGCTGTCGGAGGCCATCGCCGGCAGCACGGCGGTGCCCATCATCGTCAAACCGGTCCAGATCGGGGCACGGACGGTCATGGACGGAGGGTTGTTCACCGCGGCCAACGTCGACCTCGTCGCGGAGGTGCTCCCCGAGGTGGAGCAGGTGCTCGTCGTCGCGCCCACCGACCGGGGGGAACTCGCCGGCCAGGTCGCGGCGCTGCGGCGGGCCGGGGTGCGCGTGACCGTGGTGCGCCCGAGCGACCGTGAGTCGGTGCTCGGCCGAGGCGTCGACATGCTCGATCCCTATCGTGCCGCCGCGAGCCTGCGCCAGGGCGAATGGGACGCCGCCACGGTCGGCCAGCCGCCCCGCTGATCCTCCGGGCTGCCCGCCCCCGGCCGCACGCCACCGCGCCCGGGGTCAGTCGAGTCGGTCCGCGGCGACGACGCCGCGTCGGACGGCGTCGATGGCCCGGCCGGCCGTCGCCGCGACCGCTGTCCCGGGAGCCGCTGTGGCGAGTTGACCGAGCAGGTCGACGACCTGCTTGCACCGCCGCACGAAGTCACCGGCGGCCACGTCCGAATCGCGCAGCACGGAGTCGAGCCGCCCCCCGTCGGCCCACCGGTGGACCATCCAGGCGATGCCTGGGTCGGGCGCACCGCTGGCTGGCAGTCCATGTGCGCGTTCGCGGTCGGCCAGCTCCTCGGCTAGCCCCCGCATCACCGACACGGCGTCTCGGACCGCCGCGGTGGGCATCCGGGCGGCGCCGTCTTCGTCCTCGCGTCGTGGTTCGTGGACCAGGGCCGACACGACTGCTGCGAGCGCGGGTGGGTCCAAGCCCGCCCACGTGTTCCGGCGCAGGCATTCGGCGGCGAGCAGGTCCTTCTCGGCGTAGATCCGGCGCAGCACCTGTCCCGACTCGGTGACGACTTCTCCGTCGGGGTCGAGGTACCCCAGTTCGGCGAGCAGCGCGCAGATCCGGTCGAACGTGCGCGCGACCGAACCGGTGCGGCCATCGACCTGGCGGGCCAAGGCGTCGGTCTCTCGACGCTTGCGCCACCAGCGCTCGGCGACTCGGGCGTGGACCTCGCGATCGGGACAGCCGTGGCAGGGGTGCGCGCGTAGCGCCCGGCGCAGCTCGGTCACCCGCTCCTCGACGTCGGCGTCGGTATGCCGCGCCCGGCCGCCCCCTCGTCCTGGCTCGTCCGTCCGTCCCGGCTCGCGCACCCGTTCGGAGACCGCGATCCGCAGGGTCGTCGCGAGGTCGCGGCGCGCCTTGGGGTTGCGCGGATTGAAGCCCTTGGACACCCGTACCGTGGTCAGGGCTTCGACGGGGGTCGGGACGTCGACGAGGGTGAGCCGGCGGAGTTGGCGATCCTCGGTGACGACACTCGGCGGCGTGAGCTCCCCCGGGCCGCCTCGCGCCGGGATGACGACGACGGCATACCCCGCGCGACGCCCCGCCGGCACCCGGATGACGTCCCCGACCCGCAGCCGGTGCAGCGATGCCGCGGCGTCGGCGCGCAGCTGCGCCGAGCGCGCCTTCGTCGCGCCCTTCTCCAGCTCGCGCAATGCCTCGCGCAGACCGGCATACCCGGCGAAGTCCCCGAGATGACAGTGCATGCCCTCGCCCAGTTCGGCCAGTTCGCGCTCGCCGCGACGCACCGCACGGGCCATCCCGACGACCGCCCGGTCGGCTTGGAACTGGGCGAACGAGGTCTCCAGCACGTCCCGGGCCGGGCGGCGACCGAGCCGGGCGACGAGGTTGACCGCCATGTTCGAGGTGGGGCGGAAGCTCGAGCGCAACGGGTAGGTCCGCGTCGAGGCCAGTCCGCCGACGGCCTGAGGGTCCACACCCGGGCTCCATTGGACGACGGCGTGGCCCTCGACGTCGATGCCGCGCCGCCCCGCCCGGCCGGTGAGTTGGGTGTACTCGCCCGGGGTGATCTCGGCGTGGGTCTCCCCGTTGAACTTCACCAGCCGTTCGAGCACGACGGTGCGGGCCGGCATGTTGATCCCCAGGGCGAGGGTCTCGGTGGCGAAGACTGCCCGCACCCGACCGGCGGTGAACAGCTCCTCGACGATCTCCCGGAACGTCGGCAGCATCCCCGCGTGGTGAGCGGCGAACCCCCGGGTCAGCCCGTCGAGCAGGTCCCAGTACCCGAGCACGCCGAGGTCTTCGTCGGCCAGGGCAGCCACTCGTTCCTCGACGTAGGCGCGGTTGCGTTCGGCGAGGTCCTCGTCGACGAGGCGCAGTCCGGACCCGAGCAGCTGTCCGACCGCCGCGTCGCAGCCGACCCGGCTGAAGACGAAGACGATCGCCGGCAACAGCCCGTCATGGTCGAGCCGCTCGATGAGCTCCGCTCGGGAGGCCCGCCGGGGAGCAGCGTGGCGATCGTCGTGCCGTCCCCCGGCCCGAACTCGTCCGGCGGGTCCGCTCCCGGCACGTCGGCGGACGTCCCCTCCCCGGTAGGCCGTGCGCTGCAGCGAGCTGACCCGGGCGAGCAACTCGGGATTGACCTCGCCGAGGGTCGCGTTCTCGTCGTCGCCGGCGAACAGGTCGTACACCGTGCGCCCGAGGAGCATGTGCTGCCACAGCGGCACCGGCCGGTGTTCGGCGACGACGACGTCGACGGCCCCGCGGACCTGGGCCAACCACTGCCCGAACTCCTCGGCGTTGGACACCGTCGCGGACAACGACACGACGACGACCGGGTCCGGAAGATGGATGATGACCTCCTCCCAGACCGGGCCGCGGAACCGGTCGGCGAGGTAGTGCACCTCGTCCATGACGACGTAGCCGAGGCCCTGCAGCGTCGGGGAGCCGGCGTAGAGCATGTTGCGCAGGACCTCGGTCGTCATGACGACGACGGGAGCCTCGCCGTTGACCGTCGAATCGCCGGTGAGCAGGCCCACCCGATCCGGCCCGTACCGGCGGACGAGGTCGGCGTACTTCTGGTTCGAGAGGGCCTTGATCGGCGTCGTGTAGAACGCCTTGCGGCCCGTGGCCAGCGCCACGTGCACGGCGAACTCGCCGACGACGGTCTTGCCCGCTCCGGTCGGCGCGGCGACGAGCACGCCACGCCCGGCGGCCACCGCCTCGCAGCCGCGCACCTGGAACTCGTCGAGGGCGAAACCCAACCCGGCGGCGAACTCCCCGACGATGGGGTCGGTCATGGCACGACGACCCGCAGCGCCCGCGGCACGATTTCGACGGTCAGCGGCAGCGGCTCGAACGGCTCGCCGTCGGCCTGGGTGACCACCCCCGGCGCGTCGAGCACGACGCGGGCGCCACGGCGGATCTCGACCGCCGGGTGGTGCACATGCCGGCCGCGGAACACCCGGGGGAACAGCCGCACGAACGCGCCCACCGAGATCCGGTGCAGGACCATGACGTCGAAGAGCCCGTCGTCGTAGCTGGCGTCCGGGCACACGAGCATGCCGGAGCCGAACGACGGTCCGTTGGCGACGGCGACGAGCATCGCCGTGGTCCGCACCTCGTGCCCGTCGACGTCGACGGCATACGGGATGCCGCGGAACGTCGGGAGTTCGCGGACGAGCGCCCCGAGGTAGCGGGCCGTGCCGTGCAGGTAGGTCATCCGCTTGGCGCGGTCGTTGACCACCGTGTCGAATCCCCCGCCGAGCACCCCGAGAAACCACCGGGGGCCGCTCGCGGTCAACGCCCGGCCCAGGTCGATGTCGCGCACCCGCCCGGCGGTGATGAACGCGGCCATGTCCGCCGGCCGGTCCCGCGGCAGTCCCAGCGCCCGGGCGTTGTCGTTGCCCGACCCGGCCGCGACGATGGCCAGCGGAACCCCCGTCGTCGCGCAGACGTTCGCGCCGAGGTGGGCCGTGCCGTCGCCACCGACGACGGCGAGCACGTCGATGCGCCCGTCCGTCACCGCGGCGTGCGCCCGGCGGCGGGCGTCGGGCGCGTCGGAGCCCGACACGTCGAGGATCTGGTGGCCGCCGGCGGTCAGCCGCTCGGCGAGCGCCCGCCCGTGCGCCGCCGCGCGTCCCCGGCCGGACGTCGGGTTGACGAGCAGCCCGACGCGCGCGAGAGCTGGGGGTGGCACAGCCGCGAGGGTACCGCGTCAGAGGGGCGAGGCTTCCTCGTCGCCGAGGCCGACCCATGGGGTCTGGGCGGCGCGGCGGGCCCGGCGCCGATCGACGAGTGCTGCGACCCCGACGGCGAGGAAGAACAAGACGACGAGCGGCACCGCCATGAAGATCATCGTGTAGGCGTCGGGGGTCGGGGTCATGATCGCGGCGAAGAGGAAGATGAGGAAGACGGCCACCCGCCAGCCCTTGAGCATGATCCGAGCCGGCAGGACGTGTGCGAGGTTGAGGGCGACGAGGACCACCGGCAAGAGGAAGCCGCAACCGAAGGCGAGAATGAACTTGAGGACGAAGGACAGGTAGTAGTCGGCCGGCAGGAGGTTCGACGCCGAGGCGGGGGTGAAGGACAGCAGGGCGTGGACGGCACGCCCGAGGGTGAGGAAACCGAGGACGCAGCCGCCGACGAACAGCGGCACCGAAACCCCGATGAAGGCCGTGGCCGCGCGTTTCTCCCTGCGGGTCAGTCCGGGCACGACGAAGGCCCACATCTGCCAAAGCCATACCGGCGAGGCGAGGATCAGCCCGACGAACAGACCGACGGTGACGAGGATGGAGAAGGGGTCGGTCAGGCCCTGGAAGTTCAGGCTGGCCGACGACAGGCCCTTCTCTGCGGCGACGTCGAGGATGGGTTGGTTGAGCGCGCTGATGATCCGGTCGTACTGCCACCACCCGACCACGCTGGCCACGAGGATGGCGACCACCGACACGACGGTGCGGTTGCGCAGCTCCCTGAGGTGGTCGGTCAGGGACATCCGCCCCTCGGGGTCACGGTGGCGACGCAGCGGGCGCCGGAGAGTGGCCATCGGGGGTGCGCGAAGGATCGGGTATGCCGCGTCGGCGCCTTAGCGCGTGGGCGCGTCGTCGGTGGGAGAGGTGGCTGCGGGAGCCGCGGCCGTCGGACCGTTGGCCGCCGCAGCGGCCGGGGACGCGCCCGGCTGACCGGGTTCCGGCGCGGGCGCGGTCGGCGGGACGACGCCGCCGGGGACGGTGTCAGACGCCGCCGGGCTGGGCTTGGCGCTCGCGCCGTCGTTCTTCATCTCGGAGACCTCGGACTTGAAGATCCGCATCGATCGGCCGAGGCTGCGAGCCATATCCGGCAGCTTCTTCCACCCGAACAGCAGCCCGAGCAGCAGGGCGAGGATGAGCAGGTGGCTCGGCTGGGCGAGGTCTCTCCACATCGGGCATGCCTTCCGTCTGGTCCGTCACGAGTCTACGCGTCGGGCCCAGCCGGGCCGCCGGAGCGCGCGGCGAGCCCGTCGGTGCTCGTCCAACGCGCCGCGCACGGCGACCCGTTCCCGGTAGGCCCGGGCGACTCCGGCAAACACCGCCAGCTCGACGGGCTTGTCGGCCGAGGCATCCCGCTGCGCTGCATCCCGCTGCGCTGCACCGTGCGCAGCGGTCTGCGCGGCCTGCATCCGAGTCTGCGCATGGTCCAGTTCCCGACCCAGGTCGTCGGCTCGGCGCCATGCCGCGCGCACCCGTCCCCGCAGGTACCAGCCGCTGCCCACGAGCAGCGAGGCCCACAGCAGCAGCCAGAGGAGGACGCGCACGGGCCGCTACCTCGTCGGCCCGGGCGGGGCGGCGGCATACCCGTCCAGCGCGTCCTGCGCACCCGCGGCCACCGAGTCGGCGAGCTCGGGGGGCGAGACGACGGTGAGCCCGCCACCCATGCGCCACACGGCCCGGCGCAGCCAGGTCGGATCGGTGACCCGCACGGTGATCCGCAGCCTTCCGTCGCCGACGTCCTCGGTGCTCTCGACCGGGTAGTAGTCGACGAACCAGCGAGCTGCCGGGTCCGCCAGCAGCTCGACGGTGAGGTCGTCCTGCCCCGGGGTGTAGACCTCTGCGGCGAGGTCCCGCGGCCGGGCCGTGGGGGGCGGCGTCCCGTCGACGTCGAGCACCGTCAGCGACTGGACCCGGTCGAGACGGAAGATTCGGTCGTCCTGGGCCCGGTGGCACCAGCCTTCGAGGTACCAGTACGAGTCGAGGTTGACCACGCGCATCGGGTCGACGTCCCGCTCGCTGATTTCGTCCCGTCCGAGGGCGAAGTACTCCAGGCGCACGCGCCGGCGCTGCTGCACGGCACGGCGGGCCTCGGCGAGCACGGACTGCTGGACTCCGTCGCCGATGCTCACCTGGACCCGCTCGGTCTGGCTGCCCAGAGCTCCCGTGGCGCGTTCGAGTTTGGCGAGCGCACCGAGCACGACGTCGCGTTCGGTGATGCCCGGGTTGGTGGCCAACGCCCGCAGACCGACCATGAGCGTCAGCGCCTCGTCGAGGGTGAGCCGCAGCGGCCTGGCGATCGCCTCGGCGTTGCCGACGTAGACTCGCCCGTCCTCCCACTGCGCCTCGATGAGGTCGTCGGGCAGGTGGCCCGGGGTACCACAGACGAACAGCAGCGCGAGATCGGCCTCCAGCTGGGCCTGGCTGATCCCGAACGCCTGCGCCGCCTCATCGACGGGCACCCCCTGGTGCCCGAGCAGCCACGGCACCATTGTCAACAGGCGGGACAGTCGGGCCGTCGCGGTCTCGAGCGCCGGCGGCCGCGCCCGGGGGGTCACGGCATCCCTCCGGTATGCCGGTCGCGCACCGCAGCGAGCAGCCCGACGACGGCATCCCGCAGCGCCGGCGGGTCCTCGACGAGGGCGTCGGGGCCATAACCGGCGACTTCGGCGGCCATCCGGCCGAGGTCGTAGAGGTCGACGGTGACCCGCGACCAATCGGCGTCGAGCGGCTCGGTCGAGGCGGCCCGCCGCCGCAGGGTGTTGCCCGCACCGGTGCGTACTCGCACGACGGCCCGCCCGATGGGGCCCCGTTCGCCTCCGCGGTCTCCGAAGGCCGTCATCGCCCGGGGGTCGTGGTCGGCGGGGATCTGGTATGACCCCGCCGGGCCGTCGGTGCGGACCGGCCCCTCGATGCGCCCGAGGCGGAAGACGCGTTCGGCGCCGCGGTCGACGTCGTGCCCGGTGAGGTACCACCGGCCCCGACGCATCGCCAGGCCCCAGGGCTGCACGTGCCGTTGGCCAGCCTCCCCGTCGGCCTTGCGGTAACCGAACGCCACCGGGGCCCGGGCGAGCAGCGCCTTGCGCAGCGGCTCGAACGCGGGGTCGGCCGTGCGCACCCGCGGTTCGATACCCACCAGGGAGTGGTCGTCGAGGGCGACCCCCGCGGCGGCGAGCTTGGCCAGGGCCGCCGCCGCCGGCCCGGCCAGGGTGGCCTGGGTCCACGTCCGCCCGGCCAGGGCGAGAGCGGCGACCTCGGCCGGCTCGAACGCGATCTCCGGCAACTGGTACTCGCGTCGGTCGATCCGGTAGCCGGCCTCGTCGTCGAAGAGCGGGTCGACGACCTGGGTGACCAGGGGGATGCCCAGCTCGCGCAGCTCGTCCTTGTCGCGTTCGAACATCCGGTCGAACGCCTCGTCGGACGCGGTGGCCTGGTACTGCGGGACCGCGACGCGGATCCGGGCCTTGGTCAACGGCATCCGGGTGGACAACAGCGCGATGACGAGGTTGAGCAGCCGCTCGGTCTTGGCCGCGACGGACGGCTGGGCGCTCATGCGTTCGACGCTACCCCAACCGCCCGCCGGGGCCCCGGCTCACCGCACCAGGGAGCGCAGGACGTATTGGAGGATCCCGTCGTTGCGGTAGTAGTCCCGCTCGCCGGGGGTGTCGATGCGCAGGACGGCGTCGAACCGGACCACCGACCCGTCGGCCTTGGTCGCGGTGACCGCCAGCGTCTTGGGCGTGCGCCCCTCGTCCAGCGCGGTGACCCCGGCGACGTCGAACGTCTCGGTGCCGTCCAGCCCGAGGCTCGCCGCAGTTTGGCCGGCGGGGTACTGCAGCGGCAGCACGCCCATGCCGATGAGGTTCGAGCGGTGGATCCGCTCGTAGGACTCGGCGACGACCGCCTTGACGCCGAGCAGTCGGGTGCCCTTGGCCGCCCAGTCGCGCGAGGACCCGGAGCCGTACTCCTTGCCCGCGAGCACGACGAGGGGCACGCCGGCGGCTTGGTATGCCGCGGACGCGTCGTAGATGCTCGTCTGCTCGCCGCCGGCGAGGAAGTTGCGGGTGAAGCCGCCCTCGACGCCCTGCAGGAGCTGGTTCCTGAGCCGGATGTTCGCGAACGTCCCCCGGATCATCACCTCGTGGTTGCCGCGCCGCGAGCCGTAGGAGTTGAAGTCGGCCCGGGCAACCCCGTGCTCGGCGAGGTAGCGCCCGGCCGGGCTGTCGGCCTTGATCGACCCGGCAGGGCTGATGTGGTCGGTCGTCACGGAGTCCCCGAGCATGGCGAGCACCCGAGCCCCGGAGATGTCCGACACCGGCGAGGGCTCGCGGCCCATGCCCTCGAAGTACGGCGGTTTGCGCACGTACGTCGAATCGGCGGCCCAGTCGAAGGTCTTGCCGGTGGGCGTCTGTAGCGACTGCCAGCGCTGGTCGCCGGCGAACACGTCGGCGTAGTCGGCGGTGAACAGCTCCCGGGAGATCGCCCCGGCGATGGTCGACTCGACCTGCTGGGCGGTGGGCCAGATGTCGCGCAGGAACACCGGGGCGCCGGTGGGGTCGGTGCCCAAGGGCTCGGCCTCGAAGTCGAAGTCCATCGTGCCGGCCAGGGCGTAGGCGATGACCAGCGGCGGCGAGGCCAGGTAGTTCATCTTCACGTCGGGGTTGATCCGGCCCTCGAAGTTGCGGTTGCCCGAGAGCACCGCGGTGACGGCGAGGTCGCCGGCGGACACCGCCGCCGAGATCGCCTCGTCGAGCGGTCCGGAGTTGCCGATGCACGTCGTGCAGCCGTAGCCGACGAGGAAGAACCCGAGCTTCTCGAGGTAGGGCCAGAGGCCGGCCTTGTCGTAGTAGCCGGTGACCACCTTGGATCCGGGCGCCATCGACGTCTTGACCCAGGGCTTGGCGCTCAGGCCCCGCTCGACGGCCTTCTGGGCCAGCAGGCCGGCGGCCATCATCACCGACGGGTTCGACGTGTTCGTGCACGAGGTGATCGAGGCGATGACGACGGCGCCGTCCTTGAGGCCGAACGAGGCGCCCGAGGCGGTCGTGACCGGCTGCTCGCGCAGCCCGTCGGCGGCGCCGTAGCCGACGACGTCGGCGGCGAAGCGCTCCTTGGCCTCGGTGAGGACGATGCGGTCCTGCGGGCGCTTCGGGCCGGCGATGGACGGGACGACGGTGCCGAGGTCGAGCTCGAGCTTCTCGGAGTAGCGCGGTTGCGCATCGGGGTCGAGCCACAGCCCTTGGAGCTTGGCGTAGGACTCGACGAGGGCGAGGGACTGCTCGGTGCGCCCGGTGAGGCGCAGGTAGTCCAGGGTGACCTCGTCGATGGGGAAGATCGCGCAGGTCGAGCCGAACTCCGGGCTCATGTTGCCGATCGTCGCGCGGTTGGCCAACGGGATGGAGGCGACGCCAGCGCCGTAGAACTCGACGAACTTGCCGACCACGCCGTGCTGGCGCAGCATCTCGGTGATCGTCAGGACGACGTCGGTGGCGGTGACGCCGGCCGGGATCGCGCCGGTGAGCTTGAAGCCGACGACCCGCGGGATGAGCATCGACACGGGCTGGCCGAGCATGGCCGCCTCGGCCTCGATGCCGCCGACGCCCCACCCGAGCACCCCGAGGCCGTTGACCATCGTCGTGTGCGAGTCGGTGCCCACGCAGGTGTCCGGGTAGGCAGCGCCGTCGCGGACCATGACGACCCGGGCGAGGTGCTCGATGTTGACCTGGTGGACGATGCCGGTGCCCGGCGGCACGACCTTGAAGTCGTCGAACGCGGTCTGTCCCCAGCGCAGGAACTGGTAGCGCTCCTGGTTGCGCTCGTACTCCAACTCGACGTTGCGCGCGAACGCCCCGGCGTTGCCGGCGACGTCGATGACGACCGAGTGGTCGATGACGAGCTCGGCGGGGCTGAGCGGGTTGATCTTCGTCGGGTCGCCACCGAGGTCGACCACGGCCTCGCGCATCGTCGCGAGATCGACGACGCACGGCACGCCGGTGAAGTCCTGCATGATGACCCGGCCCGGGGTGAACTGGATCTCGGTGTCCGGCTCGGCGGTCTCGTCCCAGGCCCCGAGCGCCCGGATCTGGTCCGCGGTGACGTTGGCGCCGTCCTCGGTGCGCAGCAGGTTCTCGAGCAGGACCTTGAGACTGAAGGGCAGCGACTCGTGCCCGGGCACGGCGCCGACGGCATACACGTCGTAGTTCTGGCCCCCGACTCCCAGCGTCCCCTTGGCTCCGAAGCTGTCCACCGAACCGCCCACGTCGGGCTCCTCTCCATCGAGATATCTTGACGTCAAGATAAATTAGCACGACCCGGTAGGCCGTCGCCAGCCCCTCACTGGGTCGAATCCGCCGGCTCGAGCAGGGCGAGGCATTCGACGTGGTGGGTCATCGGGAACGCGTCGTATGCCGCGAGCCGGCTCAGCGCGTAGCCCTGCGCCCGGGCGTACGCGAGGTCCCGGGCCAGCGCGACCGGATCGCAGGCGACGTAGAGGACGGCCCGAGCCCCGAGCGCACAGACCCCCGTGACGACCGCGCGCCCGGCGCCGCGGCGCGTCGGGTCGAGGACGACGAGGTCCGCTCGGTCCAGCCGGGCCAGTGCCGACTCGACCGGGGCGTGCTCGACCTCGGCCCACGGGTATGCCGCGAGGTTCGTCCTCGCGTTCGCGGCGGCACCCGGGTCGCCCTCGACGGCGTGGACCGTGCCGGTCGGGCCGACCGCGCGCGCCAAGGGCACCGCGAAAAGCCCCACCCCGGCATACAGGTCGACGGCCCGCTCCCCCGGCCGCGGCGCGAGGTCAGCGAGCAGCCGGGCGACGTACGTCGCCGCCGCGCCCGGGTGGGCCTGCCAGAAGCCGCCGACGTCCACCCGGTACTGCCCCGACCAGGCGCCGGTGTCGACGGGTTCGAGCATCGTGGTCGGCGGGCCGGCCGCGCCCGGCGGCGCCACGAGCGCCCCGGCCCCGGTGGCGACCACGCGGACGGTGCCGCCACGGGGCCGCGCCGCCGCCGGGATGGCGTCCACGTCGATCCTCGGGTCGGCGATCGGGCACCGGTCGATCTCGACGACCTGCCGTGATCGGTGCGCCCGCAGCCCGATCCGGCCCTGCTCGTCGACGGCGAAGGTCATCCGGGTGCGCCAGTCGAGCCCGTCGGAGTGTCCGGGCAGCGCCTCGACCGACACCGGCCAGTCGAGTCCGGCATGCCGGTGCAGCGCCTCGGCGACGACGCGGGCCTTGAGCACGCGCTGCTCCCCCAGGGCCACGTGCTGCAGGTCGCAGCCGCCGCACCCGCCGGGACCGGCATGGCGGCAGGGCGACTCGACCCGATGCGGCGAGGGCGCAAGGACCTCGACGGCGTCGGCGCGCAGGTAGCGATCCTGCGCGCCGCCCTCGGTGACGCGCGCCCGCACCCGCTCCCCCGGCAGTGCGTGGCGGACGAAAACCACCTGGCCCGCTGCCCGCGCCACGCAGTGCCCGCCGTGAGCGATCGGCCCGACGTCGAGGACCAGGTCGGTGCCGACGAGGGAGGGGCCGGTGGGCACCGCGGGCCTCGGCCGGCCCCGGCGCGCCGCACCCGGACGCGACCGGGCTCCGCTCCGCCTGCCGCGGCCTGCCGCAGTCACCGGCCGATGTTGCCGGCCGGTCCGGGCAGCCGCGCGTCGAACCATTCGTCGTCCTCGCCCTTGGTCTCCGCGCCGCGCAGCTGATACGGCACGCTGGCGACCATCACGCCGGGGATGAAGTGCAGCCGCACCCGCAACCGCAGGGCGCTCTGGTTGTGCAGGATCTGTGCGTACCAATGGCCGACGACGTACTCGGGGACGTAGACGATGACGAGGTCGCGCGGGTTGCCGCTGCGCAGCGACCGCACGTAGTCGATGACCGGCCGGGTGATCTCGCGGTAGGGCGAGGCGATGATCTTCAACGGGATGGGCACCTCGTGACGCACCCAGTCGGCGCGCAACGCCCGGGTGTCCTCGGGGTCGACCTCGACGGTCAACGCCTCGAGGACCGAGGGACGGGTCGCCCGGGCGTAGGCAATGGCCCGCATCGCCGGCTTGTGCAGCTTAGACAGCAGCACGATGGCATGCACGCGACTCGGCAGCAGCGACTCGCGTTCGTCGACGTCCTTGAGCTCCTCGCTCACCGCGCGATAGTGACGGTTGATGCCGAGCATGGCGACGTAGAGGATCGCCATGCCGAGGATGGCCCACTTCGCGCCGGCCTGGAACTTCGTCAAGAGCACGACGGCGAGCACGAGCACCGACATCGTGGCTCCGATGCCGTTGATGACGCGGGAGCGCTTCATCCGGCCACGGGACTTCGGGTCCGACTCCACGGCCAGCAGCCGGTTCCAGTGTCGGATCATCCCGGTCTGACTCATCGAGAAGCTGACGAACACCCCGACGATGTAGAGGTTGATGAGCTGGGTGACCTCGGCCTGGTAGGCGATGATGAGCCCGATCGCCATGGCGGCCAGGATGATGATGCCGTTGGAGAAGGCCAGCCGATCCCCCCGGGTGTGCAACTGACGCGGCAGGAACCCGTCCTTGGCGAGGATCGAACCGAGCACCGGGAAGCCGTTGAACGCGGTGTTCGCCGCGAGGATGAGGATGATCCCGGTGACGGCGGCGACGAAGTACACCCCGAGGGGGAAGTCGGTGAATACCGTCTTGGCGAGCTGACCGATAACCGTGTCCTGCTTGTACGACTCGCCGACCGGCACGCCGTTGCGCAGCATCCCCTCGCCGACCCAGTCCGTCTCGGCGATCTTCACGCCGGTCATCCTGCTCAACGCGATGATCGAGGTGAGCATCGCCACCGAGATCGCGCCCATGAGCAGCAGGGTGTTCGCGGCGTTCCGGCTCTTGGGCTTCTTGAACGCCGGGACGCCGTTGGAGATTGCCTCGACCCCGGTGAGGGCGGCGCACCCGGAGGAGAAGCCACGCAGGAGCAGGAAGGCGACGGCCAGCCCGGCGACGTCGTGACCAGGCTGCGCGACGAGCTCGAGATCGGCGCTCGGTGCGGTGCCGAGGGTACCGGTGACGGACTTGACGAATCCGTAGATCCCCATGCCGATGATCCCCGCCATGAACGCGTAGACAGGCACCGCGAAGGCCTTGCCCGACTCGCGTACCCCGCGCAGGTTCATCGCCATGAGCACGATGACCAGGCCGACGGCGATCGGCACCTCCCGCCCCTCGATGCCACCGAGCGCGGTCTTGGCGTTCTGGACCCCCGAGGAGATCGACACGGCGACGGTGAGGACGTAGTCCACGAGCAGGGCGCTGGCCACGGTGAGTCCGGCCTTGGGGCCGAGGTTGACGGTGGCGACCTCGTAGTCTCCGCCGCCGGACGGGTAGGCGCGGACGTTCTGTCGGTAGGAGGCCACGACGATGCCCATGACGAAGACGACGCCGACGGTGATCTGCCACGAATGCATGGCCGCGAACGATCCGCCGGCCAGGCCGAGGATGAGCAGGATCTCGTCCGGGGCGTAGGCGACCGAGGAGAGCGCGTCGCTGGCGAAGATCGGCAGGGCGAGCTTCTTGGGCAGCAGGGTCTCGCCGAGACGGTCGCTGCGCATCGCCCGACCGAGCAGGACTCGTTTGACGATGCGTCCGGAGTTAGGCACGGCTGACATCGTATGCCGCGCGCCGTCGCCGCCGCCGGGCCGCGGGCCGCCCGTCGCCCGGCGCTACCGCGCCCCGCCGCCCGTGGCCCGGCCGGATGCGCCGGGCTGTCCAGCGCGGGGAAAGGTGGGCCAGCGGTGTAGCGTCTGAAGTCGTGCACTTCGTCATCATGGGTTGTGGGCGCGTCGGCGCGACGCTGGCCAAGAGCCTGTCCGCCCAAGGCCACGATGTCGCGGTCGTCGACTCGGAGGCCGAGGCGTTCCGCCGCCTGGGCAGCACCTTCGAGGGCAAGACGGTCACCGGCATGGGCTTCGACCGTGAGGTCCTGCTCGCCGCCGGCATCAAGCAGGCCTATGCCTTCGCCGCGGTGTCCAGCGGCGACAACTCGAACATTCTGGCCGCCCGGGTTGCGCGGGAGACCTTCGGAGTCGAACACGTCGCGGCTCGCATCTACGACCCCCGCCGGGCTGCGGTCTACCAGCGCCTCGGCATCCCCACCGTGGCTACCGTTCGCTGGACTGCCGACCAGATGATCCAGCGGCTGCTGCCGCAGGGGGCCGTCCCCGCGCTCACCGACCCGAGCGGCAAGGTCGTGGTCGCCGAGGTCCCGGTCAACCGCGGCTGGGTCGGGCAGACCATCCATGCCCTCGAACGGCTGGCCGCGACCCGGGTAGCCTTCCTCACCCGCCTCGGCGACGGCCTGGTCCCCACCGACGACACTGTCTACCAGGACGGCGACCTGTTGCACATCGTCACGGGCATCGACGACCTCACCCGGGCCGAGCGGATGCTCGCCGCGGCGCCCCCCCACGAGTGACTCGACGCCGCGGCATACCGCCGGAGAGGGACAACTGACATGCGCGTGGTCATCGCCGGAGCCGGCAGCGTCGGGCGTTCGATCGCCCGCGAGCTGATCCACAACGGTCACGAGGTCCTGCTCATCGACCGCTCCCCCGACGCCGTCCTGGCCTCCCGGGTCCCCGACGCCACCTGGCTCTTGGCCGACTCGTGCGAGATCTCCTCGCTCGAGGAGGCGCGGGTCGACCAGTGCGACGTCGTCGTGGCGGCCACCGGTGACGACAAGGCCAACCTCGTCGTCTCGTTGCTCGCCAAGACCGAGTTCGGGGTGCCGCGCACGGTTGCCCGGGTCAACAACCCGAAGAACGAGTGGATGTTCGACGAGTCCTGGGGCGTCGACGTCGCCGTGTCGACCCCGCGACTGATGACCGCCCTCGTCGAAGAGGCCGTCAGCGTGGGCGACCTCGTGCGGGTCTTCGAGTTCCGTCAGGCGAAGGCGTCGATGGTGGAGCTCACGCTGCCCCCGAACAGCCCCTATGCCGGGGCCCGGGTCGGCGACATCCCCTGGCCGGCCGACACGGTGCTCGTCGGCATCCTGCGCGAGGACCGGCCGCTGGCCCCGAGCCGCGACGACGCCCTCGAACCGCACGACGAGTTGTTGTTCCTGGCCAACAACGACACCGAGGACGAGCTGGAGAATCTCCTCTCGCCGGGTTACCGCCCACCCCGCGACGAGGACTGACCGCCCCCGTCGAGCGGCGTGTGCCCGCGCACGAGCAGCGTCCCCATGACGAGGATGGCCACGGCATAGGCCGGCCACCCGAGGACGATCCGCGAGAACCCCAGCGCGGTGACCTGGTCGGCGAGATAGAGGGGCACCTGCACCGAGAGGCGCACGGCCGCCAACCCGGCGAGCACCCACCCGAGACGGCTCGCGACGGTGACGATGCCGGTGTGTCGGCGCCAGGCGGTGAACGCCTCGTTGACCGCGGCGACATCGGCCTCGTCGGCGGCCTCGCGAGCCTCGCGGTCCTGGGCGCTGAGGGCGGCCCGCTCGGCTCGCCCACTGCGGCTCTGCGAGGCGCGAAGCCGTGCCGAGGTCTCGGCGAGTTCGGGGTCTCCCGCGGCGATGACGAAGCCGAGCACCGGCCAACGCACGAGGTTGGACACGGCGAACAGCAGGCCGCTCCCCGCGGTCTGGATCATGCCGGTGAGGAAGGCGTCCTGGGCTCGCCCGGTCCGGGTGGCGACGAACGCGGCGATGGCCACGCCGACGACTGCCCACACGAGGAATCGTGCCGTCTGCCGCTGCGCTGCCCGGATCGCCGCGAGGATCCCGGCGGCGACCGTCGCGGCGAGCACCGCCGGCCAGATCTGCTCGCCGAGCGTCCACCACAGGACGAAGACCACCGTGGGGACCGCCGACTCGATGCCGCCCCGCCAGCCCCCGAACACCGCCGTCAGGCGGGCCCTGACCAGCTCTTCGACGGTGACGAACTGCGGCGCCTGCTCCTCAACCACGGTGGACGATCTCGTATGCCGCGTTGAAGATCGTCGGGACGCCCCGCCGCAGAGTCATCCGGCCTCTGGCCCGAAGGAACACCCCCGGCTCGATGCCGGCGATCTCGCGCCGACCGAGCCACACGAGATTGAGCGGCACCGTGCCGTCGAAGATCTCCACCACGAGCGCGGCCACCTGGATGTTCGGGCGCAGCGCCACGGATCGGACCTCGCCGCACACCACTGCCGGGCGCCGCGGCTCGAGCTCGGCGATCGGGGTCGCGCCCATCCGGATGCTGCTGTCGTGCAACTCGTCGGCCTCCAACTCGACCGAGGACTTGCCCAGGCGCTCGACCAAACGCCCGAGGACCCCTCGCCGACGAACCGGGGGCATCAGCGCACCTCGGTGATCTCGGGGCCGCGGTCGAAGGGCTTGAGATCGTCCACCCGGGACGGTGCCTGGGCGGACTGGGCGGCCGCCTCGGCCGCGGCCGCAGCGACCGCGTCCGGCAGGCGCAGGGGCAGCAGCTCCCGGGGTCCCATCGCCACGCTCCCGCGGACGACGACGACCTGACGCAAGACCTCCAGCAGCGGGCCCTCGAGGCTCGCGTCGGTGGCCGCCGGGCCGGTGAGGACGCCGCGCAGGAACCACCGCGGCCCGTCGACACCGAGGAAGCGGGCCCGCGGACCGGACCCGGGCAGGTCGGCGACGATCTCCCGGCCGAGCGGCCCGTCGACGACCTCGGCACGACCGTGTTGCCCGACGATGCTCGCGGCAATCTCGGCCCGGATCTCGGCCCAGACCCCCTGCGACCGAGGGGCGGCGAACGCCGACAGGGCCAACTCCGACCCGCCGATCCCGACGTGTGCCGTGGTGACGACCTGGGAGGACTCGTCGACCTCGAGGCGCACGGTCATGCCGTCCACGGCGGGCAGCCAGAGGCTGCCGAGATCGAGTCGGTCGCCGACGTCGAGCACCTGCTCGCGGTCGTAGGGCCCACCGTCGCCGAGGTCCACCGCCTCGTCCTCGACCGCGGGATCGGGTGTCTCGAGGTCGGCCGGCTCGGCCGCCTCCGGCAGATCCGACGCGGCCGGCCCGCGCTGCCGACGCCCAAAGATGCCCACCGCTTACGTCCTTGCTGCCCGGTCGACCGCGTCGACGTCCTGGCCGAACCCTCCGCTCGCGCCGTGCCCAGTCTCCCCCCGATCGCTTCGGGGAAGCGACTCGGCCGCGACGAGTTCGACCTGGGCGACCCTCTGGACGACGAGTTGGGCCACCCGGTCGCCGCGGCGCACGGTGAACGACTCGCGCGGGTCGAGGTTGACGAGGTTGACGAGGATCTCCCCGCGATAGCCGGCGTCGATGGTTCCTGGCGCGTTGACGATGGTGATGCCGTGGCGGGCCGCCAAGCCGGAGCGCGGGTGGGTGAACGCGGCATACCCGTCGGGCAGGGCGATGGCCACCCCGGTGGGAAGCAGCACCCGCTCCCCAGGCGGCAGCACGGCCTCGGTGCGCGCGTAGAGGTCGAGTCCTGCGTCACCGGGGTGTGCGTAGGCGGGCATCGGCAGGCCTTCGTCGAGCCGGCGCACCGACACCTGCAACGTCCGGGCCGGGGTCCGGGCCGGCCTCGGGCGGGACCATCAGGCGACGCACTCCCGGCAGACCATCTGGCCGTTCGTCTCCTTGGCGAGTTGGCTGCGGTGATGGACCAGGAAGCACCGGCTGCAGGTGAATTCGTCGGCCTGGCGCGGCAACACCCGCACCGACAGCTCCTCGCCGGACAGGTCGGCCCCGGGGAGCTCGAAACCCTCGGCCTGCTCGGCCTCGTCGACGTCGACGCTCGAGGACGTCTTGTCGACCCGGCGAGCCTTGAGTTCCTCGATGGAGTCCTCGGACAGATCGTCGTCGGTCTTGCGGGGGGCGTCGTAGTCGGTGGCCATGTCGTCGTTGTGCTCCTTGAGTTCCGAGGGCGGCCGCGGGAGTGCCGATGTAACGTCCGGGACCCGGGAATCATGCCCCGCGCGGCGGCAAGGTACCCCATCTCGGCCGGTTCGTCACGCCCAGTCCACGAACCGCCCGCGCGGAGGCCGGTATGCCGTGGGCGGAATCACACTCGCGAAGGCTCGGCGCCGAGCAGTTCGAGCAGCCCGCGGTGCAGGTGCACCCCCCCGGCGACCGTCCCGGCCCGGCTCGGGCGGGATCCCGAGGGGTCGGTCACCAGGCCACCGGCTTCGGTGACGACGAGCCACCCGGCGGCCAGGTCCCAGGGGTTGAGTTCGCGTTCGTAGTAGGCGTCCAGACGGCCCTCGGCGACGAGGCAGAGGTCCACGGCGGCACTGCCCATCCGCCGGATATCGCGCACCATGGGCAGCACGCGGGTGAGGACCGCCGCCTGCTCGGCCCGCACCGAGGGTCGGTAGGAGAACCCGGTGCCGACCAGAGCGCGGCCGAGAACCCTCTCGGTGCTCACGGCCAGGGGCGTGCGCTGGCCCCCCGCGACGTCGGAGGTCCAGGCGCCTGCGCCGCGGTGCGCCGCCCACACCCGCCGCAGACCCGGCGCGCACACCGCCCCAGCCACCGGGAGCCAATCCGCGCCGGTCGGGTCGCCGGTCACTACGGCGACCGACACGGCATACCCGGGCAGACCGTAGAGGTAGTTCACCGTGCCGTCGATGGGGTCGATGACCCAGGTGAGCCCACTGGACCCCTCCTGCGCCGACCCCTCTTCCCCGAGGACGGCGTCGTCCGGGCGAGCCGCAAGCAGCCTGGCGCGCAGCAGCGCCTCCGCGGCGGTGTCCATCACGGTGACGACGTCGGTGTCCGAACTCTTGGTGGCCGCCGCACCGAGGTCGACCGGTCGTTGCGTCGCCACGAAGTGGGCCGCCTCGACGGCGGCCGACAGGGCGAGCGCCTCGAGCTCGGGCAGGGGCAGGGCGCTCACGTGGCCACGCTAGCCCTCCGGCGGCGTGGCCGCTTCCGCGACCCGTCGACGGATGGCACAGTCAGGTGACGCGAATGGCCGACCAGGGAGCGACATGCAGGATCTGCGGTTGATCGGCATCCACGAGGACGGCGCCCATCTGCTGCTTGCCGGGCCGGACGGGGCGCGATTTCGTCTGCCCGTCGACGACGCGCTGCGGGGGGCCGCGCGCCGGGAGCGACCGCGACAGGGCCAATTGGGCATCCAGATCGACGGCGACGTCCGTCCCCGCGACGTGCAGACGATGATTCGCGCGGGGATGGACGCCCAGGAGGTCGCCGAGCGCACCGGGTGGACGGTCGACAAGGTCCACAAGTACGAAGGGCCGATCCTCGCCGAGCGCGAACACGTCGCGGGGCTGGCCCAGCAGGTGCGCCTGCGGCCCCGGGGGTCCGCGTCGGGGCGAGCCCCTACCCTGGCGACCCGGGTGGCCGAGCGGTTGGCCGGCCGGGGCGTCGAAGGCGACCTCGTCGGCTGGGACTCGTGGCGGTCCGACGGTGGTGGCTGGGTGGTCGGGGTGAGCTTCCCCGCCGGCGGCCGGCAACGTCAGGCGACGTGGACGTTCGACCCGGCGACCCGTGTGATCGCCGCGCGCGACGACGAGGCCCGGTGGCTGGCCGAGGACGAGCCCGAGGCGGGTGTCGTGACGACCGCCGCGCGGGCCGCAGCGGTGTACGACGTGGACGCCGACGGCGGTGTCGAGGGGGCCGGGAGGCCGACTCTGCCGACGCATCTGCCCGACGACGCCGAGCTCGTCTCGTCCGTGCGGGAGCACTCCACCGTCCGGGCTCGCCGCGGCGGTGCGCGGCGGCGGCATACCGAACCGGCATTGCCGCTCGAGGAGGCCTTCCTGGCCGGGGAGAGTTCCGCGCCCGCGTCGGCCTTGTCGGGCCCGGCGGGTGTCGCTGCAGGCCCCAACGCCACGCCGCCGCTCGACTCGCCCAGCGCGCCCGAGAGTCACCGGTCCCCCGCCGGCGACGACGCCCCGACGGCGCAGTCCCAACCCGCCGAGGTGGACCCGGCGACGGAGGCACCCGAGCCGAGGCCGGGCGGCGGCTCGGCGCCAGCACCCGCCCCGGCGCCGAGCCGCCGGGGCGCACGCACCCCGGTGCCGAGCTGGGAGGACATCGTCTTCGGGGCGAAGTCCCCCGCCGCCGACCCGGGCTGACGAAGACCCCGGCACCGGGCTAGCGTCCGGACAGGTCGAAGGGCAGCACGTCCGGCGAGAGGGCCGCGGCTCGGGCGGCGTGCGAGGTCATCCGGTGCAGGTGATGACGCCGGCAGAGCACCTCGTACTCGACCACCCCGGTCTGCGTCGAGGAGACGTCGCCGACCAGCACCTGGTCGCCTTCGAGCACCATGGCACCGTCGACGACCCGGGCGTTGTGGGTGGCCCGCCGGCCGCACCAACACAGGGCCTCGACCTGCAAAGACTTCGACCCGGTCGGCGAGTTCGATCAATCGCTGCGATCCGGCGAACAGCCGGGTCCGGAAATCCGAGGTGATCCCGAAGGCGAAGGCGTCCAGGCCCATCTCGTCGACGAGCCGGGCCAGCTGTTCCACTTGGGCGGGAGTGTAGAACTGGGCCTCGTCGCAGACGAGGAAGTCCACCCGCTCGCCGTGGCTGGCCCGCTCGACGACGACCTGCCACAGGTCCAGGGCATCGGTGACCTCGACGGCCGGGGTGGACAGGCCCAGGCGCGAGGAGAGCACCGCCTCCCCGGCTCGGTCGAACTTCGTGAAGATCAGCCCCACTCGACCGCGGGCGACGTGGTTGTGGTGGATCTGCAGGGCCAGCGTGGACTTGCCGCAGTCCATCGTCCCGGCGAAGAACACGAGCTCGGCCATCGGCGTCCCCTCAGCCCGACCGGGCCGGCCAGCGCAACAACGGCACGGCCGTCTCATCCCGGCTGGTCGATCCGTGCAGCCCGAGCAGCCGCAGCAGGACCGGGCGCATCCGCACCGAGTCGACGACGGCCACCGGGCCCGAGCAGTTGACGATGACGTCCCCGATGCGCGCCCGAACCTCGTCGCGCACCGGTCCGAACCACCCCGCCTCGATGGCCTCGTCCCGGCGCAGCACGCTGGCAGACGGGCCGAGGCGCACCCGCCAGGCCGCCGCGACGAACCGGGCCGCCCCCCGGCGGCAGTACAGCTGCACGGACCGCGCTTCCCCGCCGACATGGCGCACCCCGGCCAACAGTCCCGGTTCTCGGGCGAGATCGACCCGGGCGTGCAGGGGGACGTCGACCATGCCGTGGTCGGCGGTGACGTACACCGCGGTGTCGGCGGGCACGGATTCGGCGAGCCGGGCCAGTTCGCGGTCGATGCGTTCGAGCTCCAGGCCGTACTCCAACGACTCACACCCGTGCACGTGACCGATCTTGTCGAGCTCTCCCCAATAGAGGTAGACCAGCGCCCGGGGGGCCGCCCGCACGGCTGCGAGGGCGGCGTCGACCCCCTCGGTGAGCCCGGCCGCAGCGACGAAGGACCCGCCGCGCAGCGCCGCGGTCGTCAGCCCCGACCCGTCGAAGAAGCCCGGCCCGATCCGCGTCACCGCGACCCCGTCGGCCGCCGCGTTCTCGAAGGCGGTGGGTAGCGGCTGCCACCGTCGCGGATCTGGGCCGCCGTCCCAGGACAGCTGGTTGAGGATCGTGTCCGTCTCGGGCACGAGCACCTCGAAGCCGACCAGCCCGTGGGCCCCCGGAGGCAGTCCGGTGCCGAAGCTGGCCGTCGACGTGGCGGTCGTCGAGGGAAATCCGCAGTCGAGCCGATATGCCGTGTCGAGCCCGGTCCGCAGGAAGGGAATGTGGCCGCGGCGCCGGCGGATGAGCTCGTCGCCCATGGCGTCGACGAGCACGACGACAGCCCGGGCCGAGGGCGCCAGGTCCAAGACCGGCCGGTCGGCGTAGCTGGCCGATCCCAGGGAGGCCAGGACCGAGGGTAAGACCGCCGTGAGCGTGCCGTGCTCGTAGTCCGGCGGCGTCGTCACGCGGTGGCGCCGATCGTCGCGGTCAGGGCACCGGCGAAACGCATCGCGTTGGCCAGCGCCGACTCACCGTCGGCGTCGGCGCTGACTCGCAGGCTGATGTCGTCGGAGGCGAGGGTGCCCTCGAACCCGTGGTCACCGTCGCAGCTCGGGTCCCCGCACGTGGCGGGGACCACGTCGAGGCGGCTCACCGCTCCCCATCCGAGGGTCAGGGTGATCTCGCGCCCGAGCGCACCGGGGACGTAGGCATCGGGGCGCGGCACGACGTGGGTGAGCATGACCCCCCGGACCGCGGCCAACGGGATCGTCTCGCTCGTCGCGGTGGCGACCGCACGGTCGCCGTCGGGCTCGTCGTGGTCGTCGGCATGCGCGATGACCAGGCGGGTCGGCGTCATCGCGAGGACGGTGATGTGGCGGCGCACGGTGTCCTCGTCGAAGGTCGTCTCCTGGTGGACGAGGTGGGCGACGACCGAGTCGCCGGCCAGGGCCGCCGCGACGACGTCGGCGACCAGGGCCGGGTAATAGCCGGCCTTCTGGATGGCCGTACGCAGGTCGGCGGGCAGGGTGAACCCCGGGACGTCCTTCGGTGCCGCACGCATGCCGCTATCTTGGCACCGCGCGCGGACCGCTCGCCCGCCACCCACGAGCGGTGGCCCCCTACGCACGGCGCTGCGGAATGCTCAGAAGGTCATCAGCCGCCGGTCGGCGTCGACCCGGGCGACATGCGGGGCCACCCGGATCTCCGCGCCGAGCACGTCGACGCCGCTGCCCCAGCAGTTCACCGGGTTGAGCGTCAACGCCGCGAGGTCCGGATGCTCGTCGGCGAGCACCGCGGCCCGGGCGACGAGGTCGCGCAGGGCGTCCATGTGGATCGGTTCGCGGCGCTGGTCGCCACGCAGCAAGGGCGCGGCCCGCACCGACGAGACGAGGTCGCGCACGTCGACGTCGGTCAGCGGCGGGCTTCGGTAGCCGATGTCGCCGAGCAGGTCGGTCGGCGGTCCGGCGATGGAGAACGACACGAGTGGCCCGAACAGCTCGTCCTCGACGCTGCCGACGACGCACGGCACACCCGGGGGCGACATGGCCTGGACGGCGAACCGGTCGTCGGCCAGCGCGCCGAGACGGTTGGACAGCGATGCGTAGGCGTGCCGGACCCCGTCGGCGTTGGAGAGATCGGGCCGCAGCCCCGTCAATCCGCCCTGGTGCCGCAGCGACGGCGAGATCGTCTTGAGGATGACCGGGTAGCCGCAGCGCTCGGCCGCGGCGACCGCCTCCTCGGCGGTGGCGACGACCTCCGAGGGCCACAACTCGATGCCGGCGGTCGCCAGCAAGCGAGTGGTCTCCTCCTGGGTGAGCGCCCGGCCCTGCGGGCACTCCTCGAGGATCCCGTCGATGAACGCCTGGGCGGCCAAGTGGTCGACGCCGTACGGTGCCACCGGCAGACCCCGATCGCGAGCCCGCCACTGGCCGTAAACGGTCGCGGCGGCGAGCGCACGCACGGCGTCCTCGGGGCTCATGTATGCCGGGACGACCCGTCGGCGCACCTCGTTGGGGTCCCCGACGGCGAGCTCTTCCCGGACCCCGCGCATCTCGAGGAAGGTCGCCGCGCACGGCTTGTCCCATCGGGCCGCCTCGTCGCGGACCGCCTCGGCGACCTCGCGGTCGTTGAGGCGGGTCGGCGGCACGAACGAGGTGAGGACGCTGTCGACCTCGGGGTCCAGGAAGGCCTCCCGCAAGGCGTGGGCGAACTCCCCGGCGCCCGCGCCGGGCAGCAACGAGACGGGACCGTGGGTGACCCGCAGCCCCCAGCTCAGCGCGGCCTGCTCGGTGAGCGACCCGAGGGCATCGGAGTTGCCGACGATGGCCACCCGATCGCCCTGCGGCAACGGCTGGTGGACGACGAGTTGGGCGACGTCGAAGAGCTGGTGGATGTTCTCGGCGCGGATGACCCCGGCCTGGCGCAACAGGGCGTCGAAGGCCTCGGGGCCGACCACCGAGCGGCGTTCACCCTGCCCGAGCGAGCCCGGCCCGGCCACGGTCGCCCCCGACTTGACGACGATGACGGGCTTGTTCGAGGACAGTTGTCGGGCGATCCGGGAGAACTTGCGGGGGTTGCCGATCGACTCGAGGTACAGCCCGACGGCATCGGTGTCGGGGTCGTCGATCCAGAACTGCATGAGGTCGTTGCCCGAGACGTCGACCCGGTTGCCGGCCGAGGCGAAGGTCGACAGCCCCAGACCCCGGCGAGCCGCGGAGGCGAGCACGGCGATGCCCAGGGCCCCGCTCTGGGCGAACAGCCCGAACGTCCCGGGCGGCGGAACGGCCCGGGCGAGGGAGGCGTTGAGCCGGACCGTCCAGTCGTTGTTGATCACCCCGAAGGAGTTCGGGCCGATGACCCGGATACCCGCCCGACGGGCGATGACCCGCAACCGGTCCTGCAACCGCTGGCCGACCTCGTCGGCGTCCCCGAAGTTCGCCACGGGGATGACCAGGGCCTTGACCCCCTTGGCCGCACACTCCTCGACGATGTGCAGGACACTGGCCGCCGGCACGGCGATGACCGCGAGGTCGACATGCCCCGGGACGTCGCCGATCGTCGGGTATGCCGACAGCCCGAAGATCTTCGCGCCGGAGGGATTGACGGCATACACATCGCCGACGAAGTCGGCGGTGAGGATGTTGTGCAGGAAACACGATCCGACCGCGTGTTCGCGGCGGCTGGCCCCGATGACGGCGACCGAGCGCGGAGTGAGCACCCCGCGGATGCTCGAGGCCTCGGCCCGGTGCTCGCGAGCCATCCGCACCGCGGTGGAGCGGGCGGTCGGGGTGATGTCGAAGGTCACCGCGATGACACCGTCCTCCAGACGGTGCTTCATCCCGTAACCGGCCTCCTTGAAGACGTTGAGCATTTTGCGGTTCTGCGGGAGCACCTCGGCGACGAACCGCTTGAGCCCGGCCTCGAGGCCGATCGCCGCGAGGTGCTCGAGCAGGACCGAGCCGATGCCCTTGCCCTGATGGTGATCGGAGATGTTGAACGCGATCTCGGCGGTGTGCTCGTCCACGCAGTCGTAACGGCCGACGCCGATGAGTTCGTCGCGCTGGATCGCCACGAGTGCGACCCGCCGCTCGTAGTCGACGACGGTGAAGCGTTCGATGTCCTGATTGGACAGCTCCCGAAGCGGGGCGAAGAAGCGCAGGTAGATCGACTCGTCGGACTGCCTCGCGTGGAAGATCCGGATGCCCTCGCCGTCCTCCGGCGTGATCGGGCGGATGTTCGCGAGCGACCCGTCTCGCAGGACGACGTCGGCCTCCCATTCGACGGGATACCCCGGTGGGAGGGGCCTTTCCTGGGCCATGGGCCTATCGTTTCACGGCGCCGCTCACCTGGCAGCATCCAGGTATGGAGTTCGCTGACACGGTGCGGCGCCGGCGGATGGTGCGTCGCTACGACCCCGACCGGGCGGTACCGGATGCCCTGCTGGTGGCCTGTCTGGCCAATGCCGTGCGAGCGCCGAGCGCCGGATTCACTCAGGGGTGGGACTTCCTGGTGTTGCGCGAGCCCTCCGAACGGGCCGCGTTCTGGGCCGCGACCGACAGCGGCGACCCGCCCGATTCGTGGCTCGCCGGGATCCAGACCGCCCCGGTCCTCCTCGTCTGCCTCTCCGACCCGCAGGCCTACCTCGAGCGTTACGCCGAGCCGGACAAAGGCTGGACCGACCGGTCCACGGCCCACTGGCCGATCCCCTACTGGGACGTCGACACCGGGATGGCGGCGCTGCTCATCCTGCTCACCGCGGTCGACGAGGGGCTTGGCGCGCTGTTCTTCGGGGTACCCGCGCAACGGCATACCGCGGTAAAGGCGGCCTTCGGGGTGCCGGACACACGCCGGATCGTCGGGGTCGTCAGCCTCGGGTATGCCGCGGCCCACCCGAAGAGCCCGAGCCTGCGGCGCGGGCGGCGCGAGGTCGGACAGGTCGCCCACTGGGGTCGTTGGTCGGCGCGTCCGCGCTGGGCCGCCGACGGGTGAGGGAAGATGACCCCGATCGCCCTACCCCAGGAGCACCCCACCGCATGGCCCGACGCCCGCCCGCCCCGCCCCCCGAGGACCTCGTCGAGCGAATCGTCGACATCGACGTCGCCCAAGAGATGCGCGAGGCCTTCCTCGAGTACTCCTACTCGGTCATCTATGCCCGGGCCTTACCCGACGCCCGAGACGGCCTCAAGCCGGTCCAGCGGAGGATCCTCTACGGGATGACCGATCTCGGCCTGCGCCCGGATCGCCCGCACGTGAAGTGCAGCCGGATCGTCGGCGAGGTCATGGGCAAGTACCACCCGCACGGCGACAGCGCGATCTACGACGCCCTGGTGCGCCTGGCTCAGCCGTTCTCCATGCGCCTACCGCTCGTCGACGGGCACGGCAACTTCGGCTCCCTCGACGACGGTCCCGCGGCCAGCCGGTACACCGAGGCCCGGATGGCGCCGGCCGCCCTGCTCATGGTCGGCGGGCTCGATCGCGGTCTCAGCGAGATCTCCGAGGACACCGTCGACTTCGTCCCGAACTACGACGACACGCAGACCCAGCCCGCCGTGCTGCCGTCGGCCTACCCGAACCTGCTCGTCAACGGGGCCAGCGGGATCGCCGTCGGGATGGCGACGAACATGGCGCCGCACAACCTCGTCGAGGTCATCGGGGCCGCCCGGCACCTGCTCGCCCACCCCGACTGCTCCCTCGAGGACCTCATGCGCCACGTCCCCGGGCCGGACCTGCCCGGGGGTGGGCGCATCGTCGGGCTCGACGGCATCCGCGAGGCCTACCTCACCGGCCGGGGCAGCTTCCGGACCCGGGCGAGCGCCCGGATCGAGAACATCACCCCCCGGCGCAAGGGCATCGTCGTCACCGAACTGCCCTACCTCGTCGGTCCCGAGAAGGTCATCGAACGGATCAAGGACCTTGTCCAGTCCCGCAAACTCGCCGGGATCAGCGACGTCAAGGACCTCACCGACCGCCGGCACGGCATGCACCTGGTCATCGAGGTCAAGAGCGGGTTCGTCCCCGAGGCGGTGCTCGAGGAGCTCTATCGGCTCACCCCGATGGAGGACTCGTTCGGGATGAACAACGTCGCGCTCGTCGAGGGCCAGCCGCGCACGCTCGGCCTGAAGGGCCTGCTCACCGTCTACGTCGACTTCCGCCGCGACGTGGTCCGACGGCGCACGGCATACCGGCTCGCGCGGCGTCAGGAACGCCTGCACCTCGTCGAGGGCCTGCTCGTCGCGATCCTCGACATCGACGAGGTCATCCAGCTCATCCGCTCCTCCGACGACGCGACGACGGCCAAGGCCCGGCTCATGGGCGTGTTCGAGCTGTCCGACCCCCAGGCGACGTACATCCTCGACCTGCAGCTGCGGCGCCTGACGAAGTTCTCGCGGCTGGAGCTGGAGAAGGAGCGCGACGAGCTAACCCGCGAGATCGCCGAACTCGACGCGGTGCTCGCCGACGAGGCGCTGCTGCGGCGCACGGTGTCCGACGAACTCGCCGAGGTCGCCGCGGCACACGGGACCCCGCGGCGGACCGTCCTGCTCGAATCGGCAGGCAACGGCGCGGGTATGCCGTCCGGCTCGACCGCACGGGGGCCGCTGGCGCGCACGGGTGCCCCGTTGGAGGTCGCCGACGACCCGTGCTGGGTCCTGTTGTCCTCGACCGGGCTGCTGGCCCGGACGTCCGACGCCGAGCCGTTGCCGACCGGCGGCACGCGCGGGCGCCACGACGTCGTCGTCGGCGCGGTCCGCACGACGGCCCGAGGCGAGGTCGGCGTGGTGACCTCGCTCGGCCGAATGGTCCGCCTGTCCGCGCTCGACCTGCCGACGCTACCGCCGACGAGCGGGTCTCCCGCCCTCTCCGGCGGGGCACCGCTGGCGGCATACGTCGACCTGCCCCGCGGTGAGGAGCCGCTCACGCTCGCCGCGCTGGGCGCCGACGCTCCGGTCCTCGCCCTCGGCACCGCCGCCGGGGTGGTCAAGCGAGTGGTGCCCGAGGCCCCGTCCCGCCCCTCGTGGGAGTTGCTCGCGCTCAAGGACGGCGATCGCGTCGTCGGTGCCGGGGCCTGCGCGGACGACGCGCTCGACCTCGTCTTCGTCACCTCCGACGCCCAGCTGCTGCACTTCCCCGCCGGCCAGGTGCGCCCGCAGGGGCGGGCCGCCGGGGGCATGGCGGGCGTGCGAGTGGCCGGCTCGCAACGAGCGGTCTTCTTCGGGGTGCTCGACCCCGACCGCGAGGCCGTCGTCGTCACCGCGAGCGGATCTTCGGCCGCACTGCCGGGCACCCAACCCGGTGCCCTCAAAGTGACTTCGTATGCCGAATACCCGGCCAAGGGCCGCGGTACCGCGGGGGTGCGCTGCCATCGGTTCCTCAAGGGCGAGGACACCCTCGTGCTTGCCTGGGTGGGCCCCGCGCCGGCGCGGGCCGCCGCCGGCAACGGCAGTCCCGTGGAGCTGCCCGAGCCGGTGGGCCGTCGGGACGGTTCGGGGACCGCCGGGACGGTCGTCATCGCCGCCGTGGCCGGGCCGGCGCCCACCGGCTAAGCGAGGAACGCCTTGTCCGGACGCCGATGAGGTGGGCGACGGCGACGAGATGCTCCGAGGGTGGCAGTCGCCGACTTGCCCGGCGTAAACGCTTTGATAACAATATGGCCACGACGGGCTGCAGACTCGACAATGGCGGCCCGGCACCGTTGTTCGCACCCCGGCAGCGTCCTATGTTGGGTCGCACTCCACCACCGGCACCCCAGAGCGCACCGTTTGAGCGCCGATGGTGGTCCACGTCCGGCGCTCGACCACTGCCCCGGACCTGTGCGGGCCGGGGCGCCGCCGTACGAGACGACTGCGAGTAACCGTCCGAAGGAGTGGCGATGGCACTGATTCGACGCAAGACCCGAGCGCTCGTCGTGTGGACGAGCGCGGCGTTGGCCCTCGGCGGGTGCCTCCAGAACCCCAACGCGCCCGGTGGTGGCGGGGGGTCGGCGGGATTGGGGGGCAACGTCGACAACGCCCAGACCGACAACGACAAGACCGTGACGATCCTCGGCGCGTTCGGCGGCGACGAGGAGAAGTCGTTCACCAAGTCGCTGGCCGACTTCACGAGCCGCACCGGCATCAAGATCCAGTACACCTCCGACCAAGACTTCACCACGACGATCAAGGCCAAGGTCAAGGCCGGCGACTCCCCCGACATCGGCCTGTTCCCCCAGCCCGGCGGCATCATGGAACTCGCCGCCCAAGGCAAGATCCAGCCGATCGACACCTTCCTCGATTACGACTCGTTGCGTAGCACCCTGGTCCCGGGCTTCCTCGACTCCGCCAACTACAAGGGCCGCGTCTATGGGGCGCCGATGCGCATGGCCGTCAAGAGCATCGTCTGGTACAACCAGGCGGCCTACGGAGCGTCGAGCTACAACAAGAACCCGGCTACGCTGCAAGACCTTGCGGCGATCACCGACCAGATCAAGGCCACCGGCACCGCCCCGTGGTGCATGGGGTGGGAAGCCGCCCAAGCCACCGGGTGGGTGGGCACCGACTGGATCGAGGAGTACGTCCTGCGGATGCACGGCCCGGACGTGTACGACCAGTGGATTTACCACAAGATCCCGTTCAACGACGATCGCATCGTCAAGGCGTTCGAGGAATTCGGCAAGCTCGCCAAGACCGACGGCAACGTCTTCGGCGGCCCGAACACCGTCCTCAACACCGCGTTCGCCGCGTCGCTCCTGCCGGCGTTCAAGACCCCGCCGTCGTGCATGCTGGAACGGCAGGGCAACTTCGCCATCACCTTCTTCCCGCCCGCGGTCAAGGCCGACCTCGACAAGCAGGTGGGGATCTTCGTGTTCCCCAAGTATGCCGGTGGCTTCGCCGGACAGCCGATCCTCGGCGGCGGCGACATCGCCGCGCTGTTCAACGGCAACGACCCCGACGCGCAGGCGGTGATGAAGTTCCTCGCCTCGGACAAGTTTGGCGGGCCGTGGGCGCAGGACGGCGGCTGGCTGTCTCCACACAAGACCTTCGACCAGAGCCTCTACCCCAACGACATCACCCGCAAGATCGCCAAGATGGCCGCCACGGCCGACGTCTTCCGCTTCGACGGTTCGGACGTCATGCCCAAGGCGGTGGGATCGGGAACCTTCTGGACCGCGATGGTCGAGTGGATGAAGGGCACGAAGACCTCCCAACAGGTCTGCGACCAAATCGAAGCAAGCTGGCCCGCCCCATGACCGCCGGAACCCTCGCCGGGGCTCCCCCGGCCGCCTCGCCGGCCCCCGGCGGGCGCATCGACGACGGCCGGTTGAATACCGCCAAGGTCGCCGGTGGGCTACTCGGGATGGCGCTCGTCGTCTGGGCGATCGCCAACCTCTTCCTCGCCTTCGCCTACTACCCGGGCTGGTTCCTCGATAACAAGGTCGTCATCGGAGTCCTGGCCGTAATCGCCGGGGTCGGTGGGGCGATCGTGTTCTTCTACTTCCTGCACATGTTCGTCGACGGCCTGCCGCGACGGCTCTCCCAGGGGGTGATCCCCTACGCGTTCCTGTGGCCGGGGTTCGCCCTCATCGGGCTGATGCTGCTCTACCCGGCAATCCAAACGGTGGTCTATTCGTTCGCCAACCGGGACAGCACGGCGTGGGTCGGGGTGCAGAACTACCAGACGATCTTCGGCGACGGGACGTTCTGGGACTCGATGGTCAACAACGTCCTGTGGCTGCTGCTCGTGCCGGCCGTCACGGTCGCCCTCGGTGTGGTGGTCGCAGTCCTGGCGGACAAGCTGTCGGCCCAGGGCGAGAAGGTCGTCAAGAGCGCGGTCTTCCTCCCCATGGCGATCTCGTTCGTCGGGGCGTCGGCGATCTGGGGCCTGGTGTACCAGTACCAGGACGCGAGCCGCTCGCAGACCGGCCTGCTCAACGCCATCGCCGTCGCAGTGGGCGGCGACCCGCAGACCTGGCTGCAAGTGTCCAGTGCCCGGCTCAACTCGATCCTGCTCATGGTCATCCTCGTCTGGCTGCAGGTGGGCTTCTCCATGGTCCTGCTGTCCTCGGCGATCAAGGGGGTTCCGGACGACACTCTCGAGGCGGCCCGCATCGACGGAGCCTCGGAATTGCAGATTTTCTGGAGGGTGATCATCCCGCAGATCAAGGGGACGATCATCACGGTGTTCATCACCGTGCTCATCACGGTCCTCAAGGTCTTCGACATCGTCTACGTGCTGACGAACGGCAATTACCGGACCAATGTCATCGCCAACCTGTTCTTCAACAAGATGTTCGCCGACAGCGAGGCCGGCGTGGCCTCAGCGATCGTCGTCATCCTGCTGTTGGCGATCCTGCCGGTCCTCGTCTACCAGGTGAAGCAGTTCCGGGATGCGGAGGCCAGCCGATGAGCCGCGCGGTGATGAAAGACGGCCGTCCCCGCAGCATGTTCGCCATCCTCACGATGGCCCTGTTGGCGATCCTCTGGTCTATCCCCACGCTCGGGCTGCTCGTCACCTCGTTCCGCACCCGTGAGGATGCCGCGGCGTCGGGGTGGTGGTCGGCGCTATTCAGCCCCTTCGGCACCGGCTGGACCACGGACAACTACCGTAAGGTGTTCGAAAACCAGGACATGGGCGCGGCCTTCGTCAACAGCGTCGTGGTCGCCGTCCCGGCCACGGTCATCCCCATCCTGTTCGCCGCCTTCGCGGCATACGCGTTCACCTTCATGGATTTCCGCGGCAAGGACGTGCTGTTCATCGCGATCGTCGCGGTGATGGTCGTGCCCATCCAAGTGGCGTTCCAGCCGCTGCTGGACCTGCTCGGTCCGCGCGGGGCCGGGATCTCCGGGCAGTACATCGCGGTGTGGTTGTTGCACACGGGATTCGGGATGCCGCTGGCGATCTACACCCTGCGCAACTACATGAGCACGTTGCCGGTGAGCATTGTCGAGTCCGCGAAGATCGACGGCTGCAACCACTACCAGATCTTCTGGCGGCTGGTGGCGCCGATGGCGGTCCCGGCGATGGCGGCGTTCGCGACGCTGCAGTTCCTCTGGGTATGGAACGACCTGCTCATCGCGAAGATCTTCCTCAGGAACGACAACGGGACGGTCATCGTCAAGCTCCAGCAGTTGCTCGGCACCCAGGGCCAGGGGCAGGAGTTGCTCACCGCCGGCGCGTTCATCTCGATGGTCCTGCCGATGCTCGTATTCTTCGCCCTGCAGCGTTTCCTCATCCGCGGCATGACCTCGGGCGCCGTCAAGGGATGACGGCCTCCGAGACCGTCGGGGCGCCCGCGCGCAGACCGGCCGCCCCGACGGTCTTCGCACACCTTCGCGGCGGTGGGGTCAGCCTCGCCCTGGACCTGCGCACCTCGCGTCCGCAGGTGCTGCACTGGGGACCGGACCTGGGTGCCGATGTCGACCTGCCCACCCTGGCGACGGCGCTCGCTCCCCCGGTGGCCCGTTCCGCGCCGGACACCCCGCGACCCCGGCCGCTGGTCCCCATGCCCGTCGACGGGTGGCCGATGCGCCCGGCCGTGACCGGAGCCCGAGCCGACGGGTCCTCCTGGTCCCCCGATCTGCAACTGCACCAACGACTGCCGACCGAACGCACCGGGGCGCTGCGCCTGGTGTTGGCCGACCCCCAGGCCGGGCTGAGCCTCGAGGTCGACCTGGTCCTTGACGCCCACGGCATCCTCGCCGTCGACCAACGGCTGACGAACACCGCCGACACGGCATACCGGCTGGACCTGCTCGCCACCGTCCTGCCGTTGCCCGACGTGGCCCGCGAGATCCTCGACCTCACCGGTCGGTGGTGTCGCGAACGGGCCCCCCAACGACACCCCCTGCCGATGGGCTGTTGGAGCCGCGAGGGTCGCCACGGTCGCACCGGCCACGACGCCCCGCTGTTGTTGGCCGTCGGGTCGCCGGGATTCTCCTTCGAGCACGGCGAGGTCTACGCCGTGCACCTGGCCTGGTCCGGCGACGGCGTGCTGTGGGCCGAGCGCAGCCCCGTCGGCCGGGCCCAGCTCGGCGCCGGCGAGCGGCTCGGCCCCGGCGAGGTCGTCCTCGAACCAGGGCAGTCGTATGCCGCGCCGACGGTCCTCGCGTCGGTCTCGACGACGGGCCTGGACGGGACGTCGGCGGCCTGGCACGCCCATGTGCGCGCCCGGCCAGGCCACCCGCGCCGGCCGAGGCCGGTGACCTTCAACTCGTGGGAGGCGGTGTACTTCGACCACCGCCTGGACCGCCTGTGCGAACTGGCCGACCGGGCCGCCGCCGTCGGCGCCGAGCGATTCGTCCTCGATGACGGGTGGTTCGGCGGCCGGCGCAGCGAGCACGCCGGACTCGGCGATTGGGTGGTGTCCGACGAGGTATGGCCGGACGGACTCGAACCGCTGCTCGCGCACGTGCGGGGACTGGGGATGGAGTTCGGCCTGTGGGTGGAACCGGAGATGGTCAACCCCGACTCCGACCTCTACCGTGCCCATCCGGACTGGGTGCTCGGGCCCCGCGACCGCGACCGGCAGACCTGGCGTCACCAACTTGTCCTCGACCTAGGCCGAGCGCAGGTGCGCGACCTGATTGTCGAGCGGCTCAAGGCCCTGCTCGCGGCATACGACATCGGCTACCTCAAATGGGACCACAACCGCGACCTGCTGGACGCCGCGGGCGCCGACGGACGCCCGGGGGCGCGGGCGGCCACGCTGGGGGCCTACGAGGTGCTCGACCGACTGCGCGACGGACATCCCGACGTCGAGATCGAGTCGTGCGCCTCCGGTGGCGGCCGGGTCGACCTCGGCATCCTCGCCCGGACCGATCGGGTCTGGCCGAGCGACTGCCTCGATCCGGTCGAGCGCCAACACATCCAACGGTGGACCGGGCTGCTGCTGCCGCCCGAACTCGTCGGCGCCCACATCGGGCCGGGCCGATCCCACACCACGGGCCGCCGGCACGGGTTGGGCCTGCGCGCTGCCACCGCACTGTTCGGGCATCTGGGCATCGAGTGGGACCTCACCGCGGCCTCCGCGTCCGAGCTCGACCAGCTCACCCAGGTCGTCGCCGAACACCGGCGGCTGCGTCCGTTGCTGCACTCCGGACGGATCCGTCGGATCGACCATCCCGACCCGAGCGCTCTTGTGCACGGGGTGGTCGCCACGGACGGCTCCGAGGCGCTGTTCGCCTACGTCCAGCTCACCTCGGCTGCCACAGAGGTGTGCGCCCCGGTCCGATTGACCGGCCTGGACCCGGACCGCACCTACCGCGTGCGCCGGGTCAGCCTCGGGGACGACGCGAGCACGCAGCACATCGCCGGGCCCGCATGGGTGGACGGCACCGAGCCCGGCCCGATGCTCACCGGGCGAGCGCTGCAGTCGGCCGGTCTGGCCCTACCGATCCTGCGCCCTGAGCACGCGCTGGTCCTCCACCTTCGGCAGGAGTGACGCCATGGCATTCGACCTTCCCGGCGACTGGGTGTGGGACTTCTGGTTGGCCCAGGAGTTCGGGCCGCAGCCCACGTACCACCTGTTCCATCTCGCCGCCCCGAAAACCCTCCCGCCCGACCTGCGTCACGTCCACGCCCGAGTGGCCCATGCGGTCGGCCCGGACCTCGTCGACTGGACACCCGTCGGCGACGCGCTGCGTCCCTCAACCGGACCGGCCTTCGACGACCTCGCGATCTGGACCGGTTCGGTCGTGCGCGACGACGCTGGCACGTGGCTGATGTTCTACAGCGCGATCGGCCGGGCCGACGGGCCGCGCGTACAGCGCATCGGCCTGGCCACCTCCCCGGACCTCTACCACTGGAGCAGGGCGAGCCGGGATCCACTCGTCGTCGCCGACCCGCGGTGGTATGACGGGCAGGCCTGGCGGGACCCGTGGGTGTTCCGCGATCCGGCTGGATCAGGTTGGCACATGTTCGTCACGGCCTCGGCGGCCGACTGCGATCGAGCCCAGGCCGGGGTCGTCGGGCATGCCTGGTCGCCGGATCTGCGGCACTGGGAGGTCGGCCCCCCGGTGACCGCACCCGGCTGCGGATTCAGCGAGCTCGAGGTCCCCCAACTCGTCGACGTCGAGGGCGATCCGGTGCTGTTGGCCAGTTGTCGCGGCCCCGAATTGTCACCGAAGCGGCGGGCCGAGCACGGCGGGGGCGGCACGTGGGCACTGCCCGGGGACTCGCCCGTCGGGCCCTTCGACGCCAACCGGGCCGTACGCCTCACCGACGAATCGCTCTATGTGGGCAAGATGGTCCGACAATCCGGGCCGAAGTGGGCGATCATGGGTTTCGTGAACCACGACCTCGCGGGGAGTTTCGTCGGCGGCATCACCTCGCCCAGGCCCCTCGGCCTTCCGCTCGGTCGTGGACCCCTGGTCAGTGCGGACTCGGGGGTCGGGCGCGAAGGAGCATCGGCATGAACCAGCCGACGATCGACGATGTCGCCGCAGCCGCCGGAGTCTCTGCGGCCACCGTCTCGCGAGCCCTGCGAGGGCTGGACAAGGTGCACCCCGACACCCGCGAGCGGGTCCGCAAGGCTGCCGACGATCTCAAGTACATCGCCAGCCCCACCGCATCCGGGCTCGCATCCGGGCGGACCCGGCTGGTCGGGGCCATCACGCCATTCATGGCGCGGTGGTTCTTCACGAGCACGATCAGCGCCATCGACAAGGCGTTGCGCGACCACCATCATCACCTGCTGCTCATGGACCTCGAGGAGCAGACCTCGCCCGACATGCGTCTGTCCCTCACGCAGAGCATGATGTTCAAGCGAGTCGACGGGCTCATCGTCATCAACGTCGACCTCCAGGCCGATGAGCGCCTGCTCGTCGAACGACTTCGGCTACCGGTGGTGACCATCGGCAACCGGTTCGCCAACGCCCCGTGGATCGGCATCGACGACGAGTCCTCCACGCGCCTGATCGCCGAGCACCTCCTCGACCTCGGCCACACCCGGATCGCCTACATCGGCGCACCGCGCCCGACAACCGCCCACGTCAAGACGCCGACGGACCGGCTCGCCGGCTTCCGCGCGGCGCTCGACGCCCGCGGCGTGGCGATCCGTTCGGACTGGCTGTTCGAGTGCGACTGGTCCGCCCGCGACGCCTACCAGATCGCCGCCCCGCTGCTGCGCGGCGCCGACCGGCCGACCGCGATCCTCGCCGCCTCGGACGAGATGGCCCTCGGCGCGTATGCCGTGGCCCTCGAGCTCGGTCTCGCGATCCCGGCCGACCTGTCCATCGTCGGCATCGACGACATCGACCTGGCCGGTCCGTTCCGGCTGACGACGGTGCGTCAGGACGTCCACGCGCAGGGCACCGCGGCGGCACTGACCCTGCTCGGCGAACTGGGAGTGATCCCACGCAAGGAAGATCACGACCACCTCTTCCCGTGCGAGCTCGTCTTGCGTTCGAGCACGGCGGCACCGAACCGGTAATCGCGCGGTCCCGCGCGGTCCCGCTCGGTCCCGTCGCCGCGGGAACCCGGCCCGGTATCCTCGGCGGCCATGAGATACGGCGTCGTGGTGCCCTACGCGCTCGAACGAGACACCGTCGACATCGCCCGGCTCGCCGAGGGCGCCGGGTGGGATGGCGTGTTCACGTGGGAGAGCGTGTACCACCAGGACGCCTGGGCCACCCTCGCGGCGTCGGCGATGGTCACCGACCGGATCCGCCTCGGGACGTTGCTCACCCCGGCCGCGCGTTACCGGCCGTGGGATCTGGCCAGCCGGGTGGGCTCAGTGGATCGACTCAGCCAGGGGCGGGTCGTCCTCGGGGTCGGCCTCGGGGCGCTCAATGGCAACTGGTTGGCCTTCGAGCCCGACGAGGGCCGCGCGGTGCGAGCCCGACGGCTCGACGAATGCCTCGCGGTGTATGCCGGGTTGCTGGCCGGCCAGCCCTACACCCACGACGGGCCGTACTACCCGGTTGGCGAGGTCACCGAACTCGTGCCGCCGCCGCCGGTACAACGCCCGCACCCGCCGGTGTGGTGCGTCGGGGCCCTGGTCCCCGGACGGTCCACCCAGCCGTCCCTGGAGCGCGCCGCCCGGTGGCAGGGGATCTTCCCGGCCGTGGTGGGCGCGGCGGGCCATTCGGGGCTGACCCTCGAGGCGCTCGGCGAGATCGTCGGGCGATTGCAGGCCCTGCGCGCGGATGCAGGGCTGCCGTGGGAGGGCTACGACGTCGTCGTCGAGGGCGACAGCCACGGCGAGTTCGGCGCGGTCCGCTCACCGGTCCGGCCGTGGGCCGACGCCGGGGCCACCTGGTGGGTGGAGAGTTGGTGGGACGTCGAGGACTCGCCGCAGGGGGTGGCCGAGGTGCGCCGTCGGGTCCTGCTCGGCCCACCCCACTGAGGTCCGGGTGCGCGTGTCAGGCGTCGATGCGCTCGCGGTTCAGCTGCGCCGCGGAGTCGATGATGAAGTCCTTGCGCGGGGCGACGTCGTTGCCCATGAGCAGGTCGAAGACCCGCTCGGCCTCGTGCAGCGCCTCCTGCGCCTCGCCCACGGTGACCCGCCGCAGGGTGCGGTGGCGCGGGTCCATCGTCGTGTCGGCCAGTTGGTCGGCGTCCATCTCCCCCAGGCCCTTGTACCGCTGGGGCGGTTCCTTGATCCGCCGGCCCTTGCGCTCCAACGCGGCCCGGGTCGAACGCAACTGTGCCTCGTTGTACGTGTACACGTACTCGTTCTTCTTCCCCGGGCCGCCGGCGACCTCGAGCCGATGCAGCGGCGGCATCGCGGCATACACGCGTCCGGCCTCGACGAGCGGGCGCATGTACTTGAAGAACAGGGTGAGCAGCAGGGTCCGGATGTGCGCGCCGTCGACGTCGGCATCGCTCATGACGATGACCTTGCCGTACCGGGCGGAGGCGAGGTCGAAGGAGCGCCCCGACCCGGCACCGATGACCTGGATGATCGCCGCGCACTCGGCGTTCTTGAGCATGTCGGCGACCGAGGCCTTCTGCACGTTGAGGATCTTGCCGCGGATCGGCAGCAACGCCTGGTAGTCGCTCGACCGGGCGAGCTTGGCCGTCCCGAGCGCGCTGTCCCCCTCGACGATGAACAGCTCCGAGCGCTCGACCTCGTGGGTGCGGCAGTCGGCGAGCTTGGCCGGCAGCGACGAGGACTCCAGCGCGGTCTTGCGCCGCTGGGTCTCCTTGTGCAGCCGGGCGCTGATGCGCGACTTCATCTCGGAGACGACCTTGTCCAACAACAGCGCGGCCTGGGCCTTGTCCTCGCGCCGGCCCGACGTGAGTCGCGCGGTCAGCTCCTGCTCGACGACCCGGGCCACGACGCCGCGCACCGCCGCCGTGCCGAGGACTTCCTTGGTCTGCCCTTCGAACTGCGGTTCGGCCAGCCGCACGGTGACCACCGCGGTGAGCCCGGCGAGGATGTCCTCCTTGTCGACCTTGTCGCCGCCGACCTTGAGCCGCCGGGCGTTGAGTTCGAGCTGTCGCCGGAAGACCTTGACCAGCGCCTGGTCGAATCCGGCCAGGTGGGTGCCGCCCTTGGGCGTGGCGATGACGTTGACGAACGAGCTGACCTTCGTGTCGTACCCGGTGCCCCAACGCACCGCGACGTCGACGCCGCACTCGCGCTCGACCTCGGTCGGGGTCATGTGCCCGCGTTCGTCGAGCACCGGCACCGTCTCGGTGAAGCGCCCCGACCCCTGTAGCCGCCACACTCCGGTCAGCGGCGGGTCGGGGGCGAGGAAGTCGACGAACTCCGACAGGCCGCCCTCGTGCCGGAAGACCTGTTCGACCGGCCCCGGCTCGATCGGGCCCGGTTCGGCCGGGCCTGCCTCGACGGACCCGCCCGCTCGGTTCGCGCCCGGCGAGGTACCCCGCTCGTCGCGCACGACGAGGGCCAGCCCCGGGACGAGGAAGGCGGTCTGCCGGGCCCGGTCGTACAGCGCCGGCAGGTCGATGGCCGCGTCCTTGAGGAAGATCTGCCGGTCCGGCCAGAACCGCACCCGCGAACCGGTCGCGCCCCGCGGGGCCTTGCCCAGGACCCGAAGCTCGCTGCCCGTCTCGTATGCCGTGAACGCCGCGGTAGGGCCGTGCGAGCCGTGCGGTCCGGTCGGGTCGTCGAAGACGCCGGGCTCGCCGCGCCGGAAGCTCATCGCGTAGGTTTTGCCGCCCCGGTCGACCTCGACGTCCAGCCGGCTGGACAGGGCGTTGACGACCGAGGCCCCGACGCCGTGCAGGCCACCGGAGGCGGCATACGAGCCCCCGCCGAACTTGCCGCCCGCGTGCAGCTTGGTGAAGACGACCTCGACCCCGCTGAGGCCGGTGCGCGGTTCGACGTCGACGGGGATGCCCCGACCGTTGTCGCGGACCTCGATCGAGCCGTCGGCGCCGAGGATGACGTCGATCCGGTCGCCGAAGCCGCCGAGGGCCTCGTCGACACCGTTGTCGATGATCTCCCAGACGCAGTGCATGAGCCCGCGGCGGTCCGTCGTGCCGACGTACATGCCCGGCCGTTTGCGCACGGCCTCGAGGCCTTCGAGGACCTGCAGGTGCCTCGCGGTGTAGTCGCCAGCGGCGGCGCGGGCGGGGGAACGGGCGACCAACGGAACGATCCTTTCGGGGCAGCAGCGGGCGTCGGGTCGGTATGCCGCTCGCTTCCGGGGTGAGGGTAGCGAAGGTTCGCGACGGCACTCGCCTCGCCTCGCCGGGGTCGCCGGGTGGGACCACGGCGCGGGGTCCACACCGCGGAATACCGGTCGGGAAGGATCCGCCGTGTTTGACTGTTGGCATCGATGCGGGAGATCGTGCAACCCCGGATCCTCGAGATCCGTCGTACGGTTGACCGTTGCACCACTGGAGACGACAGAAAGAGGCGGCTGACGTGAACGCCACCCTGGCCCCCCGCCTGAGCGCCGCAGACCGCTGCGACCGATGCGGCGCCCGGGCCTACATTCGCGCTCGCCTGGCCTCCGGTGGCGAACTGTTCTTCTGCGCCCATCACGGCCGCCAGCACCTTCCCCGACTGCGGGCTGCCGCGACCGAGATCCATGACGAGACCGGGCAGCTCGACGAGGCCGCCGAGGAGCTCGGCCTGCGGTGAGCACCCTGACCGTCGTGACGGGGCTGCTCATGCTCGTCGGATTGGTCGGCATCGTCGTGCCCGTGCTGCCGGGCTTGTTGCTCACCGTGGTGGCCACCGCGATCTGGGCCTACGACCATCCGGCGCCGGGCGCGTGGATCGTGTTCTGGGTGGCCCTGGGGTGGTATGCCGCCGGCGTGGCCCTGCAATATCTGGTGCCGGGCCGGCGGATGAAACGCGCAGGGGTGGGGTCGGCCACGTTGGTCCTGGCGGTCCTGCTGGGGATCGTGGGCTTTTTCGTCGTCCCGGTGGTCGGCGGGCCACTCGGCTTCGTCCTGGGCATCTTCCTCGTCGAGGTGGCCCGCCAGGGCGATCGGGCCAAGGCCTGGTCGGCGACGAAGGCCGCGCTGCGGGCGGTCCTGCATTCCATGGGCATCGAACTGCTCGCCGGGCTGGCGATTCTTTCGACGTGGATCGTCGGGGTCTTTCTCCTGGGTCAGGGCAGCTGACCGCCAGGGCCGACCGGTCGGGTCAGCCGCCGGGTGGCCCGGTGGATCGACGAGGAACGGGGCGGTGCTCACCAAGGGTGAGCGGTTACCACTGGTCGCGGTTGCGCCGCTCCCAACGCTCTTCCAGGCGCTTCATGAAGGTGCCGGCGCGTTTGTTCTGCCCGCGCGCTGCAGCCGGCGACCCGGCCCGGACTCGACCGGCGCCGTCGACGGTGCCGGTCGGTCCGGTGCGCCGGTCGGGGGCGAACGCGTAGGCGCCGGCGGCGACCATGACGACGAATCCGGCCGCACCGAGCCAGACCATCTGGTTGAGCACGCCAAGAACGACCAGGCCAAGACCGAGCAGCACTCCCACGACTCCGATGATCAGCCGGGTGCGGTTCTTGGCGGGAGTGGCGTGACGGATCCGGGTGGCGAATCGCGGGTCCTCGGCGTAGAGGGCCTGTTCCATCTGCTGGAGCAGCTTCTGCTCGCGCTCGGACAATGCCACGGCCCCAACCCTCCTTCGCCCTGCGGACAACGCGCGAAGCGCCGTCGGAGTTTCCCGACGGATCTACCGGTGAAGATCAGGATAGGTCGCGTCGGCGGGTGACGGTACCCGGGGAGGCCGTCGAATCGTCCCTCGTCGGCCCTCGGTCGGAATCGCCGGGCTCGGTAGGGCCTCCGATCTCGGCCGACCCCCGCCGGTCGCCGGCACGATGGGGGTGTCCCGTCGAACGTCGGCCCGGGTCGTGGACCAACGCCGCGGGGCGCACCGCACCTGCCCCGAACCGGGCGCTGGCCCGGTCCACGGCGCGATCGGCATCCCGCCAGCCATGGTCCGGATCGTCGAGTCGTGGCTGGATCATGGCGCGCTCGGCGTCGACAAGTCCCTCCATCCGCACGCCGACGAGCCGCACCCGGGCCCGTTGCAGCCCAAGGCCGTCGAAGAGCGCTCGGGCAGCGGCGTAGATCTCGCGCGACACGTCGGTGGGGTCACGCAGCGTGCGGGATCGGGTGATCGTCGTGAAGTCGGCGAAGCGCACCTTGAGCGTCACGGTGCGCCCGAGCATGTCGGCGACTCGGACCCGCGCCGCGGTGCGTTCGGCCAGCCTCAGCAGCTCACGGTGGATGAGCATCGGGTCGTCGATGTCCCGGGCGAACGTCTCGTCCGAACCGATGCTCTTCTCCTGGTGTTCCGGCTCGACCCGTCGCTCGTCGCGGCCCCAGGCCAGCTCGTGCAGGTGGGTGCCGGTGCCCTCGCCCAGAGCCCGGCGCAGCGTGTCGACCGGCGTATGGGCCAGGTCGGCGACGGTGCGCAGCCCCAGGCGCGCGAGGGCCTCCTCGGTGCGCTCGCCCACCCCCCACAAGGCCCCGACCGGCAACTGGTGCAGGAACGTGAGCATTTCCTCGCGGGGAACGACGAGCAAACCGTCGGGTTTGGCCAACCCCGAGGCGAGTTTGGCGACGAACTTCGTCGGCGCCACGCCCACCGAACACGTGATGCCTTGCTCGTCGGCGATGGTGTCGCGCAGCCACTGGGCGATGCGGGCCGGTGGCCCCAGCCGACGCACGGCCGGGGCGACGTCGAGGAACGCCTCGTCGAGCGAGAGTGGTTCGACTCGGTCGGTCACCGAACGGAACGTGGCCATCACCGCGTCGGACACGGCGGCATACCGGTCGTGGTCGGGCGCGAGGATCACCGCGTGCGGGCAGAGCCGCCGGGCCCGGGCCATCGGCATGGCGGACGTGACACCGAAGGCGCGGGCCTCGTAAGTGGCCGACAGTACGACGGAGCGCCCCGACCCGCCCACGACCACTGGGCGCCCGCGCAGGTGCGGGTGTTCCAGCAGCGAGACCGAGGCGTAGAAGGCATCCATGTCGACGTGCAGCATGGTCGCGCCGGTGTCGTCGGGGGGACGGTCGTCGGCGCGCGGCGGCGGCCGGAACTGGCGCCGACTCATCGGGCGGCCCGGGCCGCGTCAGCGCCGGCGGGCGACCAGGTGCAGTCCGGCACCGAGGCGCCCGATGAAGTCGTATGCCGGGTGCCCGGCCAACGTCTGTTCGAGGTGGAGGAGGGCGGCCCGTTCGGCGTCGGTGTCGACGAAGGTCGAGGGGACGAGGTCGCTGAGCAGGCGGACCCCATGCCAGTGCTCGACGACGAGGCCCGCGGCGGCGGCGAGGTCCTGCAATTGGGGGACGTCGAAGCGTCGGGGCAACGGATCGCCGGATCCCCAGCGGCCGTCCGTGCCCTCCAGCAGGGCTTGGGCGTGAGCGAACTCCCCGGCGAGGGCGCGGGCGACGACGGCGGCCAGGCGCCCGGCGACGAGCAGCGACAAGCGCCCCTGCGGCGCGAGAGCCGCGGCGAGGGCGGCCATCGTGGCCGACGGGTCGTCGACCACCTCGAGAACCCCGTGGCAACACACGAGGTCGTAGGTCTGGCCGGGCGACAGCGCGTCGAGGGTGTCGCCGTCGCCCTGGACCCCGACGACGCGATCGGACACCCCCGACTCGGTGGCTCGGCGAGCCAGGGCGGCCAGCGCGTCGGGGCTCGGGTCGATGACGGTGAGGCTGCCGGTGACGAGCGGGCCCAGCTCGGCGAGCGGGACGGCGAGCTCCCCGGTGCCCCCACCCAGGTCGAGGATCCGCAACGGCCGCCCCCCGGTGGCGGCAAGCTCTTCGGCGAGCCCGCGAACGGAGGACCACAGCGCGGCGGTGCGCAGCGCGCTGGCGGCGCGGCGGGCACGGCGCTGCTGATCGGGCACGGCATCCTCCCTGGCGGCCCGGGGCTCCGACATGGTCGGCGCGACGGCGGGTCGTCGTGGACCACCCTAGAGCGTCGAAGCCCGAGCGTGTGGGGGCCCAGAGGCGTACCGGCCTGGCGCCTGGGGACTCGGTCCTGGCGTGGCTGCTCGACGGGGACGAAGCGGCCCATGTCAGGGCCCGCTGCTGCCGGGACTGGAGTGCCACAGCTTGCGCGGCGGCTGGCCCTCGACACCACCGACGGGCAGCCCCCGACCGGCCTTGACATCCTCGCCCGGCGGGCGGGTGTCGGCATACGGGGACTGGCGAAATCCCGACGCGTGCACGAGCACCCGCCGCCCCCGCGGCCCGCTGCCCGGTCCACTCCCCGGTCCACTGCCGCCCATCCCCCCGGCGCGGTTGCGTCCGGGTTGCGCGTAGGCCGTGTCGTCCCGGTCGCCGACCGGGCTGCCGTCGGCTGCCGCCGCCCGGTCGGCCGCCGCCGTCTCGGCCCACCCGGTGTCGCGCGGCACGGCATACGGCTCGGCCAGTGCCGCAGCCGCCGCCTCGGCCCGCTCGATGGCCTCGCGGTCGGCCTCGGCCAGGGCCGCGAGGACCGCGTCGCGAGACCCCGGCCCGCCGCCCCCGCCGGCCGCCCAGGCCTCCCACAGGCCGGACAGCTCCCACGCGCCGGTGGCGCGCAGGGACAGCCCCCGCGGCCCGGTGCGCCGGACCACGCCACGCACGAGCAGCAGCCACGAGTGGAACACCGTCGCCGCGTAGGGCCCCTGGACGTCCTCGAAGAACGTCGCGTCCACCGGACCGGTGCTGTCGTCCAGGGTGAGGAAGACCACCCGGCGGCCCGAACGGATCGGCGGGGTCTGGGTGGCGACCTTGACCCCGGCGACCCAGACCTCGCTGCGACTGCGCGCCCGCAACAAGTCCCGCGACCTGGTCACCCCGAGCGCGTCGAGCATCGGCGCGTAGACGTCGACGACGTGGGCGCTGGCGTCGAGGCCGAGGATCTCCAGCTCGGCCCGCACCCGCTCGGGACCGGTGAGCTCGGGCAGGCCGCTGCCGCGGGTCAGCTGGGGGGCGTCGCCGAGGTCGAGGACGAGTTGGGTATGCCGGTCGCTGGCCCGCGGGCCCAGCGCCGCCTGGGACTGGGCCGCGGCGAGAGCCGCGACGTCGACGGCCCGGGTGGTGCCCGGGCCGTCGGACACCCCGGGCTGTTGGGTTAGTACCGGCGAACTCGCGCGCGGGTGGGCCGCGCCGAGGGCCCGCTCGTCGGTGGTGGGGGCGCCCGCGCTGGACCCGCCCGGGCCGCGGGCCGACATCGTCGCCGACCGGCGCGACCATCGGGCCGCTCCCCCGGCCCGGGCCGAGCCACCGCCTGAACCGCCCGAACGCGACCACCGGTCGAGTTCGGCGACGTGCAGGAGCAGGTCGCGGCGGGTGACCCGGGCTCGGGATCCGGTGACCCCGCCGACGCCCAGCCCGTAGATCGCGTCGAACCCACCGGCCAGGACCAGTCGTTCGACCACCGGACGGCTCACGTGCGCCCGGTTCCAGAAGTCGGCCACGCTCGCGTACGGAGCGCCGAGGACGATCCGGGCGATCTCGGCCTCGGTGATCCCCTTGACGTCGGCGAGCGAGACCCGGATGCCGTAGCCGCGCCCGTCGGGCAGGTCCGGATCGCGACCGTAGCCGCGCCCGTCGGGCAGGTCCGGATCGCGACCGTAGCCGCGCCCGTCGGGCAGGTCCGGATCGCGACCGTAGCCGCGCCCGTCGGGCGGATCGGACCGGCCGGGATCGCGGTCGCTCCCCGCGCTCCCGTCGGGCACGACCTCGACTCGCTCGACGGCATACCTGGCCTGGCTCGCGTTGACGTCGAGCCCGAGGATCTCGATGCCGAGGGACCGGGCGTCGTCGAGCATGAGCCGCTTCGGGTACATGCCCGGGTCGTGGCTGAGCACTCCGGCGAAAAACGCCGCCGGGTGATGGGTCTTGAGCCAGGCGGACTGGTAGGTCGGCAGGGCGAAGGCGGCCGCGTGGGCCTTGCAGAAACCGAACGACGCGAACGCCGCGAGGACCGCCCAGATCCGATCGGCGTCCTGCCGGGTGTAGCCCCGGGCCAAGGCCGCCGGGCGCCACCAGGCCTGCACGTCGCATTGGCCCTGCGGGGAGCCCATGGCCCGACGGACCTCGTCGGCCTCGGCGAGGCTCACCCCGGTGGTCTCGGCGACGATCTTGAGCACCTGCTCGTGGAAGACGACGACTCCCTCGGTCTCGCGCAGGGCCGGGATCAGGCTGGAGTGCAGGTACTGCGCCTCGGACCAGCCTTGGCGGGCCTTCAGGAACGGCACGATCATGTCCGATTTAACCGGCCCGGGCCGGAACAGCGAGATGTCGACGACGAGGTCCTCGAAGCTGCGCGGCCCGAACTTGCCGATGAGTTCGCGTTGGCCGGGGCTCTCGATCTGGAAACACCCGAGGGTGTGGGTGGTGCGGATGAGCCGGAAGGTCGCCTCGTCGTCGAGGGGGACCTGGGCGGGGTCGTCGATGTCGACGTGACGGCCGTCGACCACCCGGACCTGCTCGACGGCGTGGGCCATCGCCGACTGCATCCGGATGCCGAGGACGTCGAGCTTGAGCAGCCCGAGGGCCTCGACGTCGTCCTTGTCGAACTGGCTCATCGGGAAGCCCAGCCAGGACGCCTCGACCGGGGTGCGATCCAGCAGGGCGGCGTTGGACAGGACCACCCCGCACGGGTGCAGGGCGATGTGCCGGGGCAGGCCGTCGAGGCGTTCGACGAGGTCCCACAGCAGTTCGTAGCGGGCCGCGCCCAGCCCGGTGACCCGCAACTCGGGCAGGTCGGCGATGGCCGAGCGGGCGTGCCGGGCCGAGATGTGCGGGAACGCCTTGGCCATGGCGTCGATCTCGCCGGGCGGCAGTCCGAGCGCCGCCCCGACGTCGCGGATCGCATGCCGCACGCGGTAGCTGTCCATCATCGACACGCAGGTGACCCGCTCGCCGCCGAACCGGGCGAGGATCAGCTCGTAGATCTCGGTGCGCCGGGCCGACTCGACGTCGATGTCGATGTCGGGCAGCTGAGCCCGTAGCGGCGTGCAGAACCGCTCCATGAGCAGGTCGTAGCGGATCGGGTCGACCCCGCTGATGCCGAGCAGGTAGTTGACCAGCGAGCCGGCGCCCGACCCGCGGGCGGCGACCCGCACCCCGAGGTCGCGCACGAGGTCGGTGACCGTGGCGACGGTGAGGAAGTACGTCGCGTAGCCCAACGACGCGACGACGGCCAACTCCTCGGACAACCGAGCCTCGACGGCGGCCACCTCGGCGGGGCCCGCCCCGGCATACCGGCGCCCGATCGCCCCCGCGGCGCGCCGGGCGAGCACGGCCTGGGGGTCCTCGTGCAGGCCGAGGCCGAGCGCGGTCGGTTCGGGCAGGTGGACCGCGCCGATGCCCAGGTCGACGACCGGGTCCTGGACGCATTCGTCGGCCAGGGCCACGGTCGCGCCCAGCAGCGCCCGGGCTCCGTCGCGGGCCAGGGTGGACCCGCCGGCGATCCCCGGCCCGCTGGCCGCGACGACGTCGGCGGCCACGGCATACATCGCCGGGGACGGCGCGAGGTGACCGGCCGTGGTCACCCGGTCGAGGTGGCGCACGTCGAGGGCGACGAGGCGTCGGGCGGCGTCGAGGACGTCGACGGTGGCGGCCTCGGCCGGGTCGGCGTGCCGGACCGCGGCGGTGAGCACGACGGGTATGCCGGTGTCGCGCCCGAGCGCGTACATCCGGGCCGCCTGGCCGAGGCAGCCGGGAGTGCCCTCCGGGCCGCCGTGACAGACCACCTCGACGGCCAACGACCCCCGCGGCAGCAGGGCCTGCCAGCGCCCCAGGGCGGTGTAGGCCGCCGCCCGCCGCTTGGCCAGGACCGCCCGCCCGACGTCGGAATCCGGACCGAGGAGCACGACGAGCGGGCTGGGGTCCGGGCCCGCCGGAGTGGCCAACTCGGCGATGAGCTCGGGGGTGGTCACCGGGTCGCCGCGTTGCCCGGACAGGTGGGTGCGGGTGACCAGACGACACAGCCGGGCCCAGCCGAGACCCGGACCCACTCCGCCCTTGAGACCGCGGGCCAGGATGGTGGCTCTCGGTCGACGGGGGTCGACGAGCGCGCCGCCGCGCACCGGGGTGCGGACCCGGGCCGCGGGCGCGCGCGCCCCGGAGTTGCTCACCCCGACGGCGTTCACGCCCTCCCCGTGGGCAGGCCCGCCGGCCTGGACGGCCAGGTCGACGCCGAGGATCGGGGCGATCCCCGCCTCGGTGGCGGCCTGGACGAAGCGCACCGCGCCGTAGAGGCCGTCGCGGTCGGTGAGGGCCAGCGCGGGCTGCCCGAAGGCCGCGGCCCGCGCGACGAGCGCCGCAGGTGTCGAGGCGCCGTACTGCATCGAGTAGCCGGAGGCGACGTGCAGGTGGACGAAGGTGCCGTGGTCCACGTCGGCCTACCCGGTGAGCCGATGGTGGACCCCCGGGGAGGCCAGGTATGCCGGCAGGGCCAGTCGCCGGGGCGCCCCGAGCAGGTCGTGGACGAGGTCGAGGAACACCTCGGCCTGACGCAGCAGGTCGTCGGCCTCCCGAGCCGGCAGGGTGCGATCGCCACGCTCGACAAGGGCCCGCTGGCGGGCCGACCCGGCGAAGAAGACCGCCCATTCGGTCAACTCGGGAGCCAGGCCCGGCAGCACCTGCCACACGCTGCGCGGTCGGGACGACCCGCCCGGGGTGGTGCGGGCCGCGAGCACGGCGGCCGCGGCTCGCAGCGCCCCGAGGTGGGCAGCGACATAGCGCTCCCCGGTGTCTGCGGCCTGGGTCGCGTGCAGCAGGCTCGCCCCGGCCCGGTCGAGCAGTTCCAGGACGGTCGCCGACGCCGGAGCGGCCAGCCGGGTCGGCCGCTGATCAGTCGAGGACACGGCGCAGCTCCCATCCCCCGACCGCCGTCGGGTCGGCGGTGATCCGGTCCGCGGGCACCGGCTCGACCCCGGCCGAAACGCCGGCCTCCGGCCCGCCGGCCCTCGACTCGGCACCGGGCGCCTCGCCGACCACCGGGTCGTCGCCGACCAGGTCGAACACCCCGCTGGGAGCCAGCCGCCCCGGGCTGGCCTCGACCCGCCAGACCTGCCGCTCCCGAGCCGCCGCGGCGATGCCGGGCCGCTGCCCGGGGGGTGGGTCGAGGGCCTCGTGCCACCAGGCCCGACGCTCTCGCCAGCGCCCGAGCACCGCCCGCACGACGTAGAGCCGGCCGCGCCAGAGGAACGCCTCGGGCTGCCCCGGCACCGGCCCTAACCGCTCCCCCACGACGTCGCCGACCTCGTCGGGCACCCGCCCCGGCGCCGCCTTGACCTCGACCGGTTCGCAGTATCGGCGCGCCACGACACCCTCCACACCCCAGGATCACCGCTCGACCGATCGCCCCGGCCAAGCAATCGAACACTTGTTCGAACAATGCCCAGGTTACCCCACCCCGCCGACACCCTGTCAAGGCCCCGCCCGGCATACCGACAACGACCCTGCGCACGTCCGGGCTCGCCCGACCCGTCACCCGCGCCCTGGCACGTCGAAGGGCCCCCGGGATGCTCCCGAGGGCCCTTCGACGCGTTCCGCGGGCTAGTGCGCCGCGGCGGGAACCGACTCCATCATCGCCTCGGACTCGCCCTTGAAGGTGCGGTGCAGTGCGATGACGCACAGGGCGCCCAGGAGCATGATGACGCCGAAGATCTGGTACAGCGTCGAGGCCGCCATGCCGCCGTCGAGCAGGTACCCGGCGATGATCGGGGCGAGGATGGCCACCCCACGACCGAAGCCGATCATCCAGCCGACGCCGGTGCCGCGGGCCGCGGTCGGGTAGATCGCCGGGCTGATCGCGTAGAAGGCGACGATGCCGCCGTTGGCCGCCATGCCGACGCCCACCGCGAGGATGAGTGCGAGCGCGGGGGTCTTGAAGAGGTTGGCGTACAGGACGTAGATGATCAGACCCCACAACAGGGTGTATGCCGTGAGCATCCGCGGGTGGATCCGCTTGGCCAGGGCCGCGAAGATCAGCGCCCCGGCGACCCCACCGAAGGACACGAGCACCCCGGCATTCGTGCCGTAGCTGGCCGCCGCCGAGTCGGACATCTGCTGGACGTAGGTCGCCGTGGTGTCCCACTTGCCAGGAGCGGCCTTGGCCAGGTCGGCGATGGCCTTCGGGTCTGAGACGACGGGGTTGGTCCAGCCGGCCGCCTCCGGTGAACCCTGCTTGACCTTGGTCGTGAGGAAGCCGGTAAGCAACCGCGGCGTCCACTGGTTGGCGAAGTAGAAGGCCGCAGCCAGGCAGGCGTAGCCGAGCCACAACAGGACGGTGCGGCGCATCATGATCCCGCGGAACAGGGCCGCGACGACGACGCTCTCACCCTTCTTCACGTGCGCCGGCGGCAGCTCGGACTCGGCCGGGTAGTCCAGCTTCGCGCCGATCTTGTTGTAGGCCTCCAACGCGCCGGCAGGCCGCTTCTCGACGAGGTAGTGGATCGACTCCGGGAGCCAGAAGACGCTGCCGATCAGCAGGAGCGTGGTGAGCGCGAAGCCGAACCAGAAGGCCGCCTGCCAGCCGTAGTTGTTGTTGAGGAAGCCGGTGATGTAGCCACCGGTGCCCGACCCCAGCGGCAGGCCGATGCCGTAGATGCCCATGACCCTGCCGCGCGAGGCGTCCGAGGAGTACTCCGAGACGAGGATGTTGATGCTCGGGATGAGCGCGCCGATCCAGATGCCGGCGAAGGCGCGGGCGGTGAGCAGGACTCCGAACGAGGGCGCCAGCGCCGACCCGGCCATGCCGACGGCGATGAGCGCCATGCACATCATGATGTGCTTGCGCCGGCCAATCTTGTCGGCCAGCGGGGAGATGAGCACCGCGCCGACGGCCATGCCGAAGGTGCTCGCGGAGAGGAAGTAGCCCGTCTGGGCGGAGTTGAGGTCGAACGCCTTGCTGATCGGCGTGGCGGTGAAGGCCCCGACGAGGACCTCGAAGCCGTCGACGAGGGCGAGGACGATACAGATGACGACGACGCGGATTTGGAACGGCCGCATCTTCTGGGTTGCGATGGCTTCTCGGAGGTTCATTCAGGCCTTCCCGGGGGACAGGGGGTCGAGGCCGGCGTATCGGACGCGTCGCGCCGCCGCCGTGCCGTTTGTGGAAAATGTGATCGCCGGTAACTGGTGTGTCAAGGGAGGTCCACCTCGCTTCCCGGCTTGCGGAACGGCACGCCCCGCGGGGCCGTTCCAAACGACGGACACTGTCGCATATCGGGGTCGCGGTTGAGAGCGCTTTCGTTGCGCGCGTGTCGCACAGCGGCATACCGCATGGTGCGAAGACGGCAAAGAGGTCACGACGGCCCGGCGCTCCGGTTGGCACGCCTCGGATGCCGCCGCCGGCCCGATCCGGACCCGCCCTCTGCGGCTACCGTGGAACCATGTCGACGGCCGCCGAAGAGGTGCTCGCGCACCCGAGCGTGCGCCGGGTGGTCGACCAACTCGCCACCTACCGAGTGCCCGGCCAGGTCCTCGTCCTCGACGGCGCGGCCCGAACGGCCGCGCAGGCTGCGGCCTTCCTCGGTGTCGATGTCGCCCAGATCGCCAACTCGCTCGTCTTCGCGGCCCGCACCAGCGCGACGGCCGCGCCCGAGCCCCTGCTGGTGCTCGCCTCCGGCGCCCACCGAGTGGACACCGCCAAGGTCGCCGACCTGCTCGAGTTGGCCGAGGTGACTCGAGCGGATCCGGACTTCGTCCGGTTGAGCACGGGGTTTGCCATCGGTGGGGTCGCCCCGGTCGGGCACCGGCAGCGACTGCGCACCGCGGTCGACGTGTCGTTGGCGCGCTACGACGTGGTCTGGGCTGCCGCCGGACACCCGCACGCGGTCTTCCCGACGACCTATCCCGAACTGCTGCGGATCAGCGCCGGTCATCCCGTCGAGGTGGTGTGACGACGGGCGGAGGAGGCCCCTCGGCGGGCCGGCAGGGGGTGCCTGGGAGGCCGCCCCTTGAGCGGCGTCGACGGTCGGCCGGCCACGAGCGAAGCGAGGGTCGGCTAATGAGTACGCGTACGGATGCGCCAACCTCGATGAGGTCGTCAGGCTTGGACGTGTCCTAGGGGGAAACCGGCGCTACGCCGGGCTCGGGTCCGCAGGGGGCGACCGGAGCCCGGCGTGGTCTGTGTGTGGCTTCCTCCCGTGCCCACCTGCCATCGGCCCGGCGTCACGGACCCCGAGTCCCTCGGTGCGCGGCCGCTGCCAGGCGCTCGCGCCACGCCGTTACGAGGTTGTTGCGTCGAAGCCGGATGAGCGTCACCGTGACGTGACGTTGACTCGGTCGGCGGCGGTCTCGCCGCGGGAGGGACAGCCAGATGGGTGCCGAGGTCTTGCCGTGGGTCTTCACGTCCGGGTGGGCCAGCGGGGTGAACTCCTACGCCGTCGTGGTGGTGCTCGGCCTCGCCGAACGCCTCTTCCACGTGTCCGCCGTGCCGGCGGCCCTGGGCCGCACCGACGTGCTCGTCGCGGCCGGGGTGCTGTTCCTGCTCGAGCTCGTCGCGGACAAGATCCCCTACCTCGACTCGATGTGGGACTCGGTCCACACCGTCGTCCGACCGGCGGTCGGGGCGACTCTCGGCTACCTCTTCGGCCACGACAGCACCTCGCTCGACGCGGCGTTCACCGCGGCGACCGGGGGGTTGACCGCGCTGGCCGCCCACCTGGTCAAGGCCGGAGCGAGGGCCGCGGTGAACACCTCCCCCGAGCCGGTGAGCAACATCGTGCTCTCCAGCGCCGAGGACGTCACGGTGTTCGGCGTGGTCGGCCTGGCCTTCGCCAACCCATGGGTCTCGGCCACGCTTGCCGCCGTGCTGCTCGTCGTGGGGGCGATCCTCGTCGTCGCGGTCCTGCGCCGGGTTCGCCGGCTCAAGGCCCGCTACGACGAGTGGGGCGAACGCAACGGGCTCACCTCTCGCGAGTAAGTCACGAGGCCGCAGCAGGATGCCGTCCGGCCGCGACCCCGGAGGCCGTCACGTCCCGTATGCCGTCGGGTTTCACGCTGCGGCGATGGCCGCGAGCACGTCCATCCGCGCCGCCCGGCGGGCCGGCCAGATCGCCGCGAGCACGCCGACGACCACGGCGACGACGAGGAAGCCGAGCAGTTGCCCGGCGGGCACGTCGAGCACGTCGATCCCGCTGTCGACCAGGGGACGCTGCAGGGCTACGCCGAAGACGATCCCCAGGCCGGTCCCCAGCACGGCGCCGAGCAGCGCGATGGCGACCGACTCCAGGCGCACCATCCGGCGCAGCTGCCGGCGGCGCAGACCGAGGGCCCGCAACAGCCCGATCTCACGGGTGCGTTCGATGACCGAGAGCGCCAGGGTATTGACGATCCCGAGGACGGCGATGACGACCCCGAGTCCGAGCAGGGCGTAGACGATCCCCAGCAATTGACTGATCGAGCCGAGTTGGCCCTCGATGTAGTCGGGAGTGCTCTGCACGAGGACGGTCGGCAGGTCGGCGACGACCGCGTCCAGGCCGGATCGCACGGCCGCCGGGTCGGCGCCGGGCGATCGGAACACCGTCACCGCCGTGTCTTCCTCCGGACCGCCCAAGGCCCGGGCGCCGTCGAGGGTCGTCACGACGGTGTTGGACAGCGACGGGGGCTGCGCGAAGAGGGCGACGACGCGGAAGTCCTGCGGGGTGCCGGCGGGGCCGGTGAGCGACACGGTGGAACCGACGTGCCAGTGGCGGGCGTCGGCCTCAGTCCGGTCGACGTACAGTGCGCGGCCGGCGAAGTCCCCGAGCGATCCGGCCACCAAGGCGCGGGTTACCGTCTGCCGGGCCGCCGGGTCGATCGCCATCAGGCCGACGCGGGCGCCGCCCTCGGTGGCGGCGAGATATCGCTGACGGCTCACCGATTCGACGCCCGGCACGGCGGCGGCACGGTCGGCCACCGTCGGGCTGAATGCCACGTACATCGGCGAACTGACCTGATAGTCCCCGTAGAGGTTCTGGGACACCAGTCGGTGGATGCTCGTGTTCGCCGACTGCCCAAGGACGGCCATCGTCGAGACGAGCGCCATCCCGATCATCAACGCCGACGCGGTCGCTGCGGTGCGCCGGGGGTTGCGCACGGCGTTCTCCGCGGCGAGGTGGCCCACGGCCCCGTAGACGCGGCGATAGAGCCACCCGACGGCCCACACGACGGGCTTGCCGACGATCGGGCTGGCCGCGCTCACCCCGAGCAGGACGAGCAGCACGCCCAGGCCGACGAAGGCCATGCGCCCGCCGACGTCGAAGGCCGTCCCGACGACGAGGCCGGCGGCGCCCAAGGCGAGCAGGATGGCCGCCGTGACGACTCGCAACCCGGCGCTCGATTCGCGCATCGAGGGGTTGTCGGCCATCGCCGCCACCGGCGGCACGGCGCCGGCTCGGCGGGCCGGCACCCAGGCGGCAAGCAGCGTGACGACGAGCCCCACGGCATACCCGACGATGACGGTGCGCGGGGACAGCACGAGGGAGGCGTCGGTGAGGTCCAGGCCGATGACCGTCATGAGCAGCTGGATGCCCTTGGCCAACGCCATGCCCCCGAGCAACCCGACGGTCGCGCCGACGAGGCCGACGACGGTGGCCTCGGCGAGAACCGATCGGGTGACCTGTCCACGTCTCGCGCCGAGGGCCCGCAAGAGGGCGAGTTCGCGGGTGCGCTGGGCGACGAGGATGGCGAACGTGTTGACGATGAGGAAGGTCCCGACAACGAGGGCGATTCCCGCGAAGACGAGCAGGAACGTCGAGATGAAGCGCAGCGCCTGTTGGATCGAAGTCGCCGCCTCGTCGGCGACCTTGCGGCCATCGACGGCTTCGAGCCCGGCCGGCAGCACCGGGCCCAGTCGGGCGGCCAGCGCCGCGCGGTCGACCCCGGGGGCTGCCGTCACCCAGGCGTCCTGGTAGCGGTCCTGCCCGGCGGTGAACAGCTCCTGGGCGGTCGGGGTGTCGAAGACCACGAGGGTCGAGCCGGCCAAACTCCCACCGATGTCGCCGATCCCCACGAGGGTGCCGACGATCGGGGTGCTCGCGCGGGCCACGATGACACGGACCCGGTCACCGACGACGTAGCCGGCCCGGGTCGCGGTCCGGGAGTCGAGCAACACCTCGAGGTGACCCGCCGGTGCTCGGCCACTGTGAATGCGGACGAAGTCGGTGCCGGCGAGGGATGGGGCCTCCGTCCAGTTCGTGCCGATGGCCGGCCCGCCGCTGGTGGCCACGAGCTTGCCGTCCTTGCCGACGACGAAGGCGTCCGGAACGAAGACGTTGCCGTCGATCCTGGCCACGCCCTCGACGCGGCGGAGTTTCTCCAGATCGGCGCCGGAAACCCGGGCGGCCGGTGCAGTGGTCCCGCCGTCGTCGAGCACCGAGGTGCGCACCGGCCGGACGACGACGTCGCCGGTCGAGCCCAGCATGATCGAGTCGAACGTGCGACCGAGGGTATCGGTGAAGACGAGCGATCCGGCGACGAACGCCACCCCGAGGGCGACGGCGACCGCGGTCAGCGCCAGCCGCAGTTTGCGGGCGAGCAGGCTGGTCCACGTGGCGCGAAGCATCGCGATCACTCCCGACCAGGGGTCGCGGCGCGGGTCAGACCCGTCATCGTCGCCGCGACGTCCGCCGCGCTCGGAGCGCGAAGTTCGTCGACGAGTCGGCCGTCGGCGAGGAAGACGACGCGGTCGGTGTAGCCGGCGGCCACCGGGTCGTGGGTCACCATGACGACGGTCTGGTGCAGCCCGTCGACGCAGTGGCGCAGGAAGGCGAGGATCTCGCCGCCGGCCACCGAGTCGAGGTTGCCGGTGGGCTCGTCCGCGACGAGCAGGTCCGGGCGTCCGAGCAGGGCCCGGGCGCAGGCGACCCGTTGCTGCTGCCCACCGGACAGCTCGGCAGGTCGATGCCGCAACCGGTCACCGAGGCCGACCGCCTCGACGACCTCGTCGAACCAGGCGGTGTCGACGCGCCGCCCGGCGATGTCCTGGGGCAGGCAGATGTTCTCCCGGGCCGTGAGGGTCGGCACGAGGTTGTACGCCTGGAAGACGAACCCGATCCGGTCGCGGCGCAGCGCGGTGAGCGGGTCGTCGCGCAGCGTGCCCAGGGCCACCTCGCCGACGAACACCTCGCCGGAGCTCGGCTCGTCGAGCCCGGCCAGGCAGTGCAGCAGGGTGGACTTCCCCGATCCGGACGGGCCCATCACGGCGGTGAACTCACCGGCATACACCTCGAGGGTGACCCCGTCCAACGCCACCACGCGGGCGGCGCCTTGCCCGTACGTCTTGGTCAATGCGACGGCCCTGGCCGCCGCCTGTCGAGTCCCCGCTGTCGTGGTCATGGTTCGACGGTACGGGCGGCGGTCAGGGGAGGTCATCCGGGCCGACCCTGACCGGACCCTGACCGACCCTGATCGGTCAGGGTCTGCGGGAACCCCTACTGGGCGGCCTCGATGCCCAGGTTGCGCCAGACCCGCAGCGTCGCGGTCGAACGGTTCATCGTGATGAAGTGCAGACCCGGTGCACCCTCGCGCAGCAACGCCTGCGCGAGTTCCGTCGCGATCTCGACACCGACCGCACGCACCGCCTCGGGGTCGTGCGCCACGGCACCGAGCCGGTCGGTCACCGCGCGGGGAACCGGCTGGCCGGACAGTTCGGTCATCCGGGCCAGCTGTTTGACGTTGGTCACCGGCATGAGGCCGGGCACGATCGGCAGCTCTCGCCCTCGGGCGGCGACCCGGTCGCGCAGCCCGACGTAGGCCTCGACGGTGAAGAAGAACTGGGAGATGGCGAAGGACGCGCCCGCGTCGGCCTTGCGCACCAGTACGTCGGCGTCGTGGTCGAGGCTCGGGCTCTCGGGGTGGCGGTCGGGGAAGGCGGCCACCCCGACGGTGAACGGGCCGAGGTCGCGGAGCAGCGCGACGAGCTCGTCGGCGTGGTCGAGTCCGTCGGGGTGGCGCTGCCACGGCTGGTCGAGCCCGCCGAGCGGATCCCCGCGCAGGGCCAGGACGTTGCGGACACCGACGTTGGCGTAGTGGCCGACGATCGAGCGCAACTGCGCGACGGAGTGGCCGACGCAGGTGAGGTGGGCCATCGGCGTCATCGTCGTGTCATGGGCGATCCGGTCGGTGACCCGGATCGTCCGGTCCCGATTGCCGCCACCGGCTCCGTAGGTCACCGACACGAACGTCGGTCGGGTCTGCTCCAGCCGCCGGATCGCCTCCCACAGCGCCGCCTCTCCGGCGTCGTCCTTGGGCGGGAAGAACTCGAAGCTGATCGAGGGACGGGTCTGGCCCAAGGCGTCCGGGATCGAGCGGGTCTCGTGGGCGGCCCGCGGCAGGATCGACATGCCCTCCAGCCTACGAAGGCGCACCTCGGTATGCCGCGTGGGCGCCCCCGCGCGCCGCGGTGCGCGCGTCGTGGCTGGCCTCGACCGGTCGACCCGATGCGGGTCAGCCCTGGGCCACCCAGTCGACGACGAGTTCGCCGGTGCTGGCGAAGCGGACCAGGTGGCGGGCCACGACGTCCTGCACGACGGCCAGCGCTTCGGCGTCGACGGCCTCGGCCCGAGCCTCGATATGGTCGTCGGCCGGGGCGAGCACGCACCGCCCGGTCGGGAAACCGATAACTCCCACGCCGTCCTCCCCCAGCGACGTCGAAAGCTTGTGCCCGAGATGGGAGACGAGCTGTTTGACGTAGCGCGGCCCACGATCGGTGACGATGCGGGCCGTCGCACGAGCGGCCGCCGACGCCTCCCGCGGGCGCTTCCGCCGCAGCGTCCACCGCACCGTGAGCGTCGCGGTGACCGTGCCGTCGTCCTGGGCGACGACGACCGCGACGTCGATCTCGGGGCGCCGGCCGGCGTCGAGCACGGCGAGAGCTTCGGCCACGGACCCCTCGAAGGTCGCCGTCGCTCGCAGCTGCCCCGTGGCGAAGCGCCGGTAGTCGACCTCGGCATGGACCGCCAGCGGCTCGACGTCGGCGAGCCGCTCGGCGAAGGCCAGCGTGACGAGCGTGCCGCTGCACGTCTCGGCCAGGGTGTAGGTCGCGCCGGCGTGCGGCCCGCCCAGGTGGTTGTGGCCGAACTCGAGGTCGGGCAGGACGAGCACCACCCGGGTCGGCGACGCCTCCTGCGGCCGCACCCCGAGGTGGCGGGTCAGCGGCATCTGGGCGAGCAACTCCCGAGCCGTATCCATCCCCGCGCGGACCTCGGCGTCGGGGGGTTGGGCGGATTCGGTGGGCTCGACGGGCGCGTCCGACATACCCCGGACGCTACCGCCCGGCATCCCGCCGAGGTCCACGGGCCGCCGGGCGGAAGCCCCGATGCGTCTACGCTGGGTGCGAACCGACGCACCCGACCAAGCGACCAAGCGACCAAGCGACCAAGCGACCAAGCGACCAAGCGACCAAGCGACCAAGCGACCAAGCGACCAAGCGACCAAGCGACCAAGCGACCAAGCGACCAAGCGACCAAGCGACCAAGCGACCAAGCGACCAAGCGACCAAGCGACCAAGCGACCAAGCGACCAAGCGACCAAGCGACCAAGCGACCAAGCGACCAAGCGACCAAGCGACCAAGCGACCAAGCGACCAAGCGACCAAGCGACCAAGCGACCAAGCGACCAAGAAAGTGTCCGTGACCAACCCGCTCGACCGCGAGAACCTGCGCCGCCGGGTCCAGGCGAGCGCGGACACGCTCCTTGCCGCGCAGAACGCGGTGCTCGCCGAACTCGACGAGGATCTGCACCTGCTGCTCGACCCGATCCGTAGCCTGCTCTCCGGCGGCAAGCGGCTTCGGGCGGCCTTCGCCTACTGGGGGTACCGGGCGGCCGGTCGCCCCGACTCGGACGCCCTGGTGCGCCTCGCCACGGCGATGGAGCTCTTCCAGGCCGCCGCGCTGCTGCACGACGACGTCATGGACGGCAGCGACACCCGGCGCGGTATGCCGTCCGCGCACCGCGCCGCGGCCGACAGCCACGCCCGGGCCGGCTGGGCCGGCAGCAGCGAGCGCTTCGGCGAGGCCACCGCGATCCTCGCCGGCGACCTGTGCCTGCAATGGACCGACGAACTCTTCGCCACCTCGGGGCTGCCCCCGGACCAGCTGAGCCGGGCCCGGCCGATGTTCGACCGGATGCGTGCCCAACTCATGGGCGGACAGTTCCTCGACGTCCTGGAGTCGGCCCGAGGGTGGGACGACGCGAGCACCGACGCGCGGATCGCCATGGCCCGCAAGGTCATCCGGTTCAAGAGCGCGAAGTACACCATCGAACAGCCCCTGCTCGTCGGCGCGTTGGCGGGGGGTCTGTCGGCCACCGCCCTGCCGCCCCTGTCGGACTACGGCCTGGCGCTCGGCGAGGCCTTCCAGCTGCGCGACGACCTGCTCGGGGTGTTCGGCGACCCGGCGCAGACCGGCAAGCCGGCCGGCGACGATCTCCGCGAAGGCAAGCGCACCGTCTTGCTGGCGCACGCCCTCGACACGGCGACCCCAGCCCAGGCGGCCACCATCGCCGCCGAGTTCGGCCGCGCCGACCTGGATGCCTCGGGGGTCGACGCGTTGCGAGCGGCCATCACCGGGTCGGGCGCCGTCGACGCCGTCGAGCGGCGCATCGCGGCTCTGGCCGCCGAATCGCGCCGCGCGCTGACCGCCGCCACCGACGTGGACGCGACGGCTCGCGAGGTCCTCGCCGATCTCGTGGACCTCGCGACGCAGCGGGACTCCTGAGGCGCCACCCGTGACGCGCTCGGTCGTCGTCGGCGCGGGCCTGGCCGGGCTCGCGGCGGCCATGCACCTGGCCGCCGCCGGCCGAGAGGTCACCGTCCTGGAGCGCGCGGACGACGTCGGCGGGCTTGCCGCGTCGGCCTCGGTCCACGGAGCCGACGGCGCGGCATACCGGCTCGACACCGGGCCGACGGTGCTCACCATGCCCGCGCTGCTGGCCCGCCCCTTCGAGGACCTCGGCGAGGACCTCGCCGACTGGGTGACACTGCACCGGCTCGACCCGGCCTACCGGATGCACTTCGCCGACGGGTCGAGCCTCGACGTCAGTGCCGACCCGCCGGTCATGGCCGAGCGGATCGCCGCGTTCGCCGGCCCGCGAGACGCCCAGGGGTACCTGCGGTGGGTCGACTGGGTGAGCCGGCTGTATGCCGCGCAGTTCCCGACGTTCATCGACGCCGACGTCGACTCGGTGCTGCGACTGGTCAACCCGCACCTGGCGCGGGTGGCGGCGCTACGCGGGTTCGGCCGGTTGGGACGCGCGGTGGCCCGGTTCGTCGCCGACGACCGGCTGCGCCGGGTGCTGTCCTTCCAGGCCCTGTATGCCGGGGTGTCGCCGGCGCGGGCCCTGGCGCTGTACGCCGTCATCGGGTACATGGACCTCGTCGAGGGGGTGTCCTACCCCGAGGGCGGGATGTCCGCCGTGCCCGAGGCGATGGCCGCGGCCGCCCGCGCCCACGGGGTGCAGATCGTCACCGACACCGCCGCCACCGGGGTGACCTGGCGCGGTGGGCGGGCCGTCGAGGTCCACGCTGGCGAGCGCAGCTGGCCGTGCGAGGAGCTCGTCGTCACGCTCGACGCCCCGGCGGCATACCGGCTGCTCGGACGCGACCCGGCGAAGGTCGACGCCCGGCGCCACTCGCCCTCGTGCGTCGTCCTGGCCGCCGGGCTCACCTCGCGCTGGCACACCGCCCCGACCGTGCACCACTCGATGCACTTCGGTCGGGCCTGGGACGAGGTGTTCGACGACCTCGAGTCCGGGCGGGTCATGCGCGACCCGTCGTGGCTGCTCAGCGTGCCCTCGGCGACGAGCGGCGGCCTGGCCCCGGACGGCGGGCACGTCGCCTACGTCCTGTTCCCCGCCCCGAACCTCGCCACCGGCCCGGACGCCGCGGCCTGGCAGCGGGAGCGCGGGCCCTCCCTCGAGCGCATCCTCGCCACGGTCGCGGATGCCGGGCACCCGGACTTCGCCGGCGCGCTCGACGGGTCCACGCTGCTCACCCCGGCCGACTGGGCCGAGCGGGGCCTGGCCGCCGGGACACCCTTCGCCGCCGCGCACACCGTCGACCAGACCGGCCCGTGGCGCACCCCCCAGCGGGTCGCCGCGAACGTCGTCCTCGCCGGCGCCTCGACGACCCCGGGGGTCGGCGTGCCGATGGTCCTCGTCAGCGGGCGGTTGGCCGCGCGGCGACTGCTCGAAAGGGAGCGCTCATGAGCACCGATCCCCGCTGGGAGGTCCCCGCGAGCCTGCGGCCGGCCTACGAGTCCTGCCGGCAGATCACCCAGGAACACGCCCGCACCTATTACCTCGCCGCCTCGCTGCTGCCCACCGAACGCCGCCCGCACGTGTGGGCGCTGTACGCCTTCGCCCGGGTGTCCGACGACATCGTCGATGAGCCGTCGGCCCAGCCGGGTCCGGCGTTGGCGGCCTGGCGGGCCGCGGCGCTCGACGCCGTTGCCGCTGCCGGGCCGGCCCCCGACCCCGCCACCGCCCCGGTGCTGGCCGCGCTTCGGCGCACCGCCGAGTGCCTCGGCCTCGGCAGTGGCCCGTTCGAGGAGTTCCTCGACTCCATGGCCATGGACCTCACCGTCACCGAGTACCCCACGTGGGCCGACCTGCGGGTCTACATGCGCGGCAGCGCCGCTGTCATCGGCGAGATGACCGCGCCGCTGCTCGGCGCGACCGATCCGGCGGCGCTGCCCCGGGCCGGCGCCCTGGGTGAGGCCTTCCAGCTGACGAACTTCGTCCGCGACATCGCCGAGGACCGTCGACGGGGGCGGACCTACCTGCCGCTGGAGGACCTGGCCCGGTATGGAGTCACCGTCGCCGACCTCGACGAGTGCGTCCAGACCCGCCGACCCACCCCGGCGGTCCGCCGGCTGGTGGCCGACGAGGTGGACCGGGCGTTCGACCTCTACGAAGAAGCCCGCCCCGGACTGGCCATGGTCGACACCCGGGCCAAGCCGTGCGTCGACGTCGCGTTCGAGCTGTACCGGCGCATCCTCGTCGAGATCCGCAAGGCGCGCTACGACGTATTCGCCCGCCGGATCAGCGTGCCGACCCTCGCCCGGGGGGCCGCGGTGCTGGGCGCGTTCTCCCGGTACGCCCGGCTCGGACCCACCCGGCCGTGACGGCGAGCACGAGCGCGAACCCGAAACCGAGATCCTCGACCGGCGCAAAGGCCACCCGCGGTCCGAGGATTGCGCCCGGGTCGTAGCGCACCACGCCCCGTCCGGTGAGCCACCCGTTGGTGAGCAGTTGGAATACGAGGACGATCCCGTATGCCGCCCACCATTGCCGGGTGCGCACCAGGCGGGTGCGCAGGACCGCGAGGTCCAGGACCAGGGCGGCGACGAGGGCCGCCGCGACCGTCCAGGTGTACGTCATGGTGCCCCCGGGAGGCCTGCTTGCCCTGTCGAGGCGTCGGCCGGGCCGCCGGCCGCGCGGCCCCCCAGTACCACCCCCACCGCCTCGTACGTCAGCAGCCCGGCCAGCGGGACCACGAGGAAGAACGCCCACTCCTCCAGCGGCAACCCGAGCAGTTGCCACCCGAGGACCTGGGCGGGGTCGAACGACCAGATCCCGGCCCGAGCGGCCAGCACGTCCCACCCGAGGAAGGCCACCGCGACGGGGAGCACCGCCCGGGCGATCCGGCGCGGCGCCGTGAGCACGCGCAGGGCGAAGACCCGCTGCAGCGGAAGCGTCGTCGCGAGCACGAGCGCGAGCATGCCGGCATACGCGAAACGGGCCATCGCCGCGACGGGCAGACTCAGAAGGCCAGGGCCTGGGCCCGGCGGCGGATCTCGGTCTTGTGGCCCGCGACGAGGGCGTCGATCGGGGCACCAGGCACCGGCAGCGTCGGGTCGGGGGTGAACAGCCAGCGCAGGATCTCCACGTCGGCCATCCCGCCGTCGGCGAGCACCGTGAAGGTGCCCTTGAGCTCCGGACGGGGCCCGCTCGCGTCGAGGAATCGCGTCGGCACGGCCCACGCCCGGTTCGGGCCGACCCGCATGGCCAACAATTCCCGGTCCGACAGGGAGCGCCGCACCCTCGACAAGGGCACGCCGAGGCGCTCGGCGACGTCGGGGACGTATGCCCAGTCCCCGACGAGGGCCTCGACGTCGGCGCCGCCGCGCTCCCCGTCCTCGACACCTGCGGAAGTGCTCACCCGCCCAGCCTGCCACGCCGGCAGCCTCCCGCCCAGCGGGTCATCACACCGCCGGTATGCCGCGAAACGGGCCACCCCGGCCCCGCCTGCGCCGGATCGGGCGCGCGGGTTCGTAGAATCCCAGGGTGTCGTCCATCGGGCTGGACGTGGCCGTCGGGCGGATGCTCGACGGCCGATACCGGCTGCTCGCGCGCATCGCCGAGGGCGGCATGGCGACGGTCTACCTCGCCCGAGACGAGCGGCTGCACCGCGACGTCGCCGTGAAGATCATGCGGGCCGACCTCGCCCGGGACGAGACCTTCATCTTCCGGTTCCAACGCGAGGCCCGCCTGGCCGCGGGGCTGTCGCACCCCAACGTCGTCGCGGTGCACGACTTCGGTGAGGACGAGGGCGACATGTTCCTCGTCATGGAGTATGTCGAAGGACCGACCCTGCGCGAACGGCTCGCCGACGGGGCGATGACCGCCCGCCAGGCCCTCGCCGTGCTCGACCCGGTCCTGCAGGCGCTCGACGCGGCGCACGGCGCCGGTCTGGTGCATCGCGACGTCAAGCCCGAGAACGTCCTGCTGCGCGAGGACGGCGTGGTCAAGGTCGCCGACTTCGGGCTGGCCCGGGCGGTGAGTTCGACGACGACGACCGGCGCCTCCGGGGTGCTGCTCGGGACGGTGTCCTATCTCTCGCCAGAGCAGGTCGAGCGCGGGATCGCCGACGCCCGAAGCGACGTGTACGCCGTCGGTCTCGTCCTCTACGAGATGCTCACGGGTCAGAAGGCGTTCCAGGGCGACAGTCCGATCCACGTGGCCTACCAGCATGTCCACGGCTCGGTCCCGGTGCCGTCCGACCGGGTATCCACCGTCGGGCCGGCCGTGGATCGGCTCGTCGCGCTGGCCACTGCCCGCGAGCCGGACGCACGGCCCGCGGGCGCCGGAGACCTGCTCGGGCAGGTCCGAGCGGCCGTCAGCCGACTGTCGGCGGCGGAACTCGACGCCGTCCCCTCCTTCCGAGCAGGCGACCCCCCGACGCCGGTCACGAGGATCCTGCCGGTCGTCGGTGCAGCGGCACCATCCGCTGCGGACCCGACGACGGCCGGCACGGCCACGACGGTCCTGCCGACGCCCGAACGCACCGCGGCCGAACCTGTCGACCCACCACGGGAGCACGAGGACTCCCACGATGGCGACGGGCGCCCGATGGCACCGCGCAGACGGCGCCGACGCTGGCCGTGGGTCCTGCTTGTGCTCGTGCTCCTCGGTGGTGGCGGCGGCGGCTGGTACTGGAACGACGCGTACGGCCCTGGGTCGATGCGCATCGTCCCCACGGTCGCCGGGCTTCCGCGGGTCGATGCCGAGAGCGCCCTGTCGCGCGTCGAGCTGCGTATCGACCCGGTGCCGGCATACGACGAGACGGTGCCCCGGGACAGCGTCGTCAAGGTCGACCCGGGCGCCGGCGCCGAGGTGCGCAAGAACACCGCCGTGCACCTCGTGGTCTCGCTCGGCCCGGAACGGTATGCCGTGCCCAGCCTCGTCGGGGCGGCGCGCACCGACGTCGAGGCCACGCTGGCCGAGCGTCACCTTGTCCTCGGCAAGGCCGACGAGTCCTTCGACGAGACCGTGCCCGTCGGCGTCGTCGTCAGCCAGGACCCCGCGCCGGACACCCCCCAAAAGCCCGGCACCGCGGTCAACGTCGTCGTGAGCAAGGGCCGCCAGCCCATTCCCGTGGCCGCGGTCACCGGCAAGGGCGCGGACGAGGCGACGAAGATCCTCACCGACGCCGGGCTCAAGGTCGCCCAGGCGGCCCAGGTCAACAGCGAGACGGTGCCCGCGGGAGCCGTGGTCAAGCAGGACCCCACCGGCGGCACGCTGTTCCGCGGCGACACGGTGACCCTGACGGTGTCCAAGGGCCCGGTTCTCGTCGCCGTGCCGGCCACCGTTGGCAAGCAGCGCGACGAGGCCAAGGCCGCGCTCGAGGCGGCCGGCTTCACGGTGGCGATCAACAACGTCCTCGGCGGCTATTTCGGCACGGTCCGGGCCTCGAGTCCGGCGGCGGGCACGTTGGTCCGCAAGGGTTCGACGATCACCCTCACCATCGTCTGACCCGACTCGCCACCCTTCCGTGACCACGCAGCGCGCCAGGCTGGCCGCCACGGCCCTGCTCGTGCTGCTCACCGCGGTGTGGGGATCGACGTTCTTCCTCATCCGCGACCTCGTGGCGACGCTCGCCCCGGCGGACTTCCTCGCGGTCCGATTCGCCATCGCGGCGGTCCTCATGGTGGTCCTGTTCTGGCGTCCGCTGCGCGCCCTGCGCCGGCGCGAGGTCGCCGCCGCCGCCGGCCTCGGCGGGTTCTACGGGGTGGCCCAGATCCTGCAGACCGTGGGCCTGGAGCACACCGACGCCTCGGTCTCCGGATTCGTCACCGGCACCTACGTCGTGCTCACCCCGTTGTTCTCCGCGGTACTGCTGCGCGAGCGGATCGGCGCGCCGACCTGGGCGGCAGTGCTGCTGGCCACCGCGGGACTGGCGGTGTTGTCGCTGCGCGGGATGTCCGTCGGACCCGGCGAAAGCCTCACCTTCGGCGCCGCCGCGCTGTACGCCCTGCACATCGTCGGGCTCGGCCGGTACTCCACCCCGGCCCGCGCCACCGGCATGTCGGTCGTGCAGATGCTCGTCATCGCCCTGATCTGCGGCGGGGCCGCCGCACCCGGCGGGATCGAGCTGCCTCACGACGGCGGCCAATGGGCGGTGGTGCTCTACATGACCGGCGCCGCGAGCATCCTCGCGTTGTGGGCGCAGACCTGGGCCCAGGCGCGGCTCACGGCGACCCGGACGGCCATCGTGATGACCCTCGAACCGGTGTTCGCGGCCGGATTCGCGGTGGCCTTCGGCGGGGAGTCGCTGACCGGGCGGATGCTGCTGGGCGGAACGCTCGTCCTCGCCGCGATGTACCTCGTCGAGTTGCTGGCCCGGCGCCCGGACCGGGTCGATCCGGAGGCGCTGCATCACACTGCGTGACCGAGGCCAAGACGGACCCGCGGCCGTCAACTCTGGCCGGCCGTGGCGGTCGGGCCGGCCCGCGACGGACCTGCGAACGTCAACTCTGGCCGGCCGTGGCGGTCGGGCCGGCCCGCGACGGACCTGCGAACGTCAACGCTGGCCGGCCGTGGCGGTCGGGCCGGCCGCGGCGGTCAGGCCGGCGGGGTGGCGAGCAGTCGCCCGACGACGTCGATCGCGTATGCCGTGGCGGCCTCGTCCACGTCGAGATGCCAGACGAAACGCACCCGGGAAGGCCCGGCGGCATACGCCCGGACCCCCTCGGCGACCAGGGCCTCGGACAAGCCCGGGCCGGTCCACCCGAGCGGGCCCACGTCGAGCATGACGATGTTCGTCTGCACCGTTGCCGGGTCCACGCATCCGGGTGCCGCCTGCGCCCAGGCCAGCGCCGCCCGACGGGCTCGGTCGTGGTCCTGAGCGAGCCGTTCGACGTGGTGGTCCAGGGCGTAGAGTCCGGCCGCCGCGAGGATGCCGACCTGGCGCATTCCCGCTCCGTAGCGCTTGCGCCAGATCCGGGCCGCCGCGATGGAGTCCGCGGATCCGACGAGCACCGAGCCGACCGGCGCGCCCAGGCCCTTGCTCAGGCACACCGAGACGGTGTCGAAGCGACGGCCGTACTCGGCCAGCGGGATGCCACTGGCGACGTGAGCGTTCCACAACCTCGCGCCGTCGAGGTGCAGCGCGACCCCGAGGGGCTGGGTGGCGGCCCGGACCGCGTCGATGGCGCCGAGCGGTTGGACCGTGCCTCCCCCGAAGTTGTGGGTGTTCTCGACGACGACGAGGCTCGTGCACACCTGGTAGGGACCGACCCCGGTCTGCAGCAGACCCAACGGCCCGCCCGGGTCCAGCAGCCCTCGCTCGGCCGACCAGGTCCGGGTCGAGATGCCCGAGAACACCGCCGCCGCACCGAGTTCGGCCCGCACGACGTGAGCGAGGCTGTCGCAGACGAGCTCCTCCCCCGGGCGCACGTGCAGCCTCAAGGCGAGCTGGTTGGCCAGCGAGCCGGTCGGGGTGAACAGTCCGGCCTCGTGCCCGAGCAGGGCCGCCACCCGCTCCTGCAGGGCGAGCACGGTGGGGTCCTCGCCGAATACGTCGTCGCCGACCTCGGCCGAGACCATCGCCTCGCGCATCCCTGGGGTCGGCCGGGTCAGGGTGTCCGACAACAGGTCCGCGCGGATCGGCGCCGAGGCGGCTGGGGACATCCGGCCCTCAGTCGTCGCCGAGCATCTCGGCGACAACGAAGGCCAACTCGAGACTCTGCTGGTGGTTGAGCCGCGGGTCGCAGGCCGTCTCGTAGTTGCGTTCGAGGTCGGCGTCGAGAATCTTCTCCGACCCGCCGATGCACTCGGTGACGTCGGTACCGGTGAGCTCGACATGCAGCCCGCCCGGGACGGTCCCCAGCGCGCGGTGAACGGCGAAGAAGCCCCGGACTTCTTCGACGATGTCGTCGAATTTGCGCGTCTTGTACCCGTTCGTCGTCTCGAACGTGTTGCCGTGCATGGGATCGCACACCCAGGTCACCGGGGCCGAGGCCGCCGCGACGGCCTCGACGAGCGGCGGGAGCGCGTCGGTGACCCGGTCCGCGCCCATCCGGGCGATAAAGGTCAGCCGACCCGGCTCCCGGTGCGGGTCGAGCCGATCGACGAGCCGGACGAGTTCGTCGGGGGACGCCTTGGCGGACACCTTGACCCCGAGGGGGTTGCGCACCCGGGAGAGGAAGTCGACGTGGACGCCGTCCAGGTCCCGGGTCCGCTCGCCCACCCAGACGAAGTGCGCCGACGTGTCGTAGGGCCGGCCGGTGAGCGAGTCGATGCGGGTCAGCGGCCGTTCGAAGTCCAGCAGCAGCGCCTCGTGCGCGGCGAAGAACTCCGTCGTGCGCATCTGGTCGAAGTCGGCGCCACACGCGGCCATGAACCGCATCGCCTTGTCGATGTCGTGGGCCAGGCGCTCGTAGCGGCGGTTCGCCGAGTTCGCGACGAACCCGCGGTTCCAGTCGTGCACCCGGCGCAGGTCGGCGAAGCCACCCATCGTGAAGGCCCGCACGAGGTTGAGGGTGGCCGACGCCGCGTGGTAGGCCTGCACGAGCCGCTGCGGGTCGGGCGTGCGCCCCTGCGGGGTGAATGCGACGTCGTTGACCATGTCACCCCGGTATGCCGGCAACGTCACCTCCCCGCGGGTTTCGGTCGGCACGCTGCGGGGTTTGGCGTACTGGCCGGCCATCCGGCCGATCTTCACCACGGGCACGGAGGCGCCGTAGGTGAGCACCGCAGCCATCTGCAGGACGGTCTTGATGCGGTCGCGGATGTTGTCGGCGGTGGCGCTGGCGAACGTCTCGGCGCAGTCCCCGCCCATGAGCACGAAGGCCTCGCCACGGGCCGCGGCCGCGAACCGCGAGGTGAGCAGTTCGCACTCGCCGGCGAAGACCAGCGGCGGGAAGCTGGCAAGTTCGGCGACCGCAGCGGCGAGCGCACCCTCGTCGGGCCACTGCGGCTGTTGGGCCGCGACGAGCTCGACGCTCGCCTCGGCCAGCTCGCGCTGCAGCCGGGCGCTCGGGTTCGTGCTCACCGGCCCAGCCTAGATCCGTCCCACCCCTCGGAATCGCCTAGGTCCGGATGACGAACGCGCGCGCTCGCCCTGCCGCGCCGGATACCGGGTCTCTCGGCCCGCCCACCAGGGCCCGAGTCGTGCTACAAACGAGGCCATGGCCACCACCGCCTTCAAGGGCACCCCCGTCCAAACCGTCGGCGACCTTCCCCAGCTGGGCGAGGCCGCCCCCGCCTTCACCGTGACCGGTGCCGACCTGTCCGACGTCTCGTCGGCCGGGTACGTCGGCTCGCGGGTCGTGCTCAACATCTTCCCGAGCGTCGACACCGGCGTGTGCGCCACGAGCGTGCGCCGGTTCAACGCCCTGGCGGCGGGGTTGGACAACACCACGGTCGTCTGTGTCTCGCAGGACCTGCCGTTCGCCCTCGGGCGGTTCTGCGGAGCCGAAGGCATCGACAAGGTCGTCACCGCGTCGGGCTTCCGCAGCTCCTTCGGCGAGGACTACGGCGTACGGATGCTCGACGGGCCGCTGGCCGGGCTGCTGGCCCGCTCGGTCGTCGTCCTCGACGCCGAGGGGACCGTCGTGCACTCCGAGCTGGTCCCGGACATCGGCCAGGAGCCCGACTACGACGCCGCGGTGGCCGCCCTCGCGTGAGCCGCGAGGTGCCCCTCTGGTGAACGGTCAGGTGTCCAGGCCCCGGGCGATCGCGTAGCGCACGAGTTCGACCCGGTTGTGCATCTGCAGCTTGGTCAGAGTGTTCTGGACGTGGTTCTGGACGGTCCGGTGCGAGATGACGAGTTGGGCCGCGATGTCCTTGTAGCTCAAACCGAGGGCGACCAGTCGCAACACCTCGGTTTCGCGGTCGGTCAGCTCCGGGGCGGCGCGACCCTTTGGGGCCTGCGGCGCCGACTGCAGGCGGCGGAACTCCCCGAGCAGCAGCCCGGCCAGGCCTGCGGTGAACACCGCCCGCCCGGCGGCAGTGCGCCGGACCGCTTCGAGGAACTCCTCCCGGCTGGCCGACTTGACGAGGTACCCGCACGCGCCGGCCTTGACCGCGTCGAGGACATCGCGAGGTTCTCCGCTCACCGAGAGGATGAGCACGCGGGTGTCGAGTTGGTATGCCGCGAGCTGCGCGCAGACCTGCGACCCGCGCAGCCCCGGCATGGCCAGGTCGAGAACGAGCACGTCCGGACGGGTGGCGACCGTCCGACGGAGCGCTTCGGGCCCGTCCGCGGCCGTCCCGACGACGCGGAAGCCGGCATCGGCGAGGTCACGGGCCACCGCGTCGCGCCACATCGGGTGGTCGTCGGCGACGACGACGGTGATCGGCCCGCTGCCGTCTGGCCGGCGGCGCGGGCCGGCGCCCCGAGAGACTTCCTCCAGGTGCAGGCCCGAGACGTCCGAGGAGTCGGCCGGCATCAGATCACGCTCCCTTCTTCGGCACCCACAGCTGCAACGTGGTCCCCGGCCCGGGCCCGAACCGATACGTCACCCGGCCGCCGAGATGCTCCACCCGCCCGCGGATCGACGCGGCCACCCCCAGCCTGCCACGACGGCGAGCCGCCTCCAGGGCGTCCGCACTCGTGCCCACCCCGTCGTCGCGGACGGTGACGGTGAGATCGGCACCGAGGTCGTCCACGAGCACCCACGCCCGGGCTCCCGGTCCGGCATGAAGACGCACGTTGTCCAGCGCGGCGTCGACAGCGGCGGCCACCTCGGTGGCCACTGGTCGGCCCACGATCACCGGCTCGGCAGGGGCCACGAGCTGGATGGTGTCGCTCGCCGCGCCGTCGAGATAGGCCCGCAGGTCGACCGTCTCGTCGCCCGTGGCCTCGATCGGCCCGCCGGACACCCCGCTGATGAGCGCCCGAAGCCGGCTCTCCTGGCGCGAGGCGAGCACGCCCAGCCGCGCCGCTTCACCACCGAGTTCCATCCCGCGCCGGTGGATGAAACCGAGGGCCTGTAGGACACCGTCGTGGACAGTCCTGGCCAGGCGCTCGCGCTCGACGAGTTCGGCTTGGCGGCGCAGCGCCTCGCGAAACGCGCGGTTCTCCCGCCGCGCCACGTCCGCCGCGAACCCGATACACGTGCCGAGCAGGACCTGCAGACCGGCGTTGCTCAACGGTTCGGCATCGAGCCGGCCGACCTCGGCGACCATGACCGCCGAGACGACGAGTGAGGCCACCAACCCGCCGCGCCAGCCGAGGATGAGCGCGACTGCGACCACCGAGACGCTCTGCCAGACCCCGGGGATCGTCGTCACCCCTTGGTATGCCGCTTCGGGGGTGTCGAACCATCGTGTCGCGTAGACGGCCGCGCACCCGATCGCGAGCTCGACGAGGTGGATGCCGAGGGTGCGCCGGTGCCTGACATGCTGGATGGCCGTCCAGAGCACAAGCCCGGCGAATACCGCCGCGACCGCGCGGCCGTTCATCATGTCGTCGCGGCGCGCCCACGCCCCCCACGCGGCATACCCCAGCGCGAGCCATCGGAAGAAGCGATTGGCCCCCCAGAGCGCGCCGAGGACCAGGGACTCCTGCGGGTCGCTGCCCACCCGAGCCACGGCCACCTCAGCTGGCTCGGCGCTCGACGTCTCCCACCTGCGCCAGGTCGGGCTGGCCCCCTCCGGTGGATTCGCCCTCGGGGGCCAGCGGGCTCGGTGGCTCGTCCGACCCGCCCGCGGCATCGCCCGAGTCTGACGAGCGTCGCACGCCGCCCTGGATCTCCCGGGCCCGGTCGATCGCCGACTGCAGGACGTTCTTCTTCAGCGACGTGGCGTAGACGTCGACGTACTCCTGGCCCGACAGGAGCATCAACTCGTACATCACCTCGTCGGTGATCGACCGCAGGACGAACCGGTCGTTGTGCATGCCCTCGTAGCGGCTGAAGTCCAACGGCCGGCCGATACGGATGCCGATCCGCATGATGTTCGGCACCTTCTGGCCGGTCGGCTGGGCCTTGTCGGTGCCGATCATCGCGACAGGGATGATCGGGCAGCCGGCCTCGAGGGCCATCCGGGCCATTCCGGTCTTGCCCTTGTAGAGGCGCCCGTCGGGCGAGCGGGTGCCCTCGGGGTAGATGCCGAACAGTTGCCCACGGCGCAGGACCCGCAGCCCGGACTGGATCGCCGCCTCGCTCGCCTGGCCGCCCGAGCGGTCGATGGGGATCTGCCCGATCCCCTTGAAGAACCACTTCGTCAGGCGGCCCTTGATCCCCGGACCGGTGAAGTACTCCATTTTGGCCGGGAAGGTGATGCGGCGCTTGGCGACGATCGGCAGGAAGAACGAGTCGGAGAACGACAGGTGGTTGCTGGCCAGGACGGCGGCACCGTGCGCGGGGAGGTTGTCCTCGCCTTCCACCCACGGGCGAAAGAGCAGCTTGAGCAGGGGCCCGAGCAGGACCTTCTTGAGCAACCAGTAGAACACCGCCGAGCCTTCCTGCTGTGACGCGCTGCACTCTACGGCACTACCACCCCCGAAGACGTGCGTGCGACCATGTGCTCAACTCCCACCGGATCTCCGAAAGGACCCCCCGTGGCCATCATGCCCGGAGCCGAACCGTTCGCACACGACGGCAACGAGGTCGGCGTCCTCGTGTGCCACGGGTACTCCAGCACTCCCCAGTCGATGCGCCCTTGGGCCCAGCACCTCGCCGACCAGGGCTACACGGTGCGCCTGCCGCTGTTGCCCGGGCACGGCACGACGTGGCAGGACCTCGGGCGCACCCGATGGACCGACTGGTATGACGTGCTCGACCGGGAGTTCGCCGACCTGCAGCAGCGCTGCGAGGTGGTCTTCACCGTCGGGCTCTCCCTCGGCGGGCTGCTCGCGACGAAGCTGGCGCTCGACCACGGTCCACACGTACGTGGCGTCGTCCTCGTCAATCCGATCTTCAAACACAACCACCCAGCGCTGCCGATCTTGCCGGTGCTGCGCCGGATCGTGCCGTTCTTCCCCGGGATCGCCGGCGACATCAAGAAGCCCGGCGGCACCGAGTTGGCCTACGACAAGAACCCGCTGAACTCGATGCACTCGCAGACGCGGTTGTGGTCGATCGTCGGTGCCGACCTGCCCGAACTCACCCAGCCGGTGCTGCTGTACCGGTCCCGGGTGGACAAGGTCGTGCCGAAGATCAGCGCCGACTACTTCCTCTCGCGAATCTCCAGCAAGGACGTCACGGAGGTGTGGCTCGAAGAGTCCTACCACGTGGCCACCCTGGACAACGACGCCGAGACGATCTTCGAGGGGTCCGTCGAGTTCATCGAGCGCCTGCGTCACTAGGCCGGCGCCGCTCGCCCTGCGACACTGGGGCGGTGGTGACCCCGGAGTGGCCCGAACGCGAGGTCGACGAGCAGTTCGCGCAGATCGTCGCCGGGTGGCAGCAGTCCGCTCCGACGAGCGGTTCCGCCGAATTGGCCCGTGCGGATGCCACGGATCGCTCCGCCGAGGCCACGCCGGCCGGCGCGACACCCCCGGACGCCATCCCCCCCGGTGTCATCCCCCCGGACCCCATCTCCCCGGGTGTCACGCCGCCGATGCTGCCGCCGACGGCGCCCGCTGTCGCTCCGATTCCCACGCCCGCGGCCGGCCCGGGGAACGCCCCCGCGGACCGCGACGCCGGCGGGGGCGAGCCCTCGTGGCGTGGGTATCGTCCGGCCGAGCTCGACGAGCACTTCGAACCGCCGGATCCGCGGGTGCCGTCGGCCCGGGATGCGACGTATTGGCTGTCGGTCGTGGGCTTGGCCGGTGGCCCGGTGCTGGCCATCTGGGCGGCGGTGCTGTCGGGCAACCCCGACCCGGGGTGGCTCGTCGTGCTCGGCGTCCTGATGACCTTCGCCGGGTTCGGCCTGCTCGTCATGCGGGGTTCGATCGAGCGTGACCCCGGCGACAACGGGGCCCGCGTCTAGCGGGTCACCCCGCCGGCGTGCTCGAGCCGGGCGAGGTCGGCCGCACCGACGAGACCGGCATCCGGTCCGAGGGCGGCCGCGACGACGTTCGCCAGCGGGCGGAATCCCCGTCCCGTGAGATGCCGCGCGTATGCCGCGCGAGCCGGGTCGAGCAGCAGGTCACCGGCCTGGCTGACCCCGCCTCCGACGACGACGGTTCCCGGGTCGAAGGCTGCTGCGAGGCCGGCAATGCCGACCCCCAACCACGCTCCGACCTCGGCGAGCATCTCCAGCGCCGCGCGGTCACCTTCCCGAGCCGCGGCGGTCACGAGCGCTCCGGTGAGTCCGCCGGCCGCTGCGACCCGGGCTCGCAGATCGGTGGCCATGGCCGACGTGGAGGCGAGCAGGGCCTGGGCCCGGCGGACGAGGACGTTGCCGCTGGCGTACTGCTCCCAGCACCCGGTGTTTCCGCACTCGCAGAGTCGCCCGTCCGGGACGACTTGGACGTGCCCGAACTCCCCGGCCAGGCCGTAGCGGCCCCGCTGCAGCTGCCCGTCGATGACGATGGCGCCACCGATGCCGGTGCCGAGGTTGACGACGAGCAGGTGGCTCTCGCCGCGTCCGGCCCCGAACTTCCACTCGGCCCACGCCGACGCGTTGGCGTCGTTGTCCACCGTGACCGGCAGGCCCAGGCGCCCCTGGAGAGCGTCACGGAGCGGTTCGTTGCGCCAGGACAGGTGGGGGGCGAACGTCACCGTCGCGCGGTCCGCCGCAACGAAGCCGGCCGCCCCGATCCCGACCGCGCCGACCCGGTCGCGACCGACTCGAGTGAGAACCTCGTCGACCACCTCGACGATCGCCGACTCGACGACGCTAGGGGATGTCGACAGGTGGGGGGTCTGCGCCCGAGCCCGGGCCAGCACTGTTCCGGTGTCGTCGACCGCTCCGGCGGCGATCTTCGTGCCCCCGATGTCCACTCCGACGGCGAGCCAGTCGACATCCGCCCCGGTGTGGCCGTCCGAGCGGGTCACGAGGCGGGTTCGCGCCAGGGCGGGTCGACCTCGTCCGCGCCCAGTCCCTCGGCCGGGGATTCGCCGCCGCCGGGGCGCTCGTGGCCGTTGAAGGGTGGGGCGGAGGGCCGGAAATCACCGTCGTCGAACGGTCCGGCGGATCCCGGTGCGGGGGGTGACTCGGGCGGGGTCGGGAACCCGGGGGCTGCGGTCCAGCCGGGCCGGGGCCCGGGCGACGCTCCCTCGCGTCGGGACTGGGCGAACACCCGCAGACCGTCGCCGAGCATGTCCATCACGTCGGCGAGCCGCTCGATGGCGTCGGGGCGGACCCCCTTGACGAACGCGATGAGCTGGCAGACCGGGCAGACGCGGCATACCGACACCTCCCGCGTCGGTGCGGCGTCGGCGTGCGGGTCGTGCCCGCACGCGTCGCACGCTCCGGGACGGGACCGCGCGGACGCGCGGGCACCGGCGGCCCGGGCCTCGCCGTCGGACAGCCCCGCGGACAGCAGCCCGATCAGCAAGGCCGCCTCCTCGGCGACCGAGCGTGCGGGTGGATCGTGTTCCGGTTCGGTCACGTCAGCCTTCGACGCGCTTCTTCAGCTCTTTGAGCGCGGTGTCGATGATCGACTTTTCCGCCTTGCGCTTGAGCACCCCGAGCATCGGCACGAGCAGGTCCACGGACAGCTGGTACGTGACCTTCGTGCCGGTGCCGTCCTTGGCCAGGGAGTACGCCCCGTCCATGGCGCGCAGGATCGTCGCCTTGACGAGGCTCCACGACAAGGTGCCCGTGCCGTCGTCGTCGAAATCCCATTCGTACTGCAGCGTGTACGTGTCTTTGAGGACTCCCGCGTCGAGGGTGAACTCGACCCGGTCGGCCCAGCCGTCGTCGTCGTCGGCCAGCACGGACACGCGCTTGACCTCCGCTGCCCACTCCGGGTATGCCTCGAAGTCGGCGATGACGTCGAGGACCTCGTCAGCCGTTGCGCGGATGACGATGGAGGACTGGGTGCTGTCGGCCATGGCGGACAGGCTATCGCGGCTGCCGGTCGGGGCAGTGGCCCGGCATCAGGGCCCCGCGAGCGTTGCGAGCTCGCTCTGCCATGCCCGGACGAACTCGTCGGGGGTCATCCCGAGGATCTCCCGCAGGGCCGCATCGGTCCTCGCTGCCGGCGGGCTCCCCGCGGTGGCGCCGGTGGCGCTGCCGCCGGCCGCCGCGCGATAGAAGGCGAGCAGAGTGGCTTCGCCGAAGCGGTCGGCGATCCAGCGGACGGCGAGCCACGAGCCCTGGTATGCCGACGCGGCGTCGGCCCGGGTCGGCTCGAACTGCTCCGTCGTCGGCAGGGCGTGCGGCACTCCCTCGGCGCGGACCCGTTGAAGCAGCTGGCCGGCAACGCTCGTGTCGGGCAGCGATACGCCGTGCAGACCGACGTATTCGGCAAGACCCTCGGACAACCAGGTCGGGACGTCTCCCGGTGTGGTGGCCCTTACGGCGACATGGGTGAGCTCGTGGGCCACGACGACCCGCCGGCCTTCGTCGGTGAGCACGGCGAAGCCCTCGGGGTTGACGACGACCCGGTCCGCGACCGCCCGTCCGTCCGGCCCGAGCGGTCCGTCGGCGGCCGCGGCCAAGGCTCCCAAGGACGTCGAGTCGGGTCGTCCGAGCTGGCGGGCGGCGGCCGCTGCATCGGCGGGCACGACGAGGACCGCCCGGACCGGGGCACCGAACAGCCTGGCGAGTCGGGGCTGCGCGGCCTCCGCGTCGGCCAGCCGTGCGCGCAGGGTCGCCACGTCGGCCGTGCCGGCCACGAGTGTCGTCGGCGAACGTTCGACCTGGATCGCCCCGAGGTCCCACACCTGGAGTTGATCGGTCGGGCCGCCATCTCGTCCGACGCGCCAGCCCGCCGAGGTGGACCGAAGTGTTACCGTGCGCGTCGTCGTCCGGGCGCCGGCGTCGTAACCAGGGATGGCCCAGGCGATCTCGACCGTGCCGGTCCACGTCTCGCGCGGGCCCGCGGAGCCGATCGGCCCGCCCGACGGCGCCCCCGGCAGGTCGCGCACCGACCCGACCTGCAGGTCGCGTACCCCGAGCGCCACGAGCGCGTCGTATGCCGCGATCTGCCGACGTCCGTCGTCGGAGGCCGGATCGGCGACGGTGGCGACCCAGGCCCCGCGGTCGCGCTCCGCCAGTGCGACCGATCGAGCGCCCAGCAAGTCGGCGGCGACCCGTCGGACCTGGTCCGTGGACGGGTCCTCGCCGCGGCTGCGGGTGTGTCCCGAGCTGGTGGCGCCCGATCCTGCCCCCGCCTCGCCCGGGTCCGTGCGACCGTCGCCGCCTCCGGGTGACCCTGCGCCAGCGGTGGAGCGGGCGGGGCCGGTGATCCCGCCGGGATCAGCGCACCCTCCCACGACCGCGACCAGCGCAGCCAGCGACAGGGCAGCCACCGCGTGCCCCGCGGCCCGGCCGCCCGGCATACCAGCCACGGACCCGATGGTAGGCCGCGCGACGGCGCCCTCAGCTGGCCCATTCGGGTAGACCCTCAGCCGGCCCGCACCCCCCGCTTCTGGGTCCGATGGGCTCGAAGCGTCTCGGCGCGGCGCTGGTCGATGAGCCCGGCGTCGACGAACATCGCCACGGCGGCTCGCTCGGCGGCATCCAGGGGGATGCCCGTCTGCACCGGGGCCACCGGGTGAGCGAGCAAGACCGTGACGACGCACCCCTCGCACCGCTGTCCCCGCACCGGGCAGGTCGCGCAGTCGACGATCATGTCCGGATCCTTTCCTCAGGTCTGCCCGGCGGGGTGACCCGCAGGGCGTCGTTGTCGGTGCTCACGCTAGGACCGGCCACCGACAGCGCCCGGCGCGATCGGCTCGGCACCGGGATACCCGGACGTGGCGGCGCAGGACTCGGGCCCGCGGCGAACCGGGACCGAGGCCCCCCGAATCCCTCGCCGGCCGCGCGCCTGCCCAGGGCTGTCGGCACGTCGCACTACCGTCCGGACCATGCAGGCGCTCCAGGGCACGCTCGATGATCTGGGCACCCCCCTGCGCCAGGTGACTTTCGTCGTCGTCGACCTCGAGACGACCGGTGGCACCCCGGCCGACTGTGCGATCACCGAGGTCGGCGCGGTGAAGGTTCGCGCAGGAGAGGTGCTCGGCGAGTTCCAGACCCTCGTCAATCCCGGCACCCCCATCCCCGCCTTCATCCAGGTGCTCACCGGCATCTCCGACACCATGGTCGCCTCCGCCCCGCGGATCGACACGGTGCTGCCGGCGTTCCTCGAGTTCGCCCGTGGCGCGGTGCTCGTCGCGCACAACGCCGGCTTCGACATCAGCTTCCTCAAGGCGGCCGCAGCGGCCACCGGGCACCGGTGGCCAAAGCCTCGGGTCGTCGACACCGTCACCCTGGCCCGCCAGGTTGTCGGCCACGACGAGGTGCGCAACCGCCGCCTGGGCACGCTGGCCGCCCACTTCGGCGCCACGACGACGCCAGACCACCGAGCGTTGCACGACGCCCGCGCGACCGTCGACGTCCTGCACGCCCTGCTCGAACGAGTCGGCAACCTCGGCGTCCACACCCTCGAGGAACTGTCCAGCTACACCTCGCGGGTGACCCCGGCGCAGCGGCGCAAGCGAGTGCTGGCCGACGGACTGCCGCACGCTCCCGGCGTCTACGTCTTCCAGGACGCCCAGGGCCGTCCGCTCTACGTGGGCACCTCGGCAGACATCCGCTCCCGAGTTCGCACGTACTTCACCGCCTCCGAGCACCGCACGCGGATGGCCGAGATGGTCGCCGTCGCGACGAGCGTGCGGCCGATCGTCTGCCAGACCACGCTGGAGGCGCAGGTCCAAGAGCTGCGCCTCATCGCCGAGCACAAGCCGCGCTACAACCGTCGCTCCGCCCGGCCCGAGCTGGCCATGTGGGTCAAGCTCACCGCTGAGGCCTTCCCCCGGCTGTCCGTCGTGCGAGACGTCCGCGACGACGGGGCGCGGTATGCCGGTCCGTTCGGCTCGCGCTCGGCCGCCGATGCCGCCGTAGCCGCCGTCCACGAGGTCCTGCCGTTGCGGCAGTGCACCACCCGGCTGTCGAAGCGGCCCAGCGGCAGCGGGTGCATGCTCGGGGACCTCGGCCGCTGCGGTGCCCCGTGCACGGGTGCGCAGACCCCGGCGGCCTACGCGGCCATCGCCGCCGAGGCCGCCCAGTTGCTCTCCGGCGACGGCCGCCGAGTCCTGGGGGCGCTGCGCGAACGTCTGCGGGTGCTCGGAGACCAAGAACGATTCGAGCAGGCCGGCGCGGTGCGCGACCGGATGACCCACCTCGTCCGGGGGGCGGCACGGGCCCAGCGGATGGCCCCGCTCGCAGCCAGCGCCGAGGTCCTCGCGGCGCGCCGCGACGCCATCCGCGGCGGCTGGGAGCTGCTCTGCGTGCGCCACGGCCGACTCGCGGGGACCAGCGTCGTGCCCCGGGGCGCCGATCCCATGGTCTATGTCGACACGCTGCGTGCCACGGCCGAAGTGGTGGGCGCGTCGGTGCGTCCGGCTCCCGCGGCATACGCCGAAGAGACCGAGCTCATCCTGCGCTGGCTGGAGTCCCCTGGGGTGCGCATCGTCGACATCGTCGGCGAGTGGACCTGCCCTGTCGGCGGCGCGGAGTCGGCGCGGGTGGCCCTGCCGGCCGCAACCGGCGGGTGGGGGCGCGGCACTAGGCTGGGCGCGTGATCACCGCCATCGTCCTGGTCGACTGTGACGTCGCGCGCATCCCCGAGGTCGCCGAGGCCATCGCCGATCTCGACGGGGTCAGCGAGGTCTACTCGGTGACCGGCGACGCCGACCTCGTGGCGATGGTGCGGGTCCGCGCCCACGAACAGCTCGCGGACGTCATCGCCGACCGACTCTCGAAGGTTCCCGGGGTGACCGGCACGAGGACCCACATCGCCTTCCGGACGTACTCCCGCCACGACCTCGAGGCCGCCTTCAGCCTCGGCATGGACTAGTGGGCTGTCGGGCCGCTCCGCCCGACGAGCACCCGGCGCCCGGCCCGCGCTTCCGGGCGACCTTGGGGTTATCGGCGAGGTACCGTGACCGACATGAGGTGTCGCCTGGTCGCCGTCGCGGTCCTGGCCCTCGTCGTGCTCACGATGACCTCGTGCGCCGCCGGCCCAGGCTCGCCGGTGGCTTCGGGCGGGTCGTCCTCGACCACGCCGCCAGTGCCCCCCGTTTCGGCGTCCAGCTCGGACCTGAGCCGTTCGGCCCCGACGACTGCGACTTCGACGCGCCGGGCGGGTGCACCGACGCTGGCAATCAGCGGGATCGAGCCCGCGCTTGACCCGTACGTCACCCGGGCCCGCGAAGATCTGGCCGGGCGCCTCGGGGTGCCGCCGGGCGAGGTCGAACTCGTCGCCTCGGCATTGGTGACGTGGCCGGATGCCGCGCTGGGCTGCCCACGACCGGGCATGTCCTACGCCCAGGTGGCCACGGACGGCGCGCTCATCGAACTGCGCGTCACGGGAAAGGTGTACCGCTACCACAGCGGCGGCTCTACCCTGCCCTTCCTCTGCCAGACCTGAGCGCGGGACCGAGGCAGCGGCCCGCGGTCGATGCCCGCGGCCGTGTCGGCGACACCGTGCAGGAGCGGCCGACGCCTCAAAACCTGCGGCGATCTTTACGAGCTGTTGAAGATCCAGCTCTGGCGTGCCGCGCAGGAGCGGCGTACGTTCACCAACGGTTCCTCACGCGCGGCCGGGTGCTGCTGTTCGGCACCCCCGAGACCGGGGGGCCGGTCCCCCGCACCCAGGAGCCACATGAGACACCGCACCGTCGTCACCGCCGCCGTCACCGCCGCCCTGACCCTGCCCGGCCTCGGGTCGCTCGCCTGGGCCAGCCCGGGCCGACCCGCCACCCCTGCGCCCGCCACGTCGAGCGCCGACCCTCGGGTGCCCCCGAGCTCCACCGGCACCTACATCGTGGTGATGAAGACCGACCCGCTGATCCGGTCGATGTCCAGCAAGCAGTTGGACGGCTCGGCGGCCAAGGCCCGCAAGAACGACCTGTTGGCCAGCCACGACGCCGTGCTGGCCAAGACTGGGGTCCCCCAGAGCGCCAAGGGCCACGACTACACCAATGCGCTCAACGGCTTCTCGGTGGCGGCGAGTCAGCAGACCGCGACGAAGATCGCCACCCACCCCGATGTCGCCGTCGTGCTGCCCGACGAACTGCGCCACGTCCTGTCCGACGACAGCGGACCGGAGCGCGAGGGCGCCGAGCAGCGGCAGGGTTCGCTGGGGGTCGCCGACAACGGTCTGTACGACTTCCTCGGCCTCACCGGCCGTAAGGATGCCTGGCGCAACGGCGTCACCGGAGAAGGCGTCACGGTCGGGGTCATCGATACCGGCATCTGGCCGGAGCACCCGAGCTTCGCCGACGACGGCTCCTACCCGGCGCACGCCCCCCTTGACACGACGCGGCCGGCCTGCGCCTTCGGCAACACCGCCGCCAACCCGCAGGACGCCGCCTTCACGTGCACGAACAAGCTCGTCGGCGCGCGGGTCTTCCTCGACACGTACAAAAGGGCCACCGGCCTGAAGCCCGACGAGTTCGACTCGGCCCGCGACGACGACGGACACGGCACGCACACCGCCTCGACCGCCGCCGGCAACTCCAACGTCCGCGCCACCATCCTCGGGGTGGACAAGGGCACGACGTCGGGGATTGCGCCGCGGGCCCAGGTCATCGCCTACAAGGCACTCGGCAACGACGGCGGCTACACCTCCGACCTGGCCGCAGCCATCGACCAGGCGGTCGCCGACAAGGTCGACGTCATCAACTACTCGATCGGCGGCGGGGCGCGGACGGTCAGCGCCGACACCATCGCTTTCCTCTTCGCCGCCGACGCAGGGGTGTTCACGGCGGTCTCCGCCGGCAACAGCGGCCCCGGCGCGGCCACCATCGGCGGTCCGGCCGACGTGCCGTGGGTGACCGCCGTCGGCGCCAACACCCATCGGACCTTCTACCAGGGCACCATCGAAGCGGGCGGCAAGATCTACCTCGGCGCGTCGATCACCCTGGGCACCGCCCGGGCCACGTTCGTCGACGCCGCAGCGGCCGGCAACGAACTGTGCCTCGCCGACACGCTCGACCCGGCCAAGGTCACCGGCACGATCGTCGTGTGTAAGCGCGGCGGCAACGGCCGGGTGGCCAAGAGCGCCGAGGTCAAGCGAGCCGGCGGGATCGGCATGGTGCTCTACAACGCCGTCGACGTCGACACCCTCTTTAGCGACACGTTCTTCGTGCCCACGGTGATGATCGACAACACGCCGGGCGTCCAGCTCAAGCGGTGGATCGCCGCCACGGCCAACCCCACCGGCCGCTTGGTCAACAACGGGATCGGCAAGGCGCCGTTCTACTCCCCGACCATGGCCTACTTCTCGTCCCGCGGGGAGAACCCCACCGCCGGCGACATCATCCGGCCCGACATCACGGCACCGGGCGTGCAGATCATGGCCGGCAACACTCCCCTGCCGACCCCGGGCGAGCAGGTGCCTGGCGAGTTGTTCCAGGCGATCGCCGGGACGTCGATGTCCAGCCCGGTGGTCGCCGGGTCCTACGCCCTACTCAAACAGAAGCACCCCGACTGGTCGCCGGCCATGGCGCGCTCGGCGTTGATGACGACGGCATACACGAAAGTACGCGACAACGACCGGACCAGCCCGGCCGGTCCCCTCGCCATGGGCGCGGGGATGGCCATGGTGGGCGAGCCGGCCAGCCGAGGGTCCTCGTTCCAGCCCGGGCTGGTCTACGATGCCGGGTTCTACGACTACCTCGGGTTCCTCTGCGCCGAGGGTCGGGAAATCTTCGGCGACCCGGACGCGACCTGCGCGTCGCTGACCGGGAATGGCATTGCGACCCGGGCCGCGGACCTCAACATGCCCTCGATCGGCGTCGAGGCGGTAGCCGGGAGCACCACGGTGACCCGGACCGTCACCAGCGTGGCCAGCCGACGCACGACGTTCACCGCCCGGGTCGAGGCCCCGCCGGGGTATGCCGTCACCGTCGTCCCCGCAACGCTGACCCTGAGTCCCGGTGCGAGCGCGTCGTTTGCGGTGACGATCACCGCGACGGGATCGGCCCCCTTCGGGCAGTGGCGCACCGGGGCGTTGACCTGGAGCGGCAGCGGGTACCAGGCTCGTAGCCCGATCGCCGTCAAGGGCCTGGAACTGGCGGCCCCGAGCGCGATCTCGGGCAGCGGCAGCTCCGGTAGCGCCTCGGTGCCGGTGCAGCTCGGCTTCGCCGGCACGTACGAGGCCACGGCCGAGGGCCTGGTCGCCCCGGTAGACACCACCAGCGACGTCGCCCAGGACCCGGATCAGACGTATCCGAGCGCCGATGACGGCGCGGGGGTGCGCCGGATCCCGGTGACCCTCTCAGGGGTGGGCCTGGCCCGATGGACCCTGGCGCTGCCGGGGGCCACGGACCTGGACATCTACCTGCTGGACTCCGCAGGGAAGGTCGTCGCCCAGAGCACGAACGGCGGCACGGACGAGAAGATCGAGCTCGTCGACCCTGCGGACGGGTCCTACACGATGGTCGTGCACGGCTGGGCGGTCGGCAACACCCCGGTGTCGTTCGACCTGCGCAGTTGGCTCGTGCCGGCCACCGACGGCGACGGGTCGCTGACCGTGACCAGTGGAGCGAGCGTGCCAGCGGTCATCGGTGCCCAGCACACCGTCGGGGTCAGTTGGTCGGGCCTGACCGCGGGCACGGCCTATCTCGGCACGGTGACCCACCACAACGGCGCGCGGGTCATCGGCAGGACCGTCGTGGCGGTGACGGGCTGACCTCGTCAGCCTGATCGGCGCGTCGCGGCGACCCAACGTTGCACCAGGGTCGCCGCGGCGCCCGAGTCGATGGCCTCACTGGCCCGCCGCATCCCGGCCTCGACGTCGGCATGCAGCTCGGTGTCCGCGTCGGCGGCCAGGGCCAGCGCGACCCCGGCATTGAGCACCACGGCGTCGCGCACCGGGCCGCTCGCACCGGCGAACAGGTCCCGGATCACCTGGGCGTTGTATGCCGCGTCGCCGCCGCGCAGCGCGTCGGTCGGGGCCGGCGACAGGCCGAGCCGGCTCGGGTCGAGGGTGTGCTCGGCGACCGCACCCTGGCGCACCCACCAGATCGTCGACGTCGTCGAGACGGTGACCTCGTCCAGGCCGTCGTCGCCGCGGAACACGGCCGCGTCGCGGCCTCGACCGGCAAAGACGCCCGCCACCAGGGGCGCCATCCGCGCGTCCGCGACGCCGACCGCGGCATACGTCGGCTGACCCGGGTTGGTCAGCGGTCCGAGGAAATTGAACGCCGTGGCCACCCCGAGATCGCGGCGGGCCACGGCGGCGTGGCGCATCGACGGGTGGAACGCCTGGGCGAAGCAGAAGGTGATCCCCACCTCCTGGGCCAGGGCGGCGACCCGGGCCGCGGACAGGCCGAGGTCGATGCCCAACTCTTCGAGGACGTCGGCCGACCCCGACGAGGACGATGCCGCCCGGTTGCCGTGCTTGACGACGCGCACCCCGGCCGCGGCACACACCATGGCTGCGGTCGTCGAAATGTTCACCGTGTGGGCGCGGTCCCCGCCGGTGCCGACGACGTCCAGGGTCGGCCCGGGGACGTCGATGCGAATGCCGTGCGCGAGCATCTGGTCGGCCAGTCCCCGCATCTCCTCGACGCTCTCCCCTTTGGCCCGCAACGCCATGAGGAAACCGGCCACCTGCACGGGCGTCGCCTCGCCCGACATGATCTGGTCCATGGCCCACTCGGCCGACGCGCGGTCGAGGTCGACCTGACCCAACAGGCGCGTGAGCACGTGGGGCCAGCTCGGGCCCCCGGTCGAGGTCACCGCGTCAGCCCGCGAGACCGACGGCGCCTGCTCGGCCCAACTCGGCGACGGCCTTGGCCAAGGCCACGGGGTCGATGGGATGCGGGACGACGAGGTCGGCCTGAGACCAGGCGGCCAGCCACCCGTCTTGGACGCGGCCGGTCAGCACGAGCACGGGTGGACACTCGAAGATCTCGTTCTTCAACTGGCGGCACAGCCCCATTCCCCCCATGGGGGTGGCCTCCCCGTCGAGGATGAGCACGTCGAACCGGTCGTTCTCGACGGCCTCGATGACGGCCGGATGGGTCGCGCACTCGCGCCACGCGAGCACCTCGACGTCCCGAGCGGGCCGGCGGCCGACCCCCAGGCGGACCGCGTCGCGCACCGTCACGTCGTCGCTGTAGACCAAGAGGTTGACCCGCGTGATCGGCTCACCCGCCGCGCCGGGCAGGGTGGGCACGGACGCACTGACCTGCGGGTCGCTCATAGGCCCATGCTAGCCAGTCCGGCGGTCGCGGTCCCGCGCCCTGTGGGCGGGCGGCCTCCCTTGTCGGCACTCGGTCGATGCCCGGTTGGCACCCGCACGCGGCCCGTTCGACACCTCGGTCAAGGTCACCCCTTCCCGCTCTGCGGGCGCGAGGCCGCAGGGCTGCGCACGAGCTTCGCCTGACCCGCGGGGACGCAGTGCCCGGCCGTTGGGCGGGGCCAACCCGACGATCAGCCGATTTATGGGGGGGTCGGTCGCACGACGGCTGACCCGACAGGCCATAATGGCGCCCGTGGCGACTGCATCGGCGATTCCTTCGCACCCTGTCAGCACCGGTCACGGCCCGGCGACCCGACCGAACATGGTCCAGGTCGGCACGATGGTCTGGCTCTCCAGCGAGTTGATGTTCTTCGCGGGCCTGTTCGCGATCTATTTCCAGTTGCGCTCGGTGTCGCAGGAGCTGTGGAGCGACCAGACCGCCAAGCTCAACGTCACCTTCTCGGCGGTGAACACCGCGATCCTGGTCATCTCGTCGGTGTGGTGTCAGCTTGGGGTGTGGAAGGCCGAGCGTGGGCAGCCGGCCCGAACCGGCAAGCTCAGTCAGATCGGCACCTGGGGCATGCGCGAGTGGTATGTCGTCACTTACATCTTCGGGGCCATTTTCATCGCCGGCCAGGTATACGAGTACGCCAACCTCGTCGCCGAGAACGTCACGCTGTCCTCGGACCGCTACAGCTCGGTGTTCTACATGGCGACCGGATTCCACGGGATGCACGTCACCGGCGGATTGCTGGCTTTCCTGCTCATCATCGGCCGGACCTTCACCACCCGTCGCTACACCCACACCCAGGCGGTCGGCGCGGTCGTCACCTCGTATTACTGGCACTTCGTCGATGTGGTGTGGATCGCCCTCTTCGCGGTCATCTACCTGCTGAAATGACCCGCTGCTAGGTTCAACTGAAGCCGACTGACAACGACGACAGGACTGCACCGTGAATGCCTTGGCCGCCCGCCGACGGCACCCCGCCGCCATCGCCCTCTTGCTGTTCGTGGGGCTCGTGGTCGTCGGCGGGGCGTACTCCCTGCTCGCTCCCAAGACCGCCTCGGCGACCGTGGCGACGGCCGACGACGTGACCGCTGGCCGGGAGCTGTTCCTCGCCAACTGCGCCACCTGCCATGGCATCCAGGCCCAGGGCACCAAGTACGGCCCCGCCCTGCCCGGCGTGGGCGCCGCCGCGGTGGACTTCCAGGTGAGCTCCGGGCGGATGCCGCTGGCCGGCCCGAACGTGCAGGCCCCGAGGATCGAGCAGGTGAAGTTCAGCGAGGACCAGATCCGCCAGATGGCCGCGTACGTCGCCACGCTGGCCCCCGGGCCAGGCATACCGGACACAAAGTACACCGAGGGCGAGGACGGGGAGGTCGCCATGGGCGGCGAACTCTTCCGGGTCAACTGCGCGATGTGCCACAACTTCGCGGGATCCGGCGGTGCGCTGACCCGTGGGAAGTACGCGCCGTCGCTCTACGGCGTCGAGGGCAAGTACGTCTACGAGGCGATGCTCACCGGCCCGCAGTCCATGCCGGTGTTCAGCGACTCGAACATGTCCCCCGAGTCCAAGAACGACATCATCGCCTACCTCAAGACGGTCGAGAACCAGCAGAACGTCGGCGGGATGAACCTGGGCAACCTGGGCCCGGTCTCCGAGGGCATGTTCGTCTGGATCTTCGCCTTGGCCCTGATGATCGCGTGCGCCTTCTGGCTCGGCCAGAAGGCCGCGTGAGGACCCCCGCACCGACGCACCGACAGGATCGATGAGCGCATGAGTGACATGGGCACCTCCAGCGGGACCGGGGCGGGAACCGGCGTCGTCCCCGACGGCGGGCACGGCGGCACCCTCGCCCTCCCCGAGCACTTCGAGAACCCCGGCCTCCCCCCGCACATCCACCGGGCCGCCGACGACGACCCGAAGGCGGCCAAGCGGGCCGAGCGCCAAGTCGCGGCCCTGTTCGCCCTGTCGATCCTCGGCACAGTGGCCTTCATCGTCGCCTACTTCGGCATCGACAAGACCAAGGGCGTGTTCCTTCCGTTCGTCGGTCTGACGAACCTGCTCAATGTCGTCCTCGGCGTGACGATGGGCGTGGCGCTGCTGGGCATCGGCTTCGGCGCGGTGCACTGGGCCAAGACCCTGATGTCCGACGAGGAGATCGCCGAAGAGCGCCACCCGATCCGCTCCTCCGACGCCGACCGGGACAAGGCGGTGGCCGCCCTCAAGAGCGGCGGGGAGTCCGCCCAGATCGGCCGGCGGCCGCTCATCAAATGGAGCCTCGGCGGGGCCCTGGGCCTGTTTGCCCTGCCGATGACCGTCCAGCTCGTCGGCTCGCTCGGCAACCCCACCAAGGCGCTCACCGAGCTCAAGCAGACGATCTGGGACGTCCCCCCGGGCGGCAAGCCCATCCGGCTCATGCGCGACCCCGAAATGACCCCCATCAAAGCCTCCGACGTCGTCATCGGCTCGGTCTTCCACGTCATGCCCGAGACGCTCAAGGACTCCAAGCACGTCCTCGAGGACAAGGCCAAGGCCGCAGTGCTGCTCATGCGCCTGGACCCCGCCGTGTTCGCCGACACTGAACAGGGTCGCAAGGCCAAGTCGTGGGGCTACCAGGGCATCGTCGCCTACTCGAAGATCTGCACGCACGTGGGCTGCCCGGTCGGCCTCTACGAGCAGCAGACCCACCACCTGTTGTGCCCGTGCCACCAGTCGACCTTCGACGTCACCCGTGACTGCGAGGTCATCTTCGGCCCGGCCAAGCGGCCGCTGCCGCAACTGAAGATCGTCATGGACGACGCGGGGTACCTCGTCGCCCCGCAAGGATTCGCCGAGCCCGTCGGCCCGAGCTACTGGGAGCGTCTGAAGTGAGCGCCAAGTACAGCGCCGCCGCCCTGCGCGCCGACGACCCTGCCACCAGCGCCCCGCCGAGCAAGGCCATGCGCCGGGCCGGCAACCTCGGCTCCTGGGCCGACGAGCGCACCGGCATCGCCAAGGGCGCGGCATACATGATGAAGAAGGTCTTCCCCGACCACTGGAGCTTCATGCTCGGGGAGATCGCCATGTACTCGATGATCATCTGCCTGCTCACCGGCGTGTTCCTTACCTTCTGGTTCGTGCCGAGCGCCGGGCAGATCCCCTACGACGGTTCCTACCTCCCGCTGCGCGGGGTGACGATGTCCGAGGCGTACTCCTCGACCCTGGGGATCTCCTTCGACATCCGCGGTGGCCTGCTGATCCGCCAGGTGCACCACTGGGCCGCGCTGATGTTCTGCGTCGCCGTCACCGTCCACATGTTCCGGGTCTTCTTCACCGGCGCCTTCCGCAAGCCCCGCGAGATCAACTGGGTCATCGGGACCGTCCTGTCGATGCTCGCCATCGTCGAGGGGTTCGCCGGCTACTCGCTGCCCGACGACCTGCTCTCCGGCACCGGCATCCGCGCCGCCGAGGGCTTCATGCGCTCGGTCCCCGTCGTCGGGTCGTACATGTCCTATATCGCCTTCGGCGGGACCTTCCCCGGCGACGCGATCATCCCGCGGCTGTACTCGCTGCACGTGCTGCTCATTCCGGCGATCCTCATCGGACTGTTCACCGCGCACATCGTCCTGGTCATGGTCCACAAGCACACCCAGTTCCCCGGCCCGGGCCGCACGAACGAGAACGTCGTGGGCTACCCGCTCATGCCGGTGTACACGGCCAAGGCCGGCGGGTTCTTCTTCCTCGTCTTCGGCGTGCTGGCGGTCATCTCGGCGCTGGTGACGATCAACCCGATCTGGGCCTACGGGCCGTACGACCCCTCGCCGGTGACGGCGGGGTCGCAGCCGGACTGGTACATGGGATTCGCCGACGGCGCCCTGCGATTGCTGCCCGGTTTCCTCGAGTTCGAGCTCGGCGGCTTCACGTGGAGCTTCAACGTCTTCATCGGGGCGATCCTGCTCATTCCCATCCTCTACACCCTCGCCGGGGCCTACCCCTTCCTCGAGGCCTGGGTCACCGGCGACAAGCGGGAACACCACGTTCTGGACCGGCCCCGCAACGCTCCGGTGCGCACCGGCCTGGGCATGATGGCGATCTCGTTCTACACGCTGCTCTTCCTTGCTGCCGGCAACGACATCATGGCGATCAAGCTGCAACTGTCGATCAACGACATCACCAACCTCTTCCGGCTGTTGCTGCTCGTCGTGCCACCCCTGGTGTTCTGGGTGACGAAGCGGGTCTGTCTGTCCCTGCAGCGCCACGACCGCGAGAAGGTCTTGCACGGCCGCGAGAGCGGGACGATCATGCGGACCCCCGAAGGGAGCTTCTACGAGGTGCACGAGGACCTCGACGAGTTCGAGCGCTGGAAGTACGTCGCGTTCGAGCCGACCCGGCCGATCGCGGTGTCCTCGGGCAAGGATGCCAACGGAGTGGCCAGCCCGCTGTCCAAGGGCGAGAAGCGCCGGGCCCGGCTGTCGACGTTCTACTTCCGCGACGGCGTCGACCCGGTCACCCCGGCCGAGCTGGCCGCGGCGCACCACCACGGTGAGCACGAGGCCATCGAAGCCGCCCCCACCCACTGAATCCCGAACGACGCTGTGGGCCGCACCCTTTGCCGGGGCGGCCCACAGTCGTCTGCCGCGGGCCTCGTCTGCCGCGAGCCTCGAATGCCCGCGGGCCTGGTATGCCGCGGGCCTCGTCTGCCGCGGGCCTGGTATGCCGCGGGGCCGCGTCTGACTCCGAGAGGCCCCCACAGGGCCGCAGAGGTACCGTCGGGTTCAGGCTCCCAGCAGCGCCCGCAGCCGCTCGGCTCCGAGACGCGGGTCGACCTGCACCTCGAGTACCTTCGTCCGACTGGTGGCACCCTTGAGGACCGTGACGTCCCGGGGCTTGACCCCGAAGGCCCGGGAGACGGCACGCACGACCGCGGCGGTGGCTGCCCCGTCGACGGCCCGTTCGGTGACCGCCACGACGAGCGCGGGGAGACTGCTCGGCGGGCCGCTGGAGGCCTCGCCGTAGCAGCCACCCACCGCTGCTCGAGATGCGCCGGGTCGCACCCGAACCTCCACTCGCAACCCGACCCGCCTCCTCCGAAGCACGTGGGGCTGGGCAGGACGCCGTGCGCCCGGGATGCCCCGCTGCCGGCCCTCAGGGCCACCCTAGCCGCCGCGCAGGCGGCCCGGCTGCCCCCGGGAGCCCGGAGGGCCGCGCAGAGCGCTCAGCGCAGCCAGAGCGCCGCGGCAGCGCCGGTGTGGACCCTGAGACCGGCGGTGCCGAGCGGCTGGCACGATGACCCCGTGACGAACTCTGCGCAGCAGGTGGCCGAGTCGCTCCTGCAGGCCCAGACCGACTGGATCGTCGCCGGACTCACCGGGCCGGACCTCGACGCGTTCATCGACCACGACGTCGCACAGTTCTTCGCCATCGCCGCCGACCACCCGGTGCGGGAGTTCGTCGACGTGACGGCGTTGCGGCATACCGCCCGCCGGATGGTCCGGATCGCCGCGACGAGTCGAGTCGGAGCGGACCTCGCGACCGTGCTGCCGCAGGCCCTGCACGGTGACCCTGCCGCCGCCGACTACCGCCTCGGCGACGTCATCGAGCGAGCCGACGTCGCGGCGCTCGTCGACGCGTTCCTCTCGATGCGCCACGCCACCACCAAGGCTCTGGATCGCTTGGCCGACAGCCCCCGCGTCGGCACCGTGGCCTCGAAGTTCGTCGCGAGGATCCTCGCCGACGCCGTCGCCCAGAATCGCGAATGGGCCGAGAAGGTGCCAGGCGTCTCGTCGCTGTTCTCGCTCGGCACGTCGGCGGCCCAGCGGGTCCGAAGCGTCGCCGACCGGCCCTTGGATGCCGTGTTCGCCGACGCCACGGACAAGGGGACGCGGTTCGCGATCCGGCGCACGAACGCCGCCATCCTCGACGTCCTGGCCAACGCACCGGTGCGCGAGGCAGCCTTGGAGAGTTGGGACCTGCAGGCCGACGAGTCGATGCGCGAGCTGTACGACTACCTGCGGGGCGCGGACGTGACCCAGATCGCCGCCCTCGTGCACCGGCTGAGCGCGCACGCCGCCGCGAGCCCGTATGCCGCGCACGCCGTCGACGTGTGCGTGACCGCGGCCTTCGACCGGTACGCCGACCAGGACCTGGCCAGTGTCCTGCGCCACCTCGGCGTGACGCGCAGGGACCTCGTCACCCAGGTCCGCCGCCACCTGCCCCAGGCGATCCACACCATGGCCGCCTCGGGGGACCTCTCTCGCCTCGTGCGTGCCCGATTGGAGCCGTTCTACAGGTCGGCCGAGGTGTTCACGATCTTGGGCGCCGCAAGCGCCGCGGACGCCCCCGGACCGACGCCCCGCCGACGCCCCCGCGCGGCTCCTGCCGGCCCCTCATCCCCCGCCACCGGCCTCGGCGGCGCCACCGAGCCAGCGGCACCCTCCACCGGGACTCCGTCGGTCGGTCAGTCCGGGCCGCGCGTCCCGCCCAGACGCCGCTCGCCCCGCCAGTGACCACCTCCGACCGTGTCAGGCTGGTCCGGTGACCCATCCGCGACTGAGCGCAGAGGAGTTCGACGAGGCCGTCGACCAGGCCCTCGCGTTGATCCCGGCGCCGCTGCGGGCGGAGTTGACCAACGTCGCCATCTTCGTCGAGGACGAGCCGCCGGAAGACGAGGAAGGCCTGCTCGGGATCTACGAGGGCGTGCCCCTGCCCGAGCGTGACGACTGGGGCTCCCCGCTCCCCGATCGGATCACCCTCTACCAGGGCCCGCTGGAACGGATGTGCCACAGCCGTGCCGAGGTGCTCGACCAGATCGCCGTCACACTCGTCCACGAGGTGGCGCACTACTTCGGCATCGAGGAAGGCCGGTTGCACGAACTCGGCTGGGGCTGAGCAGGCGCCCGAAGCTCGCGAGACTACCGGCCGCTCCCATGCCGAGGCGCGGCCCACCGTCGGACCGTCCGGTACCCCACCGCCCGGTACCCCACCGTCCGGTACCCCCTGGCAATCAGGTGGCGTAACGCCTCAGTTGGCGTACTCGCCCTTGTAGTGCTCGAAGGTCCACCCCACGAGCGCGATCGGCCCGATGGCGATCCCGATCATGAACAGCCACCAACCCACGGCCAGGCCAGCGAAGAGCAACCCCGCCGACAGGCCCAGCCACATCGGCCACCACGAGTACGGGGTGAAGAACCCGTAGTCACCGGACTGGTCGGCGATCTCGCCGGCCGGATTGTCCTCGGGCCGGTCCTGGTAGTGCCGGGCGGTCATCCGCAGGTAGAACGACACGAGGAGCATCATCAGCGCCGTGAGGATCAGGGCGACCGGGCCGGCGAGCTCGGTCCACCCGTTCCACCAGCCGTAGACCGGGGCGACGAGCAGGAAGAAGATGAACAGCCAGAAGAAGAGCCGGACCTCGATCTTCACTTGGTGCCACCCCCGCTGCGACGCGACTCAGTCGGGCTCGCGCCGACCTCGGCTGCCCCGGCGACTCTGGCGATCGTGCTCTGGTCGGGATGCGGGCCCTCCAGCGGCGCGGCCTCCGGATGGTGCAGGTCGAACGCCGGCCGTTCGGAGCGGATCCGAGGAATCGACGTGAAGTTGTGCCGCGGCGGCGGGCACGAGGTGGCCCACTCCAGGGAGGCTCCGTAGCCCCAGGGGTCGTCCACCTCGACCAGCGGTGCGGTCCGCCACGTCTTCCACACGTTGTAGAGGAACGGGATCATCGACAGGCCGAGCAACACGGCTCCGGCGGAGGAGATCTCGTTGCCCAGCGTGAACCCTTCTTCGGGCAGGTAGTCGGCATACCGACGGGCCATGCCCTGGATGCCCAGCAGGTGCTGGACGAGGAAGGTCGTGTGGAATCCGATGAACAGCATCCAGAAGTGGATCTTGCCCAGCCGCTCGTCGAGCATCCGACCGGTGAGCTTGGGCCACCAGAAGTAGTAGCCGGCGAACATCGCGAACACCACGGTCCCGAAGATCGTGTAGTGGAAGTGGGCGACGATGAAGTAGCTGTCGGAGATGTGGAAGTCGATCGCCGGACTGGCCATCATCACGCCGGTGATCCCGCCGAAGAGGAACGTCGTGAGGAAGCCCAAGGCCCACACCATGGGTGTCTGGGTGCTGATCTTCCCGCCCCACATCGTGCCGATCCAGTTGAAGAACTTCACCCCCGTCGGGACGGCGATGAGCATCGTCATGATCGCGAAGAAGGGCAACAGGACCTGGCCGGTGACGTACATGTGGTGCGCCCAGACGGCCACCGACAGGGCGGCGATGGCCACCGTGGCGAAGACGAGCGTCTTGTAGCCGAACACCGGCTTGCGGCTGAATACCGGGATGATCTCGCTGATCACCCCGAAGAAGGGCAAGGCGAGGACGTAGACCTCCGGATGGCCGAAGAACCAGAACAGGTGCTGCCAGAGCATGGCCCCGCCGGCTTCGGCGTCGAAGATGTGCGCCCCGAAGCGCCGCTCGGCCCCGAGGGCGAACAGCGCGGCGGCGAGCACCGGGAAGATGATGAGGGCCAGCAGCGAGGTGACCAGCACGGTCCACGTGAAGACCGGCATCCGGAACATGGTCATGCCCGGCGCGCGCATGCACATGATCGTCGTAATGAAGTTGACCGACCCGAAGATCGTCGAGAAGCCGGACAGGGCCAGGCCGAAGACGCCCAGGTCGGTGCCCAGGCCCGGACTGTACGTCGCGTTGGACAGCGGCACATACATGAACCACCCGAACGAGGCCGCGCCCTGGGGGGTGAGGAAGCCGCAGGCGGCGATGAACCCGCCGATGACGTAGAACCACCAGGCGAGCATGTTCAGCCGGGGGAACGCGACGTCCGGAGCGCCGATCTGTAGCGGCACGACGGCGTTGCTGAAGCCGGCAAACAGCGGTGTGGCGAACAGCAGGAGCATGATCAGCCCGTGCATGGTGAACAGCTGGTTGTACTGCTCGGGGCTGTCGACGACCTGCAGGCCGGGGTGGGTGAGCTCGGCCCGGATGATCAACGCCAAGATCCCGGCGACGATGAAGAAGACGAACGAGGTGATGAAGTAGAGATTGCCGATCACCTTGTGGTCGGTCGTGGTGATCCACTTGACAAAGGTCCGGCCCGGCCTGGAGCTGCGCGCCGGCCCCGAGGGTGCGGTCCCGGCGGCGCGTTCGATGGTGGCGGTCATGGGGCACTCCGGGTCGGGGTCGGGACCATCTTCTGGTCTTCCGAATACACGGGCTCACGGTTCAGATCGTTGGTCAACTGTCCGGTCTGACCCAGTTCGCGAAGTTTGACCATCTGGGCGTCGAACTCGGCCTGGGAGACCACCTTGACCTTGAAGAGCATCTGGGAGTGGTAGGCGCCGCACAACTCGGCACACTTGCCCTGGTACTCGCCGACCTGGGTCGCGGTGATGTGCAACTTGTTCGTCTTGCCGGGCACGATGTCGAGCTTCTGCAGGAAGGCCGGCACCCAGAATGAGTGGATGACATCGCGGGAGTTGAGGATGAACTCCACCCGCTTGTTCACCGGCATGTAGAGCACCGGTTGGGGAGTGCCGACGACGCCACCCTTAGGGTTGAGTTCGGAGTGCACACCGGTCTCGTAGACGTTGGCGTCGACGTAGTTGAAGTCCCAGCTCCACTGCTTGGCCACCACGTTGATCTGGACGTCCGGCTTGGCCGAGGTGTCCATCAGGGCCGCCTCGTCACGCGCGGTGTAGAAGAAGATCACCGCGACCATGAGCACGGGCACGACCGTGTAAAGCATCTCCAGCGGCACGTTGTAGCGCAGCTGAGGCGGCAGCGTGTGGTCGTCCTTCTTGCGCCGGTAGGCCACCAGACACCAAATCGTCAGGCCCCAGACGAGCAGGCCGACGGCGATGCCGGCAATCCACACGCCGTTCCAGAGGGTGATGACCCGGCCGGTCTCCGAGGTGATCTGGCCGCCGTCCTTGCCCTCGGGCAGCAGACCGCTGCCGAGGCTGGTGTTGACATTGGCACAGCTGGCGAGCAACGAGGCGACGGCGACGGCCGCCCCAGCGAGACTGAATCTCCGCAGCCGTGGGCGTGCGGGGGTGTCGACGTGCGTACGCAACGGGCACCTTCCGGGTCCAAAGTGACTTCACGTGCGGTGTCACCCTACCGCTCCGTATCTGCGGACTGGCGGCAGGGTCCGGATAACGTTCTGGCGTGGTGTGCGCCGTCCGAGACTCGCCCGATGAGCCTGTTCGTCGGGCCCTCCTCGACGCGGCGACCGGGCCAATCCACCCGGCCGCGCGCGAGGTCCTGCTTGCCGCGATCGAGCAGGGGTGGGCCGATCCCCAGCGTCGCTACGCCGAGGCCCGCGCCGCCCGTCGGCTGCTCGATCAGGCCCGCGAGGTGCTCGCCGAGGGGCTGCGGGTGCGTCCCGAGGAGGTGAGCTTCACCCTCGGGGGGCCGCAGGCGCTTCGGCTCGGCTTGGCCGGTCTGCGGTATGCCGCCCGTCGTCGCGGCGCGCGAGTGCTCGCCAGCGCCGTCGAGCACTCGGCCGTCCTGCTCGCCGCCGCGGATGCCGGCAATGCCTGGTATGCCGCGTCGACCGCTCGGACCGATCAAGCCGACGCTGCCGAGCGGCCGGCGACCGGGGCTGCTCCGGCTGGCGGTGGTGCTCTGGTGGCGCCCGCGGACCTGGCCACGCTGGCCCCGGTGGACCGATGGGGCCGGGTCGACCTCGACGCGTGGGCTCAGGCGGCGGTGACCCCGGGACTCGCGGTCGCCGCCTTACAGGCGGCCAACGGCGAGGTCGGCACCCGCCAGCCCTTGGCCGCGGCCCGCGAACTCACTCGCGCGCACGGCATACCGCTGCTCGTCGACGCGACCGCGACCCTGGGGCGGGACGCGTCGCCCACCGACTACGACGTCCTCGCCGGCGATGCCCGCTCGTGGGGCGGGCCGACGGGGCTCGGGGTGCTCGTCGTGCCGGCTCGGACCCGCTGGCGGTCGGCAGCCGGCGACCCGGGCGTGGAGTTCGGTCGGACCCAGGACGAGCCGCTCGTCCCGCTGGCCCTCGCGGCCGCGCAGGCCTGGCAGGACACCGCCGCGGTCCGCGAGGCCGATGCCGCCGCGGCCCGCGCGCTCGTCGACCGGATCCGGGCCGTCGCCGCGGCCCTGCCGGATACCGAGGTCGTCGGGGATCCGGTCGACCGGCTGCCCCACGTGACGACCTTCTCCTGCCTGTTCGTGGACGGTGAGGCGATCGTCGACGAGCTGGACCGCCGCGGCTTTGCGGTGGCTTCCGGCTCGGCCTGCACGTCCGCAACCCTGCAACCGAGTCATGTCCTGGCCGCCATGGGAGTGCTGAGTCATGGAAACGTCCGGGTCACCCTGCCGTTGGCGGCTGTGGCTCCCGACCGCGCGGAGGCGGTCGAGCGCTTCTGTGCGGTGTTGCCCGAGGCCGTCGCGGCCGTCCGAGCCCACCTGGCGCCGCGATGACCTCCGAGAATCCTCACCCTGTAGTAGAGGTCGATGCCCGGGGGCTGCGTTGTCCGGTCCCGGTCATCCGGCTGGCCGCCGCCCTCGCCGAGAACCCGCCCGGGACACTCGTGCGGCTGCTCGCGACCGACCCCGCGGCGCACACCGACGTCCCGGCGTTCTGCCGGATGCGTGGCGCGCAACTCCTCGAGGTGACCGGCATCGGCGACCACACGGCATACCTCGTGCGGCGGGTCAGCTCCACGGTGCCGGCAGAGGGGCCTGCAACGACTCCCGGAGCAGCTCGAGATACTCCGGACGACTGACTTCCGACCCGCCCAACGAGGACAAGTGCGGGGTGAGCCACTGGACATCGACAAATCGGCGGGGGTCGCCGTCGTCGGACAGCAGGTCGACGAGCACGACGAGCGCGGCCTTCGACGCGTCCGTCACCCGGTGGAACATCGACTCGCCCGCGAAGAGCCCACCCACGGCCACGCCGTACAGCCCGCCGACGAGTCGACCCGACGACCAGACCTCCAGCGAGTGGGCCCAGCCGAGCCGGTGCAGGTGCAGGTAGGCCGCCCCGATCTCGGGGGTGATCCACCCGCCGTCGCGGCTCGGATTCGCACACCCGGCCAACACCGCGCCGAAGGCCTCGTCGACGGTGAACTCGAAGTGGCGCATCGAGCGGCGCAGCGAGCGCGACACCCGCAGGTCACCCAGCCGCAAGATGCCGCGTGGGTCCGGGCACCACCAGCCCAGAGGCGGCCCGCCGTTGGAGCCGGCCCCCATGGGGAACAGCCCGGTGCAGTACGCCTCGAGCAGGGTGGCCGGGGCGAGGTTGCCGCCGATGCCGACGAGGGCCTCCCCGCGGTCGGCGGCATCGAGGTCGAAGACGTAGTCCGGCGGTCCGGGCAGGATCGGCATCACGGGCGCCCCCAGCGTCACGGCCTGGGGCAGCGGATGTGGTCGGCGGCGGCCGCGGCGCTGGCCTCGCCGTAGGCGCCGGCGAGCCGGGCGAGGAACCCCCGGGTGTGCAGGACGTACTCCTGCGTCCCCACGGTCTCCAGCACGTACGTCGCCAACAGCGACCCGATCTCGGCGCAGCGGCGGTAGTCCAGTCCGGCCGATAGCCCGGTGAGGAAACCAGCCCGGAAGGCGTCGCCGACTCCGGTCGGGTCGGCGCGATTCACCCGTTCGGCCACCGGGACGTGGACCGGCCCCCCGGTGTCGGGATAGATCGTCGCGCCGTCCTTGCCCTTGGTCGTCACCTGGACCTGGACGGCGGCGGCGATGTCGGCGTCGGACCAGCCGGTCTTCTCCTTAATCATGTGCGACTCGTACTCGTTGGTGAACAGGTAGGCCGCGCCCTCGATGAGCTCGATGATCGCCGGCCCGTCGAGCCACGCGAGCTGCTGCGAGGGGTCCGAGGCGAACGGGATCCCGCGGGCCCGGCATTCCTCGGTATGCCGCTTCATCGCGACCGGGTCGTTGGGGCCGACGAGGACGAGGTCCAGGCCACCGACCCGATCGGCGATCGGCGCGAGCTCGATCTCGCGCGCCTGAGCCATCGCGCCGGCGTAGAACGTGGCGATCTGGGCCATGTCCTCGTCGGTCGTGCAGACGAACCGGGCGGTGTGCGCCGTGTCGCTGACGAGGACGGACCCGCAGTCCACCCCGTGGCGCTGCAGCCACGAGCGGTAGTCGGCGAAGTCCTCGCCGACCGCTCCCACGAGGATGGGTTCCTGGCCGAGGTTGGCCATGCCGAAGCAAATATTCGCGGCGACCCCGCCCCGACGGATCTGCAGGTCCTCGGCGAGGAAGGACAACGAGACTTTGTCGAGTTGCTCGACGATGAGCGAGTCGGCAAAGCGACCACCGAAGGTCATCAGGTGGTCGGTGGCGATCGAGCCGGTCACCGCAACGCGCATGCCCCGAACCTACCGAGGCGTCCCGGAAGGTACACACTCGGTTCTCGTCCGCGGTATGTCGCGGACTCCTCGCCGACCTGCTCGCGATATTTCGCCCTGGCCCGCACGTGCTCACGACCGGGTCACCGACCCTCCACGCCCGGCGAGTTGCGGGCGCGTCACGTGGGTGAGGTCACGGCCTCCCCGCTCGCGACGACGTGGGGCTCAGCTGAAGCTGTCCCCGCAGGCGCAGGAGCTGCCCGCGTTGGGGTTGTCGATGGTGAACCCCTGCTTTTCGATGGTGTCCGCGAAGTCGATCGTCGCGCCGTCGAGGTAGGGGGCGCTCATCCGGTCGACGACAACCTGGACCCCGTCGAAGTCGCGGGTCGCGTCGCCGTCGAGGGTGCGCTCGTCGAAGTAGAGCTGGTAGATCAGGCCCGAACATCCGCCGGGCTGCACGCCGACGCGCAGGCGCAGGTCGTCGCGACCCTCCTGCGACAGCAGGCTCTTGACCTTGGCGGCGGCGACGTCGGTGAGCACGACACCGTGGGTGGTGGTCGTCTGGTCCTGAAGGCTCATGGTGGTCCTCGTCCGGGGTACGGGCAGTCTCGATACGCAGGTCAACCGGCACGCGGGCGCGGTTGTTCCACGGCATCCCAGGATACGGGCCGCGACGGGTTACCCCAACCTTCCGACTACCGCCGGTCGGTCTCCCCGTGGCCCGGTCCGCGGGCACGAGGCCCGCGTCCGGCGCCGGCGGCCACGGTCTGGCCTACGGCGCCGGCGACCACGGTCTGGTCCTACGGCGCCGGCGACCACGGTCTGGTCCTACGGCGCCGGCGACCACGTCCTCGCCACCCGCTCGGCCCGATCAGCCAGGCGCGCGGCGGGCTCGGCCAGCGCGCCGGGCACATCGGCGGGCGTCTCGGCGACGGCATACGCGCCGTGGATGCCGGCCGCGACCGTCTCGCGGCGCCCGACAGCAACTTGTCCGGCGATGACCAGGACCGGAACGGCGTGGCGGGCGGCCGCCTCGGCGACGCCGACGACGACCTTGCCGCTCAGACTCTGTCCGTCGAAGCGCCCCTCGCCGGTGACGACGAGATCGGCCCGGGCCAGCCGCGCGTCGACGTCGATCGCCTCGAGAACGGCGCCGACCCCGCTGACGCGACGCCCCCCGAGCAGCAACAGCGCGTACCCCAGTCCCCCGGCGGCGCCGGCGCCCGGACGCCCGGCCACGGCCAGCGGAGCTCCCCCGAGCAGATTGCGCGGCTCCGGCCGAGCCTCGGAGACCACCGCCGCGAGGTGGGCCAGCGCCACATCGAGCGCGTCGACCTGTGCCGGAGAGGCGCCCTTCTGCGGCCCGAAGACCGCGCTGGCCCCCTGCGGCCCGAGCAGCGGACTGTCGACGTCGGTGGCGACGACGAGGTCGACCTCGCGCAGCCGCCGGACCGCCTCGGCCAGCCCGTCGAGGTCGGCCGGCGCGATGTGGGCCAACGCCAGGCCACCGCGGGCCAGCCGCTCGGGGCGGCCCACCCCGAGGGCGGCCAGCAGGCCCGCCCCGGCGTCGTTGGTGCCGCTGCCCCCTAGCCCGACGACGATCCGGTCCGCCCCCTCCTCCACGGCCCGGGCCAGCAGCTGGCCCACGCCGTACGTGCTCGTGCGGCTCGGGTCGCGCTCCGCCGGGGCGAGCAGGTGCAACCCCGCGGCGCTGGCGGATTCCAGGTATGCCGTGCGCCGACCCGCTGCCTCGACGAAGAGCAGCGAGGCGTCGGTCGGCCGACCGAGTGGATCGGCGACGCTGACGGCCTCGATACGCCCACCCAGACTCGCCGAGAGCACGTCGATGAAGCCCGGACCCCCGTCCGACAGCGGCAACCGGACCACCTCGTCGTGCGGGGCGCTGCGGGCCCACCCGGCGGCAATCGCCGCGGCGGCCTCAGGTGCCGACAGCGTGCCGGTGAAGCAGTCCGGAGCGACGAGCACGCGCATGCGGACATCCTCGCGCAGAACGACGCCGCGACGCTCGGCTCCGGGATCTGAGCCCTTCGGGCGTGCGCGTCTTCTGGGCGCCGTCACGGCATACCGGGTCGTGACGACGACATACCCTGTTCCCGTGACGACCGACGTGCCCACCCACGCGCTACCCCTGCTGCTGCTCGGGCGAGGGCGAGACCTGGCCAGCGAACGCGGGGTGGAGTGCCCCGGCGACCTGCCCGCGCCGTCGGAGCCGGGGCTGGTCGAGCGGGCTCGGGTGGCCAAGGCGGCGCTGGGCGAGTCGGTCTTCGTGCTCGGTCACCACTACCAGCGCGACGAGGTCATCGAGTTCGCCGATGTCACCGGCGACTCCTTCAAGCTTGCCCAGCAGGCCGCGGCGCGCCCCGACGCCCCCTTCATCGTGTTCTGTGGGGTCCACTTCATGGCCGAGTCGGCCGACATCCTCACCTCCGACGAGCAGACGGTCATCCTGCCCGACCTCGCCGCCGGGTGTTCGATGGCCGACATGGCCGCCGCCGCCCAGGTCGAGGATGCGTGGGACGACCTCACCGACGCCGGCGTCGCGGACCTCACCGTCCCAGTGACGTACATGAACTCCACCGCGGCGATCAAGGCCTTCACCGGCCGCAACGGCGGCACGATCTGCACGTCGTCCAACGCCGAGACGGCGCTTCGGTGGGCTTTCGAGCAGACCGGCGGGGTGGACGGGCCGGGCAAGGTCCTCTTCCTGCCCGACCAGCACCTGGGCCGCAACACCGCCGTGCGCGATCTGGGCCTCTCCCTCGAGGACTGCGTCGTCTACGACCCGCACAAGCATCAGGGGGGTCTGTCCCGCGAGCAGCTACAGGCCGCCCGGATGATCCTCTGGCGGGGCCACTGCTCGGTGCACGGGCGATTCACCGTCGACGCCGTCGAGACCGCCAGGCGCGAGATCCCCGGCGTGCGGGTCATCGTCCATCCGGAATGTCAGTACGAGGTGTGCGAACTCGCCGACGATATCGGCTCGACCGAACAGATCATCGCGACCGTGGCCAAAGCCCCCGACGGCACCAAATGGGTCGTCGGCACCGAACTCAACCTCGTCAAGCGGCTCGGCCAACTGTTCCCCACCCAGTCGATCGCGTTCCTCGAGAAGAACGTCTGCTACTGCTCGACGATGAACCGCATCGACCTGCCCCACCTCGTCTTCGCCCTGGAATCGCTCGTGGAGGGCCGCATCGTCAACCCGATCCGGGTCGATCCGGACGTGGCGCACTGGGCTCGGGTCGCGCTTGACCGGATGCTCGCCTTGCCTGGGCCCACCCACAAGGACTGACTGGCCCGCGCCCGCCGACGCCACGCGTGCTGGCAGTTGTCCCCCATCCGGGCAGTGGTCACCCATCCGGGCAGTTGTCCCCATCCGGGCAGTGGTCACCCATCCGGGCACTTGTCACCCATCCGGGCAGTGGTCACCCATCCGGGCACTTGTCACCCATCCGGGCACTTGTCACCCATCCGGGCACTTGTCACCCATCCGGGCAGCTCAGAACTGCCACGTCAGGGCGCAACTGCCACGTCACGGCGCAACTGCCACAACGCGACGCAACTGGCACGAGACCAGGCAAGTGCCATGACGGAGGCCGACATGCCTGTTGAAGCACCACCTCGAGTTCTCACGCGCCCGGAGACGACCCGGCCCGGGACCGCTAGGCCCAACCCGGGACCGCTAGGCCCAACCCGGGACCGCTAGGCCCAACCCGGGACCGCTAGGCCCAACCCGGGGCCCTAGGCCCGCCTCAGGGGCGAGGCGTAAGGCTTCCGCCGCCCCGTCAGTGGAGCCCACGTGTCACATCAGGCCCGTTGAAGCACCACCTCGAGTACTCTCACGCGCCGGGAGACGACCCGGCCCGGGACCGCTAGGCCCAACCCGGGGCCCCAGGCCCGCCTCAGGGGCGAGGCGTAAGGCTTCCGCCGCCCCGTCAGTGGAGCCCACGTGTCACATCACCGCGACGTGTCACATCACCGCGACGTGTCACATCACCGCGCCTCACAGGTCGACCTCGCCGGCCGAGCCGAACCCTCAGCCGGGCAGCTGCCCGAGCCGGGCCAGCAGCACGGCCTCGGCGACACACGCCCGCTCCCACTCGTCGAGATCGAGCGACTCGTTGGCGCCGTGGGCCCGGCTGTCCGGGTCCTCCACCCCGGTGACGAGGATCGCGGCATCGGGGAAGCGTTCGGCAAACGCCGCGACGAACGGGATCGACCCGCCCACTCCCATCTCCACCGGCGCCACGCCCCAGGCGTCGACGAGCGCGGCGCGGGCCTCGTCGTAGATCGGTCCCTGCGTGTTGGCGGCGAACCCCGCCCCGTCGTCGGCCAGCTCGACGCTCAGCTGCGCTCCCCATTCGACGTGCCGGTGCAGGTGGTCGGCGAGGGCGGCATACGCGCTCGTGAGGTCCTGCTCGGGTGCCACCCGCATCGACACCTTGGCCGAGGCCACCGGAACCAGCGTGTTCGAGGCGTTGGCGACCGACGGGGCGTCGATGCCGATGACGGTAAGGGACGGCTTGGTCCACAGCCGACTGAGCAGCGATCCGCTCCCGGTGAGCTGGACGCCGTCGAGCACCCCGGATTCGGCACGCAGCCGGGCTTCGTCGTAGGGCAGTTCGCTCGCCGTTCCCGAGCGCAGCCCGGGCACGGCGACGTTGCCCTCGGCGTCGTGCAGGGACGCGAGCAGCCGGACGAGCACGGTGAGTGCGTCGGGGACCGGTCCGCCGAACATCCCCGAATGCAGGCCGTGGTCGAGGGTCCGTACGGTGACGACGGCGCGGACGAGTCCACGCAGCGTCGTCGTCAGCGCGGGCTGGCCGACCTCCCAGTTGCCGCTGTCGGCCAGGACGATGGCGTCCGCGCGCAGCTTCTCGCCGTGCCGCTGCAGGATCGTCGGCAGCGACTCCGAACCGACTTCCTCCTCACCCTCGACGAACACCGTCACCCCCACCGGCAGCGCCCCGGCGTGCACCCGCAGCGCCGCGAGGTGAGCGGTCACCCCGGCCTTGTCGTCGGCGACCCCACGGCCGTAGAGCCGCCCGCCGCGCTCGGTGGGCTCCCACGGCGGGCTATCCCACCCGGCCGGGTCGCCGCAGGGTTGCACGTCGTGGTGGGCGTAGAGCATCACCGTCGGGGCCCCGGGAGGCCCGTCGGCGTGGCCGATGACCGCCGGCTGGCCTCCTTCCCGGACGATCTCGACGGTGAGCCCCTCGGCGCGCAAGAGCGAGGCGACCGCCTCGGCGCTGGCCTCGACGCGCGCCGCGTCGTAGTCGTCGAGCGTCTGCAAGGAGACACTGGGGATGCGGGAGAGCCGTTCGAGGTCCTCGCGCAGCGCTGGAAGCAACTCGCGCACCCGGGAGCGGATCCGGGCGGCCTCGGCGGGGGGAAGGTGTCCGTCACGACTTCCAGACTACCGAGCCGGAATGCGCCCGGGCCGATGTCAGGACGCAGCGAGGATCGCCCGATTTTGCGCCGGGCATCCTCCACTCAGTCGACTCGAGCTGACGAGGTCGTTCAGGATCCAGAGCCATTCGCGCCCGTGGTGGTGGTGCCTAGCCGTACCTAGCCGCCGAGTCCTCGCTCGCGCTCCGCCGGTCGGGCACCGCACCCGGCCCGGACGGCATACCCTGTCCTGCGTGTTGTGGCGCAAGAAGCAGGACCAGACCCCGTCAGACCCGGCGCACCCCCCGCGGCCCGGGGCGAAGAACCGGCCGACCCCCAGGCGCCGCGACCAGGAGGCCGCCAACCGGCGTCCGATCGTGACGAGCGACCGCAAAGCGGCCGCCCGCGCGGACAAGGCCAAGCGCCGAGAGGGCATCGCCGCGCAGCGCAGCGCGATGATGACCGGGGACGAGGCCAACCTGCCGGCGCGTGACAAGGGTCCCGAGCGCCGGTATGTTCGCGACTTCATCGACGCCCGGTTCAACGTCGGCGAGGTCATGCTGCCGGTGATGGTCATCGTCCTCGGACTCTCGCTCATCCGTGAGGTGTGGGCCCAGACCGCGGTGTTTGTCGGGGTCTACGGCCTGCTGCTCGTGGCCGCCGGGGACGCCTGGTTCATGTGGCGCACGCTCAAGAGGCAGCTGCTCGCGAAGTTCGGCGCCGAGCAGGTCAAGGGCCTGCGCATGTATGCCGCCATGCGCGCCTTCCAGGTTCGTCGCTGGCGCCTGCCGCGTCCGGTCATCCCGCGGGGGCAATACCCCTCGTAGCCGAGGTCGGTCGGGCCTGAGCCCCGGACTCACCGCCCGGTTTAGGCCTGGGGGCGTAGGCTCATCGGCCCGTAGACGAGGACCTCGCCCTGGTAGAGGCTCGCCGCGACGATCCCTCCGTCGAGCAGGACCGGCCATTCCTCGCCGAGCCAGCTCTCCGCCTCGGCCTGGGTCGGGAAGTGCGGGGCGTCGAGGTCCCCGGCTCGTGCCCCACTGTCGTCCGCCAAGGCCCAATGCCACTCGTTGCCCATGGGTCCCAACCCTAGCCGGGGCCGGCATACCGACCGTTTTGACAGGGCACGGCGCCGCGTGGGACCGTCGACCTACCGAGACCCGTCCGTGGGGGAAGCCGGTGTGATTCCGGCGCTGTCCCGCAACCGTGACCCTGTTCCCAGGGAAGCCGGAGCACCCGAGGCGGTGTCGGCTCCACCTATCGTCCGTCGCGGAAAGCGGACCGGAGCGAGTCGTCGGGCCCAGGGCCCGAGGCCTCCCACCCCGGCCGTGAGGAGGTCCTCACAGCATGAACCCCGTCTCTTCGGGTCACCGACGCGCGCTGCGCGCGCGTGTCGCCCCCGCCCTGCTCCTGGCCCTGGTGGCCGCATTGGTCGGTCCGGCGCTGAACGCTCGCGCCGACAACTACCGCTACTGGGGCTACTGGCAGCTCGCCTCGGGCGCCTGGTCGTTCGCCCAGAAGGGCCCTGCCCAGACCGTGCCCGCCGACGCGTCGGTCGAGGGGTGGCGCTTCGCCGTCGACGACGGCAGCGGTGGCCGCACGCCCCGGGTCACCCCGACCTTCGAGCAGCTGTGCGCGTCGACGGCCAGCGCCTCGGGCAAGAAGCGGGTCGGCGTCGTCGTCGACCCGGGCCGCACGGTGGACGCCGAGACCGGCGCCTCGGTGCCGATCCCGAGCGGCACCTGCGTCGTCGTGGCCACCGAGGCCACCGGCTCGGACGTCCTGGCGGCGGCCGCGGCGACCCGGGTGGACAAGGGACTCGTGTGCGGGATCGCCGGTTATCCGGCGACCGGCTGCGGCGGACAGGTCGCCGCGCTCACCGACGCCCAGAAAGCCCCCGACACCGCGGTCACCCTTGCTGCGGCGACGCCGAGCGCCACCGCGGCGCCGGCCCCGGCAGCGACGACCTCGAGCAGCCCGGTGGGTCTGATCGTCCTCGGGATCGCCGCGCTGCTGTTCGCCGTCCTCGTCGCCGTGGCCGTGCGCCGACGCCGCACCGTCGGCGCCTGATCCCCCGAGCCGCGACATGCCCTTCCCCGTCCACCGCCCAGAGCCGCGGGTGCTGCACCCGGTGGCCTGGTGGGTGTGGGGGTTGGGTCTGGCGACCGCGGCGTCGCATACGACGAACCCGGTGCTGCTGGCCCTCGTCGTCGGCGTCGGCGTCTGGGTCGTCGTGCAACGGCGCGAGGTAGGCACGCCGAACGCGATGGCCCCGTTCCTCGTCGTCGGTCTCGTCGCCATCGCCCTGCGGGTCGGCCTCACCGTCATCCTCGGCAATGGCGTGGCCGGCCAGACCGTCCTCGTCCGATTGCCGCACGTACAGCTGCCCGACTGGGCGGCAGGGGTGCGCCTCGGCGGACCGGTGACCCTCGAGAGCCTGGTGGCGGCAGGCGTCGAGGGGGCCCGCCTGGCCGCGACCCTCGCGTGCTTCGCGGCGGCCAACGCGTTGGCCAGTCCTCGCCGCCTGCTGCGGTACGCCCCGGCAACCCTCTACGACGTCGGCACCGCCGTCGTCGTCGCCCTGACGTATGCCCCCCAGATGGCCGAACACGCGGCGCGGGTCCGGTCAGCCCGGCGGCTGCGCGGGCATGACGGGCGCGGGCTCCGGGAGTTGGCCCGCCTCGCCGTCCCGGTCCTCGAGGGGTCGCTCGAACGGTCCCTGCAGCTCGCCGCGTCGATGGAGTCTCGGGGCTACGGCCGCACCCCGGTCCGCAGCCCACGGGGCCGTACCGTCGGCAGTGCCCTGGCGCTGCTCGGCGGGGCCGGCATCCTCGGCGGGCTCTACGGGGTGCTCGGCCCGTCCAGTGGCGGCTGGCTCGGGTTGCCCATGCTTGTCCTGGGGGCGTCGGTCGCTGGCCTCGCCCTCGTCCTCGGGGCGCGCCGGGACGTCCGCACGGCATACCGTCGCGACCCCTGGCGAACCCCCGAATGGCTCGTCGCAGGGCTCGGCATCGCCGCCGCGGTCGTCCTTGTCGTCGCCGAATCCCAGGGTTGGGAGGGCGTGCACGTGTCCCAGGTGCCCCTGCAGGCGCCGGGTATGCCGCTCGTCCCGTTGGGCGTCGTCGCGGCCAGCGTCCTGGCCGGGGTGCTCACGCCGATGCCGCCCGGCCTGGCCCGCGCGCACGCGGCCGCCCGGGCGCCTCGGAGCAGCGGAACCGAGGCGGTGGCCGGGTGATCGACCTGCGCGAGGTGTCGGTGACCTATCCGGACGCCCCTGGCCCGGCCCTGGCCGACGTCACCCTGCACGTCGACGAAGGCGAGCTCGTCCTCGTCGTCGGACCGACCGGTTCGGGCAAGTCGACGCTGCTGCGATGCCTCAACGGTCTGGTGCCCCACTTCAGCGGCGGCACCCTGCGGGGACGCGTCCGCGTGGGCGGCCGAGACACCCGAGACCACCGTCCCCGCGACCTGGCCGACCTCGTCGGTTTCGTCGGCCAGGACCCGGCCGGGTCGTTCGTCACCGACACCGTTGAGGACGAGATCGCCTACGGGATGGAAACCCTCGGCACCCCTGCGTTAGCCATGCGCCGACGACTCGAGGAGACCCTCGACCTCGTCGGCCTGGCGGACCTGCGCGACCGACCGTTGACCGCCCTGTCCGGTGGTCAGCAACAGCGCGTGGCGATCGGGGCGGTCCTCGCGGCCGGTCCCCGGGTGCTCGTGCTCGACGAGCCGACCTCGGCCCTGGACCCGGTGGCCGCCGAGGAGGTCCTCGCCACCCTTGCTCGACTCGTCCACGACCTCGGCCACACCGTCGTCCTCGCCGAGCACCGGCTCGAACGCGTCGTCCACCACGCCGACCGGGTCGTCCTCGTCGAGGGCGGCCGGGTCTCGGCGCCCACCGCCCCTGCCGAGGCGATGACGACCTCGCCGGTACATCCCCCGGTCGTCGAACTCGGCCGCCTCCTCGGCTGGTCGCCGTTGCCGTTGTCGGTCCGCGAGGCCCGCCGATGGGCCGCTCCGCTGCGCCGCCAGTTGGCCGCCCTGCCCGCACTGGCATCCCCCGCGACCGACGCGTCCCCCGCCGAGCCTGCCCTCGAGCAGTCCGTGTCGCTGCGCCGCGTCACGGTCCGTCGCGGGCTCGTCACCGCCCTGCGCGAGGTCGACGCGGACCTGTATGCCGGCACGGTCACCGCCGTCATGGGCCGCAACGGCGCCGGGAAGTCCACCCTGTTGGCCGCGCTCGGCGGACAACTGGCCCCCTCGAGCGGCCGCGTCCGGGTCGGCGGGGTCGCGCCCAATCGCGAGCGCCCCCGGGACCGGGTCCGTCGCGTCGGGCTGGTCCCCCAAGACCCGGACTTGCTCCTCTACGCCGACTCCGTCGCGGCCGAGTGCCAGGGGGCGGACGCCGACTTCGGCGTCCCGGCGGGGACCACCCGGGCCATGCTCGCCCGGATCGGCGCCACGATCGACGCCGCAACCCACCCTCGGGACCTTTCCGAGGGTCAACGCCTCGCCCTCGCCCTGGCCGTCGTTCTCGCCGGCCGGCCGGGTCTGGTTCTGCTCGACGAACCGACCCGCGGCCTGGACTACCCGGCCAAACGGCGCCTCGTCGCGGTGCTGCGCGACCTCGCCGCCGACGGGCACACCGTCGTCCTCGCGACCCACGACGTCGAGCTCGCGGCGGAGGCGGCCGACCGGGTCATGGTGCTGGCGACCGGCGAGGTCGTCGCCGACGGCCCGGCCCGCGAGGTGCTCGCCGGATCCCCCGCGTTCGCCCCCCAGGTGGCCAAGATCCTGCATCCGGTCGCCGCCCTCACCGTGGCCGACGTCACCGCCGCCCTGGAACCGGCGTCGTGACCCCCTCCGTGCCGCCGAGTCAGGGACCGGCCGAGCCGAGGCTGCCGGCCCGGGACGGATCCCGGACCGTTCGCCCGCGCCCCACCCGGAACCGATGAGAACCCGTCCTGCCGCGGCGATCTCCCTGCTGGTCACCACCCTCGTGGGGATCGGCGCCTTCACCTGGCCGTTCGTCGCCACCCCGTCGACGACGGCCACGCACGGCCAAGACCTGCCGTGGCTGTTCGCGGCGCTGCTCGGGCTGCTCGCGCTCGTCCTGCTCGCCGAGGCGACGGCCTCCGGGCTCGACGCGAAGACCGTCGCCGTGCTGGGCGTGCTCGCCGCCGTCGGTGGGGCCTTGCGCGTGCTCTCGGCCGGAACCGCCGGACTCGAGCCCCTGTTCGTCGTGCTCGTCCTCGGCGGACGGGTACTCGGGCGCAGCATGGGCTTCCTGCTCGGCGCCGTCGCGCTGCTCGCCGGCGCGTTCCTCACCGCAGGGATCGGGCCGTGGCTGCCGTTCCAGATGATCGCCGCCGGCTGGGTGACCCTCGGCGCGGCGTGCCTGCCGCGCGCCGGCGGACGACGCGAGATCTGGCTGCTCGCGGCATACGGGGCGGTGTCGGCGATCGGCTACGGCCTGGTCATGAACATGTGGTTCTGGCCGTTCCTCGCGACGGGGTCAGCTCCGGTGGGAGGCGGGTTCGTCGCCGGCGCCTCGATGGGCGAGAACCTCGGACGGTATGCCGTGTTCTACGTCGCGACGTCGCTCGGGTGGGACCTGCCCCGGGCGGTGCTCACGGCCACCCTCGTCCTCGTCACCGGCCGACCGGTCCTGCGGACCCTGCGCCGGGCGGTGCGCCGCGCCGCGTTCGAGGCCCCGGCCGTCTTCGAGCAGTCACCCGCGCCGACCGGAGGTTGACACTCACTCGCCGACATGCGAATCTGCGCATGTGCGTATGAACGTGACCGGCGTGCCCGTCTACGAGGCCAAGGCCGAGCTGTTCAAGTCCCTGGGGCATCCGGTGCGCATCCGGGTCCTCGAGCTGCTCGTCGAGGGTGAGCATGCGGTCCACGAATTGCGAGAGCGGATCGAGGTCGAACAGACGGGTCTCTCGCAGCATCTGGCGGTGCTGCGCCGGACCGGGCTGATCCGTCAACAGCGTCGCGGTGGTCAGGTCGTGTACTCCCTCGTCGGGAGCGAGGTCGCCCAGTTGTTGACGTCGGGGCGCCGGCTGCTGCGCGAGGTCGTCGACGAGGGTCGCTTCTTGGCCGAGTCCCTGGACGCCGACGACGAGGGGACCTCTTGACCCGCCGGAGCTTGGCCCGTCGAATCCTGCGGACCGGCCGCGCCGCCGAGCCGGCCCCCCCACGCCCGGCCGCCGACCCGGCCGGTCGGGTGTTCGCCGGGAGCGTGCACGTGCGCCACGTCGACGCCGGGTCCTGTAACGGCTGCGAGATCGAAGTCGCGGCGGCGTTCGGGCCGGTCTACGACGCGGAGCGCTTCGGGGCGCGGCTCGTCGCGTCGCCTCGGCACGCCGACGTCGTCCTGGTCACCGGGGTGGTCACGCACAACATGGCCCAGCCACTGCAACGCACGGTCGAAGCGACTCCCCTGCCGAGGCTTGTCATCGCGGTCGGGGACTGCGCCCGCGACTGCGGGATATTCCGCGCGGGTTACGGCGTTCGGGGAGCGGCCGCCGACGTCGTCGACGTCGATCTGGACGTGGCGGGCTGCCCGCCGCCTCCTGCGGCGATCGTCGAGGTGCTGCGGCGGGTGACGGGCCGATGACCGTGGTGGAACTCGCGCTCCTCGGTCAGGTCGCCGCGACGGTCGGGACCGCGCTCGGGACGGTGCTGTTCACAGGCCGGGTCCGTAACGTCGTGGCGGGCGCCTTGGTCATGACGTCGGGGATCTTCGGTTGCCTTTCCGGAGGCGCCGCGCTCGGCGGCCAGGCCGGGCTGTCGCTACTTGCCACTCCCGTCAGCGGACTGTCGCTAGCCTGGTCGCCCACCCCCATGGGCGGGTTCTTCACCCTGGTGGCCGGCGCCGTCGCCGTGACCGCGGCGCTGTTCGGCATCGGGTATGCGCACGGGCCGTCGGCCTCCCGGACGACCTGGATCGCGCTCGCGGTGTTCGTCCTCGGTCTGCAGTTGGTCCCCATGGCCGGTGACGTGGTGGCCTTCCTCGTCGCGTGGGAAGTCATGGCCCTCGGATCCACGGTGCTCGTCCTCACCGAGCACGGGGCGCGGCCCTCGGTCCGCTCCGCCGGGCTCTGGTATGCCGCGATGACTCACCTGAGTTTCCTGCTCGTCGGAGGCGGGCTGGCCGTCCTGGCCGCTGCCGCCGGGTCGTCGTCCTTCGAGACGATCGCCCAGAGTCACCTCGGGGGGCCGACCGCAACGGCCGGGTTCGTCCTGGCCGTCGTTGGCTTCGCCGCGAAGTCGGGCGCATATCCGTTGCACGTCTGGCTACCTCGTGCCCACCCCGAGGCCCCGAGCCACGTCTCGGCGCTGATGAGCGCGGCAATGGTCAAGATGGGCATCTACGGCGTGCTGCTGCTCACCCAGGCCCTCCTGCCCCACGGGCCCGGGTGGTGGGGGTTGCTCATCCTCGGCTTCGGGCTACCCAGCGCGATCTACGGGATCCTCGAGGCGTCGGTGACGAGCGACCTCAAGAGGCTCCTGGCCTACTCGACGACGGAGAACATCGGCCTCATTCTCACGGCGATCGCCGTGTCGATGTTGACCCGAGACTCCCGGCCCGGAGTGTCCGCGACCGCGCTCGTCGCGGCATACCTGCTCGTCGTGAGTCACGCGGCCTTCAAGGCCGTGCTGTTCTTCGGAGCCGGCGCCATCCTGCACGCCACCGGCGAGCGGGATCTGGACCGGATGGGCGGGCTGTGGGTGCGGATGCCGGTGTCGATGTCCACGATGGCGATCGGGGCGCTCGGCGCCGCGGCCCTGCCCGTCACGTCCGGCTTCGTCGCGGAGTGGACGCTGCTGCAGGCGCTGATCCACGCCGATGCTCGCACCGACCGACTGACGACTGCCTTGCTCCCGCTCGTCATGGGGGTGGTCGCCCTCACCGCAGGGCTGGCCCTGCTCACGTTCACCAAGGTCGTCGGCGTCGCTGCGCTGGCCAGGCCACGTAGCTCCTCGGCGTCCTCGGCCCGTGAGGTGTCGCTGTCGATGCAGGCTGCCCAGGCCGTCGCCGCCGTCGCGGTGCTGGGCCTCGGCTTGCTCCCGGGGTTGATCGTGGCGCGATTGGCCGGCGTGGTTCCGGCCGGGGCCCTTCCCGCGGAGGTCGGGGTCGGACTCTCCCTGCCCGAGGTGCAGGCTCAGCTCGACCCGGTCGCGCTCACCCTGCTCGTCGTCGGCCTCACCGTGCCAGTGCTCGGCGTGGCCGTTGTCCAGGCCGCGCGGGCCCCGCGGCGGCGGGTGGAGCTCGGATGGGGGTGCGGTGGTGTCCGCACGAGTCCGCGGATGCAGTACACCGCGACGTCGTATGCCGAGCCGCTTCTGCGGGTGTTCGACGACGCGCTCGCCCCCTCACGCGACGTGTCCGTGAGCCATACCGAGGAGTCCGGCTACGCGGTGCGCGAGATGACCTACCGACAGGAGCTCGGCGACGTCGTCGAGACCCGCGCCTACCGACCGATCGTCGCAGTTCTCCTGCGCATCGGAGACCGGGCTCGTACCGTCCAGAACGGCGACATCCACCGCTACCTCGCCTTCTCCTTCGCCGCCTTGTTGCTCGTCCTCGTCGGGTTGGTGACATGAGCGACACCCTGGCCGGCATCTTCGCAGCGACCCTGCAGACCGCTTGCGTCCTCGTGCTCGCCCCTGTCGTGGTGGGAGTCACTCGCCAGGTTCGGGCTCGGATGGAGGGCCGTTCTGGCGCAGGGGTGTGGCAGCCGCTGCGGGACCTGCGCAAGCTCTTCCGCAAGAGACCGCTCACGGCCGACGGGGTCATTCTCGGTCGCGCGGTCCCGGTGGCCCTCGTGGCGACGAGTGTCCTGCTGGTCGCGCTGCTCCCGTTGGTGACGATGGTGACCATCCCGGCCGTGCCGGCTGACCTCTTCGTCGTCGTTTCGGTCCTGCTCGTCGGCTCGGTCCTCGTCGCGTTGCTCGGCCTCGACGCCGGCACGGCCTTCGGTGGCATGGGCTCGAGCCGGCACATGATGGTCGCCGCACTCGTCGAACCGACGGTCCTCGTGGCCGTCTACGCCCTGTCGATTCCGGTCGACGCGTCGACGCTGTCGACGATCCTCTCGGCCCGGATCGACCAGCCCTGCCTCGATCGTCAGCCCGGTCAGTGCCCTCGCGCTCGTGGCCCTGCTCATCGCTGTTGTCGCCGAGACCGGTCGGCTGCCCGTGGACAACCCCAGCACCCATCTCGAGCTGACGATGATCCACGAAGCGATGGTCCTGGAGGCATCGGGCCGGGACCTGGGGTGGGTGGAACTGGCCGCCTGGCTGCGACTAACCGGTCTGATCGGGCTGCTGGTCAACCTCGCGGTGCCCTGGGGCGTCGCCGACCGTGTCGCACCCACCGCCGCTACTCGTCGGCATCGCCAGCCTCACCGCCAAGGTCATCCTGGGCGCGGCGTTTGCTCGCGGCCGTGGAGGTGTTCCTCGCCAAGGTCCGCCTCTTCCGCGTGCCCGAGCTGCATGGCCGGTTCGTTCGTCCTGGCCTTCCTCGCCGTGACCGCCTCCTACCTGACGGTGTGACGCATGATTGCTGCTTCGCTGCCCCCCTCACCCGTGGCCGTCCAGATTCTGGCGATGGCCACCGGCGCCCTGCTGCATCACCGCGGTCCTGCTGCTCCTGGCGCCGCAGCATTTCCGGCGCCGCTGGCCTGCTCAGCGCCCAAGGCGTGGCCCTAGCTGCGCTCGCCCTCGTGGCCGCCGGCGACGGAACCCGCCCGTGGGCCCTCGCCCTGCCGCTCGTACTCATCAAGGCCGTCGTCATCCCGTGGCGCGTGGTGGGCGTGGCCCGCGAGGTCCACGCCGGGAGCGAGATCAGTCCGCTGGTCAACCCCACCACGGGCCTGCTGCTTTCTGCCTTGCTGGCGACCGTGGCCTTTCTCGTCGGGCGCCCGCTGGTCTCGGACACCGGCGCGGTGAACTCCGGGGCGGTCCCTGTCGGGATCGCCGTCGTGCTTCTCGGCTTCCTCCTGTTGACCACCCGGCGCCAGGCACTCGCGCAAGTCATCGGTTTCGTTGTCATCGACAACGGCATCGGGGCCGACCGCGTTCCTCGCCTCGGGAGGTCTACCGGAGGTCATCGAGTTCGGGGTGCTCTTCGACGTCGTCCTCGTCGTGGTCATCCTCACCGTCCTGACCCGACGGATCCATGCGACGTTCGGGACCTCCGAGTTGGGCGAGCTGCGGGAGTTGAAGGACTGAGTGGACCTCGCCATCTGGGGCGCCCTCGCCGTCCCCGCCCTGCTCGCCCTCGCGTCGCTCGCGGCGCCCACGGCGCCGCTGGTCCGGCACACGCCACTGGCCGCTGCCCTCGCGGTCCTCGCGGCAGGCACGGCGTTGATGGCGCTCGGGCCGAACGGGCAGGGCACCGGAGGCGGACTGTTGCGCGCCGACGCGTTGACGGCATACCTGCTCACCGTCGTCGGCGCCGTCGCCTTGGTCGCCACCGGCGGGGCGACGACCGGAACGCCCCAACGGCCGGTTCTCCTCGCTCATGTGCCTCTTCCTGGCCGCGATGAGCCTGGCGGTCCTCGCCGACAACATCGGGGTCCTCTGGGTCGCCATCGAGGCCACGACCATCACGACCGCGTTCCTCGTCGCGCACGAGCGGGGCCGGCACGGCGCTGGAAGCGGCCTGGAAGTACGTCGTCCTCGGATCGGTCGGCGTCGCCATCGCCTTCCTCGGCATCGTCCTGCTCTACGCGGCGAGCCGTCGCCGGCACCCGACGCTGTCCTGGGCCGCGCTCGTCGCCGCGTCCCGACCTGCCCGACAGCGCCCGAGTCGGCCTGGCCCTCGCCGCCCTGGGACTGGCGACCAAGGCCGGCCTCGCGCCGATGCACAGCTGGCTGCCCGACGCCCACAGCCAGGCGCCGGCCCAGGTGTCCGGGCTCATGTCCGGGGTCCTGCTGTCGGTGGCCTTCGTACGCGATCCTGCGCGTCAAGGCCATCTCGGACGCCGCGCTCGGGTCCCGGCCTGATGCGCACCCTGCTGACGATCGCCGGGCTGCTGTCCCTCGCCGTCGCCGGCATTGCTCCTGCTCACCCAGCGCAACTACAAGCGGCTGCTGGCGTACTCGAGCATCGAGCACATGGGCATCATGGCCCTCGGGGCCGCCATCGGCGGCCCGCTGGCCACCACGGCCGTGCTCCTGCACATCCTCGGTCACGGCCTGACCAAAGCCGGGCTCTTCGTCGTCGCCGGGCGGATCCTGGTGGCCACCGGCACCCACGAGATCGGCGAAGTCCACTCGCTCCTTGAGCTGCGCCCGAGCCTGGCCCGGCCCTGGCTGGCCGGGACCACCGCACTACTCGGCTTCCCACCGTTCGGCCTGCTCATCACCGAGGTCGCCATCGTCGTCGCGGGCTACCAGCGGGGCATGGGCATGGTCACCAGTGTCGCCCTGGGGCTGCTGCTGGTCGTCTTCGTCGGCATCTCCCGGCACACCCTCGCCATGACGTTGACCCGCCACGACAGTGCCCTGCCGGACCCGGTCTTGGCCCCCGACCCGGCGAGCCGAGGCCAGCGTCTCGTCGTCCACCTGGCCTTCACCGTGGTCGCCCTGCTCCCTCTGCTCGCCTGGGTACTCGCGGAGCCCCTCCGCGCGGCAGCCGCCGCCCTGGGTGTGTCGTGATGGTGGGTCCGCTGCTGCCGCCTCCGCAGGTCGTCGCTCCGGATGGCCTCGCCGACGTCGTGCGGCAGCAGCTCGACGCCGGTGCCCGCCTCGCCCTCGTCGCGGGTCATCACGACGCCGACGGGATCCGCCTCGTGCACACCTTCCTCACCCCCGGGCAGGCGCCCGACGAGGTCGAGACCACCGTGGCCCACGACGCGGACGGCTTACCGTCCTTGGCACGCCTGTCCTACCCCGCGGGCCGTTTCGAACGCGAGGTGCGCGACCTCTACGGCGTCACCCCGATCGGACACCACCTGCCCCAACGACTCGTCCGGCACGGCCATTGGCCCACCGGCTACTACCCGATGCGTCACGACGCGACCGAGCACCCGGTGTTCGACGCGGACACCGGCTCGTTTCCCTTCCTCGAGGTCGGCGGCGACGGGGTGTACGAGATCCCGGTGGGACCGGTGCATGCCGGCCTCATCGAGCCCGGGCACTTCCGCTTCTCCGTCGTCGGCGAGACCATCCTGCGGATGAAGGCCCGGCTGTGGTTCGTCCACCGCGGGGTCGAAAAGCTCTTCGAGGGCCGGGCCCCGGACGACGGCGTCGAGCTCGCCGAACGGATCAGCGGCGACACGGCCGTCGGGCACACCCTGGCATACGTCACCGCCGTCGAGCAGGCCGTCGGGCTCGCCCTGCTCGAGCGCCGACGCCCAGCTGCGCAGCACGCTGCTCGAACTCGAGCGACTGCACAATCACGTCGCCGACATCGGCGCCATCGTCAACGACGTCGGCTACGGAATCGTCCACTCGCACACCCAGATCCAGCGGGAACGGCTGCTGCGGCACAACGAGAAGCTGACCGGACACCGCCTGCTGCGCGGCGCCGTCCGGCCGGGCCGGACCACCGTGCTGGCGCCGCCGGATCTCGCCCTCATCGACGATGTCGCCAGCGAGGTCGAGGACATCGTCCAGATCGCCCTCGGCAGCCACATGGTCCTCGACCGGCTGGCCGGCACATCCCCCCTGCCCGCAGACGAGGCGCGCCGCATCGGCGTGCTGGGCTACGTCGCCAAGGCAAGCGGATTGGCCATCGACGCGCGCCGCGACCACCCCCTCGACGCGTCCCTACCGATGCTCGAACCGGTGACCGAGCCGGATGGGGACGTCCTGGCCAGGCTCATGGTCCGCGCTCGGGAGGTGCGCCAGTCGATCGACCTGCTGCACGCACTCGCCACCGCGGCGCCGCACGCCCGACCTGCATCTCCGCCGGCGCCCACAAGGAATGCGGGTCGCGGCCTGGGTGTCGTCGAGGCCTGGCGGGGCACCCTCGTGCACCGGGTCGAGATCGCTGGCGGCCGGGTCACCCGATGCAAGGTAGTCGACCCGTCGTTCTTCAACTGGCCCGCCCTACCCGTCGCGCTCAAGGACACGATCGTCCCCGACTTCCCGCTGACCAACAAGAGCTTCAACCAGTCCTACGCCGGCAACGACCTCTGAACGCCAGGAGGGCCGTTCGGGCCGTCCAGCCCGCCTGGCTGCCGCCCGTCGAAAAGCTCAGTCCTCGCGGACCTGGACCTGCACGAACGGCGGCCGGGTCACCGTGGCAGCCACCCCGCGACCACGGACGTCGATGAGCACCTCGTCACCCTCGGACACCGACCGGTCGAGCAGAGCTAGGGCGATCCCCTGTTTGCGCGTCGGCGAGAACGTCCCCGAGGTGACCTCGCCGATCTGCTCGCCGCTGCGGGTCACCGCACAGTGCGCCCGCGGGATGCCGCGCCCGGTCACCAGCAGACCCCAGGCCAGCCGGGCCGCGCCCGCGGCGCGTTCGGCGTTCAGGGCCGGGGCCCCCCAGAACGCCTCCTTCTTCCACCCGACGGCCCAGCCGAGCCGGGCCTGCACCGGGGTGATGTCCGGGGAGAGGTCCTGGCCGTGCAGCGGCATAGCCCATCTCGGTGCGCAGGGTGTCCCGAGCGCCCAGGCCGCAGGGCAGCCCGTCCCACGGTCGCATCGCCTCGAGGATCGCATCCCACAGCGCCGCGGCGTCGGCCCACCGCGGGAGCAGTTCGTAGCCCCGCTCCCCGGTGTAGCCGGTGCGGCATACCGTCAGGGGCCGGCCCTGCCACGAGGCGGTGGCGAAAGACATGTACTCGTGCCCGCTCGGCAGTCCCAGCGCGTCGAGGACCTCGTCGGAGCGTGGCCCCTGCACGGCCAGCACCGCATACTCCTCGTGCTCGTCGGTCACCGTGATCCCCGCGGGGGCTGCGGCCACCAGCCGACGGACGACCTCGGCGGTGTTGGCGGCGTTGGGGATGAGCAGCACGTCGTCCTCGGCGCGCACGTATTGGATGAGGTCGTCGACGACACCGCCGGATTCGTTGCAGCACATCGTGTACTGCGCCTGGTCGGGGCCGATGCGGCGCAGGTCGTTGGTGAAGCACGAGTTGACGAAGTCCACGGCGCCCGGCCCGAGGACCGACGCCTTGCCAAGGTGGCTGACGTCGAAGACGCCGACCCGGTCGCGCACGGCGGTGTGCTCGGCGACGACCCCGCCACCGGGGTATTCGATGGGCATCTCCCAGCCGCCGAAGTCGGCCAGCTTGGCGCCGAGGGCGACGTGGCGTTCGTGCAACGGCGAGTGCTTGGCGTCGGTCATGGCCGTCAACCTAGCCACCGCCGGTGACCGGCGCCAGAAGCGCCGCCGCGAGCCTGGGTGCGCTCAGCCGCCGGCCTTGCGGCGGAACATCCGCTGGGCGCTGGCCGGCCCGTGCGCCTCGGAGACCTTCGAGCCCTCACCGTCGGCCGACACGTCCCGCCCGCCGTGGGCGTGCTTGCGGTCCAACGCCTCGCGGAACTTCGCCTTGGTCTCCTCGGAGGGACCGACGGCCTTGCGCGCCTTGCCACCCTTGCCCGCCATCGCCGGCCTTCCTCGTCGCTGTCCTTGCGGACCATCACTGTGTCACCGGCGCGGCATACCGCGCCACCGGCTTCCCTCAGCCGTCCTTGCGCCGCTGCCGCGAGGACCACTCCCGCATCCGGCTCGGATACCCGACGAGCAGGACGTCGTAGACCGGCACGCCGAGGTCGCGGGCGAGTTCCGCGGCTACCGCTCGCGACCCGACCGCGCGACGGGTCCACTCGCCGTCGGTCGCGACGAGGACCATACTCGCGGCACTGACGTTCGTCGCCGGCTCGACGTAGGCCTCGACGCCGCGACGCGTCGCAGCGAAGGATCGGAAGTGCTCGCGCACCGCCGCGACGTCGACGGACATGTTCGGGCCGTCGGCCGGACCCGGCTCGCGCGGCCCGCGACGGAAGCGATCGAACACACCCACGAAGCCGACCCTATGCCGTCAATCGTGCCGCGACATCACGCGCCGCTAGCCCCCGGCTTGGCGTCGGCTGTGACTAGACGGGGTCGCAGTGCCAAGATGCCTTACCAGCTCCGACGAGGAAGGGAGGCCACGATGGCGCAGGCCGGGACCGACGAGGTCGACGTCCTCGTCCTCGGCGGTGGCAGCGGCGGGTACGCCTGCGCCCTGCGAGCCTCGGCCCTCGGGCTGCGGGTGGCCCTCGTCGAGAAAGCCGAACTCGGGGGCACGTGCCTGCACCGCGGGTGCATCCCCACCAAGGCACTGCTGCACGCCGCCGAGGTCGCCGACGCGGCGCGTGACGGCGCGGCGATCGGGGTCAACTCCCACGTGGAGTCCATCGACCTCGCGAAGGTCCACGCGTACCAGGACGGTGTCGTCGCCCGGTTGTACAAGGGCCTGCAGGGGCTCGTCGCCGGCCACGGCATCGAGTACGTCGCCGGATCGGGCCGCCTCGCGTCGCCGACGACGGTGCAGGTCGGCGAGCGCACCATCACCGGGCGCCATGTCGTCCTCGCGACGGGCTCGCGACCGCGATCCCTGCCGGGGCTCGACATCGGCGGGCGGATCATGACCAGCGACGAGGCGCTGCGCCTGTCCTGGATGCCCGAGTCCGTCGTCGTTCTCGGCGGCGGGGTCATCGGGGTCGAGTTCGCCTCGATGTTGAGGTCATTCGGTGCGGCGGTCACCGTCGTCGAGGCCCTGCCTCGTCTCGTCGCCGGTGAGGATCCCGCGGTATCGGCGGCCCTGACTCGCGCATTTCGCAAGCGCGGGATCGTCGTGCGAACCGGGGTGGCCTTCGCCGGGGCGACGAAGACCGACGACGCCGTCACCATCACCCTCGACGACGGGGCCACGCTGAGCGCGGACCTGTTGCTCGTCGCGGTCGGGCGCGAGCCCGTGAGCGGGGACCTGGGCTACGAGCAGGCCGGGGTGCGCCTCGATCGTGGCTACGTTCCGACGGACGAGCGGCTGGGGACCGGCGTGCCCGGCGTGTATGCCGTCGGGGACCTCGTGCCGGGGCTGGCCCTGGCCCATCGCGGCTTCGCCCACGGGATCTTCGTCGCCGAAGACATCGCGGGCCGTCGTCCCGCGCCGGTGCGCGATTCCGGCATCCCCCGCGTGACCTACTCCGACCCCGAGATCGGCAGCGTCGGCTTGACCGAGGAGCAGGCCCGCGAGGTTCACGGCGAGGTGACGACGTACGAGTACCAACTGGGCGGCAACGGCCGGTCGCAGATCCTGCGGACCGCGGGCTTCGTCAAGGTGGTCCGTGCGGTGGACGGCCCGATCGTCGGAGTCCATATGATCGGTGCCCGGATGGGTGAGCAGGTCGGCGAGGCCCAGCTCATCGTCGGGTGGGAGGCCCTGCCCGAAGACGTCGCGCCGTTCCTGCACGCCCACCCCACCCAGAACGAGGCGCTGGGCGAGGCCCATCTGGCCCTGGCCGGCAAGCCATTGCACGCGCACAGCTGACCCGAGCGACCCGACGAGGAGCACCGATGTCCCAGCGAGTGACCATGCCAGCCCTGGGCGAGTCCGTCACCGAGGGCACCGTGACCCGGTGGCTCAAGCAGGTCGGCGAACGCGTCGAGGTCGACGAACCGTTGCTCGAAGTCTCGACGGACAAGGTCGACACCGAGATCCCCTCCCCATATGCCGGTGTGCTCACCGAGATCCTCGTCGCCGAAGACGAGACGGCCGCGGTCGGTGCCGACCTCGCGGTAATCGGCGACGGGGCGGGCGCACCGGCCGCCGCTCCGTCCGCCGCGGCGCCGGCAGCCGCCCCCGCGGAGCCGCCGGCCGCCGCATCCCCGCCTGCACCCGCCCCAGCTCCCGCCGCGCCAACGGCGCCCACCTCGGCTCCTGCGCCGGTCTCGTCGGCTGCCCCATCGGGGGCCGGCCAGGCGGTGACCATGCCGGCGCTCGGCGAGTCCGTCACCGAGGGCACGGTCACCCGGTGGCTCAAGCAGGTCGGCGAACGCGTCGAGGTCGACGAACCGTTGCTCGAAGTCTCGACGGACAAGGTCGACACCGAGATCCCCTCCCCGTATGCCGGTGTGCTCACCGAGATCCTCGTCGCCGAAGACGAGACCGCCGCCGTCGGAGCCGACCTCGCCATCATCGGCGGCACGCCCGCGCAGGCCGATACCGCCCCCGGCGCGACCGCTTCACCGGCACCACCTGCTCCCCCGGCACCACCTGCTCCCCCGGCACCTGCCGCTCCCGCGGCGCCTCCCCCGGCACCGGCGCCCGCGCCCGCCGCCGCTGCTCCCCCGGCAACTCCCGCTCCCGCTCCCGCCGCCCCGCCGGCCCCCCCTGCCCCGGCCCCGGCCGCGGGCGGCGAGGACGGCAGCTACGTCACGCCGCTGGTGCGCAAACTCGCGGCCCAGCATGGTGTCGACATCGCCACGGTGACCGGCACCGGAGTCGGCGGGCGGGTGCGCAAGCAGGACGTGCTCGACGCGGCGGCCAGCACCAAGGCGGCAGCCGCGACGACCCCGGCCGCAGCGGCCCCGGCAACTGCGACATCGGCGGCCGCCGCCGCCCCCGCACCAGCGAGCGCCCAACCGGCGTCACCCAAGCGTGGCACGACCGAGAAGATGACCCGGCTGCGCAAGGTCATCGCCCAGCGGATGGTCGAGTCGCTGCAGGTGTCGGCCCAGCTCACCACGGTCGTCGAGGTCGACCTCACCAAGGTCGCCCGGCTGCGGGCCCGGTCGAAGTCCGCGTTCGAGAGCCGGGAGGGGACCAAGCTCACCTTCCTGCCGTTCCTGGCCCTCGCGGCGGTCGAGTCCCTCAAGTCCTTCCCCATGGTCAACGCCAGCGTCGACGGGGACTCGATCGTCTACCACGCTCAGGAGAACCTGTCCGTCGCCGTGGACACCGACAAGGGCCTCATCGTCCCCGTGGTCAAGAACGCCGGAGACCTCAACATCGCCGGCCTGTCCCGGGCGATCGCCGACGTCGCCGAACGCACCCGGACGAACAAGATCACCCCGGACGACCTGGCCGGTGGAACGTTCACGATCACCAACACCGGCAGCCGTGGGGCGTTGTTCGACACCCCGATCATCAACCAGCCGCAGGTCGCCATCCTCGGCACCGGCGCCCTGGTCAAGCGGCCGGTCGTCGTCACCGACGTCGACGGCGGCGAGACGATCGCCATCCGCCAGATCATGATGCTCGCGCTGTCCTACGACCACCGCATCGTCGACGGCGCCGACGCGGCCCGCTTCCTCGTGGCGATGAAGACCCGGTTGGAGGAGGGCAACTTCGAGGCCGACCTCGGCCTCTAGCCCCCAGGCCACCCAGCGGATCCCCACTCGAGGCAGGAGGCCGAGACATGGGCCGGATCGTCGTCAGCGGGGCGTCAGGGTTCATCGGCGGCGCCCTCACGGCATACCTGCGCGACCGCGGCGACGTCGTCGTGCGCCTGGTCCGGCGATCCCCCACCGGCCCGGACGAGATCCCCTGGGACCCGTCCAGCGGCCACCTCGACCCGGCCGCCCTGGCCGGCGTCGACGCGGTCGTCCATCTCGCCGGCGCCGGGGTGGGCGATCGACGCTGGACCCCGGCATACAAGCAACTCATCCTCGACTCACGAGTCAACAGCACCCGCGCCGTCGCCGCGGCCGTGGCTGCGGCTGACCGTCCGGTGCGCCTCGTCACCGCCTCGGCCATCGGCTACTACGGGCCCGACCGCGGCGACGAGACGCTCACCGAGGCGAGTGCCCCGGGGCACGGGTTCCTCGCCGAGGTGGTCCGCGCGTGGGAGGGCGCGGCGGCGGCGGCCGTCGAGGCCGGGATGCCGGTCACACACGCCCGCACGGGGCTGGTCATGTCGGCCACCGGAGGGATGTTCCCCCGACTGGTGCGCCTCACCCGGTTCGGGCTCGGCGGGCCGATGGCCTCGGGGCGCCAGGCGATGTCGTGGGTGAGCCTTGCCGACACGGTGCGCGCATACGCGTACCTCGTCGACCACCCCGAGATCACCGGTCCGGTCAACCTCGTGGGCCCGGATCCGCGCCCCCAGCGGGATGTCGCGGCTGCCTTGGGCCGCGCGGTGCATCGTCCCGCCGTGGTGCCGGCCCCGGCCTTCGCCTTGCGCGTCGTGCTCGGCGAGTTCGCCGAGGACGTGCTCGGCAGCCTGCGGGTCCTGCCCAAGGCGCTGACCGACGCCGGGTTCGGGTTCGAGTACCCGACCCTGGAGGCTGCGGTCGCCACGTTGGCCTGAGTACTGGGCCTCAGGGCGCCCGCAGGTCGGCAAGGAGCCACCGACCCTCGACGAGGCGCAGTTCGACGAGCACCGGCGCCTCGTCGGTGGGGACTCCCGGGTCGCCGTCACCCGCGGAGGCAGCGGTTGCCGTCGTCGTGGCGACCACCGTGTCGAGCCGGGCCACCACTGTTGCCGTCGGTGGCGTGACGCGCACGTCGCGCACCGACACCACGTCGAAGCGCAGGGAGGCGTACCGCGCCTGGCTGGCCCGGAGCGCGGCAATGAGCCGCGTGTCGTGCTCGAGGATGGGCGAGCCCGGGGCGTCCGCCTGCGCGAGGAGCGCGGGGTCGGCCACCACCAACGCCCGGGCCCGAGCAGCGGCGAGATCGCGCAGCAACACCGTGGCCTGAGTTTCGACGAGCGCGGTCGTCGCAGGGGTGGGGTCTGCTGTCTGGGCCAGGCGCGCGTGGATCGTTCGCACGAGCACGCCAGACATCGCGGCGACCAGCAAGGCTCCGACCACCGCCCACCGGCCCCATCGCCAACGTCGGATCGGCCCGATCCGGCGTCCGGCCAAGGGGATCCGCGACGGCGTCTCCGACGGTGCAGCGTGGCGCCCACGTCGCGTCCGGCGCCAGAAGGGGACGCGAAGGGGCATCGGCGGCTCGCTGAGAGCGGCGACCGCCTGGGCTCGTAGCCGTCGGGTCAACGCCGCCGCGACGTCCGCCTCCCCCGGGGCGACCAGACGCACAGGCACCGGTGGCGACACGGCGTAGAGGTCGCGGGCCGCCTCGCCGGCACTGGGCCTGGCCCACGGGTCGCGAGCGAGCAGCCGGGCCACCACCGGCCCGTATGCCGCGCCGACCATGCCGGTCACGCCAGTCCCGTCGGGCGCGCCGGTGTCCGGCAGCGGACGGCCGGTGAGGGCGTACCACGCCAGCGCGCCGAGCCCGAAGACGTCGCTGGCCTCGGTGGCCAAGGCCCCACCGGCCCGTTCGGGGGCAAGGAAGCCCGGGGTGCCGGCCACCAGGGGTGGTTCGCTCTCGCCGACGGCCCGGGCCGTGGCGAAGTCGGCTAGCAGGGGTTTGCCGCTGGCGGAGAACAGCACGTTGCCGGGCGAGAGGTCCCCGTGGACGACACCGGCGCGGTGCAGGGTGTCGAGGGTGCTGGCCAGCGGGACGAGGACGGTGGCCACCTCGCCCTCGGTGAGCCGGCCCCGGACGGCGACGAGGTCGGCGAGACTGCCGCCCTGCGCGAGATCGGTGATGAGGGCCACCGACCCGTCCGGTCGGGCGAAGGCTCGGCGCAATCGCACGACGTGCTCGTCGGCGATCCGCGACAGGACGGCGCTCTCGCGCGCCGCGAGAGCGAGGACGTCGACGGCACGCTCACGCGCTGGGTCGGTGATCTTCACCGCCACCGGGTCGTCGGTGTCCGTGTCGGTCGCGGCCCACACCGCGCTGGTGGCCCCTCGGCCGAGCAGGCGGGTCACGGCATACCCGTCGACCTCTGGCACGGTGGTGGTGGGCTCGGTCACCCCGTCATCGTCGCGCCCGGGCCCCGTTCCCCGCTCGCGTCGTCCACAGCCCTCCCCAGGGCGGCTACGGTGCGCCGAGCAGGGTACGCCCGTCCTCGGTCACCTGCCAGAACGGGTTGTGCGCGACCTCCCACGGGTGCCCGTCGGGGTCGACGAAGACGCCGGAATACCCACCCCAGAAGGTCTCGCCCGCGGCCCGAGCGACCGTGCCGCCGGCGGCGGCCGCCAGCGCCAGGACGGCGTCCACCTCGGCGGGTTCGCGGGTGTTGTAGGCCAGCGTCACGCCGCCCCATCCGCCCGGGTCGCCCACGCCAGAGTCCTCGGCGAGCCGGTCCCGGCTCCACAGCCCGAGAACGAGACCGCCGACCTGGAAGAACGCGACGTCGTCCTGGACGACACCGCGCCACCCGAGCGCCTGGTAGAAGCCCACCGCCCGCTGCAGATCTGCCACGCCCAGGGTGAGGCAGGACACCCGCTGTTCCATGATCATGGCTCAACGGTAGGGCGCGGGCCCGACATTTAGCCTCTGGGTAGGGTCCGCGGGCGGGCCGAACGTCCGACCGGGATACGTGGTGATCTCTGACTTCTGAGTGGTCGTCCGCGGGCCCGGTGTCTGGTCGAGCGGTGTCCTTGTTCGGGAACTTGGAGCCAGCCCATGGGCGTGGACTCCTGCTTAGAGAATGTCTGGGCCGTGGCCGCGGTGGTCAGTCACCTGGTGAACAGGATTCCGACTGACAGGAGCAAGGACGATGGCGTTGACGTTGGGCATCGAGGTCGCGGTCCGGGCGGCGCATCAGGCGACGCTGGCCCGGCTGCCGCTGCTGCATCCCGAAGGACTGCGGCCCTTCTGGCCGTTTCGCAGCGTCCTGGCATTCCGGTGTGGCCCTCCATCCCGGGCCGTTCGCCGCGTTCTGGCAGTTGGCGGGCCTTGCTGTGATCCCGCCCAACTCCGGCCCTGTGGACGACGCCGAGCGCCGTCCGGCCGTCGTTGGCATACTCGATGGAGCGAGTGGGCGGTTGGTGGCCCGCTGGGTGTTCCACCTCGTCGAGTCGTGAACCAGGATGGACAGGGGATGGGGCATGGGCTGCATCGGTACGCGAGCCGCCGCTCGATCCGGCTTTCGACCCATCACCAGCGTGGTCACGGCACTCAGTGCGGGTGCCGTGCTTCTCGTTGGAGCGTGCACGCCTTCCCCGCAGCCGACCCCGACGAGCACCACCAGCGCGACGGTGTCCACGAGCCCGACAGCCCCTACTTCCACGACGAGCGACCCACCCACGAGCAACGTGCCGACCACCGACCCCGGCTTCCCACCCGCCGCCCGGGTGGACTCGATCGAAGGCGCTCAGGAGTTCGTCAAGTACTTCATGGCCCAGCTCAACCGCAGTTGGACCGAAGCAGACCCTACGCTGATTGTTCCGCTGTGCCTGCCAACCAGCAAGACCTGTGCCGCATACATAGGCAAAGCGAAAGACTACCGAGACCGAGGCCTGAGGTATGTGGGAATTCCGGTCGAAGTCCAATCCGTCCAAGGGTTCGAATGGATCTCCGGTTCCGCTGCCGTTCGAGTACGTGGCAAACAATCCTCCGGGAAAGTCGTCGATTCGAATGGCTCAGTAGTCCAAGAGGCCCCCGCCAACTCAGGGAGCGTTGTGTTCCAGTTGGAGCACAACGGACTGTGGCGGGTCAGCGAGATTCAGGGTGAGGCAGTAACAAGATGAGGTCTCGGTTCGGCACGGCGACACTGCTGGCTGGCCTCCTGGCTGCCATCGCGATCTCGCCGCCGGGCGCCAACGCCTTGGCCAACCTTTGCGCCAATACCACCTTCTTCTTTGATTGTGCACTAGACAACGCGAGCGCCTTCATTAAGGGTGCGACGCGAACCAATGCGCGCTTCCCTGCTCTTGAGGGTGATGACGGGGTGCAGGCAGCGGGAGCAGTGGCGCGTCGGGCGACGTACGAGTATGACTCGTCGTTGGCGTGTGCGGATGCGCTGCGGGCCGTGCTCATCAACCCGTAGCCGACTCGCGGCATACCGTGGAGCACTTGACCGGTGGTGGCCGAGATGGCGCCTGCGCGTCCGTGAGTTGAAGCACCGGGTCAGACAGGGGATGGGCATGGGCTGCATCGGTGCGCGAGCCGCGGAGGTGTCAGATCGTCTGTGCAAGGGGTCGGTCCGTCTGAAAGGAAGACGATGGATCCCATGACTGATGAGCTGGAGCCGGTGGATGCGGCGGTTACCGGTAAGGATGTGGCGGCCGAGCTTGCTGCCTCGGGTGCCTTGGATGAGTTGTTCGCCCGGATCGATGCTGGCGGGGTCGAGATGACCGGGGCGGCCGGGTTGATCCCCGGGCTGATCAAGGCCGCCCTCGAGCGTGGCTTGCGGGCGGAGTTGAGCGATCATCTCGGCTACGACAAGGGCGCCGCCGCGGCGTCGGGATGACGTTACGCGACATCGCCCACCACCTGACCAGCACGGTCGGCACTGAACTATCCCACGAGACGATCAGCAAGATCGTCGACGAGATCGGCGAGGAGGTCCTGGCCTGGCAGCGTCGCCCGCTTGAGGCGTTGTACCCGGTGATCTACCTGGACGCGATCGTGGTCAAGGTCCGCGACGGCGGGCACGTGGTCAACAAGGCCGCGCACATCGCCGTCGGGGTCGACATGGACGGGATCAAGCACGTCCTGGGCATCTGGGTGCAAACCACCGAGGGCGCGAAGTTCTGGGCGTCGGTGTGCGCCGACCTGGCCAACCGCGGCATCCGCGACGTCCTGATCGTCTGCTGCGACGGGCTCAGCGGGCTGCCCGAGGCGATCGAGGCCACCTGGGCCGCCGCGACCGTGCAAAACCTGCGTGGTCCACCTGATCCGCGCCTCGATGCGGTTCGTCGGCTACGGCGAGCGCAAGGCCGTGGCCGCGGCCCTGAAACCGATCTACACCGCGGCCAACGCCGACGCCGCCCAGGAGGCCTTGGCGCAGTTCGAGACCGCCTGGGCCGGGAAGTACCCCCACGCGGTGAACACCTGGCGGCCCGCGTGGGAACGGTTCGTGCCGTTCCTGGCTTTCCCGCCCGAGCCGCGCCGAGTCATCTACACCACCAACTCGATCGAGTCGCTGAACCACCAGCTGCGCAAGATCATCAAGAACCGCGGCCACTTCCCCAACGACACCGCCGTGGTCTAGCTGCTCTGGCTAGCAATCTGCACCATCGAAGACAAACGAGCCCGAGCCCGCGAGAAAGAACGCGGCCGACCCGCCACCGAACGCACAGGCCCCGGCCGGCTCGTCGAAGGCCAGATCGTCACCAACTGGAAGAAGGCCCTAGCCCCACTCGCGATCGCCCACCCCGACCGCATCACCCCCCACCTCTGACCATGCCCCCTTACACAGACAACTTGACAGGCTCCGGTGAAACAGGCCCGCGCCGTGCTCATCAACCCCTGAACCCGCTGTCGCCGCGGCGCCTGGCCACCCACGTTGACTCAGCGGCAGCCGGCCACCGGAGTCGATGCACCGGGACGCGCCGCGTGGCCAGGCGCACCCTCGCGACGTCCGAATCTCGCCACGTAGTATCCCGGTTACGCCGTGATCGCACCCCGGCGAAGGCAGGGTCGACAATGTCAGAGAGGCTTCGGTAGGCCTCGGGATCCCCCTCAGGAGGAACGATGACGAGCCCTTCCGGCTGCGCCGAGCGAACGGCCCTCCCCGGCGAACGGCCGACTGATGTCTCGCGCGCCCCGTCGGGAGGGCCCGCATGATCCGGGTGCCGCGCCTTACCAATGTCATCTCGTACGTCATCGCTGCCCTCCTCTTTATGACGGTGATGGCGACCGTGGCATACGTGATGTTCACCCAGCCCGAGCACTCGGTCGGGGCGCTCGCGGGGGGACTGGGCCTGTGCGTCGTCTACGTCCTCCTCATGTGGAATGCCACGTCGCTCGACCCGGTGAGGGGCCGGATCCACACCACACGCTTCGGAGTGGTGCGGCGAAGCCTGGACCTGACCCAGGTAACCCGCCTGGCCGTCGGCGGGAACCACGCGGGCGCCGTGCTGCTCGGTCTGAAAGCCTCTGGCCCGCGGGTCTTCGTCCCCGTGCTGCACGTGACCGACGTGGTCAAACGCTCCCTGGACCCGGGAACGCTCACTGCCATCGCCGACGCCGTGGAGCAATTCGTCCCGCACGGCGCCTCGGGCAAGGCGCAGGCACTCGCGCACCTGCGCGCGCAGGCGACGTTCACCGGGGCACCGCAGGATTCCCCGCTGGCGTCCCTGACGTCGGACGCCCTGCTCAGGGCCGGCGGAGCCGCAGGCGCCGGGGCGACGATCTTCGGCATGCTCGACTAGCGGCATAGCCATCGTGGCCGTCACCGTCCGCGACTGAGCCTTCCTTGACGATACGCCTGTTCATCGAATGGTTGTTGGGACTGTAGGAGTCGGTAGGCCAGGCGGCAGGCGTTGCGCGCCAACACAACTCGGGCTTGGATCGGTCTCATCCCGCGGGCTCTCAAGAGGGTCTCCCGCTCGGCGAATGCTGGGCTGTACCGGGATAGGCCCCAAGCGCTGCCCATCAGCGCGTCGCGGTGTTCGGCCAAGCCCTGCCGTGAGATCCGGCCACGTCGGGACAGGGTGGCCGATTGGTACATCGCGGGGGCCAGCCCGGTTGCCGAGTAGAGGTGTTCAGCGTCGGGGTAGCGGTCGATAGGCAGGCTGTGCGCAGCGAACGCAGCCGCACGCACGACGGCGACCCCGGGCAAGGTGGTCAGGATCTGTCCATCGGTCGCGGCCAGCAGCGCGACCAGATCCTGTTCCACGGTGGCGAAGTCACGGGCCAGGTACTGGTAGCGGGCCAGGTCCGCACCCAACCGGTGCGCCCGAGCGCAGGCATCGGCCGGCGGTGGCAGACAGTCCCGCCATCGGGTCACCCAATAGGTCGCGGTGGTCACCGATAGCCCGCCTGTCGAGCGCTGTCAGCGAGAGCGCCGTCGACAGCGCGTTAGCGAGGCCGCCGTCGACGGACCGTTACCGAGCTCGCTCGGCCTTTCCCGGTGTTTGGCGCCGCCGAGGGCCTCCCGGGCAGCTCGTACCGCGTCCAGTTCGTCGGATTTCGCTCCGTCACGTCGGGCTGGACGCGCGGGCCGATCGATCTCGACGACCCACTCGCCGTGTTCGAGCAACGAGGTGGTCAAACCCGCCGGCCGGGCTCGGCTCCCGGGGTGGAGATGTCCACGACGCGTTGCTCGCGGGCGCTGACCCGAGCCCCGTCGATGACGGCCAGCACATGGACGGCATCGGCGGGGACGACCGGCATCGCGGTCTGCGGGTTCGGGCCGGCGAGGGCGGCGGCGACGGCACGGTAGAAGTCCACCGGGTCGCCGGCGCGGGCCGGCACGGGCTCGCGCTGAGTGTCCCGCACGAGCCAGCCGTGCTGGCCGGCCGGCCCGTTGGCGTCGGGGAAGGCCGTACTCTCGCCTCCCGCGGACCCGAGCAGGTATGCCGCGCGGCTGCCGGAGATCCGGGTGCGCGGTCCGGGGGCACCGGCCACCGACGACATCGTCACGTGGGTGACCAGGCCGCCCTCGTGGCGCAGGCTGAGGAAGGCGTGGTCCTCGGCGACCGCCAGGACGGAGCGGACCTGCGCGTAGACCGACGCCACCGGCCCAAAGAGCACCACCGCCTGGTCGACGAGGTGGGTGCCGAGGTCGAGCAGGAGTCCGCCGCCCTCGGTCGCGGGTAGCCGCTCACGCCATCCCGAGCGAGGCTCCGGGCGCCAGCGCTCCCAGCGGAACTCCGCAGCGCGCACCGTGCCAAGCACGCCCGAGCCGACGACGCCGACGAGGGTGACGAACTCGGGGTCGTAGCGCCGGTTCTGGAACACCGTGAGGGGGACCCCCCGGGCCCGCGCCTCCTCGACGAGCGACGCTGCGGACCGGGCGTCGACGGCCAGCGGCTTGTCGACGACGACCGGCACACCGGCCCGCACCGCGACGCGCGCATGCTCGACGTGCAGCCCGCTCGGGGACGCGACCACGACGAGATCCAGGCCCGGCGATGCGACGAGAGCGGCGAGGTCCGGCACGACCCGAGCCGCCGGAAGGTCCGCCGCCACCTGGGCGGCTCGGCCCGGATCGCGGGTGAGGACGGCAGCCACCTCGAACCCGGCGGCGCGCGCCATGGGCACGTGGAACTGCGCACCGGCCATCCCGTAACCGACGACGCCGACCCGAAACATGACCGCCAGGGTAACCGCGGCACCGGGTCGCGCGGCATCCGCGAGGAGCGCAAAAGGAGGGGCGCTGCCACGGCATACCGCGCGTAGGGTGACCGCCATGCGTGTCGTGCACCTGGGGTTCGCCCCGGACTACGTCGACTATCAGGAGGCGTGGCAGCGACAGCGCGAGGTCCACGCCCGGGTCGTCGCCGGCGAGGACCCGGACACCGTGCTGCTGTTGGAGCACCGCCCGGTCTACACGGCCGGCAAGCGCACCGAGGCGCACGAGCGCCCCCGCGACGGCACGCCGGTGGTGGAGGTCGACCGCGGCGGCAAGATCACGTGGCACGGGCCGGGGCAGCTCACCGGGTACCCGATCGTGCGGCTGCCCGCCCCCATCGACGTCGTCGCCTACGTCCGGCGTCTCGAGGAGATGATGATCCGGGTCTGCGCCGACTTCGGGGTCGCGGCCGGACGGGTCGACGGCCAGACCGGCACGTGGGTGCTCGACGATGCCCGCGGCCCTCGTCGCAAGGTCGGTGCGATCGGCATCCGGGTTAGCCGGCAGGTGACCATGCACGGCTTCGCCCTCAACGCCAATCCCACGTTGCGCTGGGCCGAGGTCATCGTCCCGTGCGGGATCGCCGACGCCGGCGTGACGTCGCTGTCGCGCGAGGTCGGCCGCGAGGTCACCGTCGCCGACGTCCTGCCGTCCGTCGAGAAGCATCTCGCCGACGTCCTGTCCGACCTCGCCCCGAACCGCCGGCGCGCTGGCGCGCTCCCCGTCGAGCTACCCTCGCCAGGGCGCTCCGCCGCGCCGTGAGCAGCCTCCTCGACGGGGTCGCTCCGCCCCGCCTCGGCCGGCCGTTCCGCTGGTTGCTCGCCGCGAACTGGGCGACCAACCTCGCCGACGGATTCGCCCTGGCGGCCGGGCCACTGCTCGTCGCGTCCCTGACCACTGATCCGAGGCTCGTCTCGCTGGCCGCTCTCGTCGAGTGGTTGCCGGGCTTCGTCCTCGGGCTGTATGCCGGCGCCGTCGCCGACCGACACGACCGACGCCGAATCGTCGTGTGGGGCAACCTCGTGCGCGCCGTCGCTCTCGTCGCGCTCACCGCATCGGTCGCCATTGGAGTGGTCACAGTCACCGCCGTCATCGTCACCTTGTTGCTCGTCGCGACGGCGGAGACCTTCATCGACGGGGCATCGCGCACGGTGCTGCCGATGATCGTCCCGGCCGCCGACCTCGGCATCGCCAACGCCCGGATGACCTTCGGCTGGGTCTCGCTCAACCGGCTCGTCGGCCCACCGATCGGGGCCGCGTTGTTCGCGGTCGGCGCGGCCTGGCCGTTCGGCGCCCAGACGGTGTGCTTCATCGGCGGGGCCGTCCTCTTCGCGCGGATCGCGATCCCGCGGCATACGCCGCAGGCACCGGCGAGCGAGCGCCCGCATGTCGTGGCCGACATCCGCGCCGGACTGCGCTGGACCTGGCACCACCGGGCCATGCGCGCCCTCGTCCTCCAGATCGTCACCTTCAACGTCACCTTTGGGGCGTCCTGGGGCGTGCTCGTCCTCTATGCCAGTCAGCGCCTCGGTTTGGACACCGTGGGCTTCGGGCTGCTCACCACGGTCGAGGCGGTGGGCAGCATCGTCGGCACGGTGACCTTCGGCTGGGTGGAGCGGCACGTGCGACTCGGGGACATCATGCGTTACGGCCTCGTCCTCGAGACCCTCACCCACCTCGCCCTCGCGGTGACGCGGACCCCTGCCGTCGCGATGGGCATCCTCTTCCTCTTCGGCATCCACCTCGCCTATTGGGCGACGATCGCCTCCAGCGTGCGCCAACGCGCCGTGCCTGCGGACCTGCAGGGCCGCGTGGGCAGCGTCTACGTCATGGCCATGCTCGGCGGCATGGTCATCGGCAACGCGGTCGGTGGAGTCTTGGCGGCCCGGTGGGGCATCACCGCGCCGTACTGGTTCGCGTTCGTCGGCTCGGCACTCATTCTCGCCGCGCTGTGGCGCGAGCTCGGGCACATCGCCCACGAGGACGCCCGGCAGCTCGGGGACCACGCCGGCCCGGGACCGGCCCCGGCCCCCGATCCGGCCCCCGGTACCGGTCCCGGCTGAGGGGACCGACCGCGCGCTCGGTGGGACACTGCGCTCATGGACCCGGCGTCGACGCGGCGGTGGCCGTGAACCCCATGAGCGGGCTGGCCCGCTCGTTCATCTACTTCCCGGACACCTCCCGGGTCGGGTCGGTGCAGCGGTGGCTGCCCGGCGGGCGGGACGTCACGCTGCACACCGAGGACGGGCTCGACCTCGACGCGTGGCTCGTCCCCCCGACCCGGCGCGACCGCCGGGTCGCCGTGCTGTTCTGCCCCGGCAACGGCGGGCACCGCGCGGGCCGGTTGCCGCTGTTCGTCGCCCTCGCCGACCGTGGCTTCACCGTGCTCGCCATGGACTACCGCGGCTATGGCGGAAACCCGGGGAGCCCCACCGAGGACGGGCTGGCTAGAGATGCCCGCGCCGGCGCGGCATACCTGCGGGACGAGGGCTTCGGACCCGCGCGGACCCTCTATCTCGGCGAGTCGCTCGGCACGGGGGTCGTCGCCCGGCTCGTGACGACGGACCGGCCGGCCGGGGTCGCGCTGCGTTCGCCGTTCACCTCGCTCGCCGAGGTCGCCACCCACCACGCCGGCTGGCTGCCGGTCGGGCTGATCCTGCCGGACCGCTTCCCCGTCGTCGACCATCTGCGCCACAGCTCGGTGCCTGTCACGGTCGTCCACGGCGACGCCGACGACGTCGTGCCGTCTCGCTACAGCGCCCGGGTGGCCGCGCAGGTGGGCACCCTGCACGAGGAGCTCGTGCTGCCCGGGGTGGGCCACAACGACGAAGTGATGTTCGGGCCGGTGATCGCCGACGCGGTCGCCCGTCTCGCCGACGCGGTGATCCCGCCGACGGGCTGACCCCCGGACCGCGCCCAACCGGCTGGCCGACCCGGCTGACCCCGAGGCCGCGCCCAACCGGCTGGCCGACCCGGCTGACCCCGAGGCCGCGCCCAACCGGCTGGCCGACCCGGCTGACCCCGAGGCCGCGCCCAACCGGCTGGCCGACCGTGAGAGTTGCCGAGATGTCGCTTCCCGGCCCTCGAAGCAGCACTTCGGGCACACTCGCGCACCAGATATCCGGCGTAGGGTGGGACGTCCGACCCCGCCCGAGCCCGCACCGCAAAGCCGGCGGACCGGAAGCCGGCGGACCGGAAGCCGGCGGACCGGAAGCCGGCGGACCGAAAATCGGCGGACCTCAAAGCCGGCGGACCGAATCGACCACAGGAGGACCGGGCCCGTGAGTGTCGTCCCGCAGGGTCGGCGGCTGCTACGCGTCGAGGCGCGCAACGCGCAGACTCCCATCGAGCGCAAGCCGGAGTGGATCCGTACCCGCGCGACGATGGGCCCGGCGTACGCGTCGATGCAGGCCATGGTCCGCGCCGAGGGCCTGCACACGGTGTGCCAGGAGGCCGGCTGCCCGAACATCTTCGAGTGCTGGGAGGACCGCGAGGCGACGTTCCTCATCGGCGGCGACACGTGCACCCGCCGGTGCGACTTCTGCGACATCGCCACCGGCCGCCCGGAACCGCTGGATCCGGACGAGCCGCGCCGGGTCGCCGAATCCGTGGCCAGCCTCGGGCTGCGATACGCGACGGTCACCGGGGTCGCGCGCGACGACCGCCCTGACGGGGCCGCGGGCCTGTATGCCGCGACCGTCCGGGCCATCCACGAGCGCAACCCCGCGACCGGCGTGGAGATCCTGCCCCCGGACTTCGGCGCCCGGCCCGAGCTCGTCGGGCTGGTCTTCGAGGCCCGCCCCGAGGTCTTCGCGCACAACCTCGAGACCGTGCCGCGGATCTTCAAGCGGATCCGGCCGGCGTTCGGCTACGACACCTCGCTGCGGGTCCTCTCGATGGCCCGAGAAGCCGGCCTCGTGACGAAGTCCAACCTCATCCTCGGGATGGGCGAACGCGAGGACGAGATCGCCGCGGCCATCGCCGACCTCGCCGACGCCGGGTGCGACATCCTCACCGTCACCCAGTACCTGCGCCCCTCGCCGCGCCACCACCCCGTAGACCGCTGGGTCACCCCGGCGGAGTTCGTGCACTGGTCGCAGGTCGCCGACGAGACGGGTTTCAAGGGCGTCATGGCCGGGCCCCTGGTGCGCTCGTCCTACCGCGCGGGACGCCTGTGGGCACAGGCGATGCGCCGCTGGGGTCGGCCGATTCCCGATCACCTCGCCCACCTCGCCGACGCGGCGAGCCTGCCGGCCCGCCAGGAAGCGGCCACGCTGGTCGCCCAGCGCGACGCGGACGTATCCTGACCGCCATGGCCAAGGACTCCACCGCCACCCCAGCCGCCCCGAAGAAGAAGCCGGGGCGGATCGCGCAGATGCGCGACGTCTTCCGCCAGTCCAAGGCCGTGGACCCGAAGATCGGCTGGTGGATGCTGCTGGCCTTCGTCGTCGTCCTGGCCGTCGTCGTCGGCGTCGGGTGGCTGCTCGAATACCCCGTGTATGCCGCGTTCCTGGGGCTTCCGTTGGCCCTGCTCGCGGCGACGATCGTCATGAGCCGGCGAGCCGAACGAGCGGCCTACCGGCAGATCGAGGGCAAGCCCGGCGCCGCCGGCGCCGCGCTCACCGCCCTACGTGGAGGCTGGTTCACGAGCCAGGAACCGGTGGCCGTCGAAGCGGCCCGCGGCGGCGACATGTCCGAGTCCGGCCTGGTGTTCCGGGCGGTGGGTCGCCCCGGGGTGGTCCTCGTCGCCGAAGGGCCCGAGGCCCGGGCGCGGCGAGTGCTCGCCGCAGAGCGCAAGAAGGTGGCCCGGGTCGCTCCCGACGTGCCGATCATCGCCCTTCGCGTAGGTACCGGTGACGGAGCGGACGTCGTCCCGGTGCGCAAACTCGCCTCGAAGATCCAGCGACTGCGTCCGGCGCTGACCAAGGCCGAGGTCGCGGCGGTGAACAAGCGGCTGCGCGCTCTTGGCGGCATGCGCCCGCCCTTGCCGCAGGGCATCGACCCCAATCGGGTCCGCCTGGACCGCAAGGCGATGCGCGGACACTGACGCGCCGACCGAGCCTGCAAGGCGTCGTGCGCAGCGACGCGCCGACCGAGCCTGCAAGGCGTCGTGCGCAATGACGCGCCGACCGAGCCTGCGTCAAGGCGTCGCAGACACTGACTCGCCTGCGTCAAGGCGTCGCGGGCGCTGACCTGCACGACCGAGCCTGCAAGGGCGTCGTGCGCAATGACGCGCCGACCGAGCCCGACCTCACGGCCTCACGGCCTCACGCACACACATTCGATGACCCGAGCGCTGCCCGGATCGTCGATCAGGAACAGCCCCACCCCGGACGGCAGGCCATCCACGGCTCGACCACCGCGCCGACGCCGCGCTGGGCGTTGTCGCGCGCCAAGGCCAGCAGCGCGGCCGCGGCTTGCTGGCCGGTCTCTCCGGTCCACGTCATCCGGGCGGCGATGACCCCCGACACCAGTGGCGTGGCGAAGGAGGTCCCACTCCACGAGGCGAGCCACGTGTCGAACGTCCCGTGGCGCCCCTTCAGGGGGGCCTGCTGGTAGTCGTAAGTGCCGGTCGGGAACGCGTTGACGTGGTCGGATCCCAGGGCGTAGACGTCGACCCAACTGCCGAAGTTGCTGTATCCGGCGCGGGATCCGTCGACGTCGAGGGCCCCGACCCCGATCGCGTAGCCGTCCGCCGCCGGGTAGAAGGGCTTGCGGCTCGCGTCGTTGCCGGCCGCGGCGACCAGAACCGTGCCCTTGGACGCGAATTGCTCCCAGAGCACCCGGAAACCGAGCATGCCCAAGTCGCCCCGGCTGTGGGATCCCGCCGACATCGACACGATGTCGGGAGCCTGCACGAGGGCGCGCTGGAGGGCGGCGATGATGTCGCTTTCGAAGATGGCCCCCCCGTGCGGCAGGAACCCGTAGACGTAGGCCCCGCATTTGGGCGCCATCGTGCGGACCACACCCGCCGCGAAGGTGCCATGCCCGGCATACGGGCCGAGGTGGTCCCTGTCGTAGGACTCCGGATCGCCGTCGACGCCCGCCAGCCACTCGGTGGTCGCGGCGACCTTCGGGTCGAACCCGGTGTCAACGAGCGAGACGAATACCCCGTCGCCCGTGCAGTCGCCGTGGACGTCGCGGATCGGGTACCGCTTCGACGTCGTCGGCATGGGCTCGGTCGCCGGGCAGGCGCCACCGCCCTGACCGCTCACGTGCACGACGTGGTCGGGGAAGCCGACGCCAACCCCGAGCGCCCCGTCGAGGGCGGACAGGGCGACCGTCGTATCGGCGACTTCGAGCACGGTGAGTCCGTTGACGCCGCCCTCGATGACCCGGCCCTCGACAACCCGCTGAGCCCGCTCGAGATCGCGGTCGCGCACGAGGATCCGGCCCCGCTGGTACATGTAGACCATGTCCCCGTAGTTCTTCGGATCGCTGAGGTCGACCTCGACGGTCCCGCCCTCGGCGGACACCCGCTCGCCCTTGACGCCGACGACCTTGGGGCCCCCGAGGGCCTCGACGATGCCGGCGACCTGGTCCGCGGTCCGCTCGTTCCACACCTCGGCGTCCTGCCACCACAGCGGCGACACCGGCTCGTCCGGCTTCACCGGAGCGCTGGCGCCGCCATAGGAGCCGCTGTCATCATCGATTGCCACGTTGCCACCCTTCGGAATCGGACCCTTCGATGGAACCCGCCGCGCTGCCCTCGGGTCGTCCCGGAGGCCACGCCATGGGGACGGCCGACGTCGAGGACCTACTGCCACTGGCACTATCGCACCCGGACAAAGCCCTAGCAATGGCACATCTGGTCCTTCGTTCGACCACCAAGCCGGGGCCACGATCGGTGGCCCATCAGGCCGCCGGGATCGTCCACCGGGATGCCGGCCGCACGAGCGTCGCCATCGGCCACGTACGTGAGGCGCTGCGCCTGGCGAGGCGCACGGGCGACCCGGCTCGGGTCGGCGACGTCCAGGCGACCTTCGGCGTCCTGCTCGTCGCCACTGGACGAACGCGCGCCGGACTGGAGCGCTTGCACGAGGCGATTCCCTTGGTCAGCGGGGTGGACCGGGCCCGGGTCCGGCTGCGCCTCGCGCATGCCCTCCTGCGGCTCGGTCGGCCCCGGGAAGCCCTGGCCCACCTGGAACCGGCGCTCGCGACGACGCGCCGTGCCGGCGACGTCGTCTGGCAGGCGCGGTGCCTGGAACACCGCGGCTGGGCCCGAGCGGCACTGGGCTCCTTCGCGGCTTCCGACGCCGACGCGGCAGCCGCCGACGCCCTCTTCACCCGCGCCGGGCAACACTTCGAGGCCGGGTGGGCGGTCGGCAACCGAGCCGACCTCGCCCTCGCCCGCGGCGACCTGCCTGTTGCCCTCACCTTGCTCGACGAGGCCGAGCGCCGCTTCGCCGCCGGGGGCTCGGTCCCGCCCGATGCCGAGGAGACCCGCTGCCGAGTCCTGCTCATCGCCGGTCTGGCGCCCGAGGCGCTGGACCGGGCCACGGCGGCCGCCGCCCGAGCCGACCTCGCACCGGTCCTGCGCGCGGAGTTCCTGCTCGTGGCGGCCGCGGCGGCGTTGGCCCTCGACCGTGCCGACGAGGCCGCCGAACTGGCCACCGACGCACGGGCCCTCTTCGCCCGGCAGGACCGCGCCTCGTGGACCACCCGGGCGGACCTGGTGCGCTTCCAGGCCCGGGTGGCCGCCGGTCGGATCACCCGGTCGGAGTTCAACCGAGCCGTCCGCCTGGCTCAGCGGCTCGGCGCCGAGCGCTCCCCCGAGGCGCCGCTGGCCCTCCTGCTCGCCGGGCGCTTGGCGCTGCAGCTCGGGCGGCCGGGCCTGGCCGCCGAGCCGTTACGGGTCGCGGCGCGGACGCGGCATACCGGCTCGTCGTTGCAGCGGGCGACCGGGTGGCTGGCCGCGGCCCTCGGGTATGCCGCGGCCGGCGAGACCCGCGGGCTACGGCACGCGTGCCGACGCGGCCTCGACGAACTCGACGAGTTCCGGGCGACCTTCGGCGACACCGAACTGCGGGCCTTGGTCACCGCGCACGGGCGGGAGCTGTCCGCCCTGGCTCTGGGCAGCGCCGTGGACTGCGGGTCGGCCCGCGAGCTGCTGTGGTGGAGCGAGCGCTGGCGCGCCACGGCACTCACCACGACGCCGGTCCGCCCGCCCGAGGACCCCGAGCTCGGCACCGCGCTGGCCGGGGCTCGGGAGGCCTCTCGCCGGCTGGCCGACCCCGGCGCCGATCCCGCCGATCTCGCGCGAGCCTCCCGGGACCGCCAGCACCACGAAGCGGGCGTCCGCCGACGGTACCGCCAACTCGCCGGGTCCGGTCCGGGTGCCGGGCCGCTGTCGCTCGCGCGTCTTCTCGACGCCGTCGGCGAGGACGCTCTCGTCAGCCTCGTGGACGTCACCGGCCGCCTGTATGCCGTCCTCGCCCATCGTGGCCGGGTGACCCGTCACGAGGTCGGGCCTACGCCGGTGGCGTTGCGCGAGAGCGAGTTCGCCCGCTTCGCGCTGCGCCGCGCGGCATACGGTCGCCCTGCGGACATCGTCCGCATCGGCGCGCGCCTGCAGGCCGCGCTACTCGGGCCGCTGGCTCATCGGCTGCCCGAACGCGTCGTCGTTGTGCCGCCGGCAGCGCTGCACGCGGCCCCGTGGGGCATGCTGCCCGAGCTCTCGTCGCGGCTGCTCACCCTGTCGCCATCCGCGCGCCTGTGGCTCGGCGGCCACGAGAATCCCGCGGTGGCACCCGCGGGCGCGGCGGTCTTCGTCACCGGCCCTGGGCTGACGTCCCAGGCGGCCGAGGCGACCACGGTGAGCGCCCGGTATCCCGGCGCGACCCTCAGGCACGGTCCGAGCGCCACCGTGGCCGAGACCGTCCGACTGCTCGGCGGGGCCAGCCTGGCGCACCTCGCGGCACACGGGACGTTCCGGGCCGACGCACCCTTGTTCTCGACGGTCACGCTCGCCGACGGACCGTTGTACTTCCACGATCTCGACGGCCTCGACCGGCCGCCGCGCACGCTCATCCTCTCGGCCTGCGACGCCGGCGACACCGCCGCAGTCGGAGCCGACGAGGGGTTGGGCTTGGTCACGGCGTTGCTGGGTTTGGGCGTCCGCGCGGTGCTCGCGAGCGTCGTGCCGGTGGGCGACGCCGCGACCATCCCCGTCATGGCGGCGCTGCACGATCGCCTGGCGCAGGGTGCGGGGCTGCCCGAGGCGCTGTCCTCGGCGCGGCTGGCCACCCGGCAGGACCCGGCGGCATACACCTCGGCAGTGTCGTTCTCGGCGTGGGGCAGGTAGGCGACGGCCCTGCGGTGCAGGTCAGACGCCGCCGCGGTGGCAGTCAGCGGAGGCCGGTGCAGCGGACGGCCCGGTGCAGCGGACGGACCGGTGGCCCGGTGCAGCGGACGGAATAGTTGATCTCTCAATCATGTTCGGAGGGCATCACCCCCGATGCCGAGCCATGGAGGAGCAGTCAACGATGGACACGCGAATCAGCCCGACTCTGGAGCTTCGCCGGGCGAGCGACCGGCTCGTGACGACCACCGGATGGCTGGACTCCAAGCACTCCTTTGCCTTCGGGTATCACCGGGATCCCGGGAACACCCACCACGGACTACTGCTGGTCAACAACGACGACGTCCTCGCCCCGGGCCGAGGTTTCGACACCCACCCCCACCGGGACATGGAGATCGTCACGTGGGTGCTGCGCGGCTCGTTGGTCCACCAAGACTCCGAGGGACATGCCGGGATCATCTATCCAGGGCTGGCCCAACGGATGAGCGCCGGTACCGGGATCCTGCACTCCGAGAAGAACGACTCGTGGCGCTTCGACACGACCCATGACGCGCACACCGACCCGGTGCACTTCGTCCAGATGTGGGTCGTGCCCGACGACCGGGGACTCGACCCCGGGTACGAGCAGCTCGAACTCGCCGCAACCGACCTCGACGGTCGCCTCGCGGTCGTCGCCAACGGCATGGATCGGTATGCCGACGACGCCGCGATCAGGATCAACAACCGCCATGCGGCGTTGCACGTGGCCCGGCTACAACCGGGTCAGTCCGTGCAATTGCCGGAGGCGCCGTACCTGCACCTGTTCCTCCCGCGCGGCGTCGCCGACCTCGAGGGCGCCGGCCGGATCGGGACCGGCGACGCGGTCCGGTTCACCGCGACCGGCGGCCAACGGGTCACGGCGACCGAACCGGCCGAGCTGCTCGTGTGGGAGATGCACGCCGGCCGCCGCGGCCGCCAATGAGAAGTGCAGGCGCACCGGCGGGAGCCGCTGGCACGCGTGCGCTCCCGTCACCCTTGAGGGATTCGCACCGGTCCGACGAGCCTGGGGGCTGGCGCCGGCGCCTCGGCGCGGCATACTGACCGAACTCGAGCACTGGAGGAGCGCGATGGCACGCAAGACATTCCGGGGACCCTTGGTCGACGTGTCGTTCGACGGCGAGCTATGCCAGCACTCGGGCGAGTGCGTGCGCGGGATGCCGGCCGTTTTCGACACGACGTCTCGCCCGTGGATCAACCCCTCGTCGGCCTCGACGGCGCAGCAGGCCGACCTGCTCCGTGAGGTCGTCGGCAGGTGCCCGTCGGGAGCCTTGCATATCGAGGAACACCCGCCCGCGTAGCTCGCCCCGGCGCCGCCTCCCCCGGCGCCCCCTGCCTGGCGACCGAACGGGAGCCAGGGGCCCGACGCAGCACCGAGAGGACGACATGAGTTCTGTCACCGTGGTCAACAACCCGCAAGGGCGCCGGTACGAGGGGCGCGTCGGTGACCAGCTCGCGGGCTTCGCCGAGTATCAGCTCACCGACCAGCTCATCGTGTTCACCCATACCGAGGTCGAACCGGTCTATGAAGGCCAGGGCGTCGGCGGGGCGATCGCGCAGTACGCCCTCGATGACGTGCGCTCCGACGGCACCCGCTCGGTGCTGCCGCTGTGCCCGTTTATCAAGTCCTGGATCGGCAAGCACCCGGAGTACATCCCGCTCGTTTACGGCGCACCTGCCTCGACGGTTCGGGACTAGCCACCGAGTCGCGAGCGATCCGGTTCAGCCCGCCAAGCTCATCCAGTCGGTCGTCACGTCCACGCCCTGGGCGAGCACCCGCAACCGGATGAGTCCGCGCGGGACGTCGTCGACGGTGAACCGGCCGAGATCGTCGACGAGGGTGCTCTCGAGTTCGCCGCTGGCCGCCTCGACGTCGACCCGCGAGCCCTCGGGCTCGATCAGCCCGTCGACGAGCCCGATGAGATAGGGGTGGGACTGCACTCGCGACACCTGAACCTCGATCGTCAAGGTATCGGTGACGAAGGTCACCAGTCGGGGGTCGGCACCGCTGCCGCCCGAGCGGACGAGTTCGCGCTGACGGGTCGAGTCGGCGACGAGTTGGGCCAATTCGGCGTCGACGCGCCGGACCGAGAAGGCCGCTCGACCCAGGTCGCGTAGGTAGGCCGGCTCCGGATCGGCCCCCTCGGCCGCCCGCCGCAACGACGACAACAGCTCGGCGTCCTCCGGCAGGTAGTCCTCGGAGTGGTCATTGATCATGGAAGGCTCCCCTCGCGCGCCGTTCCGAAGTCGTACCCGGTGTCCCCGAGCAACCCCCGCAGCCTGGTCAGACACCTCATCCGCGTCGGCCCGATCGAGCCGACCGGCATACCGAGCTCGACGGCCACCACCGCGTACGGCGGACATTCCGGGGCCATGAGCACGCGCAACAGTCGCTGGCAGCGTTCACCGAGACGCCGGAAGGCCGCCCACAGGGCCGCGTCGCGCTCGTCGGTCAGCAGGGCGGTGTCCGGTGGTGGCGCGTCGTCGGGCTCGTCGTCCGCCTCGTCGCCGTCGTAGGAGAGCACCTCACGGCCCCTGGCCCGGACGACCCTGATCGCCTCGCGGCGACACGTCGTCAGCAGCCACCCGGGCAGCGCCTCCGGCTCGTTGATCCGATCGAGCGACTCGACGAGGCGCAGCCACGTGCCCTGCACGACGTCGCCAGCGACGTTCGGTTCCAGACGGTAGGACCGGGCCACGGACCACAGCAGCGCGGAGAAGCGCCCGACGATCTCGTCCCAGGCCCCCTGGTCTCCTGCGCTGGCCCGGGAGACCAACTCGGTGAGCGTCGCGGGGGGCGGCACGGTCACTCCTCGACTCGGCGATGTCCCGCCATTATTCCGCCGGTATGCCGTGTCGCGGGCGATCCATCCGCCTCCCGGACGGGTCGGGGCGATGATGGGGGGGACCGCCCTCGACCCGTTCATGCCGCTCCCTCTCGCCGCTCGGTCAACCGCCCTTCGAGAAGAGGAGCCCGCGATGGGGGCCGTGATACGCACTCGCCCTGGTCGCAGCGCAAGCGCTTGTGTGATTTAGGTCACAGTTGTGAGCTCGGACATCAGGCGACCGCGCTCAGGCGGGCTCGCCCATGCGCACGAGAACCGTCGAGGCCGCCCGGTCGTGCAGGCCGCGGTCGTCGCGATCCCACATCAACGCGGGGATCGCCAAACAGAGCAGCAGGGTCCGGATGAGCACCTGGACGGGCCGTGGCCGCCCGCCGGACAACGACAACACCCCGAGGCCGACGACCCGATGCCCGACGGTGAAGCCGAACGTCGAGACGAGCACGAGGTGCAGCACCGCGAACACGGCCAAAGGGGCGAAGCTGGCCGCCCCCGTCTGGCCCCACCCGACGTGCAGGACCACCCAGGCCAGCAGTTGGGCCAGCGTCCAGTCCACGACGATGCCGACGAGGCGCCGCCCGAGTCGCCCGACAGACCCGGGACCACGCTCCGGCAGGCCGAGTCGTTTGCCCGGGTAGTCCTGCGGGGCGGGATTCCGGGCCGTGGGCCCCTGCAGCCAGGAAGCAACGTCACGGCGGTCGACCACCCGTCCAGCGTACGTGCCTTCCGGCCGATGCCCCCGCCCGCCCGCACTCCGGGTCGCCGGCTGCTCCGCCCTCGCCGATCCCCTGCTCCGCCCTCGCCGATCCCCTGCCCCGTCCGCGATCCGGTGTCCGCTCCCCGTCCCGCGTCCGCGTCGCCACGGCGGCATACGCGGGTGTTGGCAGCAAGGCCGCGGTGTGGCACTTACTCGGCGGCGTGGCACTTACTCGGCGGTGTGGCACTTGTGTCTCAACCTGGCAGGCCCGACCTGCCACACCACGACGCAACTGCCCCCTCGCGACCCAACTGCCCCGTCGCGAGGCCACTGCCCGGCGGCGTGGCACTTACTCGGCGGCGTGGCACTTGTGTCTCAACCTGGCAGGCCCGACCTGCCACACCGCGACGCAACTGCCCCGTCGCGACCCAACTGCCCACACCTCAGCGACTCCGCGGCCGATCGGCGACCAAACCCCCGCCAAACCCCCGCCTTGGACACCTCGGCGTCAGTTAACACGGGCGAAACATTGGCTACACCGCCGGGTAATCCACGCCTGGAAACCTTCCTGCCGAAGCACATCCGGACCGTCGCAGGCCGCGAAAGCGCTGCCAGCCGGCCCGAACCATCCTGAGGAGGTTGGATTTGTTCAAGTCAGCCGACGAGGTCCTGGCCTATATCAAGGCCGAGGACGTCAAGTTCGTCGACATCCGGTTCTGCGACCTACCCGGCGTCATGCAGCACTTCAACGTGCCGGCGCAGAGCGTGGACGAGGACTTCTTCACGGTCGGCCAGGCGTTCGACGGCTCGTCGATCCGCGGGTTCCAAGCGATCCACGAGTCGGACATGAAGCTCATCCCAGACGTGACCACGGCGTACCTCGACCCGTTCCGCGCCGAGAAGACGCTCATCATCAACTTCTCGATCGTCGACCCGTTCACCGACGAGCCCTACAGCCGTGACCCGCGCAACATCGCCGCCAAGGCCGAGGCGTACCTGCAGTCGACGGGCATCGCCGACACGGCATTCTTCGGGGCTGAGGCGGAGTTCTACATCTTCGACGACGTGCGCTTCGAGACCAAGCAGAATGCCGGCTACTACTTCATCGACTCCGAGGAGGGGGCCTGGAACAGCGGTCGGGTCGAAGAGGGCGGCAACCTCGGCTACAAGCCGCGGTACAAGGGCGGGTACTTCCCGGTGCCGCCGCTGGACCACTTCGCCGACCTGCGTGACGCGATCTGTCTCAACCTCGCCGACGTCGATCTCATCGTCGAGCGCAGCCACCACGAGGTGGGCACCGCCGGCCAGCAGGAGATCAACTACCGGTTCAACACCCTGCTCGCCTCCGGCGACGACATCATGAAGTTCAAGTACGTCGTTAAGAACACCGCGTGGGAGTACGGCAAGTCGGCGACGTTCATGCCCAAGCCGCTCTTCGGGGACAACGGTTCGGGCATGCACACCCACCAGTCGCTGTGGAAGGACGGCAAGCCGCTGTTCTACGACGAGAGCGGCTACGGCGGCCTGTCCGACATCGCCCGCTGGTACATCGGCGGCCTGCTCAAGCACGCCCCGGCGCTGCTGGCCTTCACCAACCCGACGGTGAACTCCTACCACCGCCTGGTGCCGGGCTACGAGGCGCCGGTCAACCTCGTCTACTCGGCGCGCAACCGTTCGGCCTGTGTGCGGATCCCCATCGCCGGGACCTCGCCGAAGGCCAAGCGCATCGAGTTCCGCATCCCGGACCCGTCGGCCAACCCGTACCTGTCCTTCGCCGCCCAGCTCATGGCCGGCCTCGACGGCATCAAGAACCGCATCGAGCCGCCGGAGCCGGTGGACAAGGACCTCTACGAGCTGCCGCCGGAGGAGCACGACGCGATCCCCCAGGTGCCGGGGTCGTTGCCGGAGGTGCTCGCCGCGCTCGAATCCGACCACGACTTCCTGCTCGAGGGCGACGTCTTCACCCAGGACCTCATCGAGACGTGGGTGGACTGGAAGCGCAAGAACGAGGTGGACCCGATCCGGTTCCGCCCGCACCCGCACGAGTTCGAGATGTACTACGACCTCTGAGACGCCAACGGCGTTCTCACGCAATACCTTTCACCGGTATGCCGTGTCCCGCAGTCACGCGGGTGCGGCATACCGGCGTCTAGCCCCCACGGTCTCGAGGCGCTACGTCGCCCGGTCAGTCCGAGGTCGCCGATGAGCACGTCGACCTGGTGCGCGCACCATGCGGCATAGACCGGGCCCGCCCCCTGCAGCCGCCCGAACAACTCGACGCCCACCGCCGTCAGCGGCGGCTCGGCGGCTCGGCGGCTCGGCGGCTCGGCGGCTCGGCGGCTCGGCGATCGGCAGTGAGGCGGGCGACGCGCCAGGTCCACGTCCACGTCCTCGCGAAGGATGGCGATCATCAACCGCAACGGTTGCCGGGCCGGTTCGATCGTGTCCTGCGGCGCGGCTCGACGGCCGCCGAGAGCAAGCCTTCGGAATGAGCCGACCCCGCTCGAGCAGTCCGTGCGGCTCGATCTCGCGACGGTCTCTGCCACGAGCTGAGGCGCGGGCGGGCTGTCCGTCGCCGACAGCTCTCGTCGATCCCGTCCGCGGCCGCGCCGACGGGTCTCGGTCAGGCCGGTTCCGGCACCCGCCAAGTGAGGCTCGTGCCCCGATCCGCTCCCGGGTCCACCCGCAGGGCCCCGCCGTAGCGGGCTGCCCGCTCGTGGAGATTGGCCAGGCCGCTGCGTCGAGTCGCCGGCCCCAGGCCCGCCCCGTCGTCGACGATCGCGACGACGAGTTGGCCGTCGCGCCGCTCGACCGAAACGGAGGCCTGCGCGGCACCGGCGTGTCGGGCGACGTTGGACAGCCCCTCACGGATCACCGCGAGCACGTCGGCCCGCAGCGGATCGACGACGCCCTCGATGCCGGCGTCGATCCGCACCACGGGGGCGAAGCCCAGCGGTCCGACGAATCCGTGGCACAGCTCGTGAAGTTCGGCCGCCAGGGACACCTCGCCCGCGGAATGCAGTTGGAAGATCGCCGACCTGATGTCCTTGATCGCCAGGTCCAGTTCGTCGACGGCCGAGGCGAGCCGGGTCTGGACGTACGGGTGCGTCGCGAAACGGGAGGCCGACTGCAGGCCGAGGCCGGTGGCGAACAGGCGCTGGATGACGACGTCGTGCATGTCGCGGGCGATCCGTTCGCGGTCTTCGAGCAACACGGTGCGGGCCCGATCCTGCTGCGCGGTGGCCGCGGTGAGGGTGAGGGCGGCCTGGTCGGCATACCGCTTGAGCGGCTCGGCCGCGTCGTAGGCGACGTGGCCCTGCTCCTCGAGCCACCCGACGACGAGCAGGCCGACGGGCCGCCCACCGACGGTCATCGGCACGATCGCCGTTTGACCATGGCCAGGCAATCCGGTGGCCTCGCGCAGCAGCGCGGCCGGCGGATCCGCGACCGACTCACCCGACGAGGAGGACAGCAGCAACGGCTCTCCCATCTCGAGCACGGCATACCAGTGGCTCGCGGTCAACGGAGTGCCGAGGATGGTGCCGACCTGAGGGCCCGGACCGCTGACCGCCTGCAGCACGAGAGCTCCGTCCTCGTCGAGCAACGCGACGGCGGCCATGCCCGCGTCGGCCACGGAGGCGGCCCGGGCCGCCAACAGTTCGAGGGCGTCGCGTTCGTTGCGTCCCGAGAGCAAGGCCTGGCTCACCTGGGAGAGCGCATCGGACCACAACTGCTGGCGGTGCGTCGTCTCGTAGAGCCGGGCGTTGTCGATCGCCATGCCCGCCGAGGCGGCGAACGCGACGACGAGGGCCTCGTCGTCCTCGGTGAACTCCTCGGCGCCGATCTTGTCCGTGAGGTAGAGGTTGCCGAACACCTCCCCCCGCACCCGCACCGGGGCACCGAGGAACGAGGTCATCTGGGGGTGCCCGGCCGGGAAACCCACCGAGGCGCGGTGCTCGCGCAGGTCGGCCAGGCGCAGCACCGTGGGGTCCGCGATGAGCACGCCGAGGAGCCCCGCGCCGCGGGGCTGATGGGCCAGCCGCGCGATCTGTTCGGCGCTCATCCCCTCGGCGACGAACTCCATGAGTCCGAGGCCGTCGGGTCGAAGCACCCCGAGGGCCCCGTAGCGGGCACCGACGAGTTCGCACGCGCTGCGGACGATCCGGCTGAGCACTTCCTGTAGGTCGAGGTCGCGGCTCACCGCGACGACGGCGTCGAGCAGGGTGACCACGGCATCGGTCGAGCGCGGCAGCCGCAGCCCGGAGACGTCCTCGTGCACGGGGACGATGGTATGCCGCCCTGCGGACCGTGTCGGCCCCGCGACGTCAGCGAAGAACCGGGACCGAAATGACCGGACAGCTGCCAAGGGCCCGGCAGGCCTCGGCGGCGTGCGTGCCGGTCTCGGTGTCGTCGCCGACGATGATGACCGACGCGTTACGGCTCAGGTCGACCAGGACAGGGGTCGGGTCGCCGGTGACGAGCTCGAAACGACACGGTATGCCGCGAAACCCCCGAAGCGCTCTGACCGCGCCCCGGAAGGTCGACTGGTCGGCATCGGCTCGTTCATCCGCAGTGAGCCCGTCCTGGACCACCTGTAGGAAGCGCAATCGGGCGCCCCGTCGGCGCGCCTCGGCCACCGCGACCCGGGCGATGATCTCGGCCCGGCCGTCGTTGCTCAAACTCGCGACCACGTCGCCGGACAGCCCCGGCACGTACCGAAGCTCCGTTCGCGACTGGTCGATAGTCATGGGCCGATGGTGCGCTGCGGCCGGGTCCGGTCGTCAGGGCCAAAAGTCCCTCGGTGACCGATTCCCGAGGGTGTCCCTGCCGACACGCGACCGCGACGCGCCCGGCGGGACGGTGCTGAGGCGCTCGGTCACTGGCCTCAGAGCCGGGGAGTCCCGCTCGCGCCGGGCGGGCCCGAGAACGGGTGCGTCGCGACGTAGACAGCGGCCTGGGTGCGACTGTCCATGCCGAGCTTGTCGAGGATCGAGGTGACGTAGTTCTTCACGGTCTTCTCGGCGAGGAACATGTCGGAGGCGATCTGGCGGTTGGTCATGCCCTCGGCGATGTGTTCGAGGATCCGTCGTTCCTGTGGGGTGAGCGAGCGCAGCCGCGGGTCCGTCGCCGATTCGGCGAGGCTCGATCGGACCTTCGCCAGTACCGCAGGCGAGATGAGCTGCTCTCCCGCGGCGACCCGGCGGATCGCGGTCACCAAGTCGTTGCCCTTGATGTCCTTGAGGACGTAGCCGGAGGCCCCGGCGAGCACCGCCGCGCGCAGGGCCTTGTCGTCGTCGTAGGAGGTGAGGATAAGAGCCCGCAGCGACGGGTCGACGGCCCGGACGGCGCGGCAGACGTCGATGCCCGAACCGTCCGGCAACCGCGCGTCGAGGACCGCGACGTCCGGGCGCAGGGCAGGGATGCGGCGTTCGGCCTCCAGGGCCGACCCCGACTCACCGACGACGCTGATGTCCCCAGACAACTCGAGCAGTTCGCGCAGCCCGCGTCTGACGATCTCGTGGTCGTCGAGCAGGAAGACGGTAACTGTCACGGGACCAAGGGAACCACATCTCGGGCCGATTACCGTCCGGCACGACCGGGTCAGGGTGCCTGGGGCGGGCGCCCTGGCTCCCGAATCCTGCAACGGCCCGGGGAAACCGCCGCGCCCCTGCGCCTTCGACGACACGGAGCCCGGCGCCGGCACCATGGCACGGACGTGCCGTCGGGCGAGGCCGCTGCTCAGTTCTCGCCGAGGGTCGGGGGGGCTCCGTAGAACACGTCGTCGACGACGGCCCGGGTCCGTCGGGCCTGACGCAGGTAGCCCTCCATGAGCGAGGCGCCCTCACCCGGGGCCCGACCGGCAATCCGCCCCACGCCGTCGGCGTCCCGGACGTCCACGGGCACGGCATCGACCGGCCGGCCCCGCCACAGCAGTCCGCCGTTGCGCACCATGGCCGCGATGCGCCACCCGGACAGCAGCTCGTCGGCGTCCGCGTCGGCGATCAGCCCGAGCCGGGCCGCGGCTTTGATCGTCGGGACGGTGCCGGTATGCCGCAGTCCCGGGTGGGCGTGCGCGTGGCCCAGTTGCAACAGCTGGGCGGTCCATTCGACGTCGGTGAGCCCGCCGCGGCCGAGCTTGAGGTGAGTCCGCGGGTCGGCCCCTCGTGGCAGCCGCTCGGACTCCACGCGCGCCTTCATAGTCCGGATCTCGCGCACCTTCGCCGAATCCAGCCCGCCCACGGGGTAGCGCAGCGGGTCGACCAGCTCGGTGAAGGCGACCCCGATGTCGGGGTCGCCCGCGAGGTTCCGAGCACGCAACAAGGCCTGGAACTCCCAGGTCTGGGCCCAACGCTCGTAGTACGTGCGGAACGAGGCGATACTGCGCGACAGCGCCCCGTTCTTGCCCTCGGGCCGCAGGTCGAGGTCCAGATCGATGCCGTCCGGGCCGAGCGCCTTGGCCAGGCGCTTCATCTCCTGCACGACGGCGGTGGCCTGGCCCTGGGCGACGTCCTCGGCGACGCCGTCGTGGGCTTCGTGCACGACCATGGCGTCGACGTCGGAGCTGTAACCCATCTCCCGCCCGCCGAGACTGCCCATCCCGACGACGAGCAGGTCCACGCCGAGGCCGCCGTGTTGGCGCCCCACCGATTCGCTGGCCACCTCGAGGATGACCTCGACGGTCGCCGCGGCGAGATCGGACAAGACCATCCCGACCCGGGACAGTGGCAGTGCCCCGGTGAGGTCGGCCAGCGCAATGCGCAGCAGTTCGTGGCGCCGCAGCGCTCCGACCGCGGCCATCGCGCTCGTCGGATCGTCCTTGCGGCGGGCGGCGCTGCGCAGGGTGAGGGCTAGCGCTTCTTGAGTTCGCGGGGCCAGCCCGTCGACGTCGCCGAGGATGGAGACCGACTCCGGCGAACGCACGAGAAGGTCCGCGGCATACCGGCTGCGGGCCAGGACGTGGGCGAGCCGTTCGGCGGCGCTGCCCTCGTCGCGGAGCATCTTGAGGTACCAGTGGGTGGTGCCGAGTTGCTCGCTCACCCGTCGGAACGCCAGCAGCCCGGCGTCCGGGTCGGCCTCGTCGGCGAACCACGAGAGCATGACCGGCAGCAGCGTCCGTTGGATGGCCGCCCGGCGGGACACCCCCGTCGTCAGCATCTCGAGGTGACGCATGGCCCCCGCGGGGTCGCGGAAACCCAACGCGGCGAAGCGTTCCTGCGCCTGCTGCGGCGAGAGCGCGCTCTCCGAGCTCGACAGCCGAGCCGCCGCCGCCAGCAACGGCCGGTAGAAGAGTCGTTCGTGGATCCGGCGGACCTCGCGAGCCCGCGACTGCCACAGCTCGACGACGCCCTTCTCGGGGTCGGTCCGGAACCCGAGGGCTCTGCCGAGCCAGCGCAGGTCGGCCCGGTCGGTCGGCATGAGGTGGGTGCGCCGCAGCCGGTAGAGCTGGATGCGATGTTCGAGGGTGCGCAGCACGCGATAGGCATCGTCGAGGGTCGCTGCGTCGTCGCGCCCGACGTACCCGCCGCGGGCGAGGGCCCCCAGGGCCTCGAGGGTCGTCGCCGAACGCAATCCCTCGTCGCTGCGCCCGTGGACGAGCTGCAACAGCTGGACACTGAACTCGATATCGCGCAGCCCTCCCGGTCCGAGCTTGAGCTGACGCCCGGCCTCTCCGGCCGGCACGTGCTGCTCGACCCGCCGGCGCATCGCCTGGACGTCCTCGACGAAGTTCTCCCGTTCCGCGGCGCTCCAGATGAGCGGACCGAGCGCCTCCTTGTAGGCCCGCCCGAGGTCGAGGTCACCGGCCGACACCCAGGCCTTGAGCAGCGCCTGGAACTCCCATGTCTTGGCCCAGCGCTCGTAGTAGGCCTTGTGGCTGGCAACCGTGCGCACCAGCGGTCCAAGCTTGCCTTCGGGTCGCAGGGCCGCGTCGACCGGCCACAGGGTTCCCTCGGCGGTCGATGCCGAGCAGGCCTTCATCGTCGCGGTGGCCAGGGCGGTGCCGATGCGCAGGGCCTCCTGTTCGTCGACCCCGGGCGCTGGCTCGGCGACGAAGATGACGTCGACGTCTGAGACGTAATTGAGCTCGCCGCCGCCGGTCTTGCCCATCCCGATGATCGCGAGGCGGCAGTCCTCGTGGCCCTGGCCGTACTCCTCCCGCGCGATGAGCAGCCCGGCCTCCAGGGCCGCCTCGGCGAGTTGGGCCAGCGACTCGGCCGCGACCGGCAGGTGCGCGAACGGATCCGGGGAGCACAGGTCGACCGCGGCCACCCGCAACAGCTCGCGCCGGTAGGCGATCCGCAGCGCGTCGTGTGCCGCCAGGGCGCCGCGGGCCTGCGGGCGCACCGCGGCGGTGACGTGGGCCCGGACGGTATCGGCCGAGTGCGCCGCGGCATCCGCGGCGTCGGGCCAATGGTCGGGGTGGGCGACGAGATAGTCCCCCAGAGCCCGCGAGCCACCGAGGACCCCGAACAGTCGCCGCCGGCGGGGGCCGGGAGCGTCCAAGACGTGGCCGAATGCCTCGGCGTCCCAACGCTCGACGGGACGGACCATGACGACGGGTTTGTCGGCCCGCACGACCGCCTCGGCCAGGCGCGCCAGCGTCAATGCCGCGAGGTCGGGGTCGGGGGCCTCGGCCAAGGCCTCGACGATCTCGTCGAGGTCGGCGTCGGGCACCAGGGCGAGGACGGAGTGCAGGGACGCGTCCGAGAGTGCCGCGCGGGTACGGCTGGGTTCGGCGAAGCCCAACCGGGCCAGCTGCGCGACGGTGGAGGAGGAACGGGCCACGCAGTGGAGGGTAACGGCCGCGGGCTCGCCCCGGTGGGCGCACCCGGCCGCGCAAGCGCGCGGACCGGCGGGCCACGGCATAGCGGAGGGGGCCGCGGCATAGCGGAGGGGGCCGCGGCATAGCGGAGGGGGCCGCGGCATAGCGGAGGGGGCCGCGGCCATAGCGGAGGGGGCCGCGGCATAGCGGAGGGGGCCGCGGCATAGCGGAAGGGGCCGCGGCATACCCGGACGACGATCTGGCACTTGGCGACGATCTGGCACTTGTGTCGTGATGTGGCAGGTCAGACCTGCCAGGGTGCCCGGCAACTGCCAGGGTGCCCGGCAACTGCCAGGGTGCCCGGCAACTGCCAGGGTGCCCGACAACTGCCAGAACGCTGGCCAGGGGCCGCTCTCGGCCTCACCCCCGAGGACGCGGTATGCCGGAGCGGACGCGGTATGCCAGACGCGGCATACCCCGCCGGGTCCGGTGGCCTGAATGGTCGGCCCGCCGCAACCGGACGACGACCTGGCACTTGTGTCGCGGTGTGGCAGGTCGGACCTGCCTGGGTGCCCGGCAACTGCCAGGGTGCCCGGCAACTGCCAGAACGCCCGCCCAGGCGCTGTTCGACCACCCGGTGCTGAGGTGCCGGCGAACAGCTGGCCGTTCCAACCCCGATGGCCGGCCGGGGTCAGCAGCTACAGGCGGGTGAGGTATCGGTCGATCTCGAACTGGGTGATCTGCTGGCGGTACTCGCGCCACTCGGCGCGCTTGTTGCGCAGGAAGAAGTCGAAGACGTGCTCGCCGAGGGTCTCGGCCACGAGCTCGCTGTGGTCCATGAGGTCCAACGCCCGACCGAGCGAGGACGGCAGCGGGGCGATGCCCATGGCCCGGCGCTCGGCGTCGGTGAGGTTCCACACGTCGTCCTCGGCCTCGGGCGGCAGCTCGTACCCCTCTTCGACCCCCTTGAGCCCGGCCGCGAGCAGGACGGCGAAGGACAGGTACGGGTTGCACGCCGAGTCGATCGAGCGCACCTCGATCCGGGTCGCGTTGCCCTTGTCGGGTTTGTACATCGGCACCCGGACGAGTGCGGAACGGTTGTTGTGCCCCCACGTGAGGTATGCCGGTGCCTCGCCGCCACCCCACAGGCGCTTGTAGGAGTTGACCCACTGGTTGGTCACCGCGGTGATCTCCGCGCCGTGGGCGAGCAGGCCGGCGATGAACTGTCGACCGGTCTTGCTCAGGTGGTAGGGCGCACCGGCCTCGTGGAAGGCATTGGCATCGCCCTCGAACAGCGACAGGTGCGTGTGCATGCCCGACCCCGGGTGCTCACGGAAGGGCTTGGGCATGAACGAGGCCTGGACTCCGTGTTCGAGGGCCACCTCCTTGACGACCGCGCGGAAGGTCATGATGTTGTCCGCGGTCGAGAGGGCATCGGCGTAGCGCAGGTCGATCTCGTTCTGCCCCGGGGCGCCCTCGTGGTGGCTGAACTCGACGGAGATGCCCATGTTCTCCAGCTGGGTAATCGTCGCCCGGCGGAAATCGTGCGCCGTGCCGTGCGGCACGTGGTCGAAGTACCCGGCGTCGTCGACGGGGATCGGGCGCACCCGCTTGCCCCGGACGTTGGGCTCGAGCAGGAAGAACTCGATCTCCGGATGGGTATAGAAGGTGAAGCCCAGGTCGCTCGCCTTGGCCAACGCCCGGCGCAGGACGTGGCGACTGTCCGCGAAGCTGGGCGCCCCGTCGGGCGTGAGGATGTCGCAGAACATCCGGGCCGTCCCGGGGCTTTCCCCGCGCCACGGCAGGACCTGGAAGGTCGACGGGTCCGGTTTGGCGAGCATGTCGGCCTCGTAGATCCGGGCGAACCCCTCGATCGCCGACCCGTCGAAGCCGATTCCCTCGGCGAAGGCCCCCTCGAGTTCGGCAGGGGCGACGGCCACCGACTTCAGCGCCCCGACGACATCGGTGAACCACAGGCGCACGAAACGGATGTCGCGCTCCTCGATGCTGCGCAGGACGAACTCTTGTTGGCGGTCCATGGGCGCAGGATGCCAAACCGGTGTTACCGAGACGTTAACGACCTGCTGGCGATCGTCCATGGCGACCTGCCGGCGGGCGGCGCGGTGCTAACGTCCGCTCATGCCGATCGTCGACGTCGAGTTGGTCGGCGACCGTCCGCTCGGACCCGGGCTGGCCACCGACCTGGCCGACCGGATCGGCGCGGCGCTCGGGGCCGGACCAGGCAGCACCTGGGTGCGGTTGCGGCAGTTGCCGAGCGAGCGGTACGGCGAGAGCGGCGGCGTCCCCGAGGGCGTCGAACCGGTCTTCGTCCACCTGCTGCTCGCCCGCCGACCCCAGGCCGTCGAGACGGTTCTCGGCGATGTCGCCCGGGAGGTGGCGACGGCGACGGGTCGACCCGTCGAGCACGTCCACGTGGTACTGGCGCCCGACGGGGCCGGTCGGGTGGCGTTCGGCGGGCACCTCGTGAGCTGAACCCGGTCACCGGGCCTGCTCGAGGACCGCTGCTGCGGCGTTGTGCCCGGGGATGCCGGACACTCCCCCGCCGCGGCGCGCGCCCGAGCCGGCCAGGAGCACACCGGCATACCGGGTCTCGACCCCCCACGTGCCGACGTCGCGGGCTCGCTCGGCCCACGGCCACTGCAGCGGGCCGTGGAAAATGTGCCCGCCGGGCATGCCGAGCTCGGCCTCGACGTCGAGCGGGCTGTGGGCCGCCAGGCAGGGGCGCCCGTCGGCGTCGGGCAGCAGCAGCGGCTCAATCGGCTCGGCGAGCACCGAGTCCAACGACCGCAACACGGCGGCGGTCGCCTCCGCCCGACGGCCCACCGGGTCGGCGCGGAACAGCCGGGCCGGCAGGTGCAGCCCGAAGAGGGTAAGGGTCTGCACGTCCCTCGCGGCCAGGTCCGGCCCGAGGATCGAGCGGTCCGAGAGGGTGTGGCAGTACACCTCGCACGGCGGCAGCTGCGGGATCTGGCCTCGGCTCGCCTGCGCGTATGCCGCCTCCAACTGCTGCGCCGACTCGTTGACGTGGAAGGTCCCGGCGAAGGCCACGTGTGGGTCGATCGCCGGGTCGCGCAGTCGCGGCAACCGCTGCAGCACCATGTTGACCTTGAGTTGGGCGCCTTCGGGGGCCACGGCGACCCCGGTGGGTTCGGCCCCCGCCGCGCCGAGGAACCGGTCGAGCACGGCCGGGGCACAGGCGGCGAGCACCGATCCGGCGGTGGCCGAGCGCAGCACCCCCGCCTCGTGCCAGCTCACCTGCCCGTCGGGGTCCACGGCGACGACCTGGGCGTCGGTGACCACGTGGGCGCCGGCGTCGGTGGCTGCCCGGGCCAGGGCGTCGGTGACCCGCCCCATACCCCCGACCGGGACGTCCCAGTCGCCGGTGCCCCCGCCGACCACGTGGAAGAGGAAGCAGACGTTCGCGGCGAGGTCGCCGTCGTGCAGCGAGGCGAAGGTGCCGATGAGCCCGTCGGTGGCCAGCACACCACGGACGAGGTCGTCACGGGCGTGCTCCCACAGCAGCGAGCCCAGCGGCACCTGGGTGAGGCCGGACCACAGCGGGTCGTCGTCGACGATGTCGCGCATCGCCTCGGCCGAGAGCAGCGGGGCGAGGAACGTCGGCCAGATCCGTTGGGCCAGCCGGGTCAGCCGGGCCGAGAAGGCCTGCCACGCGGCATACTCACCGGTCCCCAGGGTGATCGCCTGGAACGAGCGTGCCGTCGCATCCGGGTCGCCGTGGTCGACGAGCAGGCCCCACTGCGGGTCGTCCGGCCGGGGCGTGTACGAGGCGACGCGACGGCGCACGAGGTGAACGTCGAGGTCGAGGTCCCGGGCCACCCGCCGGGGCAGCAGGGAGACGAGGTAGGCGTATTGCGACAGCCGCACGTCGACCCCGGGGAACACCCGCGCCGACACCGCCGCGCCGCCGACATGGTCGGCGCGTTCGAGGACGAGGACCCGTCGACCGGCCCGCGCCAGGTATGCCGCGGCGGTGAGGCCGTTGTGGCCGCCGCCGACGACGATGTCGTCGTACCCCACATCCATTGACCCTAGGGGTGTTACCGTCCGCGTGGGGGTCCGGGCCCGAGGTTGGTCCGGTGGCGTAGTCGCCGACCGAGCGCTCGCCCGTCGCCCAGTCCGACCCTGGCCCCACCCGGGCCCCGACCAAAGGAGCCTCCGCGTGATCCGCGTTCGCCGTCTACTCGTCCCCGCCCTGTCCAGCGCCGTGATCGCCGCGGTTCTCGCCGCGCCAAGCGCGTCGGCCACCAAGCCACGCCCGGGCACGTCCACCGGCACGGCGACGGTGTTCATGGTCAACCCCGTCCAGTCCACAGGGGACCAGACCCTGTCGGACCAGCGAGACTCCGACGCGGCCGTCCCGGCCAGCGCCTACGCGACCGTCCAGTTGCGAAATCTCGACGGCTCGGGCTACCTGCACGGGCGCTGGGCCACCGTCGATTCGGCTACCGGGACACCCGCGTTCAGCGCGACGAACGACTTCCTGTACACCCGGCATGCGGACCAGTTCGAGCAGGTCATGGGGTACTTCTGGGTCAACGAAGCCCAGGAGTACCTCCAATCGCTGGGCTTCGGGACGACTCTGCCAGGCATCGTCCAGCAGGCCTTCCCGGTGAAGATCGACCAGTACGGGGGGGACAATTCCTACCAGACGGACAAGCCGTTCCGGATCCGCCTCGGCAAGGGCGGGGTCGACGACGCCGAGGACGCCGAGGTCATCGTCCACGAGTACGGACACGCGGTGCACGCCGACCAGGTGGCCGGCTTCGGCGCCAGTGTCGAGGCGGGCTCGATCGGCGAGTCGTTCGGCGACTACCTCGCCGTGACCGTCGGGCTGGCCGCTGCCGACCGGTACGGCTGGCCCGTCAAGGCCGACCCGGCCTGCCCGATGGACTGGGACTCCACGTCGTACACGGCAGCGCCGCACTGCATCCGTCGGTTCGACCTGAACCTCACGGTCGCCGACCGCACCGGAGAGGTCCACCACGACGGGCAGATCTGGAGCCAGGCCCTGTGGGAGATCCGGCTGGGTTACCTCGCCCTGGGGCGGACCACGCACGATTGGGACGCGACGCTCATCGACAGCCAGTTCGGGTATGCCGCGGACACGTCCTTCGCCGCGGCGGCCAGGGCGACCTACGAGCGTGCCCTGGCCCGCGACGGTGCCGCCGCCGCTGCCCTGGTCAAGGACCGGTTCGCCGCACGCGGCATCGTGATCTGAGCCGGGGTCTGGGCTGAACCGGCGCGGCTGAACCGGCGCGGCTGAACCGGCGCGGCTGAACCAACGCCTCGGCTGACCACGCCGCCGCGTCGGTCAGTCGCCGTCGGCGGGCTCAGCCGACCACGAGGCGGAAGCGCCGCGGTTGTCCCATTCGCGATCCTCGGCGTCCCACTTCTCGGTCTTCTCGTGGGCGGCCTCCAACGCGTGGGCGGCCTGCTCCTTCGTCGCATACGGCCCCAACATGTCCTCGCCCATGCCGCGCTCGTCGTCGCTCTCGACCTGACCGGTCGAGACGTTGTACCACCACTGCACGCTGGCCCTCCTCACACTCGCGATTGCTCACTCCACGGTATGCCGTCGCCGGATCCTCGACCTACACTCCCCCGTATGCCCGTCGCCGACGCCACCCTCACCCCGCACGCGGTGAGCCCACGACGGTCCGTCCCGGCGTCGATCGTGAGGCCGGACTACGTCGACCGCGACGCCCCCGAACGTTTCACCGGGTCCGAGGTCAAGGACGCCGAGACGATCGAGCGGATGCGGGTAGCCGGCCGGGTCGCCGCGCAGGCCCTCGCCGCCGCCGCCGCGGTCATCGCCCCAGGGGTGACGACCGACGAGATCGACCGGGTCGGCCACGAGTTCATGCTCGACCATGGGGCCTATCCCTCCACTCTCGGGTACCGAGGCTTCCCGAAGTCGCTGTGCACGTCGGTCAACGAGGTCATCTGCCACGGCATCCCCGACGCCCGGCCGCTGCGAGACGGCGACATCGTCAACATCGACGTCACGGCCTACCTCGACGGGGTGCACGGCGACACCGACGCGACCTACCTCGTCGGGGAGGTCGACGAGGCATCCCGACTGCTCGTCGAACGCACCGAAGCCGCCATGCTCCGCGGCATCGGCGCCGTCGCCCCTGGGCGCCCCATCAACGTCATTGGGCGCGTCATCTCCGCGTACGCCAAGCGGTTCGGCTACGGCGTCGTGCGCGACTACACCGGTCACGGGATCGGGTCGGCGTTCCACAGCGGGCTCATCGTGCCGCACTACGACGCGGCACCGGCATACGACACCGTCATGCTCCCGGGCATGACGTTCACGGTCGAGCCGATGCTCAACCTCGGTACGCCGGAGTGGGACCTGTGGGACGACGGCTGGACGGTGGTCACCAAGGACCGGCGCCGGTCGGCCCAGTTCGAACACACGGTCCTGGTCACCGACACCGGGGCGGAGATCCTCACCCTGCCGTGACCGCGGCAGTGTGACCCGGCGAGCCGAACGGGCATGATGGGCGCCATGGCAGCTCACCAGGTGGCCCTGGGGATCGACATCGGCGGCTCGGGCATCAAGGGTGCCCCCGTGGACCTCGTCAAGGGCGAATTCCTCAGCGAACGCGTCAAGATCGCGACGCCGGCGCAATCGACGCCGCACGCGGTGGCGCAGATCGTCGGTCAGATCGCCGAGACGTTCGCCGATCAGCTCCCCTCCGACGCGCCCGTCGGGGTGACCATTCCCGGGGTCGTCCAGCGCGGCGTGGTCCGCACCGCGGCCAACATCGACCCGACGTGGATGGACGCGCCCGGCGAGGACCTGTTCAGCACCGCCCTCGGCCGGCGGTGCCTGCTCGTCAACGACGCCGACGCCGCGGGAGTCGCCGAGGTCCGGTACGGCGCGGCCAAGGGAGCCGCCGGGCTGGTCGTGCTCACGACCCTCGGCACCGGCATCGGCGTGGCCTTGATCCACGACGGGGTGCTCGTGCCCAACGCCGAGCTCGGTCACCTCGAGGTCGACGGCCATGATGCCGAGACTCGGGCCGCGGCCAGTGTGCGCGAACGCGAGGAGCTCTCGTGGGCCGACTGGGCGCGGCGGCTGCAGCGCTACTACGAACGCCTCGAAGCGCTGATGTGGCCGGACCTGTTCGTCGTCGGCGGTGGGGTGTCCCGCAAGTCGGAGAAGTTCCTGCCGCTGCTGTCGCTGCGGACCCCCATCGTGCCGGCGACCCTGCGCAATGCGGCCGGGATCATCGGCGCGGCCGCTCTGGCCGCCGACTGAGCTGTCTGGCGGGTTCGCGTACCGGGGATCGCGCGCCGGGTTCGCGTGCCGGGGTTCGCGCGCCCGGGTTCGCGTGCCGGGGTTCGCGCGCCCGGGGTTCGCGTGCCGGGGTTAGGGTGACGTGCCTGGGTTCGCGCGCCGGGGTTAGGGTGACGTGCCGCGCCGCTCGGCCTGGCTGGACCGAGATCAGCCCTGGATAGTCACTGCCCCGTGGCCCGCGAGGTCGTGCAGGGTGAGATCGGCGCCGCCGTGCGTGCCGACGTGGGTGAGGTACAGCCCCCGTCCGGTGGGCGACAGCAGGGCGTCGTGGATCGGCACGAAGGACGCCGGCCCGATCCGGCGGACGAAGTCAATGGTGTCGCGCACCGCGGTCCACGGGGCGCTCAGCGGGACGCCGAGCACGTCGACTCCCCCGGGTTCGGCGTCGTAGGCGTCGCCCGGGTGGAAGAAGGTCGGCTCGCCGGGCGCGGCGAGCCGGACGCCGACGTTGGCCACCGTCGGCACGCCGGCGTGGTTGAAGGCGTGCATCTGCCCCTTCGGGCTTACCGCGACATCCCCCACCGCGAAGTCGACGCCCTCGGTCAACACCCCGACGGCCAGGCCGCTGCCGTGGAGGATCTCGGCACTTTGCGGGTCGGCCCAGAGCGCGGCGCCAGGGTTGGCCTTGACCAGCGCGGGGAACCGACCCACGTCGAGGTGGTCGGCGTGCTGGTGGGTGACGACGATAGCGTCGAGCCCGGCCAGGTCCTCGAACCCTGACGAGAACGTGCCCGGGTCCAGCAGCAGGCGGCGGTCGGCCATATCCACGAGCAGGCACGCGTGGCCGAGGTGGGTGAGGCGCATGGGACCCCACGGTAGCCCGCCGGGGCGGCATACCGAAGGGGTCGGCGCCTCGGCGGCGACACCGGGTCGATCGGATCGTCCGTCCGCCGCCCGTTCAGGGTGCTGACTGCCGGCGGGTGGCTCAGGGCAGCTGACCCCAGCGGGCCCGCAGCCCGAGGTTGACGAGGAACACGGCGCCGAAGACGGCCGCCCAGGTGACTCGGCCGGCGAGCACGAGGGCGAGCGCGCCGGACCCGAACCAGCACACCTCGAGCACGATCCGCCGGGCACCGCGGACCGGCGCCGGGGCGGTCGGCGCTCCCCACCGGGCCCAGGCCCCGACGAGGACCGCGAGGACCGCGATCGTCCAGCCCCACTGCGCGAGGGCGCCGTCGTGGGTGACCCAGGCCCAGTGCACGGCCGCGGCATACCCGGCCATCTCGAGGAGGAACATCACGGCCGCATTGGCGCCCTTGAGCGCGCTCATGACCACCTCCCGGGACCCAGGGTCCTCCCCAGTGTGTCAAGCCCCCGGGAATAGGGTGGGCACGGCACCCCGACACGCGAAAGGCGGGCCACGATGAGCAGTCCGGTCGACCCCACCACGACGAGCGCCTGGGCCCGGCTCAGCGAGTTGCGCGACGCGCTGTCGCCGGACCTGCGGGCCTGGTTCGCCGCCGATCCCGATCGGGCGCAACGATTCACGTATGCCGCGGGCGACCTGCACGTGGACCTGTCGAAGAACCTGCTCAGCGAGGACATCCTCGCCGCGCTCGTCGCCCTCGGCGAGCAGGTGGACCTGCCGGACCGCCGGGACGCGATGTTCGCCGGCGAGCGGATCAACGTCACCGAGGGCCGCTCGGTCCTGCACACCGCGCTGCGCCGACCGCAGGGCCAGGCCCTCGTCGTCGACGGGCAGGATGTCGACCACGACGTCCACGAGGTGCTCGCCAAGGTTTATGCGTTCGCCGAGCGGGTGCGTTCGGGCGATTGGGTCGGGGTGACCGGCAAGCGGATCGAGACGGTGGTCAACATCGGCATCGGCGGGTCGGACCTCGGCCCGGTGATGATCTACGAGGCGCTCAAACCCTATGTGCAGCAAGGCCTGACCTGTCGGTTCGTGTCGAACATCGACCCCGCGGACATCGCCGAGAAGACTGCCGACCTCGACCCCGAGACGACGCTCGTCATCGTCGCGTCGAAGACGTTCACGACGCTGGAGACGCTGACCAACGCCCGGCTGGCCCGGTCCTGGCTGCTCGACGCCCTCACCGCCCAGGGCGCCATCGACGGCTCCGAGGCTGCCCGGGCGCAGGCGGTGGCCAAGCACTTCGTCGCGGTGTCCACGGCGCTGGACAAAGTCGCTGCCTTCGGCATCGACCCGGCGAACGCGTTCGGGTTCTGGGACTGGGTCGGCGGGCGCTACTCGGTCGACTCGGCGATCGGCACGTCGGTCGTCGTCGCCATCGGGCCCGAGCGGTTCGCCGAGCTGCTCGGCGGGTTCCACGCCATCGACGAGCACTTCCGCACCGCTCCCCTGGCGAACAACGTCCCGGCACTCATGGGGCTGCTCAACGTCTGGTACGTCAACTTCCTCGACGCTCGGACCCACGCAGTGCTGCCCTACGCGCAGGACCTGCACCGCTTCCCGGCCTACCTGCAGCAACTGACGATGGAGTCCAACGGCAAGTCGGTCCGCTGGGACGGCACCCCGGTGACGACGGCCACCGGAGAGGTGTTCTGGGGCGAGCCCGGCACGAACGGGCAGCACGCGTTCTACCAGCTCATCCACCAGGGCACCCAGCTCATCCCGGCCGATTTCATCGCCGTGGCCAACCCGGCGCACCCGTTGCGCGACGGCGAGGCCGACGTCCACGGCCTGTTCCTCGCGAACTTCTTCGCCCAGACCGCCGCCCTCGCGTTCGGCAAGACCGCCGACGAGGTCCGCGCCGAGGGCACCGCGGAGGCGATCATCCCGGCCCGGGTCTTCGCCGGCAACCGTCCGACGACCTCGATCATGGCTCCGGCGCTCACCCCGTCGGTGGTCGGTCAGCTCGTCGCGCTCTACGAGCACATCACGTTCACCCAAGGCATCGTCTGGGGCATCGACTCGTTCGACCAGTGGGGCGTGGAGCTGGGCAAGCAACTGGCCAAGGCGCTCGAACCGGCGGTCGCCGGCGACGCTGCGGCCTTGGCGACCCAGGACGGCTCGACCCAAGGACTCATCGGCTACTACCTCGCGCACCGGCGCTGAGTCGGCCTGCGCTCGCGCACCGGCGCTGAGTAGGCCTGCGCTCGGTCACCGGCGCCGAACCACCGGCCGGGCGAGCGTCAAGTAGAGGAGGAGGCCGAGCACGGCGAAGCCCGCTGCGGCGACGAACATGCCGGCATACCCGAGCGGGTCGACGAGCGAGCCGAGCAGGACCGGTCCGAGCCCCGTGCCGACCTCGACGAGCAGGAAGTAGCTCGACACCCCAAGCCCGATGTGTTCGCGACCCACCGCGGCCACCGCGATCGCTTGGCCGACCGACGTCAGCGTCCCGTAGCCGAGACCGAGCAGGGCGGCGCCGCACAGCAGGGCGAGCGGCGTCGTGGCCAGAGCGGTGACCACCGAGCCGAGCACCAGCGACGAAATCACCGGGACCACGACGGCAACGTCGCCCAGCCGATCCTGCGCGACACCGGCGGCCGGGCGACTGACGAGGATGACGGCCGCGTAGACGAGGAAGTACGTGCTGGCCGGGCCCTGCAGGCCGGAGTGTTCGGCGTGCGAGGCGAGGAAGGCGAGGATCGCGGCGAACGGGAAGGCACACAGACCGACGACCGCGCCGATCGGCAACGCCCTGCGGTCGACGAGGCCGGCGAGCACCCTGCCGGCGCTCGGTTCACGGCCCGCCGGGAGGCCATCGCGTCCCGGTTCGGCCTGCACCACGGCCGGGATGGACCGGACGACGCCGAGCGCCGCCCCCAGGGCGACGAGGCAGGCGAGGATGGTGACGAGGAATACCGACTGCTGGCCGCCGGGCCCGCGGGCCAGGGTCATCCCGACGAACGGGGCCGCCCCGGTCGCCACCGCCATCCCCGTCGTGAACCATCCGGATCCCTCCCCCCGGCGAGCGCCCGGCACGTCGGCCATGACCGCGCTTGCCAGGGCGGTCGCGGCGAAGCCGTAGGCGATCCCGTGGAGCGTGCGGACGGCCAGCATGCTCGCCATCGTGCTCGGGAACAGGTAGGCCACACACGTGAGCCCGAGCGCGACGAGCGACCAGACGACGACGCGCCGGGCGCCGTATGCCGTGAGCACCCGACCCGCGACGAGCCGGGCCAGCATCGCCCCGATGAAGAAGATCGAGCTGACCAGCCCGGCCTGGGCCTGACCCGCCGAGTACGCGTTCACGGCATACCCGGCGAGGGTCGCCACGAGGACGTAGAAGGTGAAGCTTACGCAGAGGTTGGCCAGGCTCAGGGCGACGAACGAGGGCGTCCAGAGCCGGTCGTCGCCGACCGCCGGCGGCGCGGCGCTCACGTGCGGACTCTAGTCGCCGGACCGGCATGCCGCCCTGGTCGGCCCGCTCGGTGGTGAGGGCGCCGCCCGGGTGGACGAGTCGGTCGATACGCCGGGTTCTGTCCCCCGACGCCGTTTCCGACGCCGAGGTGGCGGTCATCCATCTCCGCCGGCCATTGCTGACCGGCTCTAGCGCTCTACCCGCAGGCTCGGGCGGGCCGCCCTCGAACGTCTGCTGTGCGAGCTTGCTCCGGGTGGGGTTTGCCGAGCCGACGTGGTCGCCCACGCCGCTGGTGGTCTCTTACACCACCGTTTCACCCTTGCCGCTGGCCGGCGAGCCGACCGACGGCGGTCTGTTCTCTGTGGCACTGTCCCGCGGATCGCTCCGGGTGGCCGTTAGCCACCACCCTGCCCTGCGGAGCCCGGACGTTCCTCGGCGCCCGGCTCACGCCGGACGACGCGACCGCCTGACCGACTCGTCCGGCTCCAGTATGCCGCCCGTCCGGTCGGGCGCGAAACCTCCGATGCACCCGGTCACGCTGTGGCGGTTCCGGTGCGACATGGCAGATCGGCCTGCCCGGACCCCACCCAACTAGCTGGATACCCGCGCGGCGGCTACCGGGAGGGTGCCCGCCGTCCCACTGCACCCGGGCACACCGCAACGCGGCCGATGGTGCACACCGACCGCGTTGCGACTGGGTGAGCGGCGCCTAGGCACGGACTCCGTCGAGGATGGCCAGGACGTCCTGAGCGGTCTTCGCCCCGCGCAACGCCTCGACGTCAGCGGGATCGAGGAAGACCTTGGCGAGCTTGGACAGCAGGGTGAGGTGATCGTCCCCCGCGCCGGCGATGCCGACGACGAATTCGGTGGGCTTGCCGTTCCACTCGATGCTGGTCGGGATAGCGGACGAACGACATGGCCGTGCGGCGGATCGAGGCCTTGGCCTCGTTCGTGCCGTGCGGGATGGCCAGCAGGTTGCCCATGTACGTCGACACCGACAGCTCACGCTCGTGCATCGAGGCGATATATGACTCGTCCACGGCCCCGACACCGACGAGCAGCTGGCCCGCCTCGGTGATCGCGTCATCCCGGGTCCGGGCAGTCCCTGCGAGCACCACGGCGTCCGCCGCCAGGACGCCGTTGCCAGCCGGAGCGTTCCTGGGTTCATCGACAGCGACCGCACTCGCCGCCCCGGCGGCCGCACCCGCGACACGGGCCTGGGACTCGGCCGGCGCGATGTGCGCCGAGTCGGCCGGTCGCCCCGCATTGGTCTGCCCGAGAAGCTCGACGATCTCGTCGTAGCGCGGGCTGCCCATGAAGTTGTCGACGGACACGTGCACGGCTGACCCGGTGCGCTGACGCGCTCGTTCGGTGAGGTCCTGATGCGTGACGACAAGGTCGACGTCATCGGTGAGGTTGGCGATCGCCTTGTTGACGACCGTGACGTCGGAGAACCCGGCAGCCTGGATCTTGCGCCGCAGGACCGCTGGCGCCCATGGCCGAGGAACCCATCCCCGCGTCGCAGGCGAAGACGATCCGGTGGATCGGTCCGGTGTGCTCGGCACCGGCGCTCCGGGATCCCGCGCCGACGAGCGCCGCCGAAGCAACCGACGTCTTGCCCTTCATCTGCTCCATCGAGGCCGTCGCGGCCGCCAGGTCCTCGCCCTCGTCAGAGCGGTCGGTCCGCAACAGGAAACCGGCGACGAGGAAACTCACCGTGGCGGCGAGCACCACCGAGAGGATCACGCCGATGTAGCTGTCGTTGGCCGTCTGGGCCAGCACCGCGAGGATCGAGCCGGGAGCGGCCGGTGCGCGTAGGCCCGAACCGAACAGGACGTTCGTGAAGACGCCGGTCATGCCGCCGAGGATCGTCGCCGCGATGAGCTTGGGCTTCATGAGGACGTACGGGAAATAGATCTCGTGGATACCACCGACGAAGTGGATGAGAGCCGCGCCGGGAGCCGAGGCGCGAGCGACGCCCTTGCCGAACATCATGTAGGCCAGCAGTAGCCCCAGGCCCGGACCAGGGTTGGCTTCGAGCAGGAACAGGATCGACTTGCCGTTGGTTGCCAATTGGCTCGTCCCCAGCGGGGTGAGCACGCCGTGGTTGATGGCGTTGTTGAGGAAGAGCACCTTGGCCGGTTCGATCAACAGCGACGTCAGGGGCAATAGGCCGTTCGAGACGAGCGTGTCGACGACGTTGCCGGCGACCCTGCTGAAGGCCGCGACGACAGGGCCCATCCCGAAGAAGCCGACGACGGCGAGAATCATGCCCCAGATGCCGGCGGAGAAGTTGTTGACGAGCATCTCGAACCCGGGCTTGATCTTGCCGTCCCAGAGACCGTCGATGAGCTTGATCGTCGCCCCGCCCAGCGGGCCCATGATCATCGCACCCATGAACATCGGGATGTCGGTGCCCGCGATGACACCCATCGTCGCGATGGCCCCGACGACACCGCCCCGGACGTCGTAGACGATCTTGCCGCCGGTGTACCCGATGAGGATCGGCAACAAGTAGTTGATCATCGGGCCGACGATGCCCTTGCCTTCGTACGTCCCCCAGCCGCCGATGTGAGCGACCCAGCTGTCGCCGGCGAGGCCGCCGTTACCTCCGAGGTTGAGCCATCCGCTCTTGATGAACAGGGCCGTGATGAGTCCCCAGGCGATGAACGCGCCGATGTTCGGCATCACCATGTTGGACAGGAACGTCCCAAATTTCTGCACGTGCACGCGCGCCGAGGTGCGCTGTCCTGTCGCCGACGTGCCCTCCGCCGCAGTCGATGTCATCGCCATCGCCATCCTTTCGACCTGGCCCACCGGATGGTGGACCGGAACGTGGCCCACATCACACCTATGAATGTGAGATTCCATTTATATCTGCCTGATCTTGACCGAGTCAAGGGCTTGTGGCAAGGTTGGTCCATCAAACAGGCAGAAACTGGCTTCCGATCGTGCCCGAGTCGTTCGAAGCCTCGCGGCCCTCTCTCGGCCTCGAGCCACCGACCCGCCCGGCCTGTCACCGGAGTACCTGTTCGATCCGTCGGTCGGCCTGGGCCGGATCCGTCGACAACCCCTGATGTACGGCCCGTGAGGAGACCCGAATGAAGGCCCTGAGGTTTTACGCACCCGAGGACGTGCGGCTCGAGGACATCCCCGAGCCGGTCTGTGGCCCGGGCGAGGTCAAGCTCCGGATCCGCAACTGCTCCACCTGCGGGACCGACGTGAAGATCCTGCACAACGGCCATCAGAACCTCACCCCGCCGCGGACCATCGGCCACGAGATCGCCGGCGAGGTCGTCGACGTGGGCGACGGCGTCACCGGTTGGCAGGTCGGCGACCGTGCCCAGGTCATCGCCGCCGTGCCGTGTGGCGAGTGCTACGAGTGCCGCAAGGGCTGGATGGCGGTCTGCCAGAACCAGACCTCGGTGGGCTATCAATACGAGGGGGGCTTCGCGGAATACATGATCGTGCCCCGCGAGGTGCTCAAGGTCGACGGGCTCAACCGCATCCCGGACAACGTCGGCTATGACGAGGCCTCGGCCGCCGAGCCGATGGCCTGCGCGATCAACGCCCAGGAACTGCTCGGGATCGAGCCGGGCGACACCGTCGTCGTCTTCGGGGCCGGGCCGATCGGGTGCATGCACATCCGGATCGCCCGCGGCGTCCACCAGTGCGGCCCGGTCTACCTCGTCGACGTCAACGCCGAACGCCTCAAGCTGTCCGCCGACGCCGTGCACCCCGACGCGGTCATCGACGGGTCGACGGTCGACGTGGTCGAACAGGTCATGGCACTGACCGGCGGACGCGGAGCCGATGTCGTCATCACCGCGACGGCGGCCAACGTCACCCAGGAGCAGGCCATCGCGATGGCCGCGCGCAACGGCCGGATCTCGTTCTTCGGCGGGCTGCCCAAGACCAACCCGACGATCACCTGCGACTCCAACCTGGTCCACTATCGCCAGCTGCATATCCACGGCGCCAACGGCTCGGCCCCGGAGCACAACCGTCGGGCCCTGGACTACATCTCGACCGGGCAGGTTCCGGTCAAGGACCTCATCACCGCACGGATCAAGCTGGACGACGTGCTCGACGCCTTTGCCGTCGTGCAGGCCGGATCGGCGATCAAGGTCACCGTCGAGCCCTAACGAGCTCCGGTCGGCTTCGGTGCGTGAGGGCTCGTAGGCTCGGGCGCATGCCGGTGTTCCGGAAGGCCTCGACCCGCGCGCCCCAGGGGTACTTCGCGTGGGAGGCCGCCGGATTGCGCTGGCTCGCCGAGGCCGGCGACGGCGCGTCGGTCGTGCCGGTGGTCGGCGTCGGCGCGGACCACCTCGACCTGGCCCGTCTCACCCCGACCGGACCGACCCGTGACGCGGCCGAGCGCTTCGGCGTCGCCCTGGCCCGCACGCACCTGGCCGGCGCACCGGCATACGGCAGCCCGCCACCGGGCTGGGCCGGCGACGGGTTCTTCGGCCCGCTGTCCGACCCGCTGCCCCTCGCGCTGCACCCGCATCGGCAGTGGAGCGCGTTCTGGGCACAGGAGCGACTCGCCCCGATCACGCAGGTATGCCGCGACGCCGGTGTGTTCTCGGCGCAAGATGCCGCGGTGCTCGACGACGTGGCGCAGCGGTGCGCGGACGGCCGCTTCGACGACGGCGACCCGCCCTCGCGCATCCACGGGGACCTGTGGTCCGGCAACGTCCTGTGGACCGCCGAGGGAGCGACCCTCATCGACCCTTCGGCCCACGGCGGGCACCGCGAGTACGACCTGGCCATGCTCGCCCTGTTCGGGGCACCGCACCTGCCCGCCATCCTCGCGGCATACCAGTCGGTGTCGCCCTTGGCCGACGGCTGGCACGAACGAGTCGGGCTGCACCAACTCCACGCCCTCGCGGTGCACGCGCTGCTCTTCGGCTCCGGGTATGCGGCGCAGACCCTCGCGACGGCCCGGCGCTACCGCTGAGTGCTCGACGGGACGAGGCGCAGCGAACTCGTCCCTGCCTCGACGTCCGCACCGACGACGACGACCTCGACCTGGTCGCCCGGACGCGCCGAGCCTTCGGCCGCAGCCAGCACCGCGGGCTCCGCGAGTTGAACCACGGGAGTGCCCTTGTGGTTGACGTCGACGACCGTTCCCGACAGGGTCGCCCCGACGTGTCGGGACAGGGCCGCCGCTTCGACCGCGTCGGTGCACGCCCGGTCGACCGCGTTCGCCCGGTGGTCGGATTCGGCCATGATCTGCGGAAGGCTCGGCAGCGCGGACCTCGCCCAGTCCGGGACCTCGGCGCCCGAGCACACCGCCTCGCAGACGACCAGCCCGAACCGGTCGACGAGCCGGCGCAGCGGCGCGGTGACGTGGGCGTACGGTGCCGCGACGGCCGCGTGCTGGCGCTGGGCCGGTGCGGCACCGTCGAACGGGGTGTACCCGGCACCTCGGAAGAGGGCGGTGGCCTCGTGGATGAGGGCGAGGTGGCGGCGGTCCGTGCGGTCCAGGGATCGCAGGAAGTCCCCGTACCGCTGCCCGTCGGGCCAGGGCACCCCCAGCGCCCGGGCCTGCCGACGGAACCGCTGGATCGCGCCGGGGTCCGGGGCCGGCATGGTCCGCAGGATGCCGACGCCGGCCCGCAGCATGAGCTCGGCGGCGGCCATGCCGGTCATCAGCGAGATCTGAGCGTTCCAGTCCTCGGTGGCCAGCGGCGGCCGGAAGGCCGTGACGTAGCCGCCCGCGGGATCCTCGTGCACCTGTTGTTCGGGCATCGGTAGCGAGGCGCCACCGCGCGATCGTTCCAGGGCGATCCGCGCCCGGCCGATTTCGCCAAGCAGGACGAACCGCTCGTCGTTCGTCCCGGCGTCGAGGGACTGTTGGGCCGCTTCGTAGTCCAATCGGTCGTGGCTGCGGACCATGGCGAGGTAGACGTCGGTCGAGGTGACCTGCCCGGAGGCGTCCAGCACGAGGTCCCAGACGTAGGCCGGTCGGACTTGGCCGGGCAGCAGGCTCGCCGCCGCCTCGCTGAGCTGCGGCGGGTGCAGCGGGGCGCGCCGATCGGGCAGGTACACCGTCTGGCCTCGCCGCCGAGCCTCGGCGTCGACCGCGCCGCCGGGGCGCACGAACGCGGGGACGTCGGCGATGGCGTACCGGACGCGGTAGCCGTCCCCGGCGCGTTCGAGCAGCATGGCCTGGTCGAGGTCCATCGACCCGACCGGATCGAGGGTGCAGAAGGGGGCGGCCGTCTCGTCACGGCTCGCCCGGGTGACGGCGGCGGCTGCGGCAGCGGCTTCGGCGAGGACGTCGGCGGGGAAGGCGTCGGGCACCCCGAGCTGCGTCCTGATCGCGTCGAACCTCCGCTGCAGGGCGCCGGATCCGGTCGCCACCGCCGTCGCGCCGACCGACCCGGCGGCGGCGATAGCGGGCCCGTCCCGCCGGTAGCTGATCACGCTCGTCGGCACCCGGCCACCCTAGGACATCGGGGTTCGACGGCTTAGCCGGACAGGCCGTCGAGGTGCGCCGTGCGATTGACGAAGGGCACCGACACCGGACCGTCGGACCACAGTTCGACGCAGGTGAGCGAAGCCGGCTCGGTCGCCGGGGCCCAGAACCGTTCGGCCGCGCTGCCGAGGACATCGGCCAGGACGACGAGGATCGGCACGCGGCTGGTCACCACGACGACGGTCCCCCCGGGCTCGAGAGCTCGACCCAAGGCCGCGAGGACGCGGTGGCGGACGGCATCGCGCGACTCCCCGCCAGGCGGCCCGTATGCCGGGTCGGCGCGCATCCGGGCCAGCCGGGCCGGGTGACGCGTCCCGATCTCGGCCAGGGTCAGCCCGTCCCATTGCCCGAAGGCCCGCTCGTCCCAGTCGGGGTCGACGTGGGGCACCACGTCAAGCGCCTCGGCGATCTGCGCACCGGTCTGCGCGACCCGTCGTAGCGAGGACGTGACGAGCCGCGCCGGTTCGTCGCCGACCAGGTCGGCGACGGCCTGCGCGGCCGCCCGGGCCTGGACCTGGCCGAGGGCGTTGAGTGGCGGGTCGCTGCCGCCGCGTCCGTCGAGGATGCCTGACACGGTGTTGTCGGTGACGCCGTGCCGGACGAGCACGAGCCGGGCGGGCGGGCTCATCGAGGCCGGTCGACCGGAGTCCATCTGGGCGATCCGGTCCGCCGCGGTGGGAGCAGTCGGTGTCCGGTCCGCCGCGGTGGGGACAGTCGGTGTCCGGTCCGCCGCGGTGGGGACAGTCGGTGTCCGGTCCGCCGCGGTGGGAGCAGTCGGTGTCCGGTCCGCCAAGTCGGGGGCCTGCGTCGCCCGCTCCTGCGGGGGCTGCTCGGAGGCAACCATCGCGTGCCCGGGCGGGGCGCTCGCCGTCGGCATCCGGTCGATGGTCCGTCCGTCCATGGCGTCGTTGGACAACGCGTCCGCGGCCTTGTTCTTCTCCCGTGGGACCCAGACGAAGCGCACCCGGCCACCGGCCGCCTCGATCCGGCGGCATACCGCACGGGCGTCGAGAGCCAGACGGCGCATGTCCTCGTGCTTGATCTTCCACCGGCCACTCATCTGTTCGACGACGAGTTTGGAGTCCATCCGGACCTCCACGTCGGCGGCCGGCTCGATCCGGAGCGCCCCCTCGAGCCCGGCGATCAGACCGGAGTATTCCGCCACGTTGTTGCTCGCCTGCCCAAGGGGCCGGGCCAGTTCGAGCACCACCGCACCGCTCTCGGCGTCTCGGACGAGAGCGCCGTAGCCGGCCACCCCGGGGTTGCCGCGGGAGCCGCCGTCGGCTTCGACGACGAGCCGACGACCATGGCTCACAGCCCCGACTCGGCGGTCCGCACGAGCACGCGCCGACACTCCTCGCAGCGCAGAACCTCGTCGGGCGGTGCCGCCTTGATCCGGGCGAGGTCGACCTGGTTGAGTTCGAGTTGGCACCCGCCGCAGCGACGTTGGCGAAGCTCCGCGGCTCCGACGCCGCCGGCCGACGTGCGGATCTTCGCGTAGAGCGCGAGCAGGTCCTCGCCGACCTCGGGCGCCAGGCGAGCGCGCGTCTCGCGCACCGAGGCCTCCTCCTGTCCGAAGGTCGCGACCGCCGCGTCGCGGCTGGCGGTGACGTCGAGGAGCTGATCATCGAGGTGGCTGCGCTCGGCGGCGAGCGCGCCGACTCGCGCCTCGAGGGTCTCGGCCCGCTCCATGACCTCCAGTTCGAGGTCCTCCAACTCCCCCTGCCGGCGGGCCAGCGAGACGAGTTCGTGCTGGATCGCCTGCAGGTCCTTGGCCGTGCCCGTGCCCGCGTCGAGCCGGGCCTGGTCGCGTGCGGCCCGATCGCGGACGAGTTGGACGTCGGCCTCGGCCTTGGCGACCTCGCGTTCGACGTCCGAGAGGGCCGTACGGGCCAGAGCGAGGTCGGTGTCCAGAGTGTCGGATTGGGCCGTCAGCTCGGCCAGCTGCCGGTGTTGCGCGAGGGTGGCCCGGGCGTGCTCGATCTGGTCCAGCCGGGTGTCCAGGGTTTGGACCTCGATGAGCCGGGCCTGGCGGGTCGGGTCGGCTATCAGGGGGCACCTCCGGGCGCGTTGGCACCGACGACGAGGTCCCAGGGGTCGGTGCGCAGGGTCGAGATCCAGGTGTCCACGCTACCGGCGTCGTGGCCGGCCGTGTCCAGCTGCGCGAGCAGCCGGTCTCGGGCGTTGCGCAACCACGGCCACTCGCTGGCCCAATGCCCGGCGTCGACGAGGTACGGCGGGCCGCCGCGGGACTCTTCGCGCGCTTCGGAGGCCGGGTGATGGCGTAGGTCGGCGGTGACATAGACGTCCGCGCCGGCGGCCCGAACCGCGGCGAACAGGTCGTCCCCGGCGCCCCCCAACACCGCGACCGTGCGGACCGGCGTGTCCAGGTCGCCGCTGACCCGAATCCCGCCCGCCGTGCCGGGCAAGCCCTGCGCGAGACGTTCGGCAAAGCCCCGCAACGAGATCGGTTCGGGAAGCTGCCCGACTCGCCCGACGGCGCGGCCCTCGTCCAGCGTGAGCGGCGCGGTCGGGCCGAGCCCGCAGACCTCGGCCAACGCGTCACAGACGCCCGGGTCGGCGACGTCGGCGTTGGTGTGGGCGCAGTACACCGCGAGGTCCCCGACGACGGCGCGGGTCACGGCATACCCTTTCGCGCTCGTCGTCGCGACGGAGTGGACGCCGCGAAGCAGCAACGGGTGGTGCGTGAGGAGCAGGTCGGCCCCCGCGTCGACCGCCTCCTCGATGACGGCGATCGTCGGGTCGACGGCGAAGTGGACGAGTCGCACCGGCTGGTCGAGGTCCCCGGTGACGAGGCCGACGCGGTCCCACGACATGGCGGTCGAGGGCGGGTAGAGACTCTCGATCGCCTCGACGACGCTGCGCAGACGGGGTGGCACGTGGGCCCGGCCGGGTTCGAACCGACGACACCCGCGGTGTAAGCGCGGTGCTCTGACCAACTGAGCTACAGGCCCGAGCGCGCCTGCCCTGGGCCGGCACGCGGCGTTCATTGTGTCAGGTCGCCACGACGTCGATATCAGGTCGCCATCGGGTCGGCGGACGGGGACGACGGGGCGAGCCGGCCGGAGCACTGTGGCGGCCCTGGCGCGGTGCGATCACCGCAGTTTCGCCAGCTCGCGGCGGTAGTCGGCGAAGTCGCGCGCGTGGCCCGGTGGGTTGACCGCCGACCACCGCACCACGCCCTCGGCGTCGACGAGGAACGTCCCGCGGGTGGCGAATCCCTTGTCCGTCACGAAGACGCCGTAGTCCTGGGCCACCTGCCCGTGCGGCCAGAAGTCCGACAGCAGGGGGAAGAAGTACCCCTCGGCGTCGGCCCAGGCCGCCAGGGAGTGGGTCGCGTCGCAGGAGATCGTCAGCACCTGGATGCCCTCGTGCTGGAAGTCCTCGAGGCTGTCACGGATCTCGCGCAGTTCGCCGGTGCAGATGCCCGAGAAGGCGAACGGGTAGAACACGAGCGCGACGTTGGACCCGCGCAGTCCCGACAGCGCCACCGGTGCGCCGTGCTGGTCGGGCAGCGTGAAGTCGGGTGCGAGCGATCCGACGGCGGGCACGGCTGGTCCGGTGGGCATGGACGACAGTGTGCCAGCCGATGGATCGGCGGCAGGCCCAGCGCCGGTATGCCGGTCAGCGCCGGTATGCCGGTCAGCGCCGGTATGCCGGTCAGCGCCGCCCGGAGCGCGGAGCGACCAGACGCGTGGTCGTCCACGTCGCCGAGACGTTCGCTGCGCCCGCCGGGTGCAGCCCGGCGCTCAGTGCGGCGTCCTCGACGTCGCTGGCCTCGACGTGACCGGTGCGCCCGGCGCGGGGCGTGGCCAACACGAGGAAGCCCCCGCCGACGAGATCGGTCAGCGCGTCGACGAGGGTGTCGACGAGGTCGTCGTCGCCATCGCGATACCAGATGAGTGCGGCGTCCGCGCCGTCGGCGTAACTCTCGTCCTCCAGGTCGGTCCCGGTGAGATCCTCGACGCCGAAGCGAACGGCGTCGTCGGCGTCCTCGTCCCACCCCAGTTCCTGCACCACCTGCCCGGGTGCGAACCCGAGCTTGGCGAGCGCAGCGCCCAACGCCGCGACGTCGGCCGTGCCAGCCACTTCGATGCCCTCCTGACCACTCGCGTGGCCATGGGGCCACGGGCCCAAGTCTGGCAAACACCGCGCCCGCTGGGGAGGGGTGCTCGCCCTTCGATTACCGCCGATTGCCGCGCGACGCCGATGACGCTCCGGCGCGGCATACGGCGCCGGTTCCGTCCCGACGGATCCCTTTCGGTGTTAGGTCGGCGACCCGCCTCGGGTGCAGGATGAGCTGTCCGCCACCGAGAAGGGACAGCCCCGTGTCCATCCGCAGCACCGGTCCGGTCCTCAACGGACTGCCCACCCAATTGGTCGACACCGACCCGGACGAGACCCAGGAGTGGCTGGAGTCCTTCGATGCGATGGTCGGCCATCAGGGCCGCAACCGGGCGCGGTACCTCATGTTGCGCCTGTTGGAGCGCGCCCGCCAGCAGAACGTCGGGGTCCCGTCGTTGACGACGACGGACTACATCAACACCATCGGGCCCGAACAAGAACCGTGGTTCCCCGGCGACGAGACGATGGAGAAGGCCTACCGGCGGTGGATCCGGTGGAACGCCGCGATCATGGTCCACCGCGCCCAACGCCCCGGCGTCGGCGTCGGCGGGCACATCTCGACCTACGCCTCGGCGGCGACGCTCTACGAGGTCGGGCTCAACCACTTCTTCCGCGGCCCCGACCACACCGGCGGTGGCGACCAGGTGTTCTTCCAGGGACACGCGGCGCCGGGCATGTACGCCCGGGCGTTCCTCGAGGGCACCCTCGACGAGACCGACCTCGACGGATTCCGCCAAGAGCACAGCCACGTCGTGGACGGGCGCGTCCGGGCCCTGCCGTCCTACCCGCACCCCCGGATGATGCCGACCTTCTGGCAGTTCCCCACGGTGTCGATGGGGCTGGGCCCCATGGACGCGATCTACCAAGCACAGTTCAACCGCTACCTGCACAACCGGGGCATCAAGAACACCAGCGACCAGCGCGTCTGGGCCTTCCTCGGCGACGGCGAGATGGACGAGCCCGAGTCGCGCGGGTTCCTCCAGCACGCCGCGAACGAGGAGCTGGACAACCTCACCTTCGTCGTCAACTGCAACCTGCAGCGCCTCGACGGGCCGGTGCGCGGCAACGGCCACATCATCCAAGAGCTGGAGGCGTTCTTCCGCGGCGCCGGCTGGAACGTCATCAAGGTGATCTGGGGCCGTGGCTGGGACACCCTGCTCGCCGGTGACCGCGACGGGGCCCTCGTCAACATCATGAACAACACCGTCGACGGGGACTACCAGACCTTCCGGGCCAACGACGGCAAGTACGTCCGCGAGCACTTCTTCTGGCGCGACCCACGCGCGCGCGCGCTCGTCGAGCACTGGACCGACGAGGACATCTGGTGGAAGCTCAAGCGCGGCGGGCACGACTACCGCAAGGTGTATGCCGCCTACGACGCGGCGATGAAGCACACCGGGCAGCCGACGGTCATCCTCGTCAAGACGATCAAGGGCTGGTCGCTGGGCTCGCACTTCGCCGGGCGCAACGCGACTCACCAGATGAAGAAGCTCACCCTCGATGACCTCAAGGCGTTCCGGGACACCCTGCATATCCCCATCACCGACGCGCAGCTCGAGGCCGACCCCTACCGCCCGCCGTACTACAAACCCGCCGACGACGACCCGGCGCTGCGGTACATGCTCGAGCGGCGCGCCAAGCTCGGCGGGCCGGTGCCGAGCCGGCGCGCCACGTACGCACCGATCTCGTTGCCGCCCGACACGGCATACACGCAGTCGAAGAAGGGCTCGGGCAAGCAGAACGTCGCGACGACGATGGCGTTCGTCCGGCTGCTCAAGGACCTCATGCGAGACAAGGAGTTCGGCAAGCGGATCGTGCCGATCATCCCCGACGAGGCCCGGACCTTCGGCATGGACTCGTTCTTCCCGACGAGCAAGATCTACAACCCGCACGGGCAGAACTACACGCCGGTCGACCTCGACCTCATGCTCACCTACCGCGAATCCCCCGACGGCCAGATCCTGCACATGGGGATCAACGAGGCCGGCTCGGTCGCGGCATTCCAGGCGGTCGGGTCGTCGTACTCGACACATGGCGAAGTCATGATCCCCATCTACGTCTTCTACTCGATGTTCGGGTTCCAACGCACCGGCGACTCGATCTGGGCCGCAGGCGACCAGATGTGCCGCGGGTTCCTCATCGGGGCCACCGCCGGGCGCACGACGCTCACCGGCGAGGGTACTCAGCACGCCGACGGGCATTCGCCGCTGCTCGCGGCGACCAACCCGGCGGTGGTCACCTACGACCCGGCCTACGGGTACGAGATCGCCCACATCGTTCGCGACGGGCTGCGCCGGATGTACGGCGAATCCCCCGAGAACGTCATCTACTACCTCACCGTCTACAACGAGCCGTACCCGCAACCGGCCGAGCCGGCGGACGTCGACGCCGAGGGCATCGTCCGCGGCATCTACCGGCTGCGACGCGGCTCGGGCACCGGACCCAAGGCCCAGCTGCTCGCCTCCGGGGTCGGAGTGCGCTGGGCGCTGGAGGCGCAAGACCTGCTCGCCGCCGACTGGGGCGTCGACGCCGACGTGTGGTCGGTGACTTCGTGGACCGAGCTGCGCCGGGACGCGATGAGCTGCGACGAGCACGACTTCCTGCACCCCGAGGAGCCACGGCGCGTCCCGTTCCTCACCAGCCAGCTCGCCGACGCGTCGGGTCCGGTCCTCGCGACGAGCGACTACATGCGCCAAGTCCAGGACCAGATCGCGCAGTGGGTGCCGGGCGGCGACTTCACCTCGCTCGGTGCCGACGGGTTCGGGTTCGCCGACACCCGGGCGGCGGCTCGTCGCTTCTTCCACATCGACGGCCCGTCCCTCGCCGTGCGCACCCTGCAGCGGCTGGCCGCGCGCGGCGAGATCGACCCCACGGTGGCGACGACGGCAGCCGAGAAGTACCAGCTGCTCGACGTGCGGGCCGGGGCCTCGGGCAACTCCGGCGGGGACGCGTGAGCTCGTGGGGGCGCGGCATACCCGCCGGCGGGTGACCGTGAGGCGGACGGGGCCAGCCGCCCGGAGGCCGGCCCCCTAGGCTGGTATGCCGTGTCCAAGGTCCTCACTTCCCTGCCGGTCGGCGAGCGGGTCGGCATCGCCTTCTCGGGCGGTCTCGACACCTCGGTCGCCGTCGCGTGGATGCGCGCCAAGGGCGCCGTCCCCTGCACCTACACCGCCGACATCGGTCAGTACGACGAGCCGGACATCGCTTCGGTGCCGGGACGCGCCGGGCAGTACGGCGCCGAGCTGGCCCGCCTCGTCGACTGCACCGAGGCCCTCGTCGTCGAGGGCCTGCAGGCGCTGGCCTGTGGGGCCTTCCACATCCGCTCCGGTGGCCGGCAGTACTTCAACACCACACCCCTGGGCCGGGCGGTGACCGGCACGCTGCTCGTGCGCGCGATGCGCGCCGACGAGGTCGACATCTGGGGCGACGGGTCGACGTACAAGGGCAACGACATCGAGCGGTTCTACCGCTACGGCCTCATCGCCAACCCCAACCTGCGCATCTACAAGCCGTGGCTGGACGCCGACTTCGTCGGCGAGCTCGGCGGCCGGACCGAGATGTCGCAGTGGATGGCGGCGCACGGGCTGCCGTACCGGGACAGCGTCGAGAAGGCCTACTCGACCGATGCGAACATCTGGGGGGCCACCCACGAGGCCAAGCAGCTCGAACACCTCGACACCTCGGTCGAGATCGTCGAGCCGATCATGGGCGTGGCGTTCTGGGACCCGGCCGTGCGCATCGACGCCGAGGACGTCACCGTCGGGTTCCACCAGGGCACGCCGGTGACGATCAACGGCGCGAGCTTCGACTCGCCGGTCGCGCTGGTCCGCGAGGCCAACGCCGTCGGCGGCCGGCACGGCCTGGGCATGGCCGACCAGATCGAGAACCGGATCATCGAGGCCAAGAGCCGCGGCATCTACGAGGCCCCGGGCATGGCGTTGCTCTTCGCGGCATACGAGCGGCTGGTCAGCGCGATCCACAACGAGGACACCATCGCGAACTACCACACCGAGGGTCGGCGGCTGGGTCGGCTGCTCTACGAGGGCCGATGGTTCGACCCGCAGGCCCTCATGCTGCGCGAGTCGCTCATGCGCTGGGTGGCGGCCGCGGTGACCGGCGAAGTCACCCTGCGGCTGCGCCGCGGCGACGATTACTCGATCATCGACACCCGGGGCCCGGCCTTCTCCTACCACCCCGACAAGCTGTCGATGGAGCGCACCGAGGATGCCGCGTTCGGACCGGTCGACCGGATCGGCCAGCTCACCATGCGCAACCTCGACATCGCCGACACCCGGGCCAAGCTCGAGCTGTATGCCGCGCAGGGCCAGCTGACCGGCGGGCATGCCGAACTCATCGGCCGGCTCGAGCCCGGTGGAGCGCCGGCGATCGCCGCGAACCCCGAGGTCGGCGAGGACGACGCGCAGCCGCTGGACCGGGCCGCCATGGAGGCGGGGACCGACTGAGCGCAGGACCGGGTGCCGGTGACCCGAGGAGGAGCAGGGGTCACCAGCACCCGCATCCATTGTGGATGTCATACAAATACACTGATCGGTCATGACCGTTACCCGCCGCCACCCGAGCGCCCAGACGCGTGCGCTCATCGAGGCGCGGGCCGCGGCGATGACCACCGGTGCGCTGCGCCGCGTCGAGGCCAGCCTGCCGTGGTGGCGAACCCTGTCGGCCGACGACCGTTCCTGGATCGGCCTGGTGGCGCAAGCGGGCATCGCCGCCTTCGTCTCGTGGCTTCGGGACGACACCGGCCAGCAGCAGGTCACCGCCAACGTCTTCGGCACCGCCCCGCGGGAACTCACGTCCTCGATTTCCCTGCAACAGACCCTCGACCTCATCCGCGCGGTCGTCGACGCCGTCGAGGACGAACTTGGTGCCCTCGGTGGACGTACCGACGGACCGGCGCTGCGCGAGGCGGTGCTGCGATATTCGCGGGAGATCGCCTTCTCCGCGGCCCAGGTGTACGCCCGTGCCGCCGAGTCGCGAGGGGCCTGGGATGCCCGCCTCGAGGACCTCGTCGTGGACGCCGTCCTGCGTGGTGAAGCGGACGACTCGATGCGCTCTCGGGCCACCGCGTTGGGCTGGGGGTCGATCGGCGACGTCACCGTGGTGGCTGGCCGGACGCCTTCTGGCAGAGCGGCATCCACCGTCGAAGCCATCCGACGTGACGCACGGAGCCACGGCGGGGAAGCGTTGGCTGCGGTCCAGCGCAGCCGACTCGTCGTCATCCTCGGCCGGATCGACGCGCCGTTGCCCGTCGTCCGTGCGCTCGCGGCGGACTTCGGTGATGGGCCGATCGTCGTCGGGCCGACCGTTCCGCATCTGTTCGCCGCCGGCCGCTCCGCTCGCGCGGCGCTGAGCGGGCTGGCCGCCGCCGTCGCTTGGTCGCAGGCGCCTCGACCCGTCCACGCCGACGACCTGCTGCCCGAGCGGGTCCTCGTCGGCGACGAGCGGGCCCGGCGTTTGCTCGTCGACCGCATCGACACTCCGCTGCGGGAGCACCCGACGCTCGCCGAAACGGCCCGCGTCTTCCTGGAGACCGGGGTGTTGGAGACCACGGCCCGGGTGCTCTTCGTCCACCCCAATACCGTGCGCTATCGGCTCGGCCGGATCGTCGACCTCACGGGGTACGACCTCACTGCTCCCCGCGACGGGTATGCCGTGCGGATGGCCTTGGGGCTCGGTCGGCTGGCGCGACCCGAGCCGGTGCGTTGGCGAGAGCCGACAGACGGCGCCGGTGGCGGCCTTCCGGTTTCGGGTGCCGAAGCTCAAGCTTTGGAGGATTCCTCCAAAGCTTGACGGGGTTCTTTCGTGGATTCCATGTCACGATTCGGTCACGGGGAGCTGCGAGAGTGGATCCGTGCTCGTCATCGCCTGCCCGGGTCAGGGGTCGCAGTCCCCAGGATTCCTCTCGCCCTGGATGGATCTGCCCTCCTTCCGCGACCGGCTCGAGTGGTTCTCCGTGGTGGCCGGTATCGATCTCGTGGCGCACGGCACGACGTCCGATGCCGCCACCATCCGCGACACCGCGATCGCCCAGCCCCTCATCGTCGGCGCCGGACTCACCACCCTGTTGGCGCTGTTCCCCCATCCCGCCGAAGGCTTCGCCCGGGTCGGCGCGGGCGTGGGCCACTCCGTCGGCGAGGTGACCGCGGCCGCGGCCACGGGCGTGATTTCCGCCGAGGCGGCCATGGTGTTCGTCCGCGAACGCGGGAGCGCGATGGCCGCGGCCGGCGCCGTGACGGCGACCGGAATGAGCGCCGTCCTGGGCGGTGACCCCGACGAGGTGGCGGCTACGGTCGAGCGGCACGGGCTGGCCATTGCCAACCACAACGGGATCGGCCAGGTCGTGGCCGCTGGCACCCTGGACCAACTCGCCGCCCTCCGGGCCGATCCGCCGGCGAAGGCGCGGGTCATGCCCTTGCAGGTGGCCGGCGCGTTCCACACGGAGCACATGACACCGGCCGAGGCTCGGCTCGGCGGTTTCGCTCGGGCGATCACCCGCCGGGACGCCCACACTCCGCTGATCGGCAACGCCGACGGCGCCGTGGTGAGCGTTGGGCGCGAGGTCCTCGAGCGCCTCGTCAGCCAGGTGAGCCGCCCGGTCCGGTGGGACTTGTGCATGCGCACCCTCGTGGAGCTGGGCGTCACCGGGTTCATCGAAATGCCCCCGTCCGGCACCCTCGCCGGACTGGCCAAGCGCGGGATGCCGGGCGTGGAGATCCTGTCCCTCAAGACCCCGGACGATCTCGACGCGGCGAAACGGATGGTCCTCGAACACGGGACGCCGCCGACGACGCCGAGTCCCGACCCGACCTGGCGCCTCGTCGTGGCCCCCGGTAGCGGCACGATCACTCGAAGCGCCGTCCGACCCGGAGACGACATCGCCACCGGCGTGATCCTCGCTCACGTCCAGATGGCGACGGGGGTCCACGACGTCACCGCCGCGCACGCGGGCCGCGTGTTGGAGTGGCTGGTCGCCGACGGCGACCAGGTCGCTCCTGGCCAGCCGATCCTGCGCCTGGACGACCTTTTCGACGCGGTTCGCGGGGCGCCGGAGAAGCACCCCTCAGGGCAGGAGTGACGCGATGAGCAAGACGCCTGACCAGCTGCCCAGCCCGAAGGGCACCGGCACCATCGTCGACGTCGGCGGTGCTGCCCACGCCCGCATCTGGGGGGTCGGCGGCTACCGACCGGACCGGATCGTGCCGAACTCGGAGATCGTCGAACGCTTGGACTCCACCGACGAGTGGATCCGCGAACGCTCCGGCATCCGACAGCGGCGGATCGCAGCCGACCACGAGAGTGTCACGTCGATGTCGGTGTGGGCCGCGGAACAGGCCATCGAGCGGGCCGGCATCGAGGCCGAGCAGATCGACGCCGTCCTCGTCGCGACGGTGACCCACCCCCTGCAGACTCCCGGTGCCGCGCCGATCATCGCCGACCAACTGGGCTTGCGGTGCGCAGCATTCGACATCTCGGCAGCCTGCGCGGGCTACTGCCACGGCATCGCCCTGGCAAACGACATGGTCCGCGGCGGCAGCTCGCGCTTCGTCCTCGTCATCGGCGTCGAGAAACTCTCGGATTTCACCGACGTCGAGGACCGCGGGACGGCGTTCATCTTCGCGGACGGGGCCGGTGCAGCGATCGTCGGCCCTTCAGACGTTCCCGGGATCGGCAAGACCATCTGGGGCTCCGACGGCTCGAAGTGGGAAACCATCCGGCAGACCCGGTCATGGACCCAGATCCGCGACGAGGGAGGCGGCCACCCGTCCTTCGCCATGGCGGGGCAGTCGGTCTTCCGGTGGGCGGTGTGGAGCATGGCTCCCGTGGCCCGAGCCGCGATGGAGGCAGCCGGCATCCGCGCCGAGGACCTCGACGCGTTCATCCCCCACCAGGCGAACGAGCGGATCATCGACGCGATGATCAAGCAACTCAAGCTCCCGGCCGATATCCCGGTTGCCCGCGACATCGCCGACACGGCGAACACGTCCTCCGCGTCGATCCCCCTGGCCACCGAGCGGATGCTGCGCGAGGGGCAGATCCCCTCGGGTGGGCTCGCGCTGCAGATCGGTTTCGGGGCGGGACTCGTGTATGCCGGGCAGGTCGTCGTCCTGCCGTGATCGACTCCCGTGCCCGACGGGTCATTCGGGCGTCACCGGTGGTCGGCGGCTCGCCGCCACTACGCATTCAAGGAGAGGGACACATGGCACAGACCGAGCAGGAGATCCTCGACGGCCTCGCCGACATCATCAACGAGGAGACCGGCATCGACACCTCCGACGTCGAGCTGGACAAGTCCTTCACCGAGGACCTCGACATCGACTCCCTGTCGATGATGACGATCGTCGTTAACGCCGAGGAGAAGTTCGGGGTGCGTATCCCGGACGACGACGTGAAGATCCTCAAGACCGTCCGCGACGCCGTGACGTACATCGCCGGCGCCCAGGAGTGATCTGCTTGCCGGCGGAACCCCAGGAGTTTCGATGACCTCGTCCGACCAGCGCGTCGTCGTCACGGGTATGGGCGCCACCACCCCGTTGGGGGGCACCGTGCCCGACACGTGGGCTGCGGTGCTCGCCGGGCGTTCGGGAGCCCGGCCCATCGAGGCCGAGTGGGTGGCCGAACATCAGCTTCCGGTGACCTTCGCCGCGTCGATACACACCCCGCCGGACCGGGTCCTCGCCCGGGTCGAAACCCGCCGGCTCGACCCGTCCTCGCAGTACGCGCTCGTCGCAGCGCGCGAGGCTTGGGCCGACGCCGGGGCGCCGACCATGGACCCCGAACGGCTGGCCGTCGTCTGCGGGTCGGGCATCGGAGGGGTGTGGACCCTCCTCACCCAGTGGGACACGTTGCGCGAGAAGGGGCCGAGGCGGGTCTATCCACTGGCCGTGCCGATGCTGATGCCCAACGGTCCTGCCGCGGCGATCTCGCTGGAACTGAGCGCACGAGCCGGAGCGCACACCCCGGTGAGCGCCTGTGCCTCCGGCGCTGAAGGCATGGGATACGCGATCTCGCTCATCCGCAGCGGTCGAGCCGATGTCGTTGTCGCAGGTGGCACCGAGGCGGCGATCCACCCGATGCCAATTGCCGGCTTCGCCGCGATGCAGGCGTTGTCCACTCGCAACGAGGACCCGACGGTCGCCTCGCGGCCTTACGACACGGCGCGGGACGGCTTCGTCCTGGGCGAGGGTGCCGCCCTGGTCGTCCTCGAGTCCGAGGCGCACGCGCGGGCCAGGGGGGCTCGGATCTACGCAGAATTGGCCTCCGTGGGGATGTCAGCCGACGCCCACCACCTGACCGCTCCGGAGCCCGAGGGAGCCGGGGCCGCCCGAGCGATGCTGGAGGCGGTGGCCGCGGCCGGGGCAAGCCCCCGAGACGTCGTCCACATCAACGCGCACGCGACGTCGACCCCGGTCGGGGACGTGGCCGAGGCGAATGCGATCCGGCGGGCCTTCGGTGCGGACGCCGACGGTATGCCGGTGAGCGCGACGAAGTCGATGACTGGTCACCTGCTCGGTGCCGCCGGGGCGCTCGAAGCGGTGCTGACGATCCTGTCGGTGCGCGATCGCCTCGCGCCGGCCACGACGAACCTCGAGAACCTCGACCCCGAGATCAACCTCGACGTGGTGCGCGGCGGGCATCGCCCCCTGCCGGACGGAGACATCCTCGCGCTGAACAACTCCTTCGGCTTCGGTGGGCACAACGTCGCCCTGGCGATTCGTAGCGTCTGAACACCTGGTCCCCTGACGGCGGTGCCCCGGGCCCGAAGGCTCGGGGCACCGCTGTCCCTGGAGGGGGTCGGGTCAGCCGACCTTGTGGAGCCACCGGACGGGAGCGCCGTCGCCGGCATACCGGAAGGGCTCGAGTTCGCGGTCCCAGGCGCTGCCGAGCAACCGCTCGATAGCGGCGGTCAGCGAGGCCGTGTCGCTGCGATGGGCAGCGAGAGTCTCGCGCAGAAGGTCCTCGGGGACCACGGCGTCGCCGTTGGCCGACGTCCGGGCGTGGTGGATGCCGAGGGCCGGCGTCGCCGACCAGCGAGACCCGTCGACTCCCGTGCTGGGCTCTTCGGTGATCTCGTATCGGACGTTGTCCCAGCCGCGCAGGGCGCTGGCGAGGCGCGAGCCGGTTCCCGGCTCGCCGGTCCAGGACAGCTCGGCACGAACGAGGCGGGGGCCGGCCGGTTGGATGGTCCAGTCCAGGCGGACGGGCTGCCCGAGGGCGCCCTCCAGTGCCCACGTGATGTGCGGGCACAACGCGGTCGGGGTCGAGTGGATGAACACGACCCCGCGCGTCGTCACCCGTGACGCGGTGGACGACATCCGGACCTCCTGGTGGTGCGAGGGACGTCTTCCCCAACGCCGTCGCTCACCGTCGGTCCACCGGCCGCCAAGGGGCACCGAAGCACGGCGCTCCACGCGACCGACCACGACATGGGCACGCCACCCAACCCGGTCACGCCCGCCACGTCAAGCTCATTGTGCCTCATTCGTCCCGCCAGCACCACAATCCGGACTGGCGCGCGCCGAATGTTCGCCCGCATGAAGGGCGTTGCCGGCAGATCCAGTCAGACCCGCCCTGCGCGAGATCTCACGTCGAGCCGCACCTGCGGACCGCGCCCTGGGGACGACATCCGTTGGACCCGGCGGATTGTCGGGCCCCCGCGCGCTACTGGTCGCTAGGCGGCCAAGGGTGTGGGTTCGTGCCAGGTGACCCCGTGGGCGGTGATCGTGGCACTCAACTGGTCCCGATGCACGATCGTGTGGTGCCGTTCGCACAACAGGGCACTATTGGCCACCGAAGTCACCCCACCCTCACACCACGCCCGCACATGGTGCACCCGACACCACCCCGGCAGCCGATCACACCCCGGGAACGTGCACCCACCATCACGCAACGCCACCGCCGTGCGGATCGCCCCGGTGGCCAACCGGTGGGTCCGACCCACATCCAACACTTCACTACCCCCACCGAGCACCACCGGCACCAGATCGGCATCACAGGCCAACCGTCGCACCGACCCGGCATCCACGAACTGCCCGGACCCGGTCCGACCCACCCCACCCAACCGCCCGGTCAACTCCGCCAACCCCATCGTCACCACCAACCGCACCGAACCCCCACGAGCCACCCCCACCCCCACCGCCCGGTCAGCCCCGGCAGCCACCACCTCCACCAACGCATCCGCACGCCGCTTCCCGGCACACCGAGCATCCCGAACAGCCACACCCGTCACCGGATCCACGCTCGGCGCCGGCGCCGAAAACCCCTCCAGGGCAGCAACCACCACCACCGCGTGATCCGGGGCCAACACCCCCGTGAACGACCACATCCCGGACGGCTCCGGCCGCCACGACAGCGTCTCCACCTCATGCTGCGCGATGACCTGCCCCGCCAGAGTGTCCCCGGCATAGGTGCCCACCAGCCACCGCGCCAACGCCCGCTGCTCCCGCACACCCGCCTGCTGGCCCAACGTCAGGAAATGCCCCAACACCTCACCCCGGTCAAACCCACCCGGCAACACTGGCATCACCCGGTCCGTTTCCCGCACCGCCACCACCGCCCCCCGCAGGCTCACCGACCCGGCCGCGACCGCCTCGGCCACCACCGCATTGCCCGGGGTCACCCCGAGCTGAGCCACCGCCGCCACCGCATGACAGTGCCCCACATCCCACCCCACTGCCCCCGCCTGAACCCACGCCGTCACCCCCGCCGAACGCGACCCCTCGATCACCCCACGCGAGAGCGCCTCCGCAGTCACCGCCACCGCCGCCGCATCCACCGCCGCACCCACCCGCGCCAACCCACTCAACACCACCGACAACTGCCCCGAATCGACCCGCCACAACAACTCCACCAACCCCGCCAACTCCGCGACGACCCCATCCAGCCCCACCACGCCAACACCGGCCACGTCGAACCCCGCATCGGAAGGTCCCGTCGGCCCGGACCCGCCGTGCTCGATCCCACCTTCGGCGTGTTCCCGCGCGTCGGACGCGGTGTCGAATCCGCCGGGTTGAGGCGAGTCCTCCGGAGCCATCACTGATTCGAACATATGTCCAGAGTAAGAGTCGGCGACGTCGACGTCAAGCCGAATCGTGGCGGAATACGTTGTCCCGCAACGTTTTCCACACCCCACCGGTCAACCGTCCCACTGTCCCCAGGCCATCGGGCACACCTTGACAAGGCCTCGCCGATCCCCGCCCCGCTGATGCCCCGCCCGGGGCCTCCGGCACGACCTCGGCCGCCGCCGCGCCGGCAGCAGCACCCTGAGTCATCGAGGGGTCTTCCTTGGCCGCGGCAACCGCGGCCCCGCCTACGCCAAGGCCCGTGGCTGCCGCCAGGGTCGCGCCGGCCACCGTGACCCTGCTCCATCGCATCTCGTGCTCCTCACCTCGCGCCCATCACAGAATCGAGCGTCGACGCCGAGGCTGTGCGGGCGATGGCCGCGGGACGTGGGCACACTGTGAGCCGACCCAGACGCCGGCGTAGGCTCGCGTTCACGTCCAAGCCCAGTCGGTATGCCGTGCCGTCGGCGCCGCCGGACGCCCCGGGGCGGTAGCTCAGCCGGTCAGAGCAGCGGACTCATAATCCGCCGGTCGTGGGTTCAAGCCCCACCCGCCCCACCAGTCAATCGTTTTGCGCCGCAACACTATTCGCAGCAGTAGGGGCCGTGCGCCGCAGGCTGATGTCAGCCTATCCGACAGCCTGCCACCGAGACCGCAGATCATCAGGCCGCGGGGAGCGGCCATAGATAGGGGGCGCAAACCATCAGGCCGCGGGGAGCGGCCATAGATAGGGGGCGCAAACCATCAGGCCGCGGGGAGCGGCCATAGATAGGGGGCGCAGACCATCAGGCCGCGGGGAGTGGCCAAGGATTCCGGCGCACGTCGCGTCGGGGCACCGTCTCCTTACCCTCGGGACTCGTGCAGGAACGAGGGCCCTACGGCCGGATGTAGACGAACCCCGGCCCCTCGTCGCGGTACGGCACGCCCACCGACTCCAGCGCACCTCGCCACGAGCCCTCCACCGGCGGCACCGCTCCCTCGAACCCGTGATCGGCAGTCAGCAGGAACGCCACCTCGTCGAGCTCGCCCCGCTGGGTCAACGCGTCGAGGAACGTCCCGAGCCGGGCGTCGGCCTGGCGCAACGACTCTCGCGCCATGTCCGAACGCGGCCCACCGCCGTGATGACCGGCATCGGTGACGACGTTGGCCCACCAGGTCAGCCTGGGCGCGTGGCCGAGCCCGCCGGCATACAACTCGCGCATCTGAGCCACGCCGAGGTCGTCGACCGACACGCCCCACCGGAAGTACGCGTCTTGCAGCCACCGCGGATCGCCGAGGAACGGCGAGGTCGATGCGTCCGGGAGCTGGTCGCCCAGACCGCCGGCACCGGTGGTCGAGCCGCTGGCCCGGATGAGCTGCATCGTCGAATAGTCCGCGCCCCGGTCGATGGCCTCGTCGATGCACGCGGTGCGCGCCGGACCGGCATACGGGAGCGTGTCGGCGACCATCTCGAAGACCGTGCGCACCCCGGGCCGCAACCATTCGCTCGAACGGTGCCAGGTCGACTCGTCGTTGGGCACGACGCGTTCGCCGGTCGCCCGGTCGTAGTAGACGTTGCCGAGCACGCCGTGCCGACCCGGGCCGACGCCGGTGAGGATCGACGTGTGGTTGGTCAAGGTGATGCTCGGGAACTGCGCGACCGCTCCGCCGCGCAGAGCCACCCCGAGCTCGATGAGCCGCGCCACCGCCGGCAACTCCCCCGACTCGGCCAGGTGCAGGACCTCGCCGCAGTGCCCGCCGTCCCACAACACGCCGACCACCGCGCGTGGCGCCGCGCCGTCGAGGTATGCCGCGAGAACCCTCCCGTCCAGTGGGGCGCCGAACCCGTCGCACAGCTGCTCGTCGGGCACCCCCGCCAGGGCGGCCAGCGTCGGTCCGACGTCGACGAGCCGGGCGTGCTCGTCGACGTAGCCCAGTCGGCGCACCCCGGCTCCAGACAGCACGAGCGGCGCCCGGGATTGCACGACGTCGAGCGATCCGTGCTCGCCGACATGGCCACCCTCGTCCGGGAAGTAGTGCCGCGGGCTGTGGACGATGGCGAGGTCGGGGCTGCGGTCGGGGTCGGCGAACAGCGAGAGGATCCGTTCGGCGGCATACGGGTAGGCGTTGTCGACGGACCGGAACGGCGACGGTGCGGCCACCTCGGCGGCATACGGCAGGAAGGCCATCGGATCCTCACTGGCCACCGGATCGACCCCATCGAGCACCTCGTGCCTGCCCCCCGGCGCCAGACGGACCCGGCCGAGGTGGTTCGCCGCGTATGCCGCGCGCGCCCCGTCGCGCCCGGCCACCCAGACGACGAGGTCGACGATCCCGGCCAATTCCGGCACGCACAACGCCTCGATGAACCGTTCGCGTTCGGCCTCGAGCCCTCCTGTATCGGTCACATCGGTGACCCTAGACCGCGGCGTGCTGCGGACTACGCCTGCCCGCGCGAACGGATCGCCAGAATTGGTCGCCAGACCGCCGGCCGCCGACCCGTGCCACGGAGCCTTCGTGCCGGTACTTCACAATCGAGTGACGACCGCGCGCGCGCCGTGCCCTCGCCGCCTCCACCGGCTACCGTGGCCCAATGGCCGACACCCCTGCGCTCCGTCCCGACACCGTGCAGGACCGATTTCACCCCTCGGTCAAGGGCGAACCGATGGTCGTCATTGCCGGGGTCAACAAGCACTACGGCGAGCTGCACGTGCTGCGCGACATCGAGCTCACCGTCGGCAAGGGCGAGGTCGTCGTCGTCCTCGGCCCCTCGGGGTCGGGCAAGTCGACCCTTTGCCGCACGATCAACCGGCTCGAGACGTTCGAGTCCGGATCGATCACCATCGACGGTCAGGCGTTGCCCGACGAAGGAAAGGCCCTGGCGGACCTCCGAGCCAACGTGGGCATGGTGTTCCAGTCGTTCAACCTCTTCGCCCACAAGACGATCCTCGAGAACGTCACCCTCGGGCCTATCAAGGTGCGCAAGAAGTCCAAGGCCGAGGCGGACAAACGCGCCTCCGAGCTTCTCGAGCGGGTCGGCGTGGGGGTTCAGGCGGCCAAGTACCCCGCTCAGCTCTCCGGCGGCCAGCAGCAGCGCGTGGCGATTGCCCGGTCCCTTGCCATGGATCCCAAGGTCATGCTCTTCGACGAGCCGACCTCGGCGCTGGACCCGGAGATGGTCAACGAGGTCCTCGACGTCATGGTCGAACTCGCCGAGTCGGGGATGACGATGATCGTCGTCACCCACGAGATGGGCTTTGCTCGCAAGGCCGCCCATCGGGTGGTTTTCATGGCCGACGGGCAGATCGTCGAGATCGGCACGCCCGACCAATTCTTCACGGACCCGCAGTCCGCCCGGGCGAAGGACTTCCTCAGCAAGATCCTCACCCACTGACCCCAACCCAACCAGGAGGACACCTCATGAAGTTCGGTCGAATGAAGGCGGTCGCGGTCGCGGCCGTCGCGGGCCTGGCCCTCGCGGCCTGCGGGAGCAGCAGCGGTGGCAGCGGGAGTAGCAGCGGTGGCGGCACCGTCAAGGTCGGCATCAAGTTCGACCAGCCAGGCCTCGGCCTCAAGGCGGGCGCGGACTACACCGGCTTCGACGTCGACCTGGCCAAGTACATCGCCAAAGAACTCAACCTCGGCACCCCGGAGTTCGTCGAGGCCGTGTCGGCGCAACGCGAGAACCTCATCGCCGCCGGTCAGGTGAAGTACGTCGTCGGGACCTACTCGATCACCGACGCGCGCAAGGAGAAGGTCACCTTCGCCGGCCCGTACTTCATCGCCGGCCAGGACCTGCTGGTGCGCGCCGACGACTCGAGCATTACCGGCCAGGACGCCTCGCTCAACGGCAAGAAGCTCTGCTCGGTCAAGGGGTCCACGCCGGCGGAGAACGTCAAGAAGAACATCCCGGGCGTCCAACTCCAGGAGTACAACACCTACACGCTGTGCGTCGACGCGTTGCTGGCCAAGAACGTCGACGCCGTGACGACCGATGACACGATCCTTGCCGGGTATGCCTCGCAGGCCGCGAACGCGGGCAAGCTCAAGGTCGTCGGCAAGCCGTTCACCAAGGAGAACTACGGGGTCGGCCTGAAGAAGGGCGACGTCGAGTTCTGCACCAAGGTGACTGACGCGATCAAGAAGTGGGTGAGCAGCGGCGAGTGGAAGAAGGCCGTCGACGCCAACCTCGGCCCGGCCAAGTACGTCCCGCCGACGGGCAACCCGCCCACCCCGGCGGCTTGCTCCTGATCGACAGCCCCTCCCGATGACCGGCCGGGGGTATGCCGCCTCGTGACGGCATACCCCCGCGCCCGTCCCGGCGCACCGCGCAGGAAGGCCTTCCATGGGTGAGTTGTTCGGGCAGTTCAACGTCCTCGGCGCGTTCGGGATCACCGTGTTGCTCGCGGTGCTCTCCGGCATCGGCGCCCTGGTCATCGGCACCATCGTCGCGATCTTCCGCGTCTCGCCGGTGGCGTTCCTGCAGAGGGTCGGCGCGATCTACGTCAACGTCGTGCGCAACACGCCGCTCACCCTCATCATCGTGTTCTGCAATATCGGGTTCATCGTCAACCTCGGGTTGTCGGTGAGCGACGACATCGCCCGCAACAACCTCATCTGGGCCGTCATCGGACTGTCCTTCTACCACGCCGCCTTCGTCTGCGAGGCGCTGCGCAGCGGCGTCAACACCGTTCCCGCGGGGCAGGCCGAGGCCGCCCGCTCAGTGGGACTGACGTTCGGGCAGAGCCTGCGCGAAGTCCTGCTCCCCCAGGCCTTCCGCGGCGCGATCACTCCCCTGGGCAACACGGCCATCGCCCTGACGAAGAACACCACCGTGGCCACGGCGATCGGCGTCGCGGAGGTCAGCGGTCTGATGAAGGAGATGATCGAGTTCCGTAGCGACCTGCTCATCCCGATCTTCCTCATCGTCGCCATCGGGTTCATCGTGCTCACCCTTCCCATGGGAGTGCTCACGACATACCTGTCCAACCGGTTGGCGGTGAAGCGATGAGCTCGTCGGTCCTCTTCGACAACCCCGGGCCTCGGGCTCGGGCGCGGCACCGCATCATCGCGATCGCGAGCGGGGTGCTGTTCCTCGCGGCGCTGGCCCTCGCGCTGTCCAAGTTCGGGGAGAAGGGCAATCTCGCCCCGGAGAAGTGGACGCCGTTCCTCACCGCCGACATCTGGATGAACTACCTGCTCGTGCCGGGGATCGTCAACACCCTCAAGGCGGCCGCGATCTCTATCGTCCTCGCGGGTGTGTTCGGCGTGGTGTTCGGGATGGGGCGGTTGTCCCACAACCGGCTCCTGCGCGGTCTGTCGACGGTCGTGGTCGAGTTCTTCCGGTCTGTGCCGGTCCTCGTCCTCATGTTCTTCACGTACTACTTCTGCCTCTACAACACCACCCTGCCTCCGGAGATGTTCCCGCTCGTCGCGGTCATCACCGGGCTCACCCTGTACAACGGTGCCGTCGTCGCCGAACTGCTGCGCTCCGGCGTGGGCGGGCTGCCCAAGGGGCAGTCCGAGGCTGGGCTGGCCATCGGGCTGACCCGCGGCCAGACGCTTCGGACGATCTTGCTCCCGCAGGCCATCACGGCCATGCTGCCCGCCCTTGTCGGTCAACTCGTCGTCGTCCTCAAGGACACCGCACTCGGGCAGATCGTCACGTATCCGGAGTTGCTCAACACCTTCCAACAGATCGGGTCGTACAAGTCCAACGCCGTGCCCGCCCTCATCGTCATCGCCCTCATCTACGTCGTGATCAACTACCTGCTGACGACGCTGGCCGGTCGGGTCGAGGCGCGGTTGCGCTCCAAGGGCCGCCCGACGATCCATCCCGGCGCCCTCGGTCCCGGTCACATCGCACCGGTGGACGCCGAACCGATCGAGCAAGCTCGACACCACATGGACGAAGAAGTCCTGCACGACGTGTACGCCGCCAAGCGCGACAAGACCTAAGACGCCCTTCCCAGCCCGTCCGGCTCGACCGATGACGGGCGGATGGGCCCATACACGGCGCTACTGGTCGGTAAGGGGACCATTGGCCCGGGCCCGGGCATGGCGCGCTGGCAGGCTCACCAATAAGGTCGTCAGTGCACCGACAGCGCCGTCGGGCAGCACCCGAGCCAGCACCCTCAAAGGCAGGTCTACCCGGCATGAAGATCGTCGTCCTCGTCAAGTACGTCCCCGAGCCCACGGCGACGTGGAAGTTCGCCGCGGACCTGACCCTGGATCGGGCCGGCGTGGAGGGGCGGCTCTCCGAGCTCGACGAGTATGCCGTCGAGCAGGCCGTCCAGCTCGCCGAGAAGGCCGGCGCCGAGGTCGTCTACCTCACCGTCGGACCGGCCAAGGCCGGCGAGGGCCTGCGGAAGGCCCTGGCCATCGGCGGCAGCAGCGCGGTGCACGTCCTCGACGACGCGGTCCACGGATCCGACGCCCTGGGCACCTCGCTCGTGCTCGCCAAGGCGCTGGAGACCATCGGCTTCGACCTCGTGCTGGCCGGCATGGCGTCGACGGACGCGGAGATGTCCGTCGTTCCCTCGATGGTCGCCGACCGCCTCGGCGCGAACCAGGCGACGTTCGCCGGCGAGTTGACCGTCGACGGCGACGCGGTCTCGATCCGCCGCGACACCGACACGGCGAGCGAGCGAGTCGCCGTGACCCTGCCCGCCGTGGTCACCGTCACCGACCAGATCGGCGAAGCCCGCTACCCCGCGTTCAAGGCGATTATGGCCGCGAAGAAGAAGCCCGTGCAGACCCTCGGCCTGACCGACATCGGCCTCGACGCGGGCCAGGTCGGCATGGCGGCGGCAGCGGTCAAGACCGTCTCGATCACCCCGACACCGGCGCGGGCCGCCGGCACCATCGTCACCGACGACGGCGAAGGCGCCAACGCGCTCGCCGACTTCCTCGCCGGCCGCGGCTTCATCTGAACCGACGGCGCCCCAGCCCAGCCCACACGGCATACCCAAGGAGAACCCCATCGTGTCGGAAGTCCTCGTGGTCGCGGAGACCACCGCCTCGGGAGTCCGCAAGCCCACCCTCGAGCTGCTCACCGTCGCACGAGGACTCGGTGAGCCCGCCGCTGTCGTCTTCGGCGAGGCCAGCGATGCCGTCGTCGGTCAGCTCGGCGAGTACGGCGCGACGAAGGTGTATGCCGTGGCCGCCCCCGAGGTCGACGAGTTCCTCTCGCTGCCCAAGGCCGAGGCGGTCGCCTCGATCGCCGCGCGAGTCTCGCCGGTGGCCGTCCTGGTGACCTCCGGCCCCGAGGGCAAGGACATCGCCGCGCGGGTGGCGGTGCGCCTCGTTTCCGGGATCGTCACCGACGCGACCGGCGTCACCGCCTCGGGTGGCACCGTCACGGCCACCCAGTCCGTGCTCGCCGGCCGCTGGGTCGCCACGAGCGAGGTCGTCCGCGGCCCCGCGGTCGTGACGATGCGGCCCAACGCGACCTCCGCGGAACCCGCCCCGGCCACCGCCGTGGTCGAGTCCGTCGACGTGTCGATCGGGGACTCGGCCAAGGGCGCGAAGGTCACCGCGCGCGACCCCAAGGTCACCAGCGGCCGACCGGAACTCACCGAGGCCGCCGTCGTTGTCGCCGGGGGGCGAGGCGTGGGCTCGCAGGACGGGTTCGGCGTCGTCGAGGCCCTGGCCGACGCCATGGGCGCAGCCGTGGGCGCCTCGCGCACCGTCACCGACCAGCACTGGGCCCCGCACGAGCTGCAGGTCGGGCAGACCGGCAAGACCGTCGCGCCCTCGCTCTACCTCGCGGCCGGTATCTCCGGGGCGATCCAGCACCGAGCGGGGATGCAGAGCAGCAAGACGATCGTCGTCGTCAACAAGGACCCGAAGGCGCCACTGTTCCAGGTGGCCGACTTCGGCGTCGTCGGTGACCTCCATGCGGTACTGCCGGCCCTGACCGCCGAGATCGCCCGGCGCAAGGGCTGAGTCGGCGCTGGTCCCCCGTACCCGAAGGAGTTCTCGCGAATGATGGCGGTCCGGCTGGTCCTCGGCCTGCTCCTCACCGTGGTCTGCCTGGGGATCGCCGGCCGCCGCCTGTGGTTCCTCGTCCGGTTGGGGCGGCTCGCCCAGCCGATCGAGCCCGGTCGCCGCGGCAGCGTCGGTCAGACCGTGCAGGCCGAGCTCGTCGAGGTCGCCGCCCAACGCAAGCTCTTGCGCTGGAGTGTGCCTGGAGTGGCCCACCTGCTCGTCTTCTGGGGCTTCATGGTCCTGCTGTTGACGATCCTCGAGGGCTTCGGAGCCCTGGTAAACCCGCACTTCCAGATCCCGTTCTTCGGCAACTTGCCGTGGTTCGGTTTCGTCGAGGACCTCTTCGCCATCCTCTGCGTCCTCGCATTGGCCATCTTCGTCGGCATCCGGATCGCGGCAGCTCCGAAGAACCTTGGCCGCCGGTCACGCTTCTTCGGCTCGCACCTCGGCCCGGCATGGTTCGTCCTGTTCATGATCTTCAACGTCGTCTGGACGCTGCTGGCCTTCCGCGGTGCGACGATCGTCGCCCAGGGGGTCAACGAGGCGGGCAGCACGACGATGCAGTTCCTGCGCGGCGCCTTCGCCTCGCAGGGGTTCGCCCGGCTCTTCTCGGGATTGTCCGAGGGCGCCGCGGACGTGCTCGAGACGCTGCTGCTGCTGCTGTCGCTGGCTGTCCTGCTCGTCTTCACGGTCTTCGTCACCTACAGCAAGCACCTGCACATTTTCTTGTCGATCCCCAACGTCGCCTATGCCCGGCGTCCCCGGGCCCTGGGCGCCCTGCTCCCCGTGTACTGGGCGGGTAAGGCGATCGACTTCGAGGACCCCGGCGACGACGACGTCATGGGCGTCGGCAAGATCGAGGACTTCACCTGGAAGGGCCTGCTCGACTTCGGCACGTGCACCGAATGCGGACGATGCCAGAGCCAGTGCCCGGCGTGGAACACCGACAAACCGCTCTCGCCGAAGATCCTCATGATGACCCTGCGCGACCACGCGCTCGCCAAGGCGCCCTACCTGCTGGCAGCCGAGGGCGAGCGGGATGCGCTGGCCCAGCCCGCCAAGGACGCCGCCGAACGACCCCTCATCGGTCCGGTCGGCGACGAGAGCGCCACCGTCGACGAGCACGGGGCCTCCGGCGAGGGCGTCGTGCCCTTCGACATGCTCTGGTCGTGCACGACCTGTGGGGCCTGCGTCGAGCAGTGTCCCGTCGACATCGAACACGTCGACCACATCGTCGACATGCGTCGCTACCAGGTGCTCATGGAGGGAGCCTTCCCCGAGGAGGCCGGCGTCATGCTGCGCAACCTCGAACACGCCGGCGATCCCTGGGGTCTGGGTTCGTCGATGCGGATGGAGTGGGCCCAGGAACTCGACTTCGAGATCCGGGTCTACGAGGGCGAGACAATCCCCGACGATGTCGAGTACCTCTACTGGGTGGGCTGCGCGGGTGCGCTCGACGACACCGCCAAGCGGACCGCCCGGGCCGTCGCGACGCTGCTGCACGAGGCCGGCGTCGAGTTCATGGTCCTCGGCGAGGCCGAGTCGTGCACCGGCGATCCGGCCCGACGGATGGGCCACGAGTTCCTCTTCCAGATGCTCGCGATGCAGAACGTCGAGACCCTCAACGAGGCCGGCGCCAAGCGCATCGTCGTCACGTGCGCGCACTGCTACAACGCCCTCGCCAACGAATACCCCCAGGTCGGCGGTCACTACGAGGTCATCCACCACACGAGCCTGCTGTCCCAACTCGTCGCCCAGCGGCGCCTCACCCCGGTGGCGCGGGTCGACGCGTCGGTGACCTATCACGACCCGTGCTACCTCGGGCGGCACAACCGGATCTTCGCCGCGCCGCGCGAGGTCCTTGCCGCCGTGCCCGGTGCGCGGGTCACCGAGATGCCGCGCAACCGCGAACGGTCCTTCTGTTGCGGCGCCGGTGGCGCCCGGATGTGGATGGACGAGAACCTCGGCACCCGGATCAACCAGACCCGGGCCGACGAGGCCATCGCCACCGGCGCCGACCTCGTCACCGCGGCCTGCCCGTTCTGCATCACCATGCTCGGCGACGGCGTCGCCCAGCGACAGCAGGAGGGCACCGTCGCCGAGACCCTCGCCGTCACCGACGTCGCCGAGCTGCTGCTGCGCTCGGTGCGCCCCGACCTCGTGGACGCCGCCGTCGGCCCCGCCTCGGACCCCACCTCGGGCCCCACCGCTTCACCCAGCTGACCCACCGAACCGCACGCCCAGCCCCGACCCAAGGAACGCGCCATGACCGACACGACCTCGACCCACGCGCTCGGCGCCGGCCTCGACCTGGGCAGCCTCAACCTCATGCTCGAGGCCCTCGAGGACTTCGTCACGAACACGCTGACGCCCGAACGCCAGCTCGAACTGGACCACGAGGACGTCTGCCCGGAGGACATCGTCCGGCAGATGTCCGACCCCGAGACCCTTGGCGTCCAGCTCGTCTTCATCCCCGAGGCCTACGGCGGCATGGACGGCGGCGCGTTCGACAGCTACCGGGTCTGCGAGCTCATGGCCCGCCACGACATCGGCCTGGGCACCGCGGTCTTCGCGACCTTCCTCGGCGCCGACCCCATCGTCGTCGGCGCCACCGACGAGCAGAAGCAGCGCTGGCTCGGGGCGATCTGCGAGGACGGTGCGGTCTTCGCCTACGGCGCGACCGAGCCCGAAGCCGGGTCGGACCTCGGCGCCCTGACGACGACGGCCACCCCGGTGCGCGGCGACGACGGCGAGATCGCGGCATACCGGATCAACGGGCGCAAGCAGTGGATCTCCAACGGCTCGATCGCCGACTACACGACGATCCTCGCCAACACCGACGCCGGGCCGACGTGGTTCGTCGTGCCCAAGGGCACCGCTGGGTTCTCCTCCGCCCCACCGGAGGACAAGCACGGCATCCGTCTGTCGAACACTGCGGCGCTGTTCCTCGACGACGTCGAGGTCCCCGCCTCCGACGTCGTCGGACTCGTCGAGGGCAAGGGCCTCATCCAGGCCCAGCAGGTCTTCGGCTACACCCGGGTCATGGTCGCCGCGTTCGGTCTCGGCGGCGGGTGGGGGGCCCTCGACAAGGCGATCACGTACTCGGTCAACCGCGAGCAGGGCGGCGGTCCCCTCGCCGAGAAGCAGGGGTACACCCACAAGCTCATCGTCCCCCACGCGGTGCGCCTCGAAGCGGCCCGCGCCTACATCGAATACGCCGCCGACCAGATCGACATCGGCAACGGCGCCAACGGCGCGATGAACACCGAGGGCGCCATCGCGAAGTACCTCGGGACCGTCGCCGGCAACGACGCGGCCGACGCGGCGATCCAGGCCCACGGCGGCTACGGCTACACCCGCCCGTATGCCGTGGAGAAGATGAAGCGCGACGTGCGGATCACGACGATCTACGAGGGCACCTCGGAGATCATGGAGATGACAGTCGCCCGCGACCGGTGGCAGCAGCACTTGAAGACCCAGGGCCGCTACTACCTCGACCGGGCCGCCACCCTCAAGGCGCTGCACGCCCGCCACCCCCATGTCGGCGCCGACGTCGCCGCCCTGGCCCTGGAGAGCCTCGCGGTCGTCCTCGAGGCCTGCCGGACCGGGCGACTGACCCGCAACCAACACATCCTCTTCCGCCTCGGCGAGCTCATCAGCTGGACCGAGGGGGCCTGGGCGTTCGCCGACCGCGCTGCCCGAGCCGCCGAGGCCAGCCCGTTCGAGAAGAGCCCCAAGCGGTTCGACGCCCCGACGCTGGCGGCGATGTCCCGGGTCTACGCCCGCGAGGCCGCGGCCCGGGTCGCCCTCGACGGATCGCGCTGGGTGGCCGGCGCCGCCGACCCGGGCTCGCCCGCGGTGGCCGCCGTCAACGGCATCCCCACCGCGGCGATCCTCGCCGCCCAGGCCGGTCTCGTCACGGACATGGACGCCGTCGCCGACGCGCTCTACGACCGCACCAGTTCCTGAACCGCCCGCCCCCGAACCGCACCGCTTCGCCCAAAGGACGTCGACAACGATGAGTGCACGTGAGGTCCAGCCAGTCGCGGTCGTCGGTGCCGCGGCGATCATGCCGATGGCCCCGACCGGGGACGCCTTCTGGGCGAACATCAAGGGCGGGCGGTACTGCATCAGCGAAGTGCCGACCGAGCGGTGGGACCCGGCCCGGTACTTCAGCCCCGACCACGCGGCGCGGGACAAGACGTACTCGACCATCGGCGGCTGGGTCCACGAGTTCGAATGGGACCCGATCGCCTGGAAGATGCCGATCCCCCCGACCGTGCAGTCCCAGATGGACATCAGCCAGAAGTGGTCGCTCTCGGCCGCCCGGCGCGCCCTCATGGAGGCCGGTTGGCCCTCGTGGAGCGCCGACAACGACAACGTCGCGGTCATCATCGGCAACGCCCTCGGCGGCGAGAAGCACTACCACTCGAGCATGCGGATCTGGATGCCGCAGTTCCTGCACTACCTCCAGGGCGCGCCGTCCATGCGGGCGCTGCCCGCCGACGTCCAGGAGCAGATCGTCGCCGAGGCCCTGACGGCCTACAAGGGCGACATGTTCGAGATCACCGAGGACACCATGCCCGGCGAGCTGGCCAACGTCGTGGCCGGCCGCATCGCCAACGTGCTCAACCTGCGCGGCCCCAACTACACGACCGACGCCGCGTGCGCCTCCGGTCTGGCTGCGGTGAACAGCGCGATCCTCGGCCTGCAGGACCACCAGTTCGACGCGGTCGTCACCGGCGGCGATCGACCGGAACATGGGCGTCGACGCGTTCGTCAAGTTCTGCAAGATCGGGGCGCTGTCGGCGACCGGCACCCGCCCGTTCGACGCGGGCGCCGACGGATTCGTCATGGGCGAGGGCGCGGCCCTGTTCGTCCTCAAGCGCCTCGACGACGCCGAGCGCGACGGCAACACGATCTACGCGACGATCCTCGGGGTCGGCGGGTCCTCCGACGGCAAGGGCAAGGGCATCACCGCGCCCAACCCGGTCGGCCAGCAACTCGCCGTGGCCCGTGGCTGGGAACGGGCCGGGGTCGACCCGGCCACCGTCTCGGCCATCGAGGCGCACGGGACCTCGACCCGCGTCGGCGACGCCGCCGAGCTCGAGACCCTCACCAAGGTCTTCGGCGCCGCCGGTGCCCCGAAACGCTCCATCGCCCTGGGGTCGGTGAAGTCCAACATCGGCCACCTCAAGGCCGGCGCCGGCGCCGCCGGGCTGTACAAGATGGTCCGGTCGCTGCACGAGAAGGTCCTCGCGCCGTCGCTGAACTTCGTCAACCCCAACGACAACGTCGACTGGGACAACGTGTCCTGCTACGGTCAACACCGAGCTGCGCGAGTGGGCCCTGCCGGCCAGTGGCGTGCCTCGTCGCGGTGGGGTCAGCGCCTTCGGCTTCGGCGGCACGAACTTCCACGTCGTCTGCGAGGAGCACGTGCCCGGCCGCTACCAGCCCACTCCCCGCACGTTCGCCGTCCCGGAGGCCGCACCCGTGTCCAACACGCCCACGTATGCCGCGGCGCCGGCCGCCGCGGGAGTCACCGCGACCGTGCCCGGCGCAGTGACCGCGCCGGTGGCGCGCAAGACCCCGCTGCGCGGGGCCCTGGTCCTCGGCGGCCGGGACGAGGCCGACCTGCTCGCCCAGGTACAGACCGCGCTGGCCGCGGCCAAGGCCGGCAGCGCACCGGCCCCCGCCGCCCCGGACCCGGCGCTCGCCGGAGCGCCCGTGCGCATCGCCGTCGACTACGGCGACGCGGCCGAGCTCGCCGGCAAGCTCGAGAAGCTCGTCATGGGCGCTGTCCACCGGCAACCCCGCGATCTTCAAGATGCTGCGGCAGCAGGGCGTGTTCCTCGGTCGCGGGCCGGCGCCCAAGGTCGCCTTCCTCTACACCGGCCAGGGCTCGCAGTACGTCAACATGCTCCGCGCGCTCTACGACCGCGAACCGCTCGTCAAGCGACGACCTTCGACGCCGCCGGACCGCGTGATGACCCCACTGCTGGGGCGCCCGCTGACCTCGTTCATCTACGTCGACCCGACCGACGCGGCGGCGGTGAAGACCGCGACCGAGCCAGCTCATGCAGACCGAGATCACCCAGCCCGCGGTGCTCGCGACCGACCTGTCCCTCACCCGGCTGCTTCGCGGCATACGGCATCGAACCCGACATGGTCATGGGACACAGCCTCGGCGAGTACGGCGCGCTCGTTGCCGCGCGGCGCGCTGACGCTTCGACGCCGCTCTCGAGGCCGTGAGCGCCCGGGGCCGCGAGATGGCCAACGTCTCCGTCGAGGACAACGGCGCGATGGCCGCGGTGTTCGGGCCGCTTGTCGGAGATCCAGACGGTCGTCGCCGAGGCCGAAGGCTACGTCGTCATCGCGAACATCAACTCCTACTACGCAGGCCGTCGTCGGCGGCGGCACCCAAGCCGTCGAGAAGATCGTCGAGACGCTTCGCCGACCTGGGCATGCGGGCGGTCCGCATTCCGGTGAGCCACGCGTTCCACACGGCGATCGTCGCGCCGGCCTCGGCCGCGCTTCGTCAACGGCGCTGCGCCGCCTGGACATGCGTCCCCCGCAGCTGCCGATCGTCGCCAACGTGACCGGCCAGTTTTACCCGACGAGCGCCGACGACCGAGTTCATGCTCGACTTCGCCGGCAAGCAGATCGCCTCGCCCGTGCAGTTCGTCAAGGGCCTGCAGACCCTCTACGACGCCGGGCGCCCGGGTGTTCGTCGAGATCGGGCCCGAAGAAGGCCCTGCACCGGCTTCGTCGAGGACGTCCTGGGCGACCACCACGACGACGTCATGGCGCTGTTCACCAACCACCACAAGCTCGTCGACGACGTCGCGGTCAACCAGGCCCTCTGCGGGCTGTATGCCGCGGGCCACGGCTTCGACACGCCGGCCACGGTCGCCGCGCTCGACGTCCCGGCCGCGACACCCGCCCCGGCAGCGGCCCATGCGGTCACTGCCCCCACCCCGTCGGCGCCGGTCGCCGCGGCACCGGCGACCCCTGCCGTCTCGCCGGCCGCGCTGGCTCCCACCGGTCCAGGGCCCTCCCCCGAGGTCATCACCGAACTCGGCCGGATGTTCGCCGACGTGCTCACCAAGGGGATGGCGCTGGTCGGCGGTGCACCCGCTCCGGCGACGCCGGCCGTGGCCGCGACCCCCGCGCCGGCCCCTGCCGCCAACCGGGGCGAGCCGGCCCTGGAGCCGCTCGTCATCACCGGTGCGGCGCTCGGGCTGCCCGGTGTCGACAACACCTTCGACGACGCGAACATCGCCCGCATCCTCGGCGGCGAGCAGTCCTCATCCGACCGCTGCCCATGTCGATCCGCGAACGCCGATGGCCGACATGCGGATCACCCGGCTGGTCAAGGACGCCAGCGGCGGCGGGTCGTTCCAGGTCATCGACAACCCCGACGACGTCATCAAGCTCGCCGGACGGCTCGCGCGGATCAGCCTCGTCGACCAGTTCGGTATCGACTCGGCGCGCGACGAGGCCGCTCGACTGGTCCACCCGGATGGCCATCGCCGCGGGCATCGACGCGCTGCGTGACGCCGGCATCCCGCTGGTGCATGCGGTACAAGACGACCACCCTGGGCACCCAGCTGCCCGACCAGCTGGCTGCTGCCCGAGGCGCTGCGCGACGACACCGGCGTCGATCTTCGCCTCCGCGTTCCCGGGCGCGACGCGCTTCGCCGAGGACCTCGACGCGCTACGCCACCGACCGAGCCCGCCGCGAGCACCTGCGCGCCGGCTCGAAGGCCTGCGCGCGCAGATGGCCGACGGACGACGCCGTCGGCCGGCGAGACTCGACCGGCCGCATCGCCGAGCTCGAGCCGCACGCTCGAGACCGAGCCCTACGTCGTTCGACCGGCGGTTCCTCTTCCGGGTCCTGGCCATGGGGCACTGCGCAGTTCGCCGAGCTCATCGGCGCCCGCGGCCCGAACACCCAGGTCAACTCCGCCTGCGCGAGCACGACCCAGGCCGTCGCGCTCGCCGAGGACTGGATCCGCGCCGGCCGGTGCCGCCGGGTGCATCATCATCGCCGCCGACGACGTCACGCAGCGACGAACTGCATCCCGTGGGTCGCCGCCGGGTTCCTCGCCACCGGCGCCGCCGCGACCGACGAGCGGGTCGAGGACGCCGCCACTGCCGTTCGACAAGCGCCGGCACGGCATGATCATCGGCATCGGGTGCCGCCGCGCTCGTCGTCGAGAGCGGCCGACGCGGCCCGCGAGCGCGGCATCCAGCCGATCTGCGAGATGCTCGGCACGGTCACCGCCAACAGCGCCTTCCACGGCACCGCGCCTCGACGTCGAGCACATCGGCGGCGTCATGGACGGCACTGGTCAGCGAGGCCGAGCGCCCGTGGGGTCGACACGCACGAGATCGCCGACCGAGACGATGTTCGTCTCGCACGAGACCTACACCCCGGCCCGCGGCGGCAGCGCGGCCGGCCGAGATCAAGGCGCTGCGCCACGTCTTCGGCGCGGACGCCGACAAGATCGTCATCACCAACACCAAGGGCTTCACCGGCCACGCCATGGGCGCCGGCATCGAGGACGTCGTCGCCGATCAAGGCGCTGGAGACCGGCATCGTGCCGCCGGTGCCCAACTACAAGGTGCCCGACCCGGACCTCGGCGACGCTCAACCTCTCCCAGGGCGGTCAGCTACCCGGTGGAGTACGCCCTGCGGCTGGCCGCCGGCTTCGGCTCGCAGATCGCCATGACGCTGCTGCGGCGGACACCCGATGCCCGACAAGCCGCCGGGTCGCCCCGGGCGCCAGCTCGGCTTCGCCAACCGCATCGCCGACCCGGCCGCCTGGCAGCGCTGGCTCGACCGCATCGCCGGTCGCAGCGGCGCCACCCTCGAGGTGGACCACCGCAAGTTGCGCATCGTCGACCGCGGCGCTCCGCAGCAGCCGAGCGAGGCTCGGACGAACACCCCCGTCCCGTATGCCGGTCGCCTGGCTCCCAGCGCCGCCCCGTCGTTCGCGCCGGCAGGAACGCCCGCGACCGTCCCGGCACCGGTGCCCAGCCAGCCCGTCGCCGCGCCTGCGCCGGCCCCGTCCCCGGTCGCCACGCCACCGGTGGTCGTTGCCGCCGCGCCGGCGAGCGTCGTCGCCGCGCCCGTTCCCGCCGCACCGCCGAGCGACCCGGTGCTCGACCAGGTCGTCGGCATCGTTGCCGATCTCACCGGCTACCCGCCGGACCTGCTCGACCCCGACCTGGACCTGGAAGCCGACCTCGGCGTCGACACCGTCAAACAAGCCGAAGTCTTCGCCGCAGTCCGCGAACACTACGGCGTCGAACGCGACGACACCCTGTCGCTACGCGACTTCCCCACCATCAACCACGTCGTCGCCTGGGTTCGCGACAAAGCCGGCATCCCCGCCCCCACGGCGGCAACCCCACCGGCCGCCGCCACGGCTCCCGCCGGTGTCGCCGCCCCCGCCGCCCCTGCCGCACCGCCGAGCGATCCGGTGCTCGACCAGGTCGTCGGCATCGTCGCCGATCTCACCGGCTACCCGCCGGACCTGCTCGACCCCGACCTGGACCTGGAAGCCGACCTCGGCGTCGACACCGTCAAACAAGCCGAAGTCTTCGCCGCAGTCCGCGAACACTACGGCGTCGAACGCGACGACACCCTCTCCCTGCGCGACTTCCCCACCATCAACCACGTCGTCGCCTGGGTCCGCGACAAGGCCGGCATCCCCGCGCCAACAGCCCCCGCCCCGGCAACCGGGGCCCCAGCCGGAGCAGCAGCAACGCCCGCGCCCGCAGCCACGGTCTCGTCTGCGCCGGCGCCAGCAGCGGCCGGCGGTGACGAGGTCACCGCCGTCGTCGTCGGCATCGTCGCCGACCTCACCGGCTACCCGCCGGAGCTGCTCGACCCGGACCTGGACCTGGAAGCCGACCTCGGCGTCGACACCGTCAAACAAGCCGAAGTCTTCGCCGCAGTCCGCGAACACTACGGCGTCGAACGCGACGACACCCTGTCGCTACGCGACTTCCCCACCATCAACCACGTCGTCGCCTGGGTCCGCGACAAGGCCGGCATCCCCGAACCCGCCGCGCCAGCCCTCGCAACAGATACCCCGGCCCCTGCACCAGTGGCCGCAGCACCGGAACAAGCGGCGCCCACAACGACAACAGCAGCGGCACCCGCCGCGGCTGGCGGTGACGAGGTCACCGCCGTCGTCGTCGGCATCGTCGCGGACCTCACCGGCTACCCGCCGGAGCTGCTCGACCCCGACCTGGACCTGGAAGCCGACCTCGGCGTCGACACCGTCAAACAAGCCGAAGTCTTCGCCGCAGTCCGCGAACACTACGGCGTCGAACGCGACGACACCCTCTCCCTACGCGACTTCCCCACCATCAACCACGTCGTCGCCTGGGTCCGCGACAAGGCCGGCATCCCCGCCCCGGCGGTCGCCGCCCCGATCCCCGCAGCAGCAGGTGCCGCCCCGGCCCCTGCACCAGTGGCCGCAGCACCGGAACAAGCGGCGCCCGCAACGACAACGGCAGCGGCACCCGCCGCGGCCGGCGGTGACGAGGTCACCGCCGTCGTCGTCGGCATCGTCGCGGACCTCACCGGCTACCCGCCGGAGCTGCTCGACCCCGACCTGGACCTGGAAGCAGACCTCGGCGTCGACACCGTCAAACAAGCCGAAGTCTTCGCCGCAGTCCGCGAACACTACGGCGTCGAACGCGACGACACCCTGTCGCTACGCGACTTCCCCACCATCAACCACGTCGTCGCCTGGGTGCGGGAGAAGGCCGGGCTCGACGCAGCCTCGGCGCCGGCCACGCCTGCGCCAGACCACAGCTCCACCGCGGCCCCTCCCGCACCCAGTGCCCCCGAGACCGTCCAGGGCGACCTGCACGCCATCGACGCACTCCCGCGCCGGATCCCCGTCCCCGTCCTGCGCCCGGCCCTCGGCGCCTGCGTCGAGACCGGCGTGGTCCTCGACGGCGCCCGGGTCATCGTCATGCTCGACGAAGGCGGCGTCGGCGAGGCCCTGCTCAAGCGGCTCGACAAGGCCGGGGCGACGACGCTCGTCCTCGAACCCGGCATACCGACCGAGGACCTGTCCGCGCGCCTGGACCAGTGGCTGGCCGACGGGCCGATCGCCGGGGTCTACTGGCTCCCGGCTCTCGACGACGAAGGCCCCCACGAGGACCTCGACCTCGCCGGATGGACCGAGGCCCTGCGGCGGCGGGTCAAGGCGCTCTACACGACGATGCGACGACTGTGGGAGACGAGCCCGTTCCTCGTCTCAGGCACCCGCCTGGGCGGTCGGCACGGGTACGGCGCCGACGGGGCCACCAGCCCGATGGGCGGCGCGGTCACCGGATTCACCAAGTCGTACCAGAAGGAACGCCCCGAGGCCCTCGTCAAGGCGCTCGACCTGCCGGCCAGCCGCAAGACGGCCGCTGTCGCCGACCAGCTCATCGACGAGACGCTGCGCGACCCGGGCGCCGTCGAGATCGGGCTGCTCGACGGGCTGCGCTGGGGTGTCGGCTTCGCCGAGACGCCGTTCCCGGCCCTCTCCGAGGACGGCTCGCCCGACGGCCCAGGCGGTATGCCGCTCGGCCCGGACGCGGTCTTCCTCGTCACCGGGGCGGCGGGCAGCATCGTCTCGGCGATCACCGCCGATCTGGCGAAGGCCAGCGGCGGCACCTTCCACCTGCTCGACCTCACCCCGACGCCCGACCCGGCCGACCCCGACCTCGCCGCGTTCGCCACAGCGAAGGACAGCCTCAAGACGACGCTCGCGGCCCGGATGAAGGACCGCGGCGAACGTCCGACCCCGGTGGCCATCGACAAGGAGATCGCCGGGATCGAGCGACGGGCCGCCGCGTTGGCGGCGATCCAGGCGGTCGAGGCGGCCGGCGGCACCGCGCACTACCACTCGGTCGACCTCACCGACGGCCCGGCGGTCGCCGCGGTCATGGCCGACGTGGCCGAGCGCAGCGGCAAGCTCGACGTGCTGCTGCACGCCGCAGGCCTGGAGATCAGCCGCAACCTGCCCGAGAAGGAGCCGAGGGAGTACGACCTCGTCTTCGACGTCAAGACGTCCGGGTGGTTCAACGTCTGGTCGGCCGCGAGCCGGATGCCGGTCGGCGCCACCGTCGTGTTCTCCTCGGTGGCCGGCCGGTTCGGCAACCAGGGGCAGACCGACTACAGCGCCGCCAACGACCTGCTGTGCAAGGTCACCTCGGCGATGCGTCGGATCCGCCCGGACACCCGGGCGTTGGCGCTGGACTGGACCGCGTGGGGCGGCATCGGCATGGCCACCCGGGGCTCCATCCCCAAGATCATGGAGATGGCCGGCGTCCAGATGCTCCCGCCGGAGGCCGGCGTCGCGTGGATCCGCCGCGAACTCGCGTCCTCGGCATACCGCGGAGAGGTCGTCGTCGCGGGCGAACTCGGCCAGATGGCCCCCGACTGGGGCGACACCGGCGGGATCGACCCGGCCGCGGTGCTCGGCTCCGGTACCTCCGGCCCGATGACCGGGGAGGTCACCTTCCAGACCCAGCACGGGCTCGTCGTGCGGACCACGCTCGACCCGGCGCGCCAGGGCTTCCTCGATGACCACCGCATCGACGGCACCCCCGTCTTGCCCGGGGTCATGGGGATGGAGGGGTTCGCCGAGGCCAGCGCGCTGATCGCCCCGTCGGGCTATCGCGTCGGCGCCATCGAGGACGTGTCGTTCTACGCCCCGGTGAAGTTCTTCCGCGACGAGCCGCGCACGGTGACCGTGACGGCTCGGGTCGAACCCGACCCGGACGGGCCCGACCTGCTCTCCCGGTGCACGCTCACCGCCGAGCGGTCCCTGCCCGGACAGTCCGCCCCCACGGTGACGACCCACTTCACCGGCACGGTGCGCCTGACCACCGCCGACGCGCAGCAGGACCACATCGACCTGTCGACCGAGCCCGCCGAGGCGAGCATGGGGCCGCAGGACGTCTACGCGTTCTACTTCCACGGCCCGGCCTACCAGGTCATCGAACAGGGCTGGCGCAACGGCGACGGGTCGATGACTCGCTTCACCGACCCGCTGCCGGACAACCACGCCCCGGCCGACGCCCCAGTGCGTTCGGCCCCACGCCTGGCCGAGCTGTGCTTCCAGACCTCCGGGCTCTGGGAGGCGGGCACCGAGGGACGCATGGGTCTGCCCACCCGGGTCGGCCGCGTCCGGGTGCTGCGGGACCCGGCGCAGGTGCAGGGGCGCCTATTCGGCCTGGCCTGGCCCAAGGGACCGAGCACCTTCGACTGCGCCGTCGTCGACGGCGCCGGCGACGTGCTCATGCGGATGGAGGGGTACCAAAGCGTCGAGCTGCCGGCCCCCTTGCCCGACGCGGTCCAGCAGACCCTGCGCGCCACGTTCGGCTAGGGCGCTGTCCCACAAGTGAATCGGAGGCCCACCATGGCGGCCATCAGGCGCCTGGCCATCATCGACCGCGGCGAGCCGGTCATGCGGATCCTCGCGGCGATCGCCGACCACAACCGCCGTGGTCGGGGCCAACCGATCACCAGCGTCGTGCTCCACGACGAGAGCAGGGCGCGGGCGTGGTACGCCCGGGAGGCCGACGAGGTCGCCAGCCTGCCCCGTCGACCGAGGGGCGATGACCCGTACGCCGGCCCGAGCCCGCAGGACATCGTCGCCGCGGTGCGCAAGGCCGACGCGGACGCCGCCTGGCTCGGCCCGGTGCCCTCGGTCGCGGACGCCGATATCGTCGACGCCTTGGCCACGGCCGAAATTCGCGTCGTCGGCGCGGACGCCGCGACGATCCGACGGCTTCAGGACCCCGACGAGCTCGCGGCGCTCGGCGCCGGTGTCGGCCTGTCCGCGCCTCCCGCGGACCTGCCCGACACGGGCTGGCGACGCATCCAGATCCCCGTCGTCGCCGACGCTGCCGGCACGGTGTGGACCCTGGGGCTGCGCGACGCGAGCACCAGCCACGACGGCATCGTCCTGCTCTGCGAGACCCCCGCGCCGGGGATCCCCGAACCGACCTCGGGCGCGCTGGCCCACGCGGCCCGGCGGCTGACTCGCGCCGCGGCATACCACGGGGTCGGTGTTATCGAACTGGCCTTGTCCACCGACGCGGAAACGTTCTGGCTGCTCGGTTTCGACACCCTCTCCCGGCCCGAACATGCCCTCTCCGAGGAGATCTTCGGGCGCAGCCTCGCCGACCTCAGCCTCGACCTCGCCCTCGGGGAACACCTCCCGCCCGAGCCACCACCCTCCAGCGGGCACGCCGTCGACGTGCGCCTGCTCGCCCGCGACCCCGACCACGGGATGCGCGCATCCGGCGGGCGCATCGAACTGCTCTCACTGCCGGTCGGTGCCGGGGTGCGCCTCGACGCGACGCCCCGCGAGGGCGACGTCGTCGACGGAGACCGAGACCCCGTCGTCGCCACGGTGACGGCCTGGGGCCGCACCCGGGCGGAGGCGCTCGACCGGATGCACGCGGCGCTGGAACGCACCAGCGTGGTCCTCGAACGCGGCACGACGAACCGGGCGACCCTGTTGTCGCTCGTCGAGGCCGTGAGTTCCGCGCCCGTTCCGGTCACCGCGGGCTGGTATGCCGGTGCGCTGGCGGCCGGGGACCTCGCGCCGCCCGCCGACCCGCTCGCGCTCGTCGCCGGCGCCATCGAGGCCTACGAATCCGACAGCGCCCTGGTCAACGCGGCGTTCTTCGCCGCCGCGGCTCGAGGACGCCCGGCCGCGCCCGAAGCGGTCGGCCAGCGGGTCCTGCTGCACTACCGCGGCGAGGACCACCGCCTGCGGGTGGACCGCACCGGCCCGCGCACGTATCGGATCCGCGGGCAGCACACCGTCGAGGCCACCGTCGACCGGATCGGCCGGTACGAACGGCGCATCGCCTGTCAGGGCCGCCGGCATCGAGTCATCGCCGTCGAGCAGGGCGCGGACATCCGGTTGGAGATCGACGGCGTCGCCCACACCGTCGCCCGCGAAGACGGCGTCGTCGTGCGCACCGGGTGGCCCGCGCTGGTGTCGAGCCTGCTCGTGCACGCCGGCGAGCGGGTCCGGGCCGGACAGCCGGTGGCAGTCCTCGAGTCGATGAAAATGGTCTCGACGGTCACGGCGCCCTTCGACGGCACGGTCGCCTCCCTCGCCGTGGCCGAGAACACCCAGGTCGAACGCGGGGCGCCGCTGCTGCGCATCAAGCCGTCCAACTCCGACGAGGCCGTGGTGGCCGGTCCGGGACTGCTGGGCGAGGGCCTACAGGCGCTCGCCTCGACCGACGCTCCGGGTGAGGCCGTCGACCGGCAGGACGCCGAACGGGTCTACGCGCAAATCGTGGACTACCTGCTCGGCTACGACCTGGACCCGGAGAGGTTCCGGGCCCTGCTCGCCCGGCAGGCCGCGCTCAACGCGAGCACCGCCCCGGCAGATCTCACCCTGCTGACCTGCGAGGAACGGCTTATCGACCTGTTCGCCGACATCGGGGCGCTCTACCGGCCGCGCACCGAGGCCGAGTCACTCGGGGAGGTCGGTCAGGCCAACACCCAGGAGTACTTCCTGGGCTACCTGCAGTGGCTCGACGCCGACCAGGCGGGCCTGCCGGAGGGATACCGCCGGCGCCTCGTGCGCGCCCTCGGGCGCTACGACGTCCGCGAGGTCGCCCGCACCCCGGCGCTGGAAGCGGCGATGGTGTGGATGTTCCGCTCCTTCGCCCGGGTGCCCGAGATGGCCCCCGTCATCACCGCGATCCTCACCCGCCGGCTCGCCCATCCGCAGGAGTTGGCCCCGCTGGCCGACCGTGCGGCCCGCTACCGGATGGAGCGGCTGGCGGCGGCCACCGAGGGGCGTCAGCAGACCGTGGCCGACCTGGCCCGCGACGTCATCTTCCACTTCTTCGACGAGCCTCCCATGCTCGCGGCCATGGCCGACCTGCAACAGCAGGTCCGCGGCCACCTCGACGCCCTCGCCCAGAGCCCCGACCGCCCGGACCGGGCCGAGCGCATCGACGCCCTCGTCGCCGCCGCGCACCCGCTGCGCCGCACGCTGCTCGACGCCTGGTCGCAGGTCCCTGCCGACGCCACGGGTGCGGCATACCGCGACGTCCTGCTCGAGACGTACATCCGGCGCTTCTACCGGATCCGGGCGCTGCGCGAGGTGGGCACGGCCCGCGCGGGCAGCTTCCAGTTCGGCCGGGCCGACTACGACCACGACGGTATGCCGGTGCATCTCGTCGTGGCGTACCTCCCCCTCGGCCAGGTGTCGGCGTTCGCCGACGCAGTCGCGTCGTCCCTGGCCGCCATCGCCCCGCAGACGAAGATCGTCGTCGACCTCGTCACCTGGCGCGACGGGCACCGCCCGAGCGTCGACGACATGGCCGACGAGGTCGCCGACCTGCTGCTCGACTGCGACTTCGGTCGACCGTCGCACCGGCTCGACGTCACCGTGACCAGCCGCGGGGACAGCGACGCCCAGGGTCACGGGACCCAGCACCTGACCTTCCGCAGCGACCCGGATGGCGGGTTCGCCGAGCAGACCCTGTACCGCAACCTGCACCCCATGCTCGCCAAGCGGCTCGATGTCTGGCGCCTGTCGAACTTCGACCTGCGCCGGATGGCCTCCCCCGAAGACGTCTACCTCTTCCTCGGTGTGGCCCGCGACAACCCGCGCGACAAGCGCCTGTTCGCCCTCGCCGAGGTGCGCGACCTCGTGCCCGTCGTCGACGAGCGGACCGGTGAGACGACCTACCCGCGCCTCGGCCGGGTCGGGTTGCAGGCCCTCGCGGCGGTGCGCGCGGCGCTCGCCGGGTTCCCCCCACGGGAGCGACCCAGCGCCAACCGGCTCGTCCTGTGGGTGCGCCCGACGTGGACGATTCCCTCGACCCAGTGGCCGGGGCTGGCCGCCCAGTACGAGCGCTTGGCCCGCGGCGCCGGGCTGGACAAGCTCGTCCTGCACGTGACTATGCCGGTGCCCGCAACGGGCGGCGCGGGCGCGTCGGCCGACGTGGGCGGTTCCGGCGGCCCAGGCTCCTCGGGTGCCACGGTGCTCGTGCCGAAGACGATCACCCTGGACGGCGTCGGCCGCACCGGGCTGACCATCCGGCTCGACGACCCCGGGCCCAACCCGGTCCGGCCGTTGACCCGGTACGCCCAGAAGGTCCTCACGGCGGAGAAGTTCGACACTCCCTACCCGTACGAGATCGTCCGGATGCTCACCCCCGGCCCGGCCGACCCCTCCCCGTTCCCGGCCGGCCGGTTCGAGGAACTCGACCTCGACGCCGACGGCGAGACCCTCGTGCCGGTGGACCGCCCGGTGGCGACGAACAGCGCGCACCTCGTCCTGGGCCTGCTCACCACCTACACCGACGTGGTCCCCGAGGGCATGACCCGCCTGGCCATGCTCTCCGATCCCACCCAGGGGCTCGGCAACCTCGCCGAACCGGAGTGCCGCCGGATCAACGCGGCCCTGCGGTATGCCGCCGCCCACCACATCCCCGTCGAGTGGTATGCCGTGTCGTCCGGGGCCCTCATCGCGATGGACTCGGGCACCGAGAACATGGACTTCATCGCGCTCACGCTGCGGCGGATCATCGAGTTCACCCAGGGCGGCGGCGAGATCAACATCATCGTCACCGGCATCAACGTCGGCGGCCAGCCCTACTGGAACGCCGAGTCGACGATGCTCATGCACACCAGGGGCATCCTCGTCATGACCCCGGCCAGCGCGATGGTGCTCACCGGCAAGCAGGCGCTGGACTTCTCCGGCGCGGTCTCGGCCGACGACAACTTCGGCATCGGCGGTTACGACCGGGTGATGGGCCCCAACGGGCAGGCGCAGTACTGGGCGCCGTCGTTCCAGGACGCCTGCCTGCTGCTGTTGGCGCACTACGACTACGCGTACGTCGTGCCGGGCGAACGGTTCCCGCGGCGGCGCCCGACCGCCGATCCGGTGACCCGCGACGTGCGCCTGTCGCCGCACGAGGCGGTGGCCGGGACGCGGTTCACCAAGGTCGGCGAGGTCTTCGACCTGGCCACCAACCCCGACCGCAAGCAGCCGTTCGACATGCGCTCGATCATGCGCGCCGTGGCCGACGTCGACTGTCAGCCGATCGAGCGCTGGACGCACTGGCAGGACGCCGACAACTCGATCGTCTGGGACGCGACGGTCGGCGGCATACCGGTGTGCATGCTCGGGATCTCGTCGCGGACGTTGCCGCGCAAGGGTTTTGTGCCCGCCGACGGGCCGCCGGCGTTCACCTCCGGGACGCTGTTCCCACAGGCCTCCCGCAAGACCGCTCGGGCCATCAACGCCGCCAGCGGCAACCGGCCGCTCGTCGTCATGGCCAACCTCTCCGGGTTCGACGGATCGCCGGAGTCGATGCGGCACTGGCAGTTGGAGTACGGCGCGGAGATCGGCCGGGCCGTGACGAACTTCCGCGGCCCAATCGTCTTCGTCGTCGTGTCGCGCTATCACGGGGGCGCCTTCGTGGTGTTCTCCAAGGCGCTCAACGAACACATGGAGATCGCCGCCGTCGAAGGCTCCTACGCGTCGGTCATCGGCGGGGCCCCTGCTGCCGCAACGGTGTTCGCCCGCGAGGTCAAGCAGCGCACCGAGAAGGACGCCCGAGTCATCGACGCGCGCGGCGAGGTCGCCGCGGCTCGGGGCCCCGACGCCGCGCGGCTGCGGGCCACACTCGCCGAGGTCACGGCGACGGTGCGCTCGGAGAAGCTCGGCGAGGTGGCCGACGAGTTCGACGCGATCCACACGATCGAGCGCGCGTTGCGCACCGGGTCGGTCGACCGGATCATCCCGGCCGAGCAGATCCGGCCCTGGGTCATCGACGCGCTGGAACGCGGCATGGCCCGGTTCGCCGAGATCGGCGATGCCTAGCTTCGAGGCCGTCCTCGAAGCAGCGGAGACCGGCCCCGGCTGCGGCATCCGGCTGCCCTTCGACGGCAAGGCCGTCTTCGGTCACGGGCGAGCGCCGGTCGTCGTCACCGTCGCCGGCGGCGAACCGTTCCGCACCAGGGTCATGGTGTACGCCGGCGTCTCGTGGCTGGGGGTGCGCAAGGCTCAACAGGAGGCCTTCGGAGTCGGCCTGGGCGACCGGGTCGTCGTCACCGTCGAACGCGACGACGCGCCGCGGGTGGTCACCGTGCCCCTGGAACTCGCCGAAGCACTCGCGGGGTCGCCCGCTGCGGCCGCGGCATACGAGGCGTTGTCGTACAGCCATCGGCGGGAGTATGCCGCGTGGGTCGACGGTGCCAAACGCGAGCCGACCCGGCGCGAGCGGGCGGCCAAGACGCTGGCCCGATTGCTCGACGGGCTCGCACCGCCCTGAGTCTCAGCCGCCCAGCTGAGGCCGCCTCGTCGTGCGCAGGCATCGATCGGGGAGATGAAACGCGCGTCGTCGTTCCAGAGCACAGGCTCAGTGGGCCCGGGTCGGCTCGGTGGGGCCCGCCTCGTCGTCGAGTGCGGCGTCGACAACCGGGCTGGCCAGCCACGAGTGGGTCGGGACGGCGACGGCGAGGTCGTCGCCACCAGGGAGCAGCACCGGAGGAAGCGCCGCCTCGCGGTAGACGACGGTGAGCACGAACTGCCCGTCCCGACGCCACCATCCCGGAAACGTCCAGCCGTCCTGCGTACCGACGCTCAGCGGCGCCCACCCGTCGGGGCCCGGCGGGGCGCCCCAGGAGACAACTACCGAGCGGGTGTCTGCGCGCAGCCCTACGCGCAGGACCTTGAGCGCCGATTCCTTGGCCGACCACACGAGGTTGGCGGCGAGGTTCCAGGGCTCGCTGCTCACCCCCCCGCTCGCTGCGACGGCGTCTCGTTCGGCCGGCGTGAGGTAGTCGGCGACGAACGCTGCCGAACGCGGTTCGACGAGCTCGAGATCGGTCCCGAGCGTGCCGCGCCCGGCCGGGCCGACGAGCCCGACGGCAACTCCGGCGCGGTCGGTGAGCGAGACGTCCAGGTCGGCGAGGACGCCCTCGCGTCGGACGAACGGCGCGCCGCCCGGGCGGTTGAGCAGTTCGACTCTGGCCAGCTCCGCCGGATCGAGTCGGGCGGGGGCAGCCGCCTCGAGAGCGAGCACCGCGCGCTTGCCGGCCCAGCGGCGCAGCAGGTACTCGGTGCGCGGCTTGGTGAACCTCAGCCGCTCAAGTCGAACCGACTCGTCGGGCGAAAGCCATGCTTGCCCAGGTGGCAGGCCGGCCTCGGTCACGGCGAGCCAGTGCATGGCCCGATCATGCCCGATCGAGCGGCGCCGAGTCCGTGTGGCAGGCCGGCCTCGGTCACGGCGAGCCAGTGCATGGCCCGATCATGCCCGATCGAGCGGCGCCGAGTCCGTGTGCGAGGGTCTGACGCCCGACCCGCACGTGGCTCCCCCACTTGGACTCGAACCAAGAACCTGCCGGTTAACAGCCGGCTGCTCTGCCAATTGAGCTATGGAGGAATGGTGCCCGGAAAGGGTAGCAAATCCGCGGCGGGCCTCGACAACGCGCGATCGAGGGGCACTGGTCGGGTCGGTCGGGTCGGTCGGGTCGGTCGGGTCGGTCGGGTCGATGCGGCGCAATGCGTGCGACCCGAGACACCTCGCCCGCTCAGCCGGGCGCGCCGTCCGGAGTCGAACGCGGAGCACGCGGCGGCATACCGATGTCGTCCCACAGCCTCGCGAAGGCGGCGGCCGCGGCAGCCTCCAAAGTGCTCTCGCCGCGCAGGCCCGGCGCCGCGACCAGCTGGGCGAAGGGCTGCCGGGTGGCCAGGTCCTGGCGGATCACCGCCCGCGCGATCTGCCCACCGGGAAGTCGCACCGTTTCGGCGGCGACGACGCTGGCCTGGACCCGTTCGCGCAGGACGAGGAGCAGGTCCGCCGCGTCGGTCAGACGCCACCTCGACGGAAGCGACCCGTCCACCCAGCTCACCGTGAGAGTGGCCGTGTCCCGGTCCCAAGCGCCCCGGTCGATGGCGTGCCACGGCCGCCGTCCGGCGAGCGCCCCATCCTCGTCGACCCAACACAGGGACACCGTCCCGGCAAGCACCCACCCCTGGCCGGCAGGTGCCGCCGCGAGAAGTCGGTCTCGCCCACCCAGACCGGCGATCGCCGCCACCGCGGCCGGGACCCGCGGAGCGCGCTCGAGTCGACGCAGCCGAGGCACCTCACAAGCCCCCGCGGCTGCGCAGCGTGGCCAACTCGCGCTGCAGCGCCTGCAGGCGAATGCCGAGTTCGCGCTGGCGAGTCGGCTCGGGCTCGGCTGCGGAGTCGAGGCGGCGCAGTTGCCCGAGCGCGTCGGCGATCTCCCGCGCCAGCCCGATCTCGCGGACCCGGGCGAACACCTCGTCGACGTAGCGCTCACTCGGCCGGCCGGTCGCCGGGTCCATGAGCACCGGCAGCGGGGCGACGGAAAGGTCGGCGAGCAACGGCTGCGCCGCCGCCGGGGCCGCCTCGGCCACGGCGGTGTGCCACGCAGCGGCGCTCAGGCCCTCCGGCAGCCCCACCTGAGAGAGCGCGGTGTAGACCACCCGGTGGGCCGGTGCCGAGAAGCCCTCCGGCGCGAGAGTGGCCAACGCGAGAGAGTCGACCGCGCCCGGGTACTGCAGCACACATTGCAGCAACTGACGTTCGGCCTGTACGGCGGGGTCACGCAGGTCCGGCGGCGGGAGCGCCTCGCGCAGCTCGCCCGCGGTGGGCTCGACCGCCGCCTCGGTGGGCTCGGCATACTGCCGCTCCAGTGAGCCGCTGCCGGGTGCACCGTTGGACGAGCCGGTGCCGGACGAGCCGCCGCCGGACGCCGTCGGACCGGGTCCGGCGGTGCTCGCCTGCCGTACCGCGGCGGCGACTTGCTCCACCTCGATGCCGATCCATCCGGCCACGGTGCGGGTGTACTCGGGGCGTAGCGAGCGGTCCCGGATGCCGGCGACGATGGGCGCCGCGGCTCGCAAGGCCTGGATCCGACCCTCGGCGGTGTCCAGGTCGTAGCGGCCGATCGTCGTGCGCACGGCGAACTCGAACATCGGCACGGCATCCTCGACCAGGGCCCGCACCGCGGGATCGCCGGCGGACATCCGCAGTTCACACGGGTCCTGGCCACCGCGCTCGACAGCGACGAACGACTGGGAGGCCCACCGTTGGTCCTCTTTGAACGCCTTCATCGCCGCTGCCTGTCCGGCCGAGTCCCCGTCGAAGGTGTAGATCACTCGGGCTGGCGCGAGGTCGGGCTCGTCCCGCAGGATCCGACGCAGCGTCTTGATGTGCTCGACCCCGAACGCCGTGCCGCAGGACGCGACCGCCGTCTCGACGCCGGATAGGTGGCACGCCATGACGTCGGTGTATCCCTCGACGACGACGGCCACCCGGTCCCGGGCGATGGCCTTCTTGGCCAGGTCCAGGCCGTAGAGGATCGTCGACTTCTTGTAGACCGGCGTCTCAGTGGTGTTGAGGTACTTCGCCTCGATCCGATCGTCGTCGAAGATCCGCCGCGCCCCGAACCCGACGACGTCGCCGGTGACGTCGCGGATCGGCCACACCAGTCGGCCGCGGAACCAGTCGTACAGACCCCGAGACCCCCGCCGACCCAGCCCGGCGCGGACCACCTCGTCTTCGGTGAACCCTTTGGCGCGCAGGTGGGCGACGAGGTCGTCGCCGCCGCGCGGAGCGAATCCGACGCCGAATCGGGTCGCGACGGCCCCGTCGAAACCCCTCGCCCGCATGAAGTCCCGCCCGGCCCGAGCCCCCGGAGCCAACAGGGCCTGCGCGTAATACTCCTGAGCGACCCGATTGGCCTCGACGAGCCGAGCCCGGGTGCCCGCCCCCGCCGCGTCGGACCGGGCGCCACCCTCCTCGTACCGCAGTTGAATGCCGACCTTAGCGGCCAACCGCTCTACTGCCTCGGTAAAGGTCAGGTGCTCGACCTTCTGCAGGAACGCGAAGACGTCGCCGCCCTCGTCGCAGCCGTAGCAGCGGTAGTACCCGGTCGACGGGTTGACCGTGAAGGACGGGGTCTTCTCGTCGTGGAACGGGCACAGGCCTTTCAGGGCGGACCCGGCTCGGCGCAGCGTGACGTGGTCGCGCACGACGTCCTCGATCGAGGCGCGTTCCTTGACGGCGAGGATGTCCTGCGCCACGATCCGTCCGGCCACGCCACCTCCAGGCTCACTGTGGGCGAGTGTATGCCGCGCCCCTCCCGTCCGCCGTGGTCGACCACAGCGGCGACAACGCTCGGGATCTGCTCCGCGTCAGCCCCGCCCAGGCACTCGCCGGGCGACTCCGCGTCAGCCCCGCCCTGGCACTCGCCGGGCGACTCCGCGTCAGCCCCGCCCAGGCACTCGCCGGGCGACTCCGCGTCAGCCCCGCCCAGGCACCTCCTGGCACACCCGTCCCGGGCGTCCCGAGCACTCCACCCAATGCTGCCAACTCCGTGACGTGTCAGGGAGTTCGTAGCAACGCTTGGAGCGTTGGTCCCAAGCGCTTGCCGGGCGACCCTCGCGAGCCCACCGCGCTTGCCGGGCGACCCTCGCGAGCCCACCGCGCTTGCCGGGCGACCCTCGCGAGCCCACCGCGCTTGCCGGCCGACCCTCGCGAGCGCCCAGCGCAGCCGGGCCACACGACGTGCACCCCGGGCACGAGCGTTCAGCCCGACGCCCAGTCTCGGGCGAGCCGGATCGCCCGGGCATCGGTGAGCGCGGCCACCTGGTCGACGACGACCCGCCGCCGCTGCGCGTCGTCGGCCACAGCCGCATGGTCGGCGGCGAGGTCTCGGTCCAACCGCTCGGGCCGCTCGGTGTACCCGAGGACCAATGCCTCGATGACCTCCGCTTGCCGGGCCCGGGCCGCCAAGCGCTCTTCGGAGCGCATGACGTAGTGGTCGGCGACCGCCTTCAGCAGCACGCACTCGGCGCGCACGGCATCGGGGATGACGAGATCCGCGTCGAACCGCACCAGCAGGCCCTCGCCGTGCCGTTCCCGAGTGGCTACCTCGACCGCAGATACGAACCGGCCGATGAGCCGGCTAGTCATGTCCTTGAGCGCGGCCAGATCGGCCCGGGTGCCCTCGAACCTCGTCGGCAGGGCACCGGTGCCCACCAGACGCTTGGCAGCTGCCTCGACGGCGGCGACCTCAAGATCGGGGGCGTATGCCGCGCTCGCCAGCTCGGCCACGACGTGCATCTCCGACGGGTCGTGCAGCACCCGCGGGTCCACCCTGCCCGAGGCCACCGCGTCCTCGACATCGTGGACCGAGTACGCGACGTCGTCGGACCAGTCCATGACCTGCGCCTCCAGGCAGCGGGAACCGGCAAAGGCCCCGAAGCGGAACCACGCGAAGACCGGCTCGTCGACGGCATACACCCCGAACTTGCCGGTCCCGCCGGGGCCCTCGCCGCGGGCCCACGGGTACTTCGTCGCCGCGTCGAGGCTCGCCCGGGTGAGGTTGAGCCCGGCCGGCCGACCGTCGGCGTGGGTGCGCTTGGCCTCCAGGCGGGTGAGGATCCGCAGGGTCTGCGCGTTGCCCTCGAAGCCGCCGATGTCGGCGCAGAGTCGGTCCAGGGCGCCTTCGCCGACGTGCCCGAACGGGGGGTGCCCGAGGTCGTGGGCCAGGCACGCGGTGTCGACGACGTCGGCGTCGCAGCCGAGGGCGGCGCCGAACTCGCGACCGATCTGGGCGACCTCGAGCGAGTGGGTGAGCCGGGTCCGGACGAAGTCGTCGCTGCCGGGTTGCAGCACCTGGGTCTTGGCCGAGAGCCGGCGCAGCGCCGCCGAGTGGACCAGGCGGGCGCGGTCCCGGGCGAAGTCGTCGCGGTCGGCCTGCTTGTGCGCCGGGTCCTCGGCGACCCAGCGCTCCCGGTCCCGCGGCAGGTAGCCGCGCTCCAGGCCGAGCCGCCGGCTCACTCCGGCACCTGCGCGAGGGCCGCTTGGGCTCGCGCCACCCAGGCCGGCTGCGTGCCGTAGCGCATCGGCGCGATGAGCTGGCCGGCGGCGCAATCGGCGACGAGGGTCGCCAGGCGCCGGTCCCGGGTGGCCTGTTGCTTGGCGGCGAGGACCCAGTGGATGCACTGCTTGCGATACGACGCCGTGGCCAGCCCCCAGAAGGCGCCGGCCCGGGAGTCACCGGCCAGGGCCGCGGCATACTCCGGCGGCAGCGCCCCGGTCTCGGCCTGCTCGTACGCGTAGATCCCCTGCCGATCCTCCCGCCGCGCCTCGTATGCCGCGAGGCCGGCGGGCTGCATCCGGCCCTCGGCCGCGAGCCTCCCGACGAGGGCGACGTTGACACTGCTCCACACGCTGCCGCGCCGTCGGGGGGTCCATCGCTGGCGGACCGCATCGGGGCCCATGCTCTGCACCACCGAGTCGATCCAGCCGTAGCACAGCGCCTCTTCGACGGCCTGTGCCCAGGTCAGGCCGCGGGGCTCGACGTGCTTCTTGCGCAGGCCCATCCACAGTTCGGGGGCGCTGTCGTGATGGGCGGCCAGCCAGGCCCGGAACTGTTCGGGCCCGTCGAAGAACGTCGGCTCCGGGTCTGCTGGCAACGCCCGGCCCGCCCGCCGCTCAACCACCCGACACGTCCAGTTCGGCCTCGGCGATCGTCGCTCGCTCGCCCGGGGTGAGGTCGGGGGTGTCGAGCCACCCCTGCGGCAGCGCGACGCGCTTGGGCGTCCCGGCTCGCCCGCGCGGACCTTCCGCCGGTTCGCCGGGCCACGGCGCCGCGGCGTTGAGGCCGTCGAGCAACCGGTCGAGGGTGGCGAGGGAGTCCACGAGGGCAAGGTCGTGGCGCAGTGTGCCCCCGGCCGGGAACCCCTTGAGGTACCACGCGACGTGCTTGCGGATGTCCCGGCAGCCTCGGGCCTCGTCGCCGTAGAACTCCACGAGGTATGCCGCGTGCCGCCGCAGCGTCTGCGCCACCTCGCCCAGGGTCGGCCGCACCCGGGCGTCCGACCCCGCGAAGGCAGCGGCGAGATCGGCGAACAGCCACGGCCGGCCCAGGCACCCCCGGCCGACGACGACGCCGTCGCACCCGGTCTCGGCGACCATCCGCAGCGCGTCGTCGGCCGACCAGATGTCACCGTTGCCGAGCACGGGGATCGACGTGACGGCTCGCTTGAGCTCGGCCACGGCGGACCAGTCGGCCTGCCCGGAATAGTGCTGGGCCGCCGTGCGGGCATGCAGCGCGATCGCGGCAGCGCCCTCGTCCTGGGCGGCGAGCCCGGCGTCGAGGAAGGTGTGATGCTCGGCGTCGATGCCGACGCGCATCTTCACCGTCACCGGGACCTCGCGACGGTCCGCCTCGGCGACGACGGCCGCGACGATCCGCCGGAACAGGTCGCGCTTCCACGGCAGGGCCGCACCGCCGCCTTTGCGGGTGACCTTCGGCACCGGGCACCCGAAGTTGAGGTCGACGTGGTCGGCGCGGTCCTCCTGGACCAGCAGGCGCGTCGCGGCCCGGGCGGTGACCGGGTCGACGGAGTACAGCTGGACGGAGCGCGGCTGCTCGTCGGGGTCGTGCTCGACGAGGCGCATGGTTTCGGGATGGCGCTCGATGAGCGCCCGCGAGGTGATCATCTCGCTGACGAACAGGCAGCTCGCCCCGGTGGCGTGGTCGCCTGCGGCGTCGGTGGCCGCCTGCTCGCGGCACAGCCGGCGGAAGGCCCGGTTCGTGATGCCGGCCATCGGCGCGAGGACGACGGGCGTCTTGACGGTATGCCGCCCGATCCGCAGCGGCGCGACCGGCCCCCAAGCCAGCGGCCCGCTCTCGTCTCGGGAGGTCGCCGCCTGCGACGTCGCGCGCGACCCCGGCCCCGGTGTGAGCGGAGTCGGGGTCACGTGGCCGGGCCGAGGCGCGGCATACGACGTCGTCATGATGGCGCCATTGTCCCAGGCGCGTCGGACCTCAGTGGTGCAGCCGCGGCAACCACGCCGGGCCGCGGTGGGCCCGCTCGCCGAGCAGGGCGAGGGTCGCGGGCAACAGCACGCCGCGCACGACCGTGGCGTCGAGCAGGACGGCGACCGCGAGACCGACCCCGAGCTGCTTCATCTCCAGCACCGAGAGCGTGCCGAAGACCGCGAACACGCCGATCATGACCGCCGCGGCGCTGGTGACCACGCCGGCCGACCGGGCCACGCCGGCGCGCACGGCCGCCCGGGGCGACATGCCCGCGTCGCGTGCTTCGCGCACCCGGCTCATGACGAAGACGTGGTAGTCCATCGACAGGCCGAAGAGGACGACGAACATCAACAGCGGTAGCCACGAGGCGATCGACCCGATCGAGGTGAACCCGAGGATCCCCTCGGCCCAGGTGCCCTGGAACACCGCGGTCATCACCCCGTATGCCGCGCCGACGGACAGCACGTTGAGTCCGACCGTCGCCGCGGCGAGCCACGGGGAGCCGAACGACACGAGCATGACGACGAGCGTGAGGACGAGGACGAATCCGACCACCCACGGCAGCCTGCTGTCCATCCACGCGGCGAGGTCGGTCGCCGCGGCCTCGCCGCCGAGGTGGACGGCCACGCCCGGCACGTCGGCCAGCGCCGCGCTCACCTGCGGCATCACGTCGGCGCGCACGGCGGCGACGACCGCCGGCAGCCGGGCATCGGAGGCGTCGAGGTCTACGCCGATCGGTAGCACCGTCACGGTGCGGTCCACGGACGTGCGAGGAGCTTCGGCGACTCCGGACACGTGCGCCAACCCCTTCGCCCGAGGTGCCGCGGCGAGCAGAGCCTGTCCGACCTGCTCGGCCCGGTCGGCGGGGGCCTGGACGGTGACGACGAGGGCGACCCCGTTGGTCGGGGCTGCCGTGGCGAGCTGACGGTATGCCGCGACGACTGCCAGATCCTTGGGCAGGCCCTCGACGTCGGAGAGGGCGGTGCGCATCCCGAAAGCGGGCATGGCGAGCGCGACGAGGACGAGCCCCGAGGCGAGCGCCCAGCGCGCCGGGCGGGCGACGACCCGGCCGGCGAGCCGCCCCCAGCGCGAATCCACCGACCCGGATCGGGCCGTCCACCGGCGCGAGAACGGCAGCCGGATCTTGTCGACGCGATCGCCGAGGACGGCCAACAGCGCGGGGAGCACGGTCGCCGAGGCGAGAACTGCCACCCCGACGACGAGCAGCGTGCCGACCGCGAGCGAGGTGAACAGGCCACCGGCCACGAGCATCCCCGCCATGGCAACCATGACGGTCAGCCCGGAGATGAGGACGGCTCGACCGGCGGTAGCCGCCGCCGTAGTGATCGCCTCCTCGACGGGGGCGCCGGCCGTGCGTTCCTCACGGGCGCGGCGCATGACAAACAGCGCATAGTCGACCCCGACGGCCAGGCCGATGAGCAGCACGAGGCTCTTGGACGTCGGGTCGACGGTGATGATCCCGTGCGAGACCGCGGCACTGAGCCCTAGGGCGACGACGACGCTGCCCATCCCGAGCAGGAGCGGGACGCCTGCGGCGACGACGGCACCGAAGGCGACGAGCAGCACGAGCAGGGTGAGCGGCAGGCTGACGATTTCGGCCCGCTCGAAGTCCTTGCCCATCGTCGCGTCGATCTCGCGGGCGATGGAGCCCGGTCCGACCTGTCCCACGACGAGGTCGGGGTGGGCCGCCGCGAGTCGCTGGGTCACCGCCAGCGACTCGGTCACCGCCTGCGCGGGTTGACGCCGGGTGGTGTCCTCTTCGGAGCGCGCCGCGTCGAGTTCGACCGGCACGACGACGCTGCGCCCGTCCGCGCCGGGCACCGGCTCGCCGACCCGCAGGACCCCGTCGACCCCCTGGTATGCCGTCGCGAGCTCGCGCCCGAGCGCCACTGCCCGCTCAGGGGTGAGCGAGCCGGTCCGGGCCGTGGCCACGACGTGCTCGGTGGGACGGGTGCCGAAATCTGCCGAGGCGATGATCGCCTCGGCCGCAGCGGAATCACCGACGAGGCGCTTCTCCTGGGGGGTGGTGAGGATGCCCTGGCCGAGCAGGATCATCGACCCGACCAAACCGAGGGCGGCGGCCAGCAAGACCCACCAGCGGCGGGAGATGCAGAACGCCGCCACCGCGGAGCGGGGCCGACGATGCGCTGAGTTGGTCGTTGGGGGCGGCGCCGAGGCGCTTGTCGGGGGTGTCGGGAAGGCGGCGGTTCTGGTCATAACCCGACGCTCTCGCCGTCCGGCATACCGGCACGACCCGGAACGCCCCCCAGCGACCCCCGACCCGACCCTGAGTCGACCCCGGGTGCGCCCCCGAGTCGGCGTCCGGGGTCAGCAGCCGAGAAGCCTCGCGGCCAGCCAGGCCTCGACGGCGTCGATGGAGATGCGTTCTTGGGCCATTGAGTCGCGCGAGCGCACGGTGACGGCATGGTCGGCGAGGGTGTCGAAGTCGACCGTGATGCAGTAGGGCGTGCCGATCTCGTCCTGACGGCGGTATCGCTTGCCGATCGCGCCGGCGTCGTCGAAATCGACGTTCCAGTTCCGCCGCAGCGCGCTGGCGAGATCGCGGGCCTTGGGCGAGAGATCGGCGTTGCGCGACAACGGGAGCACCGCGGCCTTGACCGGGGCCAACCGAGGGTCCAGCCGCAGGACGACGCGCTTGTCCACGCCGCCCTTGGTGTTCGGCGCCTCGTCCTCGGCATAGGCGTCGACGAGGAAGGTCATCAGGCTGCGGGACAGCCCCGCCGCGGGTTCGATGACGTAGGGGACGTACCGCTCGCCGGTGGCCTGGTCGAAGTAGGACAAGTCCTGTCCCGAATGGGTGGAATGCGAGGACAGGTCAAAGTCGGTCCGATTGGCGATCCCCTCAAGTTCGCCCCATTCGCTGCCCGGGAACTCGAAGCGGTACTCGATGTCGACGGTGCGCTTGGAGTAGTGGCTGAGCTTCTCGGCCGGGTGCTCGAAGTGGCGCAGGTTCTCTGGCTTGATCCCCAGGTCGACGTACCACCGGGTGCGCTCGTCGATCCAGTACTGGTGCCATTGCTCGTCGGTGCCCGGGACGACGAAGAACTCCATCTCCATCTGCTCGAACTCGCGGGTGCGGAAGATGAAGTTGCCCGGGGTGATCTCGTTGCGGAACGACTTGCCCGTCTGGGCGATCCCGAACGGCGGCTTGCGCCGGGCCACCCCGACGACGTTGGCGAAGTTGACGAAGATACCCTGCGCCGTCTCCGGGCGCAGGTAGTGCAGGCCGGATTCGTCCTCGAGCACGCCGAGGTAGGTCTTGAGCATCATGTTGAACTGGCGCGGTTCGGTCCACTGACCCCGCGTGCCGCAGTGCGGGCAGGCGATCACGCTGAGCTGGACCGAGTCGGGGTCGGCGATGCCCTTCTTGGCGGCCAACTCCTCCTGCAGGTGGTCGGCGCGGAACCTCTTGTGACAGGACTGGCACTCCACCAGGGGGTCGCTGAACGTGCCGACGTGGCCCGAGGCGACCCAGGTCTCGCGGGGCAGGATGATCGAGGAGTCCAGACCGACGACGTCGTCGCGGCCAATGACCATGGCCTTCCACCACTGCCGGCGGATGTTCTCCTTGAGTTCGACCCCCAGCGGCCCGTAGTCCCACGCCGACCGGGTGCCCCCGTAGATCTCGCCGGAGGGGAAAACGAAACCTCTGCGCTTGCACAGGCTGACCAGGGTGTCGACGGTGTTGGTGCGCGCTGCCATGCGCCCCAGGGTATCGGGCACGTCGCGGCGGCCCAGACGGCCCGGGCACGTCGCGGCGGCACACGGCCACCGCGCGTCGCCGTCGACACGGCCCCCGCGTAGCCTTGGCTGCCGTGAGCCTGTCGTTCCGTTCCCGCGTCGAGCACGCGTCCGTCCCCATGGTCACACGCCTCAACCGGATCCCCCGGCCAGCGGCCTTCCTGCTCATCCTCGCGATGATGGCGCTCGGCGTATTCGTGCCGCGAGTGGGCTTCGTCGCGACCCTGCTCGTCGCGGTGTTCATCGGTTGGCTGCTCTATCTCACCTGGCCCCGACAGACCGCCCAAGAGAAGCTCTTCCGCGTCGCTGTCCTGGCCATGCTCCTGGCCGTCGCGATCGTCCAAGCGTTCCCTCGCGCTAGTTGACAATGATTCTCATGTGCGTACGATGACGGTATGCCGCCAAGGCCCCTACCGCTCGCCGTCGCCGCAGCGCTCGCGCTGAGCCTGTTGGCCTGCACGAGTCCGCGAGCCCCCGAGGAGGCCGCGGCGGCGGCCTCAGGTCGCATCCCCGTCGTCGCGGGCTTCTACCCGCTCAGCTACGCCGTCCAGCGGATCGGCGGCGACCGGGTGATCGCCATCGACCTGACCAAACCGGGGGCCGAACCGCACGATGCCGAACTCACGCCGAGCGACCTGGCCGTCCTGGCCAAGGCCCGGTTGGTCGTGTACCTGCGCGGATTCCAGCCCGCCGTCGACGACGCCGTCGACCAGCGTCCCAGCGCGTGGGGTCCCTCGGCTGAGCCGCTCGAGGTTCGCGCCGCGGTCCCGGCGGTCGGCAGCGACCCGCACTTCTGGCTGGACCCCACGGCATACGCCGCCCTCGTCGCCGTCCTCGCCCAACGACTCGGTGCGCTCGACCCGGCCCACGCCTCGGACTACGCCACCGACGCCGCCGCCTTCACCACGGAACTGAACGCCCTCGACGCCGACTTCCGCACCGGCCTGGCAACCTGCCGAAGTCGGGAACTCGTCACAGCGCACGAGGCATTCGGACACCTTGCCGACCGCTACGGACTCACCCAGGTGGGCATCGCTGGCCTCTCGCCCGACCACGAGCCGTCGAGCGCCAAGCTCGCCGAGATCGCCACGCTGGTCAAGGAGAGAGGCGTCCGGACGATCTACACCGAGCCGCTCGTGGACCCCCGCGTCGCCCAGACCCTGGCGGCCTCGACCGGCGTCCAGGTGGCCGTCCTCGACCCCGTGGAGGGCATCACCGGGGCGTCTGCCGGAGCGGCCTACCCGGCCGTCATGCGAGCCAACCTCGCGGCGTTGCGCTCCGGACAGGAGTGTGCGTGACCGACGTGCCAGTGCTCTCTCTGCGCGCAACCGCCTTCGGGTATGCCGGGCGCACCGTCGTGCGGGACGTCGACCTGCAGGTGTGGCCCGGGGACGTCGTGGCCGTCCTCGGACCCAACGGTTCGGGCAAGTCCACGGTAGTCAAGGGGACTCTCGGGCTCGCCGAGCGGCATGCGGGCGAGGTTCGGCTCTTCGGCGTCGACCAGGGGGCCTTCCGCGACCACGCCCGGGTGGGGTACGTGCCCCAGCGGCATACCCTCTCAGCGTCGGTGCGGGCCACCGTGACGGAGGTCGTCGCGACCGGTCGGCTCGCCCTGAGACCGTGGTGGCGTCCGGCGGGCCCGACGGATCGGGCCGCGGTCGCCCGGGCGCTGTCCATCGTCGGGCTCACCGACCGGGCCCGAGCGGACGTCGCCGCCCTGTCCGGGGGTCAGCAGCGGCGGGTCCTCATCGCGCGGGCCCTGGTCGGCGCCCCGGACGTCCTCGTCATGGACGAGCCCACCGCGGGGGTCGACGCCCGAGCCCAACACGAGCTTGCCGGCGTCCTGGCCCGCCTGGTCGACGAGGGAGTGACGATGCTCGTCGTCACCCACGAAATGGGCCCGATCACCGACCTGGTCACCCGGGTCGTCGTCGTCGACCAGGGGCGGGTGACCTTCGTCGGCCCGCGCGCGGACTTCCTCGCCGACCCGCGGCTGCTGCACGACCACGACAGCGGCCACCACGACGCCGAACTGTCGCCACCGCCGCAGCCCCTCGGCACCGACTGGTCGCCGCTGCGCGGAAGGATCGGCCGATGAACGAGCTACTCGCCCTGGACTTCATGCAGCGGGCGTTGCTGGCCGCCCTGCTCGTCGGCGTCAGCGCCCCGATGGTCGGGGTGTTCCTCCTGCAGCGGCGGCTCGCCCTCATCGGGGACGGCATGGGACATGTCGCCCTCACCGGGGTCGCCGTCGGCGTTCTCACCGGAGCCTCCCCCGTCGGCACGGCCCTCGCGGTGTCGGTCGCCGCCGCCGTCGTCATCGAACTCATCCGCGTCAAGGGGGGCGCCTCGGCCGATGTCGCACTGGCGGTGGTGTTCTACGGCGGCATCGCGGCGAGCGTCGTCATCATGAGCAAGGCGCCCCGTGGGTCCTCGGCGAGCCTGACGGCATACCTGTTCGGCTCCATCACCACGGTAGGACGGGACGATCTGGCCGTTTTCGGCGTGCTCGCCGTCGTCGTGCTCGCCGCGGTCACCGTGCTGCGCTGGCGGCTGTTCGCGGTGGCCAACGACGAGGAGTACGCCCGGGCCAGCGGGCTGCCGGTGCTCTCACTGAACCTCGCCCTGGCGATCCTCACCGCGGTCACCGTGGTCGTGTCGATGCGGGTCGTCGGGTTGCTGCTCATCAGCGCGCTGATGATCGTGCCGAATGCGGCGGCGGCGCAGGTGGCGCGCTCGTTCCGCGCCACGGGAGGGTATGCCGTCGCTCTCGGCGTGCTCAGCGCCGTCGGCGGTGTCGTCGTGTCGTTCTATGCGGACACTCCGTCTGGAGGCACCATCGTCTGCCTGTCGATCGCCGTGTTCCTCGTCCTGGCCCTGGGCCGGACCGCGGCCGACCGGGCCAGACGGGTGCGGCACAGCGAGGCCGAGGCCCATCCGCACGAACACGGACCGGGCTGCGGCCACGACACGGTGCCGCACGGCGACCACGTCGACTACCTGCACGACGGGCACCGCCATGCCGCCCACGAAGGGCACTACGACGAGCACGCTCCGCACGAGTCCGGGGCGGCTCCGGCCGGGCTGGCTGCCAGCGGGCCGCGACCGGCTCATGCCGCTGCGGCTGGGGCCGACGGCCCGAGTGCGGCCGTCGTCCGGGGGCGCGGCTCCGGCGAGGAGGCCCAGCAGTGACCGGCCGCCGAGTGACCCGCCAGCGGGCCGCGGTCGCCGAGCTGCTCCAGCGCACCGAGGAGTTCGTCTCGGCCCAGGACGTGCACGCGCGGCTACGCGGGGCCGGCCAGTCCGTCGGCTTGGCGACGGTGTACCGCACACTTGCCGCGATGGCCGCGGACGGCGAGCTGGACCTACTCCGCACCGAGGACGGGGAGGCGGCATACCGGCGCTGCACGAACGACCACCACCACCACGTCGTCTGCCGCGGTTGCGGCTACACCGTCGAGGTGAACGGCCCGGCGGTCGAGGCCTGGGCGGCCGAACTCGGTGCGCGACACGGGTTCTCGCACGTGCGCCATACCGTCGAGATCAGCGGCACCTGCCAGGCGTGCACCGCGGCCACGTCGCCGTCGAGCTAGGCACTGGGCACGTCGACTAGGCGCTGGGCAGGTCGACTAGGCGCTGGGCAGGTCGACTAGGCGCTGGGCAGGTCGAACTAGGCGCTGGGCACGTCGACTAGGCGCTGGGCAGGTCGACTAGGCGCTGGGCACGTCGACTAGGCGCTGGGCAGGTCGAACTAGGCGCTGGGCAGGTCGACCGCCCCGCCGTAGCGCCGGTCGCGGCGGGCGTAGGTCTCGATGGCGGCCCACAGGTGGCGCCGGTCGACGTCGGGCCACAAGGTGTCGAGGAACACGAGTTCGGCGTAGGCGGACTGCCACAGCAGGAAGTTCGAAGTGCGCTGCTCCCCCGACGTGCGGATGAACAGGTCGACGTCGGGCATCGTCGAGCTCGGCGAGGAACCGCCCGATGGTCCGTTCGTCGATGGACGAGGGCTTGAGCCGCCCGGACGCGACCTGGGCGGCGATCTGCTGGACCGCGTCGGCGATCTCGGCCCGGCCGCCGTAGTTGACGCAGAAGTGCAGGGTGAGGCCGGTGTTGTGCTGGGTCAGGTCCTGGGCCACTTCGAGCTCGTGGATGACCGAGCGCCACAGCCGCGGCCGACGCCCGACCCATCGCATCCGCACACCCCAGGCGTGGAGTTGGTCGCGTCGTCGCCGGATGACCTCGCGGTTGAACCCCATGAGGAAGCGCACCTCGTCCGGGGACCGGCGCCAGTTCTCGGTGGAGAAGGCGTACGCCGACAGGTGCTGGACGCCGATCTCGATGGCCCCGGCGACGACGTCGAGCAGCGCCGCCTCGCCGGCCTCGTGGCCCGCTGTCCGGGGTAGCCCGCGCGCATTGGCCCACCGACCGTTGCCGTCCATGACGACGGCGACGTGCCGGGGCACGAGGTCGGCCGGCAGCGGCGGGGGCCGGACGCCGCTCGGGTGGGCGAAGGGGGGCTGGTACCCGCTCACACCGACCCCCGCGGGCCGTTGGCGGATCGTTCGCGTTCGACGTGGCGCAGCGAGCGCACGCCACGCTCGAGGTGCCACTGCAGGAACGCCGAGACCAGTCCGCCGCCTTCGCGCCGCTGCGCCGGGTCGCTGGCGTCCGCGCTGACCCAGTCGCCGGTGAGCAAGGCGGCGAGCAGCCGCAACGTCGCCGGCGCGGGGGCGGCCGAACCAGGCGGACGGCACACCGGACACACGACTCCCCCGGCGGCGACGTTGAACGCGCCGAACGGGCCGGGTGACCCGCAAATCGCGCAGTCGTGAAAGCTCGGCGCCCAGCCGGCGACGGCGAGCGCACGAAGCAGGTAGGCGTCGAGAACCAGCCCTGGGTCGTGTTCGGCCGCGGCGAGGGCGGCGAGGGCGCCGGCGACGAGCAGGTACTGCTGGGTGGCCGGTTCGTGCTCCTCGGTGAGCCGATCGGCGGTCTCGACGACGGCCGTGGCCGCCGTGTACGCCGCATAGTCGGTGCAGATCGGATCGCCGTGCGGCGCAAGGGTCTCGGCCTGTGTCACGGTGTCGAGGTTGCGGCCCTCGTAGCACTGCAGATCGACGACCATGAACGGTTCGAGCCGGGCCCCGAAACGCGAGGAGGTCCGCCGGACGCCCTTGGCGACGGTGCGCACCTTGCCCCGGGTGCGCGTCAGCACGGTGATGATGCGGTCGGCCTCACCCAACTTGTGGGTCCGCAGGACGACCGCCTCGTCACGGTAGAGAGGCACGGGGCCATTGTCGCCGGTCTCGTCCGGGGCTGTGTACACCGCGCCGATCTGCCGCTGGTGGCGTGAACTGCGCCGGGCATTACCGCCGGTCGGGACCGATCCCCGGCGGGTGGCGTGATGTGCGCCGGGGAATACCGCCAGCCGGGGACCGGCCGTTCCGACCCGCGAGAACGGTTCGGGCCCGGACCACCCGGACACCGCCCGACTCGGTCACGCCGACCGGCCCGGGGTGCTCGTGACGAGGTCCGCAGAGACGTTGACCCTGCCCAGGCGTTCGGTCACCTCGCGCATTCCGGGGGCCGATGTCGCGTTAGTCAGCCACCACTTGAGTTCGGCGGCCGCAATGACGTAGCCGTATCCGGTGGGGTCGGTTACCGCGGCATACCCCGTCGAATAGGCCGTTTCGTGGTGCCCTGGGCTCACGGCCACGGTTCGATCGGTGTTGCCGGCGCCGAAGCGGACGAACCAGGTCCGGCGCGGGCCGGCGAGGTCCTCCGGTAGCCGATGGACGAGGGCGACGGCGTCATGGTCGTCGTAGCCGTCGCCGCGCACCCGATCGCCCATCAGCCGGGCCAGGGTTGGCGCCTCGATGGTGACGAGCGAGGCGCGCCGCAACCACGGTGCCAAACGCTCCATCGTCACGTATTCGTCGATGCGGTGCGGAACGACGTCGAGACTGATCGGCACGCCGGCGTCGTGGGCGATGCCCATCGCCAGATCGACCGCAGCCGCGGATCCGGCATTGAGCAGGGCATACCCGTCGACGACCAGCGCGTCGACGGTGGCGATGGTCGCGTCGTACCTGCCCACGAGGTGGCGGGTCAGCCGGTCGTACGGGGAGGGCGACTGGGCGACCAACAGACGGGTTCCTGCCGAGCGTTCGGTCTGACCCGCGTCCCGCACCACGAGGACGACCCCGTTGGCCATGTCCGTCATCGGCTCCAGACACGGCACTGCCCCGATCTGGCGGCAGCGCTGCTCGATCTGCCCGGTCCAGCCGTCGTTGCCGACGGCAGCGACGACAGACACCTCCGCAAAGTGGGACACCGCGGCCTCGGCGAACCCCATCGCCGTGCCACCGATCCGCAGGCTGATCGACGTGGTTTCGTGGTGATCGCGCCACAGGTCGACGAACCTCTTGCGGTGCAACGTCGCCCGGATGTCGATGCGCGCGTCGCCGATGACGCAGACCCGAAAGCGCTTGGCCTGCAGGGGTGCCGACGCGATGAGGGCCGCCGGGCTGGGCACGGCGTGCCGACCACTCGGGCAAGTCCGCCCGAGTGGGCTCGCTGCGTGGTGAGATGTCGACGGGTTCTGGGTCATGCGACCGCTCCGACGAGGCCGAGGAACTTCGGAGGAGGGTGGCTCCGGAACCAGGGTAGCCCCGTCGCGCAGCTGGTGAGGGGTCAGAGCGCTTGTCGGTTTTGTCGGCCTGCTCCGAAACGGACCGACCGGCAGTGTCGGCGGGTCGGCAGAGCGTCGGACGAACCTCTCTTCGAACATTCGTACGATACGATGGGGCGATGGGCGCCAGCCGGCAATCCTCGCTGCTCGATCTCGCGGGCGAGCCCCATCTCGGCCTGCTCGGCGAGACGGTCGGACGCGTCCACCTCGCTCACCGGGCCTGGGTGGACGCGCGACCGGGGTGGCTGCAGGGGTCCGACGCGGTATTCGACGAGCTCGCCCGGCGGGTCCCGTGGCAGGCAGAGCGGCGCCGCATGTACGACTCGGTCGTCGACGTCCCCCGCCTCACCCGCTTCTACTCGGCCGGAGAACGGCTGCCCCTGCCGATCCTCGACGAGGCCCGCGAGCGGCTCGGGGCCCACTACGGCGCCGAACTCGGCGAGCCCTTCACCACCGCGGGCATGTGCCTCTACCGCGACGGACGTGACAGCGTTGCCTGGCACGGTGATCGCATCGGTCGCGGGGCCACGGCCGACACTATGGTCGCAATCCTCTCGCTCGGCGCAGCACGGGTCCTCGCCCTGCGCCCGCGCGGGGGCGGGGCCACGGCATACCGGATCGCCCTCGGCCACGGCGACCTGCTCGTGATGGGCGGCTCCTGCCAACGGACCTGGGAACATGCCATCCCGAAGACGGCCAAGCGGGTCGGCCCGCGGATCTCGGTGCAGTTCCGCCCGGCCGGGGTGCGCTAACTCCCGGTGGCCCACGGCGGGCCCGGCGCCGGTCGCCTCCCGCCCTCGCGAGCCACGCTCCCACGGCACCTCCTGGGTCCCGCCGAGTGGAGCCGAACAGGTGGTTTCCAGCCCGCGAAGGAGCACTTCGGCTCCACTCGCCAGAGGCCAGGCGCTCCGGCGCCGGTCAGTCGCTCCGGCGGCGGTTGCCCCGCCCCCGCGAGCCACGCACCCCAGGCCGTCCTGGGTCCCGCCGAGTGGAGCCGAACAGGTGGTTCCCAGCCCGCGAAGGAGCACTTCGGCTCCACTCGCCAAAGGTCAGGCGCTCCGGCGGCGGTTGCCCCGCCCCCGCGAGCCACGCTCCCACGGCACATCCTGGGTCCCGCCGAGTGGAGCCGAACAGGTGGTTCCCAGCCCGCGAAGGAGCACTTCGGCTCCACCCGCCAGAGGTCAGGCGCTCCGGCGCCAAAGGTCAGCCGCTCCGGCGCCAAAGGCCAGCCGGCCCGGCGCCAGAGGTCAGGCGGCGCAGGGTCCGGGTCAGCGCTCGTCGCGCAATGCCCGGTTGACGGCGGAGACGACAGCCTTGAGCGAGGCAGTGACGATCGAGGAGTCGATGCCGACGCCCCAGAGCACCCGCTCCCCCACGGCGCATTCGACGTACGCCGCCGCCTTGGCGTCGCCGCCTGCCGACATCGCGTGCTCGGCGTAGTCGAGGACCCGCACATCGATCCCCCGCCCGGCCAGCACCTGGCAGAACGCCGCGATCGGCCCGTTGCCCGAGGCTTCCAGGACCGTGACGTCGGTGCCTGGCTCGCTGCGGTCGCGCAGTCCGATGGTCAGGTGGGTGTCGCCGTCCTCCTCGGTATCGATCCGGGCCGAGGCCAACCGGAAGCGGCCCCAGGGGTTGCCCGGTGTCGGCAGGTACTCGTCCTCGAAGGTCGCCCAGAGTTGGGCCGGGGTGACCTCGCCACCGTCCTGGTCGACGCCGCTCTGGACGACACCGGAGAACTCGATCTGCAGCCGGCGCGGCAGCTCCATGCCGCGTTCGGTCTTCATCAGGTAGGCCACGCCGCCCTTGCCCGATTGGCTGTTGACCCGGACGACGGCCTCGTAGGAACGGCCGAGGTCATGCGGGTCGATCGGCAGGTACGGCACCGCCCAAGGGATGTCGTCGACGCCGACGCCGGCCGCGGTGGCGTCCCGCTGCAGCCACTCGAAGCCCTTTTTGATCGCGTCCTGGTGCGATCCCGAGAACGCCGTAAACACGAGGTCCCCGCCGTAGGGGTGGCGTTCGTGGACCGGGATCTGGTTGCAGTGCTCGACGGTGCGGCGGATCTCGTCGATGTCGGAGAAGTCGATCTGCGGGTCGACGCCCTGGCTGTAGAGGTTGAGGCCCATCGTCACGAGGTCGACGTTGCCGGTGCGTTCGCCGTTACCGAACAGGCACCCCTCGATGCGGTCCGCCCCCGCGAGCAACCCGAGTTCGGCGGCGGCCACCCCCGTGCCGCGGTCGTTGTGCGGGTGCAGCGACACGACGAGCGACTCGCGCCGGTCGAGGTGGCGGATCATCCACTCGATGGAATCGGCATACACGTTGGGCGTGGCCATCTCGACCGTCGCGGGGAGGTTGACGATCATCTTGTGGTCGGGCGTCGGGTCGATGACCTCGATGACGGCATTGCACACGTCCATGGCGAAGTCGAGCTCGGTGCCGGTGTAGGACTCCGGCGAGTACTCGTAGAAGATGTCGGTCTCGGGGATGGTCTCCTCGAGCTTCTTGCACAGCCGGGCGCCCTGGACCGCGATGTCGACGATCCCCTCGCGGTCCAGCCCGAAGACCACCCGCCGCTGCAGCGCCGAGGTCGAGTTGTAGAAGTGCACGATGGCCTGGCGGGCTCCGCGGATGGCGTCGTAGGTCCGCTCGACGAGGTGGTCGCGGCACTGGGTGAGCACCTGGATCGTCACGTCGTCGGGTATGCGTCCGGTGTCGATGAGTTCCCGACAGAAGTTGTAGTCGGTGTCGCTGGCCGACGGGAAGCCGACCTCGATCTCCTTGTAGCCCATCCGCACGAGCAGGTCGAACATCCGCAGCTTGCGCTCGGAGTTCATCGGGTCGATGAGCGCCTGGTTGCCGTCGCGCAGGTCCACGGCGGCCCAACGAGGGGCCTGGGTGATCCGTGCCAACGGCCAGGTGCGGTCGGGCAACTCGACGTGCACCTGCTCGTGGAAGGGCAGGTACTTGCGAAACGGCATTCCGGAAGTGGTCTGTGGGTGGCGCATGGCTCGGGTTCCTCGTCAGGGTCGGTGCGGGCTGCGGCCGGGCACGACGGGCTCCGCGACGAGGGGGCCGTCAGATCAGGCCTCGCCGCGGCGGGGAAGCAGGAGCACCGGCGCCACGGTGGCAGGGTATGCCGTCGGCCCGCCCCTCGTCCAACCGCTCGCCCACCGATGCCCAACCTCCGGTCCTGCAGGCCTGCGACAGGGTCCGCCCTGGGGCCGGCGGGGCGTGTATTTTGCCGGTGTGTCGCGTCTCATTAGAGCGACCCGTCCAGCGACGTCCGCCGCCGCACCCCGACCACGGCGCTCGCGAGCGACCGTCGACTGCTCAGCCGGTGTGAGAAGGAGCCCGCGATGTCCGAGGTCCACTGCCAGATCGTCCCCTCGTCGACGCTTCGCCGCCTCGCCCGTCAGCGCGGAGTCTCCGCCGAAGTCCGCCGAGCGCTCGAGGACACCTTGCGCATCGACGCGCAGTTCCGCGAGGTCCGCGCTCAGGCCAACCTGCTGTCTCAACTGGCCGGGCCGACCATCATGCGCAGCGCGGCCCGCCCCCGCCCACCGGTGGTCAGCGTCTTCGACTGCAAGAACCTCAAGGTCTTGCCGGGCGTGCAGGTCACCGCGCCCGGGACCTCGTCGGACGTCACGGCGAAGACGGTGTACGTCGAGACGACCAAGGTCGCGCAGTTCTACAAGGCGGCCTTCAAGCGACGATCGATCGACGACGCCGGGATGGCGCTGCTGTCCTCGGTCCATTACGGCGTCCGTTACAACAACGCGTTCTGGAACGGGTCGCAGATGACGTACGGCGACGGCGACGGCAGCATCTTCGTCGACTTCTCCAAGGGCAACGACGTCATCGCCCACGAGCTGACCCACGGGGTGACCCAACACACCCTCCAGCTGAACTACACCGACGACGCCGGCGGACTCAACGAAAGCCTGTCCGACTGCTTCGGCTCGATGTTCCGGCAATGGCAGGGCAGTCAGAGCGTCGACCAGGCCGACTGGCTCATCGGCTCGGACATCATGGGCCCGGCGGCCATCCAGCGGGGCTATACGTGCCTGCGGGATATGGCCAACCCGGCCGCGTCCCACTGTCTATCCGCTCAACCGACGGCCTACGGCAAGCTCAAGCCTGGCATGGACCCGCACGAGTCCAGCGGCCCGCCGAACCTCGCGTTCGCCAACGCCTGCTTGGCGGCCGGCGGTAAGAGTTGGGCGACCGTGGGCAGGGTGTGGTACCACGCGATGACCTCCTCCGGGGCGCAGCCGGATCTCACGATGCCCGACTTCGCCTCCATGACCAGGTCCTCGGCAGCCACCCTGTTCCCCAGCCGTCCCGCGATCGCCGCGGCGGTCGATTCCGGATGGAAGAGCGTGGGATTGTGACGTGTCCCGCGTCCGGTCCGGGTCGACCGGGCGGCCGCACGGCCCGGACATGAGCGAACTGAAAATCGAGCGCCTGGGCGGGCTGGGCGGGTTTGGCCTGCCCGGCTCGGGGCTGCGCGGGCAGGGCACCGTGCAGCGATCCCAGCTGACCCCCCGGGTACGGGCCGCGGTCGACGAGCTCTTCGCGTCAGCCGACCAGACGCACACCAGGGCAGCCGATGCGCCGGACTCGTTCCGCTATCGGATCACCCGTGTCACACGCCACGGGCCGCAGACCGTCGTGGTGCCGGAGTCGGCGGTCCCCGAGCAACTGCTGTCCCACGTGCGCGACGAACTGCGGTAATCCTCGGTCGGCACCGACCAGAGCCGGTCGCGGCGTAGCGACTCAGCCGCCGGCGCTAGCGGCGCCGAACGGCCAGCCGCGGCGCATCCCCGGGGCGACACCGACCTGCACGTAGTACTCCCTCCCGAAGGCCGCGGCGAACTGCTCCGCAGGCACGGCGAGGAAACCTCCGATGTCGGTGACCTGGCTTGCGTGACACGCCAAGGCGGCCCGCTTGCGGTCGACGTATGCCGCGACGTCGACCTCCCAGGACAGTTCGGCCTCGGGGGTGCCGAGTGGATTCCCGTCGTCCATCGGGGCGTCGGGGTCGAAGTCGGGCACGCCGGCGTCTCTGGCCGACTGCGCCATTCGACGCATTGCGTCGCGATTCATCGTCACCTCGAGCAGAACCGGCCGCCGCTGGGCGAGCTGCGCCGCCCGGTGGGCCACCCGGTGGACCTGCACGTGGTCGGGGTGCCCGTAACCACCGTGCCAGTCGTACCCGACGAGGACATCGGCCCGCTCCTCGTCGAGGATGTTCGCGAGCCGGGCCGCGGCCTCGTCCAGCGGTGCCGCGACGAAGGCCTGCTCGTGCTCGTTCTGGGCCCACCCTCGCATCCCCGAGTCGCGGTAGCCCAGCCACGCCAACCGCGCCACCCCGAGGACGTCGGCCGAGGCGCTCGCCTCGCGGCGTCGTCGAGTCGCCAACGTCTCACCGGGGCGCAGGTCCTCGGGGACCTCGCCGTGCTCACCGTCGGTAGCGAACACCAGGACGACCCGGTCGCCCTGCGCCGCCGCCCGGGCCATGGACCCAGAGCTCAGCGAGGCCTCGTCGTCGGGATGGGCGTGGCAGAACACGATGGTCGTCATCGGCCCCATCATGCCGGGATATCGTCGGGCGCATGAGCACCGAGGGCCGCGACTACGCCGAACGATTGCGCGCCATGCAGGACGTCTGGTGGAAGCGCGCCCTCGACGTCCAGCGGCCGTATCGGGCCAACCTGCATCGCCAACACCTCGGTGTCACCCTCGATATCGGCTGTGGCATCGGACGGCAACTGTCCTGGCTGCCGCCGGGTTCGGTCGGAGTCGACCACAATTCGCACTCGGTCGCCGTCGCCCGGCAGCGTGGGCTCGCGGCATACGCCACCGGGGATTTCCTGGCCTCCGAGCTGGCCAGTCCCGGCGCGTTCGACTCTCTGCTGCTGGCCCACGTCGTCGAACACATGGAGCGCGAGGAGGCCCTCGAGGTGATCCGGTCGTACCTGCCCTATCTGCGCCCGGGAGGGCGGCTCATGCTCATCTGTCCGCAGGAGGTCGGCTTCCGCTCGGACCCGACGCACGTGCGTTTCTTCGACGGTCCCGACCTGGCGGCCCTGGCCCGCGACCTCGGGCTCGAGCCCGGTATGCCGTGGAGCTTCCCCTTCCCGCGATGGGCCGGGAAGGTCTTCGTCTACAACGAGACCAATCTGGTGGCCACCCTGCCGGCGCCTGAGCCCGCGTCGGGACCGGACGGCCGGTGACGTCCACCGGCGCGCTCGGGGCGTTCCTGCCGGTCGCGATCCTCGTGGTCGCCGTGCCCGGGCCGAGCGTGCTCGTGACGATCGGGCGCGCCTTGGCGCACGGGAGGCGCACCGCCCTGCTCACCGTCTTCGGCAACGGGGTGGGTCTGGCCGGTCAGGTGGCCGCCGTTGCCATCGGACTCGGGGCGCTGCTCGCGACGGCCACGTGGGCGCTCACCGCGATGCGCCTCGTTGGGGGCGCCTACCTCGTGTGGCTCGGCGTCTCGGCGATCCGCCACCGGCGCATCGATCCCGCCGACCCCACGGATCCCGCGATCCGACGCTCGTCGGGGGCCGACGTGCGCGCCGGCGTCCTTCTCGGGCTCACCAACCCCAAGACTGCGGTGTTGTTCGCGGCGGTATTGCCGCAGTTCGTCCCGCCCGGCGTCGATCCGGTGGCGCAACTCGCCTTGCTCGGCATGGTCTTTATCGGCGTGGCCCTCGTCGGAGACGCGATCTGGGCCGTGGCGGCGGCGCGGGCTCGCGGCTGGTTCGGTCGTTCCGAGCAGCGGATGAGTGCGGTGCGGGCCGGGGGCGGAGTCCTGCTCGTCGGTCTCGGCGCCTACACCCTGGCTGCCGGGCAGAACGCCGCGTGACCCGGCAGACAACCCGCGGCCGTGGCTCGATCCGGGTCAGAACCCCAAACGCCCCAGCGCCTTCGGGTCGCGTTGCCAGTCCTTGGCGACCTTGACGTGCAGGTCGAGGTAGACCTTCGACTCCAGCAGCCGTTCGATCCCGACGCGCGCCCGTGAACCGACCTCGCGCAGGCGAGTGCCGCCGCGACCGATGACGATGGCCTTTTGACTGTCGCGTTCGACGAACAGGTCGACCCGGACGTCGACCAGCGGGTCGTCGGCCGGCCGACCGGCCCGGGGCAGGACCTCCTCGACGACGACGGCCAGCGAGTGCGGCAGTTCGTCGCGGACCCCCTCGAGGGCAGCCTCGCGGACGAGTTCGGCGATCGTCACCATGTCCGGCTCGTCGGTGAGCACGTCGGCCGGGTAGAGCGGCGGCGACTCGGGCAGGTAGCCGACAAGCAGGTCACGGACCCGCTCGACCTGCTCGCCCGACGTGGCCGAGCACGGCACGATCGCCTCCCACTCCCCCAGCGCGTCGATGGCCACGAGGTGCTCGGCCAGGCGGTCGCGTCCGACGAGGTCGGACTTCGTCGCGATGGCCACGACCGGGCGACGCTTGGCCGCTCGCAGATGTTGCAGTTCGGTGGCGATGAACTGGTCCCCGGGGCCGACTCGTTGGTCGGAGGGCAGGCAGAATCCGACGACGTCGACGTCGAGCAGGGTGGCCCGGACGAGGTCGTTGAGCCGCTCGCCGAGCAACGTGCGCGGGCGATGCAGGCCTGGGGTGTCGACGATGACGAGCTGGTCGTGGTCGGTCGTCGCGATGCCGCGCACGGCGTGGCGGGTCGTCTGCGGCTTCGCCGACGTGATGGCGACCTTGGCGCCGACGAGGGCGTTGGTCAGCGTGGACTTGCCCGCGTTGGGCCGTCCGACCAAGCACGCGAATCCCGCCCGGTATGCCGCGCCGTCGGGGGCAGTCACGGCTTCTCCCCGGCGCCAGCCGACTGCCGGGGCGCCGCGTCGACCCGGTCCGCCCGGCTCACCAGCACCGTGGCGATCCGATGCCGCCGACCGGCCATCCGCTCGGCGGTGAGCCGCACCCCTTGCACGGTCGCGGTGGAGCCGACGATGGGGACGCGGCCGATCGCCTTGGCGAGCAGCCCGCCGACGGTGTCGACCTCCTCCTCGTCGATCTCCACGTCGAACAACTCCGCGAGGTCGTCGACGTCCATGCTGGCCGGCACCCGCACATCGCCGCCCTCGAGCGTCTCGACGCCTGGCTCCTCGCGGTCGTACTCGTCGGCGATCTCCCCGACGATCTCCTCGAGAATGTCCTCGATCGTCACCAGGCCCGCCGTTCCGCCGTACTCGTCGACGACGATGGCGAAGTGGTTCTGCTCGCGCTGCATCTCGCGCAACAAGTCGTCGACCGGCTTGGACTCGGGGACGAAGTGCATGGGCCGCATCACGGTGACGACCGGCTGGACGCCGGCCTCGGGGTCGGCCGTCGTGCGCTGGACGACGTCCTTGAGGTAGAGCAGCCCGAGGACGTCGTCGTTGTCCTCCCCGACGACGGGGATGCGGGAGAAGCCGGTGCGCAGGAACAGCGACATCGCCTTGCGCAACGGGGTAGCCCGCTCGATCGTCACCATGTCGGTCCGCGGGACCATGACCTCACGGGCCACGGTGTCACCAAGCTCGAACACCGAGTGGATCATCTCCCGCTCGTCGTCCTCGATGACGTCGGTCTCGGAGGCCTGGTCGAGCAGGTCGCGCAGCTCGGCCTCGCTCTGGAAGGGGCCGTCGCGATACCCCGTGCCGGGCGTCACGGCGTTGCCGAGGGCCACCAGCGCTCGGGCCAGCGGACCGAGCACGCGGCGCAGGCCCCGGGTGAACGGCGCGGTGAGCAGCGCCACCCGGTCGTAGTTCTGGCGCCCGAGCGTGCGCGGCGAGACGCCGACGACGACGAACGACACCAGCGCCATCACGGCGATGGAGATCGCCAGCGCCTTGCCGAGCGAGTCGACGAGGTCGATGACGGCCACCGTGATGAGCACCGCGGTGGCCGCCTCGGCGACGACGCGCAGGAAGGACAGCACCGCAAGGTATGCCGCGGGCTCGGCCATCACGGCCAGCAGCGAGGCCGCGCCGGCACGCCCGTCCTCGTAGAGCTCCTGGGCCCGCACCCGCGACATCCGATAGATCGCCGCCTCCCCCGCGGCCAGCAGGAAGGCGATCACCGTACTCGCCACGGCGACGAGGACCGTCTGCGTCAGCATCCGCTCCTCAGCCCCGTCTGCCGCGCCCGGCAAGGAAGGTGAGGAGTAGCTGGCGCTGCAACTCGAACATCTCCCGCTCCTGCGCCGGCTCGTCGTGGTCGAAACCCAACAGGTGCAGGATGCCGTGGGTGGTCAGCAGCAGCAGCTCCTCGATCGGCGCGTGACCGGCCTGGACGGCCTGGCGTTCGGCGACGCTCGGGCACAGGACGACATCGCCGAGCACACCCTGTTCGCTGGGCTCTCCCTCGTGGCCGGGGCGCAACTCGTCCATGGGGAAGCTCATCACGTCCGTCGGGCCGGGCAGGTCCATCCACTTGAGGTGCAGGACCTCCATGGCGGGCTCGTCGACGAGCGTGATGCACACGTCCGCATCGGGATGGACGCGCATCCGGTCCAGGACGTGCCGGGCACAGGCGACCAACTCGAGCTCCTCGACGGCATACCCGCACTCGTTGAGGACGTCGACGCTCACCGGCGGGCCGCCTTCCCGTGGCCTGGATCGGGCGGCGTCGCCGCGTTCGCGCGCCGCTGGGCCGCCACGTCGGCCCGCTCGTAGGCGTCCACGATCGCGCTGACCAGCCGGTGTCGGACGACGTCTGCAGAGGTGAGTTCGGCGAAGTAGATGTCCTCGACGTCGCCGAGGATGCCGCGCACCTGTCGCAGCCCCGACTGGGTGCCCCCGGGCAGGTCGACCTGGGTGACGTCACCCGTGACCACCATCGTGGACCCGAACCCGAGGCGGGTGAGGAACATCTTCATCTGCTCCGCGGAGGTGTTCTGCGCCTCGTCGAGGATGATGAACGCGTCGTTGAGGGTACGTCCGCGCATGTACGCCAACGGGGCGACCTCGATGGTCCCGGCGGCCATGAGCCGAGGGATCGTCTCGGGGTCGACCATGTCGTGCAGCGCGTCGTACAGCGGACGCAGGTACGGGTCGATCTTGTCGTTGAGCGTGCCGGGCAGGAAGCCGAGCCGCTCGCCCGCCTCGACCGCCGGACGGGTGAGGATGATCCGGTTGACCCGCTTGGCCTGCAATGCGGCGACCGCCTTGGCCATCGCGAGGTAGGTCTTGCCGGTGCCCGCGGGACCGATGCCGAAGACGACGGTGTGCCGGTCGATCGCGTCGACATATCGCTTCTGGCCCAACGTCTTCGGCCGGATCGTCCGACCCCGGCTGGACACGATGTTCATCGTGAGCACGTCGGCCGGGCGCTCGGCCGTCTGGGCCCGCAGCATGCCGATGGAGCGTTCGACGGCGTCTCGGGTCAACGCCTGGCCGGCGTCGAGGACCACGAGCAACTCGTCGACCAGCCGCTCGATGAGGGCGACCTCACCGGCGGGTCCGCTGCAGCGACAGCTCGTTGCCGCGGACATGGACGTCGACCTGGGGAAGGCCCGCTCCACCGTGGCGAGCAGGTCGTCGCGCGGTCCCAGCAGGCTGACCATCGAGACGTTCGGGGGGATCGTCAGGGTGTGGGTGGGCCGCACCGGCCCCTCGCTGCGGGCCGGTGCCGGGGGATGCTCGACGTCGGACATGGTGCAGACATTCTACGAGCCGCCGCCGCGACCCTGGGCCGACGATCGCTCCCGGACGAGGGCACGGAGGCGTCGGGTCAGCCCGGGGGCCAGTTCATCTTCCGGCCGCCGAGGACATGGAGGTGGGCGTGGAAGACGACCTGGCCGCCCTCGCTGCCGGTGTTCGACACCAGCCGGTACCCGCGGTCCAGCCCCTCGGTCTCGGCGACGAGGGCGGCCAGGGAGAACAGGTCGGCAAGTTCCTTCGGGTGCTCGCTCAACTCGCCGAGGTTGGGGACGTGTCGGCGGGGCACGACGAGCACGTGACTGGGCGCCTGCGGGTCGATGTCGCGGAAGGCGTAGGACAGCTCGGTCTTCTCGACCGCTTCCGAACGCAGTGTCCCACCGACGATCTTGCAGAACAGGCAGGTGGGGGCGCTCATGTCACGAGGGTATCCCTCGGCCTGCCGCCCCCGGGCGGGCGGGCGGCGCTGCGGGCGGCGCGGCAACCGGGCGCCACCGTGCCCTGGCGAGGATGATGAGATCGAGCCACCGAACGGCTCGGGCCTCGGCGAGGGGAGTGCGGCGTGAGCGACGACGGCGCGACCACCAGGCAAGCCCCTCGACGGCGCGGGCGGGCGCTCGTGGGCGGGCTGGTCGCCGCCCTCGTTGTCGGCGTGCTCGGGTGGGCACTACTGCTGCGCCCGACGCCGAACAGCGCTCCCGTCCCGGTGGCCAGCGAGACGGCAGCGGCGAGCACGACAGTCACCGTCGGGTCCCCGAGTCCGTCGGCTCCGACGACGGGAACGTCGACGGGAACGTCGACGGCGAGCTACCTGGCGCCGGTCTATTTCGTCGGCAGAGGAACGGCCGCCAATCCCCGGGTGCTCTACCGCGAGTTCGTCCCGACCTCGGTCACCGCCGACACCGCCCAGGCCCGGGCCCAGTCGGCCCTCGACGCGCTGCTGCGGGGGCCCACGTCCGGCGCCGCCGGAGCCTATCTCGAGTTCTGGGACCCACGGACGAAGGTCACCGTGACCGTCGCGGACGAGATCCGCCTCGTCCTGTCGGCCCCTGGCCGGGCTGGCCTCTCCCCCCGCGACGAGCACCTCGCCATGGCGCAACTCGTGCGGACCGTCAACAGCGCCACCGGGCGCAACGGGCCGGTGGTACTCGAAAACACCATGGCAATGCCGATCTTCGCCGACGTGCCGAACGGGACGACGGTGGCGCCCGGCAATCCCGTCGAGGATCTCGCGCCGGTGTGGGTCGACTCGCCCGGGCGATACCAGCCGGTGCCGGCGAGCGAACCGGTGGTGGTGCGCGGACAGGCCTGCACGTTCGAGGGCAACGTCCAGTGGGAGCTGCGGTCCGGTGGCTCCGTCGTGACGTCGGGCCACACGACCGCCACGTCGGGTTGCCCCGAGCGCGGCGAGTACTCCGTCGCGCTCGGCGTGCTACGCCCGGGCGACTACCAGATCCGGATGTGGGAGACGAGCATGCAGGACGGCAGCGTCCACGCCGAGCAGGTCATGCCGTTCGTCGTGCGCTGAGGCCGACCGGGCAGGGCCGGGGCTGCGGTTAGCGCCAGCGGCCCATCGCGCTGAGCACGGCCAGCGCTGCCGGTCCGGCCGTCGACGAGCGCAGCACGCTCGCCCCGAGCCGCACCGGTGTGCCCCCAGCGGCGGTGAACCGTTCGAGCTCCGCCGCCGTGATGCCGCCCTCGGGGCCGACGACGACGACGATCTCACCCGAGGTGGGCAACCCGACCGAGGCGAGCGGCATACCGGCTTCTTCGTGCAGGACGAGGCCCAGGCTCGCGCCGGCCAGCAGGCTTGCCACCGCGGGGTCGTCGGCAAGAGCATGGACCTTCGGCACCCACCACCGCCGCGACTGCTTGGCCGCCGCGACGACGAGGGAACGCCACGACGCGAGGCCCTTGTCGACCTTGTCGATCCGGTCCCCCCGCCAGCGGGCCACGCAGCGCTCGGCCTGCCATGGCACGACGGCGTCGACGCCGAGTTCGGTGGCCGCTTCGATTGCCTGCTCGTCGCGCCCACCCTTGGCAAGGGCCTGGACGAGGACGAGCTGCGGATCGACGGCGGGCTGGGTCTGCAGCGGCCCCAGCCGCACCGAGACGGTATGCCGGTCGGCGGACTCGACGCGACCGACCGCCCGCCGGCCCGCCCCGTCGCCCACGAGGACCTCGTCACCGGGTTGCACCCGCACGACGGCCGCCGCGTGCCGACCCTCGGGGCCGTCCAGGAGCACCACTCCCCCGGCCCCGGCCCCGTCAAGGGCCGGCGCCGGGGCGAGAAACAGCCGCGCGGTCACGACGGCGCGCCGAGTCGGGGGACCCGCGGGAGGCAGGGGCTGGTCGGCGCGCTAGTCGCGGTAGATCCCGCGGCCGAACGTCGAGACGTAGACCTTCCCGTCCGGTCCGAGGACCGCCTGCGTGGCGACCGTGGCCGGAATCGACCCTCGCGTCCACACCGGCGCGCCGCTCGTCAGGCTGCCCGCACCAGTCCAGGTCGTCTCGAGGACACCGAGGTCGGTCGCGAGGACGACCCGGTTGGTGCCCGGGACGATCAACACGTCGTCGCTCGGCACGTCCGGCAGGTTGCCAGAGACGTCGGTCCACGTCGCGGCGGCCGTCCCGTCGGGGTTGGTGGCACCGGTGACGGTCACGCGGAAGACGTGACCGGCACCGGCGAGGTCGTGACCTGGCCCGTCGACCCAGTTGCGCGAGAACCCACCGAAGACGACGTAGCTGCTCTTCGAGTCGCTGGGGTCGGGGGTAACGCCCGTGATCATCCGTACCGGGACGTTGGCAGACGTGGCGACCTGGCGGTACGTGCCGTCGCCGGCGTTGGTGAGCAGCCCGCGCGCGAACGTCGCACCGGGGTTGCAGGCGCCGCACCACCCGGCCCATACCTGCCGACCCCGGCTGGCGATCGCGGTGATCGAGTGGCCCGCCCCCGAGTCGGCGGCCTTGGTCCAGTCCGCACCGCTACGCGAATCCCAGGTCCTCGTGTTTGTCCACACGTACTGCCCGCCGGCGACCCAGAAGCCCTCGTCGCTACCGTCGATGCCGAACGGCGCGATGAACCGTGGCAGCGGGTCGGCGGGCGCGATGTCGATGATCGCGCCGTCGGACGCCGGACTCCCGTCGGCGACCCCGCAGTTGAGGGTGAGTTGCAGGGTGAGGCCGACGTATTCGCCCACCGACCGACAGCCGTTGTTCGGGTCGGCGATCTGTCTGCCGCCGTCCCCGCCGAACGGCGAGACCATCGCCGCGTTACGCGGATCCAGCAACGAGACGCCGTTGTCCTGCAACCCGCCCCAGACGAGCATCTGCGAGGTGCTGCCCGGCACCCGGCCGACGGCAACCCCGTAGTACTGCAGGAAGTTCAGCTCGCCGCTGCTGGCCCACGAGGTCCACGCCGAGGCGCTTGACGCAGTCGGGCGGCTGTAGAGCCCACCGTCGTTGCCGACGTAGATCGTCCCCGCGTCGGGGCTGAAGGCGATGGCGTGCTGGTCGGCGTGCGTGACGTTTCCGTCGCAGGTGTTCGCCGAGTCAAGGTAGCTCCAGCAGGCGAAGCCGAAGTCCCAATACCGGCCGATGGTCTGCCACGTCGCCCCACCGTTGCGGGTCTCGTAGACCTCCTCGAGCCCGGCGTACAGGTGGTTGGGGTCGGCCGGATCGACGCCGAGGAACTGGTTGTACCACGCCTGGACACCCGGCTGGTATCCCCCGCCGATGCGCTGCTTACGTTCCGCGGAGCCGCTCTGGGCGAAGACCTGAGAGTTGGCGATCTGGTTGTACGGTCCGGCGGCGGCGCCGCCGTTGCGCGACACGTAGACGCCGGCCAGCGCGCTGGCCTTACCGGCGAGCAGCGCGGCTGGCGACTCCATCATCACGTAGAGCGCGGACCCGTCGGCCGAGTAACGCATCGTCGCGTTGCCCACGTCCTTGGGGTTGATCGCGCCCTGCGGGTTGACCTTGGCGAAGCTCGCCCCGCCGTCCGTGCTGAGGTAGAAGCCGTTGTATGCCGCGCCGCTGCGCCAGGCGACGTTGGCGAGAACGACCTTGCCGTTCGTGCCGGGCTGCACGACGACGTCGTTGGCGATATCCCGGTAGCTGGCAGCGACGTCGCCGCAGCCGACCATGCCCTGCGCACAGGGAGCCAGGAGCAACTGCCACGCCCCGGAGGTCGTCGTCATCGAGTGGACGTAGAGACCCCTGGACGCGGCGACGAAAACCCGCGACGTAGCCCGGTCGATGAACATCCCCCGGATGACCTGGCTGTCCAGTTCGGTGCCCCCGACCCGGTCGCCGGGGGTGAACGTGCCGCCCTGCGGTGAACCGAGCCGGTAGACACCGGCCCCGACATAGGTGCTCGACGCCGTCGTGCCGTCGCCCGTGGCCAGCCAAAGGTTGCCGGTCGGGTCGACCTGCAGTTGCCCGACGGATTGGGTGGGCAGGGCGTCGGCAATCGGCGTCCAGGTGCTGCCGTGGTCGCAACTGCGCGAGACACCGCTCATCGCCCCACCGGCATACACGCATCGTCCGTCGGCCGCGACCGCCTGGACGCGTCCGCTGACATCACCCGCACCGCCGCTGCTGTTGGAGGCGCCCGGGTCCCGGTAGCGCGGGTCGTCGGCGTTATAGCGGACGTTGGTGATCTGAGACCAGGAGGTCGCCGAGGGGGCCAGCGCCGCGAGTTGGGCGGTCGCGTTCGCATACGCTCCGGGGGCGACCAGGCCGGTCGGAGCCGTGCGGGCCTCCTGGAACTGGTCCACCGACTCCATGAGTTCCTGCGCTTCGTCGCCGGCGTCGTGGATGCGTCCACCGCTTCCGCGGGGATCGGGCTGGCCGGCGGCAGCGAGGTTCGCGCCGCCGAGGCCCAGGGCGATCACGCCTGCCGTGGTCATGGCGATCAGTCGCCGGGTCCGCACTCTGGTCATGCCGACGGTCATGGTCGACTCCAAGGCTTGGTGGTATGGGTAGTCACCGCGACAGCCCCCGCGCCGCCTGGGACACGATAAGCCCGCGGATGGCCTTCTGGGAACAGGTCGCGCCGGTCCGTCGGGGCTGACTGCGTCTGCGCCGGATGCCGGCCTAGAAACCCTTGAACGCGTCCCGCAGCTTGCCGAGCAGGCCCTTGTCGTCCTCCTCGGCCAGCCGACCGACCGGGCGCTCTTCGCCGCGCAGGGTGGCCAGGCGGCGCAGCAGCTGCTCCTGCTCGTCGGTGAGCCGAGTCGGCGTGGCGACCGCCGCGTGCACGAGCAGGTCGCCGCGGCCGGTGCCTCGCAGATGGGTCACCCCGAGCCCTCGCATCGTCACCACGTCGCCCGGCTGGGTGCCCACCCGGACATCGAGCGGACGGGGCCCGTCGAAGGTATCGAGGTCGATCACGGTGCCGAGCGCCGCGGCGGTCATCGGCAGCTCGACGGTGCAGTGCAGGTCGTCGCCCCGGCGCGTGTACGTCGGATGGGGCCGCACTGCGACCTCGACGTAAAGGTCGCCGGCCGGGCCGCCACCGGCTCCCACCTCCCCTTCGCCGGCGAGTTGGATCCGGGTGCCGGTGTCGACTCCGGCGGGCACCTTGAGGGTGAGCGTGCGGCGGGTGCGTACCCGGCCCTGCCCCGAGCACTCGAAGCACGGGTGGGTGATGACGCTGCCGTAACCATGGCAGTTCTGGCACGGCCGGGAGGTCATCACCTGGCCGAGGAAGGAGCGCTGGACCGACTGGACCTCGCCGCGCCCCCGGCACATCTTGCACTGCTTGACGCCGGTGCCCGGCTGGGCCCCGTCGCCCTGGCAGCTCCCGCAGCGAACGGCGGTGTCGATGGCCAGTTCCTCCTGCGACCCGAACACCGCGGCGTGCAGGTCGATATCGAGCCGGACGAGTGCGTCCTGCCCTCGGTGCACCCGTGAACGCGGACCACGAGCCGTCGCCGCGCCACCGAAGAACGCGTCCATGACGTCGCTGAAGGAGAACCCTTGGGCCCCGAATCCCCCACCGCCCCCGCCGGTCGCGAAGGGGTCGACGCCCATGTCGTACGCACGTCGCTTCTCGGGGTCCGAGAGCACTTCGTAGGCCCGCGAGACGGCCTTGAATTGCTCCTCCGCCTCGGCGCCCTCCGCGACGTCGGGATGCAGCTTCCGCGCGAGCCGCCGGTAGGCGCGCTTGATCTCTTCGACGTTGGCCTCGCGCGAGACACCGAGGTCGGCGTAGTAGTCGCTCAACGAATGTCCTTGTCGGGCCGGCGAACTGACGTCAGGGGGGTCATGGTTCGAGCAGATGGGAGACGTATGCCGCGACGGCGCGGACCGAGGCCATCGCCGCGGGATAGTCCATGCGGGTGGGCCCGAGCACGCCGAGACCGGCGAGAGACTCGTGGCCGGTGCCGTAGGACGTCGACACGACGGAGGCCGAGACCAGGCCTTCGTGTTCGTTCTCGTGGCCGATCCGGACCGCCACCGCATCGCGCCCCACCCCGAGCGTGCCGAAGAGCCGCAGCAGCACGACGTGCTCCTCCAAGGCCTCGAGCACCGGACCGATGGTGCGTGGGAAATCCGAACCGAACCGGGTGAGGTTGCTCGTGCCGGCCATGACGACGCGCTCTTCGCGCTCCTGCACGAGCACATCGTCCAGGGCGCGCAGCACCGCGCGCACGACGTCGCGCTCGGCGGGGTCGAACCGCTCCGGCAGCGAGGCGAGCTGTGACGCGGCCACCGTCAGGCGCAGTCCGGTGGCCTCGACGGCGAGCGCGGTCCGCAGCCGCGTGACGAGGTCTTCGCCGAGGACGTCGTCGACCGGGCGGCCGACCTCGACGACGCGCTGCTCGACCCGGCCGCTGTCGACGATGAGCACGACCATGATCCGGCCCCGGCCCATCGGGACGAGCTCGATGTGCCGCACCGTCGACCGGGTGAGTGAGGGGTACTGCATGACGGCGACCTGGTGGGTGAGTGAGGACAGCAGCCGCACCGTGCGATCGACAACGTCGTCGAGGTCGACGGCCCCGTCGAGGAACGTCGCGATGGCCCGGCGCTCGGCACCGGAGAGCAGGCGCACGGCGGCCAACCGGTCGACGAAGAGTCGATACCCGGCGTCCGTCGGCACCCGGCCGGCGGACGTGTGCGGCGCGTGGATGAGCCCCTCTTCTTCCAGCAGCGCCATGTCGTTGCGCACCGTGGCCGCGGACACCCCGAAGTGGTGCCGCTCGACGAGGGCCTTCGACCCGACCGGTTCGCAGGTGCGCACGTAGTCCTGGACGATGGCGCGCAGCACGTCGAGTCGCCGTTCCTCGCTCATCGCACCTCCGTCCCGAGCTGGCCCGTCGGGTCTGCCTCCACCTGGTTCGAGAAGGCCCGGTGGGCTGGCACTCTCCCCCGACGAGTGCCAAGTCTACCGGCCCGCGTGGGTATGCCGGGCCGCGGCGAGTCTGGGCGGTCGGGGCGAGCACGCGGCATACCCTGCGCCCGTGGACCGCGATGGCGCCGACGTGCTGGCCGGGGATCGGCGCCCCCATCGGGCCCGGTCCCGCCCGGTGCCGGCCGAGCCGGGTCTGGTCGTCGAGCAGGTCGAGACCGGCTGGTGCGGCGCGGTCGTGCGGGTGGAGAAGGCCGGCGGGATGCACGTCGTGCACCTGGAAGACCGGTCCGGGCGCACCCGGGGATTCCCGCTCGGGCCGGGATTCCTGATCGACGGGGCGCCCGTGCTGCTGACCCCGCCGAGGGCCGCTGCCCGGGCCGCGTTGGCGGTGGCCCGGGCAGACGAGCGGCGGACCGCAAGCGGCTCGGTCGCGGTGCCCGGGGCGCGGGCCAGGGTCGCCGCGGCGTCCCGGCTCTGGGTCGAAGGGCGCCACGACGCCGAGCTCGTCGAGAAGATCTGGGGCGCCGACCTGCGCGTCGAGGGCGTCGTCGTCGAGGCCCTCGACGGCGTGGACGACCTGCTCGGCGCGGTCGACGGGTTCGGGCCTACGCCGCGGCGGCGCCTCGGGGTCCTCGTGGACCACCTCGTCCCGGGCACCAAGGAGGCGGCCATCGTCGACCGCGTCCGGAGTCAGGCGGCCGGGCGCGACAGCGTGCTCGTGCTGGGCCACCCCTACGTCGACGTCTGGCAGGCCGTCCGACCGGCCCGGCTGGGCCTGCGCGCCTGGCCGCTCGTGCCACGCGGGCAGTCGTGGAAGCACGGGGTGTGCGCCGCGCTCGGGTGGCCCCACGCGACCCAGGCGGACATCGCGCTCGCCTGGCGGCGCATCCTTGCCGCCGTCTCGACGTATTCGGACCTGGAACCGGCGCTCTTGTCCAGTGTCGAAGCACTCATCGACTTCGTCACCGTCGACTCTCCAGAGGAAGGCCACTCGTGAGCCAGGCCGCCGACCAGACCCCCACTCCCCCCCAGCCGGCAATCCCGCCGCCGCCCGGCCCGAGCTCCGGGCCGAACGCGGCCGACGTCCCGCCGGACGCGCCGGGCTACCGGAGTCGACCGGTGCCCGGCCCCGGCGCATATGCCGGACCCGTCCCGGTGTCCCCCTCGGATGCCCGGACGATGAGCTTGTTGGCTCACGTCGGAGGCATCATCGTGGGCTTCGTCGCCCCACTCGTCGTGTACCTCCTCTACAAGGATCGCGACCAGTTCGTCCGCGGCCACGCGGCCGAGGCACTGAACTTCCAGATCACCGTTTTCATCGCCTACGTCGCCGCGACGGTCACCTCGTTCGTCGGCGTGGGTTTCCTGCTGTTCTTCGCGGTGTGGGTGTGCTCGATCATCTTCGCGATCCAGGGAGCCATCGCCGCGAACGCCGGCCGCCCTTACCGCTACCCGGTGTCCATCCGGATGCTCAGCTGAGCGCCCAACCCGGACCGGGCCCTCGCGTCAGGCGAGCAGCCGGCGCACGACATGGTCGGCCAGCAGACGACCGCGCCGGGTGAGCCGCACGGAGCGCTCGAGCACCGCGGCCCGGCCGTCGACGAGACCGTCGGCGACCAAGGCAGCGACCTCCCGGGCGCCTTGCGGACGCAGTTTCCCGATGGGCAGGCCCTGAGCCAACCGCACCCGTAGCAACACCTGCTCGTGGTAGCGCTGCTCGGCGGTGAGCACCTCACGGGCCGCGGCCGGCGAGCGACCGTCGGCCAGGGCCTGCGCGTATGCCGTGGGGTGGCGCACGTTCCACCACCGCACGCCCCCGATGTGCGTGTGTGCTCCCGGCCCGACGCCCCACCAGTCGTCGCTGCTCCAGTAGCCGAGGTTGTGTCGGCAGCGGGTGTCCGGGCGGTCGGCCCTGGCCCAGTTCGACACCTCGTACCAGGCGAAACCGGCCGCCCCGAGGGCCGCGTCGGCCCGTTCGTAGCGGTCGGCGAGCACGTCATCCTCCGGTGGGCGGACCAACCCGGCACGGACCTGTGCCGCTAGCCGGGTGCCGGGCTCGATGACGAGGGCATAGGCCGACAGATGGTCCGGGCGCAGCTCGAGCGCCGCCGCCAACGAGGTGTCCCAGTCGGTGTCGGTCTCCCCGGGCGCCCCGTAGATGAGGTCGAGGCTGACCTGCATCCCGGCGTCCCGGACGGCCGCGACCGCTGCCGCGACACCCGCGGGATCGTGGGTGCGGTCTAAGGCGGCGAGCACGCGAGGGACGGCCGACTGCATCCCCAGGCTGACCCGGGTGAACCCGGCCTCGGCGAGCTCGCGCATCCCGGCAGGGCTCACCGTGTCGGGGTTCGCCTCCGTGGTGACCTCGGCGTCCTCGGCCAGGCCCCACCGGGCGCGGATGCCGTGCAGTAGCCGGGCCAGGTCCCTGGCCGGCAACAGGGTGGGCGTGCCCCCTCCGACGAACACCGTGTCGACCGTGGGTGCCGTCGGGCCGAGCACCCGAACGGCCAGGTCGAGTTCGCTCAGGGCGGTGTCGACGTACCCGGTGGGGCCCGCCGCGTCGAGCGGGCCGGCCGGACCTGCGACCGCAGGGACCGCCCCGTCCGTCGCGCCGGAGGGTCCGGCGACGAGCCGGCTCGCCGAATCGTCGGGCAGGTGGGCAGGCACGTAGGTGTTGAAGTCGCAGTACCCACAGCGGACCCGGCAGAACGGCACATGGACGTAGACCCCGAAGGGCCGCCGACCCAGTTCGGCGAGGGCACGTGCCGGTAGCTGCCCACCCGTTGGGGCCGGGTCCCCCTCGGGCTGCGCGGACGGCATACCGCCCATCCTCTCAGCCGCGCACCCAGGCGGGCGGTGAGGACCACTGCGTCAACCGTGCCGTCGAAGCCGCCCGTCGGGCCGGAGCACCCGGCCCGAGGACCCGACGTATCGTCGAGGGGTGCACCAGATCCGCTGGCTCGACCTCGACGGCGTTCTCAACATGCGCGACGTCGGCGGCATGCCGACGGTCGACGGCGGCCAGATCCGTCCCGGTCGTCTCATTCGCAGCGACAGCCTCCAACACCTGTCGGCCGCGGGGGTCCGTGGGCTCGTCGAGGACCTCGGGGTCACCGACGTCGTGGATCTGCGCACCCACGTCGAGTTGGCCCGCGAGGGGGCCGGCCCCTTGCACGGTGATCCGAGGGTCCGGATCAGCCACTTCACCCTGTACGCCGACGACACCGCCGAGGGTGGGGTCCCCGCCGGCGAGCGGGAACTGCCCTGGACGCGCCCCCCGACATCGGACGCTCCGGTCGCCTCACCCGACACTGACCACGACGCACACTGGTCGGGTCACTACCTCGGCTATCTTGCCCAGCGTCCGGAGAACGTCGTCGCCGCACTGCGCGCCGTCGCCGCGGCGCCCGGGGCCGTCGTCGTCCACTGCGCCGCCGGCAAGGACCGCACCGGCACGGTGACGGCACTGGCGCTCACGGTCGCCGGGGCCCAACGCGCCGAGGTGCTCGCCGACTTCGCCCGATCGGCGGAGCGAGTGCCGCTCATCCTGGCCCGGCTCAAGGCCAACCCGGCATATGCCAGCGACATGCGGACGAAGACGGTCACCGAGCAGTCCCCGCGGGCCGAGACGATGGCGTTGCTGCTCGACACCCTGGACCGCACCTACGGTGGGCCGCTGGGCTGGTTGGCCGCCCAGGGATGGACCGGCGCCGATACCACGGCGTTGCGGGCGAAGCTGCTCGACTGAGCCGCTCCCGGCCCGCCCGCCGAGAGCTGCCAGCCCGCAGCGGTTGCCCAGCCGCCGGATCGTATGCTGCCAGCCGTGTGGTATTGGTTCTTCAAGTTCGTCGGCATCGGCCCGGCCGCCATCGCCGTGCTCGGCCCGGTGTGGCATGGCCGCGAGAACCTGCCGCGCACCGGGCCGTTCGTCATCGCGGCGAACCATCAGACCATGCTCGACTCGCCGTTCGTCAGCCTCGGCGTGCCCCGCAAGGTCATCTTCGTGGCCAAACTCAAGTACTACCAAGGCCGTGGGCTCAAGGGCCGGCTGCTCGCCTGGTTCCTCACCGCGATCGGTCAGACGCCCATCGACCCGGCCAGCGCCGACTCGGCCGCTCCCGCACTCGACACGGCCCGGGATCTCTTGCGCGGCGGCGGCGTCTGGGCCGTCTATCCCGAGGGGACCCGCTCCCCCGACGGCACCCTCCACCGCGGGCACACCGGCGCGATGCGCGTCGCCTTGCCGCTCGACGTCCCGGTGATCCCGACGGCGGTCAGCGGTACCGTCTCGCCTCGGCCCCGGTGGTCGCGGGGCTGGCGCCGCGACCGGATCACGGTGACGTACGGGCCGCCCTTGGACCTGTCGCCGTGGGCCGACCGACGCGAGGACCCAGCGGCGTGGCGCGAGGCGACCGACGCGCTCATGGCCCGGCTGGGCGAGATGACCGGCAGGGACTACGTCGACACGTATGCCGTGCGCGAGCGAACGACCGCTCGGTCCGACGAGTCGGCCTGACCCACAGCCGCGAGCCGGCCCGCTGACCACGAGCCCGACCGCCCCCTGTCTAGTCGGCCGTCGCCAGAGCCGGCAGACGGCGGGCGCGCCGGCCGGCTCGGCGTTCGCGCAGCTTCTCGACGATGTCGTACAGCACCGGCACGAGCACCAGGGTGAGCACCGTCGAGGACACCAGGCCGCCGATGACGACGATGGCCAGGGGTTTGGAGATGAAGATCCCTCCCCCGGTGACGCCCAACCCCATCGGCAGAAGGGCACAGATCGTCGCCATCGCCGTCATGACGATCGGCCGCAGCCTCAGCCGGGCCCCGTCGACGACGGCGTCGTCGACGGACTCCCCTCGACTGCGGTACTGGTTGATGAGGTCGATGAGCACGATGGCGTTGGTGACGACGATGCCGATGAGCATGAGCAGCCCGACCATGGCCGGGACGCCGAGCGGGGTATCGGTGAGCAGCAGCAGACCCAGTGCGCCGGTCGCCGCGAAGGGGACCGAGACGAGCAGGATGAGCGGCTGCAGCAGCGACCGGAAGGTGGCGACCATGATGAGGTAGACCACGGCGATGGCCACGAGCATCGCCAGGCCGAGCTGGGCGAAGGATTCCCGTTGCTGCTGGGACACCCCGCCGATGCGAGCGGTCACGCCGTCAGGGAGGTGCAGTCGGGCCAGGCCGGCCTGGACGGCGTTCGTCGTCGCGCCGAGGTCGGACCCGGCTGGGGTCGCCGTCACCGTCGCGGCTCGCGCGCCGTCGACGCGTCCGACCGAGGCCGGTGACTGGACTTGTCGCACCGCGGCGATGTCGCCGAGTTTGACCGGAGTGGCCTTGGCCGACTGGGCGTCCTTGGCGGCCTGGGCGAGGTCCTCGGCTTGGGCTCGGGAGTCGAGCGTCTTGTTCCTCGCGGAGACCGCCTTGCTGATCCCGTCGTTGGCACTCTGCAGTTGCGCCTGGGCCGCCGTCAGGGATTTCTCCAGGGCGGCGACCTGGCCCTGCAGGGTCGCCAAGGGGCTCGGTTGGGTGGCCGGCGGCAGCTGACCGGCAGCCGCCAGCGCGGTGAGCTGGGCGAGTTGGCCCTGAAGGGCCCCCAGCTGGGCCTCGATCGCGTCGACTTGCCCCTGGGCCTTGTCTCGGGCGGTGCGCAGCGCGGCGAGTTGGTCGGCGCTGGCCGCGTCCTGGTCGGCCTGGCCGGAGCGTTGGGCGGCCTTCTGGCGCTCGGCCACGGCGTCGGCGGCCGCCTTGCGTGCGTCGAGGGTCTGCTTCGCGGTGACCGGGAGCAGGACGGCGCTCAACTCCTCGACGCTCTTGGCCGGCTCCCGGGAGCGCAGGATTACGTCGAGGGTCTGGTCACCGAAGGTCACCGTGCCGATCTTGGATCCCTTGACCGCCTGGGCCACGGCCGCGCCGACCTGAGCCTGCACCATACCGACCTTCGCGGCGGCGACGGGGTCGATGTCGACCTTGAGCATCGGTTTGGAAACGCTGAGGTCGGTCTGGACGTTCTGCAGCGTGGGGACGCTCTCGAGCATGTCGACGACCTGGTCGCTGGCCCGGGTCAGCGCCTCGGCGTTGGCGCTCTCGATGATGACCGCCACGCTGCCGCCCGTCGGACTGCCGCTCGTGCCGGTCACGGAGACGACCCCGATGTCGGTCAGCGTGGCGAACGCTCGACGCAACCCATCGGCGACGGCACCGCCGTCGGACCCCTTGCGTAGCGTCACCGAGATCGACGCCTGGTTGGGGCCTGCGACCGACCCGAGCAAGGCGCGCGTCGGGTCGCCGCCGACCGAGGTCTGGAACGACTCGACGGTCGGTTCCGCGGCGAGGACCTTCTCCAGCCTGGACGCGGCCGCGTCGGTCTGCGCCAGGCTCGTGCCGGGCGCCAGTTCCTGGCTGACCCGCAACGTCGTCGCGCCCGCCTCCCCGAGGAAGTCCGTCTTGAGTCGGGGCGCGAGCCCGATGGTGCCGACGAAGACGAGCAGGGCCAAGCCGAGGGTGACCACCCGGTGCCCGAGAGCGAAACGCAGGACCGGCAGGTATGCCGCCTGCAGCCGGGTGGTGCGGGACTCGTGTCCCTCGGCCATCGACACGGTCTCGGCCGCCTCGTCGTCGGCCCCCGCCGGACGGTCCTCGAGCAGCACCGATTCCTCTCGCAGGTGCGGGTGCTCGACGGCGGGCACCTGGTCCTCGCCGGAGGCGACCGGCACGCCGGCGCGAACGGTGTGCGCCGGGCGGCGCATGAACCACGAGGCAAGCACCGGGACGACCGTGAGCGCGACGAGCAGCGATGCGAGCAAGGCGATGGTCACGGTCATCGCGAACGGGCGGAACAGTTCACCGGTCTGGCCCGAGACCGTCCCGAGAGGCAGGAACACGGCCACCGTGGTCAGCGTCGAACTCGTCACCGCACCGGCCACCTCGCGGACGGCGCGGACGATCGATGCGGTGCCGACCTCGCCGAGGCCGTGGTGGCGCTTGATGTTCTCGATGACGACGATGGAGTCGTCGACGACCCGACCGATGGCGACGGTGAGCGCGCCGAGGGTGATGATGTTGAGGCTGTACCCGCCGGCGCGCAGCCCGATGAGGGCGATGACGAGCGAGAGCGGGATGGAAATGGCGGTGATGAGAGTCGGGCGCAGCGACATGAGGAAGACCATGATGACCAGGACGGCGAAGACCAGCCCGAGCAGGCCCTCGACGGACAGGTCGTGGATGGAGTCCTCGATATAGGGAGCCTGGTCGAACACGGTGGCCACGCCCGCGCCCGCGCCGAGCTTGGCGATCAGCTCGGGCAGCGCCGCGCGGACGCCCTGGGACACGGTCACCGTGTTGCCCGCCGGTTCCTTGGTCACCAAGAGGGTGAGCGAGGGCTTGCCGTTGGCCCGCGACACCGTCGTCGTGTCGACAGGCGCCACGCGCACGTCGGCGATCTCGCTGAGGGCCACCGGCCCGTCGGTGCCTTGGACCTGGATCGCGCCGACCTGCTCGACGCTACTGAGCGTCTTGCCGACCTCGACGTCGAGCGTTGCGGTGTCCGACGGCAGGGCGCCGGCGGGCACCGCGATCCCACTGGCCGCGACGACCTGTCCGAGGGTGCTCGTCTCCACGCCGAGCCGGTCGACGTCGGCGCGGCGCACGGTGATGACGACCTGCTGTCTCTCCTCGCCGGCGACAGTGACGTCTCGCACCCCCGCGACGGTCTTGAGCCGGGGCACGACGACGTCCTTGAGCGCGCGGGAGAGCACCGCCTTCGTGTCCGGCGAGGACACCGCGAGCACGACGATCGGCACGTCATCGAATCGGCCGGCGACGACGTTGGGCGCGACGTCTGATGGCAACCGGGTCCGCGTCGCATCGACTGCCGAGCGGATGTCGCCGACGACCTTGTCGGTGTTCGTCCCGTACTCCCACTCGGCCCGCACCTGCGAGACGTTGCTCGCACTGCGGGAGGTCACCCGGGTGACGCCGGCCACCGCCTTGATCGCGTCCTCGATGGGCTTGGTCACTTCGAGCTCGACGACCTCCGGAGCCGCGCCGGCGAACACCGAGACGACGCTCGCCGACGGCGGATCCAGGGACGGGATGAGCTCCTGCTTGAGGCCCCGAGTGGCGAAGACGCCGACACCGAGCACGACAAGGGTCACCAGGGCGAGGACGCTGCGGTTGGCCAGGCTCAGCCTGGTGAGGCGGGTCACGATCGGCCAGCGTACGCGACACCCGAGTCGGGAACTTCTCCGACTCCGGGCCGGCCCGGCATACCCGCTATTTCTTCTTCGCGTCGACCGGATCGCTCGACAGGGCAGCGATGAAGGCCTCTTGCGGGACCTCGACCCGGCCGACCATTTTCATCCGCTTCTTGCCCTCTTTCTGCTTCTCCAGCAGCTTGCGCTTGCGGGTGATGTCGCCGCCGTAGCACTTGGCGAGCACGTCCTTGCGCATCGCCCGGATCGTCTCGCGGGCGATGATCCGACTGCCGATCGCCGCCTGGATCGGCACCTCGAACTGCTGGCGCGGGATGAGCTGACGCAGCTTGCCGGCCATGCTCACGCCGTAGGCGTAGGCCTTGTCCTTGTGGACGATCGCCGAGAAGGCGTCGACCTGCTCGCCCTGCAGGAGGATGTCGACCTTGACGAGGTCGGCGACCTGGTCGCCGGCGGGTTCGTAGTCGAGCGAGGCATACCCGCGGGTGCGCGACTTGAGCTGGTCGAAGAAGTCGTAGACGATCTCGGCCAACGGCAGGGTGTAGCGCAGCTCGACGCGCTCCTCGGAGAGGTAGTCCATGCCGTGCAACGTGCCGCGCTTGCCCTGGCACAGCTCCATGATCGCGCCGATGAACTCGCTCGGGGCGAGGATCGTCGCCCGGACGACCGGCTCGCGGACCTCGCCGATCTTGCCGTCGGGGTACTCACTCGGGTTGGTCACCGTGACGACCCGTTTGTCCTCGAGGGTGACCTCGTAGACGACGTTCGGCTGGGTGGAGATGAGATCGAGGCCGAACTCGCGTTCGAGGCGTTCCCGGACGATCTCCAGGTGTAGCAGGCCGAGGAAGCCGCACCGGAACCCGAAGCCCAGCGCCGCCGAGGTCTCCGGCTCGTAGGCCAGGGCAGCGTCGTTGAGCTTGAGCTTGTCCAACGCGTCGCGCAGGTCCGGGTAGTCCGACCCGTCGATGGGGTACAGCCCGGAGAACACCATGGGCTTGGGGTCGCGGTAGCCGCCCAGCGTCGTCGCCGCCGGCTTGCTCGCATTCGTCACGGTGTCGCCGACCCGGCTCTGGCGCACGTCCTTGACCCCGGTGATGAGGTAGCCGACCTCGCCGACGCCCAGACCCTTGGACGGCTCGGGTTCGGGTGCGGACACTCCGATCTCGAGTAACTCGTGGGTGGCCCGGGTCGACATCATGAGGATCCGCTCGCGCGGGTTGAGGTCTCCGTCGACGACCCGGACGTACGTCACGACGCCCCGATAGGTGTCGTACACGGAGTCGAAGATCATCGCCCGAGCCGGCGCGCTCGGGTCCCCGACCGGGTGCGGCACGACCCGGACGATCTCGTCGAGCAGCTCCGCCACGCCCGCCCCGGTCTTGCCGGACACGTGCAGGCAGTCCTGCGGGTCGCACCCGATGAGTCCGGCGAGCTCCGCGGCATACTTCTGCGGTTGCGCGGCCGGCAGGTCGATCTTGTTGAGCACGGGAATGATCGCCAGGTCGTTCTCCATGGCGAGGTAGAGGTTGGCCAGGGTCTGCGCCTCGATCCCCTGGGCGGCGTCGACGAGCAGGACCGCCCCCTCGCAGGCGGCGAGCGAGCGGGACACCTCGTAGGTGAAGTCGACGTGCCCGGGGGTGTCGATCATGTTGAGCGCGAAGGTGTCGGCCCCGAGGGCCCAGGGCATCCGGACCGCCTGCGACTTGATGGTGATGCCGCGCTCGCGCTCGATGTCCATCCGGTCGAGGTACTGCGCGCGCATGGCCCGCGCGTCGACGATCCCGGTGAGTTGGAGCATCCGGTCCGCCAGGGTGGACTTGCCATGGTCGATGTGGGCGATGATGCAGAAGTTGCGGATCCGCTCCGGGGGCGTCGCGTGCGGCGGCAGCGCGGTGCGGGCCATCGGGGACACGGGTGCGGCGGGCTCTCTGCAGGTCGGATACGGGCGCGGACCAGTCTGTCACGAGCGCCGGTATGCCGCGGGACCGCCGAGCGCCCGGCCGACCGGCCGAGGCAAACGACGGCATAACGGCCCGGGTCACTACGGTGGAGCGCGTGTGGAATCTGCGCGATCGCCTCGCCAAAGTGTTGGGCAGGCCGGATTCGTCGGCGCCAAGCGGTGGCGATCCGCGTCCCACGGGTCACCCGTCGCCCTCCGGCGGGGTCCCACGCGAGGGCGTCGGTCGCGACGAGGCGACGGGGCCAGCGGGCGCCCGGCCCTACCCGGGGGACTATCAGGGCATCCCCGCGATGTCGTGGTCACCGAAGCCGGACGGGCACCCCGATCCCGGCGAGATCGTCTGGACCTGGGTGCCCTTCGAGGAGGACCACACCCAGGGCAAGGACCGGCCGGTGCTGCTCGTCGGCGTGGACGGCGACTGGTTGCTCGGGGTGGCCCTCACGAGCAAGGACCACGACCGCGACGCCGCCCAGGAGGCTCGCGCCGGCCGCCGGTGGACCGACATCGGCGCCGGGGCGTGGGACCGAGCGGGTCGCCCGAGTGAGGTCCGGGTCAACCGGATCGTGCGCGTGGACCCGACGCACATCCGTCGCGAGGGCGCGGTCCTGCACCAAGCGGTGTTCGAGCAGGTTGCGGCGGCGATCCGAGCGGGCTGACCGCAGGAGCGCCGGCCGTCTGACCGGTGGCGGGCTGGCTGGCCGCGGGTGGCGGCCCGGCGCGGCCGCTCGGCGCCGGCTTTGCGCGCCGGTGCCGGACGCCGACCGCCGACACGACGAAGGGCCGCCCCGACGGAGCGGCCCTTGCGTGCGGAACGTCAGAGCGAGGCGGCCTTCTTGGCCATCGCGGACTTCTTGTTCGCGGCCTGGTTGGCGTGGATAACGCCCTTGGAGACGGCCTTGTCGAGCTTGGCGGATGCGGTGCGCAGCGCCGTGGCGGCAGCTTCCCGGTCGCCGGATGCGGCCGCCTCGCGGAACCGCCGCACCCACGTGCGCAGTTCGCTCTTGACGGCCTTGTTTCGCTCGGTGCGCTTGGCGTTGGTCTTGATGCGCTTGAGCTGGGACTTGATATTCGCCACGTGAATCTTTCTCGTCGGTCGGGTATGCCGTAGAGGGCGGCAGACGCGGCCGGGGACCGGGCGTGGGGAGCCCGTGCGGGACCGCGCTGGATCGTGCTCGTTCGCGCACGACCAGGCGCGCACGCAAGGATCGAATCTACCAGCGCCCCGACGTGGCGCCCAAACCGGCGTCGGAGCAGTGGGTCGCGACGCCGGCAGAACCAGTGCCGCTACCCCGGCGCATGTCCGCCGCGGGCGGCGCCGATGGCCAGCACGACCCGCTCGACGGCATACACCGGATGCCGTCCCCCGCCCTTGACCTCGACGTCGGCGGCGGCCACCGCCCGGATCGCCGCCCCGAGTCCCCGGTCGTCCCAGTGCCCCACGGCGCGTCGGGCCTTGTCGACCTGCCACGGGGCGAGCCCGAGAGCCTTGGCCACCGTCGCGGAGCTGCCGCGACCGGCCGAACCGACGCGGACGAGGGTTCTCAACTGGGACGCGAGCACCGCGACGATGGGCACCGGGTCGACTCCCGAGGCGATGGCGTGGCGCAGCAGCCGCAACGCCTGGGCGGTCTGCCCGGCGATGGCCGCGTCGGCGACGCGGAACCCGGTCGCCTCGACCTTGCCGCCGTGGTAGGTCTGCACGACGCGGTCGTCGACGACGCCGTCGGTGTCCGCGACGAGTTGGCCCACGGCTGCGGCCAGTTCGCGCACGTCGGTGCCGAGCGCCTCGACGAGGGCCCACACCGCCTCGGGGGTCGCCTTGCGGCCCTGGCGACGGAACTCCGTGGTGACGAAGTCCGCCTTGTCGCGGTCGGAGCGGATCGCCGGACACTCGATCACCCGGGCGCCCGCGGCCTTCACCGTGTCGAGCACCTTGCGCCCCCGCTGCCCGCCGCGATGGACGACGACGAGCCAGACGTCGGGCTCGGGGGCCTGCGCGAACCTCAGCGTCTCGGCGAGCAGGTCGTCGTCGGCCTCGTCGAGATCCTCGACCACCAGTGCCGTCGACCCACCGAATAACGACGGGCTGGCCGCCGCGCGCAGGTCTCCGGAGCGGTATGCCGCGGCGCTCACCCGCACGACGTCGATGTCCGGCTCGCTCTCGCGCAGCTCGGCGAGCACGCCGGCGACGGCCCGCTCGGCGAGCAGCGTCTCGGGCCCGGTCACGAGGACCAGCGGCGGGACGGACGATGGCACGAGCACCAGCCTGCCACGTCGTTCGGACACCGGATGTCGGTCCGCCGCCCTACCGTGGGGAGATGGACGAGATGGTCTCGGCGCGGCCCAGTCCGCCGCTGCGGGGTCTCGTCGCGGCATACCAGGGGTATCGGCAGCGGGGCCTCGCGCCCGCGAGCCATCGGGGGCTGCCCTCGCCGTACCTCACGGTGATCTTCACCTTCGACGTCCCGCTCGACGTCGCCGAGCACCCCGACCCGACCCAGGGGCCGGGACGGTTTCGCGCACTCGTCGGTGGGTTGCACGCGACGCCGGCTCGGATCGTCCACGACGGAGCCCAGGCGGGAGTGCAGATCATGCTGTCCCCGTTGGGTGCCCGGGCACTGCTCGGTATGCCGGCCGGGGCCGTCGCCGGCATCGACGTCCACGGCGTCGACGTGTTCGGGTCGCTGGCCGACGCGGTATGCGACCGGCTGCAGGAGGCGACGAGTTGGGCGCAGCGGTTCGCGGTAGTCGACGCCGCACTCACCCGACGGCTCGGTGGTGAACCGCCGGCACCCTCGCCGGCGCTGACCTGGGCATGGCACGCCGTCGTCGCGTCCGGTGGTCGGGCCCGGGTCCGCGAGCTGGCGCTCGATCTCGGGTGGAGCGAGCGACACCTGGCCAATCAGTTCCGCGCCGAGTTCGGGATGACACCCAAGGTCGCGCTTCGGGTGACCCGTTTCGACGTGACCCGTCGCCGGATCGGCGCCGTCGTGGTGGACCGGATCGGTGCCGCCCCGGGCCTGGCCCTGGCCGACGTGGCCGCGTCCGGCGGGTACGCCGACCAGTCCCACCTGGTCCGCGAGTTCCGTGCCCTGGCCGGCCTGTCGCCGAGCAGCTGGGTCGCCGAGGAGTTCGGAAACGTCCAAGCCGCACAGCCATGGCGCCGCGCAGAATCGGGGTCATGACCACCAACGCCACCACCGGCTCCACGCCCGGCCGCTCCGCGGCATACGTCTGGCCCACCGTCCGCGCCAAGGACGCTCGCGGCCTCATCCGGTTCCTCACCGACGCCCTCGGTTTCGAGCAGACCGTCGTCTACGGCGAGGGCGAGCAGGTCGACCACGCCGAGTTGGGCTGGCCGGCCGGTGGGGGGATCATGCTCGGCTCCCACCGCGAGGACGATCCGGCCGGCGTCGCCGCCCCCGGGACGATGAGCGTCTACGTCGTCACCGACGATCCCGACGGCCTGTGTGCCCGGGCTCGGGCCGCCGGTGGCGAAATCACCCGCGAACCGTTCGACACCGACTACGGCTCCCGGGACTTCGCGATGCGCGACCCCGAGGGCAACCGGTGGTCGTTCGGCACGTATGCCGGACACCCGCGCGACTGACGTCCGGACGCTGCCGGCCTCGGAAGTGGCGCGCCGTCACCGCTCTGGCGCCCTCTTCGCTGGCGCCGCCTTCGCTGGCGCCGTCTTCGCTGGCGCCGCCTTCGCTGGCGCTGTCTTCGCTGGCGCTGTCTTCGCTGGCGCCGTCACCGCCGTCATGCTGCGGCGCGCAGGATCGCCGAAAGTTCGGCGTCGGTGAGTTCGATCGGGTTGGCCTTCATGCTGCTGGCCGCTCGGGCCTGGGCAAGCACTTCGGGCACGTCCGCCTCGACGAACCCGTAGCTGGACAGTCCCGGCACCTGGAGGGTCTGGCACAACTCCGCGAGCCAGGGCGAGGCGTCGGCGGCCGTGGCCCCCCGTCGTCCGGTGACCAGCGCCGCGACTTCGCCGACCCTGGCGACGACCGGGTTCTGCGGATCGCGCTCGCGCAGCGCAGCGAGGTTGGCTGCGACGACCGGCGCGAGCAGGGCCGCACAGAGAGCGCCGTGCGGGGCGGCATACCGGGCACCGAGGACGGCGGCGAACCCGTGTACCGCCCCCAGTCCGGAGTTGGCCAGGCACAGCCCCCCGAACAGGCTGGCCAGGGCCAGGTCCTCGCGCAGGTCCGGGGCGGCGTCGAGGCCACTCGCCACGGCGCGGGCCAGGCTGCGCGCGCTGCGGCGGATACCGTCGCGCGCGAGCGCGTCGGTGACCGGGTTGGCCCGGGAGCTGAGGAAGGGCTCGACGAGTTGCGAGAGGGCGTCGGACCCGCTCGCCGCGATGGTCGCGGGGGGCTGGCCGACGAGCAGATCGGGATCGACGAGTGCGACCCGGGGCAACAGCAGCGGGCTGCGCAGGCTGGCCTTGACCGGTCCGAGTGACAGCACCGAGTTGCGGGTGACCTCCGAACCGGTGCCCGCCGTCGTCGGGACCGCGACGCAGGGCAGACCCGGTCGGGTCAGCGGCCGGCCGGCGCCGACGACCTCGAGGTGATCGAGCGGATCGGTGCCGCCGCCGGCGAGGACGGCGATGGCCTTGGCGGCATCGAGGGCACTGCCGCCACCGATGCCCAACACAGCGGCGCTGCCGTGTTCCACGGCGACGGCGATTCCCGCCCGGACCAGGTCGACGGTGGGTTCGCCGACGACGGCGAAGACGTCGCTGACCACGCCTGCCTCGGCGAGGTCGGCCCGGACCGGCTCGGCCCGCACGGGGCCGGCCCCGGTGACGACGAGCACCCGGTGGACGCCCAGACCCGCGAGGATCTCGGGCAGTTCGCTGACCCGCCCGGCGCCGAAGCGGATCTCGGCCGCGGTGGCCAGGTCGAACCGCACCGCCACCGCTACCAGCCGCTGTCGTCGGGGGAATGGTTGACGTATTTCACCGAGGCACGCGGGCGGGCCATCATCGGCGCCACCGCGTCGCGCCAGACGGCGTAATGCTCGGTCTCCTTGTGCGCCAACGCAGCCGCCTCATCGCGGTAGATCTCGACGAGCACGACGTGCCCCGGGTCGGCGCGGTCGACGAGCACGTCGAAGCGGACGATCCCCGGCTCGGCCCGACTGGCTCGCGCGTTCGCCTCGGTCGCGGCGAGGAAGGCGTCCACCTGGTCAACGAGGACCGCGACGTCGACGTGGACGACGAGCAGGCTGTGCGGCATACCGCCGACCCTACCGACGCCATCGCCCGGGGCAACCCGGCCGACCGTCCTTAGCCCAGCTCCAGCCGGGGCTCGCTCAGCGTCAGCCCCAACTGGACGAGCCGCGCAGCGACCGCCTCCTGCGGCACCTCGAAGTGGTCGACGAGATCGGCCATCTCGATACCGGCCTCGGCGGCATCCCGCAGTTCGCCGTCCTGGGCCGCGGTCCAGGAGTGCCCACCAGTGACGGCGGTCCGGGAGGCGGCGGCGACCGGAGGCGGCCCGGCCACCGGTCGTTGGTCGGGCCCGGCGCGGTATGCCGCGTCCTCCCCACCGGTGGCGCCACTGCCCCGTTGAGCCGGCTCCGAGACGGGGAGCGGCTCGGGCGCGAGCTCGTCGAGTCGGCGCAGCGCGGCGAGAACCTTCTCGCGGTCGGTCGTCGGCCAGAACGGGGGGAGCGAGCGTTGGAGGAACCCGGCATACCGCGCGGTGACCATCCGCGAGTCGAGGATCGCGACCACCCCCCGGTCGTCGTGGCGGCGGACCAGCCGCCCGGCGCCCTGGGCCAGGCGCAGCGCCGCGTGGGTCGCCGAGACCGCCATGAACCCGTTGCCGCCCATCCGCCCGATCGCCTGGGTCCTGGCCGAGGCCAGCGGGTCGTCGGGCCGGGGAAAGGGGATGCGGTCGATGACGACGAGCTGGCACGACGAACCCGGCACGTCGACCCCCTGCCACAGGCTCAAGGTGCCGAACAGGCACGTCGTCGGCTCCCGGGCGAAGCTCCGCACCAGCGTGGCGATCTGGTCCTCGCCCTGACAGAGGATGTCGATCGGCGTACCGTCCGCCGCGAACCGTTCGCGCAACGCCTCGGTGGCCGCCTGGGCCGCCCGGGTCGAGGAGAACAGCCCGAGGGTGCGTCCGCCGGCGGCGCGCACCAAGGCCTCGAGTTCGTCGGTGACCGACGAGGCGGTGCCGTCCCGGCCGGGGGCCGGCAGGTGGGCCGCGACGTAGGCGATGGCCTGGCGGGGGTAATCGAACGGGCTGCCGACGTCGAGCCCGGTCCAGGCCGGCGCGCCCTCGCCACGCAACCCGAGCGAGCCGGCGACGGCGTCGAAGGACCCGCCGAGTTCGAGGGTTGCCGACGTCAGCACGAGGGTGCGTCCGGCGAACACCTTGTCACGCACGAGCATCGCCACCGACATCGGCGCCACCCGCAGCACCGGACCCCGACGCTGCTCGTGAGTGAGCCAGGCGACGTCGAGTTCACGGCCTTCGAGCAGCCGCGCGCTCACGTCGTAGACCTCCTCGACCCCGGCCCGGGCGACCTGTCGGGCGCCGTCGACCTGCCCCGGGTCGGGCTTGAGGTCGGACTGGACGGCCCGGGCGACGTCCCTGACCCGGGACAGGGCCACGATGAGAGCGTCCGGCAGGGCCAAGAGGCGACCCGGCGGCATACCGGCGAGGGCATCGCCGAGCAGCGCGCCGGCGTCCTCGAGATCGGCGGTCCGTTCGGACATCCGGCCGGTGCGACGGGCGGCCGTACTCACCGAACCCGGGGCTATTTCGTCGGTGATCGTCGAGGTGACCCGGTCGACGAGTTCGTGGGCCTCGTCGACGACGAGGACGTCGTGCGCCGGGAGCATTTGGCGCCCCTCGAACGCGTCGATGGCCATGAACGCATGGTTGGTGACGACGATGTCGACGTCGCGAGCGCCCTCCCGGGCCCGCTCGACGAAGCACTCACCCAGCTGCGGGCAGCGGCTGCCGAGGCATTCGTGGGCCGACACCGACACCTGCCGCCAGGCGCGCTCGGAGACCCCGGGGACGAGCTCGTCGCGGTCACCGGACGGCGTCTCGTCGGCCCACTCGCGCAACCGGACCACCTCGCGCCCGAGCCGCGAGGCGGCCTGATCCACCTGCGCGACGCTGAGCAGCCCGTCGTCCTCGTCGGGAAAACCGCCGGCGAGTTTGTGCAGGCACACGTAGTTACGCCGGCCCTTGACCATCGCGAAGGTCGGCCGCCGCCCGAGCAGCGGCTCGAGGCTCGCCGCGAGCATCGGCAGGTCGCGGTCGATCACCTGAGCCTGCAGGGCCAGCGTCGCCGTGGCGACGACGACGGCGCGGCCGGTGTCGAAGGCGTGGATGACGGCAGGGACGAGATAGGCCAGCGACTTCCCGGTGCCGGTGCCGGCCTGGACGAGCAGGTGCTCCCCCGACTCGATGGCCGCCGCGACGGCCTGGGCCATCTGCTCCTGGCCGGGTCGCCGGATGCCGCCGACGCCGAGCACGGCGGCATCGAGCATCCGGTCGAGGGTGGGCACCCGGTCAGGGTATGCCGTGCCGCCGCCGCACCCGGGCGCGCGGCACACCCGAGTCAGCGCGCGGCATACCCGCGTCCGGTGTGGCACCGGTGGACGCGATCACGCGGCTGGGGCCGTTCCGTCGCCGGCGGCGACCTCGCGCTCGTTCGCTTAGCCGGCCGACGCCCCGGGCGAACGGCGGTTCGAGCCACGGCGCGGCGGGTCCGGCACCGCGCGCAACGCCGGGGCCGCCGTGCGTGCCCTCGCGCGCCGTGTCGTCGCCCGGCCGGTGGCAGATCTGGTCGCCGTCGCCGTCGCCGTCGGCTTGGCGCGGCGGCCCGCCGGCCGACCCGGTGCGCCGGTGACCGGCGCGGGGGCCGCCGCCGCGGTGCCGGTCTCGGCATCGACGATCCGGACCAGTTCGTCGAGCCCGTCGCCGAGCAACTCGGGCCAGTCCCACACGTCCTCGAACGCCGTCGGACACCCGACGATGCCGAGCTGCAGTTCGTCGCCGTACGAACTCGCGGTGAGGTTGTGGGCCAGACCCTCGAAGAGGAACGACACCGGGTAGAAGCCGGTCGCCTCGTGACCGAACATCCGGAAGTGCTCGGCCGGGCCGCGGATGTTGGAGATCATGAAGTTGCCGGCGATGCTCGTCCGCTTGACCACCGCCGCGGGCAACCGATCGGTGATCCGCACCGTGAGGTCCCAGAAGGTCTGCGGGATCATCCGGCTCATGTCGACCAAGATGCCGGTGGGCATGGTGTCGAAATTGGCCCGAGCCGTCGTGTTGTTGATGTGGGCCACCCGCAGGCGCTCGACCGGGTCGGCGATGTGGATGGGGATCTCGCCGAAGAAGCTCGAGGCGTAGTTGGCCCAGTAGTTGTCCTCGTGGCCCTGGCGCAGCGAGTACACGGACATGAGGACGAGCGGCTCGTCGACCGGGGCGCCGACCCCGATCATGTACTGGCGGGCGGCGCCGGCCGACACGGCGGTGAGCACGGTGTTCAGGGTGACGCCGTAGTACTTGCCGACCCGCAACAGATCCTTGAGCGACAGCGCGCAGTACGCGTACCGGCGTTGATTGCTCAGCTTGGCGTTGAACGGAGTCGACGGCAGCGGAAGACTCGGCATGATCGGTGTGACGGGCGTGTCGCCCGGCTTGCGGTTGCGCCCGACGAACCGACACGCGGCCTGCCCAACGCCCCCGGGCAACACGCGCGCGATGAGCGCCGGGACGGCCGACAGGCCCTCGTCGGCGTACCGAGCCCGCGCCCACCCGCCGGTGTTCTTGGACATCGACAGCAGTTGCCCAGGCAGGAAGGCCGTGCGCCGGATGCCGCGCCCGGCCATCTCGAGCCACTCCTCGCGGCCGCTGCGCGCCGGCGGCCGCTCGTCACTCGGCGTGGGCCGGAAGGTCGTGTACTCGTCGCCGAGCAGGCCGATGACCCGCTGCATCGTCCCGCCGTCGGTCGCCGCGTGGTGGATGCGCACGAGGTGGGCGACTCGCCCGTCGGACAACCCGTGCATGATCGTGTAGTCCCACATCGGCTTGTCCCGCCCGAGCCGCCGCTCCATGATCGCGGCCACGGCCGCGGCGACCTCGCGGTCACCGCCCGGTGCGGCGACGGTGACCTCCCGGACGTGCTCGCGCACGTCGACCGCCACCTCGCGCCAGTACTGATTGTTCAGCCCGGTCGGCACGCCGACGACGATCCGTCGCAGCGGTGGGATGACCGCGAGCCGCTCCTCCAGCCGGGCGACCACCTTTTCGACGTCGGCGGCGTCGTTCGTCGGCGTGGGGGCGAAGACGAGCAGCGAGCCCATGATCGACGGGGCGACCGCCGAGTGGTCGTACGCGTAGAACATTCCGTCAAAGCCGGTGAGGTGTTGCATGGCACGTCCTTGCGGGTGAGGCGTATGCCGTGGATGCGGCTACCCCCAACGGTCGCAGACGACGCGCCTCGGCGTCAGACCGGGTGGGCGGTTTTGCCCCAGGCGCCGGCGTCGCGTTCGTCACGTTCCGCCCGGCCAGCGGCCTCGGACCTGCAGTCACTGGCGTGTGGGTGTGGCAGATCGCGCGGTATGCCGCGCGAAGTGCCACACGGAACGAGCCAACGCGGCGGCGGTCAGGCCCGAGTCTGGGCAGGGCCCGGCACAGCCGATCAACCGCCGGGCACGACCGAGCGGGCGCCCAAGGGGGCCGACAGCGGGACCCGGATCCAGAAGATCCCCACCATCGCCGGCTGGGGGCCGTCGCATCCGGCCGCGCCCGGGACCCGCCCGGACCAGACCGTCACGGTGACCGACGACGCGGACTCGGTGACGTCCAGACCCGTGACGGCGTCGCACGGCGGGCCGCCGGCCATGGTCTGGACGACGAGCTCGTTACCTCCCGAGCGCACCAGCGTCCAGACCAGGCGCCGCTCGCGAGCACCGGTCACGGGGTCCATCACCGTCGGAGTGGGCAGCGGATCGGGCGCGGCTCCCGGCGGCATCGGCACCGGCGTCACCGTCGGCGCGACCGGCGGCACCGCTCCCGTCGGGCCGCCCCCCGAAGTCCCGCCGGGAGCGGCGCATGCGGCCAGCAACAGCACGACGCCGACGAGCCCGAGCCCGACCCACGACCGCGCCGGTATGCCGCCCGTCATGCCGGCGCGGGCACGCGGCATACCGTCGTCGCGAGACACCCGTCTGGACCGCATTCCGACAACGGTACGGGCAGGCGCGCCCGGGCGAACCGAGCGCGCCTGCCCCCAAGAACCGGTCACAGGTACCGCGTCGAGTTGTACAGGCCCCACGCATCGTCGTCGAAGTACGGCGAGAGCATGATCGTCGGGCCGACGATCCGGTCGATCCGGCTGTTGACACCGTTGAGCCGGCCCCAGTTGCCGTCGTAGTCGGTGAGCCAGCCACCCCCGGAGGACCCGCGGGTCATGTCGCACGAGATCTTGCCCGTCTGCGACCAGAACAGCCAGGCGTCCCACTCTGGCGAGGTCCAGCCCTGGCAGCGCATGAGGTTGCCGCCGTCGAAGGGCGCCTCGGCCGGGTAGCCGAACGCGTACTCGTAGACGCTCTTGCCGCGGTTGACGGTCAGGCCCTGTCCGCCGAAGTAGTCGACGATGTGCCAGCCCCAGTTCGGGTTCATGATCGCGACGCCCATGTCCTGGGAGAAGTCCGACGAGCCGGTCCACGCCGATTTCGACCACAGTTGGTTGGCGCTCCACGTGCCGTACGGGCGCGGGTTGGCCAGGTCGTCGTCGTAGGCCGGCACGAAGGTCCAGTTGTAGTGCCACGTGCCGCCGCTGCCGCCGTGCACGCAGTGACCGGCGGTCCACACGGTGTCCTTGCCCTCGGAGTTGACGATGGTCGCCGAGCACACGTAGTTGCCGCCACCGGACTTGGTGAAGAACACCTTGCCCATCGTGTAGGCGGTCGGCGAGTAGGACGGCAGATTCGGGTTGTAGGCGGCCGTGACCGGACCGCCGGCGGCGAAGTTCTTGCTCGCCGCGCCGTCGACGTTGCGCGTCGGGCCGTCCTGCGCCGGCTTCTTCTTCCCGGCCTTGCGGTCGGCCTCGGACTTGGACGCATATGCCGCGGACGCCGCGGCGATCGCCGGGTCGCCGTCGGCAGGCTTCGCCGCGCGCATCTTCTCGGGCGTCCAGTAGGCCTCGAGGGCCTGCTCCGTGGAGGCCCGAGGGCCGAACTTCGCGGCGCCGGCGGCCTTGGCGTCGTCGGTGAGTGCCTGGCCCGAGGCGGAGACGTCTGGGCTGTTTGGACCGCCCTTGGCCGGCGCGGCGGCGCCGGCACCAGCCGCGGAGGCCACCGACATCGTCGCGGCGGTGAGCAGGCCGACGCTGAGGGAGAGCCAGCGTCGACTCGTCGTGGTCGTGCGCATCTGCATACCTCTCGATCGCGGGCACCCCGTGCGCCCGGTTCGCCGGGATGAGGGGCGTGCCACAGCCGGAGATACCCCGCGGCGGCCGACTCTGCCCGATCGGGCTCAGCCCACCGACGCTCCCAGGCCGAGCGACCTGCGGCACTGCCCGATCGGGCTCAGCCCACCGACGCTCCCAGGCCGAGCGACCTGCGGCACTGCCCGATCGGTCCTGCGGCGGACGGTAACGAACGAGCCCGCGGACGGGGACCGGTGTCTTCAGAGTCGCGCGAGCCAGGGGTGGGAGCGGTCGAGCGCGAGCAGCAACAGGCGTAGCCGTTCGACAGCCCGACCGGACAACAGCGGCAGGGCGGTATCGAGGTCGGTCTCGTCTTGACCGCGCCGCAGCCTCGCCTTGAAACCGAGGACGACCTCGGGGTTGAGCACCCGGACGTTGTCCTCGCGCAGCCATGTCACCGCGTCCAGCGGAGCGTGGAAGTCCGGGTAGAAGTCCAGCCGGAAGCAGCTCGGGTCGCCAGGGCTGGCGTAGAGGTCGGCGACCCACGGGGTGCAGGCGTGTTCGCGCAGCCACACCTGGCCGGACTCCGAATGCAAGTCGGGGTACTCGTCGGTCACCGGCCGCAGGGTCCCCGATCCCGCCGACCAGAGGTGGTACCGGTCCCCGAGATGCGCCCGCAGCGTGCCGAGATCGCCGGCGAAGAACGCGACGTCGAGGTCACGGTGCGGCCTGGACACCCCCGTGTAGGCCTCGAGCGCTCGTCCTCCGCACAACCACCAGGGCCGCGCCCACCCGGACAACAGGGCGCTGAGTTCCACGAAAGGCAACGGCTCCCAGGCCCCGTAGAGGCGATGTTTCGCTGCTGCGGCAAGGTTGTCCCGGCGAAACCACGTGTCCGGCTGACGTGACGGTGGTGGCTCGTCCGGCTCGGCGTCGGGGTGGTCGGGCCAGGCTCCCCGGGGCAGCAGCCGTGCCGAAGGGCCCGGGCGGCGTCCCGGCGGGCTCGCCGGACCGCTCGGGCGCCGACTCGGCGACCCTGTCGTCATACCCACAGGGTCGCACGCCCGCAGCCCGCCGGGTTGCGCATATCGGGACACTCACCCCAGCGGGGCGTCGAAGTCGCCCCACTCGTCCGCGTCGACCGGTTCGAACAGCGTCCGATAGGACTCGAGGTCAGCGCGGGTCAGCGGCACCAGACCGGTGGCGCCCGCCACCTCGCGCGCCGTCACCCGCGCGACGAGCACCTCGAACGGTGGGTCCAACACGTGCAGTTCCACCTCGACACCGTGCTCTCGGCACCACCGGCGCATCCCGTCCCGCTCGGCGCGGACCCAGAATCCGAAGTCGAGAACCACGTCGACGCCGGCCATCACGAGGTGCTGTCCGAGCCGCCGGAACCGCCACTCCAACCGGTCCCGGAACTGCTCGTCGACCATGTCGACACCGAGTTCGTCGAGCCACTCGTCGGGCGTTAGGCGCACCGCGCCTCGCTCCCGCTCCAGCCGCCGGGCTTGGGTCGTCTTGCCGCTGCCGGGCAATCCGCACATGAGGATCATCCGGCCGAGCGGACGCTCCGTCACCGCCGGTATGCCGTGAGCTCGCCGAGCGCGTGCTCGTGCACGGTCGCGCGTACTCGGGTGCCGTGCTCGGTGTGTTCCACGGCGAGGATCTCTCCATCGTCGTGCACCCGGCTGAGCAGATCGCCCCGGTCGTAGGGAAGGAGCAGGTCGACGGTGACGGTGGGTTTGGGCAGGCCCGCGGCAATCCGCTCCCGCAGGTGCTCGAGGCCCTCGCCGGTGCGGGCGGAGACGGCCAGGGCACCCCGATGGGTGCGCGCCAACCGGTCCAGCACCTCCGGATCGGCGGCATCGGCCTTGTTGACGACGACGAGCTCGGGCAACCCGTCGCCGACGATGTCGGCGAGCACCTCGCGGACCGCTCGGATCTGTCCCTCGGGATCGGGATGGGCTCCGTCGACGACATGCAGCAACAGGTCAGCGTCGGCGACCTCTTCCAGGGTCGAGCGGAATGCCTCGACGAGCTGGTGGGGCAGCGACCGGACGAAACCCACCGTGTCGACGAGCGTGTAGTCGTGCCCGTCGGGCGTCTGCGCCCGACGGACCGTCGGATCGAGGGTCGCGAACAGCTGGTTGTCGACGAGGACTCCGGCCCCGGTGAGCCGGTTGAGCAGCGAGGACTTGCCCGCGTTGGTGTAGCCGACGATCGCCACACTGGGGACGTGGTGCGCCCGCCGGGCCGCCCGCTTGGTCTGCCGGCCGGTCTTCATTCCGGCGATGTCGCGCTTGAGCTTGGAGATCCGGGTGTTGATCCGGCGCCGGTCGAGTTCGATCTTCGTCTCGCCGGGCCCGCGCGAGCCGATCCCTTCGCCTCCGGCGACCCGGCCGCCGGCCTGTCGAGACATCGACTCGCCCCAGCCGCGAAGTCGCGGCAGGAGGTACTGGAGCTGGGCGAGTTCGACCTGGGCCTTGCCCTCGCGGCTCTTGGCATGTTGGGCGAAGATATCGAGGATCAGCGCCGTCCGGTCGATGACCTTGACCTTGACGACGTCTTCGAGCGCTCGGCGTTGTCCCGGGGAGAGCTCACCGTCGCAGATCACCGTGTCGGCGCCCCCGGTGAGGACGATGTCGCGCAGTTCGTGGGCCTTGCCCTTGCCCAGGTAGGTCGCCGCGTCGGGTCGCAGACGTCGCTGCAGCACCCCGTCCAGAACGGTGGAGCCGGCGGTCTGGGCCAATGCGCCGAGCTCGCGGATGGAGTTCTCGGCATCCTCGACGGTCCCCTCGGTCCACACCCCGGCCAACACGACCCGCTCGAGGCGCAGCTGGCGGTACTCGACCTCGGTGACGTCGGCGAGTTCGGTGGACAACCCGGCAACCCGACGGAGCGCAGCGCGCTCCTCGCGGTCGAGTTGGTCGCCGTCGACGAAGGCGCCGGGCTCGAGCGGCGCGTCCTCGTCGGACAGTGCTGCGGCGCGGTCGGTGAGGACGTGGGCTCGTCGTGACATGGCCCCCCTAGCGTCGCACGCCGGGCGGCTCGCGGCCCACTGGATTTGCCTCGTCGGCCTCCCCGGGAATCCGGCCCTCAGGTCGCCGGGCCGACGAGCAGAACGGCCGTTGCCTTGCCGACCGCGTCGTAGGTCACCGCGTCGATGTCCTCGGGATAGAAGCCGATGAAGTCGCGAGTCAGGACGGTGTCGGCGACCGCCGTGGCCACGGTGGTCATCTCGAAGCCGTCCAGGTCTCCCCCACTCGCGGTGAGTCGGACCGCGACCGGGTGCGCCCCGTATGCCGGTGCCTTGACCACTCGGACCAGCACCTGGGAGGGCGTGCCGTTGCCCGAGACCGTCGCCCGCACGCGCGAGCACGACGCGATGGACTTACGCAGCAGCTCGAGCACCGAGACTGCCGCGTTCGCGTCGGGTTGCGCCTCGAGCGTCTCGTCGACGAAGGGACCGTCTTGACCGCCCGAGAACGAGATCGAGGCGGTTGCGGTCGACCCCGGCAGATGCGCGGCGTTGGTCATCGCGACGAAGTCTCCACATCCGGAGTTGCCGGGTCCCGCGGACAGGTCGAGCGTGTCCGCGGGATCGGTCGGCGGCTCGACGGTAAACCCCGCAGCCACGTCGTCCAGGGCGAGCAACGCGTGGGACATCCCCTGGGTGGTTCGCGGGACGGGTGCCCCCGGCGCGGCTTGGCCGCTGGGCGAAGCAGCGCTCGCGGTCGGCAACGAGGCCGTGGACGGCGGGCCGGTCGACGCGCTGGTCGCCTCGGTGTCGTTCGCGGACGAGGATCCGAGTTGCACCGTGCACCCGGCGCTCAGGGCGACCGCGGCGACCAGGGCCAGCCAGCGTCGGATCGCGGTCGAGCTCACGCGACTCAGCGTAGTGTCCACCCCCGCCGCTCGCCCGGGCAGTCGTCCGGGTCCGTGGCCCCGCTCCGAGCCGGCCCACCCCGCCACGTCAGCACCCGCGTAGCCTGTCCGCCGTGCCCGAGCCCGACCACTACTTCAGCGCCACCCCGGCCGGTCCGGCCTCGCGGCGAACCGTGTCTGTCCAGCTGGCCGGCCGAGCGGTCGAGGTCCGCACGTCCGGGGGTGTCTTCTCTCCCGGCCGGCTCGATCCGGGCACCGCGGTGTTGCTGCGCGAGGTCCCCGACCCGGCCCGACACGGTGCCCTCCTGGACCTCGGGTGCGGGTGGGGCCCGATTGCCCTGACCCTGGCGATGGCCTCCCCCGAGGCCGACGTGTATGCCGTGGACGTCAACGAACGCGCGCGAGACCTCACCCGAGACAATGCCGAATCCCTTGGCCTGCAACGGATCTCGGTCATGGCCCCGGAGCAGGTGCCGCCGAACCTGCGGTTCGCGGCGATCTGGTCCAACCCGCCGATCCGGGTCGGCAAGCCCGCGTTACACGCACTGTTGCGCACCTGGCTGCCGCGGCTGGAACCGGACGGCACGGCATACCTCGTCGTGGCCAAGAATCTCGGGGCCGACTCGCTGGCCCGATGGATCGATGAGGAGGTGGCGATGCCGTGTCGGCGGCTGGCCACCTCGCGCGGCTACCGGGTGCTCGCGGTGACCCCGGCGCCGTGACCGCGACGACGCCGCTCAGGCCCCGGCCAGCGCGCTGCCGTCCGCGACGAGCACGGCAGGACCGGACAGCACGAGGGTGTCCCCCGGCGTCACGGTCACCCGCAATCGACCGCCCGGCACGTCGACAATCCAGTCCCGGTTGCCCGGCGACGGACCCTCCCACCATCGCAACGCCACGACCGCGGCGACGGCGCCGGTACCGCACGAACGGGTCTCCCCCACGCCGCGCTCCGAGACCCGCATGGCCACGTGGCCGGGACCGAGAGCGCGGACCAGCTCGACGTTGACGCCGCCCTGCGGCTCGGGCACGACTCGGGGAGCACGGGACAGGTCGAGGCCGGCGAGGTCGATCTGCGGCGGGAGGACGACGACGACGTGGGGATTGCCGACCTCGACGCGCAGGCCCGGCAGCTCGGGTTGACCCGCGACGTGGACGACGGCGGTGAAGCCGTGCTCGCGCGCCTGGGTCGGGTCCGGCACGTGCCACGGGCCGAGGTCGACGGCATACCCGTTCTCGGTCGGGTGCACGAGCTTGGGACCGGAACGGGTCGCGATGGCGAAGTCGCCCGGGGGCACCAGCCCTTCGCGCACGAGGTATGCCGCGAACACCCGGGTGCCGTTGCCGCACATCTGCGCGAGGGATCCGTCGGCGTTGCGGTAGTCCATGAACCACGGCGCCTCGGCGGCCTGGGCCCGCACCTCCGGCTCGGCGGCGTGTTCGCTGCGCACCACCCGGATGACGCCGTCCCCCCCGATGCCGGCGCGCCGGTCGGCCAGCCGGCGCACGAGGGCCGGCGTGAGGTCGAGGGCACCGTCGAGATCGGGCACGAGCACGAAGTCGTTCTCCGTGCCGTGCCCCTTGGTGAAGGGCAGCAGACCCACGTCAGCCATTCTCTCCGACGACGCGTAGTGCCTGGTCGACGAGGTCGGGTGCGTCGGCGGGCAGCCAGGTGATGCGCGGGTCAGGGCGCAGCCACGACAGTTGCCGGCGGGCGAAGCGCCGGGTCGCCGTCGTCGTCAGCGACCGGGCCTGGGCTTCGTCGATTCGACCGGCGAGCTGGTCGAGAGCCTGGGCGTAGCCGAGCGCGGTACGAGCGGTCCGGCCGCGTGCGAGGCCGGCCTCGACGAGGCGGGCGACCTCGTCGAGCAGCCCCTCGGCCCACATCCGGGCCACCCGAGCCTCGATGCGCCGGTCCAGGGTGTCGAGGTCCAGGTGCAGGCCGATCGTCACGGTGGGTGCGAGGTACTCGCGGTCGGGCAGGGTTGCGGCATACGGGCGGCCGGTGAGGGTGACGACCTCGAGGGCCCGCACCACCCGTCGGCCGTTGCGAGGGTCGATGCTCGCCGCGGCGGCCGGGTCCACCGCGGCGAGGCGTTCGTGCAGGGCGGCCGTCCCGGTTGCTAGGAGGTCCGCTTCGAGCCGTTGGCGCAGGGCGGGGTCGGTCGGCGGGATGTCGAACCGGTCGAGCACGGCGCGGACGTAGAGGCCCGACCCCCCGGCGAGCACGCCGGTCCGGCCCCGGGTCGCGATGTCGACGAGGTCCGCGCGCGCATCGCGCTGGTACACCGCGACGCTGGCCTCCTCGGTGACGTCGAGGACGTCCAGCTGGTGATGCGGGATGCCGCGCCGCTCGGCGAGGGTGGGTTTGGCCGTGCCGATGTCCATGCCGCGGTAGAGAGCCATGGCGTCGGCGTTGACGACCTCGCCGGCGAGCCGTTGCGCGAGAGCGACCGCCAGGGCGGACTTGCCCGTCGCCGTCGGGCCGAGGACCGCGACGATCGGCCGAGCCGGCGGTTCGTCCGGACCGAATCGACTCACCAGGCCAGCTGGGCGGTCGGGCCGCCCTCGTCGGCGTCGAGCGGCCCGTCGGACTCGTCCGCGTCGTGACCGAACGGATCCGGGTCGACACCGGGCAGCCACGAGCCACCCGGGCGGCCCCACCCGTTGGCCTTGGCGGCCTTACGAGCCTTCTTCGCCTGCTTGGGAGCGAGCCGATCGACGTAGAGCTTGCCGTTGAGGTGGTCGGTCTCGTGCTGCATGCATCGGGCGAACCATCCCGTGGCGGTGAACGACAGCGGAGCGCCGGTGACATCCTGCCCGGTCACCGTCGCCCGATCGGCGCGCCTGAGCGGGTAGTGCACCCCCGGGACGGACAGGCATCCCTCCGACTCGTCCGCGTCCGGCGGGTCGGCGGAGATCCGACTCAGCGCGAGGACTGGGTTGACGACGACGCCTCGTGGTGCCACGCCGTCGTCGTTGTCCATCGCGTAGACGAACACCCGCAGGCCGACCCCGATCTGGGGGCCGGCCAGCCCCACGCCGTGCGCGGCGTCCATGGTGACGAACATGTCCTCGACGAGCCGGGCCAATTCGGCGTCGAAGTTCTCGACGTGGGCGGCCACCCGATGCAGGACGGGCTCGCCCCAGACGAGGACGGGGCGCACGGTCATACCCTCAGTCAAGCACGCTCCGGCGCGAGGCCTGCCGGTCGCCCAGGGTGGCGCATCCCGCGGCATACCGGTCGAGGACGATGTGGACGAGCGCTGGGTCTGGGGCGAGCGGTGCGCTCACCCGGTCGGCTCCCGAGGCCGCGCACGCGCGCAGGAACGTCCCCGGCCCGAGCAGGTATGCCGCGACCGTCACCGGCCGCTCAGGCGTCGCGGCCCGGGCCGCGAATACCGCGTCGGGGATGCTCGGCTCGCGTTGCGCGGCGTACGCCAGGGTGACCAGGCCGGGGCGGCGGTTTGCCAATGCCTGGCGGACCCCTTCGGCCTGCTCGGCGGCACGGGATCGAGACGAGCCGGCCACCGCGAGCACCACCGGATCCGTTGGGAGGCAACCGGTGTCGGCCAGACGCCGGTCGAGCAGCTCGGGGAGACGCGGATCCGGGCCGAGGGGCTCGGTGGCGATCGCTCCGGGGTGAGGAGCGACCGCGCCGGCGATGTCGACCTCGACGTGGTACCCCCGGGACAGCAGGGCGGGCACGACGACGACCCGCTGGCCCGCGGCGACGAGGTCGGCGACGACGGCGCCGACGCGGGGCGCCTGGAGGTCGACGTATGCCGCATGTACCAGCACCTGAGGGACGGCGACGGTGACGGCGACGACCAAGTCGTCGACGACGGCCCGACCGCCCGGGTCGGTCGTGCCGTGGGCGCACACGACGAGCGCCGGCCCGTGCCGCTCGACTCGCTCGCTCACCCGCCGAGCCTGTCACGCGCTCCGCCTGTGATCTACCTGACAAGCAGGCCGACCGACCGCGATACCCGACACAGATCCCCCAGATGCCGAAGCAGGTCAAACCAGAGGCGGTCACCGCCCCGTCCAGGCAGGCGTCCATCTCCCGCCGTCAAGTGCCCCCTGGGCGCGGTTGTCGTCGGGTTAAGACCGCCCCTCCCAACCACAACTGACCCCTGGGCGCAGTTGTCGTGCACTCCGCTGCTCGACCACCCCCAACACGACGACACGTGCCCCCTGGGCGCAGTTGTCGTCGGGTTAAGACCGCCCCTCCCAACCACAACTGACCCCTGGGCGCAGTTGTCGTGCACTCCGCTGCTCGACCACCCCCAACACGACGACACGTGCCCCCTGGGCGCGGTTGTCGTCGGGTTGAGACCGCCCCTCCCAACCACAACTGACCCCTGGGCGCAGTTGTCGTGCACTCCGCTGCTCGACCACCCCCAACACGACGACACGGTGCCCCCTGGGCGCGGTTGTCGTCGGGTTAAGACCGCCCCTCCCAACCACAACTGACCCCTGGGCGCAGTTGTCGTGCACTCCGCTGCTCGACCACCCCCAACACGACGACACGTGCCCCCTGGGCGCGGTTGTCGTCGGGTTGAGACCGCCCCTCCCAACCACAACTGACCCCTGGGCGCAGTTGTCGTGCACTCCGCTGCTCGACCACCCCCAACACGACGACACGGTGCCCCCTGGGCGCAGTTGTCGTCGGGTTGAGACCGCCCCTCCCAACCACAACTGACCCCTGGGCGCACTCGTCGCCGGCCTTAGACGTCCGATTGGAGGCGGCCCGGGGGCCAAGAACCCGTCAGTTGCGAAGACACCCGCCGGAGTCGAGTGTCGCCGATCCGTAGGGCGCAGGAGGAACCTGAGTCGGTCTGCTCAAGCTCGGCATACCAAGGGACACCGGCGGTTTGGAGGTCCTGGAACCGTTGCCCTGCAAGGCTTCCCAGGCATCGCCGCCGCGGGTGCGGCGCACGGCATACGGCCCGCCCGTGGTGGCCGAGTCGGCGACGAGGTGGTGCGGAGCCCCGTATGTCACGGCCACCGTGACGAGGTCCCCGGGACGCGGCCGATCGGCGGCGGGGAGGCCCGGCGGCACCGCGAAATGCACCAACCTGTTGTCACGAGCCCGGCCGCTCAGTCGCGACGTAGCGGCGTCCTTGCGACCCTCGCCCGGCGCCACGAGCACCTCGACGGTGCGGCCCTCCCACGCCCGGTGGCCCGCCCACGCGATGTCCTCCTGGAGGGCGACGAGCCGCTCGAACCGCTCCTGGACGACCTCGCGCGGCACCTGGTCGGGCATCGTCGCCGCCGGCGTACCGGGCCGGATCGAGTACTGGAAGGTGAACGCCCCGGCGAACGACGCCGCCGCGACGACGTCGAGGGTCTGCTGGAAGTCCGCCTCGGTCTCGCCGGGGAATCCGACGATGATGTCCGTGGTAATGGCCGCATCGGGCAGGCCCGAGCGGACCTGATCGAGGATGGCCAGGAAGCGCTCGGCCCGGTAAGAGCGACGCATCGCCCGCAGGACCCGATCCGACCCGGACTGCAGCGGCATGTGCAGGCTCGGCATGACGTTCGGCGTCTCGGCCATGGCCTCCACGACATCGCCGGTGAAGGCCGCCGGGTGCGGGCTGGTGAACCGGACCCGCTCCAGACCGGGCACCTCGCCGCAGGAGCGCAGCAGCTTGCCGAAGGCCAGCCGGTCGCCGAACTCGACGCCGTAGGTGTTGACGTTCTGCCCCAGCAGAGTCACCTCGAGGACCCCTTGATCCACGAGCGCGGCCACCTCGGCGAGGACGTCCGCCGTCGGCCGATCCTGCTCACGGCCACGCAGACTCGGGACGATGCAGAACGTGCACGTGTTGTTACACCCGACCGAGATCGACACCCACGCGGCATACGCGCTGTCGCGGCGGGTCGGCAGGGTCGAGGGGAACACCTGCAGGCTCTCGGCGATCTCGACCTCGGCGCGCTTGTTGTGCCGGGCCCGGTCCAGCAGGGCCGGCAGGCTGGCGAGGTTGTGGGTGCCGAAGACGACATCGACCCAGGGGGCGCGGCGCACGATCTCGGCGCGGTCGTGTTGGGCCAGGCAGCCGCCGACGGCGATCTGCATGTCGGGGTTGCGCAGTTTCGCCGGGCGCAGTTGCCCGAGATTGCCGTAGAGCTTGTTGCTCGCGTTCTCGCGGACCGCGCACGTGTTGAAGACGACGACGTCGGCCGCCTCAGGCCGGTTGATCGGTGGCAGGCTGGCGAGATCGACGAATCCGGCTACCTCGAGCATGCCGGCGAGCCGCTCGGAGTCGTGGACGTTCATCTGGCACCCGTGGGTGCGCACGTCGTAGGTCTTGGGAGTGCTCATGGCACCGTCCAGGGTATGCCGCGTGGCCGACCTGGCCGAGCAGCATCCCGCCCGCAGGGGTTACGGCCGGCCGAAGAACCTCTTGAACAGGCCACCGGGTTCCGGCGGCGGGCACGAACACCGGTCGGCTTTGCGCACACCGGCCATGACCTGGTCGACGTGCTGGCCACATCCGGCCCAGCCGGCTTTGCCGCACCGGCGGCATGTCACGCGTCTACACATGTGGCTCAGCACTCTCCCTCGGGTTCGCTCGGGCCAGGCTATCAGATACCCCTGGGGGTATGAATCCGGTGCTCTCGATCGGCGACCTGGCGGTTGTCGAGCGCAGTGGCAGGTCCGACGCCCTCGACGGCGACCTGGCGGTTGTCGAGCGCAGTGGCAGGTCCGACGCCCTCGATCGGCGACCTGGCAGAGGCCCAGCGCCGCATTAGTCCGGTGCCCTCGATCGGCGACCTGGCGGTTGTCGAGCGCAGTGGCAGGTCCGACGCCCTCGATCGGCGACCTGGCAGTTGTCGAGCACTGTGGCAGGTCCGACCTGCCACAGCACGCCGGAACTGCCAGGTTGACCAACGCAGCCTGCTGCGCACCCCGTGGGCGTCGTCAGTCGCGCCGGTGTTCGACCGCGGCGTTGATCGCGTCGCGCACCACCGCGTATGCCGTGCCTGGGGCGTAGCCCTTGCGAGCCAACATCCCGGCGAGCCGGCGCGCCTGGACCTGGGGATCCAGCCCGCCCATGGACCGCAGTCGGCGCTCGACAAGGGCCTCGGCGCGAGCCCGTTCGGAGGGCTCGTCGACGGGGCCCACGGCTGCCGCCGCCGTCTCGTCGTCGATTCCCTTGTCGCGCAACTCCTTGCGCAAGGCGGCCCCGGATAGGCCCTTGGTGCGCCGCCGAGACTGCACGAGCTGTTCGGCGTATGCCGCGTCATCGACGAGGCCCACCTCGGCCATCCGGTCGAGCACCCGGGTGGCGACCTGGGGGTCGCAGCCACGTCGGCGCAAGGTCGCCTCGAGTTCGGCGCGGCTGCGGGCCGACCCGGTCAACGCTCGCAGGACGATCGCCCGAGCCACGGAGTCGGCGTCCTGCGCCGCGCCACCCGGCCCGTCAGGAGACGGCCGGCGGCGGGCAGCTTCGGGCTGACCCTCGCGAGACACCTCACCATTGTCCCCCTCGCAGCAGCCCTCGGGATGACTCCTGTGGATACCGCCGACCTCATGGGGCGCCCCACCGACAGATGCCGGGGACGGGCCGACAGATTCCCCAGGGACGGGCCGACAGATTCCCCGGGGACGGGCCGACAATTTTCCGGGCACCGGCCGATCCCCCGGGACCCAACGACGGGGCCCCGGCATCCGAAGGCCCGCGACACTCACCCGACAGCCCCACAGGGACCCCCGGACAACCCCCGGGGCACCGAGGACGTTGAATGTGTAACCGCTTGCCGATGGCGCGCGCGCCCGTGAGGGCAGATTTCCGCCGGTGCGACTTCCCGCGGTCGGGGTTCCCTCAATAGGGTGACCTCGTCCAGTGCGTCTGGTTCCACGAGGCTTCTGGGCCAGCGTCAGCCGGGTGAGGAGTCCGAGGATGTCCACATCAACGAAAGCCCCGGCCTCAGTTCCGGTTTCCGCCCCCGAGACTCCCGAACGTCGGGCCCTGGGCAGGCCGATCCCCGCGGAGGGCCAGGACGGCCTGTTCACCCAGTCGTGGTTCCCCATCTGCCGATCAGACGAGGTCAAGGCGGGCGAGGTCGTCGGGCGCGACTTCCTCGGCGGGCGGGTGGTCGTGTTTCGGCCGCTCGACGCACCGGTGCAGGTGCTCAGCGGCTACTGCGCGCACCTCGGGGCGGACCTGTCGCGGTCGGACGTCGTCGACGACGCCATGGTGTGCCCGCTGCACCGTTGGCGCTGGGACAGCACCGGTCACTGTGTCGCCACTGGCACCGGCCTGCTCGACGAGCCACCAGCTTCCGCCCGGCTCTTCCCGTTCCCGACGGCGGAGCGCTACGGCCTCGTCTGGGCTTTCAACGGTCGAGAACCTCTGTGGCAACTACCCGACCTGCGCTTCCCCGACGATGAACTCGTCATCCATGTCGGCGAGTTGGGGGTCGACCTCGCCATCGACCCGTTCGTCTTCGCGGCGAACACGATGGACATGCAACACCTGCAGGCCCTGCACGGTGTTGCGTTCGATCCCGAGTTCCTCGTCGACGATCGCTACTTCACGTACACCGAGTTCTCCTCGTTCGTCGACATGAGCGGGAACATGCGCGGCACCGATCTCAGCACGGTGTCGGGCGTATGGGGCACGAGCTTCTTCACTCTCGAGGGCGAGATCGACGGCGAGTGGTTCGCCGTCCTCGACGCCTTGGCGCTGCCCTCCCCCCAACGCACTCAGGTCTTCATCGTCGGCTTCTCCCACGCGCCCGCCGGTAATGAGCAGAAGGCTCGGCGGGCCTTCCAGTGGGAGTACGACGTCTTGATGGAGGACATCGAGGTGTTGGCCTCGCTGCACTTCAGACCGGGGCCGCTCACCCGAAGCGACACCCACGTCGCGAAGTTCTTCGAGTACCTACGGCGGTACCCGCGAGCGCACCCCTCCGCTGACTTCATCACGTAGGCCCACCCGCACGCCTCGTTCCCCCTACGCGTCCAGGAGTTGCCATGTCCAGATCGGGACTGATCGAGCCGTTTTCGGTGTCCGCCCGGGCCATCCCCACCCGCCTCGTGACCACGACGAGGGTGGCTGCGGCCACGGAGCGTTGCCTGCTCGACGGCTGCGAGAACGACGAGGTGTCTGCCGCCGCGCTGCGCGCCGTTCGAGAGGCATCGGCGGACCACCTCCTGCTGCACTGGGATTCGCAGGACGAGTCCCTGCGCGCGGACCTCGCGCAGACCTACGGAGTCGACACGGGCCAGGTCTTCCTCACCGCCGGAGCCATGGACGCAATCCGGACAGCCTTCGACGTCTTCGGGCCAGCGGCGTCGTCGGTGGGCCTGCTCGAGCCCGACTGGCCGGGCTTCGCGTACTTCGCCGAGCGGTCCGGCGCACAAATCCAGACATTGCGTCGACCCGACTTCCCCCATCAGTTCGACGTCGACTCCGTGGCGACCTTCTGTGCGTCGAGTGAGATCGACCTCGTCATCGTGTCCAACCCCAGTGCCGTCACGGGCCGCATGTGGCACCGGGACGAGGTCGCGCGGCTGCTGACCGCAGCGCCGGACACGATGTTCATCATCGACGAGGCCGACGCCATCTATCCGACCCTGTCCTCGATCGCCCTGATCCACGAACACCCCAATGCCGTGTTCCTCGGGAGCTTGTCGAAGTTCCTCGGACTGTCGGGACTGCGCATCGGGTTCATCGTCACGCCGGAACGCTCGCGGATCGCGTTCGCCAACACGATCGACCGGATCGGGCTGGCCAGCGTGGCCCTCGTCGCGGGACGGGCCGCCCTCGCCGACCTCGAGTACCAAGCGCAGACCCAGCGGATCACCACGGCCAACCTCGCGATGCTGCGAGCGGCCCTGGAAGGCACTCCCTTCCGGATCGCCCCTGCGAGCGAGTGTTTCGCGTGCTATCTCTCCGCCGACGACACGATCGAGGACCCTTTCGAGCTGCTCGCGGCCGAAGGCGTCGACCTCGTACCCGGCTCGCTCTTCGGGTTGGCTCGAGGGGGCCGGCTGAATCTGCGCTCGACGGCGAAGGTCCGCACGTGCATCGACACGATCAAACGAATCACCCAGGCCCGGCACGACCTCGACGCCGCCGACGTGGCGATGGCTTAGCGCGGGGCATACCGGTCAGAAGTCCACCGGCACGTCGGCGATGGCCGGCGCGTCGACTCGAGGCCCGATGCCGAGCTTCTCCTTGATCCGCTTCTCCAGCCCGTCCGCGAGGTCGGGGTTGTCCTTGAGGAACTGGCGGGCGTTCTCCTTGCCCTGGCCGAGCTGGTCGCCCTCGTAGGTGTACCAGGCGCCGGCCTTGCGAACGAACCCCTGGTCGACGCCCATGTCGATGAGGCCACCCTCGCGGGAGATGCCGTGGCCGTAGATGATGTCGAACTCGGCCTGCTTGAACGGCGGGGAGACCTTGTTCTTGACGACCTTGACCCGGGTCCGGTTGCCCACCGCCTCCGAGCCGTCCTTGAGGGTCTCGATGCGCCGGACGTCCAGCCGCACCGAGGCGTAGAACTTCAGCGCCTTGCCGCCGGTCGTCGTCTCGGGGCTGCCGAACATCACCCCGATCTTTTCGCGCAACTGGTTGATGAAGATCGCCGTCGTGCCGGTGGTGTTCAGCGCCCCGGTGATCTTGCGCAATGCCTGCGACATGAGCCGGGCCTGCAGGCCCACGTGGCTGTCGCCCATCTCCCCCTCGATCTCGGCCCGCGGCACGAGCGCAGCCACCGAGTCGATGACGATGATGTCCAACGCGCCGGAGCGGATGAGCATGTCGGCGATCTCCAGAGCCTGCTCCCCCGTGTCGGGTTGGCTGACCAGCAAGGCATCGGTGTCGACGCCGAGGCTCTTGGCGTAGTCCGGGTCGAGGGCGTGCTCGGCGTCGATGAACGCGGCGATCCCCCCGCCCTTCTGCGCGTTGGCCACCGCGTGCAGGGCCACGGTCGTCTTGCCCGACGCCTCGGGACCGTAGATCTCCACGACCCGCCCGCGCGGTAGCCCGCCGATGCCGAGGGCGACATCGAGGGCGATCGAGCCCGTCGGGATGACGTCGATCGGGGGGCGGACGTCGTCGCCCAGGCGCATGACTGCGCCCTTGCCGTGCTGCTTCTCGATCTGGCTCAGCACCGTCTCGATGGCCTTGTCGCGGTCCTGCATCGCTGCCATGTCACCCACCATCCCGTGGCTCGTTCGTCGGCCGTCCATAGGCGACCCGTGCGGCGATGGCCGAGTGACCGGCATACCGTCGCGTCGAGTCGGACGCTAGGCGCTCCCACCGACACCCCACCGTCACCGGCTCAAGTCCTGTGGACGGTGGGGCGTCGGCGCGAGCCCCTGTGGACGAGACACTACCGAACAGATGTTCGAGACGAGGGCGACACGCCGGCGAGTCGAAGGACGAGTGGCCCAGCCGAGCGGAGCCGCCGGCCCGTCCGCGTCCCCCTGGACGCGCTCGCGCCAGGACGCGCTCGCGCCAGGACGCGGACGGGCCAGGACGCGGACGGGCCACCTCCTCAGCGGCCTCCGGTGACCCGCAGCTGCTGACCGGTGACCTGCCGGTTGCGCGAGGAGACGAGCCAGGCAATCGCGTCCGCGACGTCGTCCGGATCGGTCAGGCGTCGGGTCGGCGTGCGGTCGGCCTCGGCCCGGCGGATACCTTCCGGAATGTGCTCCCGGGCTCGGTCGGTCAGGGTCAGGCCGGGGAGCACGGCGTTGACCAGGACACCCCGCGGTGCGTACTCGGCGGACCAGCTGGCGACCGCGCCGAGCAGTCCCGCCTTGATCGACCCGTACACCGCCGACCCGGGCATGCCGTCGGTGGCGACGTTGGAGGACACCACGACCACGCGGCCCTGCCGGTCCACCAACGCCGGGAAGGCCCGCTCGACCGTGGCGAGAGTGCCGGCCAAGTTCGTGGTGACCGAGTCGGCGATCGAACGGCCATGCGGCCATTCGACGGCGTTCGCGACGAGGACGTCGAGGCCGCCGTGGGCAGAGACGACGTCGTCGACGACCGCCTCCGGCTCGTGGCCAAGGTCGTAACGGTGCGCGGTCGCCCGTCCGCCGGCTGCGGTGATCTGCCCGAGCAACGCGTGTGCGGCGCTCGCGTCCTGGTGGTAGGTGAGGGCGACAGTGGCCCCCTCTGCGGCCAGCGTGCGAGCGATCGCCCGGCCGATTCCGTTGGACGCGCCGGTGACGAGCGCGACGCGCCCCGCGAGGTTCAGGTCCATCGGGCCCTCCTCACCCGGACGGCCCCCAGCGAACCCTCGGTTCTCATGCGGTGCTCCTTCAATGGTCGACTAACCAAGGGCCGAACGATGTGTCTCGCTCGCTCCTGCTTCTCGCGGCGCCCTCCGGGCTCGGGCCGGGGCGGCAATGGCCGCCAGCAGGTCGGCCAACTGCTCACCCCCACCGGCGGGCAATCGGTCCCGCATGGCCTGCTCCGCTTCGCGCCACGCCGCCCTGGCCGCCGGGAGGGCGGCTCGCCCTCGCCGGGTCAGCTCCAGGCGACGCACTCGGGAGTCGTGCTCGTCGACGCTGCGCCGGACGAAGCCGGCAGCCTCCAGGCGTCTCACGCTCACGGCGACGGTCGCCGGGTCGACTCCGTGGGCCTGCGCGATCTCACGCTGCGAGGGGCGCTCGAGCCGTTCGATCGACATGAGGACGAGCTCCTGCCCTGGCTTCAACCCGAGCTTTGCCAAGCCCTGGGCCACATAGCCGCGGTGCCATCGGGCCGCCGCGACCAGCACGCTGCCCAGTGGCGCCGACGCCGCCGTGGTCTCGGTCATCCGTCGATAATACATAGTCGGCTAACTAAAAGCCCGGCTCGCCCCAGAGAGCCTCGCGCCCTGGCCCGGTCGCGCGACCGCCCCCCTACTTCAGCAGCAGCCGGTCCAGGCGCCGGGCCGTCCCGAACGCCCCCACGGCGCCGAGCGCGAACAGGTACGCCACGTGCCACCACAGTCCCGCGCCGACCTCGCCGACGAGCAACGCCCGCTCCAGCGCGACACCGTGGTACAGCGGGGTCGCCTCGACGAGCGTCTGGGCCCACCCCGGGTATGCCGCGAGCGGGAAGAAGGTCGCGGAGAAGAGGAAGAGCACCTGCATCGACAGGGCGGCGTAGTCGAAGTCGACCCACGACCTCATGAACGTCGTGAAGTACATCCCCACCGCCGAGAAGCACAGCGCGATCGCCACCGCGGCCGGGACGGCGAGCAGCGCCCACGGCGAGCGGATCAGCCCGGCCGCCCAGGCGATGACGACGAACACCGTCGAGTAGATCCCGCCCCGCACCAACGACCAGGCCACCTCCCCCATGGCGATGTCTCGCGGACCCATCGGCGAGGCGAGGACCGAGTCGTACGTCTTGGCGTAGCGCAGCTTGAAGAAGAAGTTGAACGTCGCGTCGAGCATGGCGCCGTTCATCGCCGCCGTGGCGAGCATCGCCGGCGCGACGAACACGGCATACGGGACGTCGCTGCCCCCGTCGGTGCGGACCGTGCCGACTAGGGCGCCCAGGCCGATGCCGAGGGAGTACAGGTAGAGGACCGGCTCGACGAACCCGGTGACGAAGGCGACCCATTGGCGCCGGAAGGTCAGCGCATTGCGCTCGACGAGCACCCGGGCCAGGCCGACGCCGGCCGGCAACGGCACGGCTCTGGACAACGCCGACACCGCGCGGCGCCCGGCCGGGGAAGATGCCGGGGGCGCGGGAGGCGCGGGGCGAGCGCTCATCGGGCCGGCCTCATACGACGAGCCGTCGATACAGCGCTCGGTCGGCCAACCACGCGCCGACGAAAACGAACCCGACGAGCACGGCCACGTGGGCGAGCATCGGCCCCGGGTCCAGCAGGCCGGTGCACAACCCCCGGGTCGGTTCGACGCCGTGCCACAGCGGGGTGATCCAGGCCAGTGGTCGCAGGACGGCAGGCAACTGGTCGACCGGGAAGAAGGTGCCCGAGAAGAGCATGAGCGGGGTCAGCGCGAGCCGATAGACCGAGGTGAACGAGGTCTCGGTCTCGGAGCGAGCCGCCACCGCTGTCATCGCCCCGGCGAAGCCAAGCCCGGTGAGCACGACGACGGGCACGGCGGCCACCGCCCACCACGAGCTCAGCCCGCCGAAGGCCCACGCCACGAGGAGGAACACGCTGCTCGACATGGTCAACTGGAGCGCCACCATGGTGAGGTGGGCCCGCAGGATGTCGCGCGGCCGCGCAGGGGTGGCGAGCATGGCGTGATAGGTCCCCTGCCAGCGGATTGCTCCCATGACCGGCCAGGACGAGTCCCCGAAGGCGACCATCATCGCGTTGCCGGCGACCATGCCCGGCACGACGAAGTGCAGGTACGGCACGACCGCCCCACCCCACGGCACACCCCCGCCGCTGCGGTCCACCAGCGCGCCCAGGCCCAGCCCGAGCGCCAGCAAGGTGAGCACGGGGGCGACGAGGCGTCCGGCGACGCTGCCGCGCCAGATCCGCCGGTAGACCCGCCACTGGTAGCCGAGGATCGGGCGCCACGACCCGCCGGGCACGGGATAGGCGCTCGTCGCCGCATCCCCACGTGGCGGGTCGTCGACAGCGCGTATGCCGGGTGGGCGCGGGGTGCTCATCAGTCCACCAGACTGCGGCCGGTGAGGTGCAGGAACACGTCCTCGAGGGAGGCTCGGCGCACCAATGCCGAGACCGGGCGCACCCCCCGGTCGTGGGCCTCGGCCAGCGCCCCGTCGCCGTCCTCGGTGTAGACGAGCAACCGGTCGGGCAACGCCTCGATGCGCTCGCCGACGCCGTCCAGCGCGGCGACCGCGCGGTCCTCGACGCCCTCGGACCCGTCGAGGCGCAGCTCGAGGACCTCGCGCGGGCAGTGGCGTCGGATGAGGTCGGGCGGCGATCCCTCGGCGACGATCCGGCCGCCGTCCATGACGACGAGCCGGTCGCACAGTTGCTCGGCCTCGTCCATGTAGTGCGTGGTGAGCACCAGCGTCACGCCCTGGCGCTTGAGCCGGAAGAGCCGGTCCCACAAGACGTGGCGGGCCTGCGGGTCCAGCCCGGTCGTCGGCTCGTCGAGCAGCAGGATCGTCGGCTCGCTGATGAGCGAGCGAGCGATGGTCAGCCTCCGCTTCAGGCCCCCGGACAGTGGCTCGACCTTGTCTCGGGCCCGGTCGGTGAGCTGGACGAAATCGAGCAGCTCCGCGGCTCGCTGACGGACCTGTACCCAGGACAGCCCGAAGTACCGGCCGTAGACCCAGAGGTTCTCCTCGACGGTGAGCTCCTCGTCGAGGGTGTCCTTCTGCGGGACCACGCCGAGCCGGGCGCGGATGCGTGCGCCCTCGACGCCGGGGTTGAGACCGAGGATGCGCAGCGTGCCGGCACTGACCGGCGACACCGCCCCGATCATCCGCATCGTCGAGGACTTGCCGGCACCGTTGGGGCCGAGGAATCCGAACGCCTCGCCCGCACCGACCGCGAAGTCGACGCCGTCCACCGCGGTGAACTCGCCGAAGCGCTTGGTGAGCCCGACCGCCTCGATGAGGGGGGCGCCGGACGCCGGGAGCTGGGTCACCCGAGCAGGCTAACCACGACCCCCGACGGCCGTGCAACCCGTTTCGCAGGGGTCAGCGTCGCGGGCGACGCTCGAGGCCGTGCCGACGATCCGGCGGCACCTGGAAGTCCTCGCACACCGCGAGCCACACCTGCCGCGGCGGTATGCCGTCGGACAGCGCGCGCTCGACGGTGCGGCTGCCGAGGGCCGTGAGGGTGTGGTCGCGGGCCAGCGACGCGGCATACGCCGGCCCGAACTCCTCGTCGAGCAGCCGCCGCAGGTCGCTGTGCCGCATGCCCGGGAGTCTGTCATGGCGGCCCCGGCTGTCGGCGGGCCGTGGCAGGGTGGGCACCGACATGGGCGAGGTTCTCGAGCGCTTCTCCCCCGCGACCGCGGCGTGGTTCCGGGGTGCGTTCGAGGCGCCCACCGAGGCCCAACGCGGCGCGTGGGAGTCGATCTCGTCGGGCCGGCATACCCTCGTCGTCGCGCCGACCGGGTCGGGCAAGACCCTCGCCGCGTTCCTCTGGGCACTCGACCGGCTGGCCACCGGCCCGGCCCCCGAGACCCCGCGCCGGCGGTGCCGGGTCCTCTACATCTCGCCGATGAAGGCCCTGGCGGTCGACGTCGAGCGCAACCTGCGCTCCCCGCTCGTCGGCATCGGTCACGCCGCGGCCCGGCTCGGCGTGCCGCCGTTGGACGTGCAGGTCGCGATCCGATCGGGCGACACTCCGGCGACCGAACGCCGGACCTTCGCCAGGGCCCCGGCCGACATCCTCATCACGACCCCGGAGTCGTTGTTCCTGCTGCTCACCTCGGCGGCCCGCGAGTCGCTCACCGGTGTCGAGACCGTCATCGTCGACGAGATCCACGCCGTCGCCGGCACCAAACGCGGCGCGCACCTGGCCCTGAGCCTGGAACGGCTCGACGCGCTGCTCGAACGGCCGGCGCAGCGGGTCGGGCTGTCCGCGACGGTGCGACCGCTGGAGGAGGTCGCCCGGTTCCTCGCCGGAGGGCGGCCCGTCGAGGTCGTCGCGCCGCCCTCGACGAAGGCCTGGGACCTGCAGGTCGTCGTCCCGGTGCCCGACCTCGCCGAGCTCGGCCAGCCCACCGGCGACCTGTCCGGACCTGCCGCCGGCGAGCCGCCCCGGGCCTCGATCTGGCCGCACGTCGAGGAACGCATCGTCGACCTCGTCGCGGCGCATCGGTCCACCCTTGTCTTCGCCAACTCCCGCCGCCTTGCCGAGCGACTTACCGCACGGCTCAACGAGATCTGGGTCGACCGGCTCGAGGCTGAGGGCGACGAGGACCCGACTTCCGCGCGGCATACCGGCTCGACGCCGGCCCAGATCATGGCCCAGTCGGGAGCGAGCGCCGGTGCACCGGCGGTGCTCGCCCGGGCCCACCACGGCTCGGTGAGCAAGGAAGCCCGCGCCCAAGTCGAGGAGGATCTCAAGGCGGGGCGACTCCCGGCGGTCGTCGCGACGAGCAGCCTCGAGCTCGGCATCGACATGGGCGCGGTCGACCTCGTCGTCCAGGTCGAGTCGCCGCCGAGTGTGGCCAGCGGGCTGCAACGGGTCGGTCGTGCCGGCCACCAGGTGGGCGCGGTGTCGCGGGGGGTGCTTTTCCCGAAGTTCCGCGGCGACCTCGTGCAGACCGCCGTCGTCGTCGAGCGGATGCGCGCCGGGGCCATCGAGGCGCTGCGGGTGCCGGCCAACCCGCTCGACGTGCTCGCCCAGCACATCGTCGCGATGTGCGCCCTGGACGACTGGGCGGTCGACGAGCTGTTCGACGTGGTCCGTCGGGCCGCGCCGTTCGCCGGGCTGACCCGGCCGGTCCTCGACGCGGTCCTCGACATGCTCTCGGGCCGCTACCCCTCCGACGAGTTCGCCGAACTGCGACCCCGCCTCGTCTGGGACCGGGTGGCCGCCACCCTCTCGGGGCGACGCGGCGCGCAGCGACTCGCGGTGACCTCTGGCGGCACGATCCCCGACCGCGGCCTGTATGCGGTGTTCCTCGCCACCGGCGAGGGGCCGGGGCGGCGGGTCGGCGAGCTCGACGAGGAGATGGTCTACGAGTCCCGGGTGGGCGACACCTTCACGCTCGGGACCTCGACCTGGCGGATCGAGGACATCACCCACGACCGCGTCCTCGTCACACCGGCCCCCGGACAACCCGGCCGGCTGCCGTTCTGGAAGGGCGACACGATCGGGCGGCCAGCCGAGCTCGGCGCGGCCGTCGGCGCGTTCGTCCGCGAGGTGGGTGGCCGCACCACCGCGGCGGCGCGCGAACGGGTCAGAGCCGCCGGACTCGACGAGTGGGCCGCCGACAACCTGCTGACCTACCTCGCCGAACAGCAGGCGGCGATCGGGACGCTGCCCAGCGACCGGGTCGTCGTCGTCGAGCGGTTCCGCGACGAGTTGGGCGACTGGCGGGTCGTCGTCCACTCCCCCTACGGCGCCCCCGTCCACGCGCCGTGGGCCCTCGCGGTGGCGGCCCGGATGCGGGAGCGGTTCGGTGTCGACGTCCAGGCCATGCACGCCGACGACGGCCTCGTCCTGCACCTGCCCGACCTGGAGTGGGACGACGGCAGTGCCGACGAACTCGCCGAGCTCGTCATGCTCGACCCCGACGAGGTCGCCGCTCTCGTCACCGCCGAGATCGGTGGGTCGGCCCTGTTCGCGGCCCGCTTCCGCGAATGCGCGGCCCGGGCGCTGCTGCTGCCCCGCCGCCGTCCCGACCGGCGCCAGGCGCTGTGGCAGCAGCGTCAACGCGCCCACGCCCTGTTGCAGGTGGCCAGCCAGTACCCGTCCTTCCCCATCGTCCTGGAGACCGTGCGCGAGTGCGTCCAGGACGTCTTCGACGTTCCCGGGCTGGTCGACCTGTTGCGTCGGGTCCGCTCCCGCGAGGTCACGGCGGTGTCTGTCGAGACCTCGACGCCGTCGCCGTTCGCGCGCTCGCTGCTGTTCGGCTACGTCGCGCAATACCTCTACGAGGGCGACTCTCCGCTGGCGGAGCGCCGGGCGGCGGCCCTGTCCCTCGATCCGGAGCTGCTCGCCGAGTTGCTCGGGCAGGGCGCCGGACTGTCGCTGCGCGACCTGCTCGACCCCGCGGCCGTCGCCGCCACCGAGGCCGAGCTGCAGCACCTCGCCCCCGGGCGCCACGCGCGCGATGCCGAGGACGTCGCGGACCTCGTCCGCACGATCGGCCCACTGACGACCGACGAGGTCGTGGCCCGCGCCCGGCCCGACGACGCCCACGTCGTCGCCGATTGGCTGCTGGACCTCGAGGCCGCCAGGAGGCTCGTGCGGGTCCGGATCGGCGGGGCCCAGCGGTGGGCCGCCGTCGAGGACGCCGGGCGGCTGCGCGATGCCCTCGGGGTGACGCTGCCGGTCGGCATACCCGAGCAGTTCCTCGCCCCCGAACCACAGCCGCTGGCCGACCTCGTGGCCCGATACGCCCGCAGCCACGGACCCTTCCGGCTCGCCGCCGTCGCCGAGTGGCTGGCCGTCGGCCAGGCCGTCGCCCGGGACGCGCTGCGCCAGCTCGTCGGCGCCGGGCGCGTCGTCGAGGGCGAGCTGCTGGCGGACGTCGATGGGACCAGCGAGGCCGCCGGGCCGGACTACTGCGACGCCGGCGTGCTGCGGGTGCTGCGGCGGCGCTCGCTCGCCGCGCTACGCGCCGAGGTCGAGCCGGTGACACCCACCGATCTCGCCCGGTTCCTGCCCGCGTGGCAGGGGATCGGATCCACCGCCCGCGGCAGCGACGGGGTGCTCAGGGCGGTCGAACAGCTCAGCGGCGTGGTCCTGCCGGCCAGCGCGCTCGAGACGCTCGTGCTGCCCTCCCGGGTGCTCGACTACTCCCCCGCCCTGCTCGACGGGCTGACGGCCACCGGCGAGGTTCTCTGGCAAGGGCACGGCGCGTTGCCCGGCGACGACGGCTGGGTGTCTTTGCACGTGGCCGACCTCGCCGCGGTCACCCTCGCGCGCCCCGACGCCGAGGGGTTGACCCCGGCCCACGAGGCAGTCCTGCACGCGCTCGGCGCGGGAGGCGCGTACTTCTTCCGTACCCTCGCCGACGTCGTCCAGACGCCCGAGGGCCCGGTCGAGGACACCCGGCTGGCCGAGCTCCTCTGGGAGCTGCTCTGGGCGGGCTACCTGACCAACGACACCCTCGCCCCGCTGCGGGCCCACCTGTCCGGCGGACGCACGGCGCACCGGTCCAGACCGGCCGGACCGCGCCGCAGCCGGTATGCCGCGAGGGCGGGCGGCCTCGGAGCCGGCCTGCCCGGACGGGGAGCGGGTCGCGCCGCGCTCCCGGCGCGCGCGACGCCGCCGACGGTCGGGGGACGGTGGTCGCTGCTGCCGGCTGCGGAGCCGGACGCGACTCTCACGGCATACGGGCGGGCCGAAGTGCTGCTCGATCGCTACGGCGTGCTCACTCGGGGTGCCGTTGCGGCCGAGGACGTGCCGGGCGGGTTCGCCGGGGTCTACCGGGTGCTTGCCGCGGCGGAGGACGCCGGGCGGGTGCGCCGCGGCTACTTCGTCGAGGGGCTCGGGGCGGCGCAGTTCGGCTCGACCGGCGCCATCGACCGGCTGCGCGCGACGGCGAGACCGCCGGCCGAGCCCACTCGAGCGGCGGCGCTGCACAGCCTCGTCCTGCCCGCATGCGACCCGGCGAACCCGTACGGTGCAGCGCTGCCCTGGCCGGCCCGCCCGACGCTCGACGCCGAGGGCGGCCGGGGCCATCTACCGGCCCGCAAGGCCGGTGCGCTCGTCGCCCTCGTCGACGGCGACCTCGTCCTCTACGTCGAACGCGGCGGGCGATCGCTGCTCACCTGGAGCGAGGACCCGCAACTGCTCCAACCGGCCGCCGACGCCCTCGCCCTGGCCGTCCGTGAGGGCGCCCTCGGCCGGATCACCGTCGAACGCACCGACGGCGAACGCGTCCTCGGCTCGGACCACCCGCTGGCTCAGGCCCTGGCCCGGGCGGGCTTCCACGCCACCCCCAAGGGCCTGCGGCTGCGGCGCTGAGATGCCCGAAGGCGACACCGTCTGGCGCACCGCGGCACGGCTGCACGAGGCCCTGGCCGGGCAGGTCCTCACCGTCGCCGACCTGCGGTGGCCCTCGCTGGCCACCGTCGAGCTCACCGGGGCGACGACGACGCAGGTCCTGGCCCGAGGTAAGCATCTGCTGCACCGCCTCGACAACGGGGCGACCCTGCACTCGCACCTACGCATGGAGGGCCAGTGGCGCGTCGTCGCTTCGGCCGCGTTGTCGAGCCGGACCCTGGCCGACCCACAGCTTCGGGCGGTCGTCGGCACGGACCGCTGGAGCGCCCTGGGCCTGCGCCTGGGCCGGCTCGACGTCGTGGCGACCGCGGCCGAGGGCGACCTCGTCGGTCACCTGGGCCCGGACCTGCTCGGCCCGGACTGGGACTCCGGCGAGGCGGCGCGTCGGGTGGCCGCCAGTGCGAGCGACCTCGGCAGCGCGCTGCTGGACCAGCGCAACCTCGCCGGCCTCGGCACGCTCTACGTCGCCGAGACGCTGTTCCTCACCGGCCGCAGCCCCTGGACGCCGGTCGCCGAGATCCCGCCGACCGACCTCGACGAGACCCTCGCCAAGGCTCGGAACCTGCTGCGGGCCGGGACCCGTCAGGCCGTCCAGTCAACCACCGGGGAGTACCGGCGCGGTCGCACGACGTACGTCCACGCCCGAGCTGGACTACCGTGCCGCCGCTGCGGTTCGACCGTGCGGGTGGCCAGCATCGGCACACTGCCGGTCCAACGGGTGATGTTCTACTGCCCGCAGTGTCAAGGCGGCCTCGGCCCGACCGACAACGGACGGGCGCAGCGGCCGACGCCGACTACGCCGCGGAGGCCGACACTCCCGACGGGGCGGTCGGGACGGGCAGCACCACGGCCGCGGTGATCGACACGGGACCGGTGCGCGACTCGGTCTCGGCCACCTTGTGCGAGACGAGGGCGAGCACCCGCGACAAGGGCACGCCGAGCGCACCACAGATCGAGGCGAGCAACTCGGAGGAGGCCTCCTTCTCGCCACGCTCGATCTCGGAGAGGTAGCCCAGGGACACGGCCGCGCCGGCCGACACGTCCCGCAGGGTGCGCCCCTGCGCCCGGCGATGCTCGCGCAGGACGTCGCCCAACTCACGTCGCAACAACACCGTGCCCATGTCGCCTCCTCTCGCGCGCGTCGCACCACCATAACGCCACACCCGCACAACGCGCGCGGCATACCCCGTATGCCGTCGGCGCAACTCCCGCCCGCGTCCGAGTCCAGGCGAGCCCCACGCCGAGGACCCTCCCGACGTCCAAGGGCACGTTGCCCACCGCGCACGCGTCACGCCATCGGTGCGAGCAACCCGCTCAACAGCTCCAGGGCCGCCTCGGCCGCCCCCGCCCGGATCTCGGCACGCGATCCCTTCAGGGCCAGGCCGTGCACCTGCGCCACGCCGGGTCCGCACACCGCGACGTAGACGGTCCCGACCGGCATCCCGTCGCTCGGGTCTGGGCCGGCGACGCCGGTCGTGGCCAGACCCCAGTCGGCGGCGAGCACGCGGCATACCCCGTGGGCCATCTGACTGGCCACCTCGGCGTCGACGGCACCGCGCGCGGCCAACAACCCCTCATCGACCCCGAGGACGGCCGCCTTGACGTCGTTCGCGTACGCGACGACACCACCTCGCAGCACCCGTGACGCGCCGGGAACCTCGACGATCCGGGCGACGAGCAGGCCCCCGGTGAGCGATTCGGCGCAGGCGAGCGTCTGCCCACGCGAGGCCAGCCGTTCGAGGATCTCGGCCGGGGTCACCGGACCTGCCGCCGGGCTCGTTTGGCTACGGCCCGAGCGCTGGTCGTGCGCAGCCGCCGAGCCTGCACGACATAGTCGATCCCGGTGAGCACGGTGACGACGACCGCCGCCCCGAGCACCGCCGCGGCCACGGCCCGCCACAGCGACTCCCCCGACATCGAGGAGAGGGGGAGCAGGTACAGCGACAACGCGAGCGCCTGCAACACGACCTTGAGCTTGCCGCCGTGGCCCGCCGGCATGACCCCGTGGCGGATCACCGAGAAGCGCATGAGCGTGATGCCGACCTCGCGCACGAGCACGACGACGGTGATCCACCACGGGATCTGCGCGAGCAGCGACAGCCCGACGAAGGCCATGCCCAGCAGCGCCTTGTCGGCGATCGGGTCGGCGATCTTGCCGAAGTTCGTCACCTGCCCGCGCCGGCGCGCCAGCTCGCCGTCGACGCGGTCGGTCGCCAGGGCCAGCAGGAACACCGCCAACGCACCGACGCGGTATGCCGGGTTGGCGCCGTTGTCGGTCAGCAGCAGCCACCCGACCAGCGGGACGAGCGCGATCCGCAGCACGGTGAGCAGGTTCGGCAGGTTCCACGCGCTCGGGCGCGCCGGAGCCGATGCCGGCTGCGGGGTCATCGTGGCGCCCCGGCGGTCATCGCGGCACCGCCCGCAGGTCGACGCCCTCGCTGTCGACGACCGTGGCGGCGACGACATCGCCCACCCGCACGCCGACCAGATCGCTCAGGTGCAGTTGGGTCTCCCCGTCGACGTCGGGCCCCTGCTGGCCGGCCCGTCCGAGCACGACGCCCTGCGCCGAGTCAAGGTGTTCGACGAGGACGTCGACCGGCTCGCCGATGCGCTCCTGGGCGCGTTGCGCGGTGAGCTGCTCGGCGAGGTCGGTCAGCCGGCCCACCCGTTCGGCGACGAGGTCCGGGGCGATCTGACCGGGCAGGCCGTTCGCCTCGGTGCCCTCCTCGTCGGAGTACCCGAACACGCCGACCGCGTCGAGGCCGGCCGCCGCGAGGAAGCCCTCCAACACCTCGACGTCCTCGTCCGTCTCGCCGGGGAACCCGACGATGACGTTCGAGCGGATCCCCGCCGTCGGCACGAGGTCCCGGACCCGCCCGACCAGCCCGAGGAACGCCTCGGCGTCGCCGAAGCGGCGCATCCGGCGCAACACCGGACCCGACGCGTGCTGGAAGGAAATGTCGAAATAGGGGGCCACGCCCGGCGTGCCGGCCATCGCCTCGAGCAGCCCCGGCCGGATCTCGGCCGGTTGCAAGTAGGACACCCGCACCCAGGCCAGGCCCTCGACCGCGGTCAGTGCCGGCAACAGCGTCTCGAGCAGGGCAAGGTCGCCGAGGTCCTTGCCGTAGGACGTCGAGTTCTCGCTGACGAGCAGGACCTCGCGCACCCCCTCGCCGGCCAGCCATCGGGCCTCGGCAAGCACGTCGGCGGGCCGACGCGAGACGAAGGCGCCGCGGAAGGACGGGATCGCGCAGAACGCGCAGCGCCGGTCGCAGCCGCTGGCGATCTTCAGCGGCGCCCAGGGGCGTCGGTCCAGGCGCACCCGGTATGCCGCGGACCCGGCGGGCGAGGCTTCTGCGGCGGGACCCTCGAGGGCCTCGGGGCGCTGCGCCGGGCTCAGCGGGAGCAGCCGACGCCGGTCGCTCGGTACGTGCGAGGGCACCTGGCCACCCGCGAGCACCGTGCCCAGGTGACTGGACAAGGCGGCATACGAGTCGAACCCCAGGACGGCATCCGCCTCGGGTAGCTCGGCGGCCAGTCGCTGCCCGTAGCGTTCGGCCAGACACCCCACCGCGACGACAGCCCTGGTGCGGCCGTGTTCCTTGAGGTCGGCGGCCTCCAGGAGCGCGTCGATCGAGTCCTTCTTCGCCGCCTCGATGAAGCCGCACGTGTTGACCACGGCGACGTCGGCGCGCGCGGCGTCCTCGACGAGGTCCCACCCGTCGGCGACGAGCCGGGCGGCCATCAACTCGGAGTCCACCTCGTTGCGGGCACACCCCAGCGTGACGAGCGCGACGCGGCGGCGCGACGCGGGCTCGGTCATGCATTCACCCTACTGGCCGGCCCGAACCCGCCTCCGGGTCGTGCCCCCACCCGCGTGCTGTGGCAGTTGTCGCGCAACCTGGCACGTGTCGCGCGACCTGGCAGGTCGGGCCTGCCCGGTTGCGCCCGAACTGCCACGACGTGCCGAGCAGCGACTAGGTCAGGCGCGACCGGTGAGCTCCCAGGCGTCGCCGCCCTCCTCATCGTCGTCGCGGAGGTCGCCGAGCTCGCGGAGGTCGCCGAGCTCGTCGAGTCCGATGCGCTCCCGCTCGGCGAGCGCGGCCCGGGCGCGGGCGTCGCCGTCCAGCGGCATACCCTCGTCGACCCGGTCGAGGACGAACGGGTCGGGGACGTCCTCGCCGCGCAGCATCGCCAAGGTCGTGGCCAGATCGTCGGGCTTGACGAGCACGTCGCGAGCCTTGGAGCCCTCCGACGGCCCGACGATGCCCCGAGATTCGAGCAGGTCCATCAGCCGGCCGGCCTTGGCGAAACCGACGCGCAGCTTGCGCTGGAGCATCGAGGTCGAGCCGAACTGCGTCGTCACGACCAGCTCGGTGGCCTGCAACAGCACGTCGAGGTCGTCGCCGATGTCGTCGTCGACCTGACGCTTGGCGACCGCGACGATGACATCCTCGCGGTAGGTCGGCTGCAACTGCCGGGTCACTGCGGCGACGACGGCGTGGATCTCCGACTCGGTGACCCAGGCGCCCTGGACGCGCATCGGTTTGCTGGAGCCCATGGGCAGGAACAGCGCGTCACCCTGTCCGACGAGCTTCTCGGCGCCGGGCTGGTCGAGCACGACGCGACTGTCGGCGAGCGAGGAGGTCGCGAAGGCCATCCGGCTCGGGACGTTGGCCTTGATGAGGCCGGTGACGACGTCGACGCTGGGCCGCTGGGTGGCCAGCACGAGGTGGATGCCGGCCGCGCGGGCGAGCTGGGTGATCCGAACGATCGACTCCTCGACGTCGCGCGGCGCGACCATCATGAGGTCGGCGAGCTCGTCGACGATGACGAGCAGGTATGGGTAGGGCGCGATGACCCGTTCGGAGCCCGGCAGCGGCTTGACCTTGCCCGAGCGCACCGCCTTGTTGAAGTCGTCGATGTGCTTGAACCCGAACGACGCGAGGTCGTCGTAGCGCTGGTCCATTTCGCGGACCACCCACTGCAACGCCTCCGCGGCCCGCTTGGGACTGGTGATGATCGGCGTGATGAGGTGCGGGATCCCGTCGTATGCCGTGAGCTCGACCCGCTTCGGGTCGACGAGGACCATGCGAACCTCTTCGGGCGTGGCGCGCATGAGGATCGAGGCGATCATCGAGTTGACGAAGCTGGACTTGCCGGCTCCGGTGGCCCCCGCGACGAGCAGGTGCGGCATCTTCGCGAGGTTGGCAATGACGTAGCCGCCCTCGACGTCCTTGCCGACGCCCATGACCATGGGGTGGTCGTTGGCCCGGGCGGCCTGGCTGCGCAGGACGTCGCCGAGCGAGACGGTCTCACGGTCGGTGTTGGGGATCTCGATGCCGATCGCCGACTTGCCCGGGATCGGGCTGAGGATGCGCACGTCGGCCGAGGCGACGGCATACGCGATGTTCTTCGACAAGGCAGTGACGCGTTCGACCTTGGTGGCCAGGCCGAGTTCGACCTCGTAGCGGGTGACCGTGGGGCCGCGGGTGAACCCGGTGACCTGCGCGTCGATCTCGAACTGCTCGAACACCTGGGTCAGCGCCTCGAGGACGCGATCGTTGGCGGCCGAACGGGTCTTGTGCGGCGCGCCGGGAGCCAGCAGCGCCTGGTCGGGCAGGACGTAGGCGACGTCGCCGGCGAGGGACAGTTGGGTGGCCCGCTTCGGCAGCGGCGTCGTGGGCGGCGCGACCGGCTCGGTCGAGCCCTTCGTGCCGGGGCGCTGGGCCACGGGGCCGGTGGTATCGACGTCGGGCCCGCCGGTCGGGGTGCGCTTGAGGCCGGGTCGGGCGCTCGTGGCGTCCTTGGTGTCGGCGACCTGGGCGGCCTTCTCGAACGGTTCGTCTCCGGAGCGGCGACCGAGCAGGTCGATGCGCCGGCGGCGAGGTTTGGCTGCGGGGTCGCCGGTGCCCGCCGCGGGCGCCGACGGGTCGGTCGCGGGGGCGCCGAGCGCCCGGTCGCGCAATTGGGCGAACCGGGTCGGGATCATGCGCACCGGCGTCGCGGTGAGGACGAGGATGCCGAACACCATGAGCAACACGAGCACGACGAAGGCCCCCGGGCGCGAGACCGCCGAGGCGAGGGGGCCGGAGGCGAGGAAGCCGATGATGCCGCCAGCCGCGCGCATCCCGTCGGCCCCGTCGGGCGGATTCGGTATGCCGTCGGCGAGGTGCGCCATGCCGCAGGCGGCGAAGGTCACGGCGAGCGTGCCGACGACGACCCGATTGGTCACCGCCTCGTCCTTGGGCGCCCGCAGCATCCAGACGCCGAAGGCGAGCAGGACCAGCGGCACGGCATACGCGATCCGGCCAAGGGTTCCGGCGGTCACGGCGTGGACGACGTTCCCGACCACGCCGGGCAGTCCCCACCACTCCCGCGAGGCGACGACGATGGCCAACGCGATGAGGCCGAAGCCCAGGCCGTCGCGGCGGTGTTCCGGCTCGAGCCCGCGCGCCGAGGTCCCGACCTTGCGCACCGCCCCACCGGCGAGGGCGGAAACGCCCAGCCACGTGCCCTTGAGCGCCTTGAGCGGCAGCGGCAGACCGCCACCGCGCGCGCCGGAGGGGCGCCGGGTCGGTGGTCCGTAGCGGGCCGGCCGAGTCCCGCCCGGGCGCGCGGAACCCCCCCGCGCGGTCGGTCGAGGGGGGCTGTCGGACGGTCGGGTCGCCATGCTCGGCAGGCTACGGGAATGTCCCCGCAGACTCACGCGTCACACGCGCCCCGCGGTCGATTGGTCGCACGCCGGCTCGAGGGGACGCGACGGCGCCGTGGAGAAGACCGTGCGAGCGGACGCGCCAGCGAGGAGCCGAAGCGTCGGGCCCCGATTGAGCAGTGTCGGCCACCGATCGAGCAACAACTGACCTGGAAGGTGAACAGAACTCGTCCATAGCGTGCGGGCACCGCCCCGGACTGACCGGGTGCGGACCGACCAAACGGAGGACACCATGACCAAGACCATGCTTCGCGTAGCCGCCGCCACCGCCGTCGCCGCCGGAGCCTTCATCCCGACGGCCCTGTCCGCTCAGGCCAGTTCGACGAGCGTCCGGCTCCAGGTGGGCCAGGAAGCGTGCCTCAGCCAGTTCGCCCAGAACCCGACGCAGGTGTTCGGGTTCGCCAACCCGTATGCCGTCCGATACACCGTCCGGGTGAACGGGGCCACCGTGTACCAGGCGACGAGCCAGCAGTTCTCGGGCACCTACGGCCCGGGCTTCATCGAGCTGTGCGGCAAGAACAAGCTCGGCAACCCCGGGCCCACCGACGTCTACCTACAGATCTCCTGATCGAGGTCGGGCGTCGGTCAGGGTCGCGCACTGGCGATCTCGGCCTCCCACACCGCCTGGGCCACCTCGCGCAGCCCGGTTGTCAGGTGCCGGCGATACGTGCTGAACGGCAATGACAACCGGGCTGCGGCGGCCTCCTGAGTGCGGGTCGGGGTGAGATAGGTCAGGGTGAGGACACGTGCCGACATCTCACGCCGATGTCGACGCCCGAGCGCCTCGACCTCGGCGGCCAGGCCGTCGCGCAGGTCGGTGGCGCTCGGGGCGCCCCGCAAACCGACCCGTGCGGCCAGCCACCGGCTGCGCAGCAGGGGGCTGGCCGAGAGGGCTCGGTCGTCGGTCGCCGACCGGAAGGCCTCACGCACGGCGCGCGCCAGCGCGGCCTCGGTGAGGACGGCGCCGGTAGCGGGCTCGAGATGGCGCCGGGCGTGGGCGACGTAATCCACGGGAGCCGGCGCCTCGCTCGGGGACGGACCGACGGACTGGCGCAGCCGGGCGTCCAGCAGGTCGAGCCAGGACGGCGGCGGGGTCACCCGCCAGTCGTGCAGGAAGGCGGCGTATGCCGTGTCCCCGACGACCGCGTCCCCCTGCGGGGCTCGTGCGTAGTCGGCATACCCGTAGAGAGGGGACCACAGGTCGGGGTCCACGGCGTACCCCACCGTGACCGCCAGCCCCTGCTCGCCAACCGCCGTCCGCGCGACGAATGCCGTGAGGACCTGGTTTGTCGGGGTCGGCTGGTAGTACCCGTCGCGGCCCAGCCACGAACGGATGACGCGCAGGTGCTCGCCCGGTCGCAGCGGAGTCAGCGAGTTGACCAACTGGCACGCGGCGAGCGCCACCGGGTCCCAGGGCGTCTCCGAGACCGCGTTTCCGTGGGGTCGGTCCGGTCCCGACGGCCCACGCAGCCGAGGGTAGACGAGCACGCCGTGCACCCGGTGCTCGCTTGAGCGCACCACGTGGACCGCTTCGGGGTGGGTCTGCCACCACCTCTCGTGCAGGGCAGCCGAGGCCGGCCCCTCGTGCTCAGAGACCAGGGCGAGCAGATCGGGCAGGTCTTCAGGGGTGGCCGGTTCCACGCGGAGAGAGCTTCCGTCCGCCCAGGTGGCGAACGGCGCGAGGATGGGGCTCCGCCGGTGCAGCCACAACAGGTCGGCAGCGGCCGTCTGCGCCGCCCGGCCTCCCTGCAACAGCCGGCGCGTCCCGTGCCCCTGCACTCGGTCGTGGACGTTGGTCCAGCCGTCGGGGTCCCTCCAGCGCAGGTCGTCCTCGAGCAGGTCTCGGGCCAGGTCGTGCGCTGCGACACCATCGCCGCGCGGCTCGACGAAGGACAAGCCGCACATCCAATCGAAGCACTCGTCGGCCTGCCGTGACCCGAGGACGTCGCGCAGCAGGCCGACGGTCGTGACCCTCGCGTGCCCGAGGACCTGCAGGGCCTGGCGGCGTACCCCGTCGTACACCCCGTCGACGAATCGTCCGAGCAGCTCGGCCATCACGTCGTGCGGGGCAAGGTCGGGCAGGTCGTCCGACGACGCAGGCCCGAGCAGGTGCTGGCGGATCACGTCGGAGACCAGGGCGAGGGCGAGCGGGTGTCCGTGGGTGCGCGCGACGATGCCGTCACGCAACGGCTCGGGGATCCCACGGCGGGCGAGGTATTCGCCGGCCGTGGAGGGATCGAGGTCGCCAAGGCGGAGAGTGCGCAGGTGTTGGGCCCAGCCGAGGTCAGCGCGCCAGGCCGGCCCGGGTGGATGCCGGCCGGCGACGACGACAAGGGTGTCGGCCGGCAACCGGGGCAGCAGCCCGGTGCGCAGCCACCCGTCCAGCGGTTCGAGCGCCTCCATCCCGTCGAGCAGCAGCACCACCCGCCCGGAGTACTCAGCCAGTGCATCCCGGACCGCTGCCTCGACGGCAGGCGCAGTCGGGTCCAGGGTCGTCGCGTCCACGAAGACCGTCGCGACGTCGAGGTCGACGGCGAGGTCGGACATGGAGCGCAACAAGGTCGACTTGCCGACCCCTCCCGGTCCGCTGACCCACAGGAGATGAAAGGGCAGGTCGGCCGACATCAAGGTCGACCGGAGCAGTTCTGTCTCTTCGGCACGCCCGACGAATGTCGTGTCTCGGGTCGCCCGGAGCCGGTCGGCCAGCGTCTCACCTGGCACGGCGCCGAGCCTAGCCGTCAGATGGCCCAACTGCTCCGTCCCCTCGCGCAGTCAGAGGCCAGCGCGGACGGTGCCCCCCGGCCCCGGGCGCGACAACGGGCGGTTTCGGTCAGGTAGCCCCACGGCTGACCTGCCACAGTCGGGCAGGTCGGCCCGAGGGCGCGGCGCGGCGCGGTGCGCGCGACGCCGTCTCATCCAGCGGGACGAGCGGCCGCGCCGGCGGCATACAGGAATCACTCTTTGTTATGGTCTTCCCAAGGTCATGAGCGCCAGCGTCAAGCCCCGGCTCGCTGGACAGCAACCCTCCTCCGCGGCGGGGTGCTCCGGGTGACGACCTGGCTCGCTGCCGACCGGCGACGGGCAAGCGCGGGCCCACCCGGGTCCACGACCCAGGAGCACCCATGAGCGCGAACGCCTTCGGCGTCCCGGCCCACTCGGCCGGCCCCCGGCCCCACGATCGCTTGCACCTCGTCCGCACGGTCGATGTCGACCGCGCCGAGCCGGGGGCACCGGTAGACCGCCGACTGCCGGGCACGAGCACCGACGGTCTCGTCGTCCCCACCGCCTTCGGACCCCGCGACTATGCCAACCTCGACCACGCGGCATCCACCCCGGCGCTTCGCGTCGTCCAGGCAGCCGTCGAACGGGTCCTGCAGACCTACTCCTCGGTGCACCGCGGCAACGGGTACGCCAGTCGGGTCACCAGCGCCTGGTACGAGCAGGCCCGGGCGCAGGTCGCCGCCTTCGTGGGAGCCCGCCCCGACGACCACGTGGTGTTCACCCGCAACACCACGGACTCATGGGGCCTGCTCGCCCGAGTCCTGCCCGAGGACACCACCGTGCTCGTGTTCGCCAGCGAGCACCACTCGACACTGCTGCCGTGGCGCTCGGACCGCACTCTCACACTGCCCATCCCCCGCGACCGAGACGAGGCCATCCGACGTCTGGAGACCGCCCTGTCGACGGCGCCTGGCGCCCACCGGCTCGTCGTCGTCGCCGGGGCGTCCAACGTCACCGGCGAGGTATGGCCGATCGAGCGCATCGTCGAGACCAGCCATCGGCACGGCGCCCGAGTGGCCCTCGACGCCGCGCAGTATGCCCCGCACCGGCGTATCGACCTGGCCGCCAGCGGAATCGACTACGTCGCCTTCTCGGGCCACAAGCTCTACGCGCCGTTCGGAGCAGGCGTGTTGGCCGGACGATCGGACTGGCTCGACTCGGCGGAGCCCTACCTCGTCGGCGGTGGCGCCACCGCTCAAGTGACCCCGGACCGCGTGACCTGGGCCAGCGGTCCGGCCCGTCACGAGGGCGGCAGCCCCAACGTCGTCGGCGCGATCGCGATCGCCGCAGCCGCCGCGGTGATCGCCGCCCAACGTGAGGACATCGCCCTCTACGAGCATCTGCTCGCCGAACGGCTGCGCCACGGCCTCGAGGCGATCCCCGGAGTGCGCACCCACTCGGTCTTCGGACCGGGCGGCGACCGGGTGGCCGTCGTGGCCTTCACCGTCGAGGGCCTCGATTCCTCCCTGGTGTCCACCGCGTTGTCCGTCGAGCATGGCATCGGCGTGCGCGACGGCAAGTTCTGCGCCCACCAGCTCGTCGACGTCCTCCTCGCCGACACGCCGGTCATCGCTGCGAGCACAGCGGTCCGGGCGAGCGTCGGCCTGGCCAACCGACCCGAACACATCGATCGCCTCGTCCGCGCCGTGAGGTCGCTCGCGACGACGGGTCCGGCCTTGGACTACCTCGAAGGTCCTGGCGGGTGGGCGCCCGAGAACGACCCCCGCGCACTGGAGCCGATCCGGCCCTGGTGATCGGTGGCCCCCGGAGGTCCGGCATCGCAGGGGGAATGCCGGGCCGACCGGGGCGTCGAGGCTCGTCTCGCCGGCTGCTCGGGTCTGCGCCGAGCAGCTCGAGGTATGCCGACTTCTCGCGATCGGTGTGACCGTCGCGGGTCTCGTCTGCCCGTTTGGCGCACGCTCAGGGCTTTTGTCCTAGTCACTCGCCGTCATCGTCGCTAGCCTGAGCGCCACTTCGAGTCCAGCGAACGAGAGGTGACCTGCAGTGGCGTCCTACCCTGAAGCCAGCCTTCCGCACGTCGTCGAACCCGCCACGCCACGACGGGACCGCACCCACTGGCTGTACATCGCCGTGATCGTCGCGGTCTTCCTCGGCATCCTCGTCGGGCTGGCCTTCCCGAGCTTCGGTGCCGGGCTTAAACCGCTGGGCACGATGTTCATCAACCTCATCAGGATGATGATCGCTCCGGTCATCTTCTGCACGATCGTCCTGGGCATCGGGTCGGTCCGAGCTGCGGCAACCGTCGGGCAAGGCCGGCGGCATCGCCCTGGCGTACTTCCTCACCATGTCGACCTTCGCCCTGGCGATCGGCCTCGGCGTCGGGAACGTCATCCACCCCGGCGAGGGCCTGCAGGCCACCAAGGGTGGCGGCGACACCTACGCCAAGCAGGCCGAGAACGCCGGCAGCATCGTCGACTTCGTCCAGGGCATCATTCCCGACACGCTGTTCTCGGCCCTGACCAAGGGCAGTGTCCTGCAGGCCCTGTTCGTCGCCCTGCTCGTCGGGTTCGCGGTACAACGCCTCGGCAAGGCCGGCGACCCGGTGATCCGAGGCATTGCCCACCTGCAGAAGCTCGTGTTCCGCATCCTCTCGATGATCCTGTGGCTCGCCCCGATCGGCGCCTTCGGTGCCATTGCCTCCGTCGTCGGGATCGGCGGGTGGGGGGCCATCGCCCAGCTGCTCAAGCTCATGCTGGGCTTCTACATCACGTGCCTCGTCTTCGTCTTCGTCGTCCTGTGGCTCATCCTGAGGTTCTTCACCGGAGTCAATGCCCTCAAGCTCTACAAGTACCTCGGTAAGGAGTTCCTGCTCATCCTCGCCACGTCGTCGTCCGAGTCGGCCCTGCCCAACGTCATGGCCAAGCTCACCCACGCGGGCGTCGACAAGAGCACGGTGGGCATCGTCATCCCGACCGGCTATTCGTTCAACCTCGACGGCACGGCGATCTACCTGACGATGTCGACGTTGTTCATCGCCAACGTCATGGGCAAGCCGATGTCGATCGGCGAACAGGCGGGTCTGCTCGTCTTCATGATCATCGCCTCAAAGGGCGCCGCGGCCGTCACGGGCGGGGGGCTGGCGACCCTCGCCGGGGGCATCCAGTCTTTCCGGCCAGACATGCTCGACGGGGTGGCCGTCGTCGCCGGTGTCGACCGGTTCATGTCCGAGGCTCGGGCACTGACCAACTTCGCCGGCAACTCGGTGGCGACGATCCTCGTCGGAAGGTGGACGGGCACCGTGGACCTGCAGCGCGTGCACGACGTGCTGGACGGCAAGGCACCCTTCGACTACACGACGATGGCCGATGCGCACGACCCCGACGTCCACCTCGGGCACCTCCCGCACCCGATCAACCCGGCCGACGACCTGCCACCCACACCGATGCCGATCCTGCCGGATCAGGGTGGTCCGGGGGGTTCCCGCTCGTCCTGACGGGGGGGCAGCACCCGGGGTGGTCGAGCGGTCAGGCCTCGATGACGACAGGGATGATCATCGGTCGCCGCCGGATCTTGCCCCCGACCCAGCTGCCGACGGTGCGTCGGACGACTTGCTGCAGCTGGTATTCGTCGGTGACGCCGCGTTCGGTCGCCTCCACGATCGCGGCCTCGACCTGCGGGATGACCTGGTCGAGCAGAGCCTGATCCTCGGCGAAGCCCCGGGCGTGGATCTCGGGGCCGGCGGCGATCTTGCCGCTGGCCGCATCGATGACGACGATGCACGTGACGAAGCCCTCGTCCCGCAGGATCCGTCGGTCCTTGAGCAGCGCCTCGTCGGTCCCGCCCACCGAGGACCCGTCGACGTAGATGTACCCGCACGGCACAGCCCCGACGATCCGGGCCTGACCGTTGGCAAGATCGACGACGACGCCGTCCTCGGCGACGATAACCCGTTCGCGCGGTATGCCGGTCGCCACCGCCAGTTCGGCGTTGGCAAAGAGGTGGCGGTACTCGCCGTGGACGGGGAGCACGTTGCGCGGCCGGATGAGGGTGTAGCAGTAGGTCAGCTCGCCGGCCGCGGCGTGACCGGACACGTGGACCCGGGCGTTGCCCTTGTGCACGACGGTGGCGCCCAGACGCATGAGGCCGTTGATGACGCGGTAGACGGCGTTCTCGTTGCCGGGGATGAGCGAACTGGCCAGCAACACGGTGTCGCCGGGTCCGACGTCGATCCGGTGGTCGCGGTTGGCCATGCGCGACAGGGCCGCCATCGGCTCGCCCTGGCTCCCGGTGCAGACGAGGACGATCTCGTCGTCGGGCAGGTCGACGAGCTTCTTGAGGTCGACGAGCACCCCGTCGGGAACGTTCAGGTAGCCGAGCGTGGTGGCGATGGTCATCGTGCGCACCATCGAGCGGCCCACGAACGCGACCTTGCGGCCGGCCTTGTCTGCCGCATCGAGCACCTGTTGGACTCGGTGGACGTGCGAGGAGAAGCAGGCGACGATAATCCGCCGCTGGGCATGGCGGAATACCTTGTCGATGGCGGGGGCGATGTCGCGCTCCGGGGTGGTGAACCCGGGAACGTCGGCGTTGGTCGAGTCCGTGAGCAGCAGGTCGACCCCTTCCTCGCCGAGGCGCGCGAAGGCCCGCAAGTCGGTGAGGCGCCCGTCGAGGGGGAGTTGGTCCATCTTGAAATCGCCGGTGTGCAGCAGCGACCCCGCGGCGGTACGCACCATGACCGCGAGCGCGTCGGGGATCGAGTGGTTGACCGCGACGAACTCGACGTCGAACGGACCGAGGCGCTCGCGTTGGCCCTCGCGGACGGTCAACGAGTAGGGGGTGATGCGGTGCTCGCGCAACTTCGCCTCGACCAAGGCGAGGGTGAGCTGCGAGCCGAGCAGGGGCAGATCCGGCTTGCGAGCCAAGAGGAAGGGCAGTGCGCCGATGTGGTCCTCGTGACCGTGGGTGAGCACGATCGCCTCGATGTCACCCAGCCGCTCCTCGACGAAGGCGAAGTCGGGAAGGATGAGGTCGACCCCAGGATGGTGGTCCTCGGGGAAGAGCACCCCGCAATCGATGACGAGCAACCGACCCTGGATCTCCAGGACCGCCATGTTCCGCCCGATCTCGCCCAGTCCGCCGAGCGCGACGAACCGCAGGGCGCCCTCGGGCAGCGGTGGCGGAGCGGACAGCTCCGGGTGGGGATGGCTCAACGGATTCCCGACCGGTTCAGGCCCTCGCGCAGGACCGCGAGGTGTTCCGGCGGGCTCTGCAGCAGCGGCAGGCGCACGGCCGCGCTGTCGAGCACCCCCAACTCCACGAGCGCGGCCTTGGCCATGATCGCTCCCTGCGAGGTCATCATGATCGCCTCGACGACAGGAACGAGCCGCTCGTGGACGGCCCGCGCCGCGCCGAGATCGCCGGCCTCGACGGACTTGACCATCGCGGCATACTCGTCGCCGGCGACGTGGCCGACGACGCTGACGATGCCGACCGCACCGAGGCACAGCATGGGCAGGTTGAACTCGTCCGCCCCGCAGTAGTACTGCAGGTCCGTCGCCGCCATCACCTTGGTCGCGGCCCAGAGGTCGCACTTGGCGTCCTTGACGGCGACGATGCGGGGGTGTTCGGACAAGCGCTGGAGGGTCTCGGTGTGGATCGGCGTCCCGGTCCGCGAGGGGATGTCGTACACGATCACGGGGAGGTCGGTGGCGTCGGCGACAGCGGTGAAGTGGGCGAGCAGGCCGGCCTGGGTCGGCCGGTTGTAGTAAGGGGTGACGACCAGCGCTCCGGTCGCGCCGACGGCCGCGGCGCGCCGAGCCATCTCGACGCTGTGCACGGTGTCGTTGGAGCCCACCCCGGCGACGACCGCCGCCCGGTCGCCGACCGTCGCGGCGACGATCTCGATGACCCGGATGCTCTCGTCCGCGCTGAGAGTCGGGGCTTCCCCGGTCGTCCCGTTGACGACGATCCCGTCATGGCCATGCGCGAGCAGGTGGGCCGCGACCTTCTCGACGGCGGCCTCGTCGACGGCCCCGTCCGGGGTCATTGGCGTGACCATGGCCGTGAGAATCCGGCCGAAGATGGGCGTCATGGGCTTCAGGTTACCCTCAGCGACCTCGCGCGACAGTGAGGTTCCCGGGGCCGGCGGCACCGCACGGATAGCGGCCACACCGGGCCGCGACATGAAATCGAGGCGCTACCCGCTCGGGGGTCCGGGTAGCGCCTCGACACCAGCTACATCGCCGTTTGCCCCAGGATCGTTACGGCATACCGGTATATCGCGCGTGTGATGTGGGTCACATTGACGATATACTGCATGCCGCCCGCGTCTGGGTCGGGCCTCGGCGTGACCGTAGGCATCGGAGGGGCCGGGCGCGGGGCCGGGCGGGCCGGGCGGGCCGGGCCCCGAGGGCCGGGCGGGCCGGGCCCCGAGGGCCGGGCGGGCCGGGCCCCGAGGCGGGCACCCGTCCGACTGGCGCGGCGACGGCGAGCGCGCCCGATGCTACGTTGCCGACATGCGCCAGTACCTGGACTTGCTCGACCACGTGTTGCGCACCGGCGTTGACAAGACCGACCGCACCGGGACCGGGACCCGCAGCGTCTTCGGCTACCAGATGCGCTTCGATCTCACCGCGGGCTTCCCTGTCGTGACGACCAAGCGCCTGCACCTGAAGTCCGTCGTCGGGGAACTGCTGTGGTTCCTTCGCGGCGACACCAACGTCCGTTGGTTACAGGAGCGCGGCATCTCGATCTGGGACGAATGGGCCGGTCCGGACGGTGATCTCGGGCCCATCTACGGCCACCAATGGCGATCCTGGCCCACCCCCGACGGTGGGCGCGTCGACCAGCTCGCTGCGGTGATCGCGGCCCTGCGCACCAATCCCGACTCCCGCCGTCACGTCGTCTCGGCGTGGAACGTCGCCGACCTGCCTCGGATGGCCTTGCCGCCGTGCCACACGATGTTCCAGTTCTACGTCCGGCCCGATGCCGCCGGCGGGGGTCCGGCATACCTCGACTGCCAGCTCTATCAACGGTCGGCGGACGTGTTCCTCGGAGTCCCCTTCAACATCGCCTCCTACGCGCTGCTCACCGAGATGGTCGCCCGCGAATGTGGACTGCGGGCCGGGCATTTCGTCCACACCTTCGGGGATGCCCACCTGTATCGCAACCACGTCGACCAGGCGCGTCTGCAGCTGTCGCGCGATCCGCGCCCCCTGCCCCGCCTGGCCCTCGCAGAGGGCAAGCGCCTGGACGAGTACGACCTGGCCGACGTGTCGCTGCTCGACTACTCCCCGCATCCCTCGATCGCGGCTCCCATCGCGGTCTGAGCGGCCGCCTCCGTCGCGGTCGGAAAGGAGCCTCGATGTCGATCACCCTGATCGCCGCCGTCGGCCCTGACCTGGTGATCGGCGACGGCGCGGGTATGCCGTGGCACGTGCCGTCGGAGTCCGCCCACTTCAAGGCCACGACGATGGGCCACACCCTGCTCATGGGGCGGCGCACCTTCGACTCCATCGGACGGGCGTTACCCGGGCGGCATACCGTCGTTCTCACCCGCGACCCGACCTGGCGGCACGCCGACGTTGAGGTGGCGCATTCCTTCGAGCAGGGCCTCGCGCTCGCCGGCCCTGCGGAGGTGTTCGTCGCCGGCGGCGCCCAGGTCTACGCCGAGGCCATGCCCTTCGCCGACCGCCTTGTCGTGTCCTATGTCGACGTCGATGCCACCGGGACCGTCCACTTCCCGCCGATCGACCCCTCAGTGTGGGCCGAGGCCCGTCGGGCACCCCGCCAAGGGTTCACCGTCGTGGAGTACCTCCGTCGCTAACGTCGCGGAGGTCGTCCGCTGATCTCGGCGCCGCCAGCCGTCGTCCGCTGATCTCGTCGCCGCGAGCCGTCGTCCGCTGATCTCGTCGCCGCGAGCCGTCGTCCGCTGATCTCGGCGCCGCGGGCCGGTCCGGATCGGGTCAAGCGGGGCGGCGGACCAGCCCCGGGAAGTGCTGTCGCCACCGGGCCGACGTGACGGCAACCGGCATACCGGCATGGCGCATCGCGCGCACGATGCGCCCGAGGGTCTGCTCCGGAGTAACGAGCAGATCCCGCCCGTGCAGGACGACGACGCGCCACCCCTCTGCGTCGAGATCTTCGCGCCGACCCAGATCGCCGCGCCACTGCTCGGCGGATTCGGCGTGCTGACGACCGTCGTACTCGACGGCCAATCGCACGAGTGGGTACGCAAGATCGAAGCGATAGCGCCAGTCCCCCGACTCGGTGCGCAGGATGTGGTTGACGACCGGTTCCGGCAGCCCAGCCAGCACGATGAGCAGCCGCAGCCGGGTCTCCATCGGCGAATCGACACCGTGTCGTACGAGCGCGGCCGCCTCCCGCGCCCGACGAGCGCCCCGTCCCCGGTATGCCGCGGCAGCCCGAACAAGGCGGGCCGGTGTCGTGCTCGTCACCGCGACGAGGCTGTCGCCGAGCACGACGAGGTCGACGAGCTCGAGCACTCCGGCGAGGTCGAGGAAGGTGCGCTCCGGAGTGGTGACCCGGACGCCGCGATGCGCGACCGAAGGCACCGGAGTCCTCGAACGGTGCCCGACGACCCCTTCTCGCCGAGGCCGCCGGGAACCGAACGAGGTGAGGTGGACGTCGCTACCCTCGGGAACCGCCGCCCCCCACCAACGGGCCGCGCTGTGGTGGCTCAGCGCGGCCGACGGACTGACCCGCACCAGCGCGCGCACGGTCTGCTCGAACGTCGGCGGAGCCGTGGCACTGGCGTGCACGCCGCGGACCAGGGTGAGGAATCGGCGGGAGCGAAGCTGGCCGTCGGTGAGCCCTGACCGCAGCGCCTCGCCGCGGGTGAACGGGACCGAGGGATCGAAGGGAGTCCGGGTGTCGTCCATGGCGCCCACTGTGACCGAGCAGGCCCAAGGTCGGCTTGGGTTGTCCACAGACCGCTGATGCCGCGGCCGGAGGGACACTCTGGCGGGCTCGTAGTGGCTGGTTGGGCCACCCCCGGAACGGCCTCGAGACAGTCGCGCCCAGAGGGCGCGCCAACACCTGCCCCCGAGGTCACGACGACTGGGCCCGGGTGTCGACCCGACTGCACCTGGAGGTCACCCCAACTGCGCCCGGAGGTCAGTTCTTGCTGGGTTAGAGCGGTTCAACCCGACCACAACTGACCCCTGGGCGCAGGTCTCGCTGGGTTGGAGTGGCCGATCCGATCACCCGACCACAACTGACCCCTGGGGCCAATTCTTGTGGGGCTGCGCCACCCTGACCCGAGTCACCCGACCACAACTGACCCCTGGGGGCACTTCTCGCTGGGTTGGAGTGGCCCAACCAGACCACAACTGACCCCTGGGCGCAGATCCTGCTGGGTGGCGCGGGACGCGGCCTCGGCGGACCGCGGTCGGACCCCAGGTCAGGCGTCGTAGTCGAGGACGACCTCGTCGCTGACCGGGTGTGACTGACAGGCCAGCACGACTCCGGCGGCCACCTCTTCGGGCTCCAGTGCGTAGTTGCGGTCCATCCGCACCTCGCCGCTGACCACCCGGGCTCGGCACGTGCCGCAGACCCCGCCGGTGCACGAGTACGGAGCATCCGGCCGGGCCCGCAGCGTCGCGTTGAGGATCGTCTCCTCGAGAGTCGGCATGGGGATCACTGTCGTCCGCCCGTCAAGGTTCACCGTGACGACGGCGGCCGGCGGCGCGCTCGTGTCGACGACGACCGGAGGCGGCAGTGGTGCGCCCGAGTCGTCGACGTGGAAGATCTCGTGGTGGACCTGGTGGGGATCGACGCCGTGTTCGCTCAACAACTCCTGCGCCGCCTCGACCATCCCGAACGGCCCACAGAGGTACCACTGGTCGACCCGCCCGATCGGCAACAGCACGTCGAAGATCCGCTCGAGCCGTTCGCGGTCGAGGCGCCCGTGGAACAACTCGACGTCCGGGGCCTCGCGGGACAGCACGTGCACGAGGTGCAGGCGTCCGCCGTAGCGGTTCTTGAGGTCCTCGAGCTCCTCGAGGAACATCACCGACGTCGTGCGCCGGTTGCCGAACAGTAGTGTCACCCGCGAGTCGGGCTCCTGCTCCAGGGCGGTCTTCACCAGCGAGAGCACCGGCGTGATCCCCGACCCGGCGGCGATCGCCGCGTGGTGGCGCGCGGCGTCGGGCTGCACCGGCGAGGTGAAGGACCCCATCGGCGTCATGACCTCGACGACGTCGCCCGCGGCCAGCCGCTGGTTGATCCACGTCGACATCCGCCCGCCGGGCACCTGGGCCGCGGCCACGCGCAGCGTGCCGGTGCGCTCCCAATCGCCGACGGACTGGCAGATCGAGTACGACTGACGTACGTCCTCGCCGTCGATCGTCGCGCGCAGCGTGAGGTGTTGCCCGGGCTGGAACGCGTACTCCTCGCGCAGGTCCTCGGGCACCGCGAAGGTCACCGCGGTGGCCTCGTCGGTGAGCTTCTCGACGTCGGCGACCTCGAGGGCGTGGAACGTCGCCCGGTGGCGGGTGGGGGTGCTCAGCAGTCCGGTCATCACAGCGCCTTGAACTCGTCGAAGGGTTCGCCGCAGTCGTCGCAGCGACGCAGGGCCTTGCACGCGGTCGACCCGAAGCGGCTCACCTCGGTGGTCCGGGTGGACCCGCACCGCGGGCACGACACGGTATGCCGCGTGAGCGTCACCGACACGGGGCCCTCGGCTGGACCGGGTGGGGCGATCCCGAACTCCCGCAACCGATCTCGGGCATCTGCGGCGATCCAGTCCGTCGACCACGCGGGGGACAGTCGCGTGGTCACCGCGGCGCGCAGCCCGTGCGCGCGGCATACTCGCGCGATGGAGTCGGCGATGGCGCGCATGGCCGGGCAGCCCGAGTAGGTCGGCGTGATGACGACGTGCGCGGTGCCGGACTCGGAATCGACCGAGAACTCGCGCAGGATGCCGAGGTCGGCGATCGTCACGACGGGGATCTCGGGGTCGGGGATGTCGCGTACCGCCCGGTCGACGTCGGCGACGATGGCGGTCACCACGAGGCACCCGGGAACTGGCGCGCGATGTGCTGCATCTCGGCGAGCAGGTAGCCCAGATGCTCGGAGTGAGTCCCGGCCCGCCCGCCCCGCGAGCGCCAGCGCGGCTGGGCGGCGGGTTCGAGGGTCGCCTCGGCGAGCACCTGCTCGACGGCCGCGGTGGTGGCGGCGCGCAGCGTCGAGGGCAGGACACCGACCCCGGTCTCGGCGGCGGCGACCGACGCCGGGTCGTCGTCGAACAACTCGTCGACGTACGGCGCGACCCACACCAGGCCGTCCTGCATCTTCTCGTGCGACTCGTCGGTCCCGTCGCCGAGGCGTACCACCCACTGGGCGGCGTGGTCGAAGTGGTAGCGCACCTCCTTGCCCGCCTTGGCGGCGACCCCGCGCAGAGTCTCGTCGGCGGAGCCTGCGAGCGCGGCATACAGCTCGCGCTGGTACGCGGAGAACCACAGCATTCGGGCCATCTCGCGCCCGAAGTGACCGCGCGGGGCCTCGACGAGGTGGACGTTGCGGAACTGCTGCTCGGCCCGGAAATAGGCCAGCTCGTCCTCGCTGCGGCCGGTGCCGTCGAGCTCGCCGACCCGGGTGAGCAGCGGACGGGTCTGCCCGATGTAGTCGAGCGAGACGTTGGCCAGCGCCATGTCCTCTTCGAGCACCGGGGCCCAGGTGATCCATTCGCCGAGGCGCTGGGCATAGACGAGAGCGTCGTCGGCCAGGCCGAGGACGTATGCCGCGTGGGTGCCGTCGTCGGCCTGGGAGACAGTGCCCGGCGCGGTCGGCGTGGTCTGGTCGCTCACGAGTTCCATTCCAGATCGGTCATGGTGCGATGGAGTTGGGTGCCCTGCTGTGGCCCTCGGCCTGCTCCCTACCCGCGGCGGCGCCGAGCGAGGAGCACGGGTGCTCCGGGCTCAGAGGTACTCGATGTCCTTGGGGACGTCGTAGAACGTCGGGTGGCGGTAGACCTTGTCGGCGCTGGGGTCGAAGAACGAGTCCTTCTCGTCGGGACTGGTCGCCATGATGTCGCTGGCCGCGACAACCCAGATCGACACGCCCTCCTGCCGGCGGGTGTAGAGGTCGCGGGCATTGCGCAGCGCCATGGCCGCGTCGGGGGCGTGCAGCGACCCGACGTGCACGTGCGAGAGCCCCCGCTTGGCCCGGACGAAGACCTCGTAGAGGGGCTCGCTGGTCTGGCTCACGCGGCACTTCCCTTCGATTCGTGCGCCACCCGGCGGGCGGCGGCCTTCGCGGCATACGCGGCGGCCGCCTCGCGCACCCACGCGCCCTGAGCGTGCGAGCTCGTCCGCCGTTCCATCCGCTTGGCGTTGCACGGTCCGTCGCCGCGCAGCACTTGCTGGAACTCGTCCCAGTCGCACTCGCCGAAGTCGTAGTGGCCGCGCTCTTCGTTCCACTTCAACTCGGGGTCGGGCAGGGTCACGCCGAGCCGCTGCGCCTGGGGCACCGTCATGTCGACGAACTTCTGGCGCAGGTTGTCGTTGCTGAATCGCTTGATGCCCCACGCCATCGACTGGGCGGTGTGCCCGGCCTTGGCCTGCGCGTCGCCGCTGTCGGGCGGGCCGAACATCATCAGGGCCGGCCACCACCATCGGTTCACCGACTCCTGGGCCATGGCCTGCTGCTCGCGGGTGCCTTGCATGAGGCTCCACAGCAGCTCGAACCCCTGCCGCTGGTGGAAGGACTCCTCCTTGCAGACCCGAATCATCGCGCGGGCGTACGGCCCGTAGGAGCAGCGGCACAGCGGCACCTGGTTCATGATCGCCGCGCCGTCGACGAGCCAGCCGATGGACCCGTTGTCGGCCCAGGTCAGCGTGGGGTAGTTGAAGATCGTCGAGTACTTCTGCCGGCCGGTGTGCAGCCGGTCGAGCAGGTCGGCCCGGTCCACGCCGAGGGTCTCGGCGGCCGAGTACAGGTAGAGTCCGTGCCCGCCCTCGTCCTGGACCTTCGCGGTGAGGATCGCCTTGCGGCGCAACGAGGGCGCCCGGGTGATCCAGTTGCCCTCGGGCTGCATCCCGATGATCTCCGAGTGGGCGTGCTGGGCGATCTGGCGGATCAGCGTCTGGCGATAGTCGTCCGGCATGTCGTCGCGCGGCTCGATCCGCTGGTCGGCGCTGATGAGGGCGTCGAAGGCGGCCTTGCCGGTGGCGCCGAGTTCCTCGCGCCGGTCGACGTATGCCGTGGCTACCGCCATGGCTTCGGTCTCGGCCGCGTTGAGCGGCTGGTCACCCGGGTCGGCCGTGTCGTCGAGGTCGCCGAAGTCGTTTCCGTACATGGGGATCAGTATGGCCCTCTCTCGATGCTGTCAGGCGACCTCTGGATCATCTAGATCTTGATCTTCACATCACATATTACATGAGGAGGAGCCCGGTCCGTGAGGCTCTCCCGCCTCCGTCAGACCAGGCCGTCGCACTAGGGTTTGACCTGCCCCGCGAGCCACTGGGGCCACCGGCACCACCCCCGCGGGAGGACAGGCCATGACCGAACGGCGCACCCCCACCCTGGCCATCGTCGGCGCCGGCGCGGTCGGCTCGACGATGGCGTATGCCGCCCTCATGCGCGGGGCGGTCCGGCGCGTCGTCCTGCACGACGTCAACGCCGCGAAGGTCCGCGCCGAGGTCCTCGACATCGCCCACGGCATCCAGTTCATGCCGATGGGCGAGATCGACGGCAGCGACGACGTGAGCATCTGCGCCGGTGCCGACATCGTCGCGGTGACCGCCGGCGCGAAGCAGAAGCCGGGCCAGACCCGCCTCGAGCTCGCCGAGGCCACCGTGGCGCTGACCCGCACGATCATGCCCTCGCTCGTGCAGGTGGCCCCCGACGCGGTGTACATCATGGTCACCAACCCCGTCGATGTCGTCACGTATGCCGCGATGAAGGTCTCCGGCCTGCCGCCGACCCAACTGTTCGGCTCGGGAACGGTCCTCGACTCCTCCCGACTGCGTTGGCTCGTCGCCACCGAGGTCGGCGTCTCGGTCCACAACGTCCACGCCTATATCGCCGGCGAACACGGCGACAGCGAGATCCCGTTGTGGAGTTCGGCCTCCGTCGGCGGGGTGCCCCTGCTGGAGTGGGAACGCCAGACCGGACAGCTCGACGCCGCGACCCGCGCACGGATCGCCACCGAGGTGGTCACCTCGGCCTACCAGATCATCGAGGGCAAGGGCGCGACGAACTACGCGGTCGCCCTCGCGGTGGCCCGGATCGTCGAATCGATCGTCCGCGACGAGCGCCGGGTGCTGCCGGTCTCGACGTTGCTGCAAGGGTGGCAGGGCATCGACGACGTGTGCATGTCGGTGCCGACCGTCGTGCACCGGGGCGGGCCCGGCGAGCGCCTCGCGGTGCCGCTGAGCGAGGACGAACGGGTCGCGCTGATCCGCAGCGCCGACCAGATCCGCTCGGTCGCGCGCAACCTGGGCTTCTGACCCCGCCGCGGCGCTTGGCCCGAACCGGTCTAGTCGTCGGCGGCGCTGATGAGGTACCACTGCCCGTCCACCCGCGCGAGCGGGAAGTCGACGTGGAAGGCCTCCGGCACGCCGCTCATCTGCGCTTCGCGGACGATCGCGCTATCTCCCGTGACGTCCGCACCGGTGACCCTCGCCGTGCGCAGGGCGGCCAGGTCCTCGGGCCGCGCCGGGTCGGTGATCGCCGCGCGCATCCCCGACGAACACTGCAGGAGTTCGTCGGAGGCCAACCGGCGATAGGGGGGCTGGCCGGTGACGAGGAAGGTGCACGCCCGATCGGTGTCCTTCTCGCCCAAGGCGTGCAGGAACTCCGCCACGGTGTCCTGTGGGCCACGGGCGCCGCCGCATCCGGAGGCGACCAGCAGCGCAGCCGCGAGCGCGGCATACCGTCCAAACCGGCCGGCCCGAGGAACATCTGCCGGGACATGCATAGGTTCAGTCAAACACGACTGCAAGGATGACCCCGTGACGCACGATCACCCGCACCCCGAAGTCAGCATCCGGATCGGTCACGCGGCCGACGCCCCCGCGATGGGCGCGGTGCACGCCGCCGCCTGGCGAGCCGCGTACGCCGACGCCCTGCCCGAGCAGTTGCTCGGGACCATGGACGACGACTCGTTCGACGCCGGCTGGCGCTCGCTGTTCGACGAGCCCCCCACCCCGCGGCACCGGGTGCTCGTCGCCTGTGAGGCAGACCAGGTCGTCGGCCTGTCGGTCGTCGGTCCCTCCGACGACGGCGACGGCGACGAATCAACCGCCCTCGTCGACCTGCTCGCGGTCCACCCTGCCGCGCGCCGCCGCGGCCACGGTTCGCGCCTGCTCAACGCCACCGCCGAGCTGGCCCGAACGTCGGGCTGGGAGAGGCTGACCCACTGGGTCTACTCCGAGGACGTCCAGACCCGCGACTTCCTCGTCGACGCCGGGTTCGCGCTCGACGGGGCGACCCGGGAACTGGCCCCCGACGGGCACGGCAGCGTCCTGCGGGAGGTGCGCCTCGTCACGTCGTTGTCCGCGCCGACGGCGGGCCAGGATTGACCGTGTCCACCGACTTTTCACTCGGCGGGCACGCCGGCGCGCTCGCCGCGCGGCGGTGGGACCCGACGCGCGAGCCTCGCTATGTGGCGGTGATCGTCCACGGCTACGGCGAGCATCTCGGTCGCTACGAGCACGTCGCTGCCCGGCTGGTCGAGGACGGCGCCGTCGTCTACGCCCTCGACCACGTCGGTCACGGTCGCAGCGAGGGCGAACGGGTGCTCATCGGCGACCTCGAAAAGGTCGTCGACGACCTGCGGGTGCTCGAGCGCCTCGCCCACGGTGAGCATCCTGCTCTGCCCGTCGCCATGGTCGGGCACTCGATGGGTGGCACCATTGCGACGCGCTACGCGCAGCGGTATGCGGCGGACCTGGCCTGCGTCGTGCTCTCGGCACCCGCGATCGGCGAGTGGGCGGCGCTGGACGCACTGCTGGCCGCCGAGCAGATCCCCGACGTTCCCATCGACCCCGACGTCCTCTCCCGCGATCCCGCGGTGGGAGCGGCATACGCGGCGGACCCCCTGGTCTGGCACGGTCCGTTCAAACGCCCGACGCTGCTGGCGCTGCGGGCCGCCCTCGAGGCAATCCGCAGCGGACCGGCCTTCGAGGGCCTGCCGGTGCTCTGGTTGCACGGCACCGACGATCAACTCGTCCCGTACGAGGGCACCGCGAAGGGGTGGAACACGCTGGCCGGCGCCGGCGACGAGGCGTCGACCTATCGGGGCGCCCGGCACGAGATCTTCAACGAGACCAATCGGCGCGAGGTTCTCTCCGACGTCGTCGCGTTCATCGGGCGACAGCTGACCCCGCGGGCGCCGGCCCCCAAGCGCCGACGCAAGCGGTCGTGACCGAGCCGGGGACGCTACCACCCCCGGCGCCACTGCCCGATCGGGTCCGCCGTTCGGTGCTGCGCCAGGCCGTCTCGGTCGGCGTTGCGGCGGGCACCTACGGCCTGAGCTTCGGAGCACTCGGGGTGGCCGCCGGCCTGGACCTGTGGCAGACGTGCGCGCTGAGCCTGCTCGTCTTCACCGGCGCCTCGCAGTTCGCGTTCGTCGCCGTGCTCGCCGCCGGGGGCAGCGGCGCCACGGCCGTCGCGACCGCGACACTGCTCGGGGTCCGCAACGGGTTGTACGGCCTGCAGGTCACCGACTGGCTGCAGGTGCGCGGCATCCGCCGGATCGCTGCCGCCCAGCTCACCATCGACGAGTCGACGGCAGTCGGGGTCGCGCAGGACACCGAGCCCGCGCGGCGGCTGGGGTTCTGGGCGACCGGCCTGTCGGTGCTCGTCATGTGGAACGCCTCGACGTTCGTCGGGGCGTTGCTCGGCAACACCCTCGGGGACCCGCGCCGATTCGGCCTCGACGGGGCGGCGGCCGCCGCGTTCACCGCCCTGCTGTGGCCGCGGTTGCGCTCGGCCGAGGGTCGACTCACCGCGGGTCTCGCGTTGGTGCTGGCCCTCGGCGTCGCCCCGTGGGTGCCGGCCGGCATCCCCGTCGTCGTCGCCGCGCTGGCCGCCGTCGGCATGGGGCTGCGCCGGACGGTGGCCGCCCGATGAACCACTGGGTGCCGGTGCTCGCGGCCGCCACGCTTGCCTTCGGGACGAAGTACGCCGGGCATCTCGTCCCGGCGCGCTGGTTGGACGGACCCAAGGTGCGCCGAATCGGCGCGTTGCTGCCCACCGCGCTGCTCACCGCGCTCGTCGTCGCCCAGGCGTTCCTCGGCCCCGGTGGCACCCGGGTGCTCGACTCGCGCGCCGGCGCGGTGGCGGTGGCCGCGGTCGCCCTCACCCTGCGGGCGCCGTTCATCGCCGTCGTCCTGCTCGGCGGGGCCGCCGCTGCGGCGTTGCGCCTGCTCGGGTGGTCCTAACCCTCAGGCGATCCCGAGGTAGTGCTCCAGCCCCACGGTGAGCCCGGGGTGCTCGGCTACCCGCCGGACGCCTTCGAGCACGCCGGGCATGAACGATTCCCGGTCGAAGGAGTCGTGCCGGATCGTCAGCAGCTCGCCCGGGTTGCCCAGCAGGACCTCCTGGTGTGCCACCAACCCGCGCAACCGCACCGCATGAACGGGTATGCCGTGCAGCCGCGCCCCGCGGGCCCCGCCGGGGTCGTGGGTGGTGGCATCGGGCACGTCGGGCAGGCCAGCCTCGGCTCGGGCCGCCCCGACCAACGCGGCGGTTCGGGCGGCCGTACCGGACGGGGCGTCGACCTTGTCAGGGTGGTGCAACTCGACGATTTCGACCGACTCGAAGAACCGAGCCGCGACCTGGGCGAACCCGGTCATGAGCACGGCGCCGATGGCGAAGTTCGGCGCGACGAGCACGCCGACGGGCGAGCCGGCTCGCGACGGTGGGGCCGCGGCGACTTGGGCGCGCACGATCTCGAGCCGGGCCTGGTCCCACCCGGTCGTACCGACGACGGCGTGAACCCCTCGGGAGATGTAGTGGGCGACATTGGCCGGCGAGGCGTCGGGCACGGCAAACTCGACGACGACATCGGCCCCGCCGAGGTCGTCTAGCTCGTCGCCAAGGTCGTACTCCCCCACCAGGCGCAGCCCCTCCGCTGCGGCGACGGCGCGGCACACCGTCGCTCCCATGCGTCCCCTTGCGCCGACGACGGCCACGGCGATCTGCCCGCTCATGGCCGCCAGCCTAGCCATGGCACGATGACCGCCATGGACCTCGACGAGGCCGTCGTGCAGCTCTACGCGTTGCCGGTAGAGGGGTTCCTCCCCCGGCGTGCCGAGTTGGCCGCGGCGGCGAAGAGCGCCGGTAACCGCGGCCTCGCCGCCGAGATCACCGCGCTGCGCAAGCCGACGGTGTCCGCCTGGGCTGTCAACCTCCTGTCCCGCACCCGCCCGTCGGACATCGCCCGGCTGGCCGACCTCGCCACCCGCCTGCGCGCCGCCCAGGCCGCCCTCGACGCCGCGCAGATGACCCGACTCGGCCGCGAGCGCACGGCGCTCGTCGACGAACTGACCCTCGCGACGTTGGAGGTGGCCGGGGCGCAGGGGGCGTCCCTGAGCCCGGCGGCCCTGCGACAGGTCGCCGCAACCCTGGTGGCCGCCCTCGCCTCCCCCGAGGCCGGGGCGGCTGTCGAGTCCGGTCGGCTCACCCGGGCGCTGGAGTATGCCGGATTCGGCGAGGTCGACCTGCGCGACGCGACCGCACGCCCCCTGCACGCTGTTCCCGACCTCCCGGTCGAGGCCGACGCCGAATCCGCCGTCCCTGCGACCCCCGAGGGCCACGCCGGGCCAACCCGCAAGGGCCCCGCCGGGCCGACCCGCAAGGGCCCCGCCGGGCCGACCCCCGAGAGTGTCGCGCTGCAGGCCGCCGAAGCCGAACTACGCCGGGCCGTGGCCGCGGCCACCGAGGCCACCGACCGCCACGGCATCCTCGTCGCCCAGGCCGACCTGGCCCAGACCCGAGTGACCCACCTGCAGCGGGAGCTTGCCGCGGCTCGCGAGCAACGCGACCGAACCGCCGACGCGCTGAGTGAGGCCGAGGTGGCCCTCGCGCGGACGCAACAGCGCACCGCGGACGCCCGGGCCGCCGTCGAGGCCCTGCGCACCGTCGAGTCCTGAGCGACACGCGCGTGCGGGTGCGGACGGCACCGGGCAGGATGCCGGGGTGAGCCAGTTGCCGCCCGGTCCGGCCGGCATGAGCCATACGCGCATCCCTTGGCAGGTGCGATTCGGGCTGCTGTCGCTCATCTGGGGGTCGAGCTTTCTGCTCATCAAGGCAGCGCTGCGCGCCTGGGAGCCGCTTCAGGTGGGGGCCGGGCGGATCCTCTTCGGCGCGCTAGCCACCGCCGCCCTCGCCGTAGCAACCCGGTCGCGCCTGCCGCGTTCGTGGCGGGTCTGGGGGCACCTGCAAGTCACCGCGTTCCTGCTCGCCACGGCGCCGTTCGTCCTCTTTCCGCTCGGCGAGGAGCGAGTCAGCTCGGCCCTGGCGGGCATCGGCAACGCGACGACGCCCCTCGCCACGGTGCTGGCCACCTTCGCCTTGCTGCCGCAGGACCGGCTCTCGCGGGCCAAGCTCGGTGCCGTCGCCGTGGGATTCGTCGGTGTGGTCGTCATCATGGCGCCGTGGGAGGCCCACGAGCGTCCCGACCTGCTGGGCTTCGGGATGACCCTCGTCGCGGGTGGCTGCTACGGGGTCGGATGGACCTACCTGCGCCGATTCCTGGCCCGCGAGGACCTCGGCGGGTTGTCCCTGCCGGCCGCGCAACTGCTCGCCGCCGCCGGTCAGATGCTCCTCGTCCTCGGCGGCTGGTGGCTGCTGCACCGCGAGCAGGTCTCCTGGCCGTTCGGCACGCGCCAGCTCGCCGGTTCGGACGTCACACCTGCCGTCCTCGCCCTCGCGGCCCTCGGCGTCGTCGGGACCGGACTGGCCTACTGGTTGCAGTTCGACGTCGTCCGAGCGGTCGGCCAGCAGGTCGCCTCGACCGTGACGTACGTCATCCCGGTCGTCGCGGTGGCCCTGGGCGTGCTCGTCCTGCACGAGAGGCTCACCTGGCCCGAATTGGCCGGGGCCGCCATCGTCGTCGGCTCGGCGATCGCCATCGGCCGTCCACAGCGCCCGGCAGCGCCACCGCAGAGCTAGGCACGCACCCTGGCGGCCCATGGGCACACGGATTCGCGGACATATTGCCCACCGATCCGCCGACGTGCTGGTCCTTAGCGGTATGGCACGATGCCGGGATGATCCGTCACGCCAAGGCCGAGCGACTCGCCTTCTGCGACACCCTCGCCCAGGTCGGTCCCGACGCGCCGACGCTGTGTGACCCCTGGCGCACCCGCGATCTGGCGGCCCACATCGTGTTGCGGGACTCGCGGCCGGACCTCGCCGCCGGCCTGGTCATCAAGCCGCTCGCCCGTCGGCTGGATCGGGCGATGGCCGAGAAGGCCAAGGAGGACTACGCCACCCTCGTCGACTGGATCCGTTACCCGCCGGCCTGGGCGGCCGCCCGCCTCGCCCCGGTGGACGAGGCGATGAACACCCTGGAGTTCTTCATCCACCACGAGGACGTCCTGCGCGCAGTGGACGGCTTCGCCCCGCGGGTACTCGACCCCGACTTCGAACAGGCTGTCTGGTCGGCGCTCAAGGGCGTGGCCCGCCTGCTCTATCGTCGCTCCCCCGCCGGTGTCGTCCTCGCGTCCGAGCGGTTCGGGCGGTACGTCGCCAAGGGCGCCGGCGAGGTCGGCACCGTCGTGCTCACCGGCGAGGTCGCCGACCTCGCGCTGTACAGCTACGGACGTAAGGACGTCGCAGCGGTCGAGATGGACGGCCCGCCCGAGGCGGTGTCGGCGCTGCGGTCCACCCGGCTCTCGCTGCCCTGACCCCGGCGCGGCGGGCGAACGCTCAGCCCCGACGGAGCAAGGCCACCAGGAAGTCGGCGTCCGCGGCATACGGGCGCAGGTCCCACGTCGATAGCAGCAGCTCGGCCACAAGGCCGACCGCCGCGACGTCGTCGAGGAACTCGGCGACGGGATAGCCACGGTCGGTGCCGAAGCCGACGACGATCCGGCCGTCCGACGCGAGGTGGGCGGCGAACCGGTCGAGGACGTCCCGGCGGGTCGAGGGCGCGCAGAAGGTGAGGACGTTGCCCGCGCAGACGATGGCGTCGAACCGCTGCGGTATGCCGTGGGCCGCGAGGTCGAGGTCGGCGAGGTCGGCGACGACCCACCGCGGACCGGGGTAGTCGGCCTCGGCGGCCTGCACGAGCACAGGATCGACATCGACGCCGACGACGTCGTGGCCGACCGCGTGCAAGTAGCCGGCGACGCGACCCCCGCCACAGCCCGCGTCGAGCACCAGGGAGCCGCGCTCGAGCATGGCGTCGACGGTGCGCGCTTCTCCCGAGATGTCGACCCCATCGAGGCGCAACCGCCGGAATCGCTCGACGTACCACCCCGAATGCCCCGGGTCCTCGGCGACCTTGCGCATCCACAGGCTCGGTTCGGGGGTCACCGCACGACCACCCCGGCCACGCGCATGGCGTCCTTGACTTGCCCGACGGTGAGCTCGCCGAAGTGAAAGACACTGGCGGCGAGCACGGCGTCGGCGCCGGCCGCGACGGCGGGCGCGAAGTGCTCGACCCGCCCGGCGCCGCCGCTGGCAATGACCGGGATGGAGACCTCGGCGCGCACCGCGCCGATGAGTTCGAGGTCGAAGCCGTCCTTCGTGCCGTCGGCGTCCATGGAGTTGAGTAGGATCTCGCCGGCACCGAGCTCCTGCGCCCGCGCGCACCAGGCGACGGCGTCGAGGTCGACCGGGGTCCGACCGCCGTGGGTGGTCATGACGAAGTCCCCGGTGGCTCGACCGCGCTCGTCGAGGCGCCGGCGCACGTCCGCGGACAGGACGAGCACCTGGGCCCCGAATCGGTCGGCGATCTCGGCGATGAGCTGCGGGCGGGCGATGGCGGCGGTGTTGACGCCGACCTTGTCGGCGCCGGCCCGCAGCAGCCGGTCGACGTCGTCAACCGAGCGCACTCCCCCGCCGACGGTCAGCGGGATGAACACCTGCTCCGCGGTCCGGCGCACGACGTCGTAGGTCGTCTCGCGGTCGCCGCTACTGGCCGTGACGTCGAGGAAGGTCAGCTCGTCGACGCCCTGCGCGTCGTAGGTCTTGGCGAGTTCGACGGGGTCGCCGGCGTCGCGCAGGTTGGCGAAGTTGACGCCCTTGACGACTCTGCCGGCGTCGACGTCGAGGCAGGCGATGACTCGGGTGGCGACGCTCACGCAGGCCAATGTAGTTCCCGGACTAGGCTGGCGCGTCGTGCGTTTCCACATCACGGACCCGGTCGACCGCAGCGCGGTCCTCGCCGTGGCCGAGCTGGCCGCCCGCTCCGAACCCCGCTGCGGGTCGACCACCGTCGTCGCCGTCGACGGGCACAGTGGGGCGGGCAAGACGACCTTCGCCGCCGAACTCGGGCAGGTCCTCGGGTGTGACGTCGTCCACCTCGACTCGCTGTATCCCGGGTGGGACGGGCTGGTCGGGGGCGTCGAGCGGCTCACGGCCGAGGTGTTGGGCCCGCTCGCGCGAGGCGAGGTCGCGGCATACCGGCGATGGGACTGGGAGCGCGACGGGCTGGGCGAGATCGTCCACGTCCCGGCGGAGCGGTTCCTTCTCGTCGAGGGCGCCGGCGCAAGCGCAGGCGAGGCCGGCCGGTATGCCGCCGTGCGGGTGTGGGTGGAGGCCGACGAGCCGACCCGGCGCCACCGTGGGATAGCGCGCGACGGAGCGGCCTATGCCCCGCACTGGCAGCGGTGGGCCGCCCAGGAGGATGCCCTGTTCAACCCCGACGGAACCCGTGCTCGCGCCGACGTCTATGTCGATACGAGCCCCTGACCGGATCCGGACCTCGCCCCCGGATCGGCGAGCGCCGCGCGGTGCAGCTCGCGGTTCTGCTCGTAGTGCGAGGCGCTGAAGGCCAGCCCGTCGACCTCGGCGTCGGTGAGCGCTCGACGGACCTTGCCCGGCACGCCGGCCACCAGCGATCCGGGCGGCACGTGGACGCCCTCGGTGACCAGCGCGGCGGCGGCGACCATCGACCCGGCACCGATCACCGCGTCGTTGAGCACCGTTGCGCCCATCCCGACGAGCGAGCCCGCGTGCACCGTGCAGCCGTGCAGGATCGCCGCGTGGCCGACGGTGACCCCCTCGCCGACAGTGAGCGGGGACCCCGGGTCGGCGTGGCACACCACGTTGTCCTGCAGGTTCGATCGGGCGCCGATGGTGATCTGTTCGCGGTCGCCGCGCACGACGACGCCGTACCAGATGCTCGCCCCCTCGCCGACGCTGACCCGACCGACGAGGGTCGCGGTGGGGGCAACCCACGCACTCGCGGCGACCTGGGGGACGTGCTCGCCGATGGGGATCAGCACGATGGGCCTCCTGCGGGTCGCGGCATACCCGGCGGGTTGCCGGCAGCCGTCCTGCAGCGTATGCCGTGCCTCGTGCGGGGCTGGCGCAAGGTCACGGTTTCGTGCACAGGCGGCCGGTTGCTGCCATTTCGGCGGCGCCGGGGCTACCTTGCTGTGCGTCGGTTGTGAACCCGCGGCCGCCGAGACTCCGGCGCCGCTCACCCGAAGGAGCCACATGAGTCAGGACACGACGGTTCGGACCATCACGAACGATCCGGACCTGCCCCCCATCGCCGTCGAGGAACCGCTCGGCACGGCCCCGGCAAGCAGGGGGATTTTCGTCGTCATCGCCGTCGTGGCCGCGGTGGCCTGGGCGATGGTCGCGGTGGTGCGCGGCGAACAGGTCAACGCCGTGTGGCTCGTGCTGGCCGCGGTCGGCAGTTACCTCATCGCGCTGCGCTTCTATGCCCGGCTCATCGAGTACAAGGTGCTCAAGCCGCGCGACACCCGGATGACCCCGGCGGAAGAGTTCGAGAACGGCAAGGACTTCATGCCCACCGACCGGCGGGTGTTGTTCGGGCACCACTTCGCGGCGATCGCCGGCGCCGGCCCGCTCGTCGGCCCGGTCCTCGCGGCCCAGATGGGCTACCTACCCGGCACCCTGTGGATCATCCTCGGGGTGATCTTCGCCGGTGCCGTCCAGGACTACATGGTCTTGCACATGTCGATCCGTCGCCGGGGCCGCAGCCTCGGGCAGATGGCTCGTGAGGAGCTCGGCCCGGTCGGCGGATGGGCGGCGATCATCGGCGTGCTGGCCATCATGGTCATCCTCATCGCCGTGCTCGGCATCGTCGTCATCGGCGCGTTGGCCTCCAGCCCGTGGGGCGTCTTCTCCATCGCCATGACCATCCCCATCGCCCTGTTCATGGGCGTCTACCTGCGCTTCCTGCGGCCCGGCAAGGTCAACGAGGTGTCGATCATCGGCGTGGCCCTGCTGCTGTTCGCCGTCATCAGCGGGCAGTGGGTCTCGGAGTCGTCATGGGGACAGTCGATGTTCACCCTCAGCCCGGTCGCGCTCGCGTACTGGCTCGCGGCATACGGCTTCGCCGCGTCGATCCTGCCGGTCTGGCTGCTGCTGGCGCCGCGCGACTACCTCTCGACGTTCATGAAGGTCGGCACCATCGTCGTGCTCGCCATCGGCATCCTCGTCACCGCCCCGGTCATCAAGATGCCGGCGCTCACCCAATTCGGCAAGGACGGTACCGGGCCGGCGTTCGCCGGTTCGCTGTTCCCGTTCCTGTTCATCACCATCGCCTGCGGGGCGATCTCCGGTTTCCACTCGCTGATCTCCTCGGGGACGACGCCCAAGCTCATCGAGAAGGAGAGCCAGGCGCGCGTCATCGGCTACGGCGGCATGCTCACCGAGTCCTTCGTCGCGATCATGGCCCTCATCACCGCATGCATCATCGACCAGCACCTGTACTTCGTCATGAACGCCCCGGCCGGGGTCACCGGCGGCACGCCGGACCTCGCCGCGGCATACGCGAACAAGCTGCCGCTGTCCTCGCCCGGTGGCGTGCCGCTGGACCCCATCTCGGCGCAGACGATCCAGCAGGCGGCCACCGAAGTCGGGGAGAAGACGATCATCTCGCGCACCGGTGGCGCGCCCACGCTGGCCTTCGGGATGTCGCAGGTGATGTCCTTCCTCGGCGGGTCGAGCATGAAGGCGTTCTGGTACCACTTCGCGGTGATGTTCGAGGCGCTGTTCATCCTCACGACGATCGACGCCGGGACCCGGGTGGCCCGGTTCATGTTCTCCGACGCCATCGGGAACATCCCCGGTCTTAACCGGTTCAAGGACCCGTCGTGGCGTCCTGGGGCGTGGATCTGCTCGTTCGTCGTCGTGCTGGCCTGGGGCTCGATCCTCGTCATGGGCGTCACCGACCCGTTGGGCGGCATCAATACCCTGTTCCCGCTGTTCGGCATCTCCAACCAGTTGCTCGCCGGGATCGCCCTCACTGTCGTCTTTACCGTGACGATGAAACGCGGCCTGTTCCGTTGGGCCTGGATCCCCGGGGTGCCGATGGTCTGGGTGCTCGTCGTGACGATGAGCGCCTCGTGGCAGAAGATCTTCTCCAGCAACCCGGCGATCGGTTACTGGGCCAACCACGAGGCTTTCAACGACGCCCGGTTGGCCGGCAAGACCTCCTTCGGTACGGCAAAGACCGTCGAGGACATGGACAAGGTCATCCGCAACACGGTCGTCCAGGAGTCCCTGTCGGTGCTGTTCGCCGTGCTCGTGGCCATCACCGTCCTCGCCGCGCTGACGGTGTGTTGGCGGGCCTGGCGACAGGGCGGGCTGCCGACCAGCGAGGAGCCGGACAAGCCGTCGCGGATCTTCGCGCCGCGCAGCTTCGTCCCCACCGAGGCCGAGAAGCAGGTCCTCGCGCAGTGGAAGGCGGCCGGTCTGGATCCGACCCCGGTCGGCGCCGGGAGCCACCATTGAGGACCCCGACAGCACCGTCGTTGGCGGTCCGGCTGGTCCGGGCCGCCAAGGCGGTGCGGTGGTACGTCCGCGGGGTCGTGGGCGCCGACGCCTACGAGCGGTACGTCGAACACCGCCACCGGACCCACCCTGGTGAGCCCGTGCTGTCCGAGCGGGCCTTCTGGCGCGAGCACACCGACGAGCGGGACGCCAACCCCCGGATGCGCTGCTGCTGAGGGACCCCCCTTCCGGACCTGGTTACAGTTTCCCCAGGTCAAGCCAGGAGGTGTCGAGGGTGGCACGGTCGCCGTCCGGGGAGTCGCTGTTGACGCGCGCCGTGCGCATCCTCGACCTGTTCGTCGCGGAACGCCCGGCGCTCACCGTCGCCGAGATCGCCCGACAGTCCCGCCTGCCCGCGTCCACCGCCCAGCGCCTCGTCGCCGAGTTGCTCGACCTGGGCCTGCTCGAACGCGACGCCGACGGCCGGGTCCGGATGGGGATGCGGCTGTGGGAGATGAGCGTGCGCTCCTCGCGGGCCCTCGGGCTGCGCGAGGCCTCGATGCCCTACCTGCAGGACATCCACCGGGCCCTGCGCGTCGACGTTCAGGTCGCCGTGCTCGACGGTTCCGAGGTGCTCTACCTCGAGAAGCTCGGCATCAACCCCCGGATCAACATCACGCGGATTGCCGGGCGGCTGCCCGCCCACGCGACCTCGGCAGGGCTGGTCCTGCTCGCGTTCGCCCCACGCGAGGTCACCGATCGGGTCCTCGCCGGACCCCTGCCTCGGATGGCCTCGGGCACGCTCACCGACCCGGTCGCGATTCGCCGGCTGCTCGCGCACGCGCGGCATACCGGGTTCGTCGTGTCGAAGGCGATGTTGCGCGACAACGCGACCGGGATCGCCGTGCCGATCCGACGCTCGTCGGCCGAGGTCGTGGCGTCGTTGTCGGCGGTCGTCCCCGTCGAGGACCACCCACGCCGCTACCTGCCCGCGCTGCTCGCCGCCGCGCAGGGGATCCAGCGCGGCATGGGCGTCCCGGGCGCCGCGCGTGCCGCCGAAGCCTGACGCCCGCACACTGGCTCAGCGACCGGCCGCGCGTGCGGCCAGCGCGAGGGCGTGCCCGAACGCCTCGGGGTCGACCTGGTCGCCGAGGACGAAAGTCAGCCGGGTGAGCAGGCCTTCGCGATCGTCCGGTCCGGCCGCCTCGATGGCGTCCGAGAGGCTCAACCACACCGCCTCGCGCCGGGCCACGTCCGGGGCGACCGCGTCGACCGGCGCCTCGCTGGAGGCCGATCCCACCGAAGCGCCGCAGACCACCGCCCCGGGCACGTCGCCGAGGGTACCGGCCCGACCGCGGGCGAGCAGCAGCCCGTCGGGCCGCACGACGAACGCCTCGCCGACCTCGGCCCCCCACTGCGCCCGGATCGAGCCGTCTTCGTCGGGGATGGCCGTCGCCGACGACCCGGCCGGGGCGCTGCCCCCGACGACGAGGACCGCGACCGGCTCGCAGGGCAGGGCCGCGCGCATCGCCTCGGCGAGGTGCTCGGCCGCGCGCAGCTCGGCGGGGTCGGGTCCGGCGACGTAGACGCCGAACCCGATCCCGCGGACCTCGTCGAGCGAGCTGGATTCTCCCGAGGCCAGGCGCACCCGGCGGTCCGGCACCGGGTCGCCGGGCTGCACGCCCGTGGTGGGCGCGCCGGCCAGGCGGGTCAACGGCGACCGGCGGGCGTGCGTCGCGCTGGACTGCCGCGGGTTGATGAGGTGGCTGAACTGCGGCGCCACGGTCGACAGGGCGAGCACGGCGTCGCGGGTGGTCCGGTGCCCGTGGTCGCCCGGGGTCATGATGAGGGTGGACTTGCCGGCGTTGGCGACGTTCTGGGTCCACGCGTCGCGCCGCTCGGCGGCATACGTCTGCAGCAAGGCCGGACCGGCCGCCCCGGTAACCACCCCGGCGAGCATCCACGCGAGGGTCTCGGCGTCCTCCATCCCGGAGTTGAGGCCTCGCACGCCGAAGATCGGCACGAGGTGCGCGGCGTCGCCGGCGAAGAGCACCCGGCCGTGGACGAACGAGTCGAGGGCGAGGGCCCGGGCCATGTAGAACCCCGACCATTCCAGGGTCCACGGCTCGTCGCGCTTGAGCCAGGCCAGGTGCGCCCCGATCCGTTCCGTGATCCGCTCCGGCGCCGACTCGGCGTCCGCGTCGTCGCCGGCGTCGAGCTGGTAGTCGATGCGCCAGATGTCCCCCGGCTGTTGGTGCATGATCACCGTCGAGCCGGGGTTGCTCGGCGGGTCGAACCACACCATCCGTTCGACCGGCAGGCCGGACTTCCAATGGATGTCGGCGATGACATAGCGGCCCTCGTAGGACGTGCCGGCCAGTCGCAACCCCAACAGGTCGCGCACCGCGCTGCGCCCGCCGTCGCAGGCCACCGCATACCGGGCTCGCAGTCGACGCGGCCCCGCGGCCGTGGCCACGTCGACGGTGACCTGCTCGCCGGCCTCGACGCACCCGGTGACCGTCGCTCCCCACACGAGCTCGACGAGCGGCTCGGCCTCGAGGGCCTGGACCATCGCCTCCTCGAACTGCGATTGGCCGATGTTGACCATCGGCGCGCGCACGTCCTCGGGGCTGGTCGGCATGAGGAAGTGCAGGACCTCGGTGTCGCGGTAGAACGACCGGCCCCCGTGCCAGGCCAACGCTTGGGCCTCGATGGGTTCGCCGAAGCCGAGGCGCGCGGCGGCCTCCAGGCTGTGCCGGGAGATGCAGATGGCCCGGCTGCCGTAGCTGACCTGGGTGGCCGCTTCCAGCACGGTGCTGGGCACCCCCCGACGGGCCAGGCCGAGGGCCAGGGCCATGCCGACCGGGCCGGCCCCGACGATGACGACGGGCAGCGGTTGGCCGCCCTCCGGGGTCGACTCCAGCGGGCTGGGAGCGAACTGACGCGGTTGGTGGTAGACGCACGCCGTCATGGGTCACCTCGGGGACGCTGGGATGGGCCGGTATGCCGTTTCGCCCACGGTAGGGCGCAGCACTAGCACAGGAAAAGTGGTGCTTTCCGCGGATGAACCTCAGTTCCCCCGTGGAATGCCCAACCCGCCCCGCTCCGCGGTCGCGACCGCGTGGGCGACGAACGCCCGGCCCACCCGGCTGAGGAACGATTCGCGCCGCCACAAACACACGACGGCGATCTGCGGCAGCGGCGGGGCCCCGACGTCGCGGACGACGAGCGCCTTGCCCTCGTACGTCACGCTCGCGCTGGGTCGTTGCAGCAGCAGCGTCCAGCCGAACCCCCGGCCGACGAAGGCCCGGGCGGTCTCGTAGGTCCGGGCGTGGTGGACCACCCGGGGGGCGAACCCGGCAGCGGCGCAGCACGCGAGGGCGTGGCTGGCGCTGGGCGGCACGTCGAGCAGGACCATGGGGTCCTCGGCGAGGTCCGCGAGGTCCACCGGCCCCGTGACACCGGCCAGGCGGTGGTCGCCGCCGAGCACGACCCCGGGGCGAAGGCTGGCCAGCCGCACCGACCGCCAGCCCGGATCGACGTCGATGTCGTAGCCGATCGCCACGTCGACGTCACCGGCGGCCAGCGCCGCGAGCAGCCGGTTCTGGTTGTCCTCGACGACCTCGACGCGCGCCCTCGGATGGGCGAGGGCGAACGTTTCGAGCAGCGCCGGCAACAGGGTCGGCGACAGGGACGGATAGCAGCCCAGGCGCAACAACCCGCCGGCGTCCCCCTCGCCGTCGCGGGCGTCGACTTCGAGATCGAGCGCCTGGTGCAGCAGGTTGCGGGCTCGCGGCAGGACCATCTCGCCCGCTGCCGTGAGGGTGACGCCCTTGGCCTTGCGCCGCCGGACGAGGTCGGTGCGCAGCCCTCGTTCGAGTTCGGTCAGCGCCCCCGACACCGCCGAGGGCGAGAGCGCGAGCCGGGTCGCGGCGGCGCTGATCGTGCCGCATTCGGCGACCGCGACGAACGCGGCCAGCTGACCGAGGGTGAACCCGGGCGCGCCGAAAGCCTTGGCCATCCCCGTGCCACCTGCCTTCCCCGCCGGCCCGTCCAGGCTTGCGGCCACTGTGCAGAACGCCTCTGGTCGCAACGTACGCCGGTCGAGAGGATGGCACCATGAGCGACCCGACGAGCGCCCACGCCACCCTCGCCCAGCTCTTCCTCGATACCGTTGCCGCCCACCCCGATCGAGTCGCCATCGACTACTACGGGACCCGGCTGACCTACGCGCAGCTCGACGACCTCGTCGGCGGGCTCACGGCATACCTGCGCGAGGCGACCGTGGGCCCGGGCGACCGGGTCGGGATCTACCTGCAGACCAGCCCGCACTGGGTCGTCACCGCCCTGGCGGTCTGGCGCCTGGGCGCCGCCGTCGTGCCGGTCAACCCGATGTACCGCGAGACCGAGATCGGCGACATCCTCGAGCAGGCCACGCCGGTGGCGTTCATCGCCTCAGCGGAGGGCTACCGCGACGTCCTCGCCACGCTGCTCCCGGACAGTTCGGTGCGGATCGTCCTGACGACAAGCGAGATCGACCTACTGCCCGACCCCGATCCGCGGGTCTTCGGCGACCGGGTCGACACCGGCGTCGACGGCATACCCGACCTGCTCGACGCCGCGCGCGAGTATGCCGGCCGTGCCCGACCCGGGCCGCTGCCCAGCCCCGAGGACGTCGCGCTCATCTGTTTTACGTCCGGCACGACCGGCCCGGCCAAGGGCGCGATCCTCACCCACGCCAACGTCGCCACCAACGTCGCCGCGTCCGCGACGGTCCTCGGGCTGGCCGACGGCAGCGTCCTGTTCGCGCTCGCGCCGATGTTCCACGTCGTGGGCCTGGTGCTCGAGCTCAGCCTGTTCCAACAGGTCGCCGGCACCCTCGTCATGCCCTTCCGGCTGGTCCCCGACGTGGCCGTCGAGCTGATCCGGCGCACCCGACCGCATTTCATGGTCGGCCCGCCGACGGCCTTCACGGCGATCGCGGCGGTCCCGGGGGTGACCCGCGATGACCTCGCCTCGTTCGAGACGCTGTATGCCGGCGGGGCGCCGCTGCCGCCCGCGCTCGTCGAACGGTTCGAGGCACAATTCGGCCACTACATCAACAACGGCTACGGGCTCACCGAGACGGCGGCCGCCTGCGTCTTCTCGCCACCGGGCCGACGCGGCGAGATCGATGAGGCGACCAACGCCCTGGCCAACGGCTTCCCCTTCCCGGGCATCGAGGTGCGGATCGTTGACGAGGCCGGCCTCGACGTGCCGACCGGCGAGCATGGGGAGATCGCCCTGCGCGGCTTCGCGGTGACCCCGGGCTATTGGAACCGGCCGCAGGAGAGCGCCCACGCGATCCGCGACGGGTGGTTCTTCACTGGGGACATCGGGTTCGTCACCGAGCTCGGCGTGCTCTTCTGCGTCGACCGCAAGAAGGACATGATCATCGCCTCGGGGTTCAAGGTGTGGCCCGGCGAGGTCGAATCGGTGCTCTACCAACACCCGGCGGTCGCCGAAGTGGCCGTCGTCGGCGTGGCCGACCCGTATCGCGGCGAGACCGTGCAGGCGTTCGTCGCCCTGTCAGCGGGTCAAACGGCGACCCCGCAGGAACTCATCGACCACTGTCGCGACCGGATGGCGGCATACAAGCGCCCGACGGTGGTCCACCTCGTCGAGGCGTTGCCGCGCAACGCGGCCGGCAAGATCCTCAAGCGCGAGTTGCGCTAGCGGCACAGCGTCTTTGGCGGCGCTGGGCAGGCCTCAGCCGAGGAAGTGGCGGTAGGTCGCGATGAGGATGTCCTGCTGCTCGGGGCTCAGGCGCGTGTCCGAGCGGATCGCGCCCTCGACGTCGCGCGAGCCGTCTTCATGGGCCGCCTCGCGCCCGGCGCGGGCACCGGCCAACAACTCCTCGACCGACACGGACAACGCCCCGGCGACGGCCCCGAGCACCCGCAACGACGGTTCGTGCAGCCCGCGCTCGACCTGACTGAGATAGGCGTTGGACACCTTGGACACCCGGGCGAGCTCACGCAGCGACATCCGGGACAGCTCGCGCTGCTGCCGGATGAAGGCCCCCAGCCTGCCGGGTGGCTCTGCGATCATGTGCCCCATCCTGTCAGGCGTCCTCTGCTTCGTGCGCGACTGCGTGTCCCGGGCCTCACGACGGCAGCGGTGGCCCGAGCCTGTCCAGGCCCGGGCCACCGCGAGATCCGCACCGGGGTCGGCGACCCTCTCGCCGGCCCTCGCGGGGAGGACGTGTTGACGTGCTCAGCGCTTGACGGCCTCGTCCTGCGCCTCTTCGGCCAACTCGACCATCCGGGTGCGGAACTGCTCGCGAACCTTGGCCCAGTCGGCGCCGGCGGCGTCGAAGTACTTCATGTAGTCGACCGGCTTGCCGACGAACTCGCGCAACGGGGCGACGATGTTGTCGAGCTGCTCGGGCAGCTTCGGGGCCTTGCCCTTGGTCTGCTCGACGACCTTCGTCGCTGCCGAGAGCATCCGCTCTTCGACCTTGCGCACGGCGTCGAGCTGGGTCTGGTGCATCGTGGTGGCGAACTCCAGGACCGTGGTCATCTTGCTGTCTCCTTCATCGGTGTACTCGAACCTGCGCTCAGTAAATCATGCATGCGCTTGGTATGTCAATCAGGCACGGTCCGGGCGGGCCGCCGATGTGACAACGTCTCGCCGTGCCTGTAACTTACAAGTTTGTGACAAGTGCGCGCTTCGCAGTGATCGCGCTCGACCTGCGCGAACGCATCGCGCTCGGTGAGTTCGCGGCGACCGGCGCCATGGACTCCGAGGCCGAGCTGTGCACCCGGTATGCCGTGTCGCGCCCGACCGTGCGGCGAGCCCTCGACCGGCTGCGCGCCGAGGGGCTCGTCGAATCCCGGCACGGGGCGGGCTGGTTCGTCACCGGGACGGCATACCGCCAACGGCTGGCGCTCGGCACCTTTCGGCACGCCGCATCGGCGGTCAGCGAGTCCGGCGGGGTGATCCGCCGCGAAGTCCTCGAGTTCGGGTTCCGAACGGCCCCGGAGTCGATGCGGGCCATCTTCGGTCTCGACGAACCGGGTGCGGTGCTGCATGCCCGCTCGGTACGCCGGGTCGACGGCGAGGGCCTGGACGTCGTGCGTGAGTGGGTTCCCGAGCGGTTCGCCGGTGCGCTGAGCCGAGATGCCGCCACCGATCCGGGCATCTGGCAGACCCTCGGCCGGGCCGGGCACCGAGTCGCCAGCGTCCACCAGACCATCACCGCCGGGCTGGCAAGTCGGGGCGACGCGGGGCTGCTCGGCACCACCAGCGGCGCGCCCCTGCTGCTCATCCGCCGGCTCGCGCGGGACGCCCACGGCATACCTCTCGCGTTGGCCGACCACCGGTACGCCGCCCACCGCTTCGCCCTCGACGTCGAGTTCCACTCCGGCCCCTCGGCGGCCGCCCCCGAACCCCCCGGCCTGCGGGCCGTGACCGACCCACCCCAGGAGCACGCCTCATGAAGGTCCTCGTCACCGGCGGCGCCGGGTTCATCGGCGCCAACTTCGTCCTGCGCGTGCGCCAGACCCGGCCCGAGTGGCGCCTCACCGTGCTCGACGCCCTGACCTACGCCAGCAACCGCGCCTCGCTGGCCCCGGTCGAGGATGAGATCGCCTTCGTCGCGGGCTCGATCACCGACGAGAACCTCGTCGACGGCCTCGTCGCCGACCATGACCTCGTCGTCCACTTCGCCGCCGAGTCGCACAACGACAACAGCCTGCTCGGGCCGTGGCCCTTCGTCGAGGCCAACGTCGTCGGGACGTTCCGGCTGCTCGAAGCGGTCCGCAAGCACGGCAAGCGGATCCACCACATCTCCACCGACGAGGTGTACGGCGATCTCGAGCTCGACGACCCGGCGCGCTTCACCGAGTCGACCCCGGTCAACCCCTCCTCGCCCTACTCCTCGACCAAGGCCAGCGCGGACCTGCTCGTGCGGGCGTGGATCCGCTCGTTCGGCATCACCGCGACGGTGTCGAACTGCTCGAACAACTACGGCCCGCGCCAGCACGTCGAGAAGCTCATCCCCCGCCAGATCACCGGGATCCTCGACGGGGTCAAGCCCAAGCTCTACGGCGCGGGGCTCAACGTGCGGGACTGGATCCATGTCGATGACCACAACGACGCCGTGGTGGCAATCATCGAGCAGGGCCGCCTCGGCGAGACCTACCTCATCGGCGCGGACGGCGAAGGCAACAACCGCGACATCATCGCGCTGCTGCTGGAGCTCATGGACAAGCCTGCCGACTGGTTCGAGCACGTGCCGGACCGGCCGGGACACGACCTTCGTTACGCCATCGACTCGAGCAAGCTGCGCGCCGAGACCGATTGGCGGCCCAGGTATCGCGACCTGCGAGACGGGCTGGCCCAGACCGTCGAGTGGTATGCCGCGAACCGCGCGTGGTGGGAGCCGACCAAGGCCGAAACGGAACGGCGGTACTCCCAGATCGGCCGCTGACCACTCGCCGAGCTAGCCCTCTGCCGCACCTGGCAGGGGCGGCACCTCGTCGATCGCCTCGTCGTGGCTCAGGCCGGTGAGTTCGAGCAGGTCGACGACGAGCGAACGCAGCTGCCCGAGCAACACCGTCGTGTGGTAGGCCCCAGGCGCGAGCCGGGTGACCTCCTCGGCGACCGTGACGAGGGCGGGGCGGCCGAACTCCGCCGCCCGGTTCTCGCCCCAGGCCCGGCCGACGACGTCGACGCCGTCGGCGAGGTCCGCGATCGCCTGTACGTAGTCTTCGGGCAGCACAGCGCCCTGATGGGCCGCGATGCTCACCCGGCGCACGAGCACGCGGGTACTGCGTAGCGCCCGGTCCAGCGGGTCGACGATCGAGGCGATGCTGCGCACGCTGCCGGCATCCGAGCGCGACCACGGGGTCGAGGCGATGACCGACAACCCCTCGTCGGCCGCGGCCTGCAACTCGCGGATGAGCCCGTCGGTCGCCCGGGCCTTGCCGAGCACCGACGCGGCCCACTCGACGTTGCCGTCGCGGGCGCAGGCCGCCGCATCCCGCAGCAACCCGGCGATGCTCGTGCAGACCTTCGCGGCCTGGTGACGCGGTTTGCGCAGCGGCGCCCGAGGCACGACCACCGCGGCGAGCAGGGCCACGCCTCCGCCGACGACGGCGTCGATCCACCGGGTGACCGGGCTTGGACCGCCGGTGAGGACCGTGACGGTGATCGACTGCACGGCCGACTGGGTGACGAGCAACTGCCCGGCGTCGAGCAGCAACGCCGCCGACATCGACACGACGACGACCGCGGTCACCTGCCACGGTCCGCTGCCGGCGATGCCGACGAAGACGTCGGCGACCGCGACGCCGAGCGCCACCCCGACCGTCACCTCGACCACCCGACGCAACCGCTGGCCGTAGGTCATCCCCAGGCAGACGACCGCGACGATCGGGGCGAACATCGGCGCCTCGTGCTCGAGCAAGGTGTGCGCGACGAACCACGCCACCCCGGCCGCGACGCCACACTGCCCGACGTGCCAGGCCTTGGCCTGCAGCCGATCGACGCGGGCGCGCATGGAGAGCCGACTGCGCGACCAGGCCCGGTCCATGAGCTGATCGATGGTCTGATCGGTGAAGATCCCAGGTCTCACCGTCCCATTGTCGGGGGCAGCCGGTGCCGTGGCGACGTGGCACACTCCCGGCATGGACCTCGTCGCCCGCGCCGAAGCCCTGGCCCGCCGGGCGCATGCCGGCCAATACGACAAGGCCGGTCTGCCGTACTGGAGCCACCCGGCGCGAGTCGCCGAGCGCGTGGGCGACGACCCGTCCGCGCAGGCCGCCGCCTGGCTGCACGACGTCGTCGAGGACTGCGACGTCACCCTCGAGGACTTGCTCGCCCAAGGCTTCCCGCCGGAGGTCGTCGCCGCGGTCGGGCTGTTGACCCGGCGCCCCGGCCAGCCGGCCGCGGACTACTACGCCGGCATCCGCACCGATCCCCTGGCCTTACGGGTCAAACTCGCCGACCTGGCCGACAACTCCGACCCGGACCGACTGGCGCTGCTCGACCGACAAAGCCGCGAGCGGCTCGAAGCGAAGTACGCCAACGCCCGCCGAGAACTCGCCGCCAACCGGGACGGGCCTACCTGATCACGTGCGTTACAGGCCGGGAAACCACAGGGCGATCTCGCGCGCTGCGGACTCGGGCGAGTCGGATCCGTGGACGATGTTCTCCCGCGAACCCTGCCCCCAGTCGCGGCCGAGGTCGCCGCGAATCGATCCAGGCGGCGCGGAGGTCGGGTCGGTCGGGCCGGCGAGGGAGCGGAATCCCTCGATGCACCGCACTCCCTCGATGACCGCTGCCGCCACCGGGCCCGAGGACATGAACTCGACGAGCCCGACGAAGAACGGCTTGCGGACGTGCTCGGCGTAGTGCGCGTGGAGGAGTTCACGGGTCGGGGTGCGCACGGCGAGCGCGACAAGCGTGTAGCCCTTCGCCTCGATCCGCCGCAGGACTTCGCCGGTCAGGCCGCGGGCGAACGCGTCGGGCTTGACGAGGACGAGGGAGCGCTCGGTCATTGCGCCACCCTAGCCCGGCTCGCTCTCTCGGCCCGCCTGGGTTTGGTCGATCGTGTGGCCCTGCACGAGGCACCCGACCCACAGCGCCCCGAAGATCACGCCGACGAGCGCCATGAAAGGCACGACGACGGCACTAGCGAAGGTCGCGACCTGGACCAGCCACCCGATGCTCACCCCGATCGGCGAGCGCATGAGCCCGGCGGCAACGAGGCACACCACGGCAAGAGCCGACCCGACGAGCAGGTATGCCGTGGCTGGCCCGCCGCTGTCGGCCGCCGCGAGCCCGCGGGCCACGAGCGCACCGAAGAAGACGAGCACCGACTCGGCGGCCAGGACGAGGGCGCACATCCGCCAAGTGAACTTCCCGAGGCGCCCGTAGAGGATCAGCCCGCTGCTCATGTCGTCCGCACCCCGAGCAGCAGCCGGACATCGGCGGCGGTGACCACCGAGCCGGTGGCCACGACTCCACCCCCGATGCCGTCGACCTCGGCGAGGGCGACGGCGGCATCGAGCGCGTCGGGCAGGTCGGCCACGACGGTGACCCGGTCCTCGCCGAAAACGTCGACGGCGATCTCACCGAGGTCCGCGGGATCGTGCGATCGAGGCGAGGAGTTGCGGGTGACGATGACGTGGTCGAGCGCCGGCTCCAGCTCGACGAGCATCGCCTCGGCGTCCTTGTCGGCGAAGATCGCGACGACGCCGACGAGGGTCGTGAAGGTGAACCCGTCGGCGAGCGCCTCGCGCAACGCCCCCATGCCATGGGGGTTGTGCGCGGCGTCGACGAGGATCGCCGGCGATCGGCGAACGAGTTCGAGCCGCCCGGGCGAGGTCACCGCCGCGAGGCCGGCCCGCAGCGTCTCGACGTCCAAGGGCCGCTCGCCGCCGCCGAGGAACGCCTCGACGGCGGCCACCGCGATCGCGGCGTTGCTGCCCTGATGTGCGCCGTGCAGCGGCAGGAACAGGTCGGGATACTCCCCCGCCAGCCCACGCAGCGACAGCTGCTGGCCACCGACCGCCACGGCCCGATCGGTGATCCCGAAATCGACCCCCTCCAGGCACAACCGCGCGCCCACCTCTGCGGCGCGCTCGGCGAGGATCTGCCCGACCTCGAGCCGCTGCACTCCGCTCACGCAGATGGAGTCGGGCTTGACGATGCCCGCCTTCTCGCGGGCGATCGCCTCGACACTGTTCCCGAGCAGCCGGGTGTGGTCGAGGTCCACCGGGGTGACGACGGCGACCTCCCCGTCGGCGACGTTCGTCGCATCCCACGAGCCGCCGAGCCCGACCTCGACGATCGCCACGTGCACCGGCGCGTCGGCGAAGGCGACGTAGGCCATCGCGACGAGGACCTGGAAGAAGTTCATCGCCACCCCGTCGCGGGCCTCGACGAGTTCGACGATGGGGATGACCTCGTCGTAGGCCTCGACGAAGGCGTCGGGGTCGATGGGCTCGCCGCCGATCCGGATCCGTTCGCGCATGTCGTGCAGGTGTGGGGAGGTGAACAGACCCGTGGTGAGCCCGTGTTCGCGGCATAACGCCTCGACGATCCGGGCCGTCGACGTCTTGCCGTTCGTCCCGGTGAGATGGATGACGGGGTAGGACTGCTGCGGGTCGCCGAGCAGGAAGATCACGGCACGGATCTGGTCGATGGAGGGCTCGATGTCGTGCTCGGGAGCGCGCGCGAGGATGTCCTGCTGCACCTGCGCGAGTCGGTCGTGGTGATTGCCCATCAGACGCGCTCCACCGTCACCCGAGCGGGTATGCCGTCGGCGAGGGTGACGACACCGGCCTCGTCGGCAGCCGCGGCGACGTCGACGGGCGACCCGGTGAGCGAGACCGCCAGCGTCTGCGCCATGAGCCGGTCGCGGTGGCTGTCCACGGCTCGCAGCAACTCCTCGGGACCGGCCAGCGACAACGCGATCCGGTCGGCGATGTGCAGTCCGGCCTCGCGGCGGGTCTGCTGGACCGCGCGCACGAGGTCGTTGACGAGGCCCTCCGCGGCGAGCTCGTCGGTCACCGTCGTGTCGAGCACGACGAAGCCGCCCCCGGGCAGGACTCCAACGGCACGCTGCGACCCCCCGTCGGCCTGCTCGACGACGGTGTCGAGGGCATACTCCCCCGCGTGCAGGGCGATCCCCCCCGCGACCACCGCGCCGTCGCCGTCGACGGACCAGTCGCCGCACTTGGCCGCGCGGATCGCGGCCTGGACGTCCTTGCCGAGGCGCGGCCCGGCGGCCCGCGCGTTGACGGTGAGCCGCTGGGATACGCCGAAGTCCGCTTGGCTGGCCTCGGCGGTGCCCCGCAGCACGACCTGGGCGACGTTGACCTCGTCGGCGACGATCGCCGAGAACGGCTCCAGGGCAACCGGATCCGCGGTGACGACGACGAGCGACGCGAGGGGCAAACGCGCTCGCAGACCGGCGGCCTTGCGCAGCGCCGACGCCGCCGAGCAGACCTCGCGGGCTCGGTCCATCCCGGCGACGAGCGCGGGGTCCGCAGGCAGGTCCGCCGCGTCCGGCCAGTCGGTGAGGTGGACCGACCGGCCACCGGTCAGGCCGCGCCAGATCTCTTCGGTCGTCAGCGGCAGCAGCGGAGCGACCGTGCGGGTGAGCACCTCCAGCGCCGTGGAGAGGGTGTCGAAGGCGGCCCGCGTCGAGTCGCCCAGCTCATCGTCGCTGTCCCAGAAGCGATCCCGGGACCGGCGGATGTACCAGTTCGTCAGCACGTCGAGGAAGCCGCGCATCGTGTCGCACGCCGAGGCGATCTCGTAGGCGTCGAGCTGGGCCTGCATGGTCTCGACGAACTCGCCGAGCTTGGCCAGCAGGTACCGGTCCAACAGATCCGTCGACGCCATCGAGCGTCGCGCGGCATACCCCGTGCCGCCGGCGGCGGCGTTGGCGTAGAGCGCGAAGAAGTACCACGCGTTCCACAACGGGATCATCACCTGGCGGACCCCGTCGCGGATGCCGGCCTCGGTGACGACGAGGTTGCCCCCGCGCAGGATCGGGCTGGACATGAGGAACCACCGCATCGCGTCGGCGCCGTCCCGGTCGAACACCTCGGTGACGTCCGGGTAGTTGCGCAGCGACTTGCTCATCTTCTGCCCGTCGCTGCCCAGGACGATGCCGTGGCTCACGCACGCGGAGAACGCCGGCCGGTCGAACAGCGCCGTGGCGAGCACGTGCAGGGTGTAGAACCACCCGCGGGTCTGGCCGATGTACTCGACGATGAAGTCGCCCGGGTAGTGGTGCTCGAACCAGTCGGCGTTCTCGAAGGGGTAGTGGACCTGGGCGAAGGGCATCGAGCCCGAGTCGAACCACACGTCGAGGACGTCCTCGACGCGGCGCATCGTCGACCGGCCGGTGGGGTCGTCGGGATTCGGCCGGGTCAGCGCGTCGATGGAGGGCCGGTGCAGGTCCGGCTCGCCCATGTCGTTGCGCGGCAGTCGGCCGAAGTCGCGCTCCAGCTCGGCGAACGAGCCGTAGACGTCGACCCGCGGATAGGCCGGGTCGTCGGACTTCCACACCGGGATCGGGCTGCCCCAGAACCGGTTCCGGCTGATCGACCAGTCCCGGGCATTGGACAGCCACTTGCCGAACTGGCCGTCCTTGACGTGCTCGGGGGTCCACGTCGATCTGCTGGTTGAGCTCGACCATCCGGTCCTTGAAGGCCGTGACCTCGACGAACCACGACGAGACCGCCATGTAGATCAGCGGTTCGCGGCATCGCCAGCAGTGCGGGTAGGCGTGCTCGTAGGTCTCGTGCCGGACGAACACCGTGCCCGCGGTGCTCGAGCCCATCTCGCCCGAACCCCGGGTGCGGTTCTTCAGGTGGTCGATGACATGCGGGTTGGCGTCGAAGACGTGCATCCCCTCGTAGTCGGTGACCGGGAAGACGAACCGCCCGTCGAGCCCGACCGGCACGACGGTCTCCACGCCGGCCGCGTCGAGCACGGCCTTGTCGTCCTCGCCGAAGCCGGGCGACATGTGGACCAGCCCGGTGCCGTCCTCGGTCGTCACGAAGTCGGCCGCGAGGATCCGGTGCGCGCCGGCATACCCCTCGTAGTAGTCGAAGGGGGGCGTGTAGCGGCGCCCGACGAGGTCGGATCCCCGGTACCGCGCGACGATCCGCTCGCTCGCGTCGTCGCCGAGCTCACGCTGGTATGCCGCGAGCCTCGCCTCCGCGAGCAGGTAGCGGTCCGAGCCGCCGGCGCGATCCCCCTCGACGACGACGTAGTCGACGTCGGGATGTACGGCGACGCCCATGTTCGAGGGCAACGTCCACGGCGTCGTCGTCCAGATGAGCGCGAGCTCGCCGGTCTCGAGGCGGTAGCCCACGGTGATCGCCGGGTCCTGACGTTGGCCGTAGACCTCGTCGTCCATGCGCAGTTCGTGGTTGGACAACGGCGTCTGGTCGTTCCAGCAGTACGGCAGGATCCGGAAGCCCTCGTAGACCAGGCCGAGGTCGTGCAGCCGCTTGAACGCCCAGATCACCGACTCCATGAACTCGGGGTTCATCGTCTTGTAGTCGTTGGCGAAGTCGACCCACCGCGCCTGGCGGGTGACGTAGGCCTGCCATTCGTCGGTGTAGCGCAGCACCGAGTCACGGCAGGCCGCGTTGAACGCCTCGATGCCGAGCTCGACGATGTCCGCCTTGGTCTTCAGGCCGAGCTGGCGTTGGGCCTCCAACTCGGCGGGCAGCCCGTGGGTGTCCCAGCCGAACCGCCGTTCCACCCGGCGCCCGCGCATCGTCTCGTAGCGAGGGACGATGTCCTTGACGTAGCCGGTGAGCAGGTGCCCGTAGTGCGGCAGGCCGTTCGCGAACGGGGGGCCGTCGTAGAAGACGAACTCGTTGGCGCCGTCCCGGCCGGCCGGGCGGGCGTCGATCGAGGCCTGGAACGTCCCGTCCTGGGCCCAGTAGGCGAGGACCTGCTCCTCGAGGTTCGGGAAGCGCGGGGTCGGCGGCACGCCCTGGGCGTCGGGGTCGGTGCTGGCCCGCGGGTAGGTCGTCACTGGTGCTGCTCCTGCGTCGTCGGTCTCGTCTTGCCGTTCGGTGTTCTGACGAGGACGACGCCCGGACCTCGGGGTGAGGTCCTGGCACCGCGGTACCACCCCGCTTGCCGGGCGTCGGCGCCTCGCGGGCGCACGGCATCCGGCCGCTCTTGTCCAGGCTGTGACGGGCCCGTCCGTCCGGGTCTAGTGAGCGGTCGCCCGCCGTTCTTCCGGAGGCTCGCCGGTGATGGCCGGGTCGACGCCGTTGGGGGCGAGTCTACCGGCCGCGCCGGACCGGTCCCACCGAGTTGTCCTGCCAGCGCCTCACAGCCACGTCATCGAGGCCCCGTGACCATGGGTCCACGCCACCGCCTGCCCGTCGATACCGAGGACGAACGCGTTGCGCCCGGCCGGCATCGTCGGGCCGGTGGCGCTGAGGCGCGGCAGGACGTTCGGCGCCTCGTTGCTCACCCAGTGACAGGCGCCGGCGGCGACGAGGGCAAGCATCTCGTCGTGGAACCGGTCCCGGTCCGGCTGATCGAGATAGGCCAGCACGGCGCTGTGGAACACCACGACGGGGCCGTGCCGACCCGCCTCGCGGACCAGGGCCGGCACGTCGGTGCGGGCGTCGCCCGCGCGCACGACCGGTGGCTCCTCGCGGGCGACCCGCACGGCCACGTCGAGCAGGGTGCGCCGGTGGGCCTGCTCTGGCCAGACGAGCGCGGCCAGCCAGCGCATCGCGTCCTCGTCGCGGACGTCGAGGGGGTGCAGGTCCAGGCCCGCCCGCCACGCCACTGCGAGTGGCCCACTGGGCTCGACGAACGGCCCGGTGACCTCGGCGCGCAGCACGGTCCGGGAGTAGTCGTGCTCGCCGCCGCCGGGACTCCAGCGGACTACGTGCCCAGCCGCGGTGCGCCAGGCGTAGTCGTAGCGGTCCGCGAAGAGGCACAGCCCGGCACTGGCCCCGACCTCGACGAGGGCCAGGGGGTCCTCGTGGCGCCGGGCGAGCCGCTCGAACGCCGGCACGAGGGTGGCCAGCCGGCGCACCTCGTTGGTCTGGGTGGACCTCGTGAGGATGGTCGCCCGGATCGACCCGTCGTCGCCGAGCAGGGCCTGGCGCAGCGCGGCATACGGCGCCGGCGCGGGCACGCCGTGCCACCGAGCCGCCGCGAAGACGAGGTTCGGCTGCGCCTTGGCCGGCGGCAGGGTCGCCAGCCACTCCAACACCTCGGGGTCCTCGGCGACCGCGGTCGACCAGTGGGCGAAACATGGGGAATCGGTGCGGGTGTACCTCGCGAAGTCGAGGTACTGCCCGACGAGATCTCCGCCAACCTGCACGCCTTCGAACCTACGCCGGCGAGCCCACCGGCCCGGGCGAGATCGCTACAGTCGCGGTATGCCGCTGCGCACACTGCCTGGCCTCAGCGCGGGTGCCCTCGTCACCGACCCCGACATCGCCGCCTCGTATGCCGTCGACGAGTCCTTCGGGGCCACCGCGCCGGGCGATTTCACCCTCGTGCGAGCCACCGAGTTGTCCGACGTCGTCGAGGTGATGCGCGAGGCGCAGGCCCGCGGCATACCGGTCGTGCCCCAGGGGGCGCGCACGAGTGTCGCCGGGGGCGCGATCGCCACGCAGGGGTGCATCGTCCTCAACGTCGAGGCCCTCACCGGCATCGACATCGACGAGGTCGAGTCGCACGCCGACGTCGGTCCCGGCGTCGTCAACACCGACCTCAAGGCCGCCGCCGCCCAGGTCGGCCTGTTCTACCCGCCGGACCCCGCGTCGGCGGACATCAGCACGATCGGTGGCAACGTCGCGACGAACGCCGGCGGCCTGTGCTGCATCAAGTACGGCGTGACCGCCGACTACGTCAAGGCGCTGCAGGTCGTCTTGCCCGGCGGCGAGGTCATCCGCACCGGCCACCGCACGGCCAAGGGCGTCGCCGGCTACGACCTCACCGGACTGTTTGTCGGCTCCGAGGGCACCCTCGGGGTGGTCACGTCGGCCCTGGTGCGTCTCGTCCCGGCGCCAGACCCGGCGTTGACCACGCTGGCGACCTTCGCCTCGCTCGACGCCGCGGTGAGCGCGATCCTCGCGCTGCGGGCCGACCGGCATCGCCCGTCGCTGCTGGAGTTCCTCGACCACGAGTCGCTCGTCGCGATCCAGGCGGTCGGCGACTTCGGCTTCCCCCAGGACTGCGAGGCGGTGCTGCTCGTGCAGTCCGATCGGCCGGGTCACGCCCTCGACGACGTCCATCGGTATGCCGCGTTGCTGGAGGCGGCCGGGGCACAGGACGTCGCGACCGCCGACAACGCCAGCGAGTCCGAGGGGCTCATGGCCGGTCGGCGGATGCTGCGCTTCGCCCTCGAGAACGCCAACGCCAAGCTCACCGAGGACGCCTGCGTGCCGATCGCCCGGCTCGCCGACTTCGTCCGGGCCGGGCAGGCGATCGCCGCGCAGACCGGCGTGCGCACCACGCTCGCCGGGCACGGCGGGGACGGCAACCTGCACCCGTCGTTCCTCTTCACCCCCGGCGACGAGGACGGCCAGCGCAAGGCGCTGCACGCCCTCGACCTCGTCCTCCAAGCCGCGCTCGACCTGGGCGGCACGATCACCGGCGAACACGGCGTCGGGACCCTCAAACGCGCGCACCTGCGCGACGAACTCGGCGAGGCCGAACTGGCCCGGCAGCGCGCCGTCAAGGCCCTGTTCGACCCGGCGGGGATCATGAACCCCGGGAAGGTCTACTGAGGGCAGATGACCGAGATCCAGTCGCAGGGCGCGTGGCTCAGCGGTGAGCAGTTGCGCGACGCCCGTGACCGGCTGCCGATCCTCTATGTCAACCTCGTCCCCGTCCGGGTCGACGAGCGCAGCCAGGTGGCCAGCGTCGGGCTGCTCCTGCGCGCGACGCAGGAGGGGCACATTCAGCGCGAGCTCGTCTCCGGCCGGGTCCTCTACCACGAGCGGCTGCGCGATGCCGTGCTGCGCCACGTCGATCGCGACCTCGGCCCGATGGCCCTGCCCCAGGTTCCGCTCTCGCCGCAGCCCTTCGCGGTGGCCGAGTACTTCCCCACGCCAGGGGTCACTCCGTTCCACGACCCCCGCCAGCACGCCGTCGCGTTGTGCTACGTCGTCGTCGTCATGGGCGACTGCAACCCGGCACAAGACGCCCTCGACATCGCCTGGCTCACCCCGACCGAAGCGGCCGCGTTGGCCGCCACCGCCGAGATGTCCGGCGGCCACGGAGTGGTGCTGCGCCAGGCATTGGCCCACCTCGGGCACCCCGTTTGACCTCGACGGTTCAAGGCTCTCAAAGGTCCAGGCGCAGTAGGTCGACCGCCGAGCGGAAACCCAGGGCGGCATACAGGGGCCGCGACACCTCGCTGGGGTTGAGCACCAGCCGCTGCATCCCGGCCTCGGTGGCCCAGCCGATCAAAGCCGCCATCAACGCGCGCCCGACGCCGTGGCGACGGTATGCCGGGTCGACCCAGAGTTGGCCGACGTAGGCCCACCGGCCGGGCGGGGCCCCCGGGCGCGGCATCCGTTCGTAGACGACGAGCGTGACCATGCCGACGGGGTGATCCGCCGACCAGGCCAGCCACGAGTGCCGGGCGGCGCCGACCCGCTCGGACCAGTCGGCCATCCGCTCGGCGAAGTCGGCCTCGTCCGGTCCGCCCTGCTCGAGGGTCCACCGGCGTCGGCAGTCGACGAGCGCGCCGAAGTCCGCCGTGGTGTCGACCGTCCGGACGGCGATCGCTGTCGGCGTCATTGGACCTGGATGGGCAGCAGGGTGCGACCGGAGGGACCCACCTGGATGTGCGTGCCGAGTTGCGGGCAGACCCCGCAGTCGAAGCACGGCGTCCAGCGGCAGTCGTCCTGTTCCCGACCGTCGAGGGCGTCCTGCCAGTCCGCCCAGAGCCACTCCTTGTCCAGCCCCGAGTCGATGTGGTCCCAGGGCAAGACCTCGGTGTCGGTGCGCTCGCGCGTCGTGTACCAGTCCACGGATACCGGAGTGTCGGCGAACACCGTTGCCGCACAACGCATCCAGCGCTCGTACGAGAAGAACTCGCTCCACCCGTCGAACCGCCCACCGTCGCGCCACACCGCCTCGATGACCGTGCCGACCCGCCGGTCACCCCGTGACAGCAGTCCCTCGACGATGCCGGCCTGCCCGTCGTGGTAGCGCAGGCCGATGGCCGAGCCGTAGCGCCGGTCGGCCCGGATCGCCTCACGCAGCAGCCGCAGCCGCTCGTCGGTCGCCTCGGCGCCCAGCTGGGCCGCCCATTGGAAGGGGGTGTGCGCCTTGGGCACGAACCCGCCGATCGAGACGGTGCATCGGATGTCCCGCCGGCCGCTCACGGCCCGGCCGGTCTCGATGACCGTGCCGGCCAGGGCGGCGATCTGCAGGACGTCCTCGTCGGTCTCGGTCGGCAGCCCGCACATGAAGTAGAGCTTGACCTGGCGCCATCCGGCCCCGTATGCCGCGGCCACCGTGGCGACGAGGTCCGCCTCGGTCACGGTCTTGTTGATGACCCGGCGGATCCGCTCGGAGCCGCCCTCCGGGGCGAAGGTCAGGCCCGAGCGGCGTCCGTTCCTGGCCAGCTCGCCGGCGAGCTCGATGTTGAAGGCGTCCACTCGTGTGGAGGGCAGCGACAGCCCGGTCTGCGTCCCGGCATAGCGGTCCGCGAGGCCCTTGGCGATCTCGGCGATCTCGGAGTGGTCGGCCGAGGACAGCGAGAGCAGCCCCACCTCCTCGAAACCCGTTGCCGCCAAACCGCGTTCGACCATCTGACCGATGCCCTCGATGGAGCGTTCCCGGACCGGCCGGGTGATCATGCCGGCCTGGCAGAACCGGCAGCCCCGGGTGCAGCCCCGGAAGATCTCCACGGACATCCGTTCGTGGACCGACTCGGCCAGGGGCACGAGCGGTTGCTTCGGGTAGGGCCACGCGTCGAGGTCCATGACGGTGTGCTTGGCGACCCGCCACGGGATGCCCGGGACGCCCGCACGTGGGGCCACCCGCCGGATCCGCCCGTCGGGCAGGTAGTCCACGTCGTAGAGCGACGGGACGTACACACCTCCCTCGCGGGCCAGCCGCAGCAGCAGTTCGGCGCGCCCGCCCGGCCGGCCCTGGGCCTTCCACGCCGCGACGAGATCGGTGATGGCCAGCACGGCCGCCTCGCCGTCGCCGACGACGACCGCGTCGACGAAGTCGGCAATCGGCTCGGCGTTGAACGCGGCATGCCCGCCGGCGACGACGACGGGGTGGCCCTCCCCACGGTCAACTGCGTGCAGCGGGATCCCCGCGAGGTCGAGTGCGGTGAGCAGGTTCGTGTAGCCGAGCTCGGTGGAGAATGACACGCCGAACAGGTCGAAGTCCGCGACCGCCCGATGCCCGTCGACGGTCAGTTGGGGGACCCCGTGCTCACGCAGCAGCGCCTCGAGGTCGGGCCACACGGCATACGTGCGCTCGGCGAGCGCGTCCGGGCGTTCGTTGAGCACCTCGTAGAGGATCATCAGCCCCTGGTTGGGCACGCCGACCTCGTAGGCGTCGGGGTACATCAGCGCCCAGCGCACCGTGCGCTCCTGCCCGTCCGGCCCGACGCCGCCACAGCCCCAGTCCTTGACGACCGAGTTGAGCTCGCCGCCGACGTACTGGATGGGCTTGCGCACCCGCTCGAGCAGCGGCTCGAGCTCGGCGAAGTGCGACTGCCCGGGCATCGGGTCAGTCTACCGACGGATACTGAAGGGGTGGGCGAACCGAGCGTCATCGAGCGGGTGGCTGCCGCGTTCGAGGCCTGTCCGCGGGCGCGACATCTGCCGCCGGCACAGGCCGCCTTCGCCGACGTGGACCAGGCGTTGCCGATCGGCTACGGACAGACCAACTCCCAGCCCAGGACGGTCCGCGCGATGCTCGTCGCCCTCGACCCGCGGCCCGGCCATCGGGTGCTCGACGTCGGGTCCGGATCGGGGTGGACGACCGTGCTGCTGGCCCATCTCGTCGGCCCGACGGGTCGGGTCATCGGCGTCGAGCGGGTGCCCGAACTCGTGGCCATGGGTCGCGACGCCGTGGCCGCGGCCGGGATGCCGTGGGCCAGCGTCGAGGCGGCCGACCCCGACGTCCTCGGGGCCCCGGTCGAGGCTCCCTTCGACCGGATCCTCGTCTCCGCGATGGCCACGGGCATCCCGGCGCCGCTGCGCGAGCAACTCGGCCCCGGTGGGGTCCTCGTCGTGCCCGCCGACGGGGTGCTCTGGCGGGTCACCGCGGACGGGCAACGCCCGCTGGGGCGCTACGTTTTCGTCCCGCTCGTCCAGGGATAGCTCAGGCGTCGTAGAGCGAGGCGAGCTCGGCCTTGAAGTGCTCGGCCACCGCCTTGCGCTTGAGCTTGAGACTCGGCGTGAGCTCGCCCCCCTCGACGGTGAGGTCGCGATCGAGGATGACGAACCGCTTGATCGTCTCCCACCGGTTCAGCCCGGAGTTGAGCTTGTCGACGTAGCCCTGGACGAGGTCACGGGTCGCCGGAGCCTGCGAGATCTCCGCGTAGGACTTGCCGGCCATCCCGTGGGCCGCAGCCCATTCGGTGATCGCGTCGGGGTCCAGGGTGAGCAACGCGCTGGCGTAGTTGCGCCCCTCCCCCTGGACGAGGAACTGCGAGACGTAGGGGCACTGGCCCTTGAACGCCGTCTCGATCTGGGTGGGGGCGATGTACTTTCCGCCGGAGGTCTTGAAGACGTCCTTCTTGCGGTCGGTGATCTTGATGAACCCCTTGTCGTCCATCTGCCCGATGTCGCCGGTCCGGAAGAAGCCGTTCTCGTCGAACACCTCGGCGGTGAGCTCGGGGCTGTTGCGGTAGCCGCGCATGACCCCCGGGCCCTTGACGAGGATCTCGCCGTCGGAGGCGAAGGCCACCTCGGTGCCCGGCATCGGCCACCCGATCGTCCCGTATCGGTACATCCCGTGGTGCGGACGGCAGACGATCGTCGATGCCGAGGTCTCGGTGAGGCCGTACCCCTCGATGACGGTGAGCCCGACGGTGCCGAACCACTTGGCCACCTGAGGGTCCAACGGGGCGGATCCGGAGACGAAGAAGCGGATCCGCCCGCCGAAGCGATCCCGGACCTTGGACAGGACGAGCTTGTCGGCGAGGAGGTGCTGAAGCAGGACGTGCGGGGCCGGCTGGTTGCCCTCCGAGCGGGCTTCCATGACCTGACGGCCCACCCCGAAGGCCCAGTCCATGAGGGTCTTCTTGACCCCCGTCTCCTTCTCGAGCATCATCGCGATCCGCCCGTAGGCCTTCTCGAAGATGCGCGGCGCCGCGCCCATGAAGGTCGGCTTGATGATCGCGAGGTTGTCGACGATCTTGTCGATCCGCCCGTCGATCGCCGTGGGGAACCCGATTTGGATCGGCAGGGTGAGCAGGATCTTTCCGAAGATGTGCGACAACGGCAGCCAGAGGAACTGCAGATCGTCGCCGGAGAGCAGGGCGATGGAATCCAGCGAGGCGCCCTCGTAGACGATCGCGTCCTGGGTGATTTCTGCGCCCTTGGGGCGTCCGGTGGTGCCCGACGTGTAGATGATGAGGGCGAGATGTTCCGAGGTGATCTGGTCGATCCGCGCGTCGACCGCGCCTGGGTCGGCGGCTCGCGCCGCGGTCCCCGCCGCGCGCAGCTCGTCCATCGAGATGACCCAGTCTCCGTCGGCGGTGCCCGCGAAGGTCACCACCTTGCGGACCTCGGGGATCTGCTTGCGTACGCTGCGCAGCTTCTCGACCTGCTCGTCGTCCTCGGCGAAGACGACCTTGCAGCCGGAATCGGAGATGATGAACGCGACGTCGTCGGCCATCGTCGAGGAGTAGACGGTCGTCGTCGCCGCGCCCGCGCACATGTTCGCGAGGTCGGCGATGGCCCACTCGTAGCGGGTGTGCGAGGCGATCCCCACGCGGTCGCCGAGCTCGACCCCGAGCGACATCAGACCCGCAGCCAGGGTGTAGACCTGATCCTTGGCCTGGCCCCACGTCACATGCTGTAGCTCGGAACCCAGGAAGTACTGGAACGCCTCCGAGCTGCCGGACTTGGCCACCCGGTCGCGAAAGAGTGCCGCGACGCTTGGGGCGCGGTTGTTGAGGATGGTCTGGTCGACGCGTTCGTCGGCGACTGAGCGCAAGGCCACGGGTGGGTCTCCTTCGGTGGGGGCTTCCCCGGATGATGTCAGAGCCCTACCGGTGGGTAAAGCCCACAGCGACGGGCCGTGCTCGGATGGTTACCTGGATCCCACGAGATGGTACGCGGTCCGGCTCGTCGGTGCTCGTCGGTGCTCCTCAGATAGGCCCGCCTGCTCACGTGCGGACGATCGTCCGCAGGACGAGGCGGCACTGCTCGACGTCCTCGTTCATCTGGACGATGAGCGGGTCCATCCCGTCGAATTTCAACGTGGGCCGCAGGTGGGCGACAAACTCGTAGGCGATGCGCTCGCCGTAGAGGTCCAGGTCGGTGCGGTCCAGGACATACCCCTCGACGCGGCGCTCGGTGCCGTCGAAGGTCGGGTTCGTCCCGATGGAGATGGCCGTGGGCAGGACCCGGTCCGGGGCGTCGGCGGGCAGGTCGAGGCGGGTCAACCACCCGGCATACACGCCGTCGGCGGGCACCATGCCCTCGGTGTCGTGTCCGAGGTTCGCCGTCGGGAAGCCGAGCAGCCGACCGCGGTGGTCGCCGTGCACGACGGTGCCGTCGACCCGGTGCGGACGCCCGAGCAGCTCGGCGGCCCCGGCGACGTCACCGGCGGCGACCAGCCCACGCACCTGCGAGGAGGACCACCGCGACCCCGTGCCGACGTCTTCCAGGGCGATGACTTCGAAGCCGTAGCGCTCCCCGAGGGCGACGAGGGTCTCGACGCTGCCGGTGTTGCGCACCCCGAAGCGGGTGTCGTGCCCGACGACGACGACCTGGGCGTGCAGCCGGTCGACGAAGACCGTCCGGACGAACTCCTCGGGGGTCTCGGCGGCGAACGCCGCGGTGAACTCGATGACGACGACGCCGTCGACCCCGGTCGCCTCGATGAGCGCGAGCCGGCGGGCCAGTGAGGTGAGCATCGGCGGGGCGAGGTCGGGGCGCAGCACGGCGATGGGGTGCGGGTCAAAGGTCACCGCGACCGAGCTGGTCCGGCGCGCGGCGGCCTGCTCGACGAGGGTGCGCAGCACCGCCTGGTGCCCGACGTGGACCCCGTCGAAGTTGCCGAGCGCGACGACGCAGCGGCCGAGGTCTGCGGGGATCTCGCCCAGCCCGTTCCACACGTGCACGGGGGACACTCTACGAACCTGCGGCGGCGAACACGACATGGGTCCGAGCCCGCGGACCCGACTCGTCGAGCATGGCCACGAGGGTGTCGTCGGGTCCGATCGCCGCGACCGGTGCGGTCGTGGGCGGTTCGTCGGAATCGATCCGCTGCCCGAAGCCGAGCGCCCGGGCCTGCGCCTCGGTGAGCTCGTGCACCCGGAACTGGGCCCGCGCCGCCTGCGCCAAGGGCAGCAGGGGTATGCCGCCGGGCTCGGTGTCCGCGAGGGCCTCCAGGCTGTGGGCCTCGGCGACGTCGAACCGCCCGACTCGGGTGCGCCGCAGGGCGGTGAGGTGCCCGCCGACCCCGAGGGCGGCGCCGAGGTCGCGGGCCAGGGCCCGGACGTAGGTCCCCGAGGAGACCTCGACGTGCACGTCGACGTCGAGCACCGGGTGCCCGTCGGCGGTTCGGGCCGGGCGACGGGCCCGGATGTCGAACCGGTGGACGGTGACCTCCCGGGCGGGCAACTCGACCGCCTCTCCGGCCCGCACGCGGGCGTAGGCCCGGCGTCCGTCGACCTTGACGGCGCTCACCGACGAGGGCACTTGGCGGATCGATCCGGTGAGGTCGCCGACAGCAGCGGCGAGATCCTGTTCCGAGATCGCCGACGGGTCCGCGGTCGAGAGGATCTCCCCCTCGGCGTCGTCGGTGCTCGTCGCCTGCCCGAGGCGCACCGTCGCGGCATACGTCTTGTCGCACCCCACGAGGAAGGTGAGCAGTTTGGTCCCGCGTCCGACGCCGAGGACGAGCACTCCGGTGGCCATCGGGTCGAGGGTGCCGGCGTGCCCGACGCGGCGGGTCCCGACCAGCCGGCGCACCCGGGCGACGACGTCGTGACTCGTCCAGCCCGCCGGCTTGTCGATGACGAGCAGGCCCTGCGGATCGTTCACTCGCGCCTCACGCCGGGCCGTCGTCGTCGGTGTCGTCGTCGGTGTCGTCGTCGGCTCCCGGACGGCGGTAGGGGTCGGGCTCCCCGGCGAAGCCCTTGCCTTCGGCGGCCTTGGCCAGCTCGGCGTCGCGGGCCTTCGTCGCGACGAGCAGGTCCTCCAGGTGGGCGGCGCCCTCGGGGAGCGCGTCGGGGATGAACTCGATCGTCGGGGTGAGCCGGATGCCGAGCTGCCCCAGGGAAGAGCGCAATCGCCCCTTCGCCGACTCCAGCGCGGCGGCCGTCGCCGCCCGCTCCTCGTCGGTGCCGAACACCGTGTAGAACACCGTGGCGTGTTGCAGATCGCCGGTGACCCGCACGTCGGTCACCGTGACGAATCCGAGCCGGGAGTCCTTGACGCGGTACTCCAACTGCTCGGCGACGATCGCCTTGATCCGCTCGGCGACCTTGCGAGCGCGCGCTGCGTCGGCCATGGAATCCCTTGTCTGTCCACGGAGAATCGGCCTTCGGTATGCCGCCGACGATGTCAGCCGTCGCGGGCGGCATACCGGAGTATGCGGGTCTGCGAATCTCCACCGGTGCCTGAAACCCAGCCAGGCGGGCAGGTGAACCGTCCTACGCCCGGGGCTTCTCCCGCATCTCGTAGGTCTCGATGACGTCCTCGACCTGTAGGTCGTTGAACGACCCGAGGTTGATGCCGCACTCGTAGCCCTCGCGGACTTCGGTGACGTCGTCCTTGAACCGGCGCAGACCGGCGATCTCGACGTTGTCGCCGACGACGACCCCGTTGCGCGTGATCCGCGCCCGGGCGCCGCGGCGGATCTCGCCGGACCGCACGAGCGATCCGGCGATGTTGCCGAACTTGCTCGACCGGAAGATCTCGCGGATCTCGGCGGTGCCGAGCTGGACCTCCTCGAACTCCGGCTTGAGCATGCCCTTGAGGGCGGCCTCGATATCCTCGATGGCCTGGTAGATCACCGAGTAGTAGCGCACCTCGACGCCCTCGCGGTCGGCGACCTCGGCGTTCTGGCCCTCGGCGCGGACGTTGAAGCCGATGATGATCGCGTTGGAGGCCATCGCGAGGTTGATGTTGTTCAGCGTGATCGCGCCGACCCCACGGTCGATGATCCGCAGCTCGACCTCGTCGCCGACGTCGATCTGCAGCAGGGCGTCCTCGAGGGCCTCGACGGAGCCGGACACGTCGCCCTTGAGGATGAGGTTGAGCGTCTCGACCTTGCCAGCGGCGAGCGCCTCGTTGAGGTCCTCGAGGCTGATCCGCTTGCGGGCCTTGGCCAGGGAGGCCTGTCGGTCGGCCGCCTCGCGCTTCTCGGCGATCTGCCGCGCGGTGCGGTCGTCGGGAGCGACGATGAAGGTGTCGCCGGCACGCGGCACCGACGAGAGTCCGAGCACCTGGACGGGTCGCGACGGGGTGGCCTCGCGCAGGGCGTTGCCATGTTCGTCGAGCATCGCTCGCACCCGGCCGTGGGCGGACCCGGCGACGATGGCGTCGCCGACGTGCAGGGTGCCCTGTTGGACGAGCACCGTCGCGGTCGCGCCGCGCCCTCGGTCGAGGTTGGCCTCGATGGCCACACCGCGAGCGTCGGTGTCGGGGTTCGCGCGCAGGTCGAGCGCGGCATCCGCAGTGAGCAGCACCGCCTCGAGCAGCCCGTCGATGTTGACCTTCTCGCGGGCGGAGACGTCGACGAACATCGTGTCGCCGCCGTACTCTTCGGCGACGAGGTTGTACTCGGTGAGTTGCTGGCGGATCTTGTCGGGGTTGGCCCCCTCTTTGTCAATCTTGTTCACTGCCACGACGATCGGCACGTCGGCCGCCTGGGCGTGGTTGAGCGCCTCGATGGTCTGCGGCATGACGCCGTCGTCGGCGGCGACCACGAGGATGGCGATGTCCGTGACCTTGGCCCCACGGGCTCGCATCGCGGTGAACGCCTCGTGACCCGGGGTGTCGATGAACGTGACCGGCCGCTCGATTCCCTCGTGCTCAGTGACGATTTGGTACGCGCCGATGTGCTGGGTGATGCCCCCGGCCTCGGTGGCGATGACGTTGGCGCGGCGGATCGCGTCGAGCAGTTTGGTCTTGCCGTGGTCGACGTGGCCCATGACGGTGACGACGGGCGGTCGGGCGACGAGGTCGGCCTCGTCGTCCTCCTCGGCGTCGAGGTCGATGTTGAAGGAGGCGAACAGCTCCTTCTCCTCGTCCTCGGGCGAGACGACCTGCACGTCGTAGCCGAGCTCGGCACCGAGCAGTCGGAAGGTGTCCTCGTCGAGGGACTGCGTGGCCGTGGCCATCTCGCCGAGGTGGAACAGCACCGTGACCAGCGACGCGGCGTGGGCGTTGATCTTGTCGGCGAAGTCGGTCAGCGAGGACCCGCGGCGCACGCGGATCACCGTCGTGCCGTCGCCTCGGGGCACGGTAACGCCGCCGATGGTCGGCGCTTGCATCTGCTCGAACTCTTGGCGCTTGGCCCGCTTGGACTTTCGTCCACGGACCGGCCGGCCACCGCCGCGCCCGAAGGCGCCCTGCGTGCCGCCACGACCGCCAGGACCACCCGGGCGCCCACCGAAGCCACCGCCGGGAGCGCCGGGACGACCGCCGGTGCCCGGGCGGGCACCCTGACCGGGCCGAGCTCCCGGGGCCGGCCGCGCGCCGGGGCGCCCGACGGCGGCCCGGTCGGGCATCATCCCGGGGTTCGGGCGCAGTCCGCCGGGTCGGGGGCCACCCGGTCCGGCGGCACCCGGACGGGGACCGCCAGGGCCGGCCTGACCGGGACGCGACTGGGGACGCGGCATACCTTGGCTCGGCGCGAAGGGGTTGTTGCCCGGTCGCGGCGGTGCACCCTCGCGGGCTGCCGCCGGACGGCCCATGCCCTGGCTCGGCGCGAACGGGTTGTTACCCGGGCGCGGCTGACCGGGCCGCGGCGACGGACGTGGGCCGGGGCCGGTGGCGCGTGCCGCGGGATCGGCGGCGGCCGGGCGCGGGCCGGGGGTCGGACCGCTCGGGCGAGCCGTGGTGGGGGGCGCCGACGGGGCCGCTGTGCCCGCGGCCGCGGCTGGGGGCGCGGCGACGGCCGGCGCCACGGGGGCCTGGGGCGCAGTGATGCTCGGCGCGGGCGCTGGGGCGGCGGGTGCAGCCGGTGCCGCAGGGCTCGTCGGTGCCGTTGCCGGCGCAGTGACCGGTGCGCTGGTCGCCGGGGGCGCGGGCGCCGCGGGGGCGGAGGCCGCTGGCGGTGCAGGCGGAGCGCTCGAGGGGGCGGCCGCAGGCGCGGAGGGCGCTGCGGGTGCCGGCGCCGACGTCCGAGCGGCCGGCGCGGCCGCCACGGCCTGGGACGTGCTCGCCCAGGATTCCTTGATCTTGCGCACGACGGGCGCCTCGATCGTCGAGGACGCCGATCGGACGAATTCGCCCTGTTCCTTCAGATGGGCGAGGAGCGCCTTGCTCTCTACCCCGAGCTCCTTGGCGAGCTCGTAGACCCGGACCTTGGCCACGCTTCTCCTTGTGTCGCGGTCCGGGCTGGTGCGAAGGTCGGCCTTCGCGCACGGACCAGCTAGTGGGGCTTGCTCATTGGTGAGTACTCATCGGGTGCTCATCAGCGTCTGACCCGCCTTGTCGTTGGTCGTGTGTCGTCCCGTGCGCGCGGCCGTCGAGGTATGCCGTGAGGGCGCCGACATCCGCACCGGCCTGCAATCGCAAGGCCCGCACGAACGCCCGCCGCCGCACGGCTCGCTCGAGACACTCGGTGTCCGGGTGCAGCCAGGCGCCGCGCCCCGGGAGCCGGTGCCGCAGGTCCGGCACCACCCGGGGGACTCCCGGATCGTCCGTCACCGCGACCACTCGCACGAGAACCGACCAGCTATCCGTGCGTCGACACCCGATGCAGGTGCGGATCGGCTCGCGCCGGCCCGCGCCACCAGATGGCGTCGCCCGGAGTCCAGTCCGGTCGGTCGTGCTCAAGTCTACCCCGTCTACGGTTGCGGTGCCGCCGTGAGCGTACGGGAACCGGGCCGGAATTGACGGGTAGGCACCATGACGTCAGGACTGCCGAGTCGGCGGCGATCCTGCGCATGATGGCCGAGTGGATCAGGACGGCAAATTCGGAACTTGCCTCCTCACCTCACGACACTTCCCTGCGAGGTTCGGACAGCTCGCGGTAGTCGTGCGGGTGGGTGACGTAGGTGCGACCGGCGAAGGTGCGCCAGGTGAGCATCCCGGTGAGCGGGTCGCCGCGTGAGGTCCACAGGCCGGTGGTCTTGAGGGCGTGATGTCGGCGGTGCTTGGCGCTGAGGTTCGCGGTGCTCGTCCGACCGCTCGGGAAGGGCCGTTCGTGGTCGACGTCGCAGGTCGCCGCCGGGACCGTGCAGCCGGGGGCGCGGCATACCGCGTCGTGGGCGAGCACGTGTCTGCGGATCGCCTCGGTGGGCCGGTAACTGCGGGTGGACAGCTCGACGAGCCGGCCGGATGCTGCGTCGGTGACCAGCCACCGCCACCTCGACCCGTCGGTGGTCGCGACCTCGCGGGCGTGCGCCGCGGCGAGGTAGCCGTGCCCGGGCAGCTCACCGAGGCCGTCGTCCTGGCCGAGCAGGGTCGACAGGCCGACGACGAGGTTGACCCGGGCCGGCGGGAAAGCGCCTACGAGGCGCAGCGGCGAGTCCGCCTCGGTCACGCGGCCCGGCGCCACCTCGCCGTAGAGCACGAGATCGAGCGCGACGTCGGAGCGCAGCTGGGCCAGGGTGCGACCGAGCGGATCGCCCGCGGCGCGCACGGCCCGAGCCAGCGCATCGACCCGGTCCGTCGCCGCGGCGACCCGAGCGCCGTCACCGGTGACGACGAGCGCCGCCACCCCCTCGGGCTGGAACTCGGCCTCGGCGGTGCGCGCCGCGAAGGCGCTGGCTCGGGCCGTCGCGGGGTCGGGAGCGTGCCGCGCCAGCTGACGGCGCAGCCGGGCCGACACCAGGCGCTCGGAGGGCACCGGGCACCCCCGAGGCGGCGCGAGCACTCGAGCCGCCACGGTGTCGGCGACCTCGGGATCCAGGTGCGTCGTGTCGCCGTGAATCCGCAGGACCCGCTGCAGCGACGCCGTGCCCCCACGCAGGTGGGTCAGGGCCGTCGCGGTGCGCCGGGGGTCGGCGGTGGCGAACGAGAGCCGCCGCTCGCACTCGCGCTGGCCGAGACCGGTCGCGGCCATCACCTCGTCCACCGTCGCAGATCGCGCGAGTGCAGCGACGTAATCCCGGCGGCGCGCGGGCGGCATACCGGGCAGGTCGAGGTGCTCGCACTCGGCCCGGACCTGCGCGTGCAGCGCCCGCCACGCCGACAGCGCGGCGACGTCGAGAGCCGCCTTGAGCCGCTCCACCATCTCGACGAGCGCGAGCGCGGCTGCCGCCGGAGTGTCCGGGATCGGTATGCCGGGTCCCGGCTGCACGGCGAGCGGCGCCGACGGCACTGTCGCTACGGCCGACGGCACTGTCGCTACGGCCGACGGCACTGTCGCTACGGCCGACGGCACTGTCGCTACGGCCGACGGCACTGTCGCTACGGCCGACGTCTTGACGACCGGCAGGTTCGCCTGGTGCGCCATCGTCGTCGATTCGAACATGTGTTCGATTCTAGTCGGGTGGGCTCACGCCGTCAAGAGGCGGCCAGACCACAATCCGTTGTCTCCCAATGAGATGCACGCGGCTCGGGGCTGACGGCACGCGGAACGTCGGCCAATGACAACAGGCCGGCGGGCCCCCGACGTCCTACTCGGACGCCAGCGTGTCGGGGTGGATGTCGATGCGCCAGCCGGTGAGCTTGGCCGCCAGACGGGCGTTCTGGCCCTCCTTGCCGATGGCCAGCGACAGTTGGTAGTCGGGCACGACGACGCGCGCCTTGCGCAACTCGGCGTCAACCACCTCGACCGACTGCACGCGAGCCGGCGACAGAGCAGCAGCGACGAACTGGCGCGGGTCCTCGGAGAAGTCGACGATGTCGATCTTCTCGCCGTGCAGTTCGGTCATCACCGCGCGCACCCGGGCCCCCATCGGACCGATACACGCCCCCTTGGCGTTGACGCCGGCCACCTTGGCCCGGACCGCGACCTTGGTCCGGTGCCCGGCCTCCCGAGCCAGGGCGGCGATCTCCACCGACCCGTCGGCCACCTCGGGCACCTCGAGCTTGAACAACGTCTTGACGAGGTTGGGATGGGTCCGGGACAGGCCGATGATCGGTCCTTTGGGGCCACGCTTGACGCTGACGACGAAACACCGCAGCCGCTCGCCGTGCCGGTAGGTCTCCCCCGGTACCTGCTCGGCCTGCGGCAGCATGCCTTCCACCGAGCCGAAGTCGACGAGGACGTTGCGCGGATCGGAGCTCTGCTGGATCACCCCGGAGACGATGTCGCCCTCGCGGCCCTTGAAGTCGCCGAGGATCGCCTCATCCTCGATGTCGCGCAGCCGCTGGACGATGACCTGCCGGGCCGTCGCCGCGGCTACCCGGCCGAACCCCTCCGGCGTGTCGTCGAACTCCGGCCCGGGCTCCCCGCGGGACATCCGCTCGCCGTCCTCGGCCGGGACCGGCTCGCCCTCCTCGCGCGCCCAGACGACGACGTGCCCAGTCTTGCGGTCCAGGTGCACCCGGGCGATCTTGTAGGCGCCCTCGGTGCGGTGGTACGCGACGAGCAGGGCCTGCTCGATCGCCGGGATGAGCACGTCGAGGCTGATGTCGCGTTCGCGTTCCAGGGCCCGCAGGGCGGCCAAGTCGATGTCCATCAGCGGGCCTCCCCCGACTCGCCCGACTCGGCGTCCGCAGGGTCGTCCGGACGGCCGAACTCGACCTGAACCCGGGCGCTGCGGACCCGATCGACCCCGAAGGTGACGTCGCCGCGTTCGGTGTCGAGCAGAACCTGACCAGCCCCGACGGCCAAGATTCGCCCCGTCACGGGCTCGCCGTCGGTCGGGGTGAGCACGACGAGGCGTCCGACGTTGCGGCGCAGGTGCCGCGGCTGGGTCAACGGCCGATCCACGCCCGGGGAGCTGACCTCCAGGACGTAGGGCGCCTCGCCCAGCGCGTCGAGGCGGTCGAGCGCGTCGCTGACCACCCGGGTCGCGTCGGCCACCTCGTCGAGGCTGAGCGGCGGTACCGGGGTGCGGTCGTCCGCCAGCGCCAGGGCGTCGAGGTCGCGGTCCACGGCGAGGCGGACCACCTGGCGACGCCCGGCGCGGGCCACCGCGAGATCCTCGACGATCAGCCCGAGGTCCGCCACCGGTCCGGCCAGCGCCGACCGGATGAGCTCCACCGACATCCGAGCCCACCTCCCTGCGCTGCTCGACTCCGACCCACTCTAACCGGGCTCTCGGGATGCGCCGTGCCATCATCGGGGGCATGCCTGCGGCCCCCCTCGAACGCGAGGCGGGTATGCCGTCGCGGCGTCAGCTCCTGCGGGGCGCGCTGACCGGCACCGCGGTCGTCGGGGCCTCGATGCTCGGCGGGTGCCGGGTGCGGCTCGAGGACGACGCCCCGGCGGTTCCGTTCCTCGAACGGGCGGCCATTCCCGACGAGGCCGTGCTCATCCAGACGTATCGCCAGGCCTCGGCCCTGGCCGCCCTCGCCGCTCGGGTGCCCGCCCCACTCGCCGCGGAGGTGACCCCGCAGCACCAGCGGCAAGCGACCGTCCTGCTCGACATCCTCACCGCGGGCGGTGTCCCGCGCGTGGCGATCGACCCTGTCACGCCGACTCCCGTCGGCACCCCCGCTGCACCGGGACTGCCGTCGACGGCCGACCCGCCCGCAGCCACCCCGGCGTCGACCACCACGCCCTCCAGCCCGCAGCCGCCTGCCGACCCCGCGGAACTCGCCGCCGCCGAACTCGAAGTTCTCGCCCCGGCGGCCTTGACGGCTCTCGCTGCCGCGCTCGCCCATCGCACCCTGTTCACCGCGGTCGGCGCCCACCACGCGGCGACGGCGACCCTGCTGGGCGCCACGCCGGCGTGGCCCGCCGCGCCCGCGCTGCCGGCGGTCCTCGCGGCGCGGGCGCTCGACGCCACCCGAGCCGCCCGGTATGCCGGGCAGGTCGCCGCCGCGCGCCTCACCGGTGCCCATCACAACCAGGCCCTGGCCACCCTGACCACGCTCGACCGGCGGATCGGTGACCTGGCCGAAGCCGCGTCCGGGGTCGCTGCCCCGGCTCCGCTCGGCTATCGACTGCCCTTCCCGGTCGCCACCGCCGACGACGCGATCCGGCTACTCGCCACCGCCCTGGGCTCCCTGGTCGCCGGCGGTTTGCAGTCTGCGGCCGACCTGCCGGTGGCCGCGCCGGCATACCCGCACCTGGTGCGCCTGCACACCGAAGCCGTGCTCCTGGCTCGGCCCTGGGGGGTGGCGCTGACGGCGTTCCCCGGCCTGGTCGACCGGTGAGCGAACTCGTTCCTGATCCCTTTCGACGTCAGTTCCAGGCCGTTGCGCACGACCCGGAGGCGCCATCCGCTGCGGAGTGGGTCAGTCGACTGCCCCGCCTGCTCGACGCCTTGCTCGGCGACTGGGACCTGCGGCCCGACGGGGCGACCCGTTGGGGGTGGCGGGCGCTGGTTGTCCCGGTCGTCTCACCTGCGGGACCGGCCGCGCTCAAGGTCGGCTGGCCGCACCCTGGCGCCCGCCACGAACACCTCGCGCTGCGGCACTGGGCCGGAGGCGGCACCGTGCGGCTGCTGCGGGCCGACCCGACCCGTGACGCGCTGCTGCTCGAGCGGCTCGACCCCGAGCGCGACCTGCGCACCATTCCGGCGCCCGAGGCCGGGACCGTCCTCGGGCGCCTGCTACGCGATCTGCGTCGACCCGCTCCGCCACAGCTGTCGACGACCGCGGCGTATGCCGCCCGCCTGGCCGGGGACCTCACCGGCGACGTGCCCGGCATACCGCGTCGGTTCGTCGAGCAGGCTCGGTCATTGGCGGCGGACCTCGCCGCCGACGGGGAGCGGAACCACCCGATGTGGCTGCTGCATACCGATCTCCGCGAGGCGAATGTCCTTGCCGCACAACGGAGCCCATGGCTAGCCATCGACCCCGAGCCGCTTGCCGGAGACCGGGCCTTCGAAGTGGCCCGGGCCTTGCGCGAGCGAATCGGCGAGGCGGATCGAGCGGGTTCGGTCCGGGCTGCGATCCGGGAGCGCTTCGACCTCGTGTGCGAGCAGGCAGAGATCGATCCCGACCGAGCCCAGGCCTGGACGATCCTGCGCGAGGTCGCCGACGCCCGCGCCGCCGCACGGGCGGGCCGAGCCGACGACGAGCAGGTGCGCCGGGTCGTGACGGTCCTCAAGGCGATGAACCCTTAGGGCCTACGCCGGTCGGCGGCCGGCCCCGGCCCCGCCGCGTCGGTCAGTCCGTCCCGTGTTGTTCGCGCATGACGGTCTTGAGCAGCTTGCCCGAGGCGTTCTTGGGCAACTCGTCGGCAAACACGACGGTCTTGGGGATCTTGTACTTGGCGAGCCGACCCTGCAGGTGTTCGATAATGTCGGCCTCGGTGGCCGTACGCCCCGGGCGCAGGACGACGACCGCTCGGCCCACCTCGCCCCAGCGCTGGTCGGGCACGCCGATGACGCCGACCTCGGCGACGGCCGGGTGCGTGTAGATCTCGGCCTCGACCTCGGCGGGATAGACGTTCTCGCCGCCGGAGATGATCATGTCCTTGAGCCGGTCGACGATGTAGAGGTAGCCGTCCTCGTCCACCCGGGCGATGTCACCGGTGCGCAGCCACCCGCCGTCCATGAGAGCGGCCGCGGTCGCGTCGGGCTTGCGCCAGTAGCCCTGGGTGACGTTGAAACCCTGGACCTGGATCTCGCCGGTGTCCCCCGCGGCCACCCCGTGGCCCTCGGGATCGACGACTCGGACATCCTCGAAGAAGCACGACGTCCCGGCCGAGCCGATTTTCACCAACGAATCACGCGCCCGCAGCATCGTCACCCCGGGCGAGGCTTCGGTGAGGCCGTAGCCCTGGAGGATGCCGAAGCCCTTGGCCTTGAACGCCTCGAGCATCGCCTCGGGCAGCGGCGCACCACCACATTGCAGGGTCCGCAGCGACGACAGGTCGGCGCTGTCCCACAGCGGGTGCTGCATGAGGTTGAGGAACATCGTCGGCGGTCCCCAGAAGAACGTCACGCCCCTGGTGGCGATGAGCTCGAAGGCCCGCTCGACGTTCCACGACTGCTCGATGTACAGCGTCCCGCCCTTGACGAAGGTCGGCATGAACTGCTGGTTCATCGCCGCGGTGTGGAACATCGGCCCGACGACGAGGGCGACCTCCTCACCGGTGAGGTCCATGTCGATGAGCCCGTTGGTCATGTTCCACGTGATGTTGCCGTGCGAGAGCATGACGCCCTTGGGGTGGCCGGTGGTGCCGGAGGTGTACTGGATCATGAACAAGTCGTCCAGGCCGATCGGCTCGTCGAGCGGCTCGTCCGAACCCATGGCCCGGACCTGCTCGAGCGAGGTCTGACCCTCGACTCCGGTGACCGACACGAGCGTCGGGGTGAGCGGACCGTCGCCGGCCTCGGTGACCGGACGGGTGCGCAGGTCGTCCACCGTGGCGTCGACGACCTCGCCGAACGGGTCGTCCCACACGAGCACGCTCGTGCCGCTGTCGCGCATGATGTAGCCCCACTCCGGCGGGACGAGCCGGGTGTTCAACGGCAGGAAGACCGCGCCGAGCTTGGCGGTGGCGAACATCGTCTCGACGAAGGTCGCCGCGTTGTAACCGAGGTAGGCCACCCGGTCGCCACGGGCGACCCCGAGCGCCCGCAGGCCGCGGGCCAGCCGGTTCGTGCGCTGAGCCAGCTCGGCATACGTCGTCTCGGCCCCGCGGTCGATGAGGGCGACCTTGTCGGGAGTCATCCGGATGCGCCGGTTGGGCCAGGATCCCACGCCGAGGTCGAGCATGAGCGCGCCTTTCTCCAGGGTGTCGCACAGCGGAGTCGCGACGGTGTCAGCGGCAAACTAGCCGATGACCGGCCGGCCGACCGAGGAGGCCCCGCACCCATGGCGCCTGGCGGAAACCCGGCGCTACCGTGGGCCGATGGCAGACATCGCCGGAATCGGGGTGCGGTGGACCTACGCGTTCCTCGACCGCCCCCGAGAGGCCTTCGACGCGGCCGCGGCGTTCTGGACCGCGGTGACCGGCTCGACGCTCTCCGCGCGACGCGGGTCGACCGGGGAGTTCGCGACGTTCCTGCCGCCCGAGGGCGATGCCTTCGTCAAGCTGCAGGCCGTCGGCAGTGGCCCGGACGTGCACCTGGATTTCGAGATCGAAGACGTCCGGTATGCCGTGGCGCTCGCCGTGCGACTCGGCGCCGAAGTGCTCGCCGATCACGGCCACTGGGCGGTCCTCGCATCCCCGGCAGGCGTCCGCTTCTGCCTGGTCCCCTGGCACGGCGTCACCGCTCCGCCGGCGCCGACGACGCACCCTGCCGCCGGCCGCTCCCGACTCGACCAGGTCTGCCTCGATGTCGGGCCGGCCGACCACGAGCGTGAGTTGCGGTTCTGGACCGATCTCACGGGTTGGCCGCTGTCGGCGGCCACCATCCGGCCGGAGTTCTCGCTGTTGCGCCCCCCGCAGGGACTGCCCGTGCAGCTGCTCGTCCAGCGCCTCGACGCCGACCGGCCAGGGGGCGCCCACGTCGACCTCGCCTGCTCCGATGTCGCCGCGGCCACGGCATACCACGTCTCGCTCGGCGCGCGGATACTGCGCGAGCAACCGTGGTGGACGGTCCTGTCCGATCCGGCCGGCGGGACGTACTGCCTCACCGGACGCGACCCCACCTAGGGTGATTCGATGGCCGACCGACTCGCCGACGCGCTCTCCCCGTACCTGCGCCAGCACGCCGACAACCCAGTCGACTGGTGGCAGTGGTCGCCCGAGGCGTTCGCCGAGGCCCGCCGCCGCGACGTGCCGGTCCTGCTGTCCGTGGGGTATGCCGCGTGCCATTGGTGTCACGTGATGGCCCACGAAAGCTTCGCCGACGCCGAGGTCGCTGCGGCGCTCGCGGACGGGTTCGTCGCGGTGAAGGTCGACCGCGAGGAGCGGCCCGACATCGACGCGATCTACATGACCGCGACCCAGGCGATGACCGGCCGCGGGGGCTGGCCGATGACGGTTCTCATGACCGCCGACGGGGAGCCGTTCTGGTGCGGCACGTACCTTCCGCGTGACCACCTGCTCGCGCTGCTCGACGCCGCCCGGCAGGCGTGGTCCACCCGCCAGCCCGAGCTGCTGTCGGCCGCCGGACACATCGCCGCCACTGTTCGCGACTCGCTCGCGCCCGGCCCGGGATCCCCGATCTCGGCGCAGGTGACCGACGACGCCGTCGATGCCCTGTGGCGGATGTCGGACCGTCGCCAGGGCGGGTTCGGCGGGGCGCCGAAGTTCCCGCCGTCGATGGTCCTGGAGTTCCTCCTGCGCCACCACGCCGCCACCGGGTCGGCGCCGGCACTGGCCATGGTCGACGCGACGTGTGAGGCCATGGCCCGCGGAGGGATCTACGACCAGCTCGCGGGCGGCTTCGCGAGGTATGCCGTCGACGCGGCCTGGGTGGTCCCGCATTTCGAGAAGATGCTCTACGACAACGCCCTACTCGCCCGCCTCTACGCGCACTGGTGGCGGTCGACGGGAAACCCCTTGGGGCAGCGGGTGGCCCGCGAGACCTGCGACTTCCTGTTGCTGGACCTCGGCACCGTGCAGGGCGGGTTCGCCGCGTCCCTCGACGCGGACTCGGCCGGCGTCGAGGGCCTCACCTACGCCTGGAGCCCCGCCGAGCTCGTGCAGGTCCTGGGAGAGGTCGACGGAGCTCGGGCGGCGGCCCTGCTCGGCGTCACCGTGGACGGGACCTTCGAGCACGGGCGCTCGACGCTACAGCTGCGTGCCGACCCCGAGGATCCTCAGTGGTGGTCCGGCGTGCGCGCCCGGCTGCTCGACGCCCGCGCCCGCCGCCCGCAGCCCACCCGGGACGACAAGGTGGTTGCCTCGTGGAACGGTCTGGCGATCGCGGCCCTGGCCGACTCCGGAGCGCTCTTCGAGGTCCCGGCCTACGTCGAAGCCGCCGCGCGGGCCGCCGATTTCCTCCTCGGGCGCCACCTCGTCGACGGGCGGTTGCGCCGCGTGTCGCGGGAGGGGATCGTCGGCCCTGCCCTGGGGGTGGCCGACGACTACGGCAACCTCGTCGAGGGCCTGCTCGCCCTGCATTCGGCCACCGGCAGGGCCCGCTGGCTCGATGCCGCCGCCCGGCTGCTCGACACGGCGATACCCGACTTCGTCGACGAGCACGGGGCCGTCCACGACACCGCGATCGGAGGAGAGGCGCTCGTCGCCCGCCCGCACAGCGCTTCGGACACCGCCGAGCCGTCGGGGCAGTCCGCGCTCGCCGGGGCCCTGCTCTCCTTCGGGGCCCACACCGGATCGGTGCGCCACCTCGACCTCGCCGACCGGGCGTTGGCCGTCGGCGGTTCCGTCGCCGGTGCCGACCCGCGGTTCGCCGGATGGTCGCTGGCCGTGGCGCAGGCCCGGCTGGCCGGACCGCTGCAGATCGCCGTCGTCGGATCGGGGCCGGCCGCCGATGCGCTCACCGCGGCGGCCCGTGCCGCAGACTCCCCCGGTGCCCTCGTGGTCAGCGGGATGCCCGACACGCCGAGCATCCCGCTGCTGGCCGGACGCCCGCTCGTCGACGGGGCCCCCGCGGCATACGTATGCCGGGGCTTCGTCTGCGATCGCCCGATCACCGACCCTCGGGAGCTTCGCGAGGCCCTCGCCGGCGACGCTCAGAGATCGACGTAGCTCATCTCGGGGGCGTTGCGCGCGAAGGCGTCCCGAGCCTTCGTCCCGCCGACGAACAGTGCCGTGGCCCAGATGTCGGCCCACACCAGGGTCGGCCCGACCACCGACGTCGACCCCGCCCGGCCCACCGCGCGACCGGTGGCCGGGTCGTAGAGATGGGCTCCCCTGGCGGCGGTGCCCGACGTCGCGACGGCCCCTTCGGTGAGCGGCACGACCCGCGCGATCTGGCCGCGGTCGTGCGGGTCCTCGATGCCGACCCGCCACGGTGCTGCGGCGTCGCCGACCGGTGGCACGTGCCGGTGCCGGCCGGCGAGCACGTCCCCACCGGCGTTGACGCACCAGGCGACCCCGGGCAGCGAGGCGAGCACGGCGCCGGCCCGGTCGACCGCCCAGCCCTTGACGAGGCCGGTGGGATCGAAGCGCGGTATGCCGTCGGGGTCCGGCAACGTCGTCGTGAAGGCGCCGGCGGTGAGCTCGCGGGCCTGCTCGCCGATGGCCTGGGCCTCGGCGACCAGCGGGTCGCACTGGGAGACCGACAGTTCCCCGCGCCGAAGCCGGCTCACCGGCGAGTCCGACTGCCAGGTCGAGAAGAGGTCGTCCATGCGCCGCAGCTCCGTCAATGCGGCTGCCACGGTGCGTTCGACCGTCTCGGAAGTCAGGTCCTCGCCGCGCAGGTGGATGCTCACCGGCAACCCCATCACCTGTTCGACGAAGGCCCGTCTGCTCACAGGTGCGCCTGGTCGATCGCCGACTGGAGGGACTGGATGTAGGCCCGGCTGGTCACCGTCGCCCCGGAGACCATGTCGATGTCGGCGCTCTGGGCGGCAACCGCCTCCCGGTTGAGGATCGGCACGGTGCGGTTGTTGATGGCGATGTCCTTGCTGTCCCGGTTGGGGATCTGCAGGACCGTGGCGGCGGTGATCTTGCCTCCGGAGACGGTGATCTGGACCTGGACGTTGCCGAAGCGCGTCGCCACGGCGGCGCCGGCGTACGTCGCCGACGCGGTCGCGCCGGATGAACCCGACGAGCCCGACGAGCCGGACGAGCCGGACGAGCCACTTGAGCCTGAGGAACCGCTCGTCCCGGACGAGCCGCTGGTGGCCTGCGCGCCGGACACGGCGACGTTGGCCGAGCTCGTGCTCGACGTCGACGTGCGGTAGCTGAAGAGCAGCACGAGCACGGTCAGGGTGCTCATGGCCCAGATGACGATGCGTCTCATGGCGGGACTTCCTGAAGCTGGCTGGATCGATCGGGTCGGGTGGCGGATCGCGGTGCTAGTAGGCGAAGCGTTCGGTGTGGATATGGGCCTGGGCGACTCCCCCGGCGCGGGCGGCCTGCACGACCAGGTCGATCCACTCGGGATTGCCGCACACGTAGACGTCGTGGTGTTCGAGGTCGGGCACGAGATGGCGCAGCGCGTCGACGTCGCGCAGGTGGGCCGCCGATTGCGGCAGCCACGAGGGGCGTTCGGCCACGCGTGGCCCGAGCACGGTGAAGATCCGGGCCCCTCTCGCGGCCGCCAGAGCGGCCAACTCGTCGGTGAGGACGAGGTCTGCGCCACTGTGCGCCCGGTAGACGAGGGTGACGTCGCCGGTGGACTGCGGCAGGGCCTCGAACAGGGCACGCAGCGGCGCGACGCCGATACCGGACCCCATGAGCAGCACCTTGCGCCGCGTGCGGACACCGGGGTGCAGCCGTCCGTACGGCCCTTCGAGCAGCACCCGCGACCCGACCTTCAGCCTCGGCAGTCCCGAGGAGCCGTCGCCCACGTGCGCGACGGTGATCCGCAGAGACTGCCCGTCGGGCGCCGCCGACAGCGAGTAGGGATGGGCGCGGGAGGCTCCGGGGTTGCCGAGGAAGCGCCACTGGAAGTACTGGCCGGCCTCCACCGGCAGCCGGTGCAGATCGCGACCCCGCACGACGACGGTCGTGGCCCCCGGGCCTTCGGGGCGCACCTGCGCGACGTAGAGGCGGTGGCGCAGCGTGCGAGAGAGCGGCAGGCCGACGCGGCAGCAGAGGATCGCCACGACCGCGGCACCCCACAGCCCCCACCAGAACACCGTGGCGAGGCGATTGCCGACGAACTCCTGACCGGTCCACAGCTGGTGCGGCAAGGCCAGACCCACCCCGAGGTAGGCGTACAGATGCAGGAGGTGCCATGACTCGTACCGCAGCCGGGTCCTGGCCCGGCGCACCGAGGTGACGACGACGAGACACAGCGCAAGGGTGCCGGCCACCGCGAGGAGCATCCCCGGGTCGTTGACGACGACGTCGACGATGGTGCCCCAGATCCCCTGCCGGGTGGCGGCGGCATACCCCAACCAGATGAGCCCGATATGCGCCCACATGAGCGAGAACGACCAGAACCCCACGAGCCGGTGCCGCCGGGCGAGTTCGTCCTGCCCGTAACTGCGTTCCACCGCGGGGATGCGCGCCATGAGCAGCACCTGCACGAGCAGCAGGTCCGCACTCACCAAGCCGGTCAGGCGGCCGGTCGCGGTCAACGCACCGGTCATCGTGCGCAGCTCTTGGAGTCCGCCGCCACGCACCCACAGGGCGACGACGACGAGCATGGTCCCCCAGGTCAGGGCGCCGGCCGCGTCCCGCCACCAACGGGGGGTCCTGGGCAGCCCGACGGGACGCTGCGCAGGCCCCGGAATCGGCTCCTGCCCGGTGCCCGCCGGGGTGAGGGTGGTTGCGCTCATGGGACGACCCTGCCGCGCTAGCCTGAGCGTTTCCTGTGAGCGGCCGATGGGTCCGCTGGATGCGTCTGCGGTATGCCGCGTCGGTCAGCTCCACAGACCGAGCAGGGACCCGCCGATCCGCACGACGAACGCCGCGACGACGACGACGAAGACCCCCCGGACGAACCCGCTACCCAGGCGCACCGCGGTGCGGGCGCCGAGGTACCCGCCGACCAGATTGCACGCCGCGATGACCACCCCCACCCCGACCATCACATGGCCCAGCGGCGCGAACACCGCCAGCGCCCCGAGGTTGGTCGCGAAGTTGGCGATCTTGGCCTTCGCGCTGGCCTCGAGGAAGGCGTAACCGAGCAGACCGACGAGGGCGAAGACGAGGAACGAGCCGGTGCCCGGCCCCAGCGCCCCGTCGTAGACCCCGACGACGAGGCCGACGAGGGCGGCATACCCGGTATGCCGTCCCCCGGAGTACCGCAGCACCGTCTCCCGGCCCAGCTGCGGCTTGAGCAGGATGGCCGTCCCCACGACGAGGAGCATGACCAGGACGATGGGGTTGAAGGCGCTCTTGGGGATGTGCAGCCCGACGAGGGCGCCGCCGACCGCCCCGAGGAATGCGGTCGCGGCCATCGGCGCCGCGGTGCGCAGGTCGGGGCGCACCCGGCGGTAGTACGTCAGGGACGCCGTCGATGTCCCGAAGATCGAGCCGAACTTGTTCGTCGCGAGCAGCTGCGCCGGGGTCGCGCCGGGGTAGCCGAGCAGCAGGGCCGGTAGCTGGATGAGCCCGCCCCCGCCGACGACGGCGTCGACCCACCCGGCGAGGAAGGCCGCCGCTCCGACGAGGGCCAGGGTGAGGTCAGGCATTCCAGGCGGCGACGATCGCGGCGATGTCGGCCAGCTCGTGGGCCACTGCGTCGGGGGTTGCCGAGTGCGACACCTGTTGAGTCTCGGGGATGTCCGAATGGGGGATCCAGATGGCCCGCATGCCCGCGGACTGCGGCCCGTGGACGTCCTCGTACGAGCGGTCTCCGACGTACACGCACGCCCGCGGGTCCACCTCCAACGCCGCCGCCGCGGCGAGGAAGATCTCGGTGCGCGGCTTGACCCAGGGCGTCTCGCTGGAATAGACGTCCGCGTCGACCAGCCCGAGCACCCCGTCGCGCTCGAAGATCTCCCGGTGGTAGCCCCGGTCCCAGATCGTGTTGGAGAGCACGCCCACCCGGATCCCGTTGCCGCGCAATGATTCCCAGAGCGGCGCGATCGCCGGGTCGGTGAAAGTGTGCGGCTCCCAGAAGCGCCGGTATGCCGCGAGCCCGGCATGGGTGTCCGGGTGGTCGGGCGCGAGCCCCACAGCCGCGAAGATGTCTTCGAGCCGGGCGCTGGCGCCCGTGGCCCGACCCGCCGCCCAGGCCGCGGACTCGTGGTCGATGAGCAGCCCGGCGAGCCGGCCCGCGCCCTCCGGCTCCCCGACCGCCGCCCGGGCGAAGACATGCCACTGCTCGAACAGGTCGACGGTGTGCCATGGCGTGATCGTGCCGCCCCAGTCGAAGATCACCCCGGCCACCGGGCCCGAGCCCGTCGAGCCGCTCGGGCGCGAGCCGGCCGGACCGCCCGAGCCCGAGGCGGCCGTGCTCACCCGGCCCGGACCTCGCGGCATACCGCGTCGACCGCCTCGGCGAGGGCCACCTCGCGCCGCTGCCCGCTGCGCCGGTCCTTGACCTCGACCAGGCCGTCGACCAGCCCGCGTCCGACGACGACGATGGTCGGGACGCCGATGAGCTCGGAGTCCTTGAACTTCACCCCCGGCGACACGCCGCGTCGGTCGTCGAAAATCACGGCGAGGCCCGCAGCCGAGAACGCCCTAGAGAGTTCCTCGGCGGCGAGGAAGACGGCCTCGTCCTTGCCGGTCGCGACGAGGTGGACGTCGGCGGGGCTGACCGCCCTCGGCCACACGAGGCCGGCGTCGTCGTGGTTGCCCTCGGCGATCGCCGCGACGGCGCGCGAGACGCCGACGCCGTAGGAGCCCATCGTCACCGTGACGAGGCGACCGTGCTCGTCGAGCACCTGAAGGTCCAACGCCGACGTGTACTTGCGGCCGAGTTGGAAGATGTGCCCCATCTCGATGCCTCGCGCGGCGGTGAGCTCGTGTCCGCAGGAGGGGCAGGGGTCACCGATGCGGACCTCGGCGGCCTCGATGGTCCCGTCGGAGGAGAAGTCCCGACCGGCGACGAGCCCGAGGACGTGACTGCCGTGGACGTTGGCGCCGGTGACCCACGCGGTGCCCGGCGAGATCCGCGGGTCGGTGAGGTAGCGCACCCCGGTCGACGAGTTCGTCCCGAGCGCCTCGGGGCCGATATACCCGCGGACCAGACCCGGGTATGCCGCGAACGCCGCCTCGTCGAACGGCGCGGCGATCGCCGGCTCCACCTGGGCGGCCAGGCGCTTCTCGTCGACCTCGCGGTCCCCGGGCACGCCGATGACGAGCGGCTCGCGTCGCCCGTCCGGGTGGACGATCTGGACGACGACGTTCTTGAGCGTGTCGGCGGCGGTCCAGACCCCGTCGCCCCGCGGGTGCGCCTCGTTGAGGAAGTCGACGAGGGTCTCGATCGTCGGCGTCCCAGGCGTCGGGACGACCTGTGCCGGCGGAAGGTCGTCGAACGGCACCGGCTCGGGCATGGGGACCTTGACGGCCTCGACGTTCGCGGCATACCCGCAGTGCGGGCACGTGACATAGGTGTCCTCGCCGTTCTCGGCGGTCGCGAGGAACTCCTCGGACTTCGACCCACCCATCGCGCCGGCCATCGCCTCGACGATGACGTAGTGGAACCCCAGCCGGTCGAAGATCTTGATGTACGCGTCGCGGTGCGCGTCATAGGACTTGGCCAGGCCCACCTCGTCGATGTCGAAGGAGTAGGAGTCCTTCATGACGAACTCGCGCCCGCGCAGCAGGCCGGCGCGCGGCCGGGCCTCGTCGCGATACTTCGTCTGGATCTGGTACAGCGAAACCGGCAGGTCCTTGTAGGAGGAGAAGAGGTCCTTGACGGCGAGGGCGAACAGCTCCTCGTGGGTCGGGCCGAGCAGGTAGTCCCCACCCTTGCGGTCCTTGAGCCGGAAGATGTTCTCGCCGTACTCGGTCCACCGACCGGTGGCCTCGTAGGGCTCGCGGGGCAACAGCGCCGGGAAGAGCAGCTCCTGGCTGATCTGGTCCATCTCCTCGCGGATGACGTCCTCGACCCGGCGCAGCACCCGCATGCCCAGCGGCAGCCACGTGTAGATCCCCGGGCTGACCCGCCGGATGTACCCCGCGCGCACGAGCAGCCGATGGCTGGGCACCTCGGCATCGGCCGGGTCCTCGCGAAGGGTTCGCAGGAACAACGAGGACATGCGTAGGACGGTCACGGCGGGTCTCTCTTTCGGTCCCGGGCAGGATACCGGCCGGCGCTCAGCCCGCTCGCGCGTCGACGTGGATGGCGAGGCCGTCCACGGCCCCGACCGATGCGGTGAACCACCCGTCGGCGTTGACGGTGATAGTCCCTCCCGTGCACGCCCCGTCGACGAGCCCGCCGTGGACGACGTCGCAGTAGCGCCCCGGGGGCAGCCGAGTCTGGAACGATCGGGCGGCCAACGGGTTCGACCCGCTGTTGAGCACGACATAGCCGCGATCGCCGCGGGCGTACGCGATCGCCGGCCCGCCGTCGTCCCACCACAGGTCCACGCCGGTGCCCTTGACGGAGTTGTGGAAACCGACCATGCCGACGATCGCCGGCCACCGGTGTTCGCACACCCAGCCGTCGCTCCCGCAGGCGGAGTCCTTCGTCGTCCCGCGGTCGTCGATGGCCGGCGGGCCGGCGTCGGGGTCGCCGAACGAATACGAGGACATCACCGTCGGCTCCCCGTAAGGCCAGGCCAGCATGGCGGCCGTCCCGAGCGCGTATGCCGCCGGTGAGCGGAAAGTGAGCACGTCGGGGCCACCGTGACGCTGGGTGTCGTGGTTGTCGAGGAAAACCCGTGCCCGCGTGCCGTCGACTGGCCCGGCGAGCTGACGCAGCGACGCCAGGTGCCCACTCTGCACCGCGGCACCGACCTGCGGGCCGTAGGTGAACACGAGGACCTTGGCGAACCCGGCGTACTCCGAGGCGTGGATCGGTTCGGTGCCGTAGTCGATGACCTCGGTGTAGACGTCGAGCGAGCCGGGCACTCGGCGCAGGATGTCGGCGAGGTCGGTGGCCGGGATGTGCTTGGCCGCGTCGACGCGCAGCCCGTCGACGCCGAGCGAGGCGAGGTCGCCGAGGTAGGCCGCGATCCGGGCCCGGACCGGCTCGGTGTCGGTCGCGAGGTCGGCGAGATTGACCAGCTCGCAGGTCTGGACCTGGGCGCGGTCCTGGTAGTTCTCGATCTCGTCGCCCGGGGCGAGCCCGCAGTGGTGGAAGTCCTGGGGGCCGTAGAGGCCCGGGTAGTCGTAGTGACTCCACGCCGTGCCGGCATACCCGACGCTGCCGTCCGAGCCGGCCATGTGGTTGACGACGACGTCCGCGTACACCCGCACCCCGGCGGCGTGGCAGGCCTGGATCATCGCCGCATAGGCCGCCCGGTCGCCGCGGCGGGTGAGAAGTTGGTAGGACACCGGCTGGTAGTCGACGTACCAGGGGTTGCCGAAGACCATGGCGTGCTCGGTGGCCGGGGAGACCTGGACACCGGCATACCCGGCCTGCGCGAGACGTGGGCACTCGGCGGCCACCGATCGCCAGGTCCACTGGAAGAGGTTAACGACGACGTCTCGGTCACCACCGATCCGGCCGGCCAGCGATCCGGTCGCGGTCGCCCCGGTGGGCGCGGCCCCGGTCGACGTGCTCGGGCCCGGCCCGGTCGTGCCTTGGATCGACACGAGGTAGCGCGAGAGCAAGGCGATGGCCAGCGCGAGGGCCAGGACCAGCCACCGACGCCACGCCGGGGGCGACGAAGCGGAGGCCCGGCTCTGGGGCTTGGGGACCGAGGGTCCGCTCACACACACCGCGCGCCGTCGAAGGCCCCGATGAACCGGGGCCCCTGGCCCTCGTCGCCCAGCACCGCGTCCAGCTGGGGTGCGGCAATGTCGCGGTCCACGTCGCGATGGTACGCAGTGTCGGGGCGAGCCGGGTCGGCCGCGCGGTCTCCTACCGGAAGGTGCCTCACAGCAGGACGGTCGTGAACGAACCGACCTCGCGGTAGCCCAGCCCGAGGTAAGTCGCCCGGGCCGCAGCGTTGTAGTCGTTGACGTACAGGGTGGCCAGACCGGCAATGTCGCGCAGGACCCACTCGGTGACCGCAGCCACGAGCGGCTTGGCCACGCCCTGTCCCCGGAGCCGAGGGGTGAGCCAGACACCCTGGATCTGCGCGGCGCCGACGCCGACTGATCCGATGTCGGCCTTGAAGAGTGCGACCCGGTTCTCGACCCACACGTAGGTGTGGCCGGCCGCGACGAGCCCCGCGATGATCGAGCGGTACCCGGCCGACGAGCCAACGAAGGGGGGATAGCCGATCTCGTCGGTGAACATCGCCGCGGCAGCCGGCAGGATGACGTCGACCTCGTCGGGCCTGGCCCGGCGCACCAGCGGGCTGACCGCCAGGCCGAGGCGGGTGGGCGCCAGCGCAGTCGACATCAACGGCTGGTGGTCGCGGATCGAGCGGGCCGGGCCCCACCCCGGGGCCAGGCGCTCCCACAGGCCCCTGACCTGCGTGCTGGGCCCGAAGATCGACGCGCACTGGCGGCGCCAGCGGCGCACCCGCTGGGCGACCGCGTCGAGCGCCTCGTCGTCGCATTCGGCGGGGACGAGGTTGGCCGAGGCCCAGGCCAGCCCGACGAGGGTGCCGCGACGGTGCACCCCGAGGACGGACCCGGGCATCGAGACGAGGGCACCCTCCTCGATCCGGGCCGCCACGAAGACGTTCGACGCCGGATCTCGGGCGCACAGATCCAGCGCTTCGTCCTGGTCGGCGAGGGTCAGCGCCCGGACCGGCGGCTGGGTGCGCAGCACGGCATACAGCCTGCCACGCAAGGGCGCCCGATGCCCGCAGGCCGGCGAGGTCAGCCGGTCGTGACGACCGGGCCGGTGACCTGCGCACCCTCGGGTGGATCGCCCGCCGCATCGGCCAGCAACAAGGCCTGCTCGATGAGGGTCTCGACGATCTTGCTCTCCGGCACGGTGGCGATGACCTCGCCCTTGACGAAGATCTGTCCCTTGCCGTTGCCCGAAGCGACCCCGAGATCGGCCTCCCGGGCCTCTCCGGGCCCGTTGACGACACAGCCCATCACGGCCACCCGAAGCGGCACGGTCAGCCCGGACAGACCGGCAGTGACCTGTTCGGCGAGCGTATAGACGTCGACCTGGGCTCGCCCGCAGGACGGGCAGGAGACGATCTCGAGCTTGCGCGGTCGCAAACCGAGCGACTGTAGGATCTGCGCCCCGACCTTGACCTCCTCGACCGGGGGGGCCGACAGGGACACCCGGATCGTGTCGCCGATCCCCCGGGACAGCAGCGCACCGAACGCGACGGCCGACTTCACCGTGCCCTGGAACGCCGGTCCGGCCTCGGTGACGCCCAGGTGCAGCGGCCAGTCCCCCCGCTGTGCGAGCAGTTCGTAGGCCCGGACCATGACGACGGGGTCGTGGTGCTTGACCGAGATCTTGAACTCGTGGAAGTCGTGCTCCTCAAACAGGCTCGCCTCCCACACGGCGGACTCGACGAGCGCCTCAGCGGTGGCCTTGCCGTACTTGGCCAGCAGGCGTTTGTCCAGCGAGCCGGCGTTGACACCGATGCGAATCGACACGCCAGCCGCGGCGGCGGCCGTGGCGATGGCGCCGACCTGGTCGTCGAAGGCGCGGATGTTGCCGGGGTTGACCCGCACGCCCGCGCACCCGGCGTCGATGGCCGCGAAGACGTACTTCGGCTGGAAGTGGATGTCGGCGATGACCGGGATCTTGCTGTGCTGGGCGATCTGCGCCAGCGCGTCCGCGTCGTCCTGACTCGGGCAGGCCACCCGGACGATGTCGCAGCCCGCGGCGGTGAGCTCGGCGATCTGCTGCAGCGTCGCGTTGACGTCGGCGGTGAGGGTCGTCGTCATCGACTGGACGGAGACCGGCGCGTCGCCGCCGACGGTCACCGACCCCACCCGGATCGGTCGGGACGCGCGTCTGGCGGCCAAGACGGGTGATGGGGCGGACGGCATACCGAGCGTGACGGCCATGACCTCCAGTATGCCGTCCCGCGTGCCGACCGTTCCCGGGGCGAGGCTCGATGCGCGAGGCGCGCTCAGCCGGCCAGGCGCACCGGGGCGACGAAGTCGGCGTAGACGAGCAACACCGACATGACGATGACGAGAGTCGACACGGCATACGCGATGGGCAGCCCCTTGGCGACGTCGACGTATCCGGGGTCGGGGCGACCGAGCAACCGCGCGCCGCGGCGCTTGAGCCCTTCCCACACCGCGCCGATCGCGTGCCCGCCGTCCAGCGGCAGCAGGGGCAGCAGGTTGAAGAAGAAGAGCGCGAGGTTGAGCCCGACGAGCAGGGTCACCAGCAGGAACGCCACCGCGCCCGGCGAGTCGATGCCGAGGGCCCCGCTGGTGAGCTCTCCGCCGAGCCGGCCGACCCCGACGACGGACATCGGACCGTCCGGGTCACGCTCGGCCTGGCCGGTGACCGACTGGAAGACGCCGACCATCTTCGCCGGGACGCCGAGCAGCGCCGAGCCGGTGGCTCCGAGCATGTCGCCCATCACCCCGGGGACGCTGCTGAGCGGCTGGCGGACCTCCGCCCGGGACGGCGAGGCGCCGAGGAACCCCACCGTCTCGGTGACGAGGGCTCCGTCGCGGACCTGCGCCCGGCCGTCGGCGCCTTCGCGCGGACGCGCCAGCGCGGCGATGGACACCGGCACGGCCAGAGGCGACCCGCCGCGGTCGACGGTGAGTTCGAGCGCAGAGCCGGGGGCGGACCGGATCGCGGCAGTCGCCTCCGCCCACGTCGACACCCGCGTTGGACCCACCGCGAGGATGGTGTCGCCGACCTGGAGGCCGGCCTTCGCCGCCGGCGACTGAGGGTCCCCCGGCAGGCAGTCGGGCTGCGGTTTGGTGACGGTCGGGGCCGTCGAGGGGACGCACGCCGATATCGACGACAGGGTGGGGACCAAGGTCGGGGTACCGATGCCGCTGACGGCGACGGCGAGCAGTCCGGTGGCCAGGGCGAGGTTCATCGTCGGGCCACCGAGCATGACGACGAGCTTCTTCGGCACGGACAGCTTGTAGAAGACCCGGTTTTCGTCGCCCGGGCCGATCTCGCGGGCCGATTCTTCCCGCGCTTCGTCGATCAGTGCGCCGAACCGACCGCTCGGCCCAGCCTCCGTCCGTCCGCCCGGTCGAGGAGGGTACATGCCGATCATCCGAACGTAGCCACCCAACGGGATGGCCTTGAGCCCGTACTGAGTCTCGCCCTTGGTCTTGGACCACAGGGTGGGCCCGAAGCCGATCATGTACTGCGAACAGCGCACCCCGAACCGCTTGGCCGGCACGAGGTGGCCGATCTCGTGCAGCGCGATGGACAGGGCGACGCCGGCCACGACGACCAGCACGCCCAGCACGTACGTCATCCCGACAGCTCCTTCGTGAGCCCGAGCACGCGTCGGGCCTCGTCCCGAGCCCACCGGTCGGCTCGCAACACCCATGCAACGTCCAACGACTGCGGATCGCTCCCCGGGTCACCCTGGGACCCTGCGGCACGGCCGGTGACTGCCCGGGCGCCCGCCGGCTCGTCCCAGCGGCATACCTGCTGCGGGTCGCCGTCGGCGTGCCGGTCGACGACCCGGGCGATCGTGTCGACGATCTCGGTGAACCGGATGGCGCGGTCGTGGAAGGCGTCGACGCACACCTCGTTCGCGGCGTTGTAGACCGCCGGGAACGTTCCGCCGGCGGCGCCCACCCGGTAGGCCAGCGGCACCGCGGGGAAGGCCTGCTCGTCCAGCGGAAGGAACTCCCACGACGACGGGGCGCTCCAGTCGCACGGCACGTCGACATCGGGAAGCCGATCCGGCCAGGACAGTCCCAGGGCGATGGGCACGAGCATCCGAGGCGGCCCCGCCTGGGCGATCGTCGACCCGTCGTGGAACTCGACCATCGAATGAACCTGCTGCTGGGGGTGCACGACGACGTGGATCGCCTCGAAGGGCACGTCGAACAGCAGGTGCGCCTCGATGACCTCCAAGCCCTTGTTCACCAGGGTCGCGCTGTTCGTCGTGACGACCCGGCCCATGGCGAAGTTCGGGTGGGCGAGGGCCTGCGCAGGGGTGACGTCGTGCAGCAGTTCGCGCGGCATACCGCGAAACGGGCCGCCGCTGGCGGTGAGCACGAGCCGGCGGACGTCGGCGGCCCTGCCGGCCCGCAGACACTGGGCCAGCGCGCTGTGTTCGGAATCGACCGGGACGATCTGGCCCGGGCGGGCCAGCGCGGTGACGAGGGGGCCACCGACGATGAGCGATTCCTTGTTGGCCAGGGCCAAGGTCGTGCCGGCCCTCAGGGCCGCGAGGGTCGCGGTGAGCCCGACGGCGCCGGTGATGCCATTGAGCACGACATCGGCCGGGCGGGCGGCCAGCTCGTCGTTGGCGTCGGGGCCGACGAGGACCTCGGGCCGGTATGCCGCGACACCGGCTCGCGCAGCTGCCGCGTCCAGGGCCGCGCGCACCTGCTCGCGGTTCGCCCCGGCCACCCCGATCACGCCGACGCGGTGGGCGACGGCCTGCTCGGCGAGCAGGTCGAGCCGCGCCCCGCCGCTGCTGAGCGCCAGCACGTCGAGGGCCTCAGGGTGGTGCTGGGCCACGGCCAACGCCTGGGTCCCGATGGACCCGGTCGACCCGAGCAGGGTGACCCGTCGGGGCCCGCTCACCGGGGAACGGTCTGTGTCGTCATGCGGCCTCAGCCCACGGTGACCTTTTGCCCGTCGGAGGAGAAGTCCCCGTGCAACTCGACCGTGACCAACGACGCGTCGGCCGCGACGTCGAAGATGATCTCCTTCTCGATGGTGGCTCCGGGTTGAATGGTGCCGCTAACGGGGGGCTTGCCGCTGGCGTGGTAGATCTCGGCGACCCCGTCGGTCTCCAGCTCGTTGCCCTTGGAGTCGTACCCCACTTGCATGAACGTGGTGAAGAATCCGGCTCTCTTGCCGACGGCAGTGATGGACAACGAGACGATGCAGAACTTGCCGTTGGCCTTCTTGGTCAACACCTGGCCCGAGCCGACCTGGGTCCTCGAGCAGTCCACACCCTTGACGGTGAACTGTAGGTCGCCGTCGGTGACCGTTTGAGACCCGGCGGGTGCCGGTGCCGGTGCCGGTGCCGGTGCGCCCGTGGACGGGTTCCCCGGAGCTGGCGGGGCCACCGTCCTGGTTACCGGAGCCGGAGCCGGTGTCGGTGAGTTGTTCAGCGCTCGTACCGCCGCGATGACGCCTCCGCCGATGACGATGACGCCGACCACGGCGGCCACAGCCCAGATCCACACCTTCGACCCGCTCTTGGCAGGGGCCCCAGCCCCCCCAGCGGGTGGATATTGCCCCGGTTGCCCCGGGTAGCCGGGCTGGCTTGGTTGGCCGGGATAACCGGGCTGACTCGGGTAACCGGGTTGCCCTTGGTAGGGCGCCTGGCCCTGGTATGCCGGTTGGCCGGGGTATGCCGGTTGGCCGGGGTATGCCGGTTGGCCCGGGTAGCCAGGCTGCTGCGGGTAGTCCGGCTGGCCGGGCATGGCGGCTTGGTGGGGTTGGCCCGCGGCTGCGGCTTGGCTCGGCCAGGCGCCTTGGCCCGGCTGGCTCGGCCATCCCGATTGACTGGGATAAGCGGTCTGATCCGGCGATCCGCCGGAGGAGGCCGCGGGATAGCCGCCCGGATCGCCGGCCACCGGCGGGAACGCCTGGGTGGTCCCCGCCGGGATCTGCTGGGTCGCGTCGGCGTCCGGGATCTCACCGGCGTCGGCGCCGTACGACGCGGCCAGCGGGTCGTCGGCGTCGCTGGAGGCCAGCATCGGATCGATCGTGCCGCCGTCGGCTGCCTCGTCGGGGACGGTGGTCCCCTGCCAAGGCTGGCTCGTCGGGTCGCCCCCCTCGGACCCCTGCGGGGAGCCCATGGGTACCTCGGGCCTCGACGCGTCGGGTACGTCCGGGCCGGTCGACGGAGCGTTCCAGCCCGACTGGGCCCAGGCACCGGGCGGCTCTTCGGGAGTCGTCGTCCCCTGCTCCTGCCCCGGCCAGCCCTGCGGCGGTGTCAGCGGATGCCACTGGTTGTCGTGGCCGAGCACGTAGCCGTTGACGACGTCCCCTGGTTGGTACACGTGGACTCCCCTTCTCTACGGCGCCCCCGCCGTGTGCTTCATGGCTGGGACAGCCACAGTCGTGGCCAACTCAACCACGCGGACTTAGACCGCTCAACCCACCCCGCGGTTCCCAGTCCCTCGTCACCGGACCACGACGGTGACGTGCAGATCGGGTCGATCTGCGTCGACGTCTCCGAGCACCGCGAGGATACCGGCATACGAGCGCGGATCCCCGGCGCGCAGCGCCGCCACCCGATCCCAGACAAGCTCGATATCCCGGCCTTCGGGGTCGTGCAGGTCGCGGAGCGCATCGGTCAGCGCGTCGAGGTTGTGGCCGAACCAGCTCGGCAGGTCGAGGGCCTCGGCGAAGGCCACGAGGCTGGTGTGCTTGTCGACCCCGCCAGGCACCACCCGCACCGCCCGTCCCCGGCGCTGAGCCTCGGCGACGAGGACGCGGACGCTGGTCTGTGCCCCGAGCTGCCTCATCGACCCTCCCGGACGCGCCGGAAGCTCGCGTAATGGTCGTCGGTGTAGTAGATCTCCCCGCCGCGACCGGCGATGATCCGGCGAGCGCCACGGTCGACTGCACCCGGCGTCTCGACGGTGTACTCCCGGTAGTAGCCACTGGCTTGGGCCGGCAACAGCCCCTCCCGGTTGCCGAACAGCTGATCGTCGCTGCGCGGGTACGGGTAGGGCCCGCCCTTACGCATCAGGGCCAGGGTTTGGCGGGCCTGCACCGGCAGGGCCGTTTCGTCGACCCACGGCAGACCGCTGCGTGGATCGGTCCGGCCCGTGGACCCCGGAGTGGGCGTGGCCGACGTGCTCTCGCCCGGGCGGGCCACCGGATCGGTCGCCGTCCCATTGCCCCGCGAGAGGAGGTAGGCCCCGACCAGCAGCACGGCAACGAGCGCGACAAGGCCTAGTTGCAGCGCCTGGCGAGCGGAGCGGCTCATCGGGGACACGGTGGCATTGTCCCCGACGGTCTCGAGTCAGCCCGCGTCGTGGGGGCGCAGGACCGGTTCCAAGGTGGTGAGCACCGAGGCGTCCTCGATCGTCGCCGGCACGGCCGGGTGCTGCCCGTCGGCGATCTCGCGCATCGTCTTGCGCAGGATCTTGCCCGAACGGGTCTTGGGCAGTGCGGTGACGATGTCGACCTGACGGAGCGCGGCCACGGCGCCGACCTCGGCGCGGACCCGGTCGACGAGCTCCTTCTTGATCCGCTCGCCGTCGGTTGCGACGTCGATCCCGGCCTTGGGCACGACGAGCGCGCGGGGCAGCTGGCCCTTGAGCTCGTCGTGGACGCCGATGACCGCGCACTCGGCAACCGCGGGGTGCCCGGCGAGCGCGGCCTCGATCGAGCCGGTCGACAGTCGGTGACCGGCGACGTTGAGCACGTCGTCGGTGCGGCCCATGACGTAGAGGTAGCCGTCGCCGTCGAGGTAGCCGCCGTCGCCGGTGAGGTAGTAGCCCTCGAACGCCGACAAGTACGAGGCGACATATCGCGCGTCGTCGTTCCACAGGGTCGGCAGCGTTCCCGGGGGCATCGGCAGCTTGATGCAAATCGCACCCTCGGTGTCTGCCGGCACCGGCTTGCCCTCGGGGTCCAGCACGTGCACGGCATACCCGGGCACGCAGACCGACGGGGAGCCGGCCTTGATCGGCAGCGGCTCCAGGCCCCGCGGGTTGGCGGCGATGGGCCAACCGGTCTCGGTCTGCCACCAGTTGTCGATGACCGGGACGCCCAGGGTGTCGGTGGCCCAGTGGTAGGTGTCGGGGTCGAGTCGCTCGCCGGCGAGGAACACCGTCCGCAGGCCGGACAGGTCGTAACCCCCGACGTGCGCACCGGTGGGGTCCTCGCGCTTGATGGCCCGGAACGCCGTCGGGGCGGTGAACATCGCCACCGCGCCGTACTCGGAGATGATCCGCCAGAACGCCCCGGCGTCGGGGGTGCCGACCGGCTTGCCCTCGTAAAGCACCGTGCTCGCTCCGGTCAACAGCGGCGCGTAGACGATGTACGAGTGGCCGACCACCCAGCCGACGTCGCTGGCGGTGAACCACGTGTCGCCCGGTTCGACGCCGTAGATGTTGCGCATCGACCAGCGCAACGCGACGGCGTGCCCGCCGTTGTCGCGGTAGATGCCCTTGGGCTTACCGGTCGTGCCCGAGGTGTAGAGGATGTAGAGCGGGTCGGTCGCCTCGACCTCGACGCAGTCGGCACCGGCCTCGGCCGCCGGCGAGGAGATGAACGTCGACCAGTCGACGTCCCGCGGGCCCATGGCCGCCTGGGTCTGCTCCCGCTGGAGCATGACGACCTGTTCGGGCTTGTGCTCGGAGCGCTCGATAGCCTCGTCGAGGAACGGCTTGTAGGGCACGACGCGGCCCGGCTCGATGCCACACGAGGCCGACAGGATGACCTTCGGCTGGGCGTCGTCGATGCGCGCAGCGAGCTCCTGTGGCGCGAACCCGCCGAACACCACCGAGTGGACCGCGCCGATCCGGGCGCACGCAAGCATCCCGAAGACGGCCTCGGGGACCATCGGCATGTAGATGACGACCCGGTCGCCGGCCGAGACTCCGGCACCGACGAGCGCGCCGGCCAGGCGTCGCACCTGCTCGAGGACCTCGGCGTAGGTGTAGGTGCGTTTCGTTCCGGTCACCGGCGAGTCGTAGTGGATCGCGGCCTGGTCGGCGCGGCCCCCGGCGACGTGCCGGTCGAGGGCGTTGTAGCACGTGTTGAGGGTGGCTCCCGGGAACCATCGGTAGAACGGCGGCCGGCTCGAATCGAGCACCCGCTGCGGCGGCGTGATCCAGTCGATGTCCTTGGCGGCCTCGGCCCAGAACGCGTCGGGCGACTCGATGCTCTCCTGGTAGATCCGCCTGTATGCCCCGGTCTGTTCGCTCATAAGGGCACAGACTGCCAAGGTCTGCCGCCGTCCGCCACCCGTGTCCCGACAGGTGCGCCGGGGCCGCACCCGGCCGCGCCGAGCGGTCGCTGGCTGGCTCCTTCGCCACCGTGGGACCATGCGCTCGTGGAGATCGACCGGCTGGCGACGCTGCGCGCGGTTCTCGCCGACCGGCATCCGTTGCGGGGCGTCCGCGTGGAGGATCTCGACCTGAGACCGCTGGAATCGGAGTTGCTCGCCCGGACCGACCTCACCGACCTCGTCGTCCTCGGCGGGCGGTTGACCCCGGCGCTGGCCGCGCACCTCACCCGGCACGGCGCGATCGTCTTCCCGGCCGACCCCCGCACCCCGGTCGACGTCTACCGGTCGACGCTCTACACCCCCGACGAGTTGTATGCCGGTCTCGACGGGCCGAAGGGTTATCCCGGCACGCCGGACGCCCGAGCCTACGAGTGGACGCGTGACCAACGGGCGGGCCAGGACCCCTACGCGACGTTGTTGCGCGCCATCCACGACGAGTCCATCGCCGGCGCGCTCGACGAGGCGCTCGCGGGACGGGTCGTCGTCGGCGTCATGGGCGGGCACGAGTTGGCCCGCGATTCCCGCGGGTATGCCGCGGCCGCCCGGCTGGGTTTCGGCCTGGCGCGGGAAGGCTGTGTCGTCGCGACCGGCGGTGGGCCGGGGGCGATGGAAGCGGCGAACCTCGGGGCCGTGGCCGGGGCCGCCCCGGCGCTGGAGCGAGCCTTGACGCACCTCGCAAAGGTCGCGGAATACGGGGACGACGTCGCGGCCTGGGCCAGACTGGGACTTGCCGTGCGCGCCGATCTGGCGAAAACTCCCGGCGGCGAGCGGCTGCGCTCGGTCGGCGTCCCGACGTGGTTCTACGGACACGAGCCGCCCAACGTCTTCGCCGAACTGGTGGCGAAGTACTTCTCCAACGCGCTGCGCGAGGACGGCCTCGTGGCCCGCTGTACCGGCGGCATCGCCGTGCTGCCTGGCCGGGCCGGGACCGTCCAGGAGGTGTTCCAGGCGGCGACCCGCCAGTTCTACGAGCGCGACGCGCAGGGTGCTGCCCTCGTCCTCGTCGGCCGCAAGTACTGGCAGCGGGAGCTGCCGGCGTGGCCGGCGCTGGCCGCGCTGGCGCAAGGGCGCCGGATGGCCACGGCGGTCGCGCTCGTCGACACCGTCGAGGAGGCGCTGACCCTGCTCACCCGCGGCGGCGATCGCGGCCGCAACCACCGGTAGCTCTCGCTCAGCCCACCGCGGCCCGCGCGCCGACGAACGCCTCGACGCACGCCCGGACGTCGTCCTCGGTGTGCGCCGCGGACAGCTGCACTCGGATCCGCGCCTTGCCCTGGGGCACCACGGGGTAGGAGAAGGCGATGACGTACACGCCGTGTTCGAGCATGTGGTCGGCGATCTGAGTCGCCTGCCGGGCACCGTCGGCCCCCGGGAACATCACGGGCGTGATGGGGTGACTGCCCGGCAGCACGTCGAAGCCCGCCCGGCCCATGAGCTCCCGGAACAGGGTGGTGTTCTCGGCAAGGATCCGCCGGGCATCGCCGGACCCGGCGACGAGGTCGAGCGCGGCGATCGAGCCGGCCACGACCGCCGGGGCCACGGAGTTGGAGAACAGGTACGGCCGGGAACGCTGCCGCAGCAGGTCGACGACCTCCTGGTGCGAGCTGACGTAGCCGCCGGACGCGCCGCCGAGAGCCTTGCCCAGCGTGCCGGTGGTGATGTCGACCCGCTCGCTCACGCCGAACAACTCGGGCGTGCCCCGGCCACCCTCGCCGACGAAACCCACGGCGTGGGAGTCGTCGACGAGCACCATCGCGGCATACTCGTCGGCGAGGTCGCAGATGCCGGGCAGCGGGGCGAACGACCCGTCCATCGAGAACACCCCGTCGGTGACGACGAGCACCCGGCGGGCCCCGGCCGCTCGGGCCGTGTCGAGTTGCCGACGCAGGTCGGCGAGGTCGGCGTTGCGGTAGCGGTAGCGCGCCGCCTTGGACAACCGGATCCCGTCGATGATCGAGGCGTGGTTGAGCTCGTCGGAGACGATGGCGTCCCGCTCGTCGGTGAGCACTTCGAAGACCCCGCCGTTGGCGTCGAAGCACGAGGAGTAGAGGATCGTCGCCTCGGTGCCGAGGAAGGCGCTGAGGCGACGCTCCAGCTCGGTGTGCTGGGCCTGGGTGCCGCAGATGAACCGCACCGAGGCCATCCCGAACCCCCACTGGTCGAGGGCTCCCTTGGCCGCCGCGACGACGTCGGGATGGTCGGCCAGCCCGAGGTAGTTGTTCGCGCAGAAGTTTCGCGCCTCCCGCTTGCGCGTCCACACGTGCGCGGACTGCGGCGTGGTCAGCTCGCGCTCGGACTTGTACAACCCGGCATCGCGGATCTGCGCGAGCGTGGCCGACAACTCGTCTTTGACGGACCCGTACACGGGCGACTCCTTCGGTGCCTGCTGCGTAACCCGAGCGCGCCCTACGGTATGCCGTTCGCGACGCCGGGCGCGACGCGTGCTCCCTCAGGAGAGGATTCGTCGGAAGGCGTCCGCGAGGGTCTGTCGCGCGAGCGGATCCGCCCGCTTGACGGTGAGGCCGTGCACGATCACCCCCTCGATGAGCGCCATGATGATCCGGGCGCGGCCGCCCGCCTGGGAAACCCCCAGCGCGGCGAGCATGACGGTGAGCCCGTCGCACACCGCGTCGTAGCGGCCTTCGAGGAGAGGACCGTGATCGAGGGCCAGGCGCACCCCGGCGAGCCATTGCTCGGGCTGCTTCTCGAGGGCCTCGGTGAACGTCACCAGCCGCGCGACGAAGTCCTCGATCGAGGCCGGCAGCGCCGCCCCGGCCGCGGCCCACACGCCGACATCGTGGGCGAGCAGCCCGTTCGTGACGAGGTCGACGAGGTCGGCCTCGGTCGGGAACTCTTCCGCCGTCGTGCCCGGTGGCAGGTCCGCGAGACGGTCGACGTCGGCGTGCGTGAGCGCGCCCGGAACGGGGCGGCACGCAGCACGCAACGCGGCGTCGGCGACACGGGCGCGGTCCAGCACACGCGCACTGTAACCGCCCGCGTCGAGCGCCGACGGGGGTTTCGTCAGGACCAGTCGAGGACGACCTTGCCGCACTCGCCGGATCTCGCGACGTCGAACGCATCGGCCCAATCCTCGGCGGGCAGCCGGTGGGTGATGACCGAGGACACCGCGGCGGTGAAAGCCGCCGACGTGGCGAGCATCGAGGACATGAGGTACCAGGTCTCGAACATCTCGCGCCCGTAGATGCCCTTGATGGTGACCATGTGAGTGATGACCCGGCCCCAGTCGATGGGAAACGGGTCCTTCGGAAGCCCGAGCAGGGCGACCTTGCCCCCGTGGTTGAGGTTGTCGAGCAACTCCTGCACAGCCGAGGGCGCCCCGGACATCTCCAATCCGACGTCGAAGCCCTCCCGCATCCCGAGGTCGGCCTGGGCCTGTCGGATCCGGGTCTGCGCGACATTGACGACGAGGTCGGCTCCGGCGGCCCGCGCCAGCTCGAGCCGGTAGTCGCTGACGTCGGTGACGACGACGTTCTTGGCGCCGGCATGTCTGGCGATCGCCGCCGCCATGATGCCGATCGGCCCGGCACCGGTGATGAGGACGTCCTCGCCGACCAGCGGCCACTGCAAGGCGGTGTGGGTGGCGTTGCCGAGCGGGTCGAAGATCGCGCCGAGATCCGGGTCGAGGTCGCGCGGCTGCACCCACACGTTGCCCGCCGGCACGACGACGTAGTCGGCGAACGCGCCGTCCCGGTTGACGCCGACCCCGACGGTGTTGATGCACACGTGCCGCCGGCCGGCCCGGCAGTTGCGGCAGTGCCCGCAGACGATGTGCCCTTCGCCGGATACCCGATCCCCCACGGTGACCGCCGCGGCACCAGACACCTCGTCGCCGACCTGCACGACCTCGCCGTAGAACTCGTGCCCGATGACCATGGGTGGCAGGACCGTGCTGGCCGCCCAGTCGTCCCACTGCTGCACGTGCAGGTCGGTGCCGCAGAGCCCGGCGCGCAGCACGCGGACCTTGACGTCGGCCGGCCCGCACGCCGGCTCGGGCACGTCGACGAGGGACAGCCCGGGGCCCGCAGTGGTCTTGGCGAGTGCGCGCACGAAGGTCCCTCCCGGATGCCGGGTGCCGGACGGCCGCGGTCCTGCGGCACGGCATACGGACCCTACCGCTGTCGCGGCCGAGGCTGATGCGGGCACGGACGCCTGGTCAGCCGCCGGGGACGACGAGGTGGGTGACCCGGGTGCCGTCCGTGCGAAGGACGACCTGCGAGCGCGCGAGGTTTTGCCACGGAAGGCCGTTCACTGCCGACAGGACAGACGCAGGCAGGTGGTAGGTCGTCGTCGTCGTCGTGGGAACCCAGTCGTTGACGTAGCCGCCGACGTAGCGGGTGAGCCTGAGGTCGTAGCCGTCGCCGGCGGCGACGATGCTCTGGACCCGGCCCTGGTCGTAGATCCGCAGGGGGGCGCTCTGGTCGGGCAGGACCGCAGACCGGACGATCCGCTCGAACGCGGCGGCCACCTGCGGCAGCTCGAGCCGGTCGCTGTGCACGACGAATGCGGGCACGGTCGGCACGACGTACTGGACGAGCTGGACGGTGCGGTCCGGGCAGGTCCACGTGAACGTCCGCAGCTCGGCAGGTCGCCCGCTGAGTTGCGCCGCCGCCGCCTGGCCGAGGACGCGTCGACCGGTGCCCGCCGGGCAGTAACCGGGGTCGCCGTCCACGCCCCAGTCGTTCTCGACGGTCGCACCTCGGGCCGGGTCCAACCGGGCCACGACGATCGCGCACGGGGCGCTCACCGGTCCCAGGCATAGGGCATCCTCCGTGGGGTAGTCGGGCGGTGGCGGACTCGACGTCCAGGTCGACGGCACCGGCACGGTGGCGCCCGAGCGCAGCAGCGCCGTGGTCCACCCTGGATCGGCAAGGTCAGGGGGAAGCGTCACCGTCGGGGACGGCGTGGACCCGAAGGTCGGCGAGGCCGGAGCGACAGCGAGGCGGTTGATGCCGACCATGGCGCCCGCGAGGGCGAGCAGGACCGCGGCCACTGCTGCGGCCGGTGTCCACCATGTCCCGCGGGGCCGGTGGGATCGACCGTCCTCGGAGGCCCCGTGGGCTGACCAGTCGACGGGCGGAGGTGTCCGACTCGACGGCACGTCCCGGCGGGCCCGGGCGTCCAGCGCGGCGCGCAACCGGGTCTCGAGGTCCGTCGTGGGCTCGGTCATGACCCACCTCCGATCCGTTCGCGCAACCGGCCGATCCCCCTACTGGCCGCCGACTTCACCGACCCGGGCGAGATCCCCAAGGCGTCGGCGGTCTGGGCCTCGGTGAGGTCCAGCCAGTACCTCAGGACGAGCACCTCCCGCATCCGGGGAGGCAGCGTCGCCAACGCCTGGATCATCGCGTCGTCCCCGTCGACCGCGGCCATCTCGTCGCGTTCCTCGACAGTGCCGGCGACGACGAGCGGCAGCTTGCGCCGCACGACGCCGCGATGGCGCAACGAGGAGCGAGCGCCGTTGACCACCGCTGCGCGAACGTACGCGAGGGCCGCCTCGGGCGCCCGGACCGCGTCGCGGCGACGGTAGAGCGAGACGAACGCCTCCTGGACGACGTCCTCGGCCGTCGGCAGATCGTCGACGAGCAGGACCGCCAGGCGCACCATGGTCCGCCAATGCCCGGCGTACAGCGCGGCCACGTCGATCCCGCTCGCCCGCGGCACCACGGCGGCGTGCATCGCTACCTCCTGCCCGGTCCCGGTCTCACCGTGAAGTCGCCCGAGCGGCACCTGAGGTTGCCTGTGAACCCCGTCACGTCAGACGGTCGAGGCGGCCAGTTGCCCGCAGGCGCCGTCGATGTCGCGCCCTCGGGTGTCGCGAACCGTCGTCGGTATGCCGTGCCGGCGCAGCCGCGCGACGAACTCGCGCTCGACCTGCGGGCGCGAGGCCGTCCACCGCGATCCCGGTGTGGGGTTGAGCGGGATCGGATTGACATGCACCCAGCCACGGCCACGGGCTGTGAGCAGCTCGCCGAGCAGGTCGGCCCGCCAGGCTTGGTCGTTGACGTCGCGAATGAGGGCATACTCCACCGACACCCGCCGCCCGGTCGTCGCGGCATACCGCCGGGCCGCGTCGAGCGCCTCGGCGACCCGCCAGCGCGTGTTCACCGGGACGAGTTCGTCGCGCAGTTCGTCGTCGGGGGCATGCAGCGACAGGGCGAGAGTGACCGGCAGTGCCTCGGCGGCCAGCCGGTCGATGGCCGGGACGAGACCGACGGTGGAGACGACGATGCCGCGTGCCGACATCCCGAGACCGTCGGGGACCGGCTCGGTGAGCCGGCGCAACGCGGCAACCACTCGGGCGTAGTTCGCCAGCGGCTCCCCCATCCCCATGAAGACGACGTTGGAGACCCGCAAGGGTGCCGCGTCATCGTCCGCGGTGCCGCCGGGCAACTGCCCGCCGCGGACCACACGGGCGGCCAGCACGACCTGCTCGACGATCTCGGCCGCGGACAGGTTGCGGGTCAGGCCACCCTGCCCGGTCGCGCAGAACGGGCAGGCCATCCCGCACCCGGCCTGGCTCGACACGCACACGGTGACCCGGTCGGGGTAGCGCATGAGCACCGACTCGACGAGCGCACCGTCGTGCAACCGCCAGACGGCCTTCACCGTCCGCCCCCCGTCGGCGACCCGCTCACCGGCCGTGGTGAGCAAGGTCGGCAGGAGCGCGCCGACGAGCGTCGGGCGCACCTTGGCGGGCAGGTCGGTCATGTCCTCCGGGTCGGCGACGAGCCTGCCGAAGTAGTGCGTGGACAGCTGGCCCGCGCGGTATGCCGGGTGGCCGAGCTGCCTTACGGCGTCGCGCCGCTGCGCCATGGTGAGGTCCGCCAGGTGGGGCGGGGTGCGGGGCGAGCGACGGGCGCCCGGATCGAGCGATAGCTCGGTCATGGCCGCTCAGCGCACCGCGACAAAGGCAGCCAGCATCATCCACGTCACCGGGGCGGTGAGGACCAACGAGTCGAGCCGGTCCATGAGCCCGCCGTGGCCGGGCAAGATCCCCGAGGCATCTTTAATCCCCACGTCGCGCTTGATTGCCGACTCGGCCAGGTCGCCGACCGTGCCCGATGCGGCCACGGCGACACCGAGCACGGGCCCGACCCACCACGGACCGTCGAGGATGAACCGCACGCACCCCGTGCCGACGATCATGCACGAGAGCACCGAGCCGACGAAGCCCTCCCAGGACTTCTTCGGGCTGATCCGTGGGGCGATGGGCCGGCGCCCGAAGTTGACCCCCACGGCATACCCGCCGATGTCGCTGGCCACCGTGACGGCCAGGAAGGTGAACTCGCGCCAGGCGCCGTCCGACGGTGCGAGCAGCAGCATCGAGAAGCCCGCCAACAACCCCGGGTATGCCGCGAGGAACAACCCGGACGCCACGTCGCCGGCGGCCCCCTTCGCCGCGTCCGAGCCGCGCCACAACAGGACGGCGACACAGGTGAGCCCGAAGACGACGAGCAGCGCCTCGCTGCCGGAGACGAACGCGACGACGAGCATGGCCATCGTGCCGAGGACCAGCGGCACGAGCGGCGGGTGCAGACCGAGCCGACCGACCGCCCGGGTCAGCTCCCAGACACCGATACACACCGCGGTGGTCGCGACGACGACGAACAGTTCCTTGTGCCAGAACAGGCTCAGCACGATGAACAGGCCGAGCAACAGCCCCACACCGATCGCCATGGGCAGGTTGCGCCCGGCACGCGAGGTGGACGCCGGAGGTGGTCCGGGGGTCGCGACCGGGGTCCCGACGCCGAACACCTCCTCGGAGATGTCCGCGGAGGAGACTGCGGGGTCCCGGTCGGCGGCGGTCATGGATTCCCTCAGACCTCGAGCAGCTCGGATTCCTTGCCCTTGAGCAGGTGGTCGACGGTCTCGACGTACTTCTTCGTCAGCACCTCGAGCTCCTTCTCCGCGCGGACGCCGTCGTCCTCGCCGACCTCGCCGTCGCGGATGAGGTGCTCCAGGTCGGTCTTGGCCCGGCGACGGATGTTGCGGATCGAGACCCGCGCTTCCTCGGCCTTGTGGTGGGCGAGCTTGATGTAGTCGCGGCGGCGTTCCTCGGTGAGCACCGGCAGGACGCACCGGATGACCACCCCGTCGTTGCTCGGGTTGACACCGAGGTCGGAGTCGCGAATCGTCTTCTCGATGGCGCGCAACGACGTGGCGTCGAAGGGCTTGATGAGGATGGTGCGCGCCTCCGGGGTGGTGAACGACGCGAGTTGCTGCAGCGGCGTCGGCGCGCCGTAATAGTCGACGAGCAGCCTGTTGAACATCCCTGGGTTGGCCCGACCGGTGCGGATGCCGGCGAAGTCCTCCTTGGCGACCTCGACGGCCTTCTCCATCTTCTCCTCGGCCTCGAAGAGGGTCTCATCGATCATCGCTGTCCACGTCTTCCTTCGCGGCGGGGCCGAGGCACTCGGGCACGGGTCTGTCGGTCGCGGTCAGGCCACCGTGACCAGTGTGCCGATCCTCTCACCCCGCAAGGCCCGGGTGATGTTGCCCTCGCCCTCCATGCCGAAGACGAGCATCGGCAGCCGGTTGTCCTGGCAGAGCGAGAAGGCCGCCGCGTCGAGGATCTTCAGCCCACTGGCCAGCGCCTCGTCGAAGGTCAGCGATTCGATCTTCGTCGCCGCCGGGTCGATCTTGGGGTCGGCGGTGTAGATGCCGTCCACCCCGCTCTTGGCGATGAGCAGCCGGTCGCAGTGCGTTTCCAGGGCCCGCTGCGCGCTGACCGTATCGGTGGAGAAGAACGGCATACCGGCACCCGCCCCGAAGATGACGACACGGCCCTTTTCCAGGTGGCGGATCGCGCGTCGGGGGATGTAGGCCTCGGCGACCTGACCCATGGTGATCGCGGTCTGGACCCGGGTGTCGATCCCGACCTGTTCGAGGAAGTCCTGCAGCGCCAGGCAGTTCATCACCGTGCCGAGCATGCCCATGTAGTCGGCCCGGGCGCGGTCCATCCCCTTCTGTTGGAGCTCCTCGCCGCGGAAGAAGTTGCCGCCACCGACGACGATGGCGACCTGGACGTCACTGCTCACCGCGGCGGCGATCTGGTCGGCGACCGCGTGGACGACCACCGGGTCGAGCCCGACCTCGCCGCCACCGAAGACCTCGCCGGAGAGCTTGAGCATGACCCGCCGATAGGCCGGGTGCTGCGGGATCTGCGCCTGTTCGGGCGGCGTCATCGGCGTTCCTTAGGACGGCGGGCGGTGCGTCGATCTTTCCACAGTCCGGGGGCTGGCGCGGGCGCGTGAGGGCGTAGCGCAACGCGGCCGCGGGGGGTGGCGGCAGCGTCGACGCGCCGGGGTGAGGTCCGACCCGACGGTCAGGTCCGGACCGACGGTCTCAACGGGACCGGGCGGTCAGGTGCCGACCCGGAACCGGCTGAAACCGGTGACCGTTGCCCCGGCCTCCTTCAGGATCTGGGCCACCGACTTCTTCTGGTCCTTGGCGAAGGCCTGCTCGAGCAGGACGTTCTCCTTGAAGAACCCGTTGAGCCGGCCCTCGACGATCCTCGGCAGGGCAGCCTCGGGCTTGCCCTCCTCGCGCGAGGTGGCCTCGGCCAAACGCCGCTCGTTCTCGACCGTTTCGGCCGGGACCTGCTCGCGCTGGAGCACGGTCGGCGAGAACGCCGCGACGTGCATGGCGACGTCGCGTGCGACGGCCTCGTCCCCGCCCGTGGTCGCGACGAGCACGCCGATCTGCGGCGGGAGGTCTTTGCTCGTGCGGTGCAGGTAGGCGACGACGTGCTCGCCCTCGAGGCGCGCCACCCGGCGGACCTCGATCTTCTCTCCGGTGGCGGCGTTGCCCTCCTCGAGCAGGTCCTTGACCGTGCGTCCGTCGCGCAAGGTGCTGGCGAGCAGCGCCTCCGCGTCGGTGGCCTCGGTGGCGACGGCCTGAGCGAGCACGGCATCGGACAGGGCGACGAACCGCTCGCCCTTGGCGACGAAGTCGGTCTCGCAGTTGACCTCGACGAGGGTGCCGACGCCGTCCTTCGCGAGGGCGGCGACCAAGCCGTTGCTCGCCGAGCGCCCCTCGCGCTTGGTCACGCCCTTGAGGCCCTTGACCCGCAGGATCTCCGCGGCCTTGGCCATGTCGCCGTCGGCCTCTTCGAGAGCTCGCTTGACGTCGAGCATGCCGGCGGCGGTCTGCTCGCGCAGCGTCTTGATGTCGGCGGCGGTAAAGCTTGCCATGTCGTCTCTTTCGTTGCGTACGAGGGTGATTCGAGCTGTATGCCGGCCGGTCAGGCCTGCGGGGTCGACTCCGCGTCGTCGGCCGCAGCCTCGGGTTCGCCGGCGAGCGACGGGTCCACAGCGGCATCGGCGGCAACGGGGACCTGCAGTTCGTCGGCAGCGTCGACCTCGACGGCGGGCTGCGGCTGGGCAGTGGCCTCCGGCTCGGCAGTGGCCTCCGGCTCGGCAGTGGCCTCCGGCTCGGCGGCTTGCGACTCGACCGGGGCCTCCGCTTCGACCGGGGCCTCCGCCTCGGCTGCGGCCTCCGCTTCGACCGGGGCCGGCGCCGCGGTCGCGGCGCCCTCGGCGTACAGCTCGCGTTCCCACTCGGCCAGCGGCTCGTCGGCGGCGACTCCGCCTTCGGCCGCACCCGACCGGGCGGCAGCGCGGGCGATGAGCCCGTCCGCGACAGCGTCGGCGACGACTCGGGTCAACAGGGTGACCGAGCGGATCGCGTCGTCGTTGCCGGGGATCTTGTAGTCGACCTCGTCGGGGTCGCAGTTCGTGTCGAGGATGGCGATAACCGGCAGGCCGAGCTTGCGGGCCTCATCGACGGCCAGGTGTTCCTTCTTCGTGTCGACGATCCAGACGGCGGAGGGCACGCGGGACATCGACCGGATGCCGCCGAGCGTCTTCTCGAGCTTGTCCTTCTCCCGCTTGAGGATGAGCAGTTCCTTCTTCGTGTGACCCGAGCCGGCCACGTCGTCGAAGTCGATCTCCTCGAGCTCCTTGAGCCGGGTCAACCGTTTGGAGATGGTCGTGAAGTTCGTCAGCATCCCGCCGAGCCAGCGCTGGTTGACGTAGGGCATGCCCACCCGGGTGGCCTGCTCGGCCACCGGCTCCTGGGCCTGCTTCTTCGTCCCGACGAACAGGATGCTGCCGCCGCGAGCCACGGTCTCCCTGACGAACTCGTAGGCGTCGTTGATGTAGGTCAGCGACTGCTGCAAGTCGATGATGTAGATGCCGTTGCGCTCGGTCATGATGAAGCGCTTCATCTTGGGGTTCCATCGGCGGGTCTGGTGCCCGAAGTGCACGCCGCTCTCGAGGAGCTGGCGCATGGTGACAACGGCCATGCCGTGTCCTTCCTGTGACGTCGACAGTTCTCGTCGGTATGCCGGGTGGTCCCGTCAGGTGACGGGCCGGCATACCTGCCTGGCGTCTGCGTACGCACCCCGCCCGGTCGCCCAGGACTGCCGCGGTGCGCCCCGGTGTCGCCGCAAGCAGGTCGACCGGCGAGAAGACGCGCGAATTGAGGCCCGAAGGCCGCGGAGAAGTCTACGAGATGCCTCGGCCATCCCGGTAATCGGGCATCCGGGAACACACCCCACGCCGCAGAGCTCGCTCAGCGGCGGGCGGCCCCGAGCCGTCGGCGCTCGCTGCCGCCGCTACTCGCCCGCGTATCGAGGTCGCACGCCGAGGACCCGACCGCGCACGGTGACGGCGTCGCCGGCCCAGACCGCGGCCTCGACGAGGACCTTTCGCCCGGAGATCTCCACCGGTCGGCACCGCACGTGCAGTGGCGGGCCCATCGGAGTCGGCGCGACGTAGTCGACGGTCAGGGAGGCGGTGGCGAAGCGCAGGTCGGGCGCCGAGCCCATCTCGCGGCCCTCGGCCCGGTAGACCGCCGCGGCGGCCGTGCCCATGCTCGCGCAGTCGACGATCGAGGCGAGCAGCCCGCCGTAGACGCCACCGGGCCAGCCGGTCTGTTCCGGTCGCGGCTGGTAGACGGTGACCGTCTCCTCGCCGTCCCACAGGGTCCGCAGGTGTAGGCCGTGGTCGTTGAGCCGACCGCAGCCGTAACACACCGCCGCTTCGTCGGGATAGGTGTCCTGAATCGCCGTGCCCTCCATGGGGGACACCGTAGGCCACGGGCACGGCCTACGGTGGGGCGCATGGACGACCCTCTGGTGGCGAGGATGCGCGACTTCGGCACGACGATCTTCGCCGAGATGTCGACGCTGGCCGTGCGCACCGGCGCAATCAACCTCGGGCAGGGCTTCCCCGACGTCGACGGGCCGACGCCCATGCTCGACGCGGCCGTCGAGGCGATCCGGGGTGGTCGCAACCAGTACCCGCCCGGCCCCGGCGTGCCCGAGCTGCTCGAGGCGGTGGCCGCGCATCAGCACCGCTTCTACGGGCTGACCGTCGACCCGGCGCGGGAGGTCCTCGTCACCGCGGGGGCCACCGAGGCCATCGCGGCGGTCGTCCTCGCGCTGTGCGAACCGGGCGACGAGGTCGTCATGTTCGAGCCGTACTACGACTCGTATGCCGCGACGGTCGCCCTCGCGGGCGCGGTCCGGCGCACCTCGGTGCTGCGGTTCCCCGACTTCGCCGTCGACGAGGCGTCGCTGCGAGCGGCGTTCTCGCCACGAACCCGCCTCGTGCTGCTCAACAGCCCGCACAACCCCACGGGCAAGGTGTTCACGGCTGCCGAGCTCGAGCTCGTCGCCTCACTCGCGCGCGAGTTCGACGCATGGGTGGTCACCGACGAGGTCTACGAACACATCGTGTTCGACCGGCGCCGGCATGTGCCCATGGCGACGCTGCCGGGGATGTGGGATCGGACCGTCACGATCTCCTCGGGCGGTAAGACGTTCTCGGCGACGGGGTGGAAGGTCGGGTGGATCGTCGGACCGGCGCAGGTCGTCCGGGCGGCGCGGACCGTCAAGCAGTTCCTCACCTATGTCGCGTCGGGACCGTTCCAGCCCGCGGTCGCCGTGGCCCTCGGGTTGGGCGAGGACGTGTATGCCGCTCTCGCGGCGTCGTTGCAGGCCAAGCGGGACCTGTTGTGCGAGGCGCTCACGGCGGCGGGGTTACCGATCTCGGTGCCCGCCGGGACGTATTTCGTCATCGCCGACGCGGCGGCGCTCGGGGCGCAGGACGCCATGGAGTTCTGTCGGGCGATGCCCTCGCTCGCGGGTGTCGTCGGGGTGCCCGTGTCGGTGTTCCACGACGACCCCGAGGCGGCCCGGACGCTCGTGCGGTTCGCCTTCTGCAAACGCGACGAGGTGCTCATCGAGGCGGCCTCCCGGTTGGCCCGGCTACGCGGCTGAGCGGTGCGGGCGAGCCGCGACGCAGCGGCCGGCGGCCCACGACCACGGCGGGAAACTCGGCCTGAGCACAACATCCACACCCGCTGGACCGACGTCACGTCGTCCCCAACACGATCGATGGGTGCTGCGCCTGTCGGCACGCTCGATCAGAGTCGTGCCATGACGGCGTCGTGGACCACGTCGGTCCTGCTCAGCATGGTGATCTCGATCGGGACCGGTGCGGCACTGCCGGCGTCGGACTCGTGGCTGTCCGCGCCCGGGGCCGACTCGGTGCCTGCGTTACCCACACCGAGGACTGTTGCCGAGGGCCCGCCGGCACCGACCACCACCGGCGGTATCGGCGCGGCGGCGCAGCGTCCAGCGGCAACCCCGGCCGGAGCCTGGCTCTGGCCGCTGGCGCCACCGTACGCCGTGGTGCATCGGTTCGATCCGCCCGCCCAGCGCTGGGGTTCGGGCCATCGCGGCGTCGACCTCGGCACCCCGACCGGAGCCGTCGTCGTCGCTCCCGCCGACGGCGTGGTGACCTTCGCCGGAGTGCTCGTCGATCGGGGCGTCCTCGTCGTAGGCCACTCGGGCGGGCTGCGCTCGACCTTCGAGCCCGTCAGTGCCCTGGTCGAGGTGGGCGCGGTGATCCACCGGGGGCAACCGATCGCCACACTCGACGTAGCCGGGGTCGGTGTCGGCCACTGCGCTCCCCTGTCCTGCCTGCACTGGGGGGTGATTCGCGCCGAGACCTACCTGGATCCGCTGTGGTTCGTTGCCGGGCGGGTGGTGCTGCTCCCGATGGCCTGACCTGTTTGGTCCGAGGCGCGGTCGCCCCGACAGACGCCTTTCAGGCTCGGGGGTGAGCCTGTTCGTACGAGCGTCTCAACCGCTCGCTGGACACGTGCGTGTAGATCTGGGTGGTCGCCAAGCTCGCGTGGCCGAGCAACTCCTGGACCACGCGCAGGTCCGCGCCCCCGTCGAGCAGGTGGGTGGCGGCCGAATGGCGCAGGCCGTGCGGGCCCAGATCGGGCGCGCCGTCGACGTGGCCGAGGAGCCGGTGCACGACAGTGCGGACCTGCCGCACGTCGACCCGCCGCCCTCGACGACCCAGGAACAGCGCCGGGCCGCTGTCGACGACGACCACCTCGGGGCGCCGAGCCAGCCATTCCTGCAGCGCCGTGCGCGCCGGGGCACCGAACGGCACCGTCCGCTGTTTGCCGCCCTTGCCCATGACGCGCACTAGCGCGCCCGGCAGGTCGAGGTCGTCGATGTCGACCCCGACCAGTTCGGACACCCGGATCCCGCTGGCGTAGAGCAGCTCGACGACCGCGCGGTCGCGCGTCGAGAGCGGATCCCCATCGTCGCTGGCCATGGACGCGACGTCCATGAGGGCTCCGGCCTCGCCCGCCTTCAGCACTCCGGGCAGGGTTCGATTCCGGCGCGGGGCGGTGAGGCGCAGCGAGGGGTCGACCTCGACTCGACCGGTCTGGGCCGCCCACCGGAAGAACGTGCGGGCCGCGGCCGCTCGACGGCCGACCGACGATCGTGCCGCGCCCGAGCGAGCCTGCCCGGCCAGCCAGCCCCGCAGGTCGGCCAGTGTTGCGGCCTCCACCGTCGCGTCCGTGGCCACCAGGTAGCCGGCCAGGTCGCGCAGGTCGGTCAGATAGGCGCGCACGGTGTGCTCGGAAAGACCGCGCTCGGCGCGAAGGTGGCGCTCGAACGCCGCGAGCACATCGTCGTGGGGGACGTCCACCCGACCACGGTGCCAAAACCGACGCCGCTGCAGCGCTCGCCACGCCGGGCCGTCGACGCACCGGCGAATGGGGATGGGGATTCAGCGGCTCCCGCACGCTGCTCGGCGGCAAGATCTGGGCGTTCCGACACACACCGACACCTCCCCTGCCCCACCGGGCCTTTCGAGGACCGGTGGAGCCGTCAGCGGTCCCGTCGGGGTGGATGGTCAGCCGAGTCCGCTCGCACCTGCCGCCAACCGGTGTCCGTGCGGGCGGCCAAGCCGATCGTCTCCAACCGGCCGACACTTGCCATCGCCTCGGGCACCGTCACCCCAGCGTTGACGGCGAGCGCACCCACGTCCAGGCCCCGGCGGAAGGGCAGCGCGGCCAGGACTGCGCGGCATACCGGATCGAGCGTGTCATCGGGACGCTCGGGCCCCCGGCGCCGAGGTACGGTCCTGCCGTAACTGCCGACGAGTTCGAGCACCTCGTCGACGTCGGTGACGAGCACGGCATACCCGTCCCGGCAGGCCTGATGACAGCCGGCAGACGTCGGCGAACGGACCGACCCGGGCACCACGCCGACTGGGCGCAGATGATCGGCGGCCGTCCGGGCGGTGTTCAAGGAACCGGACCGCAGTCCCGCCTCGACGACGACGGTGCCGGCTGTCATCGTCGCGATGAGGCGGTTGCGTTGCAGGAACCGCGTCCGGGTCGGGGCGCTGCCCGGAGGGACCTCGGCGACGACGGCGCCTTCGGCGGCGATCCGCGCGATCAGTGCGGCGTTGCGCGGTGGATAGGCGCGTTCGACCCCGCCGGCCAACACGGCGACCGTCGGACGTCCCACCGCCAGTGCTCCCTGGTGGGCGGCAGCGTCGATGCCGTATGCCGCTCCCGAGACGACGAGGAACCCGGACTCGGCGAGCCCCGCGGCCAGGTCGAGTGCGGTGGCCTCACCGTCCGCGGTGCTGGCCCGAGCACCGACGACGGCGATACCGCCCGCGCGCAGCTCGCCCAGGAGCCGGGCAGCCCCCCGGACGTACAGGCAGAAGGGAGGCGCCTCGAGGTCCTCCACCCCGATGGGCCAGAGCGGGTCCCTCGGCCCGAGGACAGTCGCGCCGCAACGCGTGGCCACGGCAAGATCCCGACCCGGGTCGAGCCCGGGCAGCCTGGTGCGGAAGCGGGCGAGCTGCCCCGCCGAGCCGAGGGTCACCGCGCGGAGGGCCTCGACGGGACCGAGTTTCGCGACGAGCGCCGTGGCCACGAGGTCACCGGGCTCGGCCAGGCGCGACCAGGCGACCCGGGCGAGCAGGTCGTCGTCGCAGGCCGCCCCTTCCGCCGCGGCCACGCTGCTGGCGACCGTGCCAGGACCGTTTAAGCCGTCAGTCCCGTTCCGGCCGTCACGCCCGTTGATGCCGTCACGCCCGTTCATGCGGCCACCGCCGGCCGATGACGCAGGGCAAGCGCCATCCCCACGTCGGCCCGCGACGGCGCGGCCCTCCCTGCGAGATCGGCGACCGACCATGCGAGTCGCAGGCATCGGTCATACCCCCGCAACGACAGCTGCCCGCGGTCGACGGCTCGGTCGAGCTCGGCGGTGTACTCCCGGGGGAGCCGAAACGGTGCTGCTCGCAGCACAGTCCCGTCGATTCGCGCATTGACGATCGCCCCCTGCGCCCGCCATCGCTCGGCGGCAGCAGCGCGTGCGGAAGCCACGCGGGCAGCGACCACGGCGCTGGTCTCGGCCGGCCCCGCGGCCAGCACCGCCCGAGAGGGCGCCGGCACCTGGACCTGCAGGTCTACCCGGTCGAGGATGGGGCCGGCCAAGCGCGCGGCATAGGAGCGTCGTTGCAGCGGAGTGCACGAACAGGCGACGGCCTTGCCGTGGGCGTGTCCGCAAGGGCAAGGGTTGGCGGCGAGCACCAACTGGAATCGGCACGGGAATCGGTACCGGCCAGTCGCTCGGGCGACGAGAACCGTGCCGGACTCCATAGGCTGGCGAAGGGCCTGCATGACGTTGGGCTTGAACTCCGGCGCCTCGTCGAGAAACAGCACCCCGCCGTGAGCGGCGGTGATCGCCCCCGGCGTCACCCACCCGCTGCCGCCGCCGATGATCGAGGGCATCGACGCGCCGTGGTGAGGTGCCACGAAGGGCGCTCGGCGATGAAGCGCGTCGACGCCGTGATGCCCGCCGAGGACCGACTGGATCGCGGTGACCTCCAAGGCCGTCGCGTCGTCGAGATCCGGGAGCAGGCCGGGCAGTCGCTCGGCGAGCATCGACTTGCCGGCCCCAGGCGGGCCGACGAGGTACACATGATGGCTTCCGGCAGCCGCGACCTCCAATGCCATCCGAGCCTCGTGTTGGCCCAGGACGTCGGCGAGGTCCGGCCAGCGCGGCTCGGGCGCCCTCTGTGCGGGTGGCTCGGGGATCGGCTCCGGACGCTGCCCACGAGCGATCCTCCGATAACGCTCGACGAGCTCGGCGAGATGGGCGACCGGATGCACCCGGGCACCGGAGACGAGCCGCGCCTCGGTCGCGTTACCGACGGGGACGACCACGTGGCGCCCACCGGCCCGTACCGCGGCGAGCACGACCGGCAGCACCCCTGGCACGGCCCGTACGGTCGCGTCCAGACCGAGCTCCCCGACGTGGACGACGTCACGGACCACGTGGACCGGGATCTCGCCGGCCGCCGCGAGCACCGCCACGGCGATGCCGAGGTCGAATCGGCTGCCGATCTTGCGTTCCGACGCCGGTGAGAGGTTGACGGTGATGCGGCGCATGGGGATGGGGTGGCCGCAGTTGGACCCGGCGGCCCGGATGCGGTCCGGGGCTTGCCCGCATGCCGAGTCGGCCAACCCGACGACGGAGAACGACGGCAACCCCGGCGCGACGTCGGCCTCCACCCCGACTGCGAAACCCTCCACCCCGCGCAGCCCGCCCGCGCGAGTACAGCCGAGCGCCACCTAGGCCACCCCCCGCAGATGGTCGACGACGCAAGGGCCCGAGCGCGGCCGGAACACGCCGACGACGTCGACCCTCAGATTGTCGAACCCGCCACCGCGTTGCGCCACCCACGCCGCGGCGAGCCGGCGCAGACGGGCGAGCTTGGCCACCGTGATCGCCTCGACCGGCGACCCGTATGCCGTGCCGCGGCGGGTCTTGACCTCGCAAACGACGAGGACCTCCCCGTCACGGGCGACGAGGTCGATCTCGCCGATCTCGCACCTCCAGTTGCGCTCGAGAACGACGAGCCCTTGATCGCGCAAGTACCTCTCGGCGATCCGTTCTCCGTACCCGCCGACCGCTACGGCGAGCCGGTGCGGCATACCGACCGGGGGTGAGTCCATGTGGTCCAGCCTGGGTGAGACCCACCCGGATGCCCAGGACAGGCTCGGGTCCTGTGGACGGTGGGACGGTCCACCGAAGGGGTGTGGACGAGGATTCGGGCCCCCGCCCGCGAGTGCCCAGCGCGATTACGCCGGTGGCTCCAGCTCGGACTTGGGCAGTTCCTCGATGTTGACGTCCTTGAACGTCACCACCCGAACCGACTTGACGAACCTGGCCGGGCGGTAGATGTCCCACACCCACGCGTCGCTCATCGTCACGTCGAAAAACACCTCCCCGCCATCGGAGCGGACCTTCATGTCCACCGAATTGCACAGGTAGAAGCGTCGTTCCGTCTCGACGACGTGGGTGAACAGCGACACGACGTCGCGGTACTCGCGGTAGAGCGCGAGCTCTTGCTCGGTCTCGTACTGCTCCAGGTCCTCGCTGCTCATCCCTGCGCGCTCTCCGTCGTGGGCCACATCCTCGGTTCGCTCCGTTCTACCACCGCGGCCGGGGTGCGACCCAGTCGCCACGACCGCCGGTGCAGGTCGCATGGCCCCCATGCGTCGAGAGCGTCGAGGTGCTCGGGCGCGGCATACCCCTTGTTCTCGACCCATCCGTATGCCGGGTGGCTCTCGTGCAGCGCGACCATGAGCGCGTCCCGCTCGACCTTGGCGAGCACCGACGCGGCGGCTACCGAGGAGCACCGCAGATCGGCCTTGACCATCGTCGTCACTAGCGGAGCAGGCCGCGGCGGGGTGGACAGGGTCGGCGTGGACAGGGTCGGGTCTGGCGGATCGGGCCGATCCGTCTCGGACGGCTCGACCAGGGCGAACAGTCCGACCCGGTCCGGGGGGGTGAGCCAGTCGTGGTTGCCGTCGAGGATGACGAGGTCCGGCTCCACCGGCAGGGCCGACAGGGCGCGGTGGCCGGCCAGCCGCAGGGCGGCGATGATGCCCACCCGGTCGATCTCCTCGTTGCTCGCGTGGCCGACGGCATACGCGAGCGACCACCGACGGATCCTCGGGACCATACGCTCTCGATGCGCCGGGGTGAGCAGCTTGGAGTCGCGGACGCCGCTGGGTGCTGATCGACAGGACTCGTCGATGACGACGACCCCGACCGTGACCGGGCCGGCGAGCGCGCCGCGGCCGACTTCGTCCATCCCGGCGAGCACGGGGTAGCCGTCGCGTTGCAGAGCCCGCTCGACCCGCAACGACGGCTTCCTGCTCCCGGCCGCCATCGACGGCTCAGGGGGTTCCGGTGGCCACCGGGGCGCTGCCGACCCCGGCCCCGGGAGCTCGGCTCGACGAGGACGGCAGCGCCGGGGGCGTGGCCGGGACCGAACCGAACACGCGCTCGGGCGCGGCCAGCCAGGTGATGTGGTCCACCGGCCAGACGACGGCGACCGCGCGACCGGTGATCTTGTCGATCGGGATCGACCCCTTCGCGCCGGTGCCGTCGTCATGCAGCCGCGAGTCGGAGGAGTCGCTGCGGTGATCGCCCATGACCCACACCCGGCCCATCGGGACGGTGATGGAGAACGGCGCTCGCCCGCCACCGGGGGTGTCACCCGGCTTGAGGTACGGCTCGGAGATCGCCACCCCGTTGACGGTGACCTTGCCCTCCTTGTCGCAGCAGGCCACGTGGTCGCCGGGCAATCCGATGATGCGCTTGATGAGGTGGTCGTTGGAGTCGTCGGGCGCCAGGCCGAGGAAGACCAACAGCCGACTCACCGGGCTGCGGGGCACCTCGGGCAGCTCACCGAGCCAATGGTCGGGGTCGGTGAACACGACCACATCCCCGCGCGACAGGGCGACGAACCTCGGGGTGAGCTTGCTGACGACGACCCGGTCGTCGCGCACGAGGGTGTTCTCCATCGACCCGGAGGGGATGTGGAACGGCTGCACGAGGAAGGACTTGACCACGAGGGACAGCACCATCGCGGAGCCCAGAACGATGGCCAGCTCGCGCAGCCCGGCCCAGATCGCCTCGCCGAGAGACCGGCCGGAAGGTTCGTCCTGCTCCAGTCCCGCCCCCTCGGCCTCGGGCTTGGCCGACTCCTGCGGGTCGGCCTCGGACGCCTCGGGCTCCAGGGTGGACGCCCGGGCCTTGTCGGCAGCGCGTTCGGCGGGCCCGGTTGGCTCGATGGGCATCAGTGCGCTGCTCCGGTGGGTATCTCGACGGCGACCCGGGGGGCGTCGGTGATCGTGCCGACCCGGTCGAGCGGCCAGTATCGCACCCACACCCGTCCGATCACGTCGTCGAGAGGCACCATGCCCCCGCCGGGGTAGCCCAACCGCGAGCGAGAATCGCCCGACTGGCTGCGGTGGTCGCCCATGACCCAGATCCGACCCGCGGGCACGACGACGTCGAAGCGGATGTCACTGGCCGCCTCGCCGGGGTAACGGTAGGGCTCCACGAGCGGTATGCCGTTGACGGTGACCGACCCGGTCGCGTCGCAACACGCCACCCGATCACCCGGCATACCGATGACGCGCTTGACGTAGTCGGTCCCGGTGTCGAACGAGAACAGCGAGGCGATCGAACGCAGCACCTGACCTACGCCGCCCCCGCTCGACTCCCCGCTCGCGCCGAACGAGGTGGTGCCGTCGAAAACGACGAGGTCGCCGCGCTGGATCGAAGGACCGCGGTGCAGGCGGCTGACGAGGATGCGGTCGCCGGGCTCCAGCGTCGGCTGCATCGAGGTCGACGGCACGGAGAAGGACTGGACGAGCAGCCCGCGCACCGCGGCCATGACCAGCAGGGCTGCCCCGATGGCCAGCAGCCAGCGCCCGCGCCGGCGTGGGGAGAGGGTCACGAGCCGCTCGGGCCGAGTGTCACTCGGCTGTGGGCTCCGCCGCGCCGGGCGCCTTGGCCTTGGCGCCGGTCTTGGTGGCGGCCTTGTCGCCGTCCTTGACGACCGTGACGCGCTTCTCCTTGATCTTGGCGGCCTTGCCGCGCAGATCGCGAAGGTAGTACAGCTTGGCCCGGCGGACGTCGCCCCGGGTGAGCACCTCGATCTTGTCGATGATCGGGGTGTGCAGCGGGAAAGTCCGCTCGACGCCGACTCCGAACGACACCTTGCGGACGGTGAACGTCTCGCCGATGCCGCCACCGTGTCGACGGATCACCACACCCTGGAAGACCTGGATGCGGGAGCGGGTGCCTTCGATGACCTTGACGTGGACCTTCAAGGTGTCGCCGGCGCGGAAGTCCGGGTGGTCGCTGCGCAGGGACGTCTTGTCGACGTCGTCGAGCCGGTGCATGACACGTTCGCTTTCTCGCGGCGCCACAGGTCGCCTCGGGTCCGCCTGGATGCCCAGGCTGGTGGGGTATGCCGTCCGGACGGCCGCGCGCGGACCGTTGGCCGGCGAACCGGGCCACGGCTGCGCTCCCCCTGTGGCAGGGGCACGTGTGGCGCCGGACGCAACGGCCCAGTCTGCCAGAGCCCCGGGCGCCCCGCGAAATCGACGCCACGCGCTCGCGTACCGTGTCGGTATGTCCGCCGCCTCGACGACTCCGCGAGTGCCCTCGTGGCTCACCCCGGTCCGCGTCGTTGTCGGCGGCCTCATGGCGTGCTTCGTCGGGTACTACTTCGTCGCGCTGGAGGACATGCGCACCGATTCCTGCATGGGCCGATGCCTGAGCCAGTACGAGCTCACCGCGGTCCGCCTCGGCGGCTACGGGTTGCTGGGGCTCGCCGTCGTGCTCCTGCCAGGCGTGCTGCTGGTGCGCCGACGGGGCTGGCTCGGCTGGTTCGCCCTGGGGTGGGCTCTCGCCTTCGTCGTATTGCTCGTCGCTGTGGATCAGCTCATGGGTAAGGCGGTGGCGGTCCCACGGTGACCGCCTGCTGAGCGCCTGGCGACGCTCGAATGGGGCCGGTCAGCGGGGCGGTGCAAGATCGGGCCGCTCGACCCTCGTGCGCTCGATGCGCTGCTGCTGGCGCCACCGGGCGATCGCCGCGTGGTTTCCGCCGAGGAGGATCTCGGGGACGTCGAGTCCCCGCCACGACGCGGGCTTGGTGTAGACCGGGTACTCCAGCAGCCCGTCCTCGTGCGACTCCTCGACGAGCGACTCCGCGTTCCCGAGCACCCCAGGCAACAGCCGGGCGACCGCCTCGACGACGACGAGGACCGCGACCTCTCCCCCGCCGACGACGTAGTCGCCGAGTGAGACGCGAGTGAGCGGCATCCGGGCATCGGCGTATGTCAGCACCCGTTCGTCGATACCTTCGTATCGACCACACGCGAAAGCCAGCCAGGGCGCGTCAGCGAACTGTCGTGCCATGGCTTGGGTGAACGGCCTGCCGGACGGGGTGGGCACGATCAGGTGCGGTTTCGCCCCGCCCGCGCCCGAGGCGACCAGCGCGTCGAGGGCCTCGCCCCACGGTTCCGGGCGCATGACCATGCCGGCCCCTCCGCCGTACGGGGTGTCGTCGACGGACCGATGGCGGTCGCGGGAGAACCCCCGCAAGTCGTGCAGCCGCACGTCGAGCAACCCGCGCTCGCGAGCCTTGCCAATGAGCGACAGCTGCAGCGGCGCGAGGTACTCGGGGAAGATCGTCACGATGTCGACGCGCACGACTCAGAACTCCAACAGTCCGGCCGGCGGGTCGACCACGACGCAGCCGCCGGCGATGTCGACGGTGGGGACGAGCGCCGACACGAACGGCACGTATGCCGTGTGGCCGTCCTCGAGGGTCAGGACGAGCCGGTCTTGACCGGGCCCGATGTCCAGACCGGCCACCGTCCCGAGGCGGGACCCGTCCGGGCGGACGGCGGACAAACCGACGAGTTGCTCCTCGTACCACGCGTCGGCCGGTTGGTCGGCCTCGAGCGGGTCCTCGGCGTCGGGGGTGCGCGCCAGCACGTGGGCGCCCCGCAGCCCCTCGGCCCCGGTTCGGTCGGGGATGCCGTCGAAGGCCACGAGCCAGCGCCCGTTGTGGTGTCGCGCCGACCGAACGACGAGCGTATGCGGGATGCCGCTTCCGGGCGGGGCCTGGGTCCCCAGCGTCGCCCCGACGGCGAAGCGGTTGCCCGGGTCGTCGGTGTGCAGCCGAAGCGTGACCTCGCCGCGGATGCCGTGTGGCTTGCCGATCCGGGCGACGATCCGTGCCCCGTCGAACTCGATCGAGCCGGGCGCCTCAGGGGGCGTGCCGGTGGTCCGGTCGGCCGGCAACGACCCTGGAGAGGCACCCCGGTTCGCGGCGCCTTCGCCCTGTTCGCCGTCCGGGCCGGGGGTCATGTCGGGCGACGCCGTCGGTTCGGTCCGACGGCTCAGCGCCGGTCGGTGTCGACGATGTCGACGCGAACGTTCCCGCCGCCGGCCAAAGCGGCGACGACGGTCCGCAGGGCGCTCGCGGTGCGCCCGGACCGCCCGATGACCCGACCGAGATCGTCCGGATGGACGCGGACCTCGAGCAGCTCGCCCCGGCGCAGTTCCTTGTGGCGAACAAGCACCGCGTCGTCGTGGTCAACGATGCCCTTGACGAGGTGTTCCAACGCTTCGGCGAGCACGCTCACGCCTCGGGCTCGCCGGGACCGTCGCCGGTGGTCGCGGCCTCGGACGCGTCCGCATCGGCAGAGGCCGGCGCCTCGGCCGGCGATGCCTCGGCGGGCGCGTCAGCGGCCGACTCGCCCGCAGGCTCGGACGGAGCGTCCTGGGTGACCGGCTTGGGCGCGGGACGGCGCCGGGCCCCGGCGGCCTCACCCTTGAGCTCCAGGCCCCGCCCCGAGGCGGCCAGCGCGGCCTCGTACAGATCCTTCTTGGACGTCGCTGGGGCCTTGACCTGCAAGGTCCCCTCAGCACCGTCGATGCCCTTGAACTTCTGCCAATCTCCGGTGACCTTGAGCAGGGCCTCGACCGCCTCGGTGGGCTGGGCCCCCTGGGCAAGCCAGTACTGCGCCCGGTCGGACCGGATGTCGATGAGCGAGGGCTGCTCGGTCGGGTGGTACTTGCCGATCTCTTCGATGGAGCGCCCGTCGCGCTTGGTCCGCGAGTCCATGACGACGACGCGGTAGAAAGGTGCGCGGATCTTGCCCATCCGCTTGAGGCGAATCTTCACGGCCACGGTTGTGGTCTCCTGCTTTCGATCGTGAGCACGGCGAGACCGGTGCGGGTTGCTCCGGGGTGCCGTCGCTCGGCTCGTAGGCGCTCGGGCAGCGGTCGAGCGAGGTCGCCGGCCCCCGAGCGGGTACAGCGGGCCATTCTGCCAGAACCCAGCCGCGGGCCCGAACCGAGCGCCGGAAGCCGATTGGCTTGCGGTGTGTGGACCCACGCCCGGGTCCCGCAAGGCGACCAGGCACCGCCGCTGCACCCTGGCACCGCCGCCGCTGCACTCTGGCAGTTCCGCTGCACCCTGGTACCTCCGCTGCACCCTGGCAGGACGGACCTGCCACCTTGGCGCACAAGTGCCCCGATGCGTCGAGACGGCAGTTCCGCTGCACCCTGGCACCTCCGCTGCACCCTGGCACCTCCGCTGCACCCTGGCACCGCCGCTGCACCCTGGCAGTTCCGCAGCACCCTGGTACCTCCGCAGCACCCTGGCAGTACCGCTGCACCCTGGCAGGACGGACCTGCCACCTTGGCGCACAAGTACCCCGATGCGTCGAGACGGCAGTTCCGCTGCACCCTGGCAGTTCCGCTGCACCCTGGCACCGCCGCCGCACCCTGGCAGTTCCGCTGCACCCTGGCAGGACGGACCTGCCACCTTGGCGCACAAGTACCCCGATGCGTCGAGACGGCAGTTCCGGGCACCACCACAGCGGACTTGACCCACCGCAGTTCCGTCCCCAGCGACCTCTGTCCGTGCCTCACGACCTCTGCCTTCCGATCGCCGCGACCCGGCCAACGGGCGAGTCGACTCAGGGTCCGACGGATGCGCCGCGCAGGACGACGTGCCTCGGGTGCGCCAAGGCGTCGAGGTCGGCCCGGGGGTCGGCGTCGTACACGACGACATCGGCCGGATCCCCCTCGTCGATGCCCGGTTGGCCCAGCCAGGCGCGGGCCGCCCACGTCGTCGCGTCGAGCGCCTGCAGCGGGCGCATCCCGGCCTGCCCGAGCTGCGCGACCTCCTGGGCCACCAGCCCGTGCGGAAGCACGCCCCCGGCATCGGTGCCCACGTAGACGGGCACGCCGGCGTCGGAGGCCGCAGCCACGGTGAGGTACCGGCGGGCGTGCAGGTCGCGCAGATGCGCGGCATACGTGGGGAACTTCTCCTGCGCGCCATCGGCGATGCGCAGGAACGTGGCGATGTTGACCAGCGTCGGGACGATGGCGATCCCCTGGGCGGCGAACGCCTCGATCGTGTCGGTCTGCAGGCCGCAGGCGTGCTCGATGCAGTCCGCTCCGGCGGCGGCGAAGTCCCGCAGCGACTCCTCGCCGAAGCAGTGCGCGGTCACTCGGGCGCCCTCCTCGTGGGCCGCCGCGACGGCCGCCACGAGCGCCTCACGGGGCCAGCACGGGGCCAGGTCGCCGCGGTCGCGGTCGATCCAGTCGCCGACGAGTTTGACCCAACCGTCGCCGCGGCGGGCCTCCTGCCGGACGTAAGCCGTGAGCTCGTCGGGCTCGATCTCGTGGCCATACCCGCGCACGTACCTCCGGGGCCGGGCCAGGTGCCGACCGGCTCGGACGATCCGCGGCAAGTCCGCGCGCTCGTCGATCCACCGGGTGTCCGCGGGCGTGCCGGCATCGCGGACGAGCAGGGCCCCGGCGTCGCGGTCGGTCCGGGCCTGCTGTTCCGTCGTGGCCCGGTCCACTTCGCCCCGGGAGTCCAGCCCGATGTGGCAGTGCGCGTCGACGAGCCCTGGCAGCACCCAGCCGCGCAGGGTCTGGACGTCGTGGCCCGGGCCGCCGGGGGCGGCATACGTCATCCGGCCGCCGACGACCCACGCCTCGGGTCGCACGTCCTCGCGTCCGACGAGAACCTCCCCGACGAGGTGCAGCACCGTCCCCATCAGCCGACCCTATCGAGGGCCGCGGACCGGCAGGTGGGCGAACCGGCGCAACGCGACCGCCACGACGTCCGGTGCGTCGGTGTGCACCCAGTGCCCGGCGCCCTTGACCGTCGTCAGGCGCACGTGCGGGAAGAGGATCTTCATGACCTCGATGTCCTGCTCGCGGATGTAGGGCGATTGCTCTCCCGCGATCCACAGCACCGACTTGCGGTATGCCGGGTATGCCGTGGCGTCGGCCGAGGGCCAGCCCGCCGGCCCGTGCGAGCCGGTGCCCGGCGTGACGAAGACGTCGAAGTTGCACTGCCAGAACCACTCCCGCCCGCGGCGGCGCAGGTTCTGCAGGAGGAACGCGCGCACGGACGGGCTAGGGATGACGGTCGAGAGCGCATCCTCGGCGGTGGCTCGGTCCGGGAGACTGTCCAGCGGCAGGGATCGCATCGCCGCGATGTACTCGAGGAACCACTGCGAGCGGTAGTGCCGCGGGGCGATGTCGACGACGCACAGGCGGGCGACGAGGTCGGGCTGGGCAAGAGCGACGAGCATGGCCACCTTGCCGCCGAGCGAGTGCCCCACCAAGGACCATCGATCGGCGCCACCGGCGTGCCGCAATTCGGCGGCGACCTTCGCGGCATACGCGTTGAGGGAGAAGTGTTCGCTCCACGGCGAGCGGCCGTGGTCGGGCAGGTCGACAAGCAGCGACCGAGCCTGCGTGCCGTCCGGACCGGCGAGGTCACGGGCGATCTGCGACCAGTTGCGGCCCTGCCCGAACAGTCCGTGACAGAACGCGATCCGCGGGCCGGCCGTGCCGACCGTGAGGGTGTGCAGTCGCCCGGTGGCCATGGTCGGCAATGTAGCGCGCGGGCCGGAGCGCCCTGGGGACCTCGGCTCAGCGGCCGAGGAACTTCTCGAAACCCGGGGGCAGGTTGGCCGGGTCCAAACCCGTCTCGCCGGCGCCGGGGGTCGCGCCAGACCCGGGGCCGTGCGGATCGGACGGCATCCCGAAGGCGCTGCCGGCCGCCGCCTGGCGGGCTCCGGCTGCGCGGGTGGCGGCGTCCTTCTCCTGGGCCGCTCGCTTGGCGGGGTTGCCGCTGCGGGCTTTCTTGCGGGCCGGGGCGGCCTTCGTCCGCCGCCCACCCGGCAGGCCCGGCATCCCCGGCAGTCCTCCGCCGCGGGCGAGCGACTTCATCATCTTCTGCGCCTGTCCGAACCGTTCGAGCAGCTGGTTGACGTCGCTCACCGTCACCCCCGAACCGCGCGCGATCCTGGCCCGCCGCGACCCGTTGATGACCTTCGGATGGGTACGCTCGAACGGCGTCATCGACCGGACCATGGCCTCGACGCGGTCGAACTCCCGTTCGTCGAAGGCATCGAGCTGCTCTCGCATTTGAGCCATGCCGGGCATCATCTTGAGCATCGCCTTGAAGTTGCCCATCCGCTTGATGGCGGCCATCTGCTCGAGGAAGTCCTCGAAGGTGAAGTCCTCCTCGGCGAGGAACTTGCGGGCCATCTCGTCGGCCTGGTGTTGGTCGAACGCTCGCTCGGCCTTCTCGATGAGCGTGAGGATGTCGCCCATGTCGAGGATGCGGCTGGCCATCCGGTCAGGGTGGAAGACCTCGAAATCCTTGACCTGCTCGCCGACCGAGGAGTACATGATCGGCCGGCCGGTCACCGACGCCACCGACAGGGCCGCCCCGCCGCGGGCGTCGCCGTCGAGCTTGGACAGCACGACACCGGTGAAGTCGACGCCGTGCTGGAAGGCCAGGGCGGTCTCGACCGCGGCCTGCCCGATCATCGCGTCGACGACGAAGAGCACCTCGTCGGGCTGGATCGCGGCGCGGATGTCCGCGGCCTGCGCCATGAGCGCGGCATCGACGGCCAAGCGTCCGGCGGTGTCGACGATGACGACGTCGTGCTGTCGGGCTCGCGCGTTGTCGATGCCGGCCCGAGCCACGGCCACCGGGTTACCGAACGACCGAGTGCCCTCACCGCCCGGCCCGACGGCGTCGTGGCCGAGGACGTTTCCGCGCTCGGGTGCGAAGACCGGCACTCCGGCGCGCTCGCCGACGACTTCGAGCTGGGTCACCGCGTTGGGCCGCTGCAGGTCCGCGGCGACGAGCAGTGGCGTATGCCCCTGGTCCTTGAGCCAGTACCCGAGCTTGCCGGCCAGCGTCGTCTTGCCCGAGCCCTGCAGGCCGGCGAGCATGATGACCGTCGGCGGGTGCTTGGCGAGGTTGAGTTGACGGGTTTGTCCGCCGAGGATCCCGACGAGTTCCTCGTTGACGATCTTGACGACTTGTTGGGCCGGGTTCAGCGCCCCGCTGACCTCGGCGCCCATCGCCCGCTCGCGCACCGCGCCGACGAATTGGCGAACGACCGGCAGGGCCACGTCCGCATCGAGCAGCGCGATCCGGATGTCGCGCAGCGTTGCGTTGATGTCGTGCTCGGACAGTCGCCCCTTGCCGCGCAGGTTGCGGAAGGTCGCGGTGAGTCGATCCGACAAGGAGGTGAACACCAGAAAACCTTACCTTCCGGACCGGATGGCGTCCCGGGCGTCGGTATGCCGCGGGCCCCCTGATCGTGCCGGCGCCTCGTCGCGTCACATCACCGGAATGCGGCGCTCGCTCCCCCGCCGCTGCCCGTCGGCGCGTCGTCGCAGGTGGCGATGAGCAGGCCGACCACGGCACCGACCTCGGGGGGCGAGAGCCCGGCCCCGTCGGCGCGGGTGAGATAGAACGTGTCCAGCGCCTGCCCGGCATACGTCGCGATATGAGCGCTGCGCACCGACACCCCGGCTCGGGACAGCGCCGAACCGATGTCGTAGAGCAGTCCCGGCCGGTCGCTGGCTCGCACCTCCACGACGGTCGCCGTCTGCGAGGCTCCGGGGACGACGAGCGCTCTGGCCTGTCCCGGGGAGCCGCTGGTAGCCAGGGTGCTGGCAGCCCGGTCCGAACCGCGGGCGGCGTGCGCGCGGCGGCGCCGTTCCAGGGACGCGAGCGGACCGTGATCGCCGTGCCCGAGCCGGATCAACCCACGGACGAGGCGATCCGGGTCGGGCACCTCCCCCGACGGGGAGTCCACATACCATTCGTCCGCGGCCACTCCATGCTCTGTGCGCAGGACGGCCGAGCGTACGGCGAACCCCTCGGAGGCCAGCAGACCGGCGACGTCCGCGAAGAGTCCGAGCCGGTCGCGCTCGACGAGGTCGACGCGGTAGGCCGTGCCGAAGCTGCGCACTTTGAGGACGGGGGTCCCCTGCGCCACCGAGGCGAGGATGTCGCGGGTCAGCAGGTCGGCGGCGCGATCCGCCTCGGGGTCCGGTCGAGCGGGTGCGGCGGCCAACACCCGTCGCGCCGAGGCGACTAGCCGACCGAGCAAGGCGGCTCGCCAATCCGTCCAGGCGGCCGGGCCGGCGGCCCGGGCGTCGGCCTCGGTGAGGGCCCGGAGCAGGTCGAAGGTCTGCGCCGACCCCCCGACGGCCTCGAGCACGGCCTCGATCGTCCGGGGGTCCTCGGGGTCGCGTCGGGTGGCCAGGTCGATGAGGGCGAGGTGTTCGCGCACGAGCCGCACGACGATCTCGCGGTCGTCGGCGGGCACCCCGAGCCTGGTGAGGATGCGATCCGCGACGGGGGCTCCGGTGAGCGGGTGGTCGGCGGCCCCGTCGACTTTGCCGATGTCGTGCAGCAGGGCCGCCAACAGGAGCAGGTCGGGGCGCTGGACCTCGCGCACGAGGCCGGCGGCGCAGACGACGGTTTCGATGGAGTGCCGGTCGACGGTGTGCCGGTGCACGGCGTTGCGCTGCGGCCTGCTGCGGACGCTCGCCCACTCGGGGATCCATTGCTCGACGAACCCGGCGAGGTCCAGGCCCTCCCAGACGGTGACGAGGCCGGGCCCGGCCGCCAGCACGTCGCCGAGCAGGGCGAGGGCGTCGGCCGGCCACGGCGTCGGCAAGGGCGGGCAGTGCACCCATAGGTTGGCCAGCGTCGCCGGCGCAAGGGTCACGCCGTGGCGCGCGGCGATCGCGGCCGCTCGCAAGACGAGCGTGGGGTCGCGGCTGGGGTCCACGCCCGAGCCGAGCACGGCCTCGCCGTCGTGCAGGAACAGCCCGTACCCGAGCGGCGAGAGCGTGGGGCGGCGCGGACCGACGCGCAGCGTCCGAGCCCGCTGAGACTGGGCCGCCCGTCGGAGGGTTCCCTCCAGCGAGTACGCGATGACCCGAGCCGACGAGGACACCTCGGTGAGCATGGCGTCGGCGTCGCGATGTCCGAGCAGTGCGGCGACCGCGTCGTGGTCCTCGCGGCCGAGCCGGTCGCGCCCTCGGCCGGTGGTGACATGGATGGCGTCTCGGACGTCGAGCAGCGTCGCGTATGCCGCGTCGACCTGCCCGTGTGGCCGGTCGGCGAGCCACGCCGCGGTGAGGGCCCGAAGGACCGTCATGTCGCGAAGCCCCCCACGAGCCTCCTTGAGGTCGGGCTCGATGAGGTGCGCGGCGTCACCCACCCGCTCGTGCCGGGCCGTCACGGCCTCGACCAGCTGTGGTAACCGCTTGCGGGCGTTGGCCCGCCAGTCGTGGGCCACCGTCGAGCGGGCGGCACTGACGACCTCGGGGTCACCGGCAATATGGGCGATATCGAGCAGCCCCACGGCCGCGGTGAGGTCGTTGCTGGCGACCTGACGACACTGGGCGACGGTGCGCACCGAGTGGTCGATCTTCGCCCCGCTGTCCCAGAGCGGGTACCAGATCCGGTCGGCGAGGGAGTCGAGTTCGGCGGTGCTGAGGGTGCGACTCTGGTGCAAGAGGACCAGGTCGTAGTCGCTGAGCGGTCCGCTGTCCCCCCGGGCCAGGCTGCCGACCGCTGCCAGCGCCACCCCAGGCAGTTCGCGGCCGCCGCTGGCCTGGTGCCACAAGCTGGTGAGCCAATCTCGACCGAAGGCGACCAGGGCGGCCCGACGCGCCTGGCCGGCACCGGGGACCGCGAAGTCCCGGGTGCCGGCCAGGTCGAGCCGCGCTGCGGCGACATCGGTGGAACCGGTCATAGAGCGTCGTGCCCGCGTTCCCCGGTGCGGACCCTGACCAGGTCGTCGACGAGCACCGACCAGATCTTTCCGTCGCCGATCCGGCCGGTGTGGGCCGCCTTGAGGATGACGTCGATAACACTGCCGGTGTCGAGGTCGTCGACGAGCACCTCCAGGCGCAGCTTGGGGACGAAGTCGACGGTGTACTCGGCCCCCCGGTAGACCTCACTGTGGCCCCGCTGGCGGCCGTACCCGCTGGCCTCGCTGACCGTCATGCCGGTGATGCCGTGGGCCTCCAGCGCCTCCTTGACGACGTCGAGTTGGTGGGGCTTGATGATCGCGGTGATGAGCTTCATGCCTGTGCTCCTTCGGTAACGGAGGCCTCGACGTCGCGCCGGACCTCGGATCCGGGCCGGTGGTCGCCGCCCCCCGACGCGACACTGCCGATCCCGGCCCCCGCGAACGCGGAACCGGTCCCGCGACCGGTCGGAGCGGCACTGAGGTCGTAGCCGGTCTCGGCGTGCTCGGCGAGGTCGACGCCCGACACCTCTGCGTCGGAGTCGATCCGGAAGCCCATAAGCAGGTCGAGGAGCTTGCCGATGACGAGAGTGGCGAGGAACGAGAACGCGAGGACGGCGAACGCGCCGATCGCCTGGATCTTCAACTGCTCGAAGCCACCCCCGTAGAACAGTCCGTCGACCTTCGCCGGCGCCTCCGCGGTGGCGAACAGCCCGACTCCGAGGGTGCCGACGAGACCGCCGACGAGGTGGACGCCGACGACGTCGAGCGAGTCGTCGAACCCGAGCTTGAACTTCAGCCCGACGGCATACGCGCAGGCGATACCGGCGAGCAGGCCCAGGACGAGGGCGCCGACGGGACTGACCGAGCTGCACGACGGGGTGATCGCGACGAGACCGGCAACGATGCCCGAGGCGGCCCCGAGTGAGGTGGCGTGCCCGTCGCGCAGCTTCTCGGTGATGAGCCAGCCGGCCATCGCCGCTGCGGTCGCGCCCAGGGTGTTGACCCAGGCCACCGCGGCCGTGGTGCCGGCGGACAGGGCCGAGCCGGCGTTGAAGCCGAACCACCCGAACCACAGCAGCCCGGCGCCGAGCATGACGAGGGTGAGGTTGTGCGGGCGCATCGGGTCCTTGCGGAAGCCGATCCGCTTGCCCAGCACAAGCGCCAGGGCCAGGCCCGCGGCGCCGGCGTTGATGTGGATCGCGGTACCACCGGCGAAGTCGATCGCCTTGATGCCGTTGGCGATCCAGCCACCGTGTTCGGCGGCTACCCCGTCGAAGGCGAACACCCAGTGCGCGACCGGGAAGTACACGACGGTGGCCCAGACGACGGTGAAGACGACCCAGGTGCTGAACTTGGCGCGGTCGGCGATGGCCCCCGAGATAAGCGCGACCGCGATGATGGCGAAGACGGACTGGAAGGCGACGAAGGCCATCGCCGGCACGGTCCCCGCCACCGCGTCGGGGGACATCAGCCCCGCGAGCCCGAAGAATTGCGTCGGGTCTCCGACGAGCCCGCCCTTGGAGTCGCCGAAGGCCATGCTGTAGCCCCACAGCACCCAGGCGACGGACACCGAGCACAGTGCCGCGAAGCTCATCATCATCATGTTCAGGACGCTCTTCGCCCTGACCATCCCGCCATAGAAGAGGGCGAGACCGGGGGTCATGAGCAGCACCAGGGCGGCGCTGGCCAGGACCCAGGCGGTATCGCCTGCGTTGATCTCTGCAGCCAGAGCGATTGTTGTCATGGCCGTCACTGTCCGCGAGCGACGTTTCGCGGTGCGGGCCGTTGTGTTACGGGCATGTTATCGGCCGCCCCCAAAGATCAACTTCTCGTTTCGGGGCGAGCCTGGCGGCGGCATACCGGACGCCGGTATGCCGCGCGAGCGCTGGACGGATCGGCCGCGGCGCGGGCGGAACGTCAGTCGAGCAAGGCGTCGACGTACGCCTCGGGGTCGAAGGGGGCCAGGTCGTCGGGACCTTCGCCGAGCCCGACGAGCTTGACGGGGACGCCGAGTTTGCGCTGGACGGCCACGACGATGCCGCCCTTGGCGGTGCCGTCGAGCTTGGTCAGGACGATGCCGGTGACGTCGACGACCTCGGCGAACACGGTGGCCTGGGCCAGGCCGTTTTGCCCCGTCGTCGCGTCGAGCACGAGCAACACCTCGTCGATCGGGCTGAGCTTCTCGACGACTCGCTTGATCTTGCCGAGTTCGTCCATGAGGTTGGTCTTGGTGTGCAACCGCCCCGCGGTGTCGATGATGACGACATCGGCCTCCAGCTCGGTGGCCGCCTTGACCGCGTCGAAGGCGACCGACGCGGGGTCGGCCCCGTCGCGATCGGAGCGCACGGTCGGCACGCCGACCCGCTCCCCCCAGGTCTGCAGTTGGTCGGCGGCAGCCGCCCGGAAGGTGTCCGCGGCACCGAGGATGACGTCGCGGTCCTCGGCGACGAGCACCCGGGCGAGCTTGCCCACGGTCGTCGTCTTGCCGGTGCCGTTGACCCCGACGACGAGGATGACCGACGGCCGGCCTTCGGCCCGGGTGGAGGCGATGCTGCGGTCCATCGACGGGTCGACGAGGGTGAGCAGGTCGGCGCGCAACCAGCCACGCACCGTCGCCTCGTCCGAGGTGCCCTCGACCTTGACCTGAGTGCGCAGCGCCTCGACGAGCTCGGTGGCCGCGTCGACCCCGAGGTCGGCGGAGATGAGAGTGTCCTCGACGTCCTCCCAGGCCGCCTCGTCCAGGCCGCCGCGGGACAGCAGCGCGAGCAGGGCCCGGCCGATGGCGGTGTTGCTCCGAGCGAGCCGGGCACGCAGGCGGGCCAGTCGCCCCTTGGCCGATTCCGGGCGCTCGAGCTCGGGGGCCAGCACCTCGGGCTCGGCCGTCTCGAGGACGTCCGGTTCGGTGGGTGGTGGCGCCGTAGGCGCAGCGGCGGTCGGGGGCGGTGCCGTGGCGACGGCCCCGCCGGGTGGACCGCCCGGAGCCGCCGGCGGAGCAGCGGTCGGGGCCGGTGGCGGCAGCTGCCGGGCGCGCCCCGAACGGCCCCGGACGAGCCCGACGAGCAGGCCCACCCCCACGAGGGCGACGAGCGCCACGAGCAGCAGGACCTGCCAGAGCTGATCGAGCATGGCGCCATCCTGACACGGACGACACCGGCCCTCGCCGCCAGTCCGGATGTCGGCGACTGCCCCGCGGGTCGCCGCGCTGGGCATCCCTGCCGCTCGGCATACGGCACACTGCTGCGGTGGCTGGCGCCCCGCGACTGCCCCGTGCCGACGCGCGGAGACTCGCCGACCCCCCGGACCTCACGCCGGCGCGGCGCCCGGGTTCGGTGCGGCGCACGAGCAGCATCGACCTGACCCGCCCGCTCGGCGCGCACGGCCCCCTGAGCATCACCGGGCGGGCCCGTGACCTGCGGACCGACGCGACCGGGTCGGCTCAGGTCGCCGACGCCGCGCTGCTGCACGTCACCGTCGAGGGCGGGGTGAGCACCTCGGTGTCGATGTACCCCACCCCGGAACGGGCCAGTGCTCTCGTCGGCCACAAGGTCGGCGCGGGGTGGCGCACGAGGGTGGCGCGCCAGCTGCGCGACCACCACGACGCCGGCTCCGTCCTACACCTCCTGCTGGACGAGCTTCCGGTGGGAATGATCATCTCGGGATTCACCCAACGCCACCTGGCCCCGGCGACGACTGCCCAACACACCCGGCGGCTGGACGTGTGCGCCGGGTGGATCAGGGACGGGTCGGCCGCCAGGGCGGTCCGGGAGCGCGGCATACCGCCCGAGCCGCCTGGCCCGCTGGCCGCGCCGCTGCCGGACCCGGCCGACCCCGTCGGCTGGCACACCCTGGCGCCGCTCCCGACGTGGGGGATCAGCCGCCGCCGGCGCATCGACGTGTGGCCGCGGGGGGACTGCCTGGCTGTCGACGCGATGTTCCGCGACACCTACGTCGACGGCGCGGGGCGCTCGCGCGTGCTCCACGAGTATGCCGCCACGGCCACCATCGACACGCTCACCGACCGGGTGCTCGCGATCGAGCCCACCGCCCGGGTGGTCCCCCACGAGGAGTGCCCGGCGGCGGTCGGCAGCGCTCAGGGCATCCTCGGGGTGGCGGCTGGCGACCTGCGCGACCGGGTGTCGATGGACCTGTTCGGCCCGCGATCGTGTACCCACCTCAACGACCTGCTGCGTTCCCTCGCCGACGTGCCGGCCCTCGCCGCGGTGCTGTAAGGCCCCGGAAACGGGCGACCGGCGCGGACCCGCCGAGGGATCCGCGCCGGCATCCGAGGCCCAGATAGGGTCGCGATCAGCCGCCGAGGACCCGCCGAACTGCCGTGGTGAGCTCGGCGACAGAGGTGACGGCCGCCGCGGTGTACGCATCGGGCCGGACGAGCCACATCTCGGCCGGCCTGGCCTGCAACGACCCGGCGACCTTGCCCTCGTCGCCGAGGTCGCCGAACGCGACGACTCGCACCGGCAGGCCGGCGGGGACGGCCCTCGCCATGGCCTCGACGACCGCGGCGGCGTCCACCGCGTCACCGACGAGCACGAGCAGCCCGTCGCGGGCCAGTTGGCGCACCCGGGTGATGCCGGCCGGGCCGCCGCTCACCGGGGCGTCGGGCAGGATGACGCCAGGTACGGGCGCCGGCGCGTCCCCGCGTGGCGGACGCCCGGGCCAGGGGCGGCTCGCCGAGGGCGTGGTCAACGCGCTCTCGACGTACCAGAACGGTTCGGCGAGCCGGCCCGAGTCGACCTCGGTGACCATCGACGGGTCCGTCTTGGCCGCCTCGAGGATGCTCTTGCGCCGGGCATGCTGCTCGGGGGTCTGCGGCACGAGGAAGTCCATCGTGTGGGACGTCACGTCGATGTTTTCCGCGGCGGCGGCGACCCGCTCGGCCGCGTAGCTGTCCAGCAGTTCGGGCCCGGCCCACCCCTTCATCGCGTAGGCGACCTTCCACGCCGCGTTCTCGGTGTCGGGCACGCCGCTGTTGAGCCCGCGCGCGCCGAACGGCGAGACGATGTGGGCCAGGTCGCCCGCGAGGAACAACCTCCCGAGCCGGTAGCGGTCCGCGCTGCGCGCGTGGAAGCGGTAGACCGACACCCAGTCGATCCGATAGTCCTGGTCGCCGATGACCTGGCGGATCCGGGTGTCGAGGCGCCCGTCGGCCTGCTCGGCCTCGAGGTCGAAGCCCTCGGGCACCTGCCAGTCGATGCGGTAGATCCCGTTGGGGCACGGGTGGATGAGTACCTGACGACCCGGGTTCCACTGCGGGTCGAAGTAGAAGCGCCGCTCGTGCTCCCACCCGGGCAGGGTGGCCTCGATGTCGCAGATGAGGAAGGCGTCGTCGAAGGTCCGGCCCGGGAAACCCACCCCGAGCATTTCGCGCAGCGGATTGCCCTTCGAGCCGCCACAGAGCAGCGCGTAGGCCCCCTGCTCGGTGACCTCGCCCTCAGCGGTAGCGCACCTCACCGTGACGATGTCGTCGCCGTCGGCGGCACCGGACTCGAACCCGACCACCTCGTGGCCCCACTTGACCTCGATGAGCGGCTCGGTGGCGATGGCCTCGTCGAGGATGTCCTCGGTCACCGCCTGGGAGATGTTGACGAACGGCGGCAGCGGCGAATGGCCGGAGTCGGGGATGCGGTAGGAGAACAGCTCCTGGCCCTGGTAGAACGTCCGCGCCGTCGACCAGGTCAGTCCGTCGGTCGCCACTCGCCCGGCTCCGCACGCGTCCCAGAGATCCAACACGTCGCGCTGCTGGCACAGCGCCTTGCTGCCGATCGGGTCCCGTTCGGCCCGCGCGTCGAGGACGAGCACGGGGATCCCCCACCTCGCCAAGCACAGCGCGGCGGTCTGTCCCACCGGCCCGTTGCCGATGACCAGCGCCCGTTCGTCGGCCTTCGTCGTCGCCATTGTCGTCACCTTTCCAGTGTTCCCAGCGTCCTTGCTGGTCCCATCGTCCTTGCTCACCTCTGGACCCGTTCGGCAGGGCCGGGCGTGCGCTCCCCCGCCGTGGCCGCCCCTGCGCGGGAACGGCCCGAGGGCACGCCGGATCGCGGTATGCCGCGAAGTCCGGGACCGGGGACGGCATACCGCCTCGGCGGCGGTTGTCGTGGGCTAGCCCTGCAGTTGCGCCCAGATCTCGCGGTCGCGTTCGGCGGTCCAGATCGTCGGCCGCTCCACGCCCTGCAGTTCCTCCCAGACGCGGGCCACGTCGAACGGGAGGGTGTGCTCGAAGATCGGCCAGTGCCCGTATGTCGGGTACAGGTCCGTGTGGACGGTCTCGAAGGCGTCCTTGAGGGTGCCTCCGGAGGCCTGGGTGCGCCGCACGCCGTCGAGCATCCGGGTGAGGAAGCCGCGGGACTGTTCGATCGCCGCGTCGACTGCCTCGACGCCCTGGGCCACCGCCCCACGGCCACCGACGAGCACCTCGGCACGCAAGGCCTTGACCCCGTCGAGAGTGCCGGCGGACCACTCCTGGTGGAAGGCGTCTCCGGTGTAGAGGGCGGCCTTGGCCTCGACGAGGTCACCGGCGTACATGATCCTGTGCTTCGGCAGCCACGCGACGATGTCGCCCTCGGTGTGGCCGCGACCGAGGTACTGGAGCACGAGGTCGCCACGGTCACCCCCCAGCGGGATGACCATGCGGTCGTTGAAGGTCAACGTCGGCCAGGTCAGGCCCGGGATCGAGTCCGGCTCCTTGAACAGGCGCGGCATCCGGCCGTACTCGCTGTCCCAGTCCTGCTTGCCCCGCTCGGCGATGAGGAACCGGGTGCGCTCGTGCGCGATGATCTCGGTCGCGTCGAAAGCGCTCGCCCCGAGCACCCGTACCGCGTGGTAGTGCGAGAGGACGAGATAGCGGACCGGCTTGTCGGTGTGTTCGCGTAGCTTGTCCAGCCAGTCCCGGGCGGCGACGGGCGTCGCCCGGGCTTCGAACGCGACGAGGAAATCCTCCCCTTCGATGGCCCCGACGTTAGGGTCTCCCTCGGCGGTGAGCGCATAGACGCCGTCGGCGAGGACCTCGAGGGTCTCGGTCTTGGCGGCCAGGTCCGTGGACGAGGCGAACGGCTTGGACATGACCTACTCCTTGGATGGGTCTTTCGGTTGTGCGGCAACAGAACCCGACGAGGTCGACGAACCGCCGAGGTATGCCGCCCGGACCCGTTCGTCGGACGCCAGCTCCGCGGGGGTCCCTGTCGCGACGATACGGCCCCGGTCCATGACCAGGACGCGGTTAGCGATCTTGAACGCAGCTCGCACGTTCTGTTCGACGAGCAGGATCGCCAGGCCCTGGTCGTCGCGCAGCGTGGCCAGGGCCTGCATGATCTCGCCGACGACCTTGGGCGCCAGGCCGAGGCTCGGCTCGTCGAGGATGACGACCGAGGGCCCGGAGGTCAGGGCCCGGGCCATGGCGAGCATCTGCTGCTCGCCGCCGGACAGCGCCCCGGCCATGAGGTTGATCCGGTCGCCCAGCCGGGGGAAGAGTCCGAGCGCGAAGGCGCGCCGGTCGGCATACCCGCCCTCCCGACGCCGGTTCCAGCCCCCAAGCAGGAGGTTGTCGTCGACGGTGAGCGACGGGAAGACGAGCCGGTTCTCCGGTACGTGCGCCAGACCCAGGGCTGAGATCTTCTCGGCACCGAGGTTCGTCACCTCATGATCACCGACGTGGACATGGCCCTGGGTCGGGCGCAACAGGCCGGATACGGCCCGCAGGAGGGTGCTCTTGCCGGCCCCGTTGGCCCCGACGACCGCGACGAGCTCGCCGGGGTCGACCGTGACGCTGATATCCCGCAACACCTGCAGCCGGTCGTATCCGGCGTGCAGGCCCTCGACGACCAGGCCTCGACCGGTCCGGGCGTCGGCTGCGTGGGCCGCGCTCACGTCGTCACCCCTTCCGCGCTCGTCGAGGGTTCCGCATCGTCGACACCCTGGGTGTGCGCGGCGGCGGTGCGCACGAGTTCCTCGTCGTGTTCGTCGGTGCCGAGGTATGCCGCGATGACCGCGGGATCGCTGGTCACCTCGGCGGGCGTGCCCAACGAGATGAGCCTGCCGTCGTCGAGCACGGCGACCCGGTCGGCCAGCGCCATCACGGCGGCGACGTCGTGTTCGACGAGCAGCACGGTGACCCCTGCCTCACGGACCTTGCGCAGCAACGCGGACAGCGCGTCGCGCTCGGCCCCGGACAGGCCGGCCATCGGCTCGTCGAGCAGCAGGACCGACGGCTCCAGGGCCAGGGCCCGGGCGACCTCGACCTGGCGCTGTTGACCGAACGCGAGGTCGGCGATCGGCCGGTCCGCAAAGGCCGACAGGCCCATGGCGGACAGGGCGGCATGGGACGCGGACTCGATCGCGCGTTCCTCGCTACGAGCCAGCCCGAGCATGCCGCGGACGATGCCGGCGCGGCTGCGCAGGTGCCGGGCGACCTTGACGTTGCCGAGGACCGTCGTGCTCTTGAAGGTCTGCAGGTTCTGGAACGTCCGCGTGGCCCCGAGGGCCGCGGCCACGTGGGGCTGGCGACCGGCGACCTCCGTGCCGTGCAGGACGACCGACCCCTCGGTGGGCTCGAGGACGCCGGTGACCATGTTGAACGCCGTCGTCTTGCCGGCGCCGTTGGGGCCGATGAGGGCGAGGATCTCGCCCGCGTGGACGTCCAGGTCGAGGTCCGCCAGGGCCGTGACCCCGCCGTACCGCTTGGTCAGGCCCCGGATCTGCAGGATCGTCGTGCCCCGCGGCTGATGTTTCTGCCGCGAGAGGATCGCCAGGGCGGCATCCAGCGCGACGGGCTGGGCGTCGGCTCCGACGGCCGGATCCGGGGTGCGTCGGGCGGCGAGGGCCGCCCGGATCCGCCGGCCGATGGCGTTCCACAGAGAGGCCAAGCCACCGGGGAGCAGGATGATGAGCAGGACGAGGACCACCCCGAACCCGATGAGTTGGATCTCGCCGGATGCCTTGGGCAGGAACACCGGGATGATCTGGCGCATGAACTCGTCGAGAGCCTGCACGGCCACCGAGCCGACCAGGGCGCCGGTGACCGAACCGAGGCCGCCGAGGACGACCATGAGCAGGATTTGGACCGACAGCTCGAAGTGGGCCGAGGACGGGTTGACCACGGTGAGCCAGTGCGCGTAGAACACGCCGGCCAGGCCGGCATACGCGGCACTGAGGACGAAGACCCGCAGACGCAGCGCGAAGGTGTCCACGCCGAGACACTCGGCCGCGACCTCCGAGTCGTTGACCGCGCCGAGGGCCCGGCCGGTGCGGCTGCGCACGAGGTTGACCGCGACCGCCAGACCGATGACGACGAACGGGGTCATGAACCAGAAGAACTCCTGGCCGGTGCCGATGACCTGCCCGCCGAGTTCGGGCCGGGGGATGCCGTAGATGCCGGACTGGCCCCCGGTCACGTCCAGCTCGCGGACGACCACCCCGACGATGATGCCCAGGCCGAGCGTGGCCAAAGCGAGGAAGTGGCCGCGCAGCCGCAGCAGAGGCAGCCCCACCAGGAGCGCCACGAGCATCGCCAGCAGGACGGCGACGACCGCCGCCACCGGCCCGGGAACCGAGGTCTTGGTGAGGAAGATCGCCTGCGTGTAGGCACCCACCGCGAAGAAGGCGGCGTGCCCGAGGCTGACCTGGCCGGCCAGGCCCATGAGCAACGAGAGCCCGATGGCGGCCAGGCCGTAGATGAGGGCATAGACACCGATGTCGACGATCGCCTCGGGCGCCACGAGCGGGAACACGACGAGGATCGCCGTGAGCAGCGCGAAGGGCCACAGGGCCTTGACCCATCTCATACCCGCACCCCCGTGGCCTTGCTCCCCAGCCCGTGCGGCCGCAGGAGCAGGACGAGGACGAGGACGACGAAGGCGACCGCGTCGAGATACCCCGAGCTGACGTAGCCCGCCACGAGCTTCTCGAGGACTCCCAGCAAGAGCCCGCCGACCATGGCCACCCGCAGCGAGACGAGCCCGCCGAGGGTCGCCGCGACGAACCCCTTGAGGCCCAGGGTCAGCCCGCTGGCCCACGAGCTGAGGTAAATGGGGCTCCCGACGATCCCGGCGACCGCCCCGACGAACCCGGCCACGCCGAAGGCGACCATCGTTGCGGTGCGTGGCGAGATGCCCACCAGGCGTGCCGCGACGGGCTGCTCGGCGCAGGCCCGAAGCGACTTGCCCTGGGTGGTGTGTTCGTAGTACCAGATGACGCCGTAGGCGACCACCGCGGCGATACCGAGCACCCGGAGTTCCTGGACCCGGACACTCACCCCGCCGACGACGAAGTCGGTGCCCGGGAAGGGCGGCAGTCGGTAGGACTCCGGGCCCCAGACGAGCAGCATCAACGCCTTGACCGCCGTCGAGACGCCGAGGGTGAGGATGATGGACGTCAGCGGCGTCATGACCTTGATCGGAGCGATGGTGAGCCGCTCGAGCAGGATCGCCACCCCGACGGTCACCGGGATGGCGACGAGGATGGCGACCCACAACGGCAGGCCGGCACCGATCGCGCTGACGCCCGCCAACCCGGCCAGGGCGGCATACTCGCCCTGGACCAGGTTGACGATCTCGCGTACCGAGAAGATGGCGACGAACCCCAGCGCGACCAGTCCGTAGGTACCTCCTTGGGCCAGGCCCGAGAAGACGAGCTGGAGAAAGTCGCTCATGCCGTCAGCTCGCCAGTTTCCAGGTCTTGTTGCTGACGGTCACCATCTTCAAGGCGTCCTTGGTCAGGCCGGCGTGATCCTTGGGGCTCATCGTGAACACGCCGCTGACGCCGGCCCAGTTGGAAGTCGCCTCGATGGCATCGCGCAACTTCTGGGGGTCGGTGCCGGCCTTCTTCATCGCCTCGACGGCGATCCAGAAGCCGTCGTAGGCGTGCCCGGCGAAGGTCGACGGGCTGGCGTTGTACTTGGCCTTGAAGTCGGCGATGAACTTCGTGAGGATCTTCTTCTGCGGGTCGTCGTCGGGCAGCTGGTCGGCCACGAGCAGACGGCCGAGCGGTGCCCGCAGCCCGTCGCCCGCGTCACCGGCGGCGTCGAAGAACGCCGGGGTGCCGATGCCGTGCGACTGGTAGAGCTGGACCGCCGGGGGCAGCAGGCGCTTGGCGGCGGCCTGGGCGACGCCCGCGGCCGGCGGGATACCCCAGATGATCAGCGCCTGCGGAGCGGTGTCGCGCACCTTGACCATCTCGGCCGTGAAGTCGGTCGCGTTGGTGGCGAACTTTTCCACCTGGACGAGACTGATGCCGGCGTTCTTCGACAGGTCGGTGAACATCTCCGAGATGCCCTCACCGAAGGCCGAGGCGTCGCGCAGCAGCGAGACCTTGGTGATGCCCTTGGCCTTCATGTCGTCGATCATCTTCTCGAGCACGACGCTGTCGTTCTGGGCGGTCTTGAACACCCACGTCGCGTCCTTGACGATGCTGAGGTTGGCCGACAGGGAGATCATCGGCTTCTTGGCCTGCTCGGCCATCGGGCGCATTGCCAGGCTCGGCCCGGTGCGCGATGCCCCGAGGATGATGTCGACCTTCTCGGTGTTGAGCAGCTTGCTCATCGCCTTGGCCGCGCCGTCCTCGGTGGACGTGTCGTCCTCGATGCTGAGCTTGATCTTGCGGCCGTTGACGCCGCCGGCCGCGTTGACCTGGTCGGCGAGCATCTCGATGGTCTGCTTCTCCGGGACGCCGAGGTTGGCCCCGACCCCGGTGATGTCCAGGACGACACCCATCTTGATGTCGCTCCCGGCGCTACCGCTCGCCGAGCCCCCCGAGCTCGAGCTGGAACAGGCCGCCATTGCCAGGGCCAGTCCCCCGACCGTCCCGACGAGTCCTAGCCGCCTTGCCACTCCGGTGTGGCGCATGTCGCCTCCTTGCCGGGCGGGGGCTACCCCGCCGTTGGGTTGTGTCCTATAGTCGAACGAACGTGTTCGAATATGGAGTGTTGGACACACTAGACGGGGCTGGAAGGCGAGGCAATGGTTTCCGGCGGATTCGGCGAGGATGTTCCGGTGGGCGGGATGAACGAGCGTCCCACCGGCTCCGACGGGTCGGCCGGGGTGGCACGACCGGCCTCTCAGACCCTCGACCGGGGACTGACCATCCTCAAACACGTCACCCTGGCCCCCGCGCCGCTGACCGTCGCCGAGGTGGCGCGCGACGCCGGCGTGCACCGGTCCATCGCCTACCGGATGTTGCGCACCCTCGAGGACCACGGGTTGCTCGATCGTGACGAGTCCGGTCGCTACGCCCCGGGGGCTGGCCTGTCCTTCCTCGCCACTCGCTACGCCCCGAAACGTCGCTCGCTGGCCAGCCACCACCTCCTGCCCCTGGCCATCGAGTCGGGCAAGACGGCATTCGTCGTCGTCCGCCACCTCGACGAGGCGGTCACCATGGAGGTCGCGGAGCCGCCGGACCAACCCGCGCACGTGAGCTACCGACCGGGAGTGCGCCACCCCGTCGACCGGGGCGCGCCGGGTATCGCCCTGCTCGCAGGTGCCCCAGCGCAGCCCGGAGAACGGGTCGAGGTCACCGCCGCGCGAGCGCGCGGCTGGTCCGAAAGCGAGAGCGAAGTCATCGAGGGCTTCCGTTCGGTTGCCGCCCCGGTCTACGACGAGGACGGGGTATGCCGCGCGGCCCTGGCCGTCGTGTTCGCCGGCCAGACCGACGTCGAGGCGCTCGGCCTCCTGCTCATCTCCCGGGCCGTGGCCGTGGGTGCCGACCTCTGACCGCGGGCCGGCGTCGAGTCCTCAGCCGGTGGCGCCCTCGTCGGAACCGCCCCGTCCGGAGCGGACCTCGCCCACCTTGTCGCGGGCGGCGCTGACCAGCTCGCCGGCGCGGTCCTTCGTCGTCGTCGACATCGATTCGGTGCGTTCGCGCACCCGGGCGAACACCGCCTCGCCGTGGGGAGTCAACACGTCCCGCCCCTCGCGCCGGGCCGGAACGGCAACCAAGGCGACCACCGCGAGCCCGAGTCCGAGGCACACCAACATGGCAAGAACGAGGACGACCATGGATCTAGGGTGACAAACGGACGGCCGGATCCCCAATCCGACACGCCCGACACGCCCGACATGCGGGACGAACCGACCCGCCGATCGGTCGCCCGGAGCGCCCTTGCCGCCAGTCCAACACCAGCACGGCGGCCCCGGTGAGCTACGCAGGCACGGCGACGTCGCGCATCCGCTGACTCACCACGGCGGTCACGCCGTCGCCTCGCATGGCGACCCCGTACAGGGCGTCGGCGATCTCCATCGTCTTCTTCTGATGGGTGATGACGATGAGCTGGCTGCTGTCGCGCAATTCGTCGAGCAGCAGGATCAGCCGGCCGAGGTTGGCGTCGTCGAGGGCGGCCTCGACCTCGTCGAGGATGTAGAACGGGCTCGGCCGGGCCTTGAAGATCGCCACGAGCAGCGCCACGGCAACCAGCGACCGCTCCCCCCCGGACAGCAGCGAGAGGCGCTTGATCTTCTTGCCGGGCGGGCGGGCCTCGACCTCGAGCCCGGTGGTGAGCAGGTTGGAGGGGTCGGTGAGCACGAGTCGCCCCTCCCCCCCAGGGAACAACCGGGCGAACACCGCCTCGAAGTGCGCGGCGGTGTCGTGGAAGGCCTCGGCGAAGACCCGCTCGACCCGTTCGTCGACCTCGCGGACGATGTCGAGCAGGTCTCGCTTGGAGCGCTTGAGGTCCTCGAGCTGGGTCGTGAGGAAGGTATGCCGTTCCTCCAGCGCGGCATACTCCTCCAGCGCCAAGGGGTTGACCCGCCCGAGTGCGGCCAGACGGCGTTCGGCCACCCGCAGCCGCTTCTCCTGAGCGTCCCGGACGAACGGCATCGGCTCGGGCCACGACGCGGGATCGGCCTGGTCCGGGTCGTTGGGGTCGGGGACGAACGGGACGAGCAGGTGAGGCCCGTACTCCTCGACGAGGATCTCGGGGTCGACCCCGAGATCCTCGACCGCCCTGGCCTGCAGGGCCTCGATGCGCAGCCGTTGCTGGGCTCGGGCGACCTCGTCGCGGTGGACGGAGTCGGTGAGCTCACGCAGCTGCTCCTGGAGCACGGCGATCTCGCGGCGCACGCTGACCAGCTCGGCGTCGCGAGCGGCTCGAGCCTCGTCGGCGGCGCGGCGTTGGTCGTCGGCGAGCTCGGCCGCCGGTCGCAGCAGCTGCGCCCCGAACGCTGCGGCCGTACGCACTGCCGCGGCGACGGTGGCCTGGCGGCGGCGGCGTTCGCGTCGGGCGGCCTCGCGTTCGCGGGCGGCCACTTCGGCGGCTGCGGCAGCGTGCAGCGCCTCGGCGCGCTCGTGCAGGGCTCTGGCCCGTTCCTCGCCCGTGCGCAACGTGAGGCGTATCTCGGTCTCGTGGGCACGCGCGGCGGTGGCCGCGGCGTCCAGCTCGTCGCGCACACCGGTGTCCGTCTCGATGTCCGTGTCGCCTTGGGCGCTCGCCACGTCGAGGCGTTCGCGCAGGTCGGCGTATGCCGCGCGGTCGGCGTCGAGTGCCTGGGCCACCGTCGCGATGGCAGCCGCCGTGCGGTCGGTCTCGGCGCGCGCCGAGCGCACCGCCGTTCCCAGCGCCCCCAGTCGCTCAGCGACGGCGGACATCCGCGCGTCCGACGCGTGCAGGGCGTCCAAGGCGGCGTCCAGGGCGGCCGTGGCCTCCTCGAGACGCGGCACCAGCGCCGCTCGGGCGAAACGAGCTTGCTCGGCCTCCCGGGTGGCCGCCTCGGCCCGCCCGCGGGCCTCGTCGTAGGCCGCCTGGACCTCCAGCAGGCTCGGCGCCCCGGCACCGCCGCCGCGCACCGATCCCGGGCCGAGCACGTCGCCGTCGACCGTGACCGCCGTGAGCTCGTCGTGGCGCCCGACGAAGTCTCGGGCAGCGGTCAGATCCGGGACGATGGCCACCCGCTCGAGGAACTGGTCGACCGCCGGGCGCAGCTGGTGAGGGCAGGTCACCACGTCCCGGGCCCACCGGCACCCGGAGGGCAACGGGGGCAACGCGCCCGCGTCGGCGGGGCGGGCCGTGGCACCGACGAGCATGCCGGCCCGGCCGGCGTCCTGCTCCCGCAGCCGGGCCAAACCCCTGGCGGCGCTGTCGAGAGAGTCCACGACGACCGCATCGGCAGCCCAGCCGAGGGCAGCGGCCACGGCGCCCTCGAAGCCGGGCTCGACGTGGACCAGCGCGGCGACGGATCCGGCCACGCCGTCGTGTTCGCCACCCGCGAGCATCGCCGCGGCGCCGTCCTTGCGCGCCAGGCTCAGCGCGAGGGCGTCGGCCTTGGCCGTCGCGGTCTGGCGGTCTCGGTCCGCGACACGCTCTTGCTCGCCGAGCCGTTCGGAGTGCTCCTGGAGCGTGTCTCGCTCGGTGAGCGCCAGTTCGTATGCCGCGTCGAGGCCGTGCTCGCCTTGCTCGTCGGCGGCGATCGACGCCTCCAGCGCGGCGAACTCGCGCTCGGCCGTCGCGGCGCGTTCACCGGACTGGGCGCCGGCGTGACGAAGGCGGCCGAGCTCGGCCTCGGCAGCCTCGACCCGACTCCCCTGGGCAGCGACCCGACCGGCGAGAGTCGCGAGTCCTTCGCGCCGGTCGGCGGCGGCGCGGGCCAGTTGGGCGAGCCGAAGCTGCTCCGCGGCATACCGGGCCTCGGCCTCGGTCCGAGCGGCGACCGCGGCATTCAAGGCCGCCCGAGTGTCCTCGATCTCCGCGACGATGGCCGCGTGCCGGCCGAGCAGTTCCTGCGCCTGTGCCATCAGCAGCTGCGGGTCGCGGGTGGCAGCGGTCGACGGGGGGCCATCGGCCGGACTCGGCGACTCCCAGTCGTCGGACAGCAACCGGACCCGTTCGGCGGCGAGAGTCGCCGTCGACGTCAGGCGCTCGACCGACCGGGTCAGGGCGAACCAGCGGTCCTGGGCGGCGGCGAGTTCAGGTCGAGCCGCCTCGGCCTCGGTGTCCAGCTCGGTGAGGCGGGCGCCGAGCCGACCGAGGTCCGCCTCGACCTCGGTCCGACGCGCCACGAGGGCGCTCTCGTCGGCGACTTCCTGTTCGAGGGTGGCGGTGAGTTGGACGAGGTCGTCGGCGAGCACCCGCAGGCGGGCGTCGCGGACCTCGGCCTGGATCACCGCGGCCTTGCGGGCCGTCTCGGCCTGGCGCCCCAGCGGACCCAGCTGGCGACGGATTTCGCCGGTGAGGTCCTGGATCCGGGTGAGGTTGGCCTCCATCGCCTCGAGCTTGCGCAGGGCGCGTTCCTTGCGCTTGCGGTGTTTGAGGACTCCCGCGGCCTCCTCGATGAACCCGCGCCGCTCCTCGGGGGTGGCCCGGAGCACGGCGTCGAGTTGGCCCTGCCCGACGATGACGTGCATCTCGCGGCCGATACCGCTGTCGGAGAGGAGTTCCTGGATGTCCAACAGTCGGCACGGCGTGCCGTTGATGGCGTATTCGGACCCGCCGTTGCGGAACATCGTCCGGCTCAGCGTCACCTCGGAGTAGTCGATCGGCAACGCACCGTCGGTGTTGTCGATGGTGAGGCCGACTTCGGCCCGCCCGAGCGGCGCCCGGCCGGCCGTTCCGGCGAAGATGACGTCCTCCATCTTGCCGCCGCGCAGGCTCTTGGCGCCCTGCTCTCCCATGACCCACGCGAGGGCGTCGACGACGTTGGACTTGCCCGACCCGTTGGGCCCGACGATGCACGTGATGCCCGGCTCCAGGCGCAGCGTGGTCGCGCCGGCGAACGACTTGAACCCCTTGAGGGTCACGCTCTTGACGTACACGCGGGGCGGGCTCCTCGGGCGGCGGGCGGATCCCGCTCAGGCTACCGGCGGCGGGCGCGGTCGCCCGGGAGGACGGCATGCCGGAGGGTCGCGTGGCCGGTGGTGCTGTCGTGGCTAGCGGGGCCGGTGTGGCGTCGGGGTCAGGCCTGCGACTGTGGGTCGCTGGTTCGCGCGGCGGACGGCGGTGGGTCCGCCGGGGCAAGACCGGGACGAGCGGCGATGACGCCATGGTTGCGGATGACCTCGGCGATGACGAACGCGAGGAACTTCTCGGCGAACAGAGGGTCCAGCCCGGACTCCTCGGCGAGGACGCGCAACCGGGCCATCTGGACCAGCTCACGATCGGGGTCCGAGGGCGGCAACCGCAGCGCCGCCTTGAGCTCGCCGACCCGCTGCGTGCACTTGAACCGCTCGGCCAGCAGGTGGACGAGGGCGGCGTCGAGGTTGTCGATGCTCGCGCGCAGTCGGGTCAAGCGCTCGGGGATCTCGCTCACGCCGTCAGGGTATGCCGGATGCGCCAGCGGCGGTCGCCGGCAGCCGGCCCGGACCGGGCCGGCCGCGTGTCGGGCGTCGCCCGGGAGTCGACCTGCGGATCCGGCGCGGTCAGTATTCGACGAAGCCGCTCACGCCGGGCCGGGGTTCGCCGTACTGGCAGACCGCCGAAGTCACCCGGCCGGGTCGCCACTGGGTGGCCGGCACCTCGGTGAGCATCCGCACGAGCTCGCTGACGGCTCCGCCGGGCCCTTGCGCGAGGACCTCGACCCGTCCGTCGTCGAGGTTGCGAGCATGCCCGACAAGGCGTAACTCCATCGCTTTGGAGCGCGTCCACCACCGGAATCCCACGCCCTGGACGTGTCCGCGCACGAACACGGTGACCCGCACGTCGCTCGAGTCGGCCGGGGGGGCTGGGTCGCTCACGCCGACAGCGTATGCCGCGCGCGCCCCAACCCCACCCGTCACACCCTTCACGGTGGTCACCGTCACTCCACGAACCGCTACGAACTCCCTGACATGTCATGGAGTTCGTCGCACCGCGTGGAGTTGGTCCCCAGGTGGAGAGATGGGTCCCGAGTCATTGCTTGGAGTCGAGCGCCCGGGCCACCGCCTCGGAGAGGGTGCCGGAAGACACTCGGCGCTCGGCGCGACCACCACGCACGCGCGTCGGGTGACCGGTCGGCTTAGTGAACGGCGAGCAACGCGGACAGCGGCTCCAGCGCGCCCGGCTCGATCCAGTAGTAGACGAAAGTGCCGCGTCGTTCGCAGTCGACCAGCCCCGCCTGCCGCAACGTCTTGAGGTGGTGCGAGATCGTCGCCGAGGACAGCTGGAACGCCGGGGTGATCTCACACACGCACACCTCGGGTTTGGCCGCGATCATCGAGGCCATCTGCAGGCGGACCGGGTCACCCAATGCCTTGAACATCGGCGCGAGCCGGGCCGCGTCCGCCGCGGTGACCGGCGTCGTGGCCAGGCCGCAGCACGACACCGCGGCGACGCGGGGCGAGGACTCGAGAACCGGCATACCCCTATCTTGACAGGAATCGAAACAGTGCGCCAGAGTAGGGCCCGTTGATTCGACAGTCTTCGAGATAGGGAGTGGTGGGGATGCCGATCGCCCCGATGAGCGACGAGCAGGTCCGCGAGGCAGTCCAGGCGCGGTATGCCGCGGCGGCTCGGATTCACCTCACGGACGCAGCGACGGGCGGTTGCGGCTGCGGCGAGACGTGTTGCAGTGGGAGCCACCCCCGGGAGCAGACCGTGACGATCGGCTGCTGCGATCCGGGCTGTTGCGGCGAAACGGCGAAGACCCAGCCGATCGACCCGATCAGTTCGGGGCTCTACGACGAGGCCGACACTCCGTTCGACGCTGCGCTGGCCGCGTCCCTGGGATGCGGGAACCCGACCGCGCTCGCGCAGCTCGCACCCGGTGAGGACGTCCTCGACCTCGGCTCCGGGGGTGGCCTGGACGTGTTGCTGTCCGCCCGGCGGGTCGCGCCCGGGGGCACCGCCTACGGACTCGACATGACCCCGGAGATGCTCGAGCTGGCCGAACGCCACAAGGCCGAAGCGAGCATCGATAACGCGACCTTCCTGCTCGGGGCCATCGAGCAAATCCCGCTGCCGGACCGGTCCGTGGACGTCGTCATCTCCAACTGCGTCATCAACCTCGCCCGGGACAAGGACGCGGTCCTCTCCGAGGCGTTCCGGGTCCTGCGCCCCGGCGGCAGGTTCGCCGTATCCGACATCGTCCTGCTGCGCGAGGTCCCCGAAGATCTCGGCGCCGTGGTCGCGCTGTGGACCGGATGCATCTCCGGTGCACTACGCGACACCGCCTACGTCGGCAAGCTCGGCGCCGCGGGGTTCTCCGAGGCGAGCGTCCAGGTGACCCGCCGGTACGACCGGGCCGAGATCGAGGCGATGGCCGACCAACTCGACCCGGGCCAGCTGCCCGCCGGGATGTCCCTGCTCGCAGCGATCGAGGCCCTCGACGGGGCCTTCGCCTCGGCGTTCGTCCGGGCCACCAAGACCGCGACATGACCGCCGGCACGGGGACCGAGGTCAGGCCCCGGCTGCCGACCCTGGACCGCTGGCTGCCGGCGTGGATCCTCGCCGCGATGGCCGGCGGGCTGCTGCTCGGTCGCGTCGTGCCGGGCCTGGGGGGAGCCGTGTCGGCGGTGCAGGTCGACGGGATCTCACTGCCCATCGCCGTGGGCCTGCTCGTGATGATGTACCCGGTCTTGGCCAAGGTCCGCTATGACCGGCTCGACACCGTCACCGGCGATCGGCGCCTGCTGAGCGCGAGCCTGGTGCTCAACTGGGTCGTCGGACCGGCCCTGATGTTCACCCTCGCGTGGATCTTCCTGGGCGACCTGCCCGCGTACCGCACCGGGCTGATCGTCGTCGGCCTCGCCCGGTGCATCGCCATGGTCATCATCTGGAACGACCTCGCCGGCGGAGACCGTGAAGCCGCCGCGGTCCTCGTCGCCCTCAACTCGATCTTCCAGGTCCTTGCCTTCGCCGCCCTCGGCTGGTTCTACCTCACCGTGCTGCCCGATTGGCTCGGCCTACCGACCTCGGCCCTCGATGTCTCGCCCTGGGAGATCGCCAAGAGCGTCCTGATCTTCCTCGGGATGCCCCTGGTCGCGGGGTACCTCTCCCGCCGCCTCGGCGAGCGCCGGTGGGGACGCCCGGCATACGAGCAGGGCTTCCTGCCGCGGATCGGGCCTTGGGCCCTTTATGGGCTGTTGTTCACGATCGTCGTCCTGTTCGCGCTGCAAGGCCACGAGATCACCAGCCGGCCCCTCGATGTCGCCCGCATCGCCCTGCCGCTGCTGGCCTACTTCGCGCTGATGTGGACCGGCGGCTACGCGCTGGGGCGGGCCCTGGGCCTCACCTTCGAGCGGACCACGACCCTGGCCTTCACCGCAGCGGGCAACAACTTCGAGCTCGCCATCGCCGTGTCCATCGCCACCTTCGGCGTGACGTCCGGCCAAGCCCTGGCCGGCGTTGTCGGACCCCTCATCGAGGTCCCCGTCCTCGTCGGCCTCGTCTATGCCGCCCTCGGCCTGCGCTCCCATTACCCCAAGCCCGCTGACACCACCGCCAAGCGTCTGGAGACATCGTGACCTCGACCTCGCCTCGACCCGCCGTCCTGTTCGTGTGCGTCCACAACGCCGGCCGCTCACAGATGGCCGCTGCCTACACCCGCCACCTCTCCGGAGGAGCGATCGAAGTGCGCTCGGCCGGCTCCGCGCCCGCCGCGTCGATCAATCCCGCCGTCGCTGCCGCAATGCTCGAGGACGGCATCGACATCGCCGCCGAGCGGCCCAAGATCCTCACCACGGACGCGGTGCACGCCTCCGACGTCGTGATCACCATGGGTTGTGGAGACACCTGTCCGATCTACCCCGGCAAGCGTTACGAGGACTGGGCCCTCGACGACCCCGCCGGGCAGGGCATCGACGCCGTCCGCCCCATCCGCGACGACATCAAGTACCGCGTCCAACGGCTCGTCGACGAGTTGGTCAACCCCTGACCGACGGATGCGGGCCCCGGCCCAGCGATCGGTCGACCAGGCGAGAGGCTCTCCGCCGGGGGCGCCGGGCAGGGCATTCGACGCGGGTGGTCAGCGATCGGTCGACCAGGCGAGAGGCTCTCCGCCCACCACCCCACCCGTCACACCCGTCACGGCGGTCACCGTGACTCCAGGATCCGCTACGAACTCCCTGACATGTCACGGACCTCGTAGCAACGCGTGGAGTTTGGGTCGACAGCAACGCCGCGACGTCTCCTGCGGGCGCGCGCAGACCCCCGACCGAGGCTCACTCGGCGAGCCAGGCGGCATACGCGTCGAAGGTGTACGGACGTCCGAGGAAGTCGGCGACGAGGTCGGCCGCGTCGCGCGAGCCGCCCGGAGCGAGCACCCGGTCGCGATAGCGCCCGGCGATCTGCGGGTCGAACATGTGGCCCTGGTCGAACGCCGAGAACAGGTCCTTGGCGATGACGAGGGACCACATGTACGTGTAGTACCCGCTGGAGTAGCCGTCGAGGTGCCCGAAGTTGCACGGCATGTGGGTGCCCTCGATGTAGGGGAACATCGAGTACCGCGCCTGCAACTCGCGAGTCCGTTCGGTGATGTCGGCCGGTCGTTCGGTGTGGAAGTAGTACGACATCGCCGCGTAGAACATCTGGGTGCGCGCGGCATACCCCTTGCCGAAGTCGTCGGCCGTGCGCATCCGCGCGACGAGATCGGCCGGAATCGCCTCGCCGGCCTCGTCTCGGGCGAACGTGCGCAGGATCTGGGCGTCCCAGGCCCACTCCTCGAGCATCTGGCTCGGGGCCTCGACGAAGTCCCACTCGGTGGCTACCCCGGAGAAGCGCACCCAGCGCTGGCGCCCGGCGAGGATGTGGTGCACGAGGTGGCCGAACTCGTGGAACAGCGTGACGACCTGGTCGTGCTCCATGAGCCCACGCGGGAAGTTGCACACGAGAACCCCCTCGGGCAGCGCCCGCTCCTCGACGCCGTTGGCGAGGGTGAACTGGGCGGCGTGCTTGTACTTGCCGGCCCGGGGATGCAGGTCGAGGTAGATCCGGCCGAGCGGCGCGCCGCCGTCGACGGCGAGGACGTCGTATGCCGTGACCGCCTCGTCCCAGACGACGGCGTCGGGAACAGCCTCGTAGCGCAGGCCGAACAGGCGACCGGTGACCTCGAGCAGGCCCTGGCGGACCCGGCCGAAGTCGAAGTACCTGCGGACGAGTTGGGCGTCGACGTCGAGCTGCTCGCGGCGCACCGCCTCGCTGTAGTAGCCGAGGTCGCCGGCGTCGATGGTCGGCGCGTCCGGCACGTCCTGGCGCAGCCGGTCGAGCACGACCTGCCGGTCCCGCCGCCCGGCGGCCTCGGCGGCGTCGGCGATCTTGTCGATGAACTCGGGGATCGCGTCGCCCCGCTTGATCATCTTGACCTCGGCGTCGTAGTCGGCCCAGGTCGGGTAGCCGAGTAGGCCCGCGAGTTCGGCCCGCAGGTCGAACAGCTCGTGCAGCAGCGGGTCGTTGCGCGGCCAGGCCACCGTCATGAAGGCCACGGTGAGCTCGCGTCGAGCGGCCCGATCGTGGGCGAAGGTCCGGAACGGGATCGAGTCGGGGTAGTCGGTGGTGATTGTCACGAGCCCGTCATCGCCAGGCGGGTGCGCGTCGATCCAGTCGGCCGGCATGCCCCCGAGCCGGTCGGGCGTGACCCGGATCGAGCGCACGTCCTCGCGGATGTTCTTGCTGAACTCCTGCCCGACGAGGACGATCCGCTCGTTGAGCGCCTTGATTCGCTCGCGGGTGGCCTCGTCCTTGTCGACGCCGGCCCGACGGAAGTCGAGCATCGTCTTGTCGTAGAGGCGGCGGGCCATCGGGTCGAGCCCGGAGGCGTCGACGCCGGTGAACACCTCGTAGAGGTCCCGGTCCAAACCGAGCTCCGTGCCGAGCCGTTCGACGTCTTGGACAGCGCGCTCGGCCCTCGCGCGCACCTGTTCGACCGGGTGGACCTCGCTGAACAGCGACCCCACCGCCGAGACGTCCCCCAGGGCGATGTACACGTCGTTCCAGCGCTCGAGGACCGCCGCGGCGTCCGTTGGACGTTCGGTCTTGAGCGCCTCGACGAGTCGGCGCGCCTGCGCGAGCCCGGCGGCGCTGCGCTCGTCCAGCCAGGCGTGGGCGGCCTGGGGTTGCGGAAGGGACAGCGGGGAGGGCGCCGACGAGGTCATTCGGGAACTCTATGTCAGCGCTTCGCGTCGAGGCACGGTGACAACTGGACGATCGTCCTGCCCGTCCGCGATGCGCCGACCCAGCGCGATCGCCGGGCGCTCGACAAGGCGGTAGGTATACGTGCTCGCCAGCAGCGTCAGACCCACCCACAGCACAGGGGTGAGCCACGGCGCGGGCTCGACAACAGGGACCAGGATGAAGGCAAACGCCTGCAGGAGATACACCGAGTAGCTGATCACCCCGAGCCGGCGTACGGCCCGCGGAACCACCCGCCAGCACGTCGCCCCCACCACGAAGACGAGCAGGGCCACAAGCCACGACGTCGCCGTGGCGCCGGCTTGCCCGATCGGCTGCCCGCCCACGCGGACGGCAAGCCCGGCGACGACGAGCACGTGGACCACCCCGATGCCCAGGCAGGCAGCCCACCGGGGCGTGGACATCTGACCGGCCCAACGGCGATAGCCCGCCGTGCCGACGACCATGAGCGACAGGACGAGCAGGATCGTCGTCGGCTGGCCGCCGGCGGCATACGTGCGCGCCGAATAGCCGACGGAGGCCACGGTGAGGATGGCGAGGACTGTCCCGGTGTGCCGGTGCGCGTGCAGGACGAGCAGCACCGAGCCGAGCAGGTAGAAAGCCATCTCGAATCCGAGAGTCCAGTACAGGGAGAGGGCGTTCGGTTGGCGCACGAAGGACTGCGCCATGGTGACGTCGGCCAGCCAGGCGGTTGGGGTCATCGCGCCATCCGAGGAGATCGGCACGACGCGCGAGAGCAGAAACGCGGCCGCGAGCGTGAGCCAGTACAGCGGGTAGAGGCGGAAGAACCGGCTGATCCAGAAGTCCCGCAGCGACCCCCGGCGTTCCAGCGTCGCCGGGATGATGAACCCCGAGCAGAGGAAGAACACGGCCACTCCGGTGAGGCCGAGGTTGAGGACCGAGTCCACCCCATCGGCCAGGCCGCGGTCGAGGCGTTCGAGGCTGTGTTGAGCGAGCACGAGGACGACGGCCACCGCGCGCAACCCGTCGAGGAACGCCAGCCGTCCGGTCGGCGCGGCGGTCAGCGAGGACGGGATCCGGGTCGGCGAGGGCGACACGCTCGCGACGTTAACAGCGGGCCGAGGCCACGGCCGGGAGGCGCGGCGGCGGGGTCAGGGAGCGGCAAGACCCGCGGGCGGCAGGGTCAGCGAGCGGCAAGACCCGCGGGCGGCGGTTTCAGCGAGCGGCAAGACCCGCGGGCGGCGTGGTCAGCGAGCGGCAGGGTCTGCGAGCGGCCCGGGTCAGCGAGCGGCAGGGTCAGCGAGCGGCCCGGGTCAGCGAGCCGCTCGGCGCGGTCGGGGCTGACACCGGGGACACGAGTAGGACGAGCGGTTCATGAACGCCTCCCGGCGGATCGGCGTTCCGCAGCGCCGACACGGCATACCGGCCTGGCCGTATGCCGCGAGCGAGCGGCTGAAGTACCCGGAGGCGCCGTTGACGTCGACGTAGAGGCGGTCGAAGCTCGTCCCGCCGGCGGCCAGGGCCGCCGCGAGCACGTCCCGCACGTGATCGAGCAGTCGGCCCAGGACCGGCCGGGTCAGCGTGCTGGAGTCGCGCTCGCCGTGGACACCGGCTCGCCAGAGGGCCTCGTCGGCGTAGATGTTGCCGATGCCGGACACCACGCGCTGGTCGAGCAGACCCCGCTTGACGGCGCTGTGGCGGGCCTTGAGCCGCTCGACGGCAGTGGGCCGATCGTAGGCCGGGTCGAACGGGTCCGGGGCGATGTGCCGGACCGGAGCAGGGATGCCGCGTCCATCGAGACGGTCGAGCGAGAGGCCGCCGAAGGTGCGCTGGTCGACGAATCGCAACTGTGGTCCGCCGTCGGCGAAGTCGAACCGGGCGTGCAGATGCCGCTCGTCCGGGGCACCGGGCGGACGGACGAGCAATTGGCCGCTCATGCCGAGGTGAACGACGAGGCCCTCGGCGGGAAGTTCGTCGGCCGCATCGGGAGCGGCCAGCGGGATCCACAGGTACTTCCCGCGTCGGTGCGCCTCGCCGAGCACCTGACCGGTCAGGCGAGCCACCAGATCCTCGGGCCCGGGCACATGTCGGCGCGCGACGCGGCTGCCCGACAGCTCGACGCCGCTGACTGTTCGACCGGTGACGTGGGCCGCCAGACCACGGCGGACGACCTCGACCTCCGGCAACTCGGGCACGCTCAGGCCTCGGCGGCGTCCTCGGCCGAGGTCGCACCGCTGTCCTGGCCCGTCGACACGCCTGATGCCGTGGGTGCCGGAGTGGTCGGCAGGCCGGCGGTCGGCACCGCCCCGGACACGTCGTGGCGGGCCTTGATCGAGGCCCAGCCCAATTCGGCAGCGCTCTGCTCGGCTTCCTTCTTGCTGCGCCCGGCTCCCGTCCCTTCGACGCGGTCACCGACCCAGACGCTGGCCTCGAAAAGCTTCTCGTGGTCCGGCCCGGACTCCTCGATGCGGTAGACCGGAGAACCCAGCGAGAACATCGAGCAGAGTTCCTGCAGGCTGGTCTTCCAGTCCAGCCCGGCCCCGAGCGCGGCCGAGGAGGCCAACAGCGGGTCGAAGAGGTGGTGGACGAGGCGGGAGGCTGCCGACAATCCACCGTTGAGGTAGACCGTGCCGATAATCGCTTCCATCGTGTCGGCGAGGATCGAGGCCTTGTCGCGACCGCCGGTGGACTCTTCACCCCGTCCGAGACGCACGTGCTCTCCGAGTCCGACGGTCCGTCCGACGTCCGCGAGGGCGCGCATGTTGACGACCGCGGCCCGCAGCTTGGCCAGCTGACCCTCGGCAAGGTCCGGATGCGCGGCATACAGGGTGTCGGTGATGACGAGGCCGAGGACGGCGTCGCCGAGGAACTCGAGACGTTCGTTGTTGGGCAGGCCACCGTTCTCGTACGCGTAGGACCGGTGGGTCAGGGCACGCTGGAGCATCGCCGGGTCGACGGCTTGGCCGACAACGTCGGCGAGATACCCGGCGAGCTCCGCCATGGGAGGGCTCGGTCGCGGCTCCAGGGAGGCCACGGCGGCGGCCGGATCAGTCCTGCAGGTCGCTGCGCTCGGCGACGGCGTAGTAGCGGCCCTTGTACGTGCCGCACGACGGGCACGCCTGATGCGGCGGGGTGGGCGCCGAGCACCTGGGGCAGGTCGTCAGCGTCACCGGGGCGGCCTTCCAGTTCGCGCGGCGCGAGCGGGTGTTGGAGCGCGAGGTCTTGCGCTTCGGGACGGCCACGTCAGGTCCTCTTCTCTTCGGTCGGGCCGGTGGCCAGGTCCTGCAGGGCCGCCCAACGGGGGTCGATCACGTCGTGTCGGTGAGCCGGGTCGTCGGCCAGGCGCACCCCGCAATCGGGGCACAGCCCTGGGCAGTCGGCCCGGCATACCGGCTGGAACGGCAGTGCAGGCACCACCGTGTCGCGCAGCACAGGCTCGAGGTCGACGAGGTCGTCGACGAGCACGTACTCGTCGGCCTCGTCCGCTTCGACGTCCACCTCGCGGTGGTGCGCCGCCCGCTCGGCGTAGGCGAACAGCTCCTGGAAGGTGACTGCCAGAGGCAGGATCACCAAGTCCAGGCACCGCACGCACGCGCCGCTGGCCGTGGCCGAGACCGAACCGCTGACCAGGACCCCTTCGGTGACGCTCTCCAGCCGGACCGCGAGGTCCATCGGCGAGCCCGCCGGCACGGCGACGATGTCGGTGCCGAGATCTTCGGGGGCCTGCACCGTCCGGTCCACGGTGAGCATCGACCCGGCCTGGCGACGCAGATCCCTGGTGTCGAGCACGAGGGGGGCGCGCGGGTCGAGGCGAGGCATGTCTTCCGGACGGTCGAGGTTCGGTCTGCCGCCCCGGACGGACGTAGACCGACTCGTCAGGGTACCCGAGCGCGTCGAGCGTCCCCAAATCCTCGAGTTGACTCACGTGGTGACGGCGGCCCACGGATCTCTCTTGGTTCCTGGCAGGTGTGTGAGCGGACGGTTCCCGGCATGTAACGGGAGCCGTCTGCGCGGGTAACACGAGGTTCCTAACGTTCTCGATACCGAAGGGCAGCGCCGCCCGCGGAGGTGGCCTCAGCGCCCACCCAGACCGACCCGTTCAGGTCGAGGGGGCCGCCTGGCGACTCTGAATCCCTTCTGAACCAGGAGTTCTCGTGACCCTTTCGACCGCGACGGGGACCCCGCGCACCGGACCACCCCTCGACAACGATCCCATTCCGCCCGGCCCATCTCGTGGCCGCTGGGTGGAGCACTGGGACGTTGAGGACGAGCAGTTCTGGCGGTCGACCGGGCGGGTTGTCGCGCGTCGGAACCTGGTCTGGTCGATCCTGGCCGAGCACCTCGGGTTCTCGGTGTGGATGTTGTGGAGCATCGTCGCTGTTCAGATGACGGCGAACCCGGTCACCGGGGCGGCCGCGGCGTCCGGGTGGGCGTTGACACCCAGTCAGGCGCTCTGGCTGGTGGCGGTCCCGAGCGGCGTGGGGGCCATGCTGCGCTTGCCGTACACCTTCGCAGTACCGGCGTTCGGTGGCCGGAACTGGACGGTGGTCTCCGCGCTGGCGCTGCTCGTGCCGTGCCTGGCCTTGGCGTGGGTGGTCGAGCGTCCCTCGACCCCCTACGGGGTGCTGCTGCTGGTCGCCGCGAGTGCGGGGCTTGGCGGGGGCAACTTCGCCTCGAGCATGGCCAACATCTCCTTCTTCTACCCCGAGCGTGAGAAGGGGTGGGCGTTGGGGCTCAATGCCGCCGGTGGGAACATCGGCGTCGCCGTCGTCCAGAAGGTCGTGCCGCTGCTAGTCGTGGCCGGTGGCGGTGTGGCTTTGTCTCGTGCGGGGCTGTTCTATGTGCCGCTGGCGGTGGCTGCCGCGGTGTTGGCGTTCTTCTTCATGGACAACCTGCGGGAGGCGAAGGCGGACGTCGGCGCCACGGCGGGGGCAGCGCGGCGGGGGCAGACCTGGCTGGTGTCGTTCCTGTACATCGGCACGTTCGGTTCGTTCATCGGGTACTCCTCGGCGTTCCCGACCCTGCTCAAGACGACCTTCGGCCGCCCGGATGTCGCCCTGACGTGGGGCTTTCTGGGGGCCCTAGTCGGGTCGTTGTCCCGCCCTCTGGGTGGACGGATCGCCGACCGGGCGGGCGGTGCCCGGGTGACGGCGGTCGCGTTCGCCGTGATGGCCGCGGCCTCGGTCGGTGCCCTGATCTCGTTGCAGCACAAGCAGATCGAGGTGTTCTTTGCCAGCTTCATCGTTCTGTTTCTGGCCACCGGTGTGGGGAATGGGTCGACCTATCGAATGATTCCGGCCCTGTTCTCGGCCGCCGCACGGGACCGGGGCGATGATGCGGTGACCGGCAGACGTGAGGCGGCCGGTGCGTTGGGGATCGCCTCGGCGGTCGGGGGGTTCGGTGGGTTCCTGGTGCCGATCTGCTACGCCTGGAGTAATACGGCGACCGGCTCGATCGAGCCGGCCCTGCAGTTCTACCTCGGTGTGTTCGCCGTCATGTTCGTCGTGACCTGGTTGGCGTACCTGCGTCCCGGGCGCGGGGCCGGGCGCGCGGTCTGAGCCGGCGGACCGACCCGTGACCGCAACCGCCACCACCGGCTCCGCCGGTTCGTTCCCACCCGGAAGCACCCGGGCCGCGACCCACTGCCCGTACTGCGCCTTGCAGTGCGCGACGACCCTGTATGCCCGGGGCCAGGATCCGGCCTCGGTCACCGTCGAGCCCCGCGAGTTCCCGACCAACCGCGGTGGGTTGTGCCAGAAGGGGTGGACGGCACCGGAGGTCCTTCGGGTACCGGATCGCCTGTTGACTCCCCTGGTGCGAGGCCGACTGCTGGGACGTACCGGCCCCGGTGCCACCGATCTGCACCCCGCCTCGTGGGACGAGGCCCTGGACATCGTCGCGGACCGGATCCGCACCGCGCAGTCCGAGTCCGGCCCGGATGCGGTCGCGGTGTACGGGGGCGGCGGGCTGACGAATGAGAAGGCCTACGCCCTGGGCAAGTTCGCCCGGGTCGTGCTGCGGACGTCGATGATCGACTACAACGGGCGGTTCTGCATGTCTTCGGCCGCGGCCGCGGGGCTGCGCGCCTTCGGTCTCGACCGTGGGCTGCCGTTCCCGCTCGCCGACGTCGCCGGCGCGGACGCCGTCCTGCTGGTCGGCAGCAATCTCGCCGAGACCATGCCTCCAGCACTTGCTCATCTACGCCGCTCCGCGGATCGTGGCGGTCTGGTCGTTGTCGACCCGCGCCGCACCCCTACCGCGGCGCTGGCCGAGGACGCGGGTGGGATCCATCTGCGCAACGTGCCGGGCACCGACCTCGCGCTCGTCCTTGGCCTGCTCCACGTCGTCCTGCACGAGGGTCTCGCCGACGAGACCTACGTGCAGGCGAGGACGACGGGCCGGGACGCAGTGACCCGTGCGGTCGCGTCCTGGTGGCCGGAGCGGACCGAGGCGGTCACCGGGGTCCCGGCGCCGCTGCTGCGGGAGGCGGCTCGCCGGCTCGCGGACGGCGCCTCGCATCGTGGTGGGTCCGGCTCGTACGTGCTGACCGGGCGGGGCGCCGAGCAGCACGCCAAGGGCACCGACACGGTGACGGCGTGCATCGACCTGGCGCTCGCACTCGGCCTGCCGGGCCGGGCCGGCAGCGGGTACGGCTGCCTAACCGGGCAGGGCAACGGGCAGGGCGGCCGCGAGCATGGTCAGAAGGCCGACCAGCTGCCCGGCTACCGGCGCATCGACGACCCCGCCGCGCGGGCCCACGTGGCGGCGGTGTGGGGGGTCGACCCGGCCACACTGCCGGGGCCAGGCCTGTCGGCGGTGGAGCTGCTGGCGGCGATTGGCACCGACCACGGCCCACGAGTGCTGCTGGTCCATGGCTCGAACCCGGTCGTCAGCGTGCCACGGGCCGATGGCCTCGCCCGCCGCCTGGCGGCACTGGACCTGCTGGTCGTCGCCGACATCGTGCCGTCGGAGACCGCCCAGCTCGCCGACGTCGTGCTGCCAGTGACCCAATGGGCCGAGGAGGACGGCACGACGACGACCCTGGAAGGGCGAGTGGTGCGCCGTCGGGCCGTGCTACCGGCACCCGGTGAAGTCCGCAGCGACCTCGAGGTCCTGACCGGGATCGCCGACCGGCTGGGCGCACCCGCCGCCATCCCCACCCTCCCGGAGGTGGTCTTCGCCGAGCTCGCCCGGGCCTCCGCCGGTGGACCGGCGGACTACTCGGGCATCGACTACGGGCGGCTCGACGCGGGCGAGGCCCTGTTCTGGCCCTGCCCCGCCCGAGAAGGACAGCCGCACCCCGGCACTCCCCGACTGTTCCTCGACCGGTTCGCGACCCCGGACGGCCGGGCCCGGATGATCCCCGTCGAGCACCGTCCCCCTGCCGACGACATTCGCCCCCAGGCCCCCATCTACCTGATCACCGGCCGTGTCCTGGCGCACTACCAGTCGGGTGCCCAGACCCGCCGGGTGCGGGCCCTGACCGCGGCGGCCCCTGAAGGGTTCATCGAGCTGCACCCGGAACTGGCGGCCCGGATCGACGTCACCGACGGCGACCACGTCACCGTCCGAAGCAGCCGCGGAAGCGCGACCGCTCCCGCGCGAGTCACCGAGACCGTCCGACCCGACACCGTGTTCATGCCATTCCACTGGTCGGGGACCGCCAACCCCAACGTCGTGACGAACGACGCCCTCGACCCGATCAGCCGCATGCCCGAACTCAAGGTCTGCGCCGTGGAGGTCTCCCGTGCCTGACAATCGTCCTGGCCTGCCGGACAACGATTTTGACGGACGGCCCGGCGCATCGGCCGCTGGCCCACCATTGCGGGTCGTCATCGCCGGCCTCGGGATGGCCGGCGGTCGGCTCGTCGACGACATCCTGGCCCGAGCGCGGGACGGCAGGGCCCGCCGCCAGGTGAAGGTGAGCGTCGTGGGTGCCGAGCCGTACGGTGCCTACAACAGGGTGCTGCTGTCCGACGTGGTCGCCGGCCGCGCCGACGTCGCTGCCCTTGCCCTCCAAGACCCCGAGGCCCTGCGCGCTGCGGGGGTCGACGTCCAGCTCGGCGAGCACGTGGATGCCGTGGACCTCCCCTGCGACACGACCGCACCGGGTGCGGTGCTGCTCAGCTCGGGGGCTCGGCTGGTGTTCGACCGCCTGGTTCTGGCCACCGGCGCCGAACCGGTCGTGCCGCCCCTGGACGGCCTGGGAACGCCCGACAGGCTCGGCGCACCAGAAGGGCCCGGTGGGGCTGACCGGCAGCCCCTGGCTGGAGTGCACGTCCTGCGTACGGTCGACGACGCCCGTGAGATCGTCGCGGCCTGCGCCAACGCCCGCACCGGGGTCGTCCTGGGTGGCGGCCTGCTCGGGTTGGAGGCCGCCAGGGGCCTGGCCCGTCGAGGTTTGACGGTCACGGTCCTGCACAGCGCAGCGCACCTGCTCGAAGGCCGCCTCGATGCAGCCGGGGCGGCTGTCCTGGCCCGCACCTTCCGGGGACTGGGCATGACGATCCGCTGCGGCGTCTCGGCGACCGGCGCCGTCACCGACCCGGTCGCCGGTCCCGCGGGGACCGGTCGGCTGCGCGGAATCCGCCTGTCCGATGGTGAGGTGGTCCCCGCGGACCTCCTGGTCCTGGCGTGCGGGGTACGGGCGCGGACAGCGATCGCCACTGCCGCCGGGCTGGACGTCGCCCGTGGCGTCCTCGTCGATGACACCCTCACGACGTCCGATCCTCGGGTGCTGGCGATCGGTGACTGCGCCGAACACGAAGGCCGGCTGCCTGGGCTGGTAGCCCCAGCCTGGGCCCAGGCCGGAGTCGTCGCCGACCGCATCACCGGCTCGGCCCCCGACGCCCGCTGGGCCGGTCACCAACCGGTGATGCGCCTGAAAGCCGCCGATGTGGAGGTGTCGGCGGTCGGCGCCTGCGACGTGGACCCGTGGAGCGATGACCCCGGCACCGACGTCGTGCAGCTGCTCGACCCCGGGGCCGGACGCTACGTCAAGGCGGTCGTGCGGAACGGCGTCGTGGTCGGGGCGGCGACCGTCGGCGATGCCAGAGCCGCCGCCGACCTGAGCCTGCTCGTCGAGCGAGGGGCGGCCGCCCCGGTGGACCGGACCTGCCTGGTCACCGGGGCCCGCCGCTCCGCAGCCCCGGACGAGGACCCAACCCGGCTGCCGGACCGCTCGACGGTATGCCGCTGCAACGGCGTCACGAAGGGCGCGATCCTGCGGGCCTGGTCGGCCGGGTCCCGCACCCGGCAGGCCATGGCCGCCTCGACCCGCGCCACCACCGGCTGCGGATCGTGTACGCCCACCGTCGACGGCCTCGTCAGCTGGCTGTCCACGACCGACCCGGACGACGAGCGCCTGCCGGCGTCAGCGCGGCCCAGCGTTCCTGCGAGCACTGGAGGTGCACGGTGACCACATTCCCTCTGCAGCAACCCGTTCCGGGCACCCGTCACGTAGTGGTCGTGGGTGGCGGCATGGTCGCCCACAGGTTCGTCGAGGCGTTCACCGCTCGGCTCGACGGTTCGGGCCAGGCCTGGCACATCACCGTCCTGGCCGAGGAACCGCGGGCCCCGTATGACCGGGTCCACCTCACGTCCTACTTCGACGGCCGGGACCCGGCCGCCCTGGCGCTCGGCGATCCCGGGCTGTGGCTACGAGGAGACGTCACGTTGCGGCGGGGTGAGACCGTCGTGGCACTCGACCGCCAGGCGCAGACCGTGACGACCCAGTGGACCGGTGGCAAACGAGGCCGGACCTATGGCTACGACGAGCTCGTCCTGGCCACCGGCTCGTCGGCGTTCGTGCCCCCGGTCCAGGGCCGCGACTTGTCGGGCTGCTTCGTGTACCGCACCTTGGACGATGTCGCCGAGCTGCGGCAGTATGTCGAGACTCTGCGAGATCCCCGCTCCGGCACAGGCTCGACTTCAGGCCCGGGCGGGCGGGTACGCGGCGCGGTCATCGGGGGTGGGCTGCTGGGGCTGGAGGCTGCCGGCGCCCTGCAGGCTCTCGATGTCGACAGCCACGTCGTCGAGTTCGCGCCGCGTCTGATGCCGCTGCAGGTCGATGACGGCGGGGGCGCGGCGCTGCGCCGCATCATCGAAGGGCTCGGCGTCACCGTCCACACCGGCACAGCCACGAAGCGGCTGCTGCCCGGCCGCGGCGGGACCCGCACAAGTTCGGTGGCCCGGATGGAGTTCGCGGACGGCGCAGGCGGCCTCGACGTCGACGTCGTCGTGTTCGCCGCCGGGGTCCGTCCCCGGGACGAGCTCGCCCGCGACGCCGGGCTGGCGATCGGTGAGCGTGGTGGGGTCGTCGTCGATTCCGCCTGCCGTACCGGCGATCCGCGGGTCTGGGCTGTCGGTGAGGTGGCCTGCATCCAGGGCCGGACCCTGGGCCTGGTCGCACCCGGCTACGCCATGGCCGAGGTCGTCGCGGACCGGCTGCACGGCGGTTCCGCGGTCTTCCCCGGCGCCGACCTGTCGACCAAGCTCAAGCTGCTCGGCGTCGACGTCGCCTCCTTCGGTGACGCGATGGGCGCCGCCGACGGATCCCTGAGCGTCGTGCTGGCCGACCCAGTCGCAGGTGTCTACTCCAAGCTGGTGCTCTCCGACGACGCCCGGACCCTGCTCGGCGGCATCCTCGTTGGCGATGCGAGGGCCTACTCCTCGCTGCGGCCGATGGTCGGTCAGTCCCTGCCCGGTGACCCGGTCGCCTGGCTGGTGCCCGAGTCCGATGCCGGTCCGGGCCGGGACCAGGTCGCCGTGCCGGACGAGGCGACGGTCTGCTCGTGCAACAACGTGGCGGCAGGGACCGTCCGTGACGCCGTCCGAGAGGGCGGCTGCACCGACCTCGCCGCAGTGAAGGCATGCACGAGGGCGGGCACCTCGTGCGGGTCCTGCCTGCCGCTGGTGAAGAAGCTCATGACCACCGAGCTCGCCAAGACCGGCGTCGAGGTGAGCCGGGCCCTGTGCGAACACTTCGACCTGTCCCGCCGCGAGATCTTCGACGTCGTCCGGGTCCAGGCCATCACCTCCTTCAGCGACCTCGTCGCCCGTCACGGCCGCGGGCGCGGCTGTGACATCTGCAAGCCCGTGGTCGCCTCCGTTCTGGCCTCCGTCCATCACGGGCACGTCCTGGACGGGGAGCGAGCGGCACTGCAGGACACCAACGACCACGTCCTGGCGAACATCCAAAAGGACGGCACCTACTCGGTGGTGCCCCGGATACCGGGCGGTGAGATCACCCCGGAAGGGCTCATCATCATCGGGCAGGTCGCCCGGGAGTTCGGGCTCTACACGAAGATCACCGGCGGTCAGCGGATCGACCTGTTCGGTGCCCGGATCGAACAGCTCCCGGCCATCTGGACCCGGCTCGTCGACGCCGGGTTCGAGTCAGGGCACGCCTACGGAAAGAGCCTGCGGACCGTGAAGTCGTGCGTCGGGTCCACCTGGTGTCGCTTCGGGGTCCAGGACTCCGTCGCCCTGGCCGTCGCGCTCGAGCTGCGGTATCGGGGACTGCGCTCACCGCACAAGATCAAGCTGGGCGTCTCTGGATGTGCCCGAGAATGCGCCGAAGCGCGCGGCAAGGACGTCGGAGTCATCGCGACCGAGAACGGCTGGAACCTCTACGTCGGCGGCAATGGCGGGTTCACCCCGCGCCACGCCCGCCTACTCGCCGAGGACCTCGATACCGCCACCCTGGTGCGCACCATCGACCGGTTCCTCCTCTACTACGTCCGCACCGCCGACCGGCTGCAACGCACGGCCCCCTGGCTGGAGGAGATCGACGGTGGCTTGGACCACGTGCGCGCCGTCGTCTTGCAGGACAGCCTCGGCATTGGCGCCGACCTGGACGCCGCGATGAGCGACCACGTCGACGGATACGTCGACGAATGGAAGGCCACCCTGGAGGACCCCGTGAAACTGCGCCGGTTCGCCGCCTTTGTGAACGCCCCCGACACCGCGGACCCGGACCTGGCCTACGTCACCGAACGAGGTCAGCGGCGACCCGCGACATCCACCGAACGCGGTCGCAACACGTCCGTAACACCCACCGGCGACGATGAGGTACCCGCAGCCGGCCCTGCGCAGGCTGCCGTCCTGATCGCCGGAACCCGACTGGAGGTGATGTCCCGATGAGTACGCAGGCCGCCGTTCACGATGCACCACCGCCCGCCGTCGTCGGGACGCCGGTGTGCCGTCTCGGTGATCTCGAACCCGAACGGGGCGTTGCGGCTCTCGTCGACAGCGTCCAGGTAGCCCTGTTCCTGCTGCACGACGGCACTCTCGCCGCCGTCGACCACCACGACCCCTATTCCGGCGCGAACGTGCTGGCGCGGGGCATCGTCGGTGACCGAGCCGGCACCCCTACCGTCGCCTCACCGATCCACAAGCAGGTGTTCGACCTGCACTCGGGCCGATCCCTGGACGACCCGACCGTCTTGATCCGCGTCCACGACACCTGGGTCGAGGACGGCGTCGTCCATGTGGCGGTCCGGCGGTGACCGAACCGGACGCCAAGGTCAGCTCCCCCGCCGTCATCGTCATCGGTAACGTCGCCGCCCTCCTCGACGACCCCACCATCCACCCTCCGGCGGCCGCGCACGGACACACGGAAAAGCTCGTGTGAACGAGGACCACGACGACCCCACCAGCGCCGGCACCGGCGTTCTGGCGGGGTTCACCATCGTGCTCACCTCAGACCGAAGATCCGAGGAGTTCGCCGCCTCCTTCACCCGCCGCGGAGCCATCGTTCTGCGCGCCCCGACCCTTCGGATCGTCCCCACCGAAGACGACGCGGTCCTGGCAGCAGCGACCCGGCGCATCATCGACAACCCACCCGACGACCTCATCGTCACCACCGCGATCGGCTTCCGCGGCTGGATCGAAGCAGCCGACGCCCATGGCCACGCCGAGCCCCTGATCCGCACCCTGACCGGTACCCGCATCCTGGCGCGAGGCCCCAAAGGCCGCGGCGCGATCCGAGCCACCGGACTGTCCGAGACCTGGTCCGCTGCCACCGAGACCACCCTCGAAGTCGTCGAACACCTTCTCGCCGAGGGTGTCCAGGGCCGACGGATCGCCGTCCAACAACACGGTCTACCCGACGACGACCTGCTCGACCGACTCCGCGACGCCGGGGCCGAGCTCGAGACCTTCCAGGTCTACCGATGGGGCCCGTCCCCCGACCCCACCGCCGTCCAACGCGCCATCGACGCCGTTTGCGCCGACACCGTCGATGCCGTCACCTTCACCAGCGCCCCCGGCTGCCAAGCCCTCCTCGACGCCGCCCAGGCAACCGGACAACAACCCGACCTCCTCCACGCCCTACGGCACAACACCATCGCCGCAGCGGTCGGCCCCGTCACCGCCGCACCCCTGCTCGATGTCGGCGTCTCACCACTGGTCCCCGACCGCCACCGGCTCGGCGCACTGGTCCGCTCCGTCACCGACCACCTCACCCAACACCACACCACACGGATCGAAACCACCGCCGGCACCCTCGAAATGCGCGGGCATACCGCCCTGCTCAGCGGCTCCCCCTCAAGCTCACGCCCTCACCGTTCGCCATCCTCAGACAGCTCACCGCTCGGCCCGGCGAAGTCATCGACCGCGCAACCCTGCTCGCCGCCCTCCCCGGCGACGGCGACATGCACGCCCTCGACGTCGCCGTGGCACGTCTTCGAGCCGGAATGGGGGAACCCAACCTCATCCAGACGATCATCAAACGGGGCTACCGACTGGACGTCACCGCGAGCCCCCGAAGTCCGCGCCCAGGAACCTGACGTGCTGGTCAGCGCCTGCCCTGACCAGCACGTCCTCCTGGGCGGACCCGGAATCGTCACACCAGCGTGGGCGGCTGATGTCGCAGCCGGGCCAGCAGCGCGTCGAGGACCTCGTCGGGCACGAGGCCGGTGACGTCGCCGCCGAGCGCGACGACCTCCTTGACCAGCGAGCTCGAGACGTGCTCGAACGCGGGGTTGCCGGGAAGGAACATCGTCTCGACTCCGGTGAGGTGCCGGTTCATCAGGGCCATCGGCAGTTCGTAGGCGAAATCGGTGCCTCCCCGCAGGCCTTTGACGACGACGGTGGCATCGAGGTCGCGGCACACGTCGACGAGCAGCCGGTTGGCGAACGCCTCGATCCGCACGGTGGGCAGGTCCGGCGGCAGTGCGTTGCGGATGAGCCCCACCCGGGTCGGCACGTCGAAGGTGCCCTGCTTGGCCGGGTTGTGCAGGATCGCGACGACGACCTCGTCGAACAGCCGGGCGGCCCGGGCGATGACGTCGATGTGGCCGTTGGTCACCGGGTCGTAGGACCCGGGGCACACGCAGCGGGTGGTCACGGCCGGCAGCCTACTCGCGCCCCCGGCGCCGATCCGACCCGATCCGACCCCGATCCGACCCCGATCCGACCCGATCCGACCCGATCCGCGTCGATCCCACACGATCCGACCCGGCCGACCCGCCGCGAGGTCAGGCCACCTCGTCCGGGCCGGGCGCGTCGGCGAACCACACCTTCGTCTCCCCATAGCGCCGCTCCCCCGCCGGGGCCAGCCCGGCCGGCCAGCGGGGCGGGCTGGAGCGGGCCGAGCGTTCGACGGCGACGAGCGCGTCGGCCTGTAGCCACGAGTGCGCGACGAGCAGGGCGAGCACGTCGGCGAGGGCCTCCTCGTCCAGGTCGTACGGCGGATCGAGCAGCACGAGGTCGACCCGTTCGCCCGCCGGTCCCCGCAGGAGGAAGGACTCGACCGCCTCGACGTGGACGAGGACCTGGGCCAGGCCGAGGGAGCGCACGTTGAGTGCCGCGACATCGGCAGCGCCCCGGTGCCGCTCGACGAGCTGGACCTCACGGGCGCCGCGGCTGGCCGCTTCGAGACCGAGGGCCCCGGACCCGGCGTAGAGGTCGAGGACCCGAGCCCCCTGAAGCACCTCGAGGTGTTCCAGGCGGGAGAAGAGGGCCTCACGCACTCGGTCTGACGTCGGTCGGGTGCCGAGGCCGGGCGGCGTGACGAGCAGGCGGCCACCGACCGTGCCACTGATGATCCGGGTCATCGCCACCGTGCCTTCGGTTGGTCATCCCCGGCCAAGGTACGCAGCCTGGGCCTCATCCAGCCGGGCCGCCACGCGGTCGCGCAGCTGCGGATGCCCGGAAAGGTCCGGGTCCGCCTCGACGAGGGCCGTGGCATCCTCGCGGGCCTGGGCGATGAGATCTTCGTCCTCGGGGTCGCCCATCCGCAGGAACCGGACCGCCGAGTACCGCCCGCTCTGGCGGGCCCCGAGGACATCGCCCTCACGGCGCAGGGCGAGGTCGAGCCGGGCCAACTCGAACCCGTCGGTCGTCCCGGCCACTGCCGCCAACCGCTCGCGGGCCAGGGCGGCGTCGGATCCCGTCATGAGCAGGCACAGCCCCGCCGCCGAACCCCGGCCGACCCGCCCGCGCAGCTGGTGCAGCTGGGAGAGGCCGAACCGGTCGGCGTCCATGACGACCATGGTCGAGGCGTTCGGCACGTCGACCCCGACCTCGATGACCGTCGTCGCGACGAGCACGTCGATCTCGCCGCGGCCGAACGAGGCCATCGTCGCGTCCTTGACGGCCGGGTCGAGCCGCCCGTGCAGCACCTCGACGCGCATGCCGTCGAGCGCGGCGTTGGCCCGCAGCTCGGCGGCCACGGCATACACGCCGGCGAGCTCGCGTTCGGGGCCGTCCGACTCCGGTATGCCGTCCGTGTCCTGCCAGCCTCCCGCGTCTTCCCAGTCGGTCGGGTCGGTGTCGCCGACGTCGGAGCCCCCCGAAGGGCCTCCCTCGGGATCGCCGATCTTCGGGCACACGACGTAGACCTGATGGCCCTTGGCGACCTCCTCGGCGACGCGTTCCCACGTCCGCTCGACCCAGCGGGGCCGGGTCGCGTCGACGACGAAGGTCTCGATCGGCGAACGCCCGGCCGGCAGCTCGGTGAGCGCGAGGGTCTCCATGTCGCCGAAGACCGTCATCGCGACGGTCCGCGGGATCGGCGTGGCCGTCATGACAAGCTCGTGGGGTGGCGCGGTTCCCTTGTCGCGCAAGGCGTCTCGCTGCTCGACGCCGAACCGGTGTTGTTCGTCGACGACGACCAGGCCGAGGTCCTCGAAGGCGACGTGCTCCTGGATGAGCGCGTGGGTTCCGACGACGATGCCGGCCCGGCCGGTGGCGGCGTCGTCGAGGGCGGCGCGCCGGGCCGGGGCCGACTGACTGCCGGTAAGCAGGGCGACCTGGGTCGCGTGCTCAGGCGGTGGGGCGTCGGAGGCGTCCTCGCCGAGGGGCAGCATGCCCGCGCCGGCCAGGGGCCCGAGCAACAGCTGGATCGAGCGGTGGTGCTGCGCGGCGAGCACCTCCGTGGGGGCGAGCAGCGCGGCCTGACCACCGGAATCGACCACGGCGAGCATGGCCCGCACGGCGACGACGGTCTTGCCCGACCCGACCTCGCCCTGCAGGAGCCGGTGCATGGGTGTCGGGCGCGCCAGCTCGGCAGCCAGCACCTCGCCCACCTCGCGTTGCCCGTCGGTAAGGGCAAACGGCAGTCGAGCGTCGAAGGCCTCGAGCAGCCCTCCGGCTCGCGGGGTCCGGGCCGTGGTGACGAGCGCCCGCGCGGTGGCTCGGCGCTGGGCCAGGATCGTCTGCAAGACGAACGCCTCGTCGTAGCGGACCCGGTGCAAACCCGCGGCGAGGTCGGCCCCCACGAGGGGCCGGTGCAGCACCGCGACGGCCTCGGCACGGCTGACCAGCCCACGGCGGCGTTGCACGTGCTCGGGCACCGGCTCGCGGATCTGATCGAGCGAGCCGAGGACGAGGTCGACGAGATTGCGGATCCGCATCGACGTCAGGGTGCCGGTCGCGGCATACACGGGGATGAGGTGGCGCCCATGCGCCTCGACATGACCCTCGATCTCCTCCTCGTCGAGCAGGGTGTACTCCGGGTGGGTGAGCTGCCACCGCCCGCGGTAGGTCGACGCCGTGCCGGAGAACGACCCGATCCGCCCGGGCGCGAGCGCCTGTTCGTGGCCGTAGGGCTTGAAGAAGGTCACGTCGACCTCGTGCGCGCCGTCGGTAATCACGGCGGTAAGAATCCGCCCGCGCCGGGCCCGCATCGGGCGGGTGCTCGCCCGGGCGATCCGGGCGACGACGAAGGCCTCCTCGCCCTCGACGAAAGCCCCGAGGTCGGTGAGCTCGGCCGGGTTGAGGTAGCGCCTCGGTAGGTACTCCAGCAGGTCCCCGACGGTGCGTAGCCCGCGGTTGCGCTCCAACGCCTCGGCAGCCTTCGCCGGGGTGATCCGGCGCAATGGGGTGTCTTCGGTGAGCAACCCCCAGGATCGACTCGGCGAATCATCGGGCCAAGCTCATTCGACGCCGAGCAGCAACGGGTACAACTCCTGCCCGCCCTCGATGCGGGTGACCTCGAGGTCGGGACGACGGGCGCGGGCCACCTCGACGACAGAGTCGGCCAGCCCGGTCGGCGCGTCGGCACCGGTGACGACGGTGAGCAGCTCACCGCCACCGGCGAGGAGCCGGTCGAGGACCTGCTCGGCCACCTGCGTGAGGTCCGCGCCCACGAGGACGAAGGTGCCGTCGACGATCCCGAGCACGTCGCCCACCTCGCACGGCCCACCGGCGGTGAGGGCCGCCTTCTCGGCCACGGTGACCCCGCCATGCCGGGTGCCTGCCGCGGCGGCACTCATGGCCACGACGTTGTCCTCCACGGTGGCCGTGGGGTCGAAGACGGCCAGTGCGGCGATGCCTTGGACGGCCGTGCGAGCTCGGACCACCCGGACGCGGATACCGTCCTCGTCCGCGGCCCGGGCGGCGGCATGGGCGGCGAGTTCGGTGTCCGTGTCGTTCGGCAGGACGATGACGGCGCCGGCTCGAGTCGCCCGGATCGCGTCGAGCAACTGTCCGGCCGAGGCTCGCCGGCCCGGCCCGCTGGCCACCACGACGGCGCCCGCTGCACCGAGCAGGTCGGCCAGTCCCACGCCGGCCGCGCAGGCGACGACGCCGATGGCCACGGGGTCTCCCGACTGGGCGGCGATCTGGTCGCCGAAGTGGGTCACCGAAATCCGGTGTGGGCGGCCGGCATTCAGACCCGCCTCGATGGCCGCACCCACGTCGTCGACGTGGACGTGGACGTTCCAGGTGTCCTCGTCGCCGACGACGAGCAACGAATCGCCCAGCGGTGTGAGCGCCTCCTTGAGCGTGGCGACCCGCCCGGCGTCGGTGTCGCCAAGCAGGTACATCACCTCGAAGGCCGGCCCGCCAGGGCCGCGCCGCAGCGGCCCGGAGGCCGCGACGTGCGGGCGGTGAGCCACGTGCGCGACCGGCGCGTTCGGCGGCGACCACCCGGCATACCGGCCCAAGGGATTCTCGACCTCGTCGGTGCGCTCCCCGGTGATGACTCGCGCCAGGGCCTCGACGAGCAAGACGAGCCCCGCCCCGCCGGCGTCGACGACCCCGGCCGCCGCGAGGACCGGCAGTTGCTCGGGGGTCCGCTCGAGGGCCGCCCGGGCACCGGCCAGGCCGGCCTGCGCGACCGACGCCAGGCCGTCCGGATCCTGGGCATCGGTGGCGGCCGCGGTCGCGGCCTCGGCGAGGGCTCGCGAGACCGAGAGGATTGTCCCCTCGCGAGGTTCGGCGACACAGGCCCACGCGAAGACGTCGCCCTGGACGAACGCGCCGGCCAGGCCGGGGCCGTCCAACGCGCGCGTCCCCGACTTGATGACGTATTGCGCCAGGCCCTGGAACAGCTGCGACATGATCACCCCGGAGTTACCCCGGGCGGTGAGCAGCATGGCCTTGGACACCACGCGACACATCGAGGCCATCGTCAACGGAGTGTCGGGGTCGCGCTCGTATGCCGTGCGCGCCGCGTCGAGGGCGGCGTCGAGGGTGAGGTAGAGGTTCGTGCCGGTGTCCCCGTCGGGCACGGGAAAGACGTTGAGCGCGTCGAGCTCGGACCGATGCCGGGCGAACGAGGAACGGGCGACCGCCGACCAGCGCATCAGCCCGCTCGCATCGAGTCGGCGCAGCAGCGGTCGCTCGGCGGTCGGGCTGGTCACGGGTCCTCCGGTGTCATTGGTCGGGAGCGGTGATCCGGTCGGGCGAGGAGGGCCTCGACGGGGCCTCGGCGCGTGGTGGGCCGGGGCCCACGGGTGGCAGGCGCACGGTGGCTTGGGTCGAAGGCTACCGGCGCTCGCCGGCGCTTGGCGGTTCGGCGGGCCGGCGGTGCGACGCGGGTTTGGTCGCCCGGTGGCGCTCGGCTATTCTTGACCGGTTGTCCGGCGGGCCTTCGCGCCCGGGACCGGCGACTCGTGAGGACCGACCCCCAGGAGAACACCGTGGCTGCCACCTGCGACATCTGCGGGAAGCGACCGAGCTTCGGTCACAACATCTCGCACTCGCACCGACGGACCAAGCGGCGCTGGAACCCCAACATCCAACGCGTCCGCACCCTCGTCAACGGCGTCACCCCCAAGCGCGTCAACGTTTGCGCTTCCTGCCTCAAGGCGGGCAAGGTCAGCCGCTAACTGAAGCTACCGAAAGCGAAGCTAAGGAAGGCCGGCACCCCCCGAGGTGCCGGCCTTCCTTGTCGACGGGCTCGGGTCAGGCCGACCGCCCGGCCAGCAGGTAGTCGACGACGTCCGCCGCGGCATACCGCTGCCCGTACTTGCCGACGAGTTCGGCGACCGATGTGAGGTCGCCCCCACAGGTCACCAGGGCCGGCTCGACCGCTCCCCCAGGGCGGCGTTGGCCCAGCCCAGCGCTGGCGAGCAGTCCGTTGCACAGGCACATCCGCCCCTCGCGGTTGGCCTCGCGGCCGCCCTTGCGCAGATAGGCGGCCGGCGGCTCTGCGGGGCAGCGGAAATCGACTCGCCCGTCCTCGGTGCGGTACGCCCCGCGCAGGACACCGAGGTCGCACACCGGTTTGCGAGCGGCGAGGACGTCGGGGTCCGACACGGTACCGGTCACGTCGGCCACCCGGAACGGGAACCCGGTGGGCGAGGCCCGCCAGTCCGCGCGCACCCGCAGGCTGCCGTCCGCGGCGCGCCCTCGGAGCTGTTCGCGCAGGGTGGGTGCCAGGCCCGAGTCCTCGCTGCACGCGAATGCGGTACCGACCTGCACCCCGGCGGCGCCGAGGTCGAGCGCCTCGCGCAGCCGCTGCGGCGTGGCATAGGCACCGGCGAGCCACACGGGCAGGCCGAGCGCGATCACCGTCGGCAGGTCGACCTCGTCGCGCTCGTCGTAGACCGGCTGGCCGTCGGCGTCGACCCGGCGGGCCCCACGCGGCGGCGCGTTGTGACCGCCGGCGATCGGCCCCTCGAGGACGAACCCGTCGGGTCGGGCCGCCGGGTCGCCCGCCAGGGCGGCCGCGAGGTCCGACGACGCGACGATGGCCACCGTCTTGGGGACGGCAAGGTCCGCAGCCAGGTATCCGACAGCTCGGCGGGGGGAGAACGGCATCCGGCCGAGGCCGTCCACCGAACGAGCGCCCTGGACTCGCACGTCGATCTCGACGTCCTCGTGCCGAGCCAGGGCTCGGGCCAGCGCGGGGATTTCCGCCGGGCTGCCGGCCCCGACGAGCACGGCGTCGACCCCGGCGAGCATGGCGCCGTAGAGCGTCGCGGGCAGGGGAAGCTCGATCTTGCGCAGGAGGTTGATGCCCACAGCCCCGTCGTGGCCCTCCTTGGCGAGCCAGACCTCAACGAACGCCCCCGCGACGGTGAGCTCGACGAGTCGTTGGGCCGAGTCGAGGGTATGCCGCGGGACCGGGCGGTAGAGGGTGTCGGGACCGATCCCGCCCTCGACGAAGTACGCCTCGAGGATCCACTGGCTGACTCCGGGCACCGGGAAGGCGGCCAGCGCCCGGCGCAGGTGGCCCTCGGGGTCGCCGTCCTGTAGCCGCCGGGCGAGCACGACGTCGATCGCCGTCCCCGAGACGACGCCGAGCTGGCCGGTCTGGGCGACCGCCCGGGCCAGGTGCCAGTCCGACACGCTCACCCCCATGCCGCCCTGGATGATCTGGTGGGCTCCCCACGGGCGGGTCTGGGATGCGCGGGGACGGATGCTCGTCGATGCGTAACCTACGTTCACGTAGGTTACGTTACCGTAGGTTCGGGGCTAGAGCGAACACCTGAGACGCCCGGCGTGGCGGGAGGTGACCGCGATCACGCCGGGTGCCAGCCGTCAGGCGTGGAAGTGGTCCCAGCCGCGGGCCGTCTGCGGGATGCCGTCGAGTCTCACCCCGGTGCCGGCCACGACGCGCCCGACGACACGCCACCCTGCGGGCGGCGGCCCGGGGAAGGTCGCCAGGAGCGAGTGCTCCTCCCCGCCGGCCAGAACGCACTCCCAGGCCAGCTCGTCGCCGAGCGCATCGCGCAACAGGCGGACATCGGCGGCCAACGCCTCGCGGTCCAGGTCGAGGCAGACGCCGCTAGCCCGCGCGATCCGGTCGCCGTCGCGCAGCAACCCGTCGGACACGTCGAGCATGGCGCTGGCCCCGGCCCGGGCGGCCAACGGGCCTTGCCCGATGGGGGGATCCGGACTCAGCTGGGTGCGCACCGCTTCGGGGTGGGCCTGCGGGCGGCCCTGCTCGAGTAGCCGCCACCCGGCCGCCGCCATCCCGAGGGTCCCGGCGACGGCGATGAGATCGCCGGGGTTCGCGCCGGAGCGCAGCACCGGGCGGCAGTCGTCCAACTCCCCCACCGCCGTCACCGCGACGACCAGGGTGCCGGCTGGAGCGGAGGACAGGTCCCCGCCGAGCACCGCGACGTCGGCGGCTCGGGCGGCCGCCCCCAGACCGTCGGCGAAGTCGAGCATCCAGGCGACGGGGGTCGCCGGGTCGGCGAGGACGGCGGCGACAAGTCCCGTCGGGCGGGCCCCCATGGCCGCGACGTCGGCGACGTTCTGGGCGACGATCTTGGCTCCGACGTCCTGCGGGCGCGACCATTCGTCGCGCCAGTCCCGCCCTCGGGCCATGGTGTCCGTCGTCACCACGGTGCAGCCCTGGGTGCGCATCACGGCGGCGTCGTCGCCGGGCCCGACGAGCACGGGTGGCCCGCCCCGCAGGCGCGGCAGGATGAGCTCCAGCAACTCGGCCTCGCTGACCTCGGCCAGAGTCGGCCCGGACGCGCCGGACGGCGCCACCTTGCCTCCTCCCGAGGGCGACGAAACACTGAGCGGCACGGTAGCGTCTTCCACGACGACGGGTCAGCAGACCCGCGGCCCCATCGAGTCGGCGACCGCCGGCTCGCGTCGAACGAGGTGTCCCACGTGGTCCAGGCATTCATCCTGATCCAGACCGAGGTCGGCAAGGCGGCCCAGGTCGCCGAGTCGATTCGGGCAGTCGCCGGCGTGTCCTCGGCCGAGGACGTCACCGGGCCTTACGACGTCATCGCCCGGGTCGAGGCCAACACCGTCGACGAACTCGGCAAGCTCGTCATCGCCAAGATCCAGGACGTCCCGGGGATCACCCGCACCCTCACCTGCACGGTGGTCCACGTCTGAGACCCGTCACGGCGCACCTGCATCGATGAGCGCACCGGCCGCAACTCCTCGCGCGTCGCGGCCGGTAGCGCTTGCCGCCGTCGCCGCGGTGTCGGCGACGGCGCTGGGCGGGTGCTCACGTGCCGTCGAGGTGACGCTGCCGGCATACGCGAACGACCCCGCGTGCCAGCGCGTCGCCACCCGCTGGCCGGCGACGGTGACGACGCTCGACGCGCGGCGGGTATCCGTCGACTCGCCCGCCGCCCGTGCGTGGGGCGACCCGCCGATCCTCGCCCTCTGCGGCACCGAACCGATCGGCCCGACCGACCGGCCGTGCCTGGCCGTCGACGGCGTCGACTGGGTGCTCCTGCCGGCCTCGGACGGCACCCGGTTCACGACGTACGGGCGTACCCCGGCCATCGACGTCTTCGTCCCGGCCCGCTACGCCCCCGAGGGTATGGTCCTGCCGTCGTTCGCCGCTGCGGCGCAGGCGCTGCCCGAGAACGGCCATCACTGCACCTGACGCCGGATGGAGCGCGGGTCAGCGCAGGCCGAGGCGCCGCGCCATCGCGAGGCCGATGAGTTCGTCGACGAGTTCGTCGTACGCCATGCCGGTGGCCGCCCACATCCGCGGGTACATCGACTGCGGGGTGAACCCGGGCATGGTGTTGATCTCGTTGAGGATGACCCGCCCGTCCGGCCCGTAGAAGCAATCCACCCGGGCCAGCCCTTCACAACCCATGGCGACGAATGCCTCGGCCGCGATCCGGCGCACCTCGTCGGAGATCTCCCCCGGAATGTCCGCGGGACAAGCCAATTCGACGTCCGATTCGGCGAGGTACTTCGCCTCGAAGTCGTAGAACTCGTGGCCGGAGAGCACCCGGACCTCGCCGACCTCGGAGGTCCGCGGCGCCTCGACGCCGCGCCCCTCGAGTACCGCGCATTCGAGCTCTCGGCCCACGATCTGCGCCTCGACGATGACCTTCGGGTCGTGCAGCCGGGCCGCCTCGATGGCCGGCTCGAGCTCGTCGGCGCGATGCACCTTGGTGATCCCGATGCTCGACCCGGCCCGGCAGGGCTTGACGAACACCGGGAATCCCAGCGACTGGCAGGCATCCAGGGCGGCGGCCGGATCGGCCCGCCAGGCGCGGTCGGTGACGACGGCATACGGACCGACCGGCAGGCCATGCCCGGCGAAGACGACCTTCATATAGTGCTTGTCCATGCTCGCCGCCGAGGCGAGCACACCGGACCCGACGTAGCGGACGTCGGCGAGGTCGAGGTAGCCCTGCAGGGTGCCGTCCTCCCCCCACGGACCGTGCAGCAGCGGGAAGACGACGTCGACCTCGCCGAGGACCTCTGGGGGGCGCCCGGGTTCGAGGATGCTGATCGAGCGGTCGCCGGTGTGCATGGGGACGAGCACCCCGGGCCCGGCGCCGTCGACCTCCGGCACGTGCCCCGGAGCGAGTTCCAACGCCCGGGGGTCATCCTCGACGAGGACCCAGCGACCGTCCTTGGCGATACCGACCGGCACGACGTCGTAGGCCTGCCGGTCGATGGCCCGCAGCACTCCGGCCGCGCTGGAGCACGAGACAGCGTGCTCGGAGGAGCGCCCGCCGAAGACGATGGCGACGCGGGGTTTGCGAGGGGGTTGATGGTCCATCCGTTCGACTGTATCGCCGCGGGAGGCGCGGACCCGGGGCGGCGCGCCCGGTCCTAGGCTGACGCGCATGGGCGATCTTCCCGAGGGGCTGGCGCCGGAGACACTCGTCGTGGCGGCTGGCCGGCCTCCGCGTCGGCCGGGGGCGCCGGTCAACGTGTCCGTCGAGTTGTCGACGACGTATGCCGCACCCCCGGGCTCGGTCGCCTACGGCCGATACGACAACGCGACGTGGGCCGCGCTGCAGGAGGCCATCGGCGCACTCGAGGGTGGCCGAGCCCTCGCCTTCGCGTCGGGGATGGCCGCGATCTCGGCGGCGCTGACGCTCGTTCCGGCCGGCGGGGCGATCGTCGCACCGCGGGCGGCATACAACACGACGACGGCCGCGCTGGTCGACCTCGCCGACCACGGGCACGAACTGCGATGGGTCGACGTGGCCGACACTGCCGAAGTCACCGCCGCCCTGCGCGGCGCCGCGGCGCTATGGCTGGAGTCGCCGACGAACCCCCTCATGGAGGTCGCCGACGTGCCGGCCGTGCTCGCCGCGGCACGAGCGTCCGGCGTGCTCGCCTTGTGCGACAACACCTTCGCGACTCCGTTGCGCTGCCGGCCCCTCGCGCTCGGGGCGGACGTCGTCGTGCACTCGGCGACGAAGTACCTCTGCGGTCACTCCGACGTCCTGCTCGGGGTCGCGCTGACCCGCCCAGATGCCCGCGGCGACGCCCTGCACGAGCGGCTGCTCGCCCACCGCAGCCGATACGGGGGGATCGCCGGCCCGATGGAGGCCTGGCTGGTGCTGCGGGGGCTGCGGACCCTCGCCGTGCGCCTGGACCGGGCCGGCGCCAACGCGGCGACGTTGGCCCAGCGGCTGGCGGCAGACCCGCGGGTCGACCGAGTGCGCTACCCCGGATTCGGGGCGATGCTCGCCGTCGAAGTGGCCGGCGACGCGGCCGCTGCCGATCGGGTGGCTGCCGCTTGCCGGGTGTGGCTCGACGCGACGAGCCTCGGCGGCGTCGAGTCGCTCATCGAGCGACGCCGGCGCTACCCGGGAGAGTCGGACCTCGTGCCCGAGAACCTGCTGCGTCTCTCGGTTGGCATCGAGGACGTCGATGACCTGTGGCACGACCTCGACCAGGCCCTCGGGGCAGCACCGGGCTGACCGCGGTTCGGCTCAGACCCGTTCGTTCTTGCGGGTGCGGCTCATCAGCAGGTCGGCCAACTCTTCGGGGGTGCGCACCCCGTCGATGACCGACGCGACCGCCTCGACGATGGGCACCTCGACGTCGTGTCGGCGGGCCAGGTCGAGCACCGAATGGCAGGACTTGACCCCCTCGGCGGTCTGACGGGTCTTTTCCACCACTTGGGCCACGGTCAGGCCTCGCCCGAGGTCGACCCCGAACGTCCGGTTGCGCGACAAGGGCGACATGCACGTGGCGATAAGGTCCCCCACGCCGGCCAGCCCGAGGAACGTCCCCGGGTCGGCGCCGAGGCGCACCCCGAGCCGGGCCGTCTCGGCCAGGCCGCGGGTGATGATCGAGGCCTTGGTGTTGTCCCCCATGCCCATCCCCTCGGCCATTCCGACGGCGAGGGCGATGACGTTCTTCACCGCGCCGCCGAGCTCGGTCCCGATGACGTCGGCGTTGGTGTAGACCCGGAAGTAGCCGGTCGTGCACGCTGCGGCCACCCGGTCGGCCGTTTCGTGGTCCGGACAGGCCACGACGCTGGCGGCCGGCTGCTTGTTGGCGATCTCCAGCGCGAGGTTAGGCCCGGACAGGACAGCGATCCGGTCCGACGGCATCCCGGTCGCCTCGGCGACCACCTGGCTCATCCGCAGGGTGGTACCGAGCTCGACGCCTTTCATGAGGGACACGACGGTCGACCCCTGCGGCACCCCGCCCCACTCGGCGAGGCCCGCGCGCAGCGTCTGCGAGGGCACCGCGAGCACGACGAGATCGCGTCCCGCCATCGCCTCGGCGGGGTCGGTCGTCGCGCGCAGCCCCGGTGGCAACGGCAGACCGGGCAGGTAGTCCTCGTTGCGCCCGGAGTTGATCTGGTCGACCAGTTGCCCGCGCCGTCCCCACATCACCACATCGGTGCCGGCATCGGCCAACGTCGCGGCGAACGCCGTGCCCCAGCTGCCACTGCCCATTACACATGCCGTCGTCATCGTCGACCTCGCTTGAAGTTGCCGACCTCGGGTAGGCCCAGTGTGCGCGAGTCCAGACGCTGCGGGGGGGCCGTCTCACCACGCAACGTCTCGAGTTGGGCCGTGATGGCCGCGACGATCCGGTCGGCCGCCTCGCGCAAGGCCGTCGACTCGGCGGTCCGGTCGTAGAGGTCCGAGAGGTCTACCGGCGGCCCGGCCGAGACCCGGATCGTCTTGCGCGGGAGGAGGTGCAGTCGCTTCTCGTACGTCCCGAGGACGTCCTGGGGCCCCCACAGGGCGATCGGCACGACCGGGCAGCGTGTCGTGAGGGCCAGCCGTGCCGCCCCGGTCTTGGGTCGCATCGGCCACAGGCCCGGATCGCGCGTGAGGGTGCCCTCGGGGAACATGACCACGCATTTGCCGGCGTCGACTCCGGCCAGTGCGGCGCGGTAGGCGTCGGCGGCCTGCTCGGTACCCCGAAAGACGGGGACCTGGTCGGCCGCGCGGATCAGCCGCCCGAGTAGGGGGATCCGGAACACTTCCTCCTTGCCGAGGAAGAACGGCGGACGCCCGTTGGCGTAGAGGAACAGTGCGATGGCGAACGGGTCGTAATAGGAGAGGTGGTTGGGGCAGGCGACGAAACCGCCGTCCTTGGGCAGGTTCTCGACACCGTGCCACTCCCGTTTGGTGAGCGCCCACAGCAGCGGCTTGAGCCACGACGCGATGAACCGGTATGCCGGTGGGAGACGCTGGGGGTCGGCCTGGGTCACGTGCACCTCCTGTGCCTGGCCATCCTCGTGCCCGAACCGGCCGCTGTCGAGCACCCGCCCCGATGACCGGCTCGGCGGTCGTGGACACTGTCGAGGATGACCAGGCCCACCCGCGCAACCGCCGCGCCACTGGCGTGGTGGATCGTCGTCCCGGTCAAGGCCGGCGCGGGCGCCAAGAGCCGACTCGGCGCGCTGCCCGGCATCGACCGGGCCGAGTTGGCCTCGGCGCTGTCTCTCGACGTCATCGCCGCCGCGGTCGGCGCCGTTGGTGGCGACCGCGTCGTCGTCGTCACCTCGTCCGCGTCTCTGGCCGCCGCGGTCGGGCCGTGGGGAGTCCAGTGCCTGCCGGACCCTCAGGCAGGGCTCGACGCGGCCGTCTTCGCCGGCGACTCGTATGCCGTCGACCAGGGCGCCGACGCGGTGGCGGCCCTGCTCGGCGACGTCGCTGCGGTAACCGCCGAGGACCTCGCCGGGGCGCTCGCTGCGGCCGCGGTCACCCCGCGGGCGCTCGTGCCCGACCACGAGGGCACGGGAACGGCGTTGATCACGGCGATCCTGCCGGCCCGGATGCGGCCGGCCTTCGGACCGGGTTCGGCTCGCCGACACGAGGACGCCGGGCACACCCTCCTACCCCTGGAGCTGCCACGGCTACGCACCGATGTCGACGACGCCGACTCGCTCGCCGCGGCGGTCGCCCTCGGCGTTGGCCCGCACACCAGGGCCGTCCTCGGGACCGCCCGCTAGGTTGGGCACCGTGCAGGCAACGGTACAACGATGGCACGAGGGTTCAGGCAGCGTCGTCCTCGACGACGGTCGCGTCCTCGACTGCGGGTCACGAGCCCTCGACGGCAGCGGGCTACGGCTGGTCCGCCCGGGCCAGCGAGTGAGCATCGAACTCGACGGCGACGCAGTCCGGCGGATGTGGATCCCGGGCATCGAGCTCACCGCGCGGGACTGACTGCCTGACGGCGCCGGGTGTACTTCTCCCGGCGCCGTCAGAGTGCGGTCAGAGCGTGGTCAGCCTCGCGTGCTCTTGCGGGCCGTCGTCGCCTTGCTCGCAGGCGCCTTGCGCGCCGGAGCGGCCTTGGCAGGAGCGGTCTTCTTGGCGGTCGCCTTGGCGGGCGCCGCCTTCTTCGCCGGGGCAGCCTTGGCGGGGGCGACCCTCTTGGCCGGCGCGGCCTTCGTGGCGGCGGCCTTGGCGGGCGCGGCCTTCTTCGCCGGCGCGGCCTTCGTGGCGGCGGCCTTGGCGGGCGCGGCCTTCTTCGCCGGCGCGGCCTTCGTGGCGGCGGCCTTGGCGGGCGTGGCCTTCGCGGGCGCGGCCTTGGCCGGAGCTGCCTTCGCGGCAGGAGCGGCCTTCTTCGCCGGAGCGGCCTTGGCGGCCCGCATCGGCGCCGAGGCGGCCTTCACCACGGCCGCAGCCGTCTTCGTCGCCGTGCCCACCGCAGCCCGGGCCACGGCCGGTGCCGTCTTCGGCAACTTGCGCGGGTCCGCGACGAAGGTCTTGAAGGAGGTCCCGGGGCGGAACCGCGGCACCGTCGTCTTCTTGATCCGGACCGTCTGGCCGGTCCGCGGATTGCGGCCGGTGCGCGCGTCCCGGGCCACCTGCTGGAAGGTCCCGAAACCGGTAAGCGAGACCTTGCCGCCCCTGGCGACCTCGCGGACGATCGTGTCGAGGACGGTCTCCACCGAGCGGGTGGCCGCCGTCCGTGAGATCCCCGCGGCCTTGGCGATCTCGTTGATGAGCTCTGACTTGTTCATCTACCCCTCCAGAGGTATCGCCGTCGCGCGGGATGCCCGACGTCGGTGGTCACGAACGGTCCGTTCGTCTGGGGGGAACGGTAGGGGGCAAATCCCCCCGAGTCCAACATCTGGCCGGTCGCTCTCGTTCTCGCGCAACATGTTTGACCTCGGCGGGGCCGGGCGCCGAGCGGCCAGCAGCGACGTGACGCTCCGAGCCCGATCCCGGTGAGGCTGGCCGCCACCCTCGTGCGAGCCAGTGGAGAAGCCGATATCTGGTTGCCGCGCAAGGGGATTGGCCATGCTCGCTGACACCCCGACGCGGCCGGCTACCCTGCTTCGCCCGGTGTCCCGTGCTGCCGTCACGACTGTGGACCCCGACAGGCCGAGCCGACACCCGGGCGACGACGACACGCCGGGGTGGGCCCCCGCCCAACGCCCTGCGGGTCAGGCGGTGAGGGGCCGGTATGCCGGGCGCGACGCCTCGAAGGCGTCGATCGACTCGACGTGGCGCAGAGTGAGACCGATGTCGTCCAACCCCTCCATGAGCCGCCACCTCGTGTAGTCGTCGACCTCGAAGGGCGCGACGAGTTCGCCCGCCGTGACCGTGCGGGCAGCCAAGTCGACCGTGACCTGCGCCCCCGGATCGTTCTCGAGGTACTTCCACAACAGCTCGACGTCGTCCTGGGCGCACCTCGCGGTCAGCAGTCCCTGCTTGCCGCTGTTACCCCGGAAGATGTCGGCGAACCGCGAGGACACGACGACCCGGAAGCCGTAGTTCATCAACGCCCACACGGCGTGCTCTCGCGAGGAGCCGGTCCCGAAGTCGGGACCGGCGACGAGAACCGAACCCGCGGCATACCTGGGGTTGTTGAGGACGAAGGACGGGTCGGTGCGCCAGGCGGCGAACAGGCCGTCCTCGAAGCCGTCGCGGGTCACCCGCTTGAGGTAGACGGCCGGAATGATCTGGTCGGTGTCGACGTTGCTGCGCCGCAACGGGACGCCGATGCCGGTGTGGGTGGTGAAGGCGTCCATCGTCAGTCCTGCAGGTCGGCCGGAGAGGAGAGGGTGCCGCGGACCGCGGTGGCGGCGGCGACCGGCGGGCTGACGAGGTGGGTCCGCCCGCCCTTGCCCTGACGGCCCTCGAAGTTGCGGTTGGAGGTCGAGGCGCTGCGTTCGCCGGGGTCGAGCTTGTCGGGGTTCATCGCCAGGCACATCGAGCATCCGGGCAGTCGCCATTGGGCGCCGGCCTGCTCGAAGATCCGGTCTAGCCCCTCGGCCTCGGCCTGGGCGCGCACCCGCGCGGACCCGGGCACGACGAGGCAACGCACGCCGTCGGCGACCCGACGACCGCGCAGCACCTCGGCCGCGGCGCGCAGGTCTTCGATGCGCCCGTTCGTGCACGAGCCGACGAACACCGTGTCGACGCGGACCGAGCGCAGCGGCATACCCGGCGTCAGGCCCATGTACTCGAGGGCGCGTTCGGCACCGGCCCGCTCGGTCTCGTCCACGATGTCCGCTGGATCGGGGACCGCTGCCGACAGCGGCAGGCCCTGGCCCGGGTTCGTCCCCCAGGTGACGTACGGCGACAAGACCGCGGCGTCGATGTCGACCTCCGCGTCGTAGACGGCGTCCGGGTCGCTGCGCAGTTGCTCCCAAGCTGCGACGGCCGACTCCCAGCCCGACCCGGTCGGCGCCTTGGCCCGGCCGCGCAGGTAGGCATACGTGGTCTCGTCGGGCGCGATCATCCCGGCCCGCGCCCCGGCCTCGATGGACATGTTGCAGACCGTCATCCGTGCTTCCATCGACAAGGCCTCGATGGCCTCGCCGCGATACTCGATGACGTAGCCCTGTCCGCCACCGGTCCCGAGCTGGGCGATGACGGCCAGCACGAGGTCCTTGGCGTGGACGCCGGGGGGCAGTGACCCCCGGACGTTGACGGCCATGGTGCGGAACGGGGTGAGCGGCAGGGTCTGGGTGGCCAGGACGTGCTCGACCTCCGACGTGCCGATGCCGAAGGCGAGCGCCCCGAACGCCCCATGGGTCGAGGTGTGACTGTCGCCGCAAACGATGGTCATCCCGGGCTGGGTCAGGCCCAGCTGTGGGCCGACGACGTGGACGATGCCCTGCTCGGGGTCACCCATGGGGTGCAGGGGCACGCCGAACTGCGCGCAGTTGCGCCGCAGCGTCTCGACCTGGGTCCGACTGACCGCGTCGGTGATCGGCCCGGGCGTCGTCGGGACGTTGTGGTCCTCGGTGGCGAGGGTAAGGTCGGGCCGGCGGACCGACCGGCCGGCCAGGCGCAGGCCATCGAACGCCTGCGGGCTGGTGACCTCATGGACGAGGTGCAGGTCGACGTAGAGCAGATCGGGCTCGCCCTCGGCCCGATGCACGACGTGGCTCTCCCAGACCTTCTCGGCCAGTGTCCCGGCCATTGCGGGTGCCTCCTGCGGCTCGGCGTTGTGGTCAGCGTCTCTCAGGGATGCCGCCCACGGAGTTGCGTCTCAGGCTCTGAGACGTCAATATCATGACATGGACAACTCTAGTGGGGTCGGCGTGCTCGACAAGGCCGCCACCGTGCTCGGTGCCCTCGAGGCCGGTCCGGCGACCCTGGCCCAGCTCGTCTCGGCGACCGGACTGGCCCGCCCGACGGCACACCGGCTGGCCGTGGCCCTGGAACACCACCGCCTCGTCGCCCGCGACATGCAGGGGCGGTTCGTGCTCGGACCGCGCCTGGCCGAACTGGCCTCGGCGGCCGGCGAGGACCGCCTGCTCGCCGCGGCCGGTCCCGTCCTCGGCGCGTTGCGCGACCACACGAACGAGAGCGCCCAGCTCTTCCGCCGTCAGGGCGACCAGCGGATCTGCGTCGCCTCGGCCGAACGCCCGGTCGGGCTGCGCGACACCATCCCCGTCGGGGCCGCGCTGACGATGCTCGCCGGCTCGGCCGCCCAGATCCTGCTCGCCTGGGAAGAGCCGGACCGACTGCATCGGGGCCTGCAGGGGGCGAAGTTCAACGCGACGGCGCTGTCGGCGGTCCGGCGTCGGGGGTGGGCCCAGAGCGTCGGGGAACGCGAGCCTGGCGTGGCCTCGGTCTCCGCCCCCGTGCGCGGTCCGTCGGGTCGGGTCGTTGCTGCGGTGTCCATCTCCGGCCCGATCGAACGGCTGTCCCGCCAACCCGGTCGCCTGCATGCCGCCACCGTCGTGGCCGGGGCCAACAAGCTCACCGAGGTGTTGCGCCGGGCCCACGCCGCGGCGCCGAGTTAGGATCAAGGCCAGTACGGACCGACACGCCCCCCGGGGAGGCAACCATGGACCGGGCTCGCGCGTCCTTCCGGTAAGACGTCGACCGCAGCACGTGAGGAAGCCGTGACCACCTCCGCCAGCCGCTCACGCGCGGCATCCCTGCTCGGCCTGCTCGTGCTCGCCGTGACCACCGCGTGCACGAGTTCCCCGACGAGCGCCCCCACCAGCGTCGTCACCCCCACGGCGTCGGCCACGACGTCCACCTCGGCCAGCCCCACGAGCACGGCGACCGAGATCCCTATCACGACGGTGCCGCCGTCCGCTGCCCCCACCCCGGCCGCCCTCATGGCCCAGGGGGCCAGCGGCGACCAGGTCCGGGAGCTGCAGGCGCGCCTCAAGCAGTTGTCCCTCTTCGACGCCACCGTCGACGGGGTCTACGCCGACGTGACGACGACCGGGGTGCGCGGATTCCAAAGCAACTCCGGGCTGGCGACCACCGGCGCGGTCGACCAGGCGACCTGGAATGCCCTGCTGGCCGCGACCCGCGCTCCGAGTGCCGAGGAGCTGGCGGGACACCTGCTGCCCGGCCCGGCGCTGATGGCCGCCGGGTCGACCGGTGCGAACGTGCGCGACCTGCAAGCCAGGCTCAAGCAAATCGGCTGGTGGACCGGCGACGTGACGAACACCTACGGGCCCCAGACCGTCGAGGCGGTCCGCGGATTCCAGGCCAAGCGGGCGATCCCGCAGACCGGCGAGGTCGACCAGCGCACCCGCGACCGGCTCTACGCGATGACCCGCAAGCCCACCTCCGACGAGCTCAACAACGTCAAGCCCAAGCCGGCGGCCACGGGGCTGACCACCGCCGGGCTGGACCCGCGCTGCCTCACCGGTCGGGCCATGTGCGTGAGCAAGAAGACGAACAAGCTCACCTGGGTGGTCGACGGCGTCCCCATTGTCCGCGTCGACGTGCGGTTCGGTTCCCAGGAGCTGCCGACCCGCGAGGGCGCGTTCTCGGTGTTCCAGAAGTCCCGCGACCACGTCTCGACGATCTACCACACGTCGATGCCGTACGCGATGTTCTTCAGCGGCGGACAGGCGGTGCACTACTCCCCCGACTTCGCCGCCCGGGGGTACTCCGGCGCCTCGCACGGGTGCATCAACGTGCGAGACCTGCGGACGATCACCTGGCTGTTCGACCAGGTCCAGATCGGCGACGCAGTCATCGTCTACCGCTGAGCCGCCGCGGCCGCGCCGCCGTCGAGCTCCCGCCCGGACAGGGCGGCGGTGCACTGTGCCGACGAGGTCAGGACTGCGAGGAGCCCGAGCCCGACAACGCGGAAACCCCCTGATGGACAGGGGGTTTCGGTGCGTAGCCCCGACGGGATTCGAACCCGCGCTACCGCCTTGAGAGGGCGGCGTGCTAGGCCGCTACACAACGGGGCCCTAGCGGTGTCCGCGGCCGAAGCCGGGCGGACGACGCAGGACACCTTACCGTCGGCAGCAGGTGTCCGGCGAATCGGCGCGGCTGTCGTCACGATGCCGAACCAGAGCTGGGGTACCAGGACTCGAACCTAGAATGACGGAACCAGAATCCGTTGTGTTGCCAATTACACCATACCCCATGGGGGTATCCCTCCCGGCGGCCGTCGAGGCGCGCGAAAGCGAGACCGACTAGCGAGCATACCGGCGCCGCACACGGCCCCTCAAATCCCGCCGCCGCCAGCCCTCCGGAGCCCGGCCACGCTAGCGCAGTTCGAGGGTGGCGCGTCGGCGTCCGTCGAGTTCGAGCAGGCGCAGCGCGACGAGCCCAAACGCCGCGTATGCCGTGCCGAGGGCCATCTCCTGTCCCAGCAGTCCGCCGACCGAGGACAGCGAGCCACCGGCAGCGAGGTCACGGCTCGCCTCGATAGCGTGCGTCAAGGGCAGCCACGAGGACAGCGCTGCCATCCACCCGGGCAGGGCATCGAGGGCGATGTTGGCGCCGCTGAAGACGAGCAACAGCCCGAAGAGCAGGTTGGACAGCACCGCCGTCGAGCGCACCCGCATGGCGATCGCCGCCTCGACGAGCCCAAGCCCCGTGCACGAGGCCGCTCCGGCCGCCACGGCGACGGCCAGCCCCGGCCACTGGCCTGCGGGGATCGAGACACCGAGCAGCCACGCCCCGGCCGCGAGGCTCACCAACGTGGCGAACCACCCGTTGACCACGACGGGCAGGGCCCGTCCGAAGAACAGGGCCAGCCGATTGGCCGGCGAGACGAGGACGATCCCGAGGGTCTGGGTGCCTCGCTCCCCAGCGATCGTGTTGGCCATCGCGAACAGGCACGGGATGGCGCTGTACTGGACGGCGTTGCCGACGAGGTAGAACGCGTCCGACTGCACGCCCGCCCGCCGGCCGATATAGGCGAAGAGCAGGATCTGGAACACCGGCGAAACGATGAGGCTGGGGATGTAGACGACCGGGCTGAGCCAGCCGAAGAGGGCGCGAAAGCTCGTCAACCCGCCGACGAACAGCACGCGGAGAAACCCGCGCAGCCGGGCCGCCATCGTCGGGTCCGCCAGCCGACCGCCCGCGCCGCTGCCGGTCGCCGCAGGCCGTGCGAGCGCACCGAGCTCGCCGGTCACGACAGCGCCAGGGTCGCGTGCTGGCGGGCCGAGCGCAGTACCCATTCGGACAGCAGCCCGGCCAGCACGGCATACCCGCAGCCCAGGGCGGCGCACATGCCGATGTCCCCCCACACGGGAGCGCCGGTCGCGGCTGCGCGGATCGCGTCCATCCCCCACGTGGGCGGCAGGGCCCGGGCGATCCATTGGGCCCAGTCCGGCAGCACCGACACGGGGACGAGGAACCCGCAGACGAGCCAGCCCGGGTATTCGAGCATGCTCCCGATGGCCCACCCGGAGCGGAACCGGGCCATCGACACGGTGAGCAACAACCCGAAGATCGACAGGGCCAGGACCGTGACGAGCAGGGCGACGACCAGGCCCACCGGGTCGGCGACCGCGACATCGATGCCGAAGAGGACCTTGCCCCACAGCAGCGTCGCGACGAGCGAGTACAGCGCGGTCGCGGCCAAGGCCGCGGTCATCGGCAGGATGACGAGAGGGAATCGGGTCGGCGAAGCGACGAGCAGCTCGAGGATGCCGTCGAAGCGCTGGTTCTGCAGCAGGTTGCTCGCCGAGGTGGCAATCGAGGACCACGTGCCCATCACTGCGGCGCCGAGCCCCGAGTACACCAGGGCCTGGGGGTCGGAGGATTGGCGGTAGAGCAGGAACGCGGTCGTCGCGAAGAACAGCGGCCACACGACGTTGAGGAACCCGTCGAACGCCGACGTGGCGACGATCTTCAGCTGCAGCCATGTCGCGACGGCCAGCATCCGCGCAGTGCGCGCCGGCGCCGACGCGGCCCCCAGTCCGGTGCTCACGGGCCGACCAGGCTCACGTAGGCGTCCTCGAGAGTCGGCTCCCGGGACGCGACCCGCCCGAGCCGAGTGTCACCCAGGGCGCCGAGTACGCCAGCCGTGACGTCGCGCCCGGGCTCGACCTGCACGACGAGGGTCTCGACGTGGCCCTGGACGTCCACGGACACCGACCGCACTCCCGCGACTGCGCCGACCCGGGTCACCGCCTCCGGCGCGACGCCGAAGGTCTGCACCTCGACGACGTGCCCCGCGGCCACGCCCGCCTTGAGCTCGGTCGGCGTGCCGTGGGCGACGATCCGGCCGGAGCGGATCACCGCGATCCGGTCGCACAGCTCGTCGGCCTCGAACATGTAGTGCGTCGTGAGCAGGATCGTCTTGCCGCTCTCGCGCAGCCCCGAGATCGTCGTGCGCAGTTCGCGGGCACCGACGGGGTCGATGCCGATCGAGGGCTCGTCGAGGAACAGCACGTCGGGGTCGTGCAGCAGGCCCCGGGCGATGTGCAGTCGTTGGCGCATCCCCCGGGAGTAGCCCTCGACCCGTTCGCGTTCCCGCCCGGTCAGCCCGACGAGCTCGAGCAGCGTGCCGATGCGGGCCTTCTGCTCGCGTGGGGGCACGGCATACAGCTCGGCGAAGTAGCGCAGGTTGTCCAGCCCGGAGAGGCGTTCGTAAAGCCCGCGGTCGCCGCCGAAGACGTAGCCGATGCGCCGGCGCACCGCCCGGGCGTCGCGCTCGACGTCGAGCCCGAGCACCCTCGCCGACCCGGAGGTCGGCAACAGCAGTGTGATGAGCATCTTGATCGTCGTCGTCTTGCCCGCGCCGTTGGGCCCGAGCAACCCGAACAGCTCGCCCCGTTGCACCTCGAAGCTCACCCCGCGGACCGCCTCGACCCGGGTGCGCCGACGGCGCAACACCCCGGTCGTGGTCGTGAACGTCCGGTGCAGGTCGCGCACGTCGAGCACGCTCACCGGCACGCCCCAGCCGAGGTCGGCGCGTGCTCGGCGTCCCGCAGGTCCATGCCCCGAGTCTGTCCCGGGGCACCGACATCTTCAACCGAGTATGCCGCGGCCCGGTCGGCCGCCGGTCGATTCACTGGTGGACGAGCAGGCTCACCGCGTGGATGAGCACGCCGACCAGCCCGCCGACAATCGTGCCGTTGATCCGGATGAACTGCAGGTCCCGGCCGACGAACAGCTCGACCTTTTCGGCGGTCTCGCGCCCGTCCCACCTCTGGATGGTGTGGCTGATCACCGTGGTGAGCTCGTCGCCGTAGCGCCCGACGACGAAGGCGGCCAGGTCGGCGGCATACCCGTCCATCCGGGCCTGCAACGCCGCGTCGTCGCGCACCCGCCCGGCGAACTCCCGCAGCTGCGCCTCGGCCCGGACGCGCAACGGGCTGTCCGGTTCGCCAAGCGCCTGGATGAGCGCGGTGCGGAAGGCGCCCCAGAGCGAGGTGGCCGTGGCGAGCAGTTGGGGGTGGTCGAGCACTCGCAGCTTGAGCCGCTCGGCCCGCGCCATGGTCTGGGGGTCGTGCAGCAGATCGTGGGCCAGCTGGGCGAGCAGGTCGTCCAGCGCGATCCGGACGTGGTGGCCAGGGTCGTCCTGGATGTCCTCGACCCATTGGACCGCCTCGACGTGCAGGCGCTTGGTGACGACGTCGTTGACCCGCTGCGGGGCCCACCACGGCGCGCGTTCGGCGAGCACCGCCGAGAAGGTCTCCTCGTTGAGCAACAGCCAGCGTCGTGCCTCGGCGAGGGCGAGGTCGACGAGGCCGTGGTGGGCCTGGTCGTGGACCACCTCGCCGAGGAACGTCCCGGCGATGGGCGAGAGCGGCTCCTCCCGTAGTCTCGGCAGCACCGCCTCGTCAAGCAAGGCCGCGACCGTCTCGTCGCGCAGCCGCTGCAGCCCCGAGATCGACACCGTCACCGCCTCGTCGACGACCCGAGCGCTGTTGCGGGGCACGAGCACCCAGGCGGCGGTCCGGCGCGCGATGCCGGCGGCGAGGACCCGATCGCGGACGATCTCCTCGCGGAGGAAGTTCGCGCCCATGAAGTCCTGCAGGCTCCGGGCGAGCATGTCCTTCTTCCGGGGGATGATCGCCGTGTGCGGGATCGGCAGCCCCAAGGGATGCCGGAACAGCGCGGTGACGGCGAACCAGTCGGCCATCGCGCCGACCATCGAGGCCTCCGCGCCGGCGTTGACGAACCCCCAGAACCCGTCCCGACCGAGGGTGAGCAGGAACACGACCGCGGCGAGGACGAGCAAGCCCAGCGCCACGGTCCGCATCCGCCGCAGCCCGCGGCGACGGTCCTCGTCGCCGGCCGCGTCGGTGATGGTGAACGTCGTCGGCGTCGTCACCGGCTCCTCCTGCTCTCGGGGGCGACGCTACCGGACCCCCGCGCAGCCCAACGCGACATCCCCTCGCGATGTTCCGAATCGGACCCGAACCTCGCGGTGACCCGGCCGTGATCCCCCGCGGTTAGAGTCCTCGGGTGACCGGGGACTCGCAGCGGCTCGTCCTCGTCGTCGAGGACGAGCCCGCGATCGCCGACGTGCTCGTCCTCGCCCTGGAGCACGGCGGGTATGCCGCGGCCGTCGCTCGGGAGGGCGCCGAAGCCCTGGCGCTGGTCCGCGCCCGCCGTCCCGCCCTCGTGTTGCTGGACATCGGGCTACCCGGCCTGGACGGCATCGAGGTCTGCCGGCAGCTGCGTGGCGGCGGCGACTGGACCCCGGTGATCTTCGTGACGGCCCGCGACGACGAGGTCGAACGGATCGTCGGCATCGAGCTGGGGGCCGACGACTACGTGACCAAGCCGTTCTCGCCACGCGAGGTCGTCGCCCGGGTCGGTGCGGTGTTGCGTCGCGCCGAGCGGAGCGCGGCCGCGGGCCCAGACGAGCAGCTCGTTTGTGGAGCGGTCCAGGTCAGCGTGCCCGAGCGCCGGGTGCTCGTCGCCGGCCGGGAGGTCGCCTTCACCGCGACCGAGTTCGACCTCCTGGCGCACCTGCTGTCCTGCCCGGGCCGGGTGTTCTCCCGGGCCCAACTCATGCGCGCGGCGTGGGGCTACGACTCGGCCGCGGGCGAACGCACCGTCGACGTCCACGTTGCGCAGGTCCGCGCCAAGATCGGCCCGCACGAGGTCATCCGGACGGTCCGCGGCGTCGGGTATGCCGGATCCGCGGACGGGGTCTGAATGAACCGACCGCCGACGACGCTGACCACGCGGTTCGCCCTGCTCACCGCGGGGGTCGTCGCCCTCACCGCGCTCGTCGTCGGGCTGCTCGGCGCGACGCTGCTGCCCCGAGCCAACGACCAAGCGGCGCACCGGGCCTTGTCCGCGCTCGCAGATACCGCCCAGGCGACGATCGCGGCGAGCGCCGACCCCGAGACCGGCCAGGACCGCGTCCGGGCTGCGCTCGCCGGCGTCCAGGTGCAACTCGCCCAGGTGCGCGCCCGCCCAGGGGGTGCCCCGACGGTCACCGGCGACGCCCTCCCCCGGCGGTCGGTGTCCGTCGCCCAGATCGGGCAGTTGCTGGCCGGCGCCGATCTGTCTGCGCGCCTGGACGTCGAGGACTCGGTCATCCTCGTCGAAGGCCGACCCACTGTTACCGGGGCGATCGTGTTGGCCCAGCGCCGTTCGGACGCCGTGGCGATCGGACAGCAGGCGCTCGCTCGGCTGGCGTGGGGGTTGGCCGCGGTGGGCCTGCTGTCCTTGCTCGTCGGCGTCTGGCTGGCCCGCCGCGCGACCCGCCCGCTGCGGCATACCGCGTCGGCCGCCCACGCCCTCGCGCAGGGACGACGCGACGTCGCAGTGCCCGAGAGCGGGCCTGCGGAGGTCGCCGAGGTCGCACGATCGGTCAACACGCTGGCCCGGGCGCTGGCCCATTCGGAAGCCCGGCAGCGGGAGTTCCTCCTGTCGGTGTCGCACGACCTGCGCACCCCGTTGACCAGCGTGCACGGATATGCCGAGTCCCTGGCCGAGGGGCTCGTCCCCCCGACCGCGTCCCGGCCGTCGGCCAGGTCATCGGCGCGGAGACGGCCCGGCTCGAGCGACTCGTCGCCGACCTGTTGGACCTGGCCCGGCTCGACGCGGGCCAGATGCGGATGGACATCGTCCGGATGGACCTCGCCGAGCTGCTCGAGGCCGCCGAGCCGGCGTGGGCCGACCGCTGCGCCAAGGTCGGGATCACCTGGTCGATCCAGCGTCCGGCCGGGGCCGTCCTCGTCGACGCCGACCCCGGCCGGGTGCGCCAGGCTGTCGACGGGCTATTGGAGAATGCCGTCCGGGTCACCCCACGAGGTCGGCCCGTCGTGCTCGCGGCCCGCATCGAGGCCACCGACGCGGTCCTCGAGGTCCGCGACGGCGGCCCGGGCCTGGCCGAGGAGGACCTCGGCGTGGCCTTCGACCAGGGCGCGCTGCACGAGCGGTACCGAGGCGTCCGGGCGGTCGGCACGGGGCTGGGGTTGGCGCTCGTCGCGCGGATCGCCACGCGCCTGGGCGGCTCCGTGTCGGCCAGTCATGCCCCCGAGGGCGGGGCGCGCTTCCAGCTGCGGCTGCCGCTCGTCGGCGGGAATGCCCCTGGTGAAGAGTTCACCCAGCACTGACCTGCCTCGAACACGGCGCGACGAGGCTGGCCCCATGGGCAGCGACTGGGGGCAGACGGCGCGGCTGCTGCGCCGAGCCGGCTTCGGAGCCACCGGGGCCGAGGTCGACGCGGCGGCCGCGGCGGGGGTCTCGGTGTGGCTGGACCGCGCGTTGGCTGCCGATCCCACGAAGGATGCCGCGGCCGAGCCGCCGCCGCCGACGCTGTCCGTCCCGACCGCGCCAGGGCCCGGGGCCACCCGCGAACAGCGCCAAGCCCAGCTCGCGGCCCTGCGCACCGGCGTCCAGGCCCTCGGGCGGTGGTGGTTGCGTCGGATGATCCACACCGAGGCCCCGCTCACCGAGAAGCTCACCTTTGGGTGGCACGACCACTTCGCCACCTCCGCGGTCAAGGTCCGCCAGGCGCCGCTGCTGCTCGCGCAGAACGAACGGTTCCGCAGCCAGGGCCGAGCCACCTTCGCCGCGTTGGCGACGGCGATGCTCACCGACCCGGCCCTGATGGTGTACCTCGACGCTCCGAAGAACCGCGCCGGCGCACCGAACGAGAACCTCGCCCGGGAGTTCCTGGAGCTGTTCACCCTCGGCCACGGCGGGGGGTACACCGAGGCCGACGTCAAGGACGGTGCCCGGGCGCTCACCGGCTGGCGGCTGGACGCGAATGGCGCCGCGGTGTTCGACGCCAAGCGCCACGACGACGGGACCAAGTCTGTGCTCGGCGTGTCGGGTCGGCTCGACGCCGCCGGCTTTGCCGCGGCGGTGTTGCGCCAGCCCGCCGCGCCGACCTACGTCGTCACCCGTTGGTGGAACCGTCTCGCCTCCCCCGAACCACCCCCACCGGACACCCTCGGGAGACTGCGCGCGGCATACGGAACCGACGGGGACCTCGCAGCCGTGTTCCGGGCCGTCCTCACCGACCCGGCATTCGACGCCGCTTCCGGGACCGTCGTCCTGTCCCCCGTCGAATGGCTCGTCGGCGCGGCCCGCGCCTTGCGGGTGCCCACCGACGACCCAACCCTGGACCGGATCGGCGCGGCACTGCGCGACCTGGGGCAGTTGCCCTTCTACCCGCCCAACGTCTCCGGCTGGCCCTCGGGTGCCGCCTGGCTCTCGACCGCCGCGGCCCAGCGCCGCGTCCAGGTCGCCGTCGCCCTCGTGGCGGCGGGCCGGATGGACGCCCTCGACGGCGTGGGCGCCGGCGAGCGCATCGAGGCGACCGCCCATCTGCTGGGCCTGTCCCACCTGAGCGACCGGACGGCGCGCGCGCTGCGCCCCCTGTCCGCCAAGCCGCGCGAACTGCTCGCCCTCGCGTTGGTCAGCCCCGAGTACCTCGTCAGCTGAGGTGAACCGCATGAGCGCCCCTACCCCACGCCCGAGCCGGTCCATGGACGGACTGACCCGGCGGACCTTCCTCACCACCTCCGGCGTGGTCGGGGCGGCCGCCCTCATCGCCGGCGCCGCGAAGGTCACCGTCGACCAGGTCGCCACGCGGGCGAGCGAACAGCCGCTGCCGACAGGGACGCCGATCCTCGTCCTGCTGACGATGTACGGCGGCAACGACTGGCTCAACACCGTTGTCCCGTATGCCGATCCGGCCTATCGGGCGGCCCGCCCCGAACTCGCCTACGGCGCCTCCGACGTCATCCGGCTCGACGACCAGTGGGGCCTCAACCCGGGGCTGACCGGTCTGGGCCACGAGTGGCAGGCGGGTCGGCTGGCGATCATCCGAGGGGTGGGGTATCCCCATCCCGACCGAAGCCACTTCCGGTCGATGGACATCTGGCAGACCGCCTCGCCCCAGGCCCCGATCCACACCGGCTGGATCGGGCGGTGGCTGGACGGGGCCGGGGCCGACCCGCTGCTTGCGCTGTCGATCGGGTCCGTGTTGCCGCCGTTGGGGGTGGGCGAACGCGTCACCGCCGGGGCTCTGACCGCCGGCCCCACCCCCAAGGGTGGTTCGCCGCTCCGCGCCCTCGCGGGCACCGACCCGACGGACGGGGCGGCGGCGCGGCTGGTCACCGGCTCGTATGCCGCGGCCGGCCAGATCTCGGCCGCCGTCGGCCAGGCGGCTTCGAGGACGACGGCGAAGGCCACGGGGACCGCGAAGGCCACGGGGACCGCGAAGGCCGGCGGCAAGGGCGGCGGCAAGGGCGGTGAGCTCGGGGAGCAGTTGGCCCTCGTCGCCGCGTGCATCGCCGCCGGTGCTCCGACCCGTGTGTACGCCGTGTCGGCCGGAGGTTTCGACACGCACGCCGACGAACGGGCCTCCCACCAAGGCCTGCTCACTCGGGTCGACGCGGCGCTGCAGGAGTTCCGCGCGGCGTTGGCCGGAACGTCGCGCGAGGCCGATGTCGTCGTCATGGCCTACAGCGAGTTCGGCCGGCGGGTGCGGGCCAACGGGTCCCAGGGCACCGACCACGGTACGGCGGGCAACGTCCTCGTGTTCGGCTCGAAGGTGCGCGGTGGGTACCTCGGCGACGCCCCGTCGCTCACCGCCCTCGTCGACGGCGACCTCGCCGTGACGACCGACTTCCGTGCGGTGTATGCCGCGGCGCTGCGCGACGTCCTCGGCGCGGACCCGGATCGGGTCCTCGGAGTTCACGCCGGGGAGTTGCCGATGTTCTCCTGAGGATCGGGCTAGTCAGGCCGAGACGACCCGGAAGGCCAAGTCATCGACGCGGGCCCGCAGTTCGCCGTCGGTGGCCAGCCGCTCCCCCACCCGAGTGGCCAGGGCTTGCACGTCGGGGGCTTGCAGGCCAGGGCGCAAGGCCAGGGTGACCACGAGCGTGCCCCCCGGGCCGTGGCCGAGGGTGTGCCGAACGACATCCCCCTCGTCCCCGGTGGCCTGGGTCACGGCCCGCTCGACGAACGGGTCCTCGTGGGCCGGCAGCCACGGCTGGGCCTGGGCCAGGGCCCAGACCATGCTCGGGCGCAGCTCGGTCGCGTGCTCCGAGGCGACGTCGACGACGAGGACGTCGCAGCCCTCGCTCACCGCCGCCTGGGCTGCCGTCTGCGCCGAGACCGGAACCGGGCGAGCGGTCTGGTCCCATTCGGCGAGCGCGTCGAGGCCGGAGAAGACGAGCATGGCCCGGCGGCCGTCCGGCCCGGTGAGGGTCACCGCGGACATCTCGGTGGCCGGCCGTCCCGGGAAGGATCCGGGATGCTCGTGGTCGTGTGCGTGGGCGTCATGGCCGCGGTCGTCGTGGTCGTGGTCGTCGTGGTCGTCGTGGTCGTCGTGGTCGTGGTCGTGGTGGTGGTCGTGGTCGTGGTGGTGGTGGTGCACAGGCGGGGGCCGGTCGGGGTCGACCGGGACGGCGACCGCAGGCACCAGCCAGCGCGCCGCGGCAACAAGCTCGACCAGCCGACGTTCGGCCGCACTGTCGGCGTAGTCACCGTGGCTCGACAACGCCTCTCGCAGAACCGGATCGGCCGCCCCGTGGTCGTCGGCGAATCCTCCGCCGGTGACCGTCCGCCCGCCCCACGGCATACCGCCGGAGTCGTGCGAGTCCGTCGCCGCCGAGCGCGGGTTGGTCCACCCGGTCACGGGCGCCCGGCGACGTCCAACGCCTCCGGCAGCGACAGCGCCCCCCGGTAGAGCGCCGAACCGACGATGGCCCCCTCGACGCCCTCGGGAACGAGAGCGCGCAAGGCCCTGACGTCCTCCAGGGTCGACACCCCGCCGGAGGCGACGACGGGGCGCTCGGTCCGGGCACAGACGTCGCGCAGCAGCTTGAGGTTGGGGCCGGCGAGCATGCCGTCCTTGTTGACGTCGGTGACGACGTAGCGAGCGCACCCCTGCGCGTCGAGCCGGGCAAGGGTCTCCCAGAGGTCCCCGCCCTCGCGGGTCCAGCCGCGCGCGGCGAGGACCGAGCCGCGCACGTCGAGGCCGATCGCCACCCGGTCGCCGTGCTCGGCGATGACCTGCGCGGTCCAGGCCGGGTCCTCGAGGGCCGCCGTGCCGAGGTTGACCCGTCGGCACCCGGTGGCCAGCGCGGCGGCGAGCGACGCGGCGTTGCGGATCCCGCCGGAGAGTTCGACCTGCAGGTCGAGGCGCCCGACGATCGAGGCGATGAGCTCGCGGTTGTGACCGCGCCCGAAGGCCGCGTCGAGGTCGACGAGGTGGATCCATTCGGCGCCCTCGTCCTGCCAACGCTTCGCGGCCTCCCACGGGTCGCCGAACTGCCAGCCGGAACCGGCGACGCCCTGTTGCAGTTGGACGGCCCCGCCGTCGGCGATGTCGACGGCCGGCAGCAACTGTAGGCGGGTGTCGCTCATGCGGGGCTGCCTCCGGTGGGTGGGGTCTGGTCCTGGGGCGAGGGCGCGGATGCCGGCGGCGCGCCGGCCTGGTCGGCGGCGGCACCGGCGGCGATCTCGGCGCGATGGGTCCACAGCAGGTAGGCCACCCCGACGAGCACGACGAGGACGACCAGGCCGATCTTCACCGGCAACGAGAGGTTCAGCAGCACGCCGACGACGAGAGTGCCCAGAGCGGCACCGACCGTCGAGGAGACGCTGCGGGTCCGCCGGCGCCTCGGGTAGGCCGTGGTTCGACGAGTGGTGCGCCGCCCAGTGGTGCGGCGGGAGGTGCTCGGGCGTCGGGTCGCGCTCACCGTGACCTGCCTTTCCGGTGCGGCGTCACAGCGACCGCACCCAGTTCTGCAGCAGTTGGGCCCCGGCGTCGCCGGACTTCTCGGGGTGGAACTGGGTCGCCGACAGCGGGCCGTTCTCGACGGCGGCGACGAACGGGCCGCCGTGGTCGGCCCAGGTGACGACGGGTGCCACGGCGACGAAGGGCCCGTGCGGTTGCAGCGTCCAGGAGCGCACGGCATACGAGTGGACGAAGTAGAAACGTTCCTGCTCAACGCCGGCGAACAGCCGTGACCCTGCTCCGGGCGTGACCTGTGACCAGCCCATGTGCGGCACGACGTCGGCGGTGAGCCGCTCGACGGTGCCGGGCCACTCGCCGAGGCCCTCCTGCACCGAGGCCGCCGGTTCGGTCGACCCGTCGAACAGCACCTGCATTCCCACGCACACCCCGAGCACCGGCCTCCCGCCCGCCAAGCGCAGCTCGATGATCCGCGGCCCGTCGGCAGCCCGCAGCCCGGCGAGACAGGCGTGGAAGTTGCCCACCCCAGGCACGAACAGCCCGTCGGCGGCGAGCGCAGCGGCCGGATCGGCGGTGAGCTGCACGGACGCGCCGACCCGCTCCAGGGCGCGCACGGCGGAGCGGACGTTGCCGCTGCCGTAGTCGAAAACCACCACCGAGGCGCTCACCGGGATTGCTCGTCCTCCTCGTGCAACGACCGCACCGAGCGGTCGAACCGGGCTACATCCTGCTCCTGCGGCTGCGCCAACTGGGCGCCGGGCTGATCGGCGACCCACCCGCTCCCGCCGAAGTCCGCCGCAGCGGGCAGGTCGAGGACCGCGAGTAGCCGCCGCCCGGTCGACACCGCGTCGCCGGCACCGTCGTGCAGGACGTCGACGAGCGCGTCGACGGTATGCCGCTCACGGACTCCCGCGACCTCGGCGAGGTCGTCGATGGCCGCGACAGGCAGGCCACCGGGGCGGACGAGCCCGGTGCCGGGCTCCCAGGCCAGCCAGCCGCGTCGAGACCACCGACCGCCGAGGTCGACCGAGACGACGAGGCGTGCGCCGACGACCCGAAGCCCGAGGGCTGGGCGAAGGGTCCGGGGCAGGGACCGGCCGAAGAGCACGTCCGCGGCGTCGTCGTAGGGCGGGGCCGACTGCGCGTCGGTGCCGGAGGGAGCGATGGCGACCCAGCCACGCGGCATACCCGCGATGTAGGCCGGCGCGAGGCCGTGTCGCGCCCAGTCGGTGGCCGTCTCGGAGTCGCCGCGCGCCAGCAGCACCGGGTCCACTGGCTCGCTCACCCGGAGAGGGTGCCCTTCGCGCTCGGGATGCCGGTCACCCGTGGATCGAGGGCGACGGCGGCACGCAACGCCCGGGCCAGCGCCTTGTACTGAGCCTCGACGACGTGGTGCGGGTCGCGCCCGGCGAGGACCCGCACGTGCACGGCCATCCCGGCGCGGTACGCGAGCGTCTCGACGACGTGCCGGGTCAGCGAACCGACGTACGAGCCGCCGATGACGACGTATTCCTGCCCCGGCGGCTCGCCCTGGTGGACGCAGTAGGCCCGGCCGGCGACGTCGACGACGACCTGGGCCAGGGCCTCGTCCAGCGGGATGGTCGCCTCGCCGAACCGGGAGATGCCCCGCTTGTCGCCGAGACATTCGCGCAGGGCGTCGCCCAGGACGATGGCGACATCCTCGACGGTGTGGTGGGCGTCGACGTCGACGTCGCCGGTTGCCTCGACGGTGAGGTCGAACAGCGCGTGCCGGGCGAGCGAGGCGAGCATGTGGTCGTAGAAGCGCACCCCGGTGGAGATGCTCGACGCGCCGGTGCCGTCGAGGTCGAGGGACAGGTGCACCGTCGACTCGCTCGTCGAGCGGATCAGCTGCGCGCGTCGCGGCGTGGGCGTCGCGTCCTCGCTCATGGGCAGGCTCCTTCGGGGACGGGCGTGCGGCGGTGCGTGTCGGGCAGGGCGGCCATCGCGTCGAGGAACGCCGTGGTCTCCTGCGGGGTGCCGGCGGTGACCCGCAGGTGGTGGGCGATGCCGACGTCGCGGACGAGCACCCCCCGATCGAGCAGCGCCTGCCAGGTGGCCGCTGCGTCGGTCAGCCCGCCGAAGAGGACGAAGTTCGCGTCGCTGGGCACCGGGTCGTAGCCCATGGCGGCGAGGGTGTCGACGAGTCGGTCGCGCTGGGCCTTGATGGCCTCGACCTCGGCGAGCAGGCTGCCCCGGTGGGCCAGGGCGGCCCGGGCGATCGCCTGCGTCGGGCTGGACAGGTGGTAGGGCATCCGGACCAGACGCAGGGCGTCGACGAGCTCGGGCGCCGCTGCGAGGTAGCCCAGCCGGCCGCCCGCCAACGCGAACGCCTTGCTCATCGTGCGGGTGACGACGAGCAGCGGGTGCTCGGCGAGCAGGGTGAGCGCCGAGGGTGTTCCCGGGCGGGCGAACTCGGCATACGCCTCGTCGACCACGACGACGACCTCCGGCGCGGCGGCCAGCACGGCCTCGACGACCCCGAGCGGCAGGGCGGTGCCGGTCGGGTTGTTCGGCGAGCAGAGGAAGACGACGTGCGGGCGGTGCCGGCGGACCTGTCCGACGACGGACTCGGCGGTGAGGTCGAAGGCCCCGGTCGCACTGCCGCGCGCACCGTCGATCCACGTCGTGCCGACGACGCGGCTGATGATGGGGTGCATCGAATACGCCGGGGTGAAGCCCAGGGCCACTCGACCCGGCCCGGCGAACGCCTGGACGACGTGTTGGAGCACCTCGTTGGACCCGTTGCCGGCCCAGACCTGGTCCGCGGTGATGCCGACGCCGGTCTGCCCGCGCAGGTATGCCGCGAGGTCCTCGCGCAGGGCGGTGAACTCCCGGTCCGGGTAGCGGTTGAGATCGCCCGCTTCGGCAGCGACGGCAGCGGTGATCGCCGCGGCGACCGGCACCGGCACGGCATACGAGTTCTCGTTCGTGTTGAGGCGCACGGGGACGTCGAGTTGGGGCGCCCCGTAGGCGTGTTGGCCGCGCAGGTCCTCGCGCAGCGCGTTCGCGACCGCGACCGCGGCATCCGTCGGGGCGCTCACGATCGGTCCCGAGGGATGGTGTCGCCGAAGCGCGCGGTGATCGCCTCGCCGTGCCCGGGCAGGTCCTCGGCCTGGGCGAGCGCGACGACGTGGGGCGCGACGGCGCGCAGGGCGGGCTCGGTGTAGTCGATGACGTGGATGCCGCGCAGGAACGACTGCACCGACAGGCCACTGCCGTATGCCGCGGACCCGGCAGTCGGCAGGACGTGGTTGGAACCGGCGGCGTAGTCGCCGAGGCTCACCGGGGCGAAGGGCCCGACGAAGATCGCCCCGGCGTTGCGCACCCGGGCGGCGACGTCGGCGGCGTCGCGGGTCTGGATCTCGAGGTGCTCGGCGGCGTAGGCGTCGCACACCGCGAGGCCCGCGTCGAGGTCGTCGACGAGGACGACACGCGACTGGCTGCCGGTGAGGGCCTGGCGGATCCGTTCGCCGTGCTTGGCGGCGGGCACTCGCCGGGCCAGCGCCGCGTCGACGGCGTCGGCCAGTGCGGCGCTGTCGGTGACGAGCACGGACGCGGCGAGCGGGTCGTGTTCGGCTTGGCTAAGCAGGTCGGCCGCGACGTGTTCGGGGTCGGCCGAGTCGTCAGCGAGCACGAGGATCTCGGTGGGGCCGGCCTCGGCGTCGATGCCGATGACGCCCTGCAGCAACCGTTTCGCCGCGACGACCCAGATCGAGCCGGGGCCGGTGACCATCGACACCGGTTCGCAACTCACGGCGACCATGTCAACGATCTCGTCGAAGCCGTAGGCGAACATCGCGACGGCCTGGGCGCCGCCGACGGCATACACCTCGTCGACCCCGAGCAGCGCGCACGTCGCGAGGATCGTCGGATTGGGGTAGCCGGCGAAGACGCCGACGTTCTCGCGCTGCGGCGGGGACGCGACGGCGAGCGAGCCGACCCCGGCGAGCTGCGCGGGGACGACGTTCATGACGACGCTGGAGGGGTAGACGGCCAGACCGCCGGGCACGTAGAGGCCGACCCGCTCGACCGGCACCCATCGTTCGGTAACGGTGCCGCCCTCGACGACGCGGGTGGTCACGTCGGATCGGCGCTGGTCGGCGTGGACGATCCGGGCCCGGCGGATCGCCTCCTCCAGCGCGGTGCGCAACGACGGATCGAGGGCCGCGAGGGCCGCGGCGAGCACGTCTGCCGGCACCCGCAGGTGCGTCGGCGTCACGCCGTCGAATCGCTCGGACAGCTCCCGCAGGGCCGCCGCACCCCGATGCGCGACGGCGTCGACGACGGGCCGGACCAGGTCGGCCGCCGCCGCCACGTCGAACTCGGCCCGCGGCAGCGCCTCACGCAGGGCACGCCGCGACGGCCGAGTGCCGCGCAGGTCGGTGCGGGACATCATGGGCGAAGTCTAGGGCGGGTATGCCGGCGACCTCCCTCGCATTCCCCTGATGTCGATCCGCCCGGTGGACCGCACTGGTAACGGCATGGGCGCCTCCTGCCACCTAGGTGCTGGGCGCCACTCCACTACAGGCGGCCGCAGTCCAACTCGTCGTCCTCGTCGCGCTGCTGCTCGTCGCCGCCGTGGCGACCGCGCTCACCCTCGAGCTCGTGGCCCGGGGGCGGCTGGCCTGACCGCGGCTGCCCCGAGCAGGTCGAGGACGACGGCAAAGTCCTGCGCCCGTTCTCGCCACGATTCGTAGCGCCCAGACCGCCCACCGTGGCCCGAGGACATCTGGGTGCGCAAGAGGATCGGACGGCATACCGGGTCGTCGGTGACCGTCGCCCGCAACCGAGCCACCCACTTGGCCGGCTCGGTGACGTAGACCCGGGTGTCGTGCACGTTCGTCGACACGAGCATGGCCGGGTAGTCGCCCGGGTGGACGTTGTCGTAGGGCGAGTACCCCTTGATCCGCCGGTATGCCGCGGGGTCCGCGACGGGGTCGCCCCACTCCTCGTGTTCGGTGACCGTGAGCGGCAGGTCGGGATCGAGCATGGTCGTGAGCACGTCGACGAACGGGACCTCGGCGAAGGCCACCGCGAACCGCCCGGGCGCTCGGTTGACCGCGGCGCCGAGCAGCAGCCCGCCCCCCGAAGCGCCTTGTGCGGCAAGGCGATTCGGTGCGACCCAGCCCGTGTCGACGAGGTGGTCGGCACAGGCCACGAAGTCGGTGACGGTGTTCTCCTTGTGCTCCAAGCGTCCTTGTTCGTACCAGTCCCACCCCAGTTCCGTGCCTCCACGCACGTGCGCGACGGCGAAGACGAGACCTCGGTCGAGCAGTGACAGGCGGGCGACCGAGAAGTACGGGTCCATCGGCACGGCATACGCGCCGTAGCCGTAGACGAGTCCCGCGGCGGTGCCGTCGGGGACGACGTCGGCCCGGAACACGATCGACATCGGCACGGCCACGCCGTCGGGGGCGATGGCCCACAGGCGCCTCTCGCGCAACGACGCGAGGTCGTACCCGGGCACCTCGACCTGCTTGAGCAGGGTGAGCGTCCGCGACGCGACGTCGTAGTCGTATGCCGCCCGAGGGCTGGCCAGCGACTCGTGGGTCACCTGGAGGGTGGGCGAGGCCGGGTCCGGGGTCGAGCCCAGACCGACGGTGGCCACGTCCCCGGGGAAGCGGATGTCGTGCGCGGCGCCGAAGCCGAGCGGCGCGGTGGCGTCGCGCTCGACGACGCGGATCGCCGTCGTGCCGCCCGATCGCAGCGACACCGTGACGAACTCGTCGAATCCCTCGACCCCCGTGACGAATTCGTCGGGGGTGGTCCAGTCCAGGGGCGCCCAGTCCTGCGGGCCGGCGGCGTCGGCGGGCGCCCAGGCGACCTCGAAGTTGGCCCGAGAGGCGTTGTGGACAACGAGCGTCCCGTCGCCGAGGGGTTCGACATCGGCGAGCACGCCCGCTCGCCGCGGGACGATCTCCCGAGGCTGGCCGGTGGGATCGCCAGCGTCGATCGTCCACACCTGGCTCGTGGTCTTCGACCCGGCCGCCAGCAGGACGACCCGGTCGTCCTTGGACGAACCGACGGACAGGAAGAAGCGCTCGTCGTCCTCGACGAGGACTCGGACGTCGGAGTCCACCGGGGACCCGACCCGGTGGCGCCAGACCTCGTGCGGGCGGAACGCCTCGTCGAGTCGGGTGTAGAAGAGGTGGCCGCCGTCGAGGGACCACACCACGTCCTCGCCGATCCCCCGCACCGCCTCGTCGAGGATGGCGGGCGACGCCTCGCCGGCACCGGCCCCGGCACCGGCACCAGCACCGGCACCGGCACCGGCTCCAAGATCCCGTACGAACAGGTCGAACCGTTCGTCGCCCGCGCGGTCGACCGACCACGCCAACAGCCGGCCGTCCGGGCTCACCTCGCACGCACCGAGATCGAAGTACTCGCCGCCGGCGGCCTCGGCGTTCTCGTCGAGCAGGACCTGCTCGGCGGGCGGCGGGTCCGCACCGTCGAGGGTCGGGCGGGTCGGGGCGTCGGCGACGGCGACCCGGGCGTGCACGGCATACTCCTGGCCCGCGACGGTGCGCGAGTAGTACCACCAGCCGCCGTGGCGCACCGGCACCGACAGGTCGGTCTCGACGGTGCGCGAGCGGATCTCCTCGAAGATCCGCTCGGCTAGCGGCTCGAGGTGCGCGGTGCGCTCCCGCACGTAGGCGTTCTCGGCCTCGAGGTAGGCGATCAGCCGAGGGTCCTCGCGGTCGGCCATCCACCCGTACTCGTCGACGACCTCGTCACCGTGGACCCGGCGCACGGTGGGTTCGCGCGGCGCGCGGGGCGGGTCGGGATGCCGTGGAATGCGGGCTGCCCCGCTGTCGGCACTGTCGCCGCTGCCGGCGTCGGGGTCGGTGTCGGGCTCGGCGCTCACTCGGTGATCCGTACCCGCAGTCGGCGGAAACCCTTGCCCTTGCTCTCGATCTTGACGATCTGCAGGCCGCCGATCGCCGCGGTCGACGCGACGTGCGTGCCGGCGTCGGCCTGGGTGTCGAGCCCGGCGATGTCGACGATCCGCACGACCTCGAGGTCGTCGGGCAGCAGGTTCGTCGCGGTGCGGATGAGGTCCGGGTATGCCGCGAACGCCTCGTCCCGCGGCAGCGTTGCCGTCGTGATGGCCCGGTTGGCGGCGACCTCCGCGGCGCAGGCCGCCGTGACTGCGTCGCGGAAACCCTCCGGCACGACCGGCAGGTTGAAATCCATCCGGGCCTCCAGCGGCTCCATGTTGCCGCCCGTGACGAGGGCGCCGTAGTCGCGGAACACCACGCCGCACAACAGGTGCAGCCCGGAGTGGGTGCGCATGAGGGCGGTCCGACGGGCGTCCTCGACCGCGCCACGGACTGTCGCACCCACCGGCGGGATCGGGTCCCCTTCGGCGGGGATCAGCCAGATGTCCTCGGCCTTGCGCGCACCGACGATCCGGGTCTGGACGCCGCCCCACAGCAGCACCCCGTGGTCGGGTGGCTGGCCCCCGCCGCCCGGATAGAAGGCGCTGCGGTCCAGGACGATTCCGTCCTCCGAGTCGGAGGCGAGCACGGTCGCAGCCCACTCCCGCAGCGTCTGGTCGCCCAGCTCGAGACGGTGTACCCGCCCGTGCCGGTCTGCGCCTGCCTCGGCGCCGGCTTGGGCGCTCACGCAGCCGCTCCGTCCCAGGTCCTCACGGGGTGAGCCTACGCACCCGACGGATCCAGAGTCGGTCCTGCCTGGGGGCGACAGTGGCCGATCGTCGCACCCGCGGACGGATGGGCGCCTGCCCGCGCGCGTGGGGCCGCTGAGCTCTACAGTGCGCGGTAGGGCCAAGGCTCGTGATGAGCGTCCGGACAGGGGTGGCGTCATGGCTGGTATGCCGGTGCGGCAGCGGTCGGTTCGAGCACGGAGGACCCGCGCCGTGTGGGTGATGGTCGTCCTGGCCATGCTGACGACGGGCTTCTCCGGCGTCGGGTCGGTTTCGGCGGTGGCCCAAGAGGAGCCACCCGGTAACCTGCAACGGCTGTTCCCGGACTTGCAGACGTGGAAGGCGGCACGCGCGCGCCCCGCGGAGATGAAGCGGTCCGGCCCGGGCGCGGCGGCCCCGGCGGCTCGGCCGGTAACTCCCCTCAAGCACCCGGCTGCGGCGACCGCAGCGGTGGCCGCAGATCCGGGCAAGGGATGGCGTTCGGCTTCTGGCACACCGGTATCCGTCGCCACAGCGTCCTCCGCCACGGTGTCGGTCGTTTCGGAGGAGCGTGCCGCGGCAGCGGGGGTGGCGGGGGTCGTGTTCACCGTCACCACCCCGGAACCGGTCACCGACGGGGTGCCCGTGCGGTTCGACGCCGCGTGGACGGGATCGACGGATCTGGGCCGACGCCTGCACCTCGTCTCGTTGCCCGCGTGCGCATTGACCACGCCTGACGCGCCGGAGTGCCGCACCCAGACACCGTTGGCGGACGCGCAGAGCGACCAGAGCACCCAGGTGATGTCCGCGACCGCGCCGTCATCCGCCGCCGCGCCCTCGAAAGCTGACGCCGGCGGTGCCGCGGGGTCGATGATGGTGCTGGCCGCCGTGGCGGGAAGCGCCGGCAGCAGCGGCACGTATGCCGCGTCGAGCCTGGCCCCGTCGGGATCGTGGTCGGTAGCTGGTTCCTCGGGTGCGTTCACGTGGTCCTACCCGGTCTCGATCCCTGCTCCGGCCGCCGGGCCGACCCCCCAGGTGGCGTTGAGCTACGACTCGTCGAGTATCGATGGGCGCATCGCCAGCACGAACAACCAATCGTCCTGGGTGGGTCAAGGGTGGGACTACTCACCTGGGTTCATCGAACGCTCGTACGTCACGTGCGCGAAGGATCCCGCCGGGACCGCGCCGAAGGTCGGGGACCTGTGCTGGGCGGGGCAGGTCGTGACGTTGAGTCGCGACGGGCATTCGGTCGCCCTGGTCCGAGACGACGCGACCGGAGTGTGGCACCTGGCCGCCGACGACGGCACTCGGGTCGAGCGACTCACCGGCGCCAGCAACGGGGCACTCGACGGCGAGCATTGGAAAGTGACCGCCCCTGACGGCACTGCATACGTGTACGGGCTGACGTACGGCCCTGGCCGCACGAACCAACCGGGGACCGGATCGACGTGGACGGTGCCGGTGTACGGCGCGCACCCGGGAGACCCGTGCTACAACAGCTCCGGGTTCGCCGCGTCGGTGTGCACGCAGGCCTGGCGGTGGAACCTCGACTACGTCCAAGACGTCCACGGCAACGCGGCCCTGTTCTCCTACACGCCTGAGACGAACGGGTACGGCCAGAACGGGTCGAGCACCGCGGCGGCATACACCCGCGGCGGCTACCTGAGCCGGATCGACTACGGGCTGCGGCTGGTCAATGGCAGTGTCTACACCTCGCCCGCACCCGACCAGGTCGTCTTCGGGGTGACCGAACGGTGCACCCCCTCGGCGTCCTTCACCTGTGACCCGGCCCTGTTCACCGCCGCGAACGCGGCCAACTGGCCCGATACCCCGCAGGATCAGTCCTGTCCGGTGGGCGGCTCCTGCTCCAACCATGTCCCGACGTTCTGGTCAACGAAGCGCCTCACGCTCATCACCACCCAGGTGTCCACGGCCTCCGGCTATGCCAAGGTCGACGACTACGCCCTGACGCAGTCGTTCCCGAACCAGGGCGACGCGTCGATGTGGCTGGCCAGCGTCACCCACACCGGGTACGACCCGACCGGCGCGGCACTGGCCACGCCGCCGGTGTCGTTCTCCGGGCAACTGCTGGACAACCGCGTCGCGGGCTACAACACCCAGCCGCCGATGCTGCACTGGCGCCTCGGACAGATCACCACCGAGACCGGGGCGATCACTGCAATCACGTACAGCCCGACTGAATGCACGAACACTGCCGTGCCCACCCCGGACAGCAACACCGTGCGGTGTTTTCCCGTGTATTGGACCTTGCCGTACCAGAGCAGTCCGACCCTGGACTTCTTCCACAAGTACGTCGTCACCCAGGTCATGGTGCAGGAACCGCACGCCCTGTCCCCCACTCAGCTCACGACGTATACCTACCTGGGCGCCCCAGCCTGGCACTTCGACGACAACGAACTCGTGCTTCCGGCCAACCGCACCTGGGGACAATTCCGTGGCTACGGCACGGTCGAGGTGCGCGCGGGCAACCCGGCCAGCAACAGCAACGGCATACCGGATGCCTGGACATTGACCCGCACGACGTACCTGCGCGGCATGGACGGGGACAAGACCTCCACCGGCACCAGATCGGTGTCGGTCACCAACAGCCTCGGGGAGACCATTCCCGACAGTGATCGATACTCCTCCACCGCATGGGAGACCCTGACCTTCGACGGCGACGGCGGCGGACAGGTGACGTCGGGGATCACCGACCCGGGAACCTATGCCACCACGGCCTCCCGGGCCCGCTCCGGGCTATCTCCCCTGCTCGCCACCGTCCTCGGCATCTCCCGCACCCGCAGTCGCACCGCCCTCGCCGCAGGCGGCGCCGTGGAGACGAGCACGCGGTACACCCGCGACGGTATCGGTCGGGTCACCCAGGCCACCGAGGCCGGAACGGGCGTGCCGGACCGGTGCACGACGACCCGGTATGCCGACAACGCCACCTTGGGGATCCGGGATCGAGTCGCCGAGGTCATCGTGTCGGCACAGGTCTGCCCAGACCCCGCAGTAGCCCCGACCCCGGTCCTGGCCGACACGCGCACGCTGTACGACGGGTCCACGACCCTCGGCACACTGCCTGGGCCCGGAGATCCCACCACGACCCTGACCGCAACCTCGGCCAGCGGCGGCGTCCTCGCCTTCGCCAAGACCAGTCGAGGTTTCGACGCCTCCGGCAGGGCAACCACCTCGACCAGCTACACCGGGGCCACCGACACCGTCGGACGCACGACCACGATCGCCTTCACTCCGGCCCTCGGCGGCGTGCCCACCCACGTCGCCACCACCAACCCGGCGGGACAAACGGCCACAGTCAGCGTGAACCTGCGCGGACAACCCACCCGAAGCGTCGACATCGCCAACCACACCACCGACGCAACCTATGACGCCCTTGGTCGGTTGACCGGCGTGTGGGCGCCCGGCCAGACGCTCGGCAGCACCGCGGCCACCGTCGCCTACAGCTACCTGTTGCAGACCACCGGTCCCCAGGTGGTCACCGCGACCACCCTCACGGACACGGGCACGGCCTCGGGCAGTACGACCACCACCAGCATCTACGACGCGCTCGGCCAACTGCGACAGGTCCAGACCAACGCCGCCGGCGGCGGACGCATCGTCGAGGACACTGTCTACGACTCGCACGGCTGGGCGGTCCGCGGCAACCACCACTGGTTCACCGCCGGTGACCCCGATACCACCCTCATCACCACCACCGACGACCAGATCGACTCGTACACGACAACCAGCCACGACGGCACCGGCCGGCCCCTGGTCGCCACGGCATACTCCCGCACCGTCGCCACCTGGAGCAGCCGGACCGTCTATGGCGGCGACCGGACCACCCTCGTCCCGCCGGCTGGAGGGACCACGACCACCACCGTGTTCGACGCTCGCGGGCACACCACCGCACTGTGGTCCTACACCAGCGCCCCGGCCATCACCGGTAGCCAGGTCACCGGCGGCACCCACCTGGATACCGGGTACCGGTACAACACCGCGGATCAGCTCGACCGGATCACCGACCCGAGCGGGCGGCCGTACACGTACACGTACGACCTGGCCGGACGTGTCACCCAACAAACCGATCCCGACACGGGGACCACCACCCGCACGTACAACGACACCGGCGACCTGCTCACCGTCACCGGAGCCCGAGGGACCACCCTCACCTACTCGTACGACTCGCTGGCCCGACCCACGACGCTGACCAGCGGACCCGGCACCACCGCCCTCGCGGCGTGGACCTACGACACCCTGCAACCGGGCAAGCCCACGTCGTCGACCACGTACAGCCACGGCGATACGGCCAACCCCTACACGATCGCGGCCACCGGATACGACAGTGCCGGCAACCCGACCGGGACCGCGGTCACTCTTCCCGCCAGCGAGGGTCCGACGCTCGGCGGCAAGACCTACACCACCAGCCAGACCTGGACCTCCACCCACCTACCCCGCACCACCACGCCCGCAGTCGCCGGCGGCCTGCCCGCCGAAACGCTCACCCACACCTACACGACCCTCGGGGACCCACTGGCCCTCACCAGCGCCCTTGGCCAGTACGTCTACACCACCCTGTACACCCCCAGCCGGATGCCTCAGGCCATCAGCGCCCGCAACGGTTACGTCGGGACCAGCTACACCTACGACGCGCAGACCCTGCGACGACAGGGCGCCACCTTCACCAACAGCAAACTCCCCTCCTCCCAACTCGAGAAACACACCTACACGTACGACCCGGCGGGCAACATCACCCGCATCGCCGACGTCCAGGGCGGCGCGGGCACGACCCCCCGCACCAGCTGCTACGCCTACGACCCGCTCCGACAACTCACCGGGGCGTGGACCGCCACCGACAACTGTGCGGCAGCGCCGACCGCCGGCGCCAACAGCCAGGTCGGCGGACCCAGCCCCATGTGGCTGACCTGGACGTACACCGCCAACACGCGCACCAGCCAAACCAGCCACCAGATTCCCGGGACCGCCACCGGCGACACCACCACCGGCTACACGTACGCCGACAGCAACCACCCCAACGCGATCACGACCGCCGCCACCTCCGGCGCCACGACGGCCACCAACACCTACACGTACGACCCGGCCGGGAACACCGTGACCCGCGCCCTCCCGTCCGGTTCGCAAGCCCTGACCTGGACTCCCGACAATCACCTCGACGCCCTCACCGGCCCGGCGGGGACGACCAGTTACGTGTATGCCGCGGACGGTAGCCAACTGATCCGCCACGACCCCACGGCCACGACCGTCTACCTGCCCGGCGAGGAGCTCACCCTCACCACCTCGACGAACACCCTCAGCGGCACTCGGTACTACGCCCACGCCGGACAGGCCGTGGCCCTGCGCACCGGCAGCACGACGAAGCTGCTGTACGCCGACCACACCGGCACGATCACCACGACCACCGACTGGACGACCAACGCCACCACGCGCCGCACCCTCGACCCCTACGGCAACCCCATCGCCACCTCGCCCACTTGGCCCGACAGCCACGGCTACCTCAACCAGCCCACCAATTCCGCTACCGGGCTCACCGACACCGGCCACCGCAAGTACGACCCCACCCTCGGCGCGTTCATTTCCACCGACCCACTGTTGGATCCCACCAAACCCTCGACGAGCTACGCCTACGCCAACAACAACCCCATCGGCAGCACCGACCCAAGTGGCCTACGCCCGGTAGACCCACAAGGTAACGAGCTCACCGACACGAACCTTCACATCACTGCGATCAGCGGCAGCCTCGAAACCAGCAGAACATCACAGATCGAGAAGAGGCGCGCCGCAGAGCGAGTACCCGCCCGAGTGGCCAACCACCACTCTGCCTTCAGAGACCTTCAAAGCCAGCGGATCCTGCCGATCGCGCAGAGCCCGCCCGCCGAGGAATTGGTGATCCTGTACGCCTTCGATGGCGGTTGCTCCTTCGGGACGGACGCGTATTCCCAGGAAGTCGCGCGGGCCGCAAACGACGCCGCTTTCCGGATGCTTATCCCCGTTGATGAGTTCCAGGGATGCCGCGAGGGCACCTCCCTTGACTGCGGAATGCTACTTGCTTCAGTAATTCCTTACGGCAAGGTCGGGAGCCTCGCCAAGGTGGGGAAGTTCGCAAAATTCGCAGACGAAGCCGCAAAGTCTGTCGACGAGGTCGCAACGGTCGTACCCAAGGCGGTTCATGGGAACTCAGCATCCAGTACGGCTACCAACTACCTCTACCGCTTGTATGACTCGGAGTCGGGGGCGTACCTCAAGACCGGCATCACCAAAAACCCGGGCAGCAGGTACACCAAGACCTTCATGCAGGATAGGGAGATGGAGATCCTGCAGACTGGGACCCGACGGGAAATGCTCAACTTGGAGCGATTCATCGTTGAGCGAGACCCCGGACCGCTGAACCGTGAACCCTGGGCCGGGAGTATGTCAGGGGACGTCCCATGAGTGGCCTGGGAGAACCGGTGAAGGTCCTATCGTTCGGCAGCGTGATCGGCGGGCGGACGATGGCAAACCGAGGTTGGTCTGAATCCATCCGAGCGCTCACACGAGCAATCGCGGCTCACCGCGATGGGATCACGTCAGACATCAACGTGAACATCGAGTTCCACGTTCCGGGCAACCTTCTGAGGCCCGAGTTTGAAGGGATCCGGACGGGCACATTCAGAAAGAGCGACAGGCTGATCAAGGTCCAGGTCGCGCTCCCCGAAGGGCCCCCGGACGACCCCATTTCCTACCTCGTCGCACGTGCAAGGGAGGCCTTGGATGCCGTCGACCAGTGGGATGCTCAGAGGAAAGGTGCGTTGAATACAGCGAACCTCCGAATCCTACTGACCAACGCGCAGGCGTCGCTGTGAATGCCCGCGTACGGCCCGTTCTCCTTTGCGTGATTGCGTTCTTCGTCGGCTTGCTGTTCACTCCATCGGTCGCGGTGCCTGCGGTCCCCTCCGACTTCACTCACTACGACGCGGTGATCCTGCACTACGACCAGGGCGTGACGGTTGTGTCGCCGGACAGTGAGATCGTGACGCCGCGAGGCCCGCCAGCATCGGTCTGGACCGCTCCCGCGCGGGCCTCTGCTTCATTTTCCCGTGTTGGTGTTGCCGCAAACGGCGCAGAGGACGCGGTCACGATCACGACCCGCTACTCTCGACCATCCGGAGCGACAACGAGAGCTCAGCGAGAAGCCGTGCAGGGTCGGCCGTGTGTCGAGTGCGGCAACATTGCCGAACGGCAGGTCGCTGACCACGTCGACCCGCTCGTGAAGGAGTACTACCGGACCGGCACGATCGACATGCAACGAATGCGGTCGCTGGAAGCAGTGCAACCTCAGTGCCCGACCTGCTCGGCCCGTCAAGGGGCGCCATTAAGCGGCTCTACGAACTTGACCGGGCACGCCGGGCTCTCGCGGTGACACGCGAGGGCCCGTGACCTCGGTGATCATGGCTGTTGTCAAGGCAGTTCATGGTCACGAAGGTGAGGTCACGGGCTTGGTCCAGCGTACGCATGCACGGGGGCGGGCAGGGCAGCGGTCGGCGACGCTGCTGTTGGGGATCGAGGGGTTAGCGGTCGCCTCGGTCGATCTCGAGGAGGGTGGTGGCCGGGTCGTTGCGGTGGTCACCGATGAGTTGGGGGCGGCGGCGTGTCCGGACTGCGGAGTGATTTCGACGTCGGTGAAGGGACGCGCCACGACGCGTCCTCGGGACGTTCCTTATGGAGAGGCGCCGATCCGGCTGGTGTGGCACAAGACCAGGTGGCGGTGCCGTGAACAAGCCTGCCCTCGGGGGTCGTTCACCGAGTCCTTGCCGTCGGTGCCGGCTCGGTCGCGGCTGACCACGAGGCTGCGGGTGGAGTGTGGTGAACGGATCGCGACCGACGCTTCGTGCGTGCAAGCGGCCGCGGACCGCTACCGAGTGTCCTGGCCAGTGGCGCACGCCGCGTACGTCACGCGCGTCGATGCCCAACTCGCGACCCCGCTGCCGCTGGTGGCGGTCTTGGGGATCGATGAGACCCGCCGTGGCAAACCGGTCTGGGCCCAAGACCCGCTCGCGTGTCACCGCGAGAGCCCGGCGTGCCCGCTCAAGTTCGTAGAGATTCCCTAAGGGTTTGTCAAGGGCTGCAACGGGATTCGTTGGGGCAGGTGTGAGCGCCGAGGCGGTGGAGGTCTGCGTCTCGGTGCGGGGTTCTCGCCGCTTCTACTTGGTGAGCTTGGAGCGGTGCGTGGCCGCGCTGCGTGCTCGAGCTCGGACCCGGACCTGGGTCGGGACGGCGTGGTCGTGACGTGCTTGGTCCTTGGCGACGGCGCGGGTGACCGGCGCGCCGCCGGCTGTGCGGTATTGGTAGGGCTTGCCACGGGTCAAGACTGTCCAGGTTCGCTCGACGAGCTTGCGGGCCACCGCGACGCTGGCCTGGGTGTGGCAGTGGCCGCGTTCGACCATGAGGTGTTGGTAGTAGGCGGCGAGCTGGGGGTCGACCCGGCGGGCGCCGCCCGCGGCCTGGTAAAACGCCAGCCGAAGCACGGCGGGGCCTTCCTTGGTGATCGCCCTGGAGGGTTGGACCACGGTCCCGGAGGACCACGTCGAGGGGGTCAGGCCGACGTAGGAGGCGGCTGCCTTGGCGGTGGCGAACCGGGTGCCGTCGCCGAGGAACGCGCGGATTGTCGGGGCAGTCATCGGGCCCATCCCGGGCAGCGACAGCAGCAGCGGGTCATCGCCGTACAAGGCGGCCCAGTAGTGGTGGGCCTGGGCGGTGGCGCGCTCGATCTGCTCGCCAGCCAGGGCCATGTCGTGTAGGTGCTCGCTGGTCTCCCAGGCCAGGGCGTCCAGGTCCAGGCGGCCGTCCCAGAACTCGACCCAGGCTGCGGCGGCGGACCGGATCGCGCCGGCCCGGTCGGCGACACCGGGCACACCGCGAGTGTGCGCGGCCACGACAGCGGTGACGCTGGAACGGCGCGCCCCGGCCAGGGCGCGCAGGTCCGGCCAGCGGGTCAAGACTGCGGTCGCGGTGGGCCAGGACCCAGCGAACGCGGTCCACACGTCGGGAAACGCCCACCGCGCCAACGAGATCAGCCGGCGACGGGCCCGGTTGCCGTCAACGACCAGCTTCCCGCGACGCACCACCGCGCGGCGTAACGCCAGCTGGCCCGGGGTCGGCAACGTCAGCGGGGACAGGGTGAACACGTCGGCGGCCATCGAGAGGACATCGGCGTCGATGACGTCGCTCTTGTGTTTGCCGCTGATCGCTCCGCGCAGCCGGGCCGCGTGCCGGGTCCCGACCAGCGCCAGGTCGCATCCGGCCCGCTGGGCTGCGGCGTGCAAGCCCAGCCAGGTCATCGAGGTCGGCTCAGCGACCGCAACGACACCGGGATAGACGGCAAGCCGCTCGCTCAGGCGCGACAGGCCCGCGCTCGTCGGCGGAACATGGAACCGAGACAGGCGCACCTGCCCATCGGTCAGGGTCTGACGGATCGTCACATGGTGGTCAGCGACCACCGCCGCGTCGATCCCGACCTGGACCCGCGCCACCGCAGGGTCGGTAGGGTTGATGGACACGAGGGTTCCTCCGTTCGCGTTGAACGACACGACCCCAGACCCTGCCAACCACCGGCCAGTGACTGCGCGGGACGGGCGTCGCCTTAACGGGCGGGAGAACCCTCGTCACCGCAGCCGCGGAGGCGTCACAGGCAGGCCATCCCGAACCGACGCCACCCAGCGACCGCAACTGCCGCCACGGCCGGCGAACCCACGCTTGTGCGTGATCCGGTGCCTACCCCAGCACGGCGACCCCGCGTTGCGGACACACCGCCTCGGCCACCAATTCCCTGAACCGGGCCAGCCTCGACCAGGAGAGCCGACCCCGAGCCCGTCGATCTCTTTCACGAGCCACAACGCTCACCCGGATACCGGCGAGACCCGGAGCCTTCTCCCACGGCCACCGTAGCGACCACCACCTGTCACCAGGAGGCCCTCCAAGTCATACAAGCCTGTCAAGGTCGGCATCGCGAGGAAGTGAGAGTCCCCGGGAGTGGTGGGCTTTGAGGTCATCTCGATGCCTACCGGTCAGCCCTCGGTGAGGGCGACAGGATCAGTGTCGTCGGTCTTGCCGATCTTGGCCATGGATTCCTCGGAGAGGTAGCGGCGTTCGTCGGTGGCCCATTCGTCGTGGGTGTCGGCCAGGACGGCTCCGATGAGGCGGATCACGGCGGCCTCGTTGGGAAAGATGCCCACGACTCGGGCCCGACGCTTAATCTCCTTGTTGAGTCGCTCGAGCGGGTTGGTGGACCAGATCTTGCGCCAGTGCTCGCGCGGGAACGCCGCGAACGCCAACACCTCGGCCTTGGCCGCGTCCATCAGCGCCCCGATCTTGGGGTAACGGCCAGCCAGCTCGGCGGCGACCTTGTCCCACTGCTTACCCATCGAGCCCAGGTCAGGTTGAGCGAAGATCGTGCGGAACACGGCGGCGACCATCTCGGTCTCGCCCTTGGCCACATGGGCCAGGACGTTGCGGATGAAGTGGACGCGGCAGCGTTGATGGGCCGCGCCTTGCATGGCCCTGGCGATGGCGGCGACCAGGCCGGCGTGTTGGTCGGAGATGACGAGCTGGACACCGGTCAGGCCGCGCTTCTTCAACCCGGTCAGGAACGCCCGCCAGAACACTTCGTCCTCGGAGTCGCCGACGTCCAGCCCCAGGATCTCCCGGCGCCCGTGGGCGGTGACGCCGGTCGCGACGACGACGGCCTTGGACACGACCATGCCGTGCTCGGTGCGCACATGCAGGTACGTCGCGTCGAGGTACACATACGGGAAGTCGACGTGATCCAGCCGGCGGGTGCGGAACGCCCCGACCGACTCATCCAGCCCCGCGCAGATCCTGGACACCTCACTCTTGGAGATCCCCGTCCCACCCAACGCGGTCACGAGGTCATCGACCGAGCGAGTCGAGACGCCGTGGACGTACGCCTCCATCACGACCGCGTACAAGGCCTGGTCGATCCGCCGCCGCGGCGACAAGATCGAGGGGAAGAACGACCCGGCCCGCAGCTTCGGGATCGCCAGCTGGACGTCGCCGGCGTGGGTGGTCAGCAACCGCGGGCGGGAGCCGTTGCGTTCAGTGGTGCGGGACTCGGTCCGTTCGTAGCGACCGGCGCCGATCGCCGTGGCGGCTTCAGTGTCGATCAGCTCCTGCATCGCGACCCGGACACACTCGCGGATGAAGTCAGTGCCCTCGCCGGTACGGAACACCTCCGCAAGCTCGGACAAGGCAGACTGGGACAAGGCCATCGGTGAGGTCTCCTTCGATGCGTGCTTGGCGGTACACATCGAGAATCTCGCCGGTGGCCCCCTTCAGTCAGGACGCCGCGCCGTCACCCCAAACCCCACCACTCCCAGGGGCGCTGTCGAAAGGAACGTCTTGGAGGGTCTGCACCCACTGAACGCGCTTCGCCATGCGCCCGAGGGCGACACGACGGGCTGGTACATCTGGGCGGGCGAGGAACTCTCGGACGCGCCGAACTTCTTCGTTCCCCTTCATATCTCGCACCTGGGCGATTGGTGTCCCCAGATCCTCCCCTACCTCGGCCTGCCGCCCGGATGGCGCGTGCTGCTGGCACCTGGCTACGAGGACGTCTGGTTCGACGAGGGTCTGCTGTGAAGTCCGTCGTGGCTGTTCTCTTCTCCGTCGACCTCCGTGCTCGGGTTGCCGGGCTGCTGGCGCATCCCCGTCAGTCTCTACCCCCGTGCGGGTCGTCTACGGCGCTAGCACCTCAACTCATCGATTGTTCACGGCGAGGACGTCGAGGACGAGGGCGACGCGGGCTCCGCGCTTGCCCTCTAGACTCCTCGGCGTGGCCGGACTGCTCGTGGCGGGGACGACCTCGGACGCCGGCAAGTCCTTACTCGTCACCGCCCTATGCCGGGCCTGGGCCCGCCAGGGCATCCGGGTCGCGCCGTTCAAGGCCCAGAACATGTCGAACAACTCGATGGTCTGCGCGGACGGCAGCGAGATCGGCCGTGCCCAGTACCTACAGTGCGAGGCCGCCCGGGTCGAGGCGACCTGGCGGAACAACCCCGTGCTCGTCAAACCCGCGACCGACCGCGAGGCCTTCCTGGTCGTTCGCGGCCAACCGGGCGGGCGGCTGTCGGCCGGCGAGTACACCAACGGTCGGGGTCACCTCGCCGAAGCCGCGTTCGCGGCATACGAGGAACTAGCCGCAGAGGTCGATCTCGTCGTCGCCGAGGGGGCCGGCTCGCCCGCCGAGGTCAATCTCCGCGCGGGCGACTTCGTCAACATGGGCCTGGCCCGCCGGTTCGCCATGCCCGTCGCCATCGTCGGCGACATCGACCGCGGGGGGCTGCTGGCCGCGCTCTACGGCACCTGGGGCCTGCTCGACGCGGCCGATCGAGCGCTGTTGCGGGCCTTCGTCGTCAACAAGTTCCGCGGTGACCTCGACGTGCTCGCGCCTGGCTTGACCACGGTGACCGAACGCACCGGTGTGCCGTTCGCGGGCGTCCTGCCGTGGCTGACCGACGTGTGGTTGGACTCCGAGGACGCGATCTCGGTCGGGCGATGGCGCCGACTCGACGAGGGCGCGCGCGAGCGGCTGTCCGTCGCCGTCGTCGGCCTCCCCCGGACCTCGAACGCCACCGACGTCGACGCCCTGGCCTGCGAGCCCGGCGTCGACGTGCGGGTGACCCGCGATCCGGCGGTATGCCGCGGCGCCGACCTGCTCGTCCTGCCCGGGACTCGGGCCACGGTGGCCGACCTGATCTGGTTGCGAGACAACGGTTTAGCCGATGTGGTCGCCCAGCGGGCCGAGCGGGGGCGGCCGGTGTTGGGCATCTGCGGCGGCTACCAGATGCTCGCCGAGTCGATCGACGACCCGGTCGAGAGCGAGGCCGGAGGGGTGGCGGGCCTTGGACTGTTACCCGGGCGGGTGCGCTTCGCGGCGGCCAAGATCCTCGGGCGCCCGTCCCGGAGCTGGCGCGGCGAACCGGTCGAAGGGTACGAGATCCACCACGGCTGCATCGACGACGACGGCTCGTTCCCCGGCGGCACCGAACGGGCCGCCGTATGGGGAACGATGTGGCACGGGACGCTGGAGTGCGACGGCTTCCGCCGTGCGTGGCTCGCCCAGGTGGCGGCGGCGGCCGGGTCGACGTGGCGAGCGGAACCTGGCGCACCGGCATACCGGGACCGGCGCGAGGGGATGATCGAGCGGCTCGCCGACGCCGTGACCGAGCACCTCGACCTCGACCTGCTGCTCGGGTCGACGCTCGGATAGCCCCGTCGGTGGTCGACCCGAGCCTCCGTCGCGGCAACTCGGGCCTGCGCGGGTGACCGTGAGAGGCGCCAGGTTCGCGTCGTGGCACTTGGGGTGCATGCCGGCAGGTCCGGCCTGCCACGGTGCGTCCGAAGTGCCACGACACGTCGAAGACCGCGCGAGAGCCACACACAAGAGACCTCCCCCGCACCCGCTTAGCCCCCAACAGCGCCGGGCGCCGCGGGGTCGCCGGCCTCAGGCCGACGGCGGCCAGCCGTGCGGCATCCGGGCGCTTCGGAACTCTCGGGGCGCCCCGTCGACGGGATCGACGAACGCCAGCCGCGAGGCGACCAACGACAGCGGCGTCCCGAAGTCGTCGGCGGCGACGTCGCGGACCACGGGATAGAGCGGGTCGCCGAGGATCGGTATGCCGTGCCCGGCGAGCTGGGCGCGCAGCTGGTGGGTCCGGCCGGTCCTCGGGACGAGCCGATACAGCCCCAGCTCCCCGGCCGTCTCGATCAGGTCGACGAGGGTGTGGGCGTTGGGTGGCTCGCCGGGGACCTCCCGGGCCTGCAGCTGTCCGCGCGGCTTGGCCAGATGACTGCTCAGGACGACCGGGCCGGCGAAGTCCTCGCGGACCGGCGCCACGGCGAGGTACTCCTTGGTCACCGCGCCGGTCGCGAACAGCCGCTGATAGGGCCCACGCCACCGCTGCTCGACGGTGAGCAGCAGCACGCCGCTGGTCAGCCGGTCCAAGCGGTGCGCCGCCGCCAGCCGCGGCAGCCCGAGCGACACCCGCAGCCGGGCCAGGACGCTCTCGCGGATGTGTCGGCCCCTCGGCGTGGTCGCGAGGAAGGGCGGCTTGTCGACGACGACGACCCGCTCGTCGCGGTGCAGCACCTCGACCTCGAACGGCACCGGCACCTCGTTGGCGAAGTCCCGATGGACCCAGACCAACGCCCGCGGCACGAACGGGGCGTCCGGCGCGACCGGCGTCCCGTCCGGCCCGGCGAACTCCCCCGCCGCGAGCATCGCGTCGACCTGCTCCGCCGGCAGCGGCAGCCGCTCGACGAGGTGCTCGCGCAGCGTCGGCCACGGCCCGCCCTGCGGCATCCGCAACCGGACCGCGTCCACCCCGTCGCGCTGGGGCAAGGGCGAGGCAGGGATGCCGCCTCTAGCCATCGGCCCACCGCAGCGTCGCCGCCACCCCGAGGAAGCGCCCGTATGCCGCCACGGCCCGACCCGCCTCGCGGCGCACGGTGACCCCGACCGGCCCGAACGGGGTGACCTCGACGGTGACCCCGGCACGGGTCAGGGTGCGTCGCCACGTGCCGACGACCAGGCCTCCCGCGACGAGCGTCCCCCGGAACATCCCGTTGCCTCCCGGCACCACCCGAGCCGCCTGCTCGGGCGTGAGCTGGGCGCGCGCGGTCCTTGTAGCCGAGCAACCACTCGTCGAACCCGGGGACGAGCAGCGCACCCCGGTGCGTGCCGAGCTCGCCCGGGTCTCCCGCGTCGGCGTGGACGAGGTATGCCGCGTCGCCGAGCCGGACGGAGTGGACCCGACCGTCGGTCAGGGCCACCGCCTCGCGGGCCACCCGCAGGGGCTGGTCGCACCACCCGGCGAAGTCGCGCTCGGTGACCGGGCCATGGCTGGCGACGTACCGCTCGGCGAGCTGGGCGAGGGCCTGCTCGCGTCCGGGACGGTTCGGCGACCTGACCCACTCGTCGTGCAGGACGAACGTCGGGACGAGAGCCCAGGTCGGCGCTCGCCCGGATCGGGCCCTGGCACAGCAACCCGGTCTGGCAGTGCCGCACGAGCAGGTGGTAGGTGCGTTGGCCGCCGCCGTCGATCCCGCGCCCGAGCCAGCACCTCGGTGGCCTCGGCGCGGCTCATCGTCCCGGCGGAGTCGAGGTGCTCGGCCCACCGCTGCTCGGCCCGCCCGACGATCGCCTCGGTGAGCCCCTCGGCGGCCAGCACCCGATCGGCGCCGCGCTGGGCCGGTCCGCTGAGTAGCTGGCACATCCACCCGACGTCCGCCGCGGGCACCCAGTGCAGGGTGCCGCGCATCGGCCAGGTGCGGGTGATCTCGCGCCGCTCGACCGCGGCGAGCACGTCGTCGACCACCCCACCGGTGCGGAGCCCGATCGACCACAGTCCGCTGCCGAGGTCCTGCGCCTGCATCGCTGCGTGAGCCTGCACGACGCCCATCGGCGTCGGGTCGGCGAGCGGCCGGGACAGCCCGAGAGCGGCCAACCGGGCCGTACCGATCCGCCGCCGGTCGGCGAGGTTCACGCCGTCACCCGCCGGCCCAGGATCGGCGCCCGCCGACGAGCGGAGGGCACGGCATACCGGACGCGGGCCGGACCGGCGGACACGAGAGCGTCGCCCTCAGGCGAGGCAACCCTGCCCGAGCAGGGCCTTGAGGTCGCCGTAGAGGGCCGGCGGAGGGGGTCACCCGGTAGGAGTCGTCGAGCTTCATCAGGGTGGCGCGGCCCGGCTGGGTGAGCCGAACGTGCACCTCGGTCACGCCGGGGTGTTGACCGAGCACGGAACGCAGCTTCTCGACCCGAGTCCCGTTGTTGGCCTGCCGGACGCTCAGGGACAGCACGACCGGGCCGCGCGGGCCCTCGCTGGATGTCGGGGAGGGTGAGCTCCTGGGCGAAGATCGTCACCGTCTCGTCGCGGCTGTTGACCCGGCCTCGGACGACGACGACGGTGTCCGGCGCGAGCCGGCTCGACACGTTGGCGTAGGCGGACGGGAAGAACAGGCACTCGACGGCGCCGTCGAGATCTTCGACGGTGGCGATCGCCCAGAGGTCGCCCTTCTTCGTCCGTTTGAGGGCCAGCCCGGTGACGAGCCCAGCCACCGTGACCGGCGTCCCGTCGGCGCGCGGTTCGTCGCCCATGAGCGCGGCGATCGACGTGTCGGCGTGCTTCGCGAGGACGTGTTCGATGCCGAACAGCGGGTGGTCCGAGACGTACAGACCGAGCATCTCCCGCTCGAAGGTCAAGCAGGGTCGGCCTTGTCCCACTCGGACGTCGGCCACCGGCGGCAGCGCGACGAGGGTCACCGCGTCGTCGGAGTCGCCGAACCCGCCGAACAGCGAGTCCTGCCCGATCGCCTCCTGGCGCTTCTCCTCGGCGAGCGCGTCGACGTAGACCTCGTGAACCTCCAGCAGGCCCCGCCGGGGGTGACCGAGCGCGTCGAACGCCCCCGCCTTGACGAGCGATTCGATGGTGCGCTTGTTCAGCACGCTGGCCGGGCACTTACGCAGGAAGTCCTCGAAGTCGACGAACGCCCCGCGCTCGTCCCGGGCCGCGATGATCGCCTCGACGACGTTGCGCCCGACGTTGCGCACCGCCTCGAGCCCGAAGCGGATGTCCGCCCCGACGGCGGCAAACTGGCCGACCGAGGAGTTGACGTCCGGCGGCAGGACCTTGATGCCCATGCGGCGGCATTCGTTGAGGTAGAGCGCGGACTTGTCCTTGTCGTCGCGGACGCTGGTGAGCAACGCGGCCATGTACTCGGCCGGGTAGTTCGCCTTGAGGTAGGCCGTCCAATAGGAGACGAGGCCATACGCCTTGGCGTGGGCCTTGTTGAAGCCGTAGTCCGAGAACGGGACGAGCGTGTCCCACAGCGTCTTGACGGCGGCCTCGGAGTAGCCGTTGGCGACCATCCCGTCGTGGAACGGGACGAACTCGGCGTCGAGGACCTCCTTCTTCTTCTTGCCCATGGCCTTGCGCAGCAGGTCGGCCTTGCCGAGGGAGTAGCCGGCGACCCGCTGGGCGATCTGCAGGACGTGTTCCTGATAGACGATGAGCCCGTAGGTCGGGTCGAGGATGTCGGCCAGCGGCTCGGCGAGCTCCTGGTGGATCGGGGCGATCGGCTGCCGCCCGGTCTTGCGCAGCGCGTAGTTGGTGTGGCTGTTCGCGCCCATCGGGCCCGGCCGGTACAGCGCGAGGGTCGCCGAGATGTCCTCGAACTGGTCGGGCCGCATGAGCCGCAGCAGGCTGCGGGTGCCGCCCCCGTCGAGCTGGAACACCCCGAGCGTGTCGCCGCGGGCCAGCAGCGCGTATGCCGCGTCGTCGGTCGGGTCCTTGGACAACTGCTCGAGATCGACGTGCTCGCCCCGGTTCGCCTCGATATTCGCGATGGCGTCGTCGAGGATGGTGAGGTTGCGCAGGCCGAGGAAGTCCATCTTCACCAGGCCGAGCCGCTCGCACGACGGGTAGTCGAACTGGGTGATGATCTGCCCGTCCTGCTCCCGGCGCATGATGGGGATGAGGTCCAACAGCGGCTCGCTGCTCATGATGACCCCGGCGGCGTGCACCCCCCACTGGCGCTTGAGGCCCTCCAGGCCCATCGCCGTCTCGACGACCTCCTTGGCCACCGGATCGGCCTCGTGCAGGGCCCGGAAGTCCGCGGCCTCGGCATACCGGCCGTGGGCGGGGTCGAAGATCCCGGACAGCGGGACGTCCTTGCCCATGACGGCCGGGGGCATCGCCTTGGTGAGTCGCTCGCCGACGGCGAACGGATGGCCCATGACCCGGGCGGCGTCCTTGACCGCCTGCTTGGCCTTGATCGTGCCGTACGTGACGATCTGGGCGACCCGGTCCTCGCCGTACTTGTCCGTGACGTAGCGGATGACCTCGCCCCGGCGACGCTCGTCGAAGTCGACGTCGAAGTCGGGCATCGAGGGCCGCTCGGGGTTGAGGAACCGCTCGAAGATCAGGCCGTGCTCGACCGGGTCGAGGTCGGTGATCCGCATGGCGTAGGCACACATCGACCCGGCACCGGACCCGCGGCCCGGGCCGACCCGGATGCCGTTGTCCTTGGCCCAGTTGATGAAGTCGGCGACGACGAGGAAGTACCCGGCATACCCCTTGCCGAGGATGACCTCGGTCTCGTATGCCGCCTGCGTGCGGGCGTAGTCGGGGATGCCGCCCGGGTAGCGCCCGTGCAGGCCCCGCTCGACCTCCTTGACGAACCAACTCGTCTCGCTCTCCCCAGGCGGGCACGGGAAGCGGGGCATGTAGCGGCCCTCGTCCTCGGTGAACGAGACCTCGCACTGCTCGGCGACGAGCAGGGTGTTGTCGCACGCCTGGGGCAGCTCGCGGAACAGCGTGGCGCATCTGCTCGGGGGTCTTGAGGTAGAACTCCTCGCCGTCGAACTTGAAGCGCCCCGGGTCCGCGAGCGTCGAGCCCGACTGGACGCACAACAGCGCGGCGTGGGCGGTCGCGTCGGCGGCGGCGGTGTAGTGCAGGTCGTTGGTGGCCAGCAGCGGCAGCCCGAGGTCCTTGGCCAGGCGCAGCAGCTCGCGCTGGGTCTGGCGTTCGATGGGGATGCCGTGGTCCATCACCTCGGCGTAGAAGTTGCCCGGCCCGAAGATGTCGCGGAACTCCGCCGCCGCCTCCCGGGCCACGGTCGTACTGCCCCATCCGCAGCCGGGTCTGGACCTCCCCGCCGACGCATCCGGTGGTGGCGATGAGCCCGCCGGCGTAGCTGGCGAGCAGCTCGCGGTCGATGCGGGGCTTGAAGTAGTGCCCCTCGAGGGAGGCCAGCGAGCTCATCCGGAACAGGTTGTGCATGCCGCCGGTGGTGCGCGCGAGCAGTGTCATGTGGGTGTAGGCGCCCGACGCCGCCGACGTCGTCGCGGGACGTTGCCGTCGCCGAAACGCACCCGGGTCTTGTCCGAGCGGTGCGTCCCGGGGGTGAGGTAGGCCTCGACCCCGATGATCGGCTTGATGCCCGTGCTTGCTCGCCTTGGCCCAGAACTCGTAGGCCCCGAAGACGTAGCCGTGGTCGGTCGTGGCGATCGCCGGCATCCCCATCGCCGCAGCCGCCGCGAGCAGCTCGTCGATCCGCGCCGCGCCGTCGAGCATCGAGTACTCGGTGTGGCACGTGCAGGTGGACGAAGCTCGAGTCGCGGGAGGGCTGGGTGGGCATCGACGCGAGTGTATGCCGCCCCGCCGACCGCGGCTCGCTCGGCGCGCCTCCGCCGGTCTAGTCCACCCGTCGTCCGCTCGTGGTCGCCACCGTCACGTCCGGTATGGTCCGCTCGATCAGGCGCCTGTCCTCCAGGGCCCGCAGATAGGGCACGAGCCGTTCGAACACCGGCTCGGCATCGGGCCCGTACTCCAGCGTGAGTCGCCGTCCTATGTCGCCCACGCTGGCGCCGTCGTCGAACTGGCGCGTCACGAAGCTGCCGTACGCGTCCAGGGTGAGTCGGCGTTGCAGCGGGATGCGGACGCCCAGCCGACGGAAGATCCGCTGGATCCGGTGATCCTGGGGATCGGCCAGAGTGACGATGCCCTGGCCGTCCTCCTCCAGAACCACGGCCTGCGTGAGCCGGTAGACGGTCTGGAGCGGCAGCGCCGCACCCCTGTGACGCCTGCTATCCCTTGGCACGTTTGGTCCCCGCGGTGAAGAGGGTCGCGATGGTGGCCACGAGCAGGACGACCAGCAGGATCCAGGCCATGGTGTTCGAGGCGGCGAAGCCGCCGATGTCGGCCACCTTCAGGACCCCGGACACCTGCAGGATGATGCCGACGAGCCCGACGAGGGAACTGCCCGCCACCAACCCGGCCGCGAGGCTGATGCCGTTGGAGACCTTGGCGTCCTTGTCTGCGTCGCTGGAGGCCGTCTTCTCCATGAGCAGCCGGACCAACGCACCGACCAGGATGATCGATGTCGTGGCGATCGGCAGGTAGAACCCGATGGCCACCGTCATCACCGGAAGCCTGAGCAGGAAGAAGAAGACACCCATGACCATGCCAGCGATGATCATGCCCCACGGCAGTCGTCCGGAGACGATGCCCTCGGTCAACGTCGCCATGAGATTGGCCTGCGGCAGCGCGAATTGCACTTGGTCCCCCGCGAGGACGAGTTGATCCTTCAGGACGAGGATCGTGCCCACGACGGTGAGCACGCCGACGAGGGCGGCGACGGTGAGGTACTTGCTCATCTCGTTGCGGCTGCCACCGAGGATCATGCTCACCTTTTGTGACTGACTGTAGCCACCGGCCATCGCGATGGCGGTCACGATGAACGACCCGAACAGCAGCAGCGACTTGTTGTTGCCCGGAGTAGTCCAGCCGAAGCCGACGAACAGCAGAGCGACCAGCACCAGCGAGGCGATGGTCATACCCGAAACGGGAAGATTGGAGGTGCCGACCGTGCCGGTGAGGCGGCCCGACACGATGACGAACAGCATGGCCAGAACGAGCGACAGCACCGAGACCAGAATCGCCATGACGATGTTCCCGCCGGAGATGACGAACCCGCCCGCGAACGAGACGAGGACACCGCCCAACAGGATGATGCGCCCGATCTGGGCACCCGCCTCGGTCGACCCCCCGGCCTTGGCTCCAAACGTCTCGCGGATGGAGGTGACGATCGTCGGCACGAGGCGGACCGCCCCGATGAGGCCGCCCGACAGCATCATGCCGGCGCCGATGTAGCGCAGATAGCTCCTGCCGATGTCGCCGACCGTCATGGCGTTGACATGAACGGAGGGGTCATTCCAGACGGTCGCCGCATCGCCGGCGAAGGAGGCAAAGTAGCCGATGAGCGGCAGGACGGCGAAGTTGGCGAGGATCGATCCGCTGAACATCATGAGCGACACGTCCGTGCCGACGATGTAGCCGATACCGAGCAGCATCGGGCTGACTTCCATTTGGATCCGCCACTTGTAGAACGACTCGTTCACGTAGGAAATGACGTTGTTGACTTGATTCAAGAACGCGCCCGTGACCAGCGTGATGACACCGCCGATGCCAAAACCGATGCCCATATACTTCAGCGATTCGCCCATGCCCTCGGATGCGACGAGCGTCTCGGAGATCGCCATCGCCTCGGGGTACATCAATTTCCCGTGCTCTTCGACGAGCAGGTACTGGTGGACCAAGGTGGACACGCCGATGCCGAACAGAACGCCGGCGACACCGACAATGACCCCTTCGAGGAAGGTGACCTGCCCCCCGATGAGAAGAATGGAGGGCAAGACGAAGATCAAGCCGGAGGCCACCGACTCCCCACCCGAGGACATACCCTGCAGGAGGTTCTTCCCCAGGATGCCCTTCGGCCTGGCGAGGGCCGCGATGATGGCTGAGCCCAGGATGGATCCGGGTATACCGGCCGCGACCGTGAGGCCGGACTTCATCCCCGAGTATGCCGTGGAAGCGGCAAACAAGGCCGCTAAAATGATGCCCGCGACCATGACGACGGCATTGCCGCCGAGCCGATTTCCTGAGGAGATGTAGGGGACGTAGTCCTTCCCGTCCACGCCACCATAGGATTCTTTTGGCAGCTGCTTGTGCATACATTTCCTCCGATTTCAGAGCAATGAAGTCGAATATGCGGCGCCGCCGCCCCGCGCAAGGGGTGATAGGAGTGCGTGGGGACCTCGGTGTCCGGTGAGAACACTACCGAGGACCGGCGGGACCCTGCAGCGCCGAAGTAGGCAAATTTCGGCCGGATGCCTGCCCCAGGCTCACGTAATCGATTTCATGTCTTCGAGCGGTTTCGAATGGGTTCAGATTGACGGCCCGCGGCGCCGGCGGAATCGATATCACCGCGGTGTTGATGACTTACCCGTAGGGGAGCCTCTCGGACTCGGCGGCGCGCTGCGCGCGTTCAGCCGGCGGCGAGGATGTCCAGCGCGCGCTCGAGGTCGGCCGGGTACGGGCTCGTGAAGCTCACCCAGGCGCCGGTGCCGGGATGTTCGAACCCCAACCCGACCGCGTGCAACCACTGCCGGTCCAGGCGCAGCCGCGCCGCCAGCCGCGGGTCGGCCCCGTACAGCGGGTCGCCGCAACACGGGTGACGCAGGGCAGCCAGGTGCACCCGGATCTGATGCGTGCGTCCCGTCTCGAGCTTGATCCCCAGCAGCGCGGCGCTGGTGAACGAGTGGAATGCCTCGATCAGCTCGTAATGCGTGACGGCAGGCTTGCCCGAGGCCATCACGGCGAACTTGAACTCGGCCCCCGGCCGTCGACCGATCGGGGCGTCGATGGTCCCGACCATGGGATCCGGGAGCCCCTGCACGAGTGCGTGATAGGTCTTGTCGACCTGGCGGGTCTTGAAGGCGCGCTTGAGCCTGCTGTACGCGTACTCGCTCTTGGCGACGACCATGAGCCCGGACGTGCCCACGTCGAGTCGGCTGACGATCCCCTGCCGTTCGCTGGCCCCGGAGGTGGCGATCCGGTAACCGGCGGCGGCGAGGCCGGCGAGGACGTTCGGGCCGCTCCAATTGACACTCGGATGCGCCGCCACGCCAACCGGCTTGTCGACGACGAGCAGGTCGTCGTCGTCGTGGATGACCGTCATCCCCGGCACCGGCTCGGCGACCACCGCGAGGGACACCGAGCGGACTGCGGGGAGGGTGACCTCGAGAAGCGCACCCGTGGTGACCCGGTCGGACTTGCCGACGGGACGGCGGTCGAGCACGACATGCCCCGCAGCGGCCAGGTCCGCGGCGCGCGTGCGCGACAGGCCGAACAGGCGGGACAGCGCGGTGTCGACCCGTTCGCCGCTCAGCCCCTCGGGCACGAGCACGCAGCGCGGCTCGCTGTGGTCGGTCACGACTGCGGCCCGGTATGCCGTGTCGCTCGTGGCTGGCGTCGCCCGTCGACGCCGATCCCGCGCTGGGCGAGCACGGCGATGAGCCCGGCGGCGGCGACGATGACGATGTCCGCGACGTTGCCGACGAACCAGCCGTTGTAGTCGATGAAGTCGATGACGTGCCCCTGGCCGAACGACGGCGGCCGGGTGAGCCGATCGGTGAGGTTGCCGAGCGCGCCGCCGAGCAGCAGGCCGAACGCCCAGGCCCAGCCCAGCGAACCGAGCCTCCGGCTCGTGCGCACGACGACGACAAGGACGACCACGGCCAGCACAGAGAGCACCCAGGTGTTGCCGGTGCCGATAGAGAAGGCGGCGCCGGGGTTTCGGATGAGGACGAGGCGAAGGACGCTGCCGACGAGGTCGCGAGGAGGGGCGTCGGTGAGGGCCGCGACGGCCCAGGCCTTGCTCGCCTGGTCGGCCGCATACGAGGTGAGGGCGAGTACGGCGACGAGCGCGAAGAGCCGTCGCGCCGGCCGGCCCGCGTTGGCGGGATCGGGTGTGTCGATCAGCCGCGCTCCGCCTTCTCCTTGCAGGAGCGGCACAACGTCGCCCTCGGCGCGGCCTGCAGGCGGAACTTGCCGATCGGTTGGCTGCACGCCTCGCAGACGCCGTACGTGCCGCCGTTGAGGCGTTCGAGGGCGTGCCGGTTCTGGGCCAGCTTGTCGCGGGAGACGTTGGCCAGCGAGATCTCCTGCTCGCGCTCGTAGGTCTTGGCCCCGGCATCCGCCTGGTCGTCGCCGGAGCCGTCACCGGCATCCCAGATGAGCCCTTGGAGGTCCTCCTCGACGACCTGGATGTCCGTCACGGCTCGCTGAATGTCCCGCTCGATCTCTCGGCGGATCTCGGCGATCTCGTCGGCGGTCCAGGGGTCCTCGTCCGGTCGGACCGGCAGCAGGCCCGCGCCCGAGGTGGACGGGTCGGACCCTCGCGTCCGGGCGCGCGTGCCGGTGGTTTGGGCCGAGCGTGCCGGCGCGGCGGCCGGCGTGCGAGAGCTGCGCTTGGTCGCGCTCGTGGCCGCGGTCGAGCTGGTCATGGCCGAAGGGGTGGCGAGCGCGGCTCGGGTCCGGGTGCGCGGGCTCGCGGCAACGGACGTACCGGCCGGCGCGGACTTGCTTGCCGGCACCGTCGCGCCCTTGCCGGCGGATGCCGACGCGGTCTTGCCGGCGGATGCCGACGCGGTCTTGCCGGCGGATGCCGACGCGGTCTTGCCGGCGGATGCCGACGCGGTCTTGCTGGCGGATGCCGACGCGGTCTTGCGGGTCGGCGCGGGGGTGCTCGCGGGGGCCCGCGACGAAGCGGCCTTACCGGCGGACGTGACGTTTGCCTTACGGGCCGGCGCTGTGGTCTGACCGGCGCGTCGTCCACCTGGGGCCGATACCGCGGAGGACTTCGGTTCGGGCGTGGACCTCGTCGAGGGATTCGCCGCCGGGGCGATGGCCTTGGCCGGTTTCGCAGCCGACCGAGCCGTGCTCACAGACCCGGACGCCCGGTTGGAGCTTGACCCCGCAGGCTTGGCCGCCCGGGCCGTCTTCGGCACCGTCGCCGCAGGCGCCGACGACCCGCCGGCGGAGGTGGGTTGTCTCGTCGCGGCGGCCTTCCTCGAGCCCGCCGCCCGCGTGGCCGGGGCCGACGTCACGACCGCTCGATCGGCAGAGCGCCGAGCCGGCGCGGCCCCGCGTCCTGCCGCCCCCTTGCTCGAAGCCATCGCTGCCTCCCGTGCGAGTCGCTCGGCCGGTGCACGCCGACGCCCGAGGATAGGACACGACGCCAACCCAGACGAATCGGCAGCCTCCGACTCGCCGCAACGGGCAGCCGAAGGTGACGAACGGCATACCGGGCCGTCCGCCCCGCCACGGTCAGATGGTCAGCTCTCGGCGTCGCCGTCGGAGCCGTCGGCCCCCTCGCCCGCAAGCGGTTCGTCCGAGGTGGCTTCACCGGTGGCGCCGTCGAGTTCGGCGAGCTTGCCCTGGAAGTACTTGCGCAACTCGGCCCGGTAGGTCCGTTCGTAGCCACGCAGGGCCTCGAGCTTGCCCTCCAGGGCGCGCTGCTCCTCCAGCAGCGAGCCGAGGACCTGCTCCCTCTTGCTCTGTGCCTCTGCGACCATCCCGCTGGAACGCTCCCGCGCCTCGGCGAGCAGCTCGTCGTGGCGAGTCTGCGCGGTGCCGACGAGCTCGTCGTGACGGGTCTGCGCCGAACCGACGAGCTCGTCGTGACGTGACTGACCGGTGGCGAGCAGGTCGTCGTGCCGGGCTTGGGCCTCGGCGAGCAACTCGTCGTGGCGCGCCTGGCCCTTGGCCACATGCTCGTCGTGCACCCGTTGGGCCAGCTCGATGAGACCGGCGGCCCCCATCCCGGCGACCCCCCCGACCACCGCAGGAGTCACCACCGAGGAGCCGCTGGCCTGGTCGGGCGCGCCTCCCACGGTTGCGGCGCCCTCGGCCGCCGCGGCCGCCTCCTGTTGCGCCTGGGCGATCTGCGCGTTGACCTCGCCGAGCTGGTTCTGAGCCGACGCGATCTCGTTGCGCAATTCCTCCAAGCGAGCCTGGGCCTGCTCGTGCTCCGCCGTGTCGACCGGCTCCGCCTGCCCCGAGACTGTCGCCGCCGCCGTGTCGGGGTCGGCGACCGGGGGTAGCCCGCGGCCGGCCCGGCAGTCGTCGAGCTGGGTCTTGAAGTCGTCGCGCTGAGCGATGATCGAACGCAACTCGGCGACGATCTCGTCGAGGAAGTCGTCGACGTCCCGCTCGTCGTACCCCTTGCGGAACTGGGTTGTCTGGAACTGCTTGTTGAGCACCTGCTCCGGCGTCAACGCCATGGGTCACCTTCGATTCGACTGGTTCGCGTCCGGGACAACGCTACCGAATGCGGCCGGGCCTGGCCGAATCGCACACGTCCGGGCCTGGCCGCCGGCAGCCGACGGGGGGGCCGCTCGGCACGAGCGCGATGACTACCTACCCCGGCACGAGCCCCATGAGCAGCGACGTGAGCAGGAACAGCGCCAGGAAGGCCAGGTCGATCCGGATCCCCCCCAACGTGAGGTTGGGGATGAGCCGCCGCAGCATCTTCAACGGCGGATCGGTCACCGTGTAGACGACCTCGGCCACCACGAGAACCACCCCGCGCGGTCGCCAGCCGCGCGCGAGAGCTTGGATCCAGTCGATGACGAGGCGCCCGATGAGTGCCACGAAGAAGAGGAACAGCAGCAGGGATACGACCTGCCAGACCGAACGCATGGGGTCAGTGTCGCCGACGAAGGTGTGTGCAGCGCGCCGCCAGGCTCAGCTCTGGTTGAACGGCGCCCGGGCCCGCACCGGCGCCGACTCCTCGGCCGAGACTTCGACATGCTCCGGCGAGAGCAAGAAAACCTTGGCGGTGACCCGCTCGATGGTGCCGTGCAGGCCGAAGACGAGGCCTGCGGCGAAGTCGACGAGGCGCTTGGCGTCGGCGTCGTCCATGTCCGTGAGGTTCATGATGACCGGGGTGCCGTCGCGGTAGGACTCGCCGATGCTCTTGGCCTCGTTGTAGGTGCGCGGGTGGATCGTCGTGATCCGGTTGAGCACGCCGATCTCGTGGTCGCGCACCACCCGGGCCACCGGCGTGTGACGGGTGGGCAGCTGGGTGACTGCGGCGCCGTCGTCTCGGCGGTCGTCCTCGTAGCCCTCGTCGTAGCGGCCGTAGGCGTCGTCCTCGGCCAACCCGAGATACACCATCGTCCTGCGCAGTGCCCCAGCCATGGTGTGGATCTCCTCGTCCTGTCGCGGGTGGTGCGCCGGTCACGGCAGCGGCCGGCCCCGGTGCCTCGACGTTATCGAAGCGGCGGACGGGAACCGAGGATTGCCGTGCCGACACGCAGGTGTGTCGCACCGTGGCGCACGGCTGCTTCGAGGTCGCCGCTCATGCCCGCCGAGAGCCACGTCGCGCCCGGGTGCTCGCCTCGTATGCCGTCGGCGAGCGTCGCCAGCAGCGCGAAGGCCTCGTCCGGGTCCCCGTCGAGCGGGGCGACCCCCATGAGTCCGCGCACCCGCAGGTGCGCACACCCGGCAACCTCCTCGGCGAGCGATCGGAGCTGCGCCGGGGCGACGCCCCCGCGATGCACCTCGGGGCGGGCGGAGTGGGGGGCCGGCGGCATACCGCCGGTGTCGAGGTTGACCTGGAGCAGCACCTCCAACCGACGCCCCGCGGCCGCGGCGCCCCGGTCGAGCGCGCGAGCGAGCTTCGGGCGGTCGAGGGTCTGCACGACGTCGGCGTAGCCGGCCACCGACCGGGCCTTGTTGGACTGCAACTGCCCGATGAAGTGCAGGGTGATCCCCGGGGTATCCGCTCGCACCTCGGCGTACTTCGGCCCGGCCTCCTGGTCGCGGTTCTCGCCCATGTCGGTGACGCCGAGGGCCGCCAGCAGCCGCACGTCCGACGCCGGGAAGAACTTCGTCACCGCGACGACGGTGACCTCCTCGGGATCCCGGCCGACGGCACGGCAGGCGCGCGCCACCCGATCGCGGACCGCATCAAGGGCGGCGCCGAGAGTCGCTCGACGGTCCACGGCTGACTCGTTCACCGCTCGCGCCTGACGATGACCCCGGCGAACCGCCCCGTCTGGCGGTGTTCGCGATACGAGTACAACTCGGGGCGCTCACGAGTGCACCCGGGCAACCACGTCACGGCGACGTCGCGTTCGCGCAATTGTTCGACGACCCCGGCGGCCACGTCGATCGCCGGCGTGCCCTGCCAGGACACCCCGGCGCTGACCGGCGCCACGGCGGCGGCTTCCTCGCGCATGGCCAGCGGCACCTCGTAACACCTCGGACAGACCGAGGGCCCGACGACCGCGTCGATGGTGCGGGCCCCCAGGCCGCGCATCGTCGTCACGACGCGCCCGACGATGTCGGCGACCATGCCCGGCCGTCCCGCGTGCACCGCGGCGACGACCCCCGCTTGCGGGTCGGCCAACAGCACCGGGACGCAGTCCGCGACGAGGACGACGAGCGCGAGGCCACTTGCCCTGGTCACGACGGCGTCGGCCGGCGGCGCCGGTGCCGACCACGGCCGCTCGATCACGACGACTCGGTCGCCATGGACCTGGTTCATGAACACCAGCCGCTCCCGCGGCACCTTGACGGCAAGGGCCAGCGCCTGACGGTTGGCCTCCACGGCGTCCGGATCGTCGCCGACGTGGGCCGCGAGGTTGAACTCCTCGTACCCCCCCAGGCTCACGCCGCCCCAGCGGTCGGTCACTGCACGGTCGACGAGACGGCCACTGTCGTGCCAGAAGAACACGGCGCAACGCTACGCTGCCGGCCGCCGGCCGAGCAGGGCCCCCGGTTACTTGAGAAAGTCGGGGACGTCCAGTTACTTGAGAAAGTCGGGGACGTCCAACTCGTCGCCGTCGTCGAACGTCACGGTTTTCGGTGGGCTCTGGGCGGGCGCAGCGTCGCCGCCGCTGTCCCGGGCCGGGGCCGGCGCGTCGGAGCCACCCGACGTCGCCTCGTCCTTGGTCGGCAGCGGACGCTCGACGCGCGCGGCGCCTCCCGCCTGGACCGTGCCGAGAGCGCGGGCATCCGGGCGCGGCTGCGGGTTGCCGCCGTCGAACCCGGCGGCGATGACGGTGACCCGCACTTCGTCGCCGAGGGCGTCGTCGATGACAGTGCCGAAGATGATGTTCGCCTCGGGGTGGGCCGCCTCCTGAACCAGGCGGGCGGCCTCGTTGATCTCGAACAGGCCGAGGTCGCTACCGCCGGAGACCGACAGCAACACGCCGTGGGCCCCGTCGATGCTGGCCTCGAGCAATGGGCTGGAGATCGCGAGTTCGGCGGCTTGCACGGCGCGGTCCTCGCCCCGGGCCGAGCCGATGCCCATGAGCGCAGATCCGGCGCCTTGCATGACCGACTTGACGTCGGCGAAGTCGAGGTTGATCAGACCCGGCGTCGTGATGAGGTCGGTGATGCCCTGAACACCGGAGAGCAGGACCTGGTCGGCGCTGCGGAACGCGTCCATCATCGAAACGTTGCGGTCGCTGATCGACAGCAGCCGGTCGTTGGGGATGACGATGAGGGTGTCGACGTCTTCGCGCAAGGTGGCGATCCCGGACTCGGCCTGGTTGGCCCGCCGGCGCCCCTCGAAGGTGAACGGTCGGGTGACCACGCCGATGGTCAGCGCACCCAGGCCCTTGGCGATCCGCGCCACGACCGGCGCGCCACCGGTGCCCGTGCCGCCACCCTCACCCGCCGTAACGAAGACCATGTCGGCGCCCTTGAGCACCTCCTCGATCTCCTCCGAGTGGTCGTCCGCGGCCTTGCGGCCGACCTCGGGGTCCGCGCCGGCGCCGAGCCCACGGGTCAGGTCACGACCCACGTCGAGTTTCACGTCGGCGTCGCTCATCAGCAGCGCCTGAGCATCGGTGTTGATGGCGATGAACTCCACGCCCTTGAGCCCGACCTCGATCATCCGGTTGATGGCGTTGACGCCACCACCGCCGATGCCGACGACCTTGATGACGGCGAGGTAGTTCTGCGGTGTCGCAACCACGCTGGTGGCCTTTCCTGGGTAATCCTGGGTATTTCGGTCGTGCGGCGGTGCTCTGGGACGGGTCGCTGGGCGAGACGAGCGTACGCGGACCCGCAGGTCCGAGCCGACGCCGGTCCACCGGGCCGACGTACCCACCCCGACCGCGTCCCCGACGGTGACCAAACTCTCAATGTCAACCCGAAGGTTAGACTTCGTTGTCGTGTCCGTCCGGGATGACCGTATGGCGATGCGCGCGGCGAGGCAACCTCTCGGCCGGCGTGTTTCGACCTCGACCACATGTGGGAGGTAACCGCGGGGGCACGAGGGGCTGCTGGGCCAGTTGATCCGAGAGTGACAGCCTTATCCCCCGGGCTTCATTCACTCATCGCAATCGCGGGTCGGCGGACTTCAACGGGTCACCGGGAAGTCGGGGACGCTGACGTCGATGACGGCCGGCGACGTCTTCATTAGCGCGTTGATGACGGCGACCTTGCGTTCGGCCCGCCCCGCCAGACCCCAGATCACCCGAACCGGGCCCAGGGTGAAGGTGACCTGATCGTCGGGCGCCACCCGGATGTCGCCGACCTGGGCACGTTGCCCCTCCGAGAAGGCGGCAAGCATCTCGACGACGGCGCGCAGGCCCGCCGCCGTCGCGGAGCCGCTGCCGGCGTCCACGACGGGCAAGCCCGCGGGCGCTTCGGTGACCTCGCGGAAGCTCGTCCCCTGGTCGTCGACGAGGTGCAGCGCCCCGGGTTGAGCCTTGAGCGCGAGGACGGGCACCCGAGCCTGGACCTCGACGACGACGGTATGCGGCCACCCTCGCGAAACCGAGACCTGACGGACGAACGGCACCTGCTCGACTCGCCGGCCGATCGTCGCGGTGTCGACCCGGGCCAACGGCATCCCGGTCGGCACGGCCGCCGCTGCCAGTACGGTGTCGGTATCGGCCTCGCCCAGTCCCTCCACTCGGGTCTGCTGCACCTCGAGCACGGAGCTGAACCCGAAGAGCCACACCGTAGCCCCCACCACGGCCAGCAACGCGGCCACGAACAGCGTCACGGCCAGCCGCCGCCGTCGGACCCGTCCGGCTCGGCGCTCGAGACGTACTTGAGGCGAGGCCGCTCCCCCGCGCACCCGGGTGCGCAGCGCCGGGAGGCCCCTTCGGCGCGTCACGGCGTGACCGTCCGCTCGTCGAGTCGTCGCACCAACTCAGGTCCGACGGTGGTCACGTCGCCCGCCCCCACCGTCAGCACGAAGTCCCCAGGCCGCAGCACCCCGACGAGCATGTCGAGGACCTGTGCACCCCCGGCCGCCGTGCGCACGTCGACGCCGGACCGGGCCGCTCGGGTCGCCCTGACGACGAGCCCGCTGTCGACACCGGGGATCGGATCCTCCCGCGCGGCATACACGTCCATGACGACGAGGAGGTCGGCCGGGCTGAGCGCCTGGCCGAAGTCGGCCGCGAAATCGCGGGTGCGGCTGTACAGGTGCGGCTGGAAGACCACGACGAGCCGACCGGTCCCGGCCAGCCGGCGGCCGGTCGACACGACGGCATCGACCTTGGCCGGGTTGTGGGCGTAGTCGTCGACGACCTCGATCCCACCGACCCGACCGATCGACTCGAACCTCCGACGAGTTCCCGCGAACCCCGCCAGGCCGGCGAGGACCCCCTCGGGCGACGCCCCGACGCCGGCGGTCGCGGCGAGAAAGACGGCCGTCGCGTTGAGGACGTTGTAGTCGCCGGGGACGTCGAGCGCCAGCGGGATCCGGCGGGCAGCCCACTCGACGACCGCGCGAGATCGCACCCCGTCGAGCACGACGTCGACCACCCGGGCGTCGGCGTCCGGCGAGGTGCCGTAGCCCACCACCCGAAGGCCGCTCGATCGAGCCCACTCGCCGAGGGCGCGGGCACCCGGATCGTCGACGCAGACGACGAGCAGCCCGTCGGGTCGGATCGTGCCCACGAACGCGCGGTAGGCCTGCTGCACGGCCTCGAACGTCCCGAAGAAGTCGAGATGGTCCGGCTGCACGCTGGTCACGACGGCGACCATCGGGTGGTAGACGACGAACGAGCCGTCGCTCTCGTCGGCCTCGACGACGAACAGGTCCCCGGAACCGACGTGGGCGTTGGTCGAGGTGGCGAGGAGTTCGCCGCCGATGGCGTAGGACGGGTCCAGCCCGGCCGCGATGAGGGCCTCAGCCATCATCGAAGTCGTCGTCGTCTTGCCGTTGGCGCCGGCGATCGCCACCCGGCGTGGCCCCATCGTCGCGGCCAGTGCCTGAGCTCGGTGCAGCACCCGCAGACCTCGCCGCCGGGCCTCGGCCAACTCGACGTTGCTCTCGCGGACCGCAGTGGACACCACGACGGTGCGGGCCGACCCCAGGTATGCCGCGTCGTGGCCGACGTGGACAGTGACCCCTTCCGCGGCAAGGGCCGAGAGCAGGGGCGAGTCCACCGCGTCGGAGCCGCTCACCGGGACGCCGCGAGCCAGCAGCAGGCGCGCGAGCGCCGACATCCCGATGCCGCCGACGGCGACCAGGTGGACCGGACCGAGCTCGGCCAGCTCGGGCACGTCGGCGGTGAAGTCGAAGCGGGTCGGCGTGCTCATCGCGCCCGACCAGGGCGCGAGGCCTCACCGGCCGCCGCCTCGACGAGCCGGACCATCTCCTCGTCCGCGTCGCGGCGGCCCACCGACCCCGCGGCAAGGCCCATCCTGGCCAACGTCGGGGCGTCCTGCATCAGCGGCACGAGCACGGCGTCGATCCAGTCCGAGGTGAGGTCGGCGTTGTCGAGCAGTCGCCCGCCCCCCGCGGCAACGACCTCGGCGGCGTTGAACCGCTGTTCACCGTTGCCCACCGGTAGCGGCACGTAGATCGCCGGCAACCCGACCGCGGTGAGCTCGCACACCGTGCTCGCCCCCGAGCGGCACAGCACGAGGTCCGCGACCGCGTAGGCCAGGTCCATGCGCTCGACGTAGGGCACGACGACGTACGGCGCGCCGCCCGGCTCGCGCTCGGGCTCGAACTCCTTGCCCTGCCCGGTCACGTGGAGCACTTGGATGCCGTGGGCGGACAGCGCGCGCGATCGCCTGGCGAGGGCCTCGTTGATCCGTTGGGCGCCCAGCGAGCCACCCGTGACCAGCAGGGTCGGGCGGTCGTCGTCGAGCCCGAATGCGGTCAAGGCCTGATCGCGCACGGCCGCCCGGTCCAGCGTGGTGACGAGCCGGCGCAAGGGCATACCGATCTGCTGGGCTCCGGGCAACGGCGTGCCGGCGAAGGTCGTGGCGACGGAGCGGGCCAGCCGAGCTCCCAGGCGGTTGGCCAGTCCGGGTCGGGCGTTCTGCTCGTGCAGGACGATCGGCAGCCGCCGCCGTCGGGCCGCCAGGTAGGCCGGCGTCGACACGTAGCCGCCGAAGCCGACGACGACCTGCGCGCCGGTGTCGTCCATGGCCTGACCCGCGGCCTCGACGGCCGACCGCAGCGCTGCGGGCAGACGGACCAAGGCACCGCCGAGGCGGCGGGGCATGGGCACCCGGGGCACGATGCGCAGGTCGTACCCGCGCTCGGGGACCAGCCGGGATTCCAGACCCTCGACGGTGCCCAGGACGGTGAGCCGCAGGCCGGGATGCCGGCGCGCCAGGGCGTCGGCGACGGCGAGCAGCGGCGAGACGTGGCCGGCGGTGCCGCCGCCGGCGAGCAGCACGGACGAGAGCGCGGGAGTGTCGGACATGGCAGGGCGGGGGGCTCAGCGTCTGGTACGACGACCCGGAAGGATCGACAGCGACCGGGAGACCACGCCGGGACGGGTGGCGAGGATCTCGGCGGCGCCGGGTTCGCGCCGGGCGAAGGACACGAGGATGCCCATGGCGATCATGGTCGTGACCAGGGCGGACCCGCCCGCGGAGACCATGGGAAGCGGGAGGCCGATAACCGGTAAAAGACCGATGACGGCCCCGATGTTGATCATCGCCTGCAGCAGGATCCACGCCATGATCCCGGCGGTGGCAATCTGCACGAACGAGTCGCGCGACCGCGACACGATCCGCAGGCACGCTCCGGAGATCATCGCGAAGAGCAGGAGCAGGGTGAGGGTGCCGGGCAGGCCGAGCTCCTCCCCGACGATGGCGAAGATGAAGTCGTTGTGCGCCGCGGCGAGCCACGACCACTTCTCCTTACTGGCCCCGAGGCCCACCCCCCACCACCCGCCGTCGGCCAACGCGTAGAGGCCGTGGACGGACTGCCCGCACACCCCGTTCGGGTCCGTACATGACCCGCTGAGCCAGTTGGTGATGCGATCGACTCGGTTGGCGTTGGTGAGCACGAGCACGGTGACGCCTGCGGCGGCGACCAGCCCGGCCCCGACGAAGAAGCGCGCCGGCACTCCCGCGGCATACAGGACCGCCCCGACGATGCCGACGAGGATGAGCGCCGTGCCGAGGTCCTTGCCGTAGAGGACCAGGCCCAGGGTGACCAGCGCGACCGGGGCGACGAAGGGCACCGCGATCTGGCCGAAGGTGCGCAGCCGGGGGCCGCTTGTTGGCGAAGACGAGGGCGCCGACGAGCACGAGCCCGAGCTTGGTCATCTCGGATGGTTGCACGCTGATCGGCCCGACGCGCAGCCAGTTGCGGTTGCCGTTGACGGCGAAGCCCAATGGCGTGAACACCGCGGCCTGCAGGGCCAAGGACCCGACCATCGCCGGCAGAGCCAACCGGCGCCACCAGGTCGGGCTCAGTCGGGCGGCGACGATCGCCCCGACCAACCCGATCGCGGCGAACCGAGCCTGGTTGAGGAACACCGCGAACGAGGAGCCGTCGTCGGTGTACGAGGTGACCATCGACGCGGACAGGACCATGACCAGACCGAGAACCACGAGTGTCGAGGTGGCCGCGAGCAGGACGTAGTAGGAGGTCACCGGCGAGTCGAGCCGTCGGGTCAACCGATCGGCGACGGTCCGGGCCGTGGAGAGCGCACCCGAGGCCCGAGGCAGGGCACGACCGCGAGGTCGGCCGGTCGCGCTGGTCACGAGCTCTCGCCGTCGGCCAGCCGCCGCACCGCGGCTTCGAACGCCTCGCCGCGGGCGCCATAGCTGCTGAACATGTCCAGCGAGGCCGCCGCAGGAGCCAGCAGAACGACGTCGCCGGGCGCGGCCAAGGCCGCCGCGCGTTGGACGACGAGGTCCATGATGTCGATTCCCGCGGTCGGCATGCCCCCAGTGTCGGTCGCGGCGATGTCGACGACGGGGACATCGGGGGCGTGTCGGGCCAGCGCGTCGGCGATGAGCGCCCGGTCCACCCCCAGCAGCACGACGCCACGGAGCTTGCCGGCGACCGTCTCCACGAGTGGCTCGATGTCGGCCCCCTTGAGCTGGCCACCGGCCACCCAGACAACCGAGTCGTATGCCGCGAGCGCCGCCTGCGCGGCGTGCGGGTTGGTCGCCTTGGAGTCGTTGACGTAGCGGACCCCGTCGACGGTGGCCACCTCGGCAATCCGGTGCGGGTCGGGCCGGAAGGCCCGCAGGCCCTCGCGCACCGAGATCGGGCCGACGCCGTACGCCCGCGCTAGCGCCGCGGCCGCCAACGCGTTGGCGACGTAGTGGGGGGCGACCGAGGGGGCCTGGCCCCGCAGGTCCGCGAGGGTCGCGAGCTCGGCCGCGGAGTGCTGGCGCTGCTCGACGAACGCCCGGTCGGCCAAGACGTCGTCGACGAGTCCCAACATCGACGGGGCCGGCACGCCGAGGGTGAATCCGATCGCCCGGCACCCCTCGATGACCTCGGCGTCGATGACGAGTTGCTCGGTGAGCGGGTCCTCGACGTTGTAGACGCACGCCACGTGGGTGTTCGCGTAGACCCGGCCCTTGTCGAGCAGGTACTGCTCGAACGAGCCGTGCCAGTCGATGTGGTCGGCGGCGACGTTGAGGCAGGCCGAGGCCACCGGTGACACCGACCGCTGCCAATGCAGTTGGAAGCTCGACAGCTCGACGGCGAGCACGTCGTAGGGGTCGGGGTGCAGCACCGCCTCGAGCAGCGGCGTGCCGACGTTGCCCGGCGCTGGTGGCCCGCAGGCCGCTGGCTCGCAGGATCGCGGCGAGCATGTTCACCGTCGTCGTCTTGCCGTTGGTTCCGGTCACGGTGAGCCACGGGGCAGCGCCGGCCTGGGGACGCATCCGCCAGGCGAGTTCCACCTCCCCCCACACCGGTATGCCGCGGGCGGCCGCCTCGGCGAGCAACGGTTGGGTCGGTGCCCAACCGGGTGAGGTGACCACGAGATCCACGTGCCGAGACGGCATACCGGTCGTGTGCGCCGGCCCGAGGAGCACGTCGACGCCGAGGATGTCGAGGATGTGGGCTCGCTCGTCGACCAGCCCACTCTGACCCGCGGGTTTGGCGTCCACGACGCTGACCCGAGCGCCGCGTTCGGTGAGGGCGTCGGCGGCGGCGAACCCGCTGATGCCCAGGCCGGCGACGAGGACGTCCAGGCCGGCCCAGTCAGCGTCGCGGTGGGTCAGGCCGGCGCGCGGTTCGTAGGGGTCGAGGTCGCTCATGTCGCGCCCACGACCCACTCGGCATAGAACACCCCGAGGCCGAGGGCGACGAACAGCCCAGCGACGATCCAGAACCTCACGACGACGGTGATCTGCTCCCACCCGAGCATCTCGAAGTGGTGGTGCAAGGGGGCCATCCGGAAGACCCGCCGCCGCGTCGTCTTGAAGAACCCGACCTGGATCATCACCGACAGGACCTCGATGACGAACAGGCCGGCAAGGATGACCGAGAGCAGCTCGGTCTTCGTCATGATCGCCAACCCGGCGATGGCGCCGCCCAGGCCAAGCGACCCGGTGTCGCCCATGAAGATCTTCGCGGGCGAGGCGTTCCACCAGAGGAACCCGAAGCAGGCCCCCATGGCGGCGGCGGCAATGATCGCCAGGTCGATGCTGTCGCGGACCTCGTAACACTTCAGGCCCGGGTTGCTCTGGCAGTTCTGGTTCGAGGTCCAGATCCCGATGAGCACGTAGGCGCCGAAGATCATCGTCGAGGCCCCGGTCGCCAGGCCGTCGAGCCCGTCGGTGAGGTTGGCCCCGTTGGACATCCCGGCGATGATGACGTTCGCCCAGATGACGAAGAGGATGAGGCCGACCACCGTTCCGGCGAAGGCGAGGTTGATCGGGGTATCGCGGACGAAGGACACCGCCGTGGAGGCGGGCTTGCGGAACCGGTCGTTCTCGAATCCGAGCGCCGCGACGGCGAACAGCACCCCGACGAGGCCTTGGCCGGCGAGCTTCTGCTTGCTGCGCAGCCCGAGGCTGCGTTGCCGCGAGATCTTGATGTAGTCGTCGAGGAAGCCGACGAAGGCCAACCCGGCCATGAGGAAGAGCACGAGCAGGCCGCTGGCCGTCGGCGAGGCGAGCAGCAGTAGGTGCGCGACGGCATACGCGGCGAGGGTGGCCCCGACGATGACAGTGCCCCCCATCGTCGGGGTGCCGCGCTTGGTGTGGTGCGAGGTCGGGCCGTCGTCGCGAATGAACTGTCCGTACTGGCGCCGGACGAGGAAGCGGATGAACAGCGGCGTCAGCAGCAGAGCAAGAACGAGGGACGTCGCGGCGGCGACGAGCACACCCTTCACGACGCTCCCTCCGGCGCGGCGACCCGCTCTGCGAGCCACCGTAGCCCGGCGTCCCGGCTGGACTTGAACAACACGACGTCACCGGGTCGCAGTTGTTCGCCCAGCAGGTCGTATGCCGCGTCCGCGTCGGCCACGTGGCTCACCTCGGGCCGGGCGAGACCGGCCGCCCGCGACTCGGTCGCGCCGTCGGCGACGGGCGCGGCGCCCGCACCGACCGCGACGACGACGTCGGTGCCGAGGGTCGTGGCCAGCCGCCCGACCCCCCGGTGTGCCGGCACTGCCTCGTCGCCGAGCTCGAGCATCTCGCCGAGCACGGCCCAGGTCCGCCGCTGCGGTCCTTGCTCCGGATGGCCCATCGCGGCAAGGGCGGCCAATGCCGCGGCCATCGAGTCGGGGTTGGCGTTGTAGGCGTCGTTGACGACGGTGACCCCATCGGGGCGCTCGGTGACCTCCATCCGCCACCGGCTCACCGCCGTGGCCTGCGCCAGGGAGTCGGCGACGGTGTCCAGCGGCAGGCCGCATTCGAGGGCGACGGCGACGACGGCCAGGGCGTTTCCGACGTGGTGGCGGCCGTGCAGTGCCAGGGCCACCGCCGCATCGCCGGCCGGGGTGCGCACTCGGAACCGCGGCCGGCCGTTGGCGTCGAGGCGAATCTCCTCGGCGCGCACTTGAGCCTCGGCGGCCTGGCCCACGAGGACGACCCGACCCCGGGCGTGCCCGGCCATCTGCGACACGAGGGGGTCGTCGGCGTTGAGCACGGCGACGCCGTCTGCCGGCAATGCCTCGACCAACTCGCGTTTGGCCAGGGCGATCGTTTCGCGGCTGCCAAACTGCCCGACGTGGGCGGTGCCGACGTTGAGGACCACGGCGATTCGTGGGGGCGCGATCTCGGTGAGGTAGGCGAGGTGGCCGATGCCGCGCGAACCCATCTCGGCGACGAGGAACCGGGTAGCCGGGGTGATGCGGCATACCGTCAAAGGGACGCCGATCTCGCCGTTGAGGGAGTTGACCGGGGCGATCGTCTCGGCGGCCCGGCCGAGCACCTGGGCGAGCAGGTCCTTGGTGCTCGTCTTGCCGGAGGAGCCGGTGACCGCGACGACGGTGACGCCGGGGGCGCGATCGAGCACGGCCCGGGCCACCCGGCCGAAGGCGGTCTGGACGTCCTGGACGACGACGCAGGGCAGGTCCGGGACCGGCCGACCGGTGAGCGCGGCGACGGCACCCGCCTGGGCGGCCGCGCCGACGAAACGGTGGCCGTCGGCGTGTTCGCCGACCCTCGCGACGTACAGGCCGCCAGGGCCGGCCTCGCGGGAGTCGGTGACGACCGGACCGTCGACGAGGACCTCACCCGCGCCGGGGTCCGGGTGCACCTGCCCGCCCGTGACGCCGGCGACCTCGGCGAGCGTCATGGGGATCATCGATCGGCCTCGGGGGCATAGGGCTGCCCGCGCAGCGCGGCAGCCAGGGCGTCGCGATCGTCGAAGGGATGGACGACACCGGCGATCTCCTGCCCGGTCTCGTGGCCCTTGCCGAGGACGACGACGGTGTTGTCGGTCGGGCGGCCCTGCTCGCGGGCCAGGCGCACCGCCTCGGCGATGTCCGCGGCACGTCCGGCCTGCGACGAGCGCCGCGTGGACGATGCCGGTAGGGCGCGCTGACTCAAGTCCGGGCTTTCCCCGGGGTCCGGCCGCTCGCCGGAGCCCGGCCGCTCGCCGGAGCCCGGCCGCTCGCCGGAGCCCGAAGGTGGGCTCTGCTGCGCCCCCGCGAGCACCTCCGCGCGGATCGCCGCCGGGTCCTCCGAGCGTGGATTGTCGTCGGTCACGATGAGGTCGTCGGCCCACCGAGCCGCAGCGGCCCCCATCGCCCGTCGCTTGCCGCGGTCCCGATCGCCGCCGGCTCCCAGGACGACGACGAGCCGCCCGGGCGTGCTCGGCCGCAGCGCCGCCAAGGCGGCGTCGACCGCCTCGGGAGTGTGCGCGTAGTCAACGATGCAGCGGGGGTCCGCCGAGCTGCCAGGCACGACCTCCATCCGCCCGGGGACGACCGGCTCGGCCGCCATGGCCCGCTCGACGTCGGTGACGGCATACCCGCTCTCGAGCAACGCCAGAGCCGCCATCGCGGTGTTGACCACGTTGAAGGCTCCCGGCAGGTGGCAATGCAGGCGCACCTGGCCGGCCGGTCCGACCAGAGTCGTCGTGGCGCCGGCGCCGGTCGTGAGAGTCCAGTCGGCGCCGGTCTGCGTCGCGAGCGTCGTTACCGGGATCGCAGAACGGTCGGCGAGCGCACGTCCCCATCGGTCGTCGATACACACGATGCCGCGGTGAGCCCGCTTCGGGGTGAACAGCTCCGCCTTGGCGTCGAAGTACCCGGCCATGTCGCCGTGGTAGTCGAGGTGGTCCTGGGAGAGGTTGGTGAACAGCGCGAGGTCGTAGACCACGCCGTCGACCCGGTGCTGGGCCAGGGCATGGCTGGACACCTCCATGACGACCGCGTCCGTGCCCTGTTCGACCATCACCGCGAGGATGGCGTGCAGATCGGTGGTCTCGGGCGTGGTCCGAGCCGAGGCGAGCCGCTCCTGCCCGATCCGCGTCTCGACGGTGCCGATGAGCCCGGTCCGGGCACCGAGCGCGCGAAGTGCCGATTCGAGCAGGTATGCCGTCGTCGTCTTGCCGTTGGTGCCGGTGATGCCGTACATCCGCAGCCGGGTCGCCGGCTGGGCGTAGATCTCGGCGGCCAGGCTCCCGAGGACGGCCCGAGGGCTCTCGACGACGAGGATCGGGACGGCCGTTCCACCTGGCTCCACGAGGTGGCCGACGACCTCGGCGCCGGCGGGGTCGGTGAGCACGGCGGTCGCGCCCCGGGCGATGGCGGTCTCGGCGAAGCGGGCCCCGTGGACGTGGTGGCCCGGCAGGGCGGCATACAGGTCCCCGGCGCGCACGGTGCGCGAGTCGAGCGTCACCCCGGTGACGGCTCGCCCTACGACATCGGCATTCGGCGGCCGGACGGCCGCGCCGGCTCGCTCGACCACGGCGGCGAGGGCGGTCTCGCGCAACCGGGACGGACGCGGGGACGACACGGGGACGAGGTTAGCCGTTGGGCTTGCGGTCGATGATCGCCGCCGGGTTGGACGTCGCGCCCGGCGCGGTCAAGGGGATGGTCGGTCCGGGGGTGGTGCTCGGGGCGACCTTGTAGGCCTGCAGGGCGTACGCCATGACGTCCTTAAACACCGGGCCGGCCAGGCCGGCGCCGCTGGGGTTGTCGACCTGGGGTCGTTGCAGGGTCACCGCGACGACGAACTGCGGGTCCTCGGCCGGGGCGTAGCCGATGAACGACGTCGTGTACCCGCTGTACTTGCCGGCCGACTCGTCGTACCGGTTGGCCGTCCCGGTCTTGCCGGCGATCCGGTAGCCGGCAATGGCGACCTGTGGCGCGGTACCGCCAGGGGCGACGACCTCTTCGAGCATGTCGCTGACCTGACGGGCCGTGGAGTCCGAAACCACCCGGACGCCCTGATTGCCCGCCGCCGGGACGAACTGGCCGTCGGCCCCGGTCGTCCCCTCGACGAGGGACGGCGCGACCCGCACGCCCTTGTTGGCGATCGTCTGGTACACCCCGGCCGCCTGGAGGGCGGTGAGGGAATACCCCTGTCCGAAGAGCATCGTGTAGCGCTGCGAGCCGTTGAGTTGGGCGACCGGGGTGAGCAGGCCGGCCGACTCGCCAGGCAGCCCGAGGCCGGTCTTCGCGCCCATCCCGAAGGCCCGGTAGTAGGTATCGATCGACCTGGCCGACACCGCCTCGGTGGCGAGGATGACCCCGATGTTGCTCGACTTCGCGAGGGCGCCGGCGACGGTGAGTTCGAGGGTGTCGTGGTCGTTGTGGTCCTTGAACTGTTTGTCGGAGCGCTTGATCCGGTTCGGGACGACGAGCGGGGTCGTTGGAGTAACCGTGTTCTCCTCGATGGCCGCCGCGACGCTCATGACCTTGCCGGTGGACCCGGGTTCGTAGACGTCCTCGACCGCGTGGTTGCGCAGCCCGTCGAGGGTCCACTCCTTGGTCGCCATCGGGTCGAAGGTCGGATAGGACGCGAGCGCGCGCACCTTGCCGGTCTTGGCCTCCATGACGATGGCATAGCCGGATGCCGCGCCGACGCGGGTCACCTGGGCGGCGATGGCGTTCTCGGCATACCACTGCAGGTCGGAGTCGATGGTGGTCGTCACGTCGACGCCTGGGACCGCGGCGTGCCCGCGCTCGTCGGCCCACGGGATCGGCTTGCCGTCGCGGCTGCGTTCGTATTGGGTCTCGCCGGGGCTGCCGGCCAGTTGGCTGTTGAGTGCCGATTCCAGACCGCCGGCCGGGGCCTGGTCGAGGTTGACCGCGCCGGTTACCGGTGCGGCGGACATCCCTGCGGGGTAGCTGCGCTCAAAGGTGAGTTCGGCGTAGATCCCCGGGATGCCGAGTTTGTCGATATCCCGCCAGGCCAACGGGGTGACCTTGCGGGCGAGGATCCGGTAGGCGTTGTTGCCCATGAGGTCCGGGACGAGCGCCTCGGCCGTCGTTCCGAGCAGGGGCGCGAGCACCTGGGCGGCACCGACGACTCCGACCTTCGTGCGCTTCTCGTCGACCGTGCGGGTGTACTCCTTGACGGCCAGCTGGTTGACGCTCACGGTGTAACGCTCGAGGCTCCTCGCGAGCACCACGCCCTTGCTGTCGATGATGCTCCCGCGCATGGCCGGGGTGGCCACCTTGCTCGTCAGTCGCTTGTTCAGCGCGGCGAGCTGGACCGGGCTCGCCTCGAAGGCTTGGACCCGCAGCATCTGGGCGGCGAAGATCGTCAGCACGAACATCGAGGCCAGGAAGATGCCGCGGACCCTACGGGCTGGGCTGCCGACGCGGATGTGCCGATGGGCACGAGGTGGTCGCGCCGGTGCGGCGCGGCGCGGGGCCGCGGCGCGGGTCGACGCAGCGCCAGCGCGCGGGGCCGCGGTGCGGGTCGACGTGGGGCGCGCCGCGGTCCGGGTCGACGCAGCGCCAGCGCGCGGGGCCGCGGTGCGGGTCGACGTGGGGCGCGCCGCGGTCCGGGTCGACGTCGGTCGCTGGTCTCGGGGCATGGTCAACGTCCCGCCGTCGTCGGGGCCGGCGTCGCGGGAGCGGGAGCCACCGCGGGAGCGGGAGCGACCGCGGCAGCGGCGGCAGCGGCCGCAGCTGCGGCTGGGTCGACCGGGGCCGGAGCCGGAGCCGGTGGCGGCGGCTTGGGGGTGTCGACGAGGGCCAGGGGCTCGGCCTTGGCCGGATCCGCGACGCCGAGGATGGCGCCGTCGGAGAGGCGGACGAAGGCCATGCTCCGGCTCGGCACCATGCCCATCTCGGTGGCCTTGCGCGCAAGCGAGACGCTGTTGCTCGAGGAATCGACGGACTGGCGCAGCGCATGTGCCTGGTCGGTCAGAGCACCCGACGTCGCGGTGAGTTCGGCGACGGTGAACGAGCCTTGGGCCAGTGCGGTGTTGAGCATGAGCAGGGTGACCAGCCCGCTTGCGAGCAGCCCCATGCACACCATGGCGAACAGGCCGCTGCGAGTGCGACCGATCGCCGCGGGGACGGCGCGCAGGGTCGTGCGCCGCGCAGCCGGACGCGGCATACGGGCTTGGACGGCGGCCTGGGTCATCGCGGCTCCCCACCGGTGGCCCGGATCCGTTCGGCCGCGCGCAACCGGGCCGAGGCCGCGCGCGGGTTGGCGGCGATCTCCGCCGGGGTGGGCTTGACGGCGCCGCGCGTGAGCAGGCGCAGGTATGCCGAGTGCTCGGGCAACTCGACCGGCAGCCCCGCCGGGGCGCTGGAGGTCGCGCCCTCGGCGAGGACGGTCTTGGTCAGTCGGTCTTCGAGCGAGTGATAGCTCAGGACGGCGATCCGCCCACCCACGCGCAACCGGCCGATGGCCGCCGGCAGGGCTCGCCGCCACGCGGTCAACTCGCCGTTGACCTCGATCCGCAGTGCCTGGAAGGTGCGCTTGCCGGGGTGGCCGCCGCTGCGTTGCGAGGCCGCGGGGACGACCCGCTTGAGCAGGTCGACGAGCGGCCCGGAGGTCGTGAACGGGGTCGTGGCCCGATGTGCGGCCACGGCACGGGCGATCCGGCGGGCGAAGCGCTCCTCGCCGTAGTCACGAAGAACCCGTTCGAGCCGCTCGGGCTCGTAGGTGTTGAGCACGTCTGCGGCGCTGGGGCCGATGCCCTGGTCCATCCGCATGTCCAGCGGCGCGTCGACCCGGTAGGCGAAGCCGCGCCGGGCCTCGTCGAGTTGCAGCGATGACACGCCGAGGTCGAACAGCGTGGCATCGACGGCCGGGATGTCCAGCCGCTCGACGACCCGGGCGAACTCGTCGTAGCCGGCATGCACGAGGGTGAGCCGGTCGGCATACCCGCCCAGTCGTTCGCGGGCCAGGTCGAGAGCCTCGCCGTCTCGGTCGATCCCGACCACGCGGACCTGAGGAAATCGGGCGAGGACCGCCTCGGCGTGCCCACCGAGGCCCAACGTGGCATCGACGTACACGGCTCCGGGCTCAGCCAGGGCCGGCGCGAGCAACTCGACGACGCGCTCGCGCAGGACGGGAACGTGGCGTTCGGCCGTCGTGCGCTGGGTCATGGGGGCTCCGGGTCGGGTCGCGCGGTCGGGGTCGGCGGTGGCGTCGGGTCCGGGTCGGTCGAGTGGGGGTCGGATGCCACGGGGGTGGCCCTGCACCCAGGTCCCCATCCGCTCGGGGCGAGGTCCGGCCCGCTCGCGGCCCGGCGCGGGGGAAGTCGCGTCGGGACGCCAAGCGGCTGGAGACCTGGTCGCAGGTGGCCGTGCGTCAGAACACTCCGGGCCACACCTCCTCGGCTTGGTCGGCATAGCTGGCCTCGGTCGCCTCGACGTAGCTCGCCCACGCCGCGGCGTCCCAGATCTCGACCCGGTTGCCGGTGCCGACGACAGCGAGGTCGCGGGTCAGGCCGGCATACGTGCGCAGGATCGGCGGGATGGTCACCCGCCCCTGCCGATCGGGGATCTCGTCGGACGCCCCGGACAGCAGCATCCGGCCGAAGTCGCGGACCGGCTTGGCGGAGGTGGGTCCACGCTGCAGGTCGGCGGTGATCTGGGCGAACTCGCGGGTCGGGAAGACGTAGAGACACCGCTCCTGGCCCTTGGTGACGACCAGCCCGTCGGCGAGCTTGTCGCGGAACTTGGCCGGGAGGATCAGCCGGCCCTTGTCGTCCAGGCGGGGGTGGTGGGTGCCGAGAAAGCCCGGGTAAGCGGTGGCAGACACGAGCGGCCACCTCCCTCGTCGACCCAGGACCCTCCGTGTTGGTCCACCTTACTCCATTTCCCTCCACGCTCAACCCTCATACGGGCATGTCGCGTTCGCCGGACCACCTGTTTCCCCTGGTCAGCGCGGTGGTGCGAAGTGGAGGTGTCAGCCGGGGCCCCTCCCGGTCCGGCCCGTCCGAGCGGATCAGCAGCCGCGCCAGGCCCTCCCAGAACGTCCAAACGGCCGCTGCCGAACCGCCTTGAGCCCTCCGACGGAACCACGGAGGGCCAAAAGGTCGTTGCGTGGAGGGATGTGGGGGAAGATGAAGCCCCACCGAGGACGGGAGTATGCCGTGGCCGACCCTCGAGCCTTCACCGCCGCCGCCCAACGCGTCGATACCGACCCTGCGGTGCGGTGCACCCCTGAGGCGCTTGCCGAGCTGCGCGAGGTCGCGGCGCGAGTGACCCGGGCCATGGAGTCGGTCATCGAGGGCAAACCGGGGGTGATCCGCACCGCCCTCACGGTGCTGCTGGCTGGGGGCCACCTGCTCATCGAGGATGTCCCGGGGGTAGGCAAGACGATGCTCGCCAAGGCGCTGGCCCGCTCCATCGACTGTTCGGTGCGACGCATCCAGTTCACCCCGGACCTGCTGCCCAGCGACATCACCGGGGTGAGCGTCTTCAACCAGGACGTGCGCGACTTCGAGTTCCGCCCGGGGGCCATCTTCGCCAACGTCGTCGTCGGCGACGAGATCAACCGCGCCTCCCCCAAGACTCAGTCGGCTCTGCTGGAGTGCATGGAGGAGGGTCAGGTCACCGTCGACGGGCAGACCTACGGGCTGCAGGTGCCGTTCCTCGTCATGGCGACCCAGAACCCCATCGAGATGGAAGGGACCTATCCGCTGCCCGAGGCCCAGCGGGACCGGTTCATGGCGCGTATCTCGATGGGCTACCCGGCCGCATCCGCCGAGGTGGCGATGCTCGATTCGCACGGCGGCCGCTCCCCCCTGGAGGCGCTCGTCCCGGTGACCGACGCGGCAACGGTGGCTCGGCTCATCGGCGTCGTCCACGACGTCTACGCCTCGCCCGCCGTGCGGCAGTATGTCGTCGACCTGGCGACAGCCACGCGCACGAGTCCTGCGCTTCGCCTGGGCGCCTCGCCCCGGGGAGGTTTGCACGTGCTGCGGGCAGCCCGCGCCCACGCCGCCATCGAGGGCCGCGACCACCTGCTGCCCGACGACGTGCAGCGCGTCGTGCCCGCGGTCCTGGCCCATCGCCTCATGCTCTCCGGCGAAGCGACGCTGGCCCACCGCACCGGAGCCGAGGTCCTCGCCGACCTCGTCCGAGCCACCCCCGTCCCCGTCGCGCCCCGCTGACGTCGCGCGGCATACCCCACGCGAGGAGGGACCCATGCGCTTACGCAGGCACGCCTTGACGACACGCGGGCGCGCGTTCCTCGCGTGTGGGGCGACGCTCGGGCTCGGCGGGACCCTGCTCGGGTTCCCGGACCTGACTCGGGTCGGCATGTTGCTCGTCGGCCTGCCCCTGGTCGGGCTGGCCCTGGTGCGGCGGGCACCGGCGCTGTCCGTGGACCGGACGATCTCGCCGATGCCGGTGACCCTCGGGGAGAACGCCACCGTCCTGCTGAGAGCGACCAACACGGGCTCGCGCGGCACTGGCCTGCTCCTTGCCGAGGATCTCCTGCCACCGGTGCTCGGCGAGTGCCCGCGGTTCGTCCTCGGGGCGCTGGCGCCGGGGTCCGCGCGGGCTGCGACGTACGACGTACACCCGCTGCTGCGAGGCCATCACCCGATCGGACCGCTCGCGGTCGCAGTGCGCGACCCGTTCGGGCTGACCCACCGGCACGTCGAGGTCGGCGGTCGAGGTGAGCTTGTCGTGCTCCCGCGCACGGTGCCCCTCGGGGGCAGCAGACCGCCAGGCACGGGGATCGGGGCCGAGGGCGAGATCCCCCACATGGTGGCCCTGCACGGAGAGGACGACCAGTCGATCCGCGAGTACCGCGACGGCGACGACCTGCGCCGCATCCACTGGCCGGCAACGGCACGGGTCGGCGAACTCATGGTCCGTCAGGAGGATCGCCCCGCGCGCCGGCGCGCCGTCGTCCTGCTGGATTCGCGCAGCGAGGCCCATCGCGGCGAGGGCCTGCACAGCTCGTTCGAGTGGGGCGTCAGCGCGGTGGCATCGGTGGTCGTCCATCTCACCTCCCTCGGGTATGCCGTGCATCTGGTCACCGACCAGACCGTCGCCGACGCGGCGGCGGACACGCCCGTGGACCCGATCGGCGCCCTCGACGTGCTCGCCGACGCACGGCTCGGCTCGGTGCTCGGGCTGGCCGAGGCGACTCGGGCCGCCCAGACCCTCGCCGCGGCCGGGGGCCTGCTGGTGGCCGTCCTGGCCGACGCCGACGGCGCGGCCGTGCAGCGAGTCGCCGGTATCCGGGCGCCCGGTAGCACCGCGGTGGCGTTGTTACTGGACCCGAGTCAATTCGGGGAGGGTCGAGGCCGGACGGCACCGCCGACGGGGGCGGGGTTGGACACGCTGCGCGGAGCCGGATGGTCCACCACCGTCGTCGGTGCCGATACGAGTCTCGAGGCGGCCTGGTCCGCCGCCAGTCGCTCGGGACGGTGGGTCGCCCGGGCCGGCTCGTCTCGGTCCGACCGGCTCGGCTCCGGCGGCTCTGCCGGCGGCCCGGCCGTCTTCGCGGGCAGCGAGCGGTGAAGCCCCGCGCCGGGGACACTGTCCTCGCAGCCACGGCGAGCCTGCTCGCGTCGCTGGGCCTGGGCACCCTCGTCCAACAACAGGCCTGGGTCCCCCAGGCCGTCTGGCTCGTCGGACTGGTCGCTCTCACGGGAGGTGCGCTGCGCCGCGGCCGGGCCGGTGGCCTGGTCGTGGTGGTCGCCCAGGTCGTCGTCGTCGCGCTGGCGACAACCTGGAGCCACGCCGCCTCGAGCACCTGGTACGGGCTGCCCACGTGGAGCACGGTCGGCGAACTCGCCACGCTCGTGCAGCAGTTCGGCACGACGGCGGCCTCCTCCGCCGCGCCGATCCCGAGCAGCACGGCAGTCGAGCTGACCTTCGCACTGATGGCCACCGCGATCGCCATCGCCGTGGACCATATCGCCGTGACGAGGCAGGCTCCCGCCGCGGCTGGCTTGCCGCTGCTCGTGGTCTTCCTCGCGACGGCGGCGAACAACGGCGCCCCGGTGTCACCGGTGTACTTCCTCGCCGCCGCCACCGCGTGGTTGGTCATGCTCGCCCACCATGGGTTGGGCCGGATGCGCGGGTGGTCTGCCCGGGTCGCCGACGCCGTCACGCCGGTGAGCGATCGCGACGAGGCGCGGGTGGCCGGCATCGGCTTTGGCTCGACGGCACGCCGGCTCGGGCTGGTGGCGCTCGTGCTCGCGCTCGTCCTCCCGGCGGTGCTGCCCCATCTGCCGACGCGGTACTTGCTCGACGGCCTCGGACGAGGCACGGACGGGTCCGGCGCCCTGCGCGTGGGGTTCAGCTCCACCCTTGACGTCAGTCGCAGTCTCACCGCTGGCGACAGCGGGCTCGTGCTGACCTACCGCACGACCGCGCCATCGCCACCTCCGCTCCGAGTGGCAGCCACCTCGACCTACGACGGTCGCTCCTGGGCGCGGCCCAACCCCGTGCTGGGACGAGCCGGCCGGCTGGACCTCGGCGGGCAGGTGGCGCGGGTCGAACGCACCATCACCGTGGAGGAGAACCGGCTCGACCCCCCCAGCCTGGCGACCGCACAGCCCGTCGTCGCCGCCGACTTCAAGGGCGCGGGATGGCTCGTCGACGAGACCACGTCCGATCTCTACGTCCAGAGTCGGGCCTCGTCCTATACGACGACCTATCTCGAGGCCCAGCTCACTGCCGCGTTGCTGCGCGACGGCGTCGACGGCGTGCCCGGTCCGGACCAGCTGCCCAACTCACGGACCATGAACCAGGCCCTCGTGAGCGACCGTCGTTCCGAGTCGCGCGTGCGGAACGCGCTGATCGAGGCCGCCACCGCGGCCGGTCTGGTGGACCAGGCCGGTGCGTCGTCCGCCTCCGGACAACCCGTGGCGGGCCGCCTCGCCTCGGCGAATCCGTACGACGTCGCGATGGCGATCCAACAGTGGTTGCGTGACGGCGGGGGTTTCGTCTACTCCCTCAGCCTCCCCGCTGCGCCCTCCGGCGGCCCGCCGAGGGACCCGGTGTCGCTGTTCCTCGAGACGAGGACCGGCTACTGCGTGCAATTCGCCTCGGCGATGATCCTCATGGCCCGGGCTGCCGGCATACCGGCTCGGATGGCCATCGGCTTCCTGCCGGGCACGCTGTCCGACGGGGTGTACACGGTGGTCGCCAGCGACGCCCACGCCTGGCCCGAGCTGTACTTTCCAGGCGCCGGATGGGTGCGCTTCGAACCGACGCCCGCGTCGCGCACCGGCTCGCCGCCGGCCTGGACCGTGCCGGCGACGACTTCACCCGAGTCCACCCCCGAGACGGCGACGACCCCGGAGGCCACCCAGGACAGCATCCCCACCGAGAACAAGCCCCAGGTCGAGGGCCCCGAGGACGGCGTGCTCACCGAAATCGACCAGCCCTGGTGGGACAAGGTGACCTCGTGGCTTGCCGATCCTGGGCACGTCGTGCTGCTCGCCCTGGCCCTCGGCCTGGTTGGCGCCCTCGTCCTGCCCCTCACGGCCGCCCTGGTGCGACGCAGACGCGACACCGGCCCACCACCGCAGCGGATCGAGGCGCAGTGGGCCAGCCTGACCTCGCGGCTGGCCGACCTCGGGCTGCGGGCGCCCACCGACGCGACGCTGCGCGACGCGGAGAAGTACTACCGGTCGGCGGGCCACCTCGACGAGCCCACCGGAGCGACCCTGGCCCAGGTCGTCGCCACCGTGGAACGGGTCCGGTACGCGCGGCCCGGCAGCGCCCCTGGAGCGGACCTCGCCCCGGCCGTCCGCCGGGTCGCCCACGCCGTCGCCCGAGGACGGTCAGCCCGGCAGCGCACCGCCGCGTTCCTGCGCCCTGGCGAGGGCGCCCGCTGGTGGCGCGAACGATGGGGGCAGACCCAGGGTCGGGTATGGAGACTGACCCGGCGCTTTGAGGCGATCACCCACCGGATCAGGCCCACCCGTCGCGGGGATCACCGTGGCCGCTGACTCGAGACACCGACCCGCCGGGCCTCGCTGACCCATGTTCGTGGGTTAGCGCCCGCGTAAACGCAGGAGGCGCCACCGACAACCCAGCCGGCGGCGCCTCACCCTGCCCACGTGACAGGAATGCCCTACATATCAGTCGAGGTAGTCGCGCAGGACCTGAGAACGGCTCGGGTGCCGCAGCTTGCTCATCGTCTTCGACTCGATCTGGCGGATCCGCTCCCGGGTCACGCCGTAGACCTTGCCGATCTCGTCGAGGGTCTTGGGCTGGCCGTCGGTGAGCCCGAAGCGCATCGACACGACGCCGGCCTCGCGCTCCGACAGGGTGTCGAGGACGGAGTGCAACTGCTCTTGCAGCAGCGTGAAGGAGACCGCCTCGGCAGGGACGACCGCCTCGGAGTCCTCGATGAGGTCGCCGAACTCGCTGTCGCCGTCCTCGCCGAGCGGGGTATGCAGCGAGATGGGCTCGCGGCCGTATTTCTGGACCTCGACGACCTTCTCGGGGGTCATGTCCAGTTCCCTGGCCAACTCCTCCGGCGTGGGCTCGCGGCCGAGGTCCTGCAGCATCTGACGCTGCACGCGGGCGAGCTTGTTGATGACCTCGACCATGTGGACGGGGATGCGGATCGTGCGGGCCTGGTCGGCCATCGCCCGGGTGATGGCCTGGCGGATCCACCACGTCGCGTACGTCGAGAACTTGTAGCCCTTGGTGTAGTCGAACTTCTCGACAGCGCGGATGAGCCCGAGGTTGCCCTCTTGGATGAGGTCGAGGAAGAGCATCCCACGGCCCGTGTAGCGCTTGGCGAGGCTGACGACGAGGCGCAGATTGGCCTCGAGGAGGTGGTTCTTGGCCTTCTTGCCGTCCTGGGCGATCCACCAGAGCTCTCGCTTGGTCGTCATGTCCATGACGTCGCCGGAGTTGAGTCGCTCCTCGGCGAACAGCCCCGCCTCGATCCGCTTCGCGAGCTCCACTTCCTGCTCGGCGTTGAGCAGGGCGACCTTGCCGATCTGCTTGAGGTAGTCCTTGACCGGGTCGGCGGTCGCACCGGCGGTGACGACCTGCTGAGCCGGGGCGTCGTCTTCGTCGTCGTCGCGAATGACGAAGACCGCGTCGTCGGCCTCCTCCTCCACTTCGGCGGTGACCGGCTCGGTCGCCGCCGGCCCTTCGGCGTCCTCGACCTCCTCGGCGTCGGCCTCGCCGTCCTTGCCGATCTCGAGGATCTCCGCTTCGACGACGTCCGCGGTGAGTTCGCCGTCTTCTTCGAGTACGAGGGCGTCGCCGTCCTCAGCGGTCTCGGCGGCGACCTCGCCCGGTGGGGGCTGGGCGGGGGGCGCAGCCCCGGCGGTCTTGCGGCGGCGGCTCGTGGCGGGGGTGGCCCCGGGGCCCTCGACCTTGGGGTCGGTGGACGCGCGGGTCCCGTCGCCCTCCCGGGTCTCGGCGGCGGGGGGAACGGACTGGCCCGGGGACTTTGCTGCTGTCGGGCGCTTGGCCGCGGCCGAGCCGGCCCGGGCAGAGCGTCCGGTCGTGGCGGCGGCCGATCTCGACGCGGACCTCGCGGCCGGGGTTTTCCCGGACGTGTCGGTCGGCTCGCCGGACGCTGCCGCTGGCGCCGCGCCTCGGCGGGCGGCGGTGGCCTTCGGCGACGTTCCCTTGGCCGGCGCGCCAGCGCCGTCGCCACCCGCAGCGCCGAGCTTCGCCGCGGTCGTCCCCGGTGCGGAGCTGCGTTTGGGCGCGGCTTTGGTCGTGCTCGGCGGGGCCGCACCCGAGCCGGCCGGGACGGACTTGGTGGAGGCAGACGACGTGGCGGCCGCGGTGGCCTTGGCTGCGGTGGCCTTCGCTGGGGCGCCCTGGGCTCCCCGACCAGCCTTCGTCGCGGCGGCGCCAGTGCCGTTCGCCGAGGATCCCTTCACCGAAGGTCCCTCGGTGCTGGCCGGCGGTGCCACGGTGGCCTTGGCCCCGACCTCGGATCTAGCGGCTGTCGCCGCCACGGCTCGCTTGCGCGAAGTCGAGGACTGCGGCGAGGCGATCTGGCCGTCGGAGATGGGGACTGTCGACTCCGGCACTGACTACCTTTCGCCGTTCGGGTGGACGCTCGTGGGCCCACGAGGGCCATGGCTGAGCGTGGTGGGGAGAGCGTCGGGAGGGCTGGGGTGCAGGGGCCGGTTGGCGGGGTTTGCCGTCGCCGTCCCGCGGCCCTGCTTCACGGACATTATAAGTCGCCGGACCCGATCCCTCGGACGATCCCGCTCTCCTGATAACGCACGCGTCCCCGCGGACATGCCCGGGTCCTGCGACGACAGGCCGGTATGCCGATTCGCGTCCGACCTCGAGCCCGGATCAGTCGTCGTGCCCGGCCTTGACCGCGAGGACCGGGCAGGTGGCGTCCAACAGGATCCGCTGAGCATTGGACCCGAGGATCAGCTTGCCCACCGGGGTTCGTCTGCGTAGCCCGATGACGATGAATTCGGCGTTCTCCGCCTCGGCGACCTCGATGAGATCCTCGGCCGGCTCGTTCCCCTTGACGAGCTGACGGACCTCGTGCTCCAAGCCGACGGCCTTGAGCTGGCGGTCGACACGTTCGAGCTCGGCCTCGAACTTGGCCGCCTCTTCTGGATCGAAGTCCTTGCCGCCCCGCTGTGAGTTGATGACGATGAGTTTCGTTTTGCGCAACTCACATTCGTCCGCTGCGCGTCGCAGCGCGGCTCGGCCCTCCCGGGTTGCGACGTATCCGACGACAACGGCCACCGTGTCCTCCTTCGCCCCCTGGCGCACATCTTCTTCCCCGCGACGCTACCGGATCGTGGCGTCGTTGGCGGTCACTAGCGTAGAAGGTCACGCACGAGGCGCCCGACGGCGGGCACCTCGATGAGGAAGCCGTCGTGTCCATGGCGGGAATGGATGCCGTGCAGTTGGGCCCCGGCGATCCCGTCGCGCAGCTGTTCGGACTGGCTGCGCTGGTAGAGCCGGTCGCTGTCGACGGCCACGACGGTGACCTGCGCCTTGATCCGGGCCAGCGCCGACGCGATTCCCCCGCGACCTCGGCCGAGGTCGTGGGAGTTCATCGCTTCGGTGAGGACGAGATACGAGTTCGCGTCGAAGCGGCGCTCGAGCTTGTCGGCGTGGTGATCCAGGTAGCTTTCGACGGCATACCGCCCAGCCGATCCGAGCGGGTCCTCGCCAGCCTGAGGAGCTCGGCCGAAGCGTTCGTCGAGCTCGAGGGCGCTGCGGTAGGTGATGTGGGCGATGCGCCGAGCCAGGCCCAAGCCGCGCACCGGCCGGCGGCCGGTGTCGTAATAGTCGCCGCTGGCGAAGTCGGGGTCGTCGCGGATCGCCAGCAGTTGCGGTTGCGACCAGGCGATCTGGTCGGCGGTCGCGGCCGCGGTGCTGGCCAAGACAGCGGCCCTCGTTACCTGCTCGGGATGAGTCACCGCCCATTCGAGTACCCGCATCCCGCCCATCGATCCGCCGATGACCAGCGCCCAGCGCTCGATGCCCAGAACGTCGGCGAGGCGCCGCTCCGCCTCGACCTGGTCGCGGATGGTCAGGAACGGGAATCTGCTGCCCCACCGCTGACCGTCCGGCGCGATCGAGGACGGCCCGGTGCTGCCCTGGCACCCACCCACGACGTTGGCGGCGACGACGAACAGCTGCTCGGTGTCGATGGCGTGCCGAGGGCCGACGAGCCCATCCCACCAGCCCGGCGACGGGTGGCCCCGCCCGGCCGGACCGACGACGTGGCTGTCCCCGGTCAGGGCGTGCTCGACGAGGACGGCGTTCGCGCCATCCGGCGCCAGACGGCCCCACGTCTCGTACGCGAGGCGCAATGCGGGCAGTCGGCCCCCGCGCTCCAACTCCAGGGGGCCGATGTCGAGGAAGCGCCGGTCGCCGGGATCGTCCCCGTCGCTCCAGTAGCCCGTCGCCAACGGGGGATCGTCTGTGACGGTCATCTGGGTGAGCTCCTCGGGTCGCGCTTGCCCGTGGCGGTCGCCCGGGCCGGGTCATCACCCGGGGCACCCCACGCGAGGAGGGTTGCCGCCCAGCAAGCCGGGGCTTGAACGCTGGAACTCATGACCTTCCCGAACTATATCCGCAGGGAGCGGACCCCGTCACGGCCCGGTCCGGGCGTTGGGCAGGCCCGCGTCGACGCAGCGGTGGTCACCTCGAGGCCATCATGGTCAGGCCGAGCGACCCGACTGCCCCGGTCGGATCGCCAGGTCGAGGAGGTGTTCGAGCAGGCAGGCGAGTCGGTAGTCCGGTGCGGCGGCGAGGGCGCGGTCCAGGGCCACTCGGGTGAGGGCTCCGTCGCCGAGCCACCAGGTCAACGAGGCAAGAACTGCGAGCACACCGGCGGCGTGCCCGTCGGGGAGCTGCCGAGCCAGCCAGCAGAGCCGCTCGACGAGCAGTCCGGAGGTGGCCGGTGCCCAGCCAGGCCCGAGAGCCGTGGCGACATCCGGCTGGGGCCAGCGAGCTCGGGCACGCTCGACGAGCTGGGGGTCGAAGGCGTCCACGTCGAGCGTCCCGGGGCAGAGCCAGGCGCAGAGCAGGTCGCGAAGGTGCCGATCGGTGAGGGACACCGCCAGCCGCGCCGCGGACGCAGCCGACGCGGGGGCCGCTGCGGCCGGGGTGGCGGGGTCCAGCAAGCGGCCCCAGTCGTCGATGGCCCGCCGCTGGAGGGTGTTGCCCCCGTCGAACGGGTCGAGGCGGGCGACCGCGTGCGCCACTCGGTCGGCGAGCGGTCCGGGTTCTAGGCTCACCCGAGCGGCCAACGCACCGCGGTCGGCGCTGGGTCGCCGACCGAACGCGACGAAGTCGGCAACCGCTGGCACCGCGTCATCGCTCGGCAATGCGATGCCCAGTTCGCGCTCGACGCGATCGGGACGCTCGGGGAAATACACCCGCCCGTCGCGAACCACCATGAGTTCCGAGACCTCGAGGCCCGCCGATCGCAGCGAGTCGGCCAGCAGGCCGCCGGCCTGGGCACCGGTGCCGACCTGCGACTCGTACACGATGACGACGGCTGCCGTGCACCCGTCGCGGCGAACATGGTCGAGCATTCGGGCCGCGACCACACGGTCCTGGGCGGGCCCCGTCGGCAGGTCCACACGTTGGACGAGTCCGAGATGACGGCGGCGCAGCCCGACGAGCACGAGGCAGTCGTTGAGGCGGTACCCGAGCTGATAGGGCAGCACCACCACGAGATCGAGCGGGGTTCGCACATGGATCACCGACATGCCGGCGATCCTTCTCCGGCGGCGCCACCGGACGGTATGCCGCGCTGGCGCACTGTGGATGGTGGGACGAGCGTCCAGCGGCCTGGGGACAAACGTCACCCGCGAGGCGCGAGGGGCGAATCTCCAGGCCTGCGAATCTCCACGCGCCGCGAGGACCTCCGCAGCACCGCGCGGGGACAGCTCGACCGCGCGAACGGCTACGACACGACGCGCGAGCGGACGGTCTGCGCCCCGGGCCGGTGGGCCCACTCGGCGTTTGCGGCGTCCTGAGGTCCAGCCCAGTCGCGAGGGGTGACCGTGGCCCGTTCCCACGAGAGGAAGTCCTCGGTCGAGGTGACCAACGCCGCGGCCATCCACGTGAGCACCATGGCGTCGTCGGCCAACCCGAGCAGCGGCAGCACTGCCTCCGGCAGCAGGTCCACCGGGGAGATGACGTAGAGCAGCCCGGCGAGCAGGCCGGCCAGCGTCGAGCCGCGCACCCCGGCATACTCTCCGCGCATCGTCGCTCGGATCATCCGCGGGAACGCGGCCACCCGTTGCGACAGACTCGCCGACCCGGGCCGCATCGCCGTGCGGACCGCCGACCCCAAGGTCACCAGCGCACCCCAGCGCGACCGACGCGCCCCCTGAGCCGTCATGGATCTTCCCCCATTCGATGCGGGCCTCGTGCCCGCACCTGACTCAACGCGCGCCGAGGCGCGGCGATTCCGCCGGGAGCGGGGGGCTGGGCGACCTCGTCAGGTCGAGGTCAGCGGGGGGAACTCCGTCCGGGCGTGTTCGGCGATCCGGGTCATGAGATAACCGTCGAGTCCAGCCCCGACCGCTCCACCGATCACCGGCACGGCCCGCCCGAATCGACTGAGCACCCCACGACCGAGCTGGGAGACCAGGCGGAATCCCACCGCCTTGTTGACGATCATCAGGGCCGAGTCGGGCAGACGGCGCGTGGCGAGGTCGGTGATCCGTCCCCCGGCGCCCAGTCCGGCTTTGTGCAACACGTCGTCGGCTTCCGCCCCGACGAGAGTGAGCAGCACCGCGGTGCGGATCTGGGCCTGCGTGAGGTTGTAGCCGCGGACCACGGCGATCGCCGCGACCATTCGGGTCGCCGTGAGATAGAACTCGATGACGTTCGCGGGCACGGCCACCGCCATGGTCACCAACCCGCCGAGCCCGGTGACGAACCCTCCGGCCACCCCGGTGGCCACATGCCGACGGACGATGGCGTTGACGGCGGCTTCGTCGGAGCGGGACTTCTCCCGGGCGCTCGCGGCCACGGCCTGGGCCGACTCGAACGGCCCGCGCCCGTCGATCCCCGCGTCGAGCAGCCGCTCGACGAGTGCCCCGGCCGCTCCGCCGGCGCCCCCTGCGCCACCGCTGGCGTCGCCGGCGCGCTCCAGCGCCGGCCGATTGTCGGCGTCGCGTCCCCTCGTCCGTCGACCCACCACGCTGGCGTCCTCTCGTCGGTGGCCACCGCGGCGGCCTCGGCGGGTTTCGGCGACACCCGAACCCTGCCGGCAACCTATCCCGAGACCAGTCTCGGGCACGCCGAACGGCTACCGCGATCCTTCCCGCGCCGGGCGGGCCGCGGTGCGAGGCTCAGCGCCCCGGCGGGTCTTCGTCATCGGCGACATTCTTGAGGAACGCCTCGATCTGGGCACCGAGTTCGTCCGCCGACGGCACCTGGGACAGGTCGGTGGCCAGCAGGCTGGGCCGCTCGCGGCCCTCCATGAACGAGTCGTATTGGTGCTCCAACGCGGCGACCACCCCACGGACCTCGTCGGCGTCCTCGAGCTCCTTGGCGATCTGCGCTCGACCCACCTCGGCCAGCGCTGCGAGCCCGGATCGCTCGAGTTCAAGCCCGGTGGCCCCGGCCAGCGCGTCCAACCCGACCAGCGCCGCATCGGCGTATTCCGCCTGGGCCAGGTAGTGCGGGACATGGACGGCGAAGCCCATGGCGTCGCGGCCGGATTCACCGAGCCGGTACTCCACGAGACTCGACAGACTGCCGGGCACCTGCACGGTGCCGAACACCGGCTCGTGGTCCCCGAGCAGCCGGGCGTCCGTGGCATGCGGGGTCACCCCGATCGGTCGGGTATGCGGAACGGCCATCGGTATGCCGTGCACGCTGACGGTCAACTCGACGCGGAGTTGCTCGACGAGTCCCAAGATTGCCGCCGAGACCCGCTCCCACTGGTAGTCCGGCTCCTCGCCGGCGAGCAGCAGGAAGGGGTGACCGCTCTGATCCAAGACCCGGTGCAGCCGCAGGGTCGGTTCGGCGAAGGCCGTCCAGCGGTCCTTGTCGAAGGTCATGGCCGGTCGGCGACCGCGGTAGTCGAGCAACTGGTCGACATCGAAGCGGGCCACGACCGAGCCCTCGTGAGCATCGAGCAGGTGGCGGGTGAGCACCCGCTGGGTCCCGCCGGCGTCGATGAACCCCCCGAGGGAAACGACGAGAACGGACGCCGACGCGGCATACGGGTCGACGTCGGTCTCGTACGTGTACAGCTGCCTCGGGTCCTGCACGGTGCAACCTTCCTCGCTCGCGCGTCGATGTCGTCACGTCAACGACCGGCGCGTGGAACGCATTCCGGGGCCGGGGCTCCTGGGGTCGCCTCCACGGTAGCGAGAGAAGCTGGGGAAGATGATGGGGCCCGCTGTTCGTTGCCCTGATGACCGCTCAGATCGCCATGGGCAGCCACCGCAGACCGTGCTTCGGGAGACGCCGCGGTCAGTCGCGAGAGACCGCGTCGATGGCCCGGTCGATCCGTTTGGCCGAGACGGGGTATGCCGTGCCGAGACCCTGCGCAAAGAGCGACACCCGAAGTTCCTCGATCATCCAGCCGATCGCCACGACGTCCGCACGTCCGCGCTGCGAGGGACGCAAGGTGTCGAGCAAGGCGGCATACCGGCGTTCGACGGCGAGCACCTCGTCGGTGCGCGCGCGGTCGCGGGCCAGGTCCGACGGCGCGCGTTCGAGTCGATGCGCGACGGCCCGCAGGTACCGGTCGAGGTCGGCAAGTCGGGACGCCCCGGTCTCGGCGACGAACCCCGGCCGGATCAGCTCGGCCAGTTGGGCGCGGACGTCCGCGACGAGGTAGTCCAGAGCCGGTGCGGTGAGTTCGGCGAGGCGCCGCTGAACCTGCACATGAGTGGCGAGTACGGGCTCGACGAGTCGGACGACCTGGACGAGGCGCGCGGCGGCGTGCAGTCGGACCGCCGCGAGCGCAGTGGCGAAGTCCGTGGCAGTCCGTGGCACGTGGTCGACGTGTTCAGCGACGACGGCATCGACCGCGGCCCCCAGCGCGTCGGCGAGCAGCGCCGGGACCGAGCCGTGCGGGTTGTGGCCGAGGGCGAGCTTCTGGGCGTTGGACAGGCGGGCCAGGACCTGACGCCATGGGGGTGTGCTGCCGACCAGGAGCAGTCGGCGGACCCCGAGCCGGTGCTCGGCATCGGCCTCGGCGCGCGTGGGCAGCACCCGCAGGGACACCGACTCCCCCTCGTCGACGAGGGCGGGGTAGCCGCGGACGAGTCGACCGCCGACAAGGGCCTCGTGCCGCTCGGGCAGGTCGCCGATCGTCCACTCCCGCAAGCCCGTTCGCTCGACGTCGCGGGCGGCGGCGGTGACCTGCCGGCGGACGGCCGGTGCCGCGGCCATCCGCAGCGCGCGCAGCGATCGCCCGCGGGCGACGACCCGACCGTCGGCGTCCTCGACGACGAACCCGACCACCAGGTGGGCCGGCACCCGCTCGACGTCCCAATCCTCGGGCCGGATCACGACGCCGTGGGTCTCGCGCAGCACCGCGGCGAGCACCTCGACCAGTGGCCCGTCGCCGGGCCCCAGACCCCGCTCCCCCATGGCACGCAACGTCGCGGCGGCATGCTCGGGCGCCGGGACGAGCAGGCGTCGCACCGGCTTGGGGAGGGACCGGATGAGAGCGGCGACGAGGTCCTCGCGCAGACCGGGCACCTGCCAGTCGAATCCCTCGTCGGTGAGCCGTTCGAGCACGTCGGTGCCGACGTGCACGCTCACCCCGTCATCGTCGGCGCCGGGCTCGAAGTGGTAGGTCACCGGCACGGTGATCTCGCCTTGGTGCCAGAGCGCCGGGAAGTCCTCGGCGTCGGCCTTCGTCGCGTCGGGCCGAAGGAGCAGGTCCTCGGTATAGGTGAGCAGGTCGGGGATGGCGCGCCGGGCGGTCTTCCACCACGTGTCGAAATGGCGGGCCGACACGACCTGTGCCGGAACCCGCGCGTCGAAGAACGCCTCGAGGGCCTCGTCGCCGACGAGCAGGTCCCGCCGGCGCGTGCGGGCCTGCTCGTCCGTCAGCCGCCCGACGAGGTCGGCGTTGGCCGCCACGAAGGCGTGCTGGGTGCGCCAGTCGCCCTCGACGAGGGCATGCCGGATGAACAGCTCGCGAGCGAGCACGGGGTCGACGGTGCCCAACCCGACGGTGCGTCCGGCGACGAGGGGAACGCCGAAGAGGGTGACCCGCTCGTTGGCCACCGCGCTGCCCCGCCGCGCCGACCAGCGGGGCTCGGCATACTGCCGCTTGACGAGGTGGGCACCGAGTTCCTCGGCCCACAGCGGGTCGATCCGGGCGACGGTGCGCGCCCACAGCCTCGTCGTCTCGACGAGTTCCCCGGCCATGACGAACTCCGGTGGTCGGCGCGCGAGGACCGACCCAGGCCAGATGGCGAACCGAGCGCCGCGGGGCCCGAGGTAGTCCCGCCGCAACTCGTCCCACGATCCGACGTGTCCGAGCAGGCCGGACAACAGGGCCCGGTGGACCGCGGTGAGGTCCGGCTCGCCGAGCCCCCCGCCACGCCCGACGTCATACCCGGCCGTCTTGGCGGCCTGGCGCAACTGGGCGACGAGGTCCTGCCACTCCCGCACCCGCAGGTAGTGCAGGTACTCGGCCTTGCACATCCGTCGAAAAGCACTGCTGGACAACGCTTTCTGCTGATCCTGCAGATAGCGCCAGAGGTTGAGGTATGCCGTGAAGTCCGACCGTTCGTCGGCGAACCGTCGGTGCGCGGCTGCGGCAAGCTCGGGACGATCGACCGGGCGCTCGCGCGGGTCCTGGATCGAGAGCGCGGCGACGACGACGAGCACCTCGCGCAGGCAACCGAGCCGGTCGGCCTCGATGACCATCCGGGCCAGCCGCGGGTCCAGCGGCAGCCGCGCCATGGTCCGCCCCGCCGCGGTGAGTCGGCGCGGCCCGGGGGTGGCGTCGAAGGCCTGGAGTTCTTCGAGCAACCGCACGCCATCGGCGATCCGCCGCCCGTCCGGCGGGTCGAGGAACGGGAAGGCCGCGACGTCGCCGAGGCCCAGGGTGGTCATCGCGAGAATGACCGAGGCGAGGTTGGTGCGCAGGATCTCCGGCTCGGTGAAGGCCGGTCGGGCCAAGTAGTCCGGCTCGGCGTACAGCCGGACGCAGATCCCGTCGGCGAGCCGGCCGCACCGGCCGGATCGCTGACGGGCGCTGGCCTGCGAGATGGGTTCGATGGGCAGTCGTTGAACCTTGGTGCGCTGGCTGTAGCGGGAGATCCGGGCGGTGCCCGTGTCGACGACGTAGCGGATGCCCGGGACGGTGAGGGAGGTCTCGGCGACGTTCGTCGCCAGGACGATCCGACGACCCAGGTGCGGGGCGAAGACTCGGTGCTGCTCCGCGGCGGACAGCCGGCCGAAGAGCGGCAGCACCTCGGTGTCGGGCAGGCCGAGCCCGCCCAGCGCGTCGGCGGCGTCACGGATCTCGCGCTCGCCGGAGAGGAACACGAGGATGTCGTGGTCGACGTCGCCCTCGTGGCCGCTCGCCTCGGTCCACAACTCCTCGACCGCCTCGCAGATCCCGCCGACCTGGTCCAGCTCGACCCGTCCGCTCGGCTCCTCGCGGACCAGGGGCCGGTACCGGATCTCCACGGGGAAGGTCCGCCCCGACACCTCGACAACCGGGGCCGGGCGGCCGGCAGCGTCGGCGAAATGGGCGGCGAAGCGGTGCGGGTCGATGGTCGCCGAGGTGATGACGACCTTGAGGTCCGGTCGACTCGGCAACAGCGCCTTGAGGTAGCCGAGCAGGAAGTCGACGTTGAGACTACGTTCGTGGGCCTCGTCGACGACGATCGTGTCGTAGCGGCGCAACTGACGGTCGCGGTGCAACTCGGCGAGCAGGATGCCGTCGGTCATCACCTTGACGAGCGAATCGGCCCCGGTGTGGTCGACGAAGCGCACCTGGTAGCCGACGACGCCGCCGAGGTCGACACCGAGCTCGTCGGCCAGTCGTTCGGCGACCGCCCGGGCGGCGATCCGGCGGGGTTGAGTGTGGCCGATGGTGCCGCGGATGCCCCGGCCGAGTTCGAGCAGGATCTTCGGCAGCTGGGTGGTCTTGCCCGATCCGGTTTCGCCGGCGACGACGACGACCTGGTGATCGCGGATCGCCGCGGCGATCTCGTCGCGGCGATCCGCGATGGGCAGGTCCGGCGGATACGTGATGGCCGGAACGAGCGCCGCCCGGTGCGCGTAGCGCGCGGCGGCGGTCTGCCGGTGCGGCGGCGCCGCCGGGCCACGGCGGCGCCGGCGCGCCGGCTCGGTGGGCATCCCCCGAGGATAAGGGCGCTACGTGCTGACCCTGACCGGGCCGCCCGATCGGACGAGTGACCGGGCGAGTGGCCGGGCCAGCGGCGTCAGCCGACGGCGCCGACGAGTCGTCGGGCGGCGTCGAGGCCGACCGACTTCGCCGTGGCCGGGTCCGTGGCTGCCCGGTCTCGACGCCCTCGGCAGCTGGGGGCGAGTGGATCATCTCGCCCCCGACCGACGCCGAAGCGCGCCGCTGGAGCGAGCCGCCGTCGACCTCGCGCCCGACCGAGCGGTTCCCGTCGGCACGGCTGAGCTGGCTGGTCGGTCGCCAGCACGCGGAACACGGCGCCGCACCGATGCGGTCCGGCGGGTGGCGATCGCCGCCGGAGCGGGGTGGTCCAACCGGGAGGTCGCCGAGGGGCTGTTCCTCGGTCCGGACCGTGGACTCCCACCTCGCCTCGGTGTTCCGCAAGCTGGGAGTGCGCAACCGGACCGAGCTGGCCCTACGCCGGTGACGATCCTCGCGGGCCGCCGCCCTCGGCAGTCCCCGAGAGCCGGTCGAGGTCGTCCCGAGTGATCAGCGTCGACGTACTGGCCCGCTGAGCGGCGCACCATCGAGCGGCGACCTGCCCGCGGAGCACCGACTGTTCGAGGCTCAACCCCTGCAGGACGTGCGAGGTGAGCACCCCCACGGCGAGGGCGTCCCCGGCACCGTTGGTGTCGACGACGGCCAGGTCCGACGGCGGAGCGGGGTACGTCCGCCACCCCTGTGCATCCGCCACCCCGCACCCCTGCGCGCCCATCCCCACGACGACGAGCAACCCGGGGTTCACGTCCCGCAAGGCCTCGGCCACCAGGCGCGGCCCGCCGACGTTGGCCGCCGAGAAGAACGCGACATCGGCCGCGACGACGAAGTCGGCCCGGTAGGCATCCCGCGGATCGGCCAGGTCCTGCAGGTCGACGGCGACGACGGCCCCGCCCGAGCGCGCCGCCGGCAGCAGCAGGCGGGCCCAGTTCGCGATGTTGACGTGGACGAGCCGGGCCGAGCGCACGACCTCGTATGCCGCGTCTGGCGGGGTCGCGTTCAGGTGGCCGGCGCCGTCGTAGAAGTTCTTCCGCGACCCGTCGGTGCCCATCACGTTGACCGACCGGGCGGTCCCGACGGGATCGACCCACAACCCGTGCAGGTCGATCCCGTCGTGCTCGAGCTCGGCCCGGACCATCGCACCGGCCCAGTCGTCCCCGACCGTCCCGATGAAGCCGGTGCGCCAGCCGAGCTGGGCGTAGCCGCGCGCGGCATACCCACCGGCTTGACCGACGTAGTCGCGGTTCTCGGTGAAGTTCGCCTCGCGAGACCAGTCGACGTCCGCGCCGGGCAGGTAGACGTTGGTGTCGATGCCGACGTTGCCGACGACGACGACGTCGAGGGCTGGCCGGGTCATCGATCCACTATGGCACCGCGTCGGCAGCTACGCCCCGGCGGCAGCTACGCCCCGGCGGCAGTTACGCCCCGGCGGCCGCCGCGAAGCCCTGGTCGAGGTCGGCGAGGATGTCGTCGATGTGCTCGATGCCGACGGCCAGGCGTACCAGGCCGGGGGTGACGCCGGCGGCGAGCCGGTCGGCGTCGGGGCCCTGCGAGTGGGTCGTCGAGGCGGGGTGGATGACGAGGGAGCGCACGTCGCCGATGTTCGCCACGTGCGAGTGCAGGCTCAGCCCCTCGACGAACCGTTTGCCGGCCTCCAGCCCACCGGCGATCTCGAACGCGAGGACCGCGCCGGAGCCCTGCGGGCAGTACTTCTGGGCCTTGGCGTACTGGTCGCTGTCCGGCAGCGAGGCCCAGCGCACCGACTCGACCTGGGGGTGGCCCTGCAGGTAGTCGGCGACCTTGCGGGTGTTGTCGAGGTGGCGTTCCAGGCGCAGGCTGAGGGTCTCGACGCCCTGGGCGATGAGGAAGGCGTTGAACGGCGAGATCGCCGGGCCCAGGTCGCGCAGCAGCTGGACCCGGGCCTTGAGGATGAAGGCGAGGTTGGCCCCGAGCGCCGAGCCGACGCCGAGGTCGCGGGCGAAGACCAGCCCGTGGTAGCTCTCTTCCGGCGTGTTGTAGTTCGGGAACTTCGCCGGGTCGGCACCGAAGTCGAACGTCCCACCGTCGACGATGACCCCGCCGATCGACGTGCCGTGACCGCCGAGGTACTTCGTCGCCGAGTGCACGACGATGTCCGCGCCCCACTCCAGCGGCCGGGTGAGGTAGGGCGTGGCGACGGTGTTGTCGACGACGAGCGGCACCCCGACCGAGTGGGCCAGGCCGGAGACCGCCTCGATGTCGAGGATCTCGACCTTGGGGTTGGCGATGGTCTCGCCGTAGAGCAGCTTGGTGTTCGGCCGGATCGCCGAGCGCCAGGACTCGAGGTCGTTGGGGTCCTCGACGAAGCTCACCTGGATACCGAGCTTGGGCAGGGTGAACTTCAGCAGGTTGACCGTGCCGCCGTAGAGGCTAGGGCTGGCGACGACGTGGTCGCCGGCCTCGGCGATGTTGAGGATGGCCAGGGTCTCGGCTGCCTGCCCGGACGCGACGAGCAGGGCGCCGACGCCGCCCTCGAGCGAGGCGATCCGCTGCTCGACGGCATCCTGGGTGGGGTTCATGATCCGGGTGTAAATGTTGCCGAACTCGCTGAGCGCGAAGAGATTCGCCGCGTGGTCGGTGTCCTTGAAGACGTAGGACGTCGTCTGGTAGATCGGCAGCGCGCGGGCTCCGGTCGTCGGGTCGGCCGCCTGGCCGGCGTGCACCTGGCGGGTCTCGAAGGCCCAGGACGTGGGGTCGCTCATGGGACGTGCCTTCCTGCTCGAAACGGCGAAGCGGTATGCCGCGCCGTCGGTGGTGCGGGAGCCGGGTGACTCCGCGCTTGCCGTCGCCAGGTGGCGGCGGCCAGGTCTTCACCCGGGGCACCCCACCGCGGAGGAGGGTTGCCGGCCAGCGAGCCGGGGCTTGACGCTGACGCTCATGACCTGGCGCGACGGTACGCCCCCGACGCCGTGCGACACGTCGATGTCTCTCATCATGGGACGTGAATCCCGCAGCGCGAGCGCGCCTACGCCCCCGCACGGGGCCAAGCCGGCATACCGGGCAGCCGCGACCCCCGGGCGTGTCGCCCTGGTCCGGCCCTGTGCCCTCGCGGGACGCCCGATGGGCTGCCCGGAGTGATTGACTGGGCCGATGAGCACCGACCGCGCGTACGCGCCCGGCCCCGCGGGGTGGGTGCGCGACCACGTCGAGGCGATCCTCGCAGCCGGCGACACGAGTGTCGTCTCGATGCCCGGCATCAGGGTCATCCTCGTGAGCATGCGGGGTCGCAGGAGCGGGGCCATCCGAAAAGTGCCGCTGATCCGGGTCGAAGACAGCGGTCGGTATGCCGCCTTGGGCAGTCAGGGCGGTAGTCCCCGTGACCCGCAGTGGGTCTCCAACTTCCGCGCCGATCCAGACGTCGAGGTCCTCGACGGTCGGCAGTCGCGCCCGATGAGGGCGCGGGAACTCTCCGGCGCCGAGCGAGCGATCTGGTGGGATCGGGCGGTGGCTGCCTTCCCCGACTTCGCCGACTACCAGCGACGGACCGATCGGCAGATCCCGGTCTTCGTGCTCGAGCCGCGGCCCTAGGTCCACGCCGACGGCGCCCACCTGTGATTGTGCAGCGGTGGTGGGTTGAACGTCGTGGCGAAGATGGGCCGGTCGTCCGGCATACCGCGCCCCCTGCGCACGGCATACCGGACGACCGATGGTCCCCCCGCCGAGTTCCGATCCCTTGTCCCTAGGGGCCGGCACTCGCCGTCTCGTCCTGTGGCCTTACGCACGGGAGGACCCCCCGCGCCACGCTCAGATACGCCAGTACGTGTGACCTGCGTCATACCCCAGGTCACTGTCGACGGAGCCCAGTGCGGCGCTTCGCGACACCGGCACGAGGGCAGCCGGTCGGACGGGCCGAGGCCGCGTCCAGAACACGACGGTGCCCACCGCCGACGTGGCGATGGGCACCGGGGGCGGTGTCGGTCAGACGCCGACCAGGTCCTGCTCCACCTCGAGCGAGGCCTGGCGGGCCGTGCTCGCATGGCGCAGGCCGAGCAGGCCGAGGATGAGCATGACGCCCGCCGCGACGAACGCACCGATTCCGGCGATGCCGGCGATCTTGCCCATCGTGCCGAACGCGTAGGCGTTGAGCAGCAAGCCACGCAAGGTGCTGCCCATGAAGAGGGTCTGACGCAGGTCACCGAGGGCGGCCACCTTGGCGGGGTCGGCGTTCTTGTCGGCCTTGAGCTGGTTGTACTGCGCGCTGACCTCGGAGTACGTCTGGTTGTTCGACGACTTGTTCATGTGCACGAGGATGTAGTGGTCGGCGTAGGCCCGGGCCTGCTCGCCGGTCGTCATCGGCTGACCCGCGTACTCCTGCAGGTAGGGCTTGATTAGCGGGTCCTCGATGGCCGGGCCCGCGGGCATGGTGATGTGTTGGTCGGCCAGCTGGGTCTTGACCTGGTCGGCGACGAAACCGCTGGCGTACGTCAGCAGCCCCGCCGCGACGAGGAAGACGGCCGCGAGCACCAGGCCGGTCCAGGAAATGAGCTTGTCGAGTGTTGAGCGCATCGGAGTGCCTTTCGCCCCGGCTCGTGGCCGGCCCTTGTCTTCGGTTGGTGACCCTTCCAGGCTGCGTCGGTATGCCGCCGAGTACCGGGCCGAAGGTCCCGATAGTTGAGCGTTTGACCATGTGACCTGTGTAACGCCTGTGATGTGCCCGTGCCCAGGGTGCGAGCGCACGCCCCCCGATCGGTCGATCAGGCCGACCTCGCCTGGGCCTGAAGCCCTGGATCCGGCAGCTGCCAGATCGCCTCGCGCGTCGCGACGACGACGCCGGCCAGGCGAAGGCGGCGCGAGCGGCATACCGTCTGGGCCGCATCCCGCCACAGCTCGTCGTGGTCGGTCGTGCGGGGGGCCCCGGGTCGGGCGACGACGACGACGAGCGATCCGTCGGGGACTTGTTCGGCCAGGACGCGGGCGAAGGGGTCGATCGTCTCGCGCCGCTCGTCGGGGGTGCTGGCGCTGACGGCGGTCACCGCGCACGGCTGCATGAGCCGGTCGGCCGGCCCACAGAGCCAGACGTAGAGGACGCCCTCGTCGCGGCTGGCCTCGGTGACGACGAGGTCGACCAGATTGACGAGGACGTCCGGGTCGGTGACCGCTCGGGTCGGCCAATCGGGGGGCAGGTCGTCGAAGGACATGCCCTCAGAGTGGCGCGCTGGGGTTCAGGGCCGCTGGAGTTGTCCCCAGGCGTGCCGTGCGCGACGCTCGAGCACCCACACCTGGGGACCTCATCGTGATGGGGTCCCCAGGTTGGCGATGCTGTTCAGCTGCAGCCGCTCGTGCTGCCGCAGCCTTCGCAGACGTAGCACGACCCGGCCGGGCGCATCCTCGTCCCACACGTCATGCACATCGGGGCGTCGGCGACCTTGCCCTGGAACTTCGTCAGCAGGTCCTGCGAGGAGTGCACGCCGGCACCGACTTCCCGAGCTGAGGCGGCACCCGCCCCGGAGCGGACTTCCGCGGAATGGTCCGGGCCCTTCTCCGGAGCGCCCGCGCCGGCCGACCCACCCGCCGACTTGTCCGGCACGTGTGGCGTGGGCCGGACGACCGACTGCGCCGAGGACACCAGCTGGTCGGCGATCTCCTCCCGCGAGGGCTCCGGGGCGGCATACGAGCCTGTCTCGAGATGACGCGCCCGCTCCGCCGCGGTGTAGATGCCCATGAACGAGCGGGTCTCGAAGTCGAGGTAGTCCAAGGCCAGCCGCCGGAAGACGTAGTCCATGATCGACTGCGCCATCCGCACGTCGGGGTCGTCGGTCGGCCCGGCCGGCTCGAACCTCAGGTTGGTGAACTTCTCGACGAAGGTCTCCAACGGCACGCCGTACTGCAGGGCGATGGAGATCGCCAAGGCGAAGGAGTCCATGACCCCGGCCAGCGTCGAGCCCTGCTTGCCGAGCTTGAGGAAGATCTCGCCCAGGCCGTCGTCGGGGTAGGACCCCGCGGTGAGGTAGCCCTCCGCGCCGCCGACCGAGAACGAGACGGTCTGCGAAGGCCGGCGCTTGGGCAGCCGCTTGCGCACCGGCCGGAACTCGACGACCCGCTCGACCTTGGGCTCGGCCTCGACCGCCGCGGTGGCCTTGTCGGCCTTGGCGTCGGACAGCGGCTGACCGACCTTGCAGTTGTCCCGGTAGACCGCGAGCGCCTTGAGGCCGAGCTTCCAGCCCTGGGTGTAGACCTCGGCGATCTCCTCGACGGTCGCCGTCTCGGGCAGGTTGACGGTCTTGGAGATCGCCCCGGACAGGAACGGCTGGCAGGCCGCCATCATCCGCACGTGCCCCATCGGCGAGATCGCCCGAGTGCCCATCGCGCAGTCGAAGACCTCGTAGTGCTCGGGCCGCAGGCCGGGGGCGTCGATGACGTGCCCCTGGTCGGCGATGTACTCGACGATCGCCTCGATCTGCTCCTGCTGGTAGCCGAGCTTGGCCAACGCCCGCGGGATGGTGAGGTTGACGATCTGCATCGACCCGCCGCCGACGAGCTTCTTGAACTTCACCAACGAGAAGTCCGGCTCGATGCCCGTGGTGTCGCAATCCATCATGAAGCCGATGGTCCCGGTCGGGGCGAGCACCGAGGCCTGGGCATTGCGGAACCCGTTGGCCACGCCGAGACGCAGGACGTCGGCCCACGCCACGGTCGCCGCTCGGTGGATGTCGCCGTCCATGGTGTCGAGCGTGCGCACGGCGTCGTTGGCGCCCTGGTGCTTGCGCATGACCCGCTGGTGGGCCTGCTCGTTGCGGGCGTACCCGGCATACGGGCCGACCACCCCGGCCAGCTCCGCGGAGCGCTTGTATGCCGCGCCGGTGAGCAGGCTGGTGATCGTCGCGGCGAGCGCGCGCCCGCCGTCGGAGTCGTAGCCGTGCCCGGTGGCCATGAGCAGTGCACCGAGGTTGGCATAGCCGATGCCGAGCTGGCGGTAGTCGCGGGTGGTCGCCGCGATCGACTCGGTGGGGAAGTCGGCGAAGCAGATGGAGATGTCCATCGCCGTGATGACCAGCTCGACGACCTTCTGGAATGCCGCGACGTCGAACGTGTCGTCCTCGCGCAGGAATTTCAGCAGGTTGAGCGAGGCGAGGTTGCACGAGGAGTTGTCCAGCGACATGTACTCCGAGCACGGGTTGCTCGCGGTGATGCGGCCGGTTTCGGGGTTGGTGTGCCAGTCGTTGATGGTGTCGTCGTACTGAATGCCCGGGTCGGCGCACTCCCAGGCCGCGGTGGCCATCCGGTCGAATAGCGACCGGGCGTCGACCTCGCGCAGGACCTCGCCGGTCTTGCGGCCGCGCAGCCCGAACGTCGTGCCGTTCTCCACCGCGCGCATGAACTCGTCGGAGACGCGGACCGAGTTGTTGGCGTTCTGATACTGCACGGAGACGATATCCGCGCCGCCGAGGTCCATATCGAACCCGGCGTCGCGTAGCGCCCGGATCTTGTCCTCTTCGCGCGCCTTCGTGTCGATGAACTCCTCGATATCGGGGTGGTCGACGTCGAGGACGACCATCTTGGCCGCCCGCCGGGTCGCTCCCCCGGACTTGATGGTGCCGGCGGAGGCGTCGGCGCCGCGCATGAACGACACCGGCCCGGAGGCCGTGCCCCCCGAGGAGAGCAGCTCGCTGGAGGCCCGGATCCGGCTGAGGTTGAGGCCGGCACCGGAGCCGCCCTGGAAGATCTTGCCCTCCTCGCGGTACCACCCGAGGATCGAGTCCATCGAGTCGTCGACGGAGAGAATGAAGCACGCCGACACCTGCTGCGGCGAACTCGTGCCGACGTTGAACCACACCGGGGAGTTGAACGAGAACACCTGGTGCAGCAGGGCGTAGGTCAGCTCGTGCTCGAACAGCTCGGCGTCCTCGTCGGAGCCGAAGTAGCCGAATTCCTTGCCCGCCCTGACGTAGGTGAGCACGACCCGGTCGATGAGCTGGCGCAGCGAGTGCTCGCGGGCCGGCGTGCCGAGGGCGCCGCGGAAGTACTTCGTCGTGACGATCGCGCCGGCGTTGACCGACCAGAAGTCCGGGAACTCCACGCCACGCTGCTCGAAGATCGTCTCGCCGCTCTTCCAGTTCGTCTGCACGACGTCGCGCCGCTCCCAGGTCACCTCGTCGTACGGGTGCACACCCGGGGTCGTGGAGATGCGCTCGACCTTGACCCCCTTGCCGCCCTTGCGGCGGGCGCCGGACCGGTTCGCGGTTTCCGTCATGGTTGTAGGCCTCCCTATGACCTCGTGCGTCTGGACTCTCTCATCGACCACCGACAGCCCGGCGGGCTGTGGCGGGGTGCTGCTCAGGTATGCCGCGGGCCCGGGATTCCCGGGTCGCGGGCGGTGTCGGGCGGGTCGGCGTCGGACTCTGCGCTGCCCCGAGGCGTCCCGGCCGCGTCGCGTTCGGCGCGCAGCAGGGTGATCGCGTCCTCGAAGTCCGCGAGGCTCTCGAAGGCCCGGTAGACCGACGCGAAGCGCAGGTAGGCGACCTCGTCGAGCTCGCGCAGCGGTTCGAGCACAGCGAGGCCGACCTCGTGCGCCTCGACCTCGGCGCTGCCCTGCGCCCGGACCTGCTCCTCGACGCGCTGAGCCAACCGGGCGAGTTGATCCTCGGTCACCGGGCGTCCCTGACAGGCCTTGCGGACCCCGACGAGGACCTTGCCGCGACTGAACGGCTCGGTGGCCCCCGATCGCTTGAGCACCGACAGGCTCGCCGTCTCGACCGTCGTGAAACGCCGACCGCACTGCGGGCATTGCCGCCGACGGCGGATCGCCAAACCGTCGTCGGCGGTGCGCGAGTCGATCACTCGGGAGTCGGTATGCCGGCAGAACGGGCAGTGCATGTCGGCCTCCCTCCCCGGTGATCGATCCGATGCGGCGACGTCCGCTGTGGACAACACGGTGGATGACCCGGGCTGCCGTGTGGACGTCCTGTGGGTAAGTATCCCATCCTTGTGGACTACATGTGGATGACTTACACCGATGTAACTACTAGATGTGGTGGTTACTCTAAGCCCGGGCGACGCAGGGCTGTCAAGGGGTCTCGGACGAGAAAACCGTCCGCCTCCGGCGAGAGGCGGACGGTTCTCCTGACCCGGAGAGGGTCGGCGGCCACGGGGTCGAAGCGTGGACGCCGTCGGTGGGCCGGACGCGGACGCGGAGACCGGCAGACGGCTACTCGGCGGGGATCACCAGCTGCTGACCGGCGTGCACGTGCGAGGTGTTGAGCTTGTTGGCGATCTGGATCTCGGCCACCGCGGTGCCCATCGGCAGGTCGGGCAGTTCGCGGACGGCGATCTCCGAGAGGGTCTGACCGGCCTGGACGACGACCACCCGCGGGGCGCTCGCCCCGGCTCGCGCCGCACCGAACGCCCCGACCACGACGACAATGGCCAGGACTCCCACGACGAGCGCGGCGGTCCGCCGAGCTCGGGCCACCCGACGCCGCGCCCCCCGTAGGGCGGGCTGTCCCGCCACGGCGTCGGGACGGCATACCGACGCTGTCGGCTCACAGGGCACGAGACGCAGGTGCGATCGCCCCGGCCGGGTCGGGCCGACGGACCGGTCCGCGCGATCCTGCTCCGGAACCACGTCCCAGGCAGCCACTGCGCTCATCGGATCCTCCTTCGTCGGGTCCCCATCGCGGGTCGGGCGGGTCGAATCGAACGTGTGTGCGATGGAACGTCTGTTCGATTTGTAGCACGCCAGCCGCTCGTTGTCGAGACACGCCTCGAACACATGTTTGGCAAACCTGTTCGAACGCCATAGCCTTGAGTCACGATGCCGAGCCCATCAGACCCCACCGACAGCCCGGCTGACCTGCACAGATCCACCGAGGAGGCCGCGATGGCGAAGATCCACGAGCTGCCCGAGCGAGACGGCGACGGACTGACCGTTCGCCAACGTCGGGTCCTGGAGGTCATCCGCAACTCCGTGGACCGGCGCGGCTACCCGCCGAGCCTGCGCGAGATCGGCGAGGCGGTCGGCCTGACCAGCCCGTCGAGCGTGGCCCATCAACTGGCCACCCTGGAGCGCAAGGGCTACCTGCGCCGCGACCCGAACCGCCCGCGAGCCATCGAGGTGGTCTCCCCGGACGCCCCCGAACGCGGGTACCGCGGGAGCACCTCGGCCTCGCCCACCCCGCCGGCCGCCCACGACCTCGAGACCGACAGCGGCGACGCCCGACCCACGCCCTCCTACGTCCCGGTCGTCGGTCGGATCGCCGCCGGCGGTCCGATCCTGGCCGACGAGCTCGTCGAGGAGGTGTTCCCGTTGCCCCGCCAACTCGTCGGCGAGGGGCAGCTGTTCCTGCTCCGGGTGGTCGGCGACTCGATGGTCGACGCGGCGATCTGCGACGGCGACTGGGTCGTCGTGCGTCAGCAGCCGACGGCGGACAACGGCGACATCGTCGCGGCGATGATCGACGGCGAGGCCACGGTCAAGACGTTCCGACGGCGGGGCGGCACGGTGTCCCTCATGCCGCACAACCCGGCATACCAGCCGATCGACGGCACCCACGCGACGATCCTCGGCAAGGTCACCGCGGTCCTTCGCCGGGTCTGATCGGCACTCAGGCAGCGGGCGAACCCGCTACGGCGACAAGGGATTCCAACGTCGGCGTGAGCGCGGCGTCCAGGCGTACCGTCGCCTGGGCGTCGCCTCGGGTCGCGCCCCGCGTGAGGATCGCCACGGGGATGCCGCGAGCGCTCGCGTGCCGCACGAACCGGTACCCCGACATCACCGCGAGCGACGATCCGAGCACGAGCAAGGCCCGACTGCCCTCGAGCATCGCCATGCTCCGCTCGATCCGCTCCGGGGGCACGGACTGGCCGAAGAACACGACGTCGGGCTTGAGGGTGTCCGCGCCACAGCGCCGGCACACCGGCAGGCGGAACCGGGCCACCGCGGCATCGTCGAGCACGACGTCGCCGTCCGGCCGGATCTGGCTACTCACCCGCGACCCGTCGGCGGCGACGCCGGCCACCTCGGCATGAAAGCCTGGATTGAGCGCCTCCATCCGGACCTGCATCGCGGTGCGCTCGGTGCGGTCCCGACAGTTCAGGCACACGACGGCCGCCAGCGAGCCGTGCAGGTCGACGACATCGGTGGACCCGGCGGCTTGATGCAGGCCATCGACGTTCTGGGTAACGACGCCGGTGACGAGCCCGACGTGCTGCAGCCGTGCCAAGGCCCGATGCCCCGGGTTGGGTCGGGCCTGCGAAAACCGCTGCCAGCCGACGAAACTGCGCGCCCAGTACCGCTGTCGGGCGCCGCTGGACCCGACGAACTCGGCATACTGCATCGGCATGACCCGGCGGACCCCGTCGCGCCCGCGGTAGTCCGGGATCCCGGAATCGGTCGACATGCCGGCACCGGTGAGTGCCAGGACGGCGCCGTCGCGGACGAGGGCGGCGAGACGGTCCAACGCCGGTTCGGGCACCCGCACAGTATGCGGCGTCGGACCGGGGGCCACGGTGGATCCCGCTAGTCACCGGTGCATTAGCGGGCGTGCGGTTGCTGGCGATTCGATAACGTCGCGTTATATGATGGCTTCATGATCGATGCCGCGGGGCTGCGCGTGGTCAAGGCCATCGCCGACGAGGGCAGCTTCACCGGTGCCGCCAACGCGCTGGGCTTCACCCAGCCGGCGATCTCCCAGATGGTCCGCCGACTCGAACAGCGCACCGGCACGGCCCTTGTCGAGCGCCTCGGCCGCCAGGTCCGGCTCACCGAGGCCGGCGAGGTCCTCGCGCGGCACGCGGTCACCGTGCTGGCCGCCCTCGACGCCGCCGAGGAACAGGTCGCCGCGATCGCGGGCCTGCGGTCCGGACGCGTGCGCCTGATGGCCTTTCCGTCCTCGTCGGCGTCCCTCGTCCCTCGGGCCTTGGCGTTGCTCAAGAGCCGCTACCCGGAGGTGACGGTCCGCTTCTCCGAGGGCGAACCGCCGGAATCGTTGGCCGCGGTCCGGGCCGGCGAGTGCGACCTGGCGGTCGCGTTCGCCTACGACGGCACCGACGTCGGGCGCGGCGAAGACCTCGACGCCTTCGTCATCACCCCGCTGCTCGAAGACGAGGTGCGCCTCGTCGTCCCTCAGGATCATCGGCTGGCCGGTCGGGCCACGGTGGATCTCGCGCTGGTGCGCGACGAGGAGTGGATCGCCGGGTGCCCGCGCTGTCGTGGGCATCTCCTCAGCCTCGCGCGCGCCGCGGGGTTCTCGCCCACGGTGGCCTTCGAGACCGAGGACTACGTCGCCGTCCTCGGCCTGGTCCGGGCCGGGCTGGGCGTCGCTTTGGTGCCCGACATGATCCTCGAGGCGGCCCACGAGACCGGCGTGGCAGCCCTCACCCTCGAGCAACGCTCGCGCCGACAGATCCACGCGGTGACCACTGCGGACCTGCTGCGGGTCCCGGCGGTGGCGGCCACTCTCGACGCCCTCATCGACAGCGCCCGACAAGGCCCCGAACCCCTGGTCCGGATGGCGGGACCCAAGGGATAACTCGACGTTATCTCGCGCATAATGTCGGCATGCGCATCCTCGGATACCCCGACGTCGTCGACGAGGTCACCGTTCGGCTCGTCGCCGCCGTCGTGCTGATCGTCGGGATCGTCGGCCTGGTCACCGGACAGTGGTGGTGGTATGCCGCGTTGGCGGTGGATTTCCTCGCTCGGGTGGCCGCAGGCCCGGCGCTCAGCCCGATCGCCCGGGGCGTGCTGCGCTGGGTGCGTCCGCGGGTGCCCGTGGCGCCGCGACCGACGCCCGGACCGCCCAAGCGCTTCGCCGCCGGCATCGGCGCGGTGCTCACCACGGCGGCGACGGCGACCGCGGTCGTGGCCGGGCTGACGGGTTCCGCTTCCGCCGCGACGGCAACGTTCGCCCTCGGCGCTCTCATGGTGGTCTTCCCGGCGCTCGAGGCCGCGGCCGGCATCTGCGTCGGGTGTGTGGTGTTCGCCCGGCTCATGAAGGCCGGCCTGGTCCCCGAGCGGGTTTGCCTGGCGTGCTCCGACCTCAGCCGGCGGGGGGCCTCGACGGCTCGCGCCTGACCCCTCACGACCTTCGCCGCCGGCCCCGGAGCCGCTCACGCCGCTCACGCCGCTCGCCGAGCATGGCGCCGGCCCCGGAGCCGCTCACGCCGCTCGCCGAGCGTGGCGCCGGCCGCCGGCCCCGAGCCGCTGCTCGCCGAGCGTCGCACCGGCCGCAGACCCGGTCATCTCCCCCGGTGCGCGACGAGCAGCGCGCCGTCGGCCGATCGAGCCACCGCGACATCCCCGTCCAGGTCGGTGCGCTCGAGGCGGTACCCCATCGTCGTGAGCACGCCGAGGGTGGATGCCGCCGGGTGCCCGTAGTCGTTGTCGACCCCCACGCTGATGAGCCCGACCGGCGCCGCGGCCACGGCATACAGGTCGTCGAGCCTGTTGGCCGACCCGTGATGGGCCACCTTGACGACGTCGACCTGGCCGGCCATCTCGGGATCGCGCCGCAGCGTAGCCAGGACGGCCGCGGCCGCGTCTCGCTCCACGTCACCGAGCATGAGAACGCGCGTCCCGGCGGTGTCGACGGCCAGCACGAGTGAGGCGTTGTTCGGCACCGATCCCTCATGGAGCACGCGAGCCGGCCACCAGACCCGCGCGCGCACTGTCCCCCACGTCAGTTCGTCTCCGGCGTAGAGCGGCGTCGAGGGCACCCCGAACGCCGCGGCCTGCGCCTGCACGTGGTCCGCCTCGTATGCCGGCTCGGCGACCGGGGAGGTGAACACCTGCCGGACGCCGCCGCGACGCAGCACGCCGACGAGCCCGTCCACGTGGTCGGCGTGGAAGTGCGTGAGGATGACGGCGTCGAGGACCTCGATGCCCAGCCGATCGAGGCACGCGACCACCAGAGTGGGGTCGGGCCCGGTGTCGACGAGGATTCCTCGCCCCGATTGGGTCGGCAACACCAGGGCATCGCCCTGTCCCACGTCGCACATGACGATCTGCCAGCCGGGCAGCGGCCAGGCCACGTCGCGAGTGGGCACCGCGAGGGCGACGAGCAGCACACCCACCCCGGCCGCGACCAGCGGCGCGGAGCGCATTCGATGCCGCGCCCACGGGCCCGACACCACCAGCCCGGCGAGTAGCCCGGCCAACGCGAAGGCGCCGGGCGCACCTGCCGGCCACGGCAGCTCACCCCACGGCAGGCGCGCTCCCCCTCGGGCGATCTGCCCGATACCGAGGGCGGGAAGGGCCGCCGCCCAGGCGAGCACCGAGCCGGCCTCGACCGACACGACCGATACTCCGGCGACGAGGACCCCGCCGATCGTGGTCGGTGCCACCAGGGGTTCGGCGAGCAGGTTGGCGGGGATCGAGACCAGCGACACCGACCCCTGGCGCAGGACGAGGACCGGTGCGCACATCGCCTGGGCCGCGATCGGGACGGCGATCACCGGGCCCCATCCGGCCAGGCGGCGGGGTAGCCGCCGGCCGAGAGCTGCGCCCCAGGGTCCGGCGAGCACGAGCAGGCCCAGTGTCGCCAGCGTGGACAGGGCGAACCCGTACGAGCGGGCCAGCCAGGGGTCCCACACGAGCAGGGCCACAACGGCCGCGCCAAGTGCCGGCAGGCCGGTGCGACGACGCGAGACCCCGAGGCCGAGCAGGCCGACCACCCCCATGAGGGTGGCCCGCAGGACGCTCGGCTCAGGACGCGCCAACACGACGAATCCCGCGAGGACGACCAGGACGAGCGCTGGACGCCAGCGCCGCCGCACTCCCAATGCGCGGCACCCCAACAGCGCGGTGGCCGCAACGATGGCAATATTCGAGCCGCTGACCGCGGACAGGTGGCTCAACCCGGTGGCGAGCATCGCCTCGGTGAGCTCGGGCGGAGTGGCGCTGGTGTCCCCGACGACGAGAGCTGGCACGAGCCCCGCGGCGTCCGGGGGCAGCCGCGCGGTGGCCTGTCGGAATCGAGCTCGGACGAAGGCCGCTGCCTGTGCCACGGCGCCGGGTTCGTCGACGAGCTGCGCTGATCCTGTCGGTCGAAGGACGGCCACCACCTCATCGCCAGGCGCCGCCGGCACGAGCCGACCGACCGCGCGTACACGCTGCTGCCACTGCAGCGCCGCCCACCGCTCGTCGCCGATCACGAGGATTGGGGTCGAAGCGGATGCGGATTCACCCCGTCCGGTGATGCGATCGACGAGCAGGTGCACCATGACGCGTACCTGCGGCTCGGCCGCGCCCTTTCGGCCGGGCAGCGGACGCGGGTCGGCGCTCACCGTTCCTTCGACGGTCACCGTCGCCCCGTCTGCGGCGAGGTCGACAAGCAAACCCGCGGTCCGGGCGGCACCGTGCGCCCACAGTGCCATCGTCGCGAGAGCGACGAGGACCCCGACTGTCGCGAGCATCCCCCGCAACCGCCTCACGCCTCGCGCCCCGACGCACTGCGCGACGACGGCCCCCACAAGACTGACGGCGACGACGACGAGCGTCACGGCTGCCGACGCCCCTGACCAGAGCAGGACGAAGACCACAGCCCACGCCGCCAGCGCCGGCACGATCAGCCTGAGGTCCAGGCCGGGACCTGTGCCCACCGCCGGCCCACCATCGGCAAGCCCGTCATCGGCGCCCCGGTCCGCCTCGACAGGCTCGCCCGACGGCCGGCTGTCCTCAGCACCCCGCCGGCCACCGCTCACAGCGTCACTCGAGGGGCGATCTCGGCCAGCAGCTTCGTCCCGATCCCGCTCACCTCCCCCAGTTCGTCGATCGACGTGAATCGCCCATGCCCTGTCCGCCAGTCGAGAATCCGTTGCGCAAGAACCGGACCCACACCGGGTAGCGAGTCCAGCGTCGCGAGGTCCGCGGTGTTGAGATTGACCCGAGTCGGCGAGCCCGCCGGGGACGAACCGGCGCTCCCCGAAGCACGCGAACCGACCGTCGACGGGCCGGACGGCTCGGCGGGATCCGACGGCGACGGCACGAACACTTGCTCGCCGTCGGCGAGGACTCGGGCGAGGTTGATCCGGCGCAGGTCGGCGTCGGCCAACGCCCCGCCGGCCCGGTCGACAGCGTCGAGGACCCGAGCGCCGGATGGCAGCCGGACCACTCCGGGGTGGGCGACCTGCCCGACGACATGGACGACCACCTGTGGCACTGCCCCGCTCGTGGCGGACCCGACCGGCGTGGCGGGCCCGGACCCATCGCCCGGCTCCGCCGGCGAGGCACGGCCCGTGAACGCCGGGGGGACGCTGCGGCCGACAACCGGAGATCGGATCGAAGGGCCGACGTCCGTCGGCTCGGCCGCCCGGGAGGCGGCGGCCACCCGCAGGGTCAGCACGACCCCGGCGAGCAGGGCAATCACCACCAGACCGAGGACCGCCCGCCCCCGCACCTCGAGCCGGGCCAGGCGAAGGAACACGGGCAGCTCGAGGACCCGTGGGGAGACCGACCCCGAGCCCCGGCGACCTGGTCGATCCGGTCGATCCGGTCGACGGGGTCGCCCAGCGCCCTCGCCGTCGCCAGCGCCCTCGCCCCCGTGCACCCGAGCTGCGCTTCCAGGCGAATGGGCCCGAGGCGGGCCACCCCTCGGACCGGCCCCCGAGGCGGGATCAGGTGGCACCCACCCCACCCCCGACGGCGCGGCAGACAAGGGCTCAGGGCCGCGCAGCACCGCACGGATGCGTTCGACCAGCTGGTCGTCCGAAGGTGCGCTGCGCGGCATACCGGCACGGTAGGAAGCCCGAGCCTGACCCTCACCCGTCCCCACACGTCCTGTGGACGGTGTGACGAACGGTCAGCGAGGTGTGGACGGGCGGCGCCGAGAGCGGGTTCGCCAGGCGCGCAGATTGCGCCGGTGTCGCCAGATCACCATGAGCCCGAGCAGGCTGGTCCACGCGCAGGTCCACCAGTCGCCGCCTCCCCACCAGCCGAGGCCGGCCCCGATCCCGGCCACCACCATCCCCACCGCTGCGGCGACCGAACCGAAGGCCACATACCGAGTGGTCGCCACGACCGCCCCGAAGAGCACGACGAGGACGGCCGCCAGGACCGGATGGACGGCCAGGACCGCCCCGAGCGCGGTAGCCACGGCCTTCCCGCCCCGCCCGCGCAGGAACGGCGAGTACGCGTGACCGAGCACCGCGGCCAGCCCGGCCACGTACCCCTGAATGCGATCGTGCGGCGGCAGGAGCATCGCCAGGTATGCCGGCACGAAGCCCTTCGCGACGTCGAGGACGCCGACGAGCACGCCCCACCGGACGCCGAGCACTCGGCCGGCGTTCGTCGCCCCCGGGTTGCCCGAACCGGAGCCGCGCAGGTCCCGGCCGAGCCACCGCGCGACGATCAACGCCGGGTTGATCGAACCCAGCATGAAGGCCGCGACGGCGACACCGACGAGCTCGAGGCCCCAGGGGGCCCCGAGCGTCAGGTCCTGCACCCGCATAACCCCTCGCTTACCGCGCCTGTTGCGGACGTGGTGAGACGGTGACGGCCACCGTGCCCGGGCCCACGTGTGCACCCACCACGGCGCCGAGCTCCCCGACGACGACGTCGCGCACCCCGGGCACCCGCGCGCGCAGCATCCCGGCCAAATCGTGGGCCCGTTCGGCGGAGTCGAGGTGCTGCACGGCGAGGTCCACCCCGCGCGCGCCGGCGGCCCCGCCGGCCGTCACGGCCAATTCGACGAGCCGGGCGAAGGCGCGGGCCGAGGTGCGGACCTTCTCCACGGGTTCGATTCGCCCCTCCCGCACCGCGAGGATGGGCTTGATCGCCAGCGCCGAGCCGACCATGGCCGACGCGGCGCCAATCCGGCCTCCTCGGCGCAGGTGCTCGAGCGTGTCGACGTAGAAGTCGACCGTGGCCTCGGCGGCCCGCGAATGTGCCACTGCCGCAACGGCATCGGCCTCCTCGCCGGCAGCCGCAGCTTCGCAGGCCGAGAGGACGGCGTACCCGAGCGCCATGCCGATCGTGCGTGAGTCGACGACGACGACGGGCACCGACGCCTGCTGCGCCGCCAGGGCGGCCCCCGAACACGTGCCGGACAACTCGCCCGAAATGTGGACGGAGACGATGCCGCTGGCACCGGCGTGGACGGCCGCGGCATACGCGTTGAGGAAGTCCTGAGGCGCCGGCATCGACGTCGTCACCGGCCGGAAGCCGCGCAGTGCCGCCGCGAGGTCGGCGAGGTTGACGTCGACACCCTCGCGGTGCTCGCGACCGCCGATGACGACATGCAGCGGAACGACGCCGAGATACCCCGGTGCCCCGGCGACGAGCTCCGGGGGCAGGTATGCCGTGGAGTCGGTGACGACGGCGACGCTCATGCCCTGCTCCTGACGCTAGATCGGGACGACGTTGACGAGATGCGGCGGACGCACGACGACGGTGCGGATCCCCGCGGCAGTCGCGGTGCGGACCTTGTCCCGCGCCAGGACGAGGTCGCGCAGATCCGCCTCGGTGATGTCGGCCGCAACCTCCACCCGATCGCGGACCTTGCCCTTGATCTGCACGACGCAGGTCACCCTCTCGTCGGCGGCCAACGCGGGGTCGGCGACCGGGAACGGTGCCCGCACGACGCCGCCCTCGTGGCCTAGCCGGGCCCACAGCTCCTCGGCGATGTGCGGAGCGACTGGGGCGAGCATGAGCACGAGGGGTTCGACGAGCGAGCGCGGCGGCGCATCGAGCTTCGTCACCGCGTTGTTGAGCTCGATGAGCTTGGCGATCGCCGTGTTGAAACGCAGCCCTTCGTAGTCTTCGCGCACCCCGGCGATAGTCCGGTGCAGCAGCGCGACGAGGGCCGCGGCCGGCTCGGTGTCGACGACCCGCAGATCCCCGGTCACTTCGTCGACGGCGTTGCGCCACAACCGTTGCAGGAACCGCAAGGACCCCACGACAGCCCGCGTCTCCCATGGTTTCGACAGGTCCAAGGGGCCCATCGACATCTCGTAGATCCGGAACGTGTCGGCCCCGTACGCCTGGTACATCTCGTCCGGGCTGACCATGTTCTTCAGCGACTTGCCGATCTTGCCGAACTCCCGGGTGACCGGCTCGCCGGCCCGGACGAAGGTCGGCTCGGCGCCGTGCGCTCCCGGCGATTCGACGACCTCGTCGGCCGGGACGTACTGCCCCCGTGGGTCGGTGAAGGCCGGAGCCTGGATCATCCCCTGGGCGAAGTACTTCCGGAACGGCTCCTCGCTGGAGACGTGGCCGAGGTCGTAGAGGACCTTGTGCCAGAACCGCGCGTAGAGCAGGTGGAGCACGGCGTGCTCGACGCCGCCGACGTAGAGGTCGACGCCGCCGGGGTCACGGCTGCCCTCCGGCGCGCCGGGCACGGGCGTCGGGTACGCCCCCATCCAGTACCGCTCGTTCTCCGGGGCGACGATCGACTCGGTGTTCGACGGATCGAGATACCGCAAGTAGTACCAACAGGATCCGGCCCAGTTGGGCATCGTGTTCGTCTCCCGGCGAAAGCGGCGCACGCCGCGGCCGTCACCGAGGTCGAGCTCGACGTCGACCCAGTCCGTGGCCCGCGACAGCGGCGCCTCGGGTTCGCTCGCCGCGTCGTCCGGGTCGTACGTCTTCGGCGAGTAGTCGGGGACGTCCGGCAGCGTCAGCGGCAGCATGTCGTCCGGAAGCGAGTGAGCCACGCCGTCCTCGTCGTAGACGACGGGGAAGGGCTCACCCCAGTAGCGCTGGCGGCTGAACAGCCAGTCGCGCAGCCGATAGGTCACCGTCGCGCGTCCGATGCCCCTGTCGAGCAGGTATGCCGTGATCCTCGCCTTGGCCTCGGCGACGGGCAGCCCGTCGAGAGACACCTCGTCGTTGGCGGAGTTGGTGGCGACGCCGTCGCCGACGTAGGCCCGCCCCTCGGCCACCGAGCCCGGCCATGCGGGCCGGTCAATGGGGCGCACGACGTCGATGATGGGCAGCCCGAATGCGGCGGCATACTCGTAGTCGCGCTCGTCGTGTGCGGGCACGGCCATGATCGCCCCGGTGCCGTAGCCCATGAGCACGTAGTCGGCGACGAAGACGGGAATCGACCCACCGGTCAGTGGGTTCGTCGCGTACGCGCCTGTGAAGACACCGGTCTTGTCCTTACCCTCGGCCTGCCGCTCGACCTCGGACTTGCGGGACGCGGCACGACGGTATGCCGCGACCGCGGCGGCCGGGGAGTCTGCGGCGCCGGATCCCTTCCACACAGGGATGGTCTCGACAGGCCAATCCCCTTGCGGCACAAGGTCGTCGACGAGGGGGTGTTCGGGGGCCAGGACCATGAACGTCGCTCCGAATAGCGTGTCCGGCCGGGTGGTGAACACCTCGATCCCCGCCGACGTCCCGGCGGCCGTGCGGACCGGGAAGGTCACCGTCGCACCCACGGATCGACCGATCCAGTTGCGCTGCATGATCTTGACCTTTTCGGGCCAGTCGATCCGGTCGAGGTCGTCGGCGAGGCGGTCGGCGTATGCGGTGATGCGCATCATCCACTGGCGCAGGTCGCGCCGGAAGACCGGGAAGTTGCCCCGTTCCGAACGCCCCTCGTTGGTGACCTCTTCGTTGGACAGCACGGTGCCCAGGCCCGGACACCAGTTCACCGGTGCGAGCGAGGGATAGGCGAGCCGATGCGCGTCGAGCACCCGGGCCCGCTCGAGAGCGTCGAGGTCCGCCCAGGCATTTCCCTTGTCCGAGATCACGTCACGCTCACCGGCATCGAGCTGAGCGACGAGCTCGGCGATGGGCCGGGCGGCCCCCCGCGACCCGTCGGGTCGCACCGCCTCCGGGTCGTACCAGGCCTCGCGGATCTGGGTGAAGATCCACTGGGTCCAGCGGTAGTAGTCCTCGTCGATCGTCGCGTAAGAACGTCGCTCGTCGAAGCCGAGGCCGAGTCGGCGCAACTGCCGCCGCATGATGACGATGTTGTCCTCGGTCGTCTTGCGCGGGTGCTGGCCGGTCTGCACGGCATACTGCTCGGCCGGCAGGCCGAACGCGTCGTAGCCGAGGGCGTGTAGGACGTTGCGCCCGAGCATCCGGTGGTAGCGACAGACGACGTCGGTGGCGATGTAGCCCAGGGGGTGGCCGACGTGCAGGCCGGCGCCGGACGGGTAGGGGAACATGTCGAGGACGAGCAGTTTGGGGCCCAATGCGGCGACGGCCGCAGGGTCGGCCCAAGGCCCCGCGGGGTTGGGGGCCCGGTACGCACCGGTCTGCTCCCAGCGGTCCTGCCAGGCCAGCTCGATGCGCTCGGCCACGTCGGCGGTGTAGCGGAACGGCGTCTCGTCGGTCATCGTGTTCTCTCGCGCTCGTCTCGTGGTGACTCGGGCCCTGACATGGGAAATCCCCTCACGCAGGAGGGGATCCGCGCTGAGCAGGCACGTCAGCGCGGTGGGCCAAGGAGCAGGCACCGGGTCACCGGCTCAGGGTATCGCACCGCCCCGGAAGCCCTCGTCGGCGCCGAGCTCAGTCGCGAGCCCGCGTGCGTCGGTATGCCGTTGGTCACCCCGGCCGGCTCCAGCCCGGCCACCTCCGGCGCCGCGAGCCTAGACTCGACGTCATGGCACTGGAGACGTTCGAGTACACCGTGACGGACGGCGACACGGCCGCCCGTCTGGGCAGTGGGGACTTGGCGGTTCTCGCGACGCCCAGACTCATCAACTGGCTCGAGCGCGCGGCCTACACCGTCGCCAAGGCGAGCATCACGACTCGACAGACCACTGTCGGCACACTCGTCAAGGTCGAGCACCTCAAAGGCAGCCCAGTCGGCACGCACGTCCGCGTCACGTGTGCCAAGCCGGTCAACGACGGGCGCCGCCTCATTTTCCACGTCACGGCGCTCGACGACGACGACGACGAGTTGGCTCGCGGCGAGATCCACCGCCGCGTGGTGGACCCCGACCGGTTCATGGCCCGCTTTGGCCCCGAGGGTGTGGACGGCGCGGCCCCGGACTCGTCGGCGTGATCCCGTCGAGGTCGTCAAGCAACGCCAAGCCGCGTTCGGCGAAGGCCACCTCGAGCCGCGCCCGGTCGATCAGCCCCTGGAAGGCGTAGGCCCGGATCGCGACGATGCGCGCGCGCTCCTCGGGCGGGACGTGCCGGAAGCGGGCGACGAGCGTCGGGTGGGTGCCGTCGAGCTGGCTGGCCAGCACCGCCTCGAGCAACTGGGCCTGCGCGAGGTGATGGTCGCGGTGGGCTCGCAGGAAGCCCCGTGCCGAGCCCGGGTCGGCCCAGTCGAGGTATGCCGCCCGAAGGTACTGCGGGTCGCGAGGGTTCGTCGTGGGCGCCGGCGTGTTCATCCACTCGCGCAACGCGGCTCGCCCGGTCTCGGTCACGGCATACCGCTTCTTCCCCCCGCCGGGTCCACCGGGCACCCGGGTCACGCTGACCAGCCCGGCCTCGGCCATCCGGCGCAGCTCCGGGTAGATCTGCGAATCGGGCGCGTGCCACACGTGGGCCACCGACGCGCCGAACTGCTTGGAGACCTCGTAGGCCGTCATCGGCTCGGCGGTCAGCAGCGCGATGAGGGCGTAGCGCAGGCTCACCGGCACTCCTTTCCGCGCGGGGCCAGCTCGGTGCCTCCGGCGACTCACGGCCGGGCGGGCCGCCCGACGGGTTCCCCACCTGCCCCTTGCCGATCCCTATGGTGATAGGTAGTCTAGCCTCACCTCACTCCCTATCTCCATAGGCATCCGTCGACCCGTCAGGAGGCCGCAGTGACCGACGCCGCCCGCCCGAGCATGACCGCGACGATCCTCGGGCACCCCCGCAACGCCTGGTATGCCGCGGCATGGGACCACGAGGTCACCGCGAAAGGTCTGCTGTCGCGCCGGATCGCCACGACGCCGATGGCCCTCTACCGCACCCGCTCGGGCCGACCGGTCGCGCTCGCCGACGCCTGCTGGCATCGCCTCGCGCCGCTGTCCATGGGCAAGCTCGTCGGCGACGACGAGGTCCAGTGCCCCTACCACGGGCTGCGGTTCAACCCGGCCGGGCGCTGCACGTTCATGCCGGCGCAGGAGACGATCAACCCCAGCGCCGCGGTGCCGTCCTACCCCACCGTCGAACGGCACCGCTTCGTCTGGGTGTGGCCCGGGGACCCCGACCTCGCCGACCCGGACCTCGTCCCCGACATGCACCAGATGGACTCCCCCGAGTGGGCTGGGGACGGCAAGCTCATCCCGGCCCGGTGCAACTACCAGCTCATCGTCGACAACCTCATGGACCTCACCCACGAGGAGTTCGTCCACTCATCGAGCATCGGCCAGGCCGAGCTCAGCGACGCCGAGTTCAACGTCACCCACGACGAGCGCACCGTCACGGTCACCCGGTGGATGCGCGGCATCGACCCGCCGCCGTTCTGGCTCAAGAACATCCGCGACAAGTTCCCTGACTTCCAGGGCAAGGTCGACCGGTGGCAGATCATCCGCTTCGAGGCGCCCGCGACGATCTGCATCGACGTCGGGGTGGCCAAGGCCGGCACGGGGGCCCCGGAGGGCGACCGCAGCCAGGGCGTCAACGGGTACGTGATGAACACGATGACGCCCGAGACCGACACGACGAGCCACTACTTCTGGGCGTTCATGCGCAACTACCGCCTCGACAGCCAGCTCATCACGACCCAACTGCGCGAGGGCGTGCACGGGGTCTTCGGCGAGGACGAGGCGGTGTTCGCCGCCCAGCAGGAAGCCATCCTCGCCAACCCCGGCCACGAGTTCTACAGCCTCAACATCGACCTCGGCGGCATGTGGGCCCGGCGGATCATCGAGACGATGCTCGCCGCCGAGCAGACCCAGGGCTGACGCGATGGCCGTCGTCGGCGAGCACACCTGGTGTGCCGCAACGGTCGTCGCCACGGACCTCGTCGCCACCGACGTCCACCGCGTCGTCCTCGAACCTGCCGACCCGGCATACCCGCGTCGGGTCCCCCCTGGCGCGCATCTCGACGTGCGGGTGTCCGTCGACGGGCGTCCCGACATCCGGTCCTACAGCGTCGTCGACACCAGCGAGGACGGTCGGCGGATCGCCCTGAGCGTGCACCGGTCTGCCACCAGCCGAGGCGGATCGAGGTACATCACCGACCTCGCCGCCGGATCGCGGATCGAGGTCAGCCGGCCGCTGCAGAACTTCCCGCTCGGCGTCGGGGCGCAGCGGTACGTGCTGGTCGCCGGCGGCATCGGGATCACGGCGATCGCGGCAATGGCCGCGGCCCTGCGCGCGCGCCGGGCCGACTACACCCTCATCTACGCCGGCCGATCCCGCGCCGCGATGGCCTATCTCGACCGGCTCGCCGCCGACCACGGCGACCGGCTACGCGTGCACGTCGCCGACGAGGGAACCCGCGTCGACGTCGACGCCCTACTCGACGAGATCGCCGGGCAGGCCGCGTCGACCGAGCTCTACCTCTGCGGGCCGATCCCGCTCATGGATGCCGTGCGCGAGGGCTGGGCGCTCCGGGGCCTGCCGGCGACGAACTTGCGGTTCGAGACGTTCGGCAACAGCGGCTCGTTCGCCCCGGAGCCCTTCGTCGTGCGGGTGCCGCGGCTCGGTGTCGAGGTCACCGTCGAGGAACACACCTCGATGCTCGACGCGCTCGCTCGGGCTGGGGTGCAGGTGATGTCGGACTGCGGTAAGGGCGAATGCGGCCTGTGTCTCGTGCCGGTGCTCGGTGTCGAGGGACGCCTGGACCACCGGGACGTGTTCCTTAGCCCTCGCGAGCACGCGGCCGGTCACCAGCTGTGCGCGTGCGTCTCCCGGGCGGTGTCCGCGGACACGGCGGGGCAGCCGACCGACGCCGCCACGGTCGCCGTGGTCACCATCGACGTCCCCTGAGGCACGTGCCCCGAGCCGAGCCCCAGCCGGTCTGCCGGCCCGGCGGCCCGGGGGCCCGCCGGCCCCGGATTCGACACCGCACGCCGCCGGACTCGTCGGCTACCGTGGAGCGGGATGACTCGGCGTAACCAGGAGGACCCGTTGAGCGGCATACTCGCCCGTATCTGCTCGCCGACCCCGTCGGCCGCCGGCGTCGCGAGGGCGCGATGACGACCCTGTCGATGTCGGGCCGTACGGTCTTGGTGACCGGAGCGACGAACGGGATCGGCCTGGCCACGGCTGAGGCCCTTGCGCGGCTCGGCGCCCACGTCGGCGTCGTCGGCCGAAACCCCGAGCGCACCGAGGCCGTCGTCGGCCGGCTCCGCGCGGCGGCCCCCGAGGGGTCCCTCGGCGGGCACGTTGCCGACCTTTCCGACCTCGCTCAGGTGCGTCGACTCGCGGACGAGGTCACCGCGGCATACCCACGTCTGGACGTGCTGGTCAACAACGCGGGCGGCGTCTGGGCGACCCGCCGGGTCACGGTCGACGGATTCGAGCACACCTTCGCGGTCAACCACCTCGCCCCGTTCCTGCTCACCCACCTGCTGCTGCCTCGGCTGCGTGAGAGTGCGCCGGCCCGGGTGGTCACGGTGTCCTCCGCCGCCCACGCGCTGGGCCGGATCGACTTTGAGGACCTCGGCGGGGCGAAGGGCTACTCGGGGCAACGGGCCTACAACCAGTCCAAGCTCGCGAACGTGCTGTTCACCGTCGAGCTAGCCCGGCGGACAGCCGGCCAAGGGGTCACCGCCAACGCCATGCATCCCGGGGTGGTGCGCTCCGGCTTCGCCGCCGAGGACCCGTCCCTGATGATGCGCTTGGGCATGCCACTCGTGAGACCGTTGATGCGCAGCCCCGAGCGGGCCGCGACGACGGCGGTGTACCTCGCGTCCTCGCCCGACGTCGCCGACGTCACCGGGGCGTATTTCGCCGACAGCAAGCGGCGCGAACCAGCGGCCCGGGCTCGTGATCTCGACGCGGCCCGGCGGCTCTGGAAGGTCAGCGCCGAAATGGTCGGTATTCCGCCTGGCTGAGACGCACTATTCCGCCCGGCTGAGACGCGCTCGCCCCGGCCCCTGCGAGCCGTTCTCACCGCGGCCCCTGCGAGCCGTTCTCACCGCGGCCCCTGCGAGCCGCTCTCACCGCTGCCCCTGCGAGCCGCTCTCACCGCTGCCCCTGCGAGCCGTTCTCACCGCTGCCCCTGCGAGCCGTTCTCCCATGCGCGACTGGAGGCGAAGTGGTGTTTTACGAGGGCAGAAGCGACACCTCCGCTCCACTCACCAGCCGAAGGCCCGGCACCCACGACGGCCCTCAGCCGTGGAGAGCGTCCCGTCCGCGCGCGAGAGGTGCCAAAGTGCTGCTTCACGGGCCTCGAAGCAACGCTTCGCCTCCATTCAGGGGGCTGGGCACGCGGGCGCGGTCCGGGCGCGTCGCGGTCTCCACGTCTGAGCCGGACGTCCTCCGCACCTGGTTCTCGGCCGCCATCCGACGACCTCGTTCGGCTCGGACGACCTCGTTCGGCTCGGACGACCTCGTTCGGCTCGGCAAGGCCACCCCTGCACCGCGACGGCGGACACGCCGGATCGGATCAGTCCGCAGTGGTGTGGTTCAAGCGCGGCGGACGTGGCCCACCTGTTGGTGGAGCTGAGGGGACTCGAACCCCTGACCCCCTCCATGCCATGGAGGTGCGCTACCAGCTGCGCCACAGCCCCGCCGCCCGAGAGTGCCCGGGCAACCCCCAAATCTTAGCCAAGGCCCCGCGCCAACGGAAATCACCCGGCGACAGTCGCCGACGCCCATGCCCCGGGGACTCACCGGCCGCCCACCGGCCGGATCACCCGCCCCGCGGGCCCCGTCCACGCCACTGACGGCGGCCCGCTCACCGACCGCCCACCGGCCGGGTCACTCGGCCCCACGGGCCCCGTCCACGCCCCCGGCGGCCCGAGTGTGCAGCGGGGCACCCTCGGGCGCCTCCTCGTCCCCCGCTTCATCATCCGCCGACTCACCAACCGCAGACTCGTCATCCGGCGACTGGCCACCCGCCGAGGACGCCGGGCCCACCCCCACAGCATGCGCCACCCCGACGTTGTACCCCGCCAACCGCAACCCACCGCCGAACTCGGTCTCCTGCAGCGTCGTCCACGTGCAGTTGCCCATCGTCGCGAACGCGGCGTCGCTCGACTGCCCGAGCCCGAGCACCTCGAGCATGGCCGCCCGAAGACACGCGCCGTGGGTGACGACCATCCCGGTTTGCCCCTCGGCCAAGGACCCGAGCATCTCCCGCAGCGCCGGCACCATCCGGCCCAGCACATCGTCGGTCGACTCGGCCCCGGCGACGAGCACCGTCTCGTCCCCGCGCTCCCACGCGGCATACTCCAGCGGGAAGCGTTCCGAGAACTGCGCGCGGGTGAGCCCGGACCGTTCCCCCACCGAGTACTCGCGCAGCCGCGGGTCCGGCTCCGCCGGGATCCCGAGCAGGTCCGCGACGTATGCCGCGGTCTGGCTCGCGCGGGAGAGGTCGCTGGTCCACAGCCGGGCCGGACGCAGGGCCGCGAGGTACGGCGCCGCCGCCGTGGCTTGGGCGTGCCCCGTCTCATCGAGCCCGATGTCGGCGTGACCCTGGGCGCGGCGGGTGGCGTTCCACGCGGTCTGCCCGTGCCGGACGAGCACGAGCCGGCGCACCGACGCCGCGGGGAACCCGCTGTGTCGAGTGGGCATCAGGCCGAATCGGCATCGCCGGCAGCGACGCCGGGCCGCGGACCGGCCGCCAGCGGACGCGGCACCGACGCGACGGCGTCGAGGTCGACGGTCGGGCAGTCCCGCCAGAGCCGTTCGAGCTGGTAGAAGGCCCGCTCCTGTTCGTGCTGGACGTGCACGACGAGATCGCCGAAGTCGATGAGCACCCACCGCCCGTCGCGTTCGCCCTCGCGACGCAGGGCCTTGACGCCCTGCTCGGCCAGGCGTCGTTCGACCTCGTCGACGATGGCACCCACCTGACGCTCGTTGTTCGCCGAGGCGATGACGAAGACGTCGGTCAGGGCCAACTGCTCCGAGACGTCGATGGCGACGACATCCTGGGCGATCTTGTCGACGGCAGCCTCGGCGGCGACCTTGGCCAGCCGCCGGGCGCTCTCAGGAGCGGACACCCTGTCCCTCTCGGTACAGCCGGTACTTGGTGATGTACTGCACGACCCCGTCGGGCACGAGGTACCACACGGGCTCGCCGGCGCCGACCCGTTGGCGGCAGTCGGTCGAGGAGATGGCCATCGCGGGGACCTCCTGAAGGGTGACCCGGTCGGCCGGCAGACCCCAGTCGGACAGCACGTGCCCAGGACGGGTCACCCCGACGAAGTGGGCCAGCTGCCACAATTCGTCGACGTCCTTCCACGTGACGATCTGCGCGAGAGCGTCGGCACCGGTGATGAAGTACAGCTGCGCATCGGGGCGTTCCCGGTGCAGGTCGCGCAGCGTGTCGATGGTGTAGGTCGGGCCGGGCCGGTCGATGTCGACCCGGCTCACCGTGAAGTGCGGGTTGGATGCCGTCGCGACGACGGTCATGAGGTAACGATCCTCGGCCGGGCTCACACCCGTGCCGGCCTTCTGCCAGGGCTGACCCGTGGGGACGAAGACGACCTCGTCGAGCTGGTACAGGGACTGCACCTCACTCGCGGCCACGAGGTGGCCGTGGTGGATAGGGTCGAACGTGCCCCCCATCACGCCGAGGCGCTGGCTCAGTGGTGCCCCCCGGCGCCCGGCGCGTGCCGGTCGCGGATCTTGTAGGCCGTGCCGCGGAAGGACCACAGCAGCCCGAGCAGGAGCAGGAAGGCGGCCATGGCGAGCACCCCGTAGAGCCAGGCGGGCATCGGCAACTGACGGTGGGCCTCTTCGGCCCGGATGAGGGCAGGCAGGACACTCGCGGACATGGGGACATGGTAGCGGGTGGCCGTTCGCCCGCCGCCATTGGACCGGTATGCCGCGGATCCTCTGCGTCCCAGCGCGGATCCTCTGCGTCCCAGCGCGGATCCTCTGCGTCCCAGCGCGGATCCTCTGCGTCCCAGCGCGGATCCTCTGCGTCCCAGCGCGGCTCGTCGCGCTCATGGGGGCTCCGGGCTCATGGGATAGGCCAGCGCGGCACACCGCCGAGGTACAGCGGCGACCGTACCCTGGTGTCATGAGTGTGCAGTTGTCGGTCGTCGTGCCGATGTACGACGAGCAGGAGGTCCTGCCCCTCTTCGCCGACCGGTTGCGCCCCGTGCTCGACGCCCTCGACACGGCATACGAGGTCCTCTGCGTCGACGACGGCAGCACCGACCTCACCCCGGCGCTGTTGACCAAACTGGCGCGCGAATGGTCCGAGGTGCGCGTCGTGCGGCTGAGGGCCAACTCCGGGCACCAGGCCGCCATCTCGGCGGGTCTGGCCCTGGCCCGAGGCGAGCACGTCGTGACGATCGACGCCGACCTGCAGGACCCGCCCGAGGTCATCGGACAGATGCTCGACATCGCGCGCGACGACCAGGTCGACGTCGTCTACGGCGTCCGCAACGACCGTTCGAGCGACTCGGTGTTCAAGCGGACGAGCGCCCGGGCGTTCTACTCGATGATCCGGCGGATCTCGGGTACCTCGGCGCAGCGCGACGCCGGCGACTTCCGGCTCATGTCGCGGGCCACCGTGGACGCGATCAACCAGTTGCCCGACCACAATCGGGTGCTGCGCTTCGTCGTGCCCGCGCTGGGGTTTCCCTCGGCCTCGGTGGGCTACCGGCGCGAGGAACGCGCCGCCGGCCGCTCGAAGTACCCGCTGCTGAAGATGCTCAAGCTGACCTTCGACTCGGTCACCGGCTTCTCGCTGTTCCCGCTGCGCCTGGCGACCTATCTCGGACTCGGCGGCGGCGTGCTCATCGCCGTCCTGTCCGTCGTCCTGCTGCTCGCGGCCAGCGGCGGCAACACCATCCCCGGGTGGACCTCGACGGTGCTCATCGTCGCCGGCGTGGGAGCGATCCAGCTGTTCTGCCTGGGCTTGCTCGGCGAGTACGTCGGGCGGATGTACACCCAGATGCAGGGCCGGCCGTCCTACTTCGTCGCCTACGACTCGCTCACGAAGTCGGTCGAAGGCCCGGCCGCAGCGCCAGTGCCGATGCCGACCGTGACGCCCTGGGAGAGTCCGCGGCGGGTGCTCGGAGCGTAGCGCGGCCCACCCTGGCGCCGACCGCGAGTCCTGCACTCCGGGCCGCGACTCGGGCCGAGGCCTTCAGACGCGCAGGTGTCCGTCGCCTTCGACGATCCACTTCGTCGTCGTCAACTCCGGCAGGGCCATCGGCCCGCGGGCGTGCAGCTTCTGGGTGGAGATGCCGATCTCGGCGCCCATCCCGAACTGGCCACCGTCGGTGAACCTGCTCGAGGCGTTGACCATGACGACCGCGGCGTCCACCTCGGCGACGAACCGGCGAGCCGCGGCCCGACTCTCGGTGACGATGACCTCGGTGTGCATCGTGCCGTTCTCGCGGATGTGGGTCAGCGCGGCGTCGAGGTCGGCCACGGTGCGCACGTTCATCTCCAGGCGGTGCCATTCGGTCGCGTAGTCGGCGTCGGTCACCGGCTGGTATGCCGCGCCCGCGGCCTGCGCGTACGGCCCCACCTCGGGTGCCACGTGCAACATCACGCCCGCGCCACCGAGGGCAGCCAGGGCCTTGGGCAGGAACGCCTCGGCGACCGCCGCATGCACGAGCAGCGATTCGGCGGCGTTGCACACGCTCGGGCGCTGGGTCTTGGAGTTGACGACGAGCGCCAGCGCCTTGTCGAGGTCGGCGTCGACGTCGACGTAGACGTGGTTGACGCCCGTGCCGGTCTCGATGACCGGCACTGTCGACTCCATGACGACGGTGCGGATGAGGTCGGCGCCGCCGCGCGGGATGACGAGGTCGACCAGGCCCCGTGCGGTCATCAGGGCCCGACCGGCGTCGTGCCCGCCGTGGTCGAGCAGGGTCACGGCTTCCGGCGGCAGTCCCTGACCCTCCAGCGCCCGGCGCAGCGCCGCGACGAGCGCCCGGTTCGACTCGGCCGCGGCCGACCCTCCGCGCAGGATGACGGCGTTGCCGCTCTTGAGCCCGAGGGCGGCGGCGTCGACGGTGACGTTGGGCCGGGCCTCGTAGATCATCCCCACCACGCCCATGGGCACCCGGACCTGGCGGATCTGCAACCCGTTGGCCAGCGTCGACCCACGGACGACCTCGCCGACCGGATCGGGCAGGGCGGCCACGTCCCGGACCGCCGCGGCGATGTCGCGCACCCGGCGCTCGTCGAGCATGAGCCGGTCGAGCAGGCCCTCCGGCATCCCGCCGGCGCGCTCGCGCTGCAGGTCGCTCGCGTTGGCGGCGAGGATCTGCGGCAGCGCGGCGTCGAGGGCGTCGGCCATGGCGTGCAGGGCCGCGTCCTTGTCGGCCCGGGTGAGCAGGGACAGGCGCAGGGAGGCAGCCCGCGCGCGGCCGGCCAACCGGGCGACGTCGGCGACGAGAGCGGGGTCGAGTTCGGCCATGGCCCTAGGGTATGCCGCGCTCGGGCGCCTCGAGCCCGGCGCCGAGATCGCCGACCAACTCGGACACGGTGACCAAGGGCCGGCCGCGCCGGTGCAACGCCTGGGCGATCCCCTCGGTCGCCGCGAGCACCCCGTGCCTGCGGTCGCTGCCTTCGTGCAGTACGCCGATCGCCCCGGGGGTCAGGCCTTGGAGCACCCTCCCAGCGACGAACCGGTCGCCGAGCCGGCCGGTGTGCATCCCGGCCACGCTGCCGAGTACGCACCGCAGCCCCTGGTCGGCGGCGACGTCGAGCATCCGCGGGGTGAACCAGCCCGAGCCCGGGCGGAACCAGCGGACCTGCTGAAAGGGCGCGAGCATCGCGGTGACCTCGGCAAGCTGTCGGGCGAACTCCCCCAGCGGCAATCGCACCGACGGCTCGTCGCGCATGAGGTGGTTGCCCAGTTCGTGGCCTTCGGCGACGATCCGATCGAGCAGGTCCTCGTGGCCCGCGATCCGCTCGCCGACGACGAAGAAGGTCGCCCGAGCCTCATGGGCGGCGAGGATGTCGAGCAACTGCGAGGTGAGTGCGCGGTGCGGACCGTCGTCGTAGGTGAGGGCCACGGCGTCGGTGCCGGCCGGCCCGTGCCACAGCACCCGCGGCGCCAGCCGTCCGAGCACCCGGGGCACGAGTGCCGGACCGGTCGAGGCCATGCCCGATGGTATCCGTCGGGCGGAACCGACCGGCCCCTGCCGGCCTCTGACCGATCGGACTGCGACAATCACCGCAGTACCGGACCGACCAGCCGGGCCGCGTGCATGGATCAAGGACAGGGGGAGCTCATCAAAGGCCTCTACGCGCTCAAGCCCTGGTACACCCGCCGCCTCGGCGGGATCGTCGAGGGAGCGGTCCGTCGCGACGTGTCGCCCGACGTCTTCACCGCCCTCGGGGTGCTCGCTGGGGCAGCGGCCGCGGCGGCGATCTGGCAGGGCTGGTGGCTGCCCGCCGGTCTGCTGCTCGCCCTGCGCCTGGCCGGCGCCAACCTCGACGGGGCGGTCGCCCGCGCCCGGGGAGTCTCACGCCCGTGGGGGTTCGTCCTCAACGAGATCGGCGACCGGTCCAGCGACCTGCTCATGTATGCCGGTCTCGCGGCGCTCGCCGCGCGGACCGCCGACGGGTGGACCACCGGCCCGGTCATCGCCGTTCTCGCGGCCGCCCTCGCCGCGACGCTGCCGACGTTCGCCTCGCTCGCCGCCGCCGGGGCCGCGGCGACCCGGCGCAACGGTGGGCCGCTCGGCAAGACCGAGCGGTGCGCGCTCGCGACGCTCGCGACCGGCATACCGGCGTGGCTCCCATGGATCAGCGCGCTGATGATCCTCGGGTCGCTCGCCACCGCCGCGCTGCGCCTGCGCGCCACCCATGGGGAGTTGACCCGATGAACGACACCCTCACCGAGCTGTGGATCCGGCTCATCACCGGCGACCGCACGGGGCTGTCCTTCGACATTCCCCTCGGGCCCTGGCACGTGCACGCCGAAGGCCGCGCGGTGTTCTTCATGTGGGTCACCGTCGGGCTGCTGGGCCTGTCCGGTCTCGCGGTGCTCATCTCGCGCAACCCCGAGATCCGACGCAAGTGGACGACGTGGGCGCTCATCGCCCCGGTCGTCGGCATCCCCATCTGGCTCGGCCGCGGTCCGACCGCCCTGCTGGCCGCGGTGATCGCGGTCCAGGCGGTCCGGGAGTACCGCCCCCTCGTCCTGCTGCCTCGACCCGAGCACGCCATCCTGCTCGGCCTGGCCGTCGGGTACCCGCTCGCCGCGTGGCTCGCGCCGAACCTGCTCGCTCTGGCCCCCGTCGTCGCCCTGCTGTGCGCGGTCCCCTCGCTGCTCGCCGGGGACACCGAACACGGGATCCGTCGCGCGGCGCTGGCCGCGTTCGGGTCGATCTGGCTGTGCTGGTCGCTGGCCCACCTCGTCGTGCTCTGGGAGAACGCCTTCCTCGTGTGCTTCGCGGCCGCTGCCGCCGACGTCTCGGCGTACACCGGCGGCAAGGGGTTGCGCCGCTTCGCCTGGGCTCGCCGTCCGCTGTCGCCGTTGTCGCCGAACAAGACCGTCGGCGGGCTCGTCGGCGCGATCGTCGGCACCCTCGTCGTGCTTACCCTGCTCGGGACGATCTCCCTTGGTCTCGTCGTCGCCGTCGCCGTGGGCGGTGTCGCGGGCGACCTGCTCGAGTCGATGGTGAAACGCCAAGCCCGCGTGAAGGACGCCGGCGACTGGTTGCCCGGCTTCGGGGGGCTACTCGACCGTGTCGACTCCCTGCTCATCGTCCTGCCGCTCGCGGCGGTCCTCGCATGACGCCCCCCGAGCCCGGGCGTCCGCGGCCTACCGCAGGGGCCACTCGCGTCGGCGCGACGTTCCGGCACTGGCTCTGGCGCGGGATCTGGGACCTCGTCGGCGGGCTGCGCGTCACCGGGACCCCTCCGACCGGTCCGGCGATCCTCGTGGCCAATCACCAGAGTCACGCCGACACCGCGGCCCTGCTCGCGTCGATCCCGCCCACCAGCCGACCGGTCATGGCGGCGGCGGCGGACTACTGGTTCTCCAACCGGCTGCGCCGCACGACGATGGCGACGATCGTCGCCGCGCTGCCGGTGCATCGCAGCGCCCAGGGCTCGTATGCCGCGCTGCGCGAAGCCGCGGCACCGGTCCTGCGCGGCGGGGGGATCGTCGTCGTGTTCCCCGAAGGAACCCGCTCCACGGACGGCATCGTCGGAGAGTTCCATCCCGGCGCGGTGCGCCTGGCCGACGACCTCGACGTGCCGCTCGTGCCGGTCGCACTGCTCGGCACGGCTCAGGTGTTGCCGAAGAACGGCCACCTGCATTCCGGGGCCGGTGAGGTGCGGTTCGGCACGGCGTTCGATTCCGAGGGGCTGGCGGCCGATCCCGACACCGCTCACCTCGCTTCGGATCGGTTGCGCGAGGTCGTCGTCGCGATGCGCGAGGCCGGCCCGGTCGAGCCGATCGTCTCGCCGGTGTGGCGTCGGGTCGCTCGTGCGGTGGACTCCCCCGCCGGACTGGCGCTGGCCGCCGGGTGGGGGTTCGCCGAGGCGCTCTCGTGGCCGGTCATCGCCGAGATGGAGATCGTGCTGCTGGCCGGGGCGGTGCCACGGCGCACCCCGTGGCACGGGGTGGCGGTCGCCGCGGGGTCGGTCGCCGGAGTGGCGGCCCACGTGTGGCTCCGCAGGCGGGGAGTGCGGGTGCCACTGCCGTTGACGACGCCCCGGATGGGCGAGCACGCGGCCGGTCAGGTCGCGGCATTCGGCGCCGGAGCGTTCTGGCGTCAGTTGGCCAGCGGCATCCCCGTCAAGGTGTATGCCGCGCAGGCCGCCGACTCGGACCTGTCGATGGGGCGGATCGTCCTCGGGGCGGGGGCCGCGCGGGCGACCCGGATCGTCGGCCTGGGGCTGGGCTTCGGGCTGGTCGCCCGATGGCTGCATCCCGCCGGTCGCCACTCGTGGGGGCGGTGGATGGCCGTGTCGGGTGGGCAGTGGGCGTTGGCCGTGCGCTGGATCCTCCGCATCTGGAGTTGAGGTCAAGCATTCCGGCGGCGCTTCGCGCGCGTTGACCGCGTCAGAGGACGACGAGCGCGTCGCGGTGGATGACCTCGCGCTGGTACTCCGGGCCGAGCTCCCGGGCCAGGTCGCGGGTAGACCGGCCGAGCAGCGCAGGCAACTCGTCGGAGGAGTAGTTGACCAGACCCCGGGCTACCGGACGTCCGTTCGGGTCGCACACGTCGACGGGGTCACCGTCGACGAATTGACCCTCGACCGCCGTGATCCCCGCGGGCAGCAAGGACTTGCGCCGTTCGATGACGGCGCGCACCGCTCCGTCGTCGATGACGAGGCGGCCCTGGGGCGTGGTGGCATGGGCCAACCAGAGAAGTCGGCTCGACGGGCGGCGCCGGCCGGGGACGAACGCCGTGCCGACGTCGGCGCCGGCCATCGCCTCGAGGACCCGGTCTGTGGACGTGAGCACGGCGGGGATGCCCGCCGCGTTGGCGATCGCGGCGGCCTCGATCTTCGTCACCATGCCCCCGGTGCCGACCTGGGTGCCGACCCCCGTGACGACGACATCGGCGAGGTCGTGGACTCCCTCGACGCGGGGGACGCGCTGCGCGCCGGGGCGGCTCGGGGGGCCGTCGTAGAGGGCGTCGACGTCCGAGAGCAGCAGCAGTGCGTCGGCCTGCACGAGGTGGGCCACGAGCGCGGCGAGTCGGTCGTTGTCGCCGAAGCGGATCTCGTGGGTGGCGACGGTGTCGTTCTCGTTGACCACCGGCAGGACGCGCAGATCGAGCAGCCGGTCCAGGGTGCGTCGGGCGTTGAGGTAATGGGTGCGCCGGGTCACGTCGTCGAGGGTGAGCAACACCTGCCCGACGGTCACTCCGTGTGCGCCGAACGCGTGCTGGTATGCCGCGATGAGCGCGCCCTGCCCGACGCTCGCCGCGGCCTGCTGGGTGGCCAGATCGCGCGGTCGGGTGGTCAGCCCGAGCGGCCCCATCCCCGCGGCGATTGCCCCTGAGGACACGAGAACCACCGAGTCGCCGCCGCGGTGGCGAGCCGCGAGGGCGTTGACGAGAGCGACGAGTCGACCAACGTCCAGGCCACCGTCGGGGCTGGTCAGTGAGCTCGACCCGACCTTGACGACGAGGCGCCGGGCCTTGGCGATGGCGGTTCTGGGCACGGCATCCGAGTCTAGGGCGCGCCCGACGGGCGACCGGACTGCCGTCGGGCTGGCCGGATCAGAGCCAGCTGTCGGCCAGGCCGGCCCGCGTGCAACCCGCTACGGCGTCAGTCGTCGTCCGTGGCCGTGGCCCAGTGCCCGGCACGCCGTTCGGCTTGCAGCTCGCCCTGGGTGGCCGCGCGGGCGGCATACCGGTCGTGGTGACGCGCCCGCCGCTGCTCGCGCGTCGCGCGGTCGGAGGGGTCTAGCCGCGTGTCGGTTCCCCGCGGGCCGAGCAGCTCCGCCCCCGTGGTGAGGGTGGGTTCCCAGTCGAAGACCACGGCGTCGTGCTGTGGACCGACGAGAACGGTGTCCCCGGGCCGCGCCCCGGCCGCGACGAGGGCCTCCTCGACCCCGAGCCGTTGCAGCCGGTCGGCGAGGTAGCCCACCGCCTCGTCGTTGGCGAAATCGGTCTGCCGGACCCATCGGGTCGGTCGCTCGCCGGACACCCGATAGACCGGGCCGTCGGGAGTCTGCTCGAGCCGGACCTCGAAGCCGGCGTCATCGAGGGGCTTGGGGCGCAGGATGATCCGGGCCGGCACGATGTCCTCGACCTCGGCCCGCGCGTCGCGCACATGCCGGGCCAGGGCGAACGCCAACTCGCGCAGCCCCGAGTGCGCGACGGCCGAGACGATATGAACCTCCAGGCCGCGCGCCTGTAGGTCGGGCCGGACGAGTTCGGCCAACTCGCGGGCCTCGGGCACGTCCGCCTTGGCGAGGACGACCACGCGGGTGCGCTCGGCGAGCGGCCGACCGCCGAGGTCGGCGTCGGGGACGTAGCGGGCCAACTCCTGCTCGATGACCTCGAGGTCGGTCAGCGGATCGCGCCCAGGCTCCAGCGTCGCGCAGTCGACGACGTGCACCAGCACCGAGCAGCGTTCGACGTGCCGCAGGAAGTCCAGACCCAGACCCTTGCCGAGATGGGCGCCGGGGATGAGCCCGGGCACGTCGGCCATCGTGAAGCGTCCTTCCCCCGCGGTGACCACCCCGAGGTTCGGCACGAGCGTCGTGAACGGGTAGTCGGCGATCTTCGGCCGGGCCGCCGACATCGCGGCGACGAGCGAGGACTTGCCGGCCGAAGGGAACCCGACGAGTGCGACGTCGGCGAGGGTCTTCAGCTCCAGGACGATGTCGAGCGCCTCGCCGGGCTCGCCCAGCAGCGCGAAGCCGGGAGCCTTGCGCCGCGGCGAGGCCAGGGCTTTGTTGCCCAGACCGCCCCGCCCACCACGGGCCACGACGTGCTCGGTCGCGTCCCCGACGAGGTCGGCGAGCACCCGGCCGGCGGCGTCCTTGACGACCGTGCCGCTCGGGAGGGCTAGCACGAGGTCGGCACCGTCGGCACCGTTGCGCTCGCCGCCGCCGCCGGGGGCGCCGTTCCCGGCCCGCCGGTGCGGGTGGCGGTGGTAGTCCAGCAGGGTGGTGGCCTGAGAGTCCACCCGCAGCAGGACCGAGCCACCTCGGCCGCCGTTGCCCCCGTCCGGGCCGCCGAGCGGCTTGAACTTCTCCCGATGCACCGAGGCCACCCCGTGGCCACCGTCGCCCGCCGCGACGTGCAGCACGGCACGGTCGACGAAGTCGCTACCCATCGGCCCCTCCCGTCTCTGCCGCCGCCGGGTGTCGGCTCTCGTGCGCGCGGTGTCCGTCTGGGCTCGGCTTGTCCGGTGTGCCGCCAGGCGAGCCGAGAGCGGCATACGGCAAAGGGCGGGCACCCGGCCCGCCCCTACCCGCTGCTGACGCTTAGTCGGTCGGCTGGATGTTGACGACCCGGCGGCCCCGCTTGGTGCCGAAGGTCACCGCACCGGCCACGAGCGCGAACAGCGTGTCGTCGCCCCCACGGCCGACCCCGTCACCGGGGTGGAAGTGCGTGCCCCGCTGGCGGACGATGATCTCGCCGGCGTTGACCTGCTGCCCGCCGAACCGCTTGACGCCGAGGCGTTGGGCGTTGGAGTCGCGACCGTTGCGGGTCGAGGACGCACCCTTCTTGTGTGCCATCGCAGTGCCCCTCTCAGCTCGTGATGCCGGTGATCTTCACCTGGGTCAAGCCCTGGCGGTGACCCTGGCGCTTGCGGTAGCCGGTCTTGTTCTTGTACTTGAGAATGACGATCTTGGGACCCTTGGCCGCCTTGACCACCTCCGCGGTCACCGAGACCTTCGCGAGGGCGTTCGCGTCGCTCGTCACGGCCTCGCCGTCGACGAGCAACAGCGCAGGCAGGGTGAGGCTCTCGCCGGGCTGCTGCGCCACCTTGTCGATGAGCAGGACATCGCCCACGGCGACCTTCTCCTGCCGGCCACCGGCGCGGACAATCGCGTACACGTCGAACTCTCTCTCACTCACGTCGATCGGTGCCGTTCCGGGCTCGCACGCGCTGCTGCGGGCGTCATTCCGGGTCCGTTCGAGCGGTTCTCGCACCAACGGAGTAGCTTACCGGGCCCGGCGTACGTCGACAAACTCGTCAGTCACCGCCGCGCGGGGGACCGGCAGGCGCGACCACCCGCCCGCGGCGACGTCTCGCGCGCCCGCTCGGCGGGCCGGTCGGGGATGCGGCCGGTTCGCCGTCCTCGGGTCGGGCCTGTCCCATGGCCGCCGCGGCCACTTCGACGATCTCGCCCTCGGCCGGTGGCTGCGGTGCTCCCTCGGTCTCGGCATCGGCGACGTCGGCCGCGGCTTGCTCGCCGCCGACCGGGTCCGCGTCGGCCTCGTGATCGAGCTCGCCTCCCGGCCGATGGACAGCGACGTCGGCCCCGCCCTCGGAGGCGGGCGCCGCCTCGTCACGTGGGTTCGGCACGTCCGCCGCTTCGGCGGCGTGCGGCCTGTCGGAGACGTGCGGCCTGTCGAAGTCGTGCGGCCGGTCTCCGTCGTCGTCGGGAGCCGAACTCACCTCCGCACCCTTGATCGCTGCGGCGTGGGCGGCCGCGGCGATCTGTGCCGGGGTCGGCCCGCTGGGGGTGGGCAGCGTGGCAGGGGCCGCGGCCGAGCGAGGGCGCCGGGCCCGGCCACGAGCCTGCGACGGCCCGGATTCGGTCCCGCTCGTCGAAGCAGCCGGGCGCTCGACGGGGTCGGCGTGGACGATGTAACCCCGGCCGTTGCAGTGTTCGCAGGTCTCGGAGAAGACTTCGATGAGCCCGGATCCGACTCGCTTGCGGGTCATCTGGACCAAGCCGAGCGACGTGACCTCGGCGACCTGGTGCTTGGTGCGGTCGCGTCCGAGGCATTCCAGCAGCCGGCGGACCACGAGTTCGCGGTTGGATTCCAGGACCATGTCGATGAAGTCGATGACGATGATCCCGCCGATGTCCCGCAGTCGAAGCTGTCGGACGACCTCCTCGGCCGCCTCGATGTTGTTCCGAGTGACGGTCTCTTCGAGGTTGCCGCCGGACCCGATGAACTTGCCGGTGTTGACATCGACGACCGTCATGGCCTCGGTGCGATCGATGACGAGCGATCCACCCGACGGTAGCCACACCTTGCGATCCATCGCCTTGGCGATCTGCTCGTCGACCCGGTGATGGGCGAACAGGTCTTGCTCGCCCGTCCATTTCGACACCCGAGCGGCCAGGTCCGGAGCCACCGCGCCGACGTAGTCGCTCACCTGCTCCCAGGCGGCATCCCCGGCGACGACGAGGCCGGCGAAGTCCTCGTTGAACACGTCGCGGATCACCCGCACCGTGAGGTCCGGCTCGCCGTGCAGCAACTGCGGTGCGCCGCCTTTGGTCTTGCGCCCCGCGCCCGCCGAGTCGGCCTGAGCGGAGATGTGTTCCCACGTCTGGGTCAGCCGCTGGACGTCCGCGCGAAGTTCCTCCTCCGAGGCTCCTTCGGCGGCGGTGCGCACGATGACTCCGGCGGACTCCGGGACGACCTCGCGGAGGATCGTCTTGAGCCGGGTCCGTTCGGTGTCGGGCAGTTTGCGCGAAATCCCCGTCATCGAGCTGTCGGGGACGTAGACGAGATAGCGCCCGGGGAGCGAGATCTGCGAGGTCAGCCGGGCGCCCTTGTGTCCGATCGGGTCTTTGGTGACCTGCACGAGGACCGACTGCCCCGATTCCAGGGCGTTCTCGATCCGACGCGGACCCCCAGAGCCCAAGCCCGCGGCATCCCAGTTGACCTCGCCGGCATACAGGACGGCGTTGCGGCCCTTGCCGATGTCGACGAACGCCGCTTCCATCGAGGGCAGGACGTTCTGGACCTTGCCGAGATAGATGTTGCCGGCCATCGAGGCGTTGGTTTCGCGCGAGACGTAGTGCTCGACGAGCACGCCGTCCTCGAGGACGCCGATCTGGGTACGGCCCTCGCGCTCGCGGACGAGCATGACCCGCTCCACACTCTCCCGCCGGGCGAGGAACTCCGCCTCGGTGATGACGGTGCGCCGGCGGCCGGCCTCGCGCCCCTCGCGGCGGCGCTGCTTCTTGGCCTCCAATCGCGTGGACCCGCGGACGCCGACAACCTCGTCGCGATCGCGGCGCGGCTCACGCACCCGCGTGGTCACCCCGGGCGCATCGTCGGTCTCGGCGCCGGAGCCGGTCCGGCGGCGTCGGCGGGTGCGTCGACGCGGAGTGCCGTCCTCGGCCACGGTGGACTCGCCGCCCGTGATCCGGCCCTCCGACGATTCCCCGGATTCCTCGACGCCGTCGCCGTCCTCCTCCGCGGAGGCATCCGCATCCTCGGGTCCACCGGCGTCGGTGGCCCGGACGCGGCGACCCTTGCCGCCGCGTCGGCGGCGCCGGCGGGCCCCCGCAGATGGCTCCTCGGCCGTCTCGTCGAGTTCCTCGTCGGGTGCCGTGAGCTGGTCGCCGGGTGCGTCGTCACGCTGCGGGGAACCGTCCGGCTCGCCGGGCGGGTCGGGCTCGACCCGGCCCCGCGTCGGGCGGCTCCGGGCCACGATGGGTTCGGGCGCCTTGAAGAGCAACCCGTAGCTCTGCACGACCACGGGCTCCTCAGCCGCCGAGTCCTCGGCCGGGCTCTGCCGATCGGCTCCGGCGTCCGCCGGCGGGGTCGACATCGTCGGGGTCGACGTCGTCGGTGTCGACGTCCCGTCGGGGACCTGCGTCGGCTCGGACTGCCCGGCCGACGTGTCGCCACCGGGCTCGACAGGCTCGCCCTCGGTGGCGACGGACACCTTCTTGCGGGTGGCCCGCTTGCGCGGCGGTGCCGCCGGCTCGGCGGTATCGCCCGCCGGGGTGACTGCGATGGCCTTGGCCGCCCGCTTCCGGGGGGCCCGCTTGGCCGCCGGGGGCGCCTGGGGGGCCTCGGGGGCCTCCTCGGGTCCAGGCGTGGCGCCACTGGGGTCCGACCCATCCTCCGCAGGGGCCTGCGGCGGCGCGCCGCCGTCGGGGTGAGCTGCGAGGGCCCCCGCCGGCTCTTGCGGCGGGACACCACCGTCGTGCCGGGGCGGCATACCTTCGTCGCCGTGGTCGTCCACGGATGCCATGCGGCGTCCTCTCGTCGCCCACGCGGCGACGGCCACACCCGCGGGGCAGCGGGCCCCACGTCACCGCATGGCGCGGTGTGCGTCGTCCCCACCGCGGGGTGCGGCGGGACGGAAGTCGTCTCGCTACGCCTGGGCTCGCGCATCCCGCGCGAACGTCACCAGGCGCCGTCGGCCTTCTCGTCAGTGGCCAACGGATCGGCCACACGTCCGGTTGCGTCCTGCAGCGGGCCCTGGGCCAGCCGGGTCACCAGGGGCGGTGTCGGCGGCTCCAACCCGGCGACTGCACGCAGCGCGGTCAGAATGTCGTCGGGGCGTACGGCGGGTGTGGTGTGCCGTACGACCATCCGGAGTATCGCACACCTTTCCGGGCCAGCGCTGTGTGGCGGGAGCGCCGGGCCGTCCTCGACGAGCATCGAGACCACGGCCGCCCGGGTGTCCACGACCCGGGCCCCGGTCTTGAGCATCCGTGTCACGGGAGCGTGCGCAACCGCGAGGTATGCCGCGACGGCCCGGGTCACCGAGTCGGGGTCCAGCCCGCGCAGTTGGACCTGCCAGTCGCTGGCCTCGAGGCGCTCGGCCAGTGCCCCGACCCCCGCCTCGACCACCTCGACGACGTCGAGTCCGTCCGGCAGTGCCGCGTCGAGCGCTGCCCGAAGCTGCGCCGGATCGACCCGCTGTGCGAGGGCAAGTTCGACGTATTCCGCCTCGCTCGCCGCCCCCGTGGGCGCGGCATTGGCGTAGGAGATCCGGGGATGCGGGTGGAAACCCGACGAGAACGCGATCGGGACCTCGGCGCGCCGCAGCGCTCGTTCGAGGGCCCGCTGGAAGTCCCGGGTCGACCCGAACCGCATCCGGCCCCGCTTGGCGTATCGCAGCCGAACGCGTTGAACCGGTGCCGGCGCAGGAGGTCCCTGCGGCTGGCGGGGTCTGCCCATACCGCCAGCCTAGGTTGCCCGACGCGCCCGCGGGCCACGCTTGGCGGCCCACGCCCTCCCGGCCACGACTGCAGGCCACAACTGCACCCTTTGCCGAGCGGGCCACTCCTGCAGCCCTTGCCGAGCGGGCCACGCCTGGCAGCCCTTGCCCCGAGCGGGCCACTCCTGCAGCCCTTGCCGTGCGGGCCACTCGGGCAGACCGCGCCCGGCGCCGGTCCGGCTTCGCCTCAGTCGTCCGGGTCATTGCCCTTGCGCCGCCGCTTGGCTCGCTGGGCCTTCTCCGAAGCGTCCATCCGGGCGGCCTGTTGGGGGGTCGGGGCGAGTCCACCGAACCGGGCGGGCAGGTAGACCAGGTCGGCGCCGTGCAACGGCGGGTACTTGGCCCACAACCGGTCCAGGGATTCGGACATCACCGCCCGAAGCCGCTCGGTCGCGGCGTGGACGTCTTCCCCCGCGTCGACCCGCAGCGGGGGGTTGATCTCGACGTAAATCGGGATGTTCGTGCGTCCGAGGTTTTTCGGGTGATCCTTGGTCCACACCCGCTGGGCGCCCAGGACGATGGTAGGCAGGATCGGCACCTGGGCGTCGCGGGCCATCCGTGCCGCGCCGGTCTTGAACTCCTTGAGCTCGAAGGACCGCGAGATCGTCGCCTCCGGGTACACCCCGACGATCTCGCCTTGCTTGAGTGCCTCGACGGCCTCCCGGAACGAGCCCGCCCCGTGGGCTCGGTCGACGGGGATGTGCTTCATCCCGCGCATCATCGGCCCGGCGACCGGGTTGCGGAACACCGAGTCCTTGGCCATGTACCGCACCAGCCGGCGGGTAGGAATGGTGGCGTTACCGGCATACGTGAAGTCCATGTAGCCGGTGTGGTTGAGAGCCATGACCGCACCGCCCTCACGGGGGATGTGTTCGCGGCCCCACATCGAGAACTTCAGGCCTTGCAGGGCGAACATCGTCCGGACCGAGGCGATGACCCACTGGTACACCGGTTCCATGCGGGCCACTCTAGGGCGGTATGCCGCCGCGGGCGCCAGACCGGGACCCGCCCGCTCGCGTCGCGGCGGCCCGCGGACAATGGGAGCCGTGACCCGGGTGCCGCTGAGCCTGCTCGATCTCGTGCTCGTCAGTCATGGACGCACCCCGGTGGACGCCATCTCCGCGACGGTGCGCACCGCGCAGGTGGCCGAGGAGCACGGCTACCGGCGGTTCTGGCTGGCCGAGCACCACAACATGCGCGGCGTGGCGTCCTCTGCCACAGCGGTTCTCGTCGGACACGTCGCGGACCACACCGCGACGATCCGGGTCGGAGCCGGCGGGGTCATGTTGCCCAACCACCCACCCCTGGTCGTCGCGGAGCAGTTCGGCACGCTCGCGGCGATGCATGGCGACCGGATCGACCTTGGGCTGGGTCGGGCCCCGGGCACCGACCCAGTGACCGCCCGGGCGCTGCGCCGCGTCGACGCCGCGGCGCTGGACTTCGCCGCCGAGGTCGCCGAGGTCCGCGACTACCTCGGTCCGGTGCGTCGAGAGGCGCTGGTTCGCGCGGTACCGGGAGAAGGCACTCTCGTGCCGATCTGGGTGCTCGGTTCCAGCCACGCCGGCGCCTCGGTGGCCGCCCACCTCGGGATGCCTTACTCGTTCGCCTCCCACTTCGCGCCGGCGATGCTCGACACCGCCCTGGCGCTGTACCGCGAGTCCTTCCAGCCCGGATCGATCGCCGCGCCGCACAGCATGGCCGCCGCCAACGTCATGGTCGCCGACACCGAGACCCGGGCCCGGGCGCTGTTCTCCTCGGTGCTCCAACGCTTCTACGGCATCGTCACGGGCCGTCGCGGCCGGCTGCCCGAACCCACCGACGAGGACGTCACGGCGCCCTGGCCGCCGGCCGTGCGGGCCGCCGTCGGCGAGATGGTTGCCTGTTCCTTCGTCGGCACACCCCGCCAGGTCGTCGAAGGGCTGACCGACTTCGCGCGGCATACCGGTGTCGAGGAGCTCGTCGTCACGTGCGCGCCGTACGACCTCGAGGACCGGGTCCGCTCGGTGACGATGCTCGGGCAGGCCTGGGCCGACTGACCTCGCCGGGATCGGTGCCCGGCCCGGGCGCTCAGGCGCGCCGACCCAGCCTGGCCAGCAGCCTGGTCTGTCGGTCGGCGTCTTCGGGCGCCTCGACGCCGGCCCGACAGATCCCCTCGACGTAGAGCATGTCCGCGAACGAATCGGCGCTGGCCTCGACATGGGCGAGTTCGGCCGGGGAGAGCACCGTGTCGGCACCGGCGGCGCGGGCCAGGTCCCACCGATGGACGAGCATGTCGAACACGTAGAACCGGGTCACCGTCTGCCCGAGGGTCGTCGGGCCGAAGAACCCGTCGTAGGTCAAGCCGTCGACATCGGGGTGTTCGAGTCGTTCGGCGACGGCCTCGCCATGGGCCCGCCAGGCCTGGGCCGGGTCCACCGCGGTGTCGGGCCCGACGGGCAGGTCCAGCCCCCGCTCGGCGAGCAGGGCGCGCTGGGTGGTCACGAGGTGGTCCACGACGTCTCGGGCCGACCAGCCTTCGCACGGCGAGGGGGCGGACCAGTCGAGCACGTGCTCGATAACGTCGGTTAGCGGAGTCAGAGCCGCTCGATAGGTTTCGACTGTCGTCATGGACCCACTGTGCACGGGAGCGAGATGCCCGGGCTTGAAGATCCCCGCCAACTTCGTCGGCCGCCCGCCGGAGCGGGCGAGACTCGTGAAACGCCGACGGAACACCCCGTCGCCCGCGCCCACCTGCGCACCGGCGATCGCCCGTCTCCGCCGGTGCACCGCTACGAGCCTGCGCCCGATCTGCGCGACCGGGTCCGCCACGTCTGGCTGCCCGTCTGGGACATCCCGCAGGGACAGGTGTGGGAACAGCACGTGCTTGCCTATCCCTGTTGCCAGATTGTCGTCGGCAGCGAATACGCCCGGTTCTACGGAGTCGTCCGAGGGCTCTCCCGGGTGAGCCTGCAGGGCCGCGGCTGGGTGGTCGGCACGATGCTCGCACCGGGGGCCGGATGGCTCGTCACCCGCACCCCGGTGTCCCGCCTCACCGACACGTGGGTGGACCTCGCGGACCTCGGACCGCCGTGGGCCGATCTGGTGGAGCTCGTCCGGTCTGCGATGCGGGCCGACCCCACCGACCCGGCGGCCCATCGGCGCGCCGCCGACCACGTCCAGGCCGCGATCCGCGAGCACCTCACCCTCGACCCGGAGGGGGCCCTCGTCACCGCCATCGTCGACGCCGTGGAAGGGGACCCGGAGCTGCGCCGGGTGGACGAGCTGGCCGTGAGGTTCGCCCTCTCGGAGCGCTCGCTGCAGCGCATCGTCTCCCGACGACTGGGCCTGACCCCCCGGTGGCTGATCCAGCGCCGGCGGTTGCACGAGGCCGCGCAACGACTGCGATGGGGCCAGTCCGACCTCGCCGGGCTGGCCGCCGAGCTCGGGTATGCCGACCAGGCCCACTTCGCCCGGGAGTTCCGGGCCGTGACCGGCCAGCCGCCCTCGCAGTTCCGCGCCCGGGCCACCCGGCAGGACCCCGCGCACCCGGGCGGGCCCGACCCGAGCCGCTGACCGGTTCGAGTCGAGGGGCCGCCGTCTGGGAGGATGCCGCCCATGACTGCCGAGCCCCCCCGTCCGCCGACGATCCCCGATCGGCCCTCGCTCGAGGGCCTCGAGGACGCCTGGGGAGCGGTATGGGCACGCGAGGGGACCTATCGGTTCGACCGGCAGCGGGCGCTGACCCTCCCGCGCGAGCGGGTGTTCTCCATCGACACCCCGCCACCGACGGCCTCGGGTTCGCTGCACATGGGTCACGTCTTCTCGTACACGCACACCGACTGCATGGCCCGCTACAAGCGGATGGCCGGCTTCGAGGTCTTCTACCCCATCGGGTGGGACGACAACGGGCTGCCGACGGAGAAGCGCGTGCAGAACTATTACGGCGTGCGCGGCGACGCCACGCTGCACTACGACCCCGACTTCCAGCCGCCGCACCGGGGCGACGTCGCGTCGACGAAGGCCGCCCACCAAGTGCCGGTGAGCCGACAGAACTTCCTCGACCTGTGCGAGGAACTCACCGTCCTCGACGAACGGGCCTACGAGTCGCTGTTCCGCCGGATGGGGTTCAGCCTCGACTGGACGATCTCCTATCGCACCATCGACGAGCACTCCCGAGCCACCTCACAACAGGCCTTCCTGCGCAACGTCCGCCGCGGCGAGGCATACCAGGCCCTGGCCCCGGGCTTGTGGGACGTGACGTTCCAGACCGCCGTCGCCCAGGCCGAGCTTGAGGCCCGCGATTACCCGGGTCACTACCACCGGGTCGCCTTCCACCGGCCCGACGGCTCGCCGATCTTCATCGAGACCACCCGACCCGAGCTCATCCCCGCCTGCGTCGCGCTCATCGCCCACCCCGACGACGAGCGGTATGCCGCGCTCTTCGGCTCGACGGTGACCTCCCCGTTGTTCGACGTCGAGCTGCCCGTGCTCGCGCACCCGGCGGCCGAGCCGGACAAGGGAGCCGGCATCGCCATGTGCTGCACCTTCGGGGACCTCACCGACGTCCTGTGGTGGCGGGAGCTGTCCTTGCCGACCCGCTCGCTGGTCACCCGTACCGGCCGGCTGCAGGCCGAGACGCCGGACTGGCTGCACGGCGCCGGCGCCGAGCTGTATGCCGCGAACGTCGCCGGTGCGACGGCATACGGAGCCCGCGAGGCGATCGTCGCGGCGCTGCGCGAGTCCGGGGACCTCGCCGGAGAGCCGACCCCGACGCAGCGCAAGACGAACTTCTACGAACGCGGCGAGAAGCCGTTGGAGATCGTCTCCTCGCGCCAGTGGTACATCCGCAACGGCGGCCGCGACGAGGGCCTCAACGAGGCGTTCGTCGGGCAGGGCCAGCAGATCGGCTTCCATCCGCCGTTCATGCGAGCGCGGTACGCCAACTGGGTGTCCGGGCTCAACGGCGACTGGCTGGTGTCCCGGCAGCGGTTCTTCGGGGTGCCGATCCCGATTTGGTATGCCGTCGGCGCGGACGGCGAGGTCGACTACGAGCGCCCGATCCTGCCCGAGGAGTCGCAGTTGCCGGTCGACCCGGCCGCCTCGGCCCCGCCCGGGTACACCGAGGACCAGCGGGGGGTGGCCGGCGGGTTCGTCGGCGACCCCGACGTGCTGGACACCTGGGCGACCTCCTCGCTCACGCCGCAGATCGCCGGCGGCTGGCGCGGCGTCGACGGTGGCGCGCCGGACCCGCTCTTCGCCCAGGTCTTCCCCATGGACGTGCGCCCGCAGGCGCACGACATCATCCGCACCTGGCTCTTCGCAACCGTCGTGCGCTCGTACTACGAGCACGGTTCGGTGCCGTGGTTCAACGCGGCGATCTCCGGCTGGATCCTCGATCCGGAGCGCAAGAAGATGAGCAAGTCCAAGGGCAACGTCGTCACGCCCGAGGCGCTGGTGCGCGAACACAGCGCCGATGCCGTGCGCTATTGGGCCGCCTCCGGGCGCCTCGGCACCGACGCGGCCTTCGACGCCGGTCAGATCAAAGTCGGCCGTCGGCTGGCCATCAAGATCCTCAACGCGAGCAAGTTCGCCTTGTCCTTCGGCGACCTGGCCGACGAATCTGCTTCTGCCGCAGCGGATCTGGTCACCGAACCGCTCGACCGGTCGATGCTCGCCGCGCTCGCCGAGGTCGTCCAGGCTGCCACTGTCGGATTCGACGCGTGGGACTACACGCGATCGTTGGAACTCACCGAGACGTTCTTCTGGACCTTCTGCGACGACTACCTCGAGCTGGTCAAGGACCGCGCCTACGGCGGGCGGGGTGAGGCCGGCGCCCGCTCGGCGCGCGCGGCGCTGCGGATCGCCCTGGACGTCCTGCTGCGCCTGCTCGCCCCGGTGCTGCCGTTCGTCACCGAGGAGGTCTGGTCCTGGTGGCGGCCCGGGTCGGTACACCGCCAACCTTGGCCGGTCCCGGCCGAGGCGCTGCCTGGCGGGCTCACCGGCGACCGCGTGGTGCTGCCGGCGGTGGGCGAGGCGCTGGCCGCCGTGCGCAAGGTCAAGTCGGAGGCGAAGGTCGGCATGCGCGCCGGCATCGCGTCGATGGTCCTCGCCGGCCCCGACTCGGTCGTCGGCGCGGTGCGCGAGGTCGAAGCGGACCTGCGGGCCGCCGGGCGGATCGAGTCGTTGCGGTACGCCGAAGCCGCGACCGTGCAGGTGGCCGACGCCGTCCTCGTGCCTGTCGAAAAGGCGCCCGCACCCTCGAGTTGAGTGTCCCGACCGATGGCTCCGGGCCTGCTCGGTCGGATCGCTACTGGTTAGTCTCGACGCATGACCTCGGCCGCCTCGGACCGGACGCGGCGCACGGCTGCCCTCGTGCTCGCCCTGGGCCTGGCCCTGCTGCTGGGTCTGGTCGCCGTCGTCGGCTCGGGCCCGGTCGACTACGTCTCGGCCCCGACGATCACCGTGTCGACGAAGCCGGCCCCCGCACCCACGGCGGTGGCACCCCCGGCCCCCCCGACGCAGCCGATTGTCATCGCCCAGCAGTCCGAGGGCTCCCCGGCACCGTCGTGGCTGACCACGCTCGCGCAGGTGGTCGGGGCGCTGGTCGTCGGCGTCGCGGCATACCTCGCGCTTGTCCTGGCGCGGCGAATGATCCGGCGTCGATGGGCCCGCAGGCCCAGGGCCCGGCGACCTGCTGAGGGTGACGCCGACCCGCTCCCTGGGATGGCCGGGCAGCTCGCCGACGCCGTCGCCGCCACCCAGGCCCAGCTGGAGTCGGCCAGTTCGCCACGCAATGCCGTCGTCGAGTGCTGGATCCACCTGCAGGAGGCCGTGGCAGCCACCGGGCTCGCGGCCGGGCCGGCCCAGACGCCGACCGAGTACCTCACCCGGGTCCTGGACACCTGGGCGGTCGACCCGGGCTCGCTCGCCGACCTCGCCGATCTCTACCGTGAGGCCCGTTTCTCCGACCACGTCATCGGAGCGGGTCAGGTATCCCGGGCGCGCGCGGCCCTGCAGCGCATCCACGCCGAGCTCACCCGGGCGGCCGCCGCCCACGTCGACCCCTCGCCCCGTCCCGTCGGAGTCGGTCCGTGAGGGCCCGGGAGCTGTGGTCCGGTCGGGCGGCTCGACGGGTGCGTTGGCTCGTCGGCGCGTGGGCGACGAGCTGCCTGCTGCTCTCGCTCATGGCCTTCGCGCCGTCGGTGCCGTTGTTGGCCGCTGTCGGCGTCGTCGTCGCCATCGTCGGGCTCGTCCTCGATGTCCCCGCCGCGTCCGGGCCGAAGAGCTGGACGCATCCGGACCCTCGGGCGGGGCGATTGGCGCGCGGCTCGGACCACCCGACGCTGTTGCTCGCCGCCCGGCTGTCCACGACTGCCGAGCACCCCGAGCGCACCGACACGCTCACCGCGGAACTGCACGAACGAGTGAACGCCGTCCTCGCTGCGCGCCTGCGCCGTCGGGGTCCGCTCGGCCAGATCCCTGCCCCTGGCGGGCGCGACCTGCCCGTCGATCCGGACCTCGCCCAGCTGCTGGACGGGCCGCCCGACCCACGGTTGCTCGACCCGACCGTCTTGGACCGCATCCTCACCCGAATCGAGGCCTTGTGACTCTCTCCATCGCCGACGTCACCCGACTCGGTGGCGCCGTCCTCGACGAGGTCGAACGGGCCGTCGTCGGCAAGCGCGAACCGTTGACCATCGTGCTCGCGGCCGTCCTCGCCGGCGGGCATGTCCTGCTGGAGGACTTCCCCGGCCTGGGCAAGACCCTCGCGGCGCGCACCCTCTCCCAAGCCCTGGGCTTGGACTTCACCCGGGCCCAGTTCACCCCCGACCTGTTGCCCGGAGACCTGACGGGGTCCTTCGTCTACGACCAACGGGTCAGCGAGTTCGCCTTCCGGCGCGGACCGTTGTTCACCGGCCTGCTGCTGGCCGACGAGATCAACCGCACCCCACCCAAGACGCAAGCGGCCCTGCTCGAGGCCATGCAGGAGCGGCAGGTCACCGTCGAGGGTCAGACCTTCCCGCTGCCACGCCCGTTCCACGTCCTGGCGACCGCCAACCCCGTGGAGTACGAAGGGACCTACCCCCTGCCGGAGGCCCAGCTCGACCGGTTCCTCGCCCGCGTCGCCTTCGGCTACCCGAGCGCCGACGAGGAGATCGACGTGCTGCGTCGGCGCCTGGAGCGCCACCGCGAGGAGGTCACCGTCGACCAGGTCACCGACGGACCCGGGCTGCTGGCCATGCAGCAGACCCTCGAGACCGTCACGGTCGATCCGACCTTGTCCCGCTATTGCGTCGAGGTGGCGCAGGCCACCCGCACCCATCCGGCCGTCCTGCTCGGCGCCTCGCCGCGCGGATCCCTGGCCCTCATGCTCCTCGCGCGCGGGTATGCCGTGGTGGCGGGCCGTGACTACGTCACCCCGGAGGACGTCAAGGCGATCGCGGAGGCGGTGCTCGCCCATCGGATCACCGTGCGTCCGGAGTTGTGGCTGAGCAACGTCACCGCCCGCTCGGTCGTCGCGGACGTGCTCGGCTCGGTGCCGACACCGCAGGCCCTCGAAGCAGCCGCTCCGAGCGCGGCGCGCGAGCGCTCCAGCGCGCCTGCCGCCGCCGACCGATGACCGGGCCGACGAGCGCACCGGGGCCGCACCCCGACGCGGCGCCGCTGGCCTCCTCGAGCGTGGACCTCGGTCCGTGGCGCCCAGCCCTGGCACTGCACCGCGCGTTTGTCCTGGGCGCTCTCGGCGCCCTGGCCGCGGTCGCCCTCCGGCGCGCGGACGTCCTCGTGCTCGCCACGCCGATGCTCGTCGTCGCGGCGTGGGGGTGGTGGGCGCGCCCGCGGCATACCGCCCGGGCCTGGGCGCGAGTCGACAACCGTCGGATCGCCGAGGGGACGAGCACGACGTGCACCCTCGAGGTATCGCTGCCGTCCGGGGGCGAGCAGACCCTGGCCCACCTCCCCGACGGTCCGTTCGTCGAGGTCCACGACGGCGCCCAGGCGAGGCGGGCCAGTCACGACGGTGTCCTGGCCACCCACTCGTGGCGGGTGCGCCCGACCCGGTGGGGAACGCCCACGGTCGGGCCGGCACTCGTCGTCGTGCGCAGTCCGTGGTGGGCCTATCGCACCACGGCGAGCCCCGTCGAGCTCGGGTCGATGACGGTGACGCCACAAGGCAGCGGATTCGACTCGGACGCGACGACCCCGCACCCGGAGGGACTGGTCGGCGTCAATCGATCGAGCCGCTCCGGCACCGGGGCGGAGTTCGCGACGATCCGACCGTTCGTCGTCGGCGACCGGCTCCGCCGGATCCACTGGCCGGCGTCGCTGCGCAGCGGCGAGCTCCACGTGACGACGACCTACGCCGACCAGGACGCCCATGTCGCCCTCGTCGTCGACGCGTTCAGCGACCTGGGTCCCCGCGAGGGGATCGACGGCCGACCGACGAGTCTGGACCTCACGGTCCGGGCGAGCGCGTCACTGGCCGACCACTACCTCGGCATCGGCGACCGGGTGTCGTTGCGGGTGCTCGGCGCCCGGGGAATCCCCCGGCTGGCGCCCCGGGCCGGATCGGTCCAGGCCCGTCGGGTCCTGGATACCCTCGCCCGGGTCGAACCGGCCTCCGACCGCGACCCCGTCCTCGGCCACCTCACCGAGGGGCTGACCTCCGGGTCGCTCGTCGTCGTGCTGACCCCCTTGGTGCACCCCGCCATGGCCGGGGCCGCCGCCGCTCTCGCGGCGCGGGGCCTGACCACCGTCGTCGTCGACACCATGCCCGAGCACCTCTGGGCCGACGCCGACGACGTCTACCTGGCACTCGCCTGGCGGCTGCGGCGACTCGACCGCGACGAACAAATCCATCGGCTCGGGACGCTCGGCGTGCCGGTCGTGCCATGGCGCGGGCCCGGCAGCCTCGACGAGGTCCTGCGCGGCGCGGCCCGACGGTCCCGACGACCGAAGCTGGCCCGTCGATGAGGGCGCCGTGGCTCCGCCCCGGCTGGCCGGCCCGGGTCGTCGTCGCCCTCGCCCCGGTGGTCTTCCTCTGGTCGGCAGCGCTCGCCGGCGCGTCCGTCGGGTGGTCCTGGTATGCCGTGGGGCTGGCTGCCGCCGTTCTCCCGGCCTACGCGGACACCGATGGGCCGCTGCTGGTGTGGGCGGTCCTCGGCGTCCTGTGGGTGGTCGGGACGTCGGGGTTCTCGTGGTGGGTCCTGCCGGCGGCCGTCGCCGCGTTGTCGGCTCATTCGGCCACGGCATACCTCGCTGCCGCCCCCCCGAACCTGCGCGTACCGCCGGGACTGCGGCGCCTCTGGATCGGCCGTTTCGGCGTGGTCGTCCTGCTCACCTGCGCGACCGCGGTGGCCACCCAGGTCGTCGGCGCGATGATGCCGGTCGGGTCGACCGCGCTCACCGTCCTGGTCCTGCTGGCCTTGGCCGCGGGGCTCTACGCCGTGCGCCCTCGGCGGGTCAGTTCGGAATGACCAGGCACCACGGGACCGGCCAGCCGCCGACGTCGAGCCGGTGGCCGGCGAGCGCGCCGAACTCCAGCGGGGCTACCCGGCCCCACCCTGGGTCGTACGTCGCGAGCCGGCCGGCCTCGGGGACGACGAGCCCGATGTGCCGAGGGAGCCGGCGGCTGCCGACGTAGATCGCCGCCGGAAGGTCGGGAGCCAGGACGGCGCCGAGATCGACGTAGAGACGCCACAGCGCGGCCGGGGACCGGTAGCGCACCCACTGGGTGCGGTAAGGCCGCCCGGTGACGTGGGCCAGTTCGGCGGCCAGACCCCACGGCGGCGTGCCGAGCGCCCGGGGCCAGGGCACCTGGGGACGCTCAGACGGCCCGCGCACGCCGTTGGTGCGCCGGTGCACGCGCTCCTCGTATGCCGCGAGCGCTCCGTCCGTGGCCCGCACGCCCAGCAGAGCCTCACGCAACCCCCCGTCGCGCAGCAACCGGGCCACCGTCGCCGACGCGCTCCCGCAGGTCCGTCCGCTCTGTTGCACGGGGGCGGGCTCGCCGACGCGCAGCCGCAGCGGCGTCGGCCGGGTGGGGGCTGCGATGGACGCACCCCGGCGAGCCGGCGTGCGGGTGGGCGCCGGGGCGGGCTGGACCAGGGTGGGGCTCACGGACAGACCTCGGGGTGGACAAGGGTCGAAGCCGGGGCTCGCGACACCAACGGATCGGACCCGGTGGCACTGAGATCAACGCCGGACGGGCCGGCGGCCTTCCCGGAGCCGGCCACCCGCCGAAGAAGGGGCGTCCTGGCAGTCCGCTGCCGCCAGGGATGGGACCCACGTGCCACGACGGGACTCGGGTGCACGAGGGACCGCGGCATCGCGCTAGGGAGGCCTTCGCCCAGCTACCGATCAGACCGTGTCGTCACACGATCTCGACCAACGTGCCTGGGCATCACCACTAGGCCGACTGACGGCGCTGGGTGCGCTTGGTCGTCGCGGCCGGGGGCACCTCGCGGCGCACGACGGTCGGGTTGACGTTGTCGAGGACGACCTCGCGGGTGATGACGACCTTGGCGATGTCGGCCTCGCTCGGCACGTCGAACATCACCGAAAGCAGGACCTCTTCCATGATCGCCCGCAGGCCGCGGGCACCCGTACCGCGCAGCAGGGCCTGGTCGGCCACCGCTTCGACGGCCTCGGGGACGAACTCCAACTCGACGCCGTCGATCTCGAACATCCGCTGGTACTGCTTGACCAGGGCGTTGCGCGGCTCGGTGAGGATGGAGACGAGCGCGGCCTGATCCAGCGGCTTGACCGTCGTGATGACCGGCAGGCGCCCGATGAACTCGGGGATGAGACCGAACTTCATGAGGTCCTCGGGCATGACGTCAGCGAAGGACAGGCCGTCGTCGCCGGCGGTGTGCAATTGCGACCCGAAGCCCAGGCCCTTCTTGCCGGAACGCGCCTCGATGATCTTCTCCAGCCCGGCGAACGCGCCGCCGACGATGAACAAGACGTTCGTCGTGTCGATCTGGATGAACTCCTGATGCGGGTGCTTTCGCCCGCCCTGCGGCGGCACCGAGGCGGTCGTCCCCTCGAGGATCTTCAGCAAGGCCTGCTGCACGCCCTCGCCCGAGACGTCGCGGGTGATCGAGGGGTTTTCGCTCTTGCGGGCGATCTTGTCGACCTCGTCGATATAAATGATCCCGGATTCGGCCTTCTTGACGTCGTAATCGGCGGCTTGAATGAGCTTGAGCAGGATGTTCTCGACGTCTTCGCCGACATAGCCGGCCTCGGTGAGGGCAGTCGCGTCGGCGATGGCGAACGGCACGTTGAGCAGCCGGGCGAGGGTTTGCGCGAGGTAGGTCTTCCCGCACCCCGTCGGGCCGATGAGCAAGATGTTCGACTTCGCGATGTCGACCGAGTCGGTGTCCTTCTTGCCCGGCCCCTCACCGGCCTGGATGCGCTTGTAGTGGTTGTAGACGGCCACGGCCAAGGCCCGCTTGGCGGTGTCCTGGCCGACGACGTACGTGCCGAGGAAGTCGAAAATCTCGCGGGGCTTGGGCAACTCGTCGATGCCTAGATCCGAGGACTCGGCCAGCTCTTCTTCGATGATTTCGTTGCACAGGTCGATGCACTCGTCGCAGATGTACACGCCGGGTCCAGCGATGAGCTTCTTCACTTGCTTCTGCGATTTGCCGCAGAACGAGCACTTGAGAAGGTCGCTGCCCTCCATGCGCGCCACGAGCATCTCCCGCCTGCCGGGTATGTGCGACCCCACCCGCGGGGGTCGTGATGTGCCGACGGTACCCGTCTCCGGGGAGCGGCAGGCCCTAATACACGCGGCAATCGCGCCGCCCGCCCCTTTGTCCGCTGACGGCGCAACCCGGTATGCCGGACTGGGCAGGACCGGTGCATGGCCGGGCGAACCACGTCATGGCATGGGCAACCCGGTGCCCGTCGCGGTCACCTGACTCGGACACGAGCAGGGCGCGGCAGCCACCTCGCGCGGCGCCGGAGCGTCCCAGGAGGGCTTTACGGCTGCAGGGACGCCTTGCGCGAGACCAGCACCTCGTCGATGAGGCCGTACTCCTTGGCCTCCGCGGCGGAGAGAATCTTGTCGCGTTCGATGTCGACCGTGGTCTGCTCGACGCTGCGGCCCGAGTGCTTAGCGAGGGTCTCCTCGAGCCAGGAGCGCATCCGGAGCACCTCGTTGGCTTGGATCTCCAGGTCCGAGGCCTGCCCGTAGTCGCCGCCGGCCAGCGCCGGCTGGTGGATGACGATCCGCGCATTGGGCAACGCGAACCGCTTGCCCTTACTCCCGGACCCGAGCAACACCGCCGCGGCGGAGGCCGCCTGGCCGACGACGAACGTCTGGATGTCGGGCCGGATGTACTGCATCGTGTCGTAGATCGCCGTCATCGCGGTGAACGAGCCGCCCGGGCTGTTGATGTACATGAGGATGTCGCGGTCCGGGTCCTGCGATTCCAGGACGATGAGCTGGGCGATGATGTCGTCCGCAGAGGCGTCGTCGACCTGCACCCCGAGGAAGATGATCCGGTCCTCGAACATCTTCGTGTAGGGGTCCAGACGCTTCATCCCGTAGGAGGTGCGCTCCTCGAACTGCGGGAGGATGTACCGCGCTGCGGGGGCGGCGGCATACGGGTATGCCGCGCCGCGGCCCGGGACGGTGAGGGTCGGACGCCCGGACGGGTTGACGGTCATGGGGTTCTCCGGTCTGCTCGTCGGATCTCGGGCGGTCAGCCGACCGGGTTGGCGTTGGGGCCGGAGCTCGGTCCGGCGCTGGCGGCGCGCTCGACGACGTGGTCGACGAAGCCGTACTCCCTGGCCTCCTCGGCGGTGAACCACCGGTCGCGGTCGGAGTCCTTCTCGATCTGCTCGACGCTCTGCCCGGTGTGGGCTGCGATGAGCTGGGCCATCTGCCGCTTGATGTGCAGCATCTGTTCGGCCTGGATCTTGATGTCCGAGGCGGTGCCGCCGATGCCGCCGGAGGGCTGGTGCATCATCACCCGCGCGTGCGGGGTGGCGAATCGCTTGCCGGGCGTGCCGGCCGAGAGCAGGAACTGTCCCATCGAGGCCGCCATGCCCATGGCCACGGTCGCCACGTCGGGGGTGACCCACTGCATGGTGTCGAAGATCGCCATGCCCGCCGTCACCGAACCCCCCGGGGAGTTGATGTACAGCCAGATGTCCTTCTCGGGGTCCTCGGCGGCCAGCAGGAGCATCTGCGCACAGATGGCATTGGCGTTCTCGTCGCGGACCTCGGAGCCGAGGAAGATGATGCGCTCCTTGAGGAGCCGGTTGTAGATGTGGTCGTCCAGCCCCCCGGGCATGGGTTCGCCGGCCATGACGACCTCGTTCCGTGGGCTCACCGGAGGACCTCCAACATCGGGGGGAACGTGTTCACCGACCCTAACGCCCGCTCGACACTGAGAAATCCCGCCGCCCGCGGTGTTCGCCGTGAGCGCACACCGGTTGGTGGCGGCGGCCGGTCGACGGCGCAGGCCTCGGGGGTCACTTTGGACCCGGGCCTCTCACCTCGACGGCGCAGGGGTCGCGGCATATCGAGGACGGGGCAGCATGCTTCACCCTTTGGGGACGGCGGGGACGGGGCTCGCGCAGGGCCGGGACCGCGAGCAGGGCGGGACCAGCCAGCGCGCCGACGACGAGCAGCGCGTGCAACGGGCCGACCCGGTCGGCGATCGCGCCAAGCATCGGCGGGCCGGCGAGGAACGCGAGGTAGCCGATGGTCGAGACGACGCTGACCCGGGCCGGGGCCATCGCCGGGTCGTCGGCTGCGGCGGACATCCCGAGGGGGAAGCCGAGGCTCGAACCCGCTCCCCAGATCAGCGCCCCGGCGAATGTGCCGAGCGGCCCGCCGAGAGCGACGAGCGCCGAGCCGGCGAAGGCCAGGGCGAAACAGGCCCGCAGCACCGCGACCCGGCCGTAGCGATCGATGACGGCGGTTCCCGCGACTCGCCCGGCGGTCATCCCGGTGAGGAAGACCCCGAGGGCCAGCGGTCCGGCCCAGGGGGCCAGGGCATGGCCCTCGCCGACGGCGACGGCGAGCCAATCGTTGGCGGTGCCCTCAGTAAAGGCGGCGACGAGGGTGACGACGCCGACGAGCAGAGTGCGTGGTTCGCGCCACGCCCGGCGTGACACCGCAGCCACCCGTGGGGATCGACGCGTAGAGCCCGGGACGTGTCGAAGGTGGGGCATGGCGAGGGCCACGATCGCCAGGTCCATCGCGGCGACGGCGCCCAGGTGCCACGCCATCCCGACGGGCACGGCGGTCACCACGGCACCGGACCCCGCGCCGACGACCGTTCCGAGGCTGAACGCCGCGTGAAAGCGCGGCATGATCGAGCGGCCCATCGCCTGTTCGACCGCCGCGCCCTCGAGGTTCATCGCGACATCCCAGAGGCCCACGCCGAGCCCGACGAAGGCCAACGCCAACCCCGTGGCGGCCCGCGAACCGGCGACCTCGACAGCCAGTCCCACGCCGGCCAGGCCGCCCGTGGACAGCAGGGCGCCGACCCCCACGGTGCGCCCCGTCCCGATCCGACGGACCACTGCCCCGGCGACGGGAAGGCCGACGAGCGAGCCGGCCGACACGGCCAGCAGGGTGATCCCGAGTTGCCCCGGGCTCAGCGCGAGGACCCTCTTGAGGTCGGGGATGCGGCAGGCGAGGGCGGCGAATTGCAGCCCCGCGAGGGCGAACACGGCATACGTGGCCCGACGGGCGGTCGTCACCGCCGGGTTTACCACCTGCCCACCGGCCCGGGACACGCCGCCACGGCGGCGCCCGGCAGCGCCCGGATCAGGACTCGTCGGTCGCCCCGTCGGGCACCGGTGCCTCGGCGGACTCGGGCGCGTCGGCGGCATCGCCGCCATCCGGACCATCCGCCTCCGGGGTCGCCATCATCGCGGCGAGGTCGACGACGTTGCCCTCGGTGTCGGTCACCGTGGCGCGCTCCAGCACCGTCGCGAGAGCCTTGCGCCGGGCGACCTCGGCGTACATCGCCGGGATCTGGCCCTGACCGTCGACCGCCTGGGCGAATTGGTTGGGGTCCATGCCGTACTGGCGCGCGGTCATGAGCAGGTACTCGACGATCTCGGCCTGTTCGGGAGCCACGTTCTCCTGCTCCACCACGGCGTCGAGCAACAGCTGGGCCTTCAACGCCTTGCGGGTGGACTCGGTCACCTCGGCCCGGTGCTCCTCGTCCTCGAGGCGCTCCTCCTCTTCGAGGTGATGGTGGACCTCGGCATCGACGACCGCGTCGGGCAGCGGGACGTCGACGGCGTCGATGAGCGCGTCCATCACCCGGTCGCGCGCCTGCAGGCCCTGGTCGTAGCGCTTGGCCCGCTCGGCCTCTTGCGCCAGGTCGGCCTGCAGCTCCTCGAGGGTGTCGAACTCGGAGGCCAGTTGGGCGAAGGCGTCGTCGAGCTCGGGCAGTTCGCGAACCTTGACGCTCTGGACGGTCACCGTGCAGTCGGCATGCTCGCCGGCTCGATCGCCACCGGCCAGCGCCGCCGTGAAGGCCGTGGACTCGCCGGCGCGCAGGCCGACGAGCGCCTCGTCGAGCCCGTCGAGCATGGAGTGGGAGCCGACCTCATAGGACACGCCGCTGACTTCATCGATCTGCTCGTCGCCGATCGTCGCGGCGAGGTCCATGGAGACGAAATCACCGGTCGCGGCCGGCCGCTCGACGCCGACGAGGGTGCCGAAACGCATCCGCAGCGATTCGACCCGTTCGGCGATGTCCTCGTCGGTCACGGTGAGCGGATCGACGGTGACGGCGAGGGTGGCGAAGTCCGGCAGGGTGATCTGCGGCCGGCAGTCGACCTCGGCGCTGAACGTCAGCGGCTGCCCCTCCTCGATCGGGACCTCGGTGACGTCGACCTCGGGCTGGCCCATCGGGCGCACGTCGTGCTCCTGCAACGCCTGGCCGTAGAACTGCGGCAGAGCCTCGTTGACCGCCTCCTGCAACACGGCGCCCTTGCCGACGCGCTGTTCGATGATCCGGTTGGGGATGTGGCCGCGGCGGAAGCCCGGCACCTGGATCTGCGAACCGATGCTCGTGTATGCCGCGTCGAGGCTCGGCCGCAGCTCCTCGAACGGCACCTCGACGGTGAGCTTGACCCGCGTGGGTCCGAGGGTCTCCAGGGCGCTCTTCACGACAGGTACTCCAGATCGGGGGTTCGGGGGCCGACAACCGGTCCACTGTAGTTCGTCGGGGTAGCCGGATTCGAACCGACGGCCTTCCGCTCCCAAAGCGGACGCGCTACCAAGCTGCGCCATACCCCGGCGGTATGCCGTGCGGCATACCCCTGGCGAAACGACCGCGCGGACGAGCCCCGCATGGATGAGTGGGTTCGCTCGGCCGGGCGGCCGGCACTAGGCTAACGCCCCGGAGCGCGGCGCTCGTGCCGGCACCACCCGCGGGCGTAGCTCAATGGTAGAGCCCCAGTCTTCCAAACTGGCTACGCGAGTTCGATTCTCGTCGCCCGCTCTGCTGCTCCGCCGTGGCCGATGTCCTGCGCACCGGCATCCAGCTGACCAGCGCGATCCAGACCGCCCACGCCGCGCGTCCCGGTGACGGTGCCATGTGCTCGTCAAAAGCACATCGGCCGCACCGTCACCGCCGACACCGTCCGGGGCTCGGCCGCGCGACCCGGTGTCGACACCGCCGTCCATGCCCGCGAGTACGCGGAGCGATGCGGCAGTTGGTCGTGGAGTTCACCCCTTCACGCACAGCAGGGTGCGCAGCCGTGCCACCACCTCGACCAACGGCGACGGCCCGGTGGTCTGTGCGGCGATGACGTCACCGAGGTCCTTGTAGGCGCCGGGGATTTCGTCGAGCACTCCGGTGTCCTTGCGGCACTCGACCCCGGCGGTCTGGGCGAGGAGGTCCTCGACGGTGAAGGTCCGCTTGGCCGCCCCTCGCGACATCCGCCGACCGGCTCCGTGGGAGGCCGAGCACAGGCCAGCCGGATTGCCCAGCCCCCTGACGATGTACGAGCCGGTGCCCATCGACCCCGGGATGAGGCCCAGTTCGCCGGGGTATGCCGAGATGGCCCCCTTGCGGGTGACGACGAGATCCTCCCCGTCGAAACGCTCCTCGGAGACGTAGTTGTGGTGGCAGGAGATCTGGCGGCCCTCCGCGTCGCCACCCGTGACCTCCCGGAACACGCGGACGAGCAGGGACATCATCGCCTCGCGGTTGAGGCGGGCGTACTCCTGTGCCCAATAGAGGTCATCGAGATAGGCGCGAGCCTGCGCAGTCCCCAGCAGGAACACGGCGAGGTCGCGGTCGGGCAGGCCGAGGTTGTGCTCCAGGCTGCGAGCGGCCGCGATGTGCCGCTCGGCGATCTCCTTGCCGATGTTGCGCGACCCCGAGTGGAGCATCAGCCACACCTGGCCCTCGTCGTCGGCCGTCACCTCGATGAAGTGATTGCCGCCACCGAGGGTGCCCACCTGCGAGACCGCTCGAGCCTCCCGGTCCTCGATTCCCGGAGCGTGCAGCTGGCCGAATCGCGCCAGGAGGGCCTGAATGCTGCGATCCAGTGCGCCGTCGAGCCTTTCGGCCCGGCCATCGTGCGAGTGGAAGCCCACCGGGATGGTCGCCTCGATGGACGCGCGGAGATGACCGAGGTCATCGGGCAGGCCCGACTCGCGCAGCGAGGTCGCGACCGCTGTCATGCCACAACCGATGTCGACACCCACGGCACTCGGGGCGACCGCGTCACGCATCGCGATCACCGAACCGACCGTGGCCCCCTTGCCGTAGTGGACATCGGGCATGACCGCCACTCGGTGCGTCCACGGCAGAGCGGCGACATTCCGCAGCTGCTGCTGGGCCGCAGGTTCGATCGAGCCCGGGTCTGCCCACAGGGACACGTTGGGTGCGCCGGCGAGGGCGCATGGGTAGGACGTCACAGCAGTGGCACTTCCGGGTCGAAGGCGGGTCGGGGTCCGGCGGACCACCCGACGGAATCGGGGGCAGCCGCCAATCCCCCACGGAGGCGGCTTGGCGCCACCGACGCCGCGATCCATGATCACCGACGCAATCCGGCAACGCCACGCGATTTCGGGCGAGCTGGCGTCGGGCCAGGTCTCAGGACGTCGCCGCGACGTGCTCGACCTCGAGCAGCGAGGCCGTGCGGCGCTCGGCCTCCACCGCGGCGTGCCCACCCCGAACTCCGACGTTGCGCATGGCCGACACGAGGTTGGCGATCGCCGCGCAGCAAGGTGGAGCGTCCCAGGTCGAAGGCGCCCTCGATCGCGTGGACCTTACGGCGGCAACCGGCTCGGGAAGGCCGGCGGCTGCCCGCCGGGGTATCGAAGGGGTAAGGAGTCGGTAAATCGGCGGACGGCGCCACGCCCGGCTCACTACACTTCCGAATTGTCGTCTTCCGTCTCTGTATCACCATTCCGTGTCCTGCTCTCTCCATTCCGAGACTCTCCCCCTCGGTGTCTTGGAGGTCGACTCGTGAGCGATCGGGCTGTCGTCCCCCCGGCGCCCACAGTGCGCTGGCTGGTCCGTCCGCGCCTGCTCGAGCGGCTGGCCCCCATTCGTGACGGCGGGCTGGGCATGGTCGTGGCCCCCGTCGGATCCGGGAAGACGACCCTGCTGCGGCAATGGGCGCGAGGGCGCCAACACCCCGTTGCCTGGTATGCCGCCAACCGGCTCCCAGCCCCTGATGCCGTGCTGCGCGAGGCGTCCCGTCGATGTGGCGGGATCGTCGTCGACGACGTCCACGAGGCCACCGATCCCGCCCACGTCGAGAAGCTTGCGCGCATCATCGACCTGGCGTGCTCGCAGGTGCCGGTCGTGTTGGGCTCACGGCGGCTCCCGCGACTCAACCTCGCCCGCGACGAACTGCCGCGGATGGTCGCCGTGACTTCGGCCGATCTCACGTTCCTCCCATGGGAGGTGGCCGAACTGTTCGCCGACGTGTACGAGGACCCCATCGAGCCCGTCGCCGTCGAGGCGCTCACCGAGCGTACGGAAGGGTGGGCGGCCGCATTGCGCCTGTGGCACCTGGCCCGCCGGCTCGGCCAACAGACCCTGATCGCACCCCCCGAGAACCCGTCCCCGAACGCCCTCGGCGGCCTGCCCGAATGCCTGCACGACTACGTCGACCGAGAGGTCCTGGCAGGACTGCCCGATCCGTTGCTTCGCTTCGCCCGGGCGATGAGCGTGTTCGACGCGGTGACACCCGAACGTGCCGACCGGATGCTCGGCACGACGGGATCGCGCCGAGCCCTGGGCGACCTCGCCCGGCGGGTGCAGCTCGTCGTCCCGATGGGCGAGGTCGACAGCTACCGCTTCCACCGGGTGCTGCGTGAGCACCTGCGCGCCGGACTGGCCGTCGACCACGGCACCAACGCGTTGCGGGCCATGTTCGACGAGGCGGCGGTTGTGCTCACTGCCGAGGGCGCTCACGCGGAGGCGTTCCGGGCCCGCTGCCGCGGGGGAAACGCCGCCGAGGCCGCGAACCTGCTCGCCGGCCATGGCGGGGCCGTGCTCGGCGGGTCACCTGAGGTGGCGGCCCTGCTCGCCGGTTCCTTCGCCGCCGCGACACCGTCGCTCCTGCTGGCGTTGGCTCACCTGCTCGACGCCGACGGTTCGCTCGAACGCGCGGCCACGGTGTCCGACCTCGCCGTTGCCGCGGGCGCGGACGCGGCTCGGAGCACCGGTGGCCTTCCCCGCACGGATCCACTCGCCTACCCCCTCACCGAGCTCGCACTGCCGTCCGGTGACGGCCTGCCGCTGGGCCGACGGGCCGCCGCGTCGGGCGAACCTGCCGGACACGCCTTGCGCAGCATCGACCTGCTGGCCGCCGGCCGAGCCCGGGATGCCCTCGCGCAGCTCGCCCTCGCGCAGCCACACCTCCCTCCGGACCACCCGGTCTTGCTGGCCGCACGACTCGGGATCGTCGCGGCGCGGGCGATCGCCGCGCCAACCGAGCCCGAGCCCGAGCTCACCGATATCTACCGGTTGGCCCGCGGATCCGGACTCACCTGGCTGGCCCGGCTGGCGTACGCAGCGGCCCTGGTCCGAGGGGCCAACCCCCGACGGTGCGCCGAAGCACGTCGCCTGGCCGCGGCGCGACACCTGGCCGGGGACCGTTGGGCCGCCCTGCTCATCGACGCGGCGGTGGGGGTAGCCCTGCTGCGCCAGGGGCGCCCGGACCTCGCACTCCTGGAGAGCCTCGTCGAGCGGTGCCGGGCCCTCGGTGCGGGGACGCTGGAGGCCGCCGCGCGAGCGCTCCACGCCCTCGCCGCAGCCGAGTCAGACGCCCCCGATGCCGGCGAGGCCCGGGCGGCCGAGGCGTTCGCGCGCCATGCCGAGGCCCCCGCAGCTCTCGCCGTCGCTTACGCGGCACTCGCACTGCGCGAGCCCGGCCGGCGCACGGACCTCATGCGGCTTGCCGAATCGACCGGCGCGCTCGCTGGTCTGGGGTGCCGGCCGTGGACGTGGCGCCGCGATTCCGCACGCGCCATCGGCGAGGAACGCCCGCCCCGGTCCGGCCCTCCGCCGAGCCCGGCCAAGGCCCCCCGAGCGGGCGAGACAACGCGGCATACCCTCGCCGAGCCGGAACCCACCTTGACGATGACCTGTCTCGGCGACTTCCAACTGCGCCTCGACGGGCGGCCCGTGGACCTGTCCCGGATCCGGCCGGTAGCCCAGACCGTCCTGCGCATCCTCGCGGTGCACGCCGGGACGACTGTTCACCGGGAGATCGTCGTCACCGCGTTGTGGGGCGACTTGCGCGAGGGTGCCGCCTTGCACAACGTGCACGTCGCGATTTCCAGCCTGCGCCAACTGCTCGGAACGCTCGTCCCCGGTCGGGCGCGCACCCTCCTGGCACGCACCGGGCAGGCCTACGCGCTCGCCCCGAGCGGGCCGCCGCTGACCGACCTCCAGGCGATCGACGCGCGGCTCGCCCAGGCCACTCGGTGCCGCCTGGCCGGCGACCGGACCGGTCATGTGGACGCCTTGCGCGAGGTGCTGGACGGCTACGTCGCCGACGTGTTACCCGCGGACGGGTCCGCCGAGTGGGTGTTGCCGACGCGGGAGCGCTACCGGCAGACCGTCGCCGAGGCGGCCACCACGCTCGCCGACGTCGAGCTACGGCGTGGGCGGTTCGACGCCGCCGTGCACGCGGCGACCGGCGGCGTGCGCATCGACCCGTGGCGCGACGCGACATGGCGCGTGCTCATCGCCGCGCACGACGCGGCCGGGGCTCCCGCCGCCGCGTCTCGTGCCCGGCAGGAGTATGCCGCCATGCTCGAGTCCCTCGGGGTGGCCAGCGTGGCCACCCCGAACCGGACCGCGGCAGGGGCACCTCGGCCGGCGCCGACCGTCGCGGCGAAGGCGGCCCGCCCGCCGGGGGTCAGGACCGCTTGAAGAAGGCCACCTCGGCAAGCGCGACCTGAGTCTGCGGGCTGGCGCCGTATGCCGTCTGCACGGTGAGCCTCGCCCTCGTTACGTCGCTGATTCCGAGGGTGAAGTCCTGTTTGCCGGGGACGTCCTGCAACGTGATACTGCGGGTCTCGGTGTCCCCGCCCTCCTTGACGACGGTGAGGAGAAACGTCGCGACCCGAGCGGTCGTGAGGTAGGCCTTGGGCTGTTCCGAGGACCCGTTGAACACCTGGACGGCGACGAGCCGGAAGGGCTGCGCGAAGCTCGCCTCGACGAACTCCCCCGACGGGTCGCCCGACTTCGCCGGGGACCAGAACGTGTTCGTCGCCCCGTCCCGAGCAAGCCCCGCGGGATGCCCGTCCAGCGTGCTCGACGCGGCCAACGCGCTGGGATTGACCACCGAGGTGCCCGAGAGCCGATCGCGCACGGCGTCGACAGGGATCCCCACCCAGGCCCAGGTCAGGCGCAGGATGACCAGAACCGCGGCGAGGGTGAGCAGCAAGCGCAGGGCGGTGCCCGGCAGCCGACTGCGTCGGTGGACGATCGGGCGGGTCCCGGCGACAGGGGCCACCTTCGGCGCGCGCCGGAACAGTCGACGCCACCACGGCAGGGGTGCGACGACGACGGCGTCGACGAGATCGGTGCCGCAGCGACGGCAGAACTTGCGGGTCGGCGCGTTCCCGGCGCCACATTCGCGGCATACCGTCTCGCCCGGCAGGGGCCGACGGTCCTCGGCTGGCAGGACCTTCTTCGGGGCCCGCCGAGCCTCGGCCGCGGGCTTGACCGCGCTGGGTTGTCGCGGACCCGCCGGGGCGGTGGCACCGGCCGGTGGCACCGGCTTGGCCAGGGCAGCGGCAGCAGGTTTCGCCGGTGCCGACGCGGCCGGGGCGACCGGCGTGGTCGGGGCGACGGGCCTGGCCGACGTCGCAGGCGCGGAGACCGGCGGCGCGGAGACCGGCGGCGCGGAGACTGACGGCACGGTTGGGGTCGACGTGGCCGCAGGAACCGGTGGCGCCACCACCGGCGCGGTGGTGGACGGCGTCGGCGCCGAGGGTTGGTCCGGTCGGCTCGACGTCGGAGATGGCTCGGCTTCCCGGTGGCCGGTGGCCGACGGACCCGGCGGTGCCGGGGCCTCGGCTCGGGCATCGGGCGCTGGGGCGGCGGCTGGCGCGCCTCCTGGCGCCTCGGCGAGCGGCTGCGCCGAGGTCCCGGCCGAGCCCGACGGTGGCGCTTCGGCGTCGGGCTGTTCCATGCCCAGGCCGGACTTCACGCGGTCGAGCAGCGAGTGCTTTGCGGCCACGGGGGGCGCCGGCTCCGGTTCGAGAATCGGCTCCGGCTCGGCATCCGGTGTCCCGCCGACCGCCTGGCCCTCCCATTCCAGATACGCGCCGCACGACCCGCAGAACGCGACGTCCGGCTCGTTCGCCGACCCACAGTCGCCGCAGACGATGGCCTCCACGCCGGCCCGGCCCGAGACAGTCATCGACCAACCACCTCCACCTCGTACGTGACGTACGGCGGCAACGACTCGGCCACCGCATGCTCCACCATTGCCCGATCGACCTGACCCGGGTCGTCGACGCCGACCCGGATCGACACGTGCGGCGGACCCGATCCCGGCAACGGCGCCCCCGGTGCCGCCGACCAGCCCGTCGCGCCGGTCTCGGTCACCTGCACGTCCCCTCCGGTGAGATGGGTGACCACCTCTCGGACCCCGGCCGCCGTCCCGCGCAGCCGATGGACCCGGACCGCTTCGGCCACGGCGAGCCGTTGGACTGGGAGGGGGGTGTCATCCTCGCGCCGCGCGCCGACCCAAGACCCGACATAGGCCACCAGATCCGCGGGTGCCGTCGAAGAGTCGAAATGGGCCGCCAGGTTGTCCAGCGTGGCGAAGATCGGTGCGATCCCGTCGTCGAAGGCCGCGACGAAACGAGCCGTGAAGTCACTGTCCTGGTACACCCCCGGCAGCCGGGTGACCAGCGGCATCGGGGTCTCGAGATCGCGCACCATCCCCCGCATCGGTCAGCCCCCCTTCGTCACGCGGATCTGGTGGCCGAACGAGAACACCAGGGCGTCGGGATCGATGACGAGCCGGTCGGTCGGGTCGCCCCGTTGCGCAGTCGTCGGGTCGGCTGCGAACAGTCGGACCTCCTCGACGAGTTCGGTCCCCGTGAGCCGCTGGAGCACGGCATACACCTCGCCGACGTGGACCGGCCGCCCGAACGGCCAGCCCTGCCCGTCCGGTCCTCCGGTGAGCGGGTTGAAGTACCCGTACAGCGCCGCGAGGGCCTCACCCCGCAGTCGCTCTGCGTCGTACCGTCGACGGGCCAACACCCGAGCCACGACGGTGAGCCCCTGGTACAGCGGTGGCTCGACGACCAGGCGCGTGCCGACGATCCGCCGGGCGTCGAGGTACTCGGTGACCGTGGCGAGCGCGGCATCCGTCGGCACGAGGTCCTCGAAGCGGACCCGGCCCTCGACGTCCGCGGGCGCGCGCGGGACGAGGAACAGGCGCAGCCCGTAGTCCCCCTCGGCCACGCAGCGAACCCTGGCGATCGAGGGAGCCGACCGCAGCGCGAGCACCTCGACGTCGGCCGCGGTGACCGCGCGGTCACGGGTGCGCAGGTCGAGCGGGCCACGCTGTCGCACCTGCTCGGTCGTCTCCCCCGCGGTCCCGCCGCCCGCCGAGCGACGGTTCTCGACCCGTTCGACGTAGGGGACGCTCGTACGCAGCACCGAGATCGAACGAGCCGAGACGTTGCCGCGCGGACCCCCACCGGTGCGGTATGCCGGCACGCGCAGCGGAGTGCCCTTGGGCGGCACCGCCCCGAAGTGGCGCATCGTGCCGTCCGGCTCGCGGACCGCCGGGGCAAGCTCGACGCGCCCGGCCGATCGATCGACGCGGAATACCTGCTCGTTCGGACCGCAATCGGCGAACGAGTCGACCTCGGTCCACTCCTGCCAGCCCGCCCCGGACGCCACCTGCAGCACCAACCGATGCCCGTCGTCGACGACGGGTGAGCGCTGCAGCTCGAAGGTCTGTCCGGCCACCCCCTCGGAGAGCCCGACGATCTCCTCGCCGACCTGCTCGGCGTGCACCGCGGGCACGGTGACCCCGATGGCGAAGGCGTCGACCGAGCGGATGACCGGAGACGCCGAGTATGCCGGGTAGTCCGATTCCGGGGCGGTGACGACGGTCCGCAGCCACCCGCCGCGGACCCCGCCGATGACCGACGCCACATGCGTGGCCGGGACGTGGACCATGATGTAGCCCGGCCGGTTGAGCCCGCCGGTGCCGTCACGCTCGGTGTCGCAGACCGTCCAGTCCGTGCCGGTCCAGGCCTCCCAACGCAGCGGCGGGTGCTCGGGGTTCACCCCGACGCCCTGGACCTGACAGTCGAAGCGCAGCGCGATGACGCAGCTCGGTGCGGCGTCGTCGAGGGCGACGAGCAGGCTGTCCCCGATGACCGGCCGAGCCGCGAAGGCGTCGAAGGACTTCTCCTGGCGCAGTTCCTCCCGCCGGACGACGGCCTCGCCTTGGTCCGCCTGGGTGGCCACGGTCTCCAGGTGGCGTACCGGGACGACGCCCTCGGTCGTCGTCTGGAAGGCGACGGTCTCGTCCTGCTCGTTGCGCGCGGTGGCTACCTCAATGCCCCGGGGGACCGTTACCGGCACCTGCTGACGGGCCGAGAGCCAGAACGTCACGTCGACAGTGGCCGCCGTCGGTGGATGCGGACGCACCCCGATGAGGTCGAGGAAGGTGAGGTAGAGCTTGTCGGGCACGCGGTTGAGCCGGTAGAGCAGGGTGTCGACGAGGTAGGCGAACGTCTCGATGAGGGTGACCCCAGGATCCGAGACGTTGTGGTCGGTCCACTCGGGGCAGCGCTGTTGGACCATCCGTTTCGCGTCGTCGACGAGGTCCTGGAAGCGCCGGTCGTCGAGATTGGGCACCGGGATCGAGGTCACGACGCGCTCCGTTCGGTCGGCGGGATGACGTAGAACGGGAAGACGAGGTTGCGCGGGTCGTTGGTGCCGCGGATCGTGTAGTGGAGGTCGATGTACAGCGTCCCCATGTCGACCTCGTCGAAGCGCACGTCGATACCCTCCAGTTCGATGCGCGGCTCCCACCGCTCCAGGGCCACCCGCACGACGTAGGCGATGTCGCCGGCGGTGCTGGCGTCGGCCGGGGCGAAGACGTAGTCGTGGACGGCGCACCCGAACTCCGGCCGCATCGGCCGCTCCCCCGGCGAGGTGGCGAGGATGAGCCGGATGCTCTCCTCGATCTCCCTGGACCCACTGACGAGGGCGACGCCACCGGTGGGGTCGGTGCGCATGGGGAAGGCCCAGCCGGTGCCGACGAATTCCTGGGCCATGTCAGCCCCCGATCAGCACGGTCAATGCGCCCGGAGGCAGGATCGGGGCACCACATCCGGCCATGTCGCCGACCCGCAGCGCCGGCCGGCCGGAGATGAGCACGGTCATCGATCCCATCGGGAAGGGCGTCGGCGGGTGCACCGCGGGCGGCGGGAACGAACACGTGTGCAGGTCGCCGACGACGGCCGCGGGCAGCCCGCCGACGAGCACGGTGGGCACTCCCGGGCCGGTGACGACCCCGGGATGTCCGGTGAGATCCGTGACCCGCGCTGCCGGCGGCATACTCGTTTCTCCTTGTCCCTCAGTTGATCTTGACGATGGCGCCCGAGATCGTCGTCGGTCCGCTCGCGGAGAGCTCGGCCTGGGCCTGGCCGGCGACCTTGACCATCGCCCCGGAGAGTTCGGCCTGCGCCTTGGCGGCGAGTTTGACGTTCACCCCGTTGACCTGGACGTCGCTCTTGGCGTCGATGGTCACCTTGGTGCCCTTGAGAGTGAGGTCGCCGGTGCTCGATGCCACCTCGATCGACCCGCCGCTCGACGACACCTTGACGTCCTTCTTCGCCGTGACGGTAAGGGGGCCTTCGCTGATGATCTCGATGCCCTTGTTGGCGCTCTGGGTCAAGGTGATCCGCTGATCGCCCTTGTTCGTGGAGACGGTGAGCGTCGCGTCGCTCTGGCCCTCGATGATCTCGATCGCCATGCCCGTGCGCGAGACGAACGCCCTCCGCTGCACGGTGCCGCTGCCGGAGTCGACGTCCGGAACGGAGCCCTCGACCGGCTTGTCCATCCCGTTGTACAGGCCCCCGAGGACATAGGGCTCATCGAAGTCGCCCATGCCGAACACGACGAGGACCTCGTCGTTGACCTCGGGGAGCACCATCGCGCCCCGTTGTTTGCCGGCCCCGGGTTGCACAGTCCGGGCCCAGGTGCTCTCGAAGTCGTCGGGCAGGACCGGGAACGTCACCTTGACCCGCCCGCGCTTCTCCGGGTCCTTGATGTTGGTGACGATCCCGACGATGGCGCCGTCCCACCGCCCTCGGCGCCCGGTGCCTGCGGCCCCCGACATGAGCCCGTATGCCGTGCGGTCGGAGCGGTTGCTCACGGTGAAGGCGGTGAGGTACCCGCGATCCTTGGTGAACTCGTGGCGCGTCGAGGTCAGCGTGTACGTGCCGTCGAAGGACTTACCGGCGCCGACGAGCTGGACGACGATGCCGGCTCGCAGTGCCGCGTTGCCTCGGGCGACGCCGTCGAGCTCCGCGTAGGACCCGGCGAGCCGGTCGGCCAGCGATCGGGCCATCGTCGTGCAACTGTCGGCATCCGGCAGGGTCGGCACGGACTCGATCCAGTCGCTCGCCTTGACGTCGGCGGCGAACCGGCCTGGCGTGGCGCCGTCGAGGTTTGCCGTCCCGGTGTAGGCCTTGACGGCTGCCCTGATGGTCTTCTTGGTGGCGACGTCCCAGGCGCGGACCTGGACCTGCGGCACCTGGTCCCCGGCGGTGAGGGTGGCCCGGAGCGAGACGAGATTGACTCCCTTCTCCAGGACGAGGGCATTCTTGCGGGCCTCTTTCGACCCGCTCAACGGCTTGGCCTCGGCCAGGGGCCCCAAGGAGACCTTGCCGTCGGTCGTCGTGACGGCCGCGCCGGTACGGACAGCCAGGCGTTGGAGGAAATCCCAATCGGTCAGCCCAGGCTGCGACAGGTGGGGGGGCGGTGCCGGTGCCGTCGGACCGGTCCTCTGGGTGCCCGGCGTGTAGGTGACGCCCACGCCGGTGACGACCTTGCGCGCGATCTCCCCCACTGCCGTGTCCCGGAACGCGCGGAACCGAAGGCCCCTGGTGAGTCGATGCGACTTGTCGTATCCGCGAATAACGGTCTGGGTGCCCGCCGGCGTGATCTCGGTCTGCAGCCCGGTGACCTCACCCTCGTTGAGCAGGACGATGGGAGTCGTCGAGCCGCTTCGGTGGACCTTGAGCTTGATCGACCCGCCGATCTTGGCTCTCGCCTTCGTGAGCACGTCGGCTCCCTCGTCGAGGAAGCGCAGGATGAACAGGGCTGGGGCGTTGACGCTCTCATCGAGCGTGGCGCTGACGAGCTGGGCCGCCGCGGGGTGGGGCAGCAGGGCCCCGTCGAGTTCGATGACGAGGGTGCTGCTGACGTCTTCACCGAGCACCGAGGGCCTCCCGCTGCCGAGTCGACTCCAACGCCTCCAGGGCCGCGTCCGCCGGGTTCGGGGCTTCGACGAGGCCGCTGTCCGCTGCCGGGTCGAGATCCTCGACGGAGGGCAACAGCAGGTCGGTCCCCGAGCGCAGTCGCAGGGGGTCGTCGATGTCGTTGGCTCGGGCGACGGCCCGCCACATCGACGCCTCGCCGTATTCTCGATAGGCGATGCTCGGCAGGGTGTCGCCGTCGACGACGGTGTGCACCCGGCGAGGGGCCAGGCCTCCCGATGTCGGGTTCTGCCCGCCGGGTTCGGCCGCCAGCTCCTCGAGGGTCACGGTGCACACTGCACGGACCGGCAGCCCGGTGGCGGTGAACACCGTGTACTTGGCGGTGACGCTGCTGACGTACGCGAGGAAGCTCGTCAACCCACCCCACCGGAACAGCACCCACGGCGGGGAGCCCTTCTTCTTGTCGTGCGAGGGGGAGGTCGGCACACAACAGGCGAAGAGCGCCTCGACCCGCTTGACGACGCTGTCGTCCATCTTGTCGGTCGCGTCGAAGAACATCTCGAGGGTGAGCTTCGACGGCTGCGGGCCCTGGTACTGGGGGGGGCCGGCCTTCTTGTTCCCCTTGCCGGTCTCCCGGGCCCACTTGGCCGCCTTGCTCAGGCTGAGTTCCTTGGGGTTGAACTGGAAGTCGATCTGCGGCAGCTTCGACCCGGGCTTGGACAGGTCACCGCTGGGGTTCGGTTCGTGCGGCAACAAGAAGGCGTGGGCGAGGTTGTCGCGGCCACCCCCGGACGCGCCACCGCCGGTGGCGCTCATTGCGGTCGACGGCATACCGCTCACCCCTTCCCGGTGGCGACGAAACCGTGGTGGGCAATCTCGACGGTCTCGGTGAGGACCTTCGGTGAGTCCGTGGACAGCGACGGGCCGGACCAGCGCACCGGGACGACGTCGAGCAGCCCCCACGTGGCGATGACCGTCCCGTCGGCCCGCATCGCCTCGATCGTCCCGGTCCGACGCTTGTAGCCGGTCGCCATGGTGGCGAACCATTTGGCGATCTTTTCGGTGTCCCGGCCCAGGGGTCGAGAGAGCTTGATGTTGGGGTACTTCAGGCGGGTCGGCAGTTGGTGAACGAAGCCGTTGTTGCCGCCTTCTTCCCGGGACTCCATGACGACCTCACAGCCGAGCCCTTCGCAGCCGCTGAACGCCCCGAGCGTCTCGTCGTCGAGTTTGACGACGAACGCGACAGAGATCGCGGTGTCGACGTCCTGCAGCGTCATGACTCCCTCCTCACCACGCGTCCGTGAGCCGGCCATGCCGCTCGCGCTCGATCAGCAGGTCGGCCCGCAGCCGCGACATCAATGGTTCGTAGAGCCGATGGGCTAACTCGTCGACCTGCTCGCTCGAGGCACCCCCGTTCGCGCCGCTGGGACCGGCCGGCGCGTCCGCAGCGATCGGCGCCGCGGCAGCCTGCGGATCGTCGTCGATGACGCGCTGCACCGCCGGTATGCCGTCCGCGCCAGGCCTAGGCAGGTCCACGACGACGTCGCGATGGACGAGATCGGAATCGGTTGCAGCGGTGGGGTTCTCGGCCGCCCGCTGCAGGGTTGGCGGGATACCGAGCGGCAGGTCGAGGGGGTCCTGGGAGGACGGGGCGCTGGGTGCGTCGGGCTCGACGAGGGCGGTGGCCATGCCTGGCGCCAGCCGGCGAGCCGGCCCGAGCGGCAACACCGGCGCGCTCGCCCCGGGGGCGAGCGCGCGTTGCCGGGGCAGGGTTGCGACGGGCCACGCCGAGGACGCCGAGACCGCCTCCGCCCGGGGGGCAGGGCCTGGGGCGGAGTCGCCGTTGTGGGCGCGCTGGACCCGAACGACGCCCGGATCGGTGCGCCGAGTCTCGGGGGCGCGGGGTGCATCGGGGCCGCCGCCGGCCGACGCCGCCATCGTCCGCTGCACGGGGGCAAGGGTGAGGTGAGGCTGGCCGGAGGGCAGCGGTGCGAGCGCGGCGACCTGGGGCAGGCCTGCGAGGTCGGCGTCCGGAGCGCTCGCCGGCGGGGGTATGTGCCGGTTCGCCGGGATCGGGTCCACGCCGCTGGCGGCGGCCCGATCCTCGGGGGCCACGGTGTCCGCGCCGTCTCCGCTCCAGTGGTGACTCTCTCCTGCGGCAGGGGGGGATTCGTCGTCGGCACGGGCGAGCTGTTCGGGTTCGACGCGACGCTGCACGACGGACAGTGCCGGCAGGTCGGGCTCGCGCACCGGGTCGAGAGCAACCGCGACGAGGGGCGTCGGGTGATCGGGTGCTTCGCCCGAACCGACGGGGGTCTCCGAGGCGGTGGCCATGTGCGACGGTGGCGTGGCGTCGACGACGGGAGGGGGGTCCACGAGTTGGCGATCCGCGGCACCGCGATCGGGGGCACCGCGATCCACCGCGCCGCGATCCGCGGGAGCGACGCCCGAGGGGGCGCGATCCGCGGTGCGGATGACTGGCGTCGTCGAGCCCGCGTGGTCGGGCGCCGACGTCCGCTGGACGAGGGACATCGTCGGGTGGGACAACGGCGCCCCCAGACCAAGGCGGACGGGCGCCGCCAACGAACCGGATGTCGGGGTCGCGGTCGTCGGCGGGATCGGCCCATCCGCGGCATCCCGTTGCAGCGCAACGACGTCGGCCGACGACGCCCCATGGGAGCCGGGGACCACGGGCAAGGCCGAGTCGGACTCGGCCTGTGGCGGCTCGGGCTCGATCGGCTCGCCCAGATCCTCCGCATGGGCATCCAGCGCACCGACCGGGCCTTGCTCAGGGTCGGACGGCCCCGGGGCTGGAGATGCGTGGCCGGGTGGGTCGGCACTGGGCCCCGGCGCAGGCGCCGGCGCCGACCACGTCTCGGCGGGTCGAGATGGCTCATCGACGTGCCGCTGGATCGGGGTAGTCCCGGCAGCAGTGCCCGGGCCGGCCTTGACGACGAGGGGCATGCTCAGGTCCGCTGCACCCGGTGGCGCCTCTGGGTGCACCGCGGACTCCGGACCGGATGCCTCTGGGGCCTCGGCGGACTCGGACGGTGCCGGGGATCGCTGGAGTGAGAGTGCGGAGTCCGCCCTGGCCGACCCGAGCGCCGGTTGGGCAGATCGTGGGCGTGGGAGCGGACGTGCCGTCGGGTCGACGAGTCGCGACACGGTCGCGACTGCCGGCATCGTCGGCTCCGGGGCGGGTCGCTCCGCCGGCTCGGCAGGGGCAAGGGTCCAGCCGTCCGCCCCATCGACCGGGTGTTCCTGGTCGGGCTGATCGAGGTCGTCGGATTCCGTTGCTGCAGCACGCGGTTCGGGCAGGCTCTCCGCGACGAGTTGGACGAGCGGCATACCGGCGGTGGAGGCAGTGACCAACGGACGGGACGGGTATGCCTGCGCAGGAGGTGGGTCACCGGCATACCCGTCCCGAGTCCGTTGCACCTGGGGCTCCTCTGCCCGGGGAACGAGCGGCATCGCTACCGGCCTCGCCCCCGCCGGCCTGGGAGTGGTCGAGCCCGCGTTCGGGCCGCTGCGCAGCGGCATGTCGAGGTCGACCTGGCGGCTCACGACACCGGTGAGAGCCGCCGACCGCCACGCCGCGAGCCCAGCCGCGAAGGTGGCCGGAGCGCTGGTCAGCGTGGGCGCGCCGAGGGTCCGCTGCAGCGGCGGCAGCGCCGACCAGGCGGCCTGCGGGTGTTCGGCCACGGACGTCACCGCCTGCTCCACCGGGGATTCGTCACCTGTAGCGGGTGACTCCGAGCGGCTCCACGGCCAGCGCACGGCTCAGCGCTCCTCGGCGATGCGCCGGTTGATGTCGGCGATCTCCTTGACGTACCGGCGCCGCTGGCCGTGTTCCATGTCGAGGATGTCCTCCAACGCCCAGTGGAAGTGGTAAGCCACGTACGCCACCTCCTCGTGGATCCGATCGGCGGCGTACGTCACGATTCCCCCAGGCGCCCACCTGACAGGTCGACGGCGAACCGGTGCGAGCACTCGGGACACGTGACCGCAGCCCGGGTGTGACCCTCGGTGTTGATCCGCCGGTAGAAGTCCTGCAGGAAGGCCACGTCGGAGGCGAACATGTTCTCGATGACCTGGCTGGTCACTGCGGGCACGGTCCCGAGCGAGACGATGACCCGGGCCAGGAGCACGACTGTCGTGAACGCGGCGTTTTCCATGACCCGGGCGTCGTAGAGCGGCAATAGCTCGTCGCGGGCAGTGGCCAGGCGCATGACGCCGTGCCGGTGCACGAGGCCCTCGCCGTCGACGTACCCGCGCGGCAGCTCGAACTCGAACTCGGTCCGCAGGGTCTGGCGCTCGGGGACGAACGACACCGGTCGGTCGAGGTCGGTGGGACCACCGAGGTCGGCCAACGACCCGTTCACCCGCGAGCGCTGCATGTCACTTCACCGTCGACTCGTCGAAGCACAGGGTGAACTTCTCGGTCGCCTGTTCGGTGGCGCCTGCCTTGAGCGAGCTCACCTCCACCTTCTGGACCCAGACGTTCTTGAACTCCAACGTCTTGATCGTCGAGCCCTGGTAGTCGGTGATCTCCACGGCCGCGGTCTTGCGAGCGCCCTGGACGTCACCCTCCATGACCTTCTTGAGCCAGTCGGTGATCGACTTGCTGTCGGTGAGCCCTCGGGTGACGGTGATCTGGCCCGACTTGGGCCGACCGATGAGGTTGCGGACGACGTACTTGCCGTCCTTGGTCTGCTGCTTCATCTCGATCTTGTCCACCTCGGAGGTCAGGCCGGACACCTCGATGACCTTCGGGACCTCGATGCCGTCGAGGATGAACCGGAAGCCGTTGGCGGCTGCTGAGTCGAGCGGGTCGGCGAGAGCCATGGGTCACGCTCCTTTCTCGGTCACTCGTTGACGAGGCTGACGCCGCCGGAGAACTGCGACAGCTGGAAGATGACGAACTCCGCCGGCTTCACCGGAGCCACCCCGACCTGGCAGACGACCTGGCCGGCGTCGATCCCCTCGGCGGGGTTGGTCTCGTCGTCGCACTTGACGAAGAAGGCCTCGTCGGGGGTGAGCCCGAACAGCGCTCCCTTGCGCCATTCGTTGATGAGGAAGGCGCTGATCGTCCGGCTAATCCGCGACCACAGCGCGTGGTCGTTCGGCTCGAAGACCACCCATTGGGTGCCGAGCAGGATCGACTCCTCGAGGTAGTTGAACAGCCGTCGGACGTTGAGGTAGCGCCAGGCCGGGTCGCTGGACAGCGTCCGCGCTCCCCACACCCGCACGCCGCGCCCGGGGAAGGCCCGGATGCAGTTGATGCCGACCGGGTTGAGCAGGTCGTGTTCGGCCTTGGTGATTTGCGTCTGCAGGCTGATCGCGCCCCGGACGACCTCGTTGGCCGGGGCCTTGTGCACCCCGCGGGTGTCGTCGTTGCGGGCCCAGATGCCGGCGACATGGCCGCTCGGCGGCACGTGCAGGTTGGTCCCGGTGGCCGGGTCGAACACCTTGACGTAGGGCCAGTAGAGGGTGGCGAACTTCGAGTCGTATGCCGCCTCCTGGACGCGCCACTTGTGGATCTGCTGCGGGTTGAGCCCCGGTGGCGGGTCGAGGATCGCGACCCGGTCGCCCATGAGCTCGCAGTGGGTGATGATGCCCAGCTGCACGGCCTTGAAGGTCTCGAGGTCGATGGCGCCCTGCTCCAACGCGGCGACGAGGTCGGGGACGGCGACCATGGTCACCTCGTCGATGGCCTCGAGGCCGCTGAACCCGGTGCGTCGTGCGACGTCCCCGACGTAGTCCTCCGCGCCGAGGTCGCTCGGTGGTGGGGCGGGGGCGGCCGGCGCAGGGGCGACGAGATCGGTTCCGCCGCGGGCCACCTTGGCCAGGGCGGCATCCGGCGCCGTTGCCTCGATCTTGACGAGCTTGGACTGCGCGGTGCGGGAGACGACGTAGGCGTCGCCTTCCTTCGTCGAGACGTTGTCGTAGTTCTCGGCAACCTTGCCGTCGATGACGATATTGAGGGTGAACATGTCCTCGGGCATGTTCTCGCCCTGCGCGTCGAACACCTCGATCTTGACGTTCTTGCCTCGCGCGCCGGGCTGTGCCGTGACGGTGAACCCGCCGAGCGCCGCGGTGGCCGGGCCGGCGGCGACCGCCTTGGGGTCGGCCTTCGCTCCCCCGCTCACGGCGGCCGGTCCGGAGCCGTTGGTGCTCTGGGCACCGCCGACCCGGACGATGAAGCAATTGCTTCCGCCGTTCTGCATGTAGCCGTAGACGGCGTGGGCGAGATACGTGCCGGGCATGAAGTCGCCGAACGTTTCGGCGAACTGGGTCCAGTTCGACACCAGGGTCGGTTCGTGCATCGGGCCCTTCTCGGCGAGCCCGACGAAGGCAGCGACGGCGGTGCCGACGCCCTCGATGGGCCGGCTGCCGGCCTCGACCTCCTCGACGTACACCCCGGGCGAGAGATAGTTCGGCATACGGCCTCCTCGAATGAGCCATCTCGACGGCTCCACCCTCGGTCAGCGCAGGTATGGGGGGGTACGTCCGAGCGGCCGTCAGGTCGGGTATGCCGTTCTGCCCGAACGGGCATCGCACGGCGAGGGTCGGCCAGTCCGGGGCCTCACGCCGGCGGGGCGAGCCGCGGGCCCAGGTCTGCGGCGAAGCCGGGTAGGGCGCGAACCGCCTGGGCGGGATCACGATAGGCGATCGACCAGACCAGGGCGGTTTCCATCTTGGACCGCTCCCGCTGGAGCACGGCCTGCTGCGGCGGCGGCAATCCGGGTTCCAGGCGGCGGAACAGTTGGACCGCCCGCTTGCACTTGTCGAAATGCGTGGTGCCGGCGACGATCGGCACCGCCGGCGCGCCACGTCCACCCGCGACCTGTTCGGCGACGACGAGGTAGGCCGAGCTCTTGTCGCCCTTGGTCGCCCCCGGGCGGTAGTGCTCGTTGAGCTCGGTCTGGGCGGTGTCGAGAGTCTGGGCGGCCAGGCGGGTGAACTTTTGGCTGAGGTTGGCCACCAGGCCCGGGGCAACCCCGTTCGACGCGACCGTGGCGACGGTGTCCACCTTCTCGGGATTGGGGTCGCGGAAGTACGTGTAGAGGTCCTGCACCCACTTGGCCAGGCTGCCTGCGGCGCGCCGGCCCGTGGGGGCGACGACTCGACGTGCCTCGGCAAGGTCGGCCGCCGCGATCGTCCGTGGCGGCTTCTCCTTGGCCAGTCTCACGTTGGCCTGGGCGACGGCCTTGGCGAACTGCTCCTCGTACTTCGGGTCGGCCAGTTCGGCTTCCAGGGTCTCCTCGGCGGTCGGGTTCACCGTGCCCCGAACGGCCCAATGCCCGCTCTTCTCGACCAGTTCGAGCGAGGTCATGCGGTGGCGGAGGCGGACCACGGCCAGCAGCGGCCCGAGTACCTGCTTGCCGACCGGCTTGCCGGCGAATCGTCGACCGACCTCCCGGGCCGCGGCCATGCCCCGGTCGAGCCGGGCCTGCTTCTGCACCGGCGTCTCGTCCTTGATTCCGAGTTTCGCCTTGAGCTTGCCGCCGAGGCGCTTGGCGCCGGCGAGGAACTTCGTGCCGAACGCGACAGCCTTGCCGACCACCCAGTCGACGACCTTGGCGATCGGCTTCTGGATCGTCTCGATGATCTTCTTGATCTTGTCGGCGATGCCGCCCAGGCCGAGCAGCGAGGCGAGGAACCCGATGAGCACCGGGAGCATCTTCGCCAAGGTGTTTTCGATCTTCGAGGCGACGGCACCGACCCCACCACCGGCGATGGACTCCACCGAGTCGAGCACCGCGTCGACGAACTCCTTGATCTGCGCGGCCTTCTCGACGAAGAACATGACGACGTCGTAGATCATCTTGCAGGCCTTGATGAACGCCCCCGCCGGATTGAGCATCGAGATGAGCCACGTGATGCCGGCCTTGACGATCTGGGTGACGACCATCTCCTTGACCTGCGACATCACCATCTCCTTGATGTCGCCGACCTTCTCCAGCACCCACGTCCACAGCCCGCCGAGCCCCTGGGTGACGAGGATCTTGACGACCTCGAAACCCTTCTCCACGAACGCCATCGCCGGCTCGCCGATCTTCGCGACGATCCGCGCCCGGACCCTCGCGTAGGTGAGCCCGAGGATGGACAGCACGAGCTGGACGATGCCCTTGAGGTCGAACTTCTCGGGCAGCGCGATCCCGCCCTCGGCCAATGCACCGAACAACCAGGCCTGCAGCCCCTTCTTCAGGTGGGTCCAGATGTTCGTCGCGAAGTTCTGGATGCCGGTCTTCACCGCGTTGACGAAGTTGCCGAGGAACCCGATGGGGTCCTTGATGATCTTCGTAACCGCCGCAGCCGCTCGGGCCAGCACGTTGAGCAACATGTCCTTGAGCTTGAGGATCGTCTCGATGACGCCCTTGATCGCACCGATCGCCGCGTCGACGAGGCCCTTGTTCTCGGCCTGCAGCGCCTCGATCCGCTCGTCCAGCCCCTTGCGTGCCTCGACGTACTTACTCGCCAGCGAATCGACAAGGGCGTCCTGCTTGGCCGTGACGTCCGACTCGAGCTTGTCGAACTGGTCCCCGACGGCGGTGGCCGCCTCCGCGCCGACGGATCGCAGGTCGCGAGGCAGGGAGGCCACGTATGCCGCGATCTCCTTCTTGCCGGCGGCGATCCGGCCCTTCGCCTCGGCGAGGTCGGCTCCGACGATGTCGGCGACGCGGGAGATGACGCCGTCCATGGCACGCAGGTAGAGCTCGCGCCCGGCCTCGAAGAACTCGTTGACCGCCGACGGCATCCCCAACAGCTTGTCCTTGACCCAGCGGTACCCGCCGAGCCACCCGCCGTAACGATCGTCCTTGTACGCGGACATCTTCGCCGCGACGAAGGACTCGAACTGCGACCGGGCGCCCTTCTCGCCGTCCTCGAAGGCCTTGTCGACCTTCGGGTCGATTCCGTCGAGGGTCTTGCGCACGTCGGACTCGGTGGCGGAGTAGATGCTTTGGATCTTGGCCGTGACCTCGGCCCGCTTGGTCTCGTCCGCTGACTTCGTCGCCGCCTTCTGGCCGGTGACCTGTCCCAGCGCGGTGACCTTCGCACCGTGGATCCCCGCGACGGCCTGGCTGGTCTGGCCCGCGGCCGACGCCTTGGTCGACTCGAGCGTCTGGGCCTCGTGCTCGCGGAACTGACCGGGGCCGGTGTCCGCATGCGCGGCGGCCTGCTCCTTCGCGGCGAGAGCGCCGGTGAACTCCGGTTCGTTGGACTTGGCCAGCTGCTCCTGGCTGACGTCCGCGTCGGCCATCGTCGAGTCGGCCTCGCGCTTGCCGGCCTCGAGGTTGAGCTGCGCGGCCGGGGCCGGCTTGGGGGCCGCTCCCTCGGCGGGGATGGCCGCGGCGGGTCCGGCCTGTTCCGGGGTCATCGGCGTGACCGGCTTGGCCACGGCCGTCGACGGGTCCGGTGGGGCGTCGGTCGCCTGCTCGACCGCCTGGGCGGCGCGCTCCTTGTTGCCTCCGACGAGTCCCTTGACCTCGCCCTTGACCTGCCCGGCCTTGCCGGAACCTTGGTAGTCGTCGGCCTCCTGAAGCGTCTTGGGCGACTTGGACTCGATGGCGGTCTTGACCGCGGCGATGAAGGCCTTCTTGTCGAAGCTGCCGGCCGGTTGGGCGTCCATCGTCGTCACCTTGGCCGCCTGGGCCTGGCCCTGCACGTCCGAGGACGGGGCCACCGCGGCGTCCTGGGCCTCCTTGGCCTTTGTGGCGGCCGAGGGGTGGGACTTCTTCGCGGCGGCGAACCCGGCCGCGGCCCCGGTGACCGCCCGGAAGGCCGGGTCCTCGTCGGGGGTGACGTGCGTCGGCGGGACCGGCGGGGCGTGCACGTCGAGAGGACCGGCGGCGACCGGAGCCGGCACGGGCGTGGCCTTGACCCCGGCGCCCATGGCGAGCGTGGCCCCGGCACCCGCGGCGATCTTCGCCGCCGGCCGGCTCGCCTTGGCCAGGGCCGATGTGGCTGGCGTCTTCTTCGGAGGCCGCGCGGGCTTGGCCTCCGCGACCGCGCCAGGCCCGAAGCCGGTCTTCGTCACGGCCAGCGCGGAGGCCGGCGGCTTGCGCGCAGCGCCGTCGATGTCCACCGGCACCCCGGCGGCCTTGCTTTCGTTCAGCCCCTTCTCGAGGATCTCGAGGTTGGGTTCGCCCGCGCGAGCCTCGACGAGCGCCGCTTCGATCCGCTTGACGGCGTCCTCGCCGCCGGCCTTGGCCTTGCCTGCCAGCAGGGCCGACACGGCGCCGTTGCCGGCGAGCCGTTGCAGGGCCAGCAGCGCGGGCCCGCGGGCCGCCGGACGGGCGGCATTGTCGAGCGGCCGGGCCGCGGCACGCACGACGCGGCGGCTCTGCTCGAGGCTGGCGACGGGTGCCTGGGTCATGGGAGCTCTGCGGAGGACGACGCGAACGGCGTCGCGGCGCTCAGGCCGACTCGTCCTCCTCCTCGTCGCGCTGTACGGCCGGAGTTGCGCCGGCCTCGAAGTTCCCCTGTACCTGCTCGTCTTCTTCGCCCTCGCGCTGGAGGGCCGGGGCTGCGCCGGGTTCGAAACTGCCCTGGACCTCTTCCTCGTCCCCGGCGGCCTCGCGTTGCACCGCACCGACCGACGCCGACTGGCCGCCTGGCCCTGCTGCGGCGACCGGTGCCGGCATACCGACGATGCGTTCGGCGTTCGCGGACGCCTCCCGTTCGAAGCGGTCGCTCGGGTCGCTGACCTGGTAGCCCTGGGCGGTCGGCGTCCCGTCGACCGGGCCGGAGCGCTGCTGGACGACGTGGGTGAGCTCGTGGGCCAGGGTCGTGCGGCCCCCGGCGGAATCGGGGTCGTACACCCCCCGCTGGAAGACGATGTTCGACCCGGCCGTGTAGGCGTGCGCCTGGACGGCCTTGGCGGAGGTGTGGGCGTCGTCGCCGGTGTGCACCCGCACGTCGGAGAAGTCCGCGCCGAAACGGGCCTCCATGTCGGTCCGCACCGGTTCTGCCAGCGGCGACCCCCCTTGGGTCAGCACCGAGCCGACGGGGTTCTCCGGCTCTCCCGCGAGCCGTTGCACCGTGTCGTTGCCGACGGTGCGCTGCATGCGCAGCATCCCCTCGGCGCCGAGGACATCGGTGCGCCCGGCCATGGCGGCCTGGAAATCCAGGGCCTCGGGGCGCTCCTCGTCGAGGCGAGACTTCGGGCGCAGCGAGTCGTGCTCGGGGCCGGCGTGGTCGTGGATGTGCATGACGGGTCTCCCCTTCCCAGACAGGTCAGCACCACCTTGCGCGCTCGGCCGGTCGGCGGCGCAGTCGGTCGGCGCGGCCTTTCGGGCACCGGCGAGTGCCCCAAAGGGCAACGGCGCCAACGGTCGGTGGCTAGGCGAGCAGCGAGTGGTACCGCCCGAACTCCTGCTCGACGCACAGCCGCCCGAGCTTGCGGTACTCGCGCTGGACGGCCATGACGACCTGCGCCATGGTCACCGGACACCCGGCGTTCGCCGCGAGGTATGCCGCGGTGACCGCCGCCGAGCGGATCGCCCCACCGGACAGCTCGAAGGCGTGCGCACAGAACTCGAGGTCGAGGGTTTCGGATTGCGGCAAAGTCCGCAGGGCCAACCGCCACAGCGATAGCCGCTGGGTCGCGTCGGGCATCGGGAAGTCGACGAGCACGTCGAGGCGCCGGGTGAACGCCTCGTCGATGTTCGCGCGCAGATTCGTCGCGAGGATGGCAAGTCCGTCGAAACTCTCCATGCGCTGCAACAAGAATGCGCTCTCGACGTTTGCGTAGCGGTCGTGGGCGTCCTTGACCTCGGAGCGTTTGCCGAACACCGCGTCCGCCTCGTCGAACAGCAGCACGCCGTTGACCCCGGCCGCCGCGTCGAAGATCCGGTCGAGATTCTTCTCGGTCTCGCCGACATATTTGTCGACGACGGTCGCCAAATCGACGACGTAGAGGTCCAGCCCGAGCTCGCCCGCGACGACCTCGGCGGACATCGTCTTGCCGGTGCCCGAGTCCCCGGCGAACAGCGCGGCGACGCCGAACCCCCGACCACCCCCTGGGCGCATCTGCCACTCACCGAGCACCCGCTCGCGGTGCTGGGCGCGGGCGGCCACCTCCTGCAGCGCGGTCATCGTCGTCATCGGCAACGCCAGATCTGCCCAGCCGACCCTCGGCTCTACCCGGCGGGCCAGCCGCTGCAGGGCGCTGCCGTTCTCGGACCGGGCGCCCGCCCGGACGTGCTCGCTGGTCAGCCGGGCGTCCGGGGCCAGCCACGACTGCAACCGGGCCGCTTCGGCCGCCCGCGCCACCTGCGTCGGGCGAAGCAGGAATTGGGACGTCGCGAACCCCGGGTCGAAGCCCACGGCCGCATCGCCGAGCGCCGTACGCCACAACTCTCCACGCTCGTCGAGGGTGCTCTTGGGTACCTCGACGAGCAGCGGGACGCGCGCGGACCAGGCCGGATCCCACGAAACCGCCCCGACGAGCAGCAGGGGCAGTGGGCGGGTGTCGAGTGCGGCCAACACCTCCGGACGGGTCGACCCCTCGACCACGGGGCCGGCGACGACCGCCGAGCCGGTGAGCCGGGCCTCGCGGGCGACCAACCGACCCAGGGCGACGGCGTCCGGGCGACGACCCAGCTCGTCCAGGTCGACGACGAGTGCGGGGCATCCCTTTCGCGCGAGCGCGTCGAGGGCGACGAGCAACCCCGACCCGGTGGGTGGTTCGCGGAGATACCCGAGCGTCGTGTCGGCCTCCAGCGCAACGGCCAAGGCGCTGCCGTCCCCCCACGCGACATTGGGCGCGTCGAGCAGGATGCCGTTGAGCGCCGGATCCGGGGCATCCAGGCCGACGAGGTGGGCGACGACGCGGTCCGGCACGCGCAACCCCCGGCCGGGAAACGGGCGCTCTGGGTCGTCCACGACGAGCAACCCGTTGCGCACGAGGGCCCCTCGGGTGAGCAGGTCGCGGGCCACGGGCGAGGCCAGCGGCAGCGCGCACAGCGCGAGGGCCACGGCCACCGATGGGCGCCGCCGGGTGACGTCGTCGTTGAGGTAGCCGAAGAGCTGCTCGAAGCGCGGGTCGAGCTCGCAGGCGAGCGCGACGAGCAGCAGGTCCACCTCGATGGGTTCCAGAACGTAGGTAGCCGCCAGCCGGACCAACCGTCCCTGGCTGTCCCCGCCCGCCAGCCCCGTCGGCCGCGGCATACTCTCGACGGCGCGCAGCAGGGCCTGCGACTCGGACTCGAGGACGCGGTCGACCGCCTCGTCGCTGAGGTACAACCCGCGGAACGGGTCGTCGGGCTGCGGGTCGGTGGCGCGCCGGGCAGCGACGAGTCCACGGATCCGCTCCTCGACGCGACCGAGGCGGCTGAGCAGATCGGCCAGGTCAGGGGTCCCGGTCACGACGAGCGCCCGCGGGTGCGTCGGGTGATCCGTATCCCGGGCGCGCCCGCCTTCCCGGGGCCGCCGGCAGCCCCCGGGCCACCGGCACCGCCGGAGGTTCCGGCGGTGCCAGGACCGTGCCCGGCAGCGCCGGCTTCGGCGCCCGTCCCGCCGCCGACCCCGGACGCCGCTGCGTCCTCCGCATCTGTCGCAGGGCCGCCCGCTCCGGCGCCCGCCCGGGTTCCCGCCGAGCCGCCCCCCGCGCTCGCGGCGCCAGCCGAGGAGCCACCGGCCCCTGTGGCGCCGCTGCCGTTTCCCCCCGCGCCGCCCTCCTCCGCGGGCCAGAACTGCGGCCGGCGCTGGCGGCGGTGGTCGACGGCCCCGGAGGACATGCTCGACAGGTCGACGATGGCACCCTCGCGGACCGGTGGGCCGGCCGGGAAGTCCACGCCGACGTCCAGCGGGGCGGTGACGACGACGTCGAGCGAGGGTTTGAGCTCGCCACCGAGGGCCGACCACACGTCGGCGAACGCGCGGTCCTCCGGCGGCGGCAGCCCGACGGTCAACGGGACGCTGAGCCCGGTCGCGGCCACGGGCCCGTTGACGAGGTCGGGTGGGAGAGCTTCGTACCTGATGAAACAGGCCAACAACGCCGACAGAAGCCGGTGTTCGTCCTCGGGACGCTGGGTCCACGCGGTGACGAGGTAGGACAGCTTGAAGAACCGAGGTGCCGGGCGCCGTCCGATGAGCACCCCGTGGTCTCGCACGTCGATCCATCCGCGTTCTCGTCGACGCAGATCCTCGCGGATGTCGTAAAGGTAGACGTCGACGGTCGGCGCGTTGCGTCGCGCGGCCCAATCCTTGGTCGGCGCGTCGAGGACGACTTCCACGTCGGAGCCCACTTCGCCGCGAATGAGCGAGCGCAGGGCCTCGTCGATGTCACCGATCACGGCTACCTCCGCTCGACGAAGTCGGGTGGTTCTTGCGGCGGCGGTGCGACGAGCCCGCCAGCCGTCACCGGATCGAAGCCCCCGGGGACGACGCTCGTCGCGACGAGTTGGCGATTGCCCAACGGGTCGCGCCGGAAGATGAGGATCTGGGTCGGCGCGATCGTGCCGTCCGGTAGGACGGTGACCGGTGGTCTCGGCTCGGTCAAGCCGGTGTCCCACGTCAGCGTGACCTGGGCCCCGGGCGGGAAGTTCGACCCGCTGGCCATGGTCACCTGGCCGGGGACGACGACGTTGGGGTCTATCCGCAGCACCGGCTGGACGACGACGACGCTCGCCGTCGCCGTGTTGTCCATCGGTCTCGGGTCTGGGGTGGGCGAGTCGACGACCGCCGTGCCCACGAACGTCCCCGCGGTCGTGCCGCGCAGCGCGATCGCAAAGCTCGCGCTTGCCCCCTTGGCCAAGAGGCCGACCGCACAGGTCAGCAGCGGCGCGGCCAGGGTGCAGCCCGCCGGAGGCGTTCCGGGCGTCATCCCGACCGGCATTTCCACGCGCAGCCGGACCGCCGCAGCCCCGGCCGGGCCGGCGTTGCGCACCGTTGCCGTCATGGTCGTCGACGCACCGGTAGCGATCGTTGGCGGGAGGGCAGCGAGGGTCACCGCCAGATCGGCGTAGGGCTGCCAGGTCGGCTCGGTCTCGGGGTTGCCGGGCCGCTGGGCGATCACCCTCAGCCCCGTGCCGTCCGGCCTGAGGGCGTAAATCCCCCACATGTCCGGTTGCCCGGCCGGCTGCCCGGCGACGGCGAGTTCCGCCGCGTCGGGTGACCAGGCGGGGTCGGTCGCCGCCGAGAGCACCGGGCGATTTGGGGTCGGCGTCGCCGTCGTGCCGAAGCCCGTGACCGCGGCAATGCCGCCGACCCGCTCGGGGACGTCGGCGATGCCGTCGGCGTTGGCGTCGAGCAACGTGGCGACGACGACCATTCCCTGGAACTCGAAGGCCACGCGTGGCCCGTCCGGCGCCCAGGCCGGCTGACGACCGGTCAGCGGCACGGGGTTGCACACCAGTGTCGGCGGGCACGACTGTGCCGGGGCGAACAGCTGGACGGCGTCTCCGGTCGTCACGTCGAGGACCCACAGCTGGGTCGGCGAGGACGGCGGGTCCGCCACCGGCACCGGACGCACGGTGGCGGGCGAGCCGACCAGGCGCGACCCGCGGGGAGACTGCGCCCGCTCGACAGTGCCGAGGTCGCCTCGGAGGGTGTCGGCCGCGGCGACGTCCGCGCGCAGGAACGCGGGGTTGACGACGGCCTTCGGCGGGACAATCGGGGGGTTCACCGTCGAGGCCTCGGCGGTGTTGTCGGCGGTGTTTGCCTCGTTGGGAACCGCAAGCGCCACCGCGCGCAGGCTCATGAGCGTGGTGGTGCTCGTGCCGGCCAGCGGCAGGGACAGGGTGACGCTGCCGCCCGGGGTCGGGGCGACGAGCGTGCAACGGATCGCAATGGTGAAGTGCTGCTCCGCGATGACCCCGCCACCGGGCACGACGTAGTCACTCGTCATCACGCACCCAGCGGGCACGGCAGTGAAGAACAGGCCGACCTTGCGTCTGTCTGGGGGTGCGCTGGTGTCGAACACGGGAGCTGTGAGATCGACCGTGACCGTGCCGGGGATCGGTGTCGGAGCCGTGGTCGACACGGTCAGCGTGCCAGGTCCAGCGAGCGGGTTGGGCAGGGCGAGCGCGACCGCGATGTTGGGCGGCGGATTGGTCACCGTCAGCTGCGTGGACATCGCGTTGTTCGCCGTGGCCACCTCGTAGGCCACCTGCGGCACTTGGGCGGCCAGGTGGTAGGTCCCGGCAGCCGGCGGTGTCACCCGCACGGCGATGGTGGTGGCCACTCCCGGAGCGAACGGGCCCAGGTCACAGGCCAGGCCTGCGGTCTCGGTGGCGCACCGGGCATCGGTGGAGGTGACAGCCATCGGAGGCGCTCCGCCAACGATGGAGGGACCGCTGATGTGGACGACGACGTGCTCGGCCTCGGTGGTTCCCGGCCCGATGTTGGCGACCGAGACGGTGCCGTCAACGGCCGACCCGGTGAGTGCGGTTGCCAACGCGAGCGTGGTCCTCACCTCGATGTCCGGCGCGAGGCGTTCGACGCTTCGAGCGATGACAACCCTGGTCCCGTCCGGTGACCAGGACGGGTGTTCGTCGTGGTTGAGGTATCCCGGCTTGCCCGGTTGGGAGACCCGTCGCGCCACCCCGGTCGCCACGGTGACGACCCAGATCTGTCCAGGACCCCACTGTTCGACGTTGGGGGCGAAGGGGTAGCGGACGAACGCGACCTGGGTGCCGTCGGGCGACCACGCCGGCTGGATGTCGATGTCGAAGGGGGCGCGGCTCGGGACCAGCACCTGCACGTCGGACCCGTCCGCAGCAGAGGTGACGAGCTCGCGGGCGAGGTCCTCGCGGGTGCTGCGGCTGTAGGCGATCCGCAGCCCGTCCGGCGAGTAGGCGGGGGTTCCCTCGTCGCTCGGACCGGCCGCGTCGCCGGAGCCGAGGGTCGCCGAGGCGATCACCCGCCGACCCGACCCGTCGGCCGCGACGACGTCGGCGATGTCCGCTGACTGGGTATGCCGCGTGAAGACGACGTACGTGAACTCGGAGACGTCGGGCACCACGACCCTCGCCCAGGCCGGGTCGCTCTCGGCCCGCCCTGGCTCCGCTGCCACGCCGTTGTCCGGACGAGGCAGCACGGTGACCGTGCCCCGCTGATCCGGATCGAGCGTGACGACTCGGACATCGCCGTAGGGATCGGCCTGCGTCGAGGTGAAGGCGAGCCGTGCGGTGCCGCCCGTATTCAGAACGCTGGCCCGTTCCCCCTGCGGCGCAGGGGCCGACCCCCAGACCGATGCCACCGGGAAGGGTCCTGGGTCCGTGCTGTTCGGCATCCGCAGCCAGGCCAATGACCCGTCCGGGCGGAAGGCGGTCGTCGTGAAGACCACGGCGAGGAACGAGACACCGGTCGCGTTGTCCGGCAGGACGACGGTCGTCGGCTGGGTCTCGGCCGCCGGGGCGTCGGTCAAGCGCTGGGCGGCCGCGTCCGAGGCGGGTACGCCGATCCCGGCGAACGGCATGACGACGATGTCACCGAGTGGATCGGCGCGGGTGCTGCTGAACACCACGCGCTGCACGCCGGCCCACGCCGGCCAGAGGTTGTCGCCGGCCGAATGGGTCAGTTGCACCCGCGGCAGGGTGGTGCAGTCCCACGTGCCCGGCCCGTTGTCCACCTGGGCCACCCAGATCTGGAAGGAGCCGGTCTCGTTGGATGCGTAGGCGACGAACCGCCCGTCCGGCGAGACCACCGGATGGGTCTGGACCGAGGCGTCGCAGGTCACCCGCACCTCGGCTGGATCGGTCAGTGACGGACGGAAATAGACCTCACCCTGGTCCTGGTCCTGGTCCTTCGTCCCGACGTACGCGAGGTTGCCGAGGTCGGGCGAGGAACTGCCTTGGCCGGCGCCGGCGATGATCCGGTCCGGCGCACCGCCTTCGGCGAAGACTTCCCGCACGACGAGTTCGGTGGTGTCCTCGGTGTAGGCCACCCGCGGCGCGATGACCTCGGGGGTGATCGCTGCGGGAAGTCCCGCCAGCGACCCCTGAGACGCTCGGACCGGAACCGGTATGCCGGCCCCCGCGGCGGGTGGGGCCGACGCGGCCTGCGGCACGAGGGCCACCGACGCAAGCACACCAGCGACGGCCGCGAGCACGCGGCATACCGGCTTGCTCCGGCGCATGACTCCTCCTTCGCCGTCGGCGCTCGCTCCCCCACCGTCCAGCCTCGCCCGAGCCTGGCGAATCGAGCGGCCGGTCAGCCTTTGAGGCACCGGCCGCCGCGCGATCGGGCAGTAGTCAGATCAGTCCTTGCCGCAAGGCGTAGGCCACCGCGTGCGAGCGGTTACGCAGCTGCAGCCGGGTCGTGATGTCGTGCAGGACGTTCTTCACCGTGCGCTCCGAATAGGACAGCTCGACGGCGATCTCCCCGGTGCTCATCCCGTCCGCCACCAGCCGCAGCACCTGGACCTCGCGAGTGGCCAGGCCGGTGAAGGTCAGCCCGCGCGGCGTGAGCACCTGGCGTTGGAGCTTCCCGACCTGGTCGAGCAGTCGGCCCAGCAGATCCGGAGGGACGCTGCCCTCACCGGACGAGGCTCGGGTGATGACGTCGACGAGTCGCTCGGGCGTGGCTTCGGCGCGGCGGACGAGCCCGACCACGCCCACCTCGACCGCGGACACGAGGTCGCCGTCCTCGAGCGCACTTGCCACGAGCACGGTGCGACAGTGGCCCCGCCGTTGCACCGAGCGCAGGAGCGCGACGGCATCCTCGTCCATCGCGTCGACGACGATGACCGCGACCCGGGCGAGGTCAAGGTCCGGCGGCCGCAGCACCTGAACCTCGGGACGGTGGCGCAGTTGGCTGGCCACCCCGGCCGCGGAAATCGGGTCACGCGCGTGCACGGCGACCGGTACGCAATCCATAAGTCCTCCTTCGCTCGTCCCGGCGGACCTGCCCCGACGGGGATGCCGTCTGCGCATCGAAGGCAGCATGACCGGGCATCCTCCTCGTGCACTCAACAAGGACTCAACGGGCAGGTCCGTTGCCCTGTCGTCGGCTCGTCCGTCCTTCACCCGCCGGGCTGCGACGTGGGACACCTGTGGGGTGAGCACCGTTGCGCAGCTGGACATCGAGTCGGCCAAGGTCGCCGCCGGCGAGCGGGTGACCCTGCCCTTGAACGTCAAGAACATCGGCGAGGTCGTCGAGGACTACCGGGTGGAGATCGTCGGTACGCCGGCCGGGTGGACCACCGTGGACCCACCGGCCTTCACGCTGTACCCGGGCACGGCCCAGGTGGCGACCCTCGACGTCCACCCGCCCCGCACCCCAGACGTGCCGGCCGGAGAAGTGCGCTTCGGAGTGCACGTCCTGCCCACCGAGCACCCCCACGAGGCGGTCGTGCCCGAGGCGGTCATCGAGGTACTCCCCTACCTCGACACGGTTGCCGAACTCGTCCCCCACACCACGCACGGGCGCTCCGGAGGCAAGCACCAGATCGCCATCGACAACGGCGGCAACGTCCCGGTGACCGTGCAGTTCCGCCCGGCTGCGGACAACGACGCCATCGACGTGACCACCGACCCGCAGTCCCTCGTCATCGAGCCCGGTCATGCCGCGTTTACCGACGTCCGGGTCAAACCGACCCGGCGACTGTGGCGCGGCGTGCCGATCACGTATCCCTTCACGGTGACCGTGGTGCCCGAAGGCAGCCCGGAGGCTCCGCTCGTCGGAGCCCACGTGCAAGACCCGATCCTCCCGAAGTGGTTCTTCAAGGCCCTGCTCGGCCTGCTCGCGCTGCTGGCGGCCTTGCTGCTGTTCTGGTTCCTCCTCCTCAAACCGACCATCGAGTCCGCCGCCAAGGAGGCCGTGGCCGACCCGGTGAAGTCCGCTGCGGCTCAGGCAGCGGCGGCCCAACAGGCCGCCAACCAGGCCCAGCAAGGGGGAACCAAGGCCGCCGACGCCGCGACCAACGCCCAGGCCGCAGCGAGCGCCGCCGCCGGTCCGCCGCCGCCGAAGGTCGTCACCGGCCCGTCGTCCCAGCGACTCGAAGTGTTGTCCAACCCGGGTGGGGCGCCCCAGACGGCGACCTTCACGGTGCCTGCCGGACAGTCCTTGGCGATCACCGACTTCGTCATCGAGAACACTCGCGGGGACGCCGGTCTGCTCACCGTGAAGATCGGCGACCAGGTGGTCTTCGCGCAAGCCTTGGAAAGCTTCCGCACCACGGACTACCACTTCGTCACCCCGTTCGTTGCGGGTGAGGGTGTCGCCGTCAGGCTCCAGGTCAAGTGCACCACCACTGGCACGCCGTCCGGCCAGCCTCCGGGCAGCCAGTGCACCAATGCGTTGACTTTCGGCGGCTCGTTGACTCGACCGGCCTCCTAACCGCCGCGACTGACCCGGCGGACCGCTTGATCGCGCTCTGGCGCGCTAGCTGCGATTTCCGGCCACGCGGTCCAGGCGCAGGTCGAGCACTGGGCGGGCGGCCCGCCGGGCCACCAGTTCGAATCCGGCGACCGGTCGCCAGCCCGGTCGGGGGACCTCGCCCATCACGAAGCCCCCATGCGCCCGCACCTGTGCCTCGACATGGGCGGCGTAGGCCGGGTGGTCCGTCGCGAGCAGGACGTGCCCACGAGGGGACAAGGCGGCGTGCAGCAGATCGAGGGTCCCGGCACCGACGAACCGACGTCGGCGGTGCCGCGCCTTGGGCCAGGGGTCGGGAAAGAACAGGTGCACCGCGGTCAGCCGACCAGGGGCCACCCGCTCGCGCAGCAGGGTCACCGCGTCGCCGAGGTGGACGTAGACGTGGTCCGTCCCAGTGTCGGCAGCATCCCCCAGAAGCCGTGCCAGGCCCGGCGGGTAGACGTCCACCCCGACAACCGTGGCCATGGGGTCGGCCGCAGCGTAGGCCAGCGTGGCCGCCCCGTACCCGCAGCCGACATCGAGCACCACCCGGGCCTCGTCGCAGGTGCTCTCGAGTAAACCCGCGGGCACGGCATACCGCGGACCGAGGTCGGCGAGTCGGGCACGGGCCTGCGCGGACAGCCGGCCTCGGCGCGCGTGGAAGGTCGGCACCGGCGGGTGATCCATCCAGCCAGCCTAGGCAGGCCCGCGACGGCCACATCCACCAGATCGGACATAGAGTGAGGATCGGGCCGCGACCGCAGCCCGACACCGGAGGGGAAGGATGCCCATCGTGGGGATGTTCGACGAGATCAAGGACAAGGCCACCGAGCTCATCAAGGGGAACGCGGACAAGGTCGACGACGCCATCGACAAGGCCGGTGACGCGGTCGACGAGAAGACCGGTGGCCAATACGCCGACAAGGTCGACATGGCCCAGGAGAAGGCCAAGGAAGCCGTCGAAGGCCTGAGCACCGAGGGCTGATCGAGCGCCGCACCGGGGTAACCCACGACGGCCGGGTCGGCGGACTCGCTCGCGCGAGAGTCAGTCGCGCCAGAGCAGGACGACGGCCCGGTCGTCCGTATCGCCGGCCTTGGCCCCGGCGCAGAGGCGTTTCGCCCCGCCCTGCAGGCCCCGCTGCAGCATCGCCTCGGCGGCACCGACCATCCGGTCCACCCCGAGTTCGAGGTCGTGACCGGGTGACTCGATGACGCCGTCGGTGTACATCACGAGCGCATCGCCACGGGCGAGCACGCCGGCCGCGCGCGGATAGTCAGCGCCGGGGATGACCCCGAGCGCCGGCCCGCCGGTGGGCTCCAACGCCTTCCATCGACCAGAGCCGGCAACGAAGTGCACCGGTCCTGGGTGCCCGGCGGTCCCCACCGTGAACCGGCCCGAGGGCAGGTGCACGCTGACGTGGACGGCCGTCGCGAAGCCCTCCGCCCAACCCTGACGGAGCAGGTAGGAGTTCGCCGCGCAGAGGAGGCGGTTGGGCTCCACCTGGCCGAGCAACCCACCGAGGGCCCCCGAGAACAGCAGCCCGATCGTGCCGACACCGGCACCCTTGCCCGACAGGTCGACGAGCGCGATCTCGAGCCATTCGCGGTCCGGCGATGTCGAGGCCACCGCGAAGTCTCCGGAGAACTTGTCGCCGTACGCCGACTGGATCCAATGCTCGGTGTGCCACCCCTGAGGCAGGCCCTCGACATCGGCGAGCGAGGTGAGTTGGTCGCGCAGGTTGACGAGCATGTCGTCGCCGTCGCTGCCTTGCACACCGAGCCGTTCCCGGCTGCGGCTGCGCTCGTACATCAGCAGCATGGTCAGCACCACGGCGGCGACGGTGACGATTTGGACCGCCGACCACCCCCGGACGGCGAAACCCGAGAAGGCGAGGCAGGCGGCATACACCCCGCAGACGGCGAGGAAGGGCCGCGGCGGCAGGAAGATCCCCGCGAGGACGACGAGTGGGCAGTACAGGCCCCACGACACGTCGTTGGGGCGCCACAACGTGAGCAGGACCAGGCCCACGCCGACGAGGGACAGGCCGGTCATTCGGACGGCGAGGACGGTGCGAGACACGAGACCGAGCCGCCGCAGGTACCGGGTGAGCCGCGTCGTCGACCGCCGGGTGACCGTTCGCGGGCTCACCCCTGGCCGGGCGAGCGTCATGACGGTCCCCTCATCCCGGTGGCAACGTCCCGTCGCGCTCGAAGTCGGCGATCATCGCCAGACGACGGGCATGCCGTGGGTCGCCGGAGAATGCCGTCTCGAGGAAGGCGTCGACGACGGCGATCCCGGCTTCGGGTGACGTGAAGCGCCCGCCCAACGACACCACTCGGGCGTCGTTGTGTTGACGAGCCAATCGGGCAAGCTCCACGCTGGAGGCGAAAGCGGCCCGAACGCCGGGGACCTTGTTCGCGGCGATGAGTTCGCCGTTACCCGATCCGCCGAGGACCACCCCGAGCGACTCGGGATCGGCTGCGACCGCGACGGCCGCCCGCAACACCGCCACCGGGTAGTCGTCCTGCGGGTCGTAGGCGTGCGGGCCGTGATCGACGACCTCGTGGCCCGACTTCGCGAGATGCCTAATGAGAGCCTCGTGCAATTCGTATGCCGCGTGGTCGCCCCCCACGTGTACGCGCATGGACTTCCCCTCCATTGTCAGGTCAACCCCGGTCGAAGACCGGTCGTCTCGTGCGAGTGCGCTTGAGCTCGTAGAACCCTGGCGTGCCGGCGACGAGGAGGCAGCCGTCCCAGAGTCGGCCGGCGGCTTCCCCGCGCGGTGCCGGGGTGACCACGGGGCCGAAGAACGCGACCCCACCGACCGAGACTATCGGGGTGCCGACGTCGGAGCCGACGAGCGAGATCCCTCGGCGATGGCTGCGGCGCAACGCGGCGTCGTACTTCTTCTGGGACGCGGCAGCAGCCAGCGAGGCAGGCAGGCCGCACTCGGCCAGCGACTGGGCAATGGCCCGGTCGAGGTCCCGCATCCGGCGCACGTGCAGCCGCGCTCCCATGGCGTCGTAGAGCGGCTTGACGACCTGATCCCCGTGCGCCGCCTGCGCTGCCATGAGCACCCGGACAGGCCCCCAGGCCAGTTCCATGAAGGCCCGGTAGCCCGGGTCGAGCTCTCGCCCCGAATTGAGGACGGCCAGGCTCATCACGGACCAGGTCACCTGGACGTCGCGGACCTTCTCGACCTCCATGAGCCATCGTGAGGTGAGCCAGGCCCACGGGCACACCGGATCGAACCACATTTCCGCCTGTGCCTGGGCGGCTCCGCGTCGAGCTGGCATGGCGTCATGATGTCACTCCGACGGATGGTTCGTCGCTCGGCTGTGCAATTGCTGTGTCCGGCATCGAGCCGGGTGAGCCCGCCGCAAGGCGCGCCTAGGATGGCGTGGGCGTCATCCGTGCCCCGTCCCGCCTCTGACCAGGAGCGTCCCTGTGCCCGGAAAGAACCTCACCCGCGACGAGGCGGCCGCGCGCGCGGCAGAGTTGAGGGTCGAGGACTACCTCGTCGAGCTCGACCTCACGACGGGTCCCACGACCTTCCGGACGACGACGACGGTGCACTTCACGGCCCGGACGCCGGGACGCGCGACGTGGATCGACTTCGTCGGCGAGTCCGTCGAGCGGGTGACTCTCGGCGGGGTCGACCTCGACCCCGCCGAGATCTTCCGCGACAGCAGGATCGAGCTGCCCGACCTCGCCGCCGACAACGCGCTCGTCGTCGAGGCGACCGGGCGTTACACCAACAGCGGCGAGGGAATGCACCGGTTCGTCGACCCCATCGACGGGGAGGTCTATCTCTACAGCCAGTTCGAGGTGCCCGACGCGCGTCGGGTCTTCGCCGTCTTCGAACAGCCCGACCTCAAGGCTCGCTTCACCTTCGTCGTCACGGCCCCCGAGCACTGGACGGTCATCTCCAACCAGCCGACGCCCGAACCGGTGCCGGCCGGACCCGGCCGTGCGACCTGGACCTTCGCCCCGACCCCTCGTCTGTCCGGCTACGTGACCGCCGTCTGCGCCGGCCCCTACGACGTCGTCCGCGACGAGGCACTCTGCCGCGAGCGCGTCGTCCCACTGGCGATCTACACCCGCAAGACGCTCACCGAACACCTCGACGCGCCGGCCCTATTCGACCTGACCAAGATCGGCCTGCGCTACTTCGAGGACCAATTCGACACGGCATACCCGTTCGAGAAGTACGACCAGATCTTCGTGCCCGAGTTCAACGCCGGCGCGATGGAGAACGCTGGGTGCGTGACGATCTCCGAGATCTACGTGTTCCGCGGCAGGGCGCCCGAAGCGCTCGTCGAGCGCCGCGGCGTCACCGTGCTGCACGAGTTGGCCCACATGTGGTTCGGCGACCTGGTGACGATGCGCTGGTGGGACGACCTGTGGCTCAACGAGTCGTTCGCCGAATGGGCCTCGTCGGCGTGTCAGGCAGAGGCGACGCACTGGACACAGGCGTGGACGACGTTCCAAAGCCACGAGAAGGGCTGGGCCTACCAACAGGACCAGCAGGCGGACACCCATCCGGTCTATGCCGACATGCGCGACCTGCACGACATCACGGTGAACTTCGACGGGATCACCTACGCCAAGGGCGGCTCGGTGCTCAAGCAACTCGTCGCCTATGTCGGGCGCGAGGCGTTCGTCGAGGGTCTGACCCGCTACTTCCGGGCCCACGCCTTCGGCAACACGACGATGGCCGACCTCTTCGTCCAACTCGAGGCCACCTCGGGCCGCGACCTCGACGATTGGGCCCAGCGGTGGCTGCGCACCGCCGGCGTCAACACGCTCTCGGTCGACGTGCAGACCGATGGCTCGGGGGTCGTCACGGCAGCGACATTGCGCCAGAGCGCGATCCCCGACCACCCCACGCTGCGCCCCCACCGGCTCGGGATCGGCGGGTACGACTTGCGGGACGGGACGTTCGTGCGCACGGCCTACCACGAGATCGACGTCGATGGATCCGAGACGCCCCTGCCGCAGCTGGTCGGAGCCCGCCGCCCCGACCTCGTGTTGCCCAACGACGAGGACCTCACCTACGCGAAGATCCTGCTCGACCCGCTCTCGCTCGAGCTCGCCCGGGACCACCCGCAGGCCTTCGCCGACAGCCTGCCGCGCAGCCTCGTCACTGCCTCCCTGTGGGAGATGCTCCAGGAGGGCACGCTGCCCCCGTCGGAGTTCGTCAACTACCTGCTCGCCTGCGTCCCCGTGGAACGTCAGCCCACCGCCCTGCGGACCATCCTCGCGACGACCAAGCAGATCCCGTCGATGCTGCTGGCCACCGTCAACTGGTACACCCCGCCGCAGCATCGGGCCGCCACTCGGGCTCGGGTGCTCCCGGTGATCCGTTCGGCGGCAGACGCCGCAGACCCGGGCAGCGACGCCCAGGCGCAGCTCGTCACCGCGTACGCAGCCCTCATGCAGACCCCGCACGAGGCGGCGGCGATCCGCGACGTCCTCGCCGGCACCGGGCCCTTCCCCGGCCTGACGGTCGACCAGGACATGCGGTGGGGGCTGCTGTGCGCCCTCGCCGTCGTGGGCGCCGCCACCGAGCAGGACATCGCCGCCGAGGTCGACCGCGACCCCTCGGTCGCCGGCCACGAGCGCAGCCTGCAGGCTCGGGCGGCACTGCCGACTCCGGAGGCCAAGGACTGGGCCTTCCGGTTGGTCTTCGACGCGGACACCCAGACCAACGCCGCCGTCGAACACCTGGGCAAGGGGTTCCGGCGCACGAACGACGCTCCGCGGCTGCTCGGTCCGTACGTCGACCGATTCCACGAGCAGATCCTCGAGGCGTTCACCTCACGGTCCTACGCCATCGGCGAGCGCCTGGTGAAGTTCCTGTACCCCATCGACGTCGCCGACCCGACGCTGCGCGATCGCAGCCGCCGCTGGCTGCAGGAGAATCCCGACGCCCCGAGCGGGCTGCGCCGGCTCATCGTCGAGCAGCTCACTTTCGTCGAGATGGCGGTCGCCGCCCAAGAGCGCGACGTCGCCGCCGGGCCGCCGCAAGGGCGCGACTCCGGGCCGCGGACCTAGGCGATGGCCGGTTCACCGAGGGCGTCGAGGACCGTCGCCGTGGACTGGTTGCAGGTCGCCGATCAGGTCACCCGGCCCGTGCAGGTCCTGGCCGTGCTCCTCGCGGTGCTGATCGCCAGGTGGCTGGCCTTCCGCGTCATCGATCGGGTGGTCGCTGCCGCCAGCGCTCGGCACGACCGTCGCGGAGGAATCATTACCGGCCGAGCGGGGCAGGCCCTGGCCCACGCCGCCGGCCTGGCGCACGAGCGGTACGTCCAACGCACCCAGACCATGGGCGCGGTGCTTCGCAGCGTCGTCACCGTCGTCGTGTCGAGCATCGGGCTGCTCACGGCGATGGCCATCCTCGGGATCCCGCTGGCCCCCCTGCTCGCCTCCGCCGGGGTTGGCGGACTGGCCCTGGGTTTCGGCGCCCAGAGCCTCGTGCGGGACTTCATCTCCGGCGTCTTCATGATCGTCGAGGACCAATACGGCGTCGGCGACGTCATCGACACGGGTTCGGTGACCGGCACGGTCGAGGACGTCAGCCTGCGGGTCACCCGGATCCGGGACGCCGGCGGCGTCGTCTGGTACGTGCGCAACGGCGAGATCGTCAGGATCGGCAACCGCTCGCAGGGCTGGTCGACGGCGGTGGTCCGAGTGCCGCTGGTTTACGGGACCGACGTCGACGCTGCCGTCGCGGTCGTCGAGGGCACCGTGAAAGGCCTGGCATCCGAAGCCGATTGGGCGCCGCGGGTGCTCGAGCCACCCGGCGCCGCTGGTGTGGAATCCCTCGAGACGGGAGTCGTCATGGTGGCCCTGACAGTGCGATGCGCGGCGAACGCCGATGTCGCCGTCGAGCAGGAGATCCGCCGACGGGTGACGACCGCGTTCCGGCACCTGGGAATCGAGCTCGGGGTCCCGCCAGTTGCCGGGGCATCGGAGGCACCGTGACGTTCTACGACGAGGTGGGCGGGCACGAGACCTTCGCCCGGTTGGTCCGCGGGTTCTACGCGGGGGTCGCCGCCGATCCCCCGCTTCGTGACCTGTACCCCGAGGCCGACCTCGAGCCCGCGCAGCGGCGCCTGCGGATGTTCCTCGAGCAATACTTCGGCGGCCCCACGGCATACTCGCAGGAGCGCGGGCACCCGCGACTACGCATGCGCCACGCCCCGTATGCCGTGACGCCCCAACAACGCGATCGGTGGCTGAGGCACATGTTCGCCTCGGTCGAGGACCTCGTCGCCGACGGCACCCTCGATGAAGAACACGAGGCGGAGCTTCGCGACTACCTCACCCGAGCGGCGGACATGCTCGTCAACGCGGGGTTCGTCACGCCGCCGGACGGGTCGAGCCTGACGTGACCCACCCGCCGGGATGGTGGCGCGACGCGGTCGTCTACCAGATCTACCCGCGGTCCTTCGCCGACTCCGACGGCGACGGAGAGGGCGACCTGCCCGGCATCACCGCGAAGCTCGAGCACCTGCGCGACCTCGGCGTCGACGCCCTCTGGCTCTCGCCGTGCTATCCCTCCCCTCAGGTCGACGGAGGCTACGACGTGGCGGACTATCGGGGCGTCGACCCGCGGTTCGGCACCCTGGCCGATCTCGACGCGCTCGTCGCCCGGGCCACCGATCTCGGCCTTGCGGTGCTGCTTGATCTCGTGCCGAACCACTGCTCCGACCGGCATCCGTGGTTCCAGGCGGCGCTGCGCGCCGGTCCCGGTTCGCCCGAGCGGGCCCTCTTCCACTTCCGGGACGGGCGGGGCCGGGACGGCGTGCAGCCGCCGAACAACTGGAGGTCGGTGTTCGGTGGATCCGCCTGGACACGGATCACCGATCCCGACGGGCGCGCTGGCCAGTGGTACCTGCACCTGTTCGATCGCAGTCAGCCGGACTGGAATTGGGACCACCGACGGGTGGGCGAGGAGTTCGAGTCGGTGCTGAGGTTCTGGCTCGACCGCGGCATCGCGGGCTTCCGGGTCGACGTCGCCCCGGGGCTGGTGAAGCGCTCGGGTCTGCCCGACGATCCCCACGAGGGTCGCGCCCATCTCGCCGCCGCGGCGCGCGCCGACCCGGCGGCGGGTCCGGCCGATCCCGCCGACGTCGGTCCGATGTGGGACCAGGACGGCGTCCACGACGTGTATGCCGCGTGGCGCCGGGTCCTCGACGAATACGCCGATCCCGAGCGGGTCTTCGTGGCCGAGGCCTGGCTGCCCTCACCCGATCGAACGGCGCGATACGTCCGAACCGGCGAGATGCACCTGAGCTTCGCCTTCGGGTTCCTCGACAGCGCATGGACGGCTCCGGCGCTGCGGTCGAGCATCGACGCGGCCCTCGCGACGATGTCCGCGGTCGGTGCACCGTGCGCCTGGGTCCTGTCCAACCACGACGTCGTCCGCACCGCCAGCCGCCTCGGCCTTCCACAGGATCGGCTGCGCCCCCACGGGATCCGGGCAAGCGACCCACAGCCCGACGAGGCGCTCGGGCTGCGCCGCGCCCGGGCTGCCGCGATGGTCCTGCTCGCGCTGCCCGGGGCGGCGTTCCTCTACCAGGGCGAGGAGCTCGGCCTGCCCGACCACACCGCGCTGCCCGACGACTCGCGCGAGGACCCGGTATGGCGCCGGTCGGGTGGCCGGGAGACTGGCCGAGACGGCTGCCGGGTTCCCCTGCCGTGGGCCGCGGATGCGCCCGGGTTCGGTTTCGGACCCTCGTCGCGGACCTGGCTGCCGCAGCCCCCCGACTACGCGCGGTATGCCGTCGACCGCGAGCGCCGCACCCCGGGGTCGACCCTGCAGCTGTACCGCACCCTGCTCGCGCTGCGCCGGCGACGGGGCCTGGGCCGAGGGACGCTCACCTGGGGCGACCGCATCGAGGACCCGGGCGTGTTGGAGATGCGCATCGAGGGCGCCGACGCGGTCCGGGTCGTCGTCAACTTCGGGCCGGACCCGGTCGCGCTGCCGGCCGACGCGCAGGTCCTCGTGGCCTCGGACGCGCTCACCGACGACGGCCAGGTGCCCACCGACGTCGCCGTGTGGGCCGCCGGCTGACTCGGACGATCCCGGTGGACCGCCGAGGCGGACCTGTGGACGAGGCCCGACGCGTGCCGGCGCACTCGCCTAGCGTGTCGAGCATGCAGGTGCGAGTGAACCCGGACGACCTCACGGCCGCCGGCACCGAACTCAGTTCCGACGGGCCGACGTTGCGAGCCGCCGCGAACGTGTTGTCCGCGCACGGGTTTGCCCCAGGGAGCCCGGCGGCCTACCCCGTGCTCGGTGCCGCCCTCGGTGACCTGCTCGGTGTCGAGGTCGCCCTGTTGACCACCCTCGCCGAGGCCGCGGAAACCCTGACCTGGGGCCTGAATCGGGCCGGCACGGCATACCGCTCCGTCGAGGCGAGCACGACGTCGATCCTGCGTGGCTCCCGATGATCGAGCTGGATCTCGTGCTGCCGTTACCCGCCGATGCGGGTGATCTCGGCGGGATCGCCGACGCCCTCGGCCGGGCCGGCGCCTGGACCGACAGCACGTCGCTGGCCCGCCACCACGGGTTCGTCCCGCTGCTGGCGAGCACATGGTCGGGCAGCGCGTACGAAGCGGCCAAGACCGAGGCGGCCACCGCCGGACGTCGGTGCGTCGAGTTGGCCGGGAGCTTCGCCGGGCCGGCCGGCGCGCTGCGTCAGTTTGCGCTCGACGTCGCGACGGCGACCAACCGCGTGGTGGGGCTGCGCGAGGAATGGACCCGCGCGGAGCGCGTCCAGCAGTTGCGCCTGGCGACTCCCCCGGACGATCCGGTCGCCGCGCTGGCCCTGACCCGCAGCGCACACCTGGAACGCGAACGCGTCCACGCCGATCTCACCGCACGGCATGCCCAGTGTGTGGCTCAGCTCCGCGACGCCGAGAGCCGCACCGCGGCCACGCTCCGTGCCGCGATCGGAGCACAGGTCACGCCCGGGGCAGCCCGTCACACACTGCTGGACCGCCTGCCGATGACCGACGGGGCAGGTCGCGCGGTCGAGGCGCAGGCGCTGGTCTGGGGTTTGCTCGCGGGCCTCCCGCCGGAACCCTCGTCGTGGAAGGAGGCGCAGTGGAGTCGGTTCTCCGGGCTGGGAGACCGAGTGAACGACCCGTACGTCGCCCTCGCGCTCGTCGAGGCCCTCGGCCCGGACACGCTGGCTTGGGCCATGGGGTCGAGCCGCTGGGACCCCGCCGTCACAGCCGAAGCGCACGTTGCGCCCCTCGGGACCGCCCTGCTGACCGCGCTGTCCACGGGCGCGGCCCGCGACCCGGCCTGGACCACCCGACGTGACTCCTTCGGGGCCGGTCTCGTGTCGGGCGATCCGGGCCGATTGGCCGACCTCGCCGAGCTGCTCTCGCACGGAGAGGGCCGAGCCACCCCGACAGTCGCGTTCACCGTCGCCGCACTCGGCGCTCTGCTGCGCGCCGATCGGGTGCCGCAGGACCATCCGTTGATCCCCGACGCCGACGTGCCTGTGGACAGCCTCGCGGCCCTCGGAAAAGTCGACACCGTCGCCGCGCTGATCGACATCGCCGGACGGGACCCTGTCGAGCTGCGCGCCGTCCTACTCGACGCCGGGTCCGGTGCCGGCACGCTGCTGCACCGGCTCGTCGTCGACCGACCCCTGGCTCACGCGAGCACCGGGCACGCCCTCGCGTCGAGTGCGGTATTGGGCCGGCGGATGGTCGAGCTGGCCGCCGACCCGGACGGAGGACTGGCCCAGCGCCTGGTGTCCGACGCCTTCCTCCAGGACCTGGGTGAGGTCGCCCTCGCCACCGGGCGGCTCGCCGAAGGCCCTCGCGCGAACGTCACCCGCCACCTGCTGCCCTTGGGGGCCGCCGCGGCCCAGCTGCTCGCCCGCGAACCGGGGCGCGTCTCCGCCGTCCTGTCGTTCGATCTCACCGCAGAGCAGCGCGGCAGGTCCATCGAACGGATGCAGGCGGTGCTCGGCCAGGTCGGCACGGCGAGTCTGCTGCTGCCCACGACCGAGGGCGAGCCCGCGCCGCTGGGCCGAGTCATGGATGCGGTCGTCGCCCACGAGACGGCCAAGGTCGCGGCAACTCCGCCCGGCCCCGCCCAGGACCGGGCGGCGGCCCGGGTCGGCGAGAGCGCCGGCCTCGTCCTCGGGTCGGCGGTTCAGTCCACCGCCGCTGCCGCCGCGGACCTCGACGCCGTGCACGGGTCGATGCGGCAGAACCTCGCGAACGTGCTGAGTCTCGTCCCGTTGGCGGAGTCCGCGATTCCGGGGGGCAAGGTCATCGCGAAGGCCGCCTCGTCCGATCTGCTGGTGAAGGCGCTGGTGGACCTGCTCACGCGCGACATCCCCGACGATGCCCGGCAGCGGGCGACGGACGCGGCGGCCGTCATGCAGGCGAGGACCTCGGACCTCGTGGTGGTGTCGGTGAGCCACGCGCGCTCCCCGCTGGCCCCCGACGACCCCGAGCCAGCGCGCCTTGCCGACCTCGCCAACGCGGCGATCGCGAACGGGATCAGGGATCTTCGAGGAGCTCCACCACTGCTGCCAACTCCGTGACGTCGTACCACGACAGCTCGCTAGCCTCGCCCCTCTCGTCATCGACGTGGAACGAGGCAAACCGCGCCAGCGGCACCTCGGTCGACACGTCGACCCGCGCCGGGTGTTCGGCATCCCCGGGATCGCTCAGCTCAGCGGGCGCCAGGTCGGCCGACCCGACCACTCGGCGCGCCGGTCGACCGGTAGGACTGGATGCGGCGACGGCGGCTCCCGTGGCGGGGGGTGCCGCGGCTGCGGCCGCCGCGGTGAAGGCGGCATACTCCAATTCCTCGTCGTCGGCCTCGGGATTGGCCCGCGCGAGCGCCGGCGTCACGGCATACCCGCTGGACACCCTGACTGCCCCGCGCGGTCCGCCGAGCTCGGCCATCGTCGCAGCGTCCAGGGGCAGGTAGACCCGGACCCGCGCGAGCGCCATCAGACCGCGACGGGCCGGTCGACAAGCTCGGCGAGGGAATCCAGCAGGCTCTGGCCGAGGACCTCGACGTCGGGCATCGCATCGCGGTCGGCGTTGAGGCCGTAATACACGCCGCCGTCGTAGGAGGTCAGGCCGATGGACAGCGCCTGGTTCTTGGCCAGCGGGATGACCGGGTAGGTCGCGACCATTCGCGCGTCACCGGCATACAGGGGGTACTGCGGGCCGGGCACGTTGGTGACGATGACGTTGAAGAGCCGATGGGACATCTTGCTGCCCAGCCGGGCCCCCATGGCGTGCAGGGTCGGGGGGGCGAACCCCGCGAGGTCGACGAGCTCGTCGGCCCCGACGGCCTGGCCCCCGGCGGTCTGCTGGCGCATCGAGTACCCGATCTGGTGCAGGCGCATGAGGGCCCCGGGTTCGCCGACGGGCAGGTCGACGAGGCACGCAGCGAGCTGGTCCAGGCCCGGGCCCTGCTCCTCGTCGACACTCACCGGCACGAGCGCCCGTACGACGCTGCCGTTGTGGACCGGTTCGCCCCGGGTGAGCAGCCACGCCCGGAAGGCCCCGGCGATCGTCGCGAGGATGACGTCGTTGATCGCGACGTCGACCTTGCCGCTCCTCGACAGCCGGGTGCGCACGTCTCGGTAGTCGTCCAACCGCGTCGGAACGAGAATGAACCTGCGGTTCGGGCCGACGACGGTGTTGAGCGGCAGTTCCGGGGCCGGCCGAGCCGCGCCGCGAGCCACCGTCGAGATGAGCGAGCCCATGCCACCCATGACCTTGCCGGAGACCTCCTGCATCTCGTGCAGGCCGCCGCGGACGGCATCGACCACGGTGCCCGGCGCCCGGACGTTGTCGACCATGGCCTGGCGCACGAGGGTGAAGTCGCTCGGGGGTCGGCGCGGCGCCCAGTCGTCGCTGCCGGAGCCGTCCTCCCAGCCGGGCTCCTCGCGTACGAGGATGTGCCCGATGTCGAGGGCGTCGATGCCGTCGATGAGCGCATGATGGGTCTTCGTGACGATGGCGAACCGGTTGTCGGACAGCCCGTCGACGAGGTAGATCTCCCAGAGTGGGCGGTGGCGGTCGAGCCGGCGCGGTTGCACTCGGGCGACGAAGTCCTCGAGCTGAGCGTCCGTCCCTGGCTTCGGAAGGCCGGCCCGGCGGACGTGATAACTCAGGTCGAAATTCTCGTCGTCGATCCACACGGGGTTGGCCAGATGCCCGGGAATCCACCGGATCCGCTGCCGGTAGCGGGGCAGGTGCACGACGCGGCGGGAGATGAGCCGGGCCAGCCGCTCGTAGTCGATGCGCCCCTTGGCCGACTTGAACACCATGACCGAGCCGACGTGCATGACCGTCGTGTGATCCTCCATGTAGAGGAACGAGGTGTCCAGCGAGCTCAACCGGTCGGCCACGGCGCCATCCTCTCAGAACCGGAACGACCGGTGGGGCCTCGCCGGGGTGGGGCCGGTCACCGCCGGCGGGAGGAATTCGCCGCGACCACCCGGCTGGCGGGTCCGGTCGGCTGCACCGCGCCGACCCGGGTCGCCAGGGCCCGCAACGCCACCCGGGCCGGTGAGGCCGGGGCAGTCTCGGCCAAGGTGCGCCCACTGAGCAGAGCCGCGTCGAAGGCCTGCGGGTCGTCGGGCACGAACCAGGCGTCCTCGATCCCGGCGAATCTCGCCAACGCCTCGCGCACCCTCGCCTCGGGTCGAGGGCCGACCGCAGTGGCGCGCAGGCGGTTGACGACGACCTGGGGTTGCGGCGAGCGCACGGCCGCGAGGTCCTGGATGCCGCGGACCAGTCGTTGCAGGGAGACCGGGTCGCTGCCGCTGACGACGAGCAGCTCGTCGGCGACCTCCAGGGTCGTCAGCGTGGCCTGGTTGCGCCTTGGGGCCTCGGTGTCGTAGCTGAGCTCCTCGTCGCTTTCCAGACAGAACCCGCAGTCGACGACGACGACCTGCGCCAGCCCGCGAGCGAGGTCGAGAACCCGTTCGAGGGCGGCGGGTCGGATCTCGGGCCAGCGCTGCGCGCGCGGTATGCCGGTGAGGACCCGCAGGCCGCGGGAGACCTCGGGAGCCAGACGGGCCAGCGCCGGCAGGTCGAGAGCCCCTTGATCGGCCGCCCGGGTGGCCCCGGCCAGGCCCGGCGCCTCGTCGAGGACGGCCAGCGTCTGGGCGATGCTGCCGCCGTAGGTGTCGACATCGACGAGCAGCGTGGACACGCCGAGGCCGGCGATTTCGGCGGCGAGGTGCACGGCGACACTCGTGCGCCCCGGGGCGCCGGCCGGGCCCCAGACGGCGACGACGCGGCCACGGTGGGGCGAGGCGATCGGGGTGGGCGGTGGCGTTCGGGGACCGGTGACCAGGCGCCCGTCCTCGATCTGGGGCCAGGCCGACCACGGCCCGACCGGACCGCCGCCGACGGCCGCGAGAAATACCGCGTCGGCGTCCGCTACCGTCGCGTCCGCGGGCACCAGGGCGAGTACTCCGAGCTGGCGCAGTCGACGCTCCGAACCCTCATCGTCGGGATCGACGATGCCGACGACCTCGAGACCGCTCTCGCGCAACCTGCTGACGACGGACAGGGTCAGCCCGCGCAGGTCGTCGCTGAGGACCGCGACGGCGCCCACCCCGGAGGACGCCGCCGCCAAGAGGTCGGCAAGATCCGCGCACCGTCGGGCGATCCGCACCAGAGCCGAGGATCCGAGCAAGGTCGCGACCGGGCCGTCCCAGCGGTTGCCGACCGCGGAGAGGACCGCGATCATCAGCCGGCCGCCCGAGTCGACCCGGGCACGGGCACCACGGTCACCCGGGATTGGCGGTCCTGCGCGGCGATCAGGAGCGGCACCTCGGCGCGGGGAACGAGGATCTGGATGGCCGAGGTCGCCGCGCCGACGCCGAACCGCGATTGATCGGTGGGGATCCACGACACGGCCACCCCCCGTAGGGCCAGATGTGGGTCGAGATAGCGCTCGGTGGAGCTCGTCTGGTCGCGGTCGCTCACCCAGACGTCGACGACCGACCCTCGGACCAGCCCGGTGGCGGCGGTCGCGTCGATGCGAACGGTCACCGGCTGGACCGCGACGTCGACGCGACTGCCCACGGCCGAGGCGGGGATCAGCTCGCCCTCGCGGATCTCGCGCACCACGAAGGTGTCCGGGGCGAGCGCCGTGGCTGCCGAGAGATAGCGGCCCATTCCGTCGCCGAGCTTGACGTCGGCGCGGGTGAGGTTCTCCGGGCCGAGCCGGTCTCCGGGCACGAGCGCGACCGACGCCGCGTAGACCGGGACTCGGTCGTCGGCACTCGCGATGGCCTTGGCGCCCAGGGCAGTCGCAAGCAGGACGAGGACCAGACCGACGAGCAGCCGACTGTCCCGCCACGAGGGCCGGGTCAGCCGGGTGGCGCTCGGGCGTGGCAGGTCGGTCGCGGTCACCGTTGAGCCCCCTGTCCAGCGACGCCGGTCGGCGCCGCTGGCCCAATCATCGCCGACTCCTGCGGTCGCTGCCACTTGACTCGGCACCCCTGTGGACGACCTCGATTGCCCTGATTGAGGTGTGCCAGACTTTCCCCATGCCACCGCGGTTCCTGCACCTGTCCGACGTCGCGGAGATCCTCAACATCTCCGCGGCGCAGGCGTACGCGCTGGTGCGCTCGGGGGACCTGCCGGCCATCAAGGTCGGCGGTCGGGGCCAGTGGCGCGTCGAGGCCGAGCAGTTGGAGGCCTACATCCAACGGATGTATGCCGCGACGCGAGACTTCGTCTCGGCGCACCCCCTGGGCGGCGCCGGAGAGACTCCAGAGCAGTTCTGAGCCGCGGGGCGCTCGGGGAGCGGCTCCTGACGGCTGGTCGCGCGCGACGACGTCAGTCGCGGATCACCGCGGCCAGGGCGGCGAAGGGCAAGACGCGCACTGACGCGACGTTGCCCGCCCGGCGGGGCACGTCGATCGGGTGCTCCGCGAGGTCCAGGGCGTCTTGACCTACCGCGTCGACGGTGCCGGCATACCGCTGTCCGTCGATGTCGACGACGGTGACGGCGCTGCGATCGCGGCTCACCGCACGAAGCGCCATCCCGAGAGTGAAGCCGCGCACCACGGCGGGCGTGGGTCCGACTCGCCCGCCCACCCCGGTGAGCGATCGCACCGCCGGCAAGGGCACCAGGGTGCGCCGGTCGCCAGGCCCGGCGAGCAGCACCCAGTCGGCGCCCACGTCGGCGACCGAGCCGCCGACCCGACCCACCCCGGCGATCCACGTGACGACGGGCACGCCCTGGGGCTGGGCCGCGAGACGCTGCTGGATCGAGAGCAAGGCCCGCTCACGCCGCGTGCGATCGGCCACCTCGGTATCGAGTTCCTGCGCCGCCACGGCGTCCAGCTGAGCCTGCAGATCCTCGAAGAGTCGCTCCCAGCGCACGTCGAACCTCCTCCGGTTGCCGACCGAGTGCGTCCCCACAGCCTGCCACCCGTCCTTGACAGGCATCGTTACCCATGCCAAAGTGAAGCAAACGTTAGTAAATGAAGTCTTATGGGGGCTAACGATGGCTGATTCATCGTCAGGACGCGCCTGGGCCGTCGGAGTCGGCGTTGCGGCCTTCGGGACCGCGACGAGTGCCACCTTCACGAACCTCGCGGCGGCCAGCTGGCGACGGGCCGCCGACGTCGCGGTGCTCGACCCCGCCGACGCGTTGCTCGTGCTCGTCTGTGTCGGCGGAGCGGCCCTCGCCGGGTGGCTCACCCTGGGTGCTGCCGCCACCGCTCTCGAGCAGGTTCCCGGGGCCTTCGGGGTGCTCGCCCGGCGGGTATCCGCGCGGCTCGCACCGGCCCTCGTCCGTCGCACCGTCGCGCTGTTGGCGGGGACCGCCGTGGCGGCGGCGCTCGCCCCGGGAACAGCGGTCGCCGCCCCGGCCCCCGCTGCCGCCGCGTCGATCGCGCCGATCGCGCCGATCGCGTCGCCGGCCGGTGACGCAGGTCCCGACCGGGCCGAATTGCCCGACCCTGGGTTCCACCCGCTGACGCTGCCGTCGGCGCCGAGTGCGACCCAGCCGGCCGTGCCCCCGATGCGGCCCGACCGCCCGGAGCCCGGCTTCCGCCCTGCCCCGCCGCGCACCGCACGCCCCGCCGTGCCGATCGACTCGCTCGGTGGTCCACCGCGACCTGCCAGCGTCCCCGAGGACGCCTACGTCGTGCGCCGCGGCGACACGCTGTGGGACATTGCCGCCCGCCATCTCGGTCCCTACGCGACGACGGCCCAGATCGGTGCCGAATGGCCCCGCTGGTATGCCGCCAACCGAGCCCTCATCGGACCCAACCCCGACCTCATCCACCCCGGGCAGCGACTCGCTCCCCCGGCGTCGGTCGGTGCGCGATGAGCGAGCCCCACGCGGGCGCGCTCAGGGTGACGCGACTGCGCGATCCCCGACCGCCGGTGATCAGCGCCGACGAGGCCTATGCCCCGCGCGCCACCGCCTACCTGCAGGACGCCCTGGCCATCGACTTCAGCAGACCGCACGTCGACCGTCAGCCGACCGCTCGGGCCGACCTGCCCGACCCGACCCCGTTCGTGGCGTCGCTGGCGCAGGCCTTCGTCGAGGTCATGGCCGGTATCCGCCCTGCCCCTCAGGTGGCCCGGTGGGCTGCGCCTCAGGTGTATGCCGTGTTGGCCCGGCGTGCATTCGTCGCGGCGCGCCGCGATCCGGGCGCCCGCCGTCGCGCCGTTGTGCGCGCGGTGCGTGTTCAGGAGCCGGCGGACGGAGTCGTGGAGGCCTGCGCCGTCGTCGTGCACCACGACCGGGTTCGAGCACTGGCCCTGCGGATGAGCGGCCTGGACCGGCGCTGGGTCGTCACCGACCTGCAGGTCGGTTGAGCCAGCCGTCCTGCGTCACGGCCCCGGACGCCCCTCGTGGATCCCGAAGAGAGGGGTAAAGTCTCACTTTATAAGACTCGATTCTCACCATGAGAGACGCTATGACCTACACCCACGGGTATGCCTCGAGCGTGACGACCAACCACGCCACCCGGACCGTGTCCGACAGCGCGGCATACCTGCTCCCGCACCTGGGCCCGGGCCTGAGGGTGCTCGACGTCGGCTGCGGACCGGGGTCGATCACCCTGGATCTCGCCGAGGCGGTCGGCCCCACCGGTCAGGTGGTCGGGATCGACGTCAGCGAGCAAGTCCTCGACCTGGCCCGTCGAGCCGCCGCGGCCAGGGCAGACACACGCACTCGGTGGATCCGCGGCGACGTCGGGCACCTGCCGGTCGAGCCGGACAGCGCCGACGTCGTCCATGCCCACCAGGTCCTGCAGCACCTCACCGATCCGGTGGGCGCCATCCGTGAGATGGCCAGGGTCGCCCGACCCGGGGGTTTGCTCGCGCTGCGCGAGGTCGACATGGCCGCGACGACGTGGTGGCCTGCCTCGGCTGGTCTCTCCGCCTGGCTCGAGGGCTACCGCACCATCGCCATGGGCAACGGCACGACCCCGGACGCCGGACGCCGATTGCTCGCGTGGGCCCACGCGGCCGGACTGTGCGACGTCGAGGTGTCGGGGTCGACGTGGACCTACGCCGATCCGGCCCGTCGACGCTGGCTGGCGACTTCCTGGGCCGAGCGGACCCGGCGGACCCTGCTGCCCCAGGCCGAGCGCCACGGCGTGGACGCGGGCGAGCTCGAGGATGCCGCACTGGCGTGGCGGTCCTGGGGCGAGGAGCCGGACGGTTGGTTCGCCTTCGTGCACACCGAGGTGCTCGCGCGGGTGACCTGACCCGGCGGCCACGACGGCCGCGACGTGCCCGGCCCATCTCGACGCGCAGCGCGCCTCGTCGGCTCGAGCCCGGATCGATCCCGCGCTCGCTATTTGCCGCGGCGTCGGGCCTTTTTCGAGGAGCGCCGCGGCTGGGTGCGACGCACCTGCGGACCGGCCGGTGCGCCGGCCTCGTCGACGTCGCGTTCCTCCACCTCGCCCGCCTCTCCCGGAGCCGAATAGTGCAGCCGGGCCGCCTGCGGCGCATCGAGCCCCTTGGCGCGGATGAGCGGGCTGGGGCGGAACGCCGACCCCGCGCTCGGCTCATCGACCGGCTGCTCCTCTGGCCCGTCGGCCATCGGCTCGACGGGCTTTCGGACGGACTGACCGGCACCAGCATCCGCCTCCACGTCGGCCGGCGGCATACCGGCGAGCAGGTCGGTGACGGACACCGGAGCAGGGGCCACCGCCGGGGCCTCGACCTGGACGTCGATATTGAAGATGAAGCCGACCGACTCTTCCTTGATCGAATCCATCATCGCCTCGAAGAGGCCGTAGCCCTCGCGCTGGTACTCCACGAGGGGATCGCGCTGGGCCATGGCACGCAGGCCGATACCTTCCTGCAGGTAGTCCATCTCGTAAAGGTGCTCGCGCCACTTGCGGTCGAGCACGGACATGACGACCCGACGCTCGACCTCGCGCATGGCCGCCTCGCCGAGTTGCGCCTCGCGGCGGTCGTAGGCGTGGTGGGCGTCGTTGGTGAGTTCCTCGCGAAGCAGCTCCGCGGTGATCCGCTGGCGACCACCGGCCTGCGCCGCGATGTCGTCGATAGACACGGTCACGGGATATAGCGTGCGCAGTGCCGTCCACAACTGCTCGAGGTCCCAGTCCTCGGCGTACCCGTCCGCGGTGGCGTTGTCGACGTATGCCGCGACGACGTCGTTGACGAAGTGGCGCACCTGTTCCTGCATGTCGGCGCCCTCGAGGACCTGGCGCCGCTCGCCGTAGATGACCTGACGCTGGCGGTTGAGCACGTCGTCGTACTTGAGGACGTTCTTGCGGATCTCGTAGTTGCGGGCCTCGACCTGGCTCTGGGCGCTGGCGATCGAGCGGGTGACCATCTTCGACTCGATCGGCACGGCGTCGTCCATCCGCGCGGTCTGCATGAACCGGTCGACGAGCGCGGCGTTGAACAGGCGCATGAGGTCGTCCTGCAGGGACAGGTAGAAGCGCGACTCCCCCGGGTCGCCCTGCCGCCCGGAGCGGCCCCTGAGCTGGTTGTCGATGCGGCGCGACTCGTGCCGCTCGGTGCCCAGGACGTACAACCCGCCCAGCTCGGTGACCTCGTCGTGTTCGGCCGCCACGGCCGTCTCGGCCGAGGCCAGCGCGTCCTCCCACGCGGCCTCGTACTCCTCGGGGGTCTCCTCGGGGTCCAGCCCGCGGCGCTTGAGCTCCTCGACGGCCCGGAACTCCGGGTTGCCGCCGAGCATGATGTCGGTGCCCCGACCGGCCATGTTCGTCGCCACGGTCACCGCCCTGAGCCGACCGGCCTCGGCGACAATGGCCGCCTCCCGGGCGTGCTGCTTGGCGTTGAGGACCTCGTGCTTGACCCCCTGGCGACGCAGCAGGTTCGAGAGCAGTTCGCTCTTCTCGACCGAGATCGTGCCGACGAGCACGGGCTGACCGAGCCGATTGCGCTCGACGATGTCCTCGACGACGGAGTCGAACTTCGCCGCCGCAGTGCGATAGACGAGGTCGGCCTTGTCCGCCCGGATCATCGGCATGTTCGTCGGGATCGTCACGACGCCGAGTTTGTAGATGGCGCTGAGCTCGGCCGCCTCGGTCTGGGCCGTGCCGGTCATCCCCGCGAGCTTGTCGTACATCCGGAAGTAGTTCTGCAAGGTGATCGTCGCGAGGGTCTGGTTCTCGTTCTGGATCTGCACGCCCTCCTTGGCCTCGATGGCCTGGTGCATACCCTCGTTGTACCGTCGACCGGGCAGCATCCGGCCGGTGTGTTCGTCGACGATGAGGATCTCGCCGCTCATGTTGACGTAGTCCTTGTCGCGCTTGAACAGCTCCTTGGCCTTCAGCGCGTTGTTGAGGAAGCCGATGAGCGGAGTGTTGACCGACTCGTAGAGGTTGTCGATGCCGAGCAGGTCCTCGACCTTCTCGATGCCCGCCTCGAGCACTCCGACGGTGCGCTTCTTCTCGTCGACCTCGTAGTCGCCCTCGCCAGACTCCAGTTCGCCCCGGCGCAACTGCTGGGCGATCTTGGCGAACTCCACGTACCACTTGGTCGCCTGGTCGGCCGGCCCGGAGATGATGAGCGGCGTGCGGGCCTCGTCGATGAGGATGGAGTCCACCTCGTCGACGATCGCGTAGTGATGGCCCCGCTGGACCAACTCCGCGGTCGACCAGGCCATGTTGTCGCGCAGGTAGTCGAAGCCGAACTCGTTGTTCGTCCCGTAGGTGATGTCCCGGCCGTACTCCACCCGCCGCTGATCGGGGGTCATCGACGCGAGGATGCACCCGGTCTGCACTCCCAAGGCCCGGTGGACCCGGCCCATGAGTTCGGACTGGTACTCGGCGAGGTAATCGTTGACCGTGACGATGTGCACGCCCTTGCCGGTGAGGGCGTTGAGGTAGGACGGCAGCGTCGCGACGAGGGTCTTGCCCTCGCCGGTCTTCATCTCGGCGACGTTGCCCTCGTGCAGGGCGGCCCCACCCATGATCTGGACGTCGAAGTGCCGTTTGCCGATGGTGCGCTTGCTGGCCTCTCGGACGGCGGCGAAGGCCTCAGGGAGGATGTCGTCGACGGTCTGGCCGTCGGCGAGGCGCTCACGGAACGTGTCGGTCTCGGCGCGCAGCTCGGCGTCGGAGAGCTTCTCGAAGTCCTCTTCGAGCACGTTGACCTGGGCGGCGACCCCCTCGAGCCGCTTAACGACCCGGCCTTCGCCGGCACGCAGCAGCTTCTCGAACACCTTGGGCACGCTGGACTCCTCGCGCTTCGCGGCAACCTGACCGACCCGCCCGTGCGGGAACCACCCGCCAGGGTAGTCGGTGGCCGGTTGCCTCACCCAACGCTCCACCCCCGCCGGTGGTTTCCGGACGGCCAGCCGGCCCTGCGGGGCGCCGACGGCCGAGGTCGCCGTCGCGGGGCCGATGATGGGGAGGTGACCTTCCACGGCATACCCGCGCGGGCGTTCGACTTCTACGCCGGCCTGCAGGCCGACAACTCTCGGGCGTACTGGGCCGCACACAAGGGCGTCTACGACGACTGCGTCAAGGCGCCCCTGTCGGCGCTGTTGGAGGAGCTGGAGCCGCGGTTCGGGGCCGCGAAGCTGTTCCGGCCCTCCCGGGACGTGCGCTTCAGCGCCGACGCGTCCCCCTACAAGACCCAGCAGGGTGCCCTCGTCGGCGACTCGACCGGAGTCGGCTACTACGTCGCCGTCGACGCCGAGGGTCTGGTCGTCGGCGGCGGGTTCCACGCCCATTCGCGAGAGCAGACCGCACGGCTGCGGTCGGCCGTCGATTCCCCGGACTCGGGCCAGCGGCTCGAGGGCATCGTCGCCGACCTGCTCCACGGCGGGTTCGACCAGCTCGGAGTTCGCGTGAAGACCGCTCCGCGGGGCTATCCCACGGACCACCCGCGTATCGACCTGTTGCGGTATGCCGAGCTGATGTTCCTCAAGCGCTTCGGCACGCCGGCCTGGGTGTCGACCCGCCGAGCGCTGCCCAGGATCGCCGGCGCTTGGGACTCGCTCGGCCCGCTCGTGTCCTGGCTGCGCACGCATGTCGGCGACGTGAGCTGACCGGCGCCGGTGGTCGGTCCGAGCGCGAGCGGACGGGTGTCGACGGGACTGAAGGTCCCCCGTCCCCAGGACCAGGGACACCGCGCACGGTAGATTCAGCAGGCCGATCGGCAGTCGTCGCACACCCTGGGGGATCCGTGAAGAAGCGCTTCGTTCGTCTTGCCCTGCCCGCCCTGCTCGCATGTGCCGGTCTCACGCCCGTCACGGCCTGGGCCGCTCCGATCGATCCCGTCGACATCCCCGATGCGGGGTTCCGCTCGTGCATCGCCGAGGCCCTGGGCGTGGCCGCGGATTCGGTCCTCACACAGGGGCAACTCGCGACGGTCGCGAACCTCAACTGCCCGGGGCGGAACATCACCGACCTCACCGGGGCGCAGCACCTCACGAGCATCTTCGGCCTCAACCTCCTCGGCAATCACGTCGTCGACACCTCGCCGTTGCAGGACCTGTCAGCCCAGAGCCTCGACCTGTCCGGGAACGAGGTCGCGGACCTCACCCCGCTCGGGAGCATGCCGAAGCTGACCTACCTCACCCTCAACGACGACCACATCACCGACCTGCGACCGATCGCCCGGTTGGCCGGCCTATTCGGGAACGTCTGCGGCGAATGCGGTGGCGGACCGCGAGCCTTCCGTCAGACGGTGACCCTGCCCGGGGCCCAGGTCTCCCAGTCCGTGCCATTCACCGTGACGGACATCTACGGTGCCGCAGTGCCGTTAGGCGTGCCCGCCGGAGTCGCCTACGCGGACGGGACCCTCACGTTCAACGAGCCCGGGACCTACGCCATCACGTGGAGCGTCGACATCGCGCCCAACTACCCCACAACGTACTTCAGCGGATCGGCGACGATCACTGTGCGCCCCGACGACCAGCCCGCGACGATCACTGCGGGCGTGGTCTCGGTGGCCGGCACCGCCCGGGTCGGCCAGACCCTGTCCGCAGACTCGGGCACATGGGACCCGGCGACCGTGCAGCTCAGCTACCAGTGGCTGCGCGACGGCCAGCCGATCCGCCGCGCCACCGCAGACCAGTACGTCCTGACGACTCAGGATCTCGGCCACCGACTGGCGGTCCAGGTGACCGGGTCGGCACCGGGCTACGACGACGTCGTCGTCGTCTCTGACCCCACCGATGTCGTGGTGAAGAAGGGCCGACACTAGGGCGTGGCCACCGGGGCGGGGCACCCGATGCCGCCCTCGGTCCGGCAAACGCGTTGCCCGCGCCGCGGGCTCCTGACAGGGTGAGTCGGTGGCAGCGCCCTACCCCGACTGCGTGCCGAGGCTCACCGACGGCGTCGTCGTCCTGCGCGCGCACCGGCCGTCCGACGTCGACCGGCTGGTCGAGCAGAGCACCGACCCGCTGATGATCGCCTACACGACGGTCCCGCGCCCGTATGCCGCCGCCGACGCGCAGGATTTCATCGCCCGCGCCGAAGCCGGGTGGGCCGACCCGGCCGGCCCGCGCGCCTGGGTGGTGACCGATCACTCCGACGACTACCTCGGCACGATCGACCTGCGCCCGCACGGACCGGCATACGGAGTCGGTTACGGCCTGCACCCCGCCGGACGGGGGCGCGGCCTGGCGGCCCGGGCCTTGCCCCTGGTCTGCGCATGGGCCTTCGACCACGGCGCCCCGCTGGTGCGGTGGAACGCCTTCGTCGGCAACTGGGCGTCGCGGCATACCGCGTGGTCGTGCGGGTTCACGATCCACGGCACCGACCGCGGGCACGTGGTCGCGCCGACCGTGGGGCTCGTCGACACGTGGGTCGGCTCGCTGGCCGCCGGGGAGCCGACCGCGCCCGCCCGTCCGTGGCTGCGGGCCCCCACCCTCGACGGCGACCGGGTCCGACTGCGCGCCTTCCGCGACGACGACGCCTCGCAGCTCCCCGATGAGCCCGATGCCGCCTTCGGCGTGCCCGGTGTGGACGCCGGACCGGCCCGGGCTGGCTTCGCCGCGTGGCTGCTGAAGGCTCGCGAGCAGGCCGCCGACGGTCATGCCGTGCAGTGGTGCCTGGCCGATCGGCACACCGACGAGGTCCTCGGCGGTCTGCGCCTCGGCGGGCTCGCCGCCGCCGGCCGACCCGGCTCGGCGCACCTGGGCTACTGGCTGCTGCCACGGCATCGGGGCCACGGCTACCTCCAGGAGGCGCTCGACCTCGTCGTGACGCATGCCTTCGCCCCCGCCGCGGACGGCGGGCTGGCGTGCACCCGCCTGGCCGCCGACACGCTCGCGGACAACCTGCCCTCCCTGCGCGCCCTGTATGCCGCCGGATGGCGCCGCTGCGGGACCGAGGGTGCCCCTGGCGACGACCGCTCCCGGGCCGCCGTCGTCTGCCTCGAACTACTCTCGACGGACGACCGGCAGGCCCAACGACGCCGGCCCCTGGCCCTGCCGGTCCTACAGACCGAGCGGCTTCGCCTGCGGCGCTGGGGCCCGGACGACGGCCCGGGGCCCGGCGACGAACCCGACGAGGCTGCCCTGACGTTCATGCCCGCCGACGCCCAGCCCACCCAGGCCGGATTCGCCGACTGGCTCCGACGCCGCGAGGCCGCGCAGGGCACGTCCCTCGCCTGGTGCCTGGCCGAGCGGGACACCGACCGCGCGCTGGGTGGCGTTGCGATCTTCGGCCTGGACCCCGGCCCCGAGGGCTTCGACGGCGAGGTCGGCTACTGGCTGTACCCGTCGGCACGGGGCCGGCACGCCATCGCCGAGATCCTGCCGAGGGTTCTCGACCACGCCTTCCGGGCGGTCGCCGACGGGGGTCTGGGCCTGGCGCGGCTGCACGCCTCCATCGATGCCGAGAACGAGCCGTCCCAGGCCGTCCTGCGCGGCGCCGGGTTTCGGGAGACGGGCCGCTGCCGCATCGACTGGCGCCGCCCGGACGGCACGCTCAGCGACAGCGTCTACTTCGAGTTGCTCGCCACCGACCCCCGTGGGATGAGCACGCACGCCGCACCGGCGAGCACGCAGAGCCCACCGGCGGTGAGCCACGCGGTGAAGTAGTCCCCGGTGGACTGGCGCACCCACCCGGCGTACGCGGCCGCGATGCCGGCGCCGACCATGTGCCCGGCGAACACCCACCCGAAGACAATGCTCGATCGCTCGAGGCCGAAACAGCGCCGACACAACGCCATCGTCGGTGGCACCGTCGCGACCCAGTCGAGGCCGTAGAAGACGACGAAGAGGAACAGGTTCGGCTCGATGTCCGGCCCGAGCAGAATCGGCACGACCAGCAGCGAGAGCCCACGCAGCACGTAGTACGCGACGAGCAGCAGCCGGGGGTCGACCCGGTCGGTGAACCACCCCGAAGCGACCGTGCCAACGATGTCGAAGACGCCGATGAGGGCCAGCAGGCCCGCCGCGGTGGTCTCGGGCATGCCGTGGTCGTGGGCGGCGGGGATGAAGTGGGTGCCAATGAGCCCGTTCGTCGACCACCCGCAAATGAAGAACGTGCCGAACAGCAGCCAGAACGGACCCGAGCCACGCACCTGACCGAGCACGTCGAGCGCGATGCGGGCCGGCGAACGGCCAGGATGCGGCGGCGGCGGATCGGGCACGTCGGAGCCGTACGGGGTGGTGCCGACGTCCTGCGGACGATCCCGGACCACGAGCCCGACCACGGGCACGAGCAGCAGCGCCGCCGCCGCGGTGAGCAACGCGGCATACCGCCACCCCGGCCCGGCCGCGAGCTGGGCGATGAGCGGGAGGAAGACGAGCTGGCCGGTCGAGCTGCCGGCGGAGAAGAAGCCGGTGACCAGGCCACGTCGGGCGGCGAACCACCGATTGGCGATGATCGAGCCGAGGACGAGGGCCATCGCGCCGGTGCCGATGCCGACGCAGCCACCCCAGAGCAACCACAGCTGCCACGGGGCACTGATGAGGGTCGTGAGACCGCTGCCCGCGGACACGAGCAACAGCGCGCCGGTGAGGACCTTGCGGATGCCGAAGCGCTCCATGATCGCCGCGGCGAACGGCGCGGTAAGCCCGTAGATGACGAGGTTGGCGGTCACCGCGCCAGAGGTCGTCGTCCGGGCCCAGCCGAACTCGCGTTCGAGCGGCTCGAGGAGGGCTCCGGTCGAGGACCGGAACCCCGCCGCCGCGACCATGGCGCCGAGCACGGTGAGGGCCACCCACCAGGCCCGGTGCACCCGATGCCGTCGTCCGGTCGCGAGGCTCACACCCCGACGCTAGCCCCTCGCCGGGGCCCCGGGGCGCCCTGGAGACCTCAACGGGCGGTCAGGCGAGCGCCGGAGCGATCTCGGACAGACCCAGCCAGAGCGCCATCGCGGCGAGTTCCCCGTCCAGGGCCGGGCGCGCCTGCGGCGGTGCGTCCGGCTCCCAGGTGAGCCGTTTGACCCGCAGCACGGAGCAGGCCCGGTCGGCCTTGAGGTCGACCCGGGCCACGATCCGCTCGCCGAAGAGGAACGGGAGGACGTAGTACCCGTGCACCCGCGCGGCGGCCGGCGTGTAGATCTCGATGCGGTAGCGCACGCCGAACAACGCCTCGGTCCGTTCGCGCCACCACACCAGGGAATCGAACGGGCTGACCAGCGCGGCGACGTGCAGCTCCCGGGGCCGACGAGCGGCGACGTGCAAGTATGCCGGTCGCCGCCAACCGTCGATCGTCACCGGTTCGAGTTCGCCCTGGGCCACGAGCCGCGCCACCGCCGCGTCGGCCTGACTCCGGGAAAGGCGGAAGTAGTCGGCCAGGCACCCGGCCGTGGCCACGCCGTGGGCCCCGGCCGCGATCCGGACGAGCTCGACGAGCGCCTCGTCCTCACCCGGACCACAGTGCGGGTCCAGCCAGGCCGCCCGAACCTGCGGGGGGGCCACGTCGGAGAGCGCGGCATACCGACGTTCGAAGGCGCTCGTGCGACCCGCCGAGGAGATCCGACCGGCCCAGAACAGGTACTCGCAGGCGACCTTGACGTCCGACCAGTTCCACCCCCAGGAGCCACCAGGACCGGGCCGGTCGTTTGCGAGCAGCACCGCCAGCTCGCGGCTCGTCGCGGGGCCGTGCTCGGCGACCGCGCGATCTACCTCGTCGACGAAGCCCGGCCGGTCCTGCTGGAGTAGTCGCATCTGGCCCCACGCGGTGATCGAGGCCGACTGCATTCGGTGGCGGTGCAGAGGCCACTGTCCCGCCGGGATGAGGCATGCCTCGTGCGCCCGGTATTCGACGAGTCGGCGCGGCGCGCGGTCGCGGGCTCGGTCGAGCAGGGCCATGTCATACGGGCCGAGCCGGGAGAAGAACGGCAGGTAGTGGCTGCGGACGAGGACATTGACGCTGTCGATCTGAACGGCACCGACGGTGTCGGCGACGGCGCGCAGGTGCCGAGCGGTGACCGAACCCGCCCGGGGACGGGGAACGCCGAAGCCCTGCGCGGCCAGGGCGATCCGCCGGGCCTGGGCCAGGGACAGGACGCGCATCCGGGTCAGGGCGAACGCAACCGATCTGCGGCAGGGGGCTCGATGAGATTGCGCCCCACGGCATACATGACCGCCTCCATGCGCGAATGCAACGAGAGCTTCTCGAGGATGTTGCGCACGTGGTTCTTCACGGTGTTCTCGGAGATGAACAGTTCGCGGCCGATCTCGCGGTTGGCCAGGCCCCGGGCCACGAGCCGCAGGACCTGGACCTCGCGGTCGGTGAGCTTGGGCGTCGGGGCGCCGGAGTCGGCCGGCTCGCGTCGGCGCAGCTGGGCGAACTCGGCGAGCAGCTTGGAGGCCATCGACGGGGTGATGAGCGAGTCGCCGTCGTAGACCTTGCGCAGCCCGGCCGCGATCTCCTCGCCCGGGACATCCTTCAGGACGTAGCCGTTGGCCCCGGCCCGGACCGCCTCGAACAGGTCGGACTCCTCCTCGGACATCGTCAGCATGACGATCCGGGCGGCGGGCACCCGCTCGCGGATCGCCTGGCACGCCTCGATGCCACTGCTGCGCGGCATCCGCACGTCCATGAGGACGATATCGGGCGCGTGTTCCTCGGCCTTGGCGACCGCTTCGATGCCGTCGCCGGCCTCGTCGACGATCTCGATGTCCCCGTCGAGCTCGAGGATGACCCGCAGGCCACGCCGGAACAAGGCGTGGTCGTCGGCGATCAGCACGCGGATGCGCAGGCCGTCCCGGTCGGGCAATGGGTTCACGGGTTCAGCCTGCCGCCGCGCGGGAATGCGCACAAGTACGGATCAACCGGGGAGGTCCCCACCGACCGCCGATTCGAGGTGGATGACCCCGTAGGACCAGCCACGCCGCCGGTAGACGACGCTCGGCTTGCCCGTGTCGACATCGTTGAAGAGGAAGAAGTCGTGGCCGACGAGTTCCATCCGGTTGATGGCGTCCTCGAGGGACATCGGCGAACTGCGGTGAATCTTCTCCCGGACCTCGATGGGAGAGTCTCCGACGGCGCCGAATCGGGCCGGCTCCTCCTGGGTCTCGTCGCTGACCCAGACCGCGTCGGCCGTGGCCTGCACAGGCTCGGCCGCACCGACCTGGGCGAGATCGCGCCCACCCCGGACGGCGGCCCGTCGGCGACCGGCCGCGCGACGGAGTCGTTCGAGCAGCTTCTCGACCGCGGCGTCGACGGCGAGGTACTTGTCCTCGCTGCTCGCCTCGGCCCGGACGATGGACCCGTCGGCCCGGCAGGTGAGCTCGACGAACTCGGAGTTGCGCGCGGTGCGCTCGTGAGTGAGCACGACGTCGACCCGGGTGATCTTGGGGGCAACCTGGCCGACCTTGGCCAGCTTGTCGTCGAGGTGCTCCCGCATCCGATCGGACACCTGGATGTGGCGGCCCGTCACGACGATGTCCACGTCTTCCTCCCTCGGCACGGTTGGCAGTGGCGGCAAGCCGAGTCGACCCGGGCTAGCCCGGGTCGTCACCTCCACGGGCGGCCCGATGGCCGACCCGAGCACCACGTTAGTCGGCCGGCCTGACCACTGTCACCACGGGCCGCCCTCACGCGCAGCCCGACGTCGTGCGACGCAGCGTGGCCGCCACGACCGAGGCACCGACGACGTCGACCCCCTCCTGAGCCAGGGCGCGGCTCGCTTCGGCAAGGGTCGCCCCGGTCGTCACGACGTCGTCGACGAGCACGACGCTCCGGCCGGTGAGGTGGGCCAGGGACGGCGGATGCACGACATACGCGCCGAACAGATTCGCCGCGCGATCCCCCGCCCCCAGCCCGGCCTGGTCGAGCACCTCGCGGCGCACCCGCAACGCCCGGACGACGGCGGGCCGGGGATCCACGAGGTTTGCGGCCCGACGAGCCAGGGTCTCGATCGGGGCGTCGCCGCGGACCCGTCGGGCCCGCGGGCTGGAGGGAGCGGGCACGAGAACCAGCGGCCCGCAGACCTCGACGAAAGGGGCGAGGGCGTCGGCGAGTAGCGCCGCGAGGACACCGGCGAGATCGCGTCGGTCGGCGTCCTTGTAGGCGACCAGGGCCCGGCGGACCGCTGCTCGGTAGGCCGTGGCGGCGACGACTGGCGGCAGGCCGACCGGCGCGGGCACGGGACGGGTCAGGGCGGCCCGAACCGCGCGGGTCTCCAGGCCGTCGGCGCACCTCGGGCACCACTCGGGCCCCGGCTCCGCGCACCCTGCGCATTCGGTCGGCAGGACGAGGTCGGCCACGGCATACAAGCCGGCCCGCACCCGGGCGAGCGTGTTCACCCGCCCAGTCTCGGGTTTCGCGCCCACTGCGCTGCCACGGGCCGCCTCCCTGTGGATGCCGGGACGTCGCGGGCGGCGGTGTGGATCGCCGCGGGCGCGGCCCAGCGCGTCAGCTCGGTCGCGAGGGCGGCATGAGCAAGTCCGAGGCGGAGCCCACCACCCGCCATCCTCCGCCGGAGCGCGCCTTCACGCGCGGCTCGTCGGTGACGACGACGAGTCCGCGCAGCCCACCCGTCGATACCACCCGCCGCGCGCCGTCGACCGGGGCGACGAGGGTGTCTCGGGGGTCGGCGATGCCGCGCCTGCGCAGCCCGACGCCTTGACCCACGTCGACGACGTACGGGCGCACCTGTCCCCCGTCCGCGTCGACGGCGAGGACGGCCAGGGTGAGGTCCCCGACCCAGGTGACGCTGGAGATCCGGCGAAGCGGCTCGCCCTGCCGGTAGCCCTTGGCCAACGCCGTCGGCCGTCCGGTCGGGTCACGGACGATCCCCGCGACGTCCAGCTGGGTGTCGGTCGGGTCGGCGCCGCGCGAGACGACGGCCAGCCGCGTCCCATCGCCCGACGGGGCGAGCGCCAGGACCGCGCGGGTCCCGAGCCACGGGGCGTCGACCGATTCGGCGGCCGACCCGCTCGCCGCGGCGTCGAGGGTCCACACCTGACCGGTGCTGGACTGCCCACCCACCCAGAGTCGCCCGCGGGAGTCGTATGCCGGGGGGGCGAGGACCGTTCCCGGCACGTCGACACGCTCCGGAACGCGGGCGTGCCAGCGCACCAGACCGGAGGAACTCAGGCCAGCGAGATCGGTGTAGTCGGCCGAGATTGCCAGCGCACCGACGCCGGCCCCGACCGTGGGCAGCTCGGGCAGGCCGGCCGCGGGCGCCGTACTGCCCTCGTCCAATCGCGTCGGGTCCACCGGCACCAACTGGTCGCCGAGCCGCACCAGTGCCCGGGTCGGTGCGGTCACGGCGGTGGAGTACCCGAGGTCCTGCACCGAAGCGACCGGCGAGCGGACCTCCTGCAGCGACAGCCGACCGGACCCCTGGACCTCCAGGGCTACCGACTGAACGCCGGCCGCCTGAGTGAGCGTCGCGACGAACTGGGCCCACATCTGGGCGCGCCGTCCGACGTCCGCGCTGGTGGCCGCTGAGGTGAGCACAACGGTGGCCACGCCGCCCTCCACGGCCACGGCGTCGACGGCCAGGCGGGTGCCGTCGGGTACGCCCGTCTCGGCCGCCCCCTTGAGGTAGTCGGGCACCGGCCCGAGCTGAGCCCGGGCCAAGGCAGTAGCCAGTCGAGGCCCGAGGGGGAACCACCGCACGTCGGGGACGAGGCGCTTGGCCCCGACCGCGGCATACGAGATCCGGAACGCCTCGAACAATCGGCCGAAGTCGTCGGTGCTCAGCCACATGCCGAACCCGCCGTCCGGCAGCTGGACCCGCCACTCCCCCTGTTCCTGGACCAGGCCGAGCGTCAGCGTCGCGGTGGTGCCGGGGGCGAGCTCCCGATACCGCCCGCCCTCGTCGACCGTGGCCACCGCCGGCACCGAGACCGTCGCCGTGCCCGGCACGGAGGCGTCGATGACCAACGGCGAGTTACGGTCGTAGACGGTCACCGACGATGTCGGGCGCCAGCGCGACACGGATGCGGCGGCCAGGTAGCTCACGGCCACCGGCGCTGAGCGATCCCCCGTCTCTTGGAAGGCTGCGCCGGCCTGCAGGAACCCCCTGACGATGTCGCCGGGGCCGGCCCCGGGTGCCGGAGCCGGCACGACGACCCGGGCCTGGGGGATGACGTTCTCGTCGACGGGACGACCTGCGACGACCGGGCCGGTCGTCGGCAGCCCGCAGCCGCCGAGCACCATGAGGCCCGCGAGCAGGGTCACTCCGCTGGCCACCAGCCCCCTGGCGAGGCGACGCCGGCCGCCCGTCGCCGACGGCGGTATGCCGCGCCGGCGCGTCACGGGACCTCCGCGGCCACGGGTGTCACCTCCGGGGAGTCCCCGCCGGGGGCCAAGGGCAGCGGCGAACGCTCGAGGGTGACGTCGGCGTGTCGAGGCAGGGTAAGCCGGAAGCAGGATCCTTGCCCGGTCGCTCCCCAGGCCTGCAGCCACCCGGCGTGCAGCCGCGCGTCTTCGAGGGAGATCGCCAGCCCGAGGCCGGTGCCCCCGCTGGTGCGGGCCCGGGCTGGGTCCGCCCGCCAGAATCGGTTGAAGACCATCGCCGCCTCGCCCGGGCGCAGGCCGATCCCGTGGTCACGGACGGTGACGGCCACGGCGTCGGCGTCGGCCCCGACGGCGATCTCGATGGGCTGCCCCTCGCCGTGCTCGATGGCGTTGACGAGCAGGTTGCGCAGGATCCGCTCGACTCGACGCGAGTCGTATTCCGCCTCGCAGGGCGCTCCGGGGTCGAGCGTGGTCACCCGGCTCCCCTTGCGTTCGGCCAAGGCCTGGGAGGCGTCGACAACCCTGGCCACCGTGCGCCGCAGGTCGACGAGTTCGGTGTCGAGCACGGCCGCCCCGGCGTCGAACCGACTGATTTCGAGCAGGTCCGACAAGAGGGCTTCGAACCGGTCGAGTTCGTTGTGCAGCAGTTCCGCCGATCGGGAGGCGGCCGGGTCGAACTCGCCGCGCCTGGCGTGCAGGACGTCGGCAGCCATGCGGATCGTTGTCAACGGGGTGCGCAGTTCGTGGGAGACGTCCGAGACGAACCGTTGCTGGACCTGGGAGAGGTGTTCCAGTTGGCCGATCTGGCGTTGCAGCCCGTCGGCCATCTCGTTGAACGAGGTGGCCAGGCTCGACAGGTCGTCCTCGCCGTGCGCGACCATCCGTTCGTCGAGCCGCCCGGAGGCGAGGCGTTCGGCGACCTGGGCGGCGCTGCGGACCGGGGCGACGACGAGCCGGGTGACGACGTAGGCGACGGCGCCGATGAGCAGCAGGAGCACCAGACCGCCGTAGAGGAAGGTCCGGCCAACGACGGCGAGGGAATCGCGCTCCCGCTCCATCGGGTAGATGTAGTACATCCCGTATCCGCCGGCGAGCGGTAGGTCGACCTGCTGGCCGACGACCCAGGCGGGCACGGGGTCCGGTTCGGTGGCCAAGCGCACGGAAACCAGTTGCGCATGCTGCACGGTGCGGTCGGCGGCCACCTGTTGGCGCAGCGCATCGGGCACGTCGGACAACCCGAGTTCCCCCGAGACGACGACGGGGACGAGGACCGCCGATCGGTTGCTGTCCAGCCTGGCGAGGACGACGAAACGGTTCCCCTCGGTGCCAGCGGCCTCCTGGACGATCGACACCGCGGCCTCGGTCACCGCCTGTTGAGACTGCGCGAGATCCGTGGCGTAGAAGCCCACCTGCGCCCGTTTGGTCAGCGTGAGGGACTCCGCCGTGGCGATGCTGCGACGGTCCTCGACCAGCCCCGTGCCGATCTGGCCGTAGAGGTACGTGCCGACGACGCCGACGACGAGCGTCCCGAGGGCCAGGGTGACGACGACGACCCGGAACTGCAGCGAGCGGCGCCACAGCGCGGCGAGCCGCGCCAGTCGGTTCATCCCCCGGGTACCGGCCGCCCGGGCCCGGCGACGAGCCGCGGCGACGAGGTGCGCTCGGTCGGCTGGCGCTCGCCGGGAGGACCGCGCATCGCTAGCCGGCGGAGTGTCCATGGTCAGGCCGGGCCGGCCTTGTACCCCACTCCGCGGACGGTGACGACGATCTCCGGGTGTTCGGGGTCGTGCTCGATCTTGCTGCGCAGCCGTTGGACGTGGACGTTGACGAGGCGGGTGTCGCCGGCGTGGCGATACCCCCACACCTGCTCCAGCAACACCTCCCGGGTGAACACCTGCCAGGGCTTGCGCGCCAACGCGACGAGCAGGTCGAACTCCAGCGGTGTGAGCGACAACGCCCGGCCGGCCCGCTTCACCGAGTGCCCCGCGACGTCGATGGACAGGTCGCCGACCTGGAGGCGCTCCGGATCGGGCTCGTCGCCACGGCGCAGCCGGGCCCGGATTCGGGCGATGAGCTCCTGCGGCTTGAATGGTTTGACGACGTAGTCGTCGGCACCGGATTCCAACCCGACGACGACGTCGACGGTGTCGGTGCGCGCCGTGAGCATGACGATGGGGACCCCCGACTCGGCCCGGATCCGGCGGCATACCTCCATGCCGTCCATCCCCGGCAGCATGACGTCGAGCAGCACGAGGTCCGGTCGCACGTCCCGGAAGGCCGCGACGGCAGCCGCGCCGTCGGCGACGTGGGTCGGCTCGAACCCCTCCTGGGTCAGCACGATGGTGAGCATCTCGGCGAGGGCGAGGTCGTCGTCGACGACGAGCACGCGGCCTTTCACGAGAGGTCCTTCCGACGTCCCACGCGTATGCCGGCATCATCACACACCGGGGCACTGGGGACGGGGATGCCGCGGGACGACGCCCCGAGCGACGAGCGGTCGAACGACGGCCCCTGCGGACACAGGAGCGGCGCCCTCCCAGGGGGTGAAGGGCGCCGCCAGGACCCCATTATGGGCCCACTGGTGCGGTGACGGAAGGCTCCGACACGAAGTCGTCCCATTCACCCGGGTATGCCGCGCCCGGGCGAATGGGCAGCCGCAGGTCAGTAGCGGTAATGGTCGGGCTTGTACGGTCCGGCGACGTCGACCCCGAGGTATTCGGCCTGGGGCTTGGTCAGCTCGGTGAGTCGGACCCCGAGCGCGTCCAGGTGCAACCGGGCGACCTTTTCGTCGAGGACCTTGGGCAGCGTGTAGACCTGCCGCTCGTAGTCGTCGGTCTTCGTGAACAGCTCGACCTGGGCGATCGTCTGGTTGCTGAACGAGTTGCTCATGACGAAGCTCGGGTGGCCGGTCGCGTTGCCGAGGTTCATCAGCCGACCCTCGGACAGGACGATAACCGAACGCCCCGACGGGAAGCTCCACTCGTGGACCTGCGGCTTGATCTCGGTCTTGACGACGCCCGGGACCCGCGCCAGGCCGGCCATGTCGATCTCGTTGTCGAAGTGACCGATGTTGGCGACGATGGCCTTGTCTTTCATCCGACCCATGTGCTCCGCGGTGACGACGTCGTAGCAGCCGGTGGCGGTGACGACGATGTCGGCGGTCTCGATGACGTCCTCGAGCTGGGCCACCTGGTAGCCCTCCATCGCCGCCTGCAACGCGCAGATCGGGTCGATCTCCGTGACGATCACCCGGGCGCCCTGCCCCGCCAACGACTGGGCACACCCCTTGCCGACGTCACCGAAACCGCACACGACGGCGACCTTGCCGCCGACGAGGACGTCGGTGGCCCGATTGAGCCCGTCGACGAGCGAGTGCCGACAGCCGTACTTGTTGTCGAACTTGCTCTTCGTCACCGAGTCGTTGACGTTGATCGCCGGGAAGAGCAGCTCGCCGGCCTCGGCGAGCTGGTAGAGGCGGTGTACGCCCGTCGTCGTCTCCTCGGTGACTCCCTTGATGCCCGCCGCGACAGCGGTCCACTTGCCAGAGTCGGTGGCCAGGGTGCGCCGCACGAGGTCCTTGAACACGGCGAACTCCTCGGAGTCGGCCTGCGTCGTCGGCGGTACCTGCCCGGCGGCCTCCCACTCGACGCCCTTGTGGACGAGCATGGTGGCGTCGCCACCGTCATCGAGGATCATGTTCGGGCCCAGGCCGTCCGGCCAGGTGAGGATCGCCTCCGTGCACTCCCAGTATTCCGGCAACGTCTCGCCCTTCCACGCGAACACCGGAATGCCCTGGAGGTCCTGCGGGCTGCCGTGCGGGCCGACGACGACCGCGGCGGCCGCCTCGTCCTGGGTGGAGAAGATGTTGCACGATGCCCAGCGCACTTGGGCGCCAAGGGCGACGAGGGTCTCGATGAGCACGGCGGTCTGCACGGTCATGTGCAGCGACCCGGCGATCCGGGCGCCGCGCAACGGCTGGCTCTGCGCGTACTCGCGGCGTAGGGACATCAGGCCGGGCATCTCGTGCTCGGCGAGGCGGAGTTGGTGACGGCCTGCGGCGGCGAGCGACAGGTCGGCCACGCGGAAGTCGACGGACATGGTGGAGCTCCTTGGCTTCGTGGTGAACTGACCCGGCGTCGCCCAGCAGGGCGCGGCATACGTCTCGCGGGTCATCCACCCACGCCGGCGAAGTTCCCAGTGTACCCGCGGAGAGAGCCTGCCGAGGGTCAGCGCGCCGCCCTTCGACCGCGATATGGGACGGGGGCCCGCCAACCGGACGAAGGACCTACGACCCTTTGCGCTCGGGCGGCTGGCGGGCATACGGTCTGGGTCATGTTCGAGGTCCGTATTCACGGCCGCGGCGGACAAGGTGTCGTCACGGCGGCCGAGGTTCTCTCGGTCGCAGCATTCGACGAGGGCCGTCACGCCCAGGCTTTCCCGTCCTTCGGTTCCGAGCGAACGGGGGCACCAGTCGTCGCCTTCTGCCGCATCGCGGACATCCCTATCCGCGTCCGGGAGCCCGTCGTGGCCCCGGACGCTCTCGTTGTGCAGGACGCCACGCTCCTGCACCAGGTCGACGTGTTCTCCGGGCTCAAGCCCGACGGCTACGTCCTCATCAACTCGACGATGACGCTGGGCCAGCTCGGCATCGACGGGCTGGCGCAGACCCACCCGAACGCCAAGGTGCTGACCATCCCGGCGACGGACATCGCGCGCGACAACATCGGTCGCCCGGTGCCCAACCTCGTCATGCTCGGTGGTCTGGCCGCGTTCACCGACATCGTCCATCTGCCCGCCCTGCTGGAGGCCATGGGACACCACTTCCCGGGCGCGCTCGGCCAGAAGAACTCGACAGCGGCGAGTGCGGCATACGACTACGTGAAGTCCCACGTCGGGGACTCGGCCAAGGAGGCTGCCGGTGCGCAAGCAGATTGAGGGCTCTCAGGCGGTCGCTCAGGCCGTCTCGGCCAGCCGCCCGCAGGTCATCTGCGCCTACCCGATCTCGCCCCAGACACACATCGTCGAGGGATTGTCCGCGCTGGTGAAGACCGGCGAGCTGCCCGGCTGCGAGTTTGTCAACGTCGAGTCGGAGTTCGCCGCGATGAGCGTGGCGATCGGGTCCTCGGCCGCCGGCGCGCGGACCTACACCGCAACGGCCAGCCAGGGGCTGCTCTTCATGGTCGAAGCGGTCTACAACGCCTCGGGTCTCGGGTTGCCGATCGTCATGACGGTCGCCAACCGGGCCATCGGCGCCCCTATCAATATCTGGAACGACCACACCGACGCGATGAGCCAGCGTGACTCGGGGTGGATCCAGTTGTATGCCGAGACCAACCAGGAGGCGACGGACCTGCACGTGCAGGCCTTCAAGATCGCCGAGGAGCTCTCCCTGCCGGTCATGGTCTGCATGGACGGCTTCATCCTCACGCACGCGGTCGAGGAGGTCGACGTGCCGGAGCTGGAGCAGGTCCAGAAGTTCCTGCCGCCGTTCGTGCCCCGTCAGGTCCTCGACCCCGCCGACCCAGTGTCGATCGGGGCCATGGTCGGGCCCGAGGCGTTCACCGAGGTGCGCTACCTGGCCCACGAGAAGCAGATGCGGGCCCTGGAGACCATTCCCCGGGTCGCCGAGGAGTTCGAGCAGATCTTCGGCCGGGAGGCCGGTGGGCTGATCCGCACCTACCACTGCGACGACGCCGAGACGGTCATCATCGCGCTGGGTTCGGTGCTCGGCACCATCAAGGACGTCGTCGACGAGCGTCGGGCCAACGGCGAGAAGATCGGCGTCCTGGGCATCTGCTCGTTCCGGCCGTTCCCCATCGACGCGGTCCGCGAAGCGCTGGCCCACGCGACCCGGTTCGTCGCCCTGGAGAAGGCCTTCTCGGTCGGCATCGGCGGCATCGTCGCGTCGCATGTGCGCATGGCGATGTCCAAGCATCCCATCGCCAACTACACGGTCGTCGCCGGTCTCGGCGGGCGGGCCATTCTCAAGTCCTCGCTGCACCAGATGCTCGACCGGGCCGTCGCCGACGAGCTGGACTTCCTCACCTTCCTCGACCTCGACCAGGACGTCGTGGACCGCGAGATCGCCCGGGCCAAGCTCGAGCCCAGGCCTGGACCCAGTGCCGAGGACACGCTGCGCGACAAGGGCGCGGTCCGCGCGAGCGCCACCTGAAGGAGCCTGTCATGACCACCGAGATCCGCCACCAGCCGGCCAATCAGCCGGTGAAGTTCTACCAAGTCGGCAGCTTCGCCGTCGGCAACCGGCTCCTGCCGGTCGAGCAACGCTCCGTGCAGTCCGATCCCGAGCGCACCAATGCCCTCACCTCGGGCCATCGGGCCTGCCAGGGCTGCGGCGAGGCGCTCGGCGCCCGCTACGCGCTGGATGCCGCACTGCGCGCCGCGGACGGCAAGCTCGTGGCGGTCAACGCCACCGGCTGCCTCGAAGTGTTCTCCACGCCCTACCCCGAGACGTCCTGGCGTATCGCGTGGCTGCACTCGCTGTTCGGCAACGCCCCGGCGGTCGCGTCCGGCGTCGCCGCGGCATACCGGGCCCTGGGTAAGGACGACATCCGCGTCGTCGGCCAGGGCGGCGACGGCGGCACGGTCGACATCGGTTTCGGGTGCCTGTCGGGGATGTTCGAGCGCAACGACGACGTGCTCTACATCTGCTACGACAACGAGGCGTACATGAACACCGGCGTGCAGCGCTCCGGCGCGACGCCGGCGGCGGCCCGCACCGCGACGACCCAGGCGGTCGGCCCGGAGCCGGGCAACGTCTTCGGCCAGGGCAAGGACCTGCCGCGGATCGCCATGGCCCACGAGATCCCCTACGTCGCCACGGCCACCGTCGCGGACCTGCACGACCTCGAGGCCAAGGCCACCAAGGCGATGTCGATCCGTGGGGCGCGCTACCTGCACGTGCTCGTCCCCTGCCCGCTGGGCTGGGGCACCGCCTCGTGCGACACGATCAAGTACGCCCGACTGGCCAAGGAGTCGGGGATCTTCCCGGTCTTCGAGGCCGAAAACGGCGAGGTCGTCTCGTCCAGCCCGATCCGGCGCCAGGTCCCGGTCGAGGAGTACTTCAAGGGCCAGAAGCGCTACGCCCACCTGTTCTCCCCCACCCGCCGCGACGACGTCATCAACAAGCTGCAGGCGGCTGCCGACCGCAACATCGCCCGCTACGGACTGCTCCCGAAGGAGTCGAGCAACTGATGCAGAAGCCCTTCGCCATCACCCTGGACGTCGGGACGAGCCTGGCGAACCAGACGGGATCGTGGCGCACCGAGCGGCCCGTCTACGTCGACCTGCTCCCCCCATGCAACAACGCCTGCCCGGCCGGCGAGAACATCCAGCAGTGGCTGTTCCACGCCGAGGAGGGCGACTACGAGGCGGCCTGGCGTCAGATCATGGCCGACAACCCGTTCCCCGCGATTATGGGCCGGGTCTGCTACCACCCCTGCCAGACCGCATGTAACCGGGTCGAGGTCGACGAGGCCGTGGGCATCAACGCCGTCGAGCGGTTCCTCGGCGACGAGGCGCTCAAGCAGGGCTGGTCGGTCGAGCCACCGGCGCAGCGCTCCGGCAAGAAGGTCCTCGTCGTCGGTGCGGGACCGTCCGGCCTGGCCGCGGCATACCACCTGGCGCGCCTGGGCCACGACGTCACGGTCCGCGAGGCCGGTCCGATGGCCGGCGGGATGATGCGCTTCGGCATCCCCACCTACCGGCTGCCGCGCGACATCCTCGACGCCGAGGTCAAGCGCATCACCGACCTAGGTGTCGTCATGCAGTTCGACGCCAAGGTCGAGGACCTCGAGGCCGCGCTGGGTGAGGGCTTCGACGCCCTCTTCCTCGCCGTGGGGGCCCACATCGGCAAGCGCGCGTACATCCCCGCCGGCGAGTCCGCGAAGATCCTCGACGCGGTGAGCTACCTGCACGACATGGAGACCGAGGCCGAGAAGCCCATGCTCGGTCGCCGGGTCGTCATCTACGGCGGCGGCAACACCGCTATCGACGCGGCCCGCACCGCCAAGAGGATGGGCGCCGAGGAAGCGATCATCGTCTACCGCCGCAACCGCGACAAGATGCCCGCCCACGACTTCGAGGTCCAAGAGGCCGAGGAGGAGGGCATCATGCTCAAGTGGCTCTCGACAATCAAGCACGTCGACGAGGGCAAGATGGTCGTCGAAAAGATGGAGCTCGACGAGAGCGGATTCCCCCAGCCCACCGGTGAACTCGAGGAACTCGAGGCCGACTCGCTCATCCTGGCACTGGGCCAGGAGGCCGACCTGACCTTCCTGCAGGACGCCAAGGGCATCACCATCAACGACGGCGTCGTCGACGTCGACGCGAACATGATGACCGGCCGGGACGGCGTCTTCGCCGGCGGCGACATGGTGCCGGCCGAGCGCACCGTCACGGTCGCGGTCGGACACGGCAAGAAGGCCGCCCGGCACATCGACGCCTATCTGCGCGGCACGACCTACGTGGCCCCGGCCAAGCACCCGGTCGCGACGTTCGACAAGCTCACCACGTGGTACTACTCCGACGCCCCCCACAAGGTCCGGGAGCACCTCGAGGGCGCCCGTCGGGCGGGGACCTTCGACGAGGTCGTCAAGGGACTGGACGAGGAGAGCGCGCAGTTCGAGGCCCGCCGATGCATGTCGTGCGGCAACTGCTTCGGCTGCGACAACTGCTTCGGGGTCTGCCCGGACAACGCTGTGAAGAAGACCGACATTGCCAAGGGGTACGCGATCGACTACGACTACTGCAAGGGTTGCGGCGTCTGCGTCGCGGAATGCCCGTGCGGGTCGATCGTCATGGAAGCCGAGTAGCAGTCCCGACCACGGATCCCCGCCTGCGGCAACGGCGCCGCGGCGGGGATCGGTGTTTGTGGTGGCCGACCGACCGGCCGGTATGCCGCGCGCCGAGCCGGCATCCCGCCGATGAGGTTGAAACCTAGGAACCGCCCGGCCCCCCTCGTGCGTGGATGCCGCCAGCCACCCAGCCTGCCCCCACGACTGCCCCCACGACTGCCCCCACGACCTGCCCCCACGACTGCCCCCACGACTGCCACTGCCACTGCCACTGCCACTGCCACTGCCGCTGCGACTGCCACTGCCACTGCCACTGCCGCTGCGACAGCGACCGGGATCGGGATCGGGACCCGGACCCGGACCGTGACCGTGACCGTGACCGCTATTGGGACCCGGACCCGGACCGTGACCGTGACCGTGACCGGAGCCAAACTGCTCCTTCAAGGGCCGGGAAGCAGCACTTTGCCTCCTCTCGCGAGGGGAGGAAGCAGGGTGGGGCGACGCCCAGGTCCTCCACCCGCTGCACCCCGCCCCGCTCACCAGCCCCGCTCACCAGCCCCGCTCACTCGCCCCCGCTCACCAGCCCCGCTCACTCGCCCCCGCTCACCAGCCCCGCTCACCAGGCCCCGCTTACTCGCCCCCCTCACCCGGCCCCGCTCACCCCGATACAAGGTCTCCTACTTCAGCCCCCCCGGCGCAACCTCGCCCTTCACCCGGCGGGCCGTGACCGGAGCCAAACTGCTCCTTCAAGGGCCGGGAAGCAGCACTTTGCCTCCTCTCGCGAGGGGAGGAAGCAGGGTGGGGCGACGAGATGGGCCCGCATGCGCGGGCCAGGAGGCGCGCACTCGGGCCAGGAAGCGCGCCGCTCGGGCCAGGGGGCCCGCATGCGCGGGCCAGGGGGCGCCCGCTCGGGCCAGGAAGCGCGCCGCGCGAGGCCAGTCGGCCCGCAAGCGCCGGCCAGAGGCCGGCCGCCCCCGAGTAAGCGACGGGCTCGATTAGCCGATGCGATCCCGCAGGTCGGCCAAATGCGGAGAGACCCCGGGGTCCAGGCGCAGCCCGAGGGCGAGGTAGGTCGCGGCAAAGTCCCCGAGACTGACCAAGTCGGCCAATCGCTCCAACGGATGGCCGGGATTGGCGGTGTGGTCGATGACACGCACTCCGGCCTCGCGGGCGGTCTGGGCCACGGCGTCGACGAGCTCGACCCGTTGGCGGCTGGCCTCGTCGCCCTCGTCGTGGTCGCGCAGCACGAGCAGGCGCAGCCGCGGATCAGGCTCGCCGTCGAGGTAGGGGTCGCGGAACAGCTCGTCGAGCCCGTCCGCTCGTCCGCGTCGGGCGTCCGCCCAGGCCTGGGTGTACGGACCGTCGAACAGCGCGACGACCTCGAACGCCGTGTCGGGCAGTTCACCGCTCGTCACCGGCAGGCGTGCGGTGCGGGCGAGCATGGCCGCGGTGCGCCGAGCAGCAACGCCGGTCAGCGGGCCGTCCCCGAGCACGACGGGAATTCCTGCGGCGAGGTCGATGGCCAAGGATTTCGCCGGATTGACGAAGCACTCCGAGGACGGGCGTAGCGAGTCGGCCCACCCGTCGAGCCGGTCGGCCACCCTGGCAAGGACCTGCGGCCCGGCCCGGACCAGGCCGAGGGCGTCGGCGGCATACACGACGGGGGCCAGCAACGACCACATCGCCGTGCGAGTGGAGGTCCGTTCGACCGGCACGTCGACGTGGATCCCACGAGCTCGGGCGCAGACGTCGGCCAACGGAGAGTCGGGCGCGCCGACGGTGAGCAGGGCGGCCCCGCGTCGGGCCGCCTCGGCAGCGAGGGCCAACGGCCCCGGCGCCCGCCCCGAGTGGGAGACGGCGACGACGAGGTCGAGCGAACCCACCCAGCCCGGCAGCGGCATCCCCTGGCGGGTACTCACCGGCACCGGTGATCCCGGCTCGGCGAGCAGGCCGAGGACGTCGGCGACCACTGCCGACCCGCCGAGAGCCGCCACGAGCACGGAGCGGGGGCGGTCCCCGCCGGACAGGCGCGGCAGGCCCGCCTCGGCGCACAAATGGATCGCCTCGCGGACCTGGGCACCTGCGGTGGCCAGCGCGCGCACCGAACGCCGCGTGTCGATCTGCGTCAGAGCCGTCTCGTCGTCCAGCAGAGCCTCGTCGAGCAGCGGCATTGTCGTTGCCTCTCCGCTCAGGACCTGGGTCGACGGGCGTCGTCGACGAGCATGACGGGGATACCGCCCTCGATGCGGTAGGTCAGCCCACACGCGGGGTCCGTGCAGCGCAGCGCCGGGCCGTCCTGGGCGAGCACGTCGACCACCTCGGCACGACACTGGGGGCAGCGCAGGATCTCGCGCACCCATCGCGGCAACTCGCTCATCGATGCCCTCCTGCCTCAGCCCTGCCGCAACAGAGCCAGGACGTGGTCGCGCACGTGTTCCATCGTCACCCGGTCTGCGGCCTCGACGTTGAGCCGCAGGAGCGGCTCGGTGTTGGAGGCCCGCACGTTGAACCACCACATCGGGGCACCGAGGTGGCGAACCGTCACCCCGTCGAGGGTGTCGGTCTCGCTGGGTCCCTGGGCGCGAGCCCAGGCCACCGCGCGTTCGGTCGCTCCGTTGCGGTCCGCGACGGTGGAGTTGATCTCGCCCGAAGCGACGTACCGCTCGTATGCCGCGGCGAGAGCGGACAGGGGCGCGTCCGTTTCGCCGAGGGCGGCGAGCACGTGCATGGCCGCGAGCATCCCGGTGTCGGCGAACCAGAAGTCACGGAAGTAGTAGTGCGCCGAGTGCTCGCCGCCGAACACCGCGTCGGCCCGGGCCATCTCGGCCTTGATGAACGAGTGGCCCACCCGCGTGCGCACCGCGGTGGCGCCGTGTTCGGCGATGACCTCGGGCACGGCGGCCGAGGTGATGACGTTGTGCACGATGCGGACCTGCTCCGGGGCGGCGCCGGCGCCGACCACCCGGGCGATTTCCCGGCTGGCGACCAGGGCGGTGATGGCGCTCGGACTCACCGGCTCGCCGCGCTCGTCGACGACGAAACACCGGTCGGCGTCGCCGTCGAAGGCCAGGCCGATGTCGGCCCCGTGCCCGCGAACGGCGGCCTGCAGGTCGAGCAGGTTCTCCGGCTCGAGGGGGTTGGCCTCGTGATTGGGAAAGGTGCCGTCCAGTTCGAAGTACAACGGCACGATCGTCAATGGTAGGGCCGGCAAACCCGCCTCCGTGCCGAGCACGGCAGGCACGGTATGCCCGGCCATCCCGTTGCCGGCGTCCACGACGACGGTGAGTGGGCGACCGCCGGACAGGTCGACCAGCCCACGCAGGAACGCCGCGTAGCCGGGCAGGACGTCCACCTCGGCTATCCGCCCCGGGGCAGGGCTGGGGGGTCCGTCCAGGACCGGCGCGTCGGACGAGGCCAGGCCGTCGAGGTCGGCCTGGGCGAGATCGCGGATGGCGACCAGCCCGCTGTCCTGACCCACCGGACGGGCGTTGCTGCGGCACAGCTTGATTCCGTTGTACTCCGCGGGGTTGTGGCTGGCCGTGAACATCGCTCCCGGGCGATCGAGGGCCCCGCTGGCGTAGTACAGCTGGTCGGTCGAGGCCAGCCCGATGAGGGTGACGTCGATCCCGTGGGCGGCGACCCCCTCGGCGAACGCCCTGGACAGCTGCGGGGAGCTCGGTCGCATGTCGTGCCCCACGACCACGCCAGGGGCGGCATCCGGGCGGACCACAACGTGGGCGAACGCCGAGCCGATGGCTCGCGCCACGTCGTCATCGAGTTGCTCGGGGACCAGGCCGCGAACGTCGTAGGCCTTGACGAAGTCGCCGAGGTTGCGACGGGTGGGGTTCACGACCGCCAAGCCTAGTGCGCCCCGGCGGTATGCCGCGGGCGCGGCGGTGGCGGCGCTGCCTCTCGCACCCAATGGCGCGCCCATTGGCGCACCGGGCGGTGGTGTGGTGACGCCCCCTGGCGCGCCTAGTCGCGCACGAGGCGCAAGTGGGCCCGACGAGCCGAAGGATCGGGCCGAACGGCAGTGGCCGCGGCGGCCGGTGCGAGGCCGGCGGAATGGGGTCGAGGCGTCTCCCGGACGGCGTCGGCGATGGCAAGGAGGTCGTCGACCGGGCCGACGGGCAATTCGCCCTCGCTCACCAAGCGGACGACCTCCCACCCGCGGGGTGCGGTCAGCCCCCCGGCATGCGCGATGCACAGGTCGTAGGTGTGCGGTTCGGCGAAGGTCGCCAACGGCCCGAGGACTGCGGTCTGGTCGCGGTAGACGTAGGTCAGCGTGGCCACCGCCGGCCCGGAACAGCCGGTCTTGGTGCATTGCCGTTGCATTCCCACGCCCGCAGCGTAGTGCTGGGGTGGCGCCTGCTCCGGGCGGCACGCCGATCCCCCACCGGCGCGGCATAGGCTGGCCGGGTGAGTTCTCTCGGGGACCTGGGACCCCCTCGCCGTCGACGCCGCCACCGTCGCGGCCGCGGGCCTCGCGGGCCCCTCGCCTGGCCGCCAGTGCCGGCGATGACGACGCGGTCCGATCGGTTCGACGAACTCGTGCTCGACTGTGCGGCCCGGTTGGAACGCTCGTGGGGCAAGCCGTTCCCGCCGATGGAGTTGGCCGTCGAGGACGTCCCGCCGAGCGACCCGGCGCCGTGGGAACACGAGGAGGTCCCGCTCGGGCGGATGTTCGCCGCGCAGGGCACTGCCCCGGCCCGAGTGGTCATCTATCGACGGCCGGTGGAAACCCGGGTCGAGAGCGGACCTGAGCTAGCCCTGTTGGTCGCTGACGTTGTCGCCGAACAGCTCGCCGCCCTACTCGGGGTGTCGCCCGAGGACCTCGACCCGAGGTTCGAGGACTGACCCGCAGGTCGGGTCAGCGCCGGATCTCTCGGACCGGGACGTCGGTGGTCGTCATCGCGGCGGCGTTGAGGGCCACCACGCTGTAGAGCGGGCCGTCCCTGTCGTCGATCTCCAGCGACGCGGCGGCTCGCACCGTGCCAGTGCCATGACGGACCCAGACGGCGCTTGCGCCGGAAACGTCGAGGACGGTGGCACTGTCCGCGGCGATGTCGACGGTGCGTACGCTCGTCGTCCCGTCGGCACCGACGGTAACCACCCGGACCGATCCGGGGCCGTCGCTGGCGGTCAGCATGAGGTTGGCCTTGGCCCCCACCGGGATCGGCGTCCCGGCGAGGGTGGCGATCGGAGCCGTCGATGGTGTCCAGGCCAGGTCGGACTGCGCGTTGCCGGCACTGCGGCGTTCGGTCGAGACCGCGGCGAGGACCGGACGATCGGAGCGGACCTGCACGGCATACCCGCCGGCGGGCAGACTGGCCAGGTCGAGCTCGCGGACCGTGCCGCCAGGCACCCGCAAGACCCCGTTGTCCGGCAGCGGAGCCGGCCCGTCAGCCCCCAGGACACGCGCCTGGACGACGGCTTCGGCGTCACCCGGCACGGCGACGCGCAGCCGGGACGGACCGGCGACGAAGGCCCCCGGGACGATCTGCTCGAGTGCCGGCCCTTCGGTGGGACCGGAATCGTCCCGCCCGCGGCCCACTGCTCCCTCGATCCAACTGTCCTCGACGAGCGCGCTCATCACCCCGCCGGTGGCGGTGACGTGGACGACCGGGGCCTTTTCGCCGGGTGCCAAGGCATCGAGCAGCACCCCGACGCGGCCATGTCCGGGGACGGCGATTCGCGAGCCATTGACTGAGGCGATAGGTCCCTTCTCGCCGTAGACCTGGAGGTCGACGGTGAGGGTGTTGGCTCCGGGATTGGCGACGACCAGGCGCTCTCGACGGGTGCTGTCGCCACCGCCGGCGAGGATCCACGCCTCAGCGCGAGGGGCGGCGCACGCCGTGGCGTCCAGGCCGCGGTCGTCGCCGTCGCGACGCACCCACGTCTGCAGCGCCGCGAGCCCGGGGGCAAGGCTCCCGGTGGCGCCGACGTCGACGACCGTGGGGCCGGCGACGCCGGCGGTCAACACAGCGCCGCGGGCGGCGCTCGTCGCCAGGGTGGTGCCGGCCGGCATCCCCCGCACCGTCACGCGTCCTTCGCCCGTGGCGACCGGCAGGCCGTCGAGGGCAGGCGTCGGGGCCGTTGCCACGAGGACGGTACTCGTCCCACCGGGAACGGCCGCCACGCTGGGGATGCCCTCGGTCTCCGGTCCTGGACAGGTCAGCCCGGCCAGGCGCACGGCGACCTGGCTCGCGGTGGGGTCCGCCGTGGCAGTCCCGGAGGCCTGGGCCAGCTGGAGCGACCCGGGCAACTGCAGGGCCGCCGCCGTGAGGCCGGCGCCACCGATGACCGTGACGAGGGCGCGGGTCCACGATGGCCGGCTCATCGGGGCCTGCGCGAGCGTCGGTTGCCGAACGGGATCGCCATGAAGACGACGAACGCGACGAGGGCGAGCTGGGCAAGGAACCATCGGGCGTGCACGGGGGGAAGGTCGACCTGCAACTGCCCGGCGCGTGGGGGGAGCGCGTATGCCGGCGTCCCGCCGCCGGGCAGCGGCGCGAGAGCCTGCCCGTCGAAGGTTACCCGGGCCCGGCTGGCCCAGTCGGGCGATTCGGCAAAGACGACGAGGCGGCCCGGGCCCCCGACCGGCAGTGCGGCGTCGACCGCCCCGTGCGGTCCGACGGTGGCCACCGCCTCGACGGCAGTGCCCGCGGCGTCGACGACGCGAACCCGCGCGGGTGGTACCGCCTCGGTGGCGGAACCGCCGCGGGACTGGACCCGCCACAGGATCTGGCCCTCGGTCGACCCCAACCGGGTCAACCCGGCCGTGGCGTCGAGGGTGCGGATGATCGGGTTGTCGGCCTCGGCTCGGACGGCGACGAACCCGACGCCGAGATCGGCGAGCCGCTCGCCCGGTGTGCCTCCGCCGTCGCGGATGCCGCCGGCCAGAGTCGACACGATCGCCGCGAGACCCGGGTCGGTGACCGGATCGACTCGATCAAGATCCCGAAGCAGGGTACCGGGCTCGCTGCCCACGAGCTCGTAATCCATTCGGTCCGGCGAGGGCAGCAACAGCAACAGCCGGTTGGCCAGGGCACCGCGCGCTTGGTCGACAGCGACGGCAGGGAGGGCGTCCTGGCCGACGGCGAGCTCGTCGGTCAGCCCACGAGCGGCACGCAGACCGGAGCCCGCGAGGATCGCCACCGCCAGCACGGCCACGCCGACAAGCCCCCCGAGACGCGCGGGGCCCCAGCCCGGTCCACGGAGAATCGAGCCACGACCGGCCGAGCCGACAAGCGCGGCGGCGCCGAGCGCCAATCCGAGGATCTGCACGCCGAGGCCGGGCCACGGCGTGGCGACTACACCCTGGACGTCGCCGACGGCCACCCGCGGCGCGGCATACGCGCCGGCGAGACCGAGCAGCACCAGGCCGGCCAGGCCGGTGAGCGCCAGGGCGCGCCGGCGCGAGGACGCGCGACGGGCCAACCCGAGGATGCCGGCGAGCAGGACCACGGCCCCGCCGATCGACAGGGACAGCGACGCGCCGGACAGCTGGCCCAGCGCCACCTGCCACAGCGGGATGTCCGCGGTGGATCCGTCGTCGATGAGCCCCGGTCCGGACAGCAGCGTCGGCAGATCGCTCAGGCGCAGGACGGACGGGCCCAGCAGCGCCGCGGGAAGGACGAAGACCACCAGCGCCCGAGCCCGGCGGGCGATACCGGGCCCGACGGCAAGCAGCAGCGCGGCGACGAGGGCCACGAGGGCTCCGAACAGCGGGACAACAGCGGCGAGCAGGGCCGCGCCCAGGGCCGTGGCGAAGGCCGCGGTGAAGGTCCCGGCGCGTGAGGACAGCTTGACCATCCCCGCGGCCACTAATGGCAGCAGCACATGGGCGAGCACGACCGTCACTCGCCCTTGGGCGACGGCCGCGGCGGCCACCCCCGAGGCGCCCCAGGCCAGGGCGATGAGGCCGCGCGGCCAGCGGGCCAGGGTGAGGACGCGCCCGGAGATATAGGCGCTCGCGGTGGCTAACGGCATACCGACGAGCAACACGAGACTGAGCGTCACCGCGGCCGACGAACGTCCCTGGGCGACGTAGGGCAACCGCTCACCGAGCCAGGTGAGGATCGCGAGGATGGCGAGGTACGGGCCGGACTCCGAGCCCGACCCCCATCCGGCCCCGTGCCAGGAGTCCCGGAACGCGTGCCACAGGCCGGCGGAGTCGGTGGCGACCGAGTGCAACTGGCCGCCGGACAGGCCCACGCCACGAGCATCGAGGACCCCGTCGCGCAGGGCGTCGCGCCAGCCGACAAGCGAGACGGCCGTGGCCGCGAGGACCGCGAGGACCCCGGGGTTCTTCACGACGCGCTCGGCCAGCGAGGCCGGCAGCGATGCGAGTTCCTCGGCCTCCTCGGCCACCGGGCCGGTCTCGACCGGACCGATAGGTGTGGGCTCGACCCGCCGAGCCCACTCGGGGGTCAGCGCGTCGTGGACGCGGTCGAGGGTATGCCGGGTCGCTTCGCCGGTGGTGACGAAGAGGGTCTGCAGGTCGCGTCGCCGCAACCGGGCCTTCCCACGGAATCGCCACCGCGCCTTGACGTTGGCGACGGGATGACCCAGGGCGCTGAGGTCGGCAAGCTCGGCCCACGCGTGCCGAGGCCGCTTGAGCAGCAGCAACAACAGTGCCGAAGCGAGGGCGCTGACGACAAGCCAGACGGACAGGAACGGCAGCAGCAACGGTGAGCAGCGGGTCAGAGCGACCCGTCGCGCGGCCTGGCGCTGAGCCCGGCGGGCGGCGGCCGCGTCCGGGCCGCCGCGACGGTCACCGGCATACATCGCACTGGCCTCACGGATGCGCGCCGCCGGGACGACGACGACGCGGTGGCCGGCCAGCTGGGCGCGCCAGCCGAGGTCGAGGTCGCTGCCGAACTGCCCGAAATCGCGGTCGAAGCCACCGACCGACTCGAAGACGTCGCGGCGCACGAGCATTCCGGCGGTACCGACCGCCAGCACGTCGGTGCGGGTGTCGTATTGGCCCTGGTCGGGCTCGCCGACGGCCGGAGCACTGACCCGGCGGCCGGCCCGGGTGAGCTGATGGCCGGCCTCGACGAGCAGCCGAGGGTTGTCCCACTGGACGACCTTGGGACCGGCGATTCCCACCGAGGGCGAGCGCCGCACCGCGCCGACGAGGCGTTCGAGCGCGGTGGGGTCGGCGGCGGTGTCGTCGTGCAGCAGCCATAGCCATTCGGCCCCGGCGTGTTGGCCCGGCTGGCCGAGCGCCTGCAGGGCCAGCCCGATCGCCGTGCCGTACGGCACGGGGGCGGTCGTGGAGCGCACCTCGACGTCGGCGAGGGCTCGGTGGATGCCGGCGTGCTCGCGGACCAGCTCGAGGCTGCCGTCTTGGGACCCGACGTCGACGACCACGAGCCGGTCCGGCAGCAGGGTCTGGCGGGCCAGGGCGTCCAGGTTGTCACCGAGCCAGGTAGCACCGTCGTGGACGACGAGCACGGCGCTGACCCATGGGGGCGCGGACGTACCAGCGGAACGCCCGCCCCCGGGCCCGGTCGGGTCCGGGGAGGGCGACGGTGTCGGCGTCGGCGTTAGGGATTCGATGAGGGCTGTCATGGGCTCGATGGCGCCACGGCGACGCGGCGTCCGGCCGCGCGCAGCGGAGCGCTCAAACGGCGCGCTTCTTCAGCTTGCGCCGCTCGCGCTCGGACAGCCCGCCCCAGATGCCGAACCGCTCGTCCTTGCCCAGGGCGTACTCCAGGCATTCGACCCGGACCTCGCAGCCGACGCAGACCTTCTTGGCCTCCCTGGTGGAGCCGCCCTTCTCGGGGAAGAACGCCTCCGGGTCGGTCTGGGCGCACAGCGACCTCTCCTGCCAGGACAATTCGCCCTCTGGGCCCGTATCTGTCGTGATCAATAGCAGCTCGTGCATGGTTCTCCTCGACCCGTCCGGCATGCACCTCGTCGGCTGTGCCGTGCTGTCGCCCCGTCGGCAGTCTTGGCCCGTCGGTCTCGCCGTGACCGTCGACCCAACCCTCGACATGCGGACCATCCGGTCTAAACCGGGCCGAACCGCGTACCGAAAAGACAACAATGGAATTACACGCGTGTCATACCTGTTTCGTCAAGGCGTGATCTGATATTTATTCGGCCGATTTCCGCGGGGACCCACCGTCGACTCCGGCGAACCCACGGCGACGGGCGGGCCCCGGTGGACCGGGCTGGTGTCGGCGGGAGGGGCTGACAGACTGCCGCCATGCACATCACCGCCCTGGCCGGTGGGGTCGGCGGCGCCCGCTTCCTGCGCGGCGTCCGCCACCACCTGCACTCCACCGAGCAGCTGGCCGACACCACGGTCACGGTCGTCGGCAACACCGGCGACGACATCACCCTGTTCGGACTGCGGGTGTGTCCGGACCTCGACACGGTGCTCTACACGCTCGGCGACGGGGTGCACGAGGGACAGGGGTGGGGCCGGGCCGACGAGACCTTCCACGCCGGCGGCGAGCTCGCCGCGCTCGGGGTGCCACCGGACTGGTTCAGCTTGGGCGACAAGGACTTCGGCACCCACCTGGCTCGGTCCCTGTGGCTCGGTCAGGGCTACACGCTCTCCGAGGTCACCGCCCGCCTGGCCGCCCGATGGGGTCTGCCGGAGCGCGGCGTGACCCTGCTGCCGATGACCGACACCCCGGTGGAGACCCACGTCGTCGTCGAGGACGGCGAGGGCGAGCGCGCGGTGCACTTCCAGGAGTGGTGGGTGCGGATGCGGGCCGCGGTGCCCGCTCGGCGCTTCGTCGTCGTCGGCATGGACCGGGCCACCCCGGCCCCGGGGGTCCTCGACGCGATCCGCGACGCCGACCTCGTGCTACTCCCCCCGAGCAATCCCGTCGTCTCGATCGGCATCATCCTCGGCGTGCCCGGCGTGCGCGAGGCGCTGCGCGAGCGGACCGGCCCGGTCGTCGGGGTCAGCCCGCTCATCGGCGGCCGGCCGGTCCGCGGCCACGCCGACGCCTGCCTCACCGCCATCGGGGTGGACTCCTCGGCCGCCGCCGTCGCCGGGCTCTACGCGGACTTCCTCGACGGCTGGCTCGTCGACGACGCCGACGCCGGTATGCCGCCCCCGCCCGGCGTGGCGGTGCTGGCTCGCCCGTTGCTCATGTCGAGCGTCCCGGCCGCCGCCGCGATCGCCGCCGCGGCTATCGACCTCGGTGCGCGGCTGGGGGCGGCGGGCCAGTGACCGACAGCTCCGGCGCCCCTGACCGGTTGCGGCTCGGCATCCCCGCGGTCGGCGGACCCCCTTTCTACCCCGGCCTGCACGTGTTGCCGCTGCTCGGCATCCCCGAGGTCCACTCCGGCGACGACCTCGCCGAGCTGTTGCTGGGGGCCCTGGGCGCTGCGAACCTGCACCTGGCCGAGGGCGACGTCCTCGCCGTGTCGAGCAAGGTCGCCTCCAAGGCGCTCGGACTCACCTCGGCTGTCCAGGACAAGGCCGCCGTCGTCGCCGCCGAGTCGGCCGAGGTCGTCGCCGAGCGGGCCTTCCCCTCGGGGGTCACCCAGGTCGTCCGCTCACTCGCCGGCCCGGTCATGGCCGCGGCCGGGGTCGACGCCTCGAACACCGGGGGCTCGGCGCTGCTGCTGCGCCTCCCCCACGACCCCGACGCGGTATGCCGCGACCTCCGGGAGCGCCTCGCCGCGGCCGCCGGAGTGACACGCCTCGCGGTGGTGCTCACCGACACGGCCGGTCGCCCGTGGCGAGTCGGGCAGACCGACTTCGCCCTCGGCGCCGCGGGACTGCGCGTCCTCGACGACCTGCGGGGGACGGTCGACGCCGACGGGCGGGCCCTGGACGTCACCGCCCGGGCGGTCGCCGACGAGGTGGCCGCCGCCGCCGACCTCGTCAAGGGCAAGGCCACCGGCGTGCCGGCCGTCCTGGTCCGGGGGCTCGGGGCGTTCGTCGGCGGTGCCGACGAGGCGGGCGCGGGGTCGCTGGTCAGGGTGGGCGAGGGGGACTGGTTCGCGCTCGGGTCGCAGGAGGCGGTCCGGGCGGCGCTTGGCGTCTCGCCGGGCTCACCCGAGTCCCGAGCCGCCGGCATCCGCCCGACAACCCCTGAGCACGTCGCCGACCGGGTCGCTCGCGCGGTCGCCGTGGCCTTGGCGACGCGCCAGCCGGTGGGAATCGACGTCGGACCCGACCACATCGCCATCACCGGCGCCGACCCGTTCGCCGTCGGCATGGTCGCCGCGCGACTCGACGTCGCGCTGGCCGGCGAGGGCGTCCCCCACGGCATACCGCGCCGGGAAGGCGACGCGCTCGTACTCGCCCTGGACTGACGGCCGGACGCTCACCCGGCGCTCAGCGCGGCAGGTGCGTGCGCGGGGGCATCCGCGGGCCTCGTCGCGGTCGGTGCAGCCCGGCGAGCTCGACCAGGCGCTGGACCCGGTAGCGGTGCCCGGCATACGGCTCGAGTAGGTCGGCCAGCCCGGCGTCGTCGAGCGGCTGGCCGGTCAACGCCCACCCGACGTCGCGGGCCACGTGGTAGTCGCCGAAGCTCACCGCGTCGGCGTCGCCGAGGGCACGCTGGGCGACCTCCGCGGCGGTCCACGCCCCGATCCCTGGCACCGCCCGCAGGCGGCGGTGGGCCGTCGGCAGGTCCAGGGTCGCGGCTTGCTGCAACCGTCCGGCGACCGCGCTGGCTCGCATGAGGGTCCCCGAGCGGGCCGGGTCGACGGAGGCGCGCAGGTACTCCCACGAGGGGATCCGGGCCCATCCCGATGCCGTGGGCGCGACGTAAAGCCCGGCCGCTCCGGGTGGCCCCGGCGCCGGCTCGCCGAAGCGGCGCACGAGGCGGCGGTACCCGCCGAACGCCTCCTGGCCGGTCACCTTCTGCTCGATGACGGCCGGGACGAGGGAGTCGAACACGAGGCCGCTGCGCGGCATCCGCCACCCGGAGAACCGTCGAATCAAGTCGGCGACGACGTCGTGGTGGGCGACGAATCCGCCCGCGTCGTCGTGCTCGCCGAGCAGCGCCGGCGCCTGGTCGAGCACCCACTGCGCACCCGGCCCCCAGGCGCTCGCGACGACCTCCCGCTGCCCGGGACGGCATCGCAGGGTGAGCGTCGCCGGGCCGTCGGGAGTCTGGGCCGAGCGGGTCACCGACCCGTCCGGCTCGGCACGGTAGGTCGGGTCGCCGCCGCCGTGGCGGAACACCCCGAGGACGGCGGCCAGTGCGAGGGGCCGTTCGGACACCCAGGCCCGGCGAGCCGCGTGATCGGCCGACACGGGTTACCGGCGAGGGACGCGGTTGACGATGTAGATCCCGGCGCACACGGTGACGAGCGCGACGAGCAACCGCACGGTGAGCGGTTCGTGCAACAGCACCGCGCCGGCGACGAGCCCGAGGATCGGGGTGAGCAGCGTGAACGCCGACAGCCGGGTCGCCGGGTAGTGCCGGACCAGCCAGAACCACAGCAGGTAGCTCGTCGAGCCGATGACGAGGATCTGGAAGACCATCGACGCGGTCACCATGGGGGTCAGCGGCCAGTGCACCGGCGCCTCGGTGGCCAGGCCGATGGGCAACAGCACGAGCGCCGAGACGCCGAGTTGGTAGAGCAGCGTCTTGGCCGGTGGGGCGCTCGAGAGGCGGGTCGCCCGCACGAGCAGGGTGGTCGCCCCCCAGAGGAACCCCGCGGTCACACCGAGGGCGTCGCCGAGCCATTGCCTCGGCAGCGCCTCGGTGTTGGTGAACCCCTCGGAGAAGGCCAGCGCGACGCCGCCGAACGCGGCGAGCAGGCCGACGAGTTGGGCGCGGCTGAGGTGTTCGACCTTGAGCAGCAACGGCATCCCGGCCGCGACGACGAACGGGGCGAGGTAGAGGAACACCGCCATCCGCCCGGCCGTCGTGTACCGCAAGCCCGTGTAGATCGCCGCGAACTCCCCGGAGAACAGCAGCCCGGTGCCGATCCCGGCCGGCAGCGTGCCGTCCCGCGTCCACACGGGGATCCGCCGGTAGGCCGTCCAGATCAGCAACAGCGCAGCGGCCCCGACCGAGCGCGCCCCGGCCTGGGTGAACGAGGGGACTTCGGGGAGCGCGACCTTCGAGGCCACCTGCCCGAGCCCCCAGACGACCGTGCACCCGACGATGACCGTCACGGCGACCGCGTCGAGGTGGCTCTTGCGGTCGTTCACGGGCCGACGTTAGCGGACCTACGCTGATCCCCGTGCCCCTGCCCGCCGAGGTCCTCGCCGCGACGCTGCGCGCGGACCCTGGGCGCCCCCGGGTCACGGCATACGACGACGGCACCGGCGAACGCATCGAGCTGTCCGCCAAGGTCCTCGCGACCTGGGTGTCCAAGGCCGCCAACCTGCTGCAGGACGACGCCGACGCCGGTCCGGGCCGGGCGGTGGGTCTGGACCTGCCGGCGCATTGGCGGGCGTGCTATTGGGCGCTCGCCGTGTGGTCGGTGGGGGCGACGCTCGCCCTCGGGCGCTCGGCGCGGGCTGCCGAGATCCTCGTCACGGACTCCCCCGCCCGGGCCGCCGACGCGAGCGGGTATGCCGTACTGGTCACCCCGGCCGCGCTCGCCCGCTTCAACCCCGACACGCCGCCCGGCGTCGTTGACGAGGCCCGCGAGCTCGCGACCTACGGCGACCGCTTCGACCCGTATGCCGCACCCGCGCCAGCGTCGCGAGCGCTCGACCCCGGCGACGGACGGCCCGGCCCGGCATACCGCGACGTCGTCGACCCCGCCCGGGCGCGCGACTGGGGGCCGCATCCGCGGGTGCTGCTCACCGGCGATCTGCATCGACAGCTGCTCGACGCGCTGGCCGCCTGGGCCGCCGACGGCTCCGTCGTCATGATCCGCGGCGGAGGCGACGGCGCCAGCGTCGATCAGACCGCTCGACTCGACGCCGAGCGGGTCACCGTCCGCCTGACGTAGCGGCCGGCCAGCCGCGCGTCAGGCCAGGTCGACGGCGAAGTCCGGGCCGGTCTTCTCGCGCAGTTCCTCGACGCTCACCCCGTCGAACATCTCCCGCAGGGTCAGGCCGGCGTCCTCGTCGACGTCGAAGACCGCGAGGTCGGTGATGATCCGCTGGACGACGTTCTTGCCGGTCAGCGGCAGGTCGCAGGTCTTGACGATCTTGTGCGAGCCGTCCCGGGCGCAGTGCTCCATGAGGACGATGACCTTCTTCGCCCCGTGGACGAGGTCCATCGCCCCGCCCATGCCCTTGACCATCTTGCCGGGGATCATCCAGTTGGCGATGTCGCCGAACTCCGACACCTGCATCGCCCCGAGGATCGCCGCGTCGACCTTGCCGCCGCGGATCATCCCGAAGCTCGTCGCCGAGTCGAAGAACGAGGCCCCGTGGCGGACCGTGACGGTCTCCTTGCCGGCGTTGATGAGGTCGGGGTCGACGTCGTCCTCCTCGGGGTAGGCGCCGACGCCGAGGATGCCGTTCTCGGACTGCAGGACAAGTTCGACGTCCTCGGCGACGTAGTTCGGCACCAACGTGGGCAGCCCGATGCCGAGGTTGACGTAGTCGCCGTCCTTGAGCTCCTGGGCCGCCCGTGCGGCCATCTGCTCCCGGGTGAGGGCCATCAGTTGCCTCCGTCCGCGTTCTCGAGGTCCTCGGAGCCGGCACCGGCCGACACCATCCGGGGTCGCACGGTCCGCCGCTCGATCCGCTTCTCGTGGATCTCCGTCCAGCTCAGCGGCAGCACCCGCTGGACGTAGACCCCGGGCAGGTGGACCTCGTCGGGGTCCAGCTCGCCGGCGTCGTACATGTGCTCGACCTCGGCGATTGTCACCTTGCCGGCCATCGCGGCGAGCGGGTTGAAGTTGCGGGCCGAGCGGCGGAACACGAGATTGCCGTGTCGGTCGCCCTTCCAGGCCCGCACGAGGCCGAAGTCGGCGACGAGGGCGCGTTCGAGGACGAAGGTGCGCCGGTGGCCGAGCCAGTCGTAGTCGCGGGTCTCCTTGGCCGGCGAGGACACCTCGACCGTGCCGTCCGCGGCATACCGCCATGGCATGCCGCCCTCGGCAACCTGGGTGCCGACGCCGGTCTGCGTGAAGAACGCCGGGATGCCGGCGCCGCCCGCGCGCAACCGCTCGGCGAGGGTGCCCTGCGGGGTGAGCTCGACCTCGAGCTCGCCGGAGAGGTACTGCCGCTCGAACTCCTTGTTCTCCCCGACGTAGGAGCTCACCATGCGTCGGATCCGCTTGTCGTGCAACAGGATTCCCAGCCCCCAGTCGTCCACGCCGCAGTTGTTCGAGTACACCTCCAGGCCCTGGATGCCGGCCTGGTGCAGGGCCCGGATGAGGACGGAGGGGATCCCGCAGAGGCCGAACCCACCGACGGCGAGGGACATCCCGTCGGTGATTCCGGCGATCGCTTCGGTGGCGGAAGTGACGACTTTGTCCATGGCCCGGACTCTATCCGCTGCCCGAGCCGCGTTGTCCGAGAACCTGGCCCAGGTCACGCGCATCGACAGGGGCCGGCGGGATCGCCCTGCCGTACCATGACAGGCCCGGCAGACGACGCGACGAACGGAGCCGCCATGGCCCTGGCCTGGCACCGACCGTGGGCCTGTGCCGAGGGCGCGGGGGCGGCCCGCGAGCTATTCGGGCGCAGTTTCGACGCGGCACCGGCCGGCGTCTGGGCCGCACCCGGGCGGGTCAATCTCGTCGGGGAGCACGTCGACTACAACGGCGGTCCGTGCCTGCCAGTGGCGCTCGCGCACCGGACCTACGTCGCGTTGCGGCCGCGCACCGACGGGGCGATCCGGCTCGTCTCGGCGGCCAGGCCGCAGGACGCGTGGACGGGCGCGGTCCGGGACCTCGCCCCCGGGGCCGTGGACGGCTGGGCCGGGTATGCCGCGGGGCCGGCCTGGGCCCTCGGGCGCGACGGGGTCGACGTGCCGGGCTTCGACGCCGCGGTCGCCTCCTGCCTGCCCATCGGTGCCGGGCTGTCCTCGTCGGCGGCCCTCGAGGGCGCGGTGGCGCTGGCGCTGGACGACGTGCTCGGGCTGAGCTGGGCGAGCACCGACGCCGGCCGGGCTCGCTTGGCCGCCGCGTGCGTGCGGGGCGAGAACGAGCTCGCCGGGGCGCCGACCGGCGGGATGGACCAGGCCGCCGCGCTGCGCACCCGGGCAGGGCATGCGCTGCTGTTCGACAGCGGCACCGGCGAGGTGAGCCACGTCCCGTTCGATCCGGCCACCGCGGATCTGGCCGTCCTCGCCATCGACACCCGGGTCGAGCACCGCCTCGCCGACGGGCAGTATGCCGCGCGCCGGGCCAGCTGCGAGGCCGCGGCCCAGCACCTCGGGGTGCCCGACCTGGCCCACGTCGCGGACCTCACCGACGCCCTGGCCCGACTCGAGGACCCCGTGCAGCGGCGGCGGGTGCGCCACGTCATCACCGAGATCGCCCGGGTCGGTCGGGTCGTCGAGATACTCCAGGAGGGGGCCCTTGGGACGATCGGGCCGGTGCTGGACTCCTCGCATCTCTCGCTGAGCCAGGACTTCGAAGTGAGCTGCTCGGAGTTGGACCTCGCGGTCGACGCGGCTCGGCGCGCCGGGGCGCTCGGTGCCCGGATGACCGGGGGTGGCTTCGGCGGCTGCGCGATCGCGCTCGTGCCAGCCGGCAGCGTCGACGCAGTGGCTGCCGAGGTGGCGCGGGAGTTCGCCGGTGCCGGCTTCGGCGCTCCGGCCTTCCTCGTGGCCGACGGGGGTGCGGCCGGCGGCAGGGTCGCCTGAGCTCACCACCAACTGTGCCCAGGCGAGCGGGGCGAGACGCTACTCCGCCGCCGTGTCCCCCCAGCCGTGGCGCACCCAACTGGGTCGGTCCGGGCTCCGCCCGGCAAAGCGCGTCACCGGATCCCCGCCCCGGCTCGACTATTCCGGCGTGCTCATCCGCCGGCGCAACGCGAGGTACACCAGCCGGCGGGCCCGCACCAACGACCGGGTCATGAACCGGCCCCGCGCGAGATCCGCCCGGCTCAACAGCCCGGGCGTCGTCGCCGCCAGCGCCTCGTGGAAGGCGAGCACCTGTTCGGCCTGGCTCTCGGCCAACTCGACGCTCCATTGACTGTCGCTGATCCGGAAGGCCGCGAGGGAGGCGTCGACGGCATACAGGTCGCCGCGCAGCAACACCCGAGCGTAGGTCGCGAGGTCGATAACGTACGGGAAGTCGGCCCACCACCCGCCCGAGGCGACGAGGGCCTCGCGGCGCATGAGCACGGTCGCCGGTTCGCCGAAGACGTTGAGCCCGGTGACCACGGCCCGGCGTACGACGTCGCGCCCGGCGTGGTACCCGCGCACCCGGGCCATCCCACGCCCGCCCATGACCACCGCCCCCCCGGCGTCGACGAGGTCGCGACGGGCACACACGAGAGTGACCTGGGGGTGGGCGTCCATCGCGGCGACCTGATCGGCGAGGCACGTCGGATAGATCACGTCGTCGCCACAGACGAGCTTGAGGAACTCCCCGGTGGCCCGCTCGGTGACGGCCCGCCAGTTCGCCGGTGCCCCGCCCCCCGGTGGGGTCTGCCACAGGGTCACCCGCGGATCGTCGGCGAACCGCGCCAGGCGCTCCCAGGTGTCATCGGTCGAGCTGTGGTCGGCGACGAGCAACTCGAAGTCCGCAAAGGTCTGAGCGAGGATCGACTCGATGGTCGCCTCCACGAAGGGCCCACTGTTGTACGTCGGCACGACCACCGAGACCCTGGGGATGCGCCGCCCGCCCTCGTCGCTCACGCGGCAGCGCCAGAGTCAGGCCGATGCGGCCGGCGGAACGAGAAGTGCTTGTGCCCGAACCAGGACAGCAGCACTTGGAGGAGCAGGATCCCGGTCTGGGCGAGCTTGGCCGGCCAATGGACGACCTCCACGAGCAGGTTGAGCAGCACCCAGTTCATCGCGATCGACGTGAGATAGACGCTCTCGAACCTCGCGAGATCCCGCCACAGGTGGCCCCGCACCCGGAAGACGAGGTACCGGTAGAGCACGAAGGCGGCAATCACCGTCACGACATGGGCACACCCGAGTACGACGGTGTTGTGCAACACGCCCGGCCAGCCCGGAGCCACCGCCGCGAACAGGTCGTCGAAGCCGAAGAACGCGACGAAGCCGATCGCCGTGTTGACCAGGCCCACCCCGAGGAAGGCCACCCGCTGATCCTTCACGACGGTGAGCAACCACCCGGGTGGGCGATCGTCCGGACCGTCCGACCGGACGGCCTGCGGGCCGGTGGCAGCAGACATATCCGGGCCAGTCTAGGTCGCCCGCGCCTCCCGGGCCGACCCAGCCGGCCGTGTCAGACTGCTACGTCAGTCCAGTCGAAGGAGCACCACCTCGTGAGCCCTCGCGAGCCCAGGTCGGACGAGGTCCGCCCGATTCCGCACACCGGCCGCCCCCCCGAGGCCGATTCCGAGGGTGCGGACGTCTACGTCGTCGACACCCGCAAGAAGTTCTCGTTGCGCGACAAGCGGGCGACCGAGCCTCGCCCCGCGCCCGCGGCCACCCCTGGACAAGCCGCGCCTCCCCGGCCCGGGCCGACCCCCGCCGAAGCCACGCGCATCGAGCCCAGACACCCCCAGGGCAGGCCGGCCGAGCGTCCGGCAACAGCGAGGCTCTCCGGATCGACGAGCGGCATCGGGGGTGCACCGGGTGGCGGAGAGCCGGCATACCGAGAACTGCGCGCGGCTGGCTCGGCCGCCTCCGGCGGTATGCCGCCTGCCGGCGCACCGCGGCGTGTCTCACGGCGGGTGCGCGTGCGTCGGGTGCTGCTCGCCGTGCTCGCGCTGATGCTGGCCTGGGTGGGATTCCTCGTCTGGGTGCCGTACCACGCCTGGAGCGGGGTGCAGCGCGTCGACAACACTCCGGCGCAGCGAGCCGCGGGCCTGAGCGGGCGCAACTACCTGCTCGTCGGTTCCGACAGCCGGGCTGGCCTCACCAAGGCCGAGGCCGACGCCCTGGGCCTCGACACCGAGGATGCCGGCCAACACACCGACACGATCATGCTCGTCCACCTGTCCGAACGCGGCCAGCAACCCGTCGTCGTGTCCATCCCCCGGGACTCCTATGTGAATATCCCCGGCAAGGGCCAGAACAAGATCAACGCGGCCTACTCCCTCGGCGGGGCCAAACTGCTCACCAACACCGTCGAACAGGTCACCGGCATTCACGTCGACGGCTACCTCGAGGTTGGCTTCGTCGGCTTCGCCGGCATCGTCGACAGCATCGGCGGTGTCGAGGTCTGCGTGCCGTTCGCGATGAAGGACGACTACTCGGGTCTTGACGTCAAGGAGGGCTGCCAGCCGATGGACGGCAAGACCTCGCTGGCCTACGTGCGCTCTCGACACTCCGATCCACGCGGAGACCTGGGTCGTGCCGAGCGACAACGCCAGTTCCTCGGCGCGGTGATGAAGAAGGCCGTGACGCCGAGCACGGTGCTCAACCCCGGTCGCTACACGTCGGTCTCGGATGCCGTCGCGAAGGGCCTCATCGTCGGGGACTCGACGACCCTCTCGGACGCCTGGCGGGTCATGCAGGCCTTGCGGGCGATCGGCAACGGCGAGGGGTTGTCGCTCCAGGTGCCCGTCGAGAACCCGAGTTACCAAACCAAGGTCGGCAGCACGGTCAAGTGGAACGACGCCCAGGCCAAGGTGCTGTTCACCGCGCTGAAGAACGACGAGAGCGTCTCGGCCCCTGCGGCCCGCTGACTCGCGAGCAGCCCGACCTCACCCGTCGGTCGCGCGACGCGAGCGGCGCGGGCTGCGCGGTGCGCTCGCCGGTGCCAGGCGCCGTCGGGCCAGCAACAGCACCGCCCCGACGAGGAGCATGAGCAGTCCCGCGAGCCCCATCGCCGCGACCTCCGGACCTAACCCGGTGCGCGGCAGGTCCAGCGCCGGGACGGGGTGCTCGGTGCTGCACTGGACGCATTGGTCGGGGGGCGTGCTCCCGGTGCCGCTCACGACGTTGCGCAGCGTGACCGCGGAGGCGGTCGCGTTGACGGTCACCGTGTACGACATCGTCAGCCGGGCCCCGGCGGGCAGGCTCGGGACCGTCCACGTGATTGTCGTCCCGTCGAGGACGGCGACCGTGCCCTGGGGCACGTCGAACGTGCCGAAAGTCGCGTACGGCAGCACCTGGCTCAGGTCGTCGACGACGACGATGTCGGCAATGGCCGCCTGCGCCTGGCTGTCCACCTCAAGCGTGTAGGTGACCACCTGCCCCGGGCTCACGCTGGTGCCACTGACGGGGTCGGCGTCCTTGCGCAGCGTCCACGTCGCCGAGATCGGGTGCTCGGTCTGGGTCGTGCACGTCGGGCAGGGCGAGGGCGGCGGGGTGCTTCCGTCGCTCCCGTCACCGGTGCCGGTGCCCGTGACGAGGTTGTGGATGCGGGTGCCTGCCGCGTCGGGCTTGACCTTGACGGTGTACGTCAGGGTCACCGAGCCGCCGGCCGGGACCCCGCTGACGTTCCAGGTCAGCGTGGTGCCCGCAACGGCCGCCGTGCCGACCGGCGGCGTGGCGATCCCCACGAGGTCGGCATGGTTGAGCACGCCGGACAGGTCGTCCGTGGCCGTCACGGGGCCCAGGGCCGCGACCGCAGAGAGGTTCGCCACGGTGAGCGAATAGGTCACCGAGTCACCCGGCATGAGCAGGGTTCCCGACGCGGGGTCGGCCGACTTCGTGATCGTCCATCCCGGGACGACGGGGTGCTCGGTCGTGCGGCATCCGGGCGTCTCGCAGTCCAGCGGTGGCTTCTCGCCGTTGGCTGTCACCGCGTTTCGCAGGGTCGCCCCAAACGCGTCGGGCTTGACCTGCACCGTGTAGCTCAACGTCACCGGGGTGGGCGCGACGATCCGGCCGATGGTCCACACCAGCGACGTCCCGGCCTGCGCGACGGTCCCGACGGTCGGCGTGACCGGCGCGAGCGCGGCATACGGCAGGACCTGGGACAGGTCGTCCGTGACGACGACACCCTCGACGACGCCCTGCCCGGAGGGGGTCACGGTGACGGTGTAGGTCACCGTGTCCCCGGGATGCAGCATCGTGCCAGGGGGTGGGTTGCTGGTCTTCGTCACGGAGTAGTCCGCGGTGAGCCGCTGCAAGGGGTTGGTCACCGTGACGAGCGGATGCGAGATCTGCCGATCGGCGTCGCCGCCGGGGATCTGGAAGGTCGCGCTGCGGCCGGAGACGGTCACCGGGTTGGCGAGGATGCCGGCGACGGCGAAGGTCACCGTGTCCCACGCCGCGCGCGGCGCCGGGTCCGGCAGGGTGCCCTCGGTCACCGTGCACGTCGATCCGATCGGGATGGTGGCCGGGCTGGTCCACGTCGCCCCGTCGACGACCGTCGTGCTGCCGGTCACCGTCGTGCCGTCCAGTGCGGTGCACGAGAACGACATCGGGTATGCCGTGCCGGCCGGCAGGGCGGCGACGTCACCGGTGACCGTCTTGTGGATCCCCAGATCTGTGACCAGCCGCTCGACCGGATTGGTGACGAGCACCTCGGCGGGCGCGCCGACGGCGACGACCACCCCAGCGGCCGGCGAGATCACCGGCGTTCCCCACACGTAGGACGAGTCCGATGCGACCGGTGGGGCGGCCACGGGCGCCTCGCCGGTGATCGCGCATGTCGAGCCGACGAGCGCGCCCTGGATGGTCGCCGTGCCCGCGCCGACGACGCTCCACGTGCCGGTGTAGTCCGGGTCGCCCACCTTGGTGCAGGTGAACGTGCCGGAGAACGTGATCGCCGGGTCAACGCCGACCCCCGCGGGAGCACTGATCGCCTTGCGGACCGCGAACGGCGCGCTGACCCGGTGCACCGAGTTGATGACCATGACGTCCACGGTCTGCCCAGCGACAGTGTCGATCTGTCGGCTGGGCGGGTCGTAGGTCTGCGGGTCCCACGCGTACGACGCGTCGACGAGCACCCCGTTGTCGAGCGCTTGCTCGACCACGGAACAGGTGGACCCGGCCGGCACGAGGTAGGGCCCGTCGGGACCGCCGATCGTGCCGTCGGCTCGGAAGAGCTCGACGGTCCCGCCGGCGGCGGCGACGGTCCACCCGCCTTGGGCGAGCACCGCACCCTGATAGGTACACGACCAGACCCCCGACACCGTCGTGCCGGCCGGGAAGGCGCCGGCGACGCCGCGGTAGGCCTTCGTCACGGTCATCGACGAGTACGTGCGGTCCGCAGCGTTGGTGACGAGGATCGTCGGGGTCGCCGCCGCGCCCTGGATCGTCACCGGCGCGGAGATCGTCGGGAACCCGGCGCGCCAATGCCACGAGGTGTCGGCGAGGCCAGTCTGGGTGAGCGCGTCCTCGCCGGTGACCTCGCACCGAGTGCCGACCGGCAGGTCGACCGCGGGAACGAGGGTGGCGACACCGGTCCCGGTCACCGACCACGTGCCCGTCTGGGTCTGCGCATCGGGCTGCCCCGCGTTGTAGCTGCACGAGTAGCCGCCGGCGAAGGTGGCCCCGGCCGCGAGAACCGCGGCGGGCGTGTCGGCCGACAGCGCCTTCTGGACGACGATGCCGCCGGTGAGTCGGGTGATCGGGTTGTCGACGACGAGGTCGGCGTCCCCGGTCACGACGAGCGCGCCGCCGGTCGTCCCGGAGATCGTCGGGACGCCCCACGCATAGGACGCGTTGCGCAACAGCGCAGCAGTCGGTGCTGTCTCGGCGACCGAGCACGTCCACCCCACCGGTACGCCGGTGGCGAGCGTCTGCGACGGCGCGCCGGCAGCGATGCTGGCCTGGCCCTCGATCGCCTTGGTGGGGTCGTCGAGTCGGCAGGAGTAGGCCACGGTGAACTGCGGTCCCGTGCCGACGTAGCCGCCGGTGGCCCCGGAGATCGTCTTGCTGATGCGCAGCGTGGCGGTGGTGCGCTCGACGGTGTTCGTCACGCTCATCCGCGCGGTGGCTGCCGCGGTGACGGTGACCGGCGCGAGGGCCGGCGTGCCGGCCGACCAGTGATAGGACGGATCGCTCGACGGCGGCGTGAGGGTGTTCTCGGTCGGCGTGCATTGGGAGGCGAGGTACGGAGCCGAGCCGGGCACGTCGTAGGTGATTGTCGCGTCCCCGGCGCCGGTGACCGACCAGGTGCCGGTGACGGGTGGGTCGGGTGCGTGCACGCAGGCGAACGTCCCGGAGTAGACCCGGGTCGGGTCGACCACCGCGGTGGGGTCGACGAGCACCTTGGACAGCGCGAGGACGCCCTGGGCGCGCACGACCGTGTTGGTGATGACGAACTCCGACGGGCCGGTGACCGTCCTGCGGTCGGCGGCGGTCGCGGTGCGCCACTGATACGACGCGTCGGCAAGCCCGAGGCCGGCCGCCACGGGCCCCTCGGCGATCTGGCAGTCCGACCCAAGCGGCACGTCGGGGATCGAGACGATCTGGCCGACGAGGGCGGCATACGGGCCGAAGGTCTGCGTCTGGCCGCCGAGCGTGCAGACGAGCGACAGCTGGAAGGTCGCCGTCCCGGATCCGGTGAAGCCCTGGGTCGCGCCGTCGACCGCCTTGCGTGCGGTGACCGTGTAGGTCTGCTTCTCGATGACGTTGGTGGCGCCGACGACGACGCTGCTGCCGTCGTCCGGCACCGCGAAGGTGATCGCGTTGGCGACGACCGGGCTTTGGCCGGTGGCCGACATCTGGGTCAGCGCGGGGCGCCAGACATAGGGGTTGATCGCCGCCGGGAAGGTCGCGGTGTTTTCGGTCACCGTGCACGTCGCCAGGGCGGGGATGGGTTGGTCGACGGCGACGGTCTGCCCGGCCTGGACCACGAGGGTTCCGGTGAGCGGTGATCCGCCGCCTTGCGGCACGCAGCTGTAGCCGAACGAGAAGGAGCCGGCCTGGAACTGGGTGCCCGCGGTGCCACCGAGCACGACCTTGGACACGGCGAACCCGCCCGTCACCCGGACGATGGGGTCGACGACGGTCACCTGGCCGCTCGGGTTCGCGGCGGTGAGCACGACCGGGGCCGGGATGCTCGGGGCTCCCCACCGATAGGAGGGGTCGGTCGAGGGCCGGGCCGGGGCCGGCGCGGCCTCGGTCACCGAACAGGTCGACCCGAGCAGGATCTGGTCGGTGGGGCCGGTGAGGGTTGCGGCACCGGCACCGGTGCGCGCCCACGTCCCAGTGAGGGGCGCCTGGTCGGCGTATACACACGTCCACGTGCCGGAGAACACCGTCGCGCCGCTCTGGTCACCGGGCAGGGCGCCGAAGGGGTTGTCGATGGTCTTGGTGATCGACAGGGTCCCGTAGGCGCGGGTCAGCGTGTTGGTGACGGTCGCGGTGACGACGGCATCCTTCGTGTCGATCGTCACGGTCTGGGGGCCGGCGTCGGACCCCAGCGGTAAGAGTCGTCGACGAGCAACCCCGCCGCCGGCGCGGTCTCGGTCACCGTGCACGTCGTGCCGACGGGCAGGTTCGGGGTGGTCTGGCCTGACCCGACCGTCAAGGTGAAGCTCGCGGCATACGGCGCGGTCTGCCCCTGGGCCGGCGCGTTGCAGGCGACCTGCACCGTGAACGTCGCCCCGGCCCGCACCCCCGCGGCGAAGGCGGCGGGCGTGATCGCCTTCTGCACGGCGACCCGCCCGAAGACCGGCACGGTGGGGTTCTCGACGGCCACGGTCGCGGTCTGGTTTGGCGCGATGCTCACCGCGCCGTCGGTCAGGCCCGTGTAGCGCGGCGGGCCCCAGTCGTAGGCCGGCGCGAGGAGCGACTCGCTCGGGGGGCTCTCGGACACCGTGCACAGGGAGTTCGCGGGCACCTGGATGCTGGTCGAGCCGCCGTTGGCGACGAGCACGGTGGCGCCGGAGCCGGCGCAGCTCCACTGAATCGAGAACACGTTCCCGGTGCCGAGGTAGCCACCGCCCACGACGGTCTTGGTCACGACGAGCGTGGCGAAGTCGCGGACGAAGTAGTTGGTCACCGTGCTCGTCGCGGTGCCGCCGGCAGTGATGGCGATCGGGTTGGTGGTCCAGGACATCCCGTCCCACCGGTACGAGGCGTCGACGAAGTCCCCGGCGGCCGGGGCCTGGGTCTCGGTGAAGGCGCACGAAGCGGTCGCCGGGATGCCGGTGACTTGGGTCCGGGTGCCGTCCGGTTTCACCTGGACGGTCCCGCTGGCAACGACAGCGCCGCCGATGGTGCACGAGTACGAGACCGAGAAGGCCCGGGTCACTCCGCCGGTGTAGCCGGTGGCGAGCACTCCGGGGCGGGGCTGGACGAGCTTGTCGATGGAGAACGACCCGGTGGCCTGGGTGATCGTGTTGGTGACGGCGACCGTCGCGGTACTTCCGTCGCCGATGGTCGCCGCGTTGCCGGCATACGTCGGCGCCCCCCACGAGTACGAGGCGTCGCGCAGGTTCCCGGTGGGCTGCGTCTCGGTGACCGTGCACACCTGGCCGGCGGGAATCGGCCCGGACACGTATGCCGTGCCCGTCGAGACCGTGAAGGGGACGGGGGCGCCGCCGCCACAGACATAGCTGCCGCTGAACGTCGTCGCCGCCGTTCCGGTGAAGCCTCCCGCGGGGTCGACGACGGTCTTGGTGATCCGCAGGGTGCCCGTGGCGTACCGGTTGGCGATCGTGCAGACCGCGGTGGCGCCGTCGGTCACGGCGACCGTCGATCCGGTCAGGGTCGCCCCGGTGCACGACCAGGCGCCGGGAACGTAGCCGCTGACCCGGGACACCTCGGACAGCTCGTAGCTGCCGGCGACCACCCGCTGGGCGGTGACCGCGGCGGTCCCGGACACCCCGGTGAGCGCCGTCGGGCCGTTGGCCACGAGGGTGAAGTCGGCGACCGTCGCGGTGCCCCCGCTGACGGTCTTGCGCAGGGTCAGGGTCCCCTTGGGGGTGTACGTGTTGGTGTACGTACAGGTCACCGGGCCTGCGGTGGTCGTCGGTGGCGCCCCGACGTCGGTGAGGGTGAGCCGACCGGTGGCGGCGTCGGTGCTGACCCCGGTCATCGGGTTGCCGTCGCCGTCGACGCAGGAGATCGAGGTCACCGCCCATTGGTCCCCGGGGGGAATCCCCTCGGTGACCGTCACCGTCTCGCCCTGCAACAGGTCCGCGGTGCGCCGGTCGGCCGGCTGGCTCGGCGGGGTGAGGGAGAAGGACGTCGCGGCCCACGGGCTGCCGCTGAGGTTGCTCTGCGAGGTGTAGGCGAACGACGGAGGGGTGAATCCGGGGGGCGTCACGGCCTGCTTGACCACCGTGAGGGAGCGCACCTGGGCGAGGGTGGCATACAGGCACGCCGTGCTCGTTAGTCGCTCGGCGGTGAGGAAGTCACCCGAGGGCGTCGTGCCGGTGGGCGGTTGGGCCGGACAGGATCCCCCGACCTGGGGCGCGAACCCGGTGATGACGAGCTTGTAGCTCACCCCGCCGCGGGTCAGCGTCTGGGCCGCGACCGCGGCGGCGAAGGTGATCTGGTCGGCGCAGCCGTTCTGGTTGGGCCCGGTGGGGAAGGCGCAGGGGTTGGCGGAGTTGGGCGTCTCCCACATCGTCCAGTCGAAGGTGATGACCGGGTTGCCGTCGAACCCGCCGAGCATGATGTTGAGCTCGCCGGTATAGCGCGATGCGGCCGCCGAGTTGACCGGGTTGTTGTAGTGGGTGACCGACGAGAGCAGGAAGGGCACTCCGTCGGTCACCGACGTCGTCGCCGCCGGGCGGACACCGACGGCGCTCTGCACCGACGTGCTGAGGTTGGTCGGGCAGGGACTGCCTTGGGGGTATCCGTGCGCGGTGATCGCCTCGGCACCGGCCCCGACGAAGGTGGTGCTCGTTGCGGTGAGCGGCGGCGTGTACTTGATGCAGTTGCCGCTGTCGGTCCCGGTCGTGCCGTGCTGCTCGAGCAATTGGGCCGTGACGCTGATCGGCACCGTGGCCGCGGCGGCGCTCGGCGCGGTGGCGACTGCGGCTATCGGAACGGCGGCCACGCTCGATGCCACCATGGCGAGGCTCGCGGCCCGAGCCGCCCATCGCCGTACCAGCCCAGCCCGCACTGGGCAGCCTCCGCTGCTTTCATCCACCATATTCTGTTCGTTCCCCGAGTAGGCCCGGCGAGCCGGGATAAGGCAGACCGCCACATCGTGACGCCTTTGATGGGAACGTTACCGACACGGGTGATGAATAGTGAAGGTAAGGGCCAGGTAAGTGATTCACCCCACGTCACGCGGCGAGCCCGGCACGGAGGGCTAACGTCAGCCCGCACGGCGGGATCGCGGACCGGTTCGGTCGGGCGCTGACGGCCCCTGGTCAGCCGCGCAGGTGCGGCAGGACCTGCTGTTCGACGATGTCGAGGGCGCTCGGGTCGTATGCCGCGTCGGCGAGGTAGAGGATCGCGTAGCCCATCCCCACCGCTTCGTAGGCCTTGAGGCCCTCGACCACCTGCTCGGGCGTGCCGACACCGGCGCCCTTGCGCAGCCCGACGACCTCGTCACGGGCCGCGGCCTCGGACAGCCCCGCGGTAATCATCCGCTGGACGTGTCGCTCCAGCCTCGCGTCGAGGTCGGCCTCGTTCTCCCCGACGAAGACGTTGACGTTGACCGAACGCACGATCGCGTCATAGTCGCGTCCGACGGCGTCGCAGTGCCCGCGCAACACCTCGCTCTTGGCCGCGAATCCCCGCGGACTGCCGAAGAAGTTCGTGTAGTCGGCGTACCTGGCGGCGATGCGTAGGGTGACCTTCTCGCCACCGCCGGCCACCCAGATCGGGATGCCGTTGGCGGGGCTGCCCGGCACGGCCGTGCCCTGCAGGGGCCGCGGGGCACAGATCGCCCCGTCGACCTGGTACTCCCGCCCGGCATACGTCGCCCGGCCTTGGGTCCACATCTGCCGGAAGATCTCGACGCCCTCGCGCAGCCGGCGCAGCCGGGTCGGGGCGTCCGGGAAGCCGTACCCGTAAGCGCGCCATTCGTGCTCGTACCACCCGGCCCCGATGCCCATCTCGACCCGACCGCCGGAGACGACGTCGACGGTTGCGGCCACCTTGGCGAGATACGCGGGGTTGCGATAGCTCATGCAGGAACACATCTGGCCCAGGCGGATCCGCGAGGTCGCCGCGGCGTACGCCGCCATGAGCGTCCACGCCTCGTGGGTGGCCTCGTCGGACGGATGCGGCACGGTGTGGAAGTGGTCGTACACCCACAACGACTCCCAGTCGGGGTTCGCGTCGAGGCGCCGGGCCAGCCCGCTCATGACCTCCCAGTGCTTCGCCGGCTCGATGCCGACCAGGTCCATCCGCCAGCCCTGCGGGACGAACGCGCCGAACCTCATGTCCTCGCCTCCCGAGTCGGTATGCCGTGCCCGGCCATCATGTCATCGCGGTCAGGCCGTGTGACACTGGGCGGATGAGCCACCCGGTCAACGACCCGTCGGTGATCCGCGCCGTGCTGACGACTCCTGCGACGTGGGCGGTCGTCGGGCTGTCGACGAACACCGCCCGCACGGCATACCGGATTGCCGAGTACCTCGACAGGTCCCTGGGCATGCGCATCGTGCCGATCCACCCGTCGGCGCCCACGGTGTTCGACTGGCCCGGGTACGCGTGGCTGGCCGACGTGCCCGACGGCACCCGGGTCGACGTGGTCGACTGTTTCGTCAACTCCCATCTGGTCGGCGCGGTCGTCGACGAAGCGATCGCGCAGCGGCGGCGGCTCGGCATCGGCGCGCTGTGGTTGCAGCTCGGGGTCATCGACGAGGCCGCCGCGCAGCGGGCCCTCGGCGCGGGCCTCGAGGTCGTCATGGACACCTGCCCGAAGATCGAGTACCCCCGCCTGCGCCTGGGCTGACCCGTTCCGAACCGTTGGCCGGCGTCGACCTCGTCACGCCAGCTGCCCCCGTCGGTCTGCTGCCCCCGCCGACCCGCTGCCCTCGTCACGCCTTCCGCCCCGCCGACCCCGCTGCCCTCGTCACGCCGCTGCCCCCGCCGACCCGCTGCCCTCGTCACGCCTTCCGCCCCGCCGACCCCGCTGCCCTCGTCACGCCGCTGCCCCCGCCGACCCGCTGCCCTCATCACGCCTTCCGCCCCCGCCGACCCGCTGCCCTCGTCACACGCGCGGGAGGTCGCACATCAGCGCCTTCCCGAGGTCGCGGGGGCCCGAGGTCACTCACCGACACCTCGCGAGCGGTCTGGCAGTTGCCGTGCGTCGAGGCAGTGCCGGCCTGCCACACTGCGACGGAAACGCCACGGTGCGCGGGACGCCGACGGCCACCGACGCCGCACGGCGCAAGCGCAGGCGCAGGCGCCGGCGCCGGCGCTCAGCCTCCCCGAACTGCTCGCAGCGCGGCGCCCTTGGCCTTGGCCTGATCGCGCAGACCGGCTTGGAAGGCGACCATCCGCTCGCGCAGCCTCGCGGCATCCGGGCCTTGGCCGGCGGCGAGGATCCGCACCGCGAGCAGCCCCGCGTTGCGCGCCCCTGCGACGGACACGGTGGCGACCGGCACGCCGGCGGGCATCTGGACGATCGAAAGCAGCGAATCCATGCCGTCGAGGTGGGCCAAGGGCACCGGAACGCCGACCACCGGAAGTGGGGTGACCGCGGCGAGCATGCCCGGCAGGTGGGCCGCCCCCCCGGCGCCGGCGACGATGACCCGAAGTCCCCGCTGCACAGCCGAGCTGCCGTAGGCGATCATCTCCTGGGGCATCCGGTGCGCCGAGACGACGTCGGCTTCGTAGGGGACCTCGAACTCCTCCAACGCCTCGGCCGCCAACGCCATCACCGGCCAGTCGCTGTCGCTGCCCATGACGATGCCGACGACGGGTTCGTCGGCAGACCAGGACGTCTCACTCATCGATGGCTCCTCGAAGGTAGTCGGCGGCGTGGCGCGTCCGGGCCCGCACGTCGCCGAGATCCGACCCGAGCACGGTGACGTGGCCGATCTTGCGGCCGGGGCGCACATCCTTGCCGTAGAAATGGACCTTGGCTCCCGGGTCGCGCGCCATGACGTGCCGGTATGCCGGGTAGATGGCCGGGTCCTCGCCGCCGAGGACGTTGGCCATCACCGCCCAGGGCGCGAGCGGGCGCGGGTCGCCCAGCGGCAGGTCGAGCACGGCCCGCAGATGTTGCTCGAACTGACTCGTCACCGCCCCGTCGATCGTCCAGTGCCCGCTGTTGTGGGGTCGCATGGCGAGTTCGTTGACGAGGTAGGCGGGGTGTCCGTCGCCGTTCTCGCCATTCTTGGCGGCCGCCCCGATCGCGGGGACCTCGAACATCTCGACGGCGAGCACCCCGGTGACGCCCAGGGCCCCGGCGATCCGCAGGGCGGCCTCCGTGGCCCGGGCCGCCGTGAGCGCGTCGAGGCCGGGCGCCGGTGCGATCACGTCCGTGCAGATCCCGTCGGTCTGTACGGTCTCCACGACCGGCCACGCGGCCGCCTGCCCGCTCGGGCTGCGAGCCACCAGCGCGGCCAGTTCCCGGGTGAACCCCACCCGCTCCTCCAGCAGGATCCCGGCCGCAAGCGGCCCGTCCCCGACCGCGGCGTCCGCCGCCGCGCGCTCGATCCAGTCCCGTAGCTGCTCGGCGTGCTCGACGAGCCGAACTCCCTTGCCGTCGTAACCGCCGCGGGGAGTCTTGGCCACCACGGGCCAGCCCACCTCGTCGGCGAACTCGGTGACCTGCGCCTCGGTGCGCACCGCAGCCCACCGTGGGCAGGCCACGCCGATCTGCCCGAGCCGGGTGCGCATCGCGAGCTTGTCTTGGGCGTAGACGAGCGCCTCGGGCGAGGGATGCAGCACGGTGCCCTGCGCGAGCAAGGCGGCCAAGACGTCGGGCGGGACGTGTTCGTGGTCGAAGGTGACGACGTCGCAGGCCGCGGCGAAGCGGCATACGGCGTCGAGGTCCGCGTGGTCGCCGACCGGGGCCGAGGGGACGACGAGGGCCGCCGAGGCGTCCGGCACCTCGGCCAGCACGCTGAGCTGGATGCCGAGGGCGACGGCGGCCGGCTGCATCATCCGGGCCAACTGGCCCCCGCCGACGACTCCGACGACGGGGAATCCGCCGGGGGCGCGTCGCGGCTGGCTCACGCCGACAGCGTATGCCGACTCGGCAGCCCGCTCGGCAGCGTGGGTTCGGCGGCCCGGCTCGTGGACCGACCGGTGGTCTGGCCCGCAGCCTCGACAGGTGATCGGGTTACAGTCGAACTCGTGACTCAGGCTCGGGAGACGCTCACCGACCGGCTTCGCGCGGTGGTGGGGATCTTCTGGCGCGAACTGGCCAAGTTCGGCGTCGTCGGGGCCGTCGCCTTCGTCGTCGATCTCGGCGGGTTCAACCTGCTCTTCTACGGGCCCCTGTCGGGTCGTCTGGCCACCTCCAAGGTCATCGCCGGAGGCGCGGCGACCGCAGTGGCCTGGCTCGGGAATCGTTTCTGGACCTTCCGGCACCGGCGCAACCGACCGGTGCATCACGAGGCGATGCTGTTCTTCGTCGTCAACGGGATCGGGTTGGCCATCGCGACGGCCTACCTCAACGCGACCCACGACCTGCTCCATTTGACCTCGCCGCGCTGGGTGAACGTCAACAACATCGTGGGGATCGCCCTGGCCACGGTGTTCCGGTTCTGGGCCTACCGACGGTGGGTCTTCGCGGGCGAGCACCCGGGCGATCTCGACGGCGCCTCGGCCGAGCCGGAGGCCGAGTCGGCCACCCCTGCCACGCAACCGGCCGACCACTTCGACAAGCGCTGAGCAGGTGAGTTCGCTCGGCCCCTCAGCGCACCGGGCCGTTGGTCACTGCTTCGGACAAGAACAAGGCGAAGGTCGCCGGGGTCCGCTCGATGAGGTCGAGCCGACCCCCGCACGACTCGGCAAGGTCACGAGCCAGGGCTAGACCCAGGCCGGTACTCGACCCACGGCCTGAGCTCACCGCCCGCTCGAAGATGTGCGGCGCCATGGCCGCCGGCACACCGTCCCCCTCGTCGCGGACTTCGACGACCACCGACGGACCGCTGCGACGCATGTGGATGTCCACGGTGCCGCGCCCGTGCACGAGGGAGTTCTCCAAAAGGGTGCTGAAAACCTGGCTCAACGCCACCGGAGTCGCCTTGACCGTCAAGCCCCGTTCGCCGTGGACTCGGACGCTGCGTCGGGCCTGCTCGAAGGCCGGCTGCCACTCGCGCTGCAACGAGGCGATGACCGAGTCGAGTGACACCTCGGGGGTGGCGGCTTGCGGATCGGATCGACGTCGCATGAGCAGGTCGTCGACCACGCGGGTCAGGCGGTCCACCTGGGCGATGGCCACTGCGGCTTCCTCCTTGGCCACATCCATGTCGTCGGTCGCCGCGATCTCCTCGAGGCGCATGAGCAAGGCGGTCAGGGGCGTGCGGAGTTGGTGCGACGCGTCCGAGGCGAAGGCACGCTCCGCCGTAAGCGAGCGCGTCACCTGTGCCGACCCACGCGCGATGATGTCGCCGACCCGGTCGATCTCCGGGACGCCGGTGCGCAGCGGCTCGATCTTGGCCTCCCCGAAGCGTTCGGCCATCGACCCGAGGTCGGCCACCCAGGCGGACAGGCTGGCCATGATCCGCAGCGCGACGAGCAATCCGAGAACCGCGCTACACGTGAGGAAGAGCCCGACGACGACCACGGTCTGCCAGCCTCGCGTCCACGCCGGCTGGCGAAGGAACTCGACGACGAGATCCACTCGGTTCGTCACGATCCAGACGCACGCGACCATCAGGGGCAACCACAGGCCGGTCCCGATCGCGGCGATGCCCAGCCCGACCCGACGCATAAGGAACCGGCGCACGGGTCACCCGCTGTCGGGCCGCTCGAACCGGAAACCCATACCGCGCACTGTCGAGATGTACTGCGGTTGCGCGGCGTGGTCCCCGAGTTTGCGACGCAGCACGCTGATGTGCATGTCGAGGGTCTTCGTGGAGCCGAGCCAGGCCGTGTCCCAGACCTCGCGCATGATCTGTTCCCGCGAGACGACCCGACCCTGTTCTCGGACCAAGAGCCGCAAGAGGTCGAACTCCTTGGCGGTCAACTGCAATTCCTCGCCGCGGATCCACGCCCGCCGCCCGTCCGGGTCGATGCGCACGAGCGGTTCGCCACCCGGGTGGGTCCCGTCCGCGGGGGCGCGCCGCAGCAGCGCCCGGATGCGGGCGAGTAGCTCCCCGAGCCTGAAGGGCTTCGTCACGTAGTCGTCGGCTCCGGCGTCAAGTCCGACGACGGTGTCGAGTTCGTCCGCACGCGCGGTGAGGATAAGCACGGGTACGGCCAACCCGTCAGCACGCATCCGACGGCATACCTCCAGGCCGTCGAGCAGCGGGAGGCCGATGTCCAGGACGACGATGTCAGGGCTGGCCCGGGCACCCTCCAAGGCGGCGTGCCCGTCGGCGCGCACGTCGACCTCGTAGCCCTCTCGGCGCAGGGCCCGCGCGAGCGGTTCGGAGATGGTCGCGTCGTCCTCGACGAGCAGGACCCGGGTCATGGGTAGAGCGTATGCCGGTGGGCACTGGTCAGCGACCAGGCCAGCGGGGTGGGCGTTTCTCCGCGAAGGCGCGAACGCCCTCCGCCCGGTCGCCGGAGAAGGCTGTCTGGCGCCAGCAGTTGTCTTCGATCTCCAGGCCGCTGGCGAGGTCGACGTCCATGCCCAGCCGCATCGCTCGCTTGGCCGACCGCAGCCCCACAGGTGAGTTCGCGGCGATGGTCTGCGCAATGGCCAGGGCCCGCTCTCGCGCGGTCCCGGCGGGGACGACCTCGTCGACGGCGCCGAGCTCGAAGGCCTCGCGCGCGGTGATCTTGCGGGCCGTGAACACGAGGGAGGCCGCTCGCGACCAACCCACCCGTCGGGTGAGCAACTGGGTGCCTCCCCCGCCGGGGATCACGCCCACCGAGACCTCGGGCAGACCGAGCGTGGCCCCCTCTCCGGCGACGACGAGATCGCAGGACAGGGCCAGCTCGAACCCTCCGCCCAGGGCGAACCCGTCGACGGCGGCGACGGCGGGAATCGGCAAGGCCAACACACCTCCGTATGCCGCGCGGGCCACCGGCCGTTGCTGCACGAGGTCGGCGTCGGTCATCGTGTGGCGTTCCTTGAGGTCGGCCCCGACACAGAAGGCCGTCGGGTGCGACGAGGAGAGCACGACGGCGCGCACCGTCGGGTCCGCGGCCAGGCTTGCGGCAGCGGCGCCGATCGCGCGGGCCATTGCCGTCGACACGGCGTTGAGGCCCTGGGGGCGGTCCAGGACGAGCTCGGCGACGTGCTCGCCGTGCCGGTCGATCCGGACGAGGTTCTCCTGGGCGGCGTCGGGTGTCGGTGCGGCGGTCTCGGTCATGTGGACCTCCTGGGACGGGTGCTGGAGCGGGCTCGGGTGAGCAGGTGGGGCGTGACCTGGCCGACGCCGCGCAACGAGCGCCGGCGCAGCGCGCGTATGGCGAAACCCGTCTGGGAGACCAGGGCCGTGGCACAACCGGAATCGACCAGGACGTTCCCCGGGTTGGCGATGGCGCTCAGCCGGGCGGCGCGGTTCACCGTCGTCCCGAACACGTCGCCGAGCCGAGAGACCACCGGGCCGTAGGCGCAGCCGACGCGCACCTCGGGCAGGACGGGGTCTTCGGCGAGTGCGTCGACGAGGTCGAGGGCGATGGCGACCCCCGGTGCCACCCGTTGGGCCGAGAAGAGGACTTCGTCGCCGACGGTCTTGACCACGCGGCCGCCGTGAGCGGTGACGACGTCCGTCGCGAGCGCCTCGAATCGCTGCACGGTGTGCGAGAGTTCGCGTTCGCTGAGGCGCTGCACGACCGAGGCGAACGAGACGAGATCGGCGAATCCGACGAGTCGGCGCCCCGGCTCCTGCTCGTCGCCAGGGCTCGCGTCCGACAGCAGCCGAGTGACGGCGTCGGCGAGGTGCCGGCGCCACGCATAGACGAGCAACGGCTCGAGGTCCGCGGCCAGCCCGACGACCTCGGCGGCGGCGCGCCGCGCCGTCTCGGCGTCGGTGACCTGGCCACCGACCTGGTCGCTGATCGACTCCGCGACGATGTGCACCTGCCACGAGCCCAAACGGTCCGCGGTGCGGGCGAAGGCCCTCGTAATGGCCAGCGCCGAGGCCTCGTCGATCCGCTCGGCCCGCACCAGCCGAGCCATCCGGCGCAACGCCTGCAGGTCGGCGTCGGTGAAGAACTGCTGTTCGGAGTCCACCAGCGGGAAACCAAGCGCGTGCCAGAACCGTCGGGCCCCGACCATCGACACCCCGGACTGCATTGCGACGTCTCGTCGGGACATCGTCTGCGGACCACCGAGCAACAAGGTGGCGATTTCGGTGGGGTCGTCGGTGGGTCGACCGGCTCCTTGCGGCTGCGGCGTCCCGGGCTGGGACTGCGGCGCCGACGTCATGACTGCATCATGCCAAGCTCGTGCTCGCCTCGCTGCCCGGACGCACGTGGGTCACGTCGCCGGCCGCCCACGCGGCACGTCCCTGCGCCCCGTCGACGACGAGTTGGCCCGAGTCGTCGACCGCGACGGCCAGGCCGAGGACGTCAGGCCCGCCTGGGCGGACGATGCGCACCGTCGAACCGATCGTCGCGCATCGGCCCCGGTATGCCGCGCGAACCGATGCGGCGCCGGCCTCGTCCGCGAGCAACGCGGCATACCGGGCGGTGAGCTCGTCGAGGATGGCCACCGCGAGGCTCTGCCGCGAGACGCTGGCCCCGCACAACGCCAGGGATGTCGCGGCATCGGTGGGCAACTGCTCGCGACTCTGGCGGACGTTGAGGCCGATCCCCACGACAGCGAGCCCGGGATCGCGCGAGCTCGGGGGCTGCGCCTCGCAGAGGATTCCGCACAGCTTGCGCTCGCCGTCGGTCGGCACGAGCAGGTCGTTGGGCCACTTGAGCACGGCCCGAACCCCGGCGATCGCCTCGACGGCGTCGGAGGTGGCCAAGCCGGCGATCAATGGCAGCCACCCGAGTTGCTCGGGCAGCGGCAAGGCGGCCGACATCGTCAACGCGAGGCCGGCCGGCGTGTGCCAGTCGCGGCGCAGGCGTCCGCGGCCCTGAGTCTGGTGGTCGGCGACGACGACGGTCCACGGCTGCGCCAGTTGGAGAGCACGGGCATTCGTCGACCCAATGCTCTCGTGGACCTCGACGTGGCGCCACGGTCTCGGGGGGGTCGTCAGGGTGACCTGCACCGCACGGGGGTCCATGGCTGGGCTCACCCGACAAGGCTAGAGTCGGATCATGGCCATCGACGGTGCTACTACTGCAGTGTCCGCACCCGGCGAGTCCGCTCCGGACCTGAGCACCACGGTCGGCAAGCGAGCCGAGTTCAAGCGCCGCTCCGCCGAGGTGATCCACGCCGGATCCGAACGAGCCATCGACAAGCAGCACGCCCGGGGAAAGAAAACCGCCCGGGAGCGCATCGAAATGCTCCTCGACGAGGGCACCTTCGTCGAGATGGACAAGTTCGCGCGGCACCGCAGCACCGCGTTCGGAGCCGACAAGTACCGCCCCTATGGGGACGGCGTCGTCACCGGTTACGGCACGATCGACGGGCGCCAGGTGGCGATCTTCGCGCAGGACTTCACGGTATTCGGCGGTTCGCTCGGTGAGGTCTTCGGCGAGAAGATCGTCAAGATCATGGACTACGCGACGAAGATCGGGTGCCCGGTCATCGGGCTCAACGACTCCGGTGGGGCTCGGATCCAGGAGGGCGTGGTCAGCCTCGGCCTCTACGGCGAGATCTTCTTCCGCAACGTGCGCTCCTCGGGCGTCATCCCCCAGATCTCGGTGATCATGGGCCCGTGTGCCGGCGGCGCCGTCTACTCCCCCGCGATCACCGACTTCACGATCATGGTGGACAAAACCTCGCACATGTTCATCACCGGCCCCGACGTCATCAAGACGGTGACCGGCGAGGAGGTCGAGTTCGAGGACCTCGGCGGAGCGAAGGCGCACAACACGAAGTCCGGCGTGGCCCACTACATGGCCCACGACGAGCAAGAGGCCATCGACTACGTCAAGGCGCTGTTGTCCTACCTACCCTCGAACAACATGGAGTTGGCGCCGAGCCACTCCGACGACGCTCCGCACGTCACGACGACCGAGACCGACCAGTGGCTCGACTCGTGCATCCCCGACTCGCCGAACCAGCCCTACGACATGCACGACGTCATCGCCCATGTCGTCGACGACGAGGTGTTCCTCGAGGTCCACGCGATGTTCGCCCCGAATATCCTCTGCGGGTTCGCCCACATCGACGGGCTGCCGGTGGGCATCGTCGCGAATCAGCCGATGCAGTTCGCCGGGTGCCTGGACATCGACGCCTCGGAGAAGGCCGCGCGATTCGTGCGCACCTGCGACGCGTTCAACGTCCCGGTGTTGACCTTCGTCGACGTCCCCGGCTTCCTGCCCGGCACCGACCAGGAATGGAACGGCATCATCCGTCGCGGCGCCAAGCTCATTTATGCGTATGCCGAGGCAACGGTCCCGAAGATCACCGTTATCACCCGCAAGGCCTACGGCGGGGCGTACGACGTCATGGGCTCCAAGCACCTCGGCGCCGACCTCAACCTCGCGTGGCCGACCGCCCAGATCGCCGTCATGGGGGCCCAGGGCGCGGTCAACATCCTCTACCGCAAGGAATTGGCCCAGGCCGCCGCGGAGGGTCGGGACGTCGAGGCGGCTCGGGCCGAGTTCATCACGCTCTACGAACAGACGCTGGCCAACCCCTACGTCGCCGCTGAGCGCGGCTACATCGACAGCGTGATCAGCCCGTCGAGCACCCGTCGGTTGGTGACCCACGCCCTGCATGCGCTGCGGACCAAGAGGGAGTCGCTGCCGCCCAAGAAGCACGGGAATATTCCGCTGTGAGCGCCCAGCCACCCGAGGCGCCTGTCGCGCCGCCGGTCGTCGAGTTCATTTGCGGCAGTCCGAGCGACGAAGAGATCGCCATCCTCGGGGCGTTGTTCCTCGGCTTCGGTGGCCGGGTCGGGCCGCCGCCGCGGCGCGCCCCCTCGCAGTGGTGGCACCCGTCGTCGCGGTTGGGTTCTCGGGGCCCGGGTGCCGGCGGGTGGCGGGTGTCGACGATGCCGCGGTACTGACCGGAGCGCTGAGCGGCGATTCCGCCGGTTGAGTCGGATGGCCGGGTTCGTCCGTTCGTCCGTTCATCCTGGCATCCTGGCATCCTGGCAGTAAGGGCTCGTCCTGGCAGGACCGACCTGCCACGGCGCGACGCAAGTGCCCGGACACGACGCAAGTGCCCGGACACGACGCAAGTGCCCCGACACGAGGCAAGTGGCGCGACACGACGCAAGTGCCTCGACGTGGTCGGCGTGAGGTCAGTTGCGCGTCCCGAAGGCCGATGACGAACAAGCCCTCCCTCGGCGGTGGCCGCGGACCGGCTCAGTTGACCGAGATGTGCACGTGGTCGTAGTGGTTGGCCGTCGCGCTCCCGCGGTTGGCCATGCCCCGCCACCCGGGGCGGTCCATGTTGTAGATCCGCTGGCGCCAGATGACGTACTTGACGTTGAGTTCCTTGGCGTGGGCCAGGACGAAGGCCGCGACGGCGTCGCCCTGAGCCGAACTCGAGATCATCACGTCGACGGCCTTGCCGGAGCCGTGATCCTGATCGCCGCCGCGGTACCCGCTGAACGAGCCGATGTCGAAGGCAGACCGGACCGCCGAGTAGACCCGCGAGGCTGTGGCCCGCAGGCCGAGAGCTGCCCCACCGGCGGCGAACGAGGTGACATCGAGCCCGGCCGGTCCGGCGGGCGCAGGCGCGACGGGGGCCGGTGGCGGGTCGGGCGGGGCCGCTGCCATGGGCACGGGCACACCCAACGGTTCGAGCGCGTCGGTTAGCGCGACGACGCCCGCGTCGACCGTCACCACCGTTGTCGCCGCCACGGAGGACGGCCCGGTCCCGCCGACGACGAGGCGGTCGGCGCTGCGAGATCCGCGCGACACGCCGTCCAGGCGCACCGCCAGGGCCGCCTCGACGACGGCCTCGTTGGTGGGGTCCGCCGGCAACGCGGGGGCCGGGGCAGCGTTGACCAGCAGCGCCGCGACCACCCCGGTCGCGCCGAGCGCGCCGGCCCGGGCCACGAGCGCGCGGGGCGCAGCCCAACGCGGGAGGGCCGAGCTGGTGCGGCGGTGGCGGCCGACGGGCCGATGGGCGTGCGAAAACAAGGGAACCTCTTCGTGATCGGGATCTGCCCGTCCACGGTATGGCAAGCGCGTGCAGAAGTCACATTCGGGTAACGCCGTGCTCCGCAGGAGGGCGCGAACGACCCGACCCGGAAGCCTGCCGAGTTCCGACGTCGGGGCGGCGCGCTACCTCCCCGTGACCCGACGAGTGGGGATGGCCCCTCGGGAGATCCCGGTGACGAGCTTGGACAGGTGGTAGCGGCCCCACAGGCCCAAGCCCAACACCATCCGCAGGGGCAGATGACGGGGTCCGGGATATCGGGTGGCGAGGTACCGGTAGGCGCTTCGATGATGGGCCCGGGCCATGGCATCCCGGCGGGAGGTCGTGGAGTGCCCTCCTTCATGCACGACCACGGCGGCCGGTGCGTACACGACCTGCCAGCCGGCCTTGGCGATGCGCTCGCACAGATCGAGGTCCTCGAAGTACATGAAGTACCCCTCGTCGAACCCCCCGACGCGCTCGAACGCCTCGCGGCGGACGAGCAGGCACGATCCGGAGACCCAGCCGGTGGGCCCTTCCACGGGGTCTCCACGCTCGCGCCGGTATGCCGCCGTCCAGGGGTTGGCGGGCCAGATCCAGCCGAAGACGGCGTGCCCGATGCCTCGCCCGATCGACGGGATCTGCCGGGACGACGGGTAAAGCATGCCGTCCGGGGTGTGGATCACCGGCCCGAGCGCGCCCGCCCGGGGCCAGCGATCCGCGGTCTGAAGCAACGCATCGACGCTGCCGGGCGTGAGGACGATGTCGGGGTTGGCGACGAGGATCCAGGGCTCGTCGCCGCCGCGGGCGCCGACGTTCGCCGCCGCGCCGTACCCGAGATTGGCTTCGTTGACGGTGAGGCTCACCCCGGCGCGCTCGGCGGCCCGTTGCGGCGCCCCGTCGTGGGACCCGTTGTCGACGACGGTGACGGCGATGGGCTCGACGCTGGCGGCCGGCACCGAGTCGAGGAAGGCCGGGAGATGTCCACCCGAGTCGTAGGTCACGGTGACAGCGTGAACGCTCACCTCGCGGCCTCCCGTCCGCCAGGGTTGCCCCGGCGGGCGACCCTGGCCAACACCGCCCCGTGTGCCCGTGCCGACGCCTCCCAGGTGAACTCCCGGGCCCGGCGCACGCCGGCCTCGCGCAAGTCGGCTCGCCAGCGCTCGTCGTCGAGCAACCGACGCAGGGCGGCAGCGATGTCGGCGACGGCCGGGGAGGCGGCATACGCGACGGCATCCCCACCGACCTCGGGAAGTGCCAGCAGTCGGGTGGTGAGCACCGGGGCGCCGCATGCCATGGCTTCCAGGACCGGCAGCCCGAATCCCTCGCCGAGGCTCGGATAGACGACGGCGGTCGCGCCGCCGAGGAACCCGGCGACAAGCTCGTCGGGGATGAACCCGGGGCGCCGGACCGCCAGGCCATCGGGCGCCGCGGCCACGGCCGGCTCGATGTCCCCGTCCCATCCCCGGCCACCGGCCAGGACGAGGTCCGGCGGGTTCGGACGCTCACGGCATACCTCGACGAAGGCCCGCACGAGGGCGGGGACGTTCTTGCGGGGTTCGAGGGTGCCGAGGAAGGCGAGGTATGCCGCGTGCGGGCCCACCCCGGCCCAGGCCCGAGCCGCGGCGACTTGTTCGGCCGACGGCGGTCGAAACCGCTCGTGGTCGACCCCGTGCGGGATGACGACAAAACGCGCGGGATCGGCGCCGGTGTGCGTGACGACCTCGTCGCGGGTTGCCGCACTCGGCACCACGAGCGCCGCGGCACGCCCCGCCGAGAGCCTCGTCCACGTGGTGAAGAAGCGTCGCTTGAATGCCGTGTGGACCTCGGGGTGGCTGAAGAACGTCGCGTCGTGCAGCGTCACGACGGCCGGCACCGAGCGCGGGCCCGCGGTGAGCAGCGGCGTCGTGTAATGCGGGCCGAAGAGCGCGTCGGGCCGCAGGCGCCGCACGAGGGCGGGCAGGCCGAGCTGCTCCCAGGCGAGGCGAACCGGGACGGGCTCGATGTGCCGGGGAGCGACATGCACTCGGTCGGGGTCCAGATAGCCGAGGTAGTGGTCGCGATCTCGCGACTGGGCGACCACGTGCAGTTGGACACCCATCCGGTCGTGGTGGGCGACGAGGGCATCCACGTAGCGGCCGACCCCGCCCCGGTCGGCCGGCAGGGCTGTCGCGTCGAGCAGCACGCTGGTCACGCGCCCTCCCGACGGTGCTCGTCCATGTCTGCCGACCCACCGTACGGCGCCGGACCTCCGGCGCTGCGCCCGGCGTCCTCTTGGGCCTCGGCGGGGGTCAAACCTCCCCCCGCAAGACCCGCTCGCGCAGGTCGGCGATCTGTGCCGGGCTCGCGCTTCCCTGGAGTTGGGCACGGGGCCGGTCCAAGGGGAAGACCACCCATCGACCGTCCGCGCTGGCCTGCCCGGTGGCCCGCGTCGCAGCCGTGTATGCCGCCTCCAAGGCCGCGCCTCGATCCTTGGTCGCGTTGCGGTCGATGACGACGGCGTCGAACTGCAATGCCGCCAACAACCGCACCGCCTGGTCGGCAGGCAAGCCACTGACCTTGGGTTGCCATTGGGTATCCGGTTGGCCCTTGAAGGACCCGCCGGACCACCTCAGCCTCGTGGAGTGCAGGGACAGCTTCAGTTGGTCGGCGTCGAACACGCCGAGATCCATGCCGCTTTCCGGGAAGGCGACGTAGGGAACTTGGAAGACCATGGCACGGTCGGGAAGTCGGTGCTCCAAGTCCCGGACGAACGCCTCGTCGCTGCGCCAGGAGGCGTGGGACGCGGCATACGGGGGCACCGCCATGGCCAGGCTCTGGTCGAACACGCCCGCGAGCACGAGGCAGGCGGCAGCGACGACCCGCACGCTCAGTCGCTGTCGGCCGGTTCGCTGCGCTCGGCGTCGCTCGAACGCGCCGAGCATCCCTTGCAGGACGAGGCCGAGGACCGCGAGCAGCATGGCCGACATGAAGATGGCCATCCGATTCCAGCCGCGCACGGAGGTCGAGACGAAGGAGACGAACGTCCCGAACCCCCCCATGGTGGCGCAGAGGAACGCCAACAGCGTGAGGTAGCTCAAATCGGCGACGGTTCGACGGTCGGGTGCCGCGACGAGGGCCAGCGGGCCGGTCTCGGCGACGGTGACGAGCCGGACGAACCAGACGAGGATGACGAGCACGAAGGCGACGCCAGCGAAGGTACCCAAGGCCGGCAATTCCGAGGCGAGCGGGTACTGGCTGTCATACCAGGCCCTGACCTTGGCCAGCAGGGGGATCGGGTGGCCGGGAGCGGGCAACAGCAGGGAGGCCAGCTTGAACGAGTAAATCTCGGTCTCGCCCCGCTGCCGGACGAAGGCATCCGCAGCGCCGGGGTGGCTGCGTGAATACAGGACGTCGGGCAGGACGTTGACGACGAGGACCGCGAGGGTGAACGCGATCGCCGCAGCGACACCAGCCAGACGCTTCCAGGACCGAGTGCGTACGAAGGCACCGAGCCCGGCACCCGCGAGCAGGACCCCGGCGAGGACGGCGTAATAGGCCGTCGCGGTGGCCACTGCCGCGAGCAACAGCGCGTTCAGGGCGGCCGACCCCGTAAGCCAGCGAGTCCACCCCGTCGCCCCCGGGCGCGGGCCCCACAGGGGGAGTCCGCGCACGGCGTCGACGATGGGCGCGAGCGCGAGCGGCACCGTGAAGTAGGCCGCCAGGAAGAAATGATTCTCGCTGCGGACGAAGTGGTATGGCGCCACGGCAAAGAGCACGGCGAACGGGACCGCGGTCCAGGCCGCCAGCCCGACCCGTCGGAAGAACCACAACGCCGCGACGGCGCAGGCCGGGAACGCGAGAAGGTAGTAAGAGTTGAACACAATCGGCCAATGCAACGCGTCCGTTGGCACGAGCCGCATGAGCGCCAGATGGAGGTTGTCGGAGAACGGGAAGACGTGGTAGACCTGCCCGACCGGTGCGGCGAGATCAGGTTGGTATTCGTACCAGCCGTACTCCAGGGTCGCCTTGACATGGGCCGCGCTGGAGACCGAGTCGCCCTCGTAGAAGAACGGCGCCGAGAGGTCGGCACGCCACAATCTCGTCATTAGCGCGGTGGCGATCGCGGTGAGCAGAGCGGTCAGTAGATATTGGCCACGATTCCGGCGCCGCTGGCCGGTATCGGTCGCGGCGGCCGGGACGATCGCTTCCCTGCGACCCTCACTCCCGGCGACGTGCCCGTTCATGTGGATTCCTCACGTGCGCTTGGCCGTCACTCTAGGTCCTCCCCGGGCACGGGCCACGAACGACACTCATCGATCCGCGATGCGAGGTCCCTTTCCGATGTCACGGGCCGGATTTCCCGCGACCCGGGCGTGGGGTCGGACGGGGCGGACAATGACCGAACCCGCGCCGACGATGGCCCACTCCCCGATCTCCATTTCGGGGATGACCGAGGTCCCGACCCCGAGGAAAGCCCCGTCGCCGACGACCACCGTGCCGGCTAGGTGAGTCCCAGGGGCGACATGGGACATGGACCCGACGACGCAGTCGTGGTCAACAGTGGCTGCGGTGTTGAGGATGGCACCGTCACCGAGCGTCGAATGCGGACCGAGGTAAGCATGGTGCATGACAGCGCTCCCGGCGCCCAGCCTGGCCGTGGGAGCGACGCGCGCGGTGGTGGCGACGAAGCTCGCCAGCTCGAAACCCATCGCGAGCAACTCCGCCGTGACCGCTGCACGCCGGGCGTTGTCGCCGATCGCCACGAAGGCGCGGCCGACGCCCTGCTCCCGAAGTGTGGGCAATACCTCGTCGCCGCCCAAGTACGGCGCCGGCAGGGCCCCTGTGGGTTGGGCGCCGACGCAGCCGACGATGTCGAGGTCCTGGTCGGTGACCGCGTCGAGGCAGCTTCGGGCGTGGCCCCCGGTCCCGAGCACGACGATGCGAAGGGTGCGGTCCACCGCGCTCAACGCTCGGAGTCCAGGACTGCCGAGAAGATGCCGAGGGGTCCCCAGAACTCCTCGTCCCGCACGACGGTGCGGTCAGCCTGCCACTCCGACAGCAGACCGGTGGCTCGCCGCATGGCGCGCAGCACGGGGGCGATGCGCATCGAGTCCTCGAGATTGTCCACGAGCACCCTCGCGTATCGATGGGGATCGGCATTCCGGTAGGCCCAGTCCTGTCCGGCTCGCCCCATGAGCGCTGCCTTCGGCGGATCAGCCACGAGTAGATGCAGGGCGGCGGTGAGCGCGGGGATCTCCTCATCGGGCGGGATCTTGATCACGACGTCGGCCGGGAGTTCGGCATACGAACCGACATCGGTCACCAGGGTGGGCAGGCCCACCACAAGGGCGTCGAGCAGCGAGGCGGAGGCCCCTTCCAGGGCCGGGTAACGAAGACACGATGCCGCATGAGCCTCGTCGAGGGCCGAAGCAAGCTGCGCGTCATCGACGTGGCCGACCATGGTGAAGTCGACACCTCGGGCTCGCGCCAGTTCCCCGAGCTCACGCTCCATCGACGGCTCGGCAAAGCCCACGTGCCGGTAGCGCACCAGCCGCCTGAGCAAGGAATCGCGTCCAATGGCTTCGATGACTTGAGCGAGGCGTTTATTCGCGTTCGCTCGCCCGATGGTGACCAGGACGAGTGGATCCTCCTCGCCTCGGCCCCTCACCTCCCGACGTTCGGGGAGCGGACGGACGAAGGGAAGCGGAGTGATTGCGACGTGCCCAGGCGTGGCCGCCGCGAGCCGAGGCACCCCCCAGCCACTGTGGGCGATCGCGCCGCTTGCCATGCCGCCGATCCACTCTGTCATCGGGGCGCCCTCGGCAGCGAACTCGACGAAAGCTTCTCCGCCACGTGCCGCGGCCTCGAAGAAGCGCCTCGACACCTGCTCCCCGTAGAGGGACTCAACGAGGTGCAGATCGTGCCGACCGGTCGCGTGATGCCACCCGAGGTAGAGATTCCCGAGGAAGAAGTCGTGGATGCACACCAGGCCGCTGAGGACGTCCAGCCAATGGACGGCGCCCGCGTGGAAAGGGTAGTGGTCACCGATTTGGAACACCGCGGCATCACACTCGGCGTGGGCCTTGTTAACTGCCTCGTCATCCGTCCAGTCGATGATCGGATGACCGAACTCTCGGCCGGGCTGGCGCAGCTCGTCCGGGGTTTCGCATCGCACGACGGTCACCCGGTGGTCGTCCTCGATGAGCGCGCCGACGACCTGTTCGGACACCCCGGCGATCGCGGAGGCGGTTGCCGTCGGGGTAAAGAAGAGGATCTTCACGATGTCAACCGTTCGACCGTGCGTTCCCAGGAGATGCCGAGGCCGAGCCACGTCTCGCGGGCCGCTGCCCCGAATCGCGCCGAGAGGGGGGAGAAGATCGCCTGGGACAGCACGTCACCCAGATGGAGGGGCTCGGGTTCGGCAACCCAACCGGTGACGCCGTCCTGGACGAGGGCCAAGACGCCCCCGGAGTCGGTGGTCGTGACGAGGGCCTTGCCGGCGGTAGCTCCCTCCATCGAGACGTATCCGAAGGAGTCTTCGTCGAGGGGGATATAGGCGACGGCAGACGCCCCGCACACGTATTTCGCGTACTCCCGCCGGGTGAGAAAGCGCAGGTCGAGGGTGACGCGAGAGCCCAAGTCGAGCCGCTCGACGGTGTGACGCAGCGCCTCGGCGTCGGCCGGGCTGTCCGGTGGTCCCGCGACGACCAGACGCGCCCTGGGATCCGCGTGAGCCATCGCCTCGACGAGCAACGCCTGCCGCTTCATCGCGTTGACCCGGCCACCCGCGAAGACGTAGCCCCCGCGCGCGCCCCCCGGGAACAACTCGGGGTCGTTGAGCGGCGCGCGCATGACCTCGCTTCGCCGCCCGGCGTAGTGCTGCAGCCGCCGCTGGACGACGTCGGAGATCGTGAAGATCGTCGCGCACTCGTCGAATGCCGTGCGGTCACCGCGGATGATGACCCGCCGAAGGGCCTCTCCGGCCTCCCCTGGGGGCAAGTTGGTCATGCCGCTGTCCCACATGTCGTACGCCTGCCGATACTGGTGGACCAGCCACAGCACCTTGTTCGGGTGCCTGACGAGGTACGCCGGGAACTTCAGTGCGACGACCCGGTCGACGTTCTCGATTTCCAGCAGGCGGGTCATCACCATCTGGGTCGGGATGCGATGCGCGGGTTCCCAGGCGAAGGGGATTCTCATGAGCTCGGCCTCGTGACCCGCACGCTCGAGGTGCTCCACCAGATGGGTGGCCAGCTGCTCCGCGCCACCCCAGACGAAGGGGGCCATGTTCGACACGACGAGCACCTTCATGCCATCAACCGATCGATGACCCTCGGCCACGAGATCCCCAGGTCGTCGACGCGTTCGCGAGCAGCGTGGCCCATCTCCGCCGCGAGCAGACGGTCCCGGTAGAGCTGGTCGAGCACGCCGGCGATCGCAACCGGGTCGGGGTCGGTGCAGAAACCGTTGTCCCCGTGTGAGACGAACTCCAGGACTCCGCCGGCGTCGGACGCCGTAATCGCAGGCTTACCGGAGTGCGCGCCCTCGAGAACGGGGTAGCCGTAGGAGTCCTCGTCGACAGGGAGGTACGCCACGGCGAGACTGTCCGCGAGGATCTCGGCCTTCTCGTCCTCGCCGATCCACCGGTTGTCGAAGGTGAAGCGCTCGCCCAGCCGATGGCGCCTCGCTGTGTCCATGATTGCGGACGAGTATTGGCGATCCGAGCCCACCCCGCACAGGCGTACCTTCACCGGGGTCTGGGTATGGGCCAGCGCTTCGACGAGCAGGTGTTGACGCTTATGCCGCTCGATGCGGCTCACGTAGACCACTTCCTCGCCGAAGGACCGGCAGGAGAACCGCTCGGGACGGTGCAGCGGCGGATAGAGGACCTCGGAGTCGATCCCGTTGAACTGCCTCAGCCGATCTTTGACGACTTGGGAGTTCGTGAAGACCCGCTCGGCCTCCAACAGGGCTGCGGTGTCGATGGCGCGCAGGGTGTCCCGGAAGGCGTGGTTGCGCGCTGTGGGCAGTGGACCGATCCCGGGATGGCCCCACAGGTCGTAGTACGTCCTCAGGTGATGAATGAACCAGAGGATCTTGTGCGGGTGCCTGATGAGGTGGGCCTGTGGACGGAAACACACGACCCGGTCAGCGGCGCTCAGGTCAATCCAGCGAAACGCGGCCATCTGATCGCAGAGCACGTCACGATGGTCGACCTCGGGGAGGTAGACCCTTTCGACTTCGTGGCCGGCACGTCGCAACTCGTCCTCGAGCCATTCGACGATATTGCGGACCCCGCCCTTCACGAAGGGCACGACGGTGGAGCACAAAGCGACTCTCATGCACGCAGAGCACTGGACAGTGCAGCGGCGACGCGGTCGACCTCGGCTTCGCCGAGCGCCAGGTGGGTTGGCAGGTTAATCCCCCGAGCGGCCCACGTGTCGGCTACCCGGAAGTCGCCGACACGCGCGTAGGGAGGCATCTGGTGCAGCGGATAGAACACCGGTCGCGTCTCGATCCCGGCTTCGTCGAGCCTGGCCATGACATGGTCTCGCTCAGCCGTACCCCCTTGACGCAGGTAGACCGTGTACATCCAGCAGACGGTCTTGGTACCCGGAGCTTGGCTGGGGCGGATGAGGGCGCCATCGAGCGGCGCCAGCGCTGCGTCATACCATGCCGATAACCGAGCTCGGCCAGCCAGCAGGCGGTCGACCTGCTCGAGTTGGGCAAGTCCGATGGCCGCCTCGATGTTCGTCATCCGGTAGTTGAATCCGACGACCGGAAACCAGTAGCGGCGGGAGAGGTCCATGCCCTGCCCCCGGAGTAGCCGAAGCCTCGCGGCCAGTTCCGCGTCGTCCGTGGTGACCATCCCCCCCTCACCGGTGGTGAGGATCTTGTTGCCGAAGAAGCTGAAGACGCCGCACGTCCCGATGCTGCCGACGCGCCGACCTTCGACCTCGGCGCCGTGAGCCTCGGCAGCGTCCTCGACGACAGCGAGGGCATGCTTGCGAGCGATATCGCCAAGAACCATGAGATCGGCCGGACGCCCGTACAGGTGTACGGGCATGATGGCCTTCGTCCGCGGCGTGATGGCGCGTTCCACCGCGGCGGGGTCCAGCAGCAGGCCGTCTTCGGTGACGTCGACGAGGACCGCCTCGGCCCCGCAATACCGCACCGCGTTGGCGCTGGCGATATAGGTGACGGTGGGAACGATGACCTCGTCGCCAGGACCGATCCCGAGGGCTGTGAGCGCCAAGTGCAAGCCCGTGGTGCCGTTGTTGGTGGCCACTGCATAGCGAGAACCCGCGAAAGCGGCGAAGGCGTCTTCGAACAGTGGGATGTACTTGCCGTTCGACGAGATCCAGCCCGAATCCAGGCAATCGAGGACGTAGGCCTTCTCGTTTCCGGCCATCGTCGGCTCTGCCACGAAGACGCGATTCACCTGCACTCCCGAGGGCAAAGTCCCGAGTACCAGTTTCCCGACGTGCTCGACTCCGATGCGATCTGCACGGGCTTTTAGACAGTACCAGCCGGCACCTGGGCCCCAGTCATCGGAGGCATCAGGCGACAGACGGGTGCGCCGCCGCTGGCGGTGGCCCCGGGACGGTGACCGGTTCTGGTGGGGTCGTGCTCAGCCGGGTCCAGACGTCGGAATCCGCTGCGGCGAACACGAGGTTGACCGAGTAGCGACTCTCAAGCTCCTCGACGCCGATCGCGCCCACCTCGCCGGTGACCTCGTCGACCGCCGCGAAGACGAGGCCGTGCGCCTCGAACGCCCCCAGCCAGCCGGCGGTCGACTCACCCGCCACCTCGAGGTGGGATGGAGCGAACTCCACGACCAGGGCGAGTCCGGGATTCGCGGCAAGGAGCTTGGACGCACCGCGCAGCACTCCGAGCTCCCCGCCCTCGGCGTCGATCTTCACGACCGTGACCGGGCGATCACCGACGATGTCGTCCAACGTTCGCAGCGGGACCGCGACGGACTCACCGCCGTGTGCGTGGGCAATCAGCGAATGCTCGCCAGAGGATGGGCCGAGGAAAAGTTCGCTCTGGCCAGGTGCATCGGCCACTGCACACCGATGCGCTTCTACCCGGGTGCGGTAACCCCCGAGCCACACCGTCTCGATGAGCAGTTCGTAGGTCCGCGGGAATGGCTCGATGGCCACGACCAGCCCCCGCGGGCCGACGGCGGCCGATGCCGCGAGGACGTGGATCCCGACGTTGGCGCCCACGTCGACATAGGTATCACCCGGCGAGAGGAGACGTTCCAGAACGCGGCGCGTGCCGGGCTCCCAGCCGTCGCCTTCGAAGAGCATCAGGATGGTTCCGGGATCGGAGTCGTCGCAGGTGACGTAACCGAGAGAAGTCCGCACGAGCAGACGGCCACCACTCAACGGGATGGCCTGGCGGGTGGCGGCCGCGCTGGCGACCTCCGTGATCGCGCGCAGTCGGCTGTCGTGGTCGCGCTCGACCGCCCAGACCTCGCAACGATGGGTGTCGAACTGCGTGGTGAGCTCCGCCAAGAGCGACGAGAGCGTGGAGACCTCCCGATGGAGCTTCCGCAGCGACTCCTGGGTGGGCCGGTCCAGGTAGTCGCGACCACGGCTGGCCACCGGAGCGACGGTTGGCCACGATCTGCGGAACGTCGCCTGCACAACTCGCCGAGCCACGGAACGCACCCGCGAGGGTTGGGCCGCAGGTGTCGGCTCGGGTTCGCGCCACTGCGGCACGAGGCGCAGCGCGGCCGACCGAACCGCGACCTCGAATCGAGCAGTGCCTCTCGACGGACCCACCGTCACCTGCGGGGAACTCGACACGCGGCGCAGCATACCTAAGGGGGTGGGCCGGCCCGCGGATCCTCACCTCGACACGCACGTCAGATCGCTCGGCTCCCGTCCGCGGTGAGGACGCACCCAGGCGGGCCTGCCGGGAAGCACCGAGGCGCTCCGCTAGGCTCGCCACGACAAGGGTGGTTGCCCTCGCGGGCGGCGCGGAGGAGGCAGGTCCTGGCTGACGAGACCTGGGTGCCCTTCAACGACCTCGGGCGGGCGGTCCTGGCACAAAGAGAGGCCTTGGACGAGCGGATCCGCGAAGTCGTTGAGTCCGGATGGTTCGTCCTCGGGCCGCAGGGTCGTGCGTTCGCCGACGAACTGGCCGACTACCTGGGCGCCGCCTTCGTGGTCCCCGTGGCCAGCGGAACCGACGCCTTAGAGTTGTCGTTGCGCGCCACGATGCCGCGGGATCGCCGGAGCGTTCTCACGGCGGCCAATGCGGGTGGGTATACGACGGTGGCTGCCAGGACCGCGGGCTATGCGGTGCGGTATGCCGACGTCGACCCGATCACCCACTGCCTGTCTCGGCAGACGGTCGAATCGGCGTGGGAGCCGGACATCGGGGCGGTCGTCATCACGCACCTGTACGGGCGCGCTGCTGACCTCGAAGACATCGGCAGCTGGGCGCACGAAAACGGGGCGGTTGTCGTCGAGGACTGCGCCCAGGCGCTCGGCGCGCTCCGGGCAAACCGTCGGGTGGGCACCATCGGGGACGTCGGTGCGATGTCGTTCTACCCGACGAAGAACCTCGGGGCGTTGGGCGACGGCGGCGCGGTCTGCACGAACCGAGCCGACGTCGCGGATGGCGTGACCCGGCTGCGGCAGTACGGCTGGGCCGAGAAATACCACGTTGAGCAGACCGGCGGGAGCAACTCCAGACTCGACGAACTCCAGGCGGCCGTGCTGCGGGCCAGGCTCCCCCTCTTGGACGGCTGGAACGCGCGTCGCCGGGAGATCATCGAGACCTATCGCGCCAGCGCCCCAGCGCACGTCCGCGTCCTCGACGCGTCCGGCCCCGGCCACGTAGGGCATCTCGCCGTCGTCGAATGTCCACGACGCGCCGACCTGCAGGCGCACCTGTCCCGGTGGAGGATTCGCACCGACGTCCACTACCCGGTACCCGACCACAGGCAGCCGGCATACGCGCCCGAGTATCGCGAGGTCGCCCTGCCCGTCACGGAACGCCTCGCGGCGGAAGTGCTGTCGCTGCCGCTGTTCCCCGAGCTGACCGACGATGAGGTGAACAGGGTTGCAGGTGCCCTCGCGTCCTTCGCCGGTGACTGACCCGGCCGAGGGGGGGATCACCTACTCGGTGATCATCCCCGTGTACGGCAATGCCGACACGCTTCGCGAGGTCGTCGCCCGCCTTGGGGCGCTGCAGGAGAACCTCGATGGAGCGCTGGAGGCCGTCTTCGTCGTGGACGGGTCCCCCGACTCCTCCCTCGCGGTGTTACGCGACATCTTGCCGGCCGCCGCGCTGCGCAGCCAGCTGCTCTCGCACTCGCGCAACTTCGGCTCGTTCGCCGCCATCAAGACCGGGATCGTGGCCTCCCGCGGCAGCTATCTCGGCGTGATGGCAGCCGACCTGCAAGAGCCGGTGGAGCTCATGGGAGCCTTCTTCGCCGAGCTCGCAGCCGGGCGCGCCGACGTCGTGGTCGGACGCCGCGAACGACGGGCCGACCCGGGCGTGACGACGATGTCGTCGAAGGCGTTCTGGTGGTTCTACCGCAAGGTCATCAACCGCGACATTCCGCGCGGCGGCGTGGACGTGTTCGGGTGCACCCGGGAGGTGGCCGAGGACCTCGTGTCCCTCAACGAGTCCCAATCCTCGCTCGTCGGGCTGCTGTACTGGGTGGGCTACCGCCGCCACGAGGTCCCCTACGAGCGCCTGCCTCGGCCCTCGGGGCGTTCAGCCTGGACCTTTCGCAAGAGGCTGCGTTACCTCATGGACTCGGTGTTCGCCTTCACCAACATCCCCATCATGCTGCTGCTGCTCATCGGTGCCGTCGGTTCGGCCCTCACGGCCGTGGTCGGACTGGTCGTGTTGGTGTCCTGGCTGACCGGGCACATCACGGAGCCTGGCTACACCCCGTTGATGATCACCATGGCGATGTCGACGTTCTCGTTGTTGCTCGGGCTCGGCATCGTCGGCGCCTATGTCGCCCGCACCTACGAGAACTCCAAGAGCCGCCCGCACGCCATCACCATGCGCCAGTGGACCTTCGATGAGCGATGACCGCCGCGAATTCAGTGCCCAGGCCGTGCGCTTCGTCCTTGCCGGGGGACTCAACACGCTGGTCACCGGGTTGGCGCTGTCCTTGTTGGCGCTGGTGATACCCCCTCAGGTGGCCTATCCGATCGTCTTCCTCGCCGGCATCGTCCTCGCGATTTACCTCGCCGACAAGATGGTCTACGGAGTTCGGATGGACCTCCGATCGAAGCTCACGTATGCCGCCCTCTACGTCGCGGTGTTCGCCGTTGGATGGCTCGTCATGCACGCCATGCTCGATGCCGGTATGCCCAAACAGTACTCGGGGGCCGTGGTCCTCGTCACCGCTCCGCTGACGTTCCTCGGCGGACGACTCATCACCAACGGGGCCGCACGCCGCCGGCAGGAGGCCAGCTGACCATGAGTTTCTTCGTCCACGAGCGAGGGATCTGCGAGTCGACGCAGGTGGGCGCCGGCACCCGGATCTGGGCCTTCGCACACGTTCTGCCTGGAGCTCGGATCGGCTCGGACTGCAACATCAACGACCACGTCTTCATCGAGAACGACGTCGTGCTCGGCGACCGGGTCACCGTCAAGTCCGGAGTCCAGTTGTGGGATGGACTCAGGGTCGGGGACGACGTCTTCCTCGGCCCCAACTCCACCTTCACCAATGACCGGTTCCCCCGGTCCAAGCAGTACCCAGAGAGCTTCCTCCAGACGGTCATCGGCACGGGAGCCTCGATCGGTGCAGGGGCCGTCGTGCTCCCCGGCCTGCGGGTCGGCCGCGGCGCCATGGTGGGTGCCGGGGCAGTGGTCACCCACGACGTGCCCGCCAACGCCGTGGTGACCGGAAACCCGGCCCGGATCGTCGGCTACGTCAGCGAGCGCAGTCCGGCGCCGTCGGCACCGATCACTAAACCGTCGCTCGGAGCACTCGACCCCCCGATCGGTTCGGCTCAGCTGGTCAGCGTGCGCGTCGCCACGGACATGCGTGGGTCGTTGGCCGCCGTGGAAATGGCCGACGGTCTGCCGTTCGTTCCTCGACGGTTCTTCGCGGTGTTCGACGTGCCCTCGTCCGACGTGCGCGGTGAGCATGCGCACCGACGCTGCGAGCAGGTCCTTGTCTGCCTGCGCGGTTCGGTGAACTGCATCGTCGACGACGGTCAGCGACGCGCTGAGGTCGTACTCGGCGATCCGTCGATCGGCCTCTACATGCCGGCGATGACGTGGGGCACGCAGTACAAGTACACCCCCGACGCCCTCTTGGCCGTGTTCGCATCGTTGCCGTACGACGCGAACGACTACGTCAGGGAGTACGACGAGTTCCTCGCGCTCGCACCGCAAGCGCCCGCCGCGCCGGCGTTGTAGTCCGGGCGTTCGCCGGGGCCCCGGCCTCCGCCCAGATCATCGGGGTCGCCACCGTCGAGCCCCAAGGCTTCGGGGTGGCCATCTGGATACGCTGCCTCAAGCCGTGCCGAGAACTCGACGTCGCACAGGGATGGACATGAACGACAGGGTCACGCTCCGACCGCGCCAGGGTGCCTGGCTCTCCATGGCCGCCATCGCGCTCACCGGGGCCGTCCTGTGGACTGTTGCGGGTTGGCACAGGCTGCCGCTCGTCGAAGGGTGGAGCTTGCTGCCCGCCTACCAGACAGGAAGCACGTCGTGGTGGCTCAGCGGGGACAGCCCCCTGGGCTCTCATAGTGGCCGCCCCCTGGAACTGATGCCCGCCCAGCTGGGGTTCATCCTCGATGGGACCTCCTTCTTCGGGACCAATCTCTTGGGATTCATCTGCTTCGTCGCGAAAGCCATGGCAGCGCGGCTGTACCTCAGGGAACTGCTGTCGTCCCGAGAGATCCTGTGCCTGGTCGGAGCCGTGGCGTTCGCACTGAGCCCGGCCGCCGACGGTGCGCTCATCGACCGGGGCCTGCACATCCAGATGTCCTCGGCACTGTTCCTGGCGGGGCTGGGGATTGCCGCGATCGCCCATCGGCGCAACCGGCCCCTGCTCGCGGGTCTGGCGGGCGTGTCGACGGGGGCGGGCCTGCTCATCTACGAGAACGGCTATCTCGTCGCAGCCGCGGCGCCCGTTCTGGTGTGGTTGCTGCGGCCAATCCCGTGGAGACAGCTCCTGCGCGTGTGGTCGGGGTTTCTGGCCGTCATCGCCGCCTGTGCGTTCTTGGCTTTCGTGGGGGCCCGGCGAGAGGGCAGTTACCAACAACTCGTCGCGACGACTCAGACGTCGTTGCTGTCACCCGAAGGCCTGGCAGCTGTCCGCCAAGCCATCACCTGGGAGAGTGGTGGCTACCTGCTCAACACGCTTCGCGACTCCTTGCCGATGTCTCGGCCCACCCTGTCGGTGCTCGCGTGGCTAGTGATGCTGGGGTGCTCGCTCGGCGCATCCCTCGCCGCGCTCCGGCACGCGGTAAAGGAATCCGAAGCTCGACCGGTGCGCCACTGGGCCCTTCGAATCCTGGTGGTATCCGCGGTGTGGACGGCGGCCTCGTTGGCCCCGTACATCACCTTCTCAGCTTTCTGGTACGACACTCTCCGAGTCCATTCACTCGCTCAGTTCGGCCCGGTGATCCTCGTGGTTGGCATCGCCGATGCCTTGCTCCGGCGAGGTGCGGCGCTTCGCGTCGTCGGGGCATTGGCTGTTGGCTCGTTGCTCTTTGCCAGTGCGTTCGCGACCGGCGCACAGGCGCTCATGTGGCGTGGATGGTCCGATTTCCAGTCGTCGGTGATCTCATCTGTCGTCGCTGCGAGACAGGCCAATCCCACCGGCCCCATCGTGGTGTACGACGAGTCCGAGAGGCTCCAACACCTCTATTCCTTCGGCCCGAGCGGCGGGTACCTCCCTGTCGCCTACCGTGTCGTCACGCAAGACCGCACCTCTGTCTTCATCGTGTGCACGACTGGCATGCACGCCATCGTCAACGCTCCCGGCAGCAGCTATCCGACGTTCACCGACGAGTGGCGCTGCCGACGCAGTGCCACTGCCCTCGCGGTGCTCGACAAGTCCGGACGAGAGGTCCTGCGCGTGGCCGATAGCCAAGCAGTCAGTCTGAGTCTGCAGGCAGGGAGCCAACCGCAGCTCAAGCCGATACTCGGTACCCGGATGCCGGCCAATCCGTCGGAGGCCAGCACCTTCCTCCCGTGTCACGCCGGCGAGCCCTGCGCCGACGGCGTCACGTTGATGAATACCCCGCAGGCCCCGTTCGATCTCGACGTCTCGTTGCGTCGCGCCAACGAGGACGTGCCTGATCGATCATTCGCCTCGAACGGCTTCGGAATGATCCGGCCATCCTGCGGGGGATGGGCGCGTTGGACGAGCGCTCCAGAGGCTTCCGTGGTGGCTCAAGTGCCTGCGGGCACCTATCGGGTGCGTTTCGTGATCTGTGACGTGAGCGATAACCGTGACCTGCAGAGCGTCGGACTGAAGCTCGATGGCCGCGTCATCGACTCGACGAGGACCAAGCTGCCCGACGGCTGGTGGGCCCTGGACGGTGTGGCAGTCGTCGAACCGGGCGGACCGGCCCTGCGGCACATCACCATCACGTCGAAGATGCGCGAGGTCCCGGGCGAAAGCACACCGATGGGCGTGGCGGTCACGCAGGTGAGCATGGCACCGGCACCCTAAACGAGCTTCGTCGGTGAGGCGTCGAATGGCCCGTTCGGCCGGCGAGGCTCCCATCGCCTACCGGTCAGGTGATGTGGTCCCGTTGGGTCCGCACATCGTGTTCCACCATTCTCGCCGGGATCTGCGCGAACGGCACCGTCGGCGACCAGCCCAACTCGCGCCGTGCTTTGCTCGCGTCGCCGACCTGGACAACCGCCTCGGTTGGCCGAACAAGCCGTGGGTCGACGGTGACATGGTCGCGCCAGTTGACGATGCCGACGTGGGCGAAGGCCGCCGCGACGAACTCCTCGACGCTGTGGGCTTGCCCTGTCGCAACGACGAAGTCGTCCGCGCGGTCGTGGCGGATGGCCCGCAGCATCGCCTCCACAAAGTCCTCGGCCCACCCCCAGTCGCGTGACGACTCGAGGTTGCCCAGGGCGAGCATGCCACCGCCCTCGACGGCGATGCGCGCCACGCCTTTGCTGATCTTTCGGGTCACGAAGGTGTCGGGACGTAGCGTCGACTCGTGGTTGTAGAGGATAACCGCGGCGACGAACAAGCCCTGTGCGCGATACACCTTCGCGAGGTGGTGAGCCGAGGCCTTCGCGACGCCGTAGGGCGACACGGGCCTGATCGCCGTGTCCTCGGTCTGCGGCACGTGGTCGGCCGAACCAAAGATTTCCGCGCTCGACGGTTGGAGGACCCTCACGAACTCCCCGGAGCGCTCTTGAAGCTCGCTCGCGCCCTGAAACACAGCGCAGGCGCCCATCGCGGTGGCTTGCATCGTCCCGACCGGGTCGTGCCACGAGGTCGCCACCGAGGATTGACCCCCGAGGTTGAAGATCTCGTCCGGGGCGACCTCGAGTATGACCTGCCGAACTCGGTCGGAGTCGCCGAGGTTCCCGGCGTGCAACGTCACTCCTGCCGGCAATCGCGCGATGGTGTCCTCGGTCTCCGAGAGCACCAGACCGTGGACATCGTGCCCTTCGGCGACCAGACGCCGACTCAGCAGGGTGCCGTCCTGCCCGGTGATCCCCGTAACGAGGGCCTTGCTCAACCGAGTCGCCTATCGACGTCGGGCGACGTCGAGATCGTGGTCCACCATCATGGCCACCAGCTGCGGGAAGTCCACCGACGGAGTCCAGCCGAGCTTCTCGCGCGCCTTGCTCGAATCGCCGATGAGCAGGTCCACCTCGGCGGGTCGGAAGAACCGAGGGTCCTGGACGACGTGCTTGTCCCAACTGTCGATGTTCACCCGAGCGAAGGCGAGGTCGAGGAACTCCCTGATGGAGTGCGTCTCACCGGTGCTCACGACGTAATCGTCGGCCTCGGGCTGTTGGAGCATGAGCCACATCGCGTTGACGTAGTCGCCTGCGAAGCCCCAGTCACGGCGGGCGTCGAGGTTTCCCAGGGCCAGGGTGTCCTGCAGTCCCAGGGCGATTCGGGCGACCGCCGTGGAGATCTTGCGTGTGACGAACTCGGGCCCGCGGCGAGGCGACTCGTGGTTGAAGAGGATCCCCGACGACGCGTGCAGTCCGTATGACTCGCGATAGTTGATCGTCATGTAGTGGCCGAACACCTTGGCGACACCGTACGGCGACCTCGGCCACAGCAGAGTCGACTCGCGTTGGGGGGTCTCCTGGACCTTGCCGTACATCTCCGAGCTGCTTGCCTGGTAGAAGCGCACCCGTTGCGGGTCGTCGTGGCTGTAGAGGCGCACCGCCTCGAGGATGTTGAGGACGCCCAAACCCGTGACGTCCGAGGTCACCTTGGCGTTCTCCCACGAATACGCCACGAAGGAGATCGCCCCGAGGTTGTACAACTCGTCCGGTTGCGCCGTCTCCATCGCTCGCATCAACGACGACAGGTCGGTGAGATCACCGGTCAGGAGTTGGACGTCGGGCACGATGCTGGTGACGAACTCACGCTTCGGGTTGTTCTGCCCGCGGATGAGACCGAACACCTCGTAGCCCTTGGACAGCAAGAGTTCGGCAAGGTAGGGACCGTCTTGCCCCGTGATACCGGTGATCAGCGCTTTTGGCATGCGTCCTCGTCCTCTACCCGACTCCAGGCCTACCGGGACTATAGCGACCGGCCCACGACACCGAGACAGCCGAGCACCGCGCGTCGTCAGGTGATGACCTCGCGGAATCGGCCGCGTCGGTAGCGCTGGTGCCGGGTCGGTACTGTCTATGCATGTTCAGCGACATCGCGGCCGCGTGGCCAGGCCCCAGCCTGGCCGCTGCCACGAGGACGCCCGCCCCGAACGCCCGGAGGTCCGGCGCGGAACCCGCCAGCCGTCCTTCGGTCGGCGATCAATCGACGGCGCGAATGCGTCGACGGCGGTTCTGAGGCAGCCGATGGAAGGCACAGCAGGGCATCCTGCCCCTGGACGGTCGATCGGCGCCCGGCCCGACCCTGACGGTGGGCGCACCCGACAGCTCGCCGACGCGGCGGCGGTCGAAGCGCAGGTCCTCGCCACCGAACTCGCGCACACCAGTGCCTTCGCCGCGTCCTACGAGAGGACCGCATCGTGGCGCGTGACGGCACCGCTGCGACGGATCCTTCCTATCGTCAGGGTGGCCACGGGCCGTGGGCGCCCGCCCGCCCCGTCCGCTGCCGCGCGCCACCCGAGCGCACCCGGTGGAGGCGCACCGCCGCGGCTGTCGGCGAGTTGGCGGGGGGCCTCCCCGATGTGGCAGGCCCTCGACCAACGGCTCCGTGCTGCCACTGAGGTGCTGTTGCCGGAGCGGGCAGCGCACGACGAGCACGAGACGGCCGCGAGCGTGCTGAGCGACCTCATCCGGGCCGCACCGGGACATCCCGGCGCTCATCACTGGCTCGTCCTCACCGCCGTCAACGCGAGATTCCCGACGGCTGAGCAGGTGCGCGACCTGGCGCGCCTCGCCGAACTCGAAAACCCCTCGGACGTCGCCGGCGCTTTGCTGGCCTCGTATGCCGCAGACACCCGAGGCGAGGCGCACCTTCCGCACCCTCCCATGCAGGTGGTGACCGACGCCGTCGTCGTCGACGTCGACTACTGCGCCCGCCACGACACGCACACCGGCATCCAGAGGGTGGTCCGCGAGGTCGTGCCGATGTGGGCGGCTGCACACTCCGTCGTGGCCGTCGCGCACACCACGGGAGGGAGGGCCTTCCGCGGCCTTGAGGACCGCGAAAAGCAACGGGTCTTCGCCCACGGAACACCGACCGGCGCGAACGCCCATCGGGCGGCAGCGGAACCCGACCGCTCGGCCGAGGGCTCCAACGGCGCACCGACCCTCCTCGTCCCCTGGCGAACCTGTGTGGTTCTGCCCGACGTCATGGACGAGGGCGCGGTCGGGGCGTTGGCCGCCCTCGCCGAATTCAGTGGCAGCACGGTGGCGCTGGTGGGATACGACATGATCCCGATCCTCAGCGCCGAACTGCGTCCGGTACCCGAGGCGGACCTCTTCGCCGCCTACCTCGTGCTGGTCAAGCACGCCCACCGCGTGGCCGCCATCAGTCGCTCGGCCGCCGACGAGTTCCGCGGCTTCGCCGCCATGCTGCCCTCCCAGGGACTGGCTGGCCCCACCGTCGTCGAGGTCATGCTCGCCGAGGAGGTCGCCGACTCCGACATGCCGGCGGCACCGGCCGCGGCGTCGGCGAGCGGCCGGCCGATGGTCCTCGCGGTGGGTCGCCGGGAACCGCACAAGAACCTCGGAACCGTCCTGCAGGCAGCCGAGTTGCTATGGGACGAGCACCTTCACTTCGAGCTCGTCACCGTGGGTGGCCTGGGATGGATCGACGCCGGGGTTACCGCTACCGAACGCAGACTGGTCCAGCAGGGTCGACCACTGACCAGCCTCGGCTGGGTGAGCGCCGAGCGGATGGTCGAGGAACTGCACCGCGCCACCGTCACGGTGTTCGTTTCGCTGCACGAGGGATACGGCCTACAGGTCGCCGAGTCGCTCGTCTGCGGCACACCCGTCATCACCAGCGACTACGGCAGCCAGCGGGAGATCGCGGAAGCCGGTGGGTGCCTCGTCGTCGATCCGCGCGACGACCAGGCCGTCGCTGAGGCCATCCGCCGGGTCCTCACCGAGCCTGGGCTGCTCGATCGATTGCGGGACGAGGTGGCTCGTCGGCCCCGACGCACCTGGGCGGAGTATGCCGTGGCCGCCTGGGACTTCCTCGTCGAGGGAAAGGTGGCTGCCGGTGCGTAGGCCCAGTCGGGCCCAGCTCGCGGCCTATGCCAGGCACCCCGCCCTGCGCAGCCCCGCGGAAGCCAAGGGCCTCATCGAGCGCCGGGTCGCCCGGCTGCCGGTCGATCCCATGCGCCGGGAGCGGGCCTGGTCTGCCCGACTCCCCGTCCTCGCCGAGGCGCTCGGGAAGGCCGAGGATACAGACAGGGCCATTCTCAGAACCCCACAGCAGTTGCGCGATCGGCTCGCCGGGATACTCGACCCCACCGACGCGGCTCATGCCTGGTTGGCGCTGGCCGTCCTTGCGGCCCAACTGCCCTTCGAAGACACCGTCGTCGCGGTCACTCGACGCGCCGAGTTCGACGACGGCCTCGCGCTGGCGCAAGCCATCGCCCGCGCGACCACGATGGCGACGTGGGCGTGGCCGGTGGAGGTGTCGAACGGAGTACTCGTCGACGTCGATCACACCCTGCACGCCGACTTCCTCACCGGCATCCAACGGGTCGTCGTCGAAACGGTCCCGCGGTGGATGCGAGCCCGAGGCGCCACCCCGGTGGGGTGGACACCCGGCTACGGTGCGATGCGCCTCCTCGATGATGTCGAAGCGGCCAGATTCTCGGGCACGTCGAAGCACGACCCCTTACCACCGTCGCTACCCAGGGTCGTCGTTCCGTGGGGTGGGACATACCTGCTGGCCGAGCTGGCTCTCGAGCTGCCCCGAGTCGACCGGATCCGGGCCACCGCCCGGTTCAGTCCCGTGCGCACGGGCGTCATCGGCTACGACTGCGTCCCGGTGACCTCATCGGAGACGGTGGCCCTCGGGGTCGGCCATTTCGCGCGCAACCTCGCCGCGGTCAAGTACATGGATCGGGTGGCCGCCATCTCCACCTCCTCGGCGACCGAGTACGAGGGGTGGCGCCAGAGCCTCGGCGGACTCGGGCTGAGCGGGCCTCGCGTGGCCGCGGTGACTCTCCCCGCCGAGGTGCCGGCGTCCGCCCCCACCCAGGGCGGTTTCGGCGAGGACGCGAGCCCGGACGGCAGGTTGCCCCTCGTGCTCGTCGTCGGGAGCCACGAGCCGCGTAAGAACCACCTCGCCGTCCTCCATGCCGCCGAGCTGCTGTGGCGCGAGGGGTTGGGCTTCCGTCTGACCTTCGTCGGGGGACGCGGATGGGGGTCCGAACCGTTCGTGGCGGCACTTGATCGGCTGCGTTCGCAGGGCCGGCCGGTAAGTATGGCGACCTCATTCGACGACCCGACGCTCTTCGCGGCATACCGGCAAGCGAGGTTCACCGTCTTTCCCTCGCTCAACGAGGGTTTCGGGCTTCCGCTGGCCGAGTCACTCGCCTGCGGGACACCGGCGGTGACGTCGGATTTCGGCAGCATGCGCGAGATCGCCGGAGACGGTGGCGCCCTGCTTGTCGACCCGCGCGACGACCACAGCATCGCGGACGCCATGCGTCGACTCCTGCTCGACGACGGCCTGCTCGCCCGGCTGCGCGACGAGGCCGCGCGGCGGCCGGTGCGCACCTGGGACAACTATGCGCAGGACGCGTGGACGTACCTCGTCGGCGGCGATTGACGCAATCCGCGACGGCCGGTCGGCAGGCCCCACGTCACGGATCCCGGACCCCCGCCCGCCCCGTCGTGCCCGCGGAGTCCCACAGCGGCGTGCCCGCGCTGCTGTACAGGACGGCATTACCGTCGTCTCGCAGGTATAAGGCGGCGCCTGGGCTGACCGTCATCGTCGCCCAGGCCGGACGGCCAGACGGTCGGTAGACGACGAGGTTGCCGTCGTCCTGGACGATCACCCACGAGCCAGGTGTGAAGGTCATCGTCGCCCACGTCGCCACGCCCCGGTAGTACGTGACGAAATTGCCGTCCCCCTGCATGGCCATGAGCAGGTCGCCGTTCCAGGACCGGGCCGACTCGCCGGCCCTGAGCACCGACACCCGACGCCGCGGAAGGAAGTAGGTGGCCCGAACCCCGGTGTTTCCCTGGCTGTCCCACAACGGACCCGTGGCCGCGTAGACGACGAGGTTGCCGTCGTCCTGCATCTTCGTGAACGCCCCCCAACGCACCGTCATCGTCGCCCAGAGCACCGAGCCATACGGGTCGTAGAGGACGAGATTCCCGTCGCGCTGCATGGCAAGGAACGACCCCGGGACGAACGTCATCGTCGCCCACACCGCCCGGCCGCCCGGGCCGTAGACCACGACGTTGCCGTCGCCTTGCATGATGAGTCGGTAGGACTTGGTCGGCGACCACACCGACTCCCCGGTGGCGAGGATCGGCGGGACGGTCGAGGGGTCGGCATTGACGACGGTGAACCAGGACGAATGCAAACCATCCGGACTCGAGGGGTAGGGGCGCAGGAAACGGACCTCTTCGCCCGTGGCCGTCACGGACCCCGCGGAACCCTCGAAGCGCACTTGCAGGACGCGCCCGCCCCAGTCCCCGTAACCGTTGCGGCTGACGACGACCATCCGCTGCAGGACACCGATCGACGGGTACCGAGCCTCGACGACCGTGGCCGGCAGCGCGGCGTTCCACGTGGCGTGGGTGTTCTGGGGCGCGACCGCATCGTAGGGGTCCTCGGTCGCCACGAGGTAGGGCTGCCCACCCGAGGCGGTCCAACCGCCGCTGGAGGAGGAGTACTGGGCCGTGATCGGAGCCCCCGCATAGCTCAGGGTCACGCCCGCGGTGGCCTGGACGGCGGCATCCGTCGAGGCTTGCTCGAGCGCCGTCGGCACTCCGGCGGCCGAGTATGCCGTCGTGCCGGCGAAAACCTGACAGGCCGTCGTGTCACACAGGTCCGAACTACCGCCGCCCCCTGTCGCGACGACCTTGGCGAACGCGTAGGTGCGCGCCGCGACGGCCTGCGCCTGCAGGGCGGCTGCCGCGAACCACGCCGGGCTCTCCCGGGGAACCACCCCATGGAGGTAGCTCTCCATCGGCAGCGTGTCGACGGTGACGATCTGCCCGCCCGTGGCCAGCGCCGCGACGCTGCCTCGGTAATCCGTCGACGTGTCGTCCGCGCGCCATATCCGCACGACGCCCGCGTTGGCCTCAAAACGCGCCGAGGACGAGAGGGTCGCCAGCCCCGGGTAGGGGACCCAGGACCCCGAGTAGCTCTGCACCTGCAGACCGGCGCCAAACGGGATGAGCTGCCACTGTGTCGGACCGGCCGGCAGGACCGTCCGGCCCCCCGCCGCGTCGACGAGAGTCAACCCGGGCGCGGAGCTGACCCGCAGACGGCCGGGATCGGCAGTCAGAGAAACGCGCACCGTCGGGTTGCCGGACGCCGTCACCGTCGCCCCGCGATAGTAGAAACCGAGGATCTGCGAGTACGTCAGGCCGCGCAGCGCCGCCCCCTGTGCACCCCACTGGGACATGCCTCGCCCGTGCCCGAAGCCGTGGCCGGTGAGTTGGTACACGCCGTCGGCGGGACGGGGATACACCTCCGCGGACCACGCGTTGGGCGCGAGGACAGTCAGCCCGCAGATGCCCATGGCCAAGGCCACCACTGCCCGCAGACCCCAACCGATCCGCGACCCCCGTCCTCGGGTCAGCCGTTCCGAAGTGCTCACCCCACGAGCATGCACTCCTCGGCCCCCGTCTGGGATGCGGCCAGCCGCACGGAGCTACGCGTGTCGCACGGACCGGTAGAGCTCCCACATCCGGGACGCAGTGTTTTCCCAGGTCAGCTCGGCGGCCCGGGCCCGACCGGCTCGCACCCGATCGTCTCGTTCGTCGCCGGGTTCGCAGCTGGCAGCCAGAGCCTCCGCGAGCGCTTCGGGTGCATCCGTCGACACCACCCGGGCCGCGCCGGCTCCCACTTCCACAAGTGCCGGGTCGTCGCTGGTCACCACCGGTATGCCGTGCGCCATCGCCTCGACCACCGGGAAGCCGAAACCCTCGGCTCGGCTCGGCAGGGCGAGAGCGGCCGCACCGGCATACCAGGCCGACAGGCTGGGTTCGTCCACGGCGCCCGTGACGTGGACGCGCTGCTCGACGCCCGCCTGGCGAGCCAGATCCTCGACGCGGACGTCTCCCCACCCCGCCGGGCCGACGACGACGAGTCGACGCCCACGCAGCGGAGCGAGCGCCAGGGCGCGGACCAGGACATCCAGCCCCTTGCGGGGCTCGGTGGTGCCCACGAAGAGGAGATACCCCGGCTCGACTTCACCCCTGCGCCGACCGGCATCGGCGGGGACGCGTGCGACCCGAACGCCCGAATGGACCGACGCGACCGGGCACTGGGGCGACAGGAGAGCGCGCAGCCGGGCGGCGACGACTTCGGTCGGGGTGACGATGAGTTGGGCCTGCTGCGCCGCCCGTCGACCCATCCGGCGGTGGAACGCCACCCCCCGGGGGGTCAGGGTCTCGGGGTGGGTCCATGGGACGACGTCGTGGATGGTCACCACGAGCTGGTAGCGACTCCGAGCGGGGGGCACGAGGAGGGTCGGGGCGTGGACCAGCCCGGCCGCGCCGGGAGCGGGCCCGACCCCCCGCTCCCAGAGTCGTCCGAGGACCGGCAGCGGCACTCGGGTGCGAACGACCGGCCAGCCCGTCGGTAGCTCGACGGTGCAGTTCCGGTGGGTCAGGACAGCGGGACGCGCTCGCTCGGGAGCGGTGGCCGCCAAGGCACGCAGCAACTCCGCGGTGTATCGGCCGGTGCCCCCCGGGACCCGCGCGCACAGTTGCAGGCCGAGGACCGTCACGTCGGACGGACGCGCCACCGAGCCTTCCTCTCCCGCCGCGGGCGCGGCCTGTCGGCATCCGGCGTCGGCGAACCTGCCGGTATGGTGACGATGCCACAGACTGCCCCGGGACGGAGAGGAACGATGCCAGGCACGACGTCCGGGGAACGTTCTCAGACCCGCCTGACCGGCGCCCTCGTGGCTCAGCTCGTCCGCAAAGACCTGCGTGTGAAGTACCAGGGGTCGAGCCTGGGTTTCCTCTGGTCCTTGGTCAACCCCCTGCTGCAACTGGTCGTCTATACCTTCGTCTTCCAATTCGTCATGAAGTCGCCGATCCCCGTCTTCGGTTTCTTCTTGCTCTCCGGCCTGCTCATCTGGAACTTCTTCTCGATGTCGGTGAGCGGCGCCGCCGGATCGGTCATCGGCAACGCGGCGCTGGTCAAGAAGGTCCCGTTCCCCCACTCGGCGCTGCCGCTGGCCGCCATCGGGTTCGCCGGCATCCAGGTGCTGCTGCAGTTCGTCGTCCTGCTCGTCGGTCTCGTCGTCGCCGGGATGGCCCCGTTGCGGCCCGAGGTGCTCCTGCTCGTCCCGGCGTTGATCGTCCTGCTGATGCTGGCGGTGGGGCTCGGCCTCTTCGCCGCTGCCACCACGGTGCGGCTGCGGGACATGCAGCACCTGCTCGAGGTGGGGCTGTTCGCGTGGATGTGGATCACCCCGATCATCTACCCCCCGGCATTCGTGCATCAGGTCTTGGGCGACCAACTCACGTACGCCTACTACCTCAACCCGATGGCCGGTGTCGTCGCCGCCTTCCAGCGGGCGTTGTACGGGGTCGTCCGGGTGCCCCAGAACGGCGACCTCATCCTCGCGAGCGACTCGAACTGGTTCTACTTGCAAGTCCTGGGCATCGGGTTCGTCGTCTCGGCCCTCGTGCTCGCCGTGGGGATGTGGCAGTTCAACCGCCTGTCCCAGGATTTCGCGGAGGACCTGTGACCTCCGAGCCGGTCGAGCGGGTCGACCTGACCGACGTCGTCGTCAACGCGACCGGGGTGAGCAAGCGCTTCGCGAGGTTCCACCGCCGGGCCACCAGCCTCAAGGAACGGCTCGTCCGCCGGGAGCAGGGGCTCAAGGAGGACTTTTGGGCCCTGCGGGACATCGACCTCGTCGTCCGGCGGGGCCAGACGGTCGGCATCACCGGGCCTAACGGCTCGGGCAAGAGCACCCTGCTCAAGGTGCTCTCGGGCATCCTTCGGCCCACCTCAGGGCAGGTGGAGGTCACCGGGCGCGTGGCCTCCCTGCTCGAACTCGGCGCGGGTTTCGACGGCGAACTCACCGGGCGGGAGAACATCTACCTCAACTCCGCCCTGCTGGGAGTCCCCAAGGCCGAGACGGACCGGCTCTTCGACCAGATCGTCGACTTCAGTGAACTGGGCGATTTCATCGACAACCCGGTGAAGCACTACTCGTCGGGGATGTACATCCGCCTGGGCTTCGCCGTGGCCGTGCACGTCGATCCCGACCTGCTCATCATCGATGAGGTCCTCGCGGTCGGCGACGCCGCGTTCCAGCAGAAGTGCATCGACCGGATCCGGCTCTTCCAGCGCGAGGGCAAGACCATCCTCTTCGTGTCCCACTCTTCTGCCCAGATCACCTCGCTGTGCTCGCGCGCGCTCCTGCTCGACCATGGATCGGTTCTCTTCGACGGTCCGCCCGACGCCACGGTTAATCGACTGCACGAACTGCTCGGTGTGGACCTGGTGGAGCGGCGGGACGACGGGATCGCCCGCGTCACCGCGGCCCAGCTCGTCGACCCGAGCACGGACCGCACTCCCGACACCTTCCGCTCGGATTCCGAGGCGCTGTTCAAGGCCACCATCCAGTGGCTCGTCCGCGAACCGCTTTCGGCTCCGGCGGAGCTGGGCCTGGAGTTCCTCGTCGGCAGCGAGACCGTCGCAGTGGTGCGGCCGTCTCCGTACCGCCTCCCGACCGGCAGCCCCACGAGCGGCCAGACTGAGTTGCGCTGGCTCATCCCCGCGCTGCCCGAGACCACCGGCGAGGTGTCACTCCGGCTGACCCTCAGCTGCGCGGGAAGCCAGCTCGCCGTCGCGGAGATCCCGTCGCTGCACCTGTTACGCGGCGAGGTCGTCGATGTCGACGGCGAAGCGACGGTCGTCCACGCCGAGGGCGCCTCGGTCACATGAGGGTCGGTCTCGACGCAACCCCTCTGCTCGGCCCTCGCACCGGGGTCGGCACCTACACCGCGGAGCTCATCAGAGCCCTGGTTGATATCGCTCCAAAAGCCGACTTCCGCGCCACGGCGTTCACCGCCCGGGGGACTGCCCCCCTGGCCGACGCGCTCCCTCCCCGGGTGCGGATCCATACCCGGCATATCCCCGCCCGGGTGCTTCGGGCCGCCTGGCTGCGAGTCCCCTGTCCGCCTGCCGAGGCCTTGGTGGGGCGGATCGACGTCTTCCATGGGACGAACTTCGTCAGCCCTCCGACCCGTCGGGCCAGCTCCGTCGTCACCGTCCACGACCTGAGCTACCTGAGGTTTCGCGAGACGGTGGCCACGGCGACGCTGGCCTACACGCAGCTCGTTCCTCGCGCCATCTCCCGTGGCGCGCACGTGTGTACCCCGAGCCGGTCCGTTGCCCACGAAGTGCTCGACACGTACCGCATTGGCGCCGAGCGCGTCCACCCCACGCCCCTCGGGGTCGACCCGGTCTGGTTCGACGCCGCCGAGGCGGACGGCGCCCATGCACCCGGTGGCCCACCCTACGTGCTCGCGGTGGGGACCCTGGAGCCACGCAAGAACCTCACCACCCTGATCGAGGCGTATCGACTGGCCGCGGCCCGACGGATCGCCCTGCCGCGCCTGCTGCTCGTGGGCGCCCAGGGCTGGGGTGCGCGGCTCGACACCACCGGGCTGGACCCGGATCAGGTGGTCCGTGCCGGCCATCTGCCCTTCGACGAACTGCGGCGCACCGTCGCCCGGGCCAGTGCCCTGGTGTTCCCCTCGACATACGAGGGCTTCGGCCTGCCCCCCCTGGAAGCCCTCGCGTGCGGCATACCGGTGCTCGCGGCCGATCTGCCGGTGACCCGAGAGGTGCTCGGAGAGCAGGCGCGCTTCGTCGAGGCCACGTCCCCCGAGGCGCTCCTCGAAGGGCTCCAGCGCACCCTTGCCGATCCCGCAGGGACGGCGGCCAGTCGCCGCGCACACGCCCGCGAGTTCACCTGGCGCGCCTGCGCGGAGGCGACCTTGGCGGCCTACCGGCAGGCCCGACAGGGCTGATCGACCTCGACGCCGGCGAGACCCCCTGACGAGCGTTACCCGGCGAGAACCGCCGCAAGATTGGCCGCCAGGGCCTCCCGCCACGGCGGCAGTGGCGCGATGCCCAGGGCCCGGGACCGGTCATGCCCGAGGACGGAGTATGCCGGTCGCGGCGCCGGCAACGGATAGTCCTCGGTGCGGATCGGTCTGACCCGAGAGGGGTCTAGACCGAGCTGCGCCAGCACGGCGCGCGCAAAGCCATACCAGGTCGTCTCCCCCTCACTCGTGCCGTGGTAGAACCCCGCCGGAGCGTCGACCGCGATGAGATCGCGGACGAACCTCGCGAGGTCGGGCGTCGTCGTCGGTTGCCCACGCTGGTCGTCGACGAAGGTCAGGGTTTCGCGTTCGCCGGCCAGGCGCGCCACGGTCTTGGCGATGTTCGGCCCACCGGAGCCGTAGAGCCACGCGGTCCGCACGACGATCGAGTTCGGGGCCTGGGCGCGGACGGCCCATTCGCCGGCGGCCTTCGTGCGTCCGTATGCCGAGCGAGGATCGGGATCGGCCTCTTCTGGGTACGGGCTGGTCGCGGTGCCCGCGAACACGTAGTCGGTGGAGATGTGCACGACACGGGCACCCGCGTCGTGAGCGGCCCGTCCCAGTACGGCCGGCCCGAGGGCGTTGACCCGGAACGCGAGAGCCTCGTGGGACTCGGCGGCATCGACTGCGGTGTAGGCGGCGGCGTTGACCACCCAGTCCTGACCGCGGACCGCCTCGGCGCACGACCGTCGATCGAGGATGTCGACCTCGGGAAGATCCGTGGCCGACACGGTGTGCCCGGCCCCGCCCAAGATCTCGGCAAGGTCCCGGCCGAGCATCCCGTTGGCGCCGGTGACAAGGATCCGCACGGGGGCTCAGCCTAGTGGACCGATCGGCCTGCTGCGGTGGATGGACGAACGGTGCCATCTCTCGGACACACCTATCGGTTGTGCCTGATGTGACTGTTGGTGAGAAAGGGACCAATTATGGTGGTCAGGTGACGACCTTCCGGTACGGCCTGTCCGCTGCGCTGCTCGCGCTGGCAGCTGGGAGCGGAGCTCTCGCCGCCGCTCCCGCCGTTGCTGCCCCGGCGCCTCCCAGCGCCCAGGGGTTCGCGCCGACCCTGCCCGCCGTCGACCGGAACCTCAGACGGGTACCGCTGAGCGCCGGGACGAAGCAGGATGCCCAGAGCCCCGGGACGCGAGCAGCGATCCCTCGGGACGGGACGAGCGCACCGATGCTCGGGGGGGTCTCCAGCCGGCGCGTCGACACCAACACCGCCCGGTTGGTCGGGGTGAGCTGGGAGGGAGCTGAGCCAGACCAGATCGAGCTTCGCTCCCAGCACAAGGACGGGTCCTGGTCACCGTGGCTCGTCGCCACGAAGACCCAGGCGGCGGACTCCACGGGATCGGCACCGACGGCCAAGACCACGGAGCCGATCTGGGTGGACGACGCCGCGTCCATCGAGGTGCGCGGCGTTCGAGCAGCCCAAGACGTCACCGATCAGCTCACCGCCATCCTCGTGCAGAGCCCGACGACCACCGCCGACGAAGACCTCCTGCGAGCTGGAGCCTCGAGCGCGTCCCCAACCCAGAACGGAGCGGCCGGCGTCCGGCGGTCCTCGGTCACCGAGTCCGGTGCCGCGGCGGCGGTGCCGGCTTACCTCGGCGTCGGTTCCCCGGTGCGGGTGTACACCAGGGCCGAATGGGGCGCCGACGAATCTCTGCGCACCGACGCCCCGGAGTACTCCTATGGTCTGCGTGCCGCGGTGATCCATCACACCGATACGGCGAACGGCTATGGGCCGGACAGCGTGCCGGCGATCATTCGCAGCATCTACCTCTACCACGTCCAGGCCAACGGGTGGCGGGACATGGGCTACAACGCCCTCGTCGACCAGTACGGCCGGGTCTGGGAGGGCCGTTCGGGGGGTCTCGATCTGCCCGTCATCGGGGCACACGCCCTAGGCTTCAACGCGCGAACCTTCGGGATCTCGATGATCGGGACATTCACCGACGTTGCCCCACCGGCCGCGACGACCGAAGCCGTCGCTCAGATGATCGCCTGGAAGATGCGCCTCTCTGGCATCACCGACCCGCAGGGCGTCACGCAGTTGACGACCGGCAGCGCCGGCACGCGCTTTGCCGAGGGCTCGGTCCAGAACCTGCCGCGGGTCATGGGCCATCGAGACGTCAACTACACGAGTTGCCCCGGGGACACGGCGTATCCGATCGTGCCTTTGATCCGCAACCGCGTCGGGGCCTTGCAGGCGGCCAGCCCCGTCGGTCCCGGCGTGCCGTCCACGCTCACTGCGGGGCGCACCGTCACGTCGTGGAACGGCGCCTACCGCGTGACAATGCAGTACGACGGGAATCTCGTGGTCTCCGACGTCAACGGCCAGGTCAGGTGGGCGTCGAACACGTCCGTGCCCGGCTCCTCCCTGCAGATCGACACGGACGGGAACGTCGTCATCCTCGACCCGGGCGGCCGCTCGCTGTGGTCGACGGCGGTGTACGAACCCGGAAGCCTGTTGCGAATGCGCGACGACGGCAACCTCGTCCTGTATTCCGCCGAAGGGGCCGCCAGGTGGGAAAGCGTTGGATCGACGGGCCATCGGGCCGTCGTCCTCAATCCGGTGGACTCGATCTGGGCGCTCGACTCGGGCGCGAGCGTCGCCACGCCGTCGGGCCGCTACCGGCTGACCATGCAGCCGGGGGGCAACCTCGTCTTGACCACGGCGACCGGCGCGGTCCAGTGGGAGACGCGCACCAACGTCCCGGGCTCGGTGCTGCGCGTTCAGCCGGACGGCAACGTCGTCATCTACGACTCGCGCTGGTCTCCGGTCTGGGCCACCTCGACGTACACGACCGGGGGGATCCTGCGGCTGCATGACGACGGGAACCTCGTCTTCTACACCGCCTATATCCACCCCCTGTGGGACAGTGCCGGAACCACGGGTAAGTCCGCGGTCTACTACGTGGCCCCGACGCCACTGCCCGGCCCCATCGCGGGGCAACTCAGTCGGTTGGACTCCGGACAGATCTTCCGGTCGGCCAACGGCGCCTATCTGGTCGTCATGCAGAGCGACGGCAACCTCGTCGTGTACGACTCGGCCTGGCGGCCCAAGTGGGCGACGATGACCTTCGCCCCCGGATCGTTCCTCGTCATGCAAAGCGACGGCAACCTCGTCATGTACGACTCCGCCTGGCGGCCCAAGTGGGCGACGATGACCTTCGCCCCTGGGTCCTTCGTCATCATGCAAGGCGACGGGAACCTCGTGCTCTACAGCCCGACGTGGCGTCCCCTCTGGGATTCCTGGGGCGTCACCGGCCACCAGGCCGTGCGACTCTCCTGACCGGGACGAGTGTCCTGCGCCGGGCGACTCCCCGGCCCCGGCCGCCCTCTCGATAGGCTGGCCGGGTGAAGGGGATCATCCTCGCCGGCGGGTCGGGCACACGGTTGCACCCGATCACCAGAGGCGTGAGCAAGCAGCTGGTACCGGTGTACGACAAGCCGATGATCTACTACCCGCTGTCCACGCTCATGCTTGCCGGCATCCGGGACGTCCTCGTCATCACGACCCCCGACGATGCGGAACCGTTCCAGCGCCTGCTCGGGACGGGCGCCGACTGGGGAATCGACATCCGGTACGCCGTCCAGCCACGCCCCGAGGGCCTCGCGCAGGCGTTCCTCATCGGGGCGGACTTCGTCGGCACCGACCCGGTGGCCCTCGTCCTCGGCGACAACATCTTCTACGGCACGGGCCTTGGCACCGCCCTGCGCGCGAACACCGACCCGGTGGGCGGGCACGTCTTCGCCTACCACGTGCAGGACCCTGCGGCATACGGGGTCGTCGAGTTCGACGCCGACGGGCACGTCGTATCGATCGAGGAGAAACCCGCCAAGCCCAAGTCCTCGTATGCCGTGCCCGGCCTGTACTTCTACGACAATCGCGTCCTGGCCATCGCCCGCGACCTGCAGCCCAGCGCCAGGGGCGAGTTGGAGATCACCGGCGTCAACACTGCCTACCTGGCCCTCGGGGAGTTGTCCGTGACCGTCCTGCCCCGCGGGACGGCGTGGCTGGACACCGGGACGTTCCAGGGGCTTCTCGACGCCAGCCAGTTCGTCCATGTCGTCGAAGCCCGCCAAGGGCACAAGATCGGCTGCGTCGAGGAGATCGCCTGGCGTAACGGCTGGATCGACGACGAGCGGCTCGAGCGGCTTGCCCAGACCCTGGCCAAGAGCGGCTACGGCGACTACCTGCACGGGTTGCTGGCCGACGAGGGCGGTCGGTGATGCAGTTCCGCCCGCTGCGCATCGAAGGCGCCTGGGAGGTCACGCCCGTGCAGTTCCCCGACCCCCGGGGGATGTTTGCCGAGGGGTTTCGCGCCGACAAGCTCGCCGCGCACATCGGTCACGAGATGACCGTGAGACAGACCAACATCTCGGCGTCGATCGCCGGCGCGGTCCGCGGCATCCACTATGCGAGCGTCCCCCCGTCGCAGGCCAAGTACGTCACGGCGCTGTCCGGGGTGTTCCTCGACTACGTCATCGACATCCGGGTGGGGTCGCCGACCTTCGGCCAGTGGGACAGTGTCGTGCTCGACACCGTGGACCGGCGCGCGGTGTATCTCTCGGAGGGGCTCGGCCACACGTTGGCCTGTGTCGCGGACGGCACGTGCATGTACCTGTGCTCGCAGGTCTACGACCCCGTCGGCGAGAAGGGCATCACGCCGCTGGACCCGACCGTCGCCCTGCGGCTGCCCGACGGGTTCGCACCGATCCTGTCCGACAAGGACACCTCTGCCCCGACCCTCGCCGACGCGATGGCCGCGGGCCTGCTGCCCGACTACGACGCCTGTCGCAGCTACCGTGCCGGCCTTTGACGTGGCGGCCGTGCGGCGCTTGCCCCGGTATGCCGGTCGGCTCGGTGTCGCTGCGGCGCGCAGACTTCCCCACCTTCCGGCGGTGGGCTCTCGGATGATCCGCCTCGGCGTCGTCGTCGTCCACGGCCGGTCGATGGAGCCCACCCTGCACGAGGGCGACGCCGTGCTCGTCGGCTGGGGCTGGCCCGTGCGCCGCGGGGGGCTGGCCGTGGTGCGCTTGCCCGACGAGCCGGGCTACCCACGTGGGCTGTCGATCAAGCGGGTGACCTCACGCGACCCCGTCGACCCGGCCCGGTGGTGGGTAGAACGCGACAACGAACGCGAAGGCGTGGACTCGTGGCAGATCGGCGGGCTGGCCGAGCACGACGTGGTGGCCACCGTCCTTGGCCGCCTGCCCGGTTGGGTCCCGACCTGGGTCTACGGGCCACCTTCACGGCCGCAGTAATGCGGGGGTAGGTTGGCAGGGCCACGAACGCCGACGCCCGTCACGAAGGGACATCTCATGCTCCGACTGCTCGCCCACACGGTCCACGTCAGCGCGCACTGCGATCTGCCGTGCGGGGTGTACGACCCGGCGCAGGCGCGCATCGAGGCCCAGTCCGTCAAGGCCACCATCGAGAAGGCCCTGGCCAGCGACGACGCCGACTTCAGGATCCGGGCCACGATCATCAAGGAGCAGCGCTCCCACCTGGTCAAGGAGCACCTGTGGGTGCTGTGGACGGACTACTTCAAGGCCCCGCACTTCGAGAAGTACCCGAACCTGCACACCCTGGTCAACGAGGCCACCAAGCTCGCCGGCGCGGCGGGGACCAAGGGCAGTTGGGACCTCGCCCAGGCCGACGCGCTGTTGGCCAAGATCGACGAGATCGCCGAGATCTTCTGGGAGACCAAGAAGGCCTGAGCCGGCAGCAGGCCGACTCGCCCCACCAAACGTCACACCGGCCAGCGGGACCCACGGGCCGGTGTGACGTGGAGACACTGACCCTTCGGGATCGAGGCTCGGGGTCAGACGGAGCGACGCTGGAGCACGCTGACGAGGGCTTCGACGACCCGGGGGTCGTACTCGTACCCCAAGCCCAGATGGATGCGCTCGATGGCCGCGTCCCGGCGGGCGATGGTGATGCTGCCTCCGGCAATGTCGTCGTAGGCGTTGGCCACTTTGATGATTCGGCTGAGCATGGGCAACTCTTCGCCGCGTTCGCGGACCACGCGGAACTGCGCGGCTTGCTGTTCCACCGCCTCGGCGACCTCGGCCGGGGCGCCGGTCTTGCGGACGATGGCCGCGCCGTCGGCGGCGATCCGGCGCTGGTCGGCTGGTGCAGCCATGAGCGTGGCGCCGGACGGAATCGGGGCCCGCAGGGCGACCTGACCGATGTCGTGCAGCAACGCGGCATACTCCAGCTGCCGGGTATCCCGTTCGCTCAGCCCCAGGGCCAGGCCCATGTCCACCGCGAGTTCGGCAACTCGCACCGAGTGACCCGACCGCGTGAACCCCCCCAGCTCGGTCACTCGCGAGAGCGTGCGGACGGTTTGCGCGTACGTTCTGCGGATTCCGGCATATTGCCGTAGAGCGAACTGGACGAGGACAAGGGGCACGAGGAACAACGGCAGCGCCAGGACGCCGATCGGTCGCTCCGCGACCGCGATGAGCGTGCCGGTCGCGTTGAGGGCCAAGCTGAGCCCGGCACCGGCGCGGACCTCGTCCGCGAAGGCTTGCGGCAAGGTCCGCCGATCCCGGGCGGCCGCGAGCAGAGCGTTGCACGCGAAGAAGGCGATCAGCCCGACCGCCGACACGCCGAGCATGATGAGCGCCGACGGCCAGCGCTCCCCCGTCCACGCCTCGTCGAACTCCATGAGGGTGGCACCGCCGACAATGGGCAACTCGCGGAAGACCACCGCGACGACGGCGACGGCGAGGAACCGGCTCGCCACGTCGTGCGCGCTCAGGCCACGGCCCCGCACCAGATGGGGCAGCGAGCCCAGCAGCATGGCGACCGCGGTGACGCTCAGGACCGTCGCCGCGCCGTAGCCGCCCAGGCTCCAGGAGCCCGACGTGGTCGTGAGGGCGAAGGCAAGGGAGGTCGCCAACGCCATCGGGGCGGATTCGCGTGTGCTCTCGATCCCGAACCGGAAGTACTCGCCGCCCGCGATGACCGCCGTGAAGACGATACACAGGGTCAATGCCGTGCCCTGCACCCGCATCACCACGCCGGCGCGCACGATCGATGCCACCGCGATTACGACCGCGACGAGGATCAGCCCCGTGCTGACCGTCCCGAAGGACAGCCGGCGCTGCGCCGCGACACCGTTCACGACGCCCGTACCCGGGACCCCGCAGGATGTAGCCAGGCCACCATGAGATCCGAGGTCTGCGGGTCGTCGTGGTCGAGAGGGCCGGGCCCGGCATGGGCCGGACTGGGATCGGACGCCGTCCAGGAGTGCCGCTCCATGGCACGTTCGAGAGCGGCCACGACGACGGGATCGAACTGCGTGCCGGCGCGGACCCGGATGATCCCCAACGCCTCCGAGACCGGATGGGCCGCCCGATACGCCCGGGTCGTCGTCAACGAGTCGAAGGCGTCGGCGACGGCGATGATCCGGGCGAGCACGGGGATCTGCTCACCCGCCAGGCCCTCGGGATATCCCTGCCCGTCGTAGCGTTCGTGGTGGTAGCGGACTCCGTCAACGGAGTCGAGCAGGAAGTCGATCTCCTCGATCATCTCGGCACCGATGACGGTATGCCGCGACAAGGCGACCAGCTCGCGTGGGTCAACGCCCTCGGCAGAACGCGACCCCGCCGGCGCCCCGACCTGCCCGATGTCGTGCAAGAGCGCGGCGATTCGCAGCGCTTCACGCTGTTGCGACGTCAAGGCGAACGTCGGAGCCATCCACGAAGCAAGCCGCTCGATGCGCGCGCTGTGCCCGACCGTGTAGGGGTCGCGTGCCTCGACGGCAGCGACGAGGGCTTGCAGGGTCCGGTCGTGCGCCTGCTGCTCGTCGCCGTATTGCCCGAAGGCCCACCGAGCGACGTAGAGCGGGATAAGGATGAGCACGGCGCTGAAGGGCCCGAGGTCAGCCGGTACCCACAGAATGACGAAGAGGAAGCCGATCAATCCGTATCCGACGTAGGCCAACCCCGACGTCGTGAGCATCTGGACGGCGAATCGCCCGAAGGGCACCCCACGGTCAGCCCACATGATCCCCGAGATCAACAGCGTGTTGACGAGGCATTGGACGACGTCCGCGACGATGAGTGGGAGCCCGACTTCGACGAGCATGGCGCCGCCGCCGTGCACCGCGGTGAGGTCGCGAGCACCCCCGACGCCGAGGTAGGCCAGCCCCCCGAGCGAGCCGAAGGTCGCGCCCATGGCGGCGTTGAACAGCCGCACGTGCCAGGCCCTGCGGCCGAACTGAAGGAAGAACGACACCGCGTTGATGATCGCGCCGCCGACCGGGCCGACGATGACGATGCATGCCAAGGCGATGATGCTGCTGCCCGCGAAGCGGACCCGTTGAGCGACGACGTCGACCTGCACGAGCCAACTCGCGATCGCCATGAACCCGAGGATGGCGAGCGCGACGAAGTCCCTGGGGCCGCCGTCCACGCGGTAGCCCCACCAGGCGGTAAGCGCAGCGAACACACACGTGCCCGCGATGAAGGCAGGGACGGCGTGTCCCCGTCGCTCTGGCGATGCCGGAGGGTCGCTCTCCGTCATGACGGAAGGGTACTCACCGACCGCCTCGGCAGTCAGCCGTCAGACCGAACGCGTCAGCGCGGGTCCCAGCCGTAGGCCTGCACCGGACCACGCGGGTCCCAGCCGTAGGCCTGCAGCGGACCGACCGGCGTACCCCCCACGGCGCCCCACGTCGGGGTCGCGTCCTTGGTCAACATGGCTTCGAAGATCTTGGCGATGGTGCTCTTCATGACAGTCCAATCCAGACGTTGCGGTGACGAATAGAGATAAGGGAGCGCGGCGCGTCAGCGCGGGTCCCAGCCGTAGGCCTGCACCGGACCACGCGGGTCCCAGCCGTAGGCCTGCACCGGACCCACCGGCGTACCCCCCACGGCGCCCCACGTCGGGGTCGCGTCCTTGGTCAACATGGCTTCGAAGATCTTGGCGATGGTGCTCTTCATGACAGTCCAATCCAGACGTTGCGGTGACGAATAGAGATAAGGGGGCGCGGCGCGTTAGCGCGGGTCCCAGCCGTAGGCCTGCACCGGACCACGCGGGTCCCAGCCGTAGGCCTGCACCGGACCGACCGGCGTACCCCCCACGGCGCCCCACGTCGGGGTCGCGTCCTTGGTCAACATGGCTTCGAAGATCTTGGCGATGGTGCTCTTCATGAGATGGTTTCCTTCACGAGGGTCGACAAATTAGACAAAAATGACATGGTGAATACCCCCGGCAGTACTAGGTTTACAGATCGACCGCCGGCTTCCAAGCGAGTGGGACGTCTTTTTACTCTCTCTATGGACTAACGTCCGGCCGCCTAGAGTTGGTGCCTGATGGGCCATGTGCGAGCATGGTGCGCGACCACCCGGACCGGGGACATTTCGGTCAGGTCTGGGGCACCCAAACCAGGAGAGACACCGATGAGCAAGCGCAGCCGCAAGCGTCGCGCGCGCAAGAGCAACGCCGCCAACCACGGTCGCAAACCCAACGCCTGACCGCAAGCCGGAGCACAGGGCGTCGGGCGTTGCGCCCAGGTGCGTGCTGGGCGTTCGTCCTGCCGCAAGTCGGGCAGGGGGTCAGTCGGTGGTCTCCATCCGGATGACGGTGAGTTGCGCGAGGATGGTCTGCCGCAGCCGCAGCGGCGCCGGCTCTCCCACGCAGGAGCGCTTCACGACGATCTTGACCATTTCATCGAGGCGATATTGCCTGAGGCATTCGGCGCATTCGTCCAAATGTGCCCTGATTTGGGCGTGATCGGCATCTCCGATTTCCCCGTCGAGGTATTCGAAAACGCGAAGCAGTGTTTCCGAACACTCCATCGGAGATCGCGATCCAGCGACCGCCCCATCGTTGCCCAGGGTTTCGCTTGCGCCGGTCACGAACCGGCCCCCTCGCGGACGAAACCCCGCTCGACGGCATACCCGCTGAGCAGGTCACGCAACTGGCGCCGCCCCCGGTGCAGTCGAGACATGACCGTGCCGATCGGGGTGTCCATGATCTCGGCGATCTCCTTGTAGGAGTACCCCTCGACGTCGGCGAGGTAGACCGCGAGGCGGAACTCCTCGGGGATCGCCAGCAGCGCCCGCTTGACGTCACTGTCGGGCAGGTGGTCCAGGGCCACCTCCTCGGCCGACCGGCCGCCGCTCGAGGAGTGCGAATCGGCTCGGTGCAGCTGGTAGTCCTCGACCTCCGCGGCGTCGGACTGCAGCGGCTCGCGCTGGCGCTTGCGGTAGGTGTTGATGTATGTGTTGGTGAGGATCCGGTAGAGCCACGCCTTGAGATTCGTGCCCGGGCGGAACTGGTGAAACGCGGCGAACGCCTTCGCGTAGGTCTCCTGGACGAGGTCCTCGGCGTCGGCGGCGTTCCGGGTGGTCCGCAGGGCGGCCGAATAGAGCTGGTCGAGCAAGGGCATCGCCTCGCGCTCGAAACGGGCCCGACGCTGCTCGGGCGTCTCGGCGCTGACGTCCAGCGCCGGCTCGGTGCTCTCGGTGTCGCTCATCGGCCCCCAATGTAGTGCTCCCGCGGAAGGTCCCGAGACCGACAGGACGAACACCAGCGGCTCCTTCCGGGACTCGCACGGGCGCTGAGGCGACGATGGCTGGTCCAACGCCCATCCCCGGTGGAGTCATTCCCGCAGCCCGCGGGTGATCTCGCGCACGGCGGCAGCCACCCGGTCCGCTGCCGATGTCGGGATCGTGTGGGTGCCGGGAACGGCATACACGCGAGGCGGGTATGCCGCGAGCTCGGCCGGCGTGCCGAAGGGATCTCGCTCCCCCTGGACGACCGCGACCGGCAGCCCGGCCCGGACAGGAATGAGCAGCTCGTCGGCCCGGCTGGCCTGCGGCTTGCCGGGGGGATGCAGGGGAAACGAGAGCGCGAGGACCCCGGCCGCGCCGACGGCAGTGGCCGTGCGACAGGCCACCCGGGCGCCCGCGCTGCGGCCGGCCACGAGCAGCGGCCCAGGGACTCGAGCCAACGGTCCGCCGCGCGCCCGCAACGCCGTGACCGCAGGCACCCACGCCGCGTCGAGGACCGCCGGGCGCGGCGCGACCCGCCGGCCCGCGACGAGCCACGGTTGTTCGACGAGGGCGACCGCCCATCCCTCGTCGGCAAGGGTGTCCCGAGTCGTCGTGAGGTCGACGGTGGCGATCGACGGGCCGGCACCGTGCCCGAGGGCGAGGACCCCGCGCGCTCGAGGAGGACGAGACACGTGCACCCGCGCCGCACCGACCGGGGTCTCGACCACGAGGGCCGTCACGTCCCGATCACCTCCCCGGTGCCGGGATCGACCACCCCGCACAACTCGGCGCGGGGTGCCGGCGCGAGTAGCTGGGGACCGTTGTGGCGCGTCGCGTTGACCTGCAACGAGACCGGGTATGCCGCGAAGCGACCCGGCTCGCCTCCGGAGAGCAACTCCGCGACGACGTCGAGGTCGGTGATCGACGGATCGAGCCAGGTGGACCAGTCCGGCGCATCGAGGACCAGAGGCTGGCGGTCGTGGATGCGGTCGAGGCCAGGCTCGGCGGCCGTGGTGAGGATCGTGAAGGTCGTCAACCAGGACATCGGGTCCGCACCGTCCGGCGCCGCCGGATCGCGCCAGAACTCGTACAGCCCGGCCATGGCCAGTGTCGCGCCGTCGCCGCGCATGACCGCGAACGGCTGCCGGCGCGGCTTGCCCTTGGCGTCGAGGGCGGTCGGCGAGACCTGCCACTCGTACCACGCCTGCGCCGGGACGAGGCACCGGCGACGACGCAGGGCCGTGGCGAAGGCCGGCTTGTCGAGGACCGACTCCGTCCGCGCGTTGATCATCCGCATCCCGACCTTGACGTCCTTGGCCCAGCTGGGCACCAGGCCCCAGGTCAGCAACCGCAGCTGACGCTGTGCCTCGGGGGCGGGCCGCCGCTCGTCGACAGCCGGAGGTTCCTGCGCCGGCCGGTCCGGTGCCGCGTGGCCACGGGGTGCTCGGGTGAGCACGACCGGAGCGCGCTTACTCGGCGCCATGTTCCAATCCGGCGTCCCCGCGGGTGGATCTTGCGGGTTGGCCAGCACCGAACGCCCCGGCTCCGAGGTGGTGTCGAGCGCGACGTCGAACTCCTCGACGAGATCGGCGCGATCCTTGCCCGCGGCATACCTCCCGCACATGTGCTCAGCGTAGGGCTGAGGGCGTCCGAGCCCCCGCCCACGGGCCTGGAGCCTGGGCGGCTCGGACTACCGTAGGGACCACGGCACGCCACCCCACCGGAGGACCGCATGACTCGCAGGATCGTCCGCCCGATGCTCGGCTCGCTGTTCCTCGTCCGTAGCGACGACGCGGTCCAGGATCCTTCCGGGCGGGCCAGTCGGGCCAAGGCGGCGGCACGCACGAAGCTCGCCGCGGCCCGGGCGGCAGCAGGCTGAGCGCGGTGAGCAGCGCCGATCCGACGGGTGACTGGGCCGCTCCGACGGCGACCAAGGCGCTGGACGCCGTGGTCGCGCTGCCCGGGAGCAAGTCGCTGACCAACCGCTATCTCGCCCTCGCCGGGATAGCCGCTGACCCGTCGATCCTGCGGGCTCCGCTTCGCTCGCGTGACACGCTGCTCATGGCCGCGGCACTGCGCACCCTCGGCGCGCGGATCGAGGACGCCCCAGGCCCGGGTGGCCCGGACTGGATCGTCACGCCGGCGACGCTGCGCGGCGGTGGACTGGTGGACTGCGGCTTGGCCGGGACCGTCATGCGCTTCCTGCCCCCGCTGGCCGCGCTCGCCGACGGCCCGGTCCGCTTCGACGGCGACCCGCAGGCGCGTGGACGGCCCATGGGCCCGATCCTCGGGGCCCTGCGCACCCTCGGCGTGGACCTGGACGGCGACGACGGGGGGACGCTTCCGTTTACCGTCCTCGGCCGCGGGTCGGTGCCCGGTGGCGCGGTCACACTGGACGCCTCGCAGTCCTCGCAGTTCGTTTCGGCGCTGCTACTCGCCGGGGCCCGATACGAGCAGGGTGTCACCGTCCACCACGACGGCAAGCCGGTGCCGAGCGAGCCGCACATCGTCATGACCGTCGAGACGCTGCGCGACGCGGGAGCCATCGTCGATGACTCGGCCCCCAATAGCTGGCAGGTGCAACCAGGCCCGATCCAGGGACTCGACGTGCAGGTCGAACCGGACCTGTCCAACGCCGGGCCATTCCTGGCCGCCGCCCTGGTCGCCGGCGGCCGAGTCCGGGTGCCGGGTTGGCCGCCCTACACGACCCAGGCGGGCGACGCGATGCGCGACATCCTCGACGCGATGGGGGCCGACGTCGTCCTCGATCGCGGCGGGCTGACCGTCTCTAGCTCTGGACACGTCGAGGGCATCGACATCGACCTGCACGACGCCAGCGAACTGACCCCCACCGTCGCCGCCCTCGCCGCCCTGGCCCAATCCCCTTCGTGGATCAGGGGGGTTGCCCACATTCGAGGCCACGAGACCGACCGCCTCGCCGCCCTCGCCACGGAGTTAGGCGCCATGGGCGCAAGAGTCGACGAGCTCGACGACGGGCTGCGGATCGCGCCGGGTCCGCTGCACGGCACCCGGTTCCGCACCTATCGCGACCATCGCATGGCCACCGCCGGCGCCCTCGTCGGGCTCCGGGTCCCAGGGGTCGTCGTCGAGGACGTCGCGACGACCTCGAAGACCCTGCCCGACTTCACCCGTCTCTGGACGGCGATGCTCGAAGGCAGCGGCGCGTGAGCTGGCGCGACCTCGACGAAAGCGACGTCCGGGTGCGCCCGACCCGGCGGGGCTCTCGACCCCGGACCAAGGCCCGGCCCGCCCACGCCGACGCCGTCCCGGGCGTCGTCGTCGCGGTCGACCGTGGCCGCTACACCTGCCTCGTCGGCGCGAACGCTCGCCGTTCCGGCGCATCAAGGCGCAGCGGTGGAGCGAGGACCGACCCGGGCCCTGGCGGACCAGGGCACACCGTGGTAGCGATGCGGGCGCGCGAGCTGGGCCGCAGCGGCATCGTCGTCGGCGACGAAGTGGCTCTCGTCGGCGACGTCTCGGGGGCCACCGACACCCTGGTGCGGATCGTGCGGGTGGAGCCCCGCCGGTCGACGCTGCGCCGCAGCGCCGACGACAGCGACCCCGTCGAGCGGGTCATCGTCGCCAACGCCGACCAGCTCGTCGTCGTCGTCTCGCTCGCCGATCCCCAGCCCCGCCCTCGCCTCGTCGACCGATGTCTCGTCGCGGCATACGACGCGGGTATCGACCCGCTGCTGGCCCTCACCAAGGCGGATCTCGCCACCCCGGAGCACTTCCTCGCCAACTACGCTCCCCTGGCCGTCCCGTGGCTGGTGACCTCGCAGGATCCGGCGACGGGCTCGATCACCGGGCTCGACGCGCTCACCGACGCGCTCACCGATCGGGTGTCGGTCTTCGTCGGCCACTCCGGGGTCGGCAAGTCCACCCTCGTCAACGACCTCGTCCCCGGGGCCGACCGGGCCACCGGGGAGGTCAACGACGTCACCGGCCGGGGGCGGCATACCTCGACGTCAGCGGTGGCGCTTCGTCTGCCTGGCGCCCGTGGCTGGGTCATCGACACCCCGGGCGTGCGCTCTTTCGGCCTGGCCCATGTCCCCGCGCACCGGATCGTCGGCCACTTCCCCGACCTGCTGCCAGGAACCGAGGAGTGTCCCCGCGGGTGCACGCACGACGAACCCGAGTGCGCGCTCGACCCCTTCGTCGAGGCGGGCGGCGCCGGTCCGGCTGGACCCTCGCGGCTGGACTCGCTGCGCCGCCTCCTGCGGGCCCGTGCCGGCGACCCGGACCGCGGCACGTGAACCGGTGCCCTAATTGAGACGTCAACCGAGGTAGCGTGGCGTCAGCGAACGTGTGGCGTCAGCGAACGTTCAGGGAGGCTCCGTGTTCGACACCATTCTCGGTCTGCCGCTGCACCCGCTCGTGGTGCATGCCGTGGTCGTGCTGCTCCCGCTCATGGCGGTGGTCACCGTGGCCGTCGCCCTTCGATCGAGCTGGCGGCAGCGGCTGGCCTGGCCCGTCGTCGTCGCCAACGTCCTCGTCCTCGGGGCCGCGTTCACGGCCAAGGAGAGCGGCGAGGCGCTGGAACGGCGGTTGCGCGGCATCCAGATCGCCAACCACGTGCAGTGGGGTAACGCGGTCCCTTTGACCGCCATCGGCCTCACCCTCGCGGCCCTGCTCGTGGCCCTCGGGCGCAAACGCCCCGCACTCCATCGCGTCGCCGTGGTCCTCACGCTCGTCGCGGCGACGGCTGCGCTGTTCTGGGTGGCGCAGGCCGGTCATACCGGGGCGACCGCCGTGTGGAGCGGTGTCGTCCAGTGAGTGGCCGGCCGGTGACGCACGCCTGACCGTGTCTCGCGCCGACGCAGACATCCGCCGCGCCGGGTCGGCACGCTTGTCGGCCGGGCGTGGGGCGTTGGGCATTGGGCATTGAGTACCCTGCCGGCGTGAGCTACGACGACGACCTGCGCCTTGCCCACGTCCTGGCCGACGCGGTCGAGCGGGTGACGATGGCCCGGTTCCGGGCCGCCGACCTCGTCGTCGACACCAAGCCCGACCTCACCCCGGTCAGCGATGCGGACCGCTCCGCCGAGGAACTGCTGCGTGCCCAGCTGGGCCGCACTCGCCCTCGGGACGCGATCGAGGGCGAGGAGTTCGGCGTGACGGGGCATGGCTCGCGCCGTTGGGTGCTCGACCCCATCGACGGGACCATGAACTTCGTCCGGGGCGTCCCGGTCTGGGCCACCCTCATCGCCCTCGTCGACGGCGATACCCCGGTGGTCGGACTGGTGGCCGCACCGGCCCTGCAGCGGCGCTGGTGGGCTGCCGCAGGTTTGGGCGCGTATGCCGGTCGCTCGCTGTCCGCCGCACGGCCCCTGCGGGTGTCGGCCGTGTCCGAGATCGGCGACGCGTCGCTGTCCTACTCCTCGATCAGCGGGTGGGACGGGTGCGGTCGGCGCGCCGAGTTCTTCGGGCTGCTCGACGCGTGTTGGCGCACTCGCGCCTACGGGGACTTCTGGTCGTACATGCTCGTGGCCGAGGGGGCCGTGGACATCGCCGCAGAGCCCCAGTTGCAGACGTACGACATGGCGGCCCTGGTTCCTGTGGTCACCGAGGCGGGTGGGCGCTTCACCGGCCTGGACGGACGCCCCGGCTGCTGGAGCGGAAACGCCGTGGCCACCAACGGGCACTTGCACGAGTCGGTCCTCGCGCGGATCGGCACCGCGTCGGACTGACGTCCCGGCCCGGAACCCCGCCCGCCCGCCGTCCGCGCAATCCGACCGGTCCGCCCGGTCCGTGCGGGACCGCGGCGATCAGAACAGCTCCAGCTGGTCTCGCTCGGTCGCCACGCCCTCGAGTCGAAGCAACGCCTCCTTGCGCTCCAGCCCGCCGGCATACCCGGTGAGCGTGCCGTCCGCCCCGATGACCCGGTGGCAGGGCACGACGATAGGCAGCGGGTTGGCGCCGTTGGCCGCTCCGACGGCGCGGGCCGCGGCGACGGGCATCCCGAGGTGGGCGGCGATCTCGCCGTAGGTCACCGTCTGGCCGAACGGGACGGCGGCGACCTCGTCCCATACCCGGTGCTGGAAGGGCGTGCCGACGGCCGCGAGCGGCAGTTCGAAGGTCCGCCGGTCGCCGGCGAAGTACTGCGCCAGCTGAGCCGCCGCCGCGTGGAGCACCGGCGCCACCGGGCCGGGCTGGGCCACCTCGGCCCCGAATCGGATCTCGCCGAGGGTCTCGCCGTCGACGCTGACGAGGGTCAGCGGGCCGACCGGGCTGACGACGACGTGCAGCGACGGCATACCCGGGATGCTAGTTCGCCACGACGGCGACCTCGCCGCGGTCGAGCCCGCGCACCCCGTCGACGAACCGGGCGGCGTCCCCGACGAGCACGACCGTCCAGGCATGGTCGACGGTGTCGCGGTATGCCGCGTCGAGCCGTGCAGAGTCGATGGCGGAGATCTCGGCGAGCATGTCCGTGGTGAACTGCGTGGTCAGGCCGTCGAAGGCCAGCGACAGCGCCTCGTCGGCGATGGTGTCGGCGGTGGCGTAGCGACCCGGCGCGGTGAGGGAGATGTAGTCGGCACCGGTGCGGGCCTCCTCGGCCGTGAAACCCTCCCGGGCCCCGTCGAGCAGGTCGAGAATCAGCGCCACAGACTCGACGGTGACGTCGCCCCGGACGCTGCCGGAGGTGAGGAACAGGCCCCCTCGACGACGGGGCCGGAACGCCGAGCGGATGCCGTAGGTGTAGCCCTTCTCCTCGCGCAGGACGGCGTCCAGGCGAGCCGTCGGAGACCCGCCCACGAGGAAGCCCAACACCGGGTAGGGCGCCCATCCACCGGCGACGTGCCGGTCCGGCCCGGGGCAGCCCACGACGATCTCGGTCTGAACCGACTCGGGCCGGTCGACGACGACGATGCGAGCCCGGTCGCTGGCCAACGGGGCCAGCTCCCAAGCCGGCGGGGAGCGGTAGGCGGGCCCGGCCGACCAACCGTCGAGCGCCTGGGCGAGCGTGGCGAACACGTCGAGATCGGCGAAGTCGCCGGCGATGACGAGGGTGGCGCCGGTGGGGGCGACGTGAGCGGCGTGCAGGTCACGCAGATCGGCGCGGGTGATCGACGCGACGGAGTCGGCGCTGCCCCCGGTCGGGATCGCGGCGCGGGTCCCGGCGGCGTAGAACGTCGAGGCGAACTCGAGGGCGGCCCGTTGCGCGGGGATCGAGCGGTCTTGGTCGATCTCGGCGAGCCGCTGACGGACGTGCCGCTCCAGCTCGCCCTGGGGGAAGACCGGGTCCACGAGCACTTGGCGCAGCAGGTCGAGGGCGTAGTCGAGGTTGTCCTTGGCCACGTCGACCTCGACGGTTAGGCCGGACTCCCCCATGCCCGCCCCGATGGCCACCCCGCGCCGCTCCATGAGCCGGGCGAACTGCGAAGAGGTCCACCGCTCGGTGCCCTCGTCGAGCATCCGGGCCATCATCGTGCCGACGCCCTCGAGGCCCTCGGGTTCGACCCGCACCGGCATCGGCACGGCCAGGCGCAGCGAGTGGACGTACTGTCCCGGCAGGTCGTATGCCGTGACCTGCAGGCCGGTGCTGAGCCGGGCGGTCCGGGGAGTTGGGAAGACGAAGGGTGCCGGGGTCGGCACCGGTGGACGCGGCAGCGCGGCGGGCACGGTCCTCACGCGGTCTGCCCCTCGCTCGCGGCCGTGCCGTCGGGAGCGTCGAGGTAGGCCACGACCGCCCGGGACGACGGCCGCAGCCAGGTCGCCGCCGCCTCGCGCACCTGCTCGGGGGTCACTTGGGCCACCCGGTCGAGGAAGGTGTTGACGTAGGCCGCGTCCTCATGCAGCGCGCCATAGTGGCAGATGTGGTCGGCGCGTTCGTCTTGACTCGCGAGTGAGGACAGCCAACCGCGTTCGGTCTCGGCGAGCACCGACTCCATCTCCTCATCGGTGGGCCCCTGGTCGATGAACCGGTCGAGTTCTGTGCACAGGGCCGCCTCGAGGACCTCAGGTGCCGTCCCCGTCGCGACGTCGGCGGTGAACAGCCCGAGCGACACGCCGTCGACGAACCCCATGGCGTGCGCGGACAGGCCGGTGGCGACCTCGTCGGTCTTGACGAGGCGTTCGACGAGGCGCGAAGAGGCCAACCCGCCGGCGATGTCCACGGCCATCGCCGCAGCGAGGTAGTCCTCCGTCGCGTCGACGGGCAGCCGGAACCCCACGTGGAGTCGGTCGTTCGGTAGGGGCTTGCGCCGCTCGAAGCGCACCGGCTCCGCGAGCGGGGCGAGCACGTGCGGTGGGCGGTGCGTCGGGCGGGCCGAGGCCGGCAGCGGACCGAAGTAGCGCTCTACCGCGTCGAGTGCGGCCGACGGATCGACGTCGCCGACGATGGTGAGCACCGAGTTGTTCGGGCCGTAGTGGGTTTCGTAGAAGGCGTGCACGTCGGCGAGGGTGGCCGCTTCGAGGTCCTCCATCGACCCGATCGTCGGGTGGTGGTAGGGGTGGTCGGCGGGAAATACGGTGGCGTAGATGTCGATGAGCGCCGTGCCGTAGGGCGTGTTGTCGTAGCGCTGGCGTTTCTCTTCCTTGACGACGTCGCGCTGGTTGTCGAGGTTCTCCTGGGTCACTGCCGGCAGTAGGCGCGCGTGCCGGTCGGCCTCCAACCACAGCGCGAGGTCGAGGGCTCCGGAGGGGACCGTCTCGAAGTAGTTCGTGCGGTCGAACCACGTCGTCGCGTTGAGCCGCCCGCCGAGCGACATCAGGGCCGAGAAATGCTCCCCCGAGGCGACGTTCGCCGACCCCTGGAACATCAGGTGCTCGAACAGGTGCGCGAACCCGGTCCGACCGGCAACTTCGTGCCGCGAGCCGACCTTGACCCAGAGGTTGACCGTCGCCGTCGGCACCGCGCGGTCCGTGGAGACGAACACCCGCAGCCCGTTGTCGAGGGTGTGCTCGACGAGGGGGTAGGCGATGGACACGGCAGGACCCTACCCGCCCGCCCCGTTTGCCGCTGGTCGAGGTCGCTGCGCACCCGGGCTCCGGGTATGCCGCCACCGCCCGTTGGGTGCCCCACGGCCCACCCGTCCACCGGGGCCGGCAGACCGAGGCCGTACCCTGGCCGAATGAGCAGCCCGGGCCACGGCCACACGCGTGCCGCCCGGGCCGCCCTGCTCGCCCTGGTCGTCGTGGCCCTGGCCGTGGCCGGCCACCGGCTCGGCGGAGGGTCCGGGCCGGCGCTGCCGGTGCTGATCGCGCTGTGGGCCGCACTCGCCGCCCCGTCCCTTGCGCTGGCCCGCCGGCGGCTGCGGTGGCCGATGTTGCTCCTCGTGCTCGGTGCCGGCCAGACCGCCCTGCACCTCACCTTCGGGGCCCTGAGCGCCCCCACCCTGCCGGTCACCGTCGGGATGCCGTCGGGGCACGACCACGGCACCCTGCACGGCATACCCGCGGCAGTCGACGGGGCGTCGATGCCCCTGGCGCACCTCGCCGCCACCCTCGCCACGGCCGTCTTGCTCGCCTGGGGCGAACGGGCCTTGTGGGCTCTCTGGGAGCGGGTCCGGCCGCGGCCGCTGCCCGCCGCCGCGACGCTCCATCGCACGCCGCGACGCCCGCTCGGCGTCGGTCCGCTGCAGGTCGTCGGGGCTGGCGCCCCTGCGGGTCTGCCGCTCGGGCGCGCCCCACCCGGCCGGTCCTGACGGCCCGACCACCGGGCCACGACCGCCGCCCGTCACGCGGCCTTTCCCGCGCGCCCACGCGCCCCCCCTTTCACGAGATTGGACTCTCCGAATGACCACACGCACGATGACGGCGGCCAGCGCCGCCGTCCTCGCCGCAGCCCTGCTCGGGGCCTGCGGCAGTTCGACGACACCCTCCTCGTCGTCCACCTCGGCGGGCTCCACGGCGACCAGCCCTGGGGCCACCGGCCAGGCGGCCACGCTGACGATGACCGACGCCTGGATCAAGGCGGCCGACACCGGCATGACCGGCGGATTCGGCATCCTCAAGAACTCCGGTTCGCAACCGCTCACCGTCGTCTCGGCGAGCAGCCCGGTCAGCGCGATGATGGAGTTGCACGAGACGGTGTCGGATGGGTCCGGCGGCACGCGGATGCAGCCCAAGCAGGGCGGTTTCCTCGTCCCGGCGGGCGGCAGCCTCGAACTCAAACCGGGCGGCAACCACATCATGTTCATGGGCCTGAGCGCACCGCTGAAGTCGGGGACGACGACGACGGTGACCCTCAAGCTCGCCGACGGGTCGACCGTGGCGGTGAACGCCCCGGTGCGCACCTTCAGCGGCGCCCAGGAGTCCTACGCCCCGAGCGCCACCACCGGCACGGGCATGAACCCGGGGATGACCACCTCGCATGGCTGAGGAACCAGTCCAGCCGACTCGTCGGTCGGTCGTCGGCGTCGGGGCCGCCCTGTTGGGCGGCGCCGGCGTCGGCGTGCTCGGCTACCAGGTGGGCTCGGCCCGGCCCGGCTCCGCGAGCGCGCCGGCGCGAGGCGGCGACGCGGCCCCGGCCTGGGCCGGGGCGGTGGAGCCCTTCCACGGCACGTACCAGGCCGGCATCCGCACCGCTGCGCAGGCGCACGCGATCTTCCTCGCCCTCGACCTCGACCCGGGCGCGGACCGCGACGCCCTTCGTCGGCTGCTGCGCCAGTGGACCGAGGACGCGGCTCGACTCACCCAGGGGATCCCCGCTCTCGGCGATCCGCAACCGGACCTCGCGGGTCCTCCGGCGCGGCTCACGGTCACGGTGGGGCTCGGCAGAGGGGCTCTCGACAAGGTCGGCCTCGGCGCCGCCGCGCCGACGTGGCTGGCACCTCTGCCAACCTTCGGCGTCGACCGGCTCGAAGCCCAGTGGAGCGAGGGCGACATCGTCGCCCAGGTCTGTGCCGAGGATCCCATCGTCCTGGCGCACGCCGCACGATCCCTGCTGCTCGACGCGCGCGGCATCGCCCACCTCCGTTGGCAGCAGCGGGGATTCCGACGCCCCGCGACCTCGACGACCTCGATGCGCAACCTCATGGGCCAGGTCGACGGGACGGTCCAGCCGACCGACGCCCAGACGCCAGGCCTGCTCTGGATCGCCGACGAGGGGCCCGCGTGGCTGCGGGGCGGGACATCCCTCGTCCTCCGTCGGATTCGGATGAACCTCGACACGTGGGACCAGCTCGACCCGGAGGCCAAGGAGCAGGTCATCGGCCGGCGGTTGAGCACCGGCGCTCCCTTGACCGGGTCGGCCGAGACCGACGTCGCCGACCTCAACGCGACGAAGAACGGCCTGCCGGTCATCGCCGCGTTCGCCCACATCCGACACGCGGCTGCCACGCCCGGCTCGCGTGAACAGATCCTGCGCCGGCCCTACAACTACGACGAGACGCCGACCGGTTCGGCCACCGCCGACGCCGGGCTGCTCTTCGCGGCATACGCGCGTAACCCACTCGAGCAGTTCGTCCCGCTGCAGCGGCGGCTGGACCAGCACGATCTGCTGAACGTGTGGACGACCCCGGTCGGCTCGAGCGTGCTCGCCGTGCTGCCGGGGTGCCCCGCGGGCGGGTATCTGGGGCAGGCGCTACTCGACTGAGGAGAGCACTTCGGCCCGTGGGCGCGGGGCCTGCCCCGAGGTGAACCCGGCGCCGGCAAGGGCGAACCGCACCGCCGCCTCGACCGTGGGCTCGGCGGGGGCTCCCTGGGCGATGGCGCGGGCCGTGGCGTTGACCACCCCGTCGACGAAGCCGGCGACCATTCGGGCGTCCGGAACGCCGGCCGACTCGAGGGCCTCGCGCAGCGGCTCGCTCACCCGATCGTGCAGGGCCCGGATCTCGTCGCGGCAGACCTCGGGCATCTCCATGAGCGAGACCTGCGCCAACCGACCGTGTCCCGACCTCGCGTCGTCGAGGGCGGCTCGCACGTAGGCGCCGACCCGCCCGGCCGGCGTCGGCACGGGTGCCAGGGCCGCCTCGACCCGCTCCCGGGCGGTGCCGAGCATCGCTTCGACAGCCGCGCGCAGCAGGGCCTCGGTCGAGGGGTAGTACTGGTACATCGTGCTGCGGGCCAGCCCCGTGCGCGCCGCGACGGCGGCCGGATGCAGCCCCGCCACGCCCTTCTCCATGAGGACGTCGACGGCCGCCTCGGCTACCTGGCGCCGCCGCATCGCGTTGTGCTCGGCGACGGTCGGGGCTTCGATGCGCGGCATGTCGCCATGGTAGGCAACGGACCCGGGGCCCGCGGACGACTCTCACAGAATTTACTCAGTCAATGCACAGTCGGCGCCTGGTCGGCTTGTTTGACGACAGCTTTGTCGATAACATCGACTCGACCCGAGAGGAGCCCGACATGAGCACGACCCCCCGGGCGAAGACGTCGACGAACGACGTGGCCGCCACACTCGGCCGGCGACGGTGGTGGGCCCTGGCGACCATCGCCCTGGGCACGGCGCTGATCATCATGGATGCGACGATCGTCAACGTTGCCCTCCCGGTCATCATCGACGACCTGCACCTCGACGCCGCCGAGGCCGAGTGGATGAACGCCGTGTACTCCCTCGTCTTCGCCGCGTTGCTGCTCGTCGCGGGTCGAGTCGGAGATCTCCGCGGGCGGCGGCTCGTGTTCGCGGTCGGCATCGTCGTCTTCATGGCCGCCTCGGTCGCCGCGGCCGCGGCGCAGAGCGGGGCCACCCTCATCGGGGCGCGCTTCGCCCAGGGCGTCGGGGCTTCGATGCTCATGCCGACAACGCTCTCGACGATGAATGCGCTCTTCCGGGGGCGCGAACGCGGCATCGCCTTCGCCGTCTACGGATCGACGATCGGCGGAATGGCCGCGGTCGGGCCACTCGTCGGCGGCTGGCTGGCGACCGACGTGTCCTGGCGGTGGGCCTTCTGGCTCAATATCCCCGTCGGGTTGCTCGTGATCGCCGGCATCGCCCTGGTCATCCCCGAGACGAGGGACGTGGAATCGGCGGCCAGACTCGACCTGCTCGGCGCGACCCTGTCGGCGCTGGCCATGGGCGGCATCGTCTTCTCCCTCATCGAGGGCGCGTACTACGGCTGGTGGCGCCAGCCGTCGGGGACCCTCTCCCCGGTCCCCGTCGCGGTGGCCGTCGGCGTCCTGGCTCTCGCCGCGTTCCTGTGGCGGGAGACCCAGATCGAGCGCCGAGGCGGGTCCGGGCTCATGGACCTGAGCCTGTTCGGGCTGCCCACCCTGCGCTTTGGCATCGTCGCCGCGGCCATCGTCGCGTTCGGGGAGTTCGGGCTGATGTTCACCCTCCCGCTGCTCTTGGAGGGGACCCTCGGCTACTCCGCTCTCGGGGCCGGTTGGCTGCTCGTGTGCCTGGCCATCGGCGCCTTCCTCTCCTCCGGCATGACCCACGCCCTGACCCAGCGGTTCGGCCAGCGCGCCGTCGTACGCCTCGGCCTCGCCCTGGAGACCATCGCCGTCGCGGGCTTGGCCTGGACGATCTCGCTGACCGTCGCGGGCTGGGTCGTGGGCGCCTGGCTCGCCGTGTACGGCGTGGGCGTCGGCATGGCGACCGCCCAGCTGTCCGCGGTCATCCTCGCCCAGGTCCCCCACACCCAGGGCGGCGAAGCTTCCGGGCTGCAGAGCACGATCCGGCAGCTCGGTTCGGCCCTGGGGATCGCCGTCCTGGGCACCTTGCTCGTCACGAGCCTCGGTTCGGGTACCGAGGAACGACTCACCGCAGCGGGTATGCCGGTCGCGGCCCGCGAGCGGGTCGTCGAGCTCGTCCGCGGATCGGCCGGAGCCGGCATACCGGCATTGGAGCGCTCGGCGCAGACCGCCTCGGCCGCCCAGGCGGCCCGTGAGGCGATGATCGACGCCAGCCGGCGCACCACCGGTCTGGCCGCCGGGGCGTTGGCGCTCGGCCTGCTGGCCACCCTCGCCATCCCGCAGATCGCGGACGGCAGCGAGGGTGCTGGGGCCGAGGGCGCGGGCGGCGAGGAAGACAAGGACGCCGGTGGCGCCGAGGGCGGCACACGTCGTCGGCACTAGGCGAGACGTTGTCGGCCCGCCGGGCAGGACATAACGCCCGGTTATCACCATCGCCCAAGGGCAAACGTCGACCTATCCTGGGCCGATGGAGACCCCGCTAGTACGCCGGATCCGGGACAGCGTCGTCGGTGACGACCAGGTCCTCGACGGCCCCTACGGGCCGCGCCGAGTCACCTACGCCGATTACACGGCCATCCGGTCGCGCCCTGAGCTTCATCGAGGATTTCATCCGCTCCGAGGTCCTGCCCCGATACGCCAACACCCACACCGAGTCCTCCGGCACCGGCCTGCAGACCACCCGACTGCGCGAGGACGCCCGGGCGATCATCCGCGACGCCGTCGGCGGCGACGAGGACACCGTCGGTCATCTTCGCCGGTTCGGGCTGTACCGGCGCGATCGACAAGCCTCATCGGCATCCTCGGTCTGCGCATCCCCAGCGCCCTCGAGGACACGCCACCACCTCGTCGCACACATCCCCGAAGCCCAACGTCCCGTCGTCTTCATCGGACCGTTCGAGCACCATTCCAACGAGGTGTCCTGGCGCGAGACCATCGCCGACGTCGTCGATGATCCCCGAGGACGGCGACGGCCACGTCGACCTCGCCGTGCTCGAGGACAGGCTGCGCCAGTATGCCGAGCGCCCCCTGAAGATCGGCTCCTTCTCGGCCGCGAGCAACGTCACCGGCATCGTCACCGACGTGTCTGCGGTCGCGACCGTGCTGCACGACCACGGCGCCCTGTCGTTCTGGGACTACGCGGCGGCCGGCCCGTACGTCGACATCGCCGTCTGACGGTCCGGGTGGGTCGGCGACGAAGGGCGAGTCGGCGGCATACCTCGACGCGGTGTTCCTCTCCCCGCACAAGTTCATCGGCGGACCCGTGCACCCCCGGGGTCCTCGTCGTGCGCCGCGAGCTGCTGACGAACTCGGGTGCCCGACGTGCCGGGCGGGGGCACCGTGGCCTACGTCAACCCCACCGAGCACCGCTATCTGCACCGACCCCGCCCACCGCGAAGAGGGCGGCACCCCGGCGATCGTCGAGTCGATCCGTGCTGGGCTGGTCTTCCAGCTCAAACAGGCCGTCGGGGTCGAGGTCATCCGAGCCCAGGAGGAACGGCTGCTCAACCGGGCCCTGCAAGCCTGGCAGGCCGAGCCGAGCATGGAAATCCTCGGCAACCTGGCCGCCCGCCGGCTGTCCATCGTGTCGTTCGTCGTCCGGTCCCCCTCGGGCCGCTACCTGCACCACAACTTCGTCGTCGCCCTGCTCAACGACCTGTTCGGGATCCAGGCCCGCGGTGGGTGCTCGTGCGCCGGCCCCTACGGCCACTGCCCTGCTGGGGATCGACCTGAGCGCACCTCTCACGAGTTCGAACGCGAGATCGCCCACGGCTGCGAAGGCATCAAACCCGGGTGGGTGCGCGTCAACGTCAACTACTTCGTCAGCGACGCCGTCCTCGACTACCTCATCGAGGCGGTGCGCCTCGTCGCTCGCGACCGCGGCTGGCGCCTGCTGCCGGATTACCACTTCGACGCGGCGACCGGACTGTGGCGGCACCGGGCGGGGCCGGTCGAGCCGCCGCTGCGGCTCACCGACGTCCGGTATGCCGTCGACGGCACCTTTAGCGCCGCATTGAATTCGCTCATTTTTCCGTTGATTCCCGGGGCTACTATGGTCTCCTCGTCCACGAAGCCGAAGTTCTTCAAGTGGTTCGACGCGTTGCTTGGTCTCGGCGTCATGGCAGACGATCGCGCCGCCTTCGAAGGTGTTGAAGACCTTGGTGGCGTGAAAGCTCAGGACTGAGAGATCGCCGTGGTTGAGCACGCTGCCCTTCTGGTCTCGTACGCCGAAGGCGTGAGCGGCGTCGTAGATCACCTTCAATCCGTGCTTGTCGGCGATTTTTGCGATGCGCGCCACGTCGCAGGGGTGCCCATAGCAGTGCACCGGCAGGATCGCGGTGGTTTGCGAGGTGATGGCCGCTTCGATACGCGCCGGGTCAAGGTTGAGCGTAAGCGGATCGATGTCCACGAAGACCGGCTTGATGCCATTCCACAGCAGGGAGTGGGCGGTCGCCACAAACGAGTACGGCGTGGTGATGACCTCTCCCGTAATGCGCAAGGTTTGGAGGGCGGTGATGAGCGCTACCGTGCCGTTGGTCAGCAGGGCGACGTGCTTGACGCCCAGGTAGTCACACAAGGCGTGTTCGAGTTGCTGGTGGAAGGGGCCGTTGTTGGTCAGCCACTTGCTGTCCCATATCTGTTGCAGATAGGGGATGAATTCCTCCAGGGGTGGCAACAGGGGTTGCGTTACATAAATGGGCGGCGCTTTGGCAGAGTCAGACATGTACTGGCCCCATGTGCCAAGTAATCGACGCCACGCCCGATGACTTGCGACACCGCCCGGGCTGGCTGCGGATTCGGATTGGCGGCCGTTGCATCATGGCGACTCGGGAACTTCGCCCGTGCGTGCAATCGAGCCAAGAAAGCCGATCAAGGCGTTGACTGGCTGCAGATTTTCATACAGCCGGAAATTGTTCTTCAGTATCGTTGCGCGAAGCCTGTTCCGCAGCGGCAAGTTGCCGGCGATCTCGACAGCCTTCCGGGCATACGCCTCGGTGTCGTCCACGATGCACTCTTCTACGCCAAGCACTTGGCACCAATAAGCCCCGACTCGCCCGCGCATGAACTCCCCGGCTTTTGTTACCAGCGGCGTACCGGTAGCGCCGGTGACTATCACGGTCGAGCCGATTCCAAAATGGAAGGGATCCAGAACGACGTCGGCCGTCGCTACCGCGCTGATAAAGTCGCCCGAGTCCCTCAGCCACGGAAGGAAAACAATCCGGCTGCGCGCATCGTCGGTCAGGGTTGTCGCGAAACGCTTCAGCAGCGCCGTTTTCCAGTGCGGGCAGGTATGGTCCTCGAACAGCACCACCACGCCATTGGCATCAAGTTCCAGCACCCTCGATAGTACATCGTCGAAATCGGGGTGGAGCTTTTGCAGCTTCATCGGGCACATGTAGAGGTGCCGTGCGGCGGGCAAACCAAGGTTCTGGCGCGTCTTGAGTGTTGTCGGTACGGCCGGACGCGCAAAGTGGAATACCGGCTGCGGCAGGCAAATCAGTTTCTCGCTGTAGTGCCGAGCGGCGCACTCGGGTTCGAACAGCCCGGACGACAGGAAATAGTTGACATTTCCGATGCCGGTCGTCACCGGGTGTCCGGGCAGGACGCACTGGGTCCGCGCCAAACGCGAAAACGCCAGGAAATAGCTCAGGGGCTCCATGCCGATATCGAGGTAGATCAGGATGTCCAGCTCCAACCCGGCAATCGCCTCCCTTGCTCGCGCCAGGTCGTTTGCCACGCTCAACCGCCGGCCGACAAACCCGGAATAGATTTGTTCATCGACGGCGTGCTCCGAAATCAGGGCCACATCAAATCGCACATCCACTGACAGCGCCTCGATCACCTTGCTGAAGCAAAGTGACACCGAGTGGCTGTAGAGGAACCTGGAAAAGACTCCGACCCGAGTCGGCCGCTGCGTATCCGCCGCCGGTCTGGCGCAGTGGGGCGAAACATACAGCAGGGACGGGCAGGCTTGCTCGTAGTACTTCGCCACCTTGATCTGCAAGTCGCGGTCGTTCAGTCCGTGGTAGGCGAGGTAAAAATTGGTTTCGCCGATGCTCTTCAGGGGATCGGCCAGCGCGACACGATCCGCCATCAAGGCATCCAGGTTGCGCTCGAACCGGGCGCGGGTTTCCAGCACCTGCTGCCTGCTGCCCATGATGGCCGGAAGCATCAAGGCCCGTTTTGTCCGGGCCGCATCGATACCCAACTGGCTTGCCTTGAGATAGCTGGCGTTGGCCTCGTCCAGGCGTTCCAGATTCTTGAGGGTGGTGCCGAGGTTGTAATGGGCGTCAGCCAGGCCTGGCTTGATTTGCAAGGCCAGCCGGTGGTTGGCCTCCGCTTCGTCCAGAAGGTCGAGATTCTGGAGTGTGGCGCCCAGATTGCTCAGCGTTTCGGCGCTGTTTGGTCTGATTTCCAGCGCTCGTCGGTAGCTGTCAGCCGCTTCGCCCCAGCGCCCCAGGTCATGAAGGACAACGCCGAGGTTGCTGTGCGCGTCAGCGTAGGCAGGTTTGATCGCCAGCGCCTTTCGACAGGCAGCCTCGGCCTCGTCGAGCCGTCCCAGATCCTTGAGGGTGATTCCCAGATTGCTGTAGGCCTCGGCAAAGTCCGGTTTGCACAGCAATGCCCGCCTGTAGCTCGATTCGGCCTCGCCCAGCCGGCCCTGCTTCCGGTGGGCATTGCCGAGATTGCTGTGCGCTTCCGCGAAATCGGGCTGGATCTTCAGCGCCCGCCGGTGGCTGGCTTCGGCTTCGTCGAAGCGCCCCAGGTCGTGCAGGGCAATGCCGAGATTGACGTGCGCCGCAGCCAGCCCGGGATTGATCCTCAGCGCCGCGCGGCAGCTTGCTTCGGCCTGGTCCAGGCGCCCCATCTCCAGCAGAACCAGGCCGAGGTTGCTGTGCACATCGGCATCGTGCGGCGACAGGGCCGCCGATTGGCGCAAGGCCGGCAGCGCATCCGCATTGTTTCCCTGTTGCATGAGTACGGCCCCCAGGGCCTTCCAGCCAAAACCGTGGCGGGGAAAGCGCATCGTCATTGCATGGGCCAATGTCGCTGCTTCAACGTCGCGCCCTTCGTTGAACAAGCGGATTACCGCGTTTATCTCTTGCGGGGAGGGCAGCTTCATTTCGCGGGATGGGACGTGTTTGGCCAGTCGACTCGCCTTGGGCTTTCTGGACCTGCGCATATCTTCCTTGCCTTGAGGAGTCACCGGCGAGGGGGCGGATGGCAGCCCACGTTCCATCCCTGTCGTCAGATCTCCATCCATTCGCTGTTCCAGGGCTTCGACCTCAGGTCCTTCCAGACCCTGCTGTCGGGCAAGTGTCAGCACCTGCCGTGCTTCCTCGGGCTGGTGGTCCTGAAACAGCGCGTCGATGTAGCTCAACCAGTATTGTCGGTGCGTCGGATCGGCCTCCAGGGCCGCCAGAAAATGTGGCAGGCCGGTAGCGGGAAGCCCCGTCTGCATTGCCAGGATCCCCAGGTTGTGGTTTGCCACCGGGTGTGCCGGGTCGATTTGCAGCACGGCTTTGTAGAGCGCTCCGGCTTCTTCCAGATTGCCGGCGTGATGCCGGGCAACGGCCTGCTGGAAGGCCTGCTCCAATTTTGCCGATACGGTTTGTCGGGCGCGAGGATCGATGGTCACGGGCGCGGCTCCGGTGTTGGAGCAGCCAGATTTTCCAGCGATACTTCGAAAGACTCAGGCGGCAAGGTTGCACACCAGCGCCGCCACATGACGCGCAGGGCCTGTTCAAGACCCGCGGCAATGAGTTGCGGCTGGCTTATCTCCGACATCTCGATGCGATGGCGCAGGCCGGCCCGTATCTCCGACAGGGCCTCAAGCCGGCTCGCCCAGAACACGCCTTTGCGCATGAAATCGTCGGCGTCGCGTGCGACGAACTCTTCCAGCCCGACATGTCCGAGGATCGAGGCGCCGGTGCGGCCCGCGGTCGTATCTCCGGCCAGGGTGATCGTCGGCACCCCCATCCACAGCGCGTGAAGGGTGGTGGTGCCGCCGTTGTAGGGGAAGGTATCGAGGCAGATGTTGACCTGGTAGTGCTGGCCCAGGTAGGTCTTCATGTCGCTGCGCGGAATGAAGTCTAGCCGCTGCCGCGAGACGCCTTCCCGGTCGAACCATTCGATCAGGCTATCGTAGCGTTCGCCCTCGCGCATCGCGCCCAGAACCATCCTGGCATCGGGCAAGGCACGCAGCAACCGCGACCAGACTGAAACCACCGA
>JBAOHL010000006.1:0-3225 GCA_037045045.1 Dermatophilaceae bacterium
AGTCATCACTTGGATGTTGGTCTGGCCGGGGCGTGCGAGCCGCGGGTTCGTCGGGTCCTTGAGACTGGCCGAGGTCAGGTACGCGAACGAGTTACCCGACATCCGCCCCGCGGCGGCATCGGAATACGCGGCATCGAAATCGTCATCCGGGTACACCCACCAGTTGGTGTTCGGCTTTCCTTCCGCCACAAGGTCGCGGTCGAGAATCAGGTAGTCGACGTAGAGCGGCGCAGACATCGTCATGCGCGCGGTCTTTCGGCGAAGGTCCGCCGGCAGGGCATCTGCAGGAAGCAAGTCCAGGAACGTGCGCTTGAGGTCGGCGTCGGACACCACGACCGGCGCCGTGATCTCGTCGCCGAGGCCGCGGCGACGGTCGGCGGCTGGCCGCCGGACCCGCACGCCGCGCACCGCGCCGTCGGTCACGAGGATCTCCTCCACCTGCGTGCGGAGCAGGACCTCACCACCGTGGTCGCGCACCACCCGCGCCAGCGCATCGGCGATGGGCTGGCCGCCTCCCCGCGGGTACCAGGCGCCGTTCGAGTAGTGGAGGAAGACGCCTGCGTGGACGAAGAACGAAGCGCGTGAGGGTGGCACTCCGTAGGTGCCGTTGATGCCGGCCAGCACCGCGCGCAACCGTGGCGATGCGCCGATGCGGTCGAGGACGTCGCCGAGCGTGGCGTTCATCAAGCGCAGCATGCGGTACGCCGGCATGGCGAGCCCGGGGAGTTGCGTCAGTCCCGGTCGGCGCATGCCCGCGCGCATCATCGTGCGCACGTCCTCCAGAAGCCCGACGTATCGTTCGATGGCGGCGCGTTCGGCAGGGAAGGCGGCGCATAGGGCCGCCTCGTAGTTGTCCAGTCCGGCTGGGACGGCGAACTCCTGCCCGTCCCCGAAGAGCAGGGTGTCGTAGCCGCTGGCATCCATGGGCAGGTAGTCGGGCCGCACGCCGAGTGGATCGAGGACTGAGGGGATGGAACCGCGCGGCCCACAGTCACCGAGGTAGTGCAGCCCGACGTCGAACTCGTACTCCTCGCCGGTGGCGGGGTCGCGATGGGTGAAGCAACTCATGTTGCCGCCGGGGACCGTGTGCCGGTCCACGACGACCACGTGCTTGCCGAGTGCGCTGAGGTAGGCGGCGCATGCCAGGCCACCCGGTCCGGCGCCGATGACGATGACGTCCGCGTCCATGTGTCGAGCCAATCACAGCCCGGCCGGGCGTGGTCGCCGATCGCGAACTTCGGGGGTTGCTCGTGAGGGGTCGTCCGCACTCACCGGATTCGCCAGGTCCGCTTCCATGTCACTGCTGTCACGCCCGGGCCGGTGGCGCGGATGACGACCTTGACTTTGCCCCTAGGGGCCCGCTTGGTCCGTATCCGCACGGTTGTCGCAGTCTTCTTCAACGTCGCCCTCTTCCGGGTCTTCGCCGGCGTCACGCCAGCCGTGATGCGGGCCTTCTGGCCGGATCCGACCCGGACCCTGCGCACCAGCGACGCCTTGCCGGTCCGCGGGACGGTCTTCTTGGCCGAGCGGGCCGTGACCTTCAACGTGGCGGCGGGGGTCGCCGGCGGCGGGCCTGGTTCCGGTGGCGTCGGGTCGCCGAGGACCAGGTACGCCTGGCCCGCGTCGAAGCGGCCACCGGGGTCGGCAAGTGGCGCACCGATCAGGACGTCCCCACTGCCGTCGCCGTTGATGTCCCCGGCACCTGCTACGGAGGTGCCGCTCTCGTCGCCGGCTGCAGCACCGTCGATCCGTACTCCCGCAGCACCGAGGGATGCGAGGTCGAGTTGCGGCGTGGCGAGGTCACCGAGGACCACGTAGGTGGAACCGGCCCTCAGCTGTCCGCTGGGGTCGGCCCACGGCGCGCCGATCAGGACGTCGGGACGCTGGTCCCGGTTCACGTCGCCGATCCCCGCCACGGACCACCCGGTCATGTCACCTGCCGCGGCACCGTCCAGACGCACCGCTGCCGGCCCGGGATCCGAGAGGTCAACCACTGTGCGCCCGACGGCCCCGTAGACCACCTGAGCCGAGCCCGCCTTGCTGAGGGCATCCGGGCTGGCGTTGTGCGAGCTGACGATCACATCGTCGTAGCCGTCGGCGTTGAGGTCACCGGCTCCCGCTACGGCGTAGCCGCAGTTGTCCGACGCCGCCGCCCCGTCGATCCGGAAGCCGTCCGTGACGGCCAGCGCACCCAGGTCGATCGTGTGTCCGTCGCCGCGGCCGTAGATCACGTAACTTGCGCCTGCACCGTCACCGTTCGCGTCCACGCCGCGCGCTCCGACAACGACGTCCCCGAAGCCGTCGTTGTTCACGTCGCCCGCCCCGGCCACCGCGCCGGCGAAGTCCACGGCCGCGCCGCCTTCGATCTCGAAACCCCAGGTGTGGGGAGACGCGAGATCGACCGTTACGGGGTGGGCGCTTCCGTACACGACGTACGCACCTCCGGAGGCTGGGCCGTTCGGGCTCAGGAAAGCCGAACCCACGACGACGTCGTCGTAGCCGTCGTTGTTGACATCCCCGGCACCTGCTACCCGGGTGCCCACGTGGTCGTCGGTGTGAGCGCCGTCGATGCGGATCCAATCGGCGCTCGGCGTGGCGAGATCCACTGGCCCCGGCGACGTGCTCCCGAAGAGGACGTACGCGGATCCCTCGTTGTTGCCGCGGGGATCAGTCCCTGGGGCGCCGATGATGACGTCGTCGTAGCCGTCGTTGTTGACGTCTCCGGCGCCGGCGACAGAGGAGCCGGTCGCGTCGTCGGCTGCGGCACCGTCGACACGGAACCCGGAGGACCCCAACTCCGCCAGGACGCGACTTGAAAGCGCCGGGTAGCCCAGCACGACGTAGGCCGCGCCGGCGTTGTCCCCACTCACGTCGGACCCGGGCGCTCCGATCACGATGTCGTCGTAGCCGTCGTTGTTGATGTCCCCAGCCCCGGAGACGGCGTTGCCGACTCCCTCTTCCGCTGTGAGTCCGTCGAAGTGGATGACCCCGGCGTCGGCGAGGTCGATCGAGGTCGGCAACCCCGTTGCGGGGGCGCCGCTCATCGCTGCGGCTCCTATGAAGCAGGCGGCCCCCGCCGCCAGTGCTCGACGGAAGTTCGGCATCGCAACCACCCCCCGTGGTCTTCGCGCACCTACCTCCAGACTAGCCCCGAAACCTCGCTTCCGAGCCCACGATGACGGCTGTGAACACGCGATCGGACTACTGCGTGTTCACAGCGCCTCG
>JBAOHL010000007.1:0-408285 GCA_037045045.1 Dermatophilaceae bacterium
GACGCCGTGCTGCGCTTCTTGCCGCACCGGGACCGCCGCCTCGTCGGCGCCTGGTGCTTCGTCGACGTGTACGGCCCGTGGGACCTGCGGGGACAGGTCGGGATGACCGTCGCGCCGCACGCGCACATCGGCCTGCAGACGGTGTCCTGGCTGCTCGAGGGCCAGGTCCTGCATCGCGACAGCCTCGGCACGACCGCGACCGTCGAGCCGGGCCACGCGGCGGTGATGACGGCCGGGCGGGGTATCGCGCACTCGGAGAACTCCCCGCCGGAGCACCCCGACGGACTGCATGGCGCGCAACTGTGGATCGCTCTGCCCGAGGCCGACCGCAACGTCGAGCCGGCCTTCGAGCTCACGCCCTCGGTGCCGGTGCTGCTCGACGGGGGCAAGGCGACGGTCTTCGTCGGGTCGCTGGCCCGCGTCGGCGCGCCGGGGCGGGGTTATACCCCGCTGCTGGGCGCCGAGGTGTCGCCTGACCCCGGCGAGGGCCATCTCGTGATCCCGCTCGACCCGGCATACGAGCATCTCGTGCTCCCCATGACCGGGACGGCCCGGCTCGACGGCGCCGAACTGACCCCGCGGCGGGCCGGGTACGTCGGCCCCGGGCGCACGCACCTGCACCTGGACGTCACGCCGGATGCGCGGATGCTGCTACTCGGCGGCGAACCGTTCGGGGAGGCGATCGTCATGTGGTGGAACTTCGTGGCCCGCACCCACGAGCAGATCGCCGAGGCGCGGGAGCAGTGGAACGGCGGCTCGTCGCGGTTCGGCGAGGTGGCGCACTACCCCGACGGGACCCGCCTGGCCGCCCCGCCCCTCCCGAACGTGCGCCTCAGCCCGCGGGGTGCGACGCGGTAACCATGGGTGGGTGGGTGGTGACGGTTTCTGCCGGAGCAGGTATGCCGCGCCGGCTCGGCAGGGCCAACAGGACGAGGCCGAAAACGACCCACGCGGCGAGCACGAGCAGCGGCTGAGCCGCGCCGTGGCCGTCGAAGAACGCGACCGCGCGCAACGCCGTGTTCGTCGCGCCCGCCGGCAGCCACTGGCCGACCGCGCCCCACCCGCTGGGCAGCAGTTCGGGCGCGCTGCCCGCGCCGGACAGGGCATTGCCCAGCAGCATCATGACGACGGCCCCGAGGCCAAGACCCTTGGTGCCGAAGACCGATTCGAGACCGAGCACGGCGAAGGCCACGGCGGCCACCCCGCTGGCCAGGACGGCGGCGTTGGCCCAGAGGTTGCCGGACAGCGAACCCAGCCACGACTGCAGAAGCGCGGTGAGCACGAAGCCGCCGACCACGGCATACAGGGTGGCGGCGATGACCCGCCACCGGCGGCGACGGATGAGCAGGCTCGTCGCGGACGCGCAGGCCAGTCCGCCGAGGACGATCGGCAGCAGCCCGGCAGCCAGGCCGGCGCCGCGGGGGTCGTCCGCAGGCAGCGGGACGAGGTCGGTCACCGTGGCGGTGGTGCCCTGGGCGGCAGCCAGCTGGGCACCGGTCTGGCCGAGCAACTGGGCGACGACGGGGGATCGGGCCGAGGCGGTGAGGACCTCGGCGCCGGAGGTCGACACGACGAGCGCCCCGTAGACCTCGTGCTGGCGCACCATCCGGGCGGCGTCGTCGCGGGTCGCCACGGAGGTGACGACGAAGGCGTCCGGGCGGGCCTGGGCCAGGGCGGCTCCCATCCGAGTGGTCGCCGCGGCGGGGCCGGCCACGGCGACGGGCAGGTCGTTCGGCGCGAGCCGTGCGGCGGGCCACGCGAAGAGGCTAAGCATGGCGCCGAGCGCCAACGTCAGGGCCAGGGCGATGCCCACGGCCAGTGGGGCGTCGCCAGGGCGGTGCGACGTGGACATGACGTTCTCCTCGTGTTAAAACGAACGTTCATTCTCTGGCGGTTCCAGCATGCGCGCGCGGAGCAGGCTTGTCAAATCGAATGTTCGTTTTGTTTGATGGAGGTTCGGCGCTACCCTGTCGCCGTGCCCCGGATCACCGCCGAGCGTCGGGCCCAACGGCGTGAACAGATCGTCGAGGCCGCGATCCGCAGCGTCATGCGGTCGGGCTTCCAGGGCATGACCATGGCCCAGGTCATCGAGGAGTCGGGCCTGTCGGCGGGGGCGGTCTACGGATACTTCGCGAGCAAGGACGACCTGCTCGTCGCGGTCGCCGACGCCCGGATCGGGGACATGGACGCGATTCTGCGCTACGTGCTCGACGCGCCCGAGCCGGTGCATCCCGCCTTCGCGATCCAGATGCTCGTCGACCAGTTGGCCGACCTGTCCAGGCACCCCGACGGCGACCTCACCGTCGTCGTCGTCCAGATCTGGGGTCAGGCCGTGCTCGGCGGCGAGGTCCACGCCATTCTCGCCCCGAGAATCCAGGGGGTCCTCACGACACTGACCCACCTCGTGCGGCGTTGGCGCGATGCCGGGCGCCTGCCCGCCGACGCCGACCCCCATGCGATGGCCCGGGTCCTGTTGTCGATGCTGCCCGGTTACCTACTGCAGCGCCTCGTCGTCGGGGACATCGCCCCGAACGACTACGCCCAAGGGCTGCGCGACCTCATGGCCGGAGGCAGCGAGTGACCAGTCCCTGACCGTCCCGAGCACCGACGCGCGACGGACCGACTAGACCGACGGCCCTTCGCCGGCAGAATCGGGCGCCTCGACGGCCTCGCGCAGAGCCTCGAACATCCGGCCGGCGGCCCCGAGCACCTGAGCGTCGGGGCGGACTACGCCGTCCTCGATATGGGTCCGTAGGAACAGCGACACGCCCTCGACCTGACGCGCTTTGACCCGCCGCAGCACCACCCCGAGGGCCTCCATGGCCCCGGCTGCGCCCCGATGGCCGTACCCGACGAGCGCGACCGGCAGATCGTGCCACTCGGCATACAGGTAGTCGATGGCGTTCTTCAGCGGCGCGTTGAAGCTGCCGTTGTACTCGGGCATGACGACGACCATGGCGTCGGCGGCATCGACGAGAGCCTTCCAGCGCAGGGTGTGTGCCTTGGTGTGCACCCCCGACGAGGGCATCTGCGGTTCGTCGAGGAACGGCAGGGCGAGCTCGGCGAGATCGATGACCTCGACGGCGAAGACGTCGCCGGGCACTGAGTTGCGCACCCAGTCGGCGATCGTCGGCCCGAGACGCACCGGGCGGGTGCTCGCCACGACGATGCGCAATTCGATCACGGGAGCACCTCGTTCGTCCGTCGATCAGGGGCTGGCCTCCGAGGGCGTCGGACATCGGTCGCGCCGTCGTCCGGATCCGGGCAGGCCGGTCCGGGGTAGGTCGCCAGGCTCAGTCCTCGGCTCCCTTGGTCATCCCGGACTTGATGAGGTCCATGACCGAGGAGTCGGCCAACGTCGTCGCGTCGCCGACCTCGCGCCCCTCGGCGACATCGCGCAGCAGTCGCCGCATGATCTTGCCGGACCGGGTCTTGGGCAGCTCGTTGACGACCATGATCGACTTCGGCTTGGCGATCGGGCCGATCTGGACCGCCACGTGGTCGCGCAGGGCCGAGACGATCCGGTCGCTCGACATGGCCTCGCCGCCCTCGCCTTGGCGCAGGATGACGAACGCCACGACGGCCTGACCGGTCATCTCGTCGCTCGCGCCGACGACCGCCGCCTCGGCGACGAGCGGGTGCGACACCAGGGCCGACTCGATCTCGGTCGTGGAGAGTCGGTGGCCCGAGACGTTCATGACGTCATCGACCCGCCCGAGCAGCCAGATGTTGCCCTCGAGGTCCTTCTTGGCCCCGTCGCCGGCGAAGTAGAAGCCCTCGAAGCGCGACCAGTAGGTCTCGACGTAGCGCTGCGGGTCGCCCCACAGGCCGCGCAGCATCGACGGCCACGGCTTGGTGAGCACGAGGTAGCCGCCGGCACCGTCGGGCACCGGCTCGCCCTGGTCGTCGACGACCTCCGCGCCGATGCCGGGGATCGCCCGCTGGGCGCTGCCGGGCTTGAGGGCGGTGACGCCCGGCAACGGGCTGATCATGATGGCCCCCGTCTCGGTCTGCCACCACGTGTCGACAATCGGAGCAGCGCCCGCCGCCGATGTGCTCGCGGTACCACATCCACGCCTCGGGGTTGATCGGCTCGCCGACCGACCCGAGCACCCGGATGGAGGACAGGTCGTACTTCGCGGGGATGTCGTCGCCCCACTTCATGAACGTGCGGATCGCCGTCGGCGCGGTGTAGAGGACCGACACCTTGTTCTGCTCGACGATCTCCCAGAACCGGCCCTGGTGCGGGGTGTCCGGGGTGCCCTCGTAGAGCACCTGGGTCGCGCCGTTGGTCAGCGGCCCGTAGACGATGTACGAGTGCCCGGTGACCCAGCCGATGTCGGCGGTGCACCAGTACACGTCGGTGTCGGGGTGCACGTCGTGCACGACCGAGTTCGTGTATGCCGCCTGGGTGAGGTACCCCCCGGTGGTGTGCAGGATGCCCTTGGGCTTACCGGTCGTGCCCGAGGTGTAGAGGATGAACAGCGGGTGCTCGGCGGGCATCCCCTCGGCGACGTGCTGGTCGGAGGCGGCGTCGACGACCTCGTGCCACCACAGGTCGCGGCCCTTCGTCCACGCGGTGTCCTGGCCGGTGCGTCGCACGACGAGGACCTTCTCGACCGACGTCGCGCCGACGTCGAGCGCCGCGTCGACGGCGGGCTTGAGCGCCGAGGGCGTGCCGCGCCGGTAGCCCCCGTCCGCGGTGATGACGACCCGAGCCTTGGCGTCCTCGATCCGGCTGTGCAGCGCCTCGGCGGAGAAGCCGCCGAAGACGACGGAGTGGGGCGCGCCGATGCGCGCGCAGGCGAGCATCGCGACGACCGCCTCGGGGATCATCGGCAGGTAGATCGCGACCGTGTCGCCCCGGCGCAGGCCGAGCCCGAGCAGCGCGTTCGCGGCCTGGCAGACCTCGCGGTGCAGCTGCGCGTACGTGACGTCGCGCTTCTCCTCGGTGGGTTCGCCGATCCAGTGCAGGGCGACCTTGTCGCCGCGGCCGGCCTCGACGTGCCGGTCCAGGCAGTTGTATGCCGCGTTGACCTCACCGTCGCCGAACCACCGGGCGAACGGGGCGTTGCTCCAGTCGAGGACCTCGGTGAACGGGGTGCTCCACGAGACATAGCGGCGGGCCTGCTCGCCCCAGAAGCCCTCGAAGTCGGCCTCGGCCGCGGCATACAGGTCGGCCGTGCCGTTGGCCTGGGCGGTGAAGGCCGGGTCCGGGGGGAAGCTGCGGTCCTCCTGGAGCAGGTTCGCGAGCGTTTCGTTAGACACGGGTCCTCCTGCAGACGGGTGGGTACCTGCGCCCACTCTGTCGGGCTGTGACGCCGCCCACAAGTCCAGCGCGCACCCGCCGGCGTCGGGCGGAGGGATTCCGGCGACGAGCGGAGCGGTCGTGGTGACGCCCCGACGGGTTGGTCAGGGCGTCACCACGGGCCGGACTCAGCTCACCGCGGCGAGGGCGTCGACGACCCCTTCCCCGACGTAGCTGTTGTTCGCGACCGGACCGACGCAGACCGACCCGTTGGAGCGTCCGGGCGGGGCTGTCTGGGCCGGCGCACAGGCCAGGTCGTCGGCCTGGGCCAGCAGGGTGTCGATCATCTGTCCTGGCGTCCAGCTCGGGTGGACGGACTTCATCAGGGCCAACACCCCGGCCACGTGCGGCGAGGCCATCGAGGTGCCGCTCTTGAGGCCGTAACCGTTGCCCGCGACGACCGTGGAGAGGATGCGCGACCCGGGGGCGGCCACGTCGATCTTGCCCAATCCCCGGTTGGAGAAGTAGGACAGTTGGGCATCCATGGTCGTGCCGATCCGGGCGAGCGAGGACACCGTCACCACGCCGTCGAGCTCGGTGGGGATGTCCTGGCAGGACGCGTCGAGCTGACGGGCGATCGGCGTGCCGTCGTCCGGGCTGCCGAGGTCGACGGTCTTGTGGGCCAGGTCGACGCCGGAGTTGCCGGCGGCGGCGGCGTGGACGACGCCCATCGACGTGGCCCAGCTGACGGCCCGGCGGACCGATTCCTTCGCGGCGTACTGGTCGGGCTGGTCGTCGCAGTAGAACTCGAAGGGGTCGACGTAGTAGCTGTTGTTCGTCACGTCCATGTGCTTCTGGCCGGCCCAGACGAAGCCGCACACGGCGTACTCCGGGTAGATGAAGCCGTCGTCGTTGACGACCTTCACCGACGCGACGCGGACGTTCGGGGCGACGCCGACGATCCCGATACCGTTGCGGGCCGCGGCGATCGTGCCGGCCACGTGGGTGCCGTGGTCGCTCGTGGTCGGGTACCACCCGCTCGCGGAGAGGTCCGGCCGGCCGGCGTCGGTGCAGTTGACCGACGACGCGACGTCGATGTTGGCGACGAGGTCGGGGTGGTCCGGGTCGATGCCGCTGTCGAGGATGCCGACGAGGACGTTGCGCGACCCGTCGGTGATCGCGTGGGCCTGGTCGGCCTTGATCATCGCCAGGTCCCACTGCTCGCTCTCGCGAGGGTCGCTCGCCGTGGCCGGCGCTTCCTCGGCGGGCAGGTCGCCGTTGGCCTTCTTCTTCGCGTCCTTGCGGTACCCGGAGGCGCCGCGGCCCCACGAGGCCCCGGCCTGCTCGGGCGTGCCTTCGGAGACGGTCACCGAGCGGGTGGCCCCGACCGATTCGACGGCGTTGCCCGAGGCGAGGACATCCTGGCGGAACGAGCCGTTCGTCGAGTGGGCCACGACGACCCCGATCTGCGGCCAGGACTGGACGACGACGCCGCCGGCCTGCTGCACGGCCCGTTCCACGAGGCGGGTTTGGCCGGGATTGGCGATCCGGGCGTTGACCAGATAGCTCATGAGCATGCCGTCGGGGGTGGCGATCGGCGCGGGGGTCGAGGCGGTCAAGCCGGGCGCGGCGGAGGTGGCCCCAGCGGTGGGCAGGCCGATGGCCAGGGCCAGCGCCGTAGCGGCGCCAAGGACCAGGGTCCGGCGAGGTGAGCGAAGGATCATGCGGTGACTCCCGTGGTCTCGGGTGGTGTGCCGCCGGGTCGGTCGGCGGCCACATCTTCGTCCTGGCCCGGGTCGGGCGGGGGTTTCGTGGCGCTCGTTATCGGATTGTGACCGACGGTGCCGGGCGCATCGGGGTCCTCGCGCCCCGCCGCCGATCGGGAACAGCGGCGGATGTCCGGGCGTTGTGTCGGGTGCTCCGGACGCCCGTCCGAAGCGCTACCCGCTCCATCTGGGGGACCGAAAGACCATGACCATTACCGACATGCTGCGCGAGAAGGCCGAGCAGCTGCAGGTCGAGCGCCGGCTCGAGCAGCTCGGCGCCGCCACCACCAAGGTCGTCGACGAGGCCAAGAGCCGCCTCGGCACCGTGGCCCACGACAACCAGGCCAAGGTCGAGGCCATCCTCGACAAGGCGGGCGCGAGCATCGACGAGCGCACCGGCGGCAAGTACGGCGAGACCGTCGCCAAGGTCAAGTCCCAGCTCAGCCACGTCGTCGACACGGTTGCCCAGCAGCGGCCCGCCGCGCCGGATTCCGGTTCCTCCAGCGAGCCCACGGACGCTCCGCGCGGTACCCCCTGACCGCAGGAGCCACAGACGGGGGTATGCCGCAGGGCATGCCCCCGTCTGCTTGCCTCGATCCGGTTAGGTGGCCGGAGCGAGCAGGCCCACCCGGTCGAACACCCGCTGGATCGTCGCGGTGGCGATCGGCGCGGCGCGTTCGGCGCCCTGGGCCAGCACCCGGTCGAGTTCGGCGGGGTCGGCCAGCAACCGAGCCAGGCGCTCCTGGTAGGGCCGGAGGGACTCGACGACGACCTCGGCGACCTGTGCCTTGAGATCGCCGTAGCCGCGGCCGGCATACCCCTGTTCGAGGGCGCCGACCGGCGTCCCGGTGAGGGCCGACTCGATGACGAGCAGGTTGGACACCCCCGGCTTGTCCACCGGGTCGTAGCGGATCTCGCGGTCGGCGTCGGTCACTGCCGACTTGATCTTCTTGACGATCCGGGCCGGGTCGTCGGACAGCAGCACGAGCCCCGGCTCGGTCGAGGTCGTGCCGGACATCTTCGACGTGGGATCGGTGAGGTCCATGATCTTCGCGGTCTCCTTGAGGATGTGCGCCTCCGGGACGACGAGCGTCTCGCCGTAGCGCTGATTGAACCGCTGGGCCAGGTCGCGGGTGATCTCCAGGTGCTGGCGCTGGTCCTCGCCGACGGGCACTCTGTCCGCGTCGTACATGAGGATGTCGGCGGCCATGAGCATCGGGTAGGTGAGCAGCCCGACGTTGGCGTTTTGGCCCTTGGCCGTCTTGTCCTTGAACTGGGTCATCCGACTGGCCTCGCCGGTCGAGGTCAGGCAGTTCATCACCCACCCGAGCTGGGGGTGTTGGGGCACGTGGCTCTGGCAGAAGACCGCCGAGCGGGCCGGGTCGACCCCGCCGGCGACGAACTGCGCCGCGGTGAGCCGGGTGCGCCGCCGCAGCAGCGCCGGATCGGTCGGCACGGTGAGCGCATGCAGGTCGGCGACGAAGTAGAACGTGTCGAACCGCTCCTGCAGGTCGACCCAGTTGACCAGGGCGCCGAGGTAGTTGCCCAGGTGCAGCGAGTCGGTCGTCGGCTGCATGCCGGACAGACTGCGTGGGCGGGGCCGCGGCGGTATGCCGTGCGGCGGGGTGGTCGGTGCCGTGGTCATCGTCGTGCCTTCGGTCTCGGGCCTGCGGGGGTCCTGCGTCGGACATGACGACGCCGCCCGCAGGCGGCGTCGGAGTCGGGATGGTCGCTTCGGAGGGCCGCCCTCAGGACGGGCGCCAGCAGTGGCGCGGACGGGCCTGGACCATGCCGGGAGGATAGCAGCGGGGCTAGCCGGACCGGCATACGGGAACGGCGGGCGTGCGGCGGTGCGGGCGAGCCCACGGCGTGCGTGAGCGCCTCGGGATGGGTCTGGGAAGCTAAGGTGCGCTGATCGTCGCGAGCGGCCAGCCCCCGCGGGCCAGATGCGCCGAGACCCGGCTGGTGGCCTCGTCGTCGGCGTCCTCGTGGATCCGGGTGCGGATGAGTTCGCGGATGTCGTCCTCGGTGACCGGGCTCGTCGGGGAGCTGGCCGCGGCGAGTTCGGCGGCGAGGGCTTGCACCTCGGTGTCGGTGAGCTGGCGGTGCAGAATGCCCAGGAGGGCGACGTAGTCGTGACCGGGCACCCCGCTGGGGTAGCCGCTGCGCAGCCAGGTCAGCAGTCGCTGAGGCAGCGCGAGGACGTTCTGGGACATGCCCACCGCCTAGCCCTTGCTGACGAGCGTCGGGTAGATGTGCTCGAAGGAGAGGGCCTTGCCGAAGCCGGAGGCGACGATGTACGTGATCCCCAGGCCCACCCCGACGACCACGAGCGCGAAGCACAGGTAGGCCAACACCGTGCCCACCGGCCGGCCGGGCTCTCGGCTGAGCTCGGCCCGGCCGCCCGCGCCGTAGGCGAGGGCGCGCACGCCGAGGGCGAAGATCGTCGGCAGCCCGGCGCCCAGCACGAGCCCGGCGACCAGGACCTTCCAGGCCCCGTCGAGAGCGAGGACGACGTTGTTCATGATGGTCCTTTCGATGCCTAGCGGGTGCTCGTGGTAGCGGCGGGCGCGTCGGCCGCCAGACCGGCCGTCTCGTCGACCTCGGCGTCGCCTTGGACCTCGGCGTCGCCTTGGATATCGGCGGGAGCCGTCGACGCCTGCGTCGGCGTTGGCCGTTGGCCCCATTCGGCGTTGACGTTGGTGTGGTCCACCGGCTGGCGGCGCGACCGCGTCCACATCCACGAGGCCGCGGCGACGAGCACGCCGACGACGACGAGCGGGCCGGCCAGTCCACCGACGAGGTGCCCGAGGAACCACATCGCCGCGCCGACCAGCGCCGCGGCCGGCAAGGTGATGAGCCACGCGACGGCCAGCCGCGCGGCGACCCCCCAGCGCACCTCCGCGCCGCGTCGGCCCAAGCCCGTACCGAGGATCGAGCCGGTGGCCACATGGGTGGTGGACAGGGCGAAACCGAGGTGGCTGGAGGCGAGGATGACCGCAGCCGAGGAGCTCTCCGCGGCCATCCCCTGGGGCGAGGAGATCTCGACGAGGCCCTTGCCGAGCGTGCGGATGATCCGCCACCCGCCGAGGTAGGTGCCGACGGCGATGGCCACGGCGCAGGCGATCTTCACCCACAGGGGCACCGACTTGGTGTCGGTCCACGATCCCGCGCCGATGAGGGCGAGGGTGATGACGCCCATGGTCTTCTGGGCGTCGTTGGTGCCGTGGGCCAGGGAGACCAGCGACGCCGAGCCGATCTGGCCCCAGCGGAACCCCTTCTCCTTGAAGCGGTTCGCCACGCCCTCGGTGACCCGGTAGATCAGCCAGGTCCCGACGGCCGCCACGGCGACCGCGACCAGGGGGGAGAGCAGGGCGGGCATGACGACCTTGCCGAGGACGCCGTCGAGCTTGGAACCGTCGCCGGCCCAGTTCACCCCGGACATGCCAAGACCGGCGAGGGCGGCCCCGACGAGCCCGCCGAACAAGGCGTGCGAGGACGAGGACGGCAGCCCGAGCAGCCAGGTGAGCAGGTTCCAGACGATCCCTCCGACGAGGCCCGCCAGGACGATGAGCAGCAGCCCGTACCCGTGGTCGGCGAGCAGGGCCGGGTCGGGTGCTCCGGTCTTGTCCTGGATGCGCACGACGGCGTTGGTCACCGTGAGGGCGACCTCGACCGAGAGGAAGGCTCCGACGAGGTTGAGCACGGCCGAAAGGGCGACCGCGACCCTCGGGGCGAGAGCCCCGGTGGCGATCGAGGTGGCCATGGCATTGCCCGTGTCGTGGAAGCCGTTGGTGAAGTCGAACGCCAGAGCGACGACGACGACGAGCGCGAGGATGACGGTCGCGGTGGTCACGTCTCCATGGTCGATGCGCGGGGCACCCCGCCCGACCACCTGGGCAAGACTTCGCCGAGCGGACCCGCAGTGTTTGCCCGGTGTACACCTGGGGCACCGCGCGTCCACCCTGGCGTTACCGGCATACCGGGCGGTCGCACCCCGGCGTCCACCCGGTACGCCGGGCGGTCGCGCCCCGGCGTCCACCAGGTATGCCGGGCGGTGTCCGCTGCCGGGGCGCGCGGCATACCCGCGGGGGACAAACATGGCGCCCCGGACCTCACCGGCCCGGGGCGCCATGTGTTCAAGGGGATGCCGTCAGTGCGAGACGGCTTTCTCGGCGCCCGCACCGGTGAGGGCGCGGACCTCCATCTCGGCGTACTTGGCCTCGTTGTGCTCTGTGGAAGTCACCGAGCCCAGCCACCCGAGGAAGAAGGACAGCGGCACGGTGATGATGCCCGGGTTGCTCAACGGGAACCAGGCGAAGCTCGCCGAGGGGAACATCGACGCGGCCGTTCCGGAGACCGTGGGGCTGAAGATGATCAGCGCGAGCGAACTGATCAGCCCGCCGTACATGCTCCACAGCGCCCCACGGGTGGTGAACCGTTTCCAGAACAGCGAGTAGAGGATGGTCGGGAGGTTGGCGCTCGCGGCGACCGCGAAGGCCAAGGCCACCAGGAACGCGATGTTCTGGCCGTTGGCGAAGATGCCACCGATGATGGCGAGGATGCCGATGACGACCGCCGTGCGGCGGGCCACCTTGACCTCGTCGTCCGGGCCCACGCTGCCGCGCTTGATGACGTTGGCGTAGATGTCGTGGGCGAAGGAGGCGCTGGCCGTGATGGTCAACCCGGCGACGACCGCGAGGATGGTCGCGAAGGCCACCGCGGAGATCAGACCGAGCAGGACCTCCTGGCCGAGGGCGAAGGCGAGCAGCGGTGCCGCGGAGTTCTGTCCGCCCGGCGCCTTCTTGATGGTGTCCGCGCCGACGATGGCGGCCGCGCCATACCCGAGGACGAGGGTGAACAGGTAGAACAGCCCGATGAGCCAGATCGCCCAGACCACCGAGCGACGGGCCTCCTTGGACGTCGGCACGGTGTAGAAGCGCATGAGCACGTGCGGCAGGCCGGCGGTGCCGAGGACGATGGCGATCGACAGGGAGATGAAGTCGATCTTGTTCTTGTATTGCAGCCCGCCGTAGAGGATGTTCGAGCTGCCGGCCTTCTGGATGGCGCCGTCGAACAGCCCGCCGAGGTTGAAGCCGTACTTCGTCCCGACCCACACGGTCATCACCGCGGCCCCGATGATGAGCAGGGTCGCCTTGATGATCTGCACCCAGGTCGTGCCCTTCATGCCACCGACGAGGACGTAGACGATCATCAGCGCACCGACGATGGCGATGACGATGCTCTGCCCGCCGCGGTCGGTGATGCCCAGCAGCAGGGCGACCAGCCCACCGGCCCCAGCCATCTGGGCCAGCAGGTAGAACGCCGAGACGGCGAGGGTGTTGACCGCCGCCGCGGTGCGCACCGGGCGCTGGCGCAGCCGGAAGGACAGGACGTCGGCCATGGTGAACCGGCCGGTGTTGCGCAGCAGTTCGGCGACGAGCAGCAAGGCGACGAGCCAGGCGACGAGGAAGCCGATCGAGTAGAGGAAGCCGTCGTAGCCGTTGATCGCGATGGCCCCGGCGATCCCGAGGAAGGACGCCGCCGACAGGTAGTCGCCGGTGATGGCGATGCCGTTCTGACGCCCGGAGAACGCCCGACCGCCCGCGTAGTAGTCCGCGGCGGTGGTGTTCTGCTTGGACACCCGGATGACGATGATGAGGGTGATGACGACGAACAGCAGGAAGATCCCGATGTTCAGTGTGCTGTTGCCGACCATTAGCTCAGCTCACCCCGCTCCATCTTCTCGGCCACCTTGGCGGCCGCGGGGTCCAGGACCCGGTCGGCCCAGCGGGCGTAGACCATCGTGATCACGAACGTCGTGACGAATTGCAGCAGACCGAGGACGAGACCCGCGGTGATGTTGCTGTCGGCGATGCGGTAGTTCATGAGTCCAGGGGCGTAGGACGCGAGCAGGACGTAGAGGAAGTACCACGCCAGGAACAGCGCGGTCATCGGGAAGACGAACCTGCGGAATCGACGCCGTAGGTCGGCGAACTCCTCGGAGTTCTGCACCTCGATATACCTGGCGGCGCGTTCCTCGCTGATGTCGTGGGTGCTCAAGGGTGAACCTCCAAGTCGGACAGCCGCGAGAGGGGGCTCTCGCAGTGGTGTGGCTCACACTGTGGGCCCCGGCCCACACCCCCGGAAGTGGGCACGCGCCGGGTGGGGACGCCGTTCGCCCAATGGGACGAGCTCGTGAGCCGAACGGCCGATTTTTACGCCGAGCGGTCGGTCGACGGCCAAATCGGACCATCCGGGCCCGGATTGCGGGGCTTCTGGGGCTTCTGGGGCTGGCGGGACGAGTCTCACGTCCTCATCCGAGCCGGGATCACGAGGGGGTCGTGGGCCTCGTGAGGTCTTCGGGGGTGTGCAGTCGGACCATCGTGCGGACCGCCCCACGGGGGATCGACCCGGGGGTGGCCAACGAGACCAACGTCGCGGTGGCGAACGCGAGCGGCACCGTCCAGGCGGCCGGTTGCGCGAGCAGCGCCCCCACCCACCCGCGCCCTGAGGATCCGGCCGCGCCGAACATCGTCAGCACCGCGGCACCGGCGGCCAGCCCGCCCCCCACCACCAGGCCGGCCGTCGCTCCGGCGAGGGAGAGCCGGCGCCACCAGACCCCGAGGACGAGCAGCGGGCAGAACGTCGACGCCGCGAGGGCGAAGGCCATGCCCACCGTATCCGCGATCGTCACCGACGTGGTGAGCCAAGACGCGGCATACGGGAGCATGACGGCGACGACGGTCGCGAGCCGGAAGCTGTGCACCGGCGGCAGGTCACCACCGAGCCGGCGGTTGAGCCACCCGGACAGCAGGTCCTGGTCGATGACCCCGGCCACCGAGACGGTCAGCCCGCTCGCCGTCGAGAGGAACGCGGCGAACGCGCCGCCGGCGAGGACCGCGGAGAGCAGGTCGCCGAGGGTGCCCCCGGCGACCACCTGGGGCAGCAGGAGCACGACGATGTCGGCGCGAGCCCCGTCCGGGAGCGTCGGGAGGTAGATGCGCCCCAGCGCGCCGTAGATCGGGGGGAAGAGGTAGAAGATTCCGAGCAGTGCGATGACGAACACCGTCGTCCGCCGAGCCGCCGGTCCGTTGGGGTTGGTGTAGAAGCGCACGAGCACGTGCGGCAGGCCCATCGTGCCGAAGCACAGGGCGAGGATCGTCGAGTACGTCGAGTAGACGGGGTGGTCGCGAGGTTCGTACGCCGGCAGCGCGCCGGCGAAGGGCCCGGCCGCCCCGGTGGGGCTCGGCAGGGGCTGGCCACCCCTGGCCCAGAGCCACAGCAGGACGAAGGCCGGCACGGCGATCGCGGCGAGCTTGATCCAGTACTGCATGGCTTGCACGAGGGTGATCGAGCGCATCCCGCCGGCGGCCACGTTGGCCAGCACGACGGTGGCCACCAGCAGGCTCCCCAGAGCCGGGGGCGCCCCGGTCACCGTGGCCAGGGCGAGCCCGGCCCCCTGGAACTGGGGGAGTAGGTACAACCACCCGATGCCGACGACCAGCAGCGAGGCGAGCCGGCGCAGTTTCGTCGACTCCAGCCGGGTCTCGGCGAAGTCCGGGATGGTGTACGCGCCGGAGCGGCGCAGCGGGGCGGCGACGAGGGTGAGCAGCACGAGGTAGCCGACCGTGTAGCCGACCGGCAGCCACAGCATGTGCGTGCCCAGGGAGTAGACAAGACCCGCGACGCCGAGAAACGAGGCCGCCGAGAGGTATTCCCCGCCCACCGCCGAGGCATTCCACCCCGCCGTGACGGTCCGGCCGGCGACGTAGAAGTCGCTCGTCGTGCGCGACAGGCGCAGCCCCAAGGCTCCCACCGCGACGGTGACGATGCAGACGGCCGCGATAGCCACGACGCCGTAGCTACCCATGGGCGTTCACCGCCTCCGCAGCAGGTCGACGAAGTCCCGCTCGATCCGCTCGGCCCCGCGGACGTGGACGACGGCCGCCGCGACGACGACCGGGTAGAGCAGCACGCCGACGACGAGCAACGGCAGGGGCACCGGGCCCACCGTGGCGGCGCTGGCCGACGGGACGAGCAGGAACAGGCCCGGTAGCCAGCCGATGAGGATCGCCACGGCGAGCAGCACCCGCAGCGCGAGCCGCAACTGGGCCCGCAGCAACGCGGTGAAGTACAGCTCCCCCAGCCCGGTCTGCTCGGTGAGGTCGACATACCCCGGTCGACGCTCGGCGCGGCGGTGGGCGTCGCGCCGCGGCGAGGTGACCCGGACCCGTCGGGGCGGCGGCCCGCTCGAACTCATCGGGCCGTCGTGCGGATCAGCCGGTCACGCAGGGCGCGGGTATGCCGCCGGCTCACCTCGAGTTCGACGTCGTCGACGAGCCGCACCCGGCAGCGGCCGGCCGTCACGGTGACCGCGGTGATGTGGGTGACCGAGACGAGGGTCGAGCGGTGGATCCGGACGAACCCGTGGGGGCCCCACCGCTCCTCGAGCGCGTTGAGCGAAACCCGGATGAGGTGCGACGCCCGGGGGGTGTGCAAGCGGGCGTAGTCGCCCTGGGCTTGGGCGTAGAGGATCTGGCTGCGCTGGACGAACGTCGTCACCCCGCCCAGCTCGACCGGGATCGTCTCGTCCGGCCCGGCGTCGTCGGACGGCATACGCGTCGCGGCTTCGGCCCGCTGGGCGACGACCCGCCGCACCGCCTCGCCGAGCCGCTCGGACCGCACGGGTTTCATGACGTAGTCGGTCGCCTCGAGCTCGAAGGCCGCGACCGCGTGCTCGTCGTATGCCGTGACGAAGACGACCTGCGGCCGGCGCGCGAACCGCGAGAGGACCCGGGCGAGATCGAGGCCGTCGAGCCCGGGCATCGAGATGTCGGTGAAGATGACGTCGACCTCGTGGGCGTCCAACGCCTTGAGCGCCTCGGTGCCCGATGAGGCCGTGTGGATCGGGCCGATCCGGGGGTCTTGGCCGAGCAGATAGGCCAGCTCGGACAACGTCGGGGCCTCGTCGTCGACCAGCAGCGCCCGCAGCGGCGGGACCGTCGTCGGCGAACTCATGGCAGCACAGTACGAGATCGCCGGCGTGAGGCCGAGGGGTTCGGCAGGAGTCGACGCCCGGTGTCGGAGGCCCCGGACGAGGCGCCGGCGCTCGGCCCAGGTGGCTAGGGCGCCGAGTGGGTGCCCGGGGCGTACTTGGGGACTCGGAAGGTCACCCGCGTCCCGGCGCCGACCGCGGTCTCCACGACGAGTCCGCACTCGTCGCCGAATGCCTGCCGCAGGCGCGCGTCGACGTTGCCCAGCCCGACGCTGTCGGCCGAGCTCTCCCCGGCGAGGACCGCACGGATCGTCTCGGGGTCGCTGCCGCTGCCGTCGTCCTCGATGACGATCTCGGCGTTGGCCCCGACGTCCGACGCGGTGATCGTCACGTGCCCCGGGCCGTCCTTACCCTCGATGCCGTGCCGGACGGCGTTCTCGACGAGCGGTTGGATCGCGAGGAACGGCACGGCGACGGTGAGCACTTCCGGGGCGATGGTCAGCGACACGACGAGCCGGTCGCCGAACCGGGCCTTTTCCAGGGCGAGGTAGCGCTCGATGTTGCGCAGCTCGTCCCGCAACGTGGTGTAGGCACCGCCGCGTCGGAAGGCGTACCGGGTGAAGTCGGCGAACTCCAGGAGCAGCTCGCGGGCTCGGTCGGGGTCGGTGCGGACGAACGAGGCGATCGCGGCGAGGCAGTTGTAGATGAAGTGCGGGGAGATCTGGGCGCGCAAGGCCCGTAGTTCGGCCTCCATGAGCCTGGTCCGTTGGCGGCCGACCTCGGCGAGTTCGATCTGGGTGGAGATCCACCGGGCGAGCTCCTCCGTCGCCCCGACGAGGCCCGCCGTCGTCGATCGTCCGTAGGTCGCCAGCGCGGCGACGACCCGCTCGTCGGCGACGATCGGGGCGATGACAGCCGAGCGGACCGGGCAGTCCGGGTCGTGGCAGGTGATCTGTCCGTCGGTGAGCACGAGTGTGCGGCCCGAGTCGAGGACGGGGCTGGCCTGCGTCAGTGCGCGACTGCGATGGTGGGATCCGGCGCCGTCCCAGGCCAGGGTCCGGCCGGTGTCGACGAGGGCGACGGCCGAGGTGCCGAGCATGGCACGGAGGTGCCGGGTGGCCCGTTCGGCCCCCTCGGGGGTCAACCCGTCGCGCAACGATCGGGTGGCCAGGGCCGCGGTGTGCAGCGTCTGGTAGGTCGCCCGGTCGGCCGGGGAGACGAAGCGTCGCCGGCGGGTGAGCACGAAGGTCAACCCGAGCAACGCGAGCACGGCGACGACGGCCGCGATCGTCCACACCGGGGGCACGAGGGCACTGTATGCCGCAGGTGGCCCGGACGAGCGGGTGCCCGCGGCACAGCGCGCCTGGTGGCGGCTCCGAGCCGGGCACTCGTGGCGGTTCCCGGACGCCGACGACGCGGTCGGCCGGGACGGAGGACGGCCGCCGCCCTGTCCCGCGAGCCCGTGACGGACGCCGATGTCGAGGCAGACCGGCAGCTGGCGCGGCATACCCTGTGCGGGTGCCCGACCCCCGCGACGCCGTCCTGTCCCTCCTGCGTCTCGACGGGGTGGCCGCGGCGGTCGACCAGGCTCGCGAGGCGTGCACGACGGTGCGGTGGCACGAGGCCCTACGCAGGCGGACGCCGGAGGTGGCGGCCGAGTCGCGTATCCGCGGCGCATGGGCTAGCGCGGCCCTCGACGGGGCCGAGTTGCCCCTCGGTGTGGTCCGCGACCGGGTGCGCGGTGCCGAGCCGCTGCCCGAGCCGCCGGATCCCGTCGACGCGGTCGTGGCCGCCGCGACCGCGGTGACCTCGCAGACCGAGCACGTCGGGGCGCTCCTGCGCACCGCCCCCGCGCAACTGTTGGCCAGGTTGCACGTCGCCGCGGCGGCAGGACTCATGCCCGTGGAGCAGATCGGACGGCCGAGGATCGAGACCGAGACGTGCCAGGAGTTCGTCGACCTCGGCCCGGCCCCCCAAGGCGGTCAGCTGCAGGAGCGGCTCGCCGCGCTGACGGCGCTGTTGGTCGCCCAGGACCTGCCGGTGGGCCTGGTGGGCGCCCTGGCACACGCCGAGGTATGCCTCGCGCGGCCCTTCGTGCGGGGAAACGGGTTGGTCGCGCGGGCCCTCGAACGCGTCGTCGTCGTGTCCGGAGGCCTCGATCCGGTCGCCGTGACCGTCCCCGAGGCCGGTTACCGCCAGGCTGGGGCCACGGCGTACCTCGGTGCGCTGACGGCGTATGCGAGTGGCAGCCCTGCCGGCGTCGCCTTGTGGCTGCGGCAGGCCGCTCAAGCCGTCGTCGACGGGGCGGTGGAGGGTCGGCTCATCTGCGACGCCGTGCTCGCCGGACGTCTGTTGTGACGGATTTGCCTGATATTCGGACGACGGCGCCGACCCCGCAGTGACGAATTGCCCGCGCGGGGGTTTGCTTCCCGCGCCACCGGGCGCGACAATGGATGACGCGCTCCCCTCGGGTCGAGCGCCGCGCTCTGGCCCCTCCCCCCCGGTGCCAGCGCGCTAGGCGGCCCCCGTTGTCCCCCCAGCGGGGGCCGTCGCATTTATGGGGGCCTGACGTCGTCCACAGCCGCGTTCGCGTTGTCACACCGTCCACAGGGGGTCGGCGCGGAGGCCGCGCAGGCGGGCCTGGCGGGCCACCGTAGGGGCATGAGCGTCGCACCCTCCGGTACGCCGGCCGCGCCGGTCGCCGGTGCGGGTCGGTCCTCGGCATTGTCGCCGCGCGCCATCGCGGTGGTTGCGGCCAGCGGAGGTGCCGGCTCGAGCACCCTGGTCGCCGCGCTCGCCCTGGCCGGGTCACGTAGCGGGCGATCGTGCGTTGCCGTCGACCTGCAGCCCGCCGGAGGCGGACTCGACGTGGTGTTCGGCATCGAGCACACCCCGGGCTTGCGGTGGTCGGATCTGGGCGAGGTCGAGGGGGCGGTGGACGGTGCGGCTCTGGGGATCGGTCTGCCTGCCGTGTCCGGGGTCGCCGTGCTGGCCCATCCGCGTGCCGGGCGGGCCGGCCCTCGGGCCGAGGTCGTCCATGCCGCGATCGAGGGGTTGACCTCGGCGTTCGACCTCGTGGTTCTCGACACGCCGAGAGGCGACGCGGCCTGGCTCGGCGATCTCGGTGCGGCGCTCGGCGCCGTCGTCGTACTCGGCCGGGTGGGTGTCCTGGAGCTTGCCGCGGTGGCGGCGACGGTGGCAGCTGTCGGGGCGGTCGGCCCGACGGAGGCGCCGGTCGCGCCGGTGCTCTTGCTTCGGGGTCCGGCGCCGCAGGCCGGCCGCCGTCGTGCGCGGCCGTCGAGGCGTCGTCTCTGTGCGGGGATCGCGAAGGACCTGGGCATCCCCGAGGTCAGGTGGCTGGGCGAGGACGGCTCGGTCAGGCGCGACGTGGTGGCTGGTCGGGTGCCCGGTGGGCGGTCGGGGGCCGTATCGCGCGTCGCGAGCGAGATTCTCCGCCTGTGGGCGGCCCCGGGAGCGCCGTCATGAGCCTGGGGCCGGTCGTCTGGGAACAGATCCGCCAAGGGCGACCCCCGGACCCGGAGCTGGTCGACGGGCTCGTCGAGCAGCACAAGGCCGTGCTCGGCGATGGAGGTGGGCGCACCCTCGGCCGGCGCGTGCGTTCGGCAGTGTTTGGGGCGGGTCCGCTGGACGAGTTCATCGCCGGCGTGGGGGTGACCGATGTCGCCGTCAACGGTGACGGCAGCGTGTGGGTGGATCGCGGCCTGGGGATGCAGCGGGCCCCTTTGACGCTCGCTGCCGACGAAGTCCACGAACTCGCCCTTCGGCTGGCCGGCGCTGCGGGGCGTCGACTCGACGAATCCGCCGCGTTCGTCGACGGGTTGCTCCCCTCCGGGGTCCGCCTGCACGCCATCCTGCCCCCGTTGGTCCCGGACGGCCCGCACGTGACCCTGCGGGTGCCCGGTCGGGCCCCACGCAGTCTCGGGGACCTCGTCGAGGGCGGGGCGCTCCCAGCGCCCTGGAAGCCCGTCCTCGTCGGGCTCGTCCGGCGCCGAGTGTCCTTCCTGGTCAGCGGGGGAACGGGCGCGGGCAAGACCACGCTGCTGGCGGCTCTCCTCGGGTTGAGCCTCGGGACCGACCGGGTCGTCGTCGTCGAAGACGTCCGGGAGCTCGTCGTGGACCACGCCCACGTCGTGCACCTCGAGGGCCGACCCGCCAACGTCGAGGGCGTCGGCGCGGTGACGCTGACGACTCTGGTCCGTCAGGCCCTGCGGATGCGTCCCGATCGGCTCGTCGTGGGGGAGGTCCGCGGCCCCGAGGTCCGGGAGCTTCTCAACGCCCTGAATACCGGGCATCAGGGCGGGTGTGGCACCGTGCACGCCAACTCGGCGCCCGACGTCGTCGCCCGAGTCGAGGCTCTGGGGGCGCTCGCCGGGCTGTCGCGCGAGGCGGTGCAGGCCCAGCTGGCCAGTGCCGTCGAAGCCCTCGTGCACCTGCGGCGGGTGGGGGCCACTCGGCGCGTGGAGAGCGTGGCCGTACTGGACGTGGGGTCGGACCGAATCCCACGAGTCGTGGAGGCGCTGGGCCGCGACGAGAACGGCGCCCCGACGACCGGGCCGGGATGGCCGTCGTTGGCCCGCCGATGTGGAGTCCCCGAGTGAACGCGGCGTCCTGGTCTGCCCTGTTGGTCGCCGCGGCCGTGCTCGGGTGGCCCCGAGGGACGAGCGCGGTCGGCGGGCAGCAGCCGAGCCCGCACCCTCGGCTCGCCGACCCCAGGTCGGGCAGCCGAGCAGATCGACGCCGCCAGCGCCTCGCCGAGTCGGCCGTTCTGGCGGTCCTGGACGCGCTGGCGGCGGCGCTGCGCGTCGGGTTGACGCCGGACACGGCGCTGAGGCATCTCGCCGACGTCGACCACGGCCCGGTGGGTCGGCTGGCGTGGGAACTGCTGGCCGCCGGCCGAGCCGGCGGCCAGTGCTGGCGGAACATCGCCGGTGCCGCCGGCGCTCCGGAGGTGCTCGTCGTGGCGCAGGCCTGGGAGCTGTCGCACGTCGCCGGTGTTCGGCTGGCCGACGCCGTCGATCTCGCGGCCCGGCTCCTGCGACAGGGCCGCGCTCGCCGTGACCGGCGAGAGGTCGCCCTCGCCGGCCCGCGCGCGACCATCGCGGTGCTGACCGTTCTTCCGCTGCTCGGCCCGGGCGTGGGGATGGCCGTGGGCATCGATCCGTTCGACCTCTATGCCGGTACGGGGCTGGCGAGGGTCTCCACCGGGGCCGGGCTGGTGATGCTGATCTCCGGGCGCCTGTGGGCAGCGGCGCTCGTGCGACGCAGCATGCGGGCCGTGCCGCAGTCCTGGTCGGCGAGCGCGGTCAGCCGGGAGTGGCGGCGCCGGCGTCCCCGGATCTCGCCGGCTGCGCGGGCTAGCGAGACATGGGGGCCCCGTGCGCGAGTGCCTGGGCCGTCGACATGGGGGCCCCGTGCGCGAGTGCCTGGGCCGTCGACATGGGGGCCCCGTGCGCGAGTGCCTGGGCCGTCCGAGGACGGCTCCTGATGCGCTGGGCGCCGATGGTGACGCGCGGGTTCCGTGAGTGTCGCCCATGACGGCGTGCGCCCTGTTGGTGACCCTGGCCGTCCTGTTCTGGCCCACGGCCGCGACGCGGCTGGGCGAGCTGCGCGGCGACGTCCCGGGGCCGGCCTCGGGGGAGGCCGGTGAGGTCGGCGCTTCTCGGCTCGGCGCCCGTGGGGTAAGGGGCGCGGGCCGTTCCTCCGCAGCGCCCCGTACCGTTGCGCCGGACGAGATCGCCGTCGTCATGGATCTGATCGCCGCTGCCTGCCGTTCGGGCCGTGGGGTGGATCGCGCGCTGCGTCTGGTCGGCGAGGTCAGTACGGATCCTGTGCGCGCCGATCTGGCCAGGGTGACTGCGGCCCTTGCCTGGGGCGTCGATGCCGCGACCGCCTGGGCCCAGGCGGGCCCGAAGTGGCAGTCGGTCGCCCGGACCCTGGGGCTTGCGGCCCGCGCCGGGGTCGCCCCGGCGGACGCGCTGACGAGGGCAGCGGACGATCTGCGCGCCGAGCAGGCGCAGGCGCTGGACGTGGCTGCGGCCCGTTTGGGTGTCGTCATGGTCGTGCCCCTCGGGCTGGCCTTCCTGCCCGCCTTCGTGTTGCTCACCGTGGTGCCCGTCGTCATCGCCCTGGCCCGCCAGCTGGTGCGGTAGCGGTCGTCGCCGTGGCGCCGTCGTTGGGGCGTGCGGCTGCCCGGTGGTCAGCCCTCGACGAGGCCCGGCTGGAGGACGGCCAGCGTGCTGAACCCGCCCGAGAGGCTGCTGGCGTCGATCCCCGCGCCGACCAGCGTGCGGAAGGCAAGGTAGGAGCGGTATCCCGCGGCGCAATGTGCGACCACCGGCCGGCCGGCGGCGGCGGACCGGATCCGGTCCAGTGACGCGGCCACCTCGGGTTGTGGCACCAGCAGCGCGCCCTTGACGTGGCCCGCGGCATACTCCTGCGGCGAGCGGACGTCCAGGACGAGGACCTCCTGCGCGTCGAGGGGTTCGCTGGGGTCGGCCTGCTCGAGAGTCCCGGTGAGCACGTTGTCCGCAATCATCCCGAGCATGAGCACCGGGTCCTTGGCCGCACCGTAAGGGGGCGCGTAGCAGAGGTCGAGGTCGATGAGGTCGCTCGCGCTCAGATCGCCCCGCATGGCGGTAGCGACGACGTCGATGCGTTTGTCGACGCCTGCCCGTCCGGCGCCTTGGGCGCCGAGGATGCGTCCGTCGTCGTCGAAGTGCATGAGCAGGTGCATAGGTTCGGCGCCCGGGTAGTACCCGGCATGGTGACCGGCGTGGACTCGCGCGGTATGGAAGGGCCGGTCGCCCAGCGCCCGCCGCGAGGCTCCGGTCATGGCTACGGTGAGGTCGAAGACGCGGACCACTGCCGTGCCCAGGGGCTGCGGCGAACGCCGCGCACCCGGCAAGCCGACGATCGAGTCGGCCGCTACCCGTCCGGCCCGGTTGGCCGGCGTCGCGAGCGCGACCGGCCCGACGACACCGGTAACGGCGTGGATGCTCGCGGTCGCGTCGCCGACCGCCCAGATCGCCGGATCGCTCGTGCGCTGGTCAGCGTCGACGAGAATCGCCCCGCCGTCGGAGAGTTCCAGTCCCGCCGCGCGGGCCAACTCCGAGCGTGGTCGCACACCAACGGAGAGGACGACAAGATCGGCGGGCAGGCGCAGACCGTCGGCGAGGACGACGTCTACGCCACCCGTGACGTCCGCGTCGATCGCAGTGGCCGATACCCCCTCATACACCGAGACCCCGTGTCCGCGTAGCTCGGCGCTGACGAGTGCGGCGATCTCCGGGTCGACGACCGGCAGCACGTGGGCTGCGGCTTCCACGACCGTGACTTCCAGCCCCGCGTGGCGTAGTGCTTCGGCCGCCTCGAGGCCGATGAATCCGGCCCCGAGGACGACTGCGGTGGTGGCACCGTCGGCCAGGAGCTGCCTGAGGGCGTCCGCGTCGGGCACCGTGCGCAGCGTGTGCACGCGCGGGTGGTCCAAACCGCGGATCGGTGGGCGGACGGCATCCGCACCAGGGGAGAGTACGAGAGCGTCGTACGGGAGAGCAGTCGTCTCTCCTGAGTTATCGACGGTGGTCACGACGCGGTGCTCGCGGTCGATAGCGGTGGCCAGCGTGTGCACCCGCACGTCGAGGTCGAGCGTGGCGGCCAACGAGGCCGGAGTCCGCAGGAGCAGACTGGAGCGCCGCGCGATCTCCCCGCTGACGTGATAGGGCAGTCCGCAGTTGGCGAACGACACCTCGGCGCCCGCCTCGACGACCACGATGGCGGCCTCGGGGTCGAGCCGACGCAGCCGCGCGGCCGCGCTCATTCCGCCGGCGACTCCGCCGATGACGACGTATCTCTTCACTGTGGCTCCTTCGTCGACCCCATCATACCCCCAGGGGTATTGACGTCGGATGCCGTGCCCCTGTCCACACCCCCGTGAATCGCCGTCACATCGTCCCCAGGGAGTTCGGTGGCCGTGGCCCGTCGAGGCCTCGCGGGCGGACGATCGGACGAACGGTTCGGGAGAGGAGTGGGCATGGTCACGTCATTGGTGGGCAAAGTGCGCGAGTCGCTGACGCGGTGTCGCACGAGGGTGGAGGCCGGAATGACCACGGCCGAGTATGCCGTGGGGACGTTGGCTGCAGTGGCGTTCGCCGCGGTGCTGCTCGCCGTCGTCAAGTCGGACGCGGTCCGCTCGGCACTCTCGACGATCATCACGACGGCACTGAGCATCGTCCGGTGAGGCCGACCCGCCCTTCGCTCACGGCGACCCAGGTTCGCCGTGAGCGGGGAATGGTCACGGCCGAGCTCGCCGCCGCGTTTCCGGCCCTGGTGCTCGTCATTGCGGTCGCGGTCGGCGGGGTGGGGGCGGGGATCGATCAGATCCGTTGCGTCGACGCGGCCAGGCTCGCCGCTCGCGCGTTGGCCAGGGGCGATCCCCAGGCCGCTGTGGTGGCAACGGCGAGGTCGGCGGCACCGGCAGGTGCGCGGATCGCAGTGTCGGCAACAGGGTCGATCGTCACCGTGTCCGTGTCCGTTCGCCGGGAGTTGCCGGCCGGGGCGTTCGGCCTGGACCTGGCGGCCAACGCCTCCGCCGATCGCGAGGTGGGGACGTGACGGGTCAGGTGCTTCGAGTCCGACTCGGGCAAGGGCAGCCCGAAGCGGCGCACGGAGACCGTGGCAGTGCGTCCGTCCTCGTCGTCGGGGTGTGCGCCATGGTGTTGTGCCTGGCACTCGCTGCTCTCGATGTGGCCAGGGCAGTCGAGACGAGCCACCGTGCTCGAGCAGCCGCCGATCTGGCCGCCCTTTCCGCAGCCACCGCTGGCATCGTGGGCGCAAACCCCGACGGTGTTTGCGCGCGCGCCGCCGACGTCGCGGCCCGAAACGCGGCCAGGCTGGCGACCTGCAGCGTCGTCGGCGCGTGTGTTCGAGTCAGCGTGGAAGCGACCTCGGCTCGGCCCTGGTCGCTGAGCGCGCGGGCTCAGGCACGCGCCGGGCCAGCGGGCGGCTCCGCGCCAGGCTGCTGACCAGATCGGTTGGCCCCCCGCACGGCCGAGCGGCAGGCCGATCGGGCAGGTCACCCGACGTAGGCCTGTCCTCCGGAACGCAGTCGATCGCTCAGGCCGTTCCTCGAGGGGAGTCTCCCGCGACCGGCGTGCGGGTCGGTACCTCGTTCGGGCGCCGGGCCTGCTCGCGCTGCCTGCGTTTGCGACGCATCCCGGCCCCCATCACCTTGGCGCCGAACCACAGCAACAGCATGGCCACTGCCCCAGAGGCGAACAGGGTGATCGGCAGGACCGTCACCGAGACTCCGGCCGCGCTCAGGGTCACGCCGCTCGTGTTCTGCGAGGCCAGCCACCCCACGAGCGCGCCCCCGCCGAGCCCGACGAGCAGCAGGATCAATCCGAATGCCACCACGTGGACCTCCCCGGAACGGTTTCCGACGACAGTACCCGCCGCCGCGCCGTCGGCATGGTGTACACGCGGGGGATCCGCCGGGAGTCCGCGCCAGGGGAGTCCGCGCCAGGGGAGGTCGCGCCAGGGGAGTCCGCGCCAGGGGAGTCCGCGCCAGGGGAGGTCGCGCCAGGGGAGTCCGCGCAAAGGGGAGTCCGCGCAACGTTCTCGTGGCCGGACTCACCGAGCTCAATGCCCAGTTCTGCTGCCCAGCCCCTTGCTCAGGTGTTGCAGCAGCGTCGCCGCTGCGCTCTTGTCCAGCGGGTGATTCCCGTTCCCGCACTTCGGGGACTGGATGCACGACGGACAGCCCGTCGCGCATGGACACGTCCGCACGGCGTTCGTGGTCGCCGTCAGCCAGGCCACCGCGTGGGCGTAACCCGCGGCGGCGAAACCCGCGCCGCCGGGAACGCCGTCGTAGACCAGCACGGTTGGCGTCCCCGTGTCGGGGTGACAGGGCGTCGATACGCCACCAACGTCCCATCGGTCCACGGTGACGACCAACGGGAGCAGTCCGATGGCGGCGTGCTCGGCCGCGTGCAAGGCTCCCGGAAGGCGTCCGTCGTCGACCCCGACGGACGACCACCCCCCGTCCTCGATCGTCCACCACACCGCCTGAGTGACCATCGTCCGTTCCGGCAGGTCCAGGGGGTGCTCGCCGAGCACCGAACCCCAAGGGTCGCGCCGGACGAACGACACCACGCGACTGCGGATCTCGACGCTGCCGCGATAGATCCCGCCGCGGATCGCGCCGTCTCGCCACTCGACCCCGTCGACCGCGTCGGCGAGCCCGAACTCGGCGACCGACCGAGCCTGGGTCGTCCAGCCCGGATCTCCGGCGAGGACCAAGGCGACCCCGGCCTGCTGGTCGAGTCCCACCACGACGTGGGCACTGCCCTGGTGCAGGTAGACCGCACCGGGGTGCACCGTCGCGTCGGCACGCGTCGCGTCGACGTGGCCGAGCACCCGACCGGTGCCCTGCTCGACGACACGCACGCTGCCCACGGCGGCGCGCAGCCGGACGCTGCCCGCCGGGGAATGCGGCCCCGTCCAGAACCACCCCGCCGGCCGACGGCGCAGGACGCCCTGGTCGACGAGATCGGCGAGCAGGTCGGGCATCGTCGGGCCGAACACGCCGACATCGGCGTCGGTCAGCGGGAGCTCGGCCGCGGCGGCGACCAGGTGCGCGCCCAGGACGTAAGGGTTGCCCGGGTCGACGACGGCCGCCTCGGCCGGCTCGCCGAAGATCGCCTCGGGGTGCCGCACGAGATACGCGTCGAGAGGATCCTCGCCGGCGACGAGGATCGCCAGCGACTCCCGCCCACGCCGTCCGGCGCGACCGATCTGCTGACGGAACGACGCCCGTGTCCCCGGCCATCCGGCAACGACCACGGCGTCGAGCCCGGCGATGTCGACCCCGAGCTCGAGGGCGGCAGTCGCGGCGAGCCCGCGCAGCCGTCCCGACCGCAACCGGTCCTCCAGGGCGCGACGTTCCTCGGGCAAGAACCCTCCCCGGTATGCCGCGACGTCGAGCACCGGGGCGGCTCCGGGTGTGTCCGCCTCGCCGAGGCGGCGCCGAGCGGCGCCTGCCATGGTCTCGACGCCCACGCGTGACCGGGCGAAGGCAACGGTTTGCGCGCCCTGGGCGACCAGGTCGGCGAGGATCTCGGCCGACTCGGCGAGAGTGCTGGGTCGACCCCTCGGGCCGTCCGGGGTGCTCGCCGCGCCGGATCGGCGCCCGACCGGCTCCCACAGCGCCACTGTCGCCGACGCGCGAGGGGACGTGTCCGTAGTGAGGGCACGCACCGGCATACCGAGCAAGGCGGTGGCGTGCTCGGCCGAGGAGCCGGTCGTCGCGGACGCGAAGACGAACACCGGAGTGGCCCGATACCGCGCGCAGACCCGACGCAACCGCCGCAGGACCAGCGCGACGTGCGACCCGAATATCCCCCGGTAGACGTGACATTCGTCGACGACGACATAGGTCAGCGCCCGCAGGAACGATGCCCAGTGCTCGTGCCCGGGCAAGAGGGTCTGGTGCAGCAGGTCGGGGTTGGTCAGCACGTATGCCGCGTGCTCGCGCACCCAGCGGCGCTCCTCGGAGGGCGTGTCGCCGTCGTAGGTGGCCACCCGGAGGCCCGGCAGGGCGAGGGCGTGCAGTCGAGCGAGTTGGTCGTGAGCGAGTGCCTTGGTCGGGGCCAGATACAGCGCGCTGGCCCCCCGACCGGTCGGTGCCCGCGACCCGTCGAGCAGGTCGCTGAGCACCGGAACGAGGTAGCCGAGCGACTTGCCCGATGCCGTGCCGGTGGCTAGGACGACGTGCTCGCCGGCGTGGACGGCCTCGGCTGCCTCGCGCTGGTGCGACCACAACCGCCCCAGGCCCGCCCCGGTCAGTGCAGCGGCCAGAGGCGGGCAGACCCACGGGGGCAGCTCGTCGGTGCTCTCCGAACGTGGCGGCTCCCGGTGGACGTGCCTCAGGCTGGCCTCTGCTCGTCGCTCGACAAGCCGAGCCAGGGCCCGACGCGGATCGAACGGCGCGTCCGGCGACTCAACGTCCGGCGGGGCGTGCCGCGGATCCGCCTGTGCCCGCGCCGACTCGTCGTCCGTCGGCGGGACCTGCGGCCGCGACCGGCCTCCGCGCAGCGCGTCCGCCGTGCGGGCTCGAGGCGTCGCGCCCGGCTCGTCGTCGCGCGTGCGTGGGCCGTCCATGTTGTGCCAACGGTACGGTCCGGGGGTACGGTGCTGGGGCAGGAGGACGCCGAGGAGGGGACTCGTGGATCTGGTCTTGTCGACCACGCCCCAGGGGGTGCGCATCATCGTCCACGTGGCCGGTGAGGTCGACGTCTACACCGCCCCCGAGTTGCGTCGCGAACTGGATACCCACATCCACGGCGGCTGCCGGGACCTCGTCGTCGATCTGGCCAAGGTGACGTTCATGGACTCGACCGGTCTGGGAGTGCTGGTCGGCCGACTCAAGCTGGTCCGGGCCCAGGGCGGCACCATGCGCATCCTCGGGGCGACCGAACGGGTGCTCAAGGTCTTCACCATCACCGGCCTGGACCGCGTCTTCGACATCGTCGACGCACTCGGCGACGTCTGAGCTTCGGGAGTCTCGGATCGGCCGCCCTCGCGTCCGGTCGACGTGCTCCGTGTGGAACCGCTTGCCCCCTCGAGTGTGCCCAACACCACACGGGCGATTGTGCGTTAGGCCACAGGTGTCACAGCCGACACGCCCATGACCGGAAACCACAGGGACCGGTAGCGTTCCCTCAACCGGTCGTGCTCCCGGCCTGGGCGGTCCGCTTTGGCCGGTCGAAGAGCGCCCGACGGCGCCGAGGAGGAGCAGATGATCTCAGCCGTACCCGCAGCAGGCACGATCGATCTCCAGGGGACCAACCAGACCCTGGTCATCGGCGTACTCGTCATCGCCCTCATCGCCCTGGCCATGGGGGTGATGTTCCGGTCGCAAGTTCTCGCGGCCGACGCCGGCACAGAAAAGATGCGCGAGATCGGTGCCGCCGTCGAGGAGGGGGCCCAGGCCTACCTGGCCCGCCAGTTCAAGACGCTCGGCGGCTTCGTCGTCCTGGTCTTCTTGTTGCTGTTCCTGCTGCCCGCGGACACCTTCTCCATCAAGGTGGGCCGCTCGCTCTTCTTCGTGGTCGGCGCGGTCTTCTCCGCGATGATCGGCTACCTCGGCATGTCGCTGGCGGTCAAGGCCAACGTCCGGGTGGCTGCCGCCGCGCGAGTCGGCAGCCGCGAGGGCGGTATGCGGATCGCCTTCCGCACTGGTGGGACCGTGGGCATGGCGACCGTGGGCCTCGGGCTGACCGGCGCCTCGATCGTCGTGTTGCTCTTCCGGGGCGACGCGCCGAAGGTCCTCGAGGGCTTCGGCTTCGGCGCGGCCCTGCTCGCGATGTTCATGCGCGTCGGCGGCGGCATCTTCACCAAGGCTGCCGACGTCGGTGCCGACCTCGTCGGCAAGGTCGAGGCCGGCATCCCCGAGGACGACCCGCGCAACGCGGCGACCATCGCGGACAACGTCGGCGACAACGTCGGCGACTGCGCGGGCATGGCGGCGGACCTCTTCGAGTCGTATGCCGTAATGCTCGTCGCTGCGCTCATCCTCGGCTCCTCGGCGCTGGGCACCGAGGGCCTCGTCTTCCCGCTCATCGTCCCGGCGATCGGTGCCGTGACGGCAATCATCGGCGTGTACATCACCCGGGTGAAGGGCAACGAGAACGGCCTCACGGCGATCAACCGCGGGTTCTACATCTCGGCCCTCATCTCGGCCGTCTTGTCCGTCGGCGCCGCGTTCGTCTACCTGCCGCAGTCGATCGGCGACACCACGGGCCTGCGCACCCGCGCATCCCTGGCGGTCATCTGCGGCATCGTCCTGGCCGGCGTCATCCTCTGGCTCACCGGGTACTTCACCGGCACGACCTCCAAGCCCACCAAGGATGTCGCCCGCACCTCGCTCACCGGCCCGGCCACCGTCGTGCTGTCGGGCATCGGCGTCGGTCTCGAGTCGGCCGTCTACACCGCGGTCATCATCGGCGGTGGCGTCTACACGGCATACCTGCTCGGCGGCGGCGTCATGGGTCTGTCGCTGTTCTTCATCGCCCTGGCCGGCTGTGGGTTGCTCACCACGGTCGGCGTCATCGTCGCGATGGACACCTTCGGCCCGGTCTCGGACAACGCCCAGGGCATTGCCGAGATGTCCCACGACGTCGACGAGAACGGCGCCCGGATCCTCACCGACCTCGACGCGGTAGGCAACACGACGAAGGCCATCACCAAGGGCATTGCCATCGCCACGGCCGTTATCGCGGCAACGGCGCTGTTCGGCTCGTTCAACGAGGCCTGGCGAACGGCGGTCGAGGCGCTCGGCGAGGTCAAGGTCACCGCGACCGAGCGGGCCTGGTTCGACCTGGAGATCACTACCCCGAATACCCTCATCGGTGCGCTCATCGGGGCGGCGGTGGTCTTCCTCTTCTCGGGCTTGGCCATCAACGCGGTGACCCGAGCCGCCGGCGCGATCATCTTCGAGGTGCGCCGCCAGATCCGCGAGATTCCCGGGATTATGGAGGGCACGGCCAAGCCCGAGTACGGCAAGGTCGTCGACATCTGCACCCGCGATTCGCTGCGTGAGTTGGCCACTCCCGGGCTGCTCGCCGCGTTGACCCCGATCCTCGTCGGCTTCGGCTTCGGCATCGGCGCGCTGGCCGGGTTCCTCGCCGGCGCGATCACCGCCGGCTGCCTCATGGCGGTGTTCCTCGCCAACTCCGGTGGCGCCTGGGACAACGCGAAGAAGATCGTCGAGGACGGCCACCACGGCGGCAAGGGCACCGAGGCGCACGCCGCCACGGTTATCGGCGACACCGTCGGCGACCCGTTCAAGGACACCGCCGGCCCGGCCATCAACCCGCTCATCAAGGTCATGAACCTCGTGTCGGTGCTCATCGCCCCGGCCGTGGTCACCCTGAGCATCGGCCCGGGTGCCAACAACATGCTGCGGTACGGCATCGGTGCGCTGGCCGGCGTCATCATCATCGTCGCGGTCGGCATCGCCAAGGCCCGCAGCCTGTCCATCGGCAGTGACCACCACGACCCGACCCACCACGACGACGTCGTTGCGGAGATCGACGCGGAGGCCTGAGCCGACCGGTCACACAGCAACGGGCCGCGACCCCCTCGGGGGCGCGGCCCGTTGGCGTCGGGCGGGCCGTCGGATCCGGTCGACAAGCGAGCCCAGGCCCGCGACCCGCCGGTGCGCGGACGGCATACCCTGTCCGACGTGACCACCTGGCCCGTCGCCGACGCCGCGCTCGTCGCCGCCCTGCGCGCCGACCTCGAGGCGGCCGGCTACACCGTCGAGGGGGTCCGGGCCGCGTTGGGGCCGGTCGCCGAAGGGGCCCTGCACCGCGAGCAGCGCCTACCCGCCGACCTGGCCACGCGTGACGTCCCCGACCCGGTCGCCGTGCTCGTGCGCCTCTTCGCCCTGGGGTTCCCCGTCGCGTGGGACGACGCCGACCGGGCCCTGCCGACGCTGCGCGCCGACGGGGCCGTGCGTCTGGGTCTGGCCCGCGCCGAGGGCGCCGACCTGCGCGCCACCGCCGACCTGCGGCCCTACGCGGACGAGACCCACCGCTGGTGGGTCGCCTCGGACCTGTCCGAGATCGCCACCGGCCAGCCGCTGCCGCAGACCCACGTCCTGGGCGTCGGCAACGCCTCGACGACGCTCGCGCAGTGGACGGTCCGTCGCCCGGTCGCCCGCGCGCTCGACCTCGGCGTGGGCAGCGGCGTGCAGTCCCTGCATCTGGCGACGCACTGCGGCGAGATCGTCGGCACCGACGTGTCGGCCCGGGCGCTGGGCTTCGCCCGTTTCAACGCCCTGCTCAACCATCTGGCGATCGACCTGCGCCGCGGGAGCCTGCTCGAGCCGGTGGCCGGCGAACGCTTCGACCTCGTCGTGAGCAACCCGCCCTTCGTCATCACCCCGCGGGTCCCCGGCGTGCCGCACTTCCAGTACCGCGACGGCGGGCTCGTCGGCGACGGCGTCGTCGAGGCCCTCGTCCGTACGGTCGGCGACCACCTCGACCCCGGCGGCGTCGCCCAGTTCATCGGCAACTGGGAGATCCCCCGCGACGGACAGTGGCGCGCCCGGTGGCGGGACTGGCTCGAGGGCACCGGGTTGGATGCCTGGGTCATCCAGCGCGACGTGCAGGACCCGGCCGAGTACGCCGAGATCTGGGCCCGCGACGGGGGCACCGTGGCGGGCGTGCCGGGCTCGGAGCACATGTATGCCGCGTGGCTGGCCGACTTCGCCGACCGCGACGTGGCCGCCATTGGCTTCGGGGTGGTGATCCTGCAGCGGCCGACCTCGACCCGCCCGCCGTGGGTCGACCTCGTCGAGGTGCCCGGGCCGGTGGCCCCGGGCGTCGGGGCGGCCGTCGACGCTGGGCTCGCGGCGCGGACCGCCCTGGCCGAGGGCGGCGAGACGCTGCTGCTGGGCACGGCGTGGCGCGCGGCCCCCGACGTCGTCGAGGAGCGGCATACCCGCGCCGGAGCGCCGGATCCGGCGGTCATCCTCGCCCGGCAGGGCTCGGGCCTGCGCCGCGCCGTCGTCCTCGACACCGCGACGGCCGGGCTGCTCTCGGTCAGCGACGGCTCGCTCTCGGCCCGCGCTGCCCTGCACGCCGTGGCCGAGCTTGTCGACGCCGACCCGCAGCGGACGATCGCTAACGCCCTGCCGATCCTGCACGACCTCGTCGCCGACGGCCTGCTCGTGAGGTAGCCGGGTCGGATCCCAGGCAGATCGACGAAATCCTTGACCCTCCCGTGGCGTTATCCGAGAGGATCGACCTCGGCCCGGCGTCGGCGACCCACCGGCATCCCGGGCGAGTCGGCACCGATCCGGCCCCACCAGCACACCGAAGGAGCCCCATGCTCTGGCGTCTGATCCGCTCGGGTCTCGCCCCTCACCGCGGCGCCATCTGGACCATCGTCGTGCTCCAACTCGGCAGCGCCATCGCCAACCTCTACCTGCCCCACCTCAACGCGTCGATCATCGACGACGGGGTGGCCAAGGGCGACACGGGCTACATCCTCAGTTCCGGGGGGGTCATGCTCGCGGTGAGCCTCGTGCAGATCGCCGCGTCCGTGTATGCCGTGTACCTCGCCGCCCGCAGTTCGATGGCCTTCGGACGAGACACCCGGGCCACGGTGTTCCACCGGGTCGGGCAGTTCTCGGCCCGCGAGGTCGCCCAGTTCGGCGCGCCCACCCTCATCAGCCGCTCCACCAACGACGTCCAGCAGATCCAGATGCTCGTCTTCATGGCCCTGGCCCTCATGGTCGGCGCGCCCATCGTCATGGTCGGCGGCGTCATCATGGCCATGCGCACCGACGTCGGCCTCTCGTGGCTGCTCGCCGTGGCCGTGCCGGTGCTCGGCCTGTCGGTGGGGCTCATCCTGCGCCGGATGTTGCCGCGGTTCCGGGTCATGCAGACCTCCATCGACTCGGTCAACCGGATCCTGCGCGAACAGATCACCGGCATCCGAGTGGTCCGCGCGTTCGTCCGCGAGCCGTTCGAGCAGGCCCGCTTCGCCGAGGCCAATACCTCCCTGACCGGGGCTTCCCTCGCGGTCGGCCGCCTGATGGCCTTCGTCTTCCCGCTGGTGATGTTCATCCTCAACGTCTCGACGGTCGCGGTCCTGTGGTTCGGGTCGCACCGGATCGACGCCGGCGACATGCAGGTCGGGGCGCTCACCGCGTTCATGAGCTACCTCATGCAGATCCTCATGTCGGTGATGATGGCAACGATGATGTCGATGATGATTCCGCGGGCCTCGGTGTCCGCCGAACGCATCGGCGAGGTCCTTTCGACCGAGACCTCGGTCACCGTGCCCACCTCGCCCGACACGCAACTGGCCCGCCCGGCCGGGGTGCGCTTCGAGGACGTCGACTTCCACTACCCGGGGGCCGAGGCCGCGGTCCTGCACGGCATCACGTTCGAGGCCAAGCCGGGCCAGACCACGGCGATCATCGGCTCCACCGGCGCGGGCAAGACGACGCTGGTGGGCCTGGTGCCCAGGCTCTTCGACGTCACCGGCGGCCGTGTCCTCGTCGGCGGAGTGGACGTGCGCGACGCCGAGCCCGACGCCCTGTGGTCCCGGCTCGGGCTCGTGCCGCAGAAGCCGTACCTCTTCTCCGGCACGGTCGCCTCGAACCTGCGCTACGGCAAGCCCGACGCCACCGACGAGCAGTTGTGGGAGGCGCTGCGGATCGCCCAGGCCGAGGACTTCGTCCGGGCCATGGACGGCGGCCTCGAGGCGTCCATCGCCCAGGGCGGCACCAACGTCTCGGGCGGGCAACGCCAACGACTGGCCATCGCCCGAGCCGTGGTCCGCCGACCGGACGTCTACTTGTTCGACGACGCCTTCTCGGCCCTCGACGTGGCCACCGACGCCCGGCTGCGAGCCGCCCTGCGGCCAGTCACCGAAGAGGCCACCGTCCTCGTCGTGGCCCAGCGGGTGTCGACGATCGTCGACGCCGACCAGATCATCGTCCTCGAGGACGGCCACGTCGTCGGCCGCGGGCGGCATACCGAGTTGTTGACGTCCTGCCCGACCTACCAGGAGATCGTCGTCTCGCAACGGGCCGCCGAGGAGGTGGCCGCATGAGCGCCGCGGAAGGGGTGAAGACCGCCGAGGAAAAGGCCGCCGAGGCGCGCCGAGGGCCGCGACGCACCGGCGGACCGCCGCACATGCAGATGGGTATGCCGGCGGAGAAGTCGATCTCGTTCGGTCCGTCGGCACGCCGGCTGCTGTCCTGGCTCGCCCCGGAGCGCGGGAGGACCTCGGTCGTCGTCGTGCTCACCGTCGCCGGTGTCGTCCTGTCGACCGTCGGCCCCAAGATTCTCGGCCGCGCGACCGATCTCATCTTCGCCGGATTCCTCGGCGCGAAGCTGCCGGCCGGCACCACGAAGGAGGCGGTCATCGCCGGGTTGCGCGCCTCCGGGCAGGACCGGATGGCCGACCTGCTCGGCGGGGTCGACCTCGTGCCCGGCCAGGGCGTCGACTTCGCCGGCATCGGGCGGGTGCTGCTGCTCGTCCTCGTCGTCTATGCGTGCGCCGCCGTGCTCATGTGGCTCGGCGGGTACCTGCTCACCGGCGTGGTCCAGCGCACGATGTACCGAATGCGCGAGCAGGTCGAGGCCAAACTCGCCCGACTGCCGCTGTCCTACTTCGACAGCCAGCCCCGCGGCGAGTTGCTCAGCCGGGTGACCAACGACATCGACAACGTCGCGATGTCGTTGCAGCAGACCATGTCCCAGCTGCTCACCTCGCTCCTCACAGTGCTCGCCGTGCTCGGGATGATGTTCTGGATCTCGTGGCTGCTCGCCCTCATCGCCTTGGTGACGATCCCCCTGTCGATCCTCGTCACGGCAGCCATCGGCAAGCGCAGCCAGAAGCTGTTCGTCCAGCAGTGGGCGGCCACCGGTCAGCTCAACGGGATCATCGAGGAGACCTTCACCGGCCACCAGCTCGTCAAGGTGTTCGGGCACCAGCGCGAGGTCGAGCGGACCTTCGGGGAGAAGAACGACGAGCTGTATTCGGCCGCGTTCGGGGCCCAGTTCGTCAGCGGCATCATCATGCCGACGATGTTCTTCGTCGGGAACCTCAACTACGTCGCGGTCGCCGTCGTCGGCGGTCTCAAGGTCGCCTCGGGGCAGATCTCCCTCGGCGATGTCCAGGCGTTCATCCAGTACTCCCGACAGTTCACCCAGCCGCTGACCCAGGTCGCCTCGATGGCCAACCTCCTGCAGTCCGGCGTGGCCTCCGCCGAGCGCGTATTCGAGGTTCTCGACGCGCCCGAACAGGAGCCGGACGCGGCATACCCGCAGACCATCGCCGACCCGCACGGGCAGGTGCGTTTCGAGGACGTGTCCTTCGCCTACCAGGCGGACGCCCCGCTCATCGAGCACCTCGACCTGCTCGTCGACCCGGGGCACACGGTGGCCATCGTCGGGCCGACCGGCGCCGGCAAGACCACCCTGGTCAACCTCGTCATGCGCTTCTACGAGCTCGACGGCGGCCGGATCACCCTCGACGGCGTCGACATCACCGAGCTGACCCGCGACGACCTGCGCGGCCGGATCGGCATGGTGCTGCAGGACACCTGGCTGTTCGCCGGGACGATCCGCGAGAACATCGCCTACGGGCGACCCGACGCCACCGAGGAGGAGATCCTCGCTGCGGCTCGGGCGACGTACGTCGACCGATTCGTCCACTCGCTGCCCGACGGCTACGACACTGTCCTGGACGCCGAGGCGAGCAACCTCTCGGCGGGGGAGAAGCAGCTCGTGACGATCGCCCGGGCGTTCCTCGCCGACCCGGCGCTGCTCATCCTCGACGAGGCGACCTCGTCGGTCGACACCCGTACCGAGTTGCTCGTCCAGCACGCGATGGCGGCGTTGCGCTCCGATCGCACGTCGTTCGTCATCGCCCACCGTCTCTCGACGATCCGCGACGCCGACGTCATCCTCGTCATGGAGCACGGCCGGATCGTCGAACACGGCACCCACGACGAGCTGCTGGCCCGACACGGCGCCTACGCGACCCTGTATGCCGCGCAGTTCAGCGGGGCGGCCGCGGACCTGGACGCCCAGGGGCCGCTGGCGGGTGGACCGGGCGGGATGCCGGCCGGGATGGCCGCGATGATGGGGGCTCGGCGCGCTCGCTGAGGGCGTGCCCGACGCGAACGCGGTCGAGCGGACGCTGGGCAGGGCGGTCGAGCGTCCGCTGGGCAGGGCGGTCGAGCGTCCGCTGGGCAGGGCGGTCGAGCGTCCGCTGGGCAGGGCGGTCGAGCGTCCGCTGGGCAGGGCGGTCGAGCTGTCGGCGCCGGGCGGTCAGTCCAGTTGCCAGGACCGCTTCGACAGGCCGTACCAGAACCCGTCGATGACCGAGCGAACGTCGAGCGCCTCGGCGCTGTCGCCCGCCTCGCGATCGGGGCTCGGGCGGGGGTCGGGAGCGGATTGGGCCGCGGCGACCCGGCCGGGGCGCGGCCCGAGGGCGGCGCCGAGGGCGACGTAGAGCGGGGCCCAGTGCTCGCTGCGGGGGTGGGCCACTCGGAACGCCGGGGCCTGCCGTGGCGCGTCGACGAGGGCACCGACATCGCCGGAGGCCATCGCCGCAGCGGCCCAGGCGTCGAAGTTCGCCGACGCGGCGGGGACGGGACCGGCATACGGGTCAGCGCTCGGCCGGAACCAGGCGAGGTTGTGCGTGGTGAACCCCGACCCGACGATGAGCGCGCCCTCGTCCCGCAGCGGGGCCAGCCGGCGCCCGACCTGGACGAGCGTCGCCGGATCCAGTGTCGGCAGGGACAGTTGGACGACGGGCACGTCGGCGTGCGGATACATCTCAACGAGCGGGACGTAGGCGCCGTGGTCCAAGCCGCGCGATTCGTCTCGGCGCACGGGCAGGCCCGCCTCGCGCAGCAGCCGTTCGGTCGAGGCGGCCAGTCCGGGCGCCGGCGGGGCCGGATAGGTCACCTCGTAGTAGCGCTGGTCGAAGCCCCAAAAGTCGTAGAGCAGCGGCGCCCCCGTCGTCGAGGACAGCGAGATCGGGGCGGCCTCCCAGTGGGCCGACACCATCAGGATGGCGCTGGGCCGTTCCAGCTCGCCGCCCCAGGTGGCCAACTGGCCGGTCCACACCGGGTCGTCGGCCAGCGGCGGCGCACCGTGGCTGAGGTAGAGGACGGGCAGGCGCGACATGGGCGATCCCAAGGTAGTTGAGCGATGAACGATGTGTCGTTCCGGACAACACGGCAGCCGTCCGGGGGATTCCCGCCGGCAGCGTGGCGGGAATCCCCCGGACGTCAGACCATGGCAGAGCGCGGCAAGCGGGCCACGCCGGGCAGCAGTCCGGCGACGCGGTCCCAGGCCGCGTCCAGCGCGCCCCCGAGCCACCGGATGATCGCCGCTCGGGTCGCGGCGTCGAGCGCATGGACCGCATCGAGGTATGCCGCGCTGCCGGCCCGGGCCACGAGGGCGTCGAGGGCGCCCGGCGGCGGTGCGCCCACGGCGGTGGCGAAGGTCTCGACCGCGGCGTCGAGGTGCTCGCGGATCGGGGCGGCCGCGGCGTTGTCCGACGGCACCTTGGCGAGCATCGCTCGAAGCCGGGCGAGCCGCTCTGCGCGGGCGAGGGCGAGCATGTCGAGGGCGCCCTGCCCGACCAACGGCCCGAGCGGTGTGGCGGCGAAGAAGGGTGCCCGCGCATGCCGGTGCCAGGCCTCGAGCGCGGCGAGTTCGCCGAGGTAGCGCAGGTTCTTGGCCACCAGCCGGTTGAGCGCCCGGTAGTCGGCGGGGGCGCGCTCGACGGTCATCGTCGGGGCCGGCCCCACGATGGCGAGCTTGCCCGGCCCGACGTCCGAGCGAAGGACGGCGCCCGCGGCGATGACCGACCCGAACCCCACCGCTACCGGTCCCACGGCACCGCCCTGGCCCCCGAGGAAGATCGCCGGCCGGTCCAGCAAGACCCCGTGAACGACGTCGCCGAACAGCGACGGCGTCGACTTGTCGCCGTCCGGGGTGAAGTTGAAGTGGATGTACGAGGAGCCCACCTCGCTGTGGTCCCGGCGCGAGGTGCCCCCGGACATCAGGCAGTCGCAGAAGTTGATGAGCGAGCCGAGGGTGACGTACGGCAGCAGGATGGTCTGCTTGAGTCCGACCGTGTGGGCGGTACTGGCCTGTTCCTCGAGCAGCGTGCCCTCCCGGACATGCGCTCCCGAGCCTAGGGAGGCGCCGTCGAGCAGTACGGCTCGCGCGGCATACCCTGCGGCGATCGACGACCCGACACCGAGGCGCACGTCTCGGACGGTCACCGGCCCCTCTTCGCCGAGTGTGACACCAGCCGAGATGACGCTCTCGCTCCCCGAGATCCGACAGCCCGGGTGGATGGTGACCCCGTCGCCGCTGATCCGGTCGGGGTCGACGTCCGCGGCCACCGCGACGGTGTCCGGTTCGGGCATCCGGACGCCCTTGGCCAGCAGCGCGCCGCGCACGTCGGAGAAGGGTTCGCTCGCCATGGCCAGTCAGCGTATGCGGACGCGCCGCTACCGATCGCCGGGCCCGGACCGCCCCGGACGGATGGCGGCGCCGCGCAGCCCGTCGACGGGCCCCGCTGGGCGAGCCCCGGGAACGTCCGCTACCGTGTCGCCGGCACCAACGCCGGAGCAGCGACGAATCCGCTGCCCGTGGTGCGCGGAGGAAAGGTCGGTCGTGGCAGCAGGTAAGGGCCGCAAGCTCGTCATCGTGGAGTCCCCGGCCAAGGCGCGCACCATCGCCGGGTACCTCGGGGGGGACTACGACGTCGAGGCCTCGGTGGGACACATCCGGGACCTGCCCAACCCCCGCGACCTGCCGCCGGAGATGAAAAAGGGCCCGTACGGCAAGTTCGCCGTCGATGTCGACAACGGATTCGCGCCGTACTACGTCGTCGACGCCGACAAGAAGAAGAAGGTCGCCGAGCTCAAGCGGGCCGTCAAGGACGCCGACGAGCTCTACCTCGCCACTGACGAGGACCGCGAGGGCGAGGCCATCGCGTGGCACCTGCTCGAGACCCTCAAGCCGCGGATCCCGGTCAAGCGCATGGTGTTCCACGAGATCACCCGTGAGGCGATCCAGCGGGCCATCGCCGACACCCGCGAGGTCGACACCCGCCTCGTCGACGCCCAGGAGACGCGCCGCATCCTCGACCGCCTCTACGGCTACGAGGTGTCGCCCGTGCTGTGGCGCAAGGTCCGCCAGGGCCTGTCGGCCGGGCGGGTCCAGTCGGTGGCCACCCGGATGGTCGTCGAGCGCGAGCGGGAGCGGATGGCGTTCGTCGCCGCCTCGTACTGGGACGTCGAAGCGCAGGTCACCCCCCAGGCCAGTCGCGAGCCCTTCCTCGCCCGGCTCACCGGCGTCGACGGGCAGCGGGTCGCCACGGGCCGGGACTTCGGCGACGACGGGCGCCTCAGCGGTCGCGCGGTCCACCTGCACCGCGAGCTGGCCGAGGGCATCGCCGCCGGCCTGCGCACCGCCTCGGTTGCGGTGACCGACGTCCAGGAGAAGCCCTATACGCGCCGGCCGGCGGCCCCGTTCACGACATCGACGTTGCAGCAGGAGGCCTCGCGCAAGCTGCGCCTGTCGTCGAAGAACGCCATGCGGGTCGCGCAGCGGCTCTACGAGAACGGCTACATCACCTATATGCGCACCGACTCGGTGACGCTGTCCGAGGCGGCGCTCACGGCGGCCCGCAGCCAGGCCCGGGACCTCTACGGCGCCGACGCCGTGCCCGAGGCCCCCCGCCGGTATGCCGCGAAGGTCAAGAACGCCCAGGAGGCCCACGAGGCGATCCGCCCGGCCGGCGACCGGTTCCGGACCCCGGCCCAGGTCGCCGGTGAACTGCGCGGCGACGAATACGCGCTCTACGAACTCATCTGGAAGCGCACCGTGGCCTCGCAGATGGCCGACGCCCGCGGGTCCACGGCGACCGTGCGCCTCGGGGCCGCCCTCGGGCTCGACGGCGCCGGGTCGGTGGAGCTCAGCGCCAGCGGCACGGTCATCACGTTCCGGGGGTTCCTCGCGGCATATGAGGAGGGCCGCGACGTCGAGGAGGCCAGGCGCGGCGCCCAGGCCGACGACGAGCAGCGGCGCCTGCCGAAGTTGTCCGCGGGGGTCCCCATCGAGGTCCTGCACGCGGAGGCCGACGGTCACGAAACCAGCCCGCCGGCTCGGTACACCGAGGCGACACTCGTGAAAGCCATGGAGGACAAGGGAATCGGGCGTCCGTCGACGTATGCCGCGACGGTCGGGACGATCCAGGACCGCGGCTACGTGCACACCCGCGGTCAGGCGCTCATCCCGACCTGGTTGGCGTTCGCGGTGACCAGACTGCTCGAAGAGCACTTCACCGAACTCGTCGACTACGACTTCACCGCCTCGATGGAGGAGGACCTCGACCGGATCGCCGACGGTCACGTCGAGCGGGTCGACTGGCTGCGGCGGTTCTACTTCGGCGACGAGGCGACCTCGGCCGAGGGGCTGCGCCATCTCGTCGATGACCTCGGCGACATCGACGCCCGGGAGATCTCGACGATCCCGCTGGGAGACGGGATGGTCGTGCGGGTCGGGCGGTACGGGCCGTACGTCGAGGAGGTCGTGCCTGCCGGGGTCGATGCGGCCACCGGCGAGCTGCTCGACCCGGGCTCGACGACACCGCGCCGGGCGACGATCACCGACGACGTCGCTCCCGACGAGATGACGCCGGCCCGAGCCCGCGAGCTGCTCGACCGGGCCGCCGACGACGGGCGGGTGCTCGGAACCGACCCGGCGACCGGACGGGAGATCATCGCCAAGGCCGGCCGCTACGGCCCGTACGTCACCGAGGTCCTGCCCGAGCCGCCCCCGGCCCCGGAACCGGATCCCGACGCCCCGAAGAAGCCCAAGCGGGCCAAGAAGGCCGACGCGGTCCGGCCGCGCACCGCGTCGCTGTTCAAGGACATGGACCTCGCGACCGTCGAACTCGACACCGCCCTACGGTTGTTGTCCCTTCCCAGAGTGGTCGGGCTGGACGCCGAGGGCGTCGAAATCACCGCGCAGAACGGGCGTTACGGTCCGTACCTGAAGAAGGGCACCGACTCGCGGTCGCTGACGACCGAGGCCCAGCTCTTCGACATCACCCTCGAGCAGGCCCTGGCCATCTACGCCCAGCCGAAGACCCGTGGCGGTCGGGCCGCGGCCCCGCCGCTGCGCGAACTCGGCGAGGACCCGGTGTCCGGTCGGCCGGTCGTCGTCAAGGACGGCAGGTTCGGGGCGTACGTCACCGACGGGGTGACCAACGCGACGCTACGTAAGGACGACGAACCGGCGACGATGAGCCCGGAACGCGGCTACGAACTGCTGGCCGACAAGCGCGCCCGCGGCCCGGTCGTGCGCAAGCGCGCGACGAAGACCACGGCGAAGAAAACGACCGCGACGAAGGCGACCGCAACGAAGGCCACGGCGAGGAAGGCGACCGCGACCAAGACCACCGCGAGGCAGGCTCCGGCGAAGAAAGCCAGCGCGGCGACGTCGGCGACGGCTGCCAAGCGGACCGCCGCGGCGACGAAGGCGACGCCGACCACTGCGACGGCGTCCGTGCGCCAGGCCGCGACACCCTCCAGCGCCCCGGATCTGCCCACACCGTCCGGCGAGGCGGGCGCGTGAGCTCCGTGGACTCCGGCGCCGGGCCGGCGCCGGTCGACCCGGCGACCACCCGGGCGCTCACCGCCTGGCTGCGCCAAGCCCAGGTCGACTATCGACAGCCCTCGCTCACCGCGGCGATCGCCCGCGACGGGCAGCTCGTCTGGTCGGACTCGGTCGGTTCCGCGGACGGCCGGGGGGCTTGGCCCGCGACCCACGACACGGCATACCGGATCGCGTCGGTGACCAAGACGTTCGTCGCGGTCGCCGTGCTGCAACTCGTCGAGGCAGGCCAGGTCGACCTCGACGACCCCGCCGGGCGGCACGTGCCAGACGCGCCGGTCGCCGACGCGACGGTGAGCCAACTGCTCAGCCACACCTCGGGGCTACAGGCGGAGACCGACGGCGACTGGTGGGAACGCAGCCCCGGCTACTCGTGGGACGCCCTGGTCGCCATGGGCGCCCAGCGTCGGTTCCGCGCGGGGCGCAAGTACCACTACTCCAACCTCGGGTATGCCGTGCTCGGGCGCATCGTCGAGACCCTCGAGGGCCAGCCCTGGGACGTCGCCATCGGCCGAAAGGTGTTGGCGCCGTTGGGTCTTGGCGGCACCGCCCGAATCGCTCCCCAGGGCGCCGCTACCGGGTGGGGGGTCCATCCGCACGCCGCGTTGTTGCACCACGAACCGGTGCCGGACTACCTCGCGATGGGGCCGGCCGGCGAGTTGTGGTCGACCGCGCGGGACCTCGCCGTCTGGGGGTCCTTCCTCGCGGGGCGGACCCCGGGGCCGCTGTCGAGTGAGCTGCTCGCCCAGATGCGCGAGCCGTGGACGATCAACGACCTGCCCGGCCAGCCCTGGGTCGGCGCGCACGGCCTCGGCCTGCAACTGTGGAACGTCGACGGGGCCCGGCACGCCGGGCACACCGGATCGGTCCCGGGGTTCACCTGCGAGGTGCGCGCCGACCTCGGCACCGGCGACGTCGTGGTCACTCTCGGCAGCGCGACGACGGGGTTCATGGGGGGCCTCGGTTTGCTGGAGGTCTTCCAGCAGTGGATGCCCGCGTTGGCCCAGCCCTGGGTCGCCGACCCGACCCAGGCCGCGGTGCTCGACCTGCTCGGCACGTGGTACTGGGGCACGACGGCATACGAGATCTCCGCCGACGTCGACGGGGGCCTCGTCGCGACCGTGCCGGCCATCGGCCGCTCCGGGGCGTTGCTCCCGGACGGCCCGGACCGGTGGGTCGGGCTGACCGGCTACTTCGCCGGCGAGCCGCTCGTCGTCGGGCGCGACGGCGTGGGCCGGGCCGCCTGGCTCGACGTCGCCTCGTTCCGGCTCACCCGCACCCCGTATGCCGCGGACGGCAACGTCCCGGGCGGCCTCGACGAGCGCGGCTGGCACTAGGACCGGGGTTCAGTCGGGCGCGTCCAGGCGGGCCACGAGCTGCCTGGGAGCGGTGCGGCGGTAGGACATGTCGACGAGCTCGGCGACCTCCGCCCAGTCCGGCGTGGCGGCCGTGAGGTCGAGCCCGACCCAGCCGTAGGCGCCGACGTAGCCGGGCACGAAGAACCGTGGATCGTTGACCAGGCCGGGCCGTTCGCCCTCGTCGGGCAGCACGACGACGGACCGGGCGTAGCGGTCGGAGTGATGCTCGCCCTTGAGGACCGCGCCGAACATCGCGAACACCTTGACGGTGTAGAAGTTCGGGCGGCCGTGGGAGATCTTCTCGTTGGCCTCGGGCATGGCCAGGGCGATCTCGCGCAGGCGCCCGAGGTAGGGATCGTCGTCCCGGTACCGCGGCGGGTGGGCCATGTCGGCGACTGTAACCTCCGGCACCGACATCTCCGACCGGCCGGTGGTCTCCCTGCGCGGGTGGGCCAGCCGCCGATCCCGTCGCCACGGCGAGGTACTACGACCATCGCCCGATAGCGGTTGCCCGCGCCGGGGCGCCACGGTGGTCACTGCCGGTATCGGCAGCCACCTGCACGAACCACCCCGACTTGGCAGAATCCCCACATCCGAAAGGACCTCGTCATGAAGCGACTCACCACGGCTCTCGCCGCGGCCGCCATGGTGCCGGCGATCGTCGGCCTCTGGAGCAACGAGACGTTCTCGCAGAGCCTGCCCACCCAAGTGCCGACCTCGGCCGAGATCATCGCCCACCGGGCCGACGACTCCCCCTCCCCGACGACCACCCCGAGCGCCGCGCCGACCGGTGACGACCGCGGCGCCCACGTCGAGCCCGGCGACGACCGCGGCACCCACGTCGAGCCCGGCGACGACCGCGGCACCCACGTCGAGCCTGGCGACGACCGCGGCACCCACGTCGAGCCTGGTGACGACCGCGGCACGCACGTCGAGCCTGGTGACGACAGGTCCACGTCGAGCGGGTCCGGCGGCGGGTCGACGAGCGGTTCGGCCACCAGCGGGTCCGGTTCGTCGAGCGGTTCGGCCACCAGCGGGTCCGGTTCGTCAAGCCGGTCCGGCAGCGGTACGACGAGCGGTTCGAGCGCCAGCGGGTCCGACTCGACGAGCGGGTCCGGCAGCGGCTCGAGCAGCGGCTCCACGAGCGGATCGGGCCACGGGTCCGACGACGGAAGTGGACACCACTGAGCAACGACAGCCCCCTCGCAGGCACCGCGACGCCCACCGCGGTGCCTGCGGTGCTGCCCTGGCATCTGGTCACCAGCGGTCAGGGACCCGTCGCCGGCCGGGAGATCCCGCGCCCTCGCCGCATCCTCACCCAGCTCGGGGTAGCCGCCGCGGCCGTGCTCGGGGTCGTCCTCGTCGGCACGTCGCTCGCGGCCAACCGGCTCGCCGAGCGCGAGGCGGTCACCGATGCCGCCCACTTGACGAACTTCATCGCCGTGTCCGTCGTCCAGCCGGCGCTACGCAACTCCCTGCTCGACGGCGACGAGGCGGCATACGCTGCCCTGGACGCCGTCGTCCGCGAGAGTGTCCTGCCCAACGACATCGTCCGGGTCAAGCTCTGGCGGCCCGACGGGACGATCGTCTACGCCGACGACCGTCGACTCGTCGGCCAGGTGTTCCCGCTCGGGCCCGACCAGATCTCCGCCCTTTCCGACCCGCGGACCAACGCCGAGGTCTCCGAACTGACCCGATCGGAGAACGAGCTTGAGCGGCCCAACGGCAAGCTCCTCGAGGTCTACCGGCCGGTCTGGACGCCGTCGGGGCGGGAGCTGCTCTTCGAGGTGTACGGAGACTACGAGCCGGTGCGGCGCCGGGCCGACGACCTGTGGCGAGGCATGGCCGGGCTGCTGGCCAGCGGCCTCATGCTCATGCTCGTGCTGATGATCCCCATCCTCTTGCGGGTCCTCGGGCGGCTGCGCGCCGCGCACGAACAACGCGAGTCCCTGCTGCGCCGGGCCGTCGACGCCTCCGACGACGAACGTCGCCGCATCGCGGCCACCCTGCACGACGGGCCGGTCCAGGAACTCGTCGCCAGCTCCCTCGCCGTGTCGGGGGCCGCCCGTCAGGCGCAGGCCCAGGGCGCCACCGGCCTGGCCACCGAGATCGGGGAGGCCGCATCGACGGTCCGGGGGGCGGTCGCTACGCTGCGCGCGCTGCTCGTCGACATCTACCCGCAGCGCCTCGGTGACGCAGGGCTCGCCGCGGCGATCGCGGACCTCACCGGCCCCCTCGTCAGTCGAGGTGTTGCCGTCGACACGCGCGTCGACCCCGCGGTGGCGGCAGCGACGGCCGAGGCGCACCAATGGCTCGTGTATGCCGTGGCCCGCGAGTGCCTGCGCAACGTGGCCACGCACGCGGCGGCCACCCACGTCAGCGTCGCGTTCGACCGGGACATGGCCTCGCCCGCCCGGCCCGCCATGCTGCTGGTCGAGGACGATGGCGTCGGCTTCGACGCCGCGGGGGAGCTGCCGCAACGGCGCGGGCACTTCGGGCTGCGGCTGCTCGCCGACCTCGCGCGTGACGCGGGGGCTCGCCTGGAAGTCGCCTCGGGCCCGGGGCAGGGCACCCGGTGGCGGCTCACCCTGCCCGCCGAGTCGGGGACCGACTCGTGATCGGCGTCGTGCTCGTCGACGACCACCGGCTCGTGCGCGCCGGCCTCAGGGGGATCGTCGAGTCCGCCGACGACCTCGTGGTCGTGGGGGAGGCGGCGGACGGGCGGGAAGCACTCCAGGTGGCCCGAACCGCCGACCCCGACGTCGTGCTCATGGACCTGTCGATGCCGGGGATGGACGGGGTCGAGGCCACCGCGACGTTGCGCCGAGAGGGTATCCGGGCTCGGGTCGTCGTGTTGACCTCCTTCGTCGAGCCCGAACGAGTTGCCACTGCACTGCGGGCCGGCGCGGTGGGATACCTGCTCAAGGACAGCGACCCGGCAGAGGTGCTCACCGCGATCCGCGCGGCCGCCGCCGGCCACAGCCCCATCGACGCCCGGGTGGCCGGCGTGCTGCTGCCTTCCCAGGCCGCTGCCGACCCGGTCGACGTCCTCAGCGCCCGCGAACGCCAGGTGCTTGTGCTGGTGGCCCAGGGCCTGGCGAACAAGCAGATCGGCCGTGCCCTCGGCATCAGCGAGCGGACCGTCAAGGCGCACTTGGGCAGTGTGTTCCGCCAGATCGGGGTCGCCGATCGCACGAGTGCCGCGCTGTGGGCCCGCGACCACCACATCGCTCCCGAGGGCTGACCTGCCCTGGCGACGGCCCAGCATAACGGGGAGGCCGGGCGAGCACGAAAGGGCTGGGGGCGGCATACCGTCATTGCGGGGCTGTGCGGAATCGACTTGACCCTCACGCTGCGGGAGGGGAGAGGGTGATTCCATGACCGCAGGATGGAACGTGATGACGACCTACTCGGTGGGCGAGGTGGCCGCGCGCTTCGGAGTGACCGTGCGCACGCTGCACCACTACGACGAGATCGGGCTGGTCACGCCGAGCGAGCGCTCGTCGAGCGGGTACCGCCGCTACACCGAGGCGGACCTCACCCGGCTCGGCCAAGTCGTGGTGTACCGGCGGCTGGAGTTCTCGCTCGAGCAGATCGCCAAGCTGCTCGCCGACGACGCCGACGTGGCCCGGCACCTGCACCGTCAGCGGGCAGCGGTCATGACCCGGCTGGACGAGCTGCGTGAGCTCGTCGTCGCCATCGACGACGCATTGGAGAAAGCCATGAACGAACAACCACTGACCACCCAGGAGCGCAAGGCCCTGTTCGGCGAGGACTTTGAGGACTGGCAGGCCGAGGTCGAGCAGCGCTGGGGCGACACCGAGGCGTACCGGCAGTCCCAGGCCCGGACCCGCGCGTTCGGCAAGGCCGAGTGGCAGTCCGTCAAGGACGAGGGCCTGGCCCTCGACGCTGCCTTCGGTGCGGCGTTCGACGCCGGCGAGCCGGCCAGCGGCGCGGCCGCCATGGACCTGGCCGAACACCACCGACAGGCCATCGAGCGGTTCTACGACTGCTCGTACGACATGCACCGCGGGCTGGCCGACATGTACCTCGCCGACCCCCGGTTCACCCAGCACTACGAGCAGGTTCGGGTCGGGATGGCGCAGTACGTCCACGACGCGATCCACGCCAACGCCGACCGACACGCCAGTTGAGGCTCGGGGCCGGGGCCGGGGCCGGGCGCTCACTCGGCCGGGCCCCGGTCACGGGCTGCGCCGGCCCCGGGTCTCGGCGTCGGCCCGGCCTCGGTTCGGCGTGGGGCCCGGCCTCGGTCGTGGCGTCGGCCCGGCCTCGGTTCGGCGTGGGGCCCGGCCTCGGTCGTGGCGTCGGCCCGGCCTCGGTTCGGCGTGGGGCCCGGCCTCGGTCGTGGCGTCGGCCCGGCCTCGGTTCGGCGTGGGGCCCGGCCTCGGTTCGGCGTGGGGCCTGGCCTCGGTTCGGCGTGGGGCCTGGCCTCGGTTCGGCGTGGGGCCTGGCCTCGGTCGTGGCCTCGGCCCGGCCCCGGTCGCGGCGTCTGGACAGCGGCGCCAGGCGACCACTGCGGTCCAGCCCGACGACAAGCGCGCCCAGGGGGCAGTTGTGGCTGAGCGGTTGGGGAAGCCTCGACGACATCTGCGCCCAGGGGTCAGTTTCGGTTGGGTTGGCCGGTCGAACCCACCCACAATTGCGCCCAGGGGGCAGTTTGTGGTGGTGAGGACCGACCAGAACCTATATGCCGCCAGGGCGCGGAGATCCGTCGCGTTGACGTTAGCCGCCAAACTGCCCCCAGGGGGCAGTTGTGGCTGAGCGGTTGGGGCAACCTCAACACAACAGCGCCCAGGGGTCAGTTTCGGTTGGGTTGGCCGGTCGAACCCACCCACAATTGCGCCCAGGGGGCAGTTTGTGGTGGTGAGGACCGATCAGAACCTATATGCCGCCAGGGCGCGGAGATCCGTCGCGTTGACTTAGCCGCCAAACTGCGCCCAGGGGGCAGTTGTGGCTGAGCGGTTGGGGAAGCCTCGACGACATCTGCGCCCAGGGGTCAGTTTCGGTTGGGTTGGCCGGTCGAACCCACCCACAATTGCGCCCAGGGGGCAGTTGTCTGTGCGAAAGGGGCCCCAGCGACGCCCGGCCCGTCAGGAGCGGCCCCAGGAGCCGATCGCCAGGAGCGGGCCGACCGGAGCGGGCCGACCGGAGCGGGCCGACCGGAGCGGGCCGACCGGAGCGGGCCGACCGGAGCGGGCCGACCGGAGCGGGCCGACCGGAGCGGGCCGACCGGAGCGGGCCGACCGGGGCCAGCCGACCGGAGCCAGCCGACCGGAGCGGCCCCTAGGAGCGGCCCCCTAGGAGCGGACCCCTAGGAGCGGGCCGACCGGAGCGGGCCGACCGGGGCCAGCCGACCGGCATACCCGCGATGACGGCGCCCTGTCCTAGGCTCGCCACGTGATCGAACCCACCCCTGCGCCCTCCAGCGCGGGGGTGTTCCTCGTCTTCGAGGGCGGCGACGGTGCCGGCAAGTCCACCCAGGTGCGCCTGCTGGCCGAGGCCCTGCGCTCGGGCGGCCGGGAGGTTCTCCTCACCCGCCAACCGGGCGGCACCCCCCTCGGGACCTCGCTGCGCGAACTCGTCCTGCACGGCGAGCACGTCAGCCCACGCGCCGAGGCGTTGCTCTTCGCCGCCGACAAAGCCCAGCACGTCGACGAGGTCGTCCGGCCGGCGCTGGCCGCGGGGTCCATCGTGGTCTGCGACCGTTACACCGATTCGTCGCTCGCCTATCAGGGCGCAGGCCGCGACCTAGAACCGGATCAGGTCGGCGAGGTCCTGGCGTGGGCAGTCGGCGGGCTCGTCCCGGACCTCACCGTGTTGCTCGACGTCCCGGCCGAGATCGGGCGGACCCGCCGCGGCGCCCCGCCCGACCGGCTCGAGGCCGAACACGGCGACTTCCACGAGCGGGTCCGGCGACGGTTCCTCGACCTCGCCGCGGCCGCCCCCCAGCGCTACCTCGTGCTCGACGCAACGCTCCCACCTGATCGACTGCACGAGCGGATCCTCGCCCGGCTGAACGCCATGGCGGTGCTCGGATGAGCGTCTGGGCCGACGTCGTCGGGCAGGACGACGTCGTAGCTACCCTGCGCCGCGCCGTCGTGGACCCGGCCGCGATGACGCATGCCTGGCTGGTCACCGGGCCGCCGGGCTCCGGGCGCTCGACGGCGGCGCGGGCGTTCGCCGCGGCGCTGCAGTGTCCGCACGACGGCTGCGGGGTATGCCGCGAATGCCGGACCGCGCTCGACGGCACGCATGCCGACGTCACCGTCGTCGCCACTCAGGGCCTGTCGATCAAGGTCGAGGACGCCCGGGCGCTGGTGCTCGAGGCAGGGCTGCGGCCGTCGGTCGGCGCGTGGCGGGTCGTCGTCATCGAGGACGCCGACCGACTCACCGAGCGGGCCGCCGACGCACTGCTCAAGGCCCTCGAAGAGCCCACGCCACGCACCGTCTGGGTGCTGTGCGCGCCGTCGCTCGAGGACGTCATCGTGACGATTCGCTCGCGCACCCGACACGTGCGGCTGCGTACCCCGCCGGTCGAGGCGGTCGCCGAGTTGCTCAGCCGGCGCGACGGCATCGACCCGATCATGGCCCGGTATGCCGCCCGCGCCGCGCAGAGTCACGTCGGGCTGGCCAGGCGCCTCGCGCGCGACGAAGCGGCCCGCAACCGTCGACACGAGGTCGTCTCGCTGCCGCTGAAGATCCGCTCGGTCGGCGACGCCGTCGGTGCCGCAGCGGATCTCGCGAGTATCGCCGACGACGAGGCCGGGGCGACGGCATCCGAGCGCCACGCCGCGGAACGCACTCGGCTGCTCGAGACGCTCGGGGCCGACCCGGCAGCCCGTACCCAGCCACCCCACGTGCGGGCGCAGGTGGCGGCGCTGGAGCGGGAGCAGAAGGCGCGGGCCACCCGGTTCGCCCGGGACGTCGTGGACCGCTCGCTCGTGGACCTGCTGTCGATGTACCGCGACGCGCTCGTCGTGCGGCTCGCGGCCTCGGTCGCCCTGGTCAATGCGGAGGCTGCCGACCAGGTGCGCGCGCTGGCCGCCACGATGACCCCGGAGCGTTTGCTCACGTGCATGGAGGCCGTCCGCGAGGCCCGGGAGCGGATCACCCTCAACGTGCCCCCGCTGCTGGCTCTGGAGGCCATGGCGGTGGCCTTGCGGGTGTGAGCAGGGGTTCTCGGGGTAGCGTCAGACCAGCCTCGACGCCACGCGCGGCGCGGCAGGCAACCAGGACCGCCGAAGGAGCGTCAGACCGCTATGACCCGACCGCTGTGGCGCCCCCGTCGGCGTGTGGCGACCCTGCTCACCGCGGTCGTCGCCAGTCTGAGCTTGTCCTCGTGCCTCGTGTTGCCGTTCGTCGGCCCGGACAGTGCCGATACTCCGGGGCCGACTGCCCTGCCGACCGGTGTCTCGACACCCCCGCCGGGCCAGCCGGGCCTGGCGCCCTTCTACGCCCAGCAACTTCAGTGGCGCAAGTGCTCGGGGGCTGACTGCGCGAAGCTGAAGGTGCCGGTCGACTACAACGACCCCGGGGGCAGCACGATCGAACTGGCGGTGCTGCGCGTGACCGCGAGCAACAGCAGTCAGCGGATCGGTTCGCTCGTCGTCAATCCCGGCGGGCCGGGCGGTTCGGGTGTCGACTACGCTCGGGCGGCCAGTCAGATCGTCGGCGCCGAGGTGCGGCGCCGGTTCGACGTCGTGGGCTTCGACCCTCGTGGCGTCGGGGAGTCCGCGCCCATCGACTGCCTCACCGATGCCGACCTGGACACCTTCCTGGCGATGGACCCCACGCCCGACGACGCCACGGAGGAGCGGGCCTTCGTCGACGAGGCCAAGGTCCTCGCCGACGGGTGCAAGCAACGCGGCGGAGCATTGCTGGCCCACGTGTCCACCGAGGACGCCGCCCGTGACATGGACGTCTTGCGGGCCGTGCTCGGTGAGGCGAAGCTCAACTACCTCGGCAAGTCCTACGGCACCTACCTCGGCGCGACGTATGCCGACCTGTTCCCGTTGAACGTCGGCCGCTTCGTCCTCGACGGGGTGGTGTCGCCCGACCTGAGCTCCGCCGAGGTCAGCGAGGGGCAGGCGCGTGGCTTCGACCTCGCGACCCGGGCCTACGTGACCAACTGTGTCAAGCGGTCGGACTGCCCGGTGGGCAGCACCGTCGAGGAGGGGATGCAGTGGATCCGGGACTTCCTCGCGAGGCTCGACAGTCAGCCCCTTCCGGTCACCGGTGACGCGCGGGTGAAGTCGCTCACCGAAGGGTGGGGGTCGATGGGGATCGGCTATGCGATGTACGCCCAGTCGCTGTGGCCTTCCCTGACTCAAGCGTTGCGGTCCGCGAAGAACGGTGACGGCTCACAGCTCATGGATTTGGCCTACCAGTACGCCGATCGGACCTCCTCGGGCCGGTACACCAGCAACATCATGGAAGTCATCTACGCGGTCAACTGTCTCGACAAGCCCGACACGGCGGACATCCCCACGGTCGAGAAGAACGCCGCCGACTTCGCCAAGGTCGCCCCGACCTGGGGTCGGATGCTCGCCTGGGGCTCGGTGCCCTGCGGGGTGTGGCCGATCCAGACGAAGAAGGTGCCCAAGAAGATCTCCGCTGCCGGGTCCGGACCGATCGTCGTCGTCGGCACGACCCGCGACCCGGCGACGATCTACGAGTGGTCGGTCCGGCTGCGCAACCAGCTGTCCAACGCGGTGCTCATCAGCTACGACGGCGACGGGCACACGGCATACACGCGGTCGAACGCCTGCGTGGACAAGCCGATCGACGCGTACTACGTCAGCGGCACGGTCCCCCAGGACGGGCTCAAGTGCTGAGCGGGTGTGCGCGGTAGCGGCGTCGGGTGCGTATGCCGCGCGCCAGGTCCGTATACTCGACAGCCGTGCCCCTGCCGGGGCGCACGCCGCCTTAGCTCAGTCGGCCAGAGCGATTCACTCGTAATGAATAGGTCTGGGGTTCGATTCCCCAAGGCGGCTCAGACAACGCCCTCCGGTCTCCCGGGGGGCGTTTCTGCTGCTCACAGCGGGTATGCCGCGCCGCTTCTCTCTCGCTGTTCAGTTGGGTTTGCATGGGTGTGATGCCCTACGAGGGCTGCTCGGGTCCGTACCGAGTCCGTATCGGCTCAGTGGTATGCCGGAGGGTTGCCCCCAGCCGTCCCGATGTTGCCTCTCTGCCAGAGCTCGACGAGGTCCCGTGCGACGACGGCCACGGGGATTCCGGTCACTCGTGCGACGGCCTCGACCGTCATCGGGAGGTCCGCCGTCTCGACATACGAGCGGATGCGGCGAAGACGCACCTCCGACTCACCCATGTCGTGGCCCAGCTCGAAGAAGGAGTCGAGGGACGGAATGTGGGCCATCGTCGTCCAGCCGACGAGCTCGCGGAAACTGCCGTACTTCTGTGCCGCCCGCGAGATCCCCTTGGCCAGGAGGAAGGCCAGGTCGTAGCGACGATCTGCCGCATTGACTAGGAGCTCGACCAGCTCTTCGAGGATCTCGTCGTTGGGTTCGGTTTTCATGGTCCTGTCCCTTCTGTGATGCGGTCTAGTGCGTCGGCTACTGCATCGAGCTCGGTGTCGTAGAGATGCGCGTAGATACGAGACGTCGTCGTGATGGACGAGTGCCCCATGGCTTTCTGGATGTAGCGGAGGTCCGCGCCGGCGGACCGGGCGAGGCTGCCGAAGGTCCTCCTGAGGTCATGTGGGGTGACGTCGACGAGACCGGCCATGGCGACGGCCCGATCCCACTTGACGCGACGGCGGAAGTTGCCGACCCTGTCGACGCAGCCTTCGGGGGTTGGGAACACCAACCCGTCCGGGCCGCACCCATCGATGAGTGGCGCCAGCTCGGCGATGAGGCGCCGGGGGAGTGCGACGTAGCGACGTGATGCCTCCGACTTCGGGGGCCCGATGTGCACCTTGCCCGCGGCCTCAGTGGCGGCCTCCCGGACATGAAGCCGACGATTCGCCAGGTCGACCGCACCGGCACGCAGCGCAGCGGCCTCCGACCATCGCAACCCCGCCAGTCCCATCGTGAGCGCCTGGCCGCGGCCGCGTTGTCCAACCGCGTCCGCGAGCGCGAAGAGTTCGCCGGCGGTGAGGATGCGATCGCGGGGAGGGCGCGGCCTGGGTAGCGCCGCCCCCTTGGCGACATTGGTGGCCACGATCCGGTTGTGCACCGCGAAGTCGAGGACAAGGGCGAGTACGCGATGCGCCATCCGCACTGTGTCTGCGCCCTTGGCTAGAGACGTGACGAACCGCTGGACATCGGCGCGCGTGAGCCGGCCAACCGGGTAGGCGCCAAGGACTGGCGAGACGTTGCGCCAGGCGGCCCGGTAGTTCTGTCGTGTCGTTGGCCGGCGGTGTGGCAGCTGCTCGGTCTCGAAGCGCGTCCACAAGGAATCGAGGGTGGCCAGGCCGGCACGCGGGTCGATCCAGGCGCCGGCCTGCACCGTCTCACGTTGTTCCGCGAGGAAGGATTCAGCCGCTCGCTTGGTGTCGAACACCTTGGCGTGTTCTCGACCGGCCGGGTCGTACCAGCGGGCACGCCAGCGGACCCGGCCGGCCTTCGTTGTGCGACGTTCGACAGCCACCGTCAGGAGGCCTTGACCGCGCCCGACTCGACCCGGCAAGAGGTGAGCCACGCGCTGACGTCCCGAGCGGCATACCGGACGTTGCGAGCGCTCAGGCGAGTGAACGCCGGCCCCTGTCCACGTGTCCGGAGGTCCGCGAGGGTGGACGGCGCGAGGCCGAGCCAGTCGCTGACCTCCTTCGGGGTGAGGAACCGGTCCTTGTCACTGGACACCGAAGATCGCCTCCTTTTCTAGCGGAGCGACGCTGCTGCCCGTCTTGTCCCACGGGTTGACGCGGTAGATCACGAGATCGGGCGCGATCTGCCACGCGCCCCGCGCCCAGACGTTGATGGTGGTGTCGTCGCAGGTTCCGGGAATGTACGCCGTGAAGCGGGCCCCCTTGGTCACCTCGACAGGCCCGATGGCCCAACCGTCGCCCTCAGACGGACGAGCGCCGGGAAAGACGAGCGGGCAGACGCCCGGCTCGGCCACCCACCGGTTGACCGGGAGAGTGCCGGTGCGGGGGATGGAGACCCCCTCGGCGCGCGACGGGGCGGCGAGAGCGAGGCCTATCGCGGCGGCTGCGGCCGTGACCGCTCCGCAGACGAAGGCCAAGATGTTGCGGGACATGAATTCTTCCTTTCAGAGGGGGATATCACTGAGGTGGTGGTGGCGCCACGACATGGCCCGCTCCACGTGGTCCACGTAGGCGGGGTAGTCGAGGTAGTCGCTGCGGAAGCGGGTGATCGGCTTACCCGGGGTGACGATGTAGCCCTCGCCGGGTACGAGGTCGGCCGCGGCTCCGGCGACGTCCGGGGCCGCGGGGAAGACCATCCGCCAGCCATCAGCCGATTCGAGCCGGAAGGCAATCCGAGTGCTCATCTGGTCTCTCCGGTAGCCGCCCAGCACATCAGCGTCCGCCCGCTGAGCGGCGAGCACGACGACGATGGCTGTCTTGAGCCCCTCGGCCAACAGCCGCTGGACGTAGAGCTCGGCGCGGACTCTGAGGCGATCCAGCGGCTTGCGTGCAGCGGCAGAGTCGTCGGACGAGCACGCAGCGAGCAGCGCGGGGTATTCCTCGAGCACGACGAGCAGGAGCGGGTGCGCAGTCGTCGGCTCGCGGATCGCGTCCGTCCTCGTCTCCCGAAGGTGCTGCAGCCTCTCGACGAGGACGACGTCAACGAGATGCGCGAGCACGTCGACTGCGCGTTCGAGGGCTTCTGGGGAGGTCCCGCACGCCAGCTGCTCGCTGTCCGGAGCACTCTCGAAGGGCGCGAGGAGGATCCCGGTCGGATCGATCCCGCACACCTGCACGTCCGGCATACTCGCGGCCTGGGCCAGAAGGGTCTGCAGGGCCACGGACTTCCCGGACCGGGTGCCGCCGGCCAGGAGGGCATGGGAGGGCGGTGAGAGAGGCGACCAGCCCACGTCCCCGCCAGACTCGTCGCGCCCGAGCAGGAAGCCATCGGACAGGCACACCGTGCCCGGGGTCGGCTCGTCCAGGCGTCGGCTCTCGGCCAGGGGCTCGTCCCAACGCCACGTCAGCCCGACGACAGTTGGCCGCACCCGGACGATGTCGAGCCTAGGCGCGTCGAAGAATGCTGCCAGCGCAGCCTGCTCCTTCTCGACGTCATTGACTGTGACGCCGAGGGGGAGGGTCCACTGCGCCTGTACGCCGTCCGCCACCGACAGGATGCGGAGCGGAGCCAGTGGCGCGTCGCGGAAGGACCCGAGGCCAACAGCATTCACCGTAGGTGCCCAGCCAGCGGCCGCCCAACGGCGAATCCGCCAACCCCGTAGGCACGGAGTGAGCCGAAGCCAGTGCCCCAGCCACAGCCGGCGCGTGGCGAGCACGAGAACCGCGGTGAGGCTCCCCAACAACAGCCACATGAGGTGCCCCACTTGGGCGATGGTGAAGACCACCAGGGCGAAAGCCGGTGCCGCCCGTCGACCTGAGGCGCGAGACCAGGCGAGCATGGCCCCAGGAATGGCGAAGGCGATGGCTGAGCTGATCATCAGGCAGCGCCCTTGGACTCGGAGGAGCCGCGAACCTGCTCCACAGCGGAGGCGTCCCAGTAGACGTTCTCAGTGACGCCGACGATGCGTGACTCGCGTCCCGTGCCCTGCCGCTGAACGCGGGTCGAGACGGTGATGCGCAGGTCCCTAAACCGCACCGGGCCAGGTGACAGCACCGGCTGCTGCGCGGAGGGGACGAGCACGGTGTAGACCTCAGTGCGGGACCGCCCGAACTCCACAATCTGCCGCATGCACTCGATGTCCCAGAGCGGGACTCCGTTCTCGTTGGTGGCCTGCGGACGCGGCTGGCCAGGTGCAACCTGAACGCCGAAGTCGGGATGGCCGGAGTTGTTCCCTGTCGCGGTGTGCGGGTCGTTGAGGACTGCCTGATCTATCTGCACTTGCATGGTGTCTCCTGATGTCTGGCGGCGCTCCTTGAGCCGCTCGTACCTACAGAAGGTGCTGATGCCAACGGATCTGTCACATTGCGATCTGCAGATGGTGCAAGTGCACCATACGGTGCAGACAGTCCGCAAGGTGCTGTGGGTCCAGCTGGTTCGGTGTGACCGAGCGGTGCGTGGGTATCCTTGGCGCCGTGGCAACTGATCGCGTGGGTCGAGCACGCCAAGCGCTGAGTCGCGAGCTCCTGGGGGAGGAGATCCGGGCAACTCGAATCGCCTTGGCCAACCTAGCTTTGGCGGTCCGACGCATGGAGGAGCGCGTCGATGACTGGGCGAAGGGGAGGCCTGAGTCAGTCACCGACGAGGTCTTCTTGCTTCAAACGATGCAGGACCTCGGTCAACTGAAGAAGCGTTCCGACCTCGCCATCAAGCAGTTGGCGATCCATGCAGTTCGAGACCGGGGCCTCTCAGCTCGCACGGTGGCGCGTGAACTCGGTATTGCGCACACGACGATCACACGGTGGATAGAGCAAGGGGATACCTAAGCGTGCTGCACGTTCCACCCCCACTCAGCCCATGCTGTTCGCCGCGGTGCCAACAGCACCGGGAGCATGTCTACGTGGTGTGCTACGGGCAGCCTGTGGTTGTGAATGATCGCGACTATGTCCCAGGTGAGCAGACAGTGCCCCTTGGAGTGGTGGGGTTTTGGGGTGACGGCACGGCTCCGTGATTGAGGGGGCCACCGGCGAGATTCTTGATGTGTACCGCCAAGTACTCATCGAGAAGGAGCCTCACCGATGGCCTTGTCTGATTCTGCCTTGTCCGAGCTTGCGGAGGTGTTCCGCACCGGCGAGGGCACCGACTTCATCCGCGAGTGTGTCCGGGTCGCGATGCAGGAGCTGATCGACGCCGAAGCCACCACAGCGATCGGCGCCGGCCGCTACGAGCGGACCGAGTCACGAACGACCGAGCGCAACGGGTCCCGGCCGCGGCTGCTGACCACGCACGCCGGTGATGTGCAGTTGGCGATCCCGAAGCTGCGCGCCGGCAGCTTCTTCCCGAGCATCCTGTCCCCGCGGCGGCGGATCGACCAGGCGTTGTACGCGGTGGTGATGGAGGCCTACGTCCACGGCGTGTCGACCCGCTCCGTCGACGACCTGGTCATCGCCTTGGGTGGGAGCGGGATCTCCAAGAGCGAGGTGTCGAGGATCTGCGCCGGCCTGGACGAGAGCGTGGGGGCGTTCCGCGCGCGGCGTCTGGACCACGTGGAGTTCCCGTACGTCTACCTGGACGCGACGTACCTGCATGTGCGCACCGAACACGGCATGGTCGTGTCCAAGGCCGTGGTGGTCGCCACCGGCGTCACGGCTGAGGGACGGCGGGAGATCCTTGGCCTGGACGTGGGCGACTCCGAGGACGAAGTGTTCTGGCGGGCGTTCCTGACCGGCCTGAAGAAGCGGGGCCTGACCGGGGTGCGCCTGGTGATCTCCGACCAGCACTCCGGCCTCGTCGCCGCCCTCGGTCGCGCCCTGCAGGGCAGCGCCCATCAACGGTGCCGGGTCCACTTCATCCGCAACGTCCTGGCCCACGTGACCAAGGGCGAGACCGAGATGGTCGCGGCCGTGTTCCGCACGATCTTCGCCCAACCCGACCTGGCCTCGATGAGCAAGCAGTGGGACAAGGTCGCCACCGAACTCTCCGCCCGCTACCCCAAGATCGGCGCACTCATGGACCACGCCAAGGCCGAGGTCCTGGCCTTCGCCGCGTTCCCCCGCGAGCACTGGCGCAAGATCTGGTCCACCAACCCCCTCGAGCGGCTCAACAAGGAGATCAAGCGCCGATCCCGCGTCGTGGGCATCTTCCCCAACGAGGCCGCCGTCATCCGCCTCGTCGGGGCCGTCCTGGCCGACACCCACGACGAATGGGCCACCGACGAACGCCGCTACCTCTCCGAAGAATCCATGGCCAAGATCGCCAAGACCCACGACAATGACCCTGTCGCCCTCACCGAGGGCTGACCGGTAGGCACCGAGATGACCTCAAAGCCCACCACTCCGCGGGACTCTCACGGTGAGCAGGTATTCGACTATCCGATCAGCCATTACGTCGGGTACACGTCCGGGCTGCCCTTGAGGCGACTCTGGACCCACGGAGCCAAGAGTTCGCGACACGTTGTCGCCGTCATCCCGGGCGACGAACGTCGTGAACACCTGGCCAAGGAACTGGAGGCATGCCCGGCCTGCGGTCGTTCACTTTGGTACTACGGGGAGAGTCCGCGGCCAATCCCCTTGCTGCAGGCAGGCGACGTTGTCTCCCGAGGTGCTCGCGGCCGCCTCCGATACAGGGTCTCTACTGATGCCGCTGGGAGAGTCCAGTTGCACCGCATCGACCGACGCGCTCCTCAGGTCCTGTCCGCCGCAGCGGCCCGGCGCTTTTGGCCGTCGTTGGTTGTGAGGGAGCGCGATCCGGAAAGTTACCGTGCGCGCCAGCATTCGCTACAGGCTGGACTGAGGGGGAACCCTCGACCGACGGGTGCCGACCTGGAACGTCTTCGCGAGGCCGCCTACCGCGCCATACCGTCGGGGGGAGACGACGCCTCAAGGATCTCTTAGGACGGCTGAGGGCCGTCTACCTCGTCCCTCAGGAGTCGTCCAAAGGTCAGTTGCTCCGCGGGTGCCGTCGACGAACTAGGTCGGAGATCCTGCTCGGGCTCCACGAGAGTCAACGAATCCGCCAGATACATCCAATGTAGGTTGCCCTCCCTTTCTACCCGGCCGTGCACCTTGATTGCGCGTTCCTCGCGATGCGCCTGCATAGCAATGTCGTACTGCTGCGCGGACAAATGGACTCGAAGCCTCTTGAACCCGAGGCCAGCAGCGGACGTGTCTAGCCGGATAACGCGGTCGCCGCCGCCGGCCTCTCTGCTCAGCAGGGTCACCTCACCTTCGACCAGCGCGACGGTCGGCTCCGTATCCTGCGCTAGTGCCGTGGTTGCACGCTGTAGCACCTCCGCTTCATGGGGCGTGAAGACGATCTGCCTGGTCGGCCCCGAGTCACTTGAGAACGAGACCTCTGTTTCACCGTCGGCGACGAGTTCACTCAGCGACTTCGTCAACTCGTAGGAGACCCCAACGGTGACCGCCTCCTCAAAGGGCTCCAGCCTGGGCGATCGCGCATAGGAGTCCAGGCATTCGCGTAACGCATCTAACGATTGTTCTAGGAGGTCAACGATTTCCTTGCCCGAGGTCCGTTCGGGGTCGACTAGACGATCGCTCGACTTTCTGGCACGTTTTGCTGCTGACTCTGAAAGGTAGTAGGCGTTGTTGGCAGGCGTTAGGGCTTGAATTATGTAGCTGCCAGCCCGAGGGAGTCCCATAAGCGTGTCTTCTAGGAAGTTCTTCGCAAGGTAGGAGCTACGGTTGCCGTGATATCGCCTTCGCTCCGCGGAGGCCTTCGCAGCTGCGACCATTTGCTCCCGCGCACGGATATACATCTGCTCGCCTTCATCCCACATGATGAGGCCGGAGGGTAAAGCTGTTTCCTTGCTCCACCGGGTGGTTAGCAGCTGAGCCTCGCGTGTCATGATCCGCTCGTTGATGAGTTGCGTCACCAGAGTCGGATCTTGGCTTCGCAGACGCTTCTCCGCCTTCTCGATGAGCCGCTCAAAGTCGCCCCCCGCAGCGTCGAGCGGGAGGAGGATCTCGTCGAGGCCGTCGCGACTACCCCACGCTTCGAACGTACCATCGACGCCGCCGGTTCTAACCCAGCCGATACTCCGTGCAATGAGACGAAGAAGATCAACGGGCGGATTACCGTTCATGGGGCACCTCCGGACCCGATACGGCTCATCATCAAGCAAAGCGATACATCGTCAAAGCGCTGCAGAAGTGGCGCTTTGACGGTCGGCTTGAGGGCCGCAGAGCCAGAGCTACCAGCCAAGTTGACCCAATAGCCGCTGTGATGAATGCGAAGTGCCTTCGATTTGGCGACGATCCAGTCTGCCGGATCGGCCGGCATGTGCATTATGACGACGATCTTGGGAACCAGCGGATTCGCGACGCTAAACTCGTGATATCGCTTTCTTGACATGGTTGCGGAGGCGAAGCCGCCAGTCGGCGCGTTGTGCGTCGCCTTGAGCTGAACCTCAAGCCGGGCGGTCCGGTCGCCAGCCGTGTGGGTGTCGCTCTTGTGCTTCAGAGTTGCGTCGATGCCATCATCAAAGGAATCGATGCTGACGATGCAGCCCGCTGCGGCAGCTACTGCATGGAGATAGCTCCTCTGAAGCTCCTCCATCAGGTTCGTCAGCCTCTCCGGGTAGCCGCGGATCACCTGAGGTGCGGCAGCCGGTGTGGAGGGCACACCTCGATGCTATATAGGTGCCTGATCTGACGGCAGCGCAACGCAGGTAGTCGATGCTGCCAGCCGCCACCGACACACTTGTCCGGGGTCGCGTTCGGCAGCTTCCAGGAGGAGCCAATGCTTGGAAGTTCGTGACACGTGCCGCCACTGCTCGGCGGTGAGAATCAGCAGCACGTCGTCGCCTCGAGATCGCGCCGCCAGTTGTTCGTCCGCCTCTGCACCGTCCGCGGTCTCGGCCGCGACCTCGTTGTCACTCACCACTACGAGCCCGAGAAGTGCTCGAACCCCCCGTGACCAAGTCATCTGGCGTCGCCCGTGCGACACCTGCTCCCACTCGTTCCAGAGCTCCACATCGTCGAGGAGGCCGCCGGTCCTGATGTCGTGGAGGATCCCCATCGGGGTGCGGTTGCCTCGCCGCCCCTTCTTCGATGCTCCGCGCGCCAACTCGTCGGCAGCGTCCCAGCCGTTCTTCACGAAGTAGCGGTTGATGCTGCTCCCCGCCTCGTCGAGGCTGACCGGGCGCATGTCCTGAGCGTTCTCGGCCGCGAAGTAGCCAGCGCGGCCCACGACCCGCTGCCATGCCCGCACGATCGGGCCGCGTGACGCCATGGCGGCGAAGTGGGCCTCGAACTGAGCGTCTCCGCCCACACCTTGCCAGCGCACCGACTTGGAGGGATCGAGGAAGACGAGCACATGCAGGTGGACGTGCCAACCGGCGGCGCCGTGCGTCACCTCGACGACGCGCAGCGTGCCAACGACCCCGGCAGCCTCCTTGAAGTTGAGCCATGGCTTGCCACCAACGAGCCGACGCCACGACCCCGCCGCGCCGTCCCACAGGTCGTCGAGCGCGTCGTCTCGACTGTGCTGCATCGTTAGCGTCAGCAGGGCCACTGCGCCTCCTTGGCGACGCCACTCGTCCAATCCTTCGCGCAGTTCTTCGGCTCGGTGCTCGGCGATGACGGCCGAGCACCTGGGGCACGCCCACACGGAGCCGCAGGAGACGACCCCGCGCCATCCAGCGATGCGCACCCCGGGCTCGCCGTCGGACAACACGAGGGCGACCCCCGCCGCGTCGTGAGGAGCCATCCCACAAGCCCGAACGCGGTCCAGGGTCGTGATGGAGCGCAGCGCCCGTCGCGCTTTGAAGCGGGACCGCCGACGAGCGTTCCGAAGCGTCAGGGGGGCACTGTTCGCATAAGTATCAAGAAGGCCGACGGCTTCGCCGTCGGGGCCGAGCCAGGCTTCGGGGCCGAGCACTCCGTCTGCGCGCGGCGCTGGCGCGCCGTGCTCGACTCCGGCATCGTCCCCGGCCCGACTCGGACCGTGAGACGTGGTGGCCGGCGAGCTGCTTCCGTGGACGGCCGACGACGCGGCACCATCGAAGTGCGCACGCGTCGCGTGGGAGGTCTTGCTCATCGTTCCTCCTCTCTCGCGGGGCCCGTCCCGGCCAGGGGACGGGCCCGTTCTTGTTCATGCGAGAGAGCGCGGCGGCAAAGTTGCTGCCGAATTGGCAGAAGTGCAGCAACCTGTTGCACTTCGTCCACGACGCAGTTGGGCCACAACTTGCGGCCCAACTGTAGGGACGAGTCCGAGTCCGTACGGAGTCCGTACGCCGCTCGGGTCAGCAGATCCGACCGGCCATCGTAACGACGCCTCGCAGCGTCAAGGACGGCTCATCCGGCAGCCGCGAGGCCGCCGCAGACCCTCGTAATGAATAGGTCATCGGTTCGATTCCGATAGGCGGCTCAGAATGCGCCCCTCACCCTGGTGGGGGGCGTTTCTGCTCTGTTTCAGAGCATACGTCGGTGGGCGTGACGCCCCTGGGCCTACAGGGAGCGAGCGGCGCGAGACACAGCTGTGTCGCGGACTACGCCCGCACAGCCGCAAACGCCGACACCACCGATCATCGTCGACAACCCGGCGGACCAGCTCCGCGCGGTCAGGTTCAAGCCGTTGCCCGGTGGCTTCACTCGAGACCGCCGGGCTCAGGCCCCGGCTGACACCTGGATGGTGATGTGCCCCTAAAGGGCACGTACACCCTGAAGGACTAGGGCAACAGGTCGAGGTACTTGCGCCGGGCAGGCATGGCGTGGATGAGGGTCTCGTCGCCGGCTTCGGACACGAGGACCACAGTTCGAGCAGGCGAGCGTGGTGGTCGATATCCGAGACGTAGCTCCCGCCGCGGGTCCTCGTCGTCACTCAGGGGTTCGACCCAGAGGGACCACTCCGAAGCCTGGAGTGCGTCTTCCGCCGAGATCCCGTGCTTCAGCGCACTTGGATGCACCTTCACGCGGCGAAGTGCGCCAGGGCCGCCCGGATCGCTTCGGATCGGCTCATGTCGTGCCGACTGGCTGCCGCGTCAAGGGCCGCGAGCTCTTCGGAGGTCAGCCGGACGGCGACGACCTGCATCGGCTCGGCGCCGCGCCCGGGCCGGCCTCGACCACGTCGCTTCAACTCCTCGACGTCGTAGCCTGCCTCGGCCTCGCGGGCCCAGTGCTGGATCTGCTCCTCGCTCACCACGGAGATAGCGTATTACGAAAATACCCTTGGCGCGAGGTACAGCCGGGGCCGATCGCCAGCGTCCCGGCCTTCATGCTCGTGTCCAGGACGGGCTGACCACCGATCGCTGTGCGAGCCGTCGCGGACCCGGGAAACGTCGGCACCCGCCGCCTCGACGCGCGAACGGCGGCGAGCCCGGCCGCCGGTCGCTGAAGTCGGTCGTGGCGCCGGCGGCGACCAGCGAGTTCTGGTCGGCGAGATGCGTGTACGGGGCGCTGCCCGAGACGTCGCCTTGCGCGGTTCCCCACTGGGCGCCACAATTGTGGCCGTGAGCACTGCGCCGCTGCGCGAGGTCCGCGACCACTTCAGCGATGTCGTCGACCGGGTCGAGCGGGAACATGACCGAGTAATCGTCACCCGAAATGGTCGTGCCGCCGCCGTGATCATCAGCCCGGAGGATCTGGCGGAGCTCGAGGAAACCCTCGCGGTCCTGAGCGACGCGGGGGCCCTGGCAGACATCCGCGAGGCGGATGCGGCATACGCCGCTGGTGACGTCGTCCGGGGGATCGACGCCGTCCGCGCCCTGCGTTCGTGACCCAGCCCGTCGCCGACGAACTTGTCCTGACCCCGCCCGCCGTCCGCGCCGTCCGCGCCGGGCTCCCCGAGTCGGTCGCCACTGCCGTGATCGAGTTCCTCACCGGAGCCCTGGTAGACAACCCGCATCGGGTCGGCAAGCGGCTGCGTGGGGACCTCGCGGGAATCTGCTCGGCGCGACGAGGCACCTACCGCGTCCTGTACCGCATCAACGACGACCGGCACGAGGTCGTCGTGCTGCGTATCGAGCACCGTGGCGAGGCCTACCGTCCCCGCTGAGTAGGTGCCAAGGGCGGGTCGAGCAGCCACTCGGCGAGCAACTCCCCGGTCCCGCGCCCCGCCAGCCCGGAAGAAGGTGGTCGGAAGGCCCACATCGTCCGCCAGCTCGGGATCGAGGCCCAGGCCGAACTCGTCGAGGACTGGTACGTCGGATCGCCGGTGCACCCGAGGAACCCGAGGACCGTGGCCACACCGGCCACCCCCGCGACCCGCAGAGCCCGTTCCGCCGCTACCTCACCGACGACGTGCGGCTCGGACTGTAGTGAGAGCAGCACATTCTGAGGCAGCCCGTTCTCCGAGCGCCGGATCGGCGAGACTGGGTCGGCGGGCTCGACGCGAGCCCGGCCGCGCCGATCCAGGAGCACGACATGGAAGCCGACGAGTTCCGCCCGATCCTCACCCAGATCCGCGAGTTCGTCCGCAAGGTCGTCGTGCCCGCCGAAGAGACGATCGAGCGCACCGACGAGATCCCCGCGCCGATTCGCCAACGGGCCGCCGACATGGGCCTGTTCGGCTACGCCATCCCGCAGGAGTACGGCGGCCTCGGGGTGACGATGAGCGAAGAGATCCAGATCGCCCTCGAACTCGGCTACACGACGCCGGCGTTCCGGTCCCTCATGGGCACCAACAACGGCATCGCCGGCCAGGTGTTCGTCAACATCGGCACCGAGGCCCAGAAGCAGGCCTACCTGCCGCGGCTGGCCAGCGGCGAACTGCTCGCCTCGTTCTGCCTCACCGAGCAGGACGCCGGATCGGACCCCAGCGGGATGGCGACCCGGGCCACCCGCACCGACGACGGCTATCGGATCTCGGGCAGCAAGCGGTTCATCACCAACGCCACCCGGGCCGGGGTGCACATGGTGTTCGCCCGCAGCGGCCCGGAATCGGCCGGTACCAAGGGAATCTCCGTCTTCGCCGTCGACGCCGCCCGGCCCGGCGTCCAGGTCGGCGAGCCCGACGAGAAGATGGGCCAGCACGGCACGACGACCTCCGACGTGTACTTCGACGACGTCCTCGTGCCGGCCGATGCGCTGGTCGGGCAGGTCGAGGGCCAGGGTTTCGGAGCGGCGATGAAGTCCTTGGCCAAGGGACGGCTGCACATCGCCGCAATCTGCTGCGGCCTGGGTCAACGGCTCGTCGAGGAGAGCGTGACGTGGGCCAACTCCGCCCGCCAGGGCGGGCGGCCGATCTCGCGGTTCCAGCTCGTCCAGGCCTTGATCGCCGAATCCCAGGCCGAGCTGTATGCCGGGCGCGCGATGGTCATCGAGGCGGCCGCGCAGTACGACAGCGGCGCAGACCGCAAGCTCGGGCCGAGCTGCAGCAAGCTGTTCTGCAGCGAGATGGTCGGGCGGATCGCGGACCGGGCCGTCCAGGTGCACGGTGGCATGGGGTACATGAAATCCGTTCCGGTGGAACGGTTCTACCGAGACGTGCGCCTGTTCCGTCTCTACGAGGGCACCAGCGAGATCCAGAAACTCATCATCGCCAGGGCCTTGCTCGACGCCGACGCCTGACCGCACCCGCGAGGGCTCAGCCGCTCGCAGCGTCGCTCTCGGCCAGGGTCGCTAGGCGGTCCAGCGACGCCATGAGCCGCTCGGAGGTCGTCGCCATGGCCCGCGGCAGCCGCCGTTCGTCGGTCAGGTCGGTCCAGTCGTAGGTGTGCCGCGCGAGGGTCCGCCGCTCGTCGAGCGCCTCGAACTCCCAGCGCCACAGGTGCCCCGGGGGAGCGCTCGCCGGCTCGGACGGCCGCCACGCGATGAGCCGCTCCGGCTCGAATTCGACGACGTGATTCTCGCGAACGTCCCCCTTCGTCGTCGTCATGAGGAACACGTCGCCGACCGCGTGCACGCGCTGCCCGGGCGCGGCATACGAGAGGTTGTCGTTGCCGTCCCATCGCGGCTGATGGGCCGGATCGGCGACCAACTCGAAGACCTGCGCCACGGGGGCAGCGATCTCGCGTTCGGCGCTGACGATGCGGGGGGCCGCGGGCTGGCTCGACATCTGTCCATCGAAGCACAGCGCGAGGCGCCGGGGCGATGCTCGCGGGGTCAGTCGCTCGGTCGCCGGCGACGGGCGCGGGGTCGGTCGGGCGGAACGGGGTCGATGTCGAGGTCGAGCTCGATGTCGAGGTCGAGCATCGGCTCTTGGGGTTGCGCGTCGAGGGCCGTGAGGTATGCCGCGAGCGCCGCGCGTCCACGGGTGGCCGTGGCCGTCCCGGGGCTCGGGCCCTCGAGGGCGCGGACGAGATCGCGGACCAGAGCCGCGGGCAGGCCGGCCTCGCCGAGCAGGTGATACCGGCGGGCCAGCGGCACCTGGGCGGCGGCATACCGGCGGTAGCCGTTGTCGTCGCGGCGGATCGGGACGAGCAGGCCGGCGGTCTCCATCCGGCGCAGCGCGGGCACCGGGACCCCCGAGCGTGTCGCGAACTCACCGATGCGCATGCCGCCTCCGAGCGCCATGGTAGCCACGCGGCGGGCTAACCTGCGGACGTGGACTCCGGGTCGGCGTCGTGGCCGCAGCCGCTGCGGCGGATGCGCGACGGCACCGTCAAGCAGGTCAACCCGTACTCGGGAACATCGGTGTGGACCGTGCCGCGCCGCGGAAACCGGCCGGTCCTGGATCGCCCCGAGCCCGCGCCGCCGCTGGACCCCGACCTGGCCGGCCGGTACTGCGCGTTCTGCGAGTTGCGCTACCTCGAGACGCCACCGGAGAAGAGCCGCCTCGAACGTGCCGGCGACGACTGGGTCAGCCGGTCGGGCCTCTCACTCGCCGAGGTCCTCGCCCGGCCCGCCGAGTTCCGGTGCATTTCCAACCTCGTCGAGATCGTCTCCTACGACTACTGGCGGCTCAACTACGGCTACGAGGCCGACGACGCGGCGCGGGCGCGGTTCGCGGCATACGTCGCCGACCCGGCCGGGCGCGACCACGTCCTCGACCTCGCCGGTCGGCGGGCGGCCGCCGCGGGCGAGAGCGCGGCCGACTGGGCGGACCTGACCCCCGAGCAGCGGTTGGCCACGGGGGTGGCGTTCTTCGCCGGGGGACACGACGTCGTCGTCGCGCGGCGTCATGTCGTCGACGGGTCGAATGGCCCTGGCCAATTGGCCTCTGCGGGAGCCCTTTCCGTCGACGACCACCGCCACTACGTCGCTTTCACCGTCGAGGCGCTGCGGGAGCTCTACGAGACCAACCCCAACGTCCGCTACGTCGCGGTGTTCCAGAACTGGCTCCGTGGGGCCGGCGCGTCGTTCGACCACCTGCACAAGCAGCTCGTCGCGATCGACGAACGCAGCAGCCGCATGGAGGTCGAACTGAGCCGGGTGCGCGCCAACCCCGACTTCTACAACGAGGCGGCGCTCGGGTATGCCGCGGGTCAGGGCCTCGTCGTCGCCGAGAACGCCGAGGCCATCGCCTATGCCGGGTTCGGGCACCGCTACCCCTCGATCGAGGTGTTCAGCAAGGCGCCGTCCGGACGGCCCTGGCGCCAGACGCCGGACCAGGTCGACGCGATGGCCGACCTGCTGCACGCCTGTCACGCCGCGACCGGCGCCGAGGTGGCCAGCAACGAGGAATGGCACCACCGCTGGCCCGACCTCGACCTCGCTTTGCCCTGGCGGATCGTGCTCAAGTGGCGCCTGTCGACGCTCGCCGGATTCGAGGGCGGGACGAAGATCTACCTCAACACCATCGACCCGTGGCAGTTGCGCGACCGGGTTGTCGACCGGCTGTCGGGGCTGCGCGAGTCCGGTGCCCTCGCGCCAGGGATCGCCGTCGGCGAGGAGTGCCCGGCGCGACCGAACACCCTGCGATATCGGGACGGGCGGGAATGAACACCGACCACTTCGTTTTCGCCGACGAGTGGCTGCTGTCGGCGCCGGCCGATCGCGTGTATGCCGTGCTCGCCGAGCCGCTGCGCTACCCGCAGTGGTGGCCCCAGGTCCGGTCGGCGGTATCGGTCGACGCGGACACCGGGCGCACGACGGTCCGGTCGCTGCTGCCCTACACCATGCATCTCACCGTCACTCGTGAGGTCGTCGACCGGGCAGGCGGAGTACTGCGCGCCCGGCTCGGCGGCGATCTCGAGGGCTGGTGTGCCTGGCACGTGACGCCGGAGTCCGGCGGGTTCACTCGGGCCCGGTTCGACCAGGAGGTGCTCGTCACCCCGTGGGTCGTGCGGATGTGGGCCCGCTGGGCGCGAGAGGTCGCCCTGGCCAACCACCGGGCGATGATGCGCGGCGGGGAGCGCGGGCTCGCGGCATACCTCGCCGGACGGCGGATCCACTAACCGTCGGCCGCGCAGGACCCTGCGGGGGGACCGGCGCCCGTGTCGCGCGGTCCGCCCCAGCCGCTGAGCCATCTAACAGCCGGATCATGCCGACCTTGTTATCGAATTGTGATGGTGATCGAACAAGTGATCGGTTATGGAAGCGGACCTGCGAAAAAACAGAGCTGTGATTTCTTGAATTCCATCGGTGGCATTCCCGAATAGCGTGTGTTTCCAATGGGATTCGAGTGACGGCAGTTCTGCCTGGGACTGATGAGCCCTACTCTCGATTGAGCTGCGAGAACCGCTTTCGGGCGCTCGCCCCGCCCCGAAACCGTCGCCGAAAGGAGCCCGTCGCGTGTCGACCCCCATCCTGCCGACGCGTCGCTCCCGGCGACTGGGGGTGTCCTGTGCTATCGGAGCTGCCCTCGTCTTCGTGATGGCGGCCCCCGCAGAGGCCGCGAACGATCCGGTGTTCCCGTCCGCCGACGAGGTCGCCGCTGCGAAGAACGCCGTCTCGGGCGCCAGCGCGCAGGTCGCGGCCATCGACGCGGAACTGGCGAGCGCTCGCCGCCAGCTCGGCGACGCTCAGCAGCGCGCCGCCGCGGCGGGCGAGTCGGCCAACGCCGCCCAGCTCGAGCTGGCCCGCCGGACACAGGAGAGCGACACGGCTCGAGCAAGCGCCGACGCGGCCCGGGGAAAGGCCGACCAGGCCACCCTTGCGGTGTCTCGGTATGCCGCGGAGGTCTTCCAGGGGGGCGGGCAGATTTCCCAGCTCGACATGATCGTCGGCGGCGACCCCGGCGACACCCTCGACCGGGCGAGCGGGCTCGACGCGGTGGGCAACGAGCAGGCCCGGGTGATGCGGGAGGCCGAGACAGCCCGCCATCTGTCCCGCATCGCCGATCAGGCCGCCCAGGAGGCCACCGACCGCCAGGCCAGCGCCGCGGCCAGCGCCCAGCAGGCGGCCTCCCAGGCCCAGTCGCAGGCCGACACCGCGACCGCGCAGGCGGCCGCGGTGAGCCAGCGCAGCGAACAGGCGGTCGGTCAACTCGCCACGCTGCGCAACACATCGGTCCAACTCGAGCGTGACCGGCAGGCGGGGTTGGCCGCCCAGGAGCAGGCGCGTATCGAGGCCGAGAACCGGCGCCGCGCCGAGGCCGCGGCCGAAGCAGCTCGGGTTGCCGCCGAACAACAACGCGCCCGTGAGGCTGCCGCGGCGCGCGAGGCCGCCGCGGAGTCGGCCCGTCGGGCTGCGGCTGCCGCGGCTGCGGCCAAGGCGGCGTCGGCGCCGACACCAGCCCCTGCCCCCTCGCCCGGCACGAAGACCGGGACGACGACGGGCTCGACCCCGGCCAAGCTGCCGGCCCCCTCGGGTGGGGTCGCCGCGGTGATCTCCTTCGCCCGCGCCCAACTCGGCGAGCCGTACGTGTGGGGCGCGGGCGGACCGGGCACCTGGGACTGCTCGGGGTTGACCATGATGGCCTGGGCGCAGGCCGGGGTGTCATTGTCGCACTACACCGGTAGCCAATGGGGGGAGACGACCCGGGTCCCCCTTGCCCAGTTGCAGCCTGGCGATCTCGTCTTCTACGGATCCAGCGGTCCGGGCAGCTACCACGTCGGCCTCTACATCGGCGGCGGTCAGATGATCCACGCCCCCCGGACCGGGGACGTCGTCAAGATCTCGTCCATCTACTACATGGGCGATCTGCTGCCCTACGGCGGCCGCCCCTGACGGGTCATCGTCAGGGTTCTCATTGAACTTGCATCAATCTCACGGTGGCGCGAGATGGCGCATGCGGGGACCCCGCCAAGGAGCCCGGGCCGCGGGGTGAATGCACCGCCGGGCTCGGCACACCCACATGACGAGCTGACCGGCGCCCACTGCCGGCAGGACAGTCTTCGTCGAATCTCAACCTGCCCGCGGGCGAATCTGCGCATCCGCCGGCCAAGGTCAGGACGGACACGCACGCGACCCCCCGCGTCGGCACGGCGTCGGGGCACGACCGGAGGAGCGACCCGTGACCGTCATCGCCGACACAACAACACCGACCACACGCAGGGCGCTGGCCCCAGCCCTGGGGGCCCTTGCCCTGGGGGCGGCGGTTCTGGGTTACCTGGTGCCTGATCGAACGGTCGGCGCGGGCATGAGCGGCATGTCGATGACCCACTACATGGGTCTGCTCGCCGTCAACCAGCCGTGGAACCTCCTACTGTTCATGGCGGCACCGGTCATCCTGGCCGAGACTCTGGCGATCACCGAACTCGTCCTGCTGTTCAAGGCTGACGCGCCGCCGTGGATCCGCCGCCTGAGCCGCTATGCCGGCCTCGTCGCCGGACCCCTCATGGTCGGCATCGTCGTCCATCTGCTGCGCAACGCCGTCATTCCACTGAGCGCCGGCGGTGGCTGGCGTGGCCCGGCCGACGTCATAGCCGTCTTCTCCTACCTTCTCGCCGCGGCACCCCTGATCGGCATCACCCTGGTCGAGATCGGCCTGCTCGGCCGGGACAGCACGGATGCCCGCAAGTGGCACACGATCTGCGTCGGCGTCTTCCTGGTCGTCGCCCATGTCGCGATGATCTTCGGAATGCTCGACCCGACCGTCCTGGGCTGGAGCCCGACCCACCAGATGCCCGGCGGCACCCTCATGCCCGGCATGACCCACTGAACCCAAGCCACGGGGGATAACCACTCCAGGTCCCCCCCGCCGGGAGAGTCGACGACCACCGACGTGGGACGGAGCGACCCGATGAGTGTCGGCATTGACGCAGGACCACCCGACCGCCACTGCCTTCACCCTTGCCACGACGGCGCCCCTTCGGCGGGGTATCGGACGTTCGTCAGGCCCTCTCGAAGGGCGGGCGGAACTAGTCGGGACCGGCAGGCAGTTCCAGGGTGACCGTCACCCCGTGGCCCGGGCCGGCGCTGGTGAGGGAGATCTGGCCGCCATGAGCGTCGACGATGGCCCTGCTGATGGTCAGGCCGATGCCCGTGCCGGTGCGGTCGCGGGTCCGGGCGGAGTCGCCGCGGTAGAACCGTTCGAAGACGTGGCCGAGTTGGTCGGGCCGGAGACCCTCGCCGTTGTCGGTGACAGCGAGGACCGCATTGCGGCCGTCGCGACGGGCGCTGACGCTGACTGTGCCTCCCGGCGGGGTGTGGCGTAGCGCGTTGGCGAGCAGGTTGGCGAGGACCTGCCCGATCCGGTGGGGGTCGACCCGGGCGGTGAGGTCTGCCGGGACCGACGGGCCGAGTGCCAGGGTGACTCCCTTCGCCGCGTAGCGATCGAGCAGGCCTCGCCCGGGCGGCCTGCAGGAGCGAGGAAACGGTCACGGCGCGCACGTCGAGGTGCAGGCGGCCTTCCTCGGCCCTGGAGACATCGTCGATATCGTCCGCGAGCCGGGAGAGCCGCTCGGTCTGCTGCGCGAGCACCGCCCTCGATTCCTCGCCCAAGCTGGCAACCCCGTCGTGCAAGCCCTCGTGGTAGGCGCTCAGGGTCGCGATGGGGGTGCGCAACTCGTGGGCGAGGTCGGCGAGCATGCGCCGTCGGGTGTCTTCGACGCCTTCCAGGCGGGCGGCCATGGTGTTGAAGGCAGCGGCGAGGGTGTCTAGTTCGGTTCCGGACCCGACCGGTGGGACCCGGGTGGCGTAGTGACCGCGGCGCAGTTCCCGGGCCGCACGGGTGAGCTCGTCGAGGGGCCGGCGCAGGAGGCGGGTGAGGAACCAGGTGACGGCGATTGCGGCGAGCAGGGAGATGAGCAAGCCCACGCCGACCGAGACGAGGGAGGCATCGCGGTAGGCCAGCTCGATGTGGCCGAGTTCCGGCGAGTTCTCCTGGAGGCCGAATTCCAGCAGGTGCTGATGGAAGATCGGCGGACCGACGAGGGCCGCCACGAGCCCGACAGTGAGAGCGCCCGCGACCAGGACGATGGTCTGTCCGGCCATCAGCCGGGCGGCCAGGCCTCGGGACGCGGTGGGGGTGGTTCGTCGGCCGGTCATCCTGGGCCCATCCGGTATCCGATGCCCCGCACCGTAGCGATGTAGCGGGAGGTGTCGGGGTCGTCGCCGAGTTTGCGCCGCAGGTGGGCGATGTGGACGTCGACGAGGTGCTCGTCGCCGACCCATCCACCGCCCCACACCTCGTCGATGAGTTGACGTCGCGAGAAGGCCATCGCCGGGCGCGCGGCGAGCACCATGAGCAGGTCTCGTTCGGTGGGAGTCAGGGCGACCGGCGCTCCGGCGAGGTGGACCTGCTGACCGGCCGGGTCCACGCGCAGCTCGCCGAAGGCCCACACCGGCTGCTGTCCCCGAACCTGGGCGGGGCCAGCACCGGTACGGGGGCGGCGCAGGACCGTCCGCACCCGGGCGACGAGCTCGCGGACGCTGAACGGTTTCGTGACGTAGTCGTCGGCCCCGACCGACAGGCCGACGAGGGTGTCCACCTCGTCATTGCGGGCGGTGACGACGATGACGTAGCAGTCGGAGAAGGTGCGGATCTGGCGGCATACCTCGATGCCGTCCAATCCGGGCAGGCCCAGGTCGAGGATGACGACGTCCGGAGCCTGCTCCCGGGCAGCGTGCACCCCGTCCGGACCCGTATGCACGACGGTGACCCGATAGCCGGCGCGGGAGAGGTAGGCGCCGACCATCGCCGCGAGCGCCTGTTCGTCCTCGACGACGAGGACGCTGCGGGCGTGCTCGGGCGCGATGAAGCTGGTCACCACCACAGTGTCGCCTTCGCCGGCGCCGACAACCGCGCCCACCGTCGTTCCCGTCGGGGAACTTCGTCAAACCTCAACCGGCCCACGGTCCGAGCTCCACTCGTCGGCCGGACTCTGGTCGGTGAAGGCAGATGCCCAGGACTCGACGTGAACACAGAAGGCCCGGAGATGATGTGGGGCAACGGCAGCGGCAACGGCAACGGCATGGGGTGGGGGATGTGGCTGTTCATGGGCGTCGGCACCCTCGTGTTCTGGCTCGTGGTGCTCGCGATGGTCCGGTCGGTGTTGCCTGCCCGAGGCGGCCAGGACCAGGGGCCGGCGCGGCCCGATCCGTTGACCCTGCTCACGGAGGGCCGGGCCCGCGGCGAGCTGACCGTCGAGGAGTACGAAGCCCGTCGCCGGCACATCGTCGACGGCCACTGACCTGCCCGAACGACCACTCCGGAAAGGCACCATGACCTCCCCCCTGCCCTCACGACGCAGCATCCTGCTCGGTGGCCTGGGCGTCGCGGCCACCGCGACCCTGACCGCCTGCACGGGCGGCGGCGGCATGACCGGTATGCCGTCGCGCAGCTTCGGCGCGCCGAGCCCCGTATCCACGTCGCCGGGTCAGCGGCTCGTCGAGAAGAGCCTCACCGCCAAACCCGTCACCCTCGACCTCGGCGGCCGGACCGTGTCGACGTGGGCGTACGGGGACACCGCGCCCGGCCCCCTGGTGCGGGCCAGCGCCGGCGACCTGCTGCGGGTGACCCTGGATAACCAACTCCCGGCGGACACGACGATCCACTGGCACGGCATCCGGCTGCGCAACGCCGCCGACGGGGTCCCCGGCCTCACCCAGGACCCGGTCAAGCCGGGCGGGAGATTCGTCTACGAGTTCACCGCGCCCGATCCGGGCACGTACTTCTTCCACTCGCACGTCGGGGTGCAGATCGACCGGGGCCTCTACGGGCCGCTGGTCATCGACGATCCCGCAGAGCCGGGCGGCTACGACGCCGAGTGGGTGCTCGTCCTCGACGACTGGATCGACGGCACCGGCAGCACCCCCGACGACGTGCTCGCCAGGCTCGTCGCGGACGGCGGCACCGCCTCCGGCGGGTCCGGCGGGATGGGTGGCATGGGCGGGATGGACCACGGCTCGATGGGGGGCATGGGTGGGATGTCGATGGGCAGCCCCCCATGGGGTGACGCGGGCGACGTCACGTACCCACTGTTCCTCGTCAACGGCAAGCCCCCGGCGGCGCCCGACGTGCTGACCGCCACCCCGGGTCAGCGGGTCCGGCTTCGGGTCATCAACGCCGGCGCCGACACGATCTTCACGGTCGCTCTCGGCGGGCACCGGATGCGGATCACCCACACCGACGGGTATGCCGTGCAGCCGGTCGACGTCGACGCGTTCTACGTCGGGATGGGCGAGCGCTACGACGCGATCGTCACCCTCGGCGACGGGGTCTTTCCCCTCGTCGCCAGGCCCTTCGGCAAGACGAGCGGCGGCCAGGGCCTGGCCCTGATCCGCACCGGGGCCGGCGCAGCTCCCGGGCCCGGAGTCACTCCGGGCGAGGTGTCAGGACAGGTGCTCATCGGCTCCCAGTTGCGCCCCGCCGACGCGGCTCGCCTGCCCGCCAAGACCCCGGACGCGACTGCCCAACTGCTCCTGCAGGGCTCGATGAAGCCCTATCGGTGGGGCATCAACGGGGCACCCTACGGACAGAACGAACCCCTGACCGTCAAGGCCGGGCAGCGGCTGCGGATCGACGCGGTGAACATGACGATGATGACCCACCCGCTGCACCTGCACGGGCACACCTTCGCGCTGCCCTCCGGGCTGCGCAAGGACACCGTCCTCATGGCCCCCATGCAATCGTTGTCGATCGACCTCGACGCGGACAACCGCGGTGACTGGATGGTCCACTGCCACAACATCTATCACGCCGAGGCCGGCATGATGATCGCCCTCAACTACGCCACCTGAGCCGGCGACACGACGGACCTGGGCCGGCCACGACGGGACCTGAGCCGGCGACACGACGTGATCTGAGCCGGCCACGACGGGACCTGGGCCGGCGACACGACGTGATCTGAGCCGGCGACCTGCTGGCCGACCCCGCCGCGTGGCAAACGTCAGTGAGTCGCGTCGGGCATCCGCCAGCGCGCCGTGGTCAGGCCGGCCGTCTTGGCCCGCTCCATCGCCTCGATGATGACCCGCTCGGCGACAACCCGGCCGAACCACCGGGAGCTGTCGACGGACTTGCCCGGCTCGAGGTCCTTGTAGGTCTCGAAGAAGTGCCCGATCGCGGCGATCTCGAACTTGTTGACCTGGTCGAGCTCGGTGATGTCCGCATGCCGCGGGTCGCCGGCCGGTACGCAGAGGATCTTGTCGTCGCCGCCGGCCTCGTCGGTCATCTGGAACACCCCGATCGGCCGGGCCCGCACGACGCATCCCGGGAAGGTCGGCTCGTCGAGCAGGACCATGGCATCGAGCGGGTCGCCGTCCTCGCCGAGCGAGTCCTCGATGTAGCCGTAGTCGGACGGGTAGCCCATCGACGTGAACAGCCATCGGTCCAGGCGGATCCGCCCGGTCGCGTGATCGACCTCGTACTTGTTGCGGCTGTCCCCGCGGGATTTCGATGGTGACGTCGAACTCCACGTCTGGCCTCTTTCGGTGTGCTAGGGATGACCTACGCTCGGGGTTCCGCTCGTCGGCGCGTTCCAGGGTAGGGGGTGGACATGAGGCGGACGATAGCGGTTGCACTCGCGACCCTGCTCGCCCTCGCCGGGTATGTGACCCTCGACATCGTCGACAAGGCCCCCGGCATTCTCACCCTCGCGCCCGAGCCTGCTCCACCAGCTCCCGACCTCGAGGCCGAGCACGCCGGCCGTCCTTCCCTCGCTCGCGACGCCGGGTATGCCGTTGGCACCGGCAGGTGCCGCCGCCCCGGCGCCGACGTCGGCCGGCGTGCAGGCCGCGCTCGGTGCCGTCCTGGCCGACCCGCGCCTCGCCGGGAGGGTCTCCGCCGTGGTCCGGGACGGGCTCACCGGGGCCCACTTGCTCGACGTCGCCCCCGACGCTCCCCGAGTGCCGGCCTCGGTGCTCAAACTCGCCGCCGCTGCGGCGGTGACCGCCGCCCTTCCCGTGGGCGCCACCGCCGACACGACCGTCGTCCTCGAGCCCGGCGCCGCCCGGGTCGTGCTCGTCGCCGGCGGCGACACCCTGCTCGACCCCGGGCCCGGCGACCCGACCGCGGTGGCTGGGCGAGCCGGGCTGGCCGACCCTGGCCGCCCAGACCGCCCAGGCGTTACGCGCCAACGGAATCGGTCACGTCAGCCTCGGTCTGGACCTCTCGTTTGGCGCCGGCCCACCCGTCGCCCCCACGTGGCTGCCGACATACCGACCGACCGGCATCACCGGCCCCGTGACGATGCTCGCACTCGCCACCCAGCGGGCCACCCCCGGTCAGCCGGCCCCGGCCGACCCACCGGGCGAGGTGCTCGCCGCGTTCGCGGCACGGCTCACCGAGGCACAGATCGCGGTCACCGTCGACAAGGCCCCGCGTCCTGTCGCAGCCGGATCGAGCGAGATCGCCCGGGTCGGCCTCGGCGCCGATCGCCGACCAAATGGCGCTCGCCCTCGTCGAGAGCGACAACGCCCTGACCGAGGCGATCGCCCGCCAGGCCGCGGCCCGCTCGGGCGGCGGCACCGACTTCGCCGGGACTGCGGCCTGGGTGCGGCACACCCTGACCGGGCTGGGGCTCGACCTCACCGGGGTCCACACTGTCGACGCGTCCGGGTTGTCCCGACAGAACCTCGTCCCGGCCCGGCTGCTGGTCGACGTCCTCGAGCTGGGGGTCGCCGACAAGGTGCCGGCCTGGCGCGCGACGGTGGCCGGCCCTCGCGGTGGGCCACCTCACGGGCACGTTGACCGAGCGATTCGCCGAGGCCGACGGCCTCGCCGGGGCCGGCGTGGTCCGCGGCAAGACCGGGACCCTCACCGGTGTCGACAGCCTCGCCGGCACGGTCGTCACCGCCGACGGACGCTTGCTGACCTTCGCCGTCCTGTACCAAGGTTCCGGGGGGAACATCGACCACGCGCGCGGCGTTGGATCGGTTCGGAGCGACGCTGGCCACCTGCGGCTGCCGCTGACCACGAGGGGAACCAGTGACCGACTCGCCACAGCCGTTCGAGCCCGAACCCGGCACGGCGGCTCGCCCCGACGCCGGCGCGGCGGCATACCCGTCACTCATCGACTGGGACTTCGCCACGTCGACTGCTCGGCGGCTCGCTGGTTCGGGTCCGCGGGTCGGCCCCGACGAGGCCGCCGAGGTGGTCGACGCGTTGCGGACCGCTGCCCGTCGCGCCGTCGCCCCGGTCGCCGAGACGGCCCGGATGGTCTCCCCGCCCGGATCCGCCCCGGTCCTCGTCGTCGATCGTGCGGGTTGGGCCGCGGCCAACGTCGACTCGATGCGGGCCCTGTTGGACCCGGTCGTCGCGAAGATCCAGTCCGGTGCTCCCAACGCCGGCCCCGCCGCGCTGACATCGCATCGGCGGCAAGGTCACCGGCGCCGAGATGGGTGCCTTGCTCGCGTTTATGTCGAGCGAAGATCCTCGGCCAGTACGACCTCGCCCCGACCGGCAGCCCGCGTCTGCTGCTCGTCGCCCCGAACATCGTCCAGGCCGAACGCGAGATGGGCGTCGATCCCTGCGGACTTCCGACTCTGGGTGGCCATGCACGAGGAGACCCACCGCGGTGCAGTTCACCGCCGTGCCGTGGCTGCGCGAGCACATGGTCGCCGCGACCAGGGAGCTGTCCCTGGACCTCGCACCCACCCCGGCCGAGCTGGTCGACCGGCTGCAGCCAGATCGTCGGTCGGCTGCCCGAGCGCCGTCTCCGCCGGGCAGCAGCGGTCTCGCCGAGGCGCTGCTCACCCCCGCCCAGAAGGAGAAGGTCGCCGAGCTCACCGCGGTCATGTCGCTTGCTGGAGGGGCATGCCGACGTCGTCATGGACGACGTCGGCCCCGCGGTGATCCCCAGCGTCGCCCAGATCCGGGAGCGCTTCACCCAACGCCGAGCCGGCCTGGGCCACTTCGACCGGCTTGATCCGTCGGCTGCTCGGGCTCGAGGCGAAAATGCGTCAGTACCACGACGGGGCGATCTTCGTGCGGGCCGTCGTCGAGCGGGTCGGCGTGGACGGGTTCAACGCCGTGTGGACCTCGCCGCAGACCCTGCCCTCGGCCGCCGAGATGACCGACCCGGCGCTGTGGGTCCGGCGCGTGCACGGCTGAGCTGGGCGGGCCTCCCGCGGCGGTCGCGGCGACGCGCCACGCGGTGCGCGCCGTGTTGGCCGAGGCCCCGCCGGGGTCGCTTGTCCTCGCTGCGTGCAGCGGGGGCCCCGATTCGCTCGCCCTGGCGGCGGCGCTCGCCTTCGAGGCCCCCCGCGCCGGCCTGCGCGGTGGTGCCGTGGTCGTCGACCACGGTCTGCAGTCCGGTTCGGCCACGGTCGCCGGGACGGCAGCCGCGACGTGCACGCCGCCTGGGCCTCGCTCCCGTCGAGGTGCTCTCCGCTCGGGTCACAGCCGAGCGCCGACGGCCCGGAGGCCGACGCCCGGACCGCGCGGTATGCGACGCTCGACGCCTCCGAGACGGTGCGCGAGGCCGCCCTCGTCCTGCTCGGTCACACCCGCGACGACCAGGCCGAACAGGTGCTGCTGGGGCTCGCCCGAGGCTCCGGTGCCCGCTCGCTCGCCGGTATGCCGCCGCGCCCGCGGCCGCTACGCCCGCCCCTTCCTCGGGTTGTCCCGCGCGCAGACGCACGCCACCTGCGCGGCGCTCGGGCTCCGCCCGTGGCTCGACCCGCACAACGCCGACCGCGGCCTACGCCCGGGTCCGGGCCAGAGCGGCCCTCATCGATCTCGAAGCGGCCCTGGGCCCCGGCCTGGCCGCGGCGCTGGCGCGCTCGGCCGACCTGCTGCGCGACGACGCGGACCTGCTCGACGACCTCGCCGGGACGGCATACCGGGCCCTGGACGACCCGCCCCCCGTCGCCGCGGTCGCCGCCTTGCCCACCGCCCTGCGTCGACGGGTCCTGCGACACCTGGCGCTGGCCGCCGGCGCGCGCCCGGGCAGCCTCACCGCCGCGCACCTCGCCGCCCTCGATGCCCTCGTCGTCGACTGGCGCGGCCAAGGAGCGCTCGACCTGCCCGGGCCGGTTGTCGCCCAGCGCGTCGATGGAGTCTTGCGCTTCGGCGCCGGGACCTCGCGCGGGTAGCCCTTGGGGCCGGCGGCGCCGGGCGGCCCGACTCCCCTGAAGGTGCTGACTGCCAAGACGGTAGTCTCGGCGTGTCCGACGCCCGTTGCCCCAGAGGAGACCTCCCGTGGACGCAGCCGACGCCGGCGCCGACCTCGCGCGCGTGCTGTTCACCGAGGACGCAGATCCACGCCCGTCTGGCCGAGTTGGCCGCCGAGATCGCTCGGGACTACGCGGGCAAGGACCTGCTGCTCGTCGGTGTCCTCAAGGGCGCCGTGCTCGTCATGTCCGACCTCATGCGCGCCTTGCCGTTCTCGGCCCCGATGGACTGGATGGCCGTCTCGTCGTACGGATCGGGCACGAAGTCCTCCGGCGTCGTGCGGATCATGAAGGACCTCGACACCGACATCGGCGGCAAGCACGTGCTCGTCGTCGAGGACATCGTCGACTCGGGCCTGACCCTCTCGTGGATCATGGCCAACCTCGCCACCCGCCTGCCGGCGTCCCTGCAGATCTGCGCCCTGCTGCGCAAGCCCGACGCCGCCAAGGTCGACATCGACGTCAAGTACGTCGGCTTCGACATCCCCAACGAGTTCGTCGTCGGCTACGGCTTGGACTACGCCGAGCGCTACCGCAACCTGCGCTGTATCGGCACCCTGGACCCGGCCGTCTACTCCTGAGCGGTCGCCGAGCGCCGGCCTGCGGCGTCGGGGGCCGAACGCCGGAGGCAAGGTCGCGCCGCTCGTGGAACAGCGACCGGTATGCCGGTCGTTGACCTGCGAGAATGCCGCTACGACGGGCCCGGGTGCGGGCCGGTCGACGACGAACCGCCAGGAGGTTGGGGCATCGGCCCCGCAGGTCTATGAACGCCAAACGGCTGCTCCGGATGCCGATGACGTGGATCCTCGTGGTCCTCGGGGTCCTCATGTTCACCGTGTTCTTCTCCGACAGTGGGGGATACACGCGGGTCGACACCTCCGCGGTCATGGACCTCATCAACCAGGACAAGGTCGACCAGGCCAGGCTCGTCAACAACGAGAAGATCCAGCTGACCCTCAAGGACGGGCTGACCTACTCCGACGGCGCCCGGGTCAAGGACGCCACCAAGGTCGAGTCGTACTACGTCACCGCTCGAGGTGCCGACGTCGTCGCCGCGCTCAATGCTCACCGCCCGCCCAAGGGCTACTCCGACGACATCGTCGGGCAGAACTTCTTCGCGAGCATGCTCGCGACGATCGTGCCGCTGCTGCTCGTCCTCGTCGTGTTCTGGTTCCTCATGGGGCAGATGCAAGGCGGCGGCTCGCGGGTCATGCAGTTCGGCAAGTCCCGGGCCAAGCTCGCCTCGAAGGACACGCCCAAGGTCACCTTCGCCGACGTGGCCGGCTGCCGACGAAGCCGTCGAGGAACTGCACGAGATCAAGGAGTTCCTCCAGGACCCGGCCAAGTTCCTCGCCGTCGGCGCGAAGATCCCCAAAGGTGTCCTGCTCTACGGCCAGCCCGGCACCGGCAAGACCCTGCTGGCGCGGGCCGTCGCGGGCGAGGCGGGGGTGCCGTTCTACTCGATCTCCGGCTCCGATTTCGTCGAGATGTTCGTCGGTGTCGGCGCCTCCCGGGTGCGTGACCTGTTCGAGCAGGCCAAGGCCAACGCCCCGGCCATCGTCTTCGTCGACGAGATCGACGCCGTGGGTCGTCACCGTGGCGCCGGCCTCGGCGGCGGCCACGACGAGCGCGAGCAGACGCTCAACCAGTTGCTCGTCGAGATGGACGGCTTCGACGTCAAGACCAACGTCATCCTCATCGCGGCGACCAACCGCCCCGACATCCTCGACCCGGCGCTGCTGCGGCCGGGCCGCTTCGACCGGCAGATCGCCGTCGAGGCCCCGGACATGATCGGGCGCCACCGCATCCTGCAGGTCCACGCCCAGGGCAAGCCGATGGCCCCGGACGTCGACCTGCTCGCCGTGGCCCGCCGCACCCCCGGCTTCACCGGTGCCGACCTGGCCAACGTCCTCAACGAGGCCGCCCTGCTCACCGCCCGGACGAACAAGCACCTCATCGACAACCACGCCCTCGACGAGGCCATCGACCGGGTCGTCGCCGGCCCCCAGAAACGCACCCGGATCATGTCCGCCAAGGAACGCAAGATCACGGCCTACCACGAGGGTGGGCACGCCATCGTCGCCGCCGCGATGAACCATACTCGACCCGGTGACCAAGGTGACGATCCTGCCTCGCGGTCGAGCCCTCGGCTACACGATGGTCATGCCCCAGGACGACAAGTACTCCACGACCCGCAACGAAATCCTCGACCAGCTGGCCTACGCCCTCGGTGGCCGGGTCGCCGAGGAGATGGTGTTCCACGACCCGACGACCGGGGCCTCCAACGACATCGAGAAGGCCACCGCGATGGCCCGCAAGATGGTCATGGAGTACGGGATGAGCGAGCGGGTCGGTGCGATCAAGCTCGGTCAGGGCTCGGGGGAGGTGTTCCTCGGTCGCGACTACGGGCCATCAGCGGGACTACTCCGAGGAGATCGCCGGCATCGTCGACGAGGAGATCCGCCGACTCGTCGAGAACGCCCACGACGAGGCCTGGCACGTCGTCAACGACAACCGCGACCTGCTCGATTCGCTCGTGCTGGAGTTGCTCGAGAAGGAGACCCTCGGCACGAAGGAGCTCGCCGAGATCTTCCAGACCATCGTCAAGCGACCGCCCCGGCCGACCTGGCTGTCCAGCGCCGACCGCGCCCTGTCCGACCGTGGGCCCGTGCTCACGCCCGCGGAGCAGGCCGCTCTCAACGGCGACTCCGTCGATGCCGCCGCCGGGCGCCTCGCCCCGGCAGGACTCGATACCTCCCCTCGGCGGCACGACGGTGGCACCGCACCCGTCCCCTGCCCCGGCCCCTGGTTGGCCCGGGTCCGAGGGCCACTGAGGTATGCCGGTCGACCAGCCCCGCGCTCCAGGCGGCCGTCCGTGAGCTGCTCATCGCCGTCGGCGAAGACCCCGACCGGGAGGGCCTGCGGGACACTCCGGCCCGGGTCGCCCGGGCCTACGTCGAGATCTTCGCCGGGCTCGACCAGGACCCGGAGGACGTTGCTCGCGACGACGTTCGACATCGACCACGAGGAAATGGTCCTCGTCCGCGACATCGAGGTGTACAGCACCTGCGAGCACCACCTCGTCCCCTTCCACGGCGTCGCCCACGTGGGCTACATCCCGTCCAAGGACGGCAAGGTCACCGGCCTGTCGAAGATCGCCCGCCTCGTCGACGTCTACGCCAAGCGCCCGCAGGTTCAGGAGCGGCTGACCACCCAGGTCGCCGACGCCCTCGTCGAGCACCTGCGAGTCCAGGGCGGCCATCGTCGTCATCGAGTGCCGAGCATCTGTGCATGTCGATGCGGGGGGCGAGGAAGCCCGGGCTCGCGGACCATCACGTCCGCGGTCCGCGGCCAGCTTCGCTAGGCCAGCCACGCGAGCCGAGGCCATGGCGCTGCTGCTCGCCGGCAAACGGTGACGAGACGGCTGATCCCCGGGCTGGCGGCGGGCCCGCGCGGCGGCCGTTCGCGCACGCTGGTCATGGGCGTCGTCAACGTCACTCCCGACTCCTTCAGCGACGGAGGGGCAGTGGTTCGAGCCCGCCGAGGCCATCGCGCACGGGCGCCGGCTCGTCGCCGCAGGTGCCGACCTCGCTCGACGTCGGCGGCGAGTCGACCCGGCCCGGGGCCACCCGCCCGCCCGTGGACGAGGAACTGCGCCGGGTGCTGCCCGTCGTGCGAGACCCTGGCCGCAGACGGCATCCCCGTCAGTCGTCGACACGATGCGAGCCGACGTCGCCGCCGCGGCCCTGGACGCTCGGTGCCGGACTCGTCAACGACGTGAGCGGTGGGCTCGCCGACGAGCACATGGTGCCCCTCGTGGCCGCCCGCGGGGTGCCGTACGTCGCAATGCACTGGCGCGGACACAGCACCGACATGCAGGCGCGCGCGGTCTACGACGACGTCGTCGCCGAGGTATGCCGCGAGCTCGCCGACCGCCGCGACGCGATCCTCGCCGCTGGGGTCGCCCCCGAGGCGCTCGTGCTCGACCCCGGACTCGGCTTCGCCAAGACCGGCCGAGCACAACTGGGCGCTGCTGGCCGACCTCGCCGGCCTTGCTCGCCCTCGGGCAGCCCGTGCTTGTCGGGGCCTCGCGCAAGGCCTTCCTCGGGCGTCTGGGCCGGCCCCTCGACGACCCGCCCAGCCCTGCGACCGATCGCGACGAGGCGACCGCGGCGACGAGCGTCTGGTGCGCGCTGGCCGGTGTGTGGGCGGTACGCGTCCACGAGGTCGTCTCGACCCGGCGGGCGCTGGACGTCGTCGAGGCCGTGACCGCTGCCCGCCCCGCCCCCGCGCGCGAGGACGGCCTCCGGTGACCGACGTCATCCGGGTCGACGGCATTCGCGGCTACGGCTACCACGGCGTGCTCGCCGACGAACGCGCCACCGGCCAGGAGTTCTTCGTCGACGTGGCGATCGAGGTCGACCTGTCCCGGGCCGGAGTATCGGACGAGCTCGCCGACACCGTCGACTACTCCGCCGTCGCGGCCAGGGTCCTGGCCCGGATCGAGGGCGAACCGGTCGACCTCATCGAGCGGCTCGCCCACCTCGTCGCCGGCGACGTCCTCGCCGACCCTCGCGTCGAAGCCGTCGAGGTCCGCGTCCACAAGCCGCGAGGCTCCGGTCGGGGTGCCTGTCGCCGGACGTCTCGGTCCAGGTCAGGCGCGAACGCGGCGTCGAGGTCGTCGTCGCGCTCGGGGCCAACCTCGGCGACCCGCCTGGCCACCCTCACCGCGGCCGTCGCCGCACTCGCCGCGCTGCCCGGGGTCACCGTCACGGCTGTCTCCCCGCTCGTCGAATCCGACCCCGTCGGCGGACTGGACCAGCCGGCATACCTCAACGCCGTCCTGCTGGCCCGCACGACCCGCCCGCCCGAGGCCCTGCTGCGCGACCTGCACGCCGTCGAGGCCGCTCACGGTCGTACCCGCGAAATCCATTGGGGGGCAAGGACACTCGACCTCGACCTCATCCAATTCGGCCGTCCCGGTGACGACGACGAGTGCCTGCGCGAGGGGCCTGGTCTACAGGTGCCGCATCCGCGCGCGGCCGAACGCGCCTTCGTCCTCGTGCCGTGGGCTCAGGTCGACCCGCATGCCATGCTGCGCCTGGGTCCACACCCGAGCGACCCCGTGGTAGCCGTCGCGCAGGCCCTGGCCCGGGCCGACGCGCGCGGGGTTCGGCCAGGTCCGCACTGGGCACCCCGATGGTGACCCGCGAGGGCGTGCGGGCTCGGCACCTGCTCGGGACCACCCTCGTCGTCGGCGCGTTCGGCTACGCCGTCCTGCGGTTGGCCGGGGGCGCGGCGGCGCTGCCCTCGCCCGGGTGGGCGGGCGTGTTGCTCATCGTCCTCATGGCCGTCGGGGTGTACGTCGCGGGTCTGCCGGTGCGCCGGTTGCGCGCCGGGCGCCCGGCCCCGACCGTCGGTGCGCTACGCGCGGCCCGGACCCTCGTGCTCGCCCAGGCGGCGGCATTGAGCGGCGCGGGCCTCGTCGGCTGGTATGCCGCACAGGCGCTGCTGCTCGTGCCCGACCTCGACGTCGACTCGCAGCGATCGCGACTGTGGCCGTTGCTCGTGCTCGTCGTCGCCGGCAGCGTGCTCGTGGCCAGCGGGCTGCTCGTCCAGCGGATGTGCCGCCTCGACGACGACGACCGCCAGGGCTCCGACCAGGACGACGCGGCCCGCTGACCCTGGCCCCGGCGGCGTCGCTACTTGTAGACGTCCCCGCCGACCTTGCCCATCCCCGCATCGAGCATCCCGCCGGCCACCCAGCTCGGGCCGCCGCGGACGTACCTCGCCTTGGCCAGCGCCTCCGTGAGCGCGAGGTACCTGGAGTCCGGCGTGTCGACGTACCAGAGGAAGAGTGCCTCGTTGCCGGCGAGCTTGCTTGCGCAGACGACCGAGGGAGGCGCCGTGGCCGAGCCCGGGATCTGGATGGGCGCCGGCTTGGTCGGGCACTGGAATGCGGCCGGGAGGTCCGCGAGGGAGCGGATCGCCGCGGCGTCCACGCCGGCCGCGGAGGAACGCAGGATCGGGGGGAACGGGCCGAGCGTGCTTGTCGTCGGGGGAGCGGTGACCTTTGTCGTGGCGCCCTTGGCGCCGGCCTTCGCGCTCGTCGTCGGTGCCGGCCGTGCGCTCGTGGGCGCCGTCGTCGAGGTGCTCACCGGGGCAGTGGAGCTGCCGCACCCGGCCAGCGCCAGCGCCGCGGCGGCGAGGACCGTCGGCAGCGCCCGTCGGCCAGCCCGGCTGCGCCTCCGACCGTCGACACCGAGTGCCGCAGCTACCGCAGGTCTCACCGCTCCACGTCGCCCATGACGAAAGGGAAGGAGGCGATCACGGTGACGAGGTCCGACACAGGTGTCCCGGGCAGCACGTCGGCGAGGGCTGCGACGGTGGCGAACGAGGGCGTTCGCACCTTGAGGCGCCACGGCGTAGGCCCGCCGGTGGACACGAGGTAGTACCCGGCCATACCCAACGGCGTCTCGGTCACGGCATACCACTCGCCCTCGGGCACCCTGACGACCTTGGGCAGCCGCACCGACACCGGCCCCTGCGCGAGTCCGGCGAGCCGGTCGAGGCAGGCCACGGCGAGATCCAGGCTCACCGTCACCTGCTCGGCGAGCACGTCGAGTCGGGCCGCCGCGTCGCCCTCGGTGCGCACGACGACCTTGCCCGGTCCCTCCGGCGCGAAAAGCTTGGCGTACTCGAGGTAAGAGCCGTCCCGGCGCAGGTCGACGTCCACGCCGGCAGCCCGGGCGACCGGTCCGGACAGCCCGTAGGCATGCACATGTTCCGTGGTGACGACCCCGACCCCGGTGCACCGGTCTCGCACGGCCTGGTCTCGGAGCGGGTCCACCAGCGCCGGCAGTCCGGCGCGGACGGTGTCGACGGTCTGCCGCGCCCGGCCGGACCAGCCGGCCGGCAGGTCCGCGCGCAGTCCGCCCAGTTGGCACAGGGTCAGGTGCATCCGCGCCCCGGAGACCTCCTCGAACAGGTCGAGGATGCTCTCGCGTAGCGGATTGTGCCTTGCGGTCGGTTGGCGCCCGACCTCGGTGGGGAAGGCGTTCAGGAAGGCCAGGTGCGAGGCGATCCGGGTGAACTCGGCGAGCAGCATCCGCACCCAGGTCGCCCGCTCGGGCACCGGCAGGCCGAGGGCTTCTTCGACGACGAGGCAGGCGCCGAGTTCGCCGGCGAACGCCCCGAGCCAGTCGTGTCGGTTCGCCAAGGCGAGCACCTGTCGGTAGTCGCGGACCTCGAAGAGCTTCTCGGCGCCCCGGTGCAACAGACCGATGACCGGGTCCGCAGCGAGGATTCGCTCGTCGTCGAGGGTCAGCCGCAGGCGTAGCGACCCGTGTCCGGCCGGATGGTCGGGCCCGAGACCGACGAGAAGATCGGCGCCGACGAGGGCGTCGGCCCCGGTGCCCACGCTAACTCGCTGCCCGTCGCCGACCGTCGTCATGGATGTCAGTCTGCCCCAGCGAGGTCGGCGGGCTGGGAGTGGCACGCGCGAGCGGTAGGTTCGGGCGATGACCAGCGAGCACCGACCGGCCCGGCTGCGGGTCGGCGTCGTCGGTGCCGGCCGGGCCGGGGCGGTCGTCGGCGCCGCGTGGCATCGCGTGGGCCATCGCGTCGTCGCGGCGACCGCGGTCAGTGCGCCCTCCCAGCGTCGGGCTCGCGCGCTGCTTCCCGGAGTCCCGTTGCTGCCGGCCCCGGACGTCGTCGCCACGGCCGACCTCGCGGTGCTCGCGGTCCCGGACGTCGAATTGGCCGCTTTGGTCGCCGGCCTGGCCGCCGTCGACGCCTTCCACCCTGGGCAGATCGTCGTGCACCTGAGCCCCGGGTCGGGTATCGGCGTCCTGGAGCCGGCGGCGGCATCCGACGTCTTACCCCTGGCCTTGCACCCCGCGCTGGCCATGACGGGGGTCCCCTCCGACGTCGACCGTCTCGTCGGGGCGGCAGTAGCGGTGACCACGCTGCGGACCCTGCAGGCGCTCGGCGAGGCCCTCGTCGTCGAGATCGGGGCGGAGCCGGTGTGGATCGAGGAGGAGGACCGGGCCGCGTATGCCGCGTCCATCGGCGCGGTGCGCGACGGGATGGAAGCGGTGCTCGGGGCGGCCAGTCGGGTGCTGCAGGACGCTGGCGTGGCGCGGCCGGCCGGGGTGCTGGCGCCCCTGGCCCGTTCCGTCCTGGAGGGGGTCACCCCGCGCGGTACGGTGTCCAGCGACCTCCCCACCAGCGCCGCCGAGGACCAGGAGCCAGCGTGAGCATCCGCATCCCACGATGGCTCAAGGCGCCGGCACCGGGATGGACGACGAGCGCTGACGTCCTCGTCGTCGGGTCGGGGATCGCCGGGCTCACCGCGGCCCTGCGCCTTCGGGAGCAGGGCGCCACCGTCCTGCTCGTCACGAAGACCGTGCTTACCGAGGGCTCGACGCAGTGGGCGCAGGGCGGGATCGCCGCCGCCATGGCCGACGAGGACTCCCCGGAGGAGCATCGTCGGGACACCCTCGTCGCGGGCGTGGGGATCTGCGACGTGGCGGCCGTGACGGCTTTGGTCAACGAAGGTCCGCAGCGGGTGCGCGAGCTCGTGGCACGAGGGGCGGAGTTCGACCGGGGCAGCGACGGGCAGATCAGCCTGACTCGCGAGGGCGGCCACCATCGCGACCGCATTCTGCACGCCGGGGGGGACGCCACCGGACGCGAGATCAGCCGGGCCCTCATCGCCGCCCTCGACCGGGTACTCGGCGACCCGGGGATCGAGGTCATCGAGCACGCCCTCGTCGTCGACTTGCTCCAGGACGGCACCGGCCGGGTCTGCGGGGCGACGCTTCACGTCATCGGGGAGGGGCAGATCGACGGCGTGGGTGAGGCCAGATGCCGGGCCGTGGTGCTCGCGACCGGCGGGCTCGGGCAGATCTACGCCTCGACGACCAACCCTCCGGTGGCCACCGGCGACGGCATGGCGGTCGCCCTGCGGGCCGGTGCGGTCCTCGCGGACGTCGAGTTCGTCCAGTTCCACCCGACGGTGCTCTGGCTGGGCGACGACTCGACCGGGCAGCAACCCCTCATCTCCGAGGCGGTCCGCGGCGAGGGTGCCTTCCTCGTCGACCGTAACGGCGTGCGGTTCATGCAGGGCGTCAGCACGAGCTGGCCGACCTCGCCCCGCGAGACGTCGTCTCGCGGGCCATCGTGGCGAGGATGGCCCAAACCGGCTCCGACCATGTCTTCCTCGACTGCCGACACCTCGGCAAGGAGTTCCTCGAGAAGCGCTTCCCGTCGATCCTCGCCAGCTGTCGGGAGCACGGCCTGGATCCGGTCGGCGACCTGTTGCCCGTGGCTCCGGCGCAGCACTACGCCAGCGGCGGCGTGCGCACCGACCTCCTCGGGCGCAGCAGCCTCCCCGGGCTCTACGCGTGCGGCGAGTGTTCGTGCACCGGGGTGCACGGAGCCAACCGGCTGGCCTCCAACTCGCTGCTCGAGGGACTCGTCTTCGCCCATCGGATCGCCCAGGACATCACCGAGCGGTTCGCCGCCGGCGAGCTACCACCGGCCGATCCCCGACCCGCCGAATCTCTCGACCCCCTGGGGTCGGTGCTCGTGCGCTCGCGCCACCGGCACGACCTGCAGCACCGGATGACCGAGGGTTCGGGAGTCGTGCGGTCGGCCACGTCGTTGGCGGCGACGGGGGAGTTCCTCGCCGCGCTGGCCGCCGAAGCGGACGGGGCCGAAGGCGGCCCGAAGTCCTGGGAGACGACGAATCTGCTCCACCTGGGGCAGCTGCTCACCCACCTCGCGGCAGTTCGCGAGGAGACCAGAGGCGGGCACGTCCGGAGCGACTTTCCCGACCGCGACGACGACCACTGGCGGGGTCACACGTGGGCCTCCCGCGACCCCGACGGCACCGTGACGAGCTCCTACCACCCCGTCGACCAGCAGGACCTCACGTGACCACCGACTTGTCGTTTCCCGCCGCCGACGCCACTGAGTTGGCCCGCGTCGCCCTCGAGGAGGACCTCGGCCCGGACCACCTCGACGTCACAACCCTCGCGACCATCCCCGCCGGGCAGGTGAGCACGGCCGAGGTGGTCGCGCGGGCCGACGGCGTCCTGGCCGGCATGCCGGTCGTCGCGGACGTCTTCGGCACGGTCGCGGCGATGATCGGGTCACCGCCACCGACCGTCGAGATCCTCGTCGCCGACGGTGCCCGGGTGAGTCGCGGCGAGGTCCTGGCCCGGGTCACCGGAGCGGTCCGGGTGCTGCTCATCGGCGAACGGACCATGCTCAACATCCTCAGCCGGCTGTGCGGGGTCGCGACCCACACGCGTCGGTGGGCCGACGCGCTGGAGGGCACCGGAGCGATGGTCCTGGACACCCGCAAGACCACCCCGGGGATGCGCCACCTCGAGAAGTACGCGGTGCGCGCCGGGGGTGGCACGAACAAGCGGATGGGTCTCTACGACGTCGCGATGATCAAGGACAACCACAAGCTCGCCGCGGGGTCGGTGTCCGCGGCATACCAGGCGATCCGGCGCACCTATCCGGACGTCGCCATCGAGGTCGAGGTCACCACGGTCGAGGAGGCCCTCGAGGCGTATGCCGTGGGTGCCCGGTTCATCATGTGCGACAACATGTCCGTCGAGTTGCTCGGCCGGACCGTCGCGGCGTTACGGTCCCTGCCGGAACCGGTGGAGATCGAGGCGACCGGCGGGCTGACCCTCGGGGTGGCCCGGGACTTCGCCCTCACCGGGGTGGACTACCTCTCGGTCGGCGGGCTCACCCACTCGAGCCCGATTCTCGACGTGGCCTTGGATCTCGTCGAGAGTCCGCGCGCGTAGGTCGAGGAGGCCGGGCCGGTCGGGGTGTCGTCGATCGGCGCATCGGCCGCTCGAGTGGACCCAGCCGCGCGTTCAGTCCTCGCGGTCGAGCCACGTGCACACGCACGCCTCGTTGCCCTCGGGATCGGCCAAGACCCAGAACGCCTGGGCTCGGGCCGCGCTGACCAGTTGGCCGCCGGCGGCCAGGGCTGCCTCGACGCGTTCGGTGGCCAGGTCGTGGGGGACGACGACGTCGAGGTGGATCCGGTTGCGCTGCGGCCGCGGCTCGCTCATCTGCTGGAACCAGATCGTCGGTCCGATCCCGCGGGGATCGCGGACCTCGCAGACCGGCTCGCCCGCCGCGGCCGGCTCGTCCTGGTAGCCGCACACCGCCGCCCAGAACGGGCGGACCGCATCGATGTCCAAGGCGTCGATGGCGATCTCCACGGTCATGCTCGCCAGCGGCATACTGCTCGCGCCGTGATCGCGGGCCAACGCGCTGACCGCGCGGGCCAGGTGCACGTCGCGGTCGGTAACTCCTCGGCTGTCGTGCGAGCTCGTCGTCACGTGGACCACCCCGGGGTAGCGCACGTCGATGGTCGGGTGGTGGTCGAACTCGTCGGCGCGGGCCGCGACCGCGGCTGCCAGCCCACCGGCGGCGGCATACGAGGGGCAGCCGAAGGTCGCCTCGAGACGCCCGACGAGCAGGCGCCAGTCGGGCAGGTCGGCCGCGTGGATCTGGGCTCCGGTGAGGGCTTCGCTCATGGCCACACGGTAGGCCGCGACACCGACGAGCGCGACGGCAGCGACGGCAGCGGCGGCCGTCAGCATGCCGCCGGTGCGGTCAGGACGCCGCGCACGCCTCGGTACCCTTGGGGGTGTGAGTGTCCAGCCCCCGACCGACGAGGCCGATCTGCCCGAACAACGTCGGGTGCGGCGGGACAAGCGCGACCGGCTCCTTGCCGCGGGGCGGGCGGCATACCCGGTCGACGTGCGTCGGACTCACACCCTGGCGGACATCCGGGCTCGCTGGGAACACCTCGGGCCGGGCGAGACGACCGACGAGGTCGTGCGCACCGCGGGCCGGGTCATGTACATCCGCAACACCGGCAAGCTGTGCTTCGCCACCCTGCAGGAGGGCATCGGCACCCGACTGCAGATCATGCTCAGCCTCGCCGAGGTGGGCGAGACGGCCCTGGCCGACTGGAAGGCCGACGTCGACCTCGGCGACTACGTGGCCGTCGAAGGCCGGGTCGTCAGCAGCAAACGGGGGGAGCTGTCCGTGCTGGCCACCTCGTGGGAGATGGCCGGAAAGGCATTACGCCCTCTGCCGATCCTGCACAAAGACCTCTCCGACGAGACCCGGGTGCGTCAACGCTACGCGGATCTCGTCGTGCGCCAGGAGGCGCGGGACATGGTCCGGCTGCGGGCCCAGATCACCCGGGTCGTGCGCGAGACCCTGCACGCGCAGGGCTACGTCGAGGTCGAGACCCCGACCCTGCAACTTGTCCACGGCGGTGCCGCGGCCCGGCCGTTCCGCACCCACCTGCACGCCTTCGACCAGGACATGACCCTGCGGATCGCCCTGGAACTCAACCTCAAGAAGGCCGTCGTCGGCGGAGTCGACCGGGTCTACGAGATGGGCCGGATCTTCCGCAACGAGGGGATCGACGCCACCCACAGCGCCGAGTTCACCATGCTCGAGGCCTACCAGGCCTACGGCGACCAGACGTCGATCGCCGGGCTCATCCGCGACATCTTCCTCGCGGTCGCCGACGCGTCCGGTTCGCGGCAGGTGCCGACCTCGCGCGGCGTCGTCGACCTCGACGGGCCGTGGCGGTGGCTGCCGGTGTACGACGCCGTGAGCGAGGCGGTGGGTCATCCCGTGACCATGCAGACCCCGGTCGAGGACCTGCGGCAGTATGCCGCGGCGCACGACGTGACCCTTGACCCCGAATGGGGTGCCGAAAAGGTCGTCCTCGAACTGCTGAGCGAGCTCGTCGAACCCACCTTGCTGCAGCCGACCTTCCTGTGCGACTACCCTGCCCTGGCCCAGCCGTTGGCTCGCCCGCACCGCTCGCAGCCTGGGCTGATCGAGGCCTGGGATCTCATCATCGCCGGGGTCGAGCGAGGCACCGGGTTCTCCGAACTCGTCGACCCGGTCATCCAGCGCGAGGTGTTGCAGGCGCAGTCGCTGCGGGCCGCCGGCGGCGACGAGGAGGCGATGACCCTCGACGAGGATTTCTTGCGGGCCCTCGAGTACGGCGCTCCGCCCATGGGGGGCCTGGGCCTGGGAATCGACCGACTCGTCATGCTCTTCACGGGCGCATCGATCCGAGAGACGATCCTCTTTCCCCTGCTCAAACCCGAGGACTGACCATGTGGGATGCCATCTTCCCGTACCTCGCCGCGATCATCCCGACCGCCGGCATGCTGACAATCGCCTACGTCGTCTTCAAGAACGTTTTCGAGGCCGACCGTCGGGAACGGCTGGCAATGTCGCAATGGGAGGCCGCGCACCGTGACGATCCGGCCGAGGCGGACCCCGCAGGCTCGACACCACCCTCCGGCGAATCACCGGAAAAGTCGTAGCGCGATCGCCCACAGAGCCAGGAAAAGTCACGGACGCGAAGGACCGACAATCCCGGGGGGTCTGGTAGCGTCGGGCGAGTACCGCCCGGCGGCGGGATGTCGGAAGTATTAGGGGAACGGGAGCCCCGACATCGTCGCAGAATTGCGAGGTCCGCTGGGTGCATATTGTCCCGGACGACAAGGAGAATCCCCGTATGGCGCAGCGAGTTCAAATCCTCCTGGAGGACGACATTGACAAGAGCCCCGCAGCGGAGACGGTGAGTTTCGGTCTCGACGGCGTGGGTTACGAGATCGACCTCTCGGCGTCCAACGCCGCGAAGCTTCGCGAGCAACTCGCGCACTGGGTGGGGCACGCCCGCTCGACAGGGGGCCGTCGGCCGCGTCGACGCGCTGCGGCGAGCCCACGGCGATCCAATGTCTCAGGGGTGCGCGAGTGGGCGCGGGCCAACGGACATCAGGTCAGCGACCGCGGCCGGGTGCCCGCGAGCGTTCAGGCGGCATACGACAAAGCGCACGGCTGAGAACGTCGCCGAAACAGGCCGTCGCCCTTACCGGCGGCGGCCTGTCGTCGTGGCGGGAATCGCCGAACGTCCGGCGCTACGACAACAGTGGCGCGGCGAGGTCGCCGAGACGGCCGACGCGGTCGAGTACCTCGTCGATCGTCGAGTGTTCGAGGCCCCCCTCGCGTTCTGCACCGATTGTCACTTCGCGCCAGGTCCGGGGGGTGGCGACATAGGGAGCGGCTTTCGCCCTGACGGAGTATGGACAGATCGTGGTTTTCGCTGCGGCATTCTGGCTCCAGTCGAGAAAGACCTTTCCGGGGCGCAAAGACGTCGTCATCTTCCACACGACGAGGTCCGGTTCGGCCTTCGTCAGTTCCTGCGCCAGTGTTCGAACGACGGCGCTGATGTCACCTGACGTCTGGGTGCCCGGCAGCGCGGCATACACCTGCATGCCCTTCGATCCACTCGTCACCGGAACGGGGTTCAACCCCAGACCGACGAGGCGTTCGCGAACGAGTAGGGCCACAATCGAACACTCCCGCAGGCCCACTCCCGGCCCGGGGTCGAGATCGACGACGAGTCGGTCCGGATGGCCAGCACGTCCCCTGTCATCGACCTGCCACTGTGGCACGTGCAGTTCGAGTGAGGCGAGATTGGCCAGATAAGTCAGCGCGTCGACGCCGGTGACGAGGGGATAAGTGATCCGGTCCTTCGTCGTCTCGATGGTCACCGCGGGCAGCCACGCGGGCGCGCCGGAGGGCAGGTTCTTCTCGAAGAAGCTCACCCCCTCGACACCGTCGGGATATCGCACTCTGGTCACGGGTCGGCGGGCCAGGTGGGGCAGCAGCACGGGGGCGATCCGGGCGTAATAGTTCAGCACCTCGCCCTTGGTCGTCTCGGTGGCGGGGAAGAGGACCTTGTCGAGGTTCGAGACGGTCAGGCGTCGCCCGGCGATCTCGACGGTGACCTTCGCTCCTGGCTCAGACATCGAGATCCCCCGCGTCGATGTCACCGGGGGTCAGGTCCGGTCGCAGGCCGCGGTATGCCGGCTGGCGCAGCCGGTGCGCTGCGGTCAGTCCGAGGGCCTGGACCTCGCAGACGAGCACCGGATGGACCCAGCGGGCCCCTCGCGCGTCCTCGACCGGCAGGTCCCCGGCGAACGGGCGGGACGGCGCGGCCAACGGGGCGAGATCGGCGTGCAGGCTGCGGGCGGTCCGCCCGGCGATCCCACTGCCGACCCGGCCCAGATAACGCAGCCCGCCGACCCCGGGGACCCCGACGAGGACGGCGCCGATCCGGTCGGCGTAGTCGGTCTGGGGGCGCCAACCGCCGATGACCACCGACAGACTGCGCCGGTGCGGCAGCTTGAGCCAGTCCTCGCTGCGCACGCCCGGGTGGTAGCGCGACGCGCGTCGCTTGCTCACCACCCCTTCCAAGCCCTGCTCGCGCGTGGCGGCGAGCAGGGCCGTGCCGTCGGGGAACACCGGCGGCACTTGCCAGTGGCTGCCGCTCAGGTCGAGCCGCTCGAGGGTGGCGCGCCGTTCGTCGTAGCTGCGCGCCGTGAGATCGACGCCGTAGAGGCGTAGGACGTCGAAGGCCATGAGCGTCACTGGCGTCGCGGCGGCCAGGGCGGCGGCCTTGGCGGCATTGCTCACGTGGAAGCGCTCGGCCAACGCCGCGAACGAGGGGACCCCCTCCCGGAGGGTGACGATCTCGCCGTCGAGCAGGACGTCGTCGTAGCGCTGGGCCAGCCCGGCCAGCTCAGGGAAGGCCACCGTGACGTCCCGCTCGGTGCGACTGCTCACCCGCAGGACGCCGTCGTGGATGTCGACGAGCACGCGCATCCCGTCCCACTTGACCTCGTGCACCCACTCCGGGCCGGGCGGCACTGCCGTGGCCGACGTCGCGAGCATGGGGCGCATGGGCCCATCTTGGCCCACCGCGCCGCCGGTTCGGTCCGCCCGATGGCGCACTGGCGCGGGAGGCAGCCGCCGGCCCCGGGCGGGCGGGCGTTGTGGCGCGAGCGCCCGTCGGTCATGCTGGTGCATACGCAACCAGCGTGACCGGTGGGAAAGGTGAGCCATCATGCGCGCCATGTGGAAGGGGGCCGTCTCCTTCGGCCTCGTCAATGTCCCCGTGAAGCTCTACTCGGCCACCGAGAACCACGACATCTCCTTCCGTCAGGTGCACCGCGAGGACGGCGGGCAAATCCGCTACCAACGGATGTGCAGCAGCTGTGGCCAACAGGTGTCCTACGACGACGTGGCCAAGGGGTACGAGACCCCGGACGGGCAGATGGTCGTGCTCACCGACGAGGACCTGCGGGAGCTGCCCAACCAGTCGAGCAAGGAGGTCGCCGTCGCCAAGTTCGTGCCGGCCGACCAGATCGACCCCTTGTTGCTGGACCGCTGCTACTACCTCGAGCCGGAGAAGAGCGCGGCCAAGGCGTACGCGCTGCTGCGCGACGCCCTCGTCGGGTCCGACCGGATGGCCCTGGTCACCGTGTCGATCCGCACCCGGATGACGATGGCCGTCTTGCGGGTCCGCGACGGCGTCATCGTCTTGCAGACGATGCTCTGGCCCGACGAGATCAGAGCCGCCGACGGCGTCGACCTCGGCGAGACCGGGCGGGCCAGCGATCGGGAGCTGGCCATGGCCAACCTGCTCGTCGAGTCGCTCGCCGGCGACTACGAGCCCGAGGAGTTCGAGGACGACTACGCCCTCGCGGTCCAGACGATGGTGACCGCCAAGCTCGCCGGGGCGGCCGTCGCGGCCTCGCCGGGTGCTGCGGACACCGGCAGCGACGTCGTCGATCTGCTCGAAGCGCTCCAACGCAGCGTCGACCGGGCCAAGGCCTCTCGGGGGGAGCCGGTCGCCTCGGAGCAGGGCCCGCCGGCCGCGGCGACACCGGCCGCGGCGCAGCCGGCCCCCGCGAAGAAGGCCCCCGCTCGGCGCGCGCCGGCGAGCGCGGACGCCGGCAAGACCCCAGCGAAGAAGGCCGCCCCTCGGCCTGCCGCCAAGCGCAAGGCGAGCTGAGCGCCCGGTGCCCGAGGGCCACACCCTGCATCGACTCGCAGGGGCGCTCGACGCCGCCTTCGGCGGCCACTCGCCCCGGGCCAGCAGCCCGCAGGGCCGGTTCGCCGAGGGGGCGGCACTGCTCGACGGGCGGCCGTTGCTGCGTGCCGACGCCTGGGGCAAACACCTGTTCGTCGACTTCGCCGCGGACCTGGCCCTGCACGTGCACCTCGGGCTTATCGGGACCTTCGACGTCGCGACATACCAGCCCGACGCCGGGCCGCCCCCACCGGTAGGTCAGGTTCGACTGAGATTGGCCACCGAGCGCCACGTGGCCGACTTGCGCGCGGCGATGCTGTGCCGACTGGCCCTGCCCGAGGAGGTGGCCGCGGTGCTGGCCACACTCGGGCCGGACCCCCTGCGCGCCGATGCGGACCCGCAGCGCGCCTGGCGGCGGATTGCCCGAAGTCATCGCGCCATCGCCGACCTGCTCATGGACCAGGCGGTCCTGGCGGGGGTGGGCAACGTCTACCGCGCGGAGGTGCTGTTCAGGCACCGGGTGGACCCCCACCGGCCCGGGTGCGAGATTCGCGAGTCCACCTGGCGGGCGATCTGGGCGGATCTGCGCGCCCTCATGCCGATCGGTGTGCAGCTCGGGCAGATCGTCACGATGGCCGACCAGGTCCAGGACGCCCTGGCCGGGGCGTACGACCCGCTGGCCGTTCCCGGGCAGGCCAGCGGCGTCTCGGCCTGGCGCCCGAACCCGAAGGGCGCCCTCGAGCGGCGCTACTACGTGTACCGCAGAGCCGGCGAACCGTGCCGCCAGTGCGGCGCCAGGGTGCGCACTCAGGTGGTCGCCGGGCGCAACCTCTTCTGGTGTGGCCGCTGTCAGCGCCGCAGGTGACCCGCGGCGTCCGGTAGCCGGCGGCATACCGTGGTGCCATGAGCAGGGAGACCGACCTCGACATGATCGCCGGGCAGGCCACTCGGGCCTATCGCAGCGGGCAGAAGTTCTTCGTGGCCAGGCTCAGGCTCGGCGCCTGGGGCCAGCCCGGCCACGGGGAGCTGCCGAGCTGGGGGGAGAGCCTGGAGGCCGTCGAGGCCGCCGGGTGGGTCCTGGATCGCTGGGCGGCCAGTGCCGATTCCAGTGGGGGAGTCAACGCATTCCCGGTATTCCGCAGGGGCACGGCCGCGCCAGAGCCGACCTCGGCGTGGCCCCCGCAAGACCGCCGCTGACACCGTAGGCCGACCGGCAGCACCCCGCCGGTCGGCCTACGAGGACGTCAACGATGGTCAGCGGTGGGTCAGCGCCACGGGCACCGGCGAGCCGATGAGGGACTTCATCGCCGTCGAGCCGAGCAGCAACCCGCCGAACCCGCCCTTGCCTCGGCTGCCGACGACGAGCAGGTCGGCGTCCTTGGCGGCGGCGTCGAGCACGTGCACCGGCGATCCCTCGGCGGCCAGCGCCTGCACGGTGACGTCCGGGTGGGCCGCGGCCGCCTCCGCGACGAACGCCGCGACCTTCTCGTTGTGCTGGTGGCGAATCCGTGCCTCGATGACCTCGTCCCCGCCGGCGATCGACTCGCCCTCGGCGAAGTCGAACCACCAGGCATAGACGGCCTTGACGGTGCCACCGGGGCGGGCCGCCTGGATCGCGAAGTCCAGGGCGCGAGCCGAGCGGCGCGACCCGTCGACACCGACGACGACCGTGGCCGGCCCGCTGGGGTGGGCGGTCTTCCGGTTGGGGTGCACGACGACGACGGGGCAGTGGGCATGCACGGCGGTCGTGAACGCCGTCGTCCCCACCGCCGCGTGCGGCCCCTTGTGCTTGCCGTGGCTGCCGACGACGACGAGCGCGGCGTTCTTGCTCGCCTTGACGAGCTTGCGCGAGGCTTGGCCTTCGACGGGGACCTGGACGACCTTCACGCCTGGGTGTGCGGCCTTGACAGCGGCGACGGCCTCGTCGAGCAGGGCGCCGGAGTTCTCCGCGACGATCTCGCCGACCTCTGCCATCGCGGCGCCGAGGGGCAACTGCCCGCTGCGCAACTCCTTGACGTTGACGATATGCAGGGCCACGCCCCGCTGGTCGGCCTCGGCGGCGGCCCAGAGCAGTGCGGCGTGAGCCGGGTCGGCGCCGTCGATGCCGACGACGACGTGATCGCCTCGGGGGGTGGACTCGCCCTTGGACTTGTTGTCTGTCATGACCTCACCTTGGTTGTCAAATGCCTGACAGCGTAGGGACCTTAGGCCCGGATTGCTTGGGATATCTACCACACCTCGGAGCGGGCCCCGTTCGATCGGACGATACGCCGACGGCGAAACCGCGGAACCGGTAGGCCGCGCCCCTGCCGCGGAGGGGAACAGGACCGTATACCGGCGCGTTGCACGGGAGCACGTCGAGAGTCGGCGAACTGCCGACCGGCGCCTTGGCACCGAGCGCAACCTGGGGCCGAAAGCCCGGCCCGGATACCATCGACGTGTCGGCATAGGGCAGGAGTGTTGAGGATGTTCGAACGGTTCACCGATCGCGCGCGGCGGGTGGTCGTGCTCGCCCAAGAAGAGGCGCGCATGCTCAATCACAACTACATCGGCACGGAGCACATCCTCCTCGGGCTCATCCACGAGGGCGAAGGGCTGGCGGCCAAGGCGCTGGAGAACCTCGACATCTCGCTCGTCGCGGTCCGCGAGCAGGTCCAGGAGATCATCGGCACCGGCCAGCAGGCCCCGACCGGGCACATCCCGTTCACCCCGCGGGCCAAGAAGGTGCTCGAGTACTCGCTGCGCGAGGGCCTGCAGCTCGGACACACCTACATCGGCACCGAGCACATCCTCCTCGGGCTCATCCGCGAGGGCGAGGGGGTTGCCGCTCAGGTGCTCGTCAAACTCGGCGCCGACCTCAACAAGGTCCGCCAGCAGGTCATCCAACTGCTCGCCGGCTACCAGTCCAGCCAGGGCGAGAAGGCCGGGGCCGGCGTCGGTCCGGCTCAGGGACCCGCCGAAGGGTCCCCCGCCGGTTCGCTCGTGCTCGACCAGTTCGGGCGCAACCTCACCCAGGCCGCCCGGGAGGGCCGACTCGACCCGGTGATCGGGCGCGAGAAGGAGATCGAGCGGGTTATGCAGGTGCTGTCCCGCCGGACGAAGAACAACCCCGTCCTCATCGGCGAGCCTGGCGTCGGCAAGACCGCCGTTGTCGAAGGTCTGGCCCAGGACATCGTCCGCGGCACGGTGCCCGAGACGCTCAAGGACAAGCAGCTCTACACCCTCGACCTCGGGGCCCTCGTGGCCGGCTCGCGCTACCGGGGCGACTTCGAGGAGCGGCTGCGCAAGGTCCTCAAGGAGATCCGCACTCGCGGCGACATCATCATCTTCATCGACGAGATCCACACCCTCGTGGGGGCCGGTGCCGCCGAGGGCGCCATCGACGCCGCGTCGATCCTCAAGCCGATGCTCGCCCGGGGCGAGCTGCAGACCGTCGGCGCGACGACCCTCGACGAGTACCGCAAGCACATCGAGAAGGACTCCGCCCTGGAGCGGCGCTTCCAGCCCATCCAGGTCGCCGAACCGACCCTGTCGCACACGATCGAGATCCTCAAGGGCCTGCGCGACCGCTACGAAGCGCACCACCGAGTGTCCATCACCGACGCCGCGCTCGTCGCCGCCGCCTCGATGGCCGATCGATACGTCAACGACCGGTTCCTGCCCGACAAGGCCATCGACCTCATCGACGAGGCCGGGGCTCGGCTGCGCATCCGCCGGATGACCGCCCCGCCGGACCTGCGCCAGTTCGACGAGAAGATCGCCGACGTGCGCCGCCAGAAGGAGGCGGCCATCGACGGGCAGGACTTCGAGAAGGCGGCCCGCCTGCGCGACGACGAAAAGCAACTCATCATCGCCCGCAGCGAGCGTGAGGCGCAGTGGCGGTCCGGCGATATGGACGTCGTCGCCGAGGTCGACGAGGAACTCATCGCCGAGGTGCTCGCCGCCTCGACCGGCATACCGGTCTTCAAGCTCACCGAAGAGGAGTCCTCCCGACTGCTCAACATGGAGGCCGAGCTGCACAAGCGCGTCGTCGGGATGGACGACGCGATCAAGGCCCTCTCCCAGGCGATCCGGCGCACCCGAGCGGGCCTCAAGGACCCGCGTCGACCGGGTGGGTCGTTCATCTTCGCCGGCCCCACCGGCGTGGGCAAGACCGAGTTGGCCAAGACGCTCGCCGAGTTCCTCTTCGGCGACGAGGACTCGCTCATCCAGCTGGACATGTCCGAGTACTCCGAGAAGCACACCGTCTCGCGGCTGTTCGGGTCACCTCCCGGCTACGTCGGGTACGAGGAGGGCGGGCAGCTCACCGAGAAGGTCCGTCGCAAACCGTTCTCCGTCGTACTGTTCGACGAGGTCGAGAAGGCTCACCCGGACATCTTCAACTCGCTGCTGCAGGTGCTCGAGGACGGGCGGCTCACCGACAGCCAGGGCCGGATGGTCGACTTCAAAAACACCGTCGTCATCATGACGACCAACCTCGGCACCCGCGACATCACCAAGGGCTCGCTGGGCTTCTCGGCAGGTCCGGACAGCCGTAGCGAGTACGAGCGGATGAAGAACAAGGTCACCGACGAGTTGAAGAACCACTTCCGGCCCGAGTTCCTCAACCGCGTCGACGACGTCATCGTCTTCCCGCAGCTCACCAGGGACGAGATCGTCGCCATCGTCGATCTCGAGATCGCCAAGCTCGACAAGAGGCTGCGGGACAAGGACATGGGCATCGAGCTCACCGTCACGGCCAAGAACCTGCTGGCCACGAAGGGGTACGACCCGGTTCTCGGTGCCCGTCCGTTGCGTCGGACGATCCAGCGCGAGATCGAGGACATGCTCTCGGAGAAGATCCTCTACGGCGAGCTGAGTTCGGGCGAGTTCGTCCTCGTCGACGCCACCGGGGAGGAGAAGGACGCGTCCTTCACCTTCACCGGCTCGCTCAAACGCGACACGCTGCCCGACATCCCCGACGTGCCGCCGGTGGACACCGTCGGCGGTGGCCCGCAGGATGCCGCCAGCGCCACCGGCTGACGGCCGTCTGCGGCGAGGTCCCTTAGGATCGGCCTCGTGGCCTCCGACGAGGTACCTCGCGACGACTCCGGTCGCTGGGTCCTGCCCTGGGACGGCCGCGTGGTCGACCAGATTTGCGTCGACTACGCGGTGACGTTCGTCATCGACGGGTGCCACAGCGTCCGCATCGGCACGCCGTTTGTCGCCCGGATCGGCGACCAGACCCACGAGATCGACCCGGCCGACGTGCAGACCGTGGCACCGGCGCTCGCCTTCCACGGCGCAGTCGTCCGTTCTGCGGTGGCGCAGCAGGACGGCTCGCTGCGGGTGGACTTTGTCGACGGCTTGGCCATCGCCGTCGAGCCGGACGCGGCATACGAGGCCTGGGAGGTCGACGGCGGACTGCCGCCGGTCACTCCCGGCTACCGACTCGTCGCTGCGCCCGGCGGCGGCGTCAGGGTCGGCGACGACCCCGACCCCAGCTGAACGCGGTCTGGTCACGTGGACGATATCCGCACCCGTCGCGCGCGCACCGAGGACGTGCGACCCATCCGTGCCATCGTCGCGCCCCTGGTCGCCACCCGCCGGCTGGTGGCCAAGGACGCGGTGACCTACTACGAGTCGTTGCAGCAGTTCCGGGTCGCCGAGCTCGACGGCGCGGTGGTCGGATGCGGAGCCCTGCACGTGATGTGGGACGACCTGGCCGAGGTGCGCACCCTCGCGGTAGCACAGGATCGGCTGGGCAGCGGCGTCGGGCACGCCCTGCTGCGGGACCTCGTCGCCGACGCGCGGGCGCTCGGTGTCAGACGGATCTTCGTCCTCACGTTCGAGACGGCCTTCTTCACCCGGCACGGGTTCGTCACCATCGACGGTCAGGCGGTGCCGCCAGAGGTCTACGCGGAGCTGCTGCGCTCGTACGACGAGGGAGTAGCGGAGTTCCTCGACCTCGAGCGGGTCAAGCCGAACACCCTCGGCAACACCCGGATGGTGCTCACGCTGTAGCGGGGCAGGTCGCGAACGCCGCTGCACCGGGCATGTCGCAGGCCCGGTGCCGACGTACGACACCGGGCCCGCGGGGGGTACGAGAGACCTACAGGCTGTCGCCGAAGTCCTCGCGGAACTTGGCCACGAGGCGCTCTTGCCAGTCGCTCGTCGGCTCGAGCCGCCCGAAGAAGAAGCGCAGCACCGGGGGCTCCTCGGTCCATTTCAGGCCGCCGACGATCTCCCGGTTGTGCCAGAGCCAGTCGATGCGGTCGATGGTGTACTTGACCTGGGACAGGGTGAAGACCCGCCGGGGCAGTGCCAGGCGCAGCAACTCCATCTTCGAGTAGACCTCGGTGCCGTCCGGTTCGCGCTGTTCGGACAGCGTGCCTCGCTCCATGCCCCGCACGCCGGCGGCGATGAACATCGCGGACGCCAGTGCCCCGGCCCGGTACTCCTCGACCGGGACGTGCTTGAGGAACTCCATGGCGTCGAGGTGGCACCCGAGGCCGCCGGCCGGGGTGATGACGGGGATACCGCGCTTGACCAACTCGTTGACCATGTACTCGATGAAGATCGGGCCCTGGCTGTACATCGCCTCGTCGTAGGTCTCTTCCAGACCCACCGCGAGCGCCTCGATCTCGCGGATCGACATGCCGCCGTAGGACAGGAAGCCCTCGTAGAGGGGGACGAAGTCGCGCATCTTCATGTAGAGGTCGTGGTCGCGGACGCAGATAGCGCCACCGCGGACGCAGCCGAGCTTGCGAGCCGAGAAGTAGATGATGTCGACGGCGTCGGCGCAGGTGCGGATGATCTCGCGGGTGTCGACGCCGGCGTACTTCTCCTCGCGGTTCTTGACGAAGTGCAGGTTGTCGGCGAGCAGGCTGGTGTCCCAGACGAGCAGGATGTTGTTCGACCGGCAGATCTCGCTGACCTCCAGGAGGTTGGCCACCGAGTGCGGCTGACCGCCGATGAGGTTGGTGCCGGCCTCCATACGGACGAAGGCGACGTTCTTCGCGCCGTGCGCGGAGATGAGGCTCTCGAGCTTGTCAGGGTCCATGTTCCCCTTGAAGGGGTGGTCGCTCACCGAGTCCAGCGCGTGGTCGTAGTAGATCTCCTCGACCGTGCCGCCGTTGAGGGTGACGTGGACCTTCGAGGTCGTGAAGTGGTAGTTCATCGGAACGACGGATCCCTCGGTGACCAATGTCCGAGAGAGGATGTTTTCGGCGGCCCGCCCCTGGTGCACCGGCAACACGTGATCCATGCCGAACATGTCGACGATGGCCTTCTCGCACTTGTCCCAGCTCTGGCTGCCGGCGTAGCTGTCGTCGGCGACGAGCATCGAGGAGACCTGCCGGTCGCTCATGGCGTTGACGCCCGAGTCGGTGAGCATGTCGAGGTAGATGTCCTTGTTCTTCAACAGGAACGTGTTGTTCCCCGCTTCGGTGGAGGCCTCCAACCGCCGCTCGATGGGGACGAGATCCAACTTCTGGATCATCCGGACCTTGTGCATTTCCAGTGGGATCTGTTCGTCACCGAAGAACTTGAGGTTTGGCATGGCTACCCCTCCGGGCGGTCGCGGGTGTGTGCGGGCTCACACTAGTGAGGACGCCGCTACGGGTAAGGGACTTCGGTCCCTATCCCGCGGCCGGTGGCCCGTGCCGCGGGGTCAGGCGGTTTCCACGGTCGCTCGACGGCGTCACGCGCGCCGTGTCGCCCGGCTCCTCCGAAGCGTGCTCGCCGCTGCCCGCGGCCGCGGGCAGGCGGTACCGGCCTCGCGCGAGCGGCTCGACGAGACCGTCGCTGACGAGTGAGTCCAGGCACCGGTGGCGCTGGGCCTCGGGGGGCCAGGCCCGCGCGAGCGCACGCGAGGACACCGGGGCCCTCGATTCGCGCAGGACGGCCAGCAGGGCGCCGCGGGCTTGCCGGTCGGTGCCGGTCCACGCCTGGCCGCGGCGGACCGGACCGAGGTATGCCGGTCGGCCGGCGGCCGCCCACGCGCACCACTGCACCACGGGGCAGTGCGAGCACCGCGGCGCCCGCGCTGTGCAGACCAGCGCGCCCAACTCCATCACCGCGACGTTCCACGTGTTGGCGGCCGCCCGATCGGCAGGCATCGCGGCGCGGGCTCGGTTCGCCTGCGCCCTGGTCGGGCCGGGCGGGGCCATGGCCTCGCCCTCGACGAGCCGGGCCAGCACGCGGCGCACATTGGTGTCGAGGACGGGTTCGGGGGTACCGAAGGCGAACGACGCGACCGCAGCAGCGGTGTACTCGCCGACCCCGGGCAGCTCGCGCAGCTCGGTCACCGATGAGGGCACACGCCCGCCGTGCCGCTCGACCATGGCCATCGCGGCCTCGTGCAGCCGCAGCGCCCTCCTCGGATAGCCGAGACGGCCCCAGGCCCGGACCGCCTCGCCGGGGGCGTCCGCGGCCAAGTGCGCCGGCGTCGGCCACCGGCGCATCCACTCGCGCCACACGGGTTCGACCCGCGCGATCGGCGTCTGCTGGGCCATCACCTCGCTGACGAAGACCGCCCACGGCGAGGCGTCCGTGGCGCGCCACGGCAGGTCGCGGGCGTGGCCGGCATACCAGTCGAGGATTCGGTGGTGCAGGTCCGGGTATGCGGTGGGGTCCGGCACGCGGTCAGACGAACCGTTCGAGGATGCTCGACTCGGCCAGCCGGGACAGCCCCTCTCGCACGGTGCGGGCCCGGCTCTCGCCGACTCCCTCGACATCCATGAGGTCTTCGAGGTTGGCTGCGAGCAGCCGCTGGAGGGAGTCGAAGTGCTCGACGAGCCGGTCGACGATGGCCAGCGGCAGCCGCGGGATCTTCGCGAGCATGCGATAGCCGCGGGGGCTGATCGGGGTATCGAGCCCGTCGGCGAGGTTGGCGAATCCGAGGGCGCGGGCCGCGGAGTTCAAGTCGAGCAGGTCAGTGGCGGACAACCCGGCGAGTTCGCGCATGACCTCCTCCGGGGAGCGCCCGGAGCGAGAGGCGTGCAGGTAGTCGCGGATGACCAGTTCCCGGTCGTTGCCCAGGCCTCCGGTGAGTTCCTCCAGTTGCAGGGACAGCAGCCGTCCGTCGGTGCCGAGCTCGACGGCGTACTCGATGATCTCGTCGCTGATCCGTCGGACCATCTCCATCCGCTGTAGGACAGAGGCGATGTCGCGGACGGTGACGAGGTCCTCGATCTCCAAGGCCGACAGGGTGCTCGTCACCTCGTCGAGCCGGGACTTGTAGCGCTCGAGCGTCTGCAGGGCCTGGTTGGCCCGAGAGAGGATCTGCGCGGACCCTTCGAGGACATGGCGCCGACCGCCGACGTAGAGCGCGATCGACTGCATCGACTTGCTCACGGAGATGACCGGTATGCCGGTCTGAATGGCCACGCGTTCGGCGGTCCGGTGACGCGTGCCCGACTCTGAGGTCTCGATCGAGGAATCCGGGACGAGTTGGGTGTTTGCCCGCAGGATGCGGCTGACGTCGTAGTCGAGCACGATGGCGCCGTCCATCTTGGACAGCTCGCGCAGGCGCGTCGCGGAGAACTCGATGTCGATGCGGAAGCCGCCCGAGCAGATCGCCTCCACCGAGCGGTCACTGCCCAGGACGATCAGCGCCCCCGTGCCGCCGCGCAGGATGCGCTCGAGACCGTCGCGCAGTTCCGTGCCGGGAGCCGCCGCCGCCAGAGTGGCGATCAGCGGGTCGTCCTCGGGCCGGTCCACGCGAGCGAGTGTAACCGGGGCGTCCCGACAGGTGGGCTCGGCGCGGCGTCGTCGAGGCGGAGCCCGGACCGGCGCCGGCGATGGCCTCAGGGTGGGCCGGCGCCCAACGCCAACGCGACGCCGGAGGCGAGATCGGCCACCTCGCGCACGGTCATCGAGTCGGGGATCGGGCCAGACTCCGAAGCCCCCACCGGCACCCAGGCTCGCCGGAAACCCAATCGGGCCGCCTCGGCGAGCCGGCGCGGGATACCGGCCACAGGGCGCAGCTCTCCCGCCAGTCCCACCTCGCCGAAGGCGACGGCGTCCGCCGGGAAAGGGCGCTCGAGCATCGACGACGCCACCGCGAGGGTGACCGCCAGATCGGCGGCCGGCTCGGTGAGCCGGACCCCGCCCACCGTGGCGACGTAGATGTCGCTGGACCCGATCGGCACCCGAGCCCGACGCTGCAGGACGGCGGTGACCATGGCGACCCGCGAGCCGTCCAGCCCGTGGGTGGCGCGCCGCGGCGCGGGTAGCTGGGTCGGCGCGACCAGGGACTGCACCTCGACGAGCAGCGGTCGCCGCCCCTCCAGGGCGACCGTGACGCAGGTGCCCGGCACCGCAGTGTCGCGCCCGGAGAGGAACAGTCCGCTGGCGTCGGGCACCCCGGCGATCCCGGCGTCGGACAGGTCGAAGCAGCCGATCTCGTCCGTAGGACCGTAGCGGTTCTTCGTCGCGCGCAGCAGACGCAGCCGTCCGTGCCGCTCGCCCTCGAAAGTGACGACGACGTCGACGAGATGTTCCAGCGTCCGTGGCCCCGCGATCGCGCCGTCCTTGGTCACGTGCCCCACGAGCAGCACGGACAGGTCGCGGTCCTTGCCGCACTGGACGAGGGCCGCGGCCACCTCGCGGACTTGGGCGACCCCTCCGGCCGCGCCGTCCACCTGGGCGCTGGCCACGGTCTGCACCGAGTCGACGACGAGCAGGTCCGGCGCCAGGCGAGCGACGTGGTCGAGGATCGTGTCCAGGTCGTTCTCGGCGGCGAGGAACAGCGACCGTGCCATGGCCTCGATCCGCTCGGCCCGCAAGCGGACCTGACCGGTGGACTCCTCACCGCTGACGTACAGGACGGTGCGCCCACCTCTGGCGGCCCGGGCCGCGACGTCGAGCAGCAGGGTCGACTTGCCGATGCCCGGCGCGCCGGCCACGAGGACGGCCGCCCCGGCCACGAGCCCCCCGCCGAGCACCCGGTCCAGCTCGCCGACCCCGGTGGGGCTGGCCGCGCAGTGCTGCGCGTCGACCTCGCCGATGCGCAACGGCAGCGCGGCGACGGCGGCGATGGCCGGGCGGGGCCGCCCTGGCGACACCGGCGCGACCGTGCCCCACGCCTGACAGTGCGCGCATCGACCGACCCACTTCACGGCGCGCCACCCGCAGTCCGCGCACTCGTAGGCCGCGGTGTCGGCGGTGCGTGCGTTCGTCCGGGAGGCCATGGTCGAGACGCTAGGTGCCGGCACCGACACCCGGGCGACAGCGCGGGGTCGCGGGTGGTCAGCGCCGCCGGCGAGGGGCGGTCAGAAGCGGCGCCACCGCAGGGTCACCGCGTAGTCCACCGAGCGCCGGAGCGGGTCCGCGGCGAGCACCCGATCGGCATACGCCGCAGCGAATTCCAGCCGCACCACGGCGGCGAAGTCGGCGGCGTCGGGCGCCTCGAGCGTCACGGTGAGTCGTTCGCGCGACCAGCCCGCCCGAGACCAGAAGCGATCCACCGCGGCCGGGTCGTAGCGTGGCCACGCCCCGCGAAACCACTCGCCGAAGGTCGACCGGGTCGCGTCGACGTCGACGACGTATGCCGCGCCGCCGGGGCGCACGACCCGGCCCAGCTCGGACAGCCCAGGCTCGCACCCGGGCCCGAAGAAGTAGGCCCACCGGGCGTGGGCGACGTCGACGGACCGGTCCGCCAGCCCGCTGTCCTGGGCGGAGGCGACCCCGACGCCGACGTTGCGAAGTCCGGCCGCAGCCACCCGCTCGCGGGCCAGCGCGGCCAGCGGCGCGTGTGGTTCGACGCCGATCACCGAACGAGCGGTGGCCGCGAAGCGGGGCAGGTGGAAGCCGCTGCCGCAGCCCACGTCGAGCACGTCCGCGCCGTCCCATCCGCCCGATCGAGCGATCGCCGAGTCGATGACGCCGGCCCGGTCCAGGCAGTCGTTGGCCAGCTCGTAGACCTGCGGCCAGCGCCAGATGTTCGGACTGGGAATGGCCCCGGGGGCGTCGGCGATCTCGGGGACGACGCGGGAGGCCTCGGTCACGACCGGGTCGGCCGGGGCGGTCGACGGCGTCCGTCCTGCGCCGCCAACGTTGCCGGGTGGACCAGCAGCGGCAGCAGCGACCGGCCGGCCGGGCGCTGGGCGGCGCGGACCTGCCGCTCGTGGGCGGCGCAGCGCAATTCGAGTTCGGCGTAGCCTGCCGGGCCCATGAGTTCGACGAGTTCGGCCCGACCGGAGCGGTACACCGGCTCGCGACCCACGTGGGCATTGGGCTCGCCCGAGCAGTACCAGTCGAGTTCGTGGCCGCCGGGTCCCCACGCTCGGCGGTCGAACTCGCCGATCGACACCTCGAGGTAGCGCGACCCGTCGGGCCGTTCGACCGTGCGGTAGGAGCGCCGGATCGGCAACTGCCAGCAGACCTCGGGTTTGACCGACACCGGGGTGCTCCCCTCGGCCACCGCCTGGAAGTGCAGGGCGCAGCCGGGACCGGTGGGGAATCCGGGTCGGTTGAGCAGGATGCAGGCCCCGTCGACCACCCGGGTCTTGCGGGCGTCCTCGTCGACCTCGGTCCAGTCCTCCCGGGACAGGCGCCCGTCGGCGGCATACCCGACGTCGCGGAACTGCCACACGTCCGGGCCCAGTCGTCGCACCGCGCGCCGGACCCGCTTGTAGTCGGCCTTCTCGGAGAAGTGCGCGCCGAGCGTGCAGCAGCCGTCGTCGGGCCGGTCGGCGTAGATGCCCGCGCAGCCGGCCCCGAAGATGCACGTCCACGAGGAGGTGAGCCAGGTCAGGTCGCACCGGAACCGCTGCCCCGGTTCGGCCGGGTCGGTGAACTCCACCCAGATGCGCGCCGTGTCCAGGGGGGTCTCGTTCACCGGGCCAGCGTAGAGGGAGCCGCAGCGCCGGTATGCCGCGGTGCCCGGTAGCGTCTGCGTCATGCGCCTGGGTGTCGTCGACGTCGGCTCGAACACCGTGCATCTGCTCGTGGTCGACGCCTACTACGGTGGTCATCCCTTGCCGGCCTACTCGCACAAGGTCGAGCTCAAGCTCAGCGAGAACATCCAGGCCGACGGGACGATCGGCGAGGGGTTCACCCACCGACTCGCGGACTTCCTGCGCGAATGCCTCACCATCGGCGAGGAGCAGGGGGTCGCCGACCTCATGGGGTTCGCCACGTCGGCGATCCGCGAGGCGCCCAACGGCGAACAGGTGCTCGCGATGGTCGTCGCCGAGTCGGGCATCGACCTCGAGGTGCTCTCCGGACGTGACGAGTCGCGCCTGACCTACCTCGCCGTGCGGCGGTGGTTCGGCTGGTCCAGCGGTCGGGTGCTCGTCGTCGACATCGGCGGCGGATCCCTGGAGCTCGCGTCAGGGCTCGACGAGGAGCCGGATGCCGCGGTGAGCCTGCCCCTGGGCGCGGGTCGGATCACCCGGACCCACCTGCCGGCAGACCCGCCGACGGCGGCCGACGTCAAGGCGACTCGGGCCATGGTGCGCGCCGAAATCGGCGGCCGGGTCCGCGACCTCACTCGTTTCGGTCCGCCGAACCGGGCGGTCGGCACGTCCAAGACCATGCGTTCCCTGGCCCGGATCACCGGAGCCGCGCCGAGCAACGAGGGGATCTACGCGGCCCGGAGCCTGCGGCGTAAGGACCTCAAGGCGGTCATCGAACGGATCGCCCCGATGAGCGCGAAGGACCGGGCCCAGTTGCCGGGGGTGTCGATCACCCGGGCCCACCAGCTGCTCGCCGGGGCTTTGGTTGCCGAGGCGGCGATGGACCTGCTGCGGGTCGACGCCCTCGACATCTGTCCGTGGGCGCTGCGCGAGGGCGTCATCCTGCGGCGACTGGACCACTTGGAGGTCTGACCGCTGGAGCCGCCTGAACCGCCGACGCCCGGGCGTCGGCAGCCGGCCGCCGCGGGGGACAATGTCGGCATGGGAGTGCGCGTCGGGTTGTCGACGGCCTCGGTGTACCCCGGCAACTGCGCCGTCGCGTTCGACCTGGCCGCCCGGCTGGGATACGACGGGGTCGAGGTCATGGTGTGGACCGACCCGGTGTCCCAGGACGCCGCTGCGCTTGCCGCGCTCGTCGAGCACCACGGCATACCGATCGTGTCGATCCACGCGCCGACCCTGCTGCTCACCCAGCGCGTCTGGGGGACCGAACCCTGGGGCAAGATCGACCGGTCGGTGGACCTCGCCGTGGCGCTCGGTGCCGACGTCGTCGTCCTGCACCCGCCGTTCCGGTGGCAGCGGGAGTATGCCGAGGGGTTCGCCGACGGGGTGGCCTGGCGCGAGCACGACAGCGGCATCCGGCTGGCCGTCGAGAACATGTTCCCCTGGCGGGCCCGGCAGCGGGAACTACAGGCGTACCTGCCGTCGTGGGATCCGGTCCCGATGCCCTACGACCACGTGACGCTCGACCTCTCGCACACCGCGACATCGGGATCGGACGCGTTGGCCATGGCCGCCGCCCTCGGCGAGCGCCTCGTCCACATCCACCTTGCCGACGGCACCGGAGTGGCCCGCGACGAACACCTCGTGCCCGGTCGCGGGACGCAGCCGTGTTCGGCCCTGCTCGGGGACCTCGCCGCAGCGGACTTCGCGGGGGAGGTCGTCGTCGAGGTGAGCACCCGCCGCTCAGGGGAGGACCAGCGCGAAGCCGACCTCGCCGAGGCCTTGGCCTACGCCAGGCGACACCTCGGGCTCGATCGGGCCGCCGGCCTCACAGGTGGCGGGTGAGGGCAATCCCGACGCCGAAGAGCAGGCCGTAGGCCAGTTGCAGTCGGCCGGTCGCGGCGAGCACTGGCACGAGATCGGGTCCGGTCGCGCCGGAACGGATCGTCGCCGCGGGACGCCAGGCCAGCACGAAGGCGGCAAGGCCGACGAGGGCCACCGGGTGCCAGATACCGACCCCGACGACGGCGAGGCCCGCGACGGCGATCAGCCCGACCCACAGCCACCTCGCGCGGCGATCGCCGAGGCGCACAGCGAGGGTGTTCTTGCCGGTGGCCGTGTCCGTGGGGATGTCGCGCAGGTTGTTCGCGACGAGCAGCGCGCAGGCGAGCGCGCCGACGCCGACGGCGCCGAGCAGCCCGGCCCACGTGATCCGGTGCGTCTGGGTGTACAGGGTGCCGAGGGTGGCCACGAGGCCGAAGAAGAGGAACACCGACAGCTCGCCCAGCCCGCGGTAGCCGTACGGACGCTCGCCGCCGGTATAGCGCCACGCCGCGAGGATCGACGCTGCGCCGACGAGCAGCATGAGCCACGTCTCGGTGAGCGCGACGAGGGCGATGCCGAACAAGGCGGCGAAGAAGAAGCTCGCGTATGCCGCGGCCTTCACTGTCGTGGGGGCGGCCAGCCCCTGGCCGACGAGGCGGACCGGGCCGACCCGCACGGCGTCAGTCCCGCGGACCCCGTCGGAGTAGTCGTTGGCGTAGTTGCTGCCGATCTGCAGACACAGGGCGACGACGAGGGCCAGCAGTGCCAAGCCCCACGACAGGGAACCGTCGGCGTAGGCGGCCCCAGCCCCGAGCGCGACAGGGGCGACGGCGGCGGGCAGGGTGCGCGGTCGCGCCCCCTCGATCCATTCCGAGAGCGTGGCCATGGCGTGCTGGGTAGTCCTCGATGCAACGGTGGTCGGGTGAGTGCGGCCCGGGCTGGACCGGTCGGTCGGACGCGGTACCAGCGCCGACCCTCACAGGTTACGCAGGAAGTCCGGATCGTCCTCGGGGCCACGCGGGCGCCCCGGCGGCAGACCCGGACCCCCGGGGGGCGGGCCGTCGGCCGGCCGCCCGCCAACCACGCGATCGGGCCCATCACGGCGACGACGAGGATGAGGAAGATCCAGCCGAACTTGGGCAGGTTGCGCACCTGCGCCGAGGGCGTCTGCAGGCAATCCACCAGCGCGTAGAGGGTCAGCGCGAGGATGGCCACACCGACGACGACTCTGGCCACCGCCCCACCTCCCTGCCCCGGCTGCTGCGGTCAGCGTCGCTCGCCGCCCTCGGGTGCGATTCTCGCACCGAGCAACCCGCTGAGCGAAACGCGGTCGGGCTTGCCCGAGGGCAGATGGGGCAGGTCGTCGACGACGGCGACGATGCGCGGCAAGGCGTGATCGGGCAGGATGCCGCGCAACAACGCCCGGGTGTCCGCCACCGTCGGGGTGGACGACGCGTGCGGCACGAGGGTGAGCACCGCTGCGACGACCTGGCCCCATTCGGGGTCCGCGACGCCCACGACGACGGCGTCCCGGACCCCGGGGACGAACCGCACGAGGGCGTCCTCGATCGGCCCGGGGGCGACCTTGACGCCGCCGGTGTTGATGAGGTCGTCGGCCCGACCGGTGACGGTCAGTCGCCCGGTGTCGTCGAGCGCGCCGAGGTCGTCGGTCCGAAACCACCGCACACCGTCGGGATCGGTCTGGAACCGGTCGGCGCTCAGGGCCCGCTTCCCGAGATACCCGTGCGCCACGGTCCGCCCGCCGAGCACGACGTGACGGTCGTTGTCGATGTGCACCTCGGTGACCGGCAGGGGTACCCCGTCGTAGACGCAACCGCCGCAGGTCTCGGACATCCCGTAGGTCCGCACGAGCCGGACGCCGTGCGCGCGGGCCTGCTCGCGGGTGGCCGCGGGAGTGGCCGCGCCGCCGACGAGCACCGCGTCGAACCCCGCCAATGCGTCTCTACCGCTGGCCGATTGCAGCAGCCGGCCCAGTTGGGTGGGGACGAGGGAGACGTACCGAGCGCTTCCGGTCGCCGACATCCGGGCGACGGCGGCGACGAACCGCCTCGCGGTGAATCCGCCGGCCGGCTCGAGCACGTCGGGCGGGCCGGCGCCGAGCCACGCGCGCACGAGCACCTGTAAGCCGCCGACGTGGTGCGCGGGGATGGCCAGCAGCCACTGCCCCGGCCCGTGCAACACCGCGTGCGCGGCCTGGGCGCTGGCCAGGAAGTTGTCGGCGGTGAGCTGGACGAGCTTGGGTTCACCTGTCGATCCGGACGTCGCGACGACCGCTGCGAGGCCTTCGGGGAGTTGCCCGCGCCGGACCCGAGGCAACGTCGGAACCGGCGCGTCGGCGGCATACGGGACGATCGGCGGCCCGGCGCCCTCGATGGCCGACACGAGCGCGGTGAGCAGCTCGACCGGCCTCGCCGCAGACACCGGGAGCAGGGGCATCGGCGGCTCAGAAGTACCAGGGGAACGGCGACCAGTCCGGGTCGCGCTTCTGGAGGAACTGGTCGCGGCCCTCGACCGCCTCGTCGGTCATGTACGCCAAACGGGTGGCCTCGCCGGCGAACACCTGCTGACCCATGAGCCCGTCGTCGACGAGATTGAAGGCGAACTTGAGCATCCGCTGCGCCTGGGGGCTCTTGCCGAGGACCTCGCGGGCCACCTGCAGCGCGGTCGATTCGAGGTCGGCGTGGTCGGCGACGATGTTCACCGCGCCCATGTCGTACATGTCCTGCGCCGAGTAGTCCCGACCGAGAAAGAAGATCTCGCGGGCGCGTTTCTGGCCGACCATCCGGGCCAGGTATGCCGAGCCGTAGCCGGCGTCGAAGGACCCCACGTCGGCGTCGGTCTGCTTGAACCGGGCGTGTTCACGGGAGGCGACGGTGAGGTCGCAGACGACGTGCAGCGAGTGCCCGCCCCCGGCCGCCCACCCGCCGACCACGGCGACGACGATCTTGGGCATGGTGCGGATGAGCCGCTGGACCTCGAGGATGTGCAGCCGTCCGCCTTCGGCCTTGACGCGCCGCTCGTCGACGGTGTCGGCGGTCTCGCCGCTGGCGTACTGGTAGCCGGAGCGTCCCCGGATGCGCTGGTCGCCCCCGGTGCAGAACGCCCACTTGCCGGCGCTGCCGGTGCCGGCCGGACCGGGCCCGTTGCCGGTGAGCAGGACCACGCCGACGTCCGCGCTGCGCCGGGCGTGGTCCATGGCCCGGTACAGCTCGTCGACGGTGTGCGGTCGGAACGCGTTGAGGACGTCGGGCCGGTCGAAGGCGATCCGCACGCAGCCGAGGTCCCGGGCCCGGTGGTAGGTGATGTCGGTGAGGTCGTCCAGCTCGGGCACCGGCGTCCACACTGACGGGTCGAAGGTGTCGGACACGTGGCGGGCGGCGTTGCTGGTCACGCCATGGAGGATAAGGGGTGCCCCGAGGTGCGCGTCGTGCGACGACGTCGCGGCGTGCTACGGGATCGCGGGCGCCGCGCCAGATCACCTAGTGCTTCACGAGATCTTGCCTACTCAAGGTGTTGCTGCCTGCTGCATGAGTTGCTGCCTGCTGCACGAGTTGCTGCCTGCTGCATGAGTTGCTGCCTACTCCATGAGTTGCTGCCTACTCCACGAGTTGCTGCCTGCTCCACGAGTTGCTGCCAACTCCACGAGTTGCTGCCTGCTCCATGACATGTCGAGGACTCGGCAGTATGCCGTGGACCGCACGTCACGGTTGGGTTGCGTGGTGCGCCCGAGTCGGTCTGGGCCCGCGGATCAGGCCCCTTCAGAGACCCGGCCCCTTCAGGCCTGGGCGCGGTGTTCCTCGGTCGCCAGCCGGATGCACACGGCCAGCGCCGCCATGGCGGCCCTCACGTGCTCCAGCGGTGGGCGGGTCGGGGCGATCCGGATGTTGGCGCCCCTGGGGTCCTGCCCGCCGGGGAAGGTCGCGCCGGCCGGGGTGAGCGTCACGCCGGCGGCCTTGGCCAGGGCGACCACCCGAGCGGCGACAGGCTCGACGGTGTCCACCGACACGAAATAGCCGCCGCGCGGACGCGACCACGCGGCATACCGGCCGTCGGTGCCCAGGCCAAGGCGCAGGGCCTCGTCGACGGCGGCGAACTTCGGTGCGATGAGGGCCGCGTGCGCCCGCATGAGGCCGGCCAGCCCGCCTGGGTAGTCGCCGAGGAACCGGGCGTGCCGGGCCTGCTCGAGCTTGTTGGCCCCGAGGCTCTGGGCGAACAGGTACCGGCTGAGCCAGGCGAGCAGGGTCGGGCTCGTCGCGAGGAAGCCGAGCCCGGCCCCGGCATAGGTGATCTTGCTCGTGCTCGCGAAGACGAGCGCGCGATCGGGGTTGCCGGCCTCGCGGCACAGCGACAGCAGCTCGACTGGGGTGTCGCTGTCCTCGCTCAGATGGTGACCGCGGTAGGCGTCGTCGGCGAGCACGAGGAAGTCCGGCGCGGCCGTCGGCATCGAGGCCAGCCGCTGGGCCTTCGCGGTGCTGATCGTCGCGCCGGTGGGGTTGGAGTACGTCGGCACGAAGAGCAGAGCCCGCACCTGCGGGTCGGCCGCGGCCAGGGCAGCGACGGCCTCGACGTCGGGTCCGTCGTCGGCCATGGGGACGCTGAGTACCTCGATGCCGAGCGTCTCGAGAAGGTGGAAGTGGCGGTCGTACCCGGGCACCGTGACGACGACCTTGGGCGGGCCTCCGGTGCCCGATCGCAGCCAGCCCCCCGGCTGCGTCGCGCCAGGCAGCGGGTGTAGGAGCGCAAAGGTCAGCACCAGCCCCTGCAGTTCGAGGCTTGAGTTGTTCCAGACCAGGACGTTCTCGGGATCGACGTCGAGGTATGCCGCGAGCAGGCGCCGGATCGAGGGCAGGCCCCGGGAGCCGGCGGGTGGGTAGTTGCGCAGCTCGATGTCGTCCTGGACGGTGTCGCCCGGCTTGACGGCGTCGAGCAGCCCGTCGGACAGGTCGAAGTCGGCGTCGCTGGGTTGTCCCCGCTGTATGTCGAGGGACAGGTTCAGGGCCAGCAAGGCCTCGTAGTCGGCGCGGGCCTGGTCGAGGGGGGAGGGGGACGACGGCATGACACGACAGGGTAGCCCGCCCCGTGCGCTCGCCATGCCGGGTTATCGGCTGGCGCCGCCGCCGGGCCCCTGGGACGATCTCGGGCATGGCGTTGCGCTGGTATTCCGTCGTCGTCGACGCCCGCGACGTGCCCGCCCAGGCCCGGTGGTGGTGCGAGGCGCTGGGGTGGCAGATCGGCTACGAGGCCCCCGACGAGGTCGTCATCGTCCCGGGGTGGTGGTCCGAGCAGGAGCACGCCGCCACCCCATGGGAGCGTCAGGCGATCGGGTGGGTCTTCGTCCCGGTCGGTGAGGGCAAGACCGTGAAGAACCGCCTGCACCTCGATCTCGCCCCGCACACCGGGGACGACCAGACGGCCGAGGTCGAGCGGTTGGTCTCCCTCGGTGCGACTCGGGTGAACGTCGGGCAAGACCAGTCCACGGTGTCGTGGGTGGTCCTGGCCGATCCCGAGGGAAACGAGTTCTGCGTCCTGTCCGCCCGCGAGGACTGAACCCCTCCGTGCCGCTTCCCTCGGACCTCGTGGTGGCCGGCGGTCTGCCGCCACTGGCGGAGTTGCTCGACGGGATGCGCGTCGTGCGCATCCCGCTGCGGGTGCGCTTTCGCGGGGTCGAGCACCGGGAGAGTGCCCTGGTGCGGGGCCCGGTCGGGTGGGGCGAGTTCGACCCGTTCCTGGAGTACTCGCCGGCGGAGGCCGCTCGGTGGTTGGCGGCTGCTGTCGAAGCGGCGTGGCAGGGTTGGCCGGCTCCCTGCCGCGAGGTCGTGCCGGTCAACGCGACGGTGCCGGCGGTGGCTGCCGACGAGGTCGCCGGGGTGCTCGCCCGGTTCCCCGGAGCGACCACGGCCAAGGTCAAGGTCGCCGAACCCGGCCAGACCCTGGCCGAGGACCTCGCCCGGGTCGCCGCCGTCCGGGCGCAGCTGGGGCCGGACGGGGGCATCAGGGTCGACGCCAACGGGGGCTGGGGCCTCGACGAAGCGCGCCGGGCGCTCGGGGATCTCGCGGCATACCGGCTGGAGTACGCCGAGCAGCCGTGCGCGGGGGTGGGTGAGCTCGCGGCGCTGCGGCGCGACCTCGCCCGCGACGGCGTCGACGTGCCGATCGCCGCCGACGAGTCGATCCGACGGGCGGACGATCCGTTGCGGGTGGCGCGCGAGGGTGCCGCCGACCTCGTCGTCGTCAAGGTGGCCCCGCTGGGCGGGGTCCGAGCCGCGCTGCGGGTCGTCGCCGACGCCGGACTTCCGGCGGTGGTGTCCTCCTCGCTGGACACGTCGGTGGGGATCCGGGCCGGCCTGGCGCTGGCCGCCGCCCTGCCCGAGCTGCCCTACGCGTGCGGGCTGGGCACCGCGGCGCTGTACGCCGGGGACGTCGTCGCTAACCCCTTGCTGCCCGAGGGCGGTGTCCTGCGAGTCCGGCAGGTCGCCCCGGCCGAGGCGCTGCTCGAGCGATGGAGCGCACCCCCCGACCGTCAGGCGTGGTGGCGCCGGCGCGTCGAGGCGGCATACCGGCACCTGCTCGGCTGACGGGCAGGGGCTCGCGCACGTGAGGGTCCGCGCGGCAGCGTCCGGTCAGGCCGGGTCGTCGCGGTGGCGCCCCGGGTCTCGGCGGTCCAGCCTGTTGACGATCGGAGCCGCCAGCACCGCGATCTCGCGCACCCGGAACGCCCGGGCCAGCAGCAGGTAGCACGTGCCGAAGAATGTCCCGCCGGCGAGCAGGACCAGCGCGTCGCTCCACCGCCCCGGCGGCAGGGTCCGACTGAGCACGAGGACCATCCCCCAGGCCAGGTATGCCGCGCCCGCCGCCGCGAGCGCCATCCGCAGCCACCGGCGCAGCACCTGCCGGATGCCGAACCGGCCGAGACGCCGGCGCAGGACGACCATGCCGTACGCGGCGGCCGCGAGGTTGCTCAGCACCAGCCCGACGGCGACGATCGGCACGGTCCACTCGGGCGGGAAGGCCAGCGACCCGAGGGTGACCGCCGAGGCGACGGCGGTGAGGATGCACTGCTCGACGAAGGCGATGCGGCCGGCCTCGAGGGCGTAGAAGAAGCGCTGGTTGAGCACGTCGACGCCGAAGGCGAGCACGCCAGGAGCCATGAGGGCCAGGACGAACGCGGTCGCGGGGACCTCGGCGGGATTGCGGCTGGAGTACAGCAGGCTGGTCAGCGGCTGGGCGAAGGCGACCAGGGCCGCCGCGGCCGGGATGGTCAGCGCCGCGGGTAGCACGAGGCCGCGTCGGTAATCCCGGCGCAGCGCGCGCTTGTCGCCCTGGTGGGCGGCGGCACCGATCCGCGGGTACATCGCGGTGATGATCGACAGCGCGACGAACGAGTGCGGCACCATAAAGATGAACAGGGCATTCGCCCAGACCGCGACGCCCGGCACGAACGGGGCACCCTCCGGCGGGGCGGTGTCGCCGCCCGAAGCGAGCCACATTACCCGGGACGCGACGAGGTAGCCGACCTGCGACACGAGCAGGGCCGCGAACGCCCACCCGGCGACCTGCGACGTGGACCGCAAGCCCACTCCGCGCACGCCGAAGCGCAGCCGCCAGCGGAACCCGCTGCGCCACAACGGCCACACGAGCACGATGGCCTGGGCGAGGATCGATGCGGTCGCCGTGCCGGCGAACCACCACACCATCGCCGGGGTCCACTCCTGCGGCGAACGGTGCCCGTCGTAGAGGCGCATGAACGCGACGAGCCCGACGATGGCCACGACGTTGGCGATCGCCGGGGACCACCCGAAGGCGGCGAACCGCCCCCGAGCGTTGAGGATCTGCCCGAGCAAGGCGTACATCGCGTAGAAGAAGACCTGGGGGATGGTGATGACGGCGAAGAACACCGCAAGGTCGAGCGCACTGCCGGACAGCCGGTCGGTGTAGGCCCGCACGAGCAACCCCGCCGCCGCGGTCGCCACCACGGCGACCACGAGGAAGGCGCTCACCGCGAGGGTGACGAGCCGGTCGGTGTACTCGCGTCCGCCGTCCGGCGCGGCCATCGCCTTGACGAGCTGCGGGACGAGGACCGAGTTGAGCACGCCCCCTGCCACGATCATGTAGACGATGTTCGGCAGCGTGTTCGCCGTCGTGAACGCGTTGGCGGTTAGGCCCTGGCCGATGGCGACGACAATGAGGCTCTGGCGGACGACGCCGAGCAACCGCGAGGCCACCGTGCCCCCGGCCATGGCGATCGAGGACCGCGCGACGCTCGACCCGTCGGCGCTCACGAGCGCGCTCCGACCAGGGCGGTGAGGGCTTCGGCGGTCGCGCGGCGGTTCTCACGAGACACCTGGGCCTCCAGAACCCGGACCCCGGACGACGGTTCGGCGAGCGCGTCGCGCAGTTCGGCCCGGGTCCGCGCGAGCCGGTATGCCGTGCCGGTCGCCGCGCAGCGCGCCGCGAGGTCGACGCCGTGCGGGGTGGCGAAGACCCGCTCGAACGCCGCGGCATACTCGCCAGCCCCCTGCTCGAGCAGGGCGAAGATCGAGCCACCGTCGTCGTTGACGACGACGAGGGTGACGTCCGGGCGCGGTTCGTCGGCGCCGAGGACGAGGCCGTTGGCGTCGTGCAGGAAGGTGAGGTCACCGAGCAGCGCCAGGGTGCGGCCGCCGCCCTCGCGGCCGAGCGCGACGCCCAGGGCCGTCGACACGAGCCCGTCGATCCCGGCCAGTCCGCGGTTGCCCACGACCATCCGCCGTTGCCGGGGCGGGTACGGCGCGAGCATGAGGTCGAGGTCGCGCACCGGGTTGGACGAGCCGACGACCAATGTCTCGCCGGGTCCGAGCGCCGCCCCGACCTCGGCGGCGACGTGGAGCGCGTCGAGCTCGGGCAGGGCGTCGACGAACCGGTCCACGTCGGCGGACAGCCGGGCGTCGGCCTCGCGCCACCGGGCTAGCCAGGCCGGGTCACCCGGGGCGGCCACCACGGGCGGCGCGGTGAAAGTGTGGGCTTGTCGCGCCGGGTCGGTGGCGATCCCGGACCGCCCGACGACGCTGGACACCTCGACGTCGGGCCGGGACAGCAGAGCGGTCACCGGACGGGACAGGGTCGGATGGCCGAGCACGACCACCCGCTCGATCGCCTCGGCCAACGGGGTCTGCAGCAACAGCCGGTAGGTCCGGATCGCGTGGTCGCCGGCCCGTGAGCCGGACGTCGGTTCCGCGAGCAGCGGGTAGCCCCCGGCCTCGGCGAGTAACCGCCCGGCCTTGCCGGCGTCGTCGCCGGCGACGACGACGGTGCGTGGCCCGGGCTCGAGCGACACCACCGCAGCCCCCGCAGCGCCGGGAGCGGTCGGCCGGGGATGTCGGACCTCGGGTGCCTCCGTGCCCGGCCGTGTCCCGTGGGCCGGCGCCTCCCCGTACCCGTTACCGGGCCACCACGGCCGAGCCGGTGGGAGCAGGGGCTCGCGCAACTGGAGGTTGAGGTGGCCCGGACCCGGCCGCGCACACAGCGTCGCGACCGCGGTGCGGATCTCGTCCTCGGTCGCCGCGACGTCGAGGTCGTGGCACGGCGCGAACCGCCCGAAGATGCCCTCCTGCCAGGTCGTCTGGTTGGCTCCCGTGCCGCGCAGCGATGCCGGGCGGTCCGCGGAGACGACGAGCAGGCCCCGGCCCGCGTGCGCGGCCTCCATGACGGCGGGCAGCAGATTGCCGACGGCCGTACCGGAGGTCGTGACGACCGCGACGGGCCGACGCGAACCCATCGACAGCCCCAGTGCGAGGAAGCCGGCCGAACGCTCGTCGACCCGTACGTGCAGGCGCAGGTCCCCGGCGGCGTCCGCGGCATACGCGGCGATGGCCAGCGGGGCCGAGCGCGACCCGGGAGCCAGCACGAGGTCGTGGACTCCACCCCTGAGCAGGGCGCGCAGGACCGCCACCGCGGCGGTGGATGAGTCCACGGCCCGAGTATGCCGTCCGGCTCTACCGACCGCTCAACGCATCGCGCATCGGCACGAGCTTGGCGTCGGACTCGGCGACCTCGTCGTCGGGGTCGGACCCGGCGACGATGCCGCAACCGGCAAAGATCCGCAGGGTCGAGGGCGTGAGGTAGCAGCCGCTGCGCAGGGCGATGCCCCACTCGCCGTCGCCGCGGGCGTCCATCCACCCGACCGGACCGGCATACCGGCACCGGTCCATGCCCTCGAGCTCGGCGATGAGCGTGACCGCGTCGGGGGTCGGGGTGCCGCCGACGGCAGCGGTGGGGTGCAGCGCCGCGGCGAGCGACAGCGACGTCGCCCCGTTGGCGGCGACGCCGGTGACGTCGGTGGCCAGGTGCATGACGTTCGGCAGGTGCAGGACGAAGGGCGACTCGGGGACGTTCATCGACGAGCAGTGCGGCGCGAGCGCTTCGGCCACCGAGCGGACCGCGTACTCGTGTTCTTCGAGGTCTTTGCTCGACCGGGCCAGCGAGGCGGCCAGCCCGAGGTCGTGGGCGTCGTCGCCGCTGCGCTGGATCGTCCCGGCGAGCACGCGCGAGGTCACCAGGCCGCGGTCGCGGCGGATGAGCAGTTCCGGGGTGGCGCCGAGCAGGCCGTCGACGGCGAAGACCCACGTGTTGTCGTATCGGTCGGCCAGGGCGCGCAGTACCCAGCGGGGGTCGACGGGCTCTGCGGCCTGCACGAGCAGGTCCCTCGCGAGGACGACCTTGTCGAGGTCGCCGCGGTTGATCCGCCGCACTGCTTCGGCGACTCGGGCTGCCCAGTCGGCGCTGGAGAGGGCGCCGTCGGCGAAGACCACCCCGGCCGGCGCGTCCGGTTCGCACGTCGGGGCCAGGGCCGGCGGCGGCAGCGGCCCTTCGCCGGCGGTCGTCGCCCACCAGCGGTCGCCGCGGTGTCCGACGAGCACTTCGGGGACGACGAACACCGCCTCGTCGGCCGAGTCGTCGGCGAAGGTGAGACTGCCGAAGCACACCGGGCCGGTCCCTGGCAGCCCGACCTCGTCGCGGACCACGGCATGCCGGGCGGTCGCCTCCCACCAGCGCTGGGCTTCGGCGAATCGCCGGGGGCCGCGGGTGCGATAGCTCGCCGCCCGGCCCCAGCCGACCAGGCCCTCGCCACGGCGCACCCAGGACAGGACCTCGGTGGGGTCGGGCAGGGCGGGCAGCAAATCGAGCAACGCCCCCGGCGAGCTGGCCTCGACGGTACGGCAGACCAGCGGCGCCGTCGGAGCGGCGACCGCGTCGGCGCCGCGGGGGATGCTGGACATCAGGGGTCATGCTACGGCCCGGACGACCCGATCCCGGGCCATCGTGCGTCAGGCCTCACCGCGGAGCGGTTCGGGCTCCAGGCCGCCGACAGCCGGGCGCGCCGGCCCGGCCCCTGGCGTACGGACGGAGGAACCGTCGGCCCGGCGGTGCGAGGATGGCGCCCATGACCCGCGCCAGCTTGGACAAGCAGCCATCCGACGTCGCGGGCATGTTCGACGTCGTGGCGCGCCGCTACGACCTCACCAACGACATCCTGTCGCTGGGCCGTGACCGGTGGTGGCGTCGGGCCACGGTCGCCGCGGTCGGGGCGGGCGCCGGCGACACGGTCTTGGATATCGCGGCGGGCACGGGGACGAGTTCGGAGCCGTTCGCGGACGCCGGAGTGCACGTCGTCCCGGCGGACTTCTCGCTCGGCATGTTGCGCGTCGGGCGGGCCAGACGCCCGGACCTGCCGTTCACCGGCGCGGACGCCATGCGGCTGCCGTTCGCGGACGGGGCCTTCGACGCCGTGACGATGTCCTTCGGGCTGCGCAACGTCGCCGACGTCGACGCCGCCCTACGAGAGTTCCGCCGCGTCGTCAGGCCGGGTGGACGGTTGGTCGTCTGCGAGTTCAGCCAGCCGACGAACCGGGTTTTTCGGACGGTCTACCTCAACTACCTCATGCGGGAGCTGCCGGCCGTCGCCCGCCGCGTCTCATCCGACCCCGAGTCCTACGTCTACCTTGCCGAGTCGATCCGTGCCTGGCCGGCCCAGGCTGATCTTGCGAAGGGCATCGCCGCCAGCGGGTGGGGGCAGGTCCAGTGGCGCAATCTCTCCGGAGGGATCGTCGCCCTGCACCGCGCCGTGGCCCCCGGCTAATCGTCATGGTCGCCCCTCGGTCGCGACGTCGGGTGCACCCGGGGCGATTCAAGCCCACCTCGGCGACGCCGACAGATCGACCGGCCGCGGGAGGGCGCCCGGCGGATCGTAGACTGCACCGGTTGCCCACCGCCCACCTGACGACCCGAAAGCTCCGACCGTGACCAGCGCGACCGCGCCCGCCTCGAGCACCGAGACCGCCGACGTCGTCGTCGTCGGCGCGGGACCCGGCGGATCGGCGACCGCGGCATACCTCGCCTCGCACGGCGTCGACGTCGTGCTGCTCGAGAAGGCCGCCTTTCCCCGCGACAAGATCTGTGGCGACGGCCTGACCCCGCGGGCTGTCAAGGAACTGGTCCACCTCGGCATCGACACGACTGGATGGCAGCGCACCCGGGGGCTGCGAATTTTCGGCGGCGGCCACACCCTCACCCTCGACTGGCCCACCACGGCGACCTTCCCCGACTACGGCCTCGTCCGGACCCGCGCCCAGCTCGACGAGACTCTCGCTCGGCACGCGCAGGCCAGGGGCGCGCGGCTGCACGAGAGCACGAGCGTGCTCGCCCCGGTCCACGACGGTGGCGGCCGGGTCGCCGGGGTCACCGCCAAACGCCTCGACCCGCGCGGGCGGCCGACGGGGGAGACCGTGACATACCGCGCCCCGCTCGTCGTCGCCGCCGACGGGGTGTCCTCTCGGCTGGCCACCGCGGCCGGGCGGGAGAAGCGCACCGACCGGGTCATGGGCGTCGCGGTGCGCGCGTACTACCGCACCCCACGACCAGACGACTACCTCGAGTCGCACCTCGAACTCTGGACCACCGACGACTCCGGCCAGCGGATGCTCATGCCCGGCTACGGGTGGCTCTTCCCGCTCGGCGACGGACGCACCAACGTCGGCCTGGGCATCCTCGACACGAGCAGCGCCTTCGGCAAGACCGACTACAAGGACGTCCTGCGCCGGTGGGTCGACACCCTCGGCGATGCGTGGTCGCTCGAACACGACGCCGACGGAGGCCCCATCCGCGGGGCTGCCCTGCCGATGGGTTTCAACCGCACGCCCTTGTATGCCGACGGCCTGCTCCTCGTCGGCGATGCCGCCGGGATGGTCAACCCGTTCAACGGCGAGGGCATCGACTATGCGCTGGAGGCCGGCCGGGTCGGCGCCGAGGTCATCGTCCAGGCCTTGGCCAGGGACGGCGCCGCGGCCCGTGAACGGGCGCTCGCGGCATACCCGCGGATCATGAAGGACGAACTCGGCGGATACTTCACCCTCGGCCGGTGGTTCGCGCGGGCGATCGGGCGGCCCGAGATCATGCGCCTGGCGACCCGCTACGGCCTGCCGCTGCACACCCTCATGCGCTTCCTGCTCAAGATCATGGCCAACCTCCCGGAGGAGCCCGGTCGACGTTTCGACGACCGGCTCATCCACGCCCTGTCGACCCTGGCTCCGGACGCCTGATGTCGCCACGCGGAACGCGCCGATGCCGCGGGGCCACCACCGTGGTCCTGGGCCACGCGCACGCCCCTAGGATGGGGAAGGCCCGCCATGACGCCGGTCGGAGAGGGAGCGAGGCATGACGACGCAGTCCTACATCCCGCTGCTGTTCCTCATGGGTCTGGGCGCCGCGTTCGCCCTCGTCTCGGTCGGCCTGAGCCTCGTCGTCGGACCCAAGCGCTACAACCGAGCCAAGCTCGAGGCCTACGAGTGCGGCATCCAGCCGTCCCCGCGCAACCGCGACGGCGGACGGGTCCCGGTGAAGTACTACCTCACCGCGATGCTCTTCATCATCTTCGACATCGAGTCCGTGTTCCTCTACCCGTTCGCGGTCGCGTTCAACCAGCTCGGGCTGTTCGCCCTTATCGAGATGGTCCTGTTTATCGTCACGGTCTTCGTCGCCTACGCCTACGTGTGGCGTCGCGGCGGACTCGAGTGGGACTGAGAGGCAGGCGGAATGGGTCTGGAAGAGAAGCTCCCCGCGGGCATCCTGCTCTCGACGGTGGAGGCGTTGGCCGGCTACATGCGCAAGGCCTCGATCTGGCCGGCGACCTTCGGCCTGGCGTGCTGCGCCATCGAGATGATGGCGGTCGGCACGCCCGACTACGACATCGCCCGGTTCGGCATGGAGCGCTTCTCGGCCACCCCTCGGCAGGCCGACCTCATGATCGTCGCCGGCCGGGTGAGCCAGAAGATGGCCCCGATCCTGCGCCAGGTCTACGACCAGATGCCCGGCCCCAAGTGGGTGATCTCCATGGGCGTCTGCGCGAGCTCGGGCGGCATGTTCAACAACTACGCGATCGTCCAGGGGGTCGACCACATCGTCCCCGTCGACATCTACCTGCCCGGCTGTCCGCCGCGGCCCGAGATGCTGCTCAACGCGATCATCCAGCTGCACCACAAGATCGAGACGATGCCGCTCGGGGTCAACCGCGAGGCCGCCGCGCGGGCCGCCGAGCAGGCCGCCCTCGCCGCCACCCCGACGCTGCAGATGAAGGGGCTGCTTGCATGACCGACGACGCGAGCGGGCCGCAGAGCCAGGCCGGTATGCCGGTAAGCCAGCCGGGCGCCGAGGTCGCCGAACGCGGCGGCCCGGTCCTCGTCGGTCGACGCGACGGGATGTTCGGCGTCGGCGACGACGGCGACACGACGGGGTTCGGTGGGCTGGTCTCTCCGGTCCTGCTCCCCGGTGCGTCCGAACGGCCCTACGGCAGCTACTTCGACGAGGTCGCCGACCGCCTGGCCGCCGCGCTGTCGGCCCGGGGCACGGCATACGAGGACGCGGTGGACAGCGTCGTCATCGACCGCGGCGAGATGACGCTCGTCGTGTTCCGCGAGCACCTGCCCGTCGTCGCTCAGGCGCTGCGCGACGACCCTGGGCTGCGCTTCGAGATGTGTCTGGGAGTGTCTGGCGTGCACTTCCCCCAGCACACCGGCCGGGAGTTGCACGCGGTCTACCCCCTCCTGTCGATCACCCACGGCTGTCGGCGCGTGCGCGTGGAGACGACCTGCCCGGACGCCGACCCGCACCTGCCGTCGATCGTCGCGACGTACCCGGCGAACAACTGGCACGAGCGGGAGACCTGGGACATGTTCGGCATCGTCTTCGACGGGCACCCGGCGCTGACCCGAATCCTCATGCCGGACGACTGGCCGGGACACCCGCAGCGCAAGGACTATCCACTCGGTGGGATCCCGGTCGAGTACAAGGGCGCCACCGTGCCGCCGCCGGACCAGCGGAGGTCGTACAACTGATGAGCGACACGGCATACGACCCCGGCCGCTTCGCCACCGGAGGCGACCACGGCGGGGACGACGAGACGATCCCGACGTTCCACGCCGGCGGCGGCGACTGGGACGACCTCGTCGACGAGGCCACCGCGCTGCACGAGGAGCGCATCGTCGTCAACATGGGCCCGCAGCACCCGTCGACGCACGGGGTGCTGCGCCTCATCCTCGAGCTCGACGGCGAGACGGTGACCGAGACCAGGGCGGGCATCGGCTACCTGCACACCGGTATCGAGAAGAACATGGAGTTCCGCACCTGGACCCAGGGGGTGACGTTCTGCACCCGCATGGACTACCTCACCCCGATGTTCCAGGAGACCGCGTACTGCCTGGCCGTCGAACGGCTGTTGGGCATCACCGACGACATCCCGGACCGCGCCTCGGTGATCCGGGTGCTCATGATGGAGCTCACCCGGTTGTCCTCCCACCTCGTGTGCATCGGCACGGGCGGCATGGAGATGGGCGCGACGACGGTGATGACCATCGGATTCCGCGAGCGCGAGCGGGTCTTCCAGGTCATCGAAATGGTCACCGGTCTGCGGATGAACAACGCCTACATCCGCCCGGGCGGGGTCGCCCAGGACGTGCCGCCGGGGGCCATCGACAAGATCCGCGAGGTCGTCCCCGAGATCCGCAAGGGAATCCGAGAGCTGGAGCTGCTGCTCAACGAGGCGCCGATCGTCCGCGGGCGCATGGTCGGTATCGGCCACCTCGACCTGTCCGCGTGCATGGCCCTGGGCATCACCGGGCCGATCCTGCGCTCGACCGGCCTGCCGCACGACCTGCGCAAGGCGGCACCCTATTGCGGCTACGAGACGTACGACTTCGACGTCGTCACCCGCACCGGCGCGGATGCCTACGACCGGCTGCGCATCCGCCTCGACGAGATGTACGAGTCGCTGAAGATCGTCCAGCAGTGCGCGGAGCGGCTGCAGGCCAGTCAGGGCGAGCCGGTCATGGTCGCCGACAAGAAGATCGCCTGGCCGGCCCAACTGGCCATCGGTGGCGACGGCATGGGCAACAGCCTCGACCACATCCGCGAGATCATGGGCCAGTCGATGGAGTCGCTCATCCATCACTTCAAGCTCGTCACCGAGGGCTTCCGGGTGCCCCCCGGCCAGGTGTATGTCGCCGTGGAGAGCGCCAAGGGCGAACTGGGCTGCCACCTGGTATCCGACGGGGGGACCAGACCCTACCGGGCGCACTTCCGCGACCCGTCGTTCAACAACCTGCAGGCCACGGCCCTGATGTGCGAGGGCGGCCAGATCGGCGACGTCATCGTCGCCGTCGCCTCGATCGACCCGGTCATGGGAGGGGTGGACCGCTGATGGCCAGCCACGAGGGCGTCGCCCCCTCCGGATACCTGAACGTCGACGCCGAGAGCAAGGCGCCGTACGACCCGCAGGTGCTCGAGACGCTGCGCGCGGACGCCGCGACGGTGATCGCCCGCTACCCGCAGAAGCGTTCGGCGCTGCTGCCGTTGCTGCACCTCGTCCAGAGCGTCGACGGCTACGTCGCCGGCCGGGGGATCGAGTTCTGCGCGCAGGTCCTCGACCTCACCGAGGCCGAGGTCAGCGGGGTGGCGACGTTCTACACGCAGTACAAGCGCCACCCCAACGGCGAGTACACCGTCGGCGTGTGCACGAACACCTTGTGCGCGATCATGGGCGGCGACGCGATCTGGGCGACGCTTTCGGCACACCTGGGGATCGGTCACGACGAGACGACCACCGACGGGCGGATCACCCTCGAACGGGTCGAGTGCAACGCCGCCTGCGACTACGCCCCGGTCGTCATGGCCAACTGGGAGTTCTTCGACAACGCGACCCCCGAATCGGCCATTGCCCTCATCGAGGCGTTGCGCGAGGGCGTGGGCGCCACTCCGACGCGGGGAGCCGACCGGGTGTGCACCTTCAAGGAGGTCTCGCGGGTCCTCGCCGGGTTCCTCGACGGGCGCGCCGACGAGGGTGTGGGTGCCGGCGAGCCCTCGCTGCTCGGTTTGCGGATCGCCAAGGAGCGCGGCTGGAGCGCGCCCGAGCCGCCTACGGCACCGGTGCCGAGCATCCAGGAGGCCACGTGACCGACACCCTGACCCCGGTCCTCACCGCGCATTGGGACGCCCCGCAGTCGTGGACGCTCGCGACGTACGAACGCCACGGCGGGTATGCCGCGTTGCGCAAGGCCCTGGCCATGCCGGCCGCCGACGTGCTCAACGTCGTCAAGGCCTCGAACCTGCTCGGTCGTGGTGGCGCCGGGTTCCCCACCGGCCTCAAGTGGTCGTTCATGTCCCCGCCGGACGGCGGGCCGCGCTACCTCGTCGTCAACGCCGACGAGTCCGAGCCCGGCACCTGTAAGGACATCCCGCTGATGATGGCCTCCCCCCAGGTGCTCATCGAGGGGGTGGCGATCTCGGCGTACGCCATGGGGTGCGAGCACGCGTTCGTCTACCTGCGCGGCGAAGTCGTCCACGTCTATCGGCGGCTGTTGCGCGCCGTCGACGAGGCTCGGGCCGCCGGCCACCTGGGCACCGACGTGCACGGCAGCGGCGTCACGCTCGACATCACCATCCACGCCGGCGCCGGGGCGTACATCTGCGGCGAAGAGACCGCGTTGCTGGACTCCCTCGAAGGCCGCCGTGGGCAACCGCGCTCCAAGCCGCCGTTCCCCGGAGCGCAGGGTCTCTACGCCCGGCCGACGTCGGTCAACAACGTCGAGTCGATCGCCTCCGTCCCGGCCATCCTGCTCAACGGCGCCGAGTGGTTCAAGTCGATGGGCACCGAGCGCTCCGCCGGTCACGGCATCTTCAGCCTCTCCGGGCACGTGCGCCACCCCGGGCAGTTCGAGGCCCCGTTGGGGATCACCATGCGCGAGCTCATCGAGCTCGCCGGCGGTATGCGCCGTGGCCATCGGGTCAAGTTCTGGACCCCGGGCGGCTCCTCGACCCCGATCTTCACCGAGGAGCACCTCGACGTGCCCCTGGACTTCCAGTCCGTCTCTGCGGCCGGGTCGATGCTCGGCACCCGGGCACTGCAGGTCTTCGACGAGACCGTCTCGGTCGTTCGGGCCGTGTCGCGGTGGACCGACTTCTACGCCCACGAATCCTGCGGTAAGTGCACGCCGTGCCGCGAGGGCACGTGGTGGCTGCGTCAGATCATGACGCGGCTGGAGTACGGGCAGGGTCAGCCGGGCGACGTCGACAAGCTCGTCGACATCTGTGACAACATCCTCGGGCGCTCGTTCTGCGCGTTGGGCGACGCCGCGACCAGCCCGATCACCTCGGGCGTGAAGTACTTCCGCGACGAGTTCGAGGCTGGTCTGCACACCCCGGCCGACCAGCTCTTCCCCCCGGAGCGTTCGGTGCTCTTCGCGCGCGCCGACGCCGACGAGGACGAGAAGGAGGCCGCGAAGGCATGAGCGCCACCCCCGCGCCCGGCGACGTGCCCAAGCCCGAGGTGGTCTCGCTGACCATCGACGGGGTGCCGACGAGCGTGCCGAAGGGCACGCTCGTCATCCGCGCCGCCGAGCTCGTCGGCATCGAGATCCCGCGATTCTGCGACCACCCGTTGCTCGACCCGGTCGGCGCCTGTCGGCAGTGCCTCGTCGAGGTGGCCACGCCGGGCCTCGACGGCGTACTCAAGACCCTCGGCACTCCCGACGGCACGATGAAGCCACAGGCCGCATGCACGACGACGGTTTCCGAGGGCATGGCCGTGCGTACCCAGCACGAGTCCGAGCGCATCGACAAGGCGCAAGAAGGCGTCATGGAGTTGCTGCTCATCAACCACCCGTTGGACTGCCCGGTCTGCGACAAGGGTGGTGAGTGCCCGCTGCAGAACCAGGCCCTGTCCAGCGGACGGGCGGTGTCGCGCTTCGAGGATGTCAAACGCACCTTCCCCAAGCCGGTGAACATCTCCACCGAGGTGCTGCTGGACCGTGAACGCTGCATCGTCTGCCAGCGCTGCACGAGGTTCTCCGACCAGATCGCCGGGGACCGGTTCATCCAGCTCGTCGAACGCGGCGCGATGCAACAGATCGGCATCTACGAGGACGCGCCGTTCGAGTCCTACTTCTCCGGCAACACCGTGCAGATCTGCCCGGTCGGGGCCTTGACGAGCGCGGCCTACCGCTTCCGCTCACGCCCCTTCGACCTGGTCTCCACCCCGACGGCGTGCGAGCACTGCGCGTCCGGTTGCGCCCTGCGCACCGACCACCGTCGCGGCACGGTGCTGCGCCGGGCGGCCGCGACCGACCCCGAGGTCAACGAGGAGTGGAGTTGCGACAAGGGTCGTTGGGCGTTCGCCTACCCGACCCTTACCGACCGTCTCGAGATGCCGCTGCTGCGTCAGCCCGACGGCACGCTCAAGGTCGTCGGTTGGCCCGAGGCGCTGGCGGCGGCGGCGGCCGGCCTGCGGGCCGCGTCGTCGGCCGGCGTGCTCGTCGGCGGGCGGGTAAGCGCCGAGGACGCCTACGCCTACGGTAAGTTCGCCCGGATCGCGTTGCGCACCAACGACGTCGACTTCCGGGCCCGCCCGCATTCCGCCGAGGAGGTCGCCTTCCTCGCCGAGCACGTCGTGACGACCGGGCCGGAGGGCGGCGCGGTGACTTATGCGGACCTGTCCGCCGCTCGAGCCGTGCTGCTCGTCGGATTCGAGCCCGAGGAGGAGTCGCCGATCGTCTTCCTGCGGCTGCGCCGGGCGATGCGTAAGAACAAGACCGCGGTGTATGCCGTGGCGCCCTTCGCCACCCGCGGCCTGGTCAAGCTCGGCGGGCGGTTGCTGCCCACCGTCCCAGGCGCCGAGGCCGCTGCCCTGGCCGGACTGACCACCTCCGAGGTCGGGCAGGCCCTGCGCGCCGGCGGGATCGTCCTCGTCGGCGAGCGCCTGGCCACCTCGCCCGGCGCGCTGGCCGCGGCTGCCGACCTGGCCGCCGCCACCGGCGCCCGGCTCGCTTGGGTCCCCCGGCGGGCCGGGGAGCGCGGCGCCCTCGAGAGCGGAGCCCTGGGCGCCCTGCTGCCCGGGGGCCGGCCGGTCGCCAACGCGGCGGCGCGCGCCGAAGTCGCCAAGGTCTGGCAGGTTGAGGGGTTGCCCGAGGCCGCCCCGAAGGACACCGCCGGGATCCTGTCCGCCGCGGCATCCGGAGCGCTCGGTGCCCTCGTCGTCGGCGGTGTGGACCCCGGCGACCTACTCGTCCCCGGGGCGCTCGATGCCCTGCGCCGGGCGTTCGTCGTCAGCCTGGAGATCCGCGAGTCCGCGGTCACCGAGGTGGCCGACGTCGTGTTGCCGGTGGCGCCGCATGCCGAGAAGGCCGCGACGTACGTCGACTGGGAAGGGCGGCTGCGCCGGTCCGAGGCGGCCTTGACGACGAACGCGATGAGCGACCACCGGGTGCTCGACATGCTCGCCGGCGAGCTCGGGGCGTTCCTCGAGACACGCACCCAGGGCCAGATCCGCGACCAATGGCACGCCCTCGGGCCCTGGTCGGGGGCGCGGTCGGTGCCGGCCGGCCTGAGCGCCCGCACCCCGGCCGGCCTCGGCGACGTCGTCCTGGCCACCTGGCCGACGCTGCTGGACGCCGGACGTCTACAGGACGGCGAGCCGTTCCTCGCCGGCACGGCGCCCCGCGCGGTCGCCCGGCTGGGCCTGGCCCTCGCGGAGCGGCTCGGGGTGAGCTGCGGCGACGCGGTGACCGTGTCGACGTCGACCGGGGCGATCACCGTGCCCGCGAAGGTCACCGAGGGCATGGTCGAGGGCGTCGTGTGGCTGCCGACCAATTCCGCCGGATGCGCGGTCCGGCGCATGCTCGGGGTCGACGCGGGAGCCCGCGTCACCGTGACGAAGGGTGGTGCCCGGTGAGCCTCGCCGTCCCGTATGCCGTCGGGTCCGGCGCCCTGGGCGGCATACCGTCCTCGACGGACAACCCGCTCGCCGACTTCTCCGACACCCCGCTGTGGCTGTCGCTGGTCAAGGCGCTGCTGATCTTCGTCTACCTGCTCATTTCGACGCTGCTCGTCATTTGGTTCGAGCGGCGGATCATCGGGCGGATGCAGCAGCGACCGGGCCCCAACCGCAACGGCCCGTTCGGTCTGCTGCAGACCCTCGCCGACGGCATGAAGTCGATGTTCAAGGAGGACGTCACTCCGGCCAACGCCGACAAGGTCATCTTCACGCTGGCCCCGCTCATCGCGGCGACGATGTGCTTCGTCTCCTTCGCGATCATCCCGCTCGGCGACAAGGCGTGGCTCTTCGGCCATCTCACTCCCCTGCAGCTCACCGACGTCCCGGTGGCCGTGCTCCTCGTGCTCGCGGTGGCCTCGGTCGGCGTCTACGGCATCGTCCTGGCAGGGTGGTCCTCCGGGTCGACCTACCCGTTGCTCGGCGGGCTGCGCTCGACCGCACAGGTCATCTCTTACGAGATCGCCATGGGCCTCTCGCTCGTCGCGGTCTTCCTCTACAGCGGTTCGATGTCGACCTCGCAGATCGTCGCCGGCCAGTCGAGCCAGTGGTATCTCATCCCGGCGTTCTTCTCGTTCGGGGTCTACGTCATCACCATGGTCGGCGAGACCAACCGGCTGCCCTTCGACCTGGCCGAGGGCGAAGGCGAGATCGTCGGCGGGTTCCACACCGAATACGGCTCGATGCGGTTCGCCATGTTCTTCCTCGGCGAGTACATCAACATGTTCTCGGTCTCGGCGCTGGCCACGACGATGTTCCTCGGCGGCTGGCAGGCCCCGCCGCTCGTGTCGCTCATCGGCGACAATGCCCTGAGCGGCGGCTGGTGGGGCGTGCTGTGGTTCACCCTCAAGCTCTGGGGGTTCATGTTCTTCTTCGTCTGGCTGCGCGGGTCCCTGCCCCGAGTGCGCTACGACCAGTTCATGCGGTTCGGTTGGAAGCTGCTCATCCCGGTGACTCTCGCCTGGGTCGTCGCCGTCGCCTTTATCCGGGGCTCTCAGAACGGGTGGTTCGGGACGGGCGCGTTCGTCTTCGCAGGTCGGGCGATTCCCTATGCGACCGTGGCGCTCGTCGTCTTCGTCGCCGTTGTCGTCCTGGCCGCAGCCTGGACGTGGGACGCTCGGGCCGCTGCGGCCCGGGACGCCGCACTGGTCCTCCAGCCGGAGGAGATCGACCCGTATGCCGGTGGTTATCCGGTGCCGCCGTTGCCCGGACAGCGACTGCGAGAACCGCACCCGGAGCCGGAATCGGTCACCGCGTCGACGGTGAAGGAGAACCTCGGTGGCTGACCACCTGCCGGCCGAGCCGGTCCACCCGAACCTGCCCTCGACGCAGCCGCGGGAGCCCGACAAGCCCCAGGCCCGCGCCGGTTGGCTCGGGGAGAGTATGCCGGCCCCCATCGGCGGTTTCGGTGTCACCCTCGCGACGATCTTCCGCAAGGTCTACACCGAGGAATACCCGGAGCAGAAGCGTCCCACCGCGCCGCGCTACCACGGCCGCCACCAGCTCAACCGGCATCCCGACGGCCTGGAGAAGTGCGTGGGGTGCGAGTTGTGCGCGTGGGCCTGCCCGGCCGACGCGATCCTCGTCGAGGGCGCCGACAACGACGACTCCGAGGGCGGGCGCGGTCGGTTCTCGCCGGGGGAGCGCTACGGGCGCGTCTACCAGATCAACTACCTGCGCTGCATCTTCTGTGGCCTGTGCATCGAGGCCTGCCCGACCCGGGCCCTCACCATGACGAACTTCTACGAACTGGCCGACAACAACCGGGCCGACCTCATCTACACCAAGGACCAGCTGCTCGCGCCCCTGCAAGAGGGCATGCTCGCCGCCCCGCACCCCATGGTCGAGGGAACGGACGAGCGCGACTACTACCTCGGCAAGGTCGAGCGAGCCAGCGAGGACCAACGGGCCTGGGCGCCGGCCCAGGAGAGCGAGGCCATGGCCGACCTGGCCGGCGAAGGGGGGCCGACCCGATGACCGGAACCGGCGAGGCGGTGCTGTTCTGGATCCTCGGCCCGCTCATGGTGCTGGCCAGCCTCGGGCTGCTGTTCGCCCGTAAGGCCGTCCACGCGGCGTTGTGCATGGCGTTCGTCATGGTCAACCTGGGGGTCCTCTACATCGCCTCCCAGGCGCAGTTCCTCGGCGTCGTCCAGGTGTTCGTCTACACCGGCGCCGTGATGATGCTGTTCCTCTTCGTCCTCATGCTTATCGGGGTGGACGCCGCCGACTCGGTCGTCGAGACGATCCGCGGTCAACGGGTGGCTTCCCTCGTCCTGGCCTTCGCTCTGGTGGCGCTGATGTTCTTCGCCATCGGCTCGACCGTCCTGCCGACGATGGCCGGGCTGGACGCCGTGAACACCGACCCGGGCAACGTCACGAGCCTGGCCTGGCTGATCTTCGGCAAGTACGTCTGGGTCTTCGAGATCACCTCGGCACTGCTCATCACCGCCGCCCTCGGCGCGATGGTCCTGGCCCACCGCGAGCGGTTGACTCCGCGGGCGACCCAGCGCGAGCTGGCCGCCCGCCGGGTGCGCGACAACGTTCTCGTCGCGGGCCTGCCCGCTCCAGGGGTCTACGCCCGGCACAACGCTGTGGACACCCCGGCGCTGCTGCCCGACGGCAGCCCGAGCGAGCTGTCCGTCTCTCGGGTGCTCGTGGCCCGCGACCAGATCACCGCTCCCGAGACCTACTCGGATGCCGAGTTGCGGGCCGAGCGCGAGATCCAGGAAGGGAGCGCCCGGTGAATCCCGTCAACTACGTGTACCTGTCCGCGGCCCTCTTCGGCGTCGGGGCAGCGACGGTGCTGCTGCGCCGCAACGCCATCGTCGTGTTCATGGGCATCGAGCTCATGCTCAACGCCGCCAACCTCGCCTTCGTGACGTTCGCCAGGGTCTACGGCAACCTCGACGGACAGGTCGTCGCGCTGTTCGTCATGCTCGTCGCGGCCGCCGAGGTCGTCGTCGGCCTCGCGATCATCATGGCCATCTTCCGTGCGCGCCGGTCGGCCTCGGTCGACGACGCCAACCTGCTGAAGCTGTAAGGGACGTGGCGCCGTGATCTCCTTCCTCACTCCTCTGGCCGGTATGCCGGTCGCGGACGAGGGCGCGGCGCTGGCCGCCGCAACCGGGCCCGCGGCATACGCGTGGCTGTTGGTCGCCTTGCCGCTGTTGGGTGCCGCCGTCCTACTCGTCGGAGGCCGGCGCGCCGACTCGTGGGGCCCGGGCCTGGCCGTGGGCCTGTCTTGGGCCTCGTTCGGGGTCGGCGTGGCCATCCTCGCCCAGATGATCGGGCGCCCGGCGGAGCAGCGCGGTCAACACCTGCGGCTGTTCTCGTGGGTGCCGGCTGGCCAGTTCCAGCTCGACGCGGGCCTGCAGGTGGACCAACTGTCGATGTCGTTCGTCATGCTCGTGACGTTCGTCGGCTCGCTCATCCTCGTCTACTCGCTCGGGTACATGGCCCACGACCCCGACAAGCGGCGGTTCTTCGGCTACCTCAACCTCTTCGTCGCCGCGATGTTGCTGCTCGTGCTGGCCGACTCCTACCTGCTGCTCTACGTCGGCTGGGAGGGCGTCGGCCTCGCGTCCTACCTGCTCATCGGGTTCTGGAACTGGAACCCCGCATACGCCTCTGCGGCGAACAAGGCCTTCGTCGCCAACCGGGTCGGCGACCTGGGCATGGGCGTCGCGATCATGCTGATGTTCTGGCAGTTCGGCAAGGTCGACTTCGGCTCGGTCAACGCCGGCATCGCCAACGCCAGTCAGGGCGCGCTCACCGCGCTCGGGCTGTTCCTGCTGCTCGCCGCGTGTGGCAAGTCCGCCCAGTTCCCGCTGCAGAGCTGGCTCGGCGACGCGATGGCCGGCCCGACGCCGGTGTCCGCGCTCATCCACGCCGCGACGATGGTCACCGCCGGTGTCTACCTCGTCGTGCGCAGCGGCGCGATCTTCCAGGCCGCCCCGACAGCGCAGCTGGCCGTCGTCATCGTCGGTGCGATCACCCTCGTGTTCGGGGCGATCGTCGGCTGCGCGAAGGACGACATCAAGAAAGCCCTGGCCGCGTCGACGATGAGCCAGATCGGCTACATGATGCTTGCTGCCGGCCTCGGTCCGATCGGCTACGCGTTCGCGATCTTCCACCTGCTCACCCATGGCTTCTTCAAGGCCGGGATGTTCCTCGGCGCCGGTTCAGTCATGCACGGAATGAACGACCGGGTCGACATGCGCGGGTTCGGCAACCTCTCCGGGGCCATGAAGGTCACCTGGGCGACCTTCGCGTTCGGCTGGCTCGCGATCCTCGGCATCCCGCCGTTCTCCGGGTTCTGGTCCAAGGACAAGATCATCGAGTCGGCGTTCGTCGGCGAGGGTTGGCGCCCGTGGCTGTTCGGTCTCACCGCGTTGATCGGCGCGGCAGTCACCGCGTTCTACATGTCCCGTCTGTTCTTCATGACCTTCCACGGCGAGAAGCGCTGGCCCGAGGACGCCCACCCGCACGAGTCCCCCAAGGTCATGACGGTGCCCATGGTGGTCCTCGCGGTGGGTTCGGCGCTGCTGGGCGGGTTGCTGTCGATCGGCAATGCCTTCAGTTCCTGGCTAGCCCCGGCGGTCGGTGCCCACGAGGGCGCCGAACACGACCCGGTCCTACCGGTGTGGGTCATCGTCGTGCTCACCCTCGCGCTCGTCGCCGGCGGCGTGTGGCTGGCGTGGATGCGCTATTGGCGTGACCGGGTGCCCCGCACCGCCCCGGCCGGCAATCTGCTCACCCGGGCCGCGCGCAACGACCTCTACCAGGACCAGGTCAACGAGGGCCTGCTCATGCGTCCCGGGATCCACATCACCCGGGCGTTGGACTTCCTCGACCGGCGCGGCGTCGACGGGGCGGTCGGTGGGTTGGCGGCGCTCGTCGGCGGGACCTCCTCGCGGCTACGGCGGGTCCAGAACGGTCTGGCCCGGTCCTACGCCCTGACGATGCTGCTCGGTGTCGTCCTCATCCTCGGCACCGTGTGGGTGATGCAGTGATGACCACGTCGTTCCCCTGGCTGACCCTCATCGGTTTGCTGCCGCTCCTCGGGGCCCTCGCGATCTGGATGATCCAGGAGCTGGCCGACTGGGCCAAGCACATCGCCGTCGGAGTCTCCGTCGTCACGCTCGTCCTTACCGTGGCCATGGCCCTGCAGTTCCAGCCCGGCTCGGCGGCGAAGTTCCAGTTCGTCGAAGAGCACGCGTGGATCCAGCAGTTCGGCGTGAGCTACGCCCTCGGCGTCGACGGCATCGCCCTGGCCCTCATCGTCATGTCTGCCGTCCTCGTCCCGATCTGCCTCGTCGCCGCCTGGAACGACCTGCCCCCCGAGCAAGCCCATCGCGAGCGGCACTACTTCGCCCTGATGCTCGTCCTCGAGACGTTCATGATCGGTGTCTTCGCCGCGACCGACGTCTTCCTGTTCTACGTCTTCTTCGAGGCGATGCTCATCCCGGTGTACTTCCTCATCGGCCAGTTCGGCGGGCCTCGTCGGCAGTATGCCGCGGTGAAGTTCCTGCTGTTCTCGCTGGCGGGCGGGCTCATCATGCTCGCGGCGGTCATCGCCCTCTACAGCAACGGTCCCGGCGGTTCCCAGGGCTTCCTGCTGTCGAACCTGACCGGCCTGACGATCGCCCCGGGGACCGAGAAGCTCATCTTCCTCGGCTTCTTCTTCGCCTTCGCGGTCAAGGCCCCGATGGTCCCCGTCCACACCTGGCTGCCGGACGCCGCGGCCGAGTCCCGGCCGGCGACTGCGACCTTGCTCGTCGGCGTGCTGGACAAGGTCGGCACCTACGGGATGATCCGCTTCTGCATGGAGTTGTTCCCGGGGGCGAGCCAGTGGGCCACACCGCTGGTCATCGTCCTGGCCCTGGTCTCCATCGTTTACGGGGCGCTGCTGGCCATCGGGCAGTCCGACATCATGCGGCTCATCGCGTTCACGTCGATCAGCCACTTCGGGTTCATCGTCCTGGGGATCTTCGCAGTGACCTCGACGTCCTGGACCGGCTCGACGCTGTACATGCTCAACCACGGGTTCTCCACGGCCGCCCTGTTCCTCTTCGCCGGCATGCTCATCAGCCGGCGGGGAAGCAAGCGCATCCCCGACTTCGGCGGGTGGCAGCGCGTCGTGCCCGGGCTCGCCGGCGTGTGGTTGCTGGCCGGCCTGTCCTGCATCGCCCTGCCCGGGTTGGGGTCCTTCCTCTCGGAGTTCCTCGTGCTCGCCGGGACCTTCCAACGCCATCAGGTCGTCGCGGTCGTCGCGACGACGGGGATCATTCTCGCGGCGCTGTACATCCTGCTCATGTACAAGCGCACGATGACCGGCCCGAAGCCCGACAACGTCGCGGTGCCCGACCTCAGCGCCCGGGAGAAGTGGGTCGCCGTGCCGCTCATCGCGCTGTTCGTCGCGTTGGGCTTCTATCCGAAGCCCGCGCTGGACGCCATCACGCCCGCGGTGACGAGCATCCTCGCGTCGATCCACGTCACCGATCCTGCGCCCGTGGCCGAAGGGAGCAACAAGTGAGCCCCGCACTGGGCGGCGCCCTGCCGTCGGCCTTCGTCGCGGCCGAGGTCGACTCGATCGCCCTGTTGCCGATGCTCATCGTCCTCGGGGCGGCCGTTGTCGGGGTCCTCGTCGAGGCCTTCGTCCCGCGCCGCTCACGGTATGCCGTGCAGGTGGGCGTCACGCTCGTTGCCCTCGTCGGGGCCCTGCTCGCCTTGGCCCTCGCCGCCGTCAACCACCAAGGGGTCACCGCCGGCACGCGAGTGGCACCTGGCGGCCCCCTGCTCGGCGCCGTCGTCATCGACGGCCCGGCCCTGTTCGTCCAGGGCGCCGTTCTCGCGTTCGCCCTGCTCGGTGCCCTCACCCTGGCCGAACGTCTCGGCGGCACCGGGCCGGATGCCTTCACGCCGATGGGGGCATCGACGCCGGGGTCCCCACAAGAGGACGCGGCGCAGCGGGCCGGCACGATGACCGGTGAGGTCTTCCCGCTGTTCCTCCTCTCGGTGTCGGGCATGCTGCTGTTCCCGGCGGCCGGCGACCTGCTGACCATGTTCGTCGCCCTCGAGGTCCTCTCGCTGCCCCTCTACATCCTGTGCGGACTGGCCCGGCGGCGCCGGCTTCTCTCGCAAGAAGCCTCGCTCAAGTACTTCCTCCTCGGGGCCTTCTCCTCGGCCTTCTTCCTCTTCGGCGCCGCACTGGTCTACGGGGCCACCGGGTCGGTGTACTTCTCCCAGATCGCCGCAGGCATCGGCGCGGCCAACAGTCAGCTCCAGGGTCTGCTCGTGCCCGGTGTCCTGCTGGTGGCCATCGGCCTGCTCTTCAAGGTGGGCGCGGCGCCCTTCCACATGTGGACCCCCGACGTCTACCAGGGTGCGCCGACCCCCGTGACCGGGTTCATGGCGGCGGCGACGAAGGCCGCGGCCTTCGGGGCGATCCTGCGGTTGCTGTATGCCGGTGTGGACGCGGCCCTGTGGGACTGGCGGCCGGCGCTGGTCGCCGTCGCGCTGCTGACCATGGTCGCCGGGGCGGTGCTCTCGGTGACCCAGACCGACGTCAAGCGATTGTTGGCCTACTCGTCAATCGCTCATGCCGGCTTCATCCTCGTCGGGGTGCTGGCCATGGACCGTGCGGGTGTCTCGGGCACGCTCTTCTACCTCGCGGCATACGGGTTGACGACGATCGCCGCGTTCGCGGTCATCAACCTCGTGCGCGAGGGGGGCGCAGAAGCGACGCACCTGTCTCAGTGGGCCGGTCTCGGCAAGCGCCACCCGCTCACCGCCGGACTCTTCGCGTTCCTGCTGCTGGCCTTCGCCGGCATTCCCCTGACCTCGGGCTTCACCGCGAAGTTCGCCGTCTTCGCGCCGGCACTGCGCTACGGCGGTGCGACCGGGGCCTTCCTCGTCGTCGTCGGGCTGCTGTGCAGCGCGATCACCGTGTTCGTCTACGTCCGAATCATCGTGCTCATGTACTTCACCGAGTCGACCTCAGACGCGGTGACCGTGGTCGACGGGGCCTGGATGACCAAGACCGCGGTTGCCGTCGGGGCGCTCTTCACGCTCGTCCTGGGCGTGGCTCCTTCCCTCGTCCTGCTGCTGGCCAACAACGCCTCGCAGTTCCTGCGATGAGCGGTGCCGGCCCGACGCTGGCCTTGCCCGGCGTATCGCCGGTCCTGGCTCAACGTCTGCGTGCCGGGCTCGACCGCGTCGAGGCGCGGCTGCACGAGGCCGTCGATCACGAGGACCCGTTCCTCGCCGGGGCCTCGGGTCATCTGCTCGTCGGAGGCAAGCGGCTGCGCCCGATGCTCACCCTCCTGTCCGCCGAGGCGTGCGACGGCGTGAACGACGCGGTCGTGGCGGCCGCCGTGGGGGTCGAACTGACCCACCTGGCCTCGCTGTACCACGACGACGTCATGGACGAGGCCGCGGTGCGGCACGGTCGGCCCAGCGCTCCGGCGGCATACGGCAATTCGACGGCGATCCTCGTCGGGGACCTGTTGTTCGGCAAGGCATCCGAGGTCGTCGCCGGCCTGGGCGCCGAGGCGGTGCTCATCCAGGCCCGGACGTTCGTGCGGTTGTGCGCCGGTCAGATCCGCGACGCCCGGCCGCGCCCGGAGGGCGTCGACTCGGTGGCCTACTACCTCGGCGTGCTCGCCGACAAGACCGGGGTGCTCATCGCCACGGCGGCGCGGTATGGCGCGATGTTCGGCGGCGGGGACGGCGCGACGGTCGCGGCGATGCGCGAGTACGGCGAACGCCTCGGCGTGGCCTTCCAGCTCGCCGACGACATCATCGACATCGCCTCCGAATCCGGTGCCAGCGGCAAGACTCCCGGCACCGACCTGCGCGAGGGAGTCGACACGCTCCCCGTGCTCTACGCCAAGGCCTCGACGGACCCGCACGACGCCCGCCTGCGCGAGCTGCTGAGCGGCCCGCTCGTCGATCCCGAGCGGCACGCCGAAGCACTGAGACTGCTGCGTGCCCACCCGGCGCTCGAGCAGGCCCGCGAGCACGCCCGAGGCGTCGGCAGGGGGGCCGTGGACGCGCTCGACCCCGTGCCGGACGGCGAGGCCAAGGTCGCGCTGGCCGCCCTGGTCGGTTCCGTCGTCGACCGGGTGGCCTGAGGTCCTGGGAGGGATCCGGCCAGCAACGGCTGTGCACGGGCCGGCCGTAGCGCCGAGGCGCTAGAGCGTCGCGTCGGCCACCGCGTCGAGCACGCGGTGCAAGGAGAGCCACCATTGTTGCCGAGGACGCTGCACGGGCCAGTCGACGACGTCCTCCAAACCCTTGAACGACACGAGTCCGACGCCGTCGTCCACGAGGCCGAGGTAGCCCTGTTCGGCTCGGCCCGCCTCGAACTGTTCGTCGAGGACCGACATTGCCCGGGAGGTGAGCCTGGTGGCGAGCACCCGGTCGAAAGGCGAGGGGTTGCCGCCCTGTTGGACGTGCCCGAGCACGGCGGTGCGCACATCGAACAGTTGGTCGCTCTCCTGGGCAAACAGGGCGGCGAGGAAGTCGGTGGTGTAGAGCGGGTTGGCCAACTCCGAGCGGATCGTGAGGTAGAACGTGCGACCGGCGCGGAACGAGGCATTCATCCGCTCGACGTCGACCTGAAGGTCGCGCAGGGTGATGCCGTCCTCGTGGAGGTACACCCGCTCGGCACCCGTCGCGATGGCGGCCATCATCGGCAGGTAGCCGCAGTAGCGCCCCATCGTCTCGACGACGAAGCACCGACGCGAGGCGCTCGCGGACTGCTTGATCCGGTCCAGCGACTGGACGATGACGTTGAGGGCCGTATCGGCCCCGATCGCCGACTCCCATCCGGGCAGGTTGTTGTCCAGCGTCGCGGGCACGACGACGATGGGTAACCCGAAGGCGGGGTATCGATCCCGCACCGCCCACATCCGATGCACGGCGACGTATGCCGAGAATCCGCCGACGACGAGCAGGGCGTCGATCTCCGCGCGTTCCAGGGCCCGCCCCACGGCATACAGGTCCTCGTCGGCAGGTACCGAGCGGCTCGTGCCGAGTTCGGCGCCGCCGAGGCTCTGCCACCCCTCGACATCGCCCCAGGACAACGGCCGGACCTGCCCGTCGAGCAGCCCTCGGAAGGACCCGCGGATGCCGAGCATGGTGTGCCCCCGGGCCAGCCCCAACCGCACCGCGGCCCAGGCGGCGGTGTTCATGCCGGGAGCGAGCCCCCCGACGTTGAGCACCGCGATCCGCTTGCCGGTCGGGCTGGCGGTCCGGTGCTGCGGCGCCTCGCTGAGCTCGCGGAAGATGCCGACCATGTCGGTAAAACCGCTGCCCCGCAATCGCATCGCCGCCGGGTAGTCGCGATCGGCGATGAGACGCGCTACCGACCGGGTCTGTTCGACCGCCTCGACGAGCGGTCCGCGCCACACCCGGTTGTGCTGGAGGCCGAGGACCATCGACGGGGCCTCCGGCGGTGCGGTGAGCAACTCGTCGACGGCGGCCGCCCCGACGAGCGTGGGCATCCACCGGTCGAACGCGCTGGGCGCGCCGCCGCGCTGGACGTGCCCGAGGATGGTCACCCGGGTGTCTTCGCCCAAGCGCTCACGCAACAGGTCCCGGACGTCGTCGCTGGTGATCGGGTTGCCCTCGGAGTCGGCCGCTCCCTCGGCGACGACGACGATGCTGTCCCGTCGCCCGGCGGCCCGGCCGGCCTGCAGCAGCGCGCACATCCGGTCCTCCCACCCGGGGGTCGGTGGGTCCTCGGGGACGAGCGCGAAGTCCGCTCCGCCGGCGGCCGCCCCCATGAGCGCGAGGTAACCGCAGTGGCGGCCCATGACCTCGACGACGAACGAGCGCTGGTGGCTGGCCGCCGTGCTCGAGATCGCGTCGATGGCCTCGACGATCCGATGCAGCGCGCTGTCCGCGCCGATCGTCATGTCCGTGCCGACGAGGTCGTTGTCGATCGAGCCGACGAGACCGGCGACGCGCAGGATCGGATGCCGATCGATCACCTGCGCGTCCACGGCGCCGCTGTCGCGCAACTCGGCGACCAGCCCCGGCCACAGCTCGCGGAACTCGTCGATGCCCGAGAGGCTGCCGTCGCCGCCGATGACGACGAGTCGGTCGATCTCCCGCTCGAGCAGGTTACGGGCCGCGACGAGCATGCCCGGGCGTTCCCGGAAGGCCGGGCATCGAGCGGTGCCGATGACGGTGCCGCCGCGGTTCATGATCGACCCGACGTCCGACCAGTCCAGCGCCTTGATGCGTTCGCCACCCTCGACGAGACCCTGGTAGCCCTCGTACACGGCATACACCTGGGCGCCGCGATGCAGCCCGGTGCGCACGACGGCTCGGACGGCGGCGTTCATGCCCTGGGCGTCGCCGCCGCTGGTGAGCACCGCGATCCGCGGCAGCATCTCGTCGGGCGCCTCGGATACCCCCGGCGTGGATGCCGGGATGGCTGCCTCGGTCGGCATGGGAGCTCCTCGTCGCGGGGTCGGGCGAATCCAGGCTATCGACGCCGGACGGGGTCGGCGCACATTCCCGGGACCCGGTGCTCGAGGCGCCGAGCGGGCGTCATCGTGACGGACGCTGCCGGAGCATGTCCACGGTGAGCACGGCCAGGGCGAGCCAGACGATACCGAAGCCGGCCCACCGGGCCGGCGAGACGTGTTCACCGAGCGCGAGCGCTGCCAGCAATTGCATGACCGGGGTGAGGAACTGCAACAGTCCGATGGTCACCAGGGGGACCCGTCGCGCGGCAGCCGCGAAGAGCAGCAGCGGTGCGGCAGTCACGGGGCCGGACAGGACGAGCAGCGCGGTGTGCAGCGAACCGTAACCGACGAACGTCGTGCCGAGCATGCCGGCCATCGGGATCAGGAGCACCAAGGCGATCGGCAGCAGCACGGTGGTCTCGATGGCCAAGCCGTGGAGGGCCTGAAGACTGGCCCCGACGCGGTTCTTCGCCAGGCTGTACAGGGCGAAGCTCACCGCCAGGGCGAGCGCGGTGAGCGGGACCTGGCCGGCGACGACGGCGAGGAACACTCCGGCCACCGTCCCGATGGCGACGGCGGTCCACTGCAGGACCCGCAACCGCTCGCGCAACACGAGCACGCCGAGCGCGACGGTGATGAGCGGGTTGAGGAAGTACCCGAGTGCGGCCTCGCTGGTGTGGTTGGTGATCACCGCGTTGACGTAGACGACCCAGTTGACGGCGATCAGCCCCGCGGCGAGGGCCAGTCCGCCGACCAGCCGCGGGCGGCGCAAGACCGGGCGGATCCACCCGAGGTCGCGTCGGACGAGCAGCACGACCGCGCAGACGACGAAGGTCCACGCGATGCGCTGGCCGAGGATCTCCCATGGCCCGGCCGGCTTGACGCTGACGAAGAAGAAGGGGAAGCCGCCCCACAGCAGGTATGCCGCGAATCCGTAGAGCAGCCCGGGGCGAAGCTGGCTCGGATGGCCGACGGGGTCGGTTTCGGTCACTCCTCGATGGTCCAGGTGTCGCGGCCCGCGAGCAGCGCGGTGAGCTGCTCGTCGGTCGCGGGACCCTGCGCCCCGGCGCGTGCCCGGGTCACCTGGGCGCGCACCAGATCGTCGTAGGTCGGGCGTGAGACCCGCCGGAAGATCCCCATCGGGACGTGTCGCAGCGTCGGGTCGGACAGCCGGCTCAGGGCGAAGGCGCCCGAGCTGTCGGGGGTATCGGCGTGGTGGACGACGACCCGGGCCGGATCGGCATCGGCCTCGGGGACGACCTGCAACGACCCGTCGTCGGCGCGGACCAGGACCGAGTCGCTCGTGCGCACCGGTTCGCCGTCGCGCAGGGCGAGGATGCGGGCCTGGGCTTCGGTGCGGTCCTTGAGCACGTGGAACCACCCGTCGTTGAAGATCGGACAGTTCTGGTAGATCTCCACGAGCGCGGACCCGCGGTGCTCGGCCGCGGCCCTGAGGATCTCGGTGAGGTGTTTGCGATCGGAGTCCAGCGACCGGGCCACGAAGGTCGCCTCGGCGCCCAGAGCCACCGACACGGGGTTGAACGGGGTGTCCACAGACCCCATCGGCGTGGACTTGGTCACCGTGCCGACGTTGGAGGTCGGCGAGTACTGGCCCTTGGTCAGGCCGTAGATCTCGTTGTTGAACAACAGGATCTTGATGTTGACGTTGCGCCGCAGGGCGTGGATGAGGTGGTTGCCCCCGATCGAGAGGGCGTCGCCGTCACCGGTGACGACCCACACCGACAAGTCCTCGCGGGCCACCGCGAGGCCGGTGGCGATCGACGGGGCGCGGCCGTGGATCGAGTGCATTCCATACGTGTCGAGGTAGTAGGGAAAGCGCGAGGAACACCCGATGCCTGAGATGAAGACGATGTTCTCGCGGCGCAGTCCCAGCTCGGGCAGGAAGCCCTGCATCGCTGCGAGGATCGCGTAGTCGCCGCATCCGGGACACCAGCGCACCTCCTGGTCGGAGGTGAAGTCCTTCTTCGTCGGTGCCGGCGCGCCCGGGTCGATGGTGGGGACGAGGGAGATGCCGGTCGACGGCATACCGAGATCGATGCTCACTTCACGGCCTCCGGGCTCGAGAGGGCGGCCGAGAACACGTCGGCCAGTTCGTTGGCGCGGAAGGGCAAACCGCGAACGACGCAGTAGCTCTGGATGTCGACGAGGTATTTCGCGCGCAGCAGCAGCGCGAGCTGGCCGAGGTTCATTTCCGGCAGGACGACCTTGCGGTAGCGGTGCAGCACCTCGCCGGTGTTGCGCGGGAAGGGGTTGAGGTGGCGCAGGTGGGCTTGGGCGACCTTAATACCGCGCTGGCGCACCAGGCGGGTGGCCGCCGCGATCGGGCCGAAGGTGGACCCCCAGCCGAGAACGAGCAGCTCGGCGTCGCCGGTCGGGTCGTCGACGGCGAGGTCGGGGATCGTCGTGGCGATCCCGTCGATCTTCGCGGCGCGCAGGCTGGTCATCAGCTCGTGGTTGTCCGGCTCGTAGTTGATCTCACCGGTGAGGTCGGCCTTCTCGATGCCGCCGATGCGGTGTTCCAGACCCGGTGTGCCGGGGATGGCCCAGGCGCGGGCGAGGGTCTGCGGGTCGCGAGCGTAGGGGTAGAACACCGGGTTGCCGTCGGCGTCGGTGCCGTTGGGCCCGGTCGCGAAGTCGACGGTGAGGTCGGCCATGGCCGCGACGTCGGGCAGGTGCCACGGCTCGGACCCGTTGCCGAGGTAGCCGTCGGACAGGACGACGACGGGCGTGCGGTATGCCGTGGCGATGCGGGTGGCCTCGACGGCGATGTCGAAGCAGTCGACCGGGGACTGGGGTGCAAGGACGGCCACCGGCGACTCGCCGTTGCGCCCGTACAGGGCCTGGAGCAGGTCGCCCTGTTCGGTCTTCGTCGGCAGCCCCGTGGACGGCCCGCCGCGTTGGACGTCGATGACGATGAGCGGCAGTTCGAGCGACACCGCCAGGCCGATGGTCTCGGCCTTGAGCGACAGTCCGGGACCCGAGGTCGACGTCACGCCCAAGGCGCCGCCGAACGACGCGCCGAGAGCCATGCCGACGCCGGCGATCTCGTCCTCGGCCTGGATCGTCGTCACGCCGAGGTGCTTGAGGCCCGAAAGGGTGTGCAGCACGTCCGAGGCCGGGGTGATCGGGTAGCTGCCCAGGACGACGGGCAGGCCGGCCCTGGCGGCCGAGACGACCAGACCGTAGGCGAGCGCCGCGTTTCCGGTGACGTTGCGGTAGGTCCCGGTGCGCATCGCCGCCGGGGCGACCTCGTAGGTGTGCGCGAAGTCCTCGGTGGTCTCGCCGTAGTGGATGCCGGCGCGCAAGGCGGCGAGATTGGCCGCGAGCAAGGCCGGCTTGGCGCCGAACTTCGTCTGGAGGAACCGCTCGGTGGCCTCGGTCGGCCGGGTGTAAAGCCAGGACAGCAGGCCGAGAGCGAACATGTTCTTCGCCCGTTCCTTGTCCTTACGGGTCAGCGAGGTGTGCTCGGCGAGGGCCTCGACGGTGATCGACGTCAGCGCCAGTGCGTGCACGTGGTAAGAGTCGAGCGACCCGTCGGTCAGGGGCGAGACGGCGTAGCCGACCTTGCCGAGGTTTCGCGGGGTGAACTCGTCGGTGTCGATGATGACGGTGGCGCCTCTGGGGATGTCGGCGAGATTGGCCTTCAACGCGGCCGGGTTCATCGCGACGAGGACGTCTGGGTCATCGCCCGGGGTGAGCACGTCGTGGTCGGCGAAGTGCAGCTGGAAACTCGAGACGCCATGCAGGGTGCCCTGTGGCGCGCGGATCTCGGCGGGGTAGTTCGGCAGCGTCGACAGGTCGTTGCCGTGGAACGCCGAGTCGGAGGTGAACCGGTCGCCGGTCAGCTGCATCCCGTCACCGGAGTCCCCGGCGAACCTGATGACCACGCGTTCCAGTGTTTGGACTGGTTTGCTCATCTGTTGGTCACTCTGCCTTCACGCCACCGTTCCGTCACCGTCGACGGACGCACACTGGTCATGGTAGGCCCGTGGCGGTGGTGCAGCTATCAACCGACCGCGTGGCTGGCCCGGAGGCGGGCGATTTCGGCCGCGGAGTAGCCGAGTTCGGCGAGGATCCTGTCGGTGTCCTTGCCGCGGTGCGGAATGTCGCCGGGCTGGCTCGGGGTTCTGGAGAACCTCGGTGACGGAGCGGGGAGCCGGTGGTCACCGACCTCGAGGTATGCCGCGCGGCTGGCCGCGTGATGGTGGCCGGGGACCTCGGTGAGGTCGAGGACGGGGGCGACGCAGGCGTCCGAGCGTTCGAGCAGCGCGGCCCACTCGTCGCGGGTCCGGGTGGCGAACAGGCCCGCCCAGGCGGCCTTCGCCGCGGGCCAGGTGGCCCGGTCCTGCCGGCGCTCGGGATGCCGGGGGTCCTCGGGCGGCAGGTCGAGGTCGAGGCGGCGCAGCAGTTCGGCGTAGAAGCCGTCCTCGATGGGAGCGACCGCGAGGTGGCGGCCGTCGGCGCATTCGTAGACCTCGTAGTACGGCGCCCCGGAGTCGAGCAGGTTGTGCCCGGGCGGGTCGTTCCAGAACCCGCGATCGCGCAGTGCGTGGACGAACGTCGTGAGGTATGCCGTGCCGTCGAGGACCGAAGCGTCGATCACCTGGCCCTGGCCGCTGCGGCCGGCCTCGTGCAGCGCGGCGAGCAGCCCGACGACGAGGTGCAGCGCGCCTCCGCCGAGGTCGCCGAGCAGGGCGCCGGGCACCAGCGGGCGGGGGATCTGCCCGGGCCGGTCGTCGCGGGCGGTCGCGGCGAGGGCACCGGAGAGGGCGAGATAGGCAAGGTCGTGACCGGCATACCCGGCCATCGTGCCCTCCTGGCCCCAGCCGGTGACCCGCCCGTACACGAGGCGGGGGTTGTCCGCGAGGGCTTGGGCCGGTCCGAGACCGAGTCGCTCCATGACCCCGGGGCGGAAGCCCTCGACGAGCAGGTCCGCGGTGCCGACGAGGGCGCGAGCTACCCGCAGGCCCTCGGGGGACTTGAGGTCGAGCACGATGCTGCGCCGACCCCGGGTCAGCAGCGGTGTCTGGGCGAGGTCCGTGCCACCGGCGGCGCGCTCGATGCAGACGACCTCGGCGCCGAGGTCGGCGAGGATCATCGCGGCGAACGGGGCCGGCCCGAGGCCGGCGAACTCGACGACGCGCAGCCCGGCGAGGGGGCCGCCGGCGGCGGCGGGGGAGTCGGTCACGGGATCCACGGTGCCACACGCGCGACGCCCGCCGACCGGCATACCGGCTGGCGGGCGTCACAGGTGTGTGCGACCTACAGCAAGGCGACCACTTCGGGGTGGCCCAGCGCGACCACGGACTCGCGGGCGTCGGCCGCGGTGCGCGATTCGAGAGCCGCCATGGCCATGCCGTGGCAGGTGGCCAGGGTGTGGCGCGACAGGGCGTAGCGGACGATCGACACCTTGGACGGGGCCATCGAGAGGCTGCCCACGCCGAGCCCGGCGAGGACGAGTGCCAACAGCGGGTCGCCACCGGCCTCGCCGCAGACGCCGATGGGCTTGCCGGCGACCTTGGCGCCGTCGCAGGCGTGGCCGATGACCTGCAGGACCGCCGGCTGCCACGGGTCGAGCAGGTCGGACAGCTCGCCCTCCATGCGGTCGGCCGCCATGGTGTATTGCGCGAGGTCGTTCGTGCCGAGGCTGGCGAAGTCGACCTCGGCGAGGACGTACCGGGCGAGCAGGGCCGCGCCGGGGACCTCGATCATCACGCCGACCGACGGCAGGCCGTGCTCGCGCACCCGGCGGGCGAACCACGCGGCCTCCTCGGGCGTCGCGACCATCGGGGCCATGACCTTGACCTCGGCGGGGGTCTTCGCCGCCGCGGCCGCGAGGGCGGCAAGTTGGGTGTCGAGCAGTTCGGGGCGCAGGGCCTGCAGCCGCAGGCCACGCTTGCCGAGCGCGGGGTTCTCCTCGGGGCCCAGGTCGGCGAACGCCAGCGGCTTGTCCGCACCGGCGTCGAGGGTGCGCACGACGACACGGCGGGTGCCGAACGGCTCGAAAACCTTGGCGTAGATGTCGGTCTGCTCGGCGAGGGTCGGGGCCGTGTCGCGGCTGAGGAAGACGAACTCGGTGCGGAACAGGCCCACGCCCTCGACGTCCTGAGCCGCCGCCGACACGGCGTCCTCGACGCCGCCGATGTTGGCCAACAAGGCGATCGGGTGCCCGTCCTGGGTCTTACCGGGACCGGCCGACCCGGCCAGGGCGGTGCGGCGGCGTTCGCGTTTGCCGACGAGTTCCTTCTGGTACTCCGGGCTCGGGTCGATGGTGACCTCGCCCGAGTCGCCGTCGACGGCGACGATGGTGCCGGTGGGGATCTCGGTCGCGCCGTGGAACTGGACGACCGCCGGGATACCCATCTGGGCGGCGAGGATCGCCGTGTGACTGGTGCGCCCGCCGGCCTCGGTGACGATGGCGCGGACGAGGGTGGGGGACAGGGTCGCGGTCTCGGCCGGCGCGAGGTCGTGGGCCACGACGACGCTCGGGACGTGGAAGTCCGGGACGCCGGGGTCCTCGTGGCCGAGCAGCCGGGCGACCGCTCGGTTGCGCACGTCCTTGAGGTCGGTGACCCGTTCGGCGAAGTACCCGCCGAGGGCCTCGAACTGCGCGGCATACTCCGCGACCGCACTGGTCACTGCCGTCGTCGGGCCCTGGCCGGCCGCCAGGTGTTTGCCGATGCTCTTCTGCAGCCCCTTGTCGCGGGCGATGAGGGCGGTGGCGGTGAGGATCTGCTGGGCGGTCTCGTCGGCGCCGGCGGCGCGCTCCTCGAGGGTCTGGGCGACCGACTCGAAGACGTCCTTGACGCGTTGGTGTTCGGCCGCCGGGTCGGCGGGGGCGGGCTCGGTCTCGGGAGGTCGGACCGGCGGCCGGACCTGGATGACCGTTCCGACCGCCGCTCCGGGGCTCACGCCGATGCCGCGTGGGGCATCAGTCATGGTGGGTCACTCCGCGTCGAGGTCGCGCGAGAGCAGCTCGACGAGCGAGTCGAGGGCTGCGTCGGCCCCGTCGCCGTCGGCGGTGAGCACGACCTGCTCGCCGTGCTTGGCGCCGAGGGCCATGACGCCGAGGATGCTCGTGGCGTCCACGGGTTCCTCCCCCACGCGGCCGATCTCGACGTCGAGGCCGGTCGCGCTGGCCGCCTGGACGAACAGGGCCGCGGGGCGGGCGTGCAGGCCGACGGACGAGGCGATGGAGACGGTGCGGGTTGCCATGGGTGGGTCCTTTCGGGTGTGCCTGAAGGGGACTCTAGTGGGGCGGTATGCCGTGCGGCGGTGGTGCGGTATGCCGTGCGGCGCGGGAGCAGCAGCTCACCGCGCCGCACGTCGTTTCACTTCGCCCAGTGAGCGATCAGTGGGCGGCCGCGGTCGCGGGAGCCTTGGCGCCCATCGACTTGAGCACGACGACGATCAGGGCCGTGATGACGACACCGACGACGATGGACAGCACGAACATCAGCGGGTTGCCGATGAGCGGGAGGACCCAGATGCCGCCGTGCGGAGCGCGCAGCGTGGATCCGAAGGCCATGACGAGCGCACCCGTGACGGAGGAACCGACGACCGACGAGACGATGATGCGCACCGGGTCGGCTGCGGCGAACGGGATGGCTCCCTCGGAGATGAACGACGCGCCGAGCAGCCAGGCTGCCTTGCCGTTCTCACGCTCGGGCTCGGTGAACAGCGCCGGGCGCAGCGTCGTGGCCAGCGCCATGGCGAGCGGGGCGACCATCCCCGCAGCCATCACGGCTGCCATGACCTTGAGCTGCGGAGCGTCGGTCGCAGTCCCGGCCGCGGCCAGACCCGTCGTGCCGAAGGTGTAGGCCACCTTGTTGACCGGACCGCCGAGGTCGAAGCCCATCATTGCGCCGATGATGAGGCCCAGGACGATGGCTCCACCGCCGGCGAGCCCGCCGAGCCACGAGTTGAGCCCGTCCATGAGCCACTTGATCGGCCGGCCGAGGACCGTGATGAACAGGCCCGCGGTGATGAGGGTCGAGAGAAGGGGGATGACGACGACCGGCATGACCCCGCGCACGCCCTTGTGGACCTTCCACCCGCTGATCCAGCGCGCCACGAACCCGCCGAGCAGACCGGTGGCCAGACCGCCGAGGAAGCCCGCGCCCATCGTCGATGCGATGGCGCCGCCGACGATGCCGGGCACCAGGCCGGGCCGGTCGGCGATGGCCCAGGCGATGTACCCGGAGAGGATCGGGACGAGGAAGCCGAAGGCCGCGGCCCCGATGACGAACAGCAGGGCGGCCCAATGGGTGAGGCTGCCGGGGTTGAACGACTGCGGTGAGGTTATGCGCGGCATCCTTGGCCGTGAGGCTGTAGTTGGTGATCTCGATGGCGCCGTTGGATCCCAGGGCGATCTGGGCGAGCATGAAGCCCAGCGCGATGAGGATGCCGCCCGCGGCGACGAACGGGATCATGTACGACACACCGGTCATCAACCATTGCCGCAGCTTGGTGCCGACGCCGGTCTCCGAGTCGACCGGCGCAGTGGCCACCGCGGTTGCCGCCGCGGCCGCCGCGGCCGGGTTCTTCGCGTGCTCCTGCGCGGCGGCGACGGCCTGGGCGATGAGGCCGGGGCCGTCCGAGATGGCCTTCTTCACCCCGACGTCGATGGTCGGCTTGCCGGCGAACCGGTGCAGGTCCTTGACTGGCAGGTCGTGGGCGAAGACCACCGCGTCGGCGCCGTCGATGACCGACTGGGCGAGCGGCTCCGAACCTGCCGAGCCTTGGGTCTCGACGACCATCTCGTGGCCGGCGTCCTGGGCGGCCTGCTCGAGCGCCTCGGCAGCCATGTAGGTGTGCGCGATGCCCGTGGGGCACGACGTCACTCCGACGAATTTCATGCGTTCACAACCTCTCGGTCGACGATCTCGACGACGGTGGCGGCGTCGGGAGCGTCCATCAGGGACTGACGGAAGTCGCGCCGCATGAGCTTGCGGGCGAGTTTTGCGAGGATCTGCAGGTGTGCTTCGCCGCCCCCGTCAGGCGCTGCGATGAGGAAGATGAGCGTCGCGGGGCCATCCTCGGCGCCCCAGTCGATCCCAGTGGCCGGGCGACCGAACACGAGCGACGGCGTGGTGATCCCGGCGCTGCGGGCGTGCGGGATGCCGATGCCGCCGGGCAGGCCGGTGGCCATCTGCTCCTCGCGTTTGCGGACGTCCTGGAGGAATAGCTCCAGGTCGGTGCATCGGCCGTCGGCGACCAGAGTCTCGGCCAATGTCCGAGTGGCCGCGTGGCGGTCGGGGGCGTCCAGGTCAAGCACGACCTGGGCTTCGGTAATCAGGGACATGCCGAGCTCCTTCTCGGGTGGGGGTTCAGTCGGCGACGACGGTCGACAGGTCGGGGTCGTCGGTGCTCGTGACGTCGATCCGCGCGACGTCGGCGGGGGTCGGCATCCGGCTGCCGGGCAGGCTTACCGCGGCGGCGCCCCAGGCCGAGCCGACGGACAGCGCCTCGCGCGCCGAGGCCCCGAGGGTGACCGCGTGGAGGTAACCGGCCAGCATCGAATCACCGGCACCGACGGTCGAGACGCGTCGCTCGATCTGCGAGGTCGCAAAGGCGATGCCGTCGGGCCCGACGAGCAGGGCACCGTGGCGGCCGAGACTGACCAGCACCGTGCCGATGCCGCCGTCGACGAGACGTTGGGCGGCGACTCGGACGTCGGCGAGGGTCCGCAGCGAGCCACCGACCAACTCCTCGAGCTCCTCGAGGTTGGGCTTGATGAGGTCCGGCCCGGCAGGCACCGCGGCGGTGAGCGGCGCCCCCGAGGTGTCGATGGCGACCTTGGCGCCGGCGGCGTGTCCTTGACGGACGAGGTCGGCATACACGTCCTCGGGCATCCCGGGCGTCAGGCTCCCGCACCCGACGACCCAATCGGCGCCGGCGGAGATGCGCTCGGACACCGCGGCGAGCAGGGCGGCGTGCTCCTCGGGGGTCAGGCTCGGGCCGGGCTCGTTGAGCTTGGTCGTCGTGCCGTCCGGCTCGATGACGGCGATGTTCATCCGGGTGCCGCCGGCGATGGGGACGGCCTGGTATGCCGTGCCGGAGGTCGCGAGCAACTCCTCGAGCAGGTGCCCTTCCGGGCCGCCGGAGGGCAACAGCGCGACGCTGTCGCCGCCGTTGGCGGTCAGCGCTCGGGCAACGTTGATTCCCTTGCCGCCCGGGTCGATCCGACTGCTGGTGGCCCGGTTGACCTCGCCGACCTCGATGCGCTCGATCGACACGGTGCGGTCGATGCTCGGGTTGGGGGTGAGCGTGACGATCATGCGCGGATGACCTCCGGTCCCTCGTTCTCGATGAGTTGAGCGGTCTCGTCGTCGAGCCGGCTGTCGGTGATGACGGCCGCGATGTCCTCCAGGTCGGCGAAACGGCTGAAGTGTTCGTCGCCGACCTTCGAGGAATCGGTGAGCACGATGGCCCGCCGAGCCGCGGCGACCATGGCCGCCTTCGCCAACGCCTCGCCCGGGTCGGGTGTGGTCAGGCCACGACGCAGCGACAGGCCGTTGGTGCCGAGGAAGGCGACGTCGACGGTGAGCTCACGGAGGGCCCCCTCGAGCCAATGGCCGACGCTGGCTTGAGTGCGGTGGCGCAGCCGCCCGCCGAGCAGGAACAACTGGACGGTGGTGATGCCCGACATCGCGATGGCGGCGGGCAGTGAGTTGGTGACCACGGTGAGCTCGCGGTCCCGCGGGAGCAACTCGGCCAGCCGCAAGGTCGTCGTGCCCGCGTCGATGAGCACGGTGCCCTCGAGAGGCACCTGCTCGAGCGCGACCTTGGCGATGCGTTGTTTCTCGGCGACGTGACGCTCGGACCGGGTGGCCACGGTGGGCTCGAACCCGAGGCGCTCGACGGGGATCGCTCCGCCGTGCACGCGGCGCAGCGCGCCGAGGCCTTCGAGGGTGGTCAGGTCGCGACGGATCGTCTCCGGCGAGACGGCGAGGTCATCGGCGAGGGCGGCCACCTCGACCCGGCCGGCGGCGCGGGCGACGGTGAGGATGCGCTGCTGACGTTCCGCGGCGTACATCTGGGCCTCCTCGTCGAGTCGTAGTCCGGTCATCGACGCGCCCGTCTGGCGCCCGTATGGCGAGTGTAAGCGCTCTCGGATGGTGAAGTAAAGAGTTTCGGGCACAAAATCACATGAACAGGCAGACTCGGGTGGTGCGTCGGTGGAACCGCAGAAGCCTCGGGTATTCCGCGCCGTGCGGGGTGTCGTGCCCGGCAGATCACGCTATGGCGCCCGCACCCCGGTAACGTGCAGGCGTGCCGGTGCATGTGCCCAACCCGGGGCTACGGTTGCCCACCCGCCTGGCCGAGCCGGTCGGCCGGCTCACCGAGCCGGTCCGGGCGCTCGTGGAACACCTGGGTCAGCGGCATACCCTGCACGTCCTGGACCTGCCCCTGGCGTGTTGCGCGGTCGAATACGTGGCCGCGGGAGTGCAGACGGAGGCCATGGCCAAGCTCGAGGCCGAGCCCTTTACCACCGACCTGGGCGCGGCGAACGTCCTCGTCGTCTCGGGGACCCTGACCGACGCCATGGCCCCGACGGTCCGGGCGGCATACGAGGCGATGAGCCAGCCCCGGTATGTCATCTCGTTCGGATCGTGCGCGAGCTCGGGCGGGCCGTACTGGGACTCGTACTCGGTGACCAAGGGGGTCGACCAGATCGTCCCCGTCGACGTGTTCGTCCCCGGGTGCCCGCCGCGGCCCGAGGCGCTGCTCCAGGGAATCGCCCGGCTGCGAGCGCGAATCGCCGAACAGGGGCGGGCGTGAGCGTCCTCGACCCGACCGATCGGGTCGAGCCCGGACAGTGGCGAAGCGCCGTCGAGCGGGCCTACGACGAGGGATGCACCTTCTTCGACTTCCTCACCGCCGTCGACCGCACCGACGACCCGAGCGAGCCGGGTTTCGACGTCCTCCTGCGCGTGGTCAACCTCTGGGACCCGCCGGCCGTGGCGGCGCGGGTGCTGCGGACCCGGGTGGCCGAGCACGCGATCCTCGACAGCATCACCCCGGTGTTCGCCGGAGCAGCCTGGCACGAGCGGGAGGTGTCCGAGATGTTCGGCCTCGGCTTCTCCGGCTTCGAGGACGGCAGCGACCTCGGCCTACGCCGGCTGCTGCTGCCCGCGTCGTTCGAGGGCGCTCCGCTGCGCAAGTCCTTCGTCCTGGCCGCTCGCGCCGTCGAGCCCTGGCCCGGCGCCGGCCGACCCGGTGGCGATGACGCCCCGGGCGTGGACGCCCCGGGCGTGGACGGCGGCGGCGGGCGCCGGCGCGTGCAGACCCACGGAGTCCCGGACCCGAGCTGGGGGCCACGATGACCGAACTTCCGGTCCGCTCTCGCGGGGTGCTGGCCCTCGTTCCGCAGCTGTGCACGTCGTGCCTGATCTGCGCCCGTGAGTGCCCGTGTTGGTGCATCCGCATCGACTCCCACACCCAGACCGTGCCCGCACCACAAGGAGGGAGAGAGCGCACCGAGCACGTCCTGGACGGGTTCTCGGTGGACTACTCGGTGTGCATGTACTGCGGGATCTGCGTCGACGTCTGTCCCGCCGACGCGCTGCACTGGAGCCCCGAATTCGCGTATGCCGCCGCGAGCCGGGAGGAACTCGTCCACGACCGCGACCGGGTCGCCGGGTGGCTCTCCACTGTGCCGCCGCCGGCGCCCCTGGATCCCCACGCACCCGATGCCGGTGAACTCGGGGGCGCAGGGTCTGGCGGGAACAGTCACCCTCGGCGCACTCGTTAAGTCGTCGTGCACCACCACTTCAACGGCCTCAAGACCGCCGCGCTGTTCGGCGCGCTGTGGGCCATCGTCCTTGGCATCGGCGCGGTCATCGCCGGTGGCCGCTACATCTGGCTCTTCGCCCTCATCGGACTGGCCACCACGGCATACGGCTACTGGAACAGCGACAGGATCGCCATCCGCGCCATGCGGGCCTACCCGGTGGGCGAGGCCCAGGCCCCGGCGATGTACCGGATCGTGCGCGAGCTGTCGACCCGGGCCGGCAAGCCGATGCCGCGGTTGTACGTCTCCCCGACCGACGCGCCCAACGCGTTCGCGACGGGGCGCAACCCGAACAACGCCGTGGTGTGCTGCACGGAGGGGATCCTGCGGCTGCTCGACGAGCGGGAGCTGCGTGGCGTGCTCGGGCACGAACTCATGCACGTGTACAACCGAGACATCCTCACCTCCTCGGTGGCGGCCGCGATCGCCGGGGTCATCACCTCGGTGGCTCAGCTGCTCCTGTTCACCGGGATGTTCGGCGGCGGCGGCAACGACGAGGAACGCCCCAACCCGCTGGCCATGCTCGCCCTGGCCCTGCTGGCACCGATGGCCGCGACGGTGATCCAGCTGGCCATCAGCCGGACCCGCGAATACGACGCCGACGAGGACGGGGCGACGCTGACCGGCGACCCCTTGGCCCTCGCCTCCGCATTGCGCAAGCTCGACGTCGGCATTGCCAAGGCGCCCTTGGCACCGGCCCAGGACGTCGTCAACGCCAGCCACTTGATGATCGCCAATCCCTTCCGGGCGCAGGACGTCTCGCGGCTGTTCGGCACCCACCCGCCCATGGCCGAGCGGATCGCCCGGTTGCAGGCCCAGGCTCGGGGGATGACCGGCTGAGGTCAGCGCCTGGCTCGAGGCCAGGGGTCAGTCGGCGTGCGCCTCGTGGGTGGGGGGTGCCTCGGCGTCGGTGTCGAGGTAGAGGCAGAAAGGGTGGCCCGCGGGATCGGCGAGGACGCGCATCCCGTCCTGGGGCTGGTGATCGGCGAGCGTCGCTCCGAGCGCCACGGCGTGCTCGACTGCCGCGTCGAGGTCGCTGACCTGGAAGTCCAGGTGCATGCTCATCTGCGGGGCGTCGGCCCGAGGCGGCCAGGCCGGGGCCTGGAAGGTCGGCGAGGTCTGGAACGCGAGGTAAGCCACCCCGTCCGGCGGGGCGATCGCCGCGTGCTCGGGGTCCTCGGCGGCGACCGACCAGCCGAGCAACTCGGCGTAGAACTGGGCCAGGGCACGCGCATCGGGAGCCTCCAGGACCACGCCCCACCAATCCCGGCGGCTCCAGCGGTCGGTGTCGTCCTCGCAGGTATGCCGTCCGCGCACGACGTCACTCTGCCAAACGCGGGCCAGCGCCACACGAGAACCGCGGGATAGCCGGCCGCCAGGTCCGCGAACCCCGCGCCCGCTGCAGCGGGGCCGCACACCATCCCGGGTCGGCTCCTGGCCGAAGGAGCGCCCGGTCGGCCCCTTCGGTTAGCCTCGGAACGGACGCCCTGTCCGTGACACCGCAGGAGGACGTACGCACGTGGCGCTGCTCTCCCAGGCCGAGCATGCCCGAGCCGTCGGGGAGGTTCGCGCTGCCTTCGGCGCCCTCGACCCCTCTCGTCCGGTCCGCCTCGCCAAGCGCACGTCGAACCTCTTCCGGGCCCGCGCCGCGACGAGCGCCGCAGGCTTGGACGTGTCGAAGCTCGATGCCGTGGTCGAGGTCGACCCGGCCTCGCGCACGGCACAGGTGCAAGGCATGGCCACCTACGAACGCGTCGTCGACGAGACCCTCGAGTTCGGGCTCATGCCTCTGGTCGTCCCGCAGCTCAAGACGATCACCCTCGGCGGAGCGGTCACCGGCCTCGGCATCGAGTCATCGTCGTTCCGCAACGGGCTGCCGCACGAGTCGGTGCTGTCGATGGACATCCTCACCGGCACCGGCGAGGTCGTCACGGCGACCCCGACGGGGGAGCACGCCGATCTCTACCGGGCTTTTCCCAACTCCTACGGTTCGCTCGGCTATGCGATGTCGCTGACCGTCGAGCTGGAGCCGGTCGCCAACTTCGTCCGACTGCGGCACCTGCGCTTCTTCGACGTCGCCGGTCTGCTCGACGCGGTGGCCCACGTGATGGACAGCCGGCAGTGGCATGGGGTCGCGGTGGATTTCGTTGACGGCGTGGTGTTCGCGCGGGACGAGTGCTACCTCGTCCTGGGCACCTGGGCCGATTCGCTGGCCCCGTCGGAGAGCCCGAGCGACTACACCGGCCAGCACGTGTACTACCGGTCTATCCAGCACCGGGCCCGCGACGTGCTCACCGTCCGCGACTACCTGTGGCGTTGGGACACCGACTGGTTCTGGTGCTCGCGGGCCTTCGGCGCGCAGAATCCGTGGATCCGCCGGATGTGGCCCAAACGGTGGCTGCGCAGCGACATCTACTGGAAGCTCGTCGGGATCGAGCAGCGCTACCACCCGATGGCCCGACTCGACGCGATGCGCGGACGCCCGCAGCAGGAGCGCGTCATCCAGGACGTCGAGTTGCCCTTGGACGCGACTGGCGACTTCCTCGACTGGTTCCTGCGCGAGGTCCCTGTCGAGCCGATCTGGTTGTGCCCCGTGCAACTTCGCGGCCTTCCGACGGCGTCCGGACCGGTGCCGGGCTTGGGCGCGACGGCAAACCCATCCCGTACGGCTGCGGGCAGGCCGTCGGAGCTCGGCGACGAGACGCCCTGGTCCCTCTACCCGATGCACGTCGGCGTGCCCTACGTCAACGTCGGGTTCTGGTCGACGGTGCCGGTGGCCCCCGGTGCGGTCACGGGCGACGTCAATCGCGAGATTGAGCGGGTCGTGGGCTCGCTCGGCGGGCACAAGTCCCTCTACTCCGATGCCTACTACGATCGCGAGGACTTCCTCGCCCAGTACGGCGGCACGGCATACCAGCGCGTGAAGGGTCGCTACGACCCGGTGGGGCGCTTCCCGGACCTGTACGACAAGGCGGTGAGACGGCAATGAAGGTGGCCGACGCGGTAAACCTGCTCTTCGACAACAACGCCGTGCGCGTGCACGCGTGGGACGGCTCGGTCGCCGGGCCGCCAGACGGGTTGCCGACCCGGCTAGTCGGTCCGCGGGGGCTGAACTACTTGCTGACGGCGCCCGGGTCGCTCGGCATGGCGCGGGCCTACCTCATGGACGACCTGGTCTTCGAAGGTATCGACGAGGGCGACCCGTACGAGGTGCTCAAGCTGCTCGATGACGGGCTGGAGCCGCGGGTGCCCCGGATGTCGGAGCTGCATCAGGTGGCCGGCTTCGTCGCGCGCAACGTCCCGCGCGTCCCGCAGCTGCCGCCGGAGGAGACCCCGACCCGGTTGCGACGCCTGGCCGCCGGGCTCGCGCACGGCAGACGCCGCGACGCCGCGGCGATCTCGCACCACTACGACGTGTCGAACCGGTTCTACGAGATGCTCCTCGGCCCGTCGATGGCGTACACCTGCGCGGCATACCCGCGGGCCGAGTCGACCCTGGAGCAGGCCCAGGAGGCCAAGTTCGACCTCGTGTGCCGCAAGCTCGGACTCGAGCCCGGCATGCGTCTGCTCGACGTCGGGTGCGGGTGGGGCGGCATGGTCAGCCATGCGGTGCGCCACTACGGGGTGACCGCGCTCGGGGTGACGCTCTCTGCCCAACAGGCGAGGTATGCCGCCGAACGGCTCGCGCGCGAGGGGATCGCCGACCGGGCGCAGGTGCGTTTCCTGGACTATCGCGACGTCACCGAGTCCGGGTTCGACGCGGTGAGTTCGATCGGGCTGACCGAGCACATCGGTCCGAAGAACTACGGCGACTACTTCGCCTTCCTGCGCGGGCGGCTCGCCGACGGGGGGCGGCTGCTCAACCACTGCATCACCCGGCCGGACAACCTGCACGCCGGTGCGCCGGAGCGCGGGTTCATCAACCGGTACGTCTTCCCCGACGGCGGGCTCACCGGCTCGGGCGACATTGTCCGGGCCGCCGAGAACGTCGGGTTCGAGGTGCGTCACCACGAGAACATCCGCGAGCACTATGCGCTGACCTGTCGGGACTGGTGCGCGAACCTGTCGAAGAACTGGGACGAGGCCGTCGCCGAGGCCGGTCGGGGCACCGCCCGAGTCTGGGGTCTCTATCTGGCCGGGTCGCGGTTGTCGTTCGAGCGCAACCGGATCCAGTTGCACCAGGTGCTCATGGTGCGCACGCCGACCTCGGGCGACTCGGGATTCGGCCTCGGGACCCTGTGGCCGCAGGAGGGGGCGCCGCGTCGGCACTAGCCGGTCGGCGGCCAGCCCCGCCGGCGCCAGGGGCGTGTATCACCGTGCCACCGTGAGGCGGTGCGTACCGGCCCGCCTACCCGACTGCCCGGCGACGGCAGAGCTCGCCAGACTCAGCGGTAGTTGACGAACTGCAGCGCCACGTCGAGGTCCTCGCGGGCGCGCAACAACGCCATGACGGCCTGCAGGTCGTTCTTCGACTTGCTCGACACGCGCAGTTCGTCGCCTTGGATCTGGGCCCGGACGCCGCGCGGTCCCTCGTCGCGGATGATCTTCGAGACCTTCTTCGCCGTCTCTTGGTTGATGCCTTCCTTGAGGCCGCACTCGAGCCGGTACTCCTTGCCCGACAGGCGAGGTTCGTCGTCGGCGCCGTCGAGGTGCTTAAGCGAGACCTTGCGTTTGACCAGCCAGGTCTGCAGGACGTCGAGGACCGCCTTGGCTCGCTCGACCGAGTTGGCCTTGATGAGGACCCGCTCGCCGGACAGCTCGAGCGAGGCGCCGACGTTCCTGAAGTCGTAGCGGGTGGCGATTTCCTTGGCCGCGGTGTTGACGGCGTTGGCGACCTCCTGCTTGTCGTACTTGCTGACGATGTCGAATGACGAGTCGGCCATCGGGTGGTTCCTCCGCTGTGATCCGGTCGGGCGCTTGCGCGCCTGGTGGGCTGGGTCGAAGCCCACGACGGTTCTTGCTATCCTCGCATGCGCACCACGGCAGGTTGCCCGAGCGGCCAATGGGAGCGGACTGTAAATCCGTCGCGAAAGCTTCCGAGGTTCGAATCCTCGACCTGCCACAGCCACGACGAGGGCCCTTGACCAGCGCGTATGCCGGTCGGGGGCCTTCGCCGTCGGCGGCATCGGTGTCGCCTCGACGCCGCCGGGGGCAGCCGCCGGTGGTGTCGCACACCAAGTCGGTGTGGCACCCCATGTCGCTGCCTCGACTGCCGCAGCACGCCGCTGCAACCGCAGGCGTGCCACGATGGCCGTACCTGGCCCCTCGATGGATGGCAGCAAAGGACTCGACGATGACCGATCGCGCGAACTCGCCCGCTCCCGTCGGCCCCCACCCCGGCAACGCCGGGGGCTCGACCCTGCTCGGGGGAGGTGCCGCTGCCTCGGATCGCCACAGTTTGACCCTTGGGCCGGACGGACCGCTGCTGCTGCACGACCATCACCTCGTCAACACTCTCGCGCACTTCAACCGCGAGAACATCCCCGACCGCAAGCCGCACGCCAAGGGCTCCGGAGCGTTCGGGCGGTTCGTCGTCACCGGCAACGTCGCGCGCTTCACCTCGGCCGCGGTATTCCGCCGCGGCGCCAAGACCCGAGTCCTCGCCCGCTTCTCGACCGTCGCCGGCGAGGCCGGCAGCCCCGACACGTGGCGCGACGTTCGTGGCTTCGCGCTGAAGTTCTATACGTCCCAAGGGAATTGGGATCTCGTGGGCAACAACACCCCGGTCTTCTTCCTGCGGGACCCGATGAAGTTCCCCCACTTCATCCGTAGCCAGAAGCGGCTGCCCGACTCCGGGCTGCGGGACGCGAACATGCAGTGGGACTTTTGGACCCTCAACCCGGAATCGGCCCACCAGGTGACCTACCTCATGGGTGACCGGGGCCTGCCGCGCAGTTGGCGGTTCATGAACGGCTACGGGTCGCACACGTACATGTGGGTCAACGCCAGGGGTCAGCGGTTCTGGGTGAAGTTCCACTTCCACAGCGACCAGGGCGTGGAGAGCTGGAGCGGAGCCGACGCCGAACGCATTGCCGGCGAGGACGCCGACTTCCACCGCCGCGACCTGTTCCAGGCGATCACCCGCAAGGAGTTCCCGAGCTGGACGCTGCGCGTGCAGGTCATGCCCTACGACGAGGCGAAGACTTACCGCTACAACCCGTTCGACCTGACCAAGACCTGGCCGCACTCCGACTACCCGCTCATCGACGTCGGCACGCTCACGCTCGACGAGAACCCGGAGAACTTCTTCGCCCAGATCGACCTGGCGGGCTTCGCGCCGAGCAACATCGTGCCCGGCATCGGCTTCTCGCCAGACCGGATGCTGCTGGCCCGGGTCTTCGCGTATGCCGACGCCCACCGGGCGCGGATCGGGGTCAATCACGACCAGCTGCCGGTGAACCGGCCGATCGTCCCGACGAACACGTACACCTTCGACGGTCCGATGCGGATCGAGCACGCCGGAGCCGGCGCGACGTATGCCGCCAACTCGGCCGGCCGTCCCTACGCCGACGCCGACACGAGGGCCGCGGACGGCTGGGAGGCCGACGGCGAGATGATCCGCTGCGCGCAGACCTTGCGTGCGGACGACGACGACTTCGGGCAGGCCGGCATCCTCGTGCGCGACGTCTTCGACGCGGCCGCCCGCCGTCGTCTCGTCCAGACGGTGGCCGGTGGGCTGCTGCAGAACGTCTCACCCCACGTGCTCGACCGCGCGTTCTGGTACTGGGACCAGATCGACTCCCGGGTCGGGGAACAGATCCGCGCCGCCGTGGCCGCCGGCGCCACGTCGGGCGGCCCGGGCAACGATCCGAAGAAGGCGAGAGCCCGAGTGCCCAAGACCATCCGGGAATCCCGGACGTCCGCGGCCCGCTGAGGCCCCTCCGTCCCGGGGGCTACCCGAACAGTCCGAGCGCCTGAGGCAGCAGCAGGAGCATCCCCATCGAAAAGGTGAGATGGGTGACGATGGGGCCGAGAACCCCGCCGGTGACTCGCCGCTGCATCCCGGTCACCAACCCGAGACAGGCTGCAGCGAACACCAGCAGGGGCACTCCGCTGGCCGCAGTGACGAGGGCGTAGGCCAGGGTCGTGACAAGGACGCCGTGGCGCCGTCCCACCGCGGCATACGCGGCGCCGCGGAAGTACAACTCCTCGGCGATCCCGTTGAGGGCGGTCAGGGCGCCGACGAGGGGGAGCGAGCCGAACCGCGCGTGGTCGAGCAGGGTGTCCACGGGCTCGCGCAGCACCGGAATCCGGGCGACGGCGACCGACCCAGCGAGGAACAGGAGCACCAGGCCGATGCCGAGTGCCAGAGCCTGGACGACGGGAAGGGCGTCCGAACCTCCGGCTCGAGTACGGGCTCGACCGAGGTAGAGCCGTCCCGACAGCAAAGCTCCACCGGTCCACACGAGGGCCAAGAGCAACGTGGCTGGATAGAACAGGGCATCGCCGGGCCGGATGCGCAGCGCGACCGCCAGCAGCACCGCTCCGGCGGCAAGCGTCGCGAGGGTGACGACGCGCCGGTGCCGGAACGCCGCGTCGCTCTCCTCGTGATCGCGTGGGAGGGGGATGACGAGGGCCGCCCGGAGGAAGGAGCGCAGCTCGGAGAACGGATCTCGCACGCGCGACATCCTTGCATCAGCCACTCACCGGCAACGAGGTCCCCGTGGGAGTGATGGGCGCGCGCCCCCGTGGGAGGGAGTGGGGCGCGGCCCGCTCTAGCTGAGCGAGTAGACGAGCACGCTGTAGGGAGCGATGGACACCAGAGCGGTGGGCTGACATCGAGGCCGACGGCGCGTCGAGGTCCCAGTCCACCGGGACGTCGTCGCGGAACCACTGGCCCTAGAGGAACTCCTGCCCCTGGAAGAGCATGCGACGCCGCCGTCGAAGGGAAGAGCGCCCATACCGTCCATGTCGAAGTCTCACTCCCACTGCGCGCGTGTCGGTCCAGTCCGCAAGATAGTCCGCCCCGGGGGCACCTGATGCCAGCGGCCGGCTGGCTCCATCCCTCGTGAGCGCTCTGGCAGTGTCCTACTGGCGCGCTGCTCGGTTGACGGCGGTGGCCACCGTCCCGAGGAACGGGTCCACCGGCAGGTCCGTCGAGCCGGCCCGGGAGCGGGTCACCACGACGTTCCCGAAGATCACGCTCACCGTCACCACGGGCGTGGCGCCGGCGCCCACAACCCGAGTCCACGTGAGAGGGCCCGATGCGCCGTGTTCCGGGGGCCGGCTGGGCGCGAGAATCCCGAGCGACACCATCCTCTGCCGACACGGCTCGAACTCGGTTTCGAGTCGAACGGCCATGCCGGGAGCGTCCAACAGGACGATGTGTATGGATTCCGATTGGTCGGTGGCTCCAGGTGGTGAGACTTGACCTCCCCAAGTCCCCAACACGTGGGCGTCGACCTGCCGGTAGTAGTCCTGACATTCGCCGTACTGCCTCACCTGGCTGCGGAGCCGATTGGTGGGGTTCTGCGTGAGCTGGATAGCCCCGACGAGGGCGGCGTCATGAGCCAGCGATCTCCCCTGGTCTGCGGTCAAGAGCGGCCCGGAGGGCGTGGTCGTCGCGCTGCCGCCGGCTCCTGCGCTCGTCGTCGCGGGGGCGCCGGAGACGGCGCCGGTCGAGCCCGCGGATTGCGTCGAGACCGCAGCGGACGAGGCGGATGTCGTTCCGCCCGCACCAGTGGTCGTGGGGGCCGTTCCGCTGCTGCTGGACGCCGCTTGGTCGCCGCCGCTCGTCGTGCAGCCGCCGAGCGCCACGGCGAGTAATCCGACGACAACCCAACGTCGCGACGTGACACCCCCCATGCCCTGCACTGGAGCGACGGGTCGCCAGGGAGGGGAGGGTGGCCGGTCTGGTCGTTACAGCAGCGCCGCTCGGTCCACCGCAGCGGCGACCGTCCCGAGGAAGGGCTCGAGAGGCAGATCCGTCGAGCCGACCCTTGAGCGGGTCACGACCAGGTTCCCGTAGAGGATGGTCAAATTCGCCGCCGGTCTGGCCCCGGTAACCGTGACCCGCGTCCACCTGAGTTGGCCCGACTGCCCCTTCTCTGGCGGCTCGCTCGGGGCAAGGATGCCCAGCGCCACCATCCGTTGCCGACACGGCTCGAAGGCGCTCTCGAGTCGGTCGGCCATGCCCGGATCGTCCAACAAGCCGATGGTCATCGATCCACCTTGGTCGGTGGCCCCGGATGGTGAGAGTTGACCTCCCCATATCGCCGAGTAATGTGCGTCGACCTGCCGGTAGTAGTCCTGACACTCGCCGTACTGCGCCATCCGTGCGCGAACCGGATTGACGGGGTTCTCGGTCAGCTGCGCACTCCCGACGAGGGCGGGGTCATGAGCCAGCGACCTCCCCTGGGCGACGGTCAGGATCGGCCCGGGGGCCGTGGTGCCGCCTGCCCCGGTGGTCGAACTCGCCGATCCGCTGGCGCCGGACGCGGTGTGGTCGCCGCCGCTCGTCGTGCAGCCGCCGAGCGCCACGGCGAGCAATCCGACAACGGCCCACCGTCGCGACGTGAAGTCCCCCATGCCCTGCACTGTAGCGGCGGTCGCCAGGTGGTGGGACGGGCGACGGGCCCCGATCGGCCAACGGTTCGCCGGCGCTCGGCTCCGGCCGAACGCGCATGCCCACCGGTACTACCTACACCGAGCGGGGGATCTTGCCGGTGAGGCGCAGCATCCGGCACATGAACCGGTGCCCCGAATCGGCCGTCGGCCCGAACATCAGCGGGCATCCACCGTCGATGACGACGACCCCGTGCGCGCGGCCGTACTCCGTCGCCGCCGCAGAGACGCTGCCCGGGCCGAACCCGCGGTGCATCCACACCTTTCCGATGCCCAGACCGACCGCCTCGGCCATCGTCGCCAGGGCGTGCTCCGGCCGGGTGCCGATGACGACCGCGTCGACGCCGCCGGGAATCGCCGTGAGCGACGGGTATGCCGGCTCCTCGCCGATGCGGTCCGTGGCCGGGTTGACCGCGAACGCCTCGTAGCCGCGCTCTTTGAGCCTGGCGTACACGACGTTGCTGCCGTGGTTCTCCGGGGTCCGCGAGACTCCGGTCACCGCGATGCGCCGAGAGGCCAAGAAGTCCAGGGCTGCTGCTTTCGTCGTCGTCATTCCGTCCACCTCCACCTCCATCCTGCCCCTTCCCGATTCGGCCATGACGGCCCGCCTCGCAGCTCTGAGTCGCAGTCGGTTAGCCCGCCGTTGATGCGGGGTTGGGGCGGGGCAAACACGGCGCCCGCGAGGATCCGGTCGGCCCACCGAGAGAGGAACCCGCATGACCACACGTTCTCGTTCGTTGCGCGCCCTGGCGGTCGCCCTGGTCGGCCTGCTGGCCTGGGCGGCCACCGCCGCATCGAGCACCGCAGTGCCCGCTGACACTCGTGCGGACCGCGCGTTCAGCTGTTCCGGCACCGCCGGAGACCGGTTCACCAGCTTCTCGGTCACCGGCCGACTGTCCGAGAAGGACCGCGCGTATGCCGTGACCGTGACCTCGCTCGCGACGGGTGCCGCGGTGTCCACGTTGGCCGGACGGGCCACCCGGGTCGGCCCCTCGACGGTCCACACCGGATACGTCGCCTGGGACGTCACCGGGCCCGACGCGGCCGGCGACCTATACCAGCTGAGCTCCCCGCCGGTGCTGCCCGGCGGCGGCGGGTTCTTCGACGCCGACCTTGAGATCCTCTTCGGCGGCGGCGTCAACGGCTCCATCGACGTCATCATGACCAACTGCACGGTCACTGGCCCGGCCGTCGAGGTCTCCTCTCGGCGGACCTTCACCTGCACTGGAACCCCCGCCGAGGCGTGGACGAAGCGCACCGTCACCGGGTCCTTGGACCGGCAGAACCGCCCCGTCGGCGTCACCGTCACGGACGCCACCGGTGGGGTGCTCTCGGCGCGGACCGGAACGGCCGCCCTCGTCGGGCCCTCGTGGTTGCAGACCGGCTACACCCAGTGGGATGTCACCGGCCCGACGGCCGCGCCGGACCTGTACTACCTGCACATCCCGCCGGTGTTGCCCAACCGTGGCGGCTTCTTCGACGCCCAGCTCGAGATCGAGTTCGACGGTGGGAACCTCGGCAACTGGCAGGTCGTCATGACCGACTGCACCGTCGCCTGACCACCGCCCCGAGGCTGGGGGGGAGCCGGCGGCATACCCGGGGAACGCACCCCGAGGGGATCGCACCCCGAGGTATGCCGCCGCGCCCGCCGTCCGGGCTCAGCCCTTGAGCTCGGGGAACTGGTCGTCGCGCCACTCGGTGCTCAGCGCGTCGGCGCCTCCGCTCGCGCCGGCCTGGTCGTGCTCCCGCTCGCGCAATTCGACCCGGCGGATCTTGCCCGAGATCGTCTTGGGCAGGTCGGCGAACTCCAAGCGGCGCACCCGCTGGTAGGGGGCCAGGTTTTCGCGGGCATAGCGCAGGATCGACAACGCCGTGTCGCGGGTCGGTTCGTGGCCCGGCGCGAGCATGACGAACGCCTTGGGCACGGCCAGGCGCACCGGGTCGGGCGAGGGCACGACGGCCGCCTCGGCGACGGCCGGGTGCTCGATGAGCACCGACTCGAGCTCGAACGGGCTGATCTTGAAGTCGCTGGCCTTGAACACGTCGTCAGTGCGACCGATGTACGTGATGTAGCCCTCGTCGTCGAGGCTCGCGACGTCGCCGGTGTGGTAGTAGCCGCCGGCCATGGCGTCCTCGTTGCGGGCGTCGTCGCCCTGGTACCCGGTCATCAGCGCGAGGGGGCGCCCCTGTGGTCCGTTGAGGTCGAGACAGATCTCGCCCTCTCCGCCGGGCCCCGCCCGCTCGCCGGTCACCGGGTCGACGAGCACGACCGGCATACCGGGCAAGGGTCGTCCCATCGATCCGGGCTTGACGACCGAACCAGGGGTGTTGCCCACCTGCGCGGTCGTCTCGGTCTGGCCGAAGCCGTCGCGCAGGGTCAGCCCCCAGGCCCGCTGGACCTGCTCGATGACCTCGGGGTTGAGCGGCTCGCCGGCCCCGATGACCTCGCGCAGCGCGCCCGGACCGCCGGACAGGTCGGCGTTGATGAGCATCCGCCACACCGTGGGCGGCGCGCAGAACGTCGTCACGCCTTGGCTGCGCAACTGCTCTAGCAGCGCCGCGGCGTCGAAACGCGCGTAGTTGTAGACGAACACCGTCGCCTCGGCGATCCACGGCGAGAAGAAGCACGACCACGCGTGCTTGGCCCAGCCCGGCGAAGAGATGTTGAGGTGGACGTCGCCGGGGCGCAGCCCGAGCCAGTACGTCGTCGACAGGTGCCCGAGCGGGTAGGACTGGTGGGTGTGTTCGACGAGCTTGGGCCGGCTCGTCGTGCCCGAGGTGAAGTACAGCAGCAGCCGGTCGTTCGGGGCGGTGCCCGGGTGCGCCGCGGCAGGGACGTCGAGATCGTATGCCGCGTGCAGGTCCTGCGAGGTGAGCAGGACGTAGTCGCCGGGCACCTCGGTGAACTTCTCGGCGTCGTCGGGGTTGCACACCACGTGGGTCGCGGCGCCACGGGCCATCCGGTCGACGAGCTCCGCGGGCCCGACGGCCGTCGTCGTCGGCATGATGACCGCGCCGAGCTTGCACAGCCCGAGCATGGTCTCCCACAACTCGACCTGGTTGCCGAGCATGACGAGGACCGCGTCGCCCTTGCGCACGCCGTGCCCGGCCAGCCACGCGGCGACCTGATCGGAGCGGCGGGACATCGTGTCGTAGCTGACCCGGGTCGTCTCACCGGTCTCTTCGACGATGACCAGCGCGTCGCGGTCGTTGCCGCGGGCGACGGCGTCGAACCAGTCGATCGCCCAGTTGAACTGCTCGCCGAGGTCGGGCCAACGGAACTCGGCGACGGCCTGCTCGTGCTTGCCGGAGAGGGCGAGCAGGTGGTCGCGGGCCTCGCGGTAGGTCTCGGTCACGGTGGTCATGGGGGGCTCCCTTCTCGTCGGGGCCACCCTTGCAGCAGCGACCATGCCCGAATCGGGTCATTGGTCCCGCGAGAGGCCCGGTCTCCAGGTCCTCGCTCGGCGTCGCCGGTGGGGCGTATCCGTGTCGCCGCCGCCGACCCGACGGGTCCTCAGGCGCCGCGAGCGCCGCGGCGGGGCCGGACCGCGGCGAGATGGGCGCGCAGGTCGGCTCGGTCCATGAACGCCGACAGGGCGATCCCGGCGACCAGACCCCAGAAGGCCGAGGAGATCCCGAGCAACGGCACGTTCGCCACGGTGACGAGGAAGCAGGCCAGCGAGCCGAACCCGAAGCGGCCCGAGAACGCCGCGACGAAGGCCGCGCGCAGCGCCGGCAACATCGCGAGGCCGGCCAGCGCCGCGACGAAGGCCCCCGGCATACCGAGCATGAGCTTGACCGAGACCGGGGCCAGCAGCCCGAAGACGACGGCGAGCACGCCGTTGACGAGGGCGCCGACGTAGTGACGGCGCTTCTCGCCGGACTCGACGAGCAGGGCGTTGGTCGGTCCGGTGAGGCACGTCGACATCGCCCCGACGGTGCTGGAGAGCATCGAGACGGCGCCGCAGGCCACGGTGACGACGTTCATCGGCGGATGGTGGTCGGCCGCGGTGAGCACGGCCAGGCCCTGGCCGTTCTGGACGACGAGGACGGTGATGACCAGGGGCACGACGAGTTCGAGCAGCGAGCCAGCGGTGAGCTCGGGTGCCTGCACCACCGGACGGGCGAGCCACTGGGTGCCGGACAGCGACGGAAACGCCCCGCCCACCGCGACGGCGACGGTGCCGACGAGCAGAGCCCCGAGCACCGGGGGCACGACGTGGGCCACCCGCGGGGCGGCGGCGAGCACGACGTACGCGAGGGTCATCGGCACGGCGACCGAGGGCAGGTCGGTCAGCGCGGTGACGGCGCCGAGCCCGAACCGCAGGAACACTCCGGCGACCATCGCCATGACGACGGGCATGGGCAGCCAGGCCATCGCCTGGCGCACCCGGCCGGTCAGGCCGAGGGCCAGCATGACGAGGCCGCTGACGAGGAACACCCCGAGCACTTCGGACCAGCGCCGATGCCCGAGCGCGGTGCCGACGACGACGGTGCCGGGGATCGTCCAGTAGAAGGCCAGCGGCATCCGGTAGAGCCACGACACGACGATGGTGAGCAGTCCGTTGAGGCAGAACACCCCGAAGATCCACGAGGACACCTGGGCGTCGGAGAGCCCGCCCCGGCCGGCCTCGGCGAGGATGATCGCCACCGGCCCGGTGGCGGCGAACGTCCAGCCGACGATCCCAGCGGTGACCGATACCCGGCTGGCGTCGCGCAGGACTTGACGGGGGCGCAGCAGCGGCCGGGGCGGCCGTTCGAGGCGATGGGCCGCGGGGCCGGCGGGGCTGGCGGGGCTGGCGGGGCTGGTCACCGGTCCTCCCGGGCGCTCTCGCCGAGACCACGGGCGGCCAGGGCCTCACCGGTCGCATGGGCATAGCCGACCGCGCCGACCACCCATGGCACGAGCAACGCGACCGGGTGCCGTTCCAGGCCCCGGGCCCGGGCGGCCATCCGCACGTCGGCCAGCGATCCGACGAGGAACGGCACGCTGCGGATCATCAGCGCGACCGCCAGGGCGACCCGCTCCGGGTCGACCCCGACGAACCGCAGGGGGCGGGTGGCCGTGACGAGCGCGTCGAGCAGTTGTGGTCCGGGCGTGGTGAGCACGAGCAGCCGGCTGGCCAGGACGGCGAGCCAGACGTTGCCGGGGACGACGAACGCGGCGGCCCAGTCCCCGGTCACCGCGTGATAGGCCGCGAGAGCGACGAGCAGCACCCCGAGCGGGAGCGGCATCCGGTATGCCGTGCGCGCGGGCAGCCGGGCCAGCGCGAGCAGCGCCCCGATGGCCACGAGCAGGGCCGCGGTCACCCAGGGTCGCTGGGCGATGACCGCAGGAGCGGCGAGGGCCAGCAGGAGCAGGTACTTGACCCCGACGCCGGCCCGGTGCAGCGGCGAGGACCCCGGCTGGTAGAGCCCGAAGAGGTCGTGGTGGGCGTTCACGGGGTGCCCACCAGTGCGCGGTATGCCGCGATGGCCTCCTGCGGGGGGCCGTCGTGGACGACCCGGCCGGCGTCGACGACGAGCACCCGTTCGGCGTCGGCGGCGAAGTCGAGGTCGTGGGTGGCGTAGACGACCTGCTGGGGCAGGGCCATCAGCGCCCGGCGGACCACCTCGCGGTTGCGCAGGTCCAGCAGGGTGGTCGGTTCGTCGGCGACGAGGATGGCCGGTCCGGTGGCCAGGACCGAGGTGAGGGCGACGAGCTGGCGTTCCCCGCCGGACAGGTCGTAGATGCTCTGGGTGGCCAGGGGTTCCAGGCCCGCCGCGGCGAGCCGGGCCATCGCCTCGGCTCGGCGAGCCCGACGGTCGGACATGGTGCGTCGCAGGCTGAGCTCGACGTCCTCGACGGGGGTGGACATGACGAGCTGGGCCAGCGGCTCGGTGAAGACGAACCCGACCCGACGACGCACCGCGGCGCCCTCTCTGCGGGTGTCGAGGCCGTCGACGAGCACCTGGCCGCGGGTGGGCTCGACGAGGCCGTTGAGCAGGCGCAGCAGGGTCGACTTGCCCGAGCCGTTGGCCCCGACCACGGCGATCCGTCGCTCGGTGAGGTCGAGGCCGATGTCCTGCAGGATCGCCCGCTCGCGCGCCGCGGACCCCCCGGCCTGGACGGGGACGTGAACGGCGACGTCGACGAGGCGGATCACGGCTCAGGTCGCCGGGACCACCCGGCGCCGGGCGAGCAGGGCCGGGAACGCCTTGTGCACCGCCACTGCCACGGCGGCGGCGAGCAGGTTCTTCAGGACGTCGCCGGGCCAGTAGGGCAGGTCGGCGACGACGGCCTTGCCGAGGTCCAGCCCGGCGACCTTGGCGATGCCGAGGATGCCGGCCGGGTGCACGATGAGGGCGCTGGCCCCGAACCCGGCGACGAACAGCCAGGCGAACCGACCAGGCAGGCCGCGGCGGACGAACCACTGCGCGAGCGCACCGGCGACGAAGGCCGCGACGGGGAAGGACAACAGGTAGCCGACCGACGGCTTCTGCAGGACGCCCAGGCCGGCGGCGCCGCCGGCGAACACCGGCAACCCGGCGAACCCGACGAGCAGGTAGAGCAGCGTCGCGGCGAAGCCGCGCCACGGGCCGAGGACGAGCCCGGCCAGGGCGACGCCGAGCGTCTGCAGGGTGATCGGCACACCGACGCTGCCGACGGGGATGGCCGGGGCGACGGCGAGCGCGGCGATGAGCGCGGCGAACACCGCCACGAGGGCCAGATCGGTTGCCGTCGACGTGCTCTTGCCTGCCTGGGTCATCCGTGCTTCCTCGCTGTGGGGTGGTCGCATGGTCGCGTGGCGAGGCTACCGGGGCGGGGGGCCCGCGGCATACCGCCGGCCGACGGGTGGCCGAAGTCCGGACGCCCCGGCCGGCATACCGCGGGGCGTTCGAGCGTTGTCCGGACTGTCGACAGATACCCATGGGGGGTATGCTGTGTGGGTCACCTAGTTCAGGAGAACTCATGAGCACCCAAACCTTCCAGGTCGCCGGGATGACCTGCGGGCACTGCGCGAACGCCGTGACCAGCGAGCTGAAGTCGGTCTCCGGCGTCTCGGACGTCGCCGTCGACCTCGTCGCCGGCGGCACCTCGACGGTCACCGTCGAGGCCGACCACGACCTGTCCGATGCCGAGGTCACCGCCGCCCTGGACGAGGCCGGCAACTACACCCTCGTTACCGCCTGACCGTCGGAAGGGGGCTGTGCCCCGATGTCCGCACCCGGTATGCCGCTCGCCCCGGCCCCCGCGGCCAGCGCGGCGACCCCACCCTCGGGGTCGCCGGCGCCCAGTCAGCACGCCGATCTCGTCATCGGCGGGATGACCTGCGCGTCCTGCGCAGCCCGCGTCGAGAAGAAACTCAACAAGCTCGAGGGCGTCACGGCCACGGTCAACTACGCCACCGAGAAGGCCAGCGTCGACTTCCCGTCGACCATCGACCTGGCCCGACTCTTCGCCACCGTCGAAGCCACCGGATACACGGCCGCTCTGCCGGTGCCTCGGACGCCGCCCGCCGATGCGGCGGCGACTCCCGGCGATGCCGCCGCACTCGTCGACGGCCCGGGCCCCGTCGACGAGACCGCCGCCCTGCGCCAGCGCCTGCTCGTCAGCGCCGCGCTCACTGTGCCGGTCGTCGTGCTCTCGATGATCCCGGCCCTGCAATTCGACAACTGGCAGTGGCTCGCGCTCACCCTCGCCTCCCCGGTGATCGTCTGGGGTGCCTGGCCCTTCCACCGGGCCGCGGTGACCAACCTGCGTCACGGCGCGACGACGATGGACACGCTGATCTCGGTCGGCGTCACCGCGGCATACCTCTGGTCGCTGTGGGCGCTGTTCTTCGGGCACGCCGGGATGACCGGGATGCGGATGGCCTTCGAACTGCTGCCCAGTCGCACCGAGGCCGGCGAACACATCTACCTCGAGACCGCCGCCGCCGTGACGACGTTCATCCTCGCCGGCCGCTACGCCGAGGCGCGGGCCAAGCGCCGCTCGGGCGCGGCGCTGCGGGCCCTGCTCGACCTCGGCGCCAAGGACGTCGCCGTCCTGCGCGACGGCGTCGAGACCCGGATCCCGGTCGGACAGCTGGCGGTCGGCGACGAGTTCGTCGTGCGCCCGGGGGAGAAGGTCGCCACCGACGGCGAGGTCCTCGACGGGGCCTCGGCGGTCGACGTCTCGCTGCTCACCGGCGAGTCCGTGCCGGTCGACGTCGGTGCGGGTGCTGCCGTCGTCGGGGCCAGCGTCAACACCTTCGGTCGCCTGATCGTGCGGGCCACCCGGGTGGGGGCCGACACCCAACTGGCCCAGATGGCCCGGCTCGTCGAGGCCGCGCAGAGCGGCAAGGCCCAGGTCCAGCGGTTGGCCGACCGGGTGTCCGCAGTGTTCGTCCCGGTCGTCATCGCCCTGGCCCTGGCCACCCAGGTGGCGTGGCTGGTGACCGGCCATTCGTGGGTGGCGGCGTTCACCGCGGCCGTCGCCGTGCTCATCATCGCCTGCCCGTGCGCCCTCGGCCTGGCCACCCCGACCGCGCTCATGGTCGGCACCGGGCGGGGCGCCCAACTCGGCATCCTCATCAAGGGCCCGCAGGTGCTCGAATCCACCCGCCGGGTCGACACCGTCGTGCTCGACAAGACCGGCACGGTCACCACCGGGCGGATGTCGCTCGTCGGCACGTTTGCCGCCCCGGGCGAGGACCCGGCGCGGGTGCTCGCCATTGCCGGAGCCGTCGAGGCGGGCTCGGAGCACCCCATCGCCCGAGCCGTCGCGGCGGCTGCCCTCGACGCGTCGACTGGCACGCCGGCCGTCGACTCGGCCTCCGCAGTCACCGCCTTCCGCAACCACGAGGGCTTCGGGGTGACCGGGCGGGTCGGCGGTCACGACGTCGCGGTCGGGCGGCTCTCGTTCGTCGGTGCGAGGACCGCCGGCCACGCGGGCGCGGTGGCCGCGCCTGGCGCAGATCGGGTCACAGGGGCGGACTCGGCGCCGAGAACAGACCAGGCACCGGGCGAGCTCGCGGGCCGGGCGAGCGAGGCTGCCGAAGCCGGCCAGACCCCGGTCTGGGTGGGCTGGGACGGCGCCGTCCGGGGCGTGCTCGTCGTCGCCGACACGGTCAAGCCGACTTCCGCGCAGGCGGTCGCCCTGTTCCGCGCCAACGGGTTGCGCCCCGTGCTACTCACCGGCGACCACGCGGACGCCGCGCGCGCCGTCGCGGCCCAGACCGGCATACCGGCAGCCGACGTCTTCGCCGACGTCCTGCCCGCCGACAAGGTCGCCGCCGTCGCCCGGCTGCAAGCCGGCGGGGCCGTCGTCGCCATGGTGGGCGACGGGGTCAACGACGCCGCCGCCCTCGCCCAGGCCGACCTCGGCATCGCCATGGGCACCGGCAGCGACGTCGCCATCGAGGCCTCCGACCTCACCCTCGTGCGCGGGGATCTCGTCGGAGCCGTCGACGCCGTACGGCTGGCCCGGGCCACCCTGCGGACGATCAAGGGCAACCTGTTCTGGGCGTTCGCGTACAACGTCGCGGCCATCCCGCTCGCCGCGGCCGGCCTGCTCAACCCCCTCGTTGCCGGGGCGGCGATGGCGGCCAGTTCGGTCTTCGTCGTCACGAACAGCCTGCGGCTGCGCCGGTTCCGGCCCAGCGACCCGGGCCCCGGATCGACCCTCCCGCCACCGGAGCCCGCTCGCTAGGCTCGGGAGCATGACGATCCCGCACCGCACCGTCGGTTCCGGCCCCCACCACGTCTTCTGCCTGCACGGCTGGTTCGGCTCGGCCGACGGGTGGGGGCTGTTCCCCACCTACCTCGACGGCGAGAAGTACTCCTACCACTTCACCGACAACCGCGGCTACGGGGCCCGCCAGGGCGAGTCCGGCGACTACACCCTCGACGAGGTCGCCGGCGACATCCTCGCCCTCGCCGACGAACTCGGCGCCGACACCTTCTCCCTCGTCGGGCACTCGATGGGCGGCGCCGAGGTGCTGCGCGTGCTGGCCAAGGCCCCGGCCCGGGTACGCAAGCTCGTCGGCATCGCTCCCGTCGGCGCCGAGCCGTCGGCGTTCGACGACGCCGGCACGGCGCTGTTCTGGGGCGCGGCGGAGAACCGGGCCAACCGGTTCGGGATCATCGACTTCACGACCGGCAACCGGCTCACCTCCACGTGGGTCGACTCCGTCGTCGACTGGTCGCTGGCCCACTCGACCGTCGCCGCTTTCGCCGGAGCCCTCGAGGCGTGGGCCAGCCCGGACTTCCTCGCCGAGGTCGCCGGCAACACGACGCCGATGCTCGTCATCGCCGGCGAGCACGACCCCGCGCTCGGCGAGGCCACGGTCACCCAGACGTGGTCGCCGAACTTCCCCAACGCGACGATCGAGGTCATGGGCAACGCCGGGCACTACCCGATGTTCGAGACGCCGGTCGCCCTCGCCACGTCGATCGAGCGCTTCCTCGCCGACTGACCCACGGTGGCCAGCGACCCCGCGAGCCGGGTCGACGCGGCATACCGGCGCCTCACCGAGGCCGAGCGGGAGGCCACGCGCGTCGTGCACGACCCGGCGACGTACGCCCGCGCCGTCCCGTATGCCGAGTTGGCCGCGCTGCGCGAGCGGTATGCCGCGGTGCCGGTGGCCGAGCCCGAGTTGCCCGGGTGGCCCGCCGGGCCGGGGTACTGGCTGGTGCTGCGCCATGCCGAGGTCGACCGGGTGGTCAAGGACCCGGCGACCTTCTCCTCGGCGCTCGGCGGCACCCAGATCCGCGACCCGCGCAGCGCGGAGGACCTCGCGTTCGTCCGCCGGATGATGCTCAACATGGACCCGCCGGAGCACTCCCGGCTGCGCCGGCTGCTCGCCCAGTCGTTCACGCCCAAGGCGGTGGCGCGGCTAGAGACGCAGGTGCAGGGCCACGTCGCGGGCATCCTCGACCGGATGCTCGGGGATGGCGCCGAGGGGGAGTGCGACATCGCTCGGGACGTCGCCGCCGACCTGCCGCTGCTCGTGCTCGCCGACGTCATGGGTGTGCCGGCGGCGGACCGCTGGCTGATGTTCGACTGGGCGAACCGGGTCATCGGGTGGCAGGACCCGGACTACCGGGTCAGCGCGGAGTTCGACCCGGCCGGGGCCACGGACCTGGGCCGCGCGGCATACGCCCTGCGGCCCTTGCCCGGACCGTACGGACTGATGCCCGACCCGCGCTCCCGCGAGGGGATGCCCGACCTCTACGGGTACGCCCACGCCCTCGGCACGCTGCGCCGGGCCGAGCCGGGCGAGGACGTCATGTCGATCCTCATGAGCCAGCGTGACGACGCGGGCGGGTCGGTGAGCGTCGAGGAGTTCGAGAACCTCTTCTGGCTCTTTGCCGTCGCGGGCAACGAGACGACCCGCAACGGCATCCCCGGCGGGCTCGTCGGGTTGCTCGCCGACCCGCCCAGCCAGACGGCGCTGCGGGCCGACCCCACGCTGGTGCCGGGCGCCGTCGAGGAGATGTTGCGCTGGTGGACCCCGGTGATGACCTTCCGGCGCACCGCGACGCGGGCGGTACGCCTCGGTGAGGTCGACCTCGAACGCGGGGACAAGGTCGTCGTCTCGTTCGCCTCGGCCAACCGCGATCCGGCGGTGTTCCCCGACCCCGACGTATTCGACATCCGCCGTCCGAACGCCCGGCGTCACCTCGCGTTCGGCGCCGGCCCGCACGTGTGCCTCGGTGCTCACCTGGCCCGGGTAATGATGGGCACGATGCTCACCCAGGTGCTGGCCCGCACGTCGTGGCTCGAGTCGGCCGGCGAGCCGGTGTGGCTACAGTCGAACTTCCAGCGCGGGGTCAAGCGGCTGCCGATCCGCTGGCGGCGTTAGTTGACGGGGCGGCGTCGGCCGACCCCAACTGCCCCCTGGTGTCAGTTGTCGATGGGTTGGGCTTACTGAACCCGACCGCAACTGCCCCCGGGGGTCAGCTGTCGCTGTGGGGGGTAGGCCGGTGGGTCCCGACGGTCGCCGGGCTCCGCTGGGCCTGACCGCAACTGCCCCCGGGGGTCAGGTGTCGCTGTGGGGGTAGGCCGGTGGGTCCCGACGGTCGCCGGGCTCCGCTGGGCCTGACCGCAACTGCCCCCGGGGGTCAGTTGTCGCTGGGTTGGGCTTACTGAACCCGACCGCAACTGCCCCCAGGGGTCACGTGTGGTCGGGTTCAGTGCCCTCGCACCCAGCAGCGTCACACCACTTCGAGGTCGCCACCGACATGACCGCTGAGTCTCACCCCGCGACCGGGTCCGGGCCGGGCCCTTCGAGGGGAGTCCCGGACGCCGATGCGACCGGCATACCGCCCTCGTCCGGGCCGGCGCCCGGGCCGGCACCGGGGTCCAGCCCGGGGTCCAGCCCTGAGTGAGCGTCGACGTCGACCCGCGACAACAGGTGCTTGCCGACCGCGTTGACCACGGCCGCGGTGGGCACGGCGACCAGGGCGCCGACGATACCCGCGACGACCGCACCGGAGGCGACCGCGAGGATGACCGCGAGCGGGTGGACGTTGACGGCCTTGCCGAGCAGGAAGGGCTGCAGCACGTGCGACTCGAGCTGCTGGACAGCCAGCACGCCCGCGAACATGATCAGAGCCGCGACCGGTCCCTGGGCGACGAGCGCGATGAGGACGGCGACGAGACCGGACAGGAAGGCGCCGACGATGGGCACGAAGGCGGTGAGGAAGACCAGCGCCCCGATGGCCGCGGCGAAGGGCACCCGCAGGACCAGCGCGACGAGGGTGATGCCGACGGCGTCGACGAGTGCGACGATGATCGTCGCTCGGGTGAACGCGGTCAGCTGCCCCCAGGCGACGACGCCTGCCGAGGCGACCCGCTCGCGGGCCGAGCGCGGGAAGAGCCCGACGATCCACGACCAGATCCGCTCGCCCTCGTAGAGGAAGAAGAAGAGCGCAAAGAGCGAGATGAACGTTCCGGCGATGACGTGGGTGGCCCCCAGCCCGGCCTTCGTGAGCGACCCGCGCAGTCCCTCGCTCGTCGAGACGGCGCGCTTGGCGTCGTCGACCCAGCTGGTGAGCTGGGTGTCGGAGACGTGGAACGTGTCGCGGACCCACACCCTGATCTGGTCGATCCCGGTAGTCACCTGGCCGGCCATCTCCGAGAGCCCGCCGGTGAGCTGACTGCCGATGAGGAAGAGCAGCAGGCCGACACCGCCGATGGTCAGCAGCACCGTCAGCCCCGCCGCCGGAGCCTTGCGCCCGAGTCGCGCGCCAAGCCAGCGGTTGACCGGGCTGAGCATCGCGGCGAGCAGCGTCGCGATGACGATGGGGATGACCGCTTCGGAGACGAATCCGAGCAGGTAGGCGAAGGCGATGACGGCGGCGGCGATAGCCAGCAGGCGCCAGGCCCACTCGCTCGCCGCGCGTACACCGGAGGGGACAGGATGAGAGGCCGCCATATGCCAAGGGTATGCCGGGTGGCCACCCCATAGCGTGCGGGCGGCGGTGCGCCGTCGTCGATTCGCCGCTGCGCCGGCCGGGGTACTCGCGACGACTCAGTCGAGTTCGCCGAGGGCGGTGGCCAGCCGTTCGAGCAGGACCGGCGGGGAGCCGAGCGGCAGGTTGAGCACGGCGATGTCCGCCCCGGCGTCGCGGTAGGCCGCCGCTTGGGCGACCGCCGCCGCCACGTCGGCATCGCCGTCGCCCTGCATGAGGACGTTCACCGAACAGGCGATCTGCGCGGGGTCGCGCCCGACCGCGGCACAGTGCGCCAGCAGCACGTCCTTGAGTTCGCGCCACTGCTGCGGACTGGTGACGATGGCGTTCCACTGCTGGGCCCATCTCGCGACGGCGAGCAAGGTCCGCTTCGGGCCCTTGCCGCCGATGGTGATCGGCGGGTGCGGCTGCTGCACTCCCTTTGGCTCGTTGCGGGCCCGGGTGAGCTGGAAGTAGCGGCCCTGGAAGTCCGTGTACTCCTGGCTCAGCAGCCCGATGAGCACCTGGACTCCCTCGTCGAAGCGGTCGAAGCGTTCCTTCATCGGCGGCAGGTCGATCCCGTATGCCGTGGTCTCCAGTTCGTTCCACCCGGCGCCGACGCCGAGCTCGAGCCGTCCGTCGGAGATGACGTCGACGGTGCTGGCCATGTTGGCCAACACTGCCGGGTGGCGGTAGATCATCCCGGTGACCTGACACCCGACCCGGATCCGTGAGGTGGCCTGGGCAAGCGCCGCGAGCGTCGTCCACGCCTCCAGGCACGGACCGTCGAGGTCGCCGGTCAGTGGGTAGAAGTGGTCCCAATGCCACGCGCTGTCGAACAGCGGGATGCCGTCCGCGGCGATCCAGGTGTCGCGCATCCACGCCCAGGTCACATGTTCCGGGCGGGTCTTGACGTGAAACCTCATGGCGGCTCTCCTTCGATGCCGGGCGGACGCGACGATGCGTCATCCTGCCAGGACCGCCCGTCGCCCCCAGGCGTTGACGGAATGCCCCCTCCGGTGGCCGCCGAGCCCCAGGCCCAACCGCCCCCTCCGGTGGCCGCCGAGCCCCAGGCCCAACCGCCCGCTCGGTGATCGCCGAGCCCCAGGCCCAACCGCCCGCTCGGTGATCGCCGAGCCCCAGGCCCAACCGCCCCCTCCCGGTGGCCGCCGAGCCCCCGGGCGATGCCATCGATACCCTGAGGAGATGACCTCGTTCGAATGCCGCGTGCCGCAGGCGACGATCGAGCAGATCCCTGATCGAGTTCGTCGGACTCGCAGGGTGCCAAGCGCCCCCGACCCGCATCTCAATGTGCGCGTCCGTGGTCATCGGCTGACCGCGGCGCTGCCTCAGGGCCGCTCCGGGAACTGCCCGATCCTGCGCGCCACGCTGACGGCGGATGGCCAGGATGTGCTGGTCCGCGGTCGGATTCGCTGGCCTTTCGATCGTGCTTTCGTGGCTGTTTTTCGGGTCTTCACGGTGGTGTTCGCTGTCCTCTCCGTGGCCTACGCCTGGTCGCAGCGGGGGGTTGGCCCGGTCCACCTGGTGCTGGTCCCCTCTGCTGTGGCGTTCTGGATGGTCGGCGGCAGGTTGGCCAAGGCGGTGCGCCAGGCGGGGCCACGTGAGATGGCGATCATCGAGCGCCAGCTGCTCGCCCGCCTTGGGGTGTCCGCCATCGACGGCGTTGCCGACGCGCAGGCCCGGCCCGAGCCGCGCTGACTGTGCGCCACGTCGGCGACTCTGCCGCCGCCCCCCTGCCAGGGCCGCCCTTCGCCGGGAGCCGCGAGGCCGCCCTAGGGTGGGCCGCATGAGCGACCCGACCCCCCCGAGCACCTTCGCCCTGCCGACCGACCAGGCCACTGTCCGGGCCAACGACCGCGCCCACGTCTTCCACTCGTGGTCGGCGCAGGGGCTCATCGACCCGCTGCCGATCGCCCGGGCCGAAGGCAGCACTTTCTGGGACCACGACGGGCGGGAGTACCTCGACTTCTCCTCCGGCCTGGTCCACGCCAACATCGGCTACGGCCACCCGAAACTCGTCGCCGCGATCCAGGAGCAGGCCGGCCGGATCGCGACCTTCGCGCCCGGCTATGCGCTCGACGTGCGCTCCGAGGCCGCGCGGCTGGTCGCAGCGAAGGCGCCCGAGGGGATGGACAAGGTGTTCTTCACCAACGGCGGCGCCGAGGCCACCGAGAACGCCCTGCGCATGGCCCGGCTGCACACCGGACGGCACAAGGTCCTCGCGGCCTACCGCTCCTATCACGGGGCCACGGCCGGCGCGTTGACGATGACCGGCGACCCGCGCCGGGTCCCGAGCGAGCCCGGCATTCCGGGGGTGGTCCACTTCTGGGGGCCCTACCCGTACCGCTCCGCCTTCTACGCCGAGACCGCCGCGCAGGAGTGCGAACGGGCCCTGGCGCACCTGCGCGACGTCATCATGGTCGAGGGTCCGGCCACGGTCGCCGCGATCATCCTCGAGACCGTTGTGGGCACGAACGGCGTCCTCGTCCCGCCGGACGGCTACCTCGCCGGGGTGCGCGCGATCTGCGACGAGTTCGGCATCGTCTTCGTCGCCGACGAGGTCATGGCCGGCTTCGGACGCTGCGGACAGTGGTATGCCGTGGACCACTGGGGCGTCGTCCCGGACCTCATCACCTTCGCCAAGGGCGTGAACTCCGGATACGTGCCCCTCGGCGGAGTCGTCATCTCCGCCGCCATCGCCGAGACCTTCCGCGAGCGGGTCTACCCCGGCGGGCTGACCTACTCGGGACATCCCCTGGCCTGCGGTGCCGCGGTCGCCTCGATCCAGATCTTCGAGCAGGAGGGGATTGTCGAGCACGCCCGGATGCTCGGGACCGACGTCATCGGCCCGGCCCTGGGCGAGATTGCCGCACGCCACCCCAGCGTGGGCGAGGTCCGCGGCCTCGGAGTCATGTGGGCGGTCGAACTCGTCCGCAACCGGGGGACCCGCGCACCGTTGGTGCCCTACAACGCCAGCGGCCCGGCGGCCGCGCCCATGGGCGACTTCGCGGCGGCGTGCAAGGAGCGCGGGCTGTGGCCGTTCGTCCACTTCAACCGCACCCATGTCGCGCCGCCGTGCACGACGAGCGAGGCCGACGTCCGTCGCGGGCTGGCGATACTCGACGAGGCGCTCGCGGTGGCCGACCGGCATACCGAGTGATCTGCGCCTGACCCGCCCTGGCGTGGGGCAGGATGTTCAGCGTGCTCACGTCGCCGGTGACCGTCGAGGTGATCGAGCCGACGATGCCCGACCGGGTCCGTCGGCCATCGGACGTGTACGCGCTGCTCGGGTATGTCACCGCCGTCGTCGTCGCGGTCAGCCTCGGCAACATCGCCGTCGACACGACCGGTGCCTTCGAACACGACCTCGCCCTCGTCACCAGCGGTCTGCCGAGGCTGCTGCTGCAACTGGTCTCGTGGGCCGGCGGCATCGGCGTGCTCGTCGTCCCCGTCGTCATCGGGATCGACCTGCTGCTGCGCAGCCGCGGGTGGCAGCTCGTGCACGCCCTGCTCGCCGCAGGACTGGCCGCCGCCGTCACCCAACTCCTCAAGAGCCTCGTCCACGACGGCTACTTCGACCAGGCGCTCGCCGCGTTGTCGCGCCCGCTGCGCCAGGACGGTCTGTCCTCGCCGCTGGACATCGTCATCGTGACGATCGTCGCCCTCGTCATCGTCGCGAACGTCAACGGCCGGCGCTGGATCTCGCCGCTGGTCGCCGTCGTCCTCACCTCCGCCACGCTCACGGCGTTCCTCTCCGGCGCGAACACGGCCCTGGCCCTGGTCTGTAGCTTCCTGCTCGGCGCGATCGTCGGGCACGGGGTCCGCTTCGCGTTCGGGACGGCCTCCACTCGACCGCCGGGCACCGAGATTGCCCGCGAGCTCGTCCTGGCTGGCGCCCCCCTGGCCCGACTGCGGCTCGTCGACGACGACGACGAGGGCGAGCGGGTCTACGAAGGCAGCACGTCCGACGGGGATCTCATCGACGTCCACGTGCTCGATCGGGACACCTTCGGTCTGGCGTCCGGGCGGCGCCTGCTCACCCGGCTGCGGCTTCGTGGCGCCACGGCTCGGGCCCCGTCCTTCACCGTGCGCAACGCGTTGGAACACCGCAGTCTCACCGCCTTGGCGCTGCGCTGGGCTGGCATCACGGCGCCCTACCCGGTGGCGGTGACCGACATCGGCGGGTCGTCCTCGGCGCTGGCCCTCACCCGCGTCGACGGTATGCCGCTGCGCGACCTCGGCGACCGGCTCACCGACCAGCAGGCCCGCGCCGTCGTGCGGATGGTGGCCCAAATGCAGGACCATCGGATCGTCTTCAGAGGCCTCAACCTCGACAGCGTCGTCATCTTGGCCGACGGGTCGGCCGGCGTACGCACCACCGGAGACGGCGACATCGGCGCCGATGACCTTACCCGCCGCGCCGACCTGGCCCAGTCGACGACCCTGCTGGCGCTGTGCATCGGGCCCGAACGGGCGCTCGACGCCGTGCTCGCCGAAGCCGGACCGCAACGCGCATCTCGCAGTCTGCCCCTGCTGCAGCCACTGGGGTTGGGCCGCCCGATCCGCGCCGATCTCAAGGCCCACAAGGGGCTGCTCGACGACCTGCGCGACCGGATCATCGCCCTGGATTCCAGCGCCGACGAGCCACGCAGCATCGAGCTACGGCGGGTGTCCGCCAAAGGCGTGCTGACCGCGCTCGGCGGCGCCGTCGCGGCATACCTGCTGCTGACCCAACTCGCCCAGGTCGACTTCGGTACCGTGCTCGCCCGCGCCGAATGGCCCTGGGCGATCGGCTCGCTCGCCTTCGCCGGCGTGACCTTCGCCGGCGCCTCGCTCGTACTCACCGGTTCGGTCCCGACCAGGCTGCGGTTCGTCCGCACGTTCATGACCCAGCTGGCCGTCGCGTTCAGCGGCCTGGTCGCTCCCGCGGCGATCGGCAACATCGCCCTCAATACGCGCTACCTGCAGAAGTGCGGGGTGCCCGCAGCGGCAGCCGGGGCGAGCGTCGGGCTGGCCCAGGTGGCGCAGTTCAGCAGCTACGCGACCCTGCTCGCATTGTCCGGTGTCATCGCCGGCACCGGGCCCCAGGCCTCGTTCCAGCCGCCCGAGTCGGTCGTCGTCGCGATCCCCATCATCGTGCTCATCGCCATCGCGCTGTTCGCGATCCCGGCGGTCCGCAAGGCGTTCCGGGACCGAGTGCTGCCGCAGTTGCGCACCGTCGTGCCACAGATCCTCGGTGTGCTCCAACACCCGGCCAAGCTCACCCAGCTCATCGGCGGCGCCCTCGTGCTCGACGCGTCGTTCGTCGGTTCGATCTACTGCGCGACCCGCGCGTTCGGCGGGACGGCGCCGATCGCTGCGGTGGCGGTCGTCTACTTCGCCGGGGCGATCATCGGATCGGCCGTGCCGACTCCTGGCGGGCTCGGCGGCATCGAGGCGGCCCTGTCCGCGGGGCTCATCGCCGTGGGCACCGACAGCGGCACCGCCGTCTCCGCCGTGCTGCTCTACCGACTCGTCACGTACTGGCTGCCCATCCCGTTCGGGTGGTTCTCCCTCGGGCGGCTGCAAAGGCTCGACGCGATCTGAGGCGGGCGCTCACGCCGGGAGGTCCCGCCGGGGTCGCCCAGGCCGGGAGGTCCCGCCGGGAGTGCTCCGGCACGTCGCTCAGCTCGCGGCGGCGGCCGCCTTCTCCTCGTCGGTGGCCCGTCGCACGACGATGCGGGTCCACGCTCCGACATAAACCCGGTCGCCCTCCTCGAGCTCGCGCTTGGGCCCCACCGGGATCGGATCCTCCGGCAACGGTTGGAGCATGCTGCCCACGTAGGTGCCGTTGGACGAGTCGAGGTCCTCGACGAACCACCGCGTGCCGTCGGTCGACAGTTGGGCCTGCCGTCGACTCACCCCGCTGTCCGCCGTGGCATCGATGTCGGGGTGGATGTTGCGGCTGGCCGACACCCGACCGATGAGGGCGCTGCGCTTCGCGAGGGGCACGACGACGGGCAGGCCCGGCGAGGGCATCGGCTCGTCGGCCTCCTGCGCGGCATACCACTCGGGGTCGATCCAGACCTCGGCCACCCATTCCATGGGTGTCGCCGGGGGTATGCCGCTAGGCCCGGGGTCCGTACCGGGCGCCGAGGCGGGGCCGGCGGGATCACCGGCGGCCGGCTGTCCCCCGGGGGGTCGGTCTCGGGGGACTCGGCGCCAGAAGGCTCGGCCGCGCCGCCGTCGGCGCCTCGGGGCATTGCCCCGGTGGTGAAGTCGTAGCCGCAGGCCTCGCAGAACAACGAGTCCGGCGCGGAGGGGGTCTGGCAGTTCGGGCAGGTCTGGCCGGCCGGGGCCGGAGGGACGCTGCCGACGGACGGATCCAGGGTGCCCTCGCCGCTCGGGGCGGGATCGGGCTCGGGCACGAGCGCGCTCGCCGGGTCGATCTTCGCGCCGCAGGTGTCGCAGAAGTCGTCCGCTTCGGAGGTGTGGCCCTGGGGGCAGCGGTAGCTCACTTCTTGATCCTTCTGGTCTTCGTCGAAGCCGTGTCCAGGGCCATCTCGTCCAGGCGCGCCGCGCCCTTCTTCAACCGGACGGTGCCGGTCTCGGCGTTGTCGATGTCGACGACCTTCTGCAGCTGAGCGGTCATCTCCTCGTCGCCGGCGGCGTTGGCCAGCTGCACCGCTCGGCCGAGCTTGGCCGTCGCGTCGGCGTCGTCGCCGGCGGCCTTCGCGGCGAGCCCGTCCTGGATCGCCTGAGCCAGCTCGGCCTGCCCGGTGTACCGGGCGACCTGGTCGTCGATCCGCGTCGTCAGGGCCTCGTCGTTGGACCACGTCGCCTTGACGAGCGCCTGGGCCTGCACGTCGGCGCCGACCACCAACTGCACTCGCGAGGCGAGCTGCTCCTGGCCGACACTCTTGGCGGGCAGGCGCACCGCGACGTGGTAGTCCCGGGTCTCGTCGGCCCACGCGCCGGTGGGGAATCCCGAGGTCAACGGGTTCACGACGGTACGCCGACTGGTGAGGTCCTCCAGCGTGGGGGCCACCTGCTTGACGAACAGGGTCTGCGCCCCCTGAGGCGCCCAGACCCGTAGCTCCACCGCCGCCACGCCCCGGGACATCGAGGCGCGGATGAGCTTCTTGAACTCCTCCGCCATCCGCTCCGGCTGGGGGATGAGGTCGACCGTCCCGAGCAGCGCCGACGCGATCCGGCGGACCTCGCCGACCTGCCACCGGTCGCCGACTCCGCGGCAGTCGCACTGGAAGAAGCCGGTCGCGCCGTAGATAGCCGCCGTGAGCTGTTCGGGCGTCTCGTGCTCGTTGGCCCCGTCGGTGAGCAGGATGGCATGGCGCTGGGTGGCCTGCGGGACGCTGAGGAACACCTCCTTGGCCTTGGTCAACCACGTGCCCATGGCCGTGCCGCCGTCGGCCCGGAACCCCTGGATCGCGGTGATCGCCTCCATGCGGGTGCGCCCGTCCATGCGGACCATCTGGTCGACCCCGTATGCCGGGTAGACCAGGGTTCCGACGTGGTTGCCGGCGATAACGGCGAACCACGTGCCGTCGATGATCTCCCCGAGTGCCGCGGTCGCGGCATACCGGCCCTGGGCGATGCCGTTGACGCCCATCGACCCGGATGTGTCGACGATGACGATCTCGGCGGCCTCCTGACCCACCGCGGCGCCGGCGGCCCCGGCGCCCTGGCAGGTCACCCGCACGATGGCGTGCACGTCCGTGCCGCCGTCGGGTAGGAATTCGTTCTGGAAGACCTCAGTGGTGAACTGCGCCATCGGGGGCGTCCTCTCCAGGAGTCGTCGGGGTCGGTGCGAGGGACGATACGGGGCCGCTCGCCGGGTCCGGATCCGGCGCCGGCGCTGCGCTCGCCGGGTCCGGATCCGGCGCCGGCGCTGCGGTCGCCTGGTCTGGCGGTGATGCAGGGCTGCTCTCAGGGTCCGGCGGTGGTGCCGGGCTGCTCGCCGGGTCCGCAACCGGCGGCACGGGTGCGCTCGCGGGGTCGGCGGCGGACGTTGGGGCGGCCGGGGCGGTGGCCCCCACCCGGGCGAGCGCCACGGTGATGTTGTCCACCCCGCCCTGGGCGTTGGCGAAGTCGACGAGCGCCTGGGCCACGCTCACCGGGTCGTGCCCGGAGGCTCCGAGCCCGGCGGTCGCCGAGGCCACCAGCTCGCGCAGCGCGCCGGCCGCGGAACAGTAGTTCCACAGCCCGTCGGTACACACGAGCAGCCAGCCGTCCTCGGCGAGGTCCACGTGGGAGATATGGGGGACGAGGTCGTCGGGGGAGTCCAGGCCGAGCCACCGGGTGATGGCGTGGGCGTTCTTGCCGGTCTCGGCCTCCTTGCGGGGCACCCCGTCGCGCATCCTCAACTCGGCATACGAATCGTCGACGGACAACTGCGCCGGCGTCGAACTCGGGGCATCGGGAAGCCAGTAGGCCCGTGAGTCGCCGATGTTGCCGACCACCGCGGTGCCCTCGTCGACGAGCGCGGCGACGAACGTGCACGACGGCGGGTTCGGGACCGTGACGTCGGCCGTCGTCTGGACCACGGCCTCGCGGGCGCGCACGGCGGCGCTGGCCAGCTGCTGCTCGATCGAGCCGAGGACGGCCTCACGCAGGCCCATGCCCCGAGGCAGCGGGTCATCGAGGATGTCGCGAGCGGCGCGGGCGGCAGCGAGGCTGGCGATGTGCGAATCGGTGGAGTTGGAAACCCCGTCGCACACGACGAGGACCGCGGACTGTAGCGGTCGCGCACTGGCGTGCAGGGCCATCGCGTCCTCGTTGCGCGGATGCCGTCGGCCGATGTCGCAGACCCCGCCGACCCAGGCCGCCGGGGCCTCGGTGAAATGGTCGCGGGGGTCCGGCGCCTTCGCGCCGCACTGGTTGCAGTAGCCGTCCTCGTACGATCCGTTGCCGCATTGTGCGCACCGAGCGTCCAGCGACCCGGGCACCTCGAGGGCGGGGCCGCGGTTGACCGGCCCGGTCCACCCGACGTCCAGCGGTGACTCCTCGCCGGCAGCAGCGGTCTGGGCCGGGGCCGCGGTCTGGCGGACCTGAGTCTCCGTGGAGGCGGCCGCCACCGGTGCGGCCGCACCGTCGGTGAAGTCGTGCCCGCACTGCTCGCAGAACGAGGCATCTGGGGCCCGCTCGGCGCCGCACGCCGGACACGTCGTCATCGGCCCGTCCCCCCTCTGCTTGCCGGCCTCATCGTAAGGTCCACGGGCGGACCTCGTTGGCGCGGTCGACGAGGGCGACCCGTTGGCTCGGATCGGGGGAGACCTCGGCCAGGGCACGCAGCGCGGCCTCGAGCCCCTCGCGGACGCCCCGGACCGTGCCCGGGCGTCCGTCGATCATCACCGACGGCTGAGGCTTCCCACCCGGTCCGGTGAGGTGACCGAAGGCGCTCTCGAAGACGAGGACCCGCAGTTTCGCTCGGTCGTGGGGCTCCATGGGGACCTGCGCGACGCTCGTCAGGGCCTCGGCGAGGGCCGGTAGACCGCCGTCGGAGTCGGCGAGCACGAGGGCCCGCTTCTGCCGGGCCAGGGCGTACGCACGGGAGGTCGCCGGGACGAGATCCAATGCCTGGACGGCGCCGGCGGGGTCCTGTCGACCCACCCGGATCCGGGCCATCCCGAAGGCGCCCGCCGGGGTGTAGTTGAGGTCCGTCCGGGCGCACGCGGCATACAGGTTCTCGGCGATAGCGGCCTCACCGGAGACCTCGCAGGCGAACGCCAGGGCGAACTTCGGGGCGAGCTCGCCGGGGACCTGGCCGTAGACGGCGTTGAACGCCCCTTGGGCACCCTTGGCGTCGCGCTGGGCCAGGGCGAGCAGCCCCTGCATCCACACCGCCCGCCACTCCCACGGGTCGTTGCGCAGCAACGTCGCGGTCGCGTCCGTCACCGTCCCGGGGTCCTTGGCCTCGAGGCCGACCCTGGCCAGGGCCAGCAAGACCTCGGGGGACTGCGGTCGGACCTCGCGCAGCGCGGACAGCCGCTCGTTGGGGCGCGTGCCGGTGAGGCCGGCGAGAAAGCCCATCTGCGGGTCGTGCGGGTCGGGGCGCAGATTCGGCAGGGTGTACCAGTCGAGGGTGTCGGTCGAGATCGCCGGCTCCTCGAACAGCAGCGACGCCGTCGACGTCGTCGCCCGCCCCGAGCTACGCGCCCCGGCCACGACCTCCCGCAAGACGCCGAGCAGCTGGACGCGCATCTCGTCGGCAGAGGCGAACCGGTCGTCCGGGGACTTGGCGCACGCCTTGAGCAACAGCCGATAGAGCGAGTCGTGCTTCTGGAACAGCGGGGTGTCTTCGACGGGTGGCAGCGAGTCCAGGTAGGTCGTCTGGTATCCGCGGAACTCCATCATGAGCACGACGAGGGTGCGCCCGATGGTGTAGATGTCCGACGCGACCGAGACCCCGAGCTCGGCGACCTCGGGCGCCTGGTACCCCGCGGTCCCGAAGATGGCCGAGTCCTGGTCGTCCATCCGGCGCACCCCACCGAGGTCGATGAGCTTGACCTCGTCGCCGACCTGGATGATGTTGTCGGGCTTGAAGTCACAGTAGGCAAGGCCGAGATCGTGCAGGTACTGGAAGGCCGGGAGGACTTCGACGATGTAGGCCAGCGCTTGGTCTACCGGCAGCGGGTCGTAGCGCCCGCTCTGACGCATCCGCTGTTTGAGCATCGCCTTGAGCGAGGTGCCGCCGACGTACTCCATGACGATGTAGCCGGCGCCCTCGTGGCTGACGAAGTTGTAGATCTCGACGATGAGCGGGTGCTCGACCTGGGCGAGGAAGCGCTGTTCGGCGATAGCCGCGGCGAGCGCGTCAGGGTCCCCGGAGTTGAGCAGACCCTTGAGCACGACCCAGCGGTTCGAGACGTTGCGGTCCTGGGCCAGGTAGATCCAGCCGAGCCCGCCGTGGGCCAGGCATCCGGCGACTTCGTACTGTCCGGCGACGAGATCGCCGCGGCGCAGCTTGGGTTCGAACGAGAACGCCTGGCGGCACTTGGGGCAGAAGCCCGAGGTGCGCCCGGGCTTGCCGCCCTGGCCCCGGCCGACCTGGGTGCCGCAGTTCGAGCAGAAGCGCTTGCCCTCGGGGACGACCGGGTTGGCCATCACCGCTTCGGCCGCGTCGATGGCCGGCACGGGGGGAATCGTCGTGAGGCCGGCGCCCAAGCGTGCGGCGCGCATCCGCTGGCTGCCGGTGTTCACCCGTCGAGTCGGCCGGGTGCCGGACTGGCCGGCGCGGGCCGATCCGATGGCAGTGGAGGCCAGGCGGTTGCTCGCGGTGGCCCGGGTCGACGGGCCCGATAGCGGCGACGTGGCTGCCGTCGCGTCCGGGTCTTGGGCGGCGGCGCCGCACACGTCGCAGTAGCCGTCCTGGATGTGGCCATCGCAGCCCGGCTGCTCGCACGGCGTGCCGTCGGGCACGGACGAGGGCTTCAGGGCCTGGGGGCGGGCCGGCGGGGTGATCGGCTCCTCGTCGGGGTCAGGGACGTCCGGGGCGATTCGACCGGCTCCGGTCGGTGTCGCCGAGCCCGTGCTCGGGGCCGCCGGCGTGCCGCACACGTCGCAGTATCCGTCGAGGATCGTGCCGGTGCAGCCGGGTTCGGCGCAGCGGGTCGCGCTCATCTGGCCGGACCTCCCTTCGTCGTGATCGCCTGCAGGAACGACTGGTATGCCGCGAGCAGGGCCCGCGCGCGGGGCACGTCGACGGGCCGACCCGCGAACACGGCGTCGAGCCGACCCTGCAGCAGATCGAGGTCCGGGTCGCGCACCCCGGAGGCGCTGGCCTGGGCGGCCAGCGCACCGGCATACCCCTGCACCTCGTCACGCTCGGCGAGCGCCTCGCTGTATGTCGTGTGGACGCGAGTGAGCGCGCGGGAGACCGCGTCGAGACGCACGAGGTAGGCCTCGACGCCGTCCGGGGAGCTGGGGATCTCGCCGAGCGCCCGGACGTCGGGGACGGCGAGGTTCGGTGAGGGGGTCACGGCGGCGACGCATTGGGCCACCAGTGCGGTGATTGCCTCGCCTCGGGCAACGAGCTCGGTACGCAACTGCCCGGCCCGCTCGACGTCCCGGGCCGCCCCGAGGCGCTTTCCGGCACCGACGATGAGGTCGCGTTCGGCGGACGCTGCGTCGTACTCCAGCGGCGCGAGCAGGCCACCGACGTCGGCACCGCGCTTGGCCCGGTCGGTGACGTCGACAAGGCGTTGTTCCAGCCGCTGGAACGACATCCGGGCGGCCTCGCGGTCCGGGCCGTGCGGGGTGAGCGCGACCTGGTCGCGGATCCGCTCGATGGTGGCTCGCACGTCCTTGACCCGAGTGCCCACCTCGGCTCCCGAAGGCTCCAGGGACAATCGGGCCCGCAAGGAGGAGGTCATCGCGTCCGAGAGGCGGCAGGCCTCGGGCAGCGACAAGCCGAGTGCCCCACTTGTGGAGGCCGCGATCGTGGTGGCCGCCGAACCGGGGGCAAGGTCCAGGCGCCCCCAGATGAGCGTGGAGAGGCGTTCGGATTCGACCGGGCCGACCCGACCCGAGTCGAAGGTCACGGTAAGCAGGTCGTACCGGTCGCTGATCGACTTCCACAGGGCCATCGACACGAGCATGTCGCGGCTGAACGCGTCTCGCTCGCTCGAGGCGAGCGCGGCGGAGTCGAGCCCGTCGAGTTCGGACTTGCGTCGGTCACGCCACACGCCGAGGTCGCGCAGGTACACGAACGCATCGTGGACGCTGACCGGCGAGCCCAGCCGGCCGGGCGCCTCCGGGGCGCTGCCGGCACCGGACGGCCCGACCGGCCCGGCAGCCCCAACTGGCCCGGCAGGCCCACCGGGCCCACCTGCCCCGCCGGGGCCAGACTCGCCCGAAGGGAGCGGGTCCAGGGACAGGCTCATCTCAGGCCCGCCCGTAGGACGGGACCGGGGGCGCCGGGGCCGGCCCTAGCGCGGGGGCCAACCACCGGTCGTACATGGCCTTCCACCGGCCGTCGGCGCGCATCTGCTCCAGGACCCGGTTGATGTACTGGACAAGTTGCCGGTCGTCCTTGTTGGCCCCCACGCCGTACGGCTCGCTGGTGATCGGGGCGCCAGGCGGAACGTAGGCGTACGGGTCCTGGGCGGACAGCCCGGCCAGGACGGTGTCGTCGCCGGTGATGGCGTCGACTTGGCTCTGTTGGAACAGCACGAGACACCCGGTGTGGGTGTCGGAGCCCACCGGCACCACGCCTTGGACCTCCAAGAGCTTGGCCATGCTCGACGTGCCGATCGGCGCGCAGACACGTTTGCCGACGAGGTCACCGAGCGAGGTGGCCGGTGACCCCTTGGCCACGAGGATCTTCTGACCGGCCTGGTAGTAGACGCTGGAGAAGGCGATGTCGTTCCAGCGGGCGCACGTCTCGGTCATGTTGCGCACGACGATGTCGACGCTGCGGTTTTGCAGCACGGGGATGCGCTGGCTCGCCGTGACGACGACGAGCTTGACCTTGCCGGGGTCACCGAAGATCGCCTTGGCGATCTCGTGGACGAGGTCGATGTCGAAGCCCTCGATCTGCCCCGTGAGCGGGTTGCGCGCGCCGAGCAGTTGGGTGTCGGCCGATACGCCCGCGACGAGATAGCCGCGGTCGCGGATCGTCGCAAGCGTGCCGGTGAGCGCCCCCGAGGGGGGCAAGGTGGGCAGAGGGTCGTAAGACTGGGTGGCGTTGGAACAGGTCGGCCCGGGCGCCGCGCTCGCCGAGGTGGGCGCGGCGGTCGTCGACGTGCCGGGCAGCGGAGTGTCCGGGTAGGTCGCCGCGCCGCAGGCGGCGGCGAGGACCACGGTGGCCAGCGCCCCGGCCAGGCCGGCGAGGGGGGTTCGGCGGATCATCGGTATTCCTCCACTCGGGCCCGGATGCCCCGCATGACCAACAGGGCGCTGACCAGCCCGGCCAGCAGCAGGATGAGCGACGTCACGACCGCACGGCCACGGGGGGACGTCGTGTCCACAGCGGTGGCGCGCTGGAACCCGTCCACGGCCTTGGCCACAGCATCGTCGAACGAGCCGAAGGTGGCCCGCGGCCCTTGGGCCTCGATTCCGGTCGCCAAGGCGACCGCACCGGCCCAGTCGCCCGAGTCGTCGAGCCCGCGGACCTTCGTGTGCGCGCTTTCGTAGGCCCCCCACAGGGTGCTGACCCCGGCGGCGCTCTGGCCACCGCCGCCGTACCAGACCTTGCCGCGCAGCGACACGATGGCGTCGGCGACCTGTTTATCGCGGGCCTTCCAGGCCTGTTCGTAGGGCTGCGCCTGACCTTGGGCGATGAGTCCGAGACTCTCGTTGGACCGCGCGTCGTATGCCGCCGAGCGCGCCGTCGTCAGCGCCAGGGTTCCGGCGAACTGGTTGTCCCGGACCCTGCCGAGGTCGCTTGACAGGCCGGCCACGACGACCAGCCCGACGACGAAGGCGACGAGGACGATCAGCGCCCCGGCGGTGAGCGGGACGTTGAAGGTGCGGTGGGTCCGGCGGGCGAGCCAGTAGCCGACACCACCCAGGGCGAGCAGCCCGACCACTCCGGCACCGACGAGCGGTAGCACGCTTCCGGCCGCGGCGAACTCCTGCTGGGCGCGTTCGGTATTTGCTTGGGTCATTGCCTCGAGCACGGGCAGGGCCTTGCCACGCAGGGTCGTACTCGCGGTCCGTAGATACTGCGCGCCGATGGGCAGTCCCTGTCGGTTGTACGCACGGGCCGCCTCGATCGACCCGACGTAGGCCTGGACTTGAGTGTTGAGCTCGGCCAGGGCCGTGCCGTCGGCCGGTTGGGCCTTGGCCGCCTCGGCGATGTTTTGGGCAACCCGCGACATCGCCGCTTCGTAGTCGGCCCGCTGTGCCGAGTCCTCCAGACCGCCGACGAGGAACGCGTTCGTCGCATCGGCGTCGGCCCGCAGGATGTCCGAGTAGATCGCCTGGACCCTGACCACCTGGGCGGTGTTTGCCCCGGCACGTTCGATCGCCCCGGCGTTAGACCACATCGACATCGCGCCGACGATCCCGAAGAGGGCTGCGGCCAGGGCGGCAAGCCCGCCGAGCAGGCGCATCCGGCCGGGGGTTCCCTCGAAGGTGCGCCGCGCCCAGGCAGCGATCGGGCTTGGTCGACCGGCCCCCGGGGCCCCCTTCGTCCTTCCCACGGCAGGAGCAGGCCCGGGTGGGGCCGCCGCGGCGAGGGGCGCCGCAGTCGTGGTGGACCCGGGGGCGGGCACACTGGCCATCTGAACCTGCCCTCTTGCGGCGGAACGACGCCGTGGGCGTGGGGCCTTGGCCTGGGCGCCGCCGGGGTTTTGGCTCATTCGGCTGCTCCACTTCGATCGTGGTCGGCTGCGGGGGCCCGGTCGGGCCGCTCCGCGCCAGCTTCGGGGTCGGGCGAGTCGCTCTTCCCGGGGGTCTCGGCCTCGGCAGCGGGTGTCTCTGGTGTCCCGGGTACGTCGGGTGCCCCGGGTACGTCGGGGGAGTCGGGGGAGTCGGGGGAGTCGGGGGAGTCGGCCGGTGGTGGCGCGGCATACCCGTCGTCGGCTGGCTCGAAATCTTCGGCGAGCAGGTGGCGTAGCTCGTCTGCGGTGGGGTGCTCGGCGTCCTTGAGCCGCCAGGCGTGCCGGCCGATGGCCTCCTCGAGCAGGTTGCGGGCAAACCGCCCGTTGCCGAAGGCCGGGCCGCGTGGGGTCGCCGCGAGGAGGGTCCGGAAGCGAGTGCGGGCCGCCTCGGTGACCTCGTAGTCCCCGGCCGTGGCGAGGTGGTCGAGGATCGCGACGATCTCCTCGTCGGTGTAGTCCTCGAACTCGATCGTCGTCTTGAAGCGGCTGGCCAGGCCCGGGTTCTGGGCGATGAAGACGACCATGGGGTCGGGGTAACCGGCGACGATGACGACGAGATCCTCGCGGTGGTCCTCCATCTCCTTGACGAGGGTGTTGATCGCCTCCTGGCCGTATTGGTCGCCCGAGAGCGAGTACGCCTCGTCAACGAACAGGACGCCGCCGTAGGCCTTGGCGCAGACCTCGGCGGTCTTGATCGCGGTCTGGCCGAGGTAGCCGGCGACGAGGTCGGAACGGTCGACCTCGACGAGCTGGCCCTTGGGCAGCAACCCGAGCGCGCGGTAGATGCCGCCGACCATCCGGGCCACGGTGGTCTTCCCGGTGCCGGGGTTGCCGACGAAGACGAGGTGGCGGGTGATGTCGGGACTCTTGAGGCCGGCCTCTCGACGCAGCGTGTCGACCCTGAGCATGGCGACCTGTTGGTGCACCTCCCGCTTGACCCGCCCGAGCCCGATCATCGCGTCGAGGTCGGCCAATTGCTCGTCGAGGGACTTCGCCGGTTCGGCAGCCGGGGTGCCCTCGGTCGCGGTGGCCCTGCCCGTCGCCGACTCCGTCGCTGCCTCGGCGGCCGGGTCGGGCGCGGGCCCACCACCGGTCTCGGAGCCGAGTGCTGGGGTATGCCCTGCCGCGGGTGCCACGCCGGCAGGTGCCGCCGGTCGCACGTGGGCGGCCTGCAGTTGCGCGGCCGCGGCTACCGCCGCGTTCCCGGTGACTCGCATTGTCGGCTCACCCAGCGTGCACGCCGCCGAGGCGACCTCGGTGAGCGCCTTCGCGTATGCCGCGGCGGCGCCCGAGTCGGTAACGAGGAGTTCGGTGAGCACGGCGGTGGGGGACTGGCGCCACCGTCGGCCCCGCGACGCCGCGTCGAAGAACCCGGCGTTCGCGGCGGCCAGGTCGCCAGGGCGCCCGTCTCGGGCGGCGACCCAGTCTTGGGCGGCCGCCGGGGCCGACTCGGCGATGGCGGCCGCGAAGGTGAGCCCCTCGTCCCGGGCGCGGTCGGCCGGCTGGCCCGCGGCGGTGGCAACGGCGACGAGGGCGTCGAGCGCCTCCCGCAACGAACTCATTGAGTGGGCCTTCCGGGTGGAGCCAAGGGCGTCGGCGGCTGCAGGCGGATACCGGGGTCGGTGGGCGGACCCTCCGTCGCACCCGCCGGGTCGCCGCCGGTCGGCGACGCCCCGGGCGGCGGTGCAGGCAGCGGGATGTTCGCGCCCACGTGCAGCACCCCTCCGGTCGAAGCGGTGCCGAACTTCTCCTGGAGGAACCGACCATGCACGACGAGAGCCTGGGCGTCGGCCCGATTGATCGCGTCGAAGACCTTGTCCATCGTCGCCCCGAGCAGGTCCAGCTGGTCGACGAGCACGAGCAGCGGCGTCTTACCGCGGTCGACGGGTCGGGTGTCGGCCCACTCGCGCGGCAGGCGTAAGTAGCCGCTGATCGCCTCGGGCAGGTAGTCGGTGGCCGTCGCCATGACGTTGTACGCCTGGGCGCTACCGGCGCCGAGGCGGTCCAGCCGGGGCACGGTCTGCCGGACGATCTTCGTCACCCGGACGAGCCGGCTGAGCACCCCGCCGGGGACCTGTCCCGCTCGTGCCATGGCCTCGACCCGATCCACCGCGGCGAGCAGATCCGCACTGGTCGGGACGCGGCTCGGCGCAGGCTCGGGCTCCTCCTTGGTCCCGAAGCCGAACCACTCGCCGATGCCCATGCGTGAGATTGTCCCCCCGACTGTCGTGGCTGTCTGTCATGTCCTCCCCTGACCGGGCCCTGATCGACGGAGCGCCGACCCTGAGTCGGATGCCCATCTGCGCGGAGCGCCCGAGGGCACACCGGGCGGCGGGCATCCTCCGGGCCGAGGCGGTCGCCCGCGGCGGGCCCCGGGAGGCGGCTACCTGCTCAGGTCCAGCGCTCCCATCGACACGTGGGGATTGGCTCGGTTGGCCCGCTCGAGGTAGGCCCGCGACTTGGTCACCTCGGATTCGAGGGTGCCGATCGTCGCTGCCATGTTGTCCAACGCCTGGACCTTGAACGTGTCGATGGCATCCATCGTCTGGTAAATGTTCGAGAACGCCGCCTGCAACTGGGGCAGCCCGATGGTCGCCGAAGCGGCCTGTTCCTGGATCCGGACCGAGTTGTCGCGCAACATCTCCGAGGTCGACTGGATGAGCCCCGAGGTCGTCGTGTTGAGCGCGGTGATCTGGTCGAGGACGAGCTTCTGGTTGCCCAAGGCCTGGGCGACGATGACCGCCGTGCGTAGCGCCGACACCGTCGTCGTCGAGGCGCGGTCCACGCCCTTGATGAGCTCGATGTTGTTCTTGATGGTGATGTCGATGGCGAGGTAGTTCTGGATCGACACGGCGAGCTGGGTGAGCAGGTCCTGGTGCTTCTGACGGACGTAGAACAGGACATCCTGCTTGAGCGTCGTTGCCTTTTCCGGGTCGCTGGCCTCGACGGTGGCGACCTGGGCGGCGAGCTTGGCGTCGAGGCGCTCGGCGATGTAGACGTACTGGTTAAGCCGGCCCATGGCCTCCCAGAGGTTCTGCTTCTCGAGGTTGAGCGCGACGTTGTCGCGGTGCAGTTCGTCCTGGCCGTCGCGCAACGAGTGCAGGATGCCGTCGAGGTGGCTTTGCGCGGACTGGTACTTGCGGAAGTAGTCGGTGATCCGGTCGCCGAAGGGAATCATCCCGAGGACCTTCTTGGCGCCCTTGGCCTGGCTCGGGTCGAGGTCCTCGACGGTGCGGCGTAGTTCGAGCAGCGTCTTGCCGACCTTGCCGCCCTCGGACAGGCCGCCCTCGCTCATCGCCTTGACCGGCGAGCGCAACAGCCGGTTGCTCGACTCGGCCGCGCGGCGGATCTCGTCGTCGCCCATGACCCGCACGTCGTTGGCCTTGGCCTCGAACTGCGGTGACTTGGGGGCGGCCGACAACAGCGTCGTGAGGTAGGAGTCGACTTTGGCGTCGAGCCCGGGTAGCGCCGACTCCGGCACCGCCGGAGCCATCCGCGGCGCCGCGGTGGCGCTGATCGGCTGGCTAGCGGCGGCCGGCGCCTCGAGGCGCAGCGAGTCCGATGCCGCCGGGGGCGCCAGCGGCATGGCGGCGGCGCTGTCGTGTGGTGCGGCGGCACCCGCCGGCTGGTCGGTCATCGTGCTCTCCCTGTCTGGCGAACGTGGGTCGGTCGGCGGGCGCGCAGGCGGTTCGCGAACGCTCGGGTGCTCAGCCAACCAGACGTTCGGCCAATCTACGCGGTTCCCGCGGCGCGGAATACCGGCGTCAGGCCTGCCCGTGCTGCTGCTTGACCTCCCGGCGCAGCAGCTTGCCCGACGCGTTGTGCGGCAGGTCGCCGACGATGACCGCGGACCTGGGGATCTTGTACCGGGCGAGGATGCCGCCAAGCCCGTCGATGATGCTCTCGGGGGTCGCGCTCCGCCCGGGCTTGAGCACGACGACCGCGCGCCCGACCTCGCCCCACTTCGGGTCGGGGACGCCGATCACGGCGCACTCGGCGACGTCGTCGTTCTCGTAGATCGCCGCCTCGACCTCGGCCGGGTACACGTTCTCGCCGCCGGAGATGATCATGTCCTTGAGCCGGTCGACGATGTAGAGGAAGCCGTCGTCGTCCTTGGTCGCGAGGTCGCCGCTGCGCAGCCAGCCGTCGGCGACGAACGTCGACGAGGTCGCGTCGGCGTTGCGCCAGTAGCCCGGGGTGACATTGGGGCCCTGGATGAGGATCTCGCCGGTCTGCCCGACCCCGGTGTCGGCGAACGCGCCGTCGACGACCCGCACGTCGGTCCAGAAACACGAGGTCCCCGCCGACCCGAGCTTGCGCAGCGCGACGTCGGTGCGCAGGTACGTCGCGCCCGGCGCGGACTCGGTCATCCCGTAGGCCTGGGCGATGATGAGCCCGCGCTTGGCGTAGTCGCGCAGGAGCATCTCGGGCACGGGGGCGCCGCCGCAGATGAGGGTGCGCAGCGAGCTGACGTCGGTGCTCTCCCAGGCCGGTGCCTGCAGCAGGGAGAGGTACATCGTCGTCACCCCGAAGAGCATGGTGATCTTGTGGCTCTCGATGAGCTGGAGCACTCGGTCGGGGTCCCAGGCCGGTTCGAGCAGCATCGTGCCGCCCTTGACGAAGATCGTCATGAGTTGCTGGTCCAACGCGGCGGTGTGGAACAGCGGCGCGCTGATGAGCGCGACCTCGTCGCTGCGCAGGTCGGCGTCGATGAGGGTGTTGTACGTGTTCCAGGTGACGTTGCCGTGGGTGAGCATGACGCCCTTGGGGCGCCCGCTCGTGCCGGACGTGTACTGGATCATCATGAGGTCATCGAGGCTCACCGGCTCGTCGATCCGGTCGACCTCGCCCGTCGCGAACAGCGAAGCGAACGAACGCTCCTCACCCGAGCGGGGCTCGACGGCCACACACGGGATACCCAACTCCCGGATCTCGGGGCTGTCCACGAGCTCGCCGTGCGGCGGGGCCCAGATGAGCAGCTTCGGCGCGGCGTCGCCGAGGATGTATGCCGTTTCCGGCGGGGTGAGGCGGGTGTTCATCGGCAGGTACACGGCGCCGAGTCGAGCGGTCGCGAACAGGGTCTCCGCGAAGGACGTAGCGTTGGGCCCGACGTAGCCGACCCGGTCGCCGGCTCCGATGCCCGCGGCCCGCAGCCCGTGGGCCAGGCGGGTCACCCGGTCGTCGAACTGGGCGTAAGTGACCTCGCCGATGGCGTCCGAGAAGACCACCTTGTCGGGGGTCATCCGAATCCGGCGGGCCGGCCACGACCCGATGCCGCGATCACGCATCGCCACTCCCTTCGTCCGGTCGCCCAGTCTGCCCGGGCGCGAGGCCCCTCGCACGAGAGCCGTCCCTCCGGTGCCGCCCCTCGGCATGGGCACCACCGTCGAGGACACCTCAGCGCCGCAGCACCGCGGCGAGGAGCTGGTAGGCCGCGATCAGCAGCAGCACCGTGGCGAAACCGCGGGTCAGTACCCGGTGGGGGGCGTGCCACGCGAGCCGGGCGCCGAGGATGCTGCCGGCGGCCACGGTCAGCGTGAATCCGCCGACGAGCGGCCAGTCGAGCGACACCCCCTGGCCGAGGCGCACGGCCAGGGCGGTGGTGCTGTTGAGGGCGATGACCAGCAGCGAGGTGCCGACGGCGTCGCCTATCGGATAGCGCAGGACGAGGGTGAGGGCCGGGACGATGGCGAACCCGCCGCCGACGCCGAAGAACCCGGTGAGGGCGCCCACGCCGAAGCCGAGCGCGACAAGCGCGACGGTCCGCCGGCCGACCGTCTCCTGCCGGTGGTCGTCTCCTCGACCCGGGGCCGCGTCGTCGTCCGGTCCGGCAGGGCGCAGCATCAGTCCGGCAACGACGACGAGCAGCGCCGCGAGCAGGACGAGCAAGACCGACGGCGAGACCGCTGCGGACGCGACAGACCCGGCATACGTGCCCGGCAGGCCGGCCAGGGCGAGCAGCGCCGCCGCCCGCACGCGGGCCGTGCCACGGCGCACCGCTCCGAGCGCCGTGACGAGGGCGCTTGCACCGACGATGACGAGCGACTCGGTGGTCGCCGTATGCGGCTCGTGGCCGAGGACGAACACGAGGACGGGGATGGTGAGGATCGCCCCGCCGGCACCGAGGGCGCCCATGACGACCCCGGTGAGCACGCCGAGGGGGAAGGCGATCCACGGCATCCCGGCTCCTGTCCCGTTCCCGGCCAGGGTAGGGCGCGCCGACGCTCGGCCCGCGAGTGCGCCCGATTTCGCTGACGACGACCGGTATGCCGCGCGAGGATGGGCCACGACGGTAGGCCCTACTCTCCCTGGAGCCCCGATGGACGTCACCGGCAGTGCCGCCGCTCCGGCGGCCGTGGACTGGAGCAGCCCCGACCCCCGGACGGCGCCGATCCCAAGGGTGGCGGTGTTCGGTTGGACGATCGCCGTCGGCCTTTACCTCGCGCTCAACGAGCTCGACTACCTGTCCGGGCTCGTCGACTATTCGGGCTCGCGGCACCCGTTCACCGGTCTCATGGGTCCAGGGGCGGTGTTCTCGCCCGAGGGCACGGCGGGCGGCTGGCGGGCGTTGGCCGAGCGGGGCGGTGACGTCGACACCCTGTTGGGGTGGTACCTGCTGCTCGACGTCGGCTTCATCGCCGCCTACGGGGTGCTGTTGCTGCGGGCGTTCCGTGGCGCCCGCGCCGTGGCCCTGACCTGGTGCGCGGCGCTGCTCGTCGCCGCCGACTTCGCCGAGGACCTGGCCGCCAGAAGCCATGCGGGGGCGACGTACCTGTTCACCCTGGTGAAGTGGGTCCTCGTGCTGGCCCTGGCCGCCGGGTGGTTGCGGCGGTTCACCTCGGCGGCCGGTGCGCCCTGGCGGGCCACGGCCCGGCGGCGCCTGGCCGCGCTGTGGTACCAGCGGTTCTCCCTCGTGGCGATCCTGCCGGTGGCGATCCTGTCTCTGCTGCCGGGCAGCGACCTGCTCGACCAGTTCCCCGACGTCCAGCGGCGCTGGGCCGACTCGGGCCGGTCGGACAGCCTGCACGGATTGTGGGCCGTGCTGGCGATGGGCCTGGTCTGCGCGGCGCTGTTCGCCCTCGGGCGGCTACGCAGCGACCGGCTGTGGCGCCTGCTGTCCGGCACCGCCCCGGTCTGGCATCCCATGAAGCCGACCTCGGGTGAGCCCTCCGACGGCCTGCCGCGGCCCCGACTGATCCTCTGGTGGCTCGGCCCGCTGGTGTTGTGCGTGTGTGCGTTCGTCGCGGATCGCGCCGGCGCGCCGGTGTTGTGGTCGCACACCATGGTCTTCGCCGGGGTCGGCCTGGTCGTCGCCGTCGCCTCCCGCATCCTGCGCGCCGTCGGCTGGACCGCCGGACCGGCATACGGTGCTTCGCCGACCCCGGGGGACGCCGCGGACCGCCGGTACGCCGTCGCGGTATGGCAGGCGGGGGACCTCGTGGCCACGGTCGCTATCGTCGTCGGCGGGCTCGGCCTGGTCCGGTCGATGACCGCCCCGGTCGCCCTGTCGATCCTCGTCCCAGAGCGCATGCCACCGGATGCCGCCTACTCCTCCTGGCTGCTCGGTGGTGTCGCGATCGCGCTGCTGGCCTGGCCGCTGCTGTGGGTCACTCGCCGACTCGTCTACTCACGCCGCATCGGCGGGCTCGGGCAGACGCTCTCCCCGGGGCTTCCCGAGGGCGCACCCAAACCGAGTCGCCGCGCTCGGGTGATCTTCCTGCTCTCGTCGACGTTCGGGCTCGCATTCCTGGGGGCCTGGCCCTATCCCACGGCGCGGCTCGGGGTCATCGCGGTCTGCGCACTCGCGCTGTTGGGGATCGTCGTGCTCGTCGCGACCGCCGTCGTCGTCGACGAGGACGGTCCGCCGCCGGAGCTCTTCCAGGTCCTCCGCCTGCGGCACACCCCCGTCGTCACCCTGCTCTTCGCCGCCCTCGTCGCGGCCGGCTTCGTGGGGCAGGTTCGCGACATCCACGCCGTCCAAGGTCTGGGGCCGGCAGCGACACCGGCGCCCCGGATGCCGTTGGTCGCGGCGACGGGGGACGCGACCCCGCCTCAGGACGCCGTCCAAGCCTGGCTGGCCGCGGCCCCCGAGCGGTGTGCCGTCGGGCTTCCTGGCGGGCCGCTCGGCAGCGGCCCGACGATCCGGGTCCGCCCCATGCTGCTCGTCGCGGCCGAGGGAGGCGGCATTCGCGCGGCCTACTGGACGGTCCGCAGCCTCGCCGCCGTTGACGGCGCCGGGCCCGCGGATCAGGCCGCGTCGAGCGGGTGCGGCCGGTATGCCGGCTTCGTCTCGGGCGGTGCCAGCGGCGGGGCCGTCGGACTCACCGTGACCGCGGCTGCCCAGGCCGCCGGAGGCTCGCCGATGCGGGAGATCACGGCCATGGCCGGGCCCGAGGCCCTCACCGTGGGCGGGAACGGCCTGTTCGTCCGGGACACCGTGTATGCCGCGACCGGGATCCCGCTGCCCGTGTGGGGATCACTGGCCGGTGGACCCGAGGACCCCGCCGTGCGCTGGCTCGACCGCGCCGCCCTCATGGAGCGCTCCTGGGCGGCTCAGACCTCCCTCGGAGGGACGTTCCTCGCCGGGGCCTCGGGGCCCTGGCAACCCTCGCCGACGGGGCGACTCGTGCTCACATCGACCGACGTGCAAACCGGCTGCCGGGCCCTGGTCAGTCAGGTCGACCTCGGTGTCGGCGATCCGGTGACCGCCTGCGACGCGGCCAATGCGGTGCTGCCCTACTCGTTCGACCTCTTCGCGGCATACGGGGCGGCGGCGGTGCCCGCGGCGCCCGGGTCGGCCGGGCCGCCCACGGGGTTGGGGTGCCTACTGGCGCCGTCCTCGGCGACCGCGGCCATGCTGGCGAGCCGGTTCCCCTTCGTCACTCCGTCCGGCGTCGTCGGCGAATGCGGCTCGGCCACCGAGCGCCAGCTCGTCGACGGCGGGTACACGGAGAACTCCGGCCTCGGCACGCTGGTGGATCTCGGCCCCCACCTGTTGGACCGGGTTCGCCGGCACAACGACGCGGCTCTCGCCGGCACCGCGACGAGCCCGGCCGACGCCACGGTCATCGTGCCGGTCGTCGTCTACCTCGACAACGGGGTCGGCAGCGACCTGAAACTCAGCGCAGGCCTGACCAAGGTCGAGGCCCTCGTCCCGTCGACCGCCAACAAGCGGGCCGGCAAGGCCCAGGCGGATGCCCCGGCCCTGCTCACCCGGCTGCAGAACCTCGTCGCTGCTTCCGCGCTGTGCACCACGACGGCCGGGGCCCCGGCGACGTGCGAGTCGCTGCGGACCCGGATCGGCGAGGTGTGGCCGAGACGGGTCACGGTCGCTCACCAACGGTCGACGCTCGCCGTGGGCGCTCCGCTGGGCTGGGTGCTGTCGGCGGCGAGCATGACCGCCATGGATGCGGCGGTGGACGACCAGGCCACCGACACGTGCGTGCCCCCGGTGGCCAATCCCGAGGATCACCCGGTGGCCCCGGACGGATCGGCGACCCCCGGACTGCTCGACTCGACGGGCGCGAGGTCGCGGGTGGCGACCGACGCGGTATGCCAGCGCGGCTACGGGGCGCTCGGCGACGCACTGCGGGTCGTCGAGGGCAGATCCCAGGTCCCCTCCAAGGCCGGCTGATTTCTGGTGCGTCGAAGCCACCGTGTACCCTGTCCGACGCACCACGGGGCCGGCGACCAGGCCGCCCCGCGGCCCCAATAGCTCAGTCGGCAGAGCGTTTCCATGGTAAGGAAAAGGTCTAGGGTTCGATTCCCTATTGGGGCTCTCGTCGTGGCCGGCCAGGCCGCGGCGCACCTGGCGGGATAGCTCAGCTGGTCAGAGCGCACGACTCATAATCGTGAGGTCGCGGGATCGAGCCCCGCTCCCGCTACCAGGGGATTTCCCGGAATGCCGGGTGGCCCCGTATCGTTGTCCGTCGCGTTCGCGCGCGTCGCGACCGTATGCCGACCCGAGAGCAGGAAGCCATGGCCAGCAAGTCCACCGACGTCCGTCCGAAGATCACCATGGCGTGCACCGAGTGCAAGGACCGCAACTACATCACCAAGAAGAACCGGCGCAATGACCCCGACCGGTTGGCGATGAACAAGTTCTGCCCCAAGTGCGGCAAGCACACCGAACACCGCGAAACCCGCTGACCGATCCGTCGGTCGCCCGGCCGCGTCCTCGAGGGGACGCGGCCGTCGTGCGTCCGGGAGCGGGATGACGACGATCACGTCGGTTTCCCCCGCCACGAGCCGCAAGGTCCGCGGCCTGTTGCCGGGGCCCGGGTAACCTTCGGCTCGTGTTCGGTATGCCGCTGGAGAAGCTCGTTTCGGGGTTGGGGCGCCCCGACCGGACGCCGCGCACGGTCTTCGTCACTGTTCACGACCCCGACGACCCGGTCGGCGACGTGCAGCCGCCGACGGAGGACGGCCTCAACGTCCGCGCCCTGCTGGCCGGCGGCATCGGTCGAGTGGCAGGCGTGGCCGGCCGCAGGGCCCGGGTGCTCCGGCGCCGGCTTCGGGTTCGGCGACTCGCCCGATCGGCCTGACCTGCCCGGCCGGGTGCGCGTCGCCCGGTCCGACACGGTCGAAGAGGGTCCCGATAGGCTGCGTGCATGGCAGTCAACCCTGATCTCGTCGAGCGGGATTTCGAGCCGACGAAGCCCTACACCGTCAGTGCCGCGAAGATCGCCGAGTTCGCCGAGGCGGTCGGGTCCACCGACGCGGCACACTTCGACGCCGAGGTCGCCCGGGCACGCGGCTATCGGGACGTCATCGCCCCGCCGACGTTCGCCGTCGTCATCTCCCAGCGAGCCGAGCTGGCGCTCATGGTCGACCCGACCTCGGGCATCGACTTCGGTCGCGTCGTGCACGGGGAGCAGAGCTTCACCCACCACCGGCCGATGACCGCCGGCGACGCGGTGGTCGGCAAGTTCTACGTCGACGCGGTCCGCCAGGCCGGCAACAACACCATGGTGCTCACTCGGTGCGAGCTCACTGCCGGCGACGAGCCCGTGTGCACCACCCGGTCCACCGTCGTCGTCCGAGGAGGCAATTGATGTCGCCCGTCCCCACCCTCGACCAGGTCGCCGTCGGCGACCAACTGCCCGGGCGGACGATCCACATCGGGCGGGCCACCCTCGTGCAGTACGCCGGAGCCTCCCTGGACCGCAACCGGATCCACTGGGACGAGATCTTCGCGAAGAAGGTTGGCCTGCCTAACGTCATCGCCCACGGCATGTACAGCATGGGCGCGGTCGTCTCGGTCGTCACCGACTGGTGCGGCGACGTGGGTCGGATCGTCTCCTATTCGTCGCGGTTCACGAGCATGGTGCCGGTGGACTACGAGTCGGGGGCCGACCTTGTCGTCGGAGCCACGGTGAGCGCCGTCGACCCGCAGGCGAAACGGGCCACGGTCGAGATCACCGTGATGTGCAACGACACTCCGGTCCTCGGCAAGGCCACCGCGGTCGTCCAGCTCGACTGAGCGCCCGGTGAGCCCGGCGCGAGAGGGCCTCGCCGAGCCGATCGCCCCGCTGACGACGATGCGGGTCGGCGGTCTGGCCGACCGTCTCGTCACGGCGGAGACGACCGACGAGCTCGTTGACGCGATCCGCGAGGTCGACGACGCCCAGGAGCCGTTGCTCGTCCTGACCGGGGGGTCGAACGTCCTCGTCGCCGACGCCGGTTTCCGCGGCACCGTCGTGCGCGTCGCCACTCGGGGGATCCGGGTCGAGTCGGCCGACGCCTGCTCCGGGGCGACGGTGCGGATCGCTGCCGGGGAGCCCTGGGATCGATTCGTCGAACGGGCCGTCGACGAGGGTTGGTCAGGGGTCGAAGCCTTGTCCGGTATCCCTGGCGGCGTGGGTTCCACACCGATCCAGAACGTCGGAGCCTACGGTCAGGACATCGCCGACACGTTGGCGCAGGTGCGGGTCTGGGACCGGCATACCGGATCGGTCCGCACGCTCGCCGCCGCCGACATGGCACTGACTTACCGGGACTCGGTGTTCAAGCGCAACCCGACGCGTTATGTCGTCCTCGAGGTCGTTTTGCAGCTGCCGCTGGCCTCGCTCAGTGCCCCGGTGGCATACGCCGATCTCGCCCAGGCGCTCGGCGTCGCCCAGGGCGAGCGGGTCCCGCTGGCCCGGGCCCGCGAGGCTGTGCTCGAGCAGCGGCGTCGTCGCGGGATGGTCCTCGACGACGCGGATCACGACACCTGGAGTTGCGGGTCCTTCTTCACCAACCCGCTCCTCGCCGAGCCCGACTTCGCCACCCTCGCCGCCCGGGTCGCCCGGGTGGCCGGGCCCGAGGCGCCGCCCCCCGCGTGGCCGCAGCCGGACGGAGTGAAGACGAGTGCCGCGTGGCTTATCGAGCGGGCCGGCTTCGGCAAGGGTTTCGGGCTGCCGGGGCCGGCCGCGCTGTCGACGAAGCACACGCTCGCGGTGACCAACCGGGGGGCTGCGACGGCCGGCGACGTCCTCGCGCTGGCCCGCACCGTGCGCGACGGGGTGGAGGCGGCGTTCGGCGTCCGGCTGCACCCCGAACCGGTGCTCGTGGGCCTCAGCCTGGGGGAGCACTCGTCGGCGAAAGGGTGATCGTCGGGCCGAGGAGTTGGACGCTGAACACCTTCTTCGGGAAGGTCTGGTTGGTGTCGGTGACCCGCGAGGCGGGGCGGGTGTAGTCCAGTCGCATCGACGACGAGTCCTTGGGATCGACCTTGAACACCAGCCATCCGGTGCCGTTTTGGCCGTTGGGCATCTCGGGAGGCAGCAGCGGCCAGCCCGCCGCCTGCAGCGTCGCGTTCTCCAACGGGTCGGGGCGGTTGGGGAACTGGCTGCCGGTGGCGATGGCGAAGTCGATCTGGCGGATCGCGGCCGTGTACGTGATCCCCGGCGTCCACGTCATCTCGACGCCGACGAGCTCGTATGCCGCGGACGACCCGGCATACCCGTCTGGCCAGGGCAGGCCCCGGACGATCCGGTTGACCGTGATCTCGTGACCGAGGTCGGGGTCCTTGATGACCTGGTTGACGGGGATGAACGCGGTCGGCAGGGTCACCGTCGACGAGGGGGTGAGGGAGCCGGTGCCCGTCGCCGTGCCGGTCGTCGCCGTGGCGGTCGCGGAGGTGTCCGTGGCCGAGGCCGAACCGCTCGCGGTGGCCGAATCGCTGGCTGTCGCCGTGACCGTCGTCGTCGGTGACGCGCTCGAGGACGAGGGCGCCGGGGCGGGCGCAGTCGTACACGCGGCGAGGAAGGCCAGGGCCGACCACGCGGGCCAGCGACGGGCGAAGGAACCGCTCGGCATGGTCCAACCCTACGTGGTGAGCCAGGCGTCGATGTCCCGCAGGGCCTGTGCGCGCACCCGTTGCGGGGCTCGGCTGCCGCGGATCGACGCGCGGGCGAGCTCGGCGAGTTCGTCGTCCCGCAGACCGGCGCAGTCTCGGGCCAGCTCGTACTGCGCGACGAGTCGGCTGCCGAACAGCAGGGGGTCGTCGGCCCCGAGCGCGACGGGGATGCCGTGGCCGAGCAAGGTCCGCAACGGGACGTCTTCGGCCTGCTGGTAGACCCCGAGGGCGAGGTTGCTGCCGGGGCAGACCTCGAGGGTCACGCCGGAATCAGCCACCTCGGCGAGGACTCGTGGATCCTCGACGGCCCGGACGCCGTGCCCGATCCGGTCGGGGCGCAGGACCGACAACGTCTGTTGGACGGCAGCCGGCCCGAGCAGCTCCCCGCCATGGGGCACGAGGGCCAGCCCGGAGCGCGCCGCGATCCGGAACGCCGCAGCGAAGGCCTCGGTGCTCCCTCGTCGCTCGTCGTTGGACAGCCCGAAACCGACGACGGTGCCCGGACCATCGCCGGCATACCGTGCCGCGAGCCGGGCCAGGGTCCTGGCGTCCAGCGGGTGGCGGATGCGCGAGGCCGCGACGACGACGCCGACGCCGGTGCCCGTCGCTGCCGACGCGAGCCGGGCCTCGTCGAGGACGATTTCCAAGGCCGGGGTGAGGCCGCCGACATGCGGGGCGTACGAGCTCGGCTCGACCTGGATCTCGAGCCAACGGGATCCCTCGGCGGCGTCGTCGGCTGCGGCCTCGCGAACGATCCGGCGCAGGTCGGCCTCGCCGCGCACACACGTGCGGGCGGCGTCGTACAGCCGTTGGAAGCGAAACCACCCCCGTTCGTCGGTCGCGTGCAGGCGCGGCGGCCAACTGCGGGTCAGTGCGTCGGGGAGCCGGACGCCGTGCTCGGCGGCGAGGTCGGTGAGGGTGGCCAGGCGCATGGAGCCGGTGAAGTGCAGGTGCAGATGCGCCTTGGGTAGCAAGTCGAGCGGACGCACCGAGCACCCCTCGTCGGGCCGCGCCGCGGCGCCGGCGGCGCGCGCAGTAGTCAGTCCTCCGCGTCCTCGTCGTCGTCGAGGATGTGCATCGCGGCCTCCTCGGCCGACGCCGCACCCCCGTCGATGCCGACGTCGCCGGCAAACACGTCGCTCTCCTCGTCGTCGCGCAACCGCCCGCTGCGCTGGCGTCCTGCCTGGCCGACGAAATCCTCGTCGGCGAAGATGGCGTCGGGGTCCTCGCCGCCGAGGCGTTCGCGGCGGGCCTGCCGCTCGCCGCTCTCGTCGTCGGGGGCGCCGTAGGCCGAGTACGGGTCGGGCTCCTCCTGGTGGATGCGCTGCTCGATGGTCTCGTGGTGGGCCTGCTCGAAGGGCGTCGTGCCGTAGCAGCCCGAATAGCGCAGCTTGTCCGGAGGGGAGTAGCCCTCGTCGAGGATGTCGGCGATGCCTCGGTCGACAAGGGTGTCCTCGGGCTGCAGTTGGTCCTCGTCGTCGACGGACCACACCTCGAGGTCGTCGCCGATCGTCTCGCGGTCGAAGTCCTGGTGGGTGGTCATGGAGAAACTGTAGATCGCCGTCTCGCGCGGGTGAACTGTCGATTCGGGAGGTCTGCGTCTCACCGCCGGGTCTTCCGGGCGGGCAGCACCGCACTCAGGGACCGCATGCTGGCCCGTTCCGCCGTCGGGGCCGGTGTGCGGCTACTCGACGGGGTGCTTGGGCGAGTCGGCAGTGTTGTGCGGGTTGGTCCGCTCCACGGCCAGCCACACCCCCCAGGCGGAGAGGATGACCAGAGCGGTGAGGGCGGTCTTCATCCGGTTCTCCGGCGCCCAGATCGCGACGATCGCCAGGACCACGGCCGCGACGAAGAGCAGCCCCCGGACAGTGGGGAGCACGTATCGGAAGACGTAGGACTTCATCCGATCTCCTGCCCGCCGCCGCCGTCCCGTCGTGTCCATAGTGGCAGGTGGGTCGACCCTGCGCAGCCGACTCGCGGGGGGCCGATCACCGGGTCGGCGGCCCTGGAGCGGGTTAACTCGCGGGTTCGCGTGGGCGCGAGTGACTCACGTATGCTGTCCCTTCGGTGGCTTCGGCGATCATGCTTCGGCATGCCCCCGAAAGGCCGCATCGCCCGAGCCGACCCAACGGCTCGGCGAAGGGCAATAGCTCAATTGGTAGAGCACCGGTCTCCAAAACCGGCGGTTGGGGGTTCGAGTCCCTCTTGCCCTGCGTTGGTCTGTCGGCCCAGCCGGCAAGAGCGACGACAACGGTGAAAGCGCATCGGCGCCAGACGTCGATCGAGGAAGAGGCGAAGTGTCCGAGACGAGCGCGCCGAGGCGCACCTCGCGGCCACGCGAGGAGGGCGGCAACGTGCTCGGTCGGGCGGTGCGCCGGCTGTCGCTTTTCGTGCGGCAGATCCTCGACGAACTGAGCAAGGTGGTCCGTCCGACCGGCTCCGAGCTGGTCAACTACACCGTCGTCGTCATCTTGTTCGTCCTGGCCATCATGGCGATCGTGGCCGGTTTGGATTTCCTCCTGCACCGGCTCGTGCTGTTCGTCTTCGCCGGTAGCTAAACGGCGAGGTTCGTCTCGGGCGTGCGTCGCCGACGCGGTACTGCAGGTGTGGATTGGTAGGGCGCGCGCGCCCCTGGTGTCTGAAGGAAGAGGGTCCCCAGCGTGACCGAGCACGACGGCAGCGACGTCCGCTCGTTCGGGGAGGACTCCGAGCCGCTCCCGGCCGCGGGCCTCGACGTCCCGGACGCCCCGGCCGAGGACACCATGTCCCATGAGGCCCCGGCCGAGGACACCCCGGGCGACCCCGTCGAGGGTGAGGGGACGCTCGAGCCCGTCGAGTCACCGGAGCCGGTCGAGTCACCGGAGCCGGTCGAGTCGCCCGAGCCGGTCGAGTCGCCCGAGCCGGTCGAGTCGCCCGAGCCGGTCGAGCCGGTCGAGCTGCCTGAGTCTGATGAGGAAAGCGTCGACCCGGTTGCCGAGTTCAAGGCCACCTTGCGGGTCAAGCCTGGCCAGTGGTTCGTCGTGCACTCGTACGCCGGTTACGAGAACCGGGTCAAGGCCAACCTCGAGACCCGCATCGTCTCGCTCAACATGGAGGACTACATCTACGAGATCCAGGTCCCCATGGAAGAGGTGACCGAGATCAAGAACGGGCAGAAGAAACTCGTCCGTCGGGTGCGCGTGCCCGGATACGTCCTCGTCCGGATGGACCTCACCGACGAGTCCTGGGGAGCCGTGCGGCATACCCCCGGGGTCACCGGGTTCATCGGCAGCGCCCACCAGCCGATCCCGCTCACCCACGACGAGGTCTTCGGCATGCTCGCCCACAACCTCGTCCCGGCCACGGCGGGCGGCGGCGGCGCGGGCGCGGCCCGTCCGGCGGCCGGTCAAGCCAAAGAGCTGCGACTGGTCGACTTCGAGGTCGGCGAGTCGGTCACCGTCATGGAAGGCCCCTTCGAGACGCTGCCCGCGACGATCTCGGAGATCAACCCCGACACCCAGAAGCTCAAGGTGCTCGTCTCGATCTTCGGCCGGGAGACCCCGGTCGAGCTGTCTTTCGGGCAGGTCGCCAAGATCTGACCGTCGGCCGTCCGGCTCCGGACGGCACTGCAACCGGGTCATCGCCCACGGCGTCGGCCCACGACCAAGAAAGTCCAACCGCATGCCCCCCAAGAAGAAGAAGATCGCCGGCTTCATCAAGCTGCAGATCAACGCCGGCGCGGCCACCCCGGCCCCGCCGGTCGGTCCGGCCCTCGGTCAGCACGGCGTGAACATCATGGAGTTCGTCAAGGCCTACAACGCCGCGACCGAGCACCAACGCGGCAACGTCATCCCCGTCGAGATCACCGTCTACGAGGACCGCTCGTTCACGTTCGTCACGAAGACCCCGCCGGCCGCGGAACTCATCAAGAAGGCCGCCGGCGTGGCCAAGGGCTCCGCCGAGCCGCACAAGAGCAAGGTCGCCACTCTCACCGCCGAGCAGGTCCGCGAGATCGCCCAGCAGAAGATGGAAGACCTCAACGCCAACGACATCGAGATGGCCGCCCGGATCATCGCCGGCACGGCCCGGTCGATGGGCGTGCAGACTCCGGGCTACTGACCCGGGGCGCCACCACGGCGCCGACGCGGCATACCACCCGGGGTATGCCGCGACTGTGGCAGGGCCGGCGCGGCCCGACGACCACGACTCCACCACGAGCAATCAACAGGAGCAGAAGTGAAGCGCAGCAAGGTTTATCGGACCGCGGCGGAGAAGATCCAGCCCGGCCGCATGTACGCCCCCCTCGAGGCGGTCCGCCTCGCCAAGGAGACCGCGACGGCGAAGTACGACGCGACGGTCGAGGTGGCCCTGAGGCTGGGCGTGGACCCCCGCAAGGCCGACCAGATGGTCCGTGGCACCGTCAACCTCCCCCACGGCACCGGCAAGACCGCCCGGGTGCTCGTCTTCGCCGGCGGCGACAAGGCCGAAGCGGCGCGCGAGGCGGGGGCCGACTTCGTCGGCTCCGACGAGTTCATCGAGAAGATCACCGGCGGGTGGCTGGACTTCGACGCCGTTGTCGCGACCCCCGACATGATGGGCAAGGTCGGTCGGCTCGGCAAGATCCTCGGCCCGCGCGGGCTGATGCCCAACCCCAAGACGGGAACGGTGACGATGGACGTCGCCAAGGCGGTCACCGACATCAAGGGCGGCAAGATCGAGTTCCGCGTCGACAAGCACGCGAACCTGCATTTCATCATCGGCAAGGCCTCCTTCGACGAACGCGCCCTGGTGGAGAACTACTCGGCCGCGATCGACGAGGTCATGCGGCTCAAGCCCTCGGCGTCCAAGGGGCGCTACGTCACCAAGGCGACGATGGCGACCTCGACCGGTCCGGGCATCCCCCTGGACCCCGGTCGTACCCGCAACCTCTTGGCCGAGGACGAGAGCGCCTGAACCCCCGGAGGGCCGGCGTCCGTGACTCGACCGTGGGCGCCGGCGTTCGTCAGGGCGCCCGCGCGACCTTGAGCCAGCGGCTTGCCGAGGCCGCGGAGAGACGGCCTGCCGCCCGCGCCCAGCGCGCTGGTAGCGTGGCGCCGAAGCGCGCTCGCGCGGTCCATTGACCAGTTCCCGATCCCAGGGGGTTCCCACCATGAAACGTCCGATCATCGGCGTGCTCGCCGTCTCCGCGCTCGTCGGCCTCGGCGCCTGCGGCACCTCGTCGCCGACCACGACGACAACGTCGGCCAGTGCCGGTGCGCCGAGCAGCGCCAAGCCGGCGGCACCGACGGCGGGGGCCACCGTGGCCGGAACGGTGATCGCCTCGCGGATGGTCGAGGCGCTAACGAAGGCCGGCTCCGGAAGGGCGACGATCACCTCCGAGGGCGGTTCGGCCGCGGCCGCCTCGATGAATGCCAAGAGCGAATTCTCCATCGGATCCGACGGGCAGACCTCCACCAAGGCGACCCTGTCCGTCGCAGGGGTGTCCATGGAGCTCATCTCCGTCGGCGCCATGGTGTACATCAAGAGCCCGGCACTCAAGGCCAGCAATGGCGCGCCCTGGGTGAAGATCGACCCCAACGGCACCGACACCATCAGTAAGTCGATGGGTGGGCAGCTCAAGGCGGCCACCGACCCGCGCGCGCAGATCGAGGCGTACAAGGGGTCGACGGCGACGTTCGTCGCCATGGAAGGCGACCTGAGCCACTACAGCCTCACCGGCCTCGGCGGGGTCACGGCAGACTCGACGAAGGTCGACATGTGGCTCGACGGGCAGGACCGCCCGGCCAAGACCTCGGTGGTCACGAGCGGACTGACGCTCATGTCGACCTACACGGACTACGGCGCGCCGATCACCGTGACGGCTCCCCCCGCCGACCAGGTGGGCACCTACGCAGGCTGACCCCGGCCCGGTGAGCGCCCTCGACGAGGTCCTTGGCCGGATCGTGGCGCCGTCGGCCGAACACGTGCGGCAGGCCCGCGAGCGGCATACCGTCCTCACCAAACCGCCGGGCTCGCTCGGGCCGCTGGAGGACGTGGGCTGCCAGATCGCGGGGATCTATGCCGCGTGCCCGCCGCCACAGCCGCAGCGGGTGGCCATTGCGGTCTTCGCCGGCGACCACGGCGTCCATGCCCAGGGCGTGACGCCGTGGCCGCAGGAGGTCACCGTCCAGATGGTCGGCAACTTCCTCGCCGGGGGGGCCGTCATCAACGCGTTGGCCCGCCAGATCGGCGCCGAGGTCCTCGTCGTCGACGTCGGCGTGGCCGTCGACCTGCCGGACGGGGCCGGTCTGCTCGCCCGCAAGGTAGCCCACGGCACGGCGGACCTCTCAGTCGGCCCGGCGATGTCTCGGGAGCAGGCCCTTGCGGCGATCGACGTCGGTATCGAGGTCGCGGGGCTGCTGGTCGATGACGGTCACCAGGTGCTCGTCACCGGGGACATGGGGATCGCCAACACGACCGCCTCGGCCGCGCTCGTCGCGGTCTTCACGGGGTGCTCGGTCGCCGCGGTCACTGGCCGGGGCACGGGGATCGATGACCCGACGCTGGCCCGCAAGGTGGCGGTCGTCGAACGCGCATTGAGTCGAGGCGTGCGGCCTGAGGACCCGATCGCGGCGGTGGCCCAGGTCGGTGGCTTCGAACATGCCGCCCTCGTCGGTTTCCTGCTCGCGGGGGCTGCCCGCCGGGTGCCCGTCGTGCTCGACGGGGTTATCGCCTGCTCGGCCGCTCTCGTGGCCCGTGCCCTTGCGCCGGTCGCGGCCGGCTACTGGGTCGCCGGGCACCGCTCGGCCGAGCCGGGCGCGAGCGCGGCCCTGGCCAGTCTCGGACTGCGGCCCCTGGTCGACCTCGACCTGCGCTTGGGTGAGGGCTCCGGCGCGGCGTTGGCCGTGCCGCTGCTGCAGTCCGCTGCGCGGGTCCTGCGCGAGGTCGCAACGTTCGACTCCGCGGGAGTCAGCGACAAGGGCGCCGCCCGATGACTCATCGAGTCGACCTATCGTGGTCATCGAGAAAGACGATAGATCACAACTAGCAAAAGTGGCTGTATTAATATATAGTAGCTATCGAAACACACGACCAACAGCGAGGTGGAATCCGTCCATGGGAATCATCGGCAGCACGATCCAGCCCTTCTCCGCGTCCGCGTTCAAGAGCGGCGCGTTCGTCGACGTCACCGAGGCCGACGCCCTGGGCAAGTGGTCGATCTTCTTCTTCTACCCGGCCGACTTCACCTTCGTCTGCCCCACCGAGCTCGGCGACATGGCCGACAACTACGCCGAGTTGCAGAAGCTCGGCGTCGAGGTCTTCTCCGTGTCGACCGACACCCACTTCGTCCACAAGGCGTGGCACGACTCGTCCGAGACGATCGGCAAGATCGACTACTACATGGTCGGCGACCCGACGGCGACCATCACGGCGAACTTCGGGGTCCTGCGCGAGGGCCAGGGCCTGGCCGACCGTGGCACGTTCGTCATCGACCCCGACGGCGTCATCCAGGTCATGGAGGTCACCTGCGAGGGCGTCGGGCGTAACGCCGCCGAGCTCGTCCGTAAGGTCAAGGCCGCCCAGTACGTCCGCAACCACCCCGGCGAGGTCTGCCCGGCCAAGTGGGAAGAGGGCGCCGAGACCCTCGCCCCGTCGCTGGACCTCGTGGGCAAGATCTGACCCGACGGGTCGGCACGTCCCGACCCCCGTCCGAAGCACGGCCGGCCCCGGTATGCCGCCACCCGGCATACCGGGGCCGGCCCATTCCGCCCACGCCAACTGCACCGTACCGTCCCGCGACCAGGAGTTACCCGTGCTCGACGCCACCCTCACCGCCCAGCTGAAGACCTTCCTCGAGCGGGTCACCGAGCCGATCGAGCTGGCCGCGAGCCTCGACGACGGGCGCTTGTCGGTCCAGACCCGAGACCTGCTCGACGAGATCGCCGCCCTGTCCGACCGGATCACCGTCGTGGTCGCGGACGACGTGCGGACCCCGTCCTTCGCGATCCGCCGCCCCGGCTCGGACGCCGAGGGGGTGCGCTTCGCCGGGCTGCCGATGGGCCACGAGTTCACCTCCCTCGTCCTGGCCCTGCTGCAGGTGGGTGGGGTCGCTCCAAAGGTCTCCGAGGACACGGCGACGGCGATCCGGGCCATCCAGGGCGAGCACCGGTTCGAGACGTACATGTCCCTGACCTGCCAGAACTGCCCCGACGTCGTCCAGGCGCTCAACGCGATGAGCGTGCTTAACCCCCGGATCAGCCACGTCGCGATCGAGGGCGGGGCCTACCAGGGCGAGATCGAGGCGCGCGCGGTGCAGGCCGTGCCGACGGTGTTCCACAACGGCGAGCTCTTCGGCCAGGGCCGGATGACGGTGGAGGAGATCGTCGCGAAGCTCGACCCGGGCCTCGTCGCCCGCGAGACCGAGCGGCTCGGCGCCCTCGACCCGTTCGACGTCCTCGTCGTCGGCGGGGGACCGGCTGGCGCCTCGGCTGCCATCTATGCCGCCCGCAAGGGCATCCGCACGGCTCTGGTCACCGAACGCTTCGGCGGGCAGGTCCTCGACACCGTGGGCATCGAGAACTTCGTCTCGGTGCCCTACACCGAGGGCCCCAAGCTCGCCGCCGCTTTGGAGGCGCACGTCGCGGCATACGAGGTCGAGATCGTCGGCAACCAACGGGCCAAGACCCTGGTGCCCGCGACCGAACCCGGCGGACTCGTCCGGGTCGTCCTCGAAGGCGGGGCCACCCTCTCGGCGCACACCGTCGTGCTCGCTACCGGCGCACGCTGGCGGCACATGGGCGTGCCCGGCGAAGAGGACTACCGCAACAAGGGCGTGACGTTCTGCCCGCACTGCGACGGACCGCTGTTCAAGGGCAAGCGGGTCGCCGTCGTCGGCGGCGGCAACTCGGGCATCGAGGCGGCCATCGACCTGGCCGGAGTCGTCGGACACGTCACCGTCTTGGAGTTCCTCGACGAACTGCGAGCCGATGCCGTGCTGCAACGCAAGCTGCGCAGCCTGCCCAACGTCGACGTGGTGCTCAGCGCGCGGACCACCCAGGTGGTCGGCGACGAGCGGGTCACCGGCCTGGACTACGAGGACCGGACCAGCGGGGCCGCTCGACACGTCGACCTCGAGGGCGTCTTCGTCCAGATCGGCCTGCTGCCCAACACGGAATGGCTCGGCGATGTCGTGGCCCTGAGCGACCGCAAGGAGATCGTCATCGACGACCGCGGCCAGACCTCCGTGCCCGGCGTCTTCGCTGCCGGGGACTGCACGACCGTGCCGTTCAAGCAGATCGTCATCAGCCTGGGCGCCGGAGCGACGGCTGCCCTCAGCGCCTTCGACCACCTCATCCGGACGACCGCGCCGGACGAGGTCGAGGAGCCGGTGGCGGCGGTCGCAGGCGCCGCGCGGTGAGGGCCAGGTGACGGCGAACCGGGATCGGGGTCGGGGATGAACCTGCGCGACCTGCAGTACCTCGTCGCCGTCGCCGACCACCGCCACTTCGGCCGGGCCGCCGAGGCGTGTTTCGTCAGTCAGCCCACCCTGTCGATGCAACTGAAGAAGCTCGAGGCCGAACTCGGCGCCGAGCTCGTCGAACGCAGCCCCCGACAGGTCATGCTCACCGCGACGGGGGAGGCCGTCGTCGCCCGGGCCCGCGGCGTCCTCGCCGAGGCCGAGGCGATCCGCGGGATCGCCCGGCAGGCCAAAGACCCCCGCTCGGGCACCGTGCGCCTCGGGGCGTTCCCCACCATCGCGCCCTACCTGCTCCCGCACGTCGTCCCCGAGCTGGCCCGTCGGCTGCCCGATCTCGTCGTGCTGCTCGTCGAGGACAAGACGAGCGTGCTGCTCGAGCAGCTGCGCTCCGGTCGCCTCGACGCCGCCGTGCTCGCCCTGCCCGTCGAGGACGATTCCCTCGTCGCCGAGCCGCTCTTCCGCGAGGACTTCGTCCTCGCGGTCCCCGCGGGCCACCACCTCGGTCTGGAGCAGGGACCGGTGCCGATCTCGGCCCTCGTCGGCGAGCGGGTGCTGCTGCTGGCCGAGGGGCACTGTCTGCGCGACCAGGCCCTCGCGGTATGCCGCCTGGTCGGTGGGCAGGAGTACGACGAGTTCCGGGCGACGAGCCTGGAAACCCTGCGGCACATGGTCGGCGCCCGCGTCGGGATCACCCTGCTGCCGATGCTCTCGGTCCGCCCGCCCGTGCCCGACTCGCCGTCCGTCGTTCTACGCCCCTTCGCCGACCCGGTACCGCACCGCGACCTGGCCCTGGTGTGGCGTCGGTCTAGCGTGTTCCGAGCAGTGTTGCCCGAGGTCGCCGACGTGCTGCGCGAGGCGCCGACCGATCTGGTCCGGCCCTTGACGGCTGGGGACTCCGCGGGCGACCGGACGGCCGAGCCCTCGTTTTGACCCCCTCGGCTCGGACACGTACCCTGATGTCCGACCGATGACCGCCGGTTGTCCTTGGCCCAAGGCCAGGGACCGAAGGTCCGCGACGAGCGGGCGCCAGCGCAGGCCACGACAAGCTCGGCATACCGGCTCGACCGGATGCTCTCGCCCCGTGCGCCGCGCGCCGGGGCCTTTCTCATGTGGTGACCCTCCTCCGGCGGCTGACCCTGAAGGAGGCCACATGGCCACCGCCGCGAAGACGGCCGCCATCGCCGAGTTGGCCGAGCACTTTCGCCGCTCCGGCGCGGTGGTGCTCACCGAGTACCGCGGGTTGAGCGTCAAGGCGCTGACCGAGTTGCGCAACTCGATTCGAGAGCACGCCACGTACGCCGTGGTGAAGAACACCCTGACCGAACTCGCCGCCAAGGAGGCTGGGGTCACCGCCTTCGACGGGCAGCTCGTCGGCCCCACGGCCCTCGCGTTCGTCACCGGCGACCCCGTCGAGACCGCGAAGGGGCTGCGCGACTTTGCCAAGGCCCACCCGCTGCTCGTCATCAAGAGCGGTGTGTTGGACGGCAAGGCGCTCAGCGCCGCCGACATCGCGACGCTCGCCGACCTGGAGTCGCGCGAGGTGCTGCTCGCCAAGCTCGCCGGGGCGATGAATGCCTCGCTGACCAAGGCCGTCTACCTCTTTGCGGCCCCGCTCTCGCAAGCGGCCCGGCTCGTCGACGCCCTCCGGGCCAAGGTCGAGGCCGAGGGACCGGGGGCGCCCGCCGATGCGGCGGCGCAGGACTCGGTTCCCGAGGATTCGGGCGCCGAGGACGCCGCACCGCAGGACGCCGCACCGCAGGACGCCGCACCGCAGGACGCCGCGCCGCAGGACTCGGCCCCTGGGGACGGTGCCCTCGAGCCCGGCCCCGAGGGCACGACCCTCACGCAGGACACCACGATCGACACGCCCACCGACGTCGCCACGGGTGGCGACAACGGCTGAGCCCGCACGGGCCCGGCCGCCACACCGAACCGCCACTCACGGCACACACAGGAAGGAACGCCCACCATGGCGAAGCTCAGCACCGACGAGCTCCTTGAGGCCTTCAAGGAGATGACCCTGATCGAGCTCTCCGAGTTCGTCAAGCAGTTCGAGGAGACCTTCGGGGTCACCGCCGCAGCGCCCGTCGCGGTCGCCGCGGCTGGCGGCGCCGGTGGCGGCGCCGCCGAGGCCCCGGCCGAGGAGGAGAAGGACGAGTTCGACGTCGTCCTCGAAGCGGCCGGCGAGAAGAAAATCCAGGTCATCAAGGAGGTCCGCGCGCTCACCAGCCTCGGCCTCAAGGAGGCCAAGGACCTCGTCGACGCGGCCCCCAAGCCCGTCCTCGAGAAGGTCGACAAGGCGGCCGCCGAGAAGGCCAAGGAGCAGCTGGAGAGCGCCGGAGCCACCGTCACGCTCAAGTGAGGCCGTCCCGGTATGCCGCCATCGCGGCATCCGGGGCCCACGAACCCGGCCCGCCGCCCACCCTCGCGGCCGGCCGGGTTCGTCATGTCCGGGGCCCGTCGCGGCGTCTCGTCGGGCCGCTCGATCGACCCGAGACGGGCACGTGGCCTGATCGACACGCGGAGCAGACCCGGCATATCTTGACGATCGGTGCCCGAGGCGTCATCCTCGGTGTGTCGAGTTCGGTGCCCAAGGCGTCCGCTGGGTTTTCTCGCACGCCGCGGGACTTGACTCGATTGGACAGTCATGCCCAGATAGCGTATTCTCGCACTTTGCGCTGCCCACTATCTTCACTCCCGATCCTCGCCTGAGCGCTCCGTGCTGACACACCGCCGTGACTGCCGCAGTGACTCGGGATGCCCGTGGTGAGCGGCGCGACGACGACACTCGGCACGTCATGTGGAAGGACACCCGTTGGCAGCCTCGCGCAACGCGTCCCAGAACCTCACCTCCGCAAAGACGGTCTCCGGCCGTCTCTCCTTCGCACAGATCCACGAGCCACTCGAGGTCCCGGACCTGTTGGCCCTGCAGACCGAGAGCTTCGACTGGCTGCTCGGTAACGAGCGCTGGCAGGCCCGGGTCGCCGCCGCCAAGGCGGCCGGACGCACCGACGTCCCCGACCGCTCGGGCCTGGAGGAGATCTTCGAGGAGATCTCCCCGATCGAGGACTTCTCCGGTTCGATGTCGCTGTCGTTCCGCGACCACCGCTTCGACGAGACCCGCAAGACCATCGGGTCATGCAAGGAGCGCGACCAGACCTACGACGCGCCCCTGTTCGTCACCGCCGAGTTCATGAACACCAACACCGGTGAGATCAAGAGCCAGACGGTCTTCATGGGCGACTTCCCACTGATGACCGACCGGGGCACGTTCATCATCAACGGCACCGAGCGGGTCGTGGTGTCCCAGCTGGTCCGCAGCCCCGGCGCGTACTTCGAGCGCACCCCGGACAAGACCTCCGACAAGGACATCTTCACCGCCAAGGTCATCCCCAGCCGCGGGGCCTGGCTGGAGTTCGAAATCGACAAGCGGGACATGGTCGGCGTCCGCGTGGACCGCAAGCGCAAGCAGTCCGTCACCGTGCTGCTCAAGGCGCTCGGCTGGACCAACGACCAGATCCTTGAGTCGTTCGGCGACTACGAGTCGATGCGCCTGACCCTGGAGAAGGACCACACCCAGGGCCAGGACGACGCCCTGCTCGACATCTACCGCAAGCTGCGCCCCGGCGAGCCCCCGACCCGCGAGGCCGCCCAGACGCTGCTGGACAACCTCTACTTCAACCCCAAGCGATACGACCTGGCCAAGGTCGGTCGCTACAAGATCAACAAGAAGCTCGGGCTCAGCGCGCCGCTGTCCGCCTCGACGCTGTCCATCGACGACATCGTCGCGACGATCCGCTACATCGTGGCCCTGCACGACGGCGAGGCGACCATCGCCGGTGAACGCGACGGGCAGCCGCTCGACGTGCTCGTCGAGACCGACGACATCGACCACTTCGGCAACCGTCGGCTGCGCAGCGTCGGCGAGCTCATCCAGAACCAGGTCCGCACCGGCCTGTCCAGGATGGAGCGGGTGGTCCGCGAGCGGATGACCACCCAGGACGTCGAGGCGATCACGCCGCAGACCCTCATCAACATCCGTCCGGTCGTCGCGTCGATCCGCGAGTTCTTCGGCACCAGCCAGCTCTCCCAGTTCATGGACCAGAACAACCCGCTCGCCGGGCTCACCCACAAGCGTCGGCTCTCGGCGCTCGGTCCGGGTGGCCTGAGTCGGGATCGGGCGGGCATGGAGGTCCGCGACGTCCACTCGTCGCACTACGGGCGGATGTGCCCCATCGAGACGCCCGAAGGCCCGAACATCGGCCTCATCGGATCGCTCGCTTCATACGGGCGGATCAACGCCTTCGGGTTCGTCGAGACCCCGTATCGCAAGGTCGTCGAGGGCCGGGTCACCGACGAGGTCCACTACCTGTCCGCCGATGAAGAGGACCTCTACGTCAAGGCCCAGGCCAACGCCGCGCTCGATGCGAACGGCCGGTTCACCGAGGACCGCGTTTTGGTCCGCACCAAGGGCGGCGAGCTGGAGTACATCCCGGGCGCCGACGTCGACTACATGGACGTCTCGGCACGCCAGATGGTCTCGGCGGCCACCGCGCTCATCCCGTTCCTCGAGCACGACGACGCCAACCGCGCCCTGATGGGCTCGAACATGCAGCGTCAGGCGGTGCCCCTGGTCAAGTCCGAGGCGCCCCTGGTCGGCACCGGCATGGAGTACCGCGCGGCGATCGACTCCGGCGACGTCGTGCTGGCCGAGGCCCCCGGTGTCGTCACCGAGGTGAGCGCCGACCTGGTCACCGTCGCCCAGGACGACGGCACCACGCGCACCTACCGGATCGCCAAGTTCGACCGGTCCAACCAGGGCAACTGCTACAACCAGGTGGTCCTCGTCGACGAGGGCGACCGGGTCGAGTCGGGCTCGGTGCTGGCCGACGGGCCGGCCACCGAGGGCGGCGAGATGGCCCTCGGCCGCAACCTGCTTGTGGCGTTCATGCCCTGGGAGGGGCACAACTACGAGGACGCCATCATCCTGTCCCAGCGGCTCGTCCAGGACGACGTCCTCTCCTCGATCCACATCGAGGAGCACGAGGTCGACGCCCGCGACACCAAGCTGGGCCCCGAGGAGATCACTCGGGACATCCCCAACGTCTCCGAGGACGTGCTCGCCGACCTCGACGAGCGTGGCATCATCCGCATCGGTGCCGAGGTCCGCGACGGGGACCTGCTCGTCGGCAAGGTCACCCCGAAGGGCGAGACCGAGCTGACTCCGGAGGAGCGGCTGCTGCGGGCGATCTTCGGCGAGAAGGCCCGCGAGGTGCGTGACACCTCGCTCAAGGTCCCGCACGGCGAGACCGGCACGGTCATCGGCGTCAAGGTGTTCGACAAGGACGACGGCGACGACCTGCCTCCCGGGGTGAACCAGCTGGTCCGGGTCTACGTCGCGAACAAGCGCAAGATCACCGACGGCGACAAGCTCGCCGGGCGGCACGGCAACAAGGGCGTGATCTCCAAGATCCTCCCGGTCGAGGACATGCCCTTCCTCGAGGACGGCACCCCCGTCGACGTCGTGCTCAACCCGCTCGGCGTCCCCGGCCGGATGAACGTCGGCCAGATCCTCGAGCTGCACCTCGGCTGGGCCGCCTCGCGCGGTTGGGACATCGCCGGCACCCCGGCGTGGGCGGGGGCCATCCCCGCGGACAACCACTCGGCACCCCCCGGGTCCCGGGTCGCCAGCCCGGTGTTCGACGGCGCACGCGAGGAGGTCATCACCGGCCTGCTCGACGCGAGCCGTCCCACCCGCGACGGGGTGCGCCTCGTCGACGGCACGGGCAAGGCCCGCCTGTTCGACGGGCGCTCCGGCGAGCCGTTCCCGGAGCCCGTGGCGGTCGGCTACATGTACATCCTCAAGCTGCACCACCTCGTCGACGACAAGATCCACGCCCGCTCGACCGGCCCCTATTCGATGATCACGCAGCAGCCCCTGGGCGGGAAGGCCCAGTTCGGCGGCCAGCGGTTCGGCGAGATGGAGGTCTGGGCGCTGGAGGCCTACGGGGCGGCATACACCCTGCAGGAGCTGCTCACCATCAAGTCCGACGACGTCCCCGGCCGGGTCAAGGTCTACGAGGCGATCGTCAAGGGCGAGAACATCCCCGACTCGGGCATCCCGGAGTCGTTCAAGGTGTTGCTCAAGGAGATGCAGTCGCTGTGCCTCAACGTCGAGGTGCTGGCCTCCGACGGCCAGGCCATCGAGATGCGCGAGGCCGACGAGGACGTCTTCCGGGCGGCCGAGGAATTGGGCATCGACCTGTCCCGGCGCGAGCCGAGCTCGGTCGAGGAAGTCTGACGACAGTGCGGTATGCCGCCGCGGGACGGGCGCCCGACGCCACCCGTGCGGCATACCCCCGAACGAACCGACGAACTGCGTGAGAGAGAAGGACGCACGACGTGCTTGATGTCAACTTCTTCGACGAGCTGCGCATCGGCCTGGCCTCGGCCGAGGACATCCGCCAGTGGAGCCACGGCGAGGTCAAGAAGCCCGAGACGATCAACTACCGCACCCTCAAGCCGGAGAAGGAGGGGCTGTTCTGCGAGCGCATCTTCGGCCCCACCCGCGACTGGGAATGCTCGTGCGGCAAGTACAAGCGGGTGCGGTTCAAGGGCATCATCTGTGAGCGCTGCGGCGTCGAGGTGACCCGGGCCAAGGTCCGCCGCGAGCGGATGGGCCACATCGAGCTCGCCGCGCCGGTGACCCACATCTGGTACTTCAAGGGCGTCCCCTCGCGCCTGGGTTACCTGCTGGACCTGGCGCCCAAGGACCTCGAGAAGGTCATCTACTTCGCGGCGTACATGATCACCGCGGTCGACACCGAACAGCGCCACAAGGACCTGCCTTCGCTCGAGGCGCAGATCCAGGTCGAGCGCAAGGAGATCGAGAACCGCCGCGACGTCGACATCGACGAGCGGGCCAAGAAGCTCGAGACCGACCTGGCCGAGTTGGAGGCCGAAGGCGCCAAGGCCGACGTCCGGCGCAAGGTCAAGGACGGCGCCGAGCGCGAGATGGCCGGCATCCGCCGGCGCGCCGACCAGCAGGTCGAGCGGCTCGAGCAGGTGTGGGATCGGTTCCGCAACCTCAAGGTCCAGGACCTCGAGGGCGACGAGATCCTCTACCGCGAGATGCGCGACCGCTTCGGGCTGTACTTCGAGGGCGGCATGGGCGCGGCGGCGATCCAGAAGCGCCTGGAGACCTTCGACCTCGACGCCGAGTCCGAGATGCTCCGCGAGGTCATCGCCACCGGTAAGGGCCAGCGCAAGACTCGGGCGCTCAAGCGGCTCAAGGTCGTCACGGCCTTCCAGACCACGACCAACCGGCCCACCGGCATGGTCCTCGACGCCGTGCCCGTCATCCCGCCGGACCTGCGCCCCATGGTCCAGCTCGACGGCGGTCGGTTCGCCACGAGCGACCTCAACGACCTCTACCGCCGCGTCATCAACCGCAACAACCGCCTCAAGCGGCTGTTGGACCTCGGCGCCCCCGAGATCATCGTCAACAACGAGAAGCGGATGCTCCAGGAGGCCGTGGACTCGCTGTTCGACAACGGTCGCCGGGGCCGGCCGGTCACCGGGCCAGGCAACCGCCCGTTGAAGTCGCTGTCCGACATGCTCAAGGGCAAGCAGGGCCGGTTCCGCCAGAACCTGCTCGGCAAGCGGGTGGACTACTCGGGCCGTTCGGTCATCGTCGTCGGTCCGCAGCTCAAGCTGCACCAGTGCGGCCTGCCCAAGCAGATGGCGTTGGAGCTGTTCAAGCCCTTCGTCATGAAGCGGCTCGTCGACCTCGACCACGCCCAGAACATCAAGTCGGCCAAGCGGATGGTCGAGCGTTCGCGCCCGGTCGTCTGGGACGTCCTCGAAGAGGTCATCACCGAGCACCCCGTGCTGCTCAACCGGGCGCCCACGCTGCACCGCCTGGGCATCCAGGCTTTCGAGCCGCAGCTCGTCGAGGGCAAGGCCATCCAGATCCACCCGTTGGTCTGCACGGCGTTCAACGCCGACTTCGACGGCGACCAGATGGCCGTGCACGTGCCGCTGTCCGCGGAGGCGCAGGCCGAGGCCCGCATCCTCATGCTCTCCAGCAACAACATCCTCAAGCCCGCCGACGGCCGACCGGTGACCATGCCCACCCAGGACATGATCATCGGGCTGTACCACCTGACCGTCGAGACCGGGCCGACATACCTCGAGGGCACCGACGACGAGGGGCACCGGCGGCTGCGCAGCTTCGCGACGCCCGCCGAGGCGCGAATGGCCTACGACGCCGGCGAGATCGGTCTCGGCTCGCTGGTCCGGATGCGGCTGGCCGGCGTCGTGCCGCCGGCCGACACGACGCTGCCCGAGGACCTGGTCGCCGACGCCGACGGGCGGGTGCCGTCGATCGTCGTCGACACGACGCTCGGGCGAGCGCTGTTCAACGAGACGCTGCCGCTGGACTACCCGTTCGTCAACGAGTCGGTCGACAAGAAGCGGCTGTCGATGATCGTCAACGACCTCGCCGAGCGCTACAGCAAGGTCCAGGTCGCCGCGTCGCTCGACGCCCTCAAGGAGGCCGGTTTCCACTGGGCCACCCGCTCGGGCACGACCGTGGCCATCAGCGACGTCGTCACGCCGGCGCGCAAGGGCGAAATCATCGAGGAGTACGAAGCCCGCGCGGCCAAGGTCCAGAAGCTCTACGACCGTGGCGCGATGACGGACAACGAGCGCCGTGAGGACCTCATCGAGATCTGGAACGAGGCGACCAACGAGGTCGCCAAGGAAATGGTCGCGAGCACGCCGAAGACCAACACGATCTTCCGGATGGTCAACTCCGGCGCCCGAGGCAACTGGATGCAGCTGCGGCAGATCGCCGGCATGAAGGGCCTGGTCTCCAACCCGAAGGGCGAGATCATCCCCCGACCGATCCGGTCGAACTTCCGCGAGGGCCTGTCGGTGCTGGAGTTCTTCATCTCCACGCACGGTTCCCGCAAGGGTCTGGCGGACACCGCCCTGCGGACCGCCGACTCCGGTTACCTCACCCGGCGGCTCGTCGACGTCTCGCAGGACGTCATCGTCCGCGAGGAGGACTGCGACACCGAACGCGGCCTCAAGCTGCCGATCGCCGCGACCGGCCCACAGGGGGAGCGTTCGCTGCACGACGACGTCGAGACGTCGGTGTACGCGCGCACCCTTGCCGAGGACGTCGTCGTCGACGGGACGGTGCTGGCCCAGGCCGGGATCGACCTCGGTGACGTCGTCATTGGCGCGCTGTTCGACGCCGGGGTCGACGAGGTCCGGGTCCGCTCGGTGCTCACGTGCGACAGCCGGGTCGGCACCTGCGCGAAGTGCTACGGACGGTCCCTGGCCACCGGCAAGCTCGTCGACATCGGCGAGGCGGTCGGCATCATCGCCGCCCAGTCCATCGGCGAGCCCGGCACCCAGCTGACGATGCGGACCTTCCACATCGGTGGCGTCGCCGGCGACGACATCACGCAGGGCCTGCCCCGCGTCGTCGAGCTCTTCGAGGCTCGCACCCCCAAGGGTGTGGCTCCGATCGCCGAGGCCACCGGTCGGGTGCGCATCGAAGACACCGACAAGACCCGTCGGATCGTCATCGTCCCCGACGACGGCTCCGACGAGCACTCGTACCCAGTGAGCAAGCGGGCCAGGCTGCTCGTCGCCGAAGGCGAGCACATCGAGGTCGGTGCCCAGCTCGTCCAGGGCGCCATCGACCCCAAGCAGGTGCTGCGCATCCTCGGCCCACGGTCGGTGCAGATGCACCTCGTCGACGAGGTCCAGCACGTCTACCGGCAGCAGGGTGTGTCGATCCACGACAAGCACATCGAGGTCATCGTCCGCCAGATGTTGCGTCGGGTCACCGTGCTCGAGGCGGGCGAGTCCGACCTCGTGCCCGGCGACCTCGTCGAGCGCGGGCGCTTCGAGGAGGCCAACCGCAAGGTCCTCGCCGAGGGCGCCAAGCCGGCATCCGGGCGTCCGGACCTGCTCGGGATCACCAAGGCGTCCCTTGCCACCGAGTCGTGGTTGTCGGCGGCCTCGTTCCAGGAGACCACCCGGGTGCTCACCCAGGCGGCGATGGAGGCCAGGTCCGACCCGCTGCGCGGGCTCAAGGAGAACGTCATCCTCGGCAAGCTCATCCCGGCTGGCACCGGTCTGCCGCGGTACCGCAACATCGTCGTGGAGCCGACCGAAGAGGCTAAGGCCGCGATGTACTCGATGCCCAACTACGACGTCTACGACTACAGCCACTTCGGATCGGGGTCGGGGGAGGCCGTCCGGCTGGACGACCTCAACCTCGACGACTTCGGGCCGCGCATCTGACCCGTCGCCGCGTCGCGAGGCCGTTGTCCGGGAAGCCGGCAGCGGCCTCGTAGGCGTTCGGCCCGGCAGTGGTTGTGGACGGTGTGCCGCGTGATGCGGCGGTATGCCGGGCGTCGGCGACGTGGGCGGCATCCCTGAGTGGGTGGTCAGCGCGGCATACCGTGCTGGATGCGCCGCATCTGCTCGCCGGCGGCCGACGGTTTCCGCACCGGGGAACGCGCACGGTCCCACGATGTGGACCCAGCGGGCGGGCTGGTCGCGAGGGCGCGCAGATGGTGGAATGGTTGCCGACTGAGTCAGGTGCACTGACGCGCCACCCCCCTGTGGAAGGACCCTCAATGACGCGGTACGTCTTCGACTTCGCTGAAGGCGACAAGGACCAGAAGGCACTCCTTGGCGGGAAGGGGGCCAACCTCGCCGAGATGGTGAAGATCGGACTGCCCGTCCCGGCTGGCTTCACGATCACCACCGACGCCTGTCGGGCCTACCTCAAGGACGGCCAGGCCCCCGCCGAACTCGCCGGCGAGGTCAGCACCCACCTGGCGACCATGGAGAAGGCGATGGGCCACTCCCTGGGCGACCCGGCCGACCCGCTGCTGGTGTCGGTTCGTTCCGGAGCGATGTTCTCGATGCCCGGCATGATGGAGACGGTCCTCAACATCGGCCTCAACGACCGTTCCGTCGAGGGCCTGAGCGCGCTGTCGGGCAACGAACGCTTCGCCTGGGACTCCTACCGGCGGCTGCTGCAGATGTTCGGCAAGACCGTGCTCGACATCGACGGACACGAGTTCGAGTCGCGCATCGAGGCGATGAAGACCGCCCGCGGGGTCAAGCAGGACGTCGACCTCACCGCGGCGGACCTCAAGGAACTCGTCGCCCAGTTCAAGGGGGTCATCGAGAAGGAGACCGGAGCGCCGTTCCCGCAGGAGCCGCGCGCTCAGCTCGACGCGGCCGTCGAGGCGGTCTTCCGGTCCTGGATGGGCGAGCGGGCGGTCCTCTACCGCCGCCAGGAGCGCATCCCGCACGACCTCGGCACGGCCGTCAACGTCCAGGCCATGGTCTTCGGCAACATGTCCGAGGACTCCGGCACCGGCGTGTGCTTCACCCGTGACCCGGGCACCGGCGAGAAGGGCGTCTACGGCGACTTCCTCATGAACGCCCAGGGCGAGGACGTCGTCGCCGGCATCCGTAACGCCCACCCGCTGCACGAGCTCGAGGCCGAGGTCCCCGAGGCTTACCGCCAGCTGCTGGACAACATGAGCCGTCTCGAGGGCCACTACAAAGACCTCTGCGACATCGAGTTCACCATCGAGCGCGGCAAGCTGTGGATGCTGCAGACCCGCGTCGGCAAGCGCACCGCGGCGGCGGCGTTCAAGATCGCCTGCCAGCTCATCGACGAGGGCGTCATCGACGACAAGGAAGCCCTCAACCGGGTGACCGGCCAGCAGCTGTCGCTGCTGATGTTCCCGCGCTTCGACCGGTCCGGCGACGTCCGCGTGCTTACCAAGGCCGTGGCTGCGAGCCCCGGTGCCGCGGTCGGGCGCATCGTGCTCAACTCCACCGACGCCGCCGAGTGGGCCGGTCGCGGCGAGCGGGTCATCCTCGTGCGCACCGAGACCAACCCGGACGACCTCGTCGGCATGATCGCCTCCGAGGGCATCCTCACCTCGCGCGGCGGCAAGACCTCGCACGCGGCGGTCATCGCCCGCGGCATGGGTGCGCCGTGCGTGTGCGGCGCCGACGCCCTGGCGATCGACTTCGGGAAGAAGCAGGTCACCGTCACCGGCGACAACCCGCTCGTGCTCAAGGAGGGTGACCTCGTCTCCATCGACGGCGCCACCGGCGAGGTCTTCCTCGGCGAGGTCCCGGTCATGGCGAGCCCGGTCGTCGACTACTTCGAGGGCAAGCTCGACCCCACCAGCGACGAGCTGGTCTCCGCGGTGCACCGGATCATGCAGGTCGCCGACGCCAACCGCCGCCTCGCGGTGCGGGCCAACTCCGACACTCCGGAGGACTCCGAGCGGGCGGTCCGCTTCGGTGCCCAGGGCATCGGCCTGTGCCGCACCGAACACATGTTCCTCGGCGACCGGCGCGAACTGGTCGAGCGGCTTATCCTCGCCGACTCGGACGCCGACCGCGAGGCGGCTCTGGAGGCGCTGCGGCCGCTGCAGCAGGGCGACTTCGAGGGCATCTTCAAGGCCATGGACGGCAAGCCGGTGAACATCCGCCTGCTCGACCCGCCGCTGCACGAGTTCCTGCCCAACCTCACCGACCTGTCGGTCAAGGTCGCGGTCACCGAGGCCAAGGGCCAGGCGGTCAGCGAGAAGGACTCGGTCATGCTCGCCGCGGTGCACCGGATGCACGAGTCCAACCCGATGCTCGGCCTGCGGGGCGTGCGCCTCGGCATCACCATCCCCGGCCTGTTCGGGATGCAGATCCGGGCCATCCTCGACGCCTTCAAGGCGCACAAGGCCGGTGGCGGCACGGGTTCGGTCGAGATCATGGTGCCGCTCATCGACACCTACCAGGAGCTGGACATCGTCCGCCAGGAGGCCACCGCGCTCGCGCAGGCCGCCGGGTTCGAGCCCGGCGCCGGCCAGGAGGTCTCGATCGGCACGATGATCGAACTGCCGCGCGCGGCCCTGACAGCCGGCCAGATCGCCGAGGTCGCCGACTTCTTCTCCTTCGGCACCAACGACCTCACCCAGACGACCTGGGGCTTCAGCCGCGACGACGCCGAGGGCGGGTTCTTCTCGCAGTACCTCGACCGGGGCGTCTTCCAGGTCAGCCCGTTCGAGATGCTCGACCGTCAGGGCGTCGGCCGGTTGGTCCAGATGGCCGTGGACGAGGGTCGGGCGACCAAGCCGGGCCTGAAGACCGGTGTCTGCGGCGAGCACGGCGGTGACCCCGACTCGGTGCACTTCTTCCACGAGGCCGGGTTGGACTACGTGTCCTGTTCGCCGTTCCGGGTGCCGGTCGCTCGCCTGGAGGCCGGGCGCGCCGCGGCGGCCACGGGCGCGCATACGGCGTCCACCTGATCCCAGCGGTTCGACGACGGGGTATGCCGGCGGCTCGTCCGCGCGGCATACCCCGTCGGTCGTCCGGCCGCGTCGCGGCGGGCCGGCGATGGCTCGCTAGGCTGATCTCGTGACCATCGAGCCCGCCGCGGACATCGTCGTCGTCCTCACCGAGGTTGCCCTCACCGGGCCGGACGTCGACCGGATGCTCGGGCTGCACGCCGACGAGCAGATGGTGTACCACGTCATCGTGCCGTGCGACACCGAGCGCCACGTCGTCGTCGACCTGCTCGACCACCTGATGCTGCTCGACCTCGAGGCCATGGCCCGGGATCTGCGCCGCCGGGACCGTTCGGTCGAGCGGGCTCAGGCCGACGAGGCGTTGCGCGAGTCGCTCGCCGCGATCGCCGGGAAGGGCCGCGACGCCACCGGCATCGTCACCGAGGAGGAACCGCTGGCGATCCTGCGCGCCGAGGTCGAGGCGCTCTCGCCCCGCGAGGTCGTCGTCGTCACCGAGCCGCATGCCGTCGAGGACACCTTCCACACCGACTGGGCCTCCCGCGCGCGCGACCTCGTCGGCATCCCCATCCTGCACATGTACGCCGGCGACTGGCGGCTGGGCTGACGATCGGGTCCCCGCCCGACTCACTCGTCGACGTTTTTGGTGGCCTTGCCCTGCGGGTTCTCGAAGTCCGCGGAGGCCGTGCGCTTCGGCTTCGGCGGTGGGGTGCGGGCGAACCCGCGCAGATAGCCGCTCCACGTCTGCTGGGGGAGGATCTGGCCCCCCCTGACGTCGCTCTCGCCGTCGCGGTAGTCCTGCCAGCCGACGGCGAAGGCCCGGCTGGCCGGATCGTTAGGTTGCCCGTTCTCGGCGCGGTCGGCGCCGGTCGCGTAGGCGGTGAAGGCGGCCGCCTGCACCCGACCGGCCGGTGCGTCCCCGTCGAGGTTCGCGATCGACGCGCGGGCGTGGTCGAGTCCGGTGTCGTATGCCGTGCAGGCGGCGATCGTCGCGAGCGGCCCGTGTGGGGGCACGGCGTTGCCGGCCGCGTGGGCCTCACCGCGCCACCAGTCGTCCGCGCCCTCGGCGCCGCCGCTGGTCGTCATGCCTGGGGTGGCCGGGACCTGAGCAATGGCGTGGCGCACCCCGTCGTGGTAGTCGGAGTACCCGGCGGCTTCGACGGCGCTGGTCCCGGCATACGGGGTGCTCGGCGCTACGGCCCGGCCCTGGTCGACCCCGCTCCAGTACTCCGCGGCAGTCTGCGTCCGAGCCGCCGAACCCGGGTCCGGTGCGACCCCTCGGGCATGGCCCCTGGCGTGGACGACTCCCTCGAGGGCGTCGGCGTGACCCCGCGCCGCGGCCGGGCTGGTCGGCGGCGCCGACGCGAGGTCGCCCCGGGCGGCGGCGGCCCCGGCAAGGTAGTTGCCGTGACCGGCGGCGGCCAGCGTCTCGGCGGCGCCCCCGAACGGCGCGGCCTGTCCGGCCCGGGCCAGGCTCATCCCGCCGGCGTGGGCGAACCCGGCGCGGAACCCCCCGTCGGTGCGGACCGGTGGCGGGCCGCCGGAGTCCGCCCCGGCGAGCATCCCCGCCGCGCATGCCTGCCACGCGAGGGCAGATGCCGGCCGGGTCGCATCCGAGGGCGAGCCGGTCAGACACGCCTCGACCCCGGCCTTGTAATCGGCGAAGCCGGCTCCGGCGGCGCCGTTCGGGGCGGCCCCGGTCAGGCTCGCGAGGTCGGTGTGTGCGAGGGTGACGCCCTCGCGGTAGTCGGCGAAACCCGCGGCCTCGGCGGAACTCGGCCCGGCGTAGGGCGTCTTGGCATCCGCCGCCCGGGCAAGGTCGGCCCCCTGCCAGTACTCCACCCATGACCCCGTCCTGGCGACCGGTGTGGCGTCCGGCGGGGTCTCCCGCGGCTGGGCCCGACCATGAGCCACCCCGTCGGCGAAATCAGTGTGGCCCTTGAGTTTGCCCAGCTCCAGCGGCGGCGCCCCGGCCAGATCTGCCCGGGCTGCGGTGACCCCTTGCCAGTAGTGGGTGTGGCCCTCGGTCTTCGCGAGGCTGCCCACCGGCAGGGTCGCCGCGGCGTTGTCGGCGGCGAAGGTCACGCCCTTCCAGTAGTCGCCGTGCCCTTCGACGTGGCTCAGATCCGGCGGCGGCGCCGTTTCGAGGTTGGTGTGCGCGTACGTGACGCCCTTCCAGAAGCCGGCATGGCCCTCGATGTGGGCGCGGTTGCCGACGGGGGGTGTGGCCTCGTTCTGGGTGCGCCCGAGGATCACCCCGGCCCAGAACTCCGCGTGGCCGTCGACCGTGGCCTGCGGCGGGGCGACCGGGGGAGTCGTCAGGGGGTCCTTGCGGCCGGCCTTGATGCCGTTGTCGAAGTCGTCATAGCCCAGGGTGTAGCCGCGCCCGTACCGGGTGCCTCGGGGACCGGCCCTCGACTCGGTCACCCCGTCGTTGTAGTGCGTCTGGCCGCCCTGGAACGCGGGGTTGGTCGACACCGCCCCGGTCCCGTTGCGGGCGTCGTCGATCCCCAGCCACCGTTGGGGCATCACGTGGGCTCGGGTGGCCGAGGGCGGGTTGCCGCCGCCGGGGGGCAGCCTGCCCGCCCGAGCCCCGCTCTGGACGCCCTTCATCGACGTGAGGTGACCCCAGGTCACCTTGGTGTAGCCCGCGTATTCGTCGGCGCGCTTGCCGGGGGCGAGGAAGGTCATCGGGCTGGGGATGCTGAGGAAGAGGTTCCCGGAGATGCCGCCCGGCTTGACCGGCGGGGCGGCGTTCGTCGCCAGGGGGCCCTGGTCGAGCTCGACCCACGAGGCGGCCAGCGAGCTCGCGTAACGGAAGGTCGCATCGGTGGTCGCGATCCCGGCGGAGGTGGCGAGGTTGGCTTGGCCGCCCAGTCGCCTGCGCAGGCGATCGGCGTTGTCCGTGGCGTATCCGATCGACACCTGATAGCGGAACCACGAGGTGTTCGCGGCAGCTTTCACGGACTGTTCGATGGCCTTGTTGTGGTCGGAGTTCGTCGGCTTCTGCGGGAAGGCGGTGAGGTTCTGTGCGGCGTTGGCGTTCGCGGGGTCGCCCGGTCCGCCGAGGTTGTCGTTGAGCAGGTGGCCCTGGCAGTAGAACGCCTGCTCGGTCGCGGCGCTGAACAGCGCGGTGTAGTCGTACGGACGGAAGCCGGTCAGCGCCCTGGGACCTGACCCGTAGGTGTACTTCGGTCCGACGATGGCGTCGACCGAGGTCCCCTGTCCGGTCGCGTCGACCGGGGCCCAGGTGGCCCCGTTGACGAGCACTCGTTGGATCGGGGGCAGGGCGGCGACCCCCGACCCACCTGCTTGGACCGCGACGGGGCCCCGCTGGGCCTGTCGCTGGAGTTCGAGCGCCTGCGCGAAGGCCCGGTTACCGACGGCGCTCTGGAGCCGGACGACCTCCGCAGTGGGGTCCGTCGACCTCTGCTGGCCGGGTAGCGGGCGTCGACGGGATGCCGTCTGAGGGACCGACGCACGGTGACCACGGTGACCGGGAGAGGTCGTCACCCCACCCAGCTTGGTCCCTCGGCGCCTGCTGTGCAGTGGTCGCACGGGCAAGGCGGCCTGCCCCTTCGGGCATCCCCGACGTCGGCGCCCTGGCAGCCGGGATCCCGGTGATTTGGCCGGCCCCGGCGGCGCCGGTATCCTGGTGAGCCGTGCCTGGGCTCGCCTGGGCTCGTGAGCATGCTCGCCCACCAGCGCGCCGGCTCGACCTACTCCCGCCGGGCAGCGCGATGCGGTGAGGCGCAATGCGCCGACACCGGACCGCGACGTGCAGGGGGGAGCACCCGGTCCGACATCACCCGTTCGCGGGCGTCGGTCCGGAACAACCAAGGAGTCCGCGCTCGACGCGGACGGACCATTCGCCATACGACGGAGAGACAGTGCCAACGATCAACCAGCTGGTGCGCAAGGGCCGCCAGGACAAGGTCGGTAAGACGAAGACGCCGGCGCTCAAGGGTTCACCCCAGCGCCGCGGCGTGTGCACCCGGGTGTACACGACGACCCCGAAGAAGCCGAACTCGGCGCTGCGCAAGGTCGCGCGCGTCAAGCTGACCAGCCAGATCGAAGTCACCGCCTACATCCCCGGTGTCGGCCACAACCTCCAGGAGCACTCCATCGTGCTCGTGCGCGGCGGCCGGGTGAAGGACCTGCCCGGCGTGCGGTACAAGATCATCCGCGGGTCGTTGGACACCCAAGGTGTGAAGAACCGCAAGCAGGCCCGCTCTCGCTACGGCGCGAAGATGGAGAAGAAGTAATGCCTCGCAAGGGACCTGCGCCCAAGCGCGCCCTCGTCGTCGACCCGGTCTACGGCAGCCCGCTGGTCACCCAGCTGGTCAACAAGATCCTGCTCGACGGCAAGAAGTCGATCGCCGAGACCATCGTCTACGGCGCCCTCGAGGGCGCCCGCCAGAAGACCGGCACCGACCCGGTTGTCACGCTCAAGCGCGCCCTCGACAACATTCGCCCCGCCCTGGAGGTTAAGTCCCGCCGGGTCGGCGGCGCCACCTACCAGGTGCCCATCGAGGTCAAGCCCGGTCGTTCGACGACCCTCGCGCTGCGCTGGCTCGTCGGCTACTCCCGCCAGCGGCGCGAGAAGACGATGACCGACCGGCTGATGAACGAGATCCTCGACGCGTCCAACGGCCTCGGTGCCGCGGTGAAGCGGCGCGAGGACACCCACAAGATGGCCGAGTCCAACCGGGCCTTCGCGCACTACCGCTGGTAACCACCTCGGGACCGTATGCCGCGCCCGCATTGCGAGCGAGGCGGCATACCGCAACCCGGGCCGGCCTGCCCTGACGAACTGAGACGAGACGACTGACGTGGCACTCGACGTCCTCACGGACCTCACGAAGGTCCGCAACATCGGGATCATGGCGCACATCGACGCCGGCAAGACGACGACGACGGAGCGCATCCTCTTCTACACCGGCATCACCTACAAGATCGGCGAGGTCCACGACGGGGCCGCGACGATGGACTGGATGGAGCAGGAGCAGGAGCGCGGCATCACCATCACGTCCGCCGCGACGACGACGTTCTGGAAAGACCACCAGATCAACATCATCGACACCCCCGGCCACGTCGACTTCACCGTCGAGGTGGAGCGCTCGCTGCGCGTGCTCGACGGTGCGGTGGCCGTGTTCGACGCCAAGGAAGGTGTCGAGCCGCAGTCCGAGACAGTCTGGCGCCAGGCCGACAAGTACCGCGTGCCGCGGATCTGCTTCGTCAACAAGATGGACAAGCTCGGCGCCGACTTCTACTTCACGGTGAAGACGATGGTCGACCGGCTCGGCGCGAACCCGCTCGTCCTGCAACTGCCGATCGGCCAGGAGAGCGCCTTCGTCGGCGTCGTCGACCTGCTGCGGATGAAGGCGCTGACCTGGCGGGGCGAGACCCAGAAGGGCGAGGACTACGCGGTCGAGGACATCCCCGCGGACCTGCTCGAGCAGGCGCAGGCCTACCGGCACGATCTCGTCGAGAAGGTCGCCGAGTCCGACGATCACCTCATGGAGCGCTACCTCGAGGGCGAGGAGCTCACCGTCGAGGAAATCAAGGGCGGCATTCGGGCGATGACCGTCGCCGGACACGTCAACCCGGTGCTCTGCGGCACGGCGTTCAAGAACAAGGGCGTGCAGCCCATGCTCGACGCCGTCGTCGACTACCTGCCCTCGCCGCTGGACGTGCCGCCGATGGTCGGGCACAAGCCCGGCGACGAGGAGACCTCGATCGTGCGCACGCCGTCCGCGGACGAGCCGTTCGCGGCGCTGGCGTTCAAGATCGCCGTCCACCCGTTCTTCGGCAAGCTCACCTACGTGCGGGTGTACTCCGGCGCGGTGCCCTCCGGCGCCCAGGTGATCAACTCCACCAAGGGCCGCAAGGAGCGCGTCGGCAAGCTGTTCCAGATGCACTCCAACAAGGAGAACCCGGTCGACAGGGCTACGGCGGGCCACATTTACGCGTTCATCGGCCTCAAGGACACGACGACGGGCGACACCCTGTGCGACCCGAGCAACCCCGTGGTCCTCGAGTCGATGACCTTCCCCGACCCGGTCATCAACGTCGCCATCGAACCGAAGACCAAGGGCGACCAGGAGAAGCTCGGCGTCGCGATCCAGAAGCTCGCCGAGGAGGACCCCACCTTCCAGGTCGAGCACGACCAGGACACCGGCCAGACCATCATCAAGGGGATGGGCGAGCTGCACCTGGACATCCTCGTGGACCGGATGCGCCGGGAGTTCAAGGTCGAGGCCAACGTCGGCAAGCCCCAGGTGGCCTACCGCGAGACGATCCGACGGGCCGTGCCGAAGATCGAGTACACCCACAAGAAGCAGACGGGTGGCTCGGGTCAGTACGCCAAGGTCCAGGTCGCTCTCGAGCCCTTGGACACCGCCGACGGCGAGATGTACGAATTCCACAACGAGGTGACCGGCGGCCGGGTGCCCAAGGAGTACATCCCCTCGGTGGACCACGGCATCCAGGACGCCATGCAGTACGGCGTGCTGGCCGGCTACCCGCTCGTCGGGGTCAAGGCGACCCTGCTCGACGGCGCATACCACGACGTCGACTCCTCGGAGATGGCGTTCAAGATCGCCGGGTCGATGGTCCTCAAGGAGGCCGTCCGCAAGGCCGACCCGTGCCTGCTCGAACCGATGATGGCCGTCGAGGTGCGCACGCCCGAGACGTACATGGGCGACGTCATCGGCGACCTGAACTCCCGACGCGGTCACATCCAGTCGATGGACGACGCGGCGGGGGCCAAGGTGGTGCGGGCGCTGGTCCCGCTGTCGGAGATGTTCGGCTACGTCGGGGACCTGCGCTCCAAGACGCAGGGACGGGCCAGCTACTCCATGCAGTTCGACTCGTACGCCGAGGTGCCCCGGGCCGTGGCCGACGAGATCGTCCGAAAGACTCGGGGCGAGTGACGCGGGTAGACTCCCGTAGGCTTGCCACCGATTTCCAACCCGCAAGCGCCACGTCCTGACCCTGGCCGTACGGCGTAACACACGACAGTCACAAGGAGCACACCAGTGGCGAAGGCAAAGTTCGAGCGGACCAAGCCGCACGTCAACATCGGCACCATCGGTCACATCGACCACGGCAAGACGACGCTGACGGCGGCAATTACCCGGGTCCTGCACGACAAGTTCCCGGACCTCAACCCGTTCACGCCGTTCGACCAGATCGACAAGGCGCCCGAAGAGCGTCAGCGTGGCATCACCATCTCGATCGCCCACGTCGAGTACCAGACCGAGGCGCGCCACTACGCGCACGTCGACTGCCCCGGCCACGCCGACTACATCAAGAACATGATCACGGGTGCCGCGCAGATGGACGGGGCCATCCTCGTCGTCGCGGCGACCGACGGCCCGATGCCCCAGACCAAGGAACACGTCCTGCTGGCCCGCCAGGTCGGCGTGCCCTACATCGTCGTGGCCCTCAACAAGACCGACATGGTCGACGACGAGGAGATCCTCGAGCTGGTCGAGTTGGAGGTCCGCGAGCTGCTGACCTCCTACGAGTTCCCCGGCGACGACCTGCCGGTCGTGCGCGTCTCGGCGCTCAAGGCCCTCGAGGGCGACGCCGAGTGGAGCAAGACCGTCGAAGAGCTCATGGACTCGGTCGACTCCTACATCCCCGAGCCCGAGCGCGCCACCGACCGCCCGTTCCTCATGCCCGTCGAGGACGTCTTCACGATCACCGGCCGTGGCACCGTCGTCACCGGCCGTGTCGAGCGGGGCGTGCTCAAGGTCAACGAGGAGGTCGAGATCATCGGCATCCACGACAAGTCGACCAAGACGGTCGTCACCGGCGTCGAGATGTTCCGCAAGCTGCTCGACGAGGCCCGTGCGGGCGAGAACGTCGGCCTGCTGCTGCGCGGCATCAAGCGCGAGGACGTCGAGCGCGGTCAGGTCGTCGTCAAGCCCGGCACGATGACCCCGCACACCGAGTTCGAGGCGCAGGTCTACATCCTGTCCAAGGACGAGGGCGGGCGGCACACGCCGTTCTACGACAACTACCGTCCGCAGTTCTACTTCCGCACCACGGACGTCACCGGTGTCGTCAAGCTGCCCGAGGGCACCGAGATGGTCATGCCCGGTGACAACACCGAGATGAACGTCAGCCTCATCCAGCCCATCGCCATGGACGACGGCCAGCCCTTCTCCATCCGCGAGGGTGGGCGCACCGTCGGCTCCGGCCGGGTCACCAAGGTCCTCAAGTGACCTGACGCCGCACGGCACGTCGCGGGGTCCGGACCTACGGGTTCGGGCCCCGCAGCCGTCGCGGCGAGCGGGTGCGAGGCAGGCCGGTATCGCAGCGTGCGGGCTAAGGTCTACGGGTGACCGCGACGTTCGATCCCGAGGACGAAGTCCACGGCCTGCTCGCCTACCTCGACGCCTCGCCGACTCCGTTCCACGCGGCCGCCGAGGCTGCCGCCCGGTTGCGCGCGGCGGGGTTCGCGCCGGTCGACCTGGCCGACGAGTTCCCCGAGGGGCCAGGGCGCTACGTCGCCGTCGCCGACGGCGCGCTGGTGGCCTGGATCGCCCCACCGGACCTGCCGGCATCCGCGCCGATGCGGGTGATCGGGGCGCACACCGACAGCCCGACGTTGCGCGTCAAACCCCGCCCGGACCACGTCAAGGCCGGCTGGCAGATGCTCGGCGTCGCGCCGTACGGCGGGCTGCTGCTCAATTCGTGGCTCGACCGCGACCTTGGCCTGGCCGGTCGGGTGGTCGTGCGCGGCGAGCCGGGCGCACCGAGCGTGCGGCTCTTTCACGACCCGGCCCCCACCGTGCGGGTCGCCCAGTTGGCCATCCACCTCGACCGCACGGTCAACGACACCGGACTTGTGCTCAACCCCCAGGCGCACCTCGTGCCGCTCTGGGGCCTCGGCGAGGCGTCGGCGAGCTTCCCGGCATACCTCGCCGACCTCGTCGGTGTCGACCCCGCCGACGTGCTCGCGTGGGACGCGATGACCTACGACACCCAGCCGGCGGGTCGGATCGGCCGCGAGCGGGACCTCGTGGCCAGTGGGCGACTCGACAACCTCGTCAGCGCGTATGCCGGTGTGCGCGCCCTCGCGTCGGTGGAGCCAGCCGCGCATCGGGCCATCCTCGTGCTCTTTGACCACGAGGAGGTCGGCAGCCAGTCCAGCCGAGGTGCCCAGTCGACGTTGTTGCCCTCGCTCGCCAGGCGGATCGTCCACGCGGCCGGCGGCGACGCCGAGGACTACGAACGCGCCGTGGCCGCCTCGGTCGTCGCGTCGGCGGACATGGCCCACGGCGTCCATCCGAACTACGCCGATCGGCACGAGCCGAACCACCCGGTGGCGCTCAACGCCGGGCCGGTGCTCAAGGTCAACCCCGAGATGCGCTACGCGAGCGACGCCGTCGGGGCGGCCCACCTGCGCCGGGCCGCCGAAGCCGCCCAGGCACCGTTGCAGACCTTCGTGATGCGCTCGGACCTGGCCTGCGGCAGCACGATCGGCCCGATCACGGCGGCCCGCTTCGGCGCGTGCACCGTCGACGTCGGCGCACCGATGCTCTCGATGCACAGTGCCCGAGAGCTGTGCGGGGCGCGGGATCTCGCCCCGTATGCCGCGACCCTCGCGGCCTTCATCGACGTCTCCTGACCCGGCTCACGGGCCGGTGCCTCGGCCGAGCGCCACCGGCGGATGTATCACGCCCAGGCGCCTCCCGCTCTTTGCAGCGACGGCCACCGGGGACCCACCCACCAGCGGGCCGCACCGCCAAGGAGTCTCCCATCATGGCCAAGCGAGCCCTACTCATCGGCATCAACCGGTACGCCATGCCCGGGTCGGATCTGCGGGGGTGCGTCAACGACGTGCACGCCATCGGGCAGGTCTTGGCGGACCAGTACGGATTCGCGCCGGCCGACGTCACGACGCTCGTGGACGGGCAGGCGACGAAGGCCGCGATGCAACAGGGGATCGCCGCCCTCGTGGCCTCGGGCAAACCCGGTGACGTGTTGTACGCGCACTACTCCGGGCACGGGTCGAACGTCAAGGACACCAACGGCGACGAGGCCGACAGGCGCGACGAGATCCTCTGCCCGCACGACCTGGACTGGAACGACCCGCTCACCGACGACTGGCTCCGGACGACCTTCGACCGGCTCGACCCCGCCGCGAGCCTCACGGTCGTCATGGACTGCTGCCACTCGGGCACCAACACCCGCGAACCGATCGCTCCTGACGCCCCGGTGCGCTCGCGGTTCCTGGCCAACCCCGACCAGGGCTCGCCCGACGCGTCGGGTCGGGAACCAGGACGGGGCAGCTCCCGCCGCTCGCGACGACGCCGGCCGAGCGCCGATGTCCACCCGGTGGAGCTCACCGAGGTCTTGCTCACCGGCTGTCGGGACACCCAGACCTCGGCCGACGCCGATATCGGCGGAACGTACAACGGGGCGTTGACTTACTTCCTCGTCAAGGCGTTGCGCGCGTTGGGCCCGGACGCGACGTATCGACAGGTGCACGCGAAGACCCTCGCCGGTCTCAAGGGGTCCTACGACCAGGTCCCCCAGTTGGAGGGTCGCGAGTCTCGGCTCGATCGGCCCTTCCTCTCCCCGCAGGGCTGACCATGTCCGACCTCGTCGATTCGGTCGCCGAGTCGACGTGCCCTCTGGTCGAGGCACGACCACACGCCACCGTGGAGATCCCGGTCGTCCCGCGGCACCTGCGGCCGGCCGCAAGGACCACGCTGGACGTCCCGGATGTGTCGGACGTGTCCCAGACCCCGGACGCCCCGGACGTCCCGGATGTGTCGGACGTGTCCCAGACCCCGGACGCCCCGGACGTCCCGGATCCGCGCCGTACTTCGGCCGCGGCCCCGACGGCGCCCGCGACGGGGGCTGACCGGAGGGCAGACGACCCGTCGGGCACCACGGGGATCTCGGACGCGTCCGAACCCCACGAGTCGCCGGAGCGCCCGTGGACCGAAGTCCGGGTCGCGCACGGCGACCTGCGTTTCGCCCGCGACCACGTCCTCGTCGGTCACTACCCCGGTGCGAGCATCTCGGGCGGTGAGGCTGCGCTCGACCAACTGCTCGGCGGACGGCTGAGCCGGGCCGCCCAACTCGGGATCTACCCCGGGCCGGCCGAAACGTGCCAGGTCTTCACCGACCCGGCCGACTGGGCCAGCCCTCCCGGGGCGATCGTGGCCGGCCTCGGCCCCATGGGAGAGCTCTCCGCAGCCACCCTGGCCCGGGCATGCGCGCATGCCGCGCTCACGGCGGCCATGGCCCGCCTGAGCACGGCCGACCGGCGGCGCGACGAGGACGCGCCGCCGGAGGTCCTCCAGCTGCGTCTCGCGTCCGTGCTCGTCGGCACCGGGGGGGCCGGCGGCCTGCCGGTCCGCGACAGCGTCCAGGCCATCCTCACCGGCATCCAACGGGCCAACGACCGATTGCGCGACACCGCCGTGCCTGTCCACATCGCGCGGGTCCAGTTCCTCGAACTGTGGCAGGACCGCGCCCTACAGGCCCTCGACGCGGTGCACAAGAGCCTGGCGAGCAGCGCTCTGGAGTACGCGTTCCTCGCCGAGCGCTCGCTGCGCGAGTTGCCCGGGCGCCAGCGCCGGCTCGTCTTCGGCGACTCGCCGGGGTGGTGGCAACGGGTCCGGGTCCGCTGCGAGAGCGACGGTGGCCTCACCTTCGAGGCATCGATCCGCCGGGCCGGGGCGCCGATCCGGACCGTGCCGACCCAGCGCGCCCTCGTCGATCGCCTCGTCGAGCAGCTGGTTGACTCGCCGACTCCGGACCCCGCTGCCGCGCGTGCTCTGTTCGAACTGCTCTTCCCCAACGACCTCAAGGCCAAGGCGCCGGACACCGACAACGTCGTCCTCGTCGTCGACCCCGACGCGGCCCGCTACCCATGGGAGCTGCTCGACGACCACGGGACCGAAGCCGGCCGGGTGCCGCTGGGCGTCCGTCGCGGGCTGCTGCGCCAGCTCGAGGGGTCCGCCATGCGAAGTCACGTCCTCTCGGCCACCAATGCCAGGGCCCTCGTCGTCGGCGACTCCGACTCGGGCCTGGCTCCGCTGCCGGCGGCCCAAGCCGAGGCCCGATCGGTGGCCGAGGCCCTCACCGGCCATGGGTTCCGGACCGAGTGCCTCGTCACTGCGTCGGGCCAGTCGGTCGTCCAGGCGCTCTTCGACGGCGCGTACCGGGTCGTGCACCTGGCCGGTCACGGTGTCTACCGCTTCCCCGTCGGCGACGGGCCTTCGTCCGGCGTCCACGCCGTCGGCGGAAGCCCCGACGGTGCAGTCCCCACGGTCACCGGCATGGTGCTAGGCCGGGGCATGTACCTCACGGCCGCCGAGATCGGCCAGATGCGCCAGGTGCCCGAGCTTGTCTTCGTCAACTGTTGTCACCTGGGCACCGTCGCCGGGGAGGACCGAGGATCTCGCCCCGCGGCCAACTTCCACAAGCTCGCGGCGAGCTTCGCGACTGAGCTCATCGCCATCGGCGTCCGGGCGGTCGTCGCCTGCGGGTGGGCGGTCGACGACGAGGCCGCCGGCGCTTTCGCGGACGCCCTGTATGCCGCGTTGCTCGACGGATCCCCGTTCGGCGAGGCCGTCAAGACGGCCCGGCGCACGACGTGGGAAGCCTTCCCCGACGTCAATACCTGGGGCGCCTACCAGTGCTACGGCGACCCCGACTACGTCCTCGTGCTCGATCCCGGGGCCACCGCGTCGTCGCGTACCCACGACCTGGCCTGCCTGCAGGCCGCCGAGGTCGAGATCGAGAACCTCAGCCACGCCGTCGAGGTCACCAGGGACACCCGCGTCGGGCTGCGCCGGCTCGAACAGATCCAGTCCGTGCTGGCCGACGCCGGGCTGGACGGGCCGGGACTGCACATCCACCTCGCTCGCGCCTACCACCGCCTCGGCAGCTACGAGAAGGCGTCGGGTCACTTCCAGGCGGTCCTCGACGCCGGTGGTTCGGCGCTGACCGTCGCCGACTTCGAGCTGTGGATCGACCAGGGGGTGCGCATCCTGACCAGTGGGCTCGATCCCGCGGCGATGACCGACCAGGCGGTGCAGACGATCGACGAGTCGATCGGGGCGCTGCGGCGCTTCCTCGCGAACCCGACGACCATGGTGGCGGCCACTCCCACTGCCCCTGGCGATTTGCCCGGGCCGGCGGAGCTGGGGGAGCGGATCGGGATCGACCGCCTGTGGCGCGTCGCGAGCGCGTACAAGCGCCTGGCGCTGCTCACCTGTCCGGCCCGAGGCACCGGTCGGGCGCCTGCGGACGCGGACTGGACCCGGTGCCGCCAGGCGCTCGCGGACATGGCGGACTGGTATGCCGCGGCCAGCGGTGCCGCCCACCGGCTCGACTCCCGTCAGTACGGTGCCCTGGCCAACTCGCTCGTGGCCGAGGCCGCCCTGCGCTGGCGACCCGGGCCGGGCCGGGCGGCCCTGCCGCTGGCCGCCGGGCGGGCGGCCATCGCCAACGCCCGCGAGGGAGCCTGTCGCGCGGCCGACCACCGACCGACCTTCAGCGGCATCGTCGCCTGCGCGGACCTGGCCGCTCTCGAGGTGCTCTGGGGCGTCCGGCCCAGCGCCGCGGCGGCCGCGCCGGTGCTCGGGCTCTACCGCAGGGCAGCCCGAGTGGGCAGCGACGAGCAACTGCTCGCGATCCGCGACCAGGTCGACTTCTTGTGCCTCATGGCGGGCCGCTCGTCCAAGGGGCGCCGTGCCTTCCTCACTGCGCTGCGAGACGGGCTGGGCACTCTGAACCCTCCGGCGGGGGCACCGGCAACGGAGCAACCCGGGTCGCCGGTGGGCCGATAGCCGTCGGGATCGGACGACAGCCGACGCCGATTTGGGCTCGGCCCGGGGGGTCTGGCACACTAATGCGGTTGCTTGACGCGTGGCGCGGTGCCCGGGGTTTCCGGGTGTGCGCCGCCGCCCCTCGACGGACGAGCCGATAGGCCCGGCCCGAGGGAAGCGCAAGCCCCGGTCACGGCCGGGCCACCGACACCGGATACCTCGGGCACGCATGTGCCGGTCTCCGGGCCTGGGACGGGCGCGACACGCCCGACCTCGGGGGTCGGGGGTCGGCCCTCGTCCGGGAAGGCACGTGTTGGCGAGAGAGAGACGGGACCCATGGCGGGACAGAAGATCCGCATCAGGCTGAAGTCGTACGACCACGAGGTCATCGACAGCTCGGCCCGCAAGATCGTCGACACGGTGACCCGCGCCGGGGCGACCGTGGTGGGCCCCGTGCCGCTGCCGACCGAGAAGAACGTCTTCGTCGTCATCCGGTCCCCGCACAAATACAAGGACAGCCGGGAGCACTTCGAGATGCGCACCCACAAGCGCCTCATCGACATCATCGACCCCACGCCCAAGGCCGTCGACTCGCTCATGCGTCTCGACCTGCCCGCGGACGTCAATATCGAGATCAAGCTCTGAGGACACCGCGATGAGCAACGCCACGACACGTGTCGTCAAGGGGGTGCTGGGCGAGAAGCTCGGCATGACCCAGGTCTGGGACGCCGACAACCGGCTCGTCCCGGTCACCGTCATCAAGGCCGGCCCCTGCGTCGTCACCCAGGTCCGCGGGGAGGCCGACGGGTACTCGGCGATCCAGTTGGCCTACGGCGAGATCGACCCCCGCAAGGTCAACAAGCCGACGAAGGGCCACTTCGAGAAGGCCGGGGTCACCCCGCGCCGTCACCTGCTGGAGCTGCGCACCGCCGATGCCGGCGAGTATGCCGTGGGCCAAGAGGTCACCGTCGAGGTCTTCGAGGCCGGCCAGTCGGTCGATGCCACCGGCACGAGCAAGGGCAAGGGTTTCGCCGGCGTGATGAAACGGCACGGCTTCTCCGGTGTCGGGGCCTCGCACGGCGCGCACCGCAACCACCGCAAGCCCGGGTCGATCGGCGCGTGCGCCACGCCGGGCCGGGTCTTCAAGGGCGTGCGGATGGCCGGCCGGATGGGCGGCGTGCGCCAGACCACCCAGAACCTCACCGTCCACGCCGTCGACGCCGACCGCGGCCTGCTGCTCATCAAGGGCGCTGTGCCGGGTCCGCGCGGCGGCATCGTCCTCGTCCGAACCTCGTCGAAGGGGGCGTGAGGGACATGACGAACAAGCTCTCCGTCGACCTGCCGGCCGACGTCTTCGATGTCCAGACCAACATCCCGCTCATCCATCAGGTCGTCGGCGCGCAGCTGGCCGCGGCCCGGCAGGGCACCCACGCCACCAAGACCCGCGGCGACGTCCGCGGCGGTGGCCGTAAGCCATACCGGCAGAAGGGCACCGGCCGAGCTCGGCAGGGCTCGACACGTGCGCCGCAGTTCACCGGTGGCGGCGTCGTCCACGGCCCCCAGCCGCGCGACTACGCCCAGCGCACCCCGAAGAAGATGAAGGCCGCAGCCTTGCGCGGCGCGCTGTCCGATCGGGCCCGGCACGGCCGGGTGCACGTCATCGAGGACCTCGTCGGCGGCACCGCGCCGTCGAGCGCGACGGCTGCCAAGGTCCTCGCCGCCCTCACCGACCGGACGAAGTTCCTCGTCGTGCTCGACCGCGCGGACCTCGTCGGCTTCAAGAGCGTCCGCAACCTCGGCGAGGCGCACGTGCTCGTCGCGGACCAGCTCAACACCTACGACGTCCTGTGTGCCGACGACATCGTCTTCACCAAGGCCGCCTTCGACGCGTTCGTCGGCGCGCGGTCGGCCGCTAGCGGCAGCGTCACCACCGCCACGGACGCCGGGGAGGACGAGAAGTGAGCATCCACCGCAAGGACCCGCGCGACATTCTCATCGCACCGGTCGTCTCCGAAAAGTCCTACGGTCTGCTCGACCAGGGCAAATACACGTTCGTCGTGGACCCCCGCTCGAACAAGACCGAGATCAAGATCGCCGTCGAGCAGGTCTTCGGCGTCAAGGTCGACTCGGTCCACACCCTCAACCGCACCGGCAAGGCTCGTCGCACCCGGTTCGGTATGGGCAAGCGCAAGGACACCAAGCGCGCCATCGTTACCTTGCGCGAGGGCAGCATCGACATCTTCGGCAGCGTCTCCTGACGCGGCAGCACCGGACGAGGACACACCATGGGCATCCGTAAGTACAAGCCGACCACCCCGGGCCGCCGCGGCTCGTCGGTGGCCGACTTCGCCGAGGTCACGCGCTCGACGCCGGAGAAGTCGCTGGTCCGGCCGCTGAGCAAGACCGGCGGGCGCAACAACTCCGGCAAGATCACCACCCGGCACATCGGCGGCGGGCACAAGCGCGCCTACCGGGTCATCGACTTCCGCCGCCACGACAAGGACGGCGTGCCGGCGACGGTGGCTCACATCGAGTACGACCCGAACCGCACCGCGCGGATCGCCCTGCTGCACTACGCCGACGGCGAGAAGCGCTACATCCTCGCGCCCCACCGGCTTCGCCAGGGCGACCTCGTCGAGAACGGCCCGTCGGCGGACATCAAGCCGGGCAACAGCCTGCCGCTGCGCAACATCCCCACCGGCACGGTCGTGCACGCCATCGAGCTCAAGCCCGGCGGCGGCGCGAAGATCGCCCGGTCGGCCGGGGCCCGGGTCCAGCTCGTCGCCAAGGACGGCCCGTACGCCCAGCTGCGGATGCCCTCCGGCGAGATCCGCAACGTCGACCTGCGCTGTCGCGCAACGGTCGGCGAGGTGGGCAACGCCGAGCAGAGCAACATCAACTGGGGCAAGGCCGGCCGGTCGCGATGGAAGGGCAAGCGCCCCACCGTGCGTGGCGTCGCGATGAACCCCATCGACCACCCCCACGGCGGCGGCGAGGGCAAGACCTCCGGTGGCCGGCACCCGGTGTCGCCCTGGGGTCAGCAGGAGGGCCGCACCCGCCGGGCCCACAAGGAAAGCGACAAGCTCATCGTGCGTCGCCGTCGGACTGGCAAGAAGCGCTGAGCAAGGAGTCGTTGACAGATGCCGCGTAGCCTCAAGAAGGGCCCCTTCATCGACGACCACCTCCAGAAAAAGGTGGACGTCCAAAACGAAGCGGGCACGAAGAACGTCATCAAGACCTGGTCGCGTCGGTCGGTGATCAGCCCCGACATGCTCGGGCACACCTTCGCCGTGCACGACGGGCGCAAGCACATCCCGGTGTTCGTCACCGAGTCGATGGTCGGGCACAAGCTCGGCGAGTTCGCCGCGACGCGCACGTTCAGGGGCCACATCAAGGACGACAAGAAGGGACGTCGGCGCTGATGGCTCCCACCGACAACGACCCTGCCGTCGCGGCCAAGGCCGTCGCCCGTCACGTCAGGGTCACTCCGATGAAGGCCCGCCGGATCGTCGACCTCATCCGTGGCAAGAACGCCACCGAGGCCGTGTCCGTGCTCCAGTTCGCCCCACAGGCCGCCTCCGACCCGGTCCGCAAGGTCTTGCAGAGCGCCATGGCCAACGCCCGGGTCAAGGCCGACCAGCTGTCCGAGGCCTTCGACGAGCGCGCGCTCGTGGTGTCCGCGGCATACGTCGACGAGGGTCCGACGATGAAGCGCTTCCGGCCCCGCGCGCAGGGTCGGGCGGCGCGGATCACCAAGCGCACCAGCCACATCACCGTCGAGGTCAGCCAGCCGGCGCTCTCGGCCAGGAAGGGAGCCCGCTGATGGGGCAGAAGGTCAACCCACACGGCTTCCGGCTCGGCATCACGACCGAGCACAAGAGCCGCTGGTTCGCCGACTCCACCAAGGAGGGCCAGCGCTACCGCGATTACGTCAAGGAAGACGTCGACATCCGCAAGCTCATGGCCAAGGGCATGGAGCGCGCCGGCATCTCCCGCGTCGAGATCGAGCGCACCCGTGACCGGGTCCGCGTCGACATCCACACCGCCCGCCCGGGCATCGTCATCGGACGCCGCGGCGCCGAGGCCGACCGGATCCGCGGCGAGTTGGAGAAGCTCACCGGCAAGCAGGTCCAGCTCAACATCCTCGAGGTGAAGAATCCCGAGATCGACGCCCAGCTCGTCGCCCAAGGGATCGCCGAGCAGCTCTCGGCGCGCGTGTCGTTCCGTCGGGCCATGCGCAAGGGGATGCAGTCGGCCCTGCGGGCCGGCGCCAAGGGCATCCGGGTGCAGTGCTCCGGTCGTCTTGCCGGCGCCGAGATGAGCCGTTCGGAGTTCTACCGCGAGGGGCGGGTCCCGCTCCACACGCTGCGCGCCAACATCGACTTCGGCTTCTACGAGGCCCGCACGACGTTCGGGCGCATCGGCGTCAAGGTGTGGATCTACAAGGGCGACCTCACTGCCCGCGAGCTGGCCCAGCAGCAGGCCGCGGCGCCGCGGCCGCCGCGCGGCCCGCGCCGCGACGGTCCCGACCGGCCCACCCGCGCCCGCCGTGACCGCGAGGGTATGCCGCGCGCCGACGAGGGCGGCGCCGTCGCCGTCGCCGTCGACACGGCCGAAGCGCCCGCCGCCGCGACCGAGAACGAGCAGGTCTGACATGTTGATCCCCCGTCGAGTCAAACACCGCAAGCAGCACCACCCGGGCCGCTCGGGCGCTGCCAAGGGCGGCACGACCATCGCGTTCGGCGACTACGGCATCCAGGCCCTCGAGCCGGCATACCTCACCAACCGCCAGATCGAGGCCGCGCGTATCGCGATGACCCGCTACATCAAGCGTGGCGGCAAGGTGTGGATCAACGTCTACCCCGACCGGCCGCTGACCAAGAAGCCCGCCGAGACCCGGATGGGCTCGGGGAAGGGCTCCCCGGAGTGGTGGATCGCCAACGTCAAGCCCGGCCGAGTGTTGTTCGAGCTGTCCGGGGTGCATGAGCCGGTGGCCCGCGAGGCGATGCGTCTGGCGATGCACAAGCTCCCGATGAAGTGCCGGTTCGTGCGTCGTGAAGGCGGTGACATCTGATGGCTGTGGGTACCAAGGACCTGGCCTCCGATCAGCTTCGCGGCTTCGACGACGAGCGGCTGACCGAGGAGTTGCGCAAGGCCAAGGAAGAGCTGTTCAACCTGCGCTTCCAGTCGGCGACCGGTCAGCTGGACAACCACGGTCGGCTGCGCGCCGTCAAGCGCGACATCGCGCGGATCTACACCGAGATGCGCGAGCGCGAACTGGGCATCTCGGCGCCGCCGCAGGCCGCGGCCCCGACCGACGCCCCGGCGGACCGCAAGGCTGCCAAGGCCGCACGCAAGGCCGCCAAGGCGGCGGAGAAGGCGAAGTCATGAGCGAGATCGACAGCACCGCAGCGACGACCACCGAGCGTCGCCATCGCAAGACCCGACAGGGTTACGTCGTCAGCGACAAGATGGACAAGACCGTCGTCGTCGAGGTCGAGGACCGCGTCAAGCACCCCCTCTACGGCAAAGTCCTGCGGCGCAGCAGCAAGATCAACGCCCACGACGAGGCCAATGCCGCCGGCGTCGGCGACCGCGTCCTCATCATGGAGACCCGTCCCCTTTCGGCGACGAAGCACTGGCGGGTCGTGGAGATCCTGGAGAAGGCGAAGTGATCCAGCAGGAGTCACGGCTGCGGGTGGCCGACAACACCGGTGCCAAGGAACTGTTGTGCATCCGGGTCCTCGGCGGCTCGGGACGACGGTATGCCGGGATCGGCGACACCATCGTCGCGGCGGTCAAGGACGCCATCCCCGGTGGCAACGTCAAGAAGGGCGACGTCGTCAAGGCGGTCGTCGTGCGCACCGTCAAGGAGCGCCGCCGCCCGGACGGCTCGTACATCAAGTTCGACGAGAACGCCGCGGTCATCCTCAAGAACGACGGCGACCCGCGCGGGACGCGCATCTTCGGCCCGGTGGGCCGCGAGCTTCGAGAGAAGAAGTTCATGAAGATCATCTCGCTGGCCCCGGAGGTGCTCTGACATGGCGAAGCTTCGGATCAAGAAGGGCGACCTCGTCCAGGTGATCTCCGGCCGTTCGCAGAAGAACGGCGGCGACCGGGGCAAGCAGGGGAAGGTCATCGCGGTCTACCCCGACACCCAGCGGGTCCTCGTCGAGGGGATCAACCGGGTGACCAAGCACGTGAAGGCGGGCGCGACCGCCCGGGGGACCCGTACCGGGGGCCTCGTGCACACCGAGGCGCCGATCCACCTGAGCAACGTCGCCGTGGTCGACCCCGACAGCAAGGCGCCCACCCGCGTCCGGGTGCGGGTCGAGACCGTACAGCGCGACGGACGGCCCAAAGCCAGCCGCACCCGGGTGGCCGTCCGATCCGGTAAGGACCTGTGAGGCAGATGTCTGAGACCACCACCACCGCACCGGCGGAGCGGCCGAGACTCAAGGCGCGCTACCACGACGAGATCAAGGACGCCCTCTACCGGCAGTTCGGTTACGACAACGTCATGCGCGTGCCCGGCGTCGTCAAGGTTGTCGTCAACATGGGCGTGGGCGACGCCGCCAAGGACAGCAAGCTCATCGAGGGAGCGGTCCGTGACCTCACCGCGATCACCGGCCAGAAGCCCGTGGTCACCAAGGCGCGCCGTTCGATCGCCCAGTTCAAGCTTCGCGAGGGCATGCCCATCGGTGCGCACGCGACACTGCGCGGCGACCGGATGTGGGAGTTCCTCGACCGGCTGGTGTCGGTCGCCCTCCCGCGGATCCGGGACTTCCGGGGCCTGGCGCCCAAGCAGTTCGACGGCCGGGGCAACTACACCTTCGGGCTCACCGAGCAGTCGATGTTCCACGAGATCGACCAGGACCGCATCGACCGCGTGCGGGGCATGGACATCACCGTCGTCACCACCGCGACCACCGACGACGAGGGACGCGCCCTGCTCAAGGCGCTGGGCTTCCCGTTCAAGGAGAACTGACATGGCCAAGACCGCACTCGTCAACAAGGCCAACGCCACACCGAAGTTCAAGGTCCGGGCCTACACGCGATGCCAGCGCTGCGGCCGGCCGCATTCGGTCTACCGCAAGTTCGGGCTCTGCCGCATCTGCCTGCGGGAGATGGCCCACCGTGGCGAGCTGCCCGGTGTGACGAAGAGTTCCTGGTAAGACCCCCGGGGCCCAAGGCCCCACGACGACCACCGAATCGACACCGAAGGTCGGCTCCCGGCATACCGCCGGGGACCGAAACCGCGGTGAGGAAGGGCGGAGAAGCCCGATGACCATGACGGACCCCATCGCGGACATGCTCACGCGTGTCCGCAACGCCAACTCGGCACACCACGACAGCGTGTCGATGCCGTTCTCGAAGCTCAAGTCGAGCATCTCCGAGATCCTCCAGCGCGAGGGCTACATCGCGGGCTGGACCGTCGCCGATGCCGAAGTCGGCAAGACGCTGACGATCACGCTGAAGTACGGCCCGAACCGCGAACGCTCGATCGCCGGCGTGCGCCGGGTGAGCAAGCCGGGTCTGCGCGTCTACGCCAAGTCGACCAACCTGCCCCGGGTGCTCGGCGGCCTCGGCGTGGCCATCATCTCCACCTCCACCGGCCTGCTCACCGACCGGCAGGCACACGAGAAGGGCGTCGGCGGGGAAGTCCTCGCCTACGTCTGGTAAGGCAGCAGGACATGTCGCGCATCGGACGTATGCCGGTCCCCGTCCCCACGGGCGTGGACGTCACCATCGACGGCCGGGCCGTCTCCGTCAAGGGCCCCAAGGGCACGCTCGCGCTCACCGTGGCCGAGCCGATCGCCGTGGCTCGTGGCGAGAGCGGCGCCATCGAGGTGACCCGCCCCGACGACGAGCGCGCTTCGCGCTCGCTGCACGGGCTGACCCGCACCCTCATCAACAACATGGTCCTCGGGGTGACCGAGGGCTACGAGAAGAAGATGGAGATCGTCGGCACGGGGTACCGCGTCGTCGCCAAGGGGACCAGCCTCGAGCTGGCCCTGGGCTATAGCCACTCCATCACTGTCGAGGCGCCCCAGGGCATCTCCTTCGTCGTGGAGGCCCCGACCCGGTTCTCCGTCCAGGGCATCGACAAGCAGCAGGTGGGCGAGGTGGCCGCGAACATCCGCAAGCTGCGCAAGCCCGACCCGTACAAAGGCAAGGGCGTGCGCTACGCGGGCGAGCACATCCGCCGCAAGGTCGGAAAGGCCGGGAAGTAAGCCATGGCAAAGATCGTCAAGCGCGCCTCGAGCAAGGCCGCCGCTCGGACCCGCCGCCAGGTACGCGGCCGCAAGAAGATCGCGGGTTCGCCCACTCGTCCTCGGCTGGTGGTCTCTCGCTCCACCCGCCACGTTTTCGTGCAGGTCGTCGACGACACGGTGGGACGCACCGTCGTGTCGGCATCGACGATGGAGGCCGACCTGCGGGCCTTCGCCGGCGACAAGACGGCCAAGGCCAAGCGCGTCGGCGAACTGCTCGCCCAGCGCGCCACGGCGGCCGGCATCGAGGCCGTCGTGTTCGACCGGGGCGGCAACAAGTACCACGGCCGCGTCGCGGCACTCGCCGACGGGGCCCGCGAAGGGGGTCTGTCCCTGTGAACGTCACCGCAGCGATCGAGATGAGGAACAGCTGATGCCCGGACCACAGCGTCGAGGCACCGGGGTCGGTACCGGCACCGATGCCGGGCCCGAGCGTCGGGGCGACCGCCGCGGCGGCCGCGACGGCCGCGACCGGCGCGACGCCCGCGAGGCGGAGAAGAGCCAGTACGTCGAGCGGGTCGTGACCATCAACCGGGTCGCCAAGGTCGTCAAGGGCGGCCGGCGGTTCAGCTTCACCGCCCTGGTCGTCGTCGGCGACGGCGACGGCACGGTCGGCGTGGGCTACGGCAAGGCCAAGGAGGTGCCCTCGGCGATCGCCAAGGGCGTCGAGGAGGCCAAGAAGGCCTTCTTCAAGGTTCCCCGGATCCAGGGCACCATCCCGCACCCGGTCCAGGGCGAGGCCGCCGCCGGTGTCGTCCTGCTGCGCCCGGCCTCCCCGGGTACCGGCGTCATCGCCGGTGGCCCGGTGCGCGCCGTCCTCGAGTGCGCCGGCATCCACGACGTGCTGTCCAAGTCGCTCGGCTCGGACAACGCCATCAACATCGTCCACGCGACCGTCGAGGCGCTGCGCTCCCTGGAGAAGCCCGAGTCGGTCGCCGCTCGCCGCGGTTTGCCCCTGGAAGACGTCGCCCCTGCGGCGATGCTGCGGGCCGCCGCCGCCAAGCCCGTCGGGGCAGGTGCCTGATGGCCCAGTTGCGGGTGACCCAGATCAAGGGTTGCGTCGGTGCTCAGCGCGAGCACCGCGAGACCCTGCGCTCGCTCGGTCTCAAGCGGATCGGCGACGTCGTCGTCAAGGCGGACCGCCCCGAGTTCCGGGGCATGGTCCTGGCGGTGCGCCACCTGGTCACCGTCGAGGAGGTTGACTGAGCATGACCGATCAGACTAGCGAGTCGGCCGAGACCGGTCCGACCCTCAAGGTCCATCACCTGCGCCCGGCGCCTGGGGCCAAGACGCCCCGCACCCGGGTCGGGCGCGGCCAGGGATCCAAGGGTAAGACCGCGGGTCGTGGCACCAAGGGCACCAAGGCCCGCTACCAGGTCCGCGCCGGGTTCGAGGGCGGCCAGATGCCGCTGCACATGCGCATGCCCAAGCTGCGCGGATTCACCAACCCGTTCCGCACCGTGTACCAGATCGTCAATCTCGACCGGCTCGGGGCGCTCTACCCCGATGGGGGCGAGGTCACCGTGGCCGACCTCGTCGCCAAGGGCGCCGTCCGCGACGGGATGCCGGTCAAGGTCCTCGGCAGCGGGGAGCTCACCGTCAACATCGCCGTGACCGTCCACCGCTTCTCCGGTGCCGCCAAGGACAAGATCGAAGCGGCCGGCGGGAGCGCCACCGTCCTGTAGGACGCCTCGACATCGAGGCGACGGACGGCCGCGTCCCATCACGGGGTGTTATCGTCCGAAGCGCTCGGTAGGACGACCCGTCGCCCACGGGCGGCACAGGAGGACCAGTGCTCACGGCCATCGCCCGTGCCTTCCGGACCCCGGATCTGCGCTTCAAGTTGCTCTTCACGCTGTTCGTCGTCACGGTGTTCCGCCTCGGTTCGGCCGTGCCGACCCCCGGGGTGAGCTACACCAAGGTCACCGAGTGCCTGCGCGGAGCGGACCCCGCGGCGGGATTCCTCGGCCTGGCCAACCTGTTCAGCGGCGGCGCATTGCTGCAGTTGTCGATCTTCGCGCTGGGGATCATGCCGTATATCACGGCGAGCATCATCATCCAGTTGCTCACCGTCGTCATCCCGCGCTTCGAGGCCCTCAAGAAGGAGGGCCAGGCGGGGCAGACGAAGATGACGCAGTACACCCGCTACCTCACCATCGGCCTCGCGGTCCTGCAGTCCTCGACGCTCATCACCTTCGCCCGCAACCCCTCGCGTCTGTTCGGCCCGGAATGCACGGAGATCCTCGTCGACCAGTCCATGGGCACGATCGTCATCATGGTGCTCACCCTCACCGCGGGCACCGGGCTCATCATGTGGCTCGCCGAGCTCATCACCGATCGCGGCATCGGCAACGGCATGTCGCTGCTCATCTTCACGTCGATCGCGGCCGGCTTCCCGGGGTCGCTGTGGGCGATCCAGCAGCAGGAAGGACGCTGGGACGTCTTCATCGGCGTCATCCTCGTCGGCTTCCTCGTGATGGCCCTGGTGATCTTCGTCGAGCAGTCCCAGCGGCGCGTTCCCGTGCAGTACGCCAAGCGTCAAGTAGGGCGTCGAATGTACGGCGGCTCCTCGACGTACATCCCGCTCAAGGTCAACATGGCCGGCGTCATCCCGGTGATCTTCGCGAGTTCGCTGCTGGCATTGCCGGCGCTCGTCGCCCAGTTCGCCGACCCCCAGGACGGCACCGCTCCACCGGCGTGGGCCCAGTGGATCACCGCGAACCTCGTCCGCGGCGACCACCCCATCTACATGGCGGTCTACGTCGGGCTCATCCTCTTCTTCACGTTCTTCTACGTGTCGATCACCTTCAACCCCGTCGAAGTCGCCGACAACATGAAGAGCTACGGCGGGTTCATCCCCGGCATTCGCGCCGGGCGGCCCACCGCGGAATACCTCTCCTACGTGCTCAACCGGATCACCGTGCCCGGGGCGATCTACCTCGCCGCGATTTCGCTCATTCCGCTCATCGCACTCGTCCTCTTCAACGCCAACCAGAACTTCCCCTTCGGTGGTACCTCTATTCTCATCATCGTCGGCGTCGGCCTGGAGACGGTGAAGCAGATCCAGGCCCAGCTGCAGCAGCGGAACTACGAAGGGTTCCTCAAATGAGACTTATCCTCATGGGCCCTCCCGGTGCCGGAAAGGGCACCCAGGCCACGGGCATCGCCGAGCGTCTCGGCATCCCGGCGATCTCGACGGGCGACATCTTCCGCAGCAACATCAAGAACGAGACCGACTTGGGCCGTCAAGTCAAGGAGATCACCGCCAGCGGCGGCTACGTCCCGGACGAGCTCACCAACGCGATCGTGCGCGACCGCCTCGGCGAACCCGATGCGGCCGGGGGTTTCCTGCTCGACGGCTACCCCCGCACCGTCGGGCAGGTCGGCTACCTCGACGAGCTGCTCGCCGGTCAGGGCCACCGGATCGACGCCGTGCTCGAGCTCACCGCCGATGAGGACGCCCTCGTGGCCCGGCTGTTGCAGCGTGCCCAGGACCAAGGTCGGGCCGACGACACCGAGGCGGTCATCCGTCGGCGGATGGAGGTCTACCGGTCCGAGACCGAGCCGCTGACCGCCATCTACGCCGAGCACGGCGTGCTGCACCAGGTCGACGGGCTCGGCACCGTCGAGGCGGTCGGCCAGCGGCTCGCCGACGCGGTCGCCGCCGTCGCCGACTGAGGTGCTCGGCCGCCGCCACACGCCGGGACGCACGGATGCCCAGTTGCTGCGCATGCGGGCTGCCGGTCTGCTCGTCGGACGCACCCTGGCCGCCCTCGTCGAAGCGAGCCGTCCTGGCGTGCGGACCGCCGACCTGGACCGCCTGGCCGAGACCTTCATCCGTGACCACGGCGGGGTCCCGTCCTTCCCCGAGGTCCCCGGCTACCGGCATACCTTGTGCACGTCGGTCAACGACCAGGTCGTCCACGGGATCCCCGGTCCCTACGTCCTGCGCGAGGGCGACCTGCTGTCCATCGACTGTGGAGCCATCGTCACGGGCTGGCACGGCGATGCCGCGCTGACCCTCGTCGTCGGTGGTCCGCAGGCGGCCCGCCCGGCCGACGCGCTCCTCAACACGGCGACCGAACACTCCCTCTGGGCGGGGATCGCAGCGCTCGCGGTGGGGGAGCGACTGTATGCCGTCGGGGAGGCGATCGAGGGAGCCATCACGGACAGTGCCGCACGCGACGGGCTCAGCTACGGGATCGTCGAGGACTACGTCGGGCATGGCATCGGGACCGAGATGCACGAGGATCCACAGATCTACAACTACGGGGTCCGAGACAAGGGTCCCAAGGTCCGCGCGGGGTTCACCGGAGCCCTGGAGCCCATGGTGACCCTCGGCAGCCCGAGCACTCGCGTGCTGGCCGACCAGTGGACCGTCGTCACGCAGGACGGGTCGCGAGCGGCCCACTGGGAGCACACCGTGGCGGTGCGCGACGAGGGGCTGTGGGTGCTCACCGCCCCGGACGGCGGCCAGGACCGACTGCACAGCCTCGGGGCGGCCTACGCACCCGTGACGGAGTGACGCATGGGTACCGTCGAGGACTACCTCGCCACCGTCGAACCGAGTCGACGGGCCGCCCTGGCCCGGGTGGTCGACCGAGCCCGGGCCTTGATCCCCGAGGTCACCGAGGGCACGAGTTACGCGATGCCGGCGCTGATGTACCGCGACAAGCCCCTGCTTGCGGCGATATCGGCGAAGGACCACCTCGCGATCTACCCGTTCAGCGGCTCGGTGATCTCGGCAGTCGCCGCGGACCTGGCGGGCTTCGCCCTGTCGAAGGGGACGATCCGGTTCCAGGTCGACGCGCCCGTCCCGGACGACGTCCTTGCCCGGATCGTCCTGGCCCGCCGCGCCGAGATCGACGCCAAGGCGCCCCGGTCCCGGAAGGGCTGAGGGCAGAGCGCCGGGGAGGTCCGGCCCGCGGCACAGGCGATTTCGGGGTATGCCGGCCGGTGCCGTACGATATCCCGTTGGGTGTCGCGTGCTCGAGACGCCCGTTTCACACTGTCACGGGCACGCCAGCACCACGGATCGACGGAGGATATGGCCAAGAAGGACGGGGTCATCGAGATCGAGGGCACCATCGTCGAGGCGCTCCCGAACGCGATGTTCCGGGTCGAGCTCACGAACGGGCACAAGGTGCTCGCCCACATCTCGGGCAAGATGCGTCAGCACTACATCCGCATCCTTCCCGAGGACCGGGTCGTCGTCGAACTCTCACCTTACGACTTGTCCCGAGGCCGGATCGTCTTCCGCTACCGCTAGTCCGACCGGACCGGCACACCCGCTGTACCCGAACCCACCGCACTGGGGGTTGCTCCGGCCCGGCCGGCAGCTCCCGGCGCACGACCTGCGAAGACACGAGGCGATGAAGGTCAAGCCGAGCGTCAAGAAGATCTGCGACAAGTGCAAGGTGATCCGCCGCAACGGGCGGGTCATGGTGATCTGCGAGAACCTGCGCCACAAGCAGCGCCAGGGCTGACCGCGGCCTCACCGCCAGGCACGACCCGCGGGTCCTCCACCGGACGCGCACCGCACAACTGCACATGGCAACACCCGGCCCCTGGTCCACGACCAGGACGTCACCCCCGGCACGGAGGCCGGGGACCGGCGGGCTCTGGCAGCCCGCGCCGACCGACCGCCCACCCGGCGATCGAACGGCATATCGGAACGGTGTTGTCGACAGACCTCCGCGAACGATCAGGAGATCCACCGCATATGGCACGTCTCATCGGCGTCGACCTGCCGCGCGACAAGCGCGTCGAGGTCGGCCTGACCTACATCTTCGGTGTGGGTCGCACGATCGCCCGGCAGGCGCTGGCCGCCACCGGCGTCAACCCCGACACCCGGGTCAAGGACCTCGGCGACACCGATCTGGTGGCGCTGCGGGACTACCTCGAGGGCAACGTCAAGATGGAGGGCGACCTACGCCGCGAGATCGCGGCCGACATCCGTCGCAAGGTCGAGATCGGCTCCTACGAAGGGCTGCGGCACCGTCGCGGTCTGCCCGTGCGCGGCCAGCGCACGAAGACCAACGCGCGCACCCGTAAGGGTCCCAAGCGCACGGTCGCCGGGAAGAAGAAGGCCGGCAAGCACTAGCCCGCCAGGCCCTTCGCCGGGCGCGGGCGCCCGCCTGCGCTACTCGCGACGCGGGCTTCGACCCGCCACCGCAGCTGACACGACCGTCTCGTAGGAAGAAGCAGATATGCCTCCCAAGGGCCGCCAGGCCACCGGCGCCAAGAAGGTGCGCCGCAAGGAGAAGAAGAACGTCGCCCACGGGCACGCTCACATCAAGAGCACGTTCAACAACACGATCATCTCGATCACCGATCCCACCGGCGCGGTGATCTCGTGGGCCTCGGCCGGCCAGGTCGGCTTCAAGGGCTCGCGCAAGTCCACCCCGTATGCCGCGCAGATGGCCGCCGAGGCCGCCGCCCGCCGGGCGATGGAGCACGGCATGCGCAAGGTCGACGTCTTCGTCAAGGGCCCCGGTTCGGGCCGCGAGACGGCGATCCGTTCGCTCACCGCCGCCGGCCTGGAGGTCGGCGCGATCAGCGATGTCACGCCCTCGCCGCACAACGGCGTCCGTCCGCCCAAGCGCCGGCGCGTCTGAGCCGCAGAAGGAGATCGCGAAACTCATGGCTCGGTACACCGGCCCCATCACCAAGAAGTCTCGTCGGCTCAAGGTCGACCTCGTCGGCGGCGACCGCCACTTCGAGATGCGTCCCTTCCCCCCCGGACAGCACGGACGGCGGCGCATCTCCGAGAAGGAGTACCTCACCCAGCTGCAGGAGAAGCAGAAGGCCCGCTTCACCTACGGCGTCATGGAGAAGCAGTTCCGTCGCTACTACCAGGAGGCGGCCAACCGCCCCGGCAAGACCGGTGACAACCTCCTGCAGATCCTCGAGTCGCGCCTGGACAACGTCGTCTACCGCGCGGGCCTGGCCCGCACCCGCCGCCAGTCCCGTCAGCTGGTCACCCACGGCCACTTCGAGGTCAACGGCAAGCGCGTGGACGTGCCGAGCTACCGGGTCGAGCAGTACGACATCATCACGGTGCGCAAGCAGTCCGTCGAGACGTTCCCGTTCGAGCTGGCCCGCCAGACCTACGGCGAGCGCCCGGTGCCGGCCTGGATGCAGGTCATTGAGGGGTCGTTGACCATCCTCATCCACCAGCTGCCGGTGCGCGCCCAGATCGACACCATCCTCACCGAACAGCTCATCGTCGAGCTCTACTCGAAGAACTGACCGGGATGCCGCCCGCCCGCCGCTGAGGCGAGCACGCGGCATACCGGCACTCACCGGCCACGGACAGAGGTGCGCCGGGTCGTCACGAGGCGTCATATAGCGGGCGCCCGTGGGAAGGAAGAACAGTGCTCATCGCACAGCGTCCGTTGCTCAGCGAAGAGGTCGTCGCGGACCACCGCTCGCGCTTCGTCATCGAACCGCTCGAGCCCGGTTTTGGCTACACCCTCGGCAACTCTCTGCGCCGCACCCTGCTGTCCAGCATCCCCGGCGCGGCCGTGACCTCGATCCGCATCGACGGGGTCCTGCACGAGTTCCAGACCATCCCGGGGTGCAAGGAGGACGTCACCGAGATGATCCTCAACATCAAGGGGCTGGTCGTCTCCTCCGAGCACGACGAGCCGGTCGTCATGTACCTGCGCAAGCAGGGGCCCGGCATGGTCACCGCGGCCGACATCGCCCCGCCCGCCGGGGTCGAGGTGCACAACCCCGACCTGCACATCGCCACCCTCAACGCCAAGGGCCGTATGGAGATGGAGCTGACCGTCGAGCGCGGTCGCGGGTACGTCTCGGCCCAGCAGAACAAGTCCGGCGACCAGGAGATCGGGCGCATCCCCGTCGACTCGATCTACAGCCCGGTGCTTGCCGTGACGTACAAGGTCGAGGCGACTCGCGTCGAGCAGCGCACCGACTTCGACCGGCTCATCGTCGACGTCGAGACCAAGTCCGCGATGGCTCCCCGCGACGCGATGGCCTCGGCCGGCAAGACCCTGGTCGAGCTGTTCGGCCTGGCCCGCGAGCTCAACGTCGACGCCGAGGGCATCGACATGGGCCCGTCGCCGACCGACGCCGCCCTCGCCGCCGACCTCGCCCTGCCGATCGAGGACCTCGACCTCACGGTCCGCTCGTACAACTGCCTCAAGCGCGAGGGCATCCACACCGTCGGCGAGCTCGTCGGCCGCAGCGAGGCCGACCTGCTCGACATCCGCAACTTCGGCGCGAAGTCGATCGACGAGGTCAAGGCCAAGCTCGCCGGCATGGGCCTGGCCCTCAAGGACAGCCCGCCCGGCTTCGACCCGTCCTCGATCGTCGACTCGTACGGCGAGGACTTCGACACCTTCGACGACGACGGCGGCGACGACGGCCGGCTGCTCGCCGAGGACGAGCAGCTCTAAGCACCCGCCGGACTTCGACCAAGGAGAACACCCATGCCAACCCCTGCCAAGGGTCCCCGTCTCGGTGGCGGTCCGGCGCACGAGCGGCTGCTGCTCGCGGGCCTGGCCACGTCGCTGTTCGAGCACGACCGGATCACGACGACCCAGGCCAAGGCCAAGCGGCTGCGGCCCCTGGCCGAGCGCCTGGTCACCTTCGCCAAGCGTGGCGACCTGCACGCCCGCCGTCGGGTGCTCACGGTGGTGCGCGACAAGGGCGTCGTGCACCGCCTGTTCACCGAGATCGCGCCGGATATGGCCAAGCGCGAGGGCGGCTACACGCGGATTACCAAGATCGGCCCCCGCAAGGGCGACAACGCCCCGATGGCGGTCATCGAACTCGTCCGTGAGCCGTTGTCGGCGAAGAGGGCCACCGTCAAGGAGGCCGAAGCCGCGACGAAACGGGCCGCGAAGGACCGGGCCGCCAAGGACGAGGCGGCCAAGCCGCAGGAGGCCTCGCCGCAGGATGGCGAGCCGCAGGACGCTTTGGTCCTCGACGACGCGGCCACCGACGTGCCGGCCACCGGCGCCGCGTCGCTCACCGGCGAAATCGACGACGCGCCCGTGACCGACGCCGACGGCGGCTACGGGCCCGACTCGGCCGCGCCGCTGGCGGACGACTCGGCACCTGAGGGGTTCACGATCAAGGGCAACGCCGACTCGATGATGTACCACGAGCCGGACGGCCGCTGGTATGACCAGACCGTCGCCGAGGTGTGGTTCCGCACCGCGGCGGCCGCCGAGGCGGCCGGGTTCACCAAGGCCGGCGCCCCGAGCACCGACGACGCCTAGCGAGGCCGGCACGGCATACCGGCATTGCGCCGGCCCCGGACGGGCCCCACCGGCAACGGTGCGGGCCCGTCCGGCTGCCGTCTCAGATCGGCCGGTCCATGCCGCCCGATGGTATGCCGCGCGGCATACGTGAAGATGAGGGCGTGAACGCCTCGGCGACCGTGCGGCTGCGCCTGGACCTCGGTTATGACGGCTACGACTTCTCCGGGTGGGCCGCCCAGCCGGGTCGGCGCACCGTCGAGGCGGTGCTCTCGGACGCGCTGACGACGATGCTGCGCGCGCCCGAACCGGTGCGTCTGGTCGTCGCCGGCCGGACCGACGCCGGCGTCCACGCCCGAGGCCAGGTCGCCCACGCCGATGTCGACGCCGCGGCCTTTGGGGCCCTCCCGGGGCGCTCGATGCGCAGCCCCGAGGCGGCCGCGGTGGCGAGGCTGCGGGGCCTGCTTCCCCCCGATGTCGTCGTCCGCACGGTATGCCGCGCCCCGGAGGGTTTCGACGCGCGGTTCTCCGCCCTGTCGCGGCGCTACGCCTATCGGATCGCCGACGCCGACTCCGACCGCGACCCGCTGCGCCGCCGCGACACTGTCTGGGTCGACGGGCGGCTCGACGCGGCGGCGATGAGCGAGGCGGCGCAGGCCTTGGTGGGGCTGCGGGACTTCGCCGCGTTCTGCCGGCGGCGAGACGGGGCCAGCACGGTGCGCACCCTGCTTGATTTTCGGTGGCGCCGACGCCACGACGGGGTGCTCGTGGCCCGGGTGGTCGCCGACGCGTTCTGCCATTCGATGGTTCGCGCCCTGGTCGGTGTCGTGGTCCCGGTCGGTTCCGGGCGCGAGGCGGTCCAATGGCCGGCGCAGGTGCTCGTGGCGGGCGAGCGCTCGAGTCGGGTCAAGGTCATGCCGGCCCGCGGGCTGTGCCTTCGTGAGGTGCGCTACCCCGGGGACGACGCTCTGGCGGAACGGGCGGCGCTGGCGCGGGCCCGGCGCGACGAGCCGTGAGCGCTCAGGACCACGAGGCCCGGCGCAGGGCGAACCGGACCCGCTCGCCGGGGCGCACCTGGGCGAGGCGGTCGGTGTCGGCGTCGTCGAGCACCGCGATGACGGGGTAGCCCCCGGTGCTCGGGTGGTCGGCGAGGAAGACCAGGGGCTGCCCGGAGGGCGGCACCTGTACCGATCCGCGGAGCACACCCTCGCTGGGCAGTTCCTCGGCGCGCGCCCGGGGCAGCCGCGGCCCGTGCAGACGGGTGCCCACCCGGTCGGTATCGCTGGTCACCGTCCAGATCGCCTCGCGCAGCAGCCGTACCGCCGCTGGGGCGAACCAGTCGTCCCGGGGCCCGAGGACGGCATGCAGGACGACCTGCCCGGCGGGTGCCGCGGTGGCCCGCTGGCTGGCGTGGCTGGAGGTCGCCGCGTGGCCCGGTCGGTCCGCGGCTTCCGGCTCGGACGGCGCGACGTCCAACCGCTGGCCCACCCACAGCGGCGCCGGCCCGAGCCCGCCGGTGCGGTCGCTGCTCGCCGATCCGTAGACCCGCTCGACGGCCAGGCCACCGCGGACCGCGAGGTAGGACCACAGGCCGCGCGAGGGCGGCCCGAGTCGCAGGCGCTGTCCCACAGCCAGCGCTACCGGAGTATCCATCGGGACCTCGGCTTCGCCGGGGCGGGCCGCGCCCGGACCGGTGAGGGGGACGACGGCGCCGGTCACCGCGACGACGCTGGGCCGCAGCGCCCGGACCACCAGCCCCCCGAGGAGCACCTCGACGGCCGCGCAGTCGGCCGGGTTGCCGACGAGGTGGTTGGCCCGGCGCAGGGCGGGGCGGTCCATCGCGCCGGACTCGCTGACCCCGACGTCGGCGTGGCCGGCCCGGCCGAGGTCCTGGATGGTGGCGAGGGGGCCGAGCCCCTCGACGAGCAGGGTCATCGCCGGATCTCGACGAATCGGACCCGGGCGCCGGGGGACAGCAGGGCCGGGGGGTCGCGGTGGGGGTCCCACACCGCCGCTCGGGTGGTGCCGATGAGTTGCCACCCGCCGGGGGACTCACGCGGGTAGACCCCGGAGTACGGGCCGGCCAGGCCGACCGACCCGGCCGGCACTCGGGTGCGCGGGCTGGCGCGGCGGGGGACGTCCAGGTCGGCGCCATCCCCGACGAGGTAGCCGAACCCGGGCAGGAATCCGGCGAAGTCGCACGTCCACTCCTGGCCGGTATGCCGGTCGACGACCGCTCGCTCGCTCACCCCGAGGTGCTCGGCGACGACGGCGAGATCGGGGCCGTCGTAGGCCACCTCGATGGTGACCGGGGGGCCCGGCGGGTCAGCCCCGGCCGCCCGCGGGGCGTCGCCGGCGAGCTCGCGCAGGTCGGCGGCCAACCGGGGCAGGTCGCCCGGGTCGTGGACCCGCGCGAGCACGGTCCGAGCGGCCGGGACGTGTTCGAGCAGGTAGGGCAAGCGGGCCGCGCGCAGCCCGGCGACGAACCGCCGTCGCTGGGGCCCGTCGGCGAGTTCGACGAGAATGGCCCGCTCGCCGCAGGGCAACAGGCGCAGGCTCACGGCCGGTATGCCGCCGGCGCGGCGATGCGCACCCCGGCAGCGGTCAGCCCCGCCCGCACCGCCGTCGCGAGGGAGACGGCGCCCGGGGTGTCCCCGTGAACGCAGATCGACCCCGCCGACACGGCGACATCGCCGCCGTCGACCGACGCGACGACGCCGTCGGTGACCAGCCGAACGACCCGGGCGACGACGGCGTCGGGGTCGGTGACGAGAGCGCCCGGGCGGTCGCGGGGCACCAGCGTGCCCTCGGGCGTGTAGCCGCGGTCGGCGAACGCCTCGGCGACCGTGGGCAGGCCCGCCGCCTCGGCCAACCCGAGCAGGGCCGACCCGGACAGCCCGAGCACGGCCACCTCGGGCCCGACGGAGCCGATCGCGCGGACCAGCGCCGCGGCCTGACCCTCGTGGGTCACCACCGCGGTGTAGAGCGCGCCGTGCGGCTTGACATACGCGACCCGGCCGCCGACCGACCTCGCGATCCCGTCGAGCGCCCCGATCTGGTAGCGCACCTCGGCGTCGAGGTCCTCGGCCGCCACGTCGAGGAAGCGACGCCCGAAACCGGCGAGGTCGCGATAGGACACGTGGGCGCCGATGGCGACACCCGCCTCGACAGCCAAGCGGCAGGTCCGCACGATGGTGGCGGGGTCGCCGGCGTGGAATCCACACGCAATGTTGGCCGAGGTGACGACTCGCAACAGGCCGGCGTCGTCGCCGAGGCGCCACCGCCCGAAGGACTCGCCGACGTCGGCGTTGAGGTCGATGCTGCGCTCGGTCACGTCCCTAGCCTGCCCGACCGGCGCGGACGCCGGAACGACGAGCCGGCGAGGACGCACCGGCGACGCGGCATACGGGAGACTGCACCGCATGGGTCAGGTCCCGCTCGGGTACGGCATGGCGGTCTGGGTGAGCGACGGGCTGCTCGCGTGGCCGCCGTGGGCGGCGCCCCAGGGCGTGCCGGCCGGTGACGTGCATTGGCAGTTGCGGTGGGCGCCCGGGGGCGGCATCGACCCCGACGCGCCGGCGCCGGTGGACGCCGCGGCCGATCTCGCCGTCGACCCGGCCGGCTTGCCGTCGGAGGTCACCGCGGCGCACCCGCAGTTGCTCGGCTTCCTCGCGCTGCGCCTCGGCGAACCCGGCGTCGGCAGGGTCGGGCAGCTCCTTCGCGGCCAGGTCGCCGTCACGGCCACCGGCCCCGACGGGCGTTCGCTGGCCGCCTCGCACGTCCAGCTCGCGGCTGTGCTCGACGCCCGGTATGCCGCGTCCGCGGCGGCCGGTGGCTACGGGGCGACCGCGGCCGGCGGCCTCGTCACCTTCCGGCTCTGGGCGCCCACCGCCGCCACCGTCGCCCTGCTCCTTTGGCCACCCGGCACGGCCGACCTGCCCGCGGAGCGGGCCGTCCGGGTGCCGATGAACCGGGCCGAGGACGGCTCCTGGTCGGTGACCACCGACGCGGCCGCATCCGGCGCCCGCTACCTCTACGAGGTCCAGGTCTACGCGCCGACGACTGGGCAGGTCGAGACGAATCTCGTGACCGACCCCTTCTCGGTGGCGCTGACCCGAGACTCGACCCGCTCGGTCGTGCTCGACCTCGCCGACCCGGCATACCGGCCCGCGCTCTGGCTCGACACCCCGAGCCCGCCGCTTCCCCGCGGCGTCGACTCGACGATCTACGAGCTGCACGTGCGCGACTTCTCCATCTCCGACGAGACGGTGCCCGAGGCGCACCGCGGTCGCTACCTCGCCTTCGCCGACGACACCGCCGGCACCCGACACCTGCGCGCCCTCGCCGAGGCCGGCCTCACCACGGTGCACCTGCTGCCGACCTTCGACATCACGACGATCCCGGAGGACCCGGCCCAGCGCCTCGATCCCGGCGCCGACCTCGCGACCTATCCGCGGGACAGCGCCGAACAGCAACGGATCGTCGACGGGGTGCGCCGCCAGGACGGCTTCAACTGGGGCTACGACCCATGGCACTGGAGCGCACCCGAGGGCTCGTATGCCGTCGACGCCGACGGCGGTGCCCGGGTCGCCGAGTTCCGCACGATGGTCGGTGCCCTGCACGGGTTGGGGCTGCGGGTCGTCCTCGACCAGGTCTTCAACCACACCACCGCGTCCGGGCAGGACCCGCGCTCGGTCCTCGACCGGGTGGTCCCCGGCTACTACCACCGCCTCGACCCCACCGGCGCGGTGTACACGACGACGTGCTGCCAGAACGTCGCCACCGAGCACGCCATGGCCGGGCTCGTCATGGTCGCCTCGGTCGTCTCCTGGGCTCGGAACTACCGGGTCGACGGCTTCCGGTTCGACATCATGGCCCACCACAGCCGGGCCAACCTGCTCGCCGTGCGCGCCGCACTCGACGAGCTCACCCTCGAGCGCGACGGCGTCGACGGGCGGTCGATCTGTCTGTACGGCGAGGGCTGGAGCTTCGGCGAGGTCGCCGGCAACGCCCGGTTCGTCCAGGCGGCGCAGGGCCAACTCGGCGGCACGGGGATCGGCTCGTTCTCCGACCGCCTGCGCGACGCGGTCCGCGGCGGCGGACCGTTCGACGCCGACCCGCGGCGCCAGGGGTTCGGTTCGGGCTTGGCTGGAGATCCCAACGGCGCGCCGGTCAACGGCTCACCGACCGACCAGGCCGCGGCCCTGGCCTGGGCCACCGACCTCGTCCAGGTCGGCCTCGCCGGGAATCTGCGCGGTTTCGTCCTGCGCAGCCAGGCCACCGGAGCGCTCGTTCGCGGCGACGCCGTGGACTACTACGGGTCGCCCGCGGCATACGCCGACGAACCCGACGAGGTCGTCACCTACGTCGACGCCCACGACGGCGAGACGCTCTTCGACGCCCTCACCGCCAAGCTGCCGGTCGGCACGTCGATGGCCGACCGGGTGCGGATGAACACCCTGGCGCTGGCCGTCGTCACCCTCGCGCAGACCCCGGTGTTCTGGCACGCGGGGGCAGAGCTGTTGCGCAGCAAGAGTTTCGACCGCAACTCCTACGACAGCGGCGACTGGTTCAACCGGCTGGACTGGACCGGAGCGGACAACGGGTTCGGACACGGGCTGCCCCTGGCGAAGGACAACGCAGGCCGCTGGGACGTGCTGAGCCCGTTGTTGGCCGATCCCAGGCTCAAACCCTCGGCCGCCGACGTGCACACCGCCGCGGCCGCGGCCCGCGACCTGCTGCGACTGCGCTTCTCCACGCCACTGTTCCGGCTCGGCTCGGCGCACCTCGTCGGGTCGAAGGTGTCCTTCCCGATGTCCGGGACCGAGCTGGCCCACCCCGGTGTCGTCGTCATGGTCATCGACGACACGGCGGGGCCCGACGTCGACCCCGAGTTGGACACCCTGCTCGTCGTCGTCAACGCGACGCCCTCCGTGGTCTCCCAGCGGGTGCCGGGGCTCGTCGGTGCGGACCTGCGGCTCTCGCCCGTGCAGGCGGGCGGCAGCGACGAGGTCGTGCGCTCGGTGTCGTGGCGTCGCGCCGACGGACTCCTCGACGTGCCTGCTCGCACGGTCGCCGTGCTCGTGCAGCACTCGACCCCGCCGGCACACGCCTGATCGGCGGCACGACAAGGCGCGGATGAGGGAACCGAAAGTGCCCTGCGCGCGTCTAGGCTGAGGACCCAGAACGGCCCGGCGTGGGCCGAGAATGACAGGGGAGGAACCCGCCCATGACACACACCCGCACGATGTTGCTCGCCGCGACCGCGCTCGCGACGGCGACCCTGGCGGCCGGGTGCGGCAAGACCGCCGACCAGCCCGCGAGTGCCCCGGCGACCGCGAGCGCGCCGACCCCGACGACGCCTCCGGCGGCCTCCCCGACGACGCCGGCCGGGAGCACGGGTGGCGCGAGTGTCTCGGTCGGTGACATCACCCCGCCCGGGACGGTCCTGAGCGTCGGCGACACGGCGCGCATCGTCTGGGAGGAGAGCACGAACAACAAGATCACCGTCGGGGTGAAGGCGGTATCGATCGTCAAGGGCTCCCAGGCCGACCTCTCCGGCTTCAAGATCGACGACGCGGCGATGAAGCAAGCCACCCCGTGGTACGTGACGATGCAGTACACCAACCTCAGTGGCCCCGCGGTGAAGTACCCGTACCTCAACCTCAAACTCAAGGCCCAGGACGCCACCGGCGCGTCGGTGAACACGGTGAGCCTGATCGGCAAGTTCACCCCGTGTCAGGACGGCGACAAGGCCGCGTCGTGGGACGTGGGCACGGTCCAGGTCGAGTGCAAGGTGTTCATGGCCCCGCCCGGCTCCGACGTCGTCGCCGCCGCGTGGGTGGGCGACTTCAAGTCCAAGGCGGTGCTCTGGAAGTCCTGATCCCGTCGGCCTACGGCCCGGCCCCGGTCACGGGGTCGGGCCGTTCGGCTGCGGGGGGCGGTCGAGATCGAGCGGGTAGCAGAACAGGTATGCCGCGACCCGCCGGGCGCGGGGATTGCCCTGCCCCAGTCGTCGGTACCGGGCCAACAGGTCGGTGAGTTCGCGGCGCAGCTCGAGCAGCTGGTCTGCGGTGACGAGCACCCCCGCATCGTCGGCCCCGGCACCACCCTGCCAGTCCGGTGGCCAGTCGGCGGCGACGTCGAGCCAGCGCTCGTACTGCCGGCCGAAGTGGCGCACGTGGTCGCGAGCCAGCCAGCCGAGCACGGCCTGCATGTCGGGGCCGGAATCGGCCGCGCCGATCGGCCACGCGGATCCGGAGTCCACCGGGGCCCAGACGCGTCGCCGGCCCGTCCCGGAGCCGGTGTCGCTGACCAGGCCCGCGTCGTGCAGCCGGCGCACGTGATAGCTCGTCGCTCCGGTGTTCGTGCCGAGCGCGGCAGCGAGATCCGTCGCGGTCGCCGTGCCGCGCCGGCGCAGCTCCCCGAGGATGCGTCCGCGCATCGGGTGGGCGAGTGCGGTCAGCGGCTCGGCAGTGGGCATGGATGCAGAATACCTGTGCATAATCTGTATGCCACGGACGCAGGGGCGTCGTCGCTCCGGGCGTTGGTGCAGGTCAGCGGGCAGTTTGCGGCGCCTGGGGTGGATTTTGGGGGGCGCCGGCGGGCCCGTACACTGGTGAACTGTTGTGCCCGGCGCCCGCGTGGTCGCGTACCCGTGTCGGCCGCCGCACGGCATACCCGCCAGCGGTTCGAGAGACGGAAGACACATGCGCACGTACACTCCCAAGCCCGGCGAGGTCACTCGCTCGTGGCACGTCATCGACGCCACCGACGTCGTGCTCGGGCGCCTGGCCAGCCAGACCGCGGTCTTGCTTCGGGGCAAGCACAAGCCGACCTTCGCGCCGCACGTGGACACCGGGGACTTCGTCGTCGTCGTCAACGCCGCGAAGGTCGCCCTCACGGGGGCCAAGGCGCAGCAGAAGCGGGCCTATCGCCACTCCGGCTACCCGGGCGGTCTGCGCTCGGTGACGTACGCCGACCTGCTGGCCAAGGACCCTGCCAAGGCCGTCGAAAAGGCCGTCCGGGGCATGCTCCCCAAGAACTCCCTGGCCCGCCAGCAGCTGTCCAAGCTCAAGGTGTATGCCGGCGACACCCACCCGCACGCGGCGCAGAAGCCCGTTCCCTTCGAGATCACCCAGGTGGCCCAGTGACCATCCTCAGCGACGACGTCCTCGACACCGACGAGCCGGCCGTCTCCGACTACACGAGCGAGTCCACGGCGCCGGTGGGTCAGGCCGAGGTCCGCAAGCCCAGCGCTTCGGCGCCCGGTGCGGCGACCGGTCGGCGCAAGCAGGCCATTGCCCGCGTTCGAATCGTCCCCGGCAGCGGCGAGTGGTCGATCAACGGCCGCAGCCTCGACTCGTACTTCCCCAACAAGGTCCACCAGCAGATCGTCAGCGAGCCGCTCAAGGTCCTCGACCTCGATGCTGCCTACGACGTGCTCGTGCGAGTGCACGGTGGCGGTCCCTCGGGTCAGGCCGGCGCGGTGCGCCTCGGTGTCGCCCGGGCTCTCAACGCCGTCGACGAGGACCTCAACCGCCCGGCCCTGAAGAAGGCCGGCTTCCTCACCCGGGACCCGCGCGTCCCCGAGCGCAAGAAGGCCGGCCTGAAGAAGGCCCGCAAGGCCCCGCAGTACAGCAAGCGGTAGTCGCTCGCTGCCGCGCGGCGATGCGCCGCGCGGGCCGTGCCGTCCGTGCGACACGGCATACCTCGGGGAAGGAGGACCACGTGGGACGCCTGTTCGGCACCGACGGGGTTCGGGGCAAGGCCAACAGCGACATCACCGCCGAGCTCGCGCTGGACCTGTCGGTCGCCGCGGCCCACGTGCTCGGCGAGCGTGGCACCTTCGCCGGGCACCGGCCGTTCGCGGTCGTCGGCACCGACGGTCGAGCCTCCGGGGAGTTCCTCTCGGCCGCCGTCATCGCCGGGCTCGCCTCGGCCGGAGTGGACGTGCTCGACGCCGGGATGCTGCCGACGCCGGCCATCGCGTTCCTCACCGCCGACCTCGGCGCGGACCTCGGGGTGATGCTCTCGGCGTCGCACAACCCGATGCCCGACAACGGGATCAAGTTTCTCGCCCGGGGCGGGCACAAACTCGACGACGACATCGAGGACGCCATCGAGGCCCGGATGGACGAGCCGTGGGAGCGGCCCACCGGTGCTGCGGTCGGCCGGGTGCGCTCGCTTCAGGACGGCCCACGGCGTTACCTCGACCACCTGCTCAGCCTCGTGCCCCACCGGCTAGCCGGGCTGCACGTCGTCGTCGACGCGGCCCACGGGGCGGCCTCGGTCGTCTCGCCCCAAGCCTTCCGCGACGCGGGTGCACTTGTCACGGTCATCGGCGCCGAGCCCACCGGGCTGAACATCAACGACGGCTTCGGCTCCACCCATCTGGACCAGTTGCGCCGCGCCGTCCTCGAGCACGGTGCCGATCTCGGGATCGCCCATGACGGCGACGCCGACCGATGCCTCGCGGTCGATGCCGCGGGCGAGTTCGTCGACGGCGACCAGATCATGTGCATCCTCGCCCTGGCCCTGCGGGACCGCGGCGAGCTGGCGAAGGACACCATCGTCGCCACCGTGATGAGCAACCTCGGGATGTTCCAGGCGATGACCCGCGAAGGGGTCGTCGTGCGTCAGGCGGCGGTCGGGGACCGCTACGTGCTGGAGGACATGAAGGCCGGTGGCTACACCTTCGGGGGCGAGCAGTCCGGACACGTGATCTTCCTCGAGCACAACACCACCGGCGACGGAGTGTTGACCGGTCTGATGCTCGCCTCCCGGGTGGCCGAGACGGGACGGTCGCTGGCCGACCTCGCCTCGGTGATGCGCCGGCTGCCCCAGGTGCTCGTTAACGTCAAGGGAGTCGACAAAGACGCCGTGGACGGCTGCGTCCCCGTCCAGGAGGCGGTGGCCGCGGCCGGCGCCGAGCTCGACGGCACCGGAAGGGTGCTGTTGCGCAAGTCGGGGACCGAACCGCTGGTGCGGGTCATGGTCGAGGCGGCCGACCAGGACCAGGCCCAGGACGTCGCCGACCAGCTGGCCCGGATCGTCCGCGCCGAGCTGTCGCTGTGACCGCGATACCGGCTCTGAGGGCGGCTCACGAGCATGGGCCAGCCCGCTCGTAGGGTGATGCCGTGAGCGAGTTCGACGACGCAGTGGCCGTGCGAGTGGTGTCGACGACGGGTGATCGGTCCCGCTTGGCCGCCGACCTCGACGGCGGGTGGCGCGTCGGCGGCGGCCTCAACGGCGGGTATCTGCTGGCCGTGTTGGGTCATGCGGTCCGTGCGGTGAGCCCACGGCATCCCGATCCGTTCGCCGTCAGCGCCCACTACCTGTCCGCCTCGACCGCCGGCGCCGCGCACATCGACACCCACGTCGTGCGCGCCGGCGGAACCCAGACCACGGTGCACGTGACGATGTCCCAGCCGGGGGCGGGAGGCCCGGCCGAACGGATCACCGCCCTGGCGACCTACGGCGACCTGGCAGCCCTGTCCGACGACGTGCGCACCGCGGCGACGAGTCCGCCGATCCCACCGCCGGACCAGTGCATCCCCACGTCGGCCGCTCCGCCGCAGGAGCGGCAAATCGCCCCGATCCTCGACCGGTTCGACATGCGGATCGACCCGGCGTGCGTGGGATGGCTCACCGGCGCCCCGAGCGGCGAGGGGATGATCCAGGGCTGGTTCCGCCTCCACGAGCGCGACCTCGACGTGCTGGCCCTGCTCTTCGTCGTCGACGCGCTGCCGCCGGTGACCTTCGACCTCGGCCTGCCCGGCTGGGCACCGACGGTGCAGCTCAGCGTGCACGTGCGGGCCCGGCCGGCGCCGGGGTGGGCGATCCTGCGGCACGCGACGCGCAACCTCGCCGGCGGTCTGTTCGAAGAGGATTGCGAGGTCTGGGATTCCTCCGGGCGCCTTGTCGCCCAGTCTCGCCAACTCGCCCGAGCGCCGCGAGACGGCTAGGTGCCGCTCGCGGCGGAGAGGGACGCCGCGGCGGCGCGCGGTCAGCCCAGGCGCAGGCCGAGCGCGGTGACGACCATGGCCCGGCCCTCGCGCAACCCGTAGGTCGCCCCGACGATCCCGAGCCGCCCGGCCTGGACCCGGTCTCCGACGAGCGAGGAACGGTCGGCGAGTAGTCGCGCGGTATGCCGCACGTGCTCTGCTTCGACGTCGTCGGTGGTGCTCGCGCCGTGTTTGCGCGCGGACAGGACGCTTGGGGTTACCCGTTCGACGATGTCGCGCAGAAACCCGGTCGGCATGTCGCCGGTCGACACGGCGTCAAGGGTGGCCCGCACGGCGCCACAGGAGTCGTGCCCCAGCACGACGATGAGGGGGATGTCGAGCACGCCGACGCCGAACTCGATCGACCCGAGCACGCTGGAGTCGACAACGTGCCCAGCCGTCCGCACGACGAACAGGTCGCCGAGTCCCTGGTCGAAGATGATCTCGGCGGCGACCCGCGAGTCGGCGCATCCGAAGAACACCGCGCGCGGCGTCTGGCCGGCGGTGAGCGAGTTGCGCGCCTCGACATCCTGGTTGGGGTGCTTGCGGATGCCGTGGACGAATCGGTCGTTTCCCTCGGCGAGCTCCCCCCAGGCGCGGGCCGGGGTCTCGCCGCGCGGCGGCAGCCCGAGGCCGGGGCTCACAGACCAGGCCGCTTCTCGATGGTCATCGCCATCGGCTTGGTCACCGAGGCGAAGAAGTCGTTGCCCTTGTCGTCGACGACGACGAACGCGGGGAAGTCCTCCACCTCGATCTTCCACACTGCCTCCATGCCGAGCTCGGGGTATTCGAGCACCTCGACCGAACGGATGCAGTCCTGCGCCAACCGGGCCGCCGGCCCGCCGATCGACCCGAGATAGAAGCCACCGTGTGTGGCGCACGCGTCGGTGACCTGCTGGCTGCGGTTGCCCTTGGCGAGCATGACGAGCGACCCGCCGGCGGCCTGGAACTCGTCGACGTAGGAGTCCATCCGGCCGGCCGTGGTCGGCCCGAACGAGCCGGACGGCATACCTGCGGGGGTCTTGGCCGGACCGGCGTAGTACACCGGGTGGTCGCGCAGGTAGTCGGGCATGCCTTCGCCGGCGTCGAGGCGTTCCTTGATCTTGGCGTGGGCGATGTCGCGGGCGACGACGAGCGTGCCGGTGAGGGACAGCCTGGTCTTCACCGGGTACTTGGTCAGTTCGGCCCGGATCTGGTCCATCGGTCGGCTCAGGTCCACGCGCACGACGTCGCCGGCACTGGCCAGGGCCTGCTCGGACGGGTCGGGCAGGAATCGCGCCGGGTCGGTCTCGAGCGCCTCGATGAAGACTCCCTCGGGGGTGATCTTGCCCAGCGCCTGGCGGTCGGCCGAGCACGAGATCGCCACGGCGACCGGCAGTGAGGCGCCGTGCCGGGGCAGCCGGATGACCCGTACGTCGTGGCAGAAGTACTTGCCGCCGAACTGCGCGCCGATGCCGAACCCGCGGGTCAGCTCGAGCACCTGCTCTTCGAGGTCGCGGTCCCGGAAGCCGTGCCCGGTCATCGATCCTGCGGGGGGCAGGCTGTCGAGGTACTTCGCCGAGGCGTACTTCGCGGTCTTCAGCGCGAACTCCGCCGAGGTGCCCCCGATGACGACGGCGAGGTGGTAAGGCGGGCAGGCGGCGGTGCCGAGCGAGCGCAGCTTCTCGTCGAGGAACCGGGTGAGCGAGGCCGGGTTGAGGATCGCCTTAGTCTCTTGGTACAGGTAGGACTTGTTCGCCGATCCACCACCTTTGGCCATGAAGAGGAACTTGTACGTCGTCTCGTGACCGGGCGCGGTGTCGGCATACAGCTCGATCTGCGCGGGCAGGTTCGATCCGGTGTTGCGTTCCTCCCACATCGTCAGTGGCGCCATCTGCGAGTAGCGCAGGTTGAGGGTCGTGTACGCGTCGTAGACGCCCCGGCTGATCGCCCGCTCGTCGGTGCCCGAGGTGAGCACGTGCTGGCCGCGCTTGCCCATGACGATCGCGGTCCCGGTGTCCTGACACATCGGCAGGACCCCACCGGCGGCGATGTTGGCGTTCTTGAGCAGGTCCAGCGCGACGAACTTGTCGTTGTCGCTGGCCTCGGGGTCGGCGAGGATGCTGCGCAGCTGGGCCAGGTGCGCCGACCGCAAGTAGTGGGCGATGTCGTGCATCGCGGTCTGCGACAACAGCCGCAGCGCCTCGTCGTCGACGTCGAGGAAGGTGCGCCCTCCCGGGCCCGGCACGGCGCGGACTCCGTCGGTGGTGACGAGTCGGTATGCCGTGTCGTCCGCCCCGATCGGCAGCAGGTCCTCGTAGTCGAACTCGGCCATCGCCACTCCCTCGTTGCTCCTTCGCCCAGCATAGGAGTCGGCGACGGTGCGCCCGGAGTGACCTGCCCCCGTGCGGGCGGACGAGGGAGACTCGGGTCCAGCGTGCCGACGGGGAACCGCGGCCTATCGCGCCTGGCTCGTGACGGTGTCGAGTTCGGTGCGGGTCGGCGCGAACGCCCCCGCCCTGGCGACGGTCGCCGCGGCGCTCGCGACGGCCCGGTCCACGGCGGGGCGCAACTCGTCGATCCCGGCGGTGGCGAGCCGGGCCCGCGCCGCCGGTCCGCCGAGGTAGTCGAGGTCGGCGAGCCCCGAGAGCAGCCCCGCCATGAACGAGTCGCCGGCGCCGACGGTGTCGGTCACGTCGACCCGCCGCGGCGGCACCGTGGTGACCTTCGATGCGCCACCGGAGCGGACGGCATACATGGCGCCTTCGGCGCCGCGGGTGATGACGACGAGGGCGGGGCCCAGGGCCTCCCACGCGCGGATGACGTCGGGGATGAACGCCCCGGGATAGAGCCACTGCAGGTCCTCGTCGCTGGCCTTGACGACGTCCGCGAGCGCGACGAGCGCCTCGATCCGCGGCCGGACCTCGTCGGCCGAAGGCATGAGGGTCGGGCGGACGTTGGGGTCGTAGGACACCGTCGCCGTAGGGCGCAGCGCCGCCAGGGTGGCCAGCACCTCGGTGGCGCCCGGCTCGATGGTTGCGGCGATGCTGCCGGTGTGCACGTGCCCGAAGGCCGTGAGGTCCCGGACTGGGGGAACCGACCAGGTGAGCTCGAAGCGGTAGGTCGCCTGGCCGAAGCGGTCGAGGGTGGCCTGGGCGAGCGAGGTCCGGGCGGCGCCGTCGCTGCCCGGGGTGATCCGCACCCCGGCGTGGGCGCAATGCGCGACGATACGCTGCCCGCGTTCGTCCGGCCCGAACCATGTCGCCAACTCGACCTGGTGCCCGAGGGCGCCGAGCCCGACGGCGACGTTGGCGGGGCTGCCTCCGACGTGTTCGAGGGTCTCGCCCTGGCCGGCGCTCACGGAGTCGATGAGAGCCTCGCCCACGACGAGGACGGCCTTCGCATGGGGGGGCATCGGACTCCTCGGGGGACAGGATTGCCCCAACTCTAGGGGTCGGCTCGACAGGGTCGCGATGGGCCTGCGGTCTCGGTTTGGCCGCAACGGCAACGGTCGGAGACCATGTGGGGGTGAGTTCCCCGCCCGTCGTGCCGCCCCCGTCTGGACCGCCGACATCGGCACCGGCGCCGCGCAGCCGCTATGCGATGGGCAGCGCCGCGAACATGGCCCGCTCGCTGCTGGTCATCCTCGGGCTCGTCGCTGTCCTGCTCATGATCGTCCCCCGCAGCGACGGGGTGAGCCAGCCGGCCGTCGACGCCGCGTCGGTGGTCTCGGTCGCCGTGAAGGACAGCGGTGTCGCGTTCGAGTTCCCGGCGGGGCTGCCGGCCGGGTGGAAGGCCACCAGTGCCCGGTATGCCGCGGCCACCGACTCGGTGCCGACCTGGCAGGCGGGATGGACGACCCCGAGCGGCCAGTTCGTCGGGCTGCGCCAGGCCATGGGGGTGACGCCGCGGTGGCTCGACGTGGCCACGAACGCGGCGAGCAACGCGGCGGGCGCGGTGTCGACGCAAGACCTCGGAGGGCGCACCTGGCAACGGTTGCGCGACGATCGCGGGCAGGTGCACCTCGTGGCCACCGCGCCTTCGGGGCTGACGACGGTGGTCAGTGCTTCCAGCGAGCAGGCCGAGTTCGCGGTCCTCGTCGAGGCGTTGCGCCCCGCCCCGCCGGCATCCTGACTGGGCCGGCCGAGCATTCCAGCGGTCAGTCGGCGGACGGCTGGTCCGAGGATGCCGCGCCGGCGTTCAGTTGCGCCTGGGCCCCGTCGAGCCAGGTCGTGCAGTGCGCGGCCAGGGCCTCGCCGCGGCGCCACAGGTCCATCCCCTCGGCGAGTGGGACTTGCCCGGCCTCGAGGCGCGCGACGATGGACACGAGCTCGTCGCGGGCCTGTTCGTAGCTGAGGTCGGCGACGTCGGGGTAGTCCACGCCCCTCTCCTCTCGCGGGCCGTCGGGTCTGCTCGACCCTAACCCACGACCGTGACGCCGAAGTCGCCGTGCGCGACCCGGACCCGCAGCAGTTCGTCGGGGTCGACCTCGTCGCGGTCGAAGACGAGGGAGCCGTCGGCGTGCTGGACGACGGCGTATCCGCGCTCGAGGGTGGCCTGGGGGGACAGGGCCCGGCCCTGGACAAGCAGGTGTCCCACCCGGTCGGACTCGCGATCGACGCGCACGAGCAGCCGTTCGCGGGCCGCTCGGCGCAACGCCTGCAGCTGCATCCGGTGCGGGACGAGCATCGCGGCCGGTGCGGTGAGGACGGCGCGGCTGCGGGCGGCGACGAGCAGCCGGCGTTCGACGTCAAGGCGCCGGGCGAGGGCGCCCCGGGCCCGCTGGCCGAGCCCGGACACGAGGGCCCGCTCGGCGGCGGCGTCGGGCACGACCCGCTTGCCGGCGTCGGTGGGGGTCGAGGCGCGCCAGTCGGCAACGAGGTCGAGCAGCGGGGTGTCCACCTCGTGGCCGATCGCGCTGACGACCGGGGTCCGTGCCGCGACGACGGCTCGCAGCAGGGTCTCGTTGGAGAAGGGCAGCAGCTCTTCGACCGACCCCCCGCCGCGTGCGATGACGACGACGTCGACCGTGGGGTCGGCGTCGAGCTGCGCGAGCGCCGCGGTGACCTCGGCGACGGCGGAGGACCCCTGGACGGCGACCTCCCGGACGACGAACCGCACCGAGGGCCAGCGGCGGCGGGCGTTGTCGAGGACGTCGCGCGCTGCGGCGCTGCCCCGTCCGGTCACCAGGCCCACCGACCGGGGGAGGAACGGCAGCGGACGCTTGCGCTCGGGCTCGAACAGGCCCTCGGCGGCAAGGCGGCGCTTGAGGGTCTCCAGCCGCAGCAGCAGGTCACCGACCCCGAGCGGGCGGATCTGCCGGGCCTCCAGCTGCAGGGTGCCCCGGCGGGCCCAAAACGTCGGCTTGGCGTGGACGACGACCCGCGCGCCCTGCGGCAGCGGCCCGGGGAGCGCGTCGAGGGCGTAGCCGGAGATCGTCACCGACAGGGACATGTCCACGTCGGGGTCGCGCAGGGTGAGATAGGCCGTCGTGCCGCGCCGATGCAGTTGGACCACCTGGCCCTCGACCCACAGCGGCGACATCCGGTCGACGTAGTCGCCGATCTTCAGGCTCAGCACGCGCACCGGCCAGGGCGCCTCGGCCGAGGTGTCCGAGGCCTTCTCGGGCAGGCCTGTGCTCACGGCGTGCACTGTATGCCGTGTGGCCGACGGGCGCGGTGGAGCTGGCACGCGGCATACCGGGTCTGCCGGCGCACGTAGCATGGAAGCCATGCCCGAGGACCCTGCCCAGACCGCCAAGACGGTGCTGCTCGCGGCGCCGCGAGGCTACTGCGCCGGGGTGGACCGAGCCGTCGTCACCGTCGAGAAGGCGTTAGACCACTACGGCCCACCGGTGTACGTCCGCAAGGAGATCGTCCACAACAAGCACGTCGTCGACACGCTGCGCAAGCGAGGCGCCGTGTTCGTCGAGCAGACCGACGAAGTGCCCGAGGGTGCCACCGTGGTGTTCTCGGCACACGGGGTCGCGCCGGTGGTCCACGAGGAGGCCCGGGCCCGCCGCCTCAAAACCATCGACGCGACCTGCCCGCTGGTGACGAAGGTCCACCGCGAGGCGGTGCGCTTCGCCCGCGAGGACTACGACATCCTGCTCATCGGGCACGAGGGGCACGAGGAGGTCGTCGGCACCTCCGGCGAGGCGCCGAGCCACATCACCATCGTCGACGGGCCGCACGCCGTCGCCAGCCTGCAGGTGCGCGACCCCGACAAGGTCGTGTGGCTGTCCCAGACGACCTTGTCGGTCGACGAGACGATGGAGACCGTGCGGCGGCTGCGCGAGCGCTTCCCCGCGCTCGCCGACCCGCCGAGCGACGACATCTGCTACGCCACCCAGAACCGGCAGCTCGCGGTCAAACGGATGGCCGCCCAGACCGACCTGATGATCGTCGTCGGCTCGCGCAACTCCTCGAACTCGGTCCGCCTCGTCGAGGTGGCCTTGGAGCACGGAGCGGCCGCGGGTCACCTCGTCGACTACGCCGCCGAGATCGACCCGGCCTGGCTCGACGGCGTCCGGACCGTCGGCGTGACGTCCGGGGCCAGCGTGCCGGAGATCCTCGTCCGCGACGTGCTCGCCTTCCTTGCCGAGCGGGGTTTCACCGACGTGCGCCCGGTGGTCGCCGCCGAGGAGAGCCTGCTGTTCGCGCTGCCCAACGAGCTGCGCCGAGACCTCAAGACCGCGGGTGACCCCGCCGAGCAGCGTCCCGGCGATCCGGCGCTGGGGTCGCTGCACTAGACCTCGGTGACCTTCCGGTCGGCGCCGATCAGCCCGCCGGGGCGTTCTGCAGCACGAGGTGCTCGCGGTCCGACCCGGGCTCGACGACCATGGCACGCAGTCGGTCCGGCGCGGCCCGGAACTCGGCGGTGGCCGGCAGAAGCATGGGTTTGCGGAACCACACGGCCGAACGACCGACCGCGGGCACGGCACTGCCGAGTTCGCCGAGGGACTTCGAATAGGTGAACATGCCGTGGACGATGCACGAGGCAAAACCCAAAGGCTTGGCGGTGAGCCGGTGCACGTGGATGGGGTTCCAGTCGCCGCCGACGGCGGCGAATCGCCGACCGGTGCTGTCCGGTAGGGCCCACACCGAGGTCGGGGGGCCGGCGCGCAGGTCCTCGACCGGCGGGGAGGGCGCCGTCGTGGCGGATTCGTCGCCCTTGCCGCGGGCCAGGTAGGTGCTCACCCCGCGCCACACCGGCTCGCCCGCCACGCTGACCTCGCTGAGCAGGTCGACTTCCCGACCGCGCCGGTGCGGTCGCAGGTCCTGGGCGCGCACCGTGATGTCGAGCCGTTCGCCGACGCCGATGGGTCGGTGCACGTCGATGACGTTCTCGGTGTGGACCAGGCCGACGAGCTTGAACGGGAAGTCCGGCCGGGACATCACCGCCATCTGCAGCGGAAACGCCAACAGGTGGGGGTAGGTCAGCGGCAGGTGATCCCGCAGGACGATCCCGCACACCCGAGCGAAGCGCGACACGTGCGCTCCGTCGACCGCTACGCCGGCGCGGGTCGCGGTGACGGCCGGCAGGGTGCGGCTGCGGTTGCGGCTGGGGATCACCGCCTTGGCGAAGATGACGCGCAGGTCGGGTGCGCGGTCGAAGGTCAGTACGCGCGCGGTGTCGGACATCGGGTCTCCTCGCTGCTCGGGCCTCGGGCGCGGTATGCCGCGCGGGCGCCGCTCCCGTCAGCCCACCGGGCAGCAGGACATCGAGGCGGCGCCTGCCCACATGCTGGCAGGCGCAGGCTCTCGCGGCATCCCGACCGATGTTGCGCGCGCCCAGCGGCCCCCTCGCCACTGCCAATGGCGCGATCAGCGACCGCCCTACGGCGTGGCGACGGCGGCGGCCTTTCGGGCCGCCGGTCAACGGGCTTCGACCGGCCCTCAGCCGGCCTCGCACCGCCGCCGCGGGGGTGGGGACTCCTCGAGCAGCGGCGACCGGGCCACATCCGCATCGAGGGCCTCGATGAGTTCGACCGCGGTGAGGGCTCTGGGGACCTCGTCGAGAGGTCGCGGGGTGGCGACCGGGTCCGGACCGAGCCCGAGCTCGTTCATCCGCCGCGCGGTGACGAGCACCCGCGCCTCCAACGAACCGACGAGCCCGTTGTATGCCGTCACCGAACGGAGCAGGGCGTTGCCGAGGCGCTCGGCGTGGCGGCCGAGTGCGCCGATGCGGGCGTACAGCTCGCGCCCGACATCGAGCAGTTCCCGGGCCCCGTCGGCGAGCGCCTCCTGCTGCCAGGCGTAGGCGACGGTCCGCAGGACGGCCAGCAGCGTCGCCGGCGACGCCAGCACGACGCCGGCAGCCATGGCATCCTCGTGCAGGGCGGGGTCGGCCGCGAGGGCCGCCCCGAGGATCGCCTCACCAGGGACGAAACACACGACCAGCGGCGGGCTGTCGGCGGTGGCCGTCCAGTACCCCTTGGCCGCCAGGCCCTGCACGTGAGCTCGCAGGGCCCGCGCGTGGGCGCCCAACTGCCCGGCCCGTTCGGCGCCGGTCAGCCCCTCGGCCTGGGCCGCGAGGAAGGCACTGAGCGGCACCTTGGCGTCGACGACGAGATGCCGGTCCCCCGGCAGGTGGACGACGACATCGGGGCGCACGAGCTCGCCCCGGTCGTTGCGTCCGCTGACCTGGGTGTCGAAGTCGCACCGGGCGAGCAGGCCGGCGTGCTCCAGCACCCGACGCAGCTGCACCTCGCCCCAGGCGCCGCGCACCGACGACGAGCGCAGCGAGCCGACGAGGTCGGCCGTCTGTTCGCGCAGGCCGGTCGTGCTCGCCTCCACCCGCGACAGTTCGGCGGTCACCCGGGCGAACTGCTCGCCACGGTCGCGCTCGAGGGTGTGCACCTGTCGCTCGACCCGGGCGAGGCTCTCGCGCAGCGGGACGACGAGCCGGGCGGTCTCGGCGTCGCCCTGGGTCACCGCCTGCAGGTCCTCGACTCGCTCGCGCAAGCCGTCACGTTCGGCTCCGAGGGCGGCCAGGCGCGCGGCATACCAGCCCCGGACAGCGAGCCAGGCAAACAGGGCCCCGGCGCCGACGGCGAGGGTGAGGGAGGTCGGGAGGTCCATGGGTCCGAGCATCTCGGAGGCCACCGACACCGCCACGACCACGACCAGGTATCTTGACATCAAGATACCTGGGTGATGACATGGGCGCGTGATCGACACCTGGGACCCGGGGCAGTACCTGACGTACGCCGACGAACGGGCCCGCCCGTTCGTGGACCTGCTCGCCCGCGTCGAACACGCCGATCCGCGCCTCGTCGTCGACCTCGGTGCCGGACCCGGCAACCTCACCGTGTCGCTCGCCGCCCGATGGCCCGGCGCGCAGGTCGTCGGCGTCGATGATTCGCCCTCGATGGTCGCCGCGGCGCGGCGCGACCACGGCGGGCCGGTGCGCTTCGAGCAGGCCGACCTGCGCGACTGGACGCCACCGGCGCCGGTCGACGTCCTCGTGTCGAACGCGACCCTGCACTGGGTGCCCGAGCATCTGCGCCTGCTGCCGACGTTGCTCGGCTCCCTCGCCCCGGGCGGGGTCCTCGCGGTCCAGGTGCCCGGCGACTTCGAGGCCCCACTGCACGTCATCCGCCGCGAGCTGGCCGCCACCGCCCCGTATGCCGCGCACCTCACCGACCTGCCGAACCCCCGGTCGCACAACCCGCAGGACTACCTGCACGCCCTCGCCCCCATCGCCGAGACCGTCGACGCCTGGGAGACGACCTACCTGCACGTGCTGTCCGGACCGGACCCGGTGTTCGAGTGGACCACGGGCACCGGCGCCCGCCCCACCCTGGCCGCGCTGCCGCCGGACCTTCGGGAAAGCTTCGCCGCGCAGTTCGCGCAACGCCTGCGCGCGGCATACCCGCCGGAGTCCTACGGCACCGTCCTGCCGTTCCGCCGGGTGTTCGTCGTGGCCCGCAAGGCGCCTGCGAAGATGTGAGGCATGACGCCGTCCGAGTTCGACTCCGGCATCGCCGTGCAGTGCGACGGCGACGACACGATGTGGCACGGGGTGCTCGACGACGGGTGGGGGATCCACGGCGCGATCAACGGCGGCATCCTCATGGCGATGGGCGCCAACGCCCTGCGCCAGATGCTCACCGAGGCCCGCGGTCACCCCGATCCGCTGGCGTTCAGCGCGTACTTCCTCTCGGCGGCCAACGCCGGCGGCGTCACCCTGCTCACCGAGCAACTGCGCACCGGGCGGACGATGACCACGGCCCAGGTGTCGATCACCCAACGCGGCAAGGACGGGCGTCGCGAGGAGAAGATGCGGGCCATCGGGACGTTCGGCAACGTCAAGACGAGCGAGCTGCCGGTGTTGCGCGAGGAGCCCGCCCCGGCGATGCCGCCGCCGCAGGAGTGCATCGGGCGGGACAACGCCCCGGAGATCCTCCTGCATACCAACCTCATGTCCCGGATGGACCTGCGCTTCGAGCCGGCCTCGATCGGCTGGCTGCAGGGCAAACCCTCGCAGCAGGGCCGGATGATGGCCTGGCACAAGCTCGCCGACGGCCGAGAGCCCGACGTCCTGTCGTTGCTCTGGGCGCTGGACTCGCTGCCGCCGGTCGCCCACGACCTTGGCCTTGTCGGATGGACCCCGACCCTGGAGTTCACCGCGCACATCCGCGGCCACCCGGCGCCGGGGTGGCTCCAGTTCGTCCTCACCACCCAGAACGTCTCCGGCGGGCTCATGGAGGAGGACGCAAAGATCTGGGACAGCACCGGCCGGCTCGTCGCCCTCTCGCGGCAGCTGTGCGCGTGGCGTCAGGTGCCGCCCGACACACACCACCCTGCGCCGGCCACCGCGTCGATCACCGCGACGGCGTCGGCCACCTCCCCGCCGGCGGCCGCGGAGCGGACCGACGCCGAGACCAGCGCCGCGCCCGCGTAGACTCCCCCGTCCGTGGCCCTCACCATCGGCATCGTCGGTCTGCCCAACGTCGGCAAGTCCACGCTCTTCAACGCCCTGACCAACAACGACGTCCTCGCGGCGAACTACCCCTTCGCGACGATCGAGCCCAATGTCGGCGTCGTCCCCCTGCCCGACCCGCGGCTGTATCGGCTCGCGGAGATCTTCGAATCCGAGCGCATCGTGGCGGCCACGGTGTCCTTCGTCGACATCGCCGGGATCGTTCGGGGCGCCTCCCGGGGGGAGGGGCTCGGCAACACCTTCCTCGCCCACATCCGCGAGGCCGACGCGATCTGCCAGGTCGTCCGGGTCTTCGCCGACGACGACGTCGCGCACGTCGAGGGCCGGGTGTCCCCGACCTCGGACGTGGAGACCATCGAGACCGAGTTGTGTCTGGCCGACCTGCAGACCCTCGAGCGGGCCGTCCCGAGGTTGGAGAAGGAGGCGCGTCTGGCCAAGGAGCGGCGCGCGGCATACGACAACGCCGTCGCGGCCCGTGCGTGCCTGGAGGCCGGGCAGACCCTGTATGCCGGGCACGCGGCGTACGGGGTCGACCTCGCCGCCGCCCGGGAGCTGTCGCTGTTGACGACCAAGCCCTTCGTCTACGTCTTCAACGTCGATGAGGACCAGCTCGCCGACGCCGACCTCGCCGCCCGGCTGGCGGCGTCGGTGGCGCCCGCCGACAGCGTCGTGCTCGACGCCAAGCTCGAGGCCGACCTCGCCGAACTCGACGAGGCCGAGGCGCGCGAACTGCTCGAATCGGTCGGGGTGGCCGAGCCCGGGCTGCACCAGTTGGCCCGTGTCGGGTTCCACACCCTCGGGCTGGCGACCTTCCTCACCGCCGGGCCCAAGGAGTCGCGCGCCTGGACGATCCGCCAGGGGTGGACCGCGCCCCAGGCGGCGGGCGTCATCCACACCGACTTCCAACGGGGGTTCGTCAAGGCCGAGGTGGTGTCCTTCGACGCGTTGGACGCCGCCGGGTCGATGGCCGCGGCGCGGGCCGCCGGCAAGGTCCGCATCGAAGGCAAGGACTACGTCATGGCCGACGGCGACGTCGTGGAGTTCCGCAGCGGGCTCGCGTCCGGCGGGCGCAACTGAGCACGCCCACTCACCTCGGCCGGGAAACCCCGAACTTCGCCGGGGAGAGCTTGCTGCTCTGTCAAACTAGGTCGTCCATGTCCGAAGGAGCCCGCACCTCGTGTCGTCCTCGCCCGCGGAGCTAGTGCCGACTGGCCCGCAGATGTCTGCGGTCGAGCGGTGGGCGTTCGCGGCCGGCGACTGCTTCGGCGGTGGCGCGGCGGCGACCATCGCCGTGCTCTACCTCTTCTACCTCACCGACATCCTCGGCATGGCCCCGGGGATGGCCGGCATGACGATCCTCGTCTCGAAGATCTGGGACGCCCTCAACCACCCGCTCATGGGGCTCATCACCGACCGTACCCGCACCAAGTGGGGGCGGCGCCGGCCGTGGATCCTCGGGGGAGCCGTGCTCATCCCGCCGGGGATGGCGGCGCTCTGGGCGCCGATCGGGGACTGGAACGACGGCGCCAAGCTCTGGTTCGTCATCATCGCCCACCTGGCCTGGACGACTATCGCGAGCATCGTCGCCGTCCCGTACGCCTCGCTCAGCGCCGAGGTGACGACCTATCCGGCCGAACGGAACCGGGTCAACGTCATGCGCCTGGCATTCGCGACCCTCTCCGGAGCAGGCTCGACGCTGGTCATGTCGATCCTCGTCGCCGACTTCAAGGCCGGCTCGCTGACCATCACCCAGCTCTACCTCAGTCTCATCTTCGGCTTCGGGTTGTTCTTCGCGGTGCCGTTGCTCGGGGTGGCGCTGCACACCCATGAGCGAGCGCCCATCCCCGGGCACCTCGAGAAGCTGTCCGTCAAGGCCGTCGTGGCGCCCCTGCGCCTGCGGTCCTTCCGGTATCTCACGGTGATGTATCTCTGCCCGGCCATCAGCATCGACATCGTCACCGCGGTCATCCTCTACTACGCCCTGTATGCCGTTCCCGGCCTTCGGTCGGTGACCTTCCTCGCGGTGTTCGTCGCCGTGACCCTGACGATGTTCCCCATCCTCATCCGCCTGGTGGGCCGGGTCAGCAAGAACGTCATCTACTATCGAGCCCTGCCGCTGAGCATCGCGGCCATGTGCGTCATCGCCCTGTACCCGCCGCACCTGCCGCACTGGCCGGTCTACGTCCTCGCCGGAGTGTTGGCAGTGGGCCTCGGGGCCGCCCAGATCACGGTGTGGGTGATGTTCCCCGACGTCGTGGACGATGGCGAACTGCGGCTGGGGTCCCGAGACGCCGGTGCCTTCAGTGGGCTGCTCGTCCTCGTTCGCGCGCTGGCCTCGGCGCTGGCCATCCAGATCCTCAGCCTGGTGCTGGAACTCACCGGATACCAACAGTCTCGCCATGGGCAGTTCGGCGCGGTGCAGCCGCCCTCGGCGATCTGGGGGATCCGGCTGTCGATGATGCTGTCCGTCGCGGTGTTCATGGGCATCGGCTACCTCGTGGCCCGGCGCTACCCGTTGACCAAGTCGGCCGTCGCCCAGTTGCACGACGACCTCGAGCGCGCCCGTGAGGAGCGCGATGTCGTGGAAGCCGAGGGGACTCACCGCTCTGCCCATCACGACGCGGCAGGCGCCGGCACGCCGGGGCCGGACACCGCGGCGGACGGAGCCTGAGCCTGCGCCGGCGTGGCGGGCCGGTAAAGCGCCGGGTGGGCCGCCACTCGGTCCTACTCTCCAAGAGTCAGGGCCGGGCCCGGCGTGGGCGCGGACCGCTTCGTCGGAAGGACCCCGAATGGCTGGGAAGTTCGAGCTCTACAAGGACAAGGCCGGCAAGTTCCGGTTCCGCCTCAAGGCAAGCAACGGCCAGGTCATTGCCACGGGGGAGGCGTACGAGACGAAGAAGAGCGCACTCAACGGCATCGACTCGATCCGGCGCAACGCCCCCGACGCGTCGCTCGACGACCAGACGGCCTGACGCCGGCCACGTCGACGGCCGCGCGATGAACCCGACCCGGACCCGGCCGGGTCGGGTTCATCGTCTCTGGCTCCGAGCGGGCCTGTGGCCGGCGCTCGCCAGCCGGACGTGGCTGCCGCGGCCCGGAGCCCGCGGCATACCCTCGGGCAATGGACCTCACCGGCCGGCATTTCGTCAAGGAGATCGACCTCTCGCCCGCCGAATGGATCGGTCTCGTCGACCTCACGGCCGAGCTCAAGGCGGCCCGTCGGGACGGACGCGAGGCACGTGTCCTCGTCGGCAAGACGATCGCGTTGATCTTCGAGAAGACCTCGACCCGCACCCGCTGTGCCTTCGAGGTCGCGGCATACCACCTCGGTGCCGAGCTGACGTATCTCGACCCCAGCGGCAGCCAACTCGGGCACAAGGAATCGGCGAAGGACACCGCCCGGGTGCTCGGGCGGCTGTACGACGGGATCGAGTTCCGGGGGTCGGATCACCGCGAGGTCGAGACCCTGGCGGAGTATGCCGGGGTGCCGGTCTACAACGGCCTCACCGACATGTGGCACCCCACCCAGTCGCTGTGCGACGTCGTGACGATGGGGGAGCATTGCGCGAAGCCCCTGAGCGAGGTCGCCTTCGCCTACGTCGGCGATGCCCGGTACAACATGGGCAACTCGCTGCTTGTCGCCGGGGCCATGTCGGGGATGGATACCCGCATCGTCGCCCCCCAGTCGCTCTGGCCGACCGGCGAGGTGCTCGCCCACGCGCGGGAGTCGGCCCGTCGCACGGGTGCGCGGATCACCGTCACCGACGACCTCGACGCGGGGGTGGCCGGGGTGGACTTCGTGCACACCGATGTCTGGGTGTCGATGGGCGAACCCGAGGACGTCTGGGCCGAACGCATTGGCCAACTCACCCCGTACCAGGTGACCACCGAGGTCCTGGCCGCCAGCGGCAATCCGCAGGTCAAGTTCATGCACTGCTTGCCTTCGTTCCACAACCGTGAGACGGCGGTGGGGGAGCGGATCTTCCGGGAGTTCGGCCTGTCGGCCATGGAGGTCACCGACGAGGTCTTCGAATCCGCGGCGTCGATCGTCTTCGACCAAAGCGAGAACCGGATGCACACCATCAAGGCCGTGCTCGCGGCGACCCTCGCCGGCGCCTCGGTCTGACACGGTGGGCCCGTCGGGGCCGTCGGGGCCGTCGTGGCCGTCGTGGCCCGTCGTGCCAGTCGTGGCCCGTCGTGCCAGTCGTGGCTCGTCGTGCCAGCCGGGGCCGTCGTGGCAGTTCTGCCACGTCCTGGCAGGTCCGACGCGTCCTGGCAGGTCCGACCTGCCCCGATACGACGCAACTGCCACACCATTGCGAGTCGGGCCGGCGTCGGAGCACCTACAGGGAGCGCCCGACCAGCGCTCCGATCCCGTAGGTCAGGGTCATCGCCAGCCAACCGCCGACGACGTTGCGAGCCACCGGACGGCGCCATCCGGACCCGCCGAGTCGAGCGCTGAGGACCCCGGTCAGCGCGAGGGCGCCGACGACGCCGGCCACCGTCGCCGGGAGCCGGATCGACTCCGGGACCAGCGTGATGACCAAGAGCGGCAAGACCGCTCCGAGCGCGAAGGACACGACCGAGGCGAGGGCCGCTTGCCATGGGCTGGTGAGGTTCTCCGGGTCGATCTGTAACTCGACCTCGGCGTGCGCGGCCAGCGCATCGTGTGCGGTGAGTTCGACGGCTACCCGGTGGGCGAGGTCGGGCGTCAGGCCCTTGCCCTGGTAGATCGCGGTGAGCTCGGCCAGCTCCGCTTCGGGCATCTCGGCCAGTTCGCGACGTTCCTTGTGCAACAGGGCGCGTTCGGTGTCGCGTTGGGTGCTCACCGACACGTACTCGCCGACGCCCATCGAGAAGGCGCCGGCGCTGAGCCCCGCGATGCCGGCGGTGAGGACGGCGGTGCGGTCGGTCGTCGCGCCGGCCACCCCGACGACGAGCCCGGCCACCGAGACGATGCCGTCGTTGGCGCCGAGGACAGCGGCACGCAACGCGTTGAGTCTGCTGCCGTGCGAGCCGGTATGCCGTTCGCCGCGGTGTCTCGGATCCGCCACCCGCACAGCGTGCCATGTCCCCGGGCTCGTCCCGGTCGGGGTCTCGCCGCTGTTCTGCCACCCTGGTGACGTGGACGCACCGAATCGGCTGGTCGTCGGTGCCGCCCTCGTCGACCGGCTCGAGCGGCCGAGTCGGGTGCTGGCCGCCCGGCGCGTCTCCCCGCCGGAACACGCCGGTGGCTGGGAGTTGCCCGGCGGCAAGGTCGAGCCGGGGGAGTTGCCCCGCGAGGCCCTGGTCCGCGAGCTCGCCGAGGAACTCGGCGTGACCATCGTCGTCGGCGACCCCGTCCTCGGCCCGGGTCCAGACAGCTCCTGGCCGTTGGGCCGCGGTCTGCGGATGCTCGTCTGGCTCGCCGAGGTGCGCGACGGCATACCGGCTCCGGGGCCGGACCACGACGCGGTGCGCTGGCTCACCGCCGAGGACCGGTATGCCGTGTCGTGGCTTCCCGGCGACCTCCCCGTCGTCGAGGCGGTGGCCAGTCGGCTGGTCGGGGACGCCGCCGGACCCTGAGAGACTGGGCGTCGTGTCTATTCGGTCCCGCGGCGACGTCCGCAACGTCGCCATTGTCGCTCACGTCGACCACGGCAAGACCACGCTCGTCGACAAGATGCTCTGGCAGGGCGGGGCGTTCGGCGCCCACCAGCACGTCGACGAGCGGGCCATGGACTCCGGCGACCTCGAGCGCGAGAAGGGCATCACGATCCTCGCGAAGAACACCGCGATCCACTACAACGGGCCGTCCGCGCGAGAGGCCGGCTACCCGGGCGGCGTGACGATCAACATTATCGACACCCCCGGCCACGCGGACTTCGGCGGCGAAGTGGAGCGTGGCCTGTCGATGGTCGACGGCGTCGTGCTGCTCGTCGACGCCTCGGAGGGTCCACTGCCGCAGACCCGGTTCGTCCTGCGCAAGGCACTTGCCGCGCACCTACCCGTCGTCCTGTGCATCAACAAGGTCGACCGCCCGGACGCGCGGATCGCCGAGGTCGTCGACGAGGTCTACGCGCTGTTCATCGACCTGCTCGAGGACGCCGACGCTCACCAGGACCAGCTGGACTTCCCCATCGTCTACGCCTCGGCAAAGGCCGGCCGGGCCTCGATGGACCGCCCCGAGGACGGGGGGTTGCCCGACGGCCCAGACCTCGAGCCGCTGTTCCAGACGATCATGACGACCGTGCCGGCCCCGGTCTACGACGACGAAGCCCCGCTGCAGGCGCACGTGACCAACCTCGACTCGTCGAGCTACCTCGGGCGTCTGGCGTTGCTGCGGGTCTACAACGGGACCATCCGCAAGGGCCAACAGGTCGCCTGGTGTCGCCGCGACGGCAGCACACCACGGGTCAAGGTCACCGAGCTGCTCGTCACCGAAGGGCTGGAGCGGAGCCCCGCGGCCGAGGCCGGCCCGGGCGACATCATCGCCATCGCCGGCATCGCCGACATCATGATCGGCGAGACGCTCGCCGACCCCGACGATCCCCGCCCGTTGCCGCTCATCACCGTCGACGAGCCGGCCATCTCGATGACGATCGGCACGAACACCTCGCCGCTGGCCGGCCGGGTCCGCGGCGCCAAGGTCACCGCCAGGCTCGTCAAGGACCGGCTCGAGCGAGAACTCGTCGGCAACGTCTCGATCCGGGTCCTGTCGACCCAGCGCCCGGACACCTGGGAGGTCCAGGGCCGTGGCGAGCTCGCCCTCGCGATCCTCGTCGAGCAGATGCGCCGGGAGGGCTTCGAGCTCACCGTCGGCAAGCCCCAGGTCGTCACCCGTCAGGTGGGCGGCGCGGTCCACGAGCCGTTCGAACGGCTCACCATCGACGCTCCTGAAGAGTTCCTCGGCGCGGTGACCCAGATCATGGCGGCCCGCAAGGGCCAGCTCGAGCACATGACCAACCACGGCACGGGCTGGGTCCGGATGGAGTTCGTCGTGCCGTCCCGAGGCCTCATCGGCTTCCGCACCGAGTTCCTCACCGAGACCCGCGGCACCGGCATCGCCCACCACGTCTTCGACGGGTATGCCGCGTGGGTGGGCCAGATCGTGACCCGCCTCACCGGCTCGCTCGTCGCCGACCGCACCGGCGCCGCGACGTCCTACGCGATGTTCAACCTCCAAGAGCGCGGCACGCTCTTCGTCGAGCCGACCACCCAGGTCTACGAGGGGATGATCGTGGGGGAAAACTCCCGGGCCGAGGACATGGACGTCAACATCACCCGCGAGAAGAAGCTCACCAACGTGCGCTCGTCGACGGCCGAGGTCCTCGAACGTCTCGTCCCGCCCCGGCGCCTCAGCCTCGAACAGTCCCTCGAGTTCTGTCGGGAAGACGAGTGCGTCGAGGTCACCCCCGAGGCGGTGCGGCTGCGCAAGGTCGTCCTCGACCAGGTGGATCGGGCCCGGTCGGCGGCGCGGGCCAGAGCGGCGGCTCGCAACGAGGCGTGACCTCGGGTGGTACCCCGGCCGCGTGGGGGGTTCGCGGTGGTTGGCGGTGCGGTTGAGCCGCTCGGGACCGCAAGAAGTCCGGTCCCGGGCCGGCCTTGACGGACAACCCCGTGGCTCACGCGTCGGTAACGATTCGCCAACCATGCTCGTGCAGGCGGTTGGAGGCCCGGGGGGCCTGTGGCAAGGTATGCCAGGTGTGCAGGGCGCGACGACCTCGTCGACGCTCTGAGAAAGGGCGGGACGCGTGACACTGACGCCCACGTCATCGCCGGTCGAGCCGGCGACAGTGGAAGCAGCGGCTCCGGTCAAGGGCATCGAAGGGCTCTCGCTCGGTCGGCTGGCGTTGCGCCGCCTGCGCAAGGACCGACTGACCATGGTTTCCGTCGTCATCGTCGCCGTGTTCCTCCTGCTGGCGCTGTCGGCGCCGATCCTCACCGCGACGAAGATCCTCGACCCGGAGAGCTTCCACAACGACCTCATTGACGTTCCCTCCGGCGGTCTGCCCATAGGGTCCTTCGGCGGGATGAGCTGGTCGCACCCGCTGGGCGTCGAGCCGGGGACCGGTCGTGACGTCCTCTCGCGCCTCGTGCTCGGGGTGACCTTCTCGCTCATGGTCGCCCTGCTCGCGACGGTCGTCGCAGTCGTCCTCGGGACCGTGGCGGGCATCGTCTCGGGCTTCCTCGGCGGCTGGGTCGACTTCGTCATCAGCCGGATCGTCGACATGACGCTGTCTTTCCCGCAGACCCTCATGCTCATCGCGCTGTCGGGGATGTTCATCGACCAGTTGACCGAGCGGTTCAAGGTGCCCGCCGGCAACATGGCGAACGGGGTCTACATCATCCTCGTGCTCGGGTTGTTCGGGTGGCCGTCGTTCGCCCGACTGATCCGCGGGCAGGTGCTCTCGCAGCGGGAACGCGAGTACGTCGAGGCGGCTCGCAGCCTGGGCGCGCGCAACTCCCGGATCTACTTCAAGGAACTGCTGCCCAACCTCTGGGCGCCGGTCCTCGTCTACTTCACGCTCACCCTGCCGCTGTACATCTCGGCGGAGGCGGCCCTGTCCTTCCTCGGCGTCGGCATCAAACCGCCGACCCCGACGTTGGGCAACATCCTCACGAACTCGACGAACTACTCGATCGGCGACTTCACCTACTTCTTCTTCCCGGCCGCGATCATCGCCGGCCTGGTGCTGAGCTTCAACCTGCTGGGCGACGGTTTGCGCGACGCCCTCGACCCGAAGGCGAACCGATGACGGCTCGCTCGACCGACTCCCTGCGGCGAACCGGCCGCCGGGCGTTGCCTCGCTGCGGCGATGCGACACACACGAAGGAGAGTGCATGACCAAGAAGACGAAGGCGGTAGGCGCCGTCGCGGCAGCGACGATCGTCGCCCTGCCGCTGGCCGCCTGCTCGAGCGGGGGAAGCACCACGGGCTCGACCAGCTCCGCCGCGGCCGGGACCAAGGGTGGGACGCTGTACTACCTCACCAAGCGCCCCGCCGAGCACCTGGACCCCCAGCGGATGTACATCGGCCGGGACCTCTCGAACATGGGCCGCATGGTCTATCGCAGCCTCGTGCAGTTCCCGGTCACCGAGGACGCCAAGCGGGCCTCGACGCCGGTCCCAGACCTGGCCACCGACACCGGCAAGTCCGAGAACGGCGGCAAGCAGTGGTCCTTCACCCTCAAGGACGGCGTGAAGTGGCAGGACGGTAAGGACATCACCTGCGAGGACCTCCGGTACGGCTTCTCGCGCTCGTTCGCCACGGACGTCATCAAGGGTGGCCCGAACTACCAGCTCGGCTACCTCGACGTGCCGCAGAAGGACGGCGCGGCGACCTACAACGGCCCGTACAAGAAGGACGGTCAGGCCGACTTCGACAAGGCAGTCACGTGCAGCGGCAAGACCATCACCTACCGGTTCAACAAGCCGTGGCCGGACTTCGCCCTGGCCATCGCCGCGCTGCGGGTCTTCGACCCGTACCGCGCCGATCAGGACAAGGGTGACCAGTCCAACTACGCCGTCTTCGCCAACGGCCCGTACAAGCTCGACGGCGTCTGGACGAAGGGCACCGGCGGCACGTTCGTGCGCAACGACCAGTACGACGCGAAGACCGACGGCGTACGTCAGGCGCTGCCGGACAAGATCGTCTTCACCGAGGGTCTGACCAACGAGATCATCGCCCAGCGGCTCATCGCCGACAGCGGCAACGACCAGGCCGCGGTCACCGACCGGCAAGTTCCGCCGGCGTTCTTCGCCCAGGTCACCGGCCCGGTGGCGAGCCGGGTCGTCAACCCGGTGTCGCCGTTCGTCAACTACCTGTTGCCGAACTTCAACCGGATGACCAACCCGAAGGTCCGCCAGGCCCTCATGGTGTCCACTAACCGCTCGGCCTACATCGCTGCCTTGGGTGGCGAGAAGGTGGCCACGCCGGCCAAGTCGGTCATCAGCCCGGACCTCATCGGCTACGCCGCGAACCCGAACTTCACCGCGCCGGACAGTGGCGACGTCGAGGGCGCGAAGAAGCTGCTCGCCGAGGCCGGCGTCCCGATCCCGTACCCGATCAAGGTGACGTACAACGGCGGCACCCCCACGTCCGACAACGCGTTCGCTGCGCTGAAGGACACCTGGGACAAGGCCGGCTTCCAGGTCACCCTGGACCCGCTGACCGACACGTACTACGACATCGTCCAGAACCCGGCCAACGACAAGTCGGACGTCGTCTGGGGTGGCTGGGGCGCCGACTGGCCGTCGATCTCGACGGTCATCCCCGCCCTGTTCGACTCGCGGGTGAACATCACCGCGGACTCCAACGGCCAGGACTACGGCAACTACAAGAGCGACGCGGTCAACAAGGCCATCGACGAGGCGGCGACCAAGGGTGACCTGGCCGCACAGGCCGCGGCCTACGTGGCGATCGACGCGACGCTGGGCAAGGACGTCGCCTACATCCCGCTCGAGGTCACGAAGTTCTACCTGCTGCGTGGCTCGAAGGTCACCGGCTACATCAACAACCCCGCCGTGAGCATGTACCCCGAACTGGGGGCCATCGGCATCAAGCAGTAAGCACGACCGTCCTGGGGCGGCGGGTCGACATGTGTCGGCCCGTCACCCCGGGATGGATGTCCGACCGTCCGCTGTCCGAAGGGAGCAGGCCACCCGGCCGAGGAGACCGTGATCCCCTACATCATTCGTCGTCTCTTCTCCGGCCTCGTCTTGCTCCTCGTCATGAGCTTCGTGACGTTCGCGTTGTTCTTCTCCGGGCCTGACCCCGTGAAGTACACCTGCGGCAAGAACTGCACGCCGCAGATCCTCGAGAACAACCGCAAGGGTCTGGGCTACGACAAGCCCTTTGCCGTCCAGTGGGTCGACTTCGCCAAGGGGATCGTCCTCGGGCGGGAGTTCCCCGACGATCCGGCCCTCAAGGCCGCGGCACCCAACCTCATCGCCCGCTGCGACGCCCCGTGCCTGGGCTACTCGCCGTTGTCCAGCGCGAACGTCAGCACGGTGCTGATGAAGAAGGCGCCGGTGTCCGCGTCCCTGGCACTCGGCGCCTTCATCATGTGGATGGTCGTCGGCGTGACCGCCGGGGTCATCGCGGCGCTGCGCAAGGGCACTTTGCTCGACCGGGGCCTCGTCGGCACGACGTTGATCTTTTATGCCTTCCCGACCTTCTTCAACGGGTTGTTCATCTACAACTACTTCGCCCTGAAATGGCAACTCGTCCCGGTACCGGCATACACGCCGCCCACGGAGAGCTTCGCGCTGTGGCTGCAGGGCCTGTTCCTGCCCTGTCTCACCCTCGCCTTGTTCTACATCGCCGGCTACGTCCGGCTCACTCGCGCGTTCGTCCTCGAGTCGTTGTCCGAGGACTACCTGCGCACCGCGAAGGCCAAGGGCCTGGCGCCGCGCAAGATCCTGCTCAAACACACGATGCGGGCTGCGCTGACGCCGTTGGCGACGATTGCCGGGCTCGACCTGGGCGGCCTGCTCGGCGGCGCGATCATTACCGAGCAGGTCTTCAACTACGACGGCCTCGGCAAACTCGCCGTCCAGTCTGCGACCACCTACGACCTCCCGATCACGGTGGGCATCGTCGTGCTCCTCGCCTCGTTCATCATCGTCGCGAACATCGTCGTCGACGTGCTGTACGCCTTCATCGACCCGCGCGTGAAGTACGCCTGAGGACGGCGACGTGACCACCCAGACCATGCCAACCGCCGGGGCGCAGGCCGGCCCTGCCACCCCGGTGCTCTCGGTCCGCGATCTCGTCGTCCACTTCCCCACCGAGGACGGGCTCGTCAAGGCCGTCGACGGGATGAGCTTCGACCTGTATGCCGGCAAGACGCTCGGCATCGTCGGGGAGTCCGGGTCGGGCAAGTCCGTGACGAGCCAGGCCATCATGGGCCTGCACCGCGGCACCCGGGCCCGGGTGTCCGGGCAGATCCGTCTCGGCGAGGACCAGCTGCTCACCATTCCCGACGAGCGGCTGCGCACCCTGCGCGGTCGGGACGTCGCCATGGTGTTCCAGGACCCGCTCTCGGCGCTGCATCCGTACTACACCGTCGGCAACCAGATCACGGAGGCCTACCAGGTCCACCACGACGTGAGCCGTTCGGCGGCCCGCGCGCGGACCGTCGAGATGCTCGGGCTCGTCGGTATCCCCAACCCGGCCAAGCGGATCGACCAGTATCCCCACGAGTTCTCCGGCGGGATGCGCCAACGCGCGATGATCGCCATGGCGTTGATCAACGACCCGAAGCTGCTCATCGCCGACGAGCCGACGACCGCCCTGGACGTCACCGTCCAGGCCCAGATCCTCGACCTCATGAAGGACCTGCAGCAGCAGTTCGGGTCGGCGATCATCCTCATCACCCACGACCTCGGGGTGGTCGCTCACATGGCCAACGACATCATGGTCATGTACGGCGGTAAGGCCGTCGAGAAGGGCACCGTCGACCAGGTGTTCTACCACCCCCAGCACCCCTACACGATGGGTCTGCTCAAGTCGATGCCCCGGCTCGATGAGGTCCGCCGGACCCAGCTCGACCCGATCCCCGGCAACCCGCCCTCGCTCATCAACCTGCCCACCGGCTGTGCCTTTCACCCTCGATGCGCCTACCGCGCCGAGGTCCCTGACGGCCGCTGCGACCGCGAGGCGCCGCAACTGGAGGTGCTGGCCACCGGGCAGGAGGCCCGCTGCTTCCTCACCGAGGCCGATCGGATCCGGCTTCGGTTCGACCAGCAGACCCGTTCCGAGCCCTCGCCCGAGGAGCTCGCCGCCCGCACCGGTGAGGGCGACGAGAGCGGGCCGACCCGCCAGAACAGCGGGACGACCTCGCAGGAGGGTGAGCCACGATGAGTGCGGCACCGTTGGACGAGGCGACGGCCGTCCTCGCGGGGGCCGCCCAGGTCGAGGTCGGCGACACGGTGCTGCGGGTCACCGAATTGCGCAAGCACTTCCCGGTGAAGAAGCCAGGGATCATCCGTCGGCCCGACGACCCGGTCAAGGCCGTCGACGGCATCGACCTCGCCGTACGCCGCGGCGAGACGATCGGACTCGTGGGCGAGTCCGGGTGCGGCAAGTCGACGGCCGGACGGACCATGCTCAAACTGCTCGAACCCACGAGCGGCACGATCGAGTTCGCCGGCGAGGACATCACCCGCGCCACGGGCAAGCGGCTGCAGCGCCTGCGGCGTGAGATGCAGATGGTCTTCCAGGACCCGTACGGCTCGCTCAACCCCCGGCACAGCGTCGGCAAGATCATCGCCGCGCCGTTCGAGATCCAGCGGGTCAAGCCGCCCGGTGGGGTGAAGAAGTCCGTCCAGGAACTCATGGAGCGGGTCGGGCTCAACCCCGAGCACTACAACCGTTACCCTCACGAGTTTTCCGGCGGCCAGCGCCAGCGGATCGGGGTGGCCCGCGCCATCGCGCTCAAGCCCCAGGTCATCGTTTGCGACGAACCGGTGTCGGCCCTCGACGTGTCGATCCAGGCGCAGGTGGTCAACCTGCTCGAGGAGATCCAGAACGCCGAGAAGATGGCGTACATCTTCGTCGCCCACGACCTGTCCGTCGTGCGGCACATCTCCGACCGGGTCGTCGTCATGTACCTCGGCAAGGTCATGGAGGCCGCCGACCGCGACGAACTCTACGAGCGCCCCCAGCATCCCTACACCCACGCGCTGCTCTCGGCCGTGCCGATCCCCGACCCCCGGGTGTCCGAATCGCGCGACCGCATCCTGCTCAAGGGCGAGCTACCCAGCCCCCAGAACCCGCCGTCCGGCTGCGTGTTCCGCACCCGTTGCCCTAAGGCGCAGGAGCGGTGCGCCGCCGAGGTCCCGGTCGCCGTCGAGGTGTCACCCGGCCACCGGGTGGCCTGCCACTTCCCCGAACTGCGCGTGGTGGTCTGAGCTCGGCGTACCCTGCCGCTCATGGCTCGCCTGGTGTTCGTCCACGCGCACCCGGACGACGAAACGCTCGCGACGGGTGTGGCGATCGCCCACTACGCCGCGGGCGGCCACGACGTGCATGTCGTCACCGCGACCCTCGGCGAGCACGGCGAGATCATCCCGCCCGAGCTGGCACACCTGGGCGCCGATCGCGACGACACCCTCGGCGAGTACCGGCGAGGGGAGCTCGCCGCGGCGCTGCGCGCCCTCGGCGCGACCGGGCACCATCTCGGCGGACCGGGCCGCTACCGCGACAGCGGCATGGCCGGTATGCCGTCGGCCAGCGACCCGCGCGCGTTCGCGTCCGCCGACGTCGCCGAGGCGGCGGGTTTGCTCGGCACCCTGCTGCGCGATGTCGGCGCCGACGTCGTCGTGTCCTACGACCGCGGCGGCGGTTACGGACACCCCGACCACATCCAGACCCGCCGGGTCCTCGAGGCGGCCCTCGCCGGGCTGCCGTCGCGGTCGGGCGTCGCGGCATACGAAGTCGTCGTCCCGCGCTCGTGGGCGGCGCAGGACCGCGAGTGGCTCGCCGGGCACGTCCCCGACGAGTCGGATCTGCACGTGCCGGCCCCCGACGAGCCGTATGCCGTGGGCGTCGTCGACGACGCCCTGGTGACCCATGTCGTCCTCGACGAGGCCGCCGGTCGGCGACAGGTGCGGGCGCTGCAGGCCCACCGCACCCAGGTGCGGGTGGTCGACGGGTACTACGCGCTGAGCAACGCGGTGGCCGCACGGCTGGCGACCCGGGAGGCATTCGTCCGCCTGGATCCCGCGACCGGTGAGCGGGTCCCGCCGGGCGAGGGCGGGTGGGCGAGCGACCTGCTGGCCCCACGGACCGACCGGCCAGGACCTCGGCCATGACCGTCGCCCCCGACGAGGAGGTCTTCCGGAGGGCCTTCGGGCGCTTCGCGACCGGGGTCGCAGTGGTGACCTGCCGGCACGACGGGCTCGACCACGCGATGACGGCCAACGCGGTGGCCTCGGTGTCGCTCGACCCGCCGCTGGTCCTCGTCTGCGTCGAGGTCGAGACCCGATTCCACGAGGCCATCGTTGGCGTCGACGCGTGGGGGGTGTCCGTCTTGACGGCCTCGGCGCGACCCGCAGCTCGGTGGCTGGCCACCAAGGGTCGACCGCTGCAGGGCCAGCTCGACGTGGTCGCCCACCATCGGGGACCGCTGACCGGAGTCGCGTTGCTCGACGACTCCCTGGCCACCCTGGAGTGCCGGACCGCCGCCATCCACCCGGCCGGCGACCACAGCATCGTCGTCGGGCAGGTGCTCGGCCTGACGCTCGCCGAGTCGGAGCAGCCGGCGTTGACCTTCTACCGCGGGGCCTTCGGTTCGTTGCGGTGACCCCGGGTGCGCAGGGCGACACTGCCGAGCTGCTCCCGAAGGTCGTGTTCGATGCCCTTCGCGCAGGCCGACAGCGCTGCGACGATGCCGGGGAGCCGGAGGTCGGTGAACCGCGAGGCCGGCAGGCCGACCGAGATCGCGGCCTCGGCGCGCCCGTCGTCGCCGCGGACGGGGTACCCGATGGCCGTGACGCCGGCTTCGGTCTCCTCGACGTTGAGGGCGAACCCGCGCTCGCGCAGCACCCGCAGATCGCCGCGCAAGGCCGCGAGGTCGACCGGGGGCGTGTCGGGCCCGGAGGTCCGCGGGTCGTAGACGGCGTCGAGCTCGGCGTCGGTGAGATCGGCGAGCAGCAGTCGGCCACCGGTCGTCAGGTGGGCGGGGAAGACCATCCCCTCGCGGCTGCCCACCCGGAGCACCTGGCCCCCCTCGACGCTCGCGATGAAGCGGGTATGGGCACCGGATCGGATGAGCAGGTTGGCCGACTCGCGGACCCGTTCGGCGAGGGTCTCCAGGTGTGGCATGGCGACCTCGCGCAACCGGGCCGTGCGCGAGCGGGAGGTCGCGGCGAGGGAGAGCACCGGCCCGGCGTCGTAGCTTCGGTCGGGCCGCTGGACGGCGAAGTCGCGGTAGACCAGCATGGACAGCAGCCGGTGCGCCGTCGAGCGGGCGACCCCGAGGCGCTCGGACGCACCGGTGACCGTCAGCGGTCCCTCGACCTGGAGCATGACCGCCAAGGCGAGGGCGTGGTCGACGCTGGTGATGCCGTAGTGCGGTTGATTCTTCATAACAGAATCCCCTGTTCTTTACCGCGAAACACCTCCATTCTGGACTTCGTCGGCGAGTTGTCAACCCCGTGGCCCGGGTCGGCGCTCGAGACGAACCCCGCCCCACCGTCGTCGAAGGAGTCAGCCCATGAGCACACCGGTCGTCTCTCCGGTGCATCTGCGGGCCGTGTCGGCCCCGAACCAGCCCGAGCCCACCCCGGAGCTCGAGGAGCTCTACCGAGGGTTCGAGAAGGAACTGCTCGTCCCGCTGTGGACCGAAATCGGCGACCTCATGCCGCCTCATCCGCGCTCCAAGGCCCAGCCCCACCTGTGGGAATGGAGCACGCTGCTCGACCTGGCCGGCAAGGCCGGGCACATCGTGCCGGTCGGCCGCGGCGGCGAGCGGCGGGCCATCGCCCTGGCCAACCCCTCACTCGGCGGCAAGCCCTACGCCACGCCCACCCTGTGGGCGGCGATCCAGTACCTCATGCCCGGCGAGGACGCGCCGGAGCACCGACACACCCAGAACGCCTTCCGCTTCGTCGTCGAGGGCGAGGGGGTGTGGACCGTCGTCGAGAGCGACCCCGTGCCGATGAGCCGCGGCGACTTCCTCCCGCAGGCCGGCTGGAACTGGCACGCCCACCACAACGCGGCGACCGAACCGATGGCCTGGATCGACGGGCTGGACATCCCCTTCGCCTACGAGGTCGAGGGCCTGTTCTTCGACTACGGGCGCGACGAGATCACCGAGGCTGAGCACGCCACCCCCGAGCGCTCGCGCTCCGAGCGGCTGTGGGGCCATCCGGGCCTGCGGCCGGTCTCCCAGCTGGGCGCCTCGCAGGGCTCGCCGCTGCTGAACTACAAGTGGGTCGACACCGACCGCGCTCTCAGCGACCAGCTCGCCCTCGAAGCCGAGGGGTATGCCGTGACCGTCGAGCCGGGCCACGCCGCGGTCCGGTACAGCAACCCGACGAATGGCCTGGACTGTCTGCCGACGATCCGCACCGAGATGCACCGCATCGTCAAGGGCGTGCAGACGGCGACCCGCCGCGAGGTGGGCTCCTCGGTCTTCGCGGTGTTCAACGGGGCCGGGCGGGTCACCGTGGGCGACTTCGGCTGGAGCGTCAGTCGTGGCGACGTCTTCGTCGTCCCGTCGTGGATGCCGCTGACGATCACCTCGGAGGCATCCCCCTCCGACTCGGACTCCGGCGCCCTGGACCTCTTCCGGTTCAGCGACTCCCCGATCTTCGAGAAGCTCAACCTCGCCCGGATCTCTGTGGAGGGGACGGACTGATGCGCCTGGCGACTGTGCGCACGGCCGACGGCTCGACGGCAGCCGGCCGTGTCGAGGGCGACGGATACGTCGAGCTCGGCGTGCCCGACCTCGTCGACCTGCTGGCCGATCCCAATTGGCGCGAGCGCGCGGCATCCGCGAGTGGCGCGGTCCGCCCGCTGGCCGACGTCACGTATGCCGCGGCCGTCCTGCGGCCGAGCAAGATCGTCTGCGTCGGGCTCAACTACCGCAGCCACATCCTCGAGATGGGTCGGGACCTCCCGCAGTACCCGACCCTCTTCTCCAAGTTCGCCGACACCCTCATCGGGGCCGGTGACGACATCTTGCGCCCGGTCGAGACCGAGGAGTTCGACTGGGAGTGCGAACTCGGCGTCGTCATCGGCGCGACCGTGCGTCGCGCCACGGCGGAGCAGGCGCAGGCGGCGATCGCCGGCTTTACGGTCGTCAACGACATCACCTGCCGGGATTGGCAGTTCCGCACCCGGGAGTGGCTGCAGGGGAAGAACTGGCAGTCCTCGACACCGGTCGGGCCGGTCGTCGTCACCCCTGACGAGCTGCCCGGCGGGATCCGTCCGGCCCTGGACTTCCGCACCGTCGTCGACGGCGTGACGATGCAGGACAACAACACCGGCGACCTCCTGTTCGACCCGGTCGCGCTCGTCGAGTACATCTCGACGATGGTCACCCTGCGCCCCGGCGACCTCATCGCCACCGGGACGCCGGGCGGTGTCGGGCACGCCCGCAAGCCCCCGGTCTACCTCACTGCCGGTCAGCGCGTGGTCACCGAGATCGACGGCATCGGCCGGCTCGACAACCTCGTCGTCGCCGACGGGCCAGCCGCATGACGCAGCCGCCGCAGCGCACCCCCGAGGACGGGCGGCGGTGGATGGCCGAGGGCACGACGATCTTCCTCACTGCCCTCGACCTGGCCGACGACGATAGGCTCGCCGGCCCGACCGCGCTGGCCGGCTGGACCGGCAAGCACATCGTCGCCCACGTCGGTGCCAACGCCGAGGCCGTGGGCAACCTCGTCCACTGGGCCCGGACCGGCGAGCCGACCCCGATGTACTCCTCGATGGACCAGCGCGCCGCAGACATCGAGAGCCGCTCGCACTGGGACATCCCGGCGCTGCGCGACCGGGCTCGATCCAGCGCCGCGGAGCTCGCCGCGCGCATGGCTGAGCTCACCGACGAGCAGTGGGCCACCGAGATCGTCACCGCCCAGGGCCGGCGGGTGCCGGCCACCGAGGTCCCCTGGATGCGCACCCGCGAGGTGATGATCCACGCGGTGGACCTTGGCACCGTCGGGTTCGCCGACCTGCCTGCCGACTTCCTCGTCGCCCAAATCGGTGACGTCGTCGGCAAACGCTCCGGCGCGGCAGACGAACCGGGGCTGGTCGTCGCCCCGAGCGACTCGCCGCTGCGCTGGTCGGTCGAGGGCACCGGCGACCCGGTCACCGTCACCGGCTCGCTCGCCGACCTCACGGCATACCTCACCGGCCGCGCCGGCGGCCCCGTCACCACCCCCGCCGGAGACCCGGCACCCGCCCTGCCCCGCTGGCTGTAACCCACCCCGGCGATAGCCCGAAAGAGAAACAAGGAGAAACGATGAGCACACGTGACGTCGATGTCGTCGTCGTCGGAGGGGGGATCGGCGGGCTCGCTGCCGCCCAGGCGCTGGCCAAGAAGGGCCTGGCCGTGCGGGTCCTGGAGATGGCCCCGGAGTTCGGCGAGGTGGGCGCGGGCCTGCAGATCGGCCCGAACTGCACCCGCATCCTCAACCAGTGGGGCCTTCTCGACGAGGTCAAGTCGCTCGGCGTGATTCCCGAGAACATCATTATGCGCGACGCGATGGATGGGTCCGAGTTGACTCGTCTGGACCTCAGGGACGTCGAGAAGCGCTACGGGTTCCCCTACATGGTCATCCACCGCAGCGACCTGCACGCGACGTTCCTGCGGGCCTGCCAGCGCGAGGGCGTCGAGCTGATCAACAACGTGCGCGTCACGGCATACGAGAACGTCGGTGACGGCGCCCAGGCGATCAGCGACGGGCGCGTCGACGAAGCCGAGGTCGTCATCGCCGCGGACGGGATCAAGTCGGTGGCGCGCGGCTACCTCGTGCAGGACGAGCCGCAGAACTCCGCCTATGTCGCCTACCGAGGCGCGGTCCCCATCGACGAGGTCCGCGGCAACGACATCTCCGAGACCGACGTCGTGGTCTACGTCGGCCCGGCGCGTCACTTCGTCCAGTACCCGCTGCGCCAGGGCGAGATGTTCAACCAGGTCGCCGTGTTCCAGTCGCCCAAGGCCCTCGCCGGCGAGGAGGACTGGGGGACCCCCGACGAGATGGACGGCGCGTTCGTCGGCTCCTGCGCCCCGGTCATCACCGGTCTGCAGCACATGTGGCGCGACAAGTGGTGGCGGATGTTCGACCGGCTGCCGATCCCCAACTGGATCAACGGGCGGGTCACGCTGCTCGGCGACTCCGCGCACGCTCCGCTGCAGTACCTCGCCCAGGGCGCCATCATGGCGATGGAGGACGCCTGGGTGCTCTCCGAGCACGTCGCCCTGCAAGGGGTCAAGGGGTCCGTTGCCCAGGGCAGCTCACCGGGCGTCGACTGGGACAAGGCGCTGGCGGCGCTCAACGCGGTACGTCCGATCCACACCAAGCGGGTGCTCACCACCGGTCGCGAGTGGGGCGAGTTCTGGCACCACGACGGGGCCAAGCGCGACTGGCGCAACGAGGTGTTGCGCGCGCGCGACGTCCACGACTACTCCTTCGTCGACTGGCTGTACGGGCCGACCGCCATGACGCCCGAGCAGATCCCGCCGATGTTCGAGAAGCTCTGACGCAGCGAGGCTTCGGACGGGTATGCCGGGTGACCGGAGCCCCGTCCGGCCGAGGGAGCGGCACGCCGCCGGGGGCGGGGGCGTGCCGCTCCTGCGTCTGCCGGGCGGCTCGGCCGTATCCGGTGTCGAGCCGCTCGGCCGTACCCGGTGTCTGCCGGGCGGCTCGGCCGTAACCGGTGTCGAGCCGCTCGGCCGTACCCGGTGTCTGGTCGCGGGGCCGTCGCGCCCGCTGGCCCTGCGCGCGCCGCCGCGGTCGGCCGCCCGGTCTGACCTACCGTGGTGGCGCCGCCCGTTGCCGACCCGAGGGCCGGGCCCGGCACGGCGACGGTGAGGAGGTCCGGGAGTGTCGCTTCGCGACGCGGGCGCGATCCTCACGCGGTTCGGCGTGGGCCTGGTGCTGCTCGGCGCGGCCTACTTCGCGTTGTCCTGGTGGGTCACCCGCGCTGTCCCGGCGACGGTGCGGATCGAGGGCGTCAACGTCGGCGGCACCAGCCCCGAGGAGGCCATCGCCCGGCTCGACAGGGAGCTCGGCCCCAAGGCGAAGGTTCCCGTGCACGTCGACCTCGGCAACTCCGGGCAGTCCATCGTCCTGGACCCGGCCAGCAGTGGGCTGTCGCTGGACCTGCCTGCGACGGTCGAGGGTCTGGCCGGCTTCAGCCTCGACCCTGCGGTCGTGTGGTCGCATCTGACCGGCGAGGTCCAGCGCCCGGTATCCGTCGTCATCGACCGCGAGCGGTTGACGGCTGCCGTCGCCCAGAAGGCCAAGACCGTCGAGGTCACCGTCAAGGAGGGGTCGGTGACCTTCCCGGGCGGGGTCCTCACCGTGACCAACTCCGTGACGGGGCTGGCCCTGGACGTCCCCGACGCGGTGAGTCAGATCTCGCGCACCTGGCCGCGACAGTCCACTCTTACGGCCGCGGCGGTCCTCACCCCACCGGTGCTGAGCCAGGGTGCCATCGATAGCGCGGTACGCGACTTCGCCACCCCGGCGATGTCCGGGCCGGTCACCGTTGTCGTGGGGACTCAGACCGTCGCGCTGAGCCCAGCCGACATCGCGCCGAGTCTCACGATGTCCCTGGACGGCGCCGGGCGCCTCGTGCCGACCGTCGACAAGGCCGGTCTCGCCGCGAAGATCGCCGCTGCCACGGCGTCTCTCGTCACCGCGCCGAAGGACGCCACCTGGGTCCTCCAGGGGGATGGGCCCGCGTTGGTGCCCGCCGTGCCGGGCGTCGCGGTGGATTCCGCCAAGGCGGCCGATCTCGTCGTCGCGGCACTCACCGCGCCGGACCGCACCGCGCGGGTCGGCACCGTCGTCGCCCCTCCGAGCGTGACCACCGAGACGGCCACCGGCTGGGGAGTCAAGGAGGTCGTCGCGTCATTCGACTCCGCGTTCCCGTACAACCCGTCCCGCACCGCCAACCTCGTGGCGGCCGCCGACACCGTCAACGGCACCCTCGTGCGCCCTGGCGGGGTGTTCAGCCTCAACGGCATCCTCGGCGAACGCACCGCCGACAAGGGCTACCAGGAGGGGTACGTCATCGAGGGCGGCCGGCTCGTCAAGGGCACCGGCGGGGGGGTGTCCCAGATCTCGACGGTCGTCTACAACCTCGCCTGGTTCGCCGGGGTTCAACTCACCGAACACCACGCCCACTCGTTCTACATTTCCCGCTACCCCGAGGGTCGCGAGGCGACCGTCTACTGGCCGAGCCTGGACAACCGATGGACCAACAACACTCCCTACGCGATGCTCGTGCAGATGTGGGTTGCCGACGGGGTGGTCCACGGCCGGATCTGGAGCACCAAGGTCTACGACATCGAATCGGTCAAGGGCGAGCGGACCAACGTGCGCGCCGGCAAGGTCGTCACCGACGACTCGACCGAGTGTGTGCCTCAGCCGCAGATGACTCCCGGCTTCGACGTCACGGTTCAGCGGGTGTTCCGGCAGAACGGAGCGGTCGTCAAGACCGAGAGCTACCGGACGAGTTACGACCCCGAGGACCAGATCACCTGCACCAATCCGAACCACAAGAACTGACCTCGGCGGCGCACCCTGGGTTCAGGGCCGGTGAGGCCCCGGGCTTGGTGCCAGCAGGTAGTGGTAGCCGTGATGCACCGTGAAGCCGCACGATGCGTAGAGCTCGCAGGCTGGACGGTTGTCGACCTCGAGGAGCAGGTACGTCCCGACGGCGTCGGCGTCGCGGGCAATCCGCGAGGCCGAACGTAGCAGCGCGGTCCCCAGCCCCTGGCGGCGCTGCTGCGGGTCGACCCACATCGCGTGCACCCCCGCCCACCCCTGGTCCAGCGACACGCGCCCGATCCCCGTGATCCGCTTGCCCTCGGTGGTCCGCAGGAACCACTGCTGCGCCGAGCCGGTGAGGACCGTCAACGCGGCGTCCGCCACGACGGGCCGGTATGCCGCGAACGCCCCGAGCCAGGCCGGGCTCGGGGCGGGCTCCGCCGTTACGGGTGGCTCGGCCGCTTGGTCGGGTGGCCACCAGGCGGGCTCGGCCACGAGGGCCACGGTGGGCGAGTGCGGCAGGTACCCGCGGCCGACCAGGGCCTCGGCCAGCGCCTCGGCCTCGGGTAGGCCGTCGATCACGGTGAACCGGGCAGGCAGCCCGCGCGCGGCATACCAGCGTTCGACCTCGCCGATCGCCAGCGGCAGGGGTAGACCCGGGTCGCCGACGGGTAGCACCGAGTTGCCCCGCGAGGTGAATCCCGCGGACGCCCGCAGCAGCCAGTCGCCGAGCGTCGCCCGCTCCACGGCCGGCCACCCCTGGGCGGCCAGGCGTTCGAGCAGCGGGATGTCGACGTCCAAGGTCGAGCTCCTCCCTCTGCCGTATCGACGCACCGGGGCGAGGCGGTACTCACCCGCGCGCAGACTCGGCATACTAGGCCCGTCACCTCCGCCAGCGCCGAAGGACTACTCATGACGTACGTCATCGCCCAGCCGTGTGTCGACCTCAAGGACAAGGCCTGCATCGAGGAATGCCCGGTCGACTGCATCTACGAGGGCGAGCGGATGCTCTACATCCACCCCGACGAGTGCGTCGACTGCGGGGCCTGCGAGCCGGTCTGCCCGGTCGAGGCGATCTACTACGAGGACGACGTGCCCGAGCAGTGGTCGGAGTTCTACAAGGCCAACGTCGAGTTCTTCGAGGACCTCGGCAGCCCCGGCGGCGCCGCGAAGCTCGGGCTCATCGCCAAGGACCACCCGATCATCTCGGCGCTGCCGCCCCAAGAGACGGAGCACTGACCGCCGCGCGGTCCTCGCCCGTGCAACTGCCCGACTTCCCCTGGGACAGCCTCGTTCCGTTCCGCGAGCTAGCCGCGGCCCACCTCGACGGTCTGGTCGACCTATCCGTCGGCACGCCCGTCGACCCGACCCCGCCGGTGATCCAGCGGGCCCTCGTCGCTGCCGCCGACTCGCCGGGGTATCCGCTGACCTCCGGGACGAGCGCGCTGCGCGAGGCCGTGGTGGCCTGGTTCGCCCGGCGGCGCCGGGTCGAGGGGCTGGACCCGGCGGGTGTGCTGCCCACCCTCGGCAGCAAGGAACTCGTCGCCTGGTTGCCGACCCTGCTCGGGCTCGGGCCCGGTGACCTCGTGGGGATCCCCGCGGTCGCCTACCCGACCTACGACGTCGGCGCACGGATCGCCGGAGCCACTCCGGTCGTCGTCGACGGCCTGGCCGCCCTCGGCCCCCTCACGCCGTCCAACACGCCGAAACTGCTATGGCTCAACAGCCCAGGCAATCCCACCGGGGCGGTGTTGCCGGTCGAGCACTTGGCCAAGGTCGTCGCCTGGGCCCGCCGACACGGGATCGTCGTGGCCAGCGACGAGTGCTACGCCGAACTCGACTGGCGTCGCCCGGAGAAGGGCCGACCGATCGGTCCGACCACGCCGTCCGTGCTCGACCCCGACGTCTGTGGCGGCAGCCACGAGGGGCTGCTCGCGGTGTACTCCTTGTCCAAGCAGTCCAACCTCGCCGGCTATCGGGCGGCCTTCGTCGCCGGAGATCCGGCGCTCGTCGGGCGGTTGCTCGAGATCCGCCGGCACGCGGGGATGATGATGCCCGGTCCGGTGCAGGCCGCGCTCGTCGCGGCCCTGGGCGACGACGAGCACGTGGCGGAACAGAGACTGCGCTACGGCGTACGACGCGAGACCCTGTATGCCGCGCTCGAGTCGGCGGGGTACCGCATCGACCACTCGGACGCCGGGCTCTACCTCTGGGCGACCAGAGACGAGGACTGCTGGATCACGGTGCGGAGGTTCGCCGAGTCGGGCATCCTCGTCGCGCCCGGGGCGTTCTACGGCGTCGCCGGGCGACAGCACGTGCGGATCGCGTTGACCGGTACCGACGAGCGGGTCGACGCGGCAGCGACACGGTTGGCCGGCTGACGCAGTCCGACCCGGCGAGGCGTTGACCTACCGCAGCATCGAGCCTGGTGCAGCGTCCGCTCGCCGGGGCGTCGGCCCGGTGGGCGTCGGGGCCGGTGGAGCGTCGACGTGGTGGGTGTCGGGGCCGGTGGAGCGTCGGCCTGGGTGTCGGGGCCGTGGAGCGTCGGCGTGGCGGAGGCGGCTTGTGGAGCGTCGGCTTGCCGCGGCCCGGCTTGGTGGGGCGTCGGCCTGGGTGTCGGGGCCGTGGAGCGTCGGCCTGGGTGTCGGGGCCGGTGGAGCGTCGGCGTGGCGGAGGCGGCTTGTGGAGCGTCGGCGTGGCGGAGGCGACTTGTGGAGCGTCGGCTTGCCGCGGCCCGGCTTGGTGGGGCGTCGGCCTGGGTGTCGGGGCCGTGGAGCGTCGGCGTGGCGGAGCGGCTTGTGGAGCGTCGGCTTTCCGCGGCCCGGCTTGGGGGGGCGTCGGCCTGGCGGAGGGGTTTGGCTCAGGTGAGGATGCCGTGACGCATGTTCCACGCCTTGGCGCTCTGGTAGGCGTCGACCATGCCCCACACCCAGACCACCGGGACGACGACGATTCCGACGAGCAGCGCGACGCTGACCCAGCCGACGACGTAGGCCACGAGGAAGCCCACGCCCTTACCGGCGTCGCCTGACGAACTGACCGAGCCCGGGCAGGAAGAACGAGGCCAGCAGAGCCACTCCGGCGCTCTTCGGGGCCACGGCGTAGGTCGGCGCGTACGTGGGCGGCGCGGCATACATCGGCGCCGGGGCATACGGCGCGGGGGCGCCCCCCGATTGGTATGCCGCGACGGGTGCGTCCTGGGGGCCTGCCGGTCCGACGAGCCCGCCCGCGGCCGGGTATGCGGGGCCGACGAGCCCGCCCGCGGCCGGGTATGCCGGTCCGACGAGCCCGCCCGCGGCCGGGTATGCGGGGCCGACACCCGACACGTGCGCCGTCCAGTCGCGACCGTCCCAGTAGCGCAGCCGCCCGTCCGTCTGGGGGTACCAGCCGGGAGGCGGCGTGGGACTCGTCATGCGCTTCTCCTTCGTCGACCCGCCGTGATGACATCCCCGACCCTGAGGCGAGGATACGTGGGCCGCGGCAACGTCGCCCGGTGAGCGACGTCCCGGTAAGCGACGTCGGAGCGCCGCCGGGTGTCGCGCCATCGGGTCTTGGCGGCGCGGGGTGCTCGAGTGGAGCCCCGGTGTCGGTTCGAGGGCCCGGAAGCACCCGTTTGGCTCCACTCACGACCGGGTCGGCGGCGATGCTACGGGAGGGGCCGGGGCCGGTCCGCGGCGTGCGAGAGGCGCCCGTGGGCAGCCGACGCATCGACAGGTGCCGGTGGGCAGCCGACGCATCGACAGGTGCCGGTGGGCAGCTACGGCAGTCCCGGGGTTGGAGGGGCCGCGCCGATGTGCTCGCGAGGGGAGCCGAGGTGTCGCTTCGAGGGCGGCGAAGCACCCGGTTGGCTCCACTCACGACCGGGTCGGCGGCGATGCTACGGGAGGGGCCGGGGCCGATCCGCGGCGTACAAGAGGCGCCCGTGGGCAGCCGACGCATCGACAGGTGCCGGTGGGCAGCTACGGCAGTCCCGGGGTTGGAGGGGCCGCGCCGATGTTGTCGTGAGTGGAGCCGTGGTGTCGCTTCGAGGGCGCCGAAGCACCCGGTTGGCTCCACTCACGACCGGGTCGGCGGCGATGCTACGGGAGGGGCCGGGGCCGATCCGCGGCGTACAAGAGGCGCCCGTGGGCAGCCGACGCATCGACAGGTGCCGGTGGGCAGCTACGGCAGTCCCGGGGTTGGAGGGGCCGCGCCGATGTGCTCGCGAGTGGAGCCGTGGTGTCGCTTCGAGGGCGGCGAAGCACCCGGTTGGCTCCACTCACTGTCGGGGCGACGGCGTCGTTAGCTTGGGAGGGGTTGGAGTCGGTCCGCGGCGTGCGAGAGGCGCCCGTGGGCAGCCGACGCATCGACAGGTGCCGGCGGGTAGCTACGGCATTCCGGCAGGAGGGGCCGCGCCGATGTTGTCGTGAGTGGAGCCGCGGTGTCGCTTCGAGGGCGGCGAAGCACCCGTTCGGCTCCACTGCACGGATACAGATACGGATGGCTCCACTCACGGATACAGATAGCGGAGCCGGAGGAGGAGCGACGGGGCCGTGGGCACCAGGGGACGCGGTTACCCGGTCGCTGAGACCTCGATCTGCACCCCGGCGGCGCCCTTGACGGGCTGCCACGTCTTCGGATCGGACCGGGTCCACGACCGGTCCGCGACGCGCACCCTGGCGACGGAGCGGCCCTGAGCGTGGGCCACCGCCCAGGCTCCCGCAGCCCATGCCACCGCATCGGCGGCATCGACCTGGATGGTGGTGCCGGTGACGGTCGCGGACACCCCGAGCTGGCGCCCCAGGGCCGCCTTGACCGCGGCCGGATCACCCGCACCCGTCGGAGCGTCGAGCTGGCACACCAACCCTGTCGACGCCGCGCCCGTCAGCACCGCGGAGAGCACCTCGGCCTCGTCCTCGTGCTGGGCATAGGCCCCGGGATGTCCGCTGCGTTGCACCTCCTGGGCCACCTCGGTGAGCGGCCTGCCCGTGTAGTCCTTGACCTTCACCAGTGCGTCGTAGAAGGCGTTCGTCGCGTACTCCGGGTCGAGAATCTGCTGCGCCGTGCCCCACCCCTGACTCGGCCGCTGCTGGAACAGGCCCACCGAGTCGCGGTCGCCGACCCGTAGGTTACGCAGCTTGGACTCCTGCATGGCGGTGGCGATCGCGATGGTCGCCGCGCGCGGCGGCATACCGCGCTTGATCGAGAGCGCCGCGATCGTTGCGGCGTTAGCGGTCTGTTCCGCGCTCAGGCTCACCGACGCGCGTCCGGTGTTGGCGACGCACGAGTCGGGCAACACGTCGACGAGCACGGTGCGCAGCGACATGAACCCCGCCACGCCGAGGATCGCGACGACGAGCACCGTGACGAGGACGGCCAGCCGGCGTCGGCGGATGGTCCGCGGGGTGACCTCGGCGAGGACGACGCGCCCCCCGCTAGTCGTTGGCATGGAGGACGTCGTTGAGCGCGATCCCGTGTCCGTCTCGGGCCTTGACGACGACCGAGCCGGTGACCGAGTCGCGCAGGTACAGCAGGTTGCCCTGGCCGGACAGCTCTCGGGCCTTGACCACGGCCCCGTCGGGCAGCGTGACCTTCGTGCCTGCGGTGAGGTAAAGCCCCGCTTCGACGACGCAGTCGTCCCCGAGGGCGATGCCCAGACCCGACTCGGCCCCGAGCAGGCAGCGCTTGCCGATCCGGACCCGTTCGGTGCCGCCGCCGGACAGCGTGCCCATCGTCGAGGCGCCGCCGCCGATGTCCGACCCGTCGTCGACGACGACGCCCTGGCTGATCCGGCCCTCGACCATCGAGGCGCCGAGCGTGCCGGCGTTGAAGTTGACGAACCCCTCGTGCATGACCGTCGTGCCGCTGGCCAGGTGTGCCCCGAGACGCACCCGGTCGGCGTCGGCGATCCGCACGCCCGAGGGGATGACGTAGTCGACCATCCGGGGGAACTTGTCCACCCCGTAGACGGTCACCGGGCCCCGGGAGCGCAACCGCGCCCGGCGCGCCTCGAAACCCTCGACCGGGCAGGGTCCGTAGTTCGTCCACACGACGTTGGGCAGCACGGCGAAGACGCCGTCAAGGTTGATCGAGTTGGGGGCGACGAGCCGGTGGCTGAGCAGATGCAGCCGCAGGTACGCATCGGCGACGAGGGACGGGGCGCTGTCGAGGTCGATGGACAGGCCCGTCGTGCGGACCCGGACCCCGCGGTCGTCGTCGACGGCGCACAGGGCGAGCAAGTCCGGAGGGAAGGGCTGCTGGTCGTCGTAGTCGTCGCCCAGGTGAGGCTCGGGGTACCACGCGTCGAGGACCTGCCCGTCCATCGTCTCGGTGACCAGGCCGAGGGCCCACGCGCGCCGTTCGCTCATGGGTTCAGCCTAGGCGAGGCCCGGCCGGTGTCCCCCCGACGGCCGCGAGGGGACACCGGAGCTGAAGGGTCAGTGGTGGTGACCGCCGCCCATTGCCATGACCACGGGCGAGACGACGAAGGGACGCATCATCTCGGTGTCCTCGTGCTCGATGATGTGGCAGTGGTAGACGTACCGGCCCGGCCGGTCGAACCGGATCGCCACCGAGAGCAGGTTGCCCGGGTCCACCCGCAGGGTGTCCTTCCACCCGGTGACCTCGTGCGGCTCGTACGTCCGGCCGGCCGTCGACGAGTCGGGCACCAGCGGTGCGCGGGTCGTGTGCGTCGCGTGGTCGAACCGAGGCACCTCGGTGCCGTCGGGCAGCAGGTCGCTCGTGACGTATGTCGTGCCCGCCGCCCCGAGGGGCTGGAAGGTCGACTGGTGGATGTGCATGGGGTGGGTGTCACCCGTCGTGTTGAGGAACCGCCACACCTCCCACTGCCCGACCGTGGGCCGGATCCCCACGGTGTCGTAGAACGACGACCCAATGGCCGAATACCGTTGTGGCGCAGCGTCGCTCGGGAGTTGGATCTCGATCGCGCCGTCCGGGTCGGCCTGGACCTCGGTGAGCTCCAGGTGCCCGGGTGGGTCCGATTCCGAGAGGACGACCAGCCGGTGCTCGTGCTCGGCGGGCAGGACGAGCTCCGGGGGTCGGGTCGGGTCGGGCGCGCTGGCGACGTGGACGAGGCGCCGGTATGCCGCGTTGAGCACGGCGCCGCCGGCGAGGTCGTCCCACACCGATCCGGGGACGCAGTCGGTGCGCCCACCGCAGACGTCCAGGCGCATGACCTGGGGGAAGGGCAAACGGGCGTCCGGGCGCGGCGTCGTCAGGTCCGCCGGAGCCGGGGCGTCCTGCGCGGAGAACGGGGCGTCCGCGGAGTTGACGACGTAGACGTGCCCACCGGCGAGGCCGCGCAGGTCGACGAGCAGGTCGGCGCGTTCGGCGGGGGCCAGCAGCACCGGGTCGTCCGCGCCGAGGCGATGGGCCTGCCAGAGCAGGCCACCCTCGGTGCCGACGACGAGGACCCGGTCGGCGACCCCGGCACCGGTGTCGTCGATGAGGTGCAGCCGATAGGTGCGCGAGTTGGACCCGTTGTACAAGCGCAACCGGACGATCCCGTCCGCTACCGCCATCCGCGGCCACAGCCGGCCGTTGACGATGGTCAGCGGCCCGAAGAACTCCGCGGTGGAGTCGGTGACCTTGTGCAGGTAGCGCACCTGCCCGGTGTCGTCCACACCGACGTTGCGGTCCTGGACGATCAGCACCGCCTCGCCTTGCGCGCTGCTCGTCGGCAGCCCGAGGGCCGCTTCGTCCGGGTGGCGCACGAGGTACCCGCCCGCCAGGCCGGCATACACGTGGTAGCGCGTGGCGTTCATCGCGTGGTCGTGGTACCACTGAGCGGCCCCGACCTTGGCCAGCCCGAGGTCGGCGCTGTCCGCGTCGTTGGGGTACTGGCAGACCTGGTCGAGGCCGGGCGCGATCAGATTGTCCGGCCAGCCGTCCGAGTCGGGGCCGACGTGGGCGCCATGCAGGTGCGTCGAGAGCCACCCGAGCGGGCTCGCGCTGGTGTCCTGCGGCTCTCCTCCGGCCAGGCCCGGGTGGTTCTGGGTCGAGTCGGCGTCGTCGTCGCCGGTGACCCGGGAGGTGAGGTAGGGCAGGGTCTGGGCGGCGAGCCGGTTGCGCCAGCGGACCTGCAACGGCGTGTCGGCTTCGACCTCGACCAGCGGGCCGGGGGAGGTCGGGTGGCCCCACAGCCCGTAACCCCAGGCGGGGATGGCCGGCAGGTCGGGGTGCGGGCGCACCGTGGTCTCTCGGACGGTGAGCGTGGCGTGGTGGGCCAGCGAGATGGCCGGCGCCGGCGCGATGTGCGCGACGAACGGTGCGAGCGGCGGCGACCCGGTGACCGGATGCTCGGCCGGGTCGAACGTGGGTGCGGGCATGTGAGGGCTCCTTCGGGGAGAGAGAAGGTCTCTCACAGGAGGCCTGGCGGCGGGCACGTGATACGGCCGGCGGTGCCGGGCGGCCAAACCTTCGCTCAGGGGTGCCCTAGCCTGGGGAGTCATGACTGCCCTGGACCTGTCGCTCGACGTCGTCGCGCTCGTCGCGGCGGTGTGCGATATCGAGTCCGTGAGCCACGCCGAGGGACCCCTCGCCGACGCCGTCGAGACGGCGCTGCGCGAACGGGCGCACCTGCAGGTCACTCGTGACGGGGACGCCGTCATCGCCCGCACGGACCTCCGCCGATCCGAACGGGTCGTCATCGCCGGTCACCTCGACACCGTGCCGCTGGCCCGAGTGCCGAACCTGCCGACCCGCCGCGAGGGAGCCGACCTCGTCGGCCGCGGCACCGTCGACATGAAGGGCGGCGTCGCGGTCATGCTCCGCCTGGCCGCCGCCCTCGCCGAACCCACCCGCGACGTCACCTACGTCTTCTACGACTGCGAGGAGGTCGACTTCGCGAGCAACGGGCTGGGCCGGATCGCCGCTACCCACCCCGAGGCCCTCGTCGGCGACCTCGCGGTGCTCATGGAGCCCACCGACGGTGCGATCGAGGGCGGCTGCAAGGGCACCCTGCGGGCGGCGGTCCGCACCCATGGTGTGGCCGCGCACTCGGCCCGGCCGTGGATGGGGCACAACGCGATCCACGACGCGGGGGCGATCCTCGCCAGGCTCGCGGCATACCTGCCGAGGGAGCCGGTCGTCGACGGCCTCGCCTTCCGCGAGGCGCTTCAGGCCACCCTCATCGAGGGCGGCACCGCACCGAACATCATCCCCGACGCCTGCGTCGTCACGGTGAATTACCGGTATGCCCCAGACCGTTCCGCGCCGCAGGCCGAGGCACACGTGCGGGAGGTGTTCGACGGGTTCGACGTCGAGATCCTCGACAACGCCGCCGGTGCCCGGCCGGGCCTGGACCGGCCCGCGGCGCGCGCGTTCGTCGACGCTCTCGGGCTGCCGGTGCGGGGCAAGGAGGGCTGGACCGACGTCGCCCGGTTCGCCGCCCTCGGCATGGCCGCGGTGAACTACGGGCCTGGGGACCCGTTGCTCGCGCACACCGACGACGAGCGAGCTCCGGTCGCGCAATACCGCGCGGTCGAGGCGGCGATGATCCGGTGGCTCACTGGGTGAGCTCCGGGGTCGTCACGTAGCGTGGGCGCCGTGACCGACAAGGGCAAGCGCACCCGGCGGGTGTACCACAAGGGCCCGGTGACCCTGCGCGGCCAGCGGGTGCCGACCGAGACGACCGACCAGCGGTTGCTCGACCACCACCAATCGGCGGACTGGTTGCACACCGATCCGTGGCGGGTCATGCGCATCCAGTCGGAGTTCGTCGAGGGGTTCGGGGCGCTGGCCGAACTCGGTCCCGCGGTGAGCGTCTTCGGGTCGGCCCGGCTGCGCAAGTCCGACCCGGCCTACGGCATGGGCGTGCAGGTCGGTCGGGCGTTCGCCAAAGCCGGGTATGCCGTCATCACCGGCGGCGGTCCCGGGATCATGGAGGCGGCGAACAAGGGCGCGTTCAAGGCCGGTGGCACGTCGGTCGGGCTCGGGATCGAACTGCCGCAGGAGACCGGGCTGAACGACTACGTCGACGTCGGGGTGAACTTCCGGTACTTCTTCGCCCGCAAGACGATGTTCGTCAAGTACTCGCACGGCTTCGTCGTCCTTCCCGGCGGCCTGGGCACCCTCGACGAACTCTTCGAGGCGCTCACCCTCGCCCAGACCGGCAAGGTCACCTCGTTCCCCGTCGTGTTGATGGGCACCGGCTTCTGGGCCGGATTGCTCGACTGGCTGCGGGGGACTCTCGTCGAGCGGGGGACCATCGACGCGGCGGATGTCGAGCGAGTGATCGTCACCGACGACGTCGAGGCCGCGGTCCGGCACATCGCGGCCTCTGGTGCCGACTCCGGACGGGATACGGAGGTGAGCCGATGACGTGGCTCATCCTCCTGCTCGCCGTCGTCCTCGTCGTACTCACCGTCGCCGCGGTCATGGGCCGCATCGACGGATCGCTCGTCGAACCGACGACCACTCAGTCCTACGTCCCGCTGCCCGAGGACCGGCTCACTCCCGACGACATCGATGCCCTGCGGCTGGACACCGCGCTGCGCGGTTACCGGATGGACCAGGTCGACGACGTCGTCGGGCGCCTAGCCCGGGAGATCCGCGACCTCGGCGAACGTCTCGAGGACGTGACGGCGGGTCTGCCGTCGACGGCCTACTCGCGCGCGACGTCGCCGCTTGCGTCGGCGTCGGCGACCCCGGCGCTCGAACCGAGCGAGCCCGCGGCGGCACCGGAACCGCTCGAGCACGTGGGCGAGCCGGACGAGACCACCCCCGAGCCGTAGCCGTGCCGGTCACCGTCGAGCGGGTGGTGCCTCGGCCGCTCGGTGAGGTCTGGGCCGTCGTGACCGACTTCGCCGCTCATCGGGTGCCCCTGACCCGTGTGGAGGTCCCCGCATCGCCGCTCGGGGTCGGCTCGCGATTCGTCGCCGTGAGCACCCTCGGCCCGTTGCGGGTGGCCGACCCGATGGTGGTCACCCGGTGGCGCCCGCCCGGACCGGACCAGCCGGCGGCCGGCGACGAGGCGGCATACGCGGTCGTCAAGGTGGGCCGCTGGCTGCGCGGCTGGGCGCAAGTGAGCCTGCGGGCACTCGGGCCCGACACGACGCACCTGGTGTGGACCGAGCAGATCGCCCTCAAGCCGACCGCGGTCGGGCCGCTCGTCCAGCCGCTGACCGACCGGGCCGTGGCGGCGATGTTCGGCCGGGCCGTCGACGCGATGGTGGGCCACGGTGACCGGGCCTGACGTCGTCGTCGGCGCGGACGGCCTCCCGCGGTGCTTCTGGGCCACCAGCACCGCGGACTACCTCGCGTACCACGACGACGAGTGGGGTCGGCCGGTGCACGGCGAACGGGAACTCTACGAAAGGTTCACCCTCGAGGCCTTCCAGTCCGGGCTGTCATGGCTGACCATCCTGCGCAAGCGCGAGGCGTTCCGGCGGGCGTTCGCGGGGTTCGACCCCCAGGCCGTGGCGGGCTTCGGGCCGGCTCAGCGGGCCGCCCTGCTCGCCGACGCCGGCATCGTGCGCAACGGCGCGAAGATCGACGCCGCGATCGCCAACGCCCGCGCCGTCCTCGACCTGCGTGAGCACGGCGGGCTCGACGCGCTCGTCTGGGCCCACGCCCCGGCGCGGCACGCCCCGCCGGCCCGCCGCACCGACCTGCCCGCCACCTCGCCGGAGTCGGTCGCGCTCGCCCGAGCCCTCAAGGGCAGCGGGTTCCGGTTCGTCGGGCCGACGACGGCGTATGCCGCGATGCAGGCGTGCGGGCTCGTCGACGACCACCTCGCGGGGTGCCACCGAGCCCTCGGCTGAGCGCGGCGATCGGGAACGCCACGACCGAAATGCCCACAAGGGCAGCCTTGATCCGGATCCCTTTACCGGCCGAGCCCGGCGGTGCCAGAGTCGGAGCGTGACCAGCGTCACGCACCTGCCGCGGGATCCCCAGCGCCCTGCTCCCCGGGCCCGCGGTGGATCCGGCGATGGGGACGCGGTGGGCGTCCTGCTGAGGATGCAGGCGACAGCCGGCAACGGCGCGGTGACGGCGGCGATCGGCGGCCTGGACGGTGCGGCGCGCCCGCCGCTCCAACGGGTCTTCACCTGGGGTGGCGCCGCCGAGGGGAAGCAGGAACTCCAGAGCATCGACTTCGACAAGGACCCCCTGGCGCAACCGAAGGACGGCGTGCCCAAGGTCAGCGCGAACGGCAAGTTCACGCCCGGCTTCCTCAAGTGGGCCGGCCAGCAGCTGGGCATCCCCGAAAAGGTCGTCGGCACCGTGCTCGACGATGCCCGCAAGTCCGGCACCGTGCATGTGCTCGGGGAGCCGGGACAGGTCGCCACGGCGCTGCTCGCCTGGCTGCATCGGCAGAACCTCGTGGCACCGGCCCAGGTCGCCCCCGCCGTGAACAAGGCAGTGGAGCACCTCCCCATGAAGACGTTCACGGCGCTGGACCTCGGCGGGCGGATCAGCGTCATCGACAAGCTGTCGCAGGTGTCCGACTACGAGAAGGCCGTGGCCGCGAGGCCGAAGTCCGGCAAGATCGTCACGCTGTTCCGCTACCACAAGTTCCGCGCCGACGACGCCGCCCAGCAGCGGCTCGTCCTCGGGGGTGGGCTCAACAAGGCGGAGATCACCCAGGACTGGGCCGACAAGGCGGTCCTCGGGTTCCTGCGCACTCGCCAAGCGCTGCTCAAGCAGCTCGCCGTCGCGACGGGAGAGCAACGGGCCTCGCTTATGCAGGACTTCCAAGCCAACGCGTTGTCCACGCCCTTCATCGCGACGACGAGCGACGAGGGGTACGCCCGGTCGCTCTTCGCGGAATACCCCCCGAGAGCAACCAGCGCGCGGTGCTGCTCGTCATCCAGGGTCCCCTCGAGTCGGCGTTCGACTTCGAGGCCGAGTTCGGCTCGCTGCCGCCGGGCGTCGGGCACAAGGAGTATGCCGGCCGGCTCGAACAGGGTCGCAAGAAGGACGCCGAGCAAAGCGAGTTCGGCATCGCCGACCCGTACCTCGTCGTCGGGCAGACCAGCCCGTTGGGCTTCAGGATCGTCGATGTCATCGCCTGCGTGTCGCCACCGCCACCGCCGCCCGGCGAACTCGCCGTCAGCGGACCCGGCGTCGGCGGGGTGCCTCGGGAAGGGGTGGACCAGTGAGGGGAGGCGTCGAGCGTCGCCGGGGGTCGGCGAATCGCACCCGAGCCCGGACGATGCCTGGGGCCGTTGGCGCCGGCGCGGTGGCCGGTTCGGCCGAGGGCGCCGTGGACCCCACCGGTGCCGATCCCGGCGCCGGCCCGCCGGACGGGCTCGACGACGCCGACCGCCTCGACCTCTTCCTGCGTCTGAGCGAGACGATGCTCGACGCGCGCCCGCTGAGCGCGAGCACCGGGCGAGCCTTCCTTTCCATCGTCGAGCAGGCCTCGCCCGGGCGCTACGGCCTGGGCGGGAGCTCCCTGCTCGACGCCGTGCTGCTGACCTTCCGACGGCTGCACGACGAGAGCACCGAGGACCTCGAACGGCGCACCGCCAACGTCCTCTACGCCGACCTGACCCTTGGGCCGGTGCTGAAGAACGTCCTGCTCGTCTGGTACAACGGCGGGCTGGGCGGCGCGGTGGGCCCGCCCGAGACCTATGCCGACGCGTTGGTCTGGCCGGCGATCTCGGCCAACCCGCCCGGGCTCCCCGGCCCCTACTACGGACACTGGGCCTACCCGCCCGAACGGCCCGCGCGCCCTCCGGACGGGAGCGTCCCGTGAGTCAGGCCGAGGATCGTGGCAAGCCCCCCCCCGGGCCGGCCACGCGCACCCATGACGTCGTCGTCGTCGGTGCCGGCATCGCCGGCGCGCTCGTGGCCCATCGGCTGGCCCGCGCCGGGCTCGACGTCCTGCTCGTCGAGGCCGGCGAACGCCCGTACTTCGCCCTCGACTCCGGCGCCGACGAGCGCGAGGAGTTGCTCGAGCGGTTCTACGCCGCGCCGGTCAAGAGCACGAACAGCGCCTTCCCGAACCTGCCCTACGCGCCGAGCACCGACGAGACGATCCTCGAGGACTACTACGTCCAGGGTGGCCCGGACGCCTTCCAGAGCACCTACCTGCGGATGGTCGGCGGCACCACCTACCACTGGCTCGGCACCTCGCTTCGATACAGCCCGAACACGTTCCGGGAGCACACGGCATACGGGGTCGCCAGCGACTGGCCGCTGAGCTACGACCAACTCGAGGACTACTACTGGCGGGCCGAAACCGAGCTCGGCGTCAGCGGCGACCCGGATGCTGCGCTCGCCGCGCCCCGTCGGCCCAATCACCCCTTCCCCATGCCTCCGATCCTGCCGACCTACAACGACCGGCTCGTCATGGCCGCCACGGCCGGGCTGACCTTCGACGGCCTGCCGGTCGAGGTGGTCACCACCCCACAGGCACGCAACTCGATCCCCTACCAGGACCGGCCGCCCTGCGCCGGGAGCGCGAACTGCATCCCGCTGTGCCCGATCCAGGCGAAATACGACGCCTCGGTGCACCTCAAGATGGCGTGGAACCCGGCCCTGGACCACAGTGCCCCGCCTGGCGCCCGGGCCGCCGAAGCCCTGCTCGGGGCGGTCCTCGCCAAGGTTCTCGTCAGCGACGGGCAGGTGAGCGGGCTGCTCGTCAAACGCCCCGACCGATCGGAGCAGGTGGTGCGCGGCCGGATCTACGTGCTGGCCATGAACGCCATCGAGACGGCCAAGACCCTGCTCGCCTCGGCGGCCGAGGGCGTGCCCAACGGGGTGGCCAACAGCAGCGACGTCGTCGGGCGCTACCTCATGGACCACGACGTCGTCATCACGTATGCCACCCTGCCGCGACCGGCATACCTGTTCCGCGGGCCGCTGAGCACGGCCGGGGTCGAGTCGCTGCGGGACGGGCCGTTCCGCAGCCACCGCGGGGCGTTCCGGATCGAGCTGCAGAACACCGGGACCAGTTGGGCGACGAACAGCCCGTTCGCCAACGTCGTCGACCTCGTCGACGCGGGGTTCACCGGGGAGCGGTTGCGCCGTCAGTTGGCCTGGGACGTCAGCCGCCAGATCGAACTCAACGGCCTCATCGAGCCGCACCCCGACCCGGACAACACCGTGCGCCCGTCGGCGACCCTCGTCGATGAGCTCGGGATCCCTCGGCCCGAGCTCCGGTACCGGGTGGGGGAGTACTCCCGGCGCGGGGCAGCGGCGTTCGTCGAGGCCGCGACGGCGATCTACGGGCGGCTCGACGCGACCGGCGTGACGGTCCAACCCGGATGGCAGGGCGCCGGACACCTCATGGGCACGGTCCGGATGGGCTCGGATCCGCGCTCGTCGTGCTGCGACAGCTTCGGACGCAGCCACGACCACCCCAACCTCTTCCTCACCGGCAGCGGCTTGTTCCCCACCGTCGACGCGGCCAACCCGACCCTGACCATCGCGGCGCTCGCGCTGCGCACCGCCGAACACATCGCCGCGACGCTGCGGCAGGCGAGTGAGGCCACACCATGAGCGCATCCCCCCGCGAGCGACTGCTCGATCTGCTCGGTGTCGCGGCCGAACTCGAGCACGGCCTATGCCTGCAGTACCTCTTCACCGCTGCCTCGATCAAGGACTCGCTCGCCGAGGGCGGCCTGACCCTCGCCGAGCTGACCGCCACGCGCACCTGGAAGGCGAACCTCTATTTCGTTGCCGCGCAGGAGATGCTCCACCTCGTCCAGGTGGCCAACCTCGCCGCGGCCGTCGGCGGCGCGGTCAACCTGCACCGGCCGAACTTCCCCCAGCGGCCGGGCTACTACCCGACGGATCTGCCCTGGGGTCTGTGGCCGTTCGCCCTCGACACCACCGCCCTGTACGCCTGCTACGAGCGCCCGACCGATGCCCCTCCCATGCCGGGGCCGTGGACCTCAGACGACCTGGCCGTCGACGCCAGGTCGGAACTGGACCCCTTCGGGCACCTACCGAGCCGTTTCGCCCGGCCCCGGGCCACCTCCCACGAGACCATCGCGCAGCTGTACGGCGAGATCGAAGGCCTCGTCGACGAGCCAGCGATGATCGTCGGCGACCCCGCCGACCAGATCCCCGGCGTGCTCGTCGACCTGCCCGACCTCGTCGAGGTCACCGACCGGGCCTCGGCGAACGAGGCGATCGAGCGGATCGTCGCCCAGGGCGAGGGGGCGCCGCTGGACCGCGCGGACAGCCACTACGGGATCTTCGTCGCCATGCACCGCGAGCACCGGCGCCTGGCCGAACAGCGCCCCGACTTCGCACCCGCGCGGGACGTGCAGGCCAACCCGCTCTCGCGCCTGCACGTCGACAACACCTACCCCGGCTGGCGGCTCATCGAAGATCCCGCGGCCTGCGAGGTCAACGACCTGTGCAGCGCCCTCTACCGCCTGCTGCTGGACCTGCTCGCCGATGTGTTCGCCGCCGGCACGCCGGCACCGGAGCGCGGCACGCATGCGCAAGCCGCACTTCGGCTCATGACCGCCGGGGTCAAGCCGCTCGGCGACCTGCTCACCACGATGCCGATGGGTGACCCCAGCCCTCGTCGGGCTCGATATGCCGGAGCGAGTTTCGAGATGGACAGCGCGCCCGCGCCGGCCGGCCCGCACGCGGCCGAACGGATCGCCGCACTGGCCGCGTGGACCCGGCGGATCGCCGGTGTCGCCACCCCTGCGGCGCCGGTCTTGACCGCGTTGGCGGACACCCTCACCGACGTCGGCGCCGCGATGGCTCAGGGCTGAGCGGGTCGAGAGGGTCGGCCCCGGGCCCTCGCCGGCACGCTGCCGCCGGGGTCGACACGCGGCCTCCGGGGCCACGGCATACCGCCGTATGCTGCCCCGCATGTCCACGGCCACGGCGCAGCCGGCGAGGACGGCGCCGTGGTGGAGCAGCCTCACCCTGCAGGTCGCCGTCCTCTACGCGGTGACCCGGCTGGTCAGCGGGGTGATGCTCGCCATGGTCGCGCCGGAGCAGTTGCCGGCGGGGATGACCGGGGGGCAACGGGTGGGCTACCTCGGGTTCACCAAGATCTGGGATGGCGAGTGGTACGAGCGGATCGCCGTCGAGGGCTACCCCAGCCAGCTGCCGGTGGACGCGAACGGGCAGGTCCAACAGAACCCGTGGGCGTTCTACCCGCTGTTCCCGATGGCCTCCCGGGTGCTCATGCGCCTGACCGGGTTGCCGTTCGAGGCGGTGGGCTCGACGTTGGCGCTCGTGCTTGGCTTCGCCGCCGCGGTGGTCATGGCCCGGATGCTCGCCGAACGCATCGGCCGTCCGTACGCCCTGGCCGTCGTCTTCCTGTATGCCGTGTTCCCCTCCGCAGCGGCCCTGCAGTTGGCCTACACCGAATCGCTGGCGATGGTCCTGCTCTGTGGCTACCTCTGGGCACTGTCCCGGGAACGGTGGCTCGTCGCCACCGGCCTGGCGTTGCTCGTCGGGGTGAGCCGTCCGATCGCGTTGCCCTTGGCGGTGGTTACCGCGTTCGCCCTGGTGCTGCGGTGGCGCCGTCGGGGACGCGACCCGCTCGGCCCCCGCGAGGCCGCCTCGGCCCTGGCCGCGCTCGTCGGCTGCGGCGTCGCCGGCTTGACCTGGCCGGTGCTGGCCTGGCTCGGCACCGGGCGGCTGACCGCCTACACCGACACGATGGGCGCCTGGTCGGCCGGCGGGCAAGTCCGGTGGTTCGTCCCCTGGGTGTGGATGGCGCAGTGGCTGTTCGGCGGGTGGGGCGGATGGGTCCTCGCCGGGCTCGTCGCGCTGCTCGTCGGGGCCATGGCCGGGCCGTGGGCCGGGCGCCTCGGGCCGGTGCTGCGGGCCTGGTCGGTGGCCTACCCGGCATACGTCATGACCGCCCAGGGACCGGGCACGAGCACCCCGCGGTACCTGTTGATGATGTTCCCGTACCTCGTCGTCATGATCGGCGTGGGTTGGGTGCGGCCACGGCGGCCCCGCCTGCTCCCGACCTACGTGCGGGTCGTCGTGCTCGCCGCCGTCTTCCTCGTGCTGCAGTGGAAGTGGATCTCCGTGTTGTGGCTGTTCACGCCGCCGTCGGACTGGGCGCCCTGACGGGGTGAGCGCCGGAGCACACGCTCCAAGGCTGCCGGGGCGACGCGCCTACCTGCCCTGGTAGACCGGCCGCGTCTTGGACAGGAACGCCTCGACCGCGGCGGTGTGGTCGGCGGTGCGCCCCGTCGCCGCCATGAGCAGCCGTTCGTTCTCGATGGACTCCTCGAAACCGTGACCGGCGCTGAACGCGATGGCGTTGCGGATCGCGCCGTACGCGAGGGTGGGGCCGGCGGCGAGCTTGGCGGCCAGGTCCGCGACGGCCGCCGGGAACTGTGCCGCCGGGACGACCTGGGTGACCAGCCCGAGGGCCAGGCAGTCCTGGGCCGACACGGTGCGCGGCAGCAGGAGCAACTCCTTGGCCTTGGCGATCCCGACGAGCCTCGGCAGCGTCCACGACGACCCGGTGTCGCAGGAGAGCGCGATGGCGGCGAAGGCGAGGTTGAACCCACCCTCCTCGACCATGATCCGAAAGTCTGCGGCGAGGGCCAGCGAGGCCCCCGCTCCGGCCGCCACGCCGTTGACCGCGGCGACCACGGGCTTGTCCATCGTCGCCAGGAGCAGTCCGATGGGGTTGTAGTGCTCGGCGACCATGTCGCCCAAGGACACGTCACCGGACTGTTGAGCGGCGATGTGCTCCTTGAGGTCTTGGCCGACGCAGAACGCTCGACCCGAACCGGTGAGCACGAGCACCCGGATCGCCGGGTCGTCGGCCACCTCACGCACGATCGCCAGCAAGCTGTCCTTCGTCGCGTTGTCGAGCGAGTTCATCGCGTCGGGTCGGTTGAGGGTCACGGTGGCCACCCCGTCGGCGACGGCGAACAGGACGGGCGCGGGAGCGTCGTGGGCGTCGGTCATGGCTCCATCGTGCCGTAGCGGCTGGATTTCCACTGGCCGCTGTGACGAGGGATAATGACCGCCACGGCCCCATTCGTCACGAGTCCCCCGCCAAGGGACCGCGGTGACGCTAGGGCCTGGATTCCGAGGAAGGGGAACCATGGCGGCGATGAAGCCGAGGACCGGCGATGGTCCGCTGGAGGTCACCAAGGAGGGCCGCGGGATCGTCCTGCGCATGCCCCTCGAGGGTGGCGGCAGACTGGTCGTCGAGATGACGCCCGACGAGGCTGCGGCACTGCGCGACGCCATCCAGGGGTGTGACGGAGTCTCCTGACCCAGAACCCCGACGCCAGACGGTCAGCCCCCGGCTCCACTCGGAGCGCGGGGGCTTGGTCGTGCCGGGCCTGCGCCCTCCGATCAGTGCTTGACCGCGACGAGCAGGCCGTCGCCGACCGGGATGAGCACGGTGCTCGTGTACACCTCGTCGTCGCGCAGCGACTTGCCGAGGTCGCGCAGAGTCCGGGTGAGTTCGTCGCGAGCCGCCGGGTCGGCCACCGTGCCCCGGCCGAACATCCCGTCGATGACGAGGACACCACCTGGACGCAGCAGCCGGGTGACCTGCTCGACGTATGCCGGGTACTCCTGGGGCGCGCCGTCGACGAACGCGAGGTCGTATGCGCCGTCGGTCATCCGGCCGAGCACCTCCAGAGCGCGACCGCCGATGACCCGGGTGCGCTGATGGGGGATGCCGGCCTCGCCGAAGGCGAGCCGCGCGGCGCGCTGGTGCTCGGCGTCGACGTCGATGGTCGTGAGCACTCCGTCGGCGGGCATGCCGGCCAGCAGCCACAGCCCCGACACGCCAGCCCCGGTGCCGATCTCGACCACGGCCTTGGGCGTCGTCGCGGCGGCGATCATGCGCAGGACCGGCCCCGCGCCTGCGGCCACCGAGTCCGCGCCGAGTTCCTCGGCCCGCTGCCGAGCCGCCGCGATGATCGCCGGCTCGGCGACGAACTCGTCGGCGTAGGCCCAGCCCGCCGCCCGTGGTGTGCTCATGGCGCACACCCTATTAGCCCGTTCGGTCCCCGGCCAGCAACGGGGCCGCAGGGTGACCGGACCGCTGGGCGGCGGGTCCGGGTGAAGTCAGGGACGACCCTGATGGCACAGGACCCGCGGGTGGGTCACAGTGGATTCACGACCGGGGCGGGAACATTGCAGCTGCCTCGCGCGTCATAGTCGTTACCGGTTCGATCAGGAAAGTGATGCACGTGACCGACACGCTCGCCGTCGCCCAGACGGAGCCCCCCGACTTGGGCTGGACTCCGCCCACCTGGGAGGAGATCGTCACGGCACATTCCGCTCGGGTCTACCGGCTGGCCTACCGCCTGACCGGCAACCCGCACGACGCCGAGGACCTCACCCACGACGTGTTCATCCGCGTCTTCCGGTCGTTGCACAGCTACACCCCGGGCACGTTCGAGGGCTGGTTGCACCGGATCACGACGAACGTCTTCCTCGACAAGATGCGCCGTAAGCAGCGCATCCGGTTCGACGCCTTGCCCGAAGACGCCGCCACCCGGATGGCGACCGGCGAGCCAGGCCCGGAGCAGGTATTCGAGAGGAACCACCTCGACGACGACATTCAGCGCGCGCTCGACGCGCTGCCGGCGGACTTCCGCGCGGCCGTGGTGCTGTGCGACATCGAGGGCCTGTCCTACGAGGAGATCGCGGCGACCTTGGGGGTCAAGCTCGGCACGGTGCGTTCGCGGATCCACCGCGGCCGGGCGCAACTGCGTGAGGCGTTGTCCCACCGGGCACCGGCGAGCGCCCCCGACCCCTCCCGTCGCCCGGCTCGACCCGGCCTACCCCGCCCCGCTGCGGCGCTCCCGGGGGCTCGATGACCCGACACCTCGGCGACCAGGTCAGCGCCTATGTCGACCGCCGGCTCGACCCGAGGTCGCTGTTGGCGTTCGACCGGCACGTCACGGTGTGTATCGGATGCCGGTACGCCGTCGATGAGGAGCGGGTCCTGCTGGTGTCCCTGCGCGCCGACCCGCAACACGGCCCATCCTCGAGCCTGCACCAGTTGCTGCTCGGGCTCGGCGGGAGTCTGAGCCCGACCGCCTCGACGGATCAGTCCGCGCAGTCGACCCCGGCATCCCCTCGCGGGACCTTCATGTGTGCCGGCGCGCCTCGCGGCCGGCTGGCCACCGTCGCGCCGTCCGCCCCGGCTCAGCACCTCTCGCCCCGCCGGGCGACGATGCTCGCGGGGGTCGCGGCCGGTGCCTCGGCGGTCGCAGCCTGGTGTCTGGCGGCCGCCGTCGGACCGACCGTCGCGACCGCGCCGATTCCCGCCCCCGCCGTGACCCAGGGGGGCAGCGCCGCCGTCCTGCAGGTGGGCTTTGCACCGAACGCCATCATGCGCGGGACGGCCAGTCCGAGTAACGTCGGTCCGGTCCATCGCGCGCCGCTATTGCCGGCCCGCGTCGTCGAATACCTGGAGCGCGCCGGCTCATGACCGAGCACCCCGATCGTCCGACCATCCCGTGGCCGGACGACCCGTCGAGGACCCCACCGGGCCCGGCGGGCCAGGTCTCGTTCCAGGTCCCGCCCGCCGGGCCGCCAGGAGCCATGGGATCGCCGCCGTGGGGTCAGGCACCGCCGGCGCCGCCGTGGGCCCATCCGACCGAGTCCACTAGGCCCATCTGGGTGGAGCCGGTGCGACCCCCGGGTCAGCCGCCGGCGGCCCTCGCGACGCCCGGCGGGTCGCCGTCGAAGGGAACCGCGCGGATCCTCATCGCTGCCGCCGGTGTCGGCCTGACCGCGGGCCTGCTCGGTGGCGGAGCGGCATACCTCGTCGGAGATCGCCTCGCCAGCCGACCGAACCAACCCGCCCTGCCCGCGCCGATCCCGGGGATCACGACTCGGCCCGACGGCAGCATCGCGAAGATCGCCGCGACCGCGTTGCCCAGCGTCGTGACGGTGAAGATCAAGGGTCCGGACGGGTCGGGCACCGGCTCGGGCTTCGTCATCGACACGGCCGGCCACGTCCTCACGAACAACCACGTGGTCTCGTCGGTCGCCGCGTCCGGGTCGATCCGGGTCGTTCTCGCCGACGGCGCCAGTGTCGACGCGACGATCGTGGGCCGGGACGCTTCGTACGACCTCGCGGTGCTGCACGTGGCCCGCACCGACCTCACGCCATTGACCTTCGGGCGCTCGGCGGACGTTGTCGTCGGCGACGGTGTCATCGCCGTGGGCGCCCCGCTCGGGCTCGAGGCCACGGTGACCAGCGGCATCGTCTCGGCGCTCAATCGCCCAGTGGCGGCCGGTGACGGCGGCGAGACGAGCTACATCAACGCGATCCAAACCGACGCCGCGATCAACCCGGGCAACTCCGGCGGCCCGCTGCTGGACATGAACGGCAAGGTCATCGGGGTCAACTCGGCGATCGCCCGGATCCCAGGGACGAGCAGCACCGGCGGCAACATCGGCGTGGGGTTCTCCATCCCCAGCGACCAGGCGTTCAAGACCGCCCAGCAGCTCATCTCCACGGGGAAGGCCCTGCACCCCGTCATCGGTGTTTCCCTCGACGCCCGCTACGACGGGGAGGGCGCCCGGATCGTCAGCCCCGGCGGGGTCACTCCGAACAGCCCCGCCGCGGCGGCCGGCTTGCGCGACGGGGACGTCGTCGTCGAGTTCGACGGCCGCAAGATCACCACCCGGGACGACCTCGTCGTCGCCATCCGGGCGCACAGTGTCGGTGACACGGTCCACCTCAAGGTCGACCGAGACGGTCAACGGCTCGACCTCACCATGACGCTGCAAGCCGCGGGCTGACCGGCGCCCGACGATGTTCGACATCAACGGCTACGAACTCGTTGTCCTCGTCATCGTCGCGATCATCGTCCTGGGCCCGGAACGGCTGCCCGAGTATGCCGCGAAGCTCGGCCGGGGGGTCCGTCAGGTCCGGGCTATGGCCGAATCCGCTCGGGCCTCGTTGAAGGACCAACTCGGCCCGGAGTTCGATGAGGTCGACTGGCGTCAATACGACCCGAGGCAGTACGACCCACGCCGGATCGTGCGTGAGGCGTTGCGCGAGCCCGAACCGACCACTGGCGAGGCCGCGAGCTCCGGGCCGGAGGCGGCGGCGTCCGATCCGACCTCCCGGTCGGCGGCTGGCCCCGTCGGCACGAGAGGGGATCCGCCGCGCCCGACCCCCTGGGACACCGACGCGACGTGACGTGACAGTGTCCCGAGTGGCCGTGTCGGGAACAGGCTCAGCGCGCGGTGGGGCTCAGGCCCAGGGAACGACCCGACAGGCCGCGGGCCCGGGTCGTCAAGGTGGCGGCGATCTCGCGCAAGGCGACGGCGGCGGGGCTGCTCGGCTCGCTGAGCACGACCGGCATACCGTCGTCCCCGCCGACCCGCAGGGCAGCGTCGAGCGGAACCTGCCCGAGCAAGGGCACAGGCGCCCCGATCGCCCGGGTCAGCGACTCGGCGACCGCGGCGCCCCCGCCGGAGCCGAACACCTCGTGGCGGGTCCCGTCGGGCAGGGCCAACCATGACATGTTCTCGACGACACCGACGACGCGTTGGTGGGTCTGCAGGGCGATCGCCCCGGCGCGTTCGGCGACCTCGGCGGCGGCCTGCTGTGGGGTCGTGACGACGAGGATCTCCGCGCCGGGCAACAACTGTCCGACCGAGATGGCGATGTCGCCGGTGCCCGGTGGGAGATCGAGCAGCAGGACGTCGAGGTCACCCCAGAACACGTCGGCGAGGAACTGCTGCAGCGCTCGGTGCAGCATCGGTCCGCGCCAGACGACCGGCTGGTTGCCGGGCACGAACATCCCGATCGAGATGACCCGCACCCCGTGCGAGGTGGGCGGCAGGATCATGTCGTCCACCTGGGTCGGTCGGCCGCTCACCCCGAGCATCCGCGGCACCGAGAACCCGTGGACGTCGGCGTCGACGACCCCGACCGAGAGGCCGGACTCGGCCATCGCCGCGGCGAGGTTGACCGTCACCGACGACTTGCCGACCCCGCCCTTGCCTGAAGCCACGGCATACACGCGCGTGAGCGAGCCGGCCTTGGCGAAGGGGATCTCGCGCTCCGTTGCGCCGCCTCGCAGCTTGGTGCGCAGGGCGGCGCGCTGCTCGTCGCTCATCACGTCCATGCGGACCTGGGCGGCGGTCACGCCGTCGACCCCGAGCAAGGCGGTCGTGGTGTCGCGACGCAGGGTGTCCTTGAGCGGACAGCCGGCGACGGTGAGGTACAGCTCGAGGGTGGCTTGGCCGGCCTCGTCGACGGCGACCGACTTGACCATGCCGAGCTCGGTGATCGGCCGGTGGATCTCGGGGTCGTTGACGGTGGCGAGAGCGGCGAGCAGGGCGTCCTGGGTGGGGGCGGGCATAGGGACCATCGTAGGTCGGTATGCCGTGCCCCTCGTCCCGTCTCCAGACGGCGGGCGTCCCCATCAGGCTGCCGTCCGGCGCCGGTGTGCCCTGGCGGGCGGCCGGTCAGGGCGACGGGGACAACGGCGCAGTTGTGCTGTGGCGGATCGGACCTGCCAGAGCGCGACGGAAGTGCCAGATCGGGGTATGCCGCCTCAGTCACGGCTCCGAGCGGCGGGGCGGTGGGTCGGAGCGCTTCTTCTTGCGTGGCCGGGCCGTCTCGACACCCTCGACGGCGGGGGCCAGCATGCCCCGGCTCTCCAACTCTTCGAGCAACTCCCTCAGCTCCGAACGCACGAAGTCGCGGCTGGCCGACTCGCGCAGGGCCAGGCGAAGGGCAGCCACCTCTCGGGTGAGGAACTCGGTGTCGGCGAGGTTGCGCTCGTCGCGCGCTCGGTCCTGTTCGAGGGCCACCCGGTCGCGGTCGGCCTGGCGGTTCTGGGCGAGCAGGATCAGCGGAGCGGCATACGAGGCCTGCAGCGACAACAAGAGCGTGAGCAGGGTGTAGTTGAGCTCGCGGGGGTCGAACTGCCAAGCAGGGGGCGCATAGGTGTTCCACACCAGCCAGACGATGACGAAGACGGTGAGGCCGATGAGGAACTGAGGGGTCCCCATGAACCGGGCGAACCGCTCGCTCCACACCCCGAACGTCTCCTGCGACACGGCGGGGGTGGTGAGGAAGGAACGGCGGCTGAACTCGCGCGGCTGGTCAATGCGCCGAGACCGGTCAGCCATGGGCCACCTCGTCGCGGTCCTCGCGCCAGTCCTCGGGCAGGATGTGGTCGAGGACGTCGTCGACGGTGACCGCGCCGAGGAAGTGGCCGTCCTCGTCGACGACGGGCACCGCGACGAGGTCGTAGGTCGCGAGCATCCGGTGCACCCGGTCGACCGTGGCGGTCGGCTCGAGCGGCTTGATCTTGTCGATGACCGATCCGACCGAGGCGTGCGGCGGCTCGCGCAGCAGCCGTTGGATGTGGACCAACCCGAGGAAGCGTCCGGTCGGGGTCTCCAACGGAGGGCGGCAGACGAACACCGTCGTGGCAAGGGTCGTCGCAAGCTCCTCCTGGCGGACGACCGCCAGCGCCTCGGCGATGGTCGCCTCGGGTCCGAGGATGACCGGCTCGGTCGTCATGAGTCCGCCGGCGGTGTTCTCGTCATAGGTGAGCAGCCGGCGCAGCGGCGCCGCCTCGTCGGGCTCCATCCGCTGCAACAGGTCCTCCTGCTGATCGGCGGGCAGCTCGGCCAACAGGTCCGCGGCGTCGTCGGGCTCCATCGCCTCGAGGATGTCCGCGGCGCGTTCGGTGTCCAGACCGGCGAGGATCTCGACCTGGTCGTCCTCGGGCAGTTCTTCGAGCACGTCGGCGAGCTTGTTGTCGTCGAGGGCCGCAGCGACCTGGGCCCGGCGTTGGGGGTTGAGGTCGTGGATGACTTCGGCGAGGTCGGCGACCTTGAGGTCGTCGTAGGCCTCGAGCAGTCGCTCGGCACTCTGTTCTTCGGCGACGTCCTGCAGTCCGGACACGCTCGACACGTCGACGGTGTGGGTCTCCCCGCGGCGTCGCGAGAAGCGCAGCCCGCGGGATGCGGTGACCTTGCGGCAGAAGACCTTGGCGATGACCCAGTCCTTGCGGCTCAGGTCGATGGCCAGGTCCTCGACGGTCGCGGCATACGGGCCTTCGGGGGAGCGCACCGTGACCTTGCGGTCGAACAGCTCGGCGACGGCGAGGGTCTCGGTCGCCCGCTGCTCGAACCGGCGCATGTTGACCAGGCCCGTCGTGATGACCTGGTCGGCGTCGATGGAGGTCACCCGGGTCATCGGGACGAACACCCGTTTGCGCGCCGGGACCTCCAACACGAGCCCGATGACTCGGGGCCGACCGATGCTGTCGGTCCGGAACGTCACGACGGCGTCGCGGACCCGGCCGACCGGGTCCCCGAGCGGGTCGAACACGCTCATCCCGGCCAGCCGACCGACGTAGATCCGCGACGGCAGGCTCACGGGGCCAAGGCTAGACCGCCAGCGCGCCGTCGCGGCCGGCCTCAGCCCCGAGCGGGGCGGCGTGGCGTCGGGTCCGCCGGCAGCCACGATGCCACCGAGGCGGTCACCAGTTCGTCGGTGTGCGATCCGGGCACGTCCAACGGTTCTCCGAAGGGCCGCAGGGCAGTCACCGTACACTCCTGCGCCCAGCGGTGCGGCAGGTCCGCGGTGGCTCCCACGCGGATCGCGGCGAGGGCGGCCGTGGCGACCTCCCACTCGGGATCGGCGTCGGTGAGCACGTCGCGGCGGGCACGGAGGCGCAGCAGTTGCCCCCCGGTGTCCCGGCTGCGCAGGACGAGGACGACCTCGTGGGGCAGCCACGGCAGGTGCTGCTCGCCGGGGCCGTTGACGAGGTATGCCGTGGGCCCCAGGCCGGTGTCGTCCGTGCCGTCGACCCACGCGTGCCACCCGGCATACCGCCGCTCGCCGGTGTCGATCCACAGGATGCCGCTCGCGCGCATGGCCGCGTCGACGAGCTCGCTAACCCCTAGTGGTGTGGCCGACATGCCGTCAGCCTAGAAGAGCGGCGCTGCTAGGTTCGGTAGGCAGCCCGCCGTCGTGCCGTTCCAGGAGCTCCCATGCGTCATCCCAAGGACTTCTACGCCCCGCTCGCGGTCGGGGCGCCGCAACCGCTGACCTCCGTGCCGGCACGGCCGTCCCGGGTCATCCATTTCTTCGATCCGAGCAACGCGAAGATGGCCGCGAAGATCCCCGAGATGGTCGGCACCGTCGACGTGCTGCTGGGCAACCTCGAGGATGCCGTCAAGGCCGACAACAAGGACGCCGCGCGCGCCGGCCTGGTCCAGATCGGTAAGGCCACCGACTTCGGCGACCTCACCCAACTGTGGACCCGGGTCAACGCCCTCGACTCGCCGTGGATCCTCGAGGACCTCACCACCCTGGTCACCGAGATCGGCGACAAGCTCGACGTCATCATGGTCCCCAAGGTCCAGGGGGCCGAGGACATCCACTACGTCGACCGGATCCTCGCCCAGCTGGAGGCCCGAGCCGGCCTGACCCGCCCGATCCTCGTGCACGCCATCCTCGAAACCGCCCGCGGCATGGTCAACGTCGAGCAGATCTGTTCGGCCTCCCCGCGCATGCAGGGCCTCTCGCTCGGCCCGGCCGACCTCGCCGCCGACCGGCGGATGAAGACCACCCGAGTCGGCGGCGGACACCCCGGCTACCTCGTCCGGCAGGACCCCCCCGACGGCCAGATCGAGGCCGATCGGGCGGTCTACCAGCAGGACCTCTGGCACTACACGATCTCCCGGATGGTCGACGCCTGCGCCGCCGCGGGCATCTACCCGTACTACGGCCCGTTCGGCGACATCAAGGACGTCGTCGCCTGCGAGGACCAGTTCCGCAACGCGTTCCTGCTCGGATGTGTCGGCGCCTGGTCGCTGCACCCGGTCCAGATCGCTATCGGCAAGAAGGTGTTCAGCCCCTCGGCTGCCGACGTCGCGCACGCCCGACGGGTCAAGGAGGCCATGGGCGACGGCACCGGGGCGGTGATGCTCGACGGCAAGATGGAGGACGACGCCAGCCTCAAGCAGTGCCTCGTGATGATCGAGCTTGCCGAGCGGCTCTCCAGGACCGACCCCGAGCTCGCCGCGCTGTACGGCCTGGACGGCGGCCCGAAGTGAGTGCGGGCGCGGCATACCGCCCGCGTCGGTCGGTGCTCTACATGCCCTCGTCCAACGAACGCGCGTTGGAAAAGGCCAAGACCATGCCGGTCGACGCGTTGATCCTCGACCTCGAGGACGCGGTGGCGCCGGACGCCAAGGACGCTGCACGCGAGTCCGCCTGCGCGGCGGTGCGCTCGGGCGAGTACGGCCGGCGTGAGCTGACCATCCGGGTCAACGGGGTCGGCACGCAGTGGCACGACGGCGACCTCAAGGCGGCCTGTCAGGCCGGACCCGACGGGATCGTCGTGCCCAAGGTCGGCTCGGCCAAGGAAGTCAAGGCCCTCGTCAAGGCCATGGAGAAGAACCGCGCGCCGGCCCACACCAAGCTCTGGGCCATGGTCGAGACCCCCGAGGCGATCCTCGGGGCACGCAAGCTCGCGGCGGCATCCGAGCGGCTCGCCGTGCTCGTCATGGGCACCAACGACCTGGTCAAGGAACTCGACGCGCTGCACGTGCCGGGGCGCGAGCCGGTGCTGCCGGCGCTCGCGTATGCCGTGTTGGCCGCTCGGGCGGCGGGGATCGCCATCGTCGACGGGGTCTACAACGACGTCAAGGACGCCGAGGGCTTCGAGGCCGAATGCCGCCAGGGCCGGGCCATGGGTTTCGACGGCAAGACGCTCATCCATCCGGGCCAGGTCGAGCCGTGCAACCGGATCTACGCCCCGAGCGACGAGCAGGTCCAGGACGCTCGCGGACTCATCGCCGCGTTCGAGCAGGCGTTGGCCGAACGCAAGGGGGTGGCGACCTACCAGGGCAAGATGATCGAGAACCTGCACGTCGACACCGCCCGCAAGGTGCTGGCTACCCGAGAGGCCATCGACGCGCTTTCGGCCGGCTAGTCCACCGGGGCGTCACCAGCGGCCGCTCGCCACGGCGACGAGATCGCCGACGAGTTCGTCCGCGTCCACGGCATACCCCCGACGGGTGAACCACTCCGCGACGGTGCGCGCGTCGCGCTCGAGGTAGGCCATCCCGTTGGGGTTGCCGACGACGTCGACGATCTGCGGCCAGTCGATGACGACGAGCCGATCGCCCGCGAGCAGGACGTTGTAGGCCGACAGGTCGCCGTGCGCCCACCCGAGGTCCGCGAGCTGCTCCATGACGTGGCGCAGCTGCTCGAAGAGCTCGGGCAGCAGCCGCTGGTCGGGCCTGGCCTGGGCCAGCCTCGGGGCCGGCTGGCCGTCGGGGTCGAGGACCAGTTCCATGAGCAGCTCACGATCGTCGAGCTGCACGGGGTAGGGCACCGGGAGACCGAGGGTCCACAGCCGGGCCAGCGTTGCGAATTCCGCGCCGGCCCACTGCGCGGCGATGACCTCCTTGCCGAAGTCCGTGCGGCGGGCCATCGCCCGGGTCTCGCGCGAGCGGCGCACTCGCCGCCCGTCGAGGTAGCCGGCGTCGCGGTGGAACAGCCGATGCGTGGAGTCCCGGAAGCGTTTGGCCGCCATGACCGCCTCTCGGTGGCCTTGGTCAGGGACCCAGCGGCGCACGACGTGGACGTCGGCCTCCTTGCCGGTCTTGAGGATGCCGAGGTCGGCGTCGACGGCGCCGAGCTCGGTGACGACCCAGTCGGGTCGAGGGGATGGGCCGTGCGAGGCGCCGTCCCAGGACGACCAGCTCGTCCCCTCGGGCGGCGCGTCAGGCCGAGTGTCGACTGCGAAGATGCCGTCGGGGTCGTTGGTGATCCGGGCAGGATCCCGGGGAGTGCTCATGGGTGTGCTCCGAGGTGTGGGTGGGACGGGTGCCGACGGCGCCCAGGACGGTGTGCGACATCTCAGCGGCCCTCCTCGAAGCTCGGGACGGTCGGCGCGGCGCCGACCGGTCACTACGGTGGCGGCGGAGGCGGCATACCCGCAACGGGTTTTTTCCGACGCGTTTCCCGGCGCGGCGGTATCTCGACTCACGTGCGCCTCCTCTTCCGCCGCGAGAGAGTGTGCCCTGGACAGGGGTGATCGGCGGCCAGCGGGCGCGTCCGGGTGACGGGCTTGCGGACAAGGAGAGGTATGCCGTCCAGACGACTCGCGCAGGGCAGCCTGCGCGTGACCTACCCGGCGACGCACACCCTGGGGCGACCGCAACGCGACAGGGACCTGGGGTCGAGCGCCGAGGCGTCCCACGCGGCCCTGTTGGACTCGCTGGGCCAGAGCGACTTCCGTTTCGTCGAGGAGGTCCAGATCACGCCGAAGCCGGCCCGGGCCTTGGACCGGGCCGCCGCGGCCGCCCCCGACCCCGTGCGGATCGGGCTCGAGGTCGCGGCCGGCGAGGCGGCCGTCGTGCTCGTCGAACAGGACGGCTGCTACTCCTGGCACCTTCCGGCCGAGTTCGGCCCGGTCACGACCGCGCGGAGTATGCCGCGTGGCCAGGCCCGGCGCACCGTGTCCTTCGAGATCCCGCTGCGCCACCCGGCCGCGCCGACTCGGGCCTCACGCCGCGCCCGGTCGACGAGCCGCACGAGAGGCCTGTTCGGCGACCTGCTCACCGGCGTCCTGCGAGTCACAGTGCTGCGCTTCGCGGCTCCGGTGCTCGTCGGCAAGGTCATCGACGTGCTCGAACGGTTCGTCCACGAGGGCATCGTCCACATGCCGTCGCCCGATCCCACCACCTGGACACGGGTGGACCGGCTCGACCAGGTGGGGCTGCCGACCGGCCGACCCGCGCGGGTCCTGCTCTTCGTCCACGGCACGTTCTCCTCGACGGCCTCGGCCTACGGCGTGCTCGGACTCACCGACGAGGGCCGGGCGTTCCTCACCGACGCCCTCGCCCGCTACGACGCGGTCATCGGCTACGACCACAAGACGCTGTCGGTCGACCCGTTGGCCAACGCCAACGACCTGCTCGGGCGCATCGGCGGGGTGACGTCGGGGGTCACCGTCGACGTCGTCTGCCACAGCCGAGGCGGGCTCGTCGTGCGCAGTTTCGCCGAGCAGTTGCTGCCGTCCTCGGGCTGGAACGGCTCGGTCGACAAGGTCGTCTTCGTCGCGGCCACCAACGCCGGCACCAACCTCGCCAACCCCGAGCGCTGGCACGACCTCGTCGACATCGTCACCAACCTCACCATGGTCACCGCAGGGGTCGTGGCCGGCCTGCCCGGTGGCGCTCCCGTGTCTGCGGTCGTCGTCGGGGTCGTCAAGGGCCTCGGCGCGCTGGTCAAGTACCTCGTCTCGTATGCCGCGGACTCGCACGGCGGCATACCCGGGCTGGCCGCGATGACACCGGGCGGGCCGTTCGTCACGGGGATCAACCAGACCCAACCGGGCCAGCCGGCGCCGGGTACACCGTGGTACGTCGTGTCGTCGAACTTCCACGTGACGCTGCAGGACCTCGACCACCTCCCGAAGGACTTTCCCAGGGAGTTGGCCGTGCGCCTCGCCGAAGGCCTGGTCGACCGGATCTTCCGGGACGACAACGACCTCGTCGTCGACGTGTGGTCAATGTCCTCGATCGACGCGGCGGTCGGCGGCTTCGTCGCCGACACCTACTCCTTCGGGACGAACAGCGAGATCTACCACGTCAACTACTTCGGCGATCCGCGTTTCGTTGCCGCCCTGCGCTCCTGGCTGCTGGCCGCCAGGGCACGCGGTGTGGGCCGAGGCAGAAGCCGCGGCCCGGCGAGAGGCCGCGGCCCAGGACCCCGCGCCGGCCGGGCCGGCAAGGCGGCCAGCCCGTAGCGGCTCCGTCCGAGCCGGCAAGGCGCCGAGCCCGTAGCGGCTCCGTCCGAGCCGGCGAGGCGCGAGCCCGTAGCGGCTCCGTCCGGCGCCAAGTGCCACGAAGGCCCTTGGTGGCACTTCGGTGGTGTCCTGGCAGGTCGGACCTGCCATAACGGCGCCCAACTGCCAAGACGCGGGGCTAGGAGCGACCCGCCGCCGGGTGGGGCGGTTCACACTGGGGGCCCCTGCTCGGGCAGCGCACCGGAACGGCATACTCGCAGATAGCCGCAGAACCGTGCGCGACCCGACCACGACGAGGTGGAGAACCCATGTCCCGACTGCAGCAGACCGCCGGACTCACCGAGGATCAGACCGAACTGCTCGCCCTGGTGCGCCAGTTCGTCGAGGAGCAGATCATCCCGGTCGCGACGGAGCTGGAGCACCGCGACGAGTACCCCCAGGCCATCGTCGACGGGATGAAGGAGATGGGGATCTTCGGCCTGATGATCCCCGAGGAGTACGGCGGGCTCGGCGAGTCGCTGCTGACCTACGCGCTGTGCGTCGAGGAGATCGCCCGCGGGTGGATGAGCGTCAGCGGCATCATCAACACCCACTTCATCGTCGCGTACATGCTCATCCAGCACGGCACCGAGGAGCAGAAGCAGAAGTACCTGCCCCGGATGGCCACCGGTGAGGTCCGCGGGGCCTTCTCGATGAGCGAGCCGGCCCTCGGCTCCGACGTCGCGGCGATCTCCACGAAGGCGGTCAAGGGCGACGGCGAGACGTGGACGATCAACGGCCAGAAGATGTGGCTGACCAACGGCGGGTCGAGCAACCTCGTCGCCGTGCTCGTCAAGACCGACCTCGGCGAGAGCTCGGTCTACAAGAACCTCACGACCTTCCTCGTCGAGAAGGAGTCCGGGTTCGGCGAGACCGCGCCCGGGCTCATCGTGCCCGGCAAGATCGACAAGATGGGCTACAAGGGCGTCGACACGACCGAGCTCGTCTTCGACGGCTACCGCACGACGACCGACCAGATCCTCGGTGGCGTGCCGGGCAAGGGCTTCTACCAGATGATGGACGGGGTCGAGGTCGGTCGGGTCAACGTCGCCTCGCGGGCCTGTGGGGTGGCGCGGCGGGCCTTCGAACTGGGCGTCGCCTACGCGCAGCAGCGGGAGACCTTCGGCAAGAAGATCGCCGAGCACCAGGGCATCCTCTTCCGGCTGGCCGACATGGGCACGAAGGTCGAGGCCTGCCACCAGATGATGGTCAAGGCGGCCCGGATCAAGGACTCCGGCGCCCGCAACGACCTCGAGGCCGGCATGGCCAAGTACCTCGCCGCCGAGTATTGCGCCGACGTCGTCGAGCAGTCCTTCCGGATCCACGGCGGCTACGGGTACTCCAAGGAGTACGAGATCGAGCGGCTCTACCGCGAGGCCCCGATGCTGCTCATCGGCGAGGGCACGGCCGAGATCCAGAAGATGATCATCGGCCGGCGTCTGCTGGAGGAGTACAAGCTCAAGGGCTGAGCCGCGCCGGTATGCCGCGGGCGCGCCATCTGGGGCCACCGCGGCCCACCGGCAGCACGCTCGGGCAGCCGCCGCAGGCCGATCTCGGGCGCGAATGGGACACTAGCGAAATGAGTATGCAGCCGCGGCAGGTCCGGGCGCCCTTCGCCGCCCTCACCCTCGACTATCCGATGTCGGTGGGCACGTTCGAGACGTACGCCGAGGCGCAACGGGCCGTCGATGCGCTGTCCGATGCCCAGTTCCCGGTCCAGAACTGCCTCATCGTCGGCACCGAACTGCGCCAGCTCGAACGGGTGACCGGCCGGCTCAGCTGGGGCAGGGTGCTGGTCGGGGGAGCCCTGTCGGGCATTTGGATGGGTCTGTTCGTCGGTGTGATCTTGTCCCTGTTCTCCACCGGCACGACGCCGTTTCCGCTGGTGGCCTCGACGATGCTTTTCGGGGCGGTATTCGGGATGGTGTGGGCGGCGGTCGGCTACGGACTGACCCGCGGGCAACGCGATTTCACGTCGGTGAGTCAGATCGTGCCGGGGCGGTTCGAGATCCTCGTCGAGCACAAGGTCGCTCAACGGGCCCGCGAGACGTTGACCAAGGTCGGGATCATCGCCCCCACCGGGTTCCCACCACCCGCCGAGGCCACCCAGAACTGAGTCGTCGGCACTGCGCTGTCGACCCGCCGGACCGACCGGCCGGCCGAGCGGGCTCGGATCAGGCGACGTGACGGCCGATGGGCGAGCGGACGTATGCCGGCGCGTGGTCCTGGGACCCGCAGGCGGTGCAGGTGCGCACGACGAGCTCGGTGTCGGGCATCGGCGCCCAGGGCCCGTAGGCGTGTCCGGTGACCTCGCACCATTGCTGGCGTGCGCAGGCCGGGCAGGTGACGCCGCGGTCGGAGAACTCCCAGCCGTGGTCGCCGGTCAAGGCTCGGACGGCACTCTCGCCGTCGGCCCAGGTGCGGTTGCCTCCCGGACCGGACGGCACCGCGTGGCACCGCTCGCACTCGGCGGTCACGCGACCGGTGCCTTGCATCATGACCATGTCAAACCCCCATCACGCCCCACAACCCCCGGATTACCGCAGGGCCACGGTAGTTCACTTGGACGTCGGTTCGGCGCCATATGCTCAAAAGAGGCTACGTCCGGACCTGGCGATACACGCGGACATCCTGCAATAGCCACCGGCGTGTCGCAAACGCTTGCAGCACCTCGGTCGTGCTTGGCGGCGGGCGGTCGGACAGCGCGGTCGAACGGCGCGGACGTCGGCGGAACGACGGCGCGGACAAGCGGCGGACGAGCGCACTGACGTGCGAGGCGTCAGCGACGTCGGACCTCGCCGATCCAGGCCTCGACGTCGCGCGAGGCGTCAGCGACGCCGGACCTCGCCGATCCAGGCCTCGACGTCGTGCGAGGCGTCAGCGACGCCGGACCTCGCCGATCCAGGCCTCGACGTCGCGCGAGCTGCGCGGGAAGTCCGCGGAGAGCACCTCGTATCCGGTCGCGGTGACGAGCACGTCGTCCTCGATCCGCACCCCCTGGCCGCGGAACCGCTCCGGGGCGAGTTGGTCGTCGGCCTTGAAGTACAGCCCCGGCTCGACGGTGAGGACCATCCCGGGTCGTAGTGGGGCGTCGATGTATTCCGCCCGGGTGGCCAGCGCGCAGTCGTGCACGTCGATGCCCAGGTGGTGGCTCGTCCCGTGGACCATCCACCGGCGGTGGTACTGCCCGGTTTCCTCGTCGAGGGTGGCCTCGACGTCGATCCCCTCGGGCAGCGCCCCCCAGTCGTGCAGCCGTTCGGCGACGACGCGGATCGCCGCCTTGTGGATGTCCCCGAAGGTCGCCCCCGGCCGGATGGCGTCGAGCCCGGCCTGCTGCGCGGCATACACGGCGTCGTAGATCTCGCGCTGCGCGTCGGTGAAGGTGCCGTCGACGGGCAGGGTCCGCGTGATGTCGGCGGTGTAGAGGCTCTCGACTTCGACGCCGGCGTCGAGCAGGACGAGGTCGCCGGGGTGCACCGGCCCGGTGTTGCGGATCCAGTGCAGCGTGTTGGCGTGGTCGCTGGCTGCGCAGATCGAGTCGTAGCCCACGCCGTTGCCCTGGGCGCGGGCGTGCAGGGCGAAGACTCCCTCGACCCACCGCTCGCCGCGGTCGCTGTGCACGGCATCCGCGAGCGCGGCGATGACCGCCTCGAAGCCGACCTTCGTCGCGGTCATTGCGGCGCGCAGTTCGTCGACCTCCCACTCATCCTTGGTCATCCGCAACACCGACAGGTATGCCGCGAGCTCGTCGTCGGCATCGACGGTGCCCTCGCCGACCTCGCGACCGGCTTCGCTGCGGACTCGGTCGGCGAGGTCGGCGACGTCGCGGTCGGCGTCGCGGACCACCCGGATCGCCACGACGCCGGCGTCCTTGGCGAGCACGTCGGGCAGGTCGTCGACGTGGCGGGCCGTGATCCCCAGCGCGGCCTCGACGTCTTCGAGGCTGGGCCGCGCCCCGACCCAGAACTCGCCGACCCTGCTGTCGGCGAAGAACTCCTCGGTGTCCCGTCCGGCGAGGGGCCGGAAAAACAGGACCGCGTCGTGGCCACCGTCCGGGCGTGGTTCGAGGACGAGCACCGAGTCGGGTTCGGCGTCGGCGCCAAGCCCGGTGAGGTGGGCGAACGCGCTGTGGGCCCGGAAGGGGTAATCGCAGTCGTTGGACCGGATCTTTAGACCGCCGGCCGGGACGACGAGCCGCTCCGCGGGGAACCGTTCGCCGACCGCCTCGCGGCGGGCCGCGGCATACGGGGCGACGTCGGCTCGTTGGGGGAGCGTGCCCTCGCGCGGGGCCCAGCCCGACCGGATGAACTCCCGGAACGCCTCGGTCGTCGGCCGCGGACGGTTGTCGGACTTCTTCTGTTGCTCGCTCACCGGTTCATCGTGCCACGCGGACAGGGGGCATCGCCGTCGTCGACCTGGGCCGGAGCGGTCTGCCGGTCAGCCGCGCTCGGGGGCCGGTCAGCCGCGCTCGGGGGCCGCCAGCCGGGCTGCGTCGGCCGCCGGTCAGCCGCGCTCGGGGGCCGGTCAGCCGCGCTCGGGGGCCGCCAGCCGGGCTGCGTCGGCCGCCGCGTCGTCCGGCATCGACTGGGAGATCCGCTCGGCGGCCACCCGCTGCTCGTAGTGCGCGACCTCCTCGTCGATGGTTGCGGCGTCCCACCCGAGCACCGGCGCGACGAGTTCGGCCGCGGGCCGGGCTGCGCCGACCGCTCGATCCCACGTCTCGATCGACAGTCGGGTGCGCCGGGCCAGGACGTCGTCGAGGTGGCGGGCGCCTTCGTGCGAGGCCGCGTAGACAATCTCGGCCTGCAGGTAGTCCTCGCCGCCGGGCAACGGCTTGCCGAGCCGAGGGTCGGCGGCGACGAGGGCGAGGATCTCGCCGGTGAGCACGCCGTGGCGCATGAGCATCTTCTCGATCCGCTCGACGTGCAGGCCCGATTCGCGGGCGAGGGTCTGGCGCCGGTTCCACATCGCCTGGTAGCCCACCGCGCCGACGAGAGGGATCTCGGCCGTGACGCTCTCGGGGACGTCCCCGCCGAGCGCCCGGGCCGCCTCGTCGATGGCGTCCTTGGCCATGACCCGGTACGTCGTGTACTTCCCGCCGGCGACGACGACGAGGCCCGGAGCCGGGTGGGCGACGACGTGTTCGCGCGAGAGGGCCGAGGTCTGGTCGCTCTCGCCGGCCAACAGCGGCCGCAGGCCGGCGTACACGCCCTCGACGTCCTCATGGGTGAGCTGGGTGGTGAGGACGGTGTTGACGTTGTCCAGCAGGTAGGCGATGTCGGCCGAGGTCGCCGCCGGGTGGGCCTTGTCGAGGGCCCAGTCGGTGTCGGTCGTCCCAATGATCCAGTGCCGGCCCCACGGGATGACGAACAGCACCGAGCTCGACGTGCGCAGGATGATCCCCGAGGTCGAGTGGATCCGGTCGCGGGGGACGACGAGGTGGATGCCCTTGGACGCGCGGACGTGGAACTGGCCGCGCTCGCCGATCATCGCCTGGGTCTCGTCGGTCCACACCCCGGTAGCGTTGACGATCTGGCGGGCGTGGACCTCGAACTCGCGGCCGGTGACCTTGTCGAGGGCCCGGATGCCGGTGACCCTTTCGCCCTGGCGCAGGAACCCCACCGCGGCGACCCGGGTGGCTACCGCTGCGCCGAAGGTCGCCGCGGTCCGGGCGAGTTCCATGGTGTGTCGGGCGTCGTCGACCTTCGCGTCGTAGTACTGCACGGCCCCGACGAGCGCCTCCCGGCGCAGCGCCGGCGCGATCTTCAGCGCCTGCCGGCGAGACAGGTGCTTGTGCCAGGGCAGGCCGGCGTCGGTGCCGCTGCCGCGGGCCATGGTGTCGTAGAGGGCCAGACCGGCCTCGACGTACGGTCGCTCGATCACCGCCTTGGTCAGCGGGTAGAGGAACGGCACCGGACGCACGAGATGCGGCGCCAGGCGGGTCAACAGCAGGCCGCGCTCCTGCAAGGCCTCGCGCACCAACCCGAAGTCGAGCATCTCCAGGTAGCGCAGCCCGCCGTGGACGAGCTTGCTGCTGCGGCTGGACGTGCCGGAGGCGAAGTCGCGCTGTTCGACCAATCCGGTGGACAGGCCCCGGGTGACCGCGTCGAGCGCGCTGCCGCAGCCCACGACGCCGCCGCCGATGACGAGGACGTCGAGTTCGGTGGCCTGGGCCAGCCGGTCGATGGCGCCGGCGCGATACGCCGGAGAGAGGGCGAGCGGGTTCACTTCGAGACGTCCGTCCAGTCCAGGGTGCGGTCCACGGCCTTGCGCCACCCGGCATACCCACTCGTGCGTTGCTCGTCGCTCCACTGCGGCGACCAGCGCCGATCCTCCTGCCAGTTCGCCCGCAGTTCGTCGGTCGTGCGCCAGAACCCGGTCGCCAGGCCGGCCCCGTATGCCGCGCCGAGGGCGGTCGTCTCGGCGACGACCGGCTTGCTCACGTCGACGCCGAGGACGTCGGCCTGGATCTGCATGCAGAGCGCGTTCGCGGTGACTCCGCCGTCGACCTTGAGGGTGTCCAGGCGTACCCCGCTGTCGAGAGTCATCGCGTCGGCGACGTCCTTGGTCTGGTAGCAGATCGCCTCGAGGGTCGCCCGGGCCAGGTGGGCGGCGGTGTTGAACCGGGACAGCCCGACGAGCGCGCCCCGGGCGTCGGAGCGCCAGTACGGAGCGAATAGGCCGGAGAACGCCGGGACAAAGTAGATGCCGCCCGCGTCGGACACGGAGGCGGCCAGGGTCTCGACCTCGCCGGCGTTGCGGATGATCCCGAGCTGGTCGCGCAGCCACTGGACCGCGCTGCCGGTGACGGCGATCGAGCCTTCGAGGGCGTAGACAGCGGGTGCGTCGCCGAGCCGGTAGGCGACCGTGGTGAGCAGGCCGGCGCGGGAGCGCACCGGTTCGGTTCCGGTGTTCAGGAGCATGAAGTTGCCGGTGCCGTAGGTGTTCTTCGCCTCGCCGACCGCGAAACACACCTGCCCGACGGTGGCCGCCTGCTGGTCGCCGAGATCGGCGGTGATGCGGATCGGGCCGCCCCAGTCGCTCGGCGAGGCCGTCGCGGCATACCCGTCGGGGTCGCTGCTGGACAGGATCGTCGGCAGCATCGCCCGGGGGACCCCGAAGAACCCGAGCAGTTCCTCGTCCCAGTCCAGGGTGGCCAGGTCCATGAGCATGGTGCGGCTGGCGTTCGTGACATCGGTGACGTGCCGGCCGCCGCGGGGCCCGCCGGTGAGGTTCCAGATCACCCAGGTGTCGGGGGTGCCGAACAGGGCATCCCCGCGCTCGGCGGCGGCGCGCAGGCCGTCGACGTGCTCGAGCAGCCATTGCAGCTTGCCGCCGGAGAAGTACGTCGCCGGGGGTAATCCGGCCTTGGCCCGGATGACCTCGCCGCGGCCGTCGGCGTCCAGCGCCGCGGCGATCGCGGCGGTGCGGGTGTCCTGCCAGACGAGTGCGTTCGCGTAGGGACGGCCGGTATGCCGGTCCCACACGAGCGTCGTCTCGCGCTGGTTCGTCACGCCCATGGAGTCCAGGTCTGAGGCGGTGAGTCCGCTACTGGCCAGGGCCGATCCGATGACCGTCTGGGTGCGTTCCCAGATCTCCAGCGGGTTGTGCTCGACCCAGCCGGCTCGCGGCAGAATCTGTTCGTGTTCGAGCTGGTGGCGACCGACTTCGCGGCCGGCGTGGTCGAAGATCATGAACCGCGTGCTCGTCGTCCCCTGATCGAGCGCACCGACGAAGTCAGCCATGTGGCCAGCGTGTCACAGGGGCGGCGGTTGGCGACGCAGACGTGAGGCGTCTCGCCGCGCCCCGGTCTGTTCGCCCGGGGGTGGGCGGTGTTTGGCCGCGATCTGGCACTTGTGTCGCGGTGTGGCAGGTCGGGCCTGCCAGGGTGGCGCGCAACTACCAGGGTGGCGCGCAGCTACCAGGGTGGCGCCCAACTGCCAGGGTGGCGCGCAACTGCCAAGGTGGCGCGCAACTGCCGGGGTGCCGGACGGCGCGCTGCGGCCTCCCCGTGTCGATGTGGTGCCGGTTTCCGGCTGCCGGCCGTGCCGCGGCGAGTCTCTTGGCACTTGTGTCGCGGTGTGGCAGGTCGGGCCTGCCAGGGTGGCGCGCAACTGCCGGGGTGGCCTGCAACTGCCAGGGCACCGGACGGCGACGTCGTCGGTGTTCAGAGCGCCGATCGACATCGTCTGCCCGGTCGCATCGTCACTCGGTCCTCCGTCGTCCACACCCCTCTGGTGCCTCGCCACCGTGTCCACAGGCCTGCTCCCCACGCCTACCGGGAAGTTGCAGAACCGACCAGGCTCGTCGCCATGGACCAGGTCATCGTCGGCACCCTCGGAGATCAGCGTGGGGCTATCTCCGGCGATCAGCTGGCCAGGCTGGGCGCGACCGCGGCCGGACGACGGTCCGCGCTGCGTTCCGGGCAGCTCATGCGGGTTCGCCGCGGGGCGTTCGTCGACGGCCGACGGTTCCGGGCGGCCGCTCCCTCCGAGCGCTACGCGATGACGGTGCGCGCGGTGCTGTTGACCCGGCCCGGAGATGCCGCGTGGCGACACGCCGCCCTGGCACTGCACGGAATGCCACTGTGGCACGTCGACCTCGCTCGGGTGGACGTGCTATCGGACGTGGGTGCGGCGACCGGCGCTTCGAGTGTCCTCGTCCACCCTCGCTCGGGGCGTGCCGTCGGGCGCGTGGACGGGTTGCCCGTGGCCCGACTGGCCGATGCCATCGTCGCGACAGCGGCCTCCAGCGGACTGGTCGCCGGGGTGGTGGCGGCCGACGCAGCCGTGCATCACGGTCTGCTCACCCCCACCGAGCTCAAACGCGCGGCCAGTGAGGGACCGCCCGTTAGGGGATGCCGGCGAGTGGCCCAGCTCTTCGATTTCGTTGACGGCGGCGCCGAATCCCCTGGGGAGTCGGTCGTCCGGATGATCCTGGCGCTGGCGGGACTTCCGGTACGGACCCAGGTGAGCATCCTCGATGAGGAAGGGGCCTTCGTGGCCCGAGTCGACGTGTTGGTCGGTGGGCGAGTGGTGGTGGAGTTCGACGGGGCGGTGAAGTACGCGGACGGCGACGGCCGGGCGGTGATCGCCGAGAAGGTCCGCGAGGATCGGTTGCGTTCTCTCGGGTATGCCGTGGTGCGGGCAACGTGGGCCGACCTTCGTCACCCTGAGCGTCTCGTCAGGCGCGTTCGGGCGACCGGAGAAGTGTCGGGGGGGTGAGCCGGATGCCGCGAGCTACCGGGCCACTGGCTGATCCAAGTCAGTGGCCAACGCAGGCCCAGTTCGCTTCGCCCAGGGCAGTTGTCGGCGAAGACGTCAAACCCTCGGTCTGGGGCGCCAACCCGGCGGCCGCGGCGACTGCGCCTAGTCTGACGACGTGGGCATCGACCTGCACACTCATTCGACGGCCAGCGACGGGACGGATTCGCCCGCGTCGCTGGTGGAGGCGGCCGCCGCAGCCGGGCTCAGCACGGTCGCGATCACCGACCACGACACCGTCGCCGGCTGGTCCGAGGCCGCCGAGGCCGCCCAGCGGGTGGGCGTTCGACTCGTTCGGGGCGTCGAGATCTCGTGCGAGGACGAGAGTCGCTCTGTCCACGTGCTCGGCTACCTCGTGGACCCCTCCGACGCCGCCCTGGCCGAGGAACTCGCTCGCTCGCGCGAGTCCAGGGCGACGAGGTTGGCCCGGATGGTCGAATTGCTCGCCGCCGACGGCATACCGGTGACCTACGACGAGGTCCTCGCGCAGGTTCCACCCGGGGCAACGCCAGGGCGTCCGCACATCGCCGACGCCCTCGTGGCTGCCGGTGCGGTGGCCCATCGTGACGAGGCGTTCGCGCGGTGGCTGTTCGACGACAGCCCGTACTACGTGCGTCACTACGCACCGGAACCCGGCCGAGCGGTCGAGTTGGTCCAGGCGGCGGGCGGCGTGTGCGTGCTGGCCCACCCGTTCGCGACCCGGCGCGGGAGAGCGACGCCCGACGCCCTCGTCGAGCGCCTGGCCGGTCTTGGGCTCGCCGGCATAGAGGCCGACCATCCCGACCACGACGCTGCGGCCCGGGCCCGTGTTCGTCGACTTGCCGAAGGACTGGGCCTGCTCGTCACCGGGTCGAGCGACTACCACGGCCTGGGTAAGACGGTCCGCCTCGGCCAGGAGTCGACCGACCCGGCGGTGCTGGCCGAGATCGAGGCGTGCGCATCAGGGGTCGCCGTGGTGCCCGAGTGACGCACCCGAGCAGCGAGGCGGCGGGTGCGCCTGGGGCTCGGCCGGGGCAGGGCACCTTCCCGGGCATGCCCACGCCCCTATATGCCGCGAGCGCCTCACGATTGCTCGCCTGGCTGGACTGCCCGCTCCGTTACCGAATGATCTACCTGGATCGACCGCGTTTGCCGAGCCGACCCCAGCGCGCCCACACGTCGATCGGGATCGCCGTCCATGCTGCACTGCGCGACTGGTGGGATCTTCCGCGCGACCGCCGAACCCCCGCCGCGGGCGCGGCCCTTCTCGAGCGCGGCTGGATCGACGTGGGCTTCCGGGATCCAGCCCAGAGCGCCACGTGGCGGGACCGCACGAGCGCCGAGGTCGCGGCATACCTGGCCGACGTCGACTCGGGCCGCCCGCCCACCGGGACGGAACGCGGCGTGGCCTTCAAGACGGCGACGCTCGCCTTCTTCGGGCGCGTCGACCGGATCGACGACCGCGGCGGGTCGCTCGTCGTCGTCGACTACAAGACCGGGCGCCGGGCACCCACCGAGCAGGACGCGCGCACCTCGCTGCCTCTCGCGCTGTATGCCGCCGCCCTGTGGAAGATGTTGCGGCGGCGCTGCGTGCGCGTCGAACTGCACCACGTGCCGACCGGGATGGTCGCGGCATACGAGCACAGCGATGCCTCGCTCGTCCGCAAGGTCCGCGAGGCCGAGTCCGTCGCGGTAGACCTGCGCCACGCCGACGCCGAACACGCCGCACACGCTCGGCAGGGCGACCTGGGGGCGGCCGGCCAGCGGTTCGTCCCCCTCGTGTCGCCCTTGTGCCAGTGGTGCGACTACCGTGCCCACTGTCCGCAAGGCCAACGGGCCGGGGCGGAAAAGTCGTCGTGGGCGGCACTGGAGGAGAGCGCGAATGAGCCAGGCATCGACGAGGACCGCATCGAGCCGCTCGGGCCCGCCGAGCCGGTCGCGGACCCGGTCCTCGGCCCGCACGCCTCGGGCTGACCACGAGGCGGTCGTCGTCGCGGTCGCCAACCAAAAAGGGGGCGTCGCGAAGACGACGTCGGTGGCCAGTCTCGGCGCCGCGTTCGCCGAGGCCGGCAAGCGGGTGCTGCTCGTCGACCTCGATGCCCAGGCGTGCCTCACTTTCTCGCTCGGCGTCGATCCCGACACGGTCGAGACCTCCATCAACGAGGTCCTGCTCGGGCAGGCGCCCGCGGCCGAGGCGGTCATCGAATGCGCCGACGACGTTCATCTGCTGCCGGCGGTCATCGATCTGGCCGGTGTGGAGGCCCAACTGCTGACCCGCCCGGGACGGGAGTACGTCCTGCGGACCGTCCTCGAGCCGGTGCTGGGCGACTACGACCTCGTCATGCTCGACTGTTCGCCCTCGCTCGGGGTGCTGACGCTCGCCGCGCTCACCGCGGCCGACTACCTGCTCGTACCGATGCCGTGCGAGATGCTGAGCCACCGCGGCGTCGGCCAGTTGCTGGACACGGTCCGCGACGTTACCCGCTTCCTCAACCCCGACCTCGACGTTCTCGGGGTGTTGCCGACACTCTTCGACGGCCGGTCGACCCATTCACGCGCCGTCCTCGCCGACGTGGGCGAGCGATACGGCCTGCCCGTTCTCGACCCGCCGATCCCCAAGACCATTCGCTTCGCCGAGGCACCCGCCGTCGGTCGCTCGATCCTCACGACGGCTCGCCGCTCCAGGGGCGCCCTAGCCTACCGCCAGGTCGCCGCGTCGCTTGCGAAGCGGTTGTGGTCGTGAGCTCACCAGGAGCGGGTGGATGCCGAGTTCTCCCGACTCTTTCGGTCAACCGTCACCGGGCTCGTTGAACTCTTTCCCCGGCCCGGCAGCCTTGCCCGGCACCATGGTGGCGCAGTCCCGGCACCGACTCGTCGCCCGCCGGTGGACCTGGGCGACGATCGGCATCGCGCTGGTGTGGATCGTCGTCGCCGTGGTGTTCTGCATGTCGATGATCTCGGCAGGGAGCTCGTCCAGCGCCACCACTGGCCAGGCATACGGGGCGCTGTTGGGCATGATCGGGCTGCTGCTGATGACACCGCTCTACGTGATGATCGGGTTCGCCCTCTGGTCCGTCAACAAGCGCAGTCAACGGTCGGTGACCTTGGCCATGACGTCGGTGGCTCTGCTGACCGTGCCGTTCCTGCGCCCTGACATGAGGGCCCTGGCGGCAATCGCGGTGGTCCTCGCCCCGCCCGGGATCTGCGCGATCATGGCGACCCGGGCCACCGGCCGGGCGTCTCGGTCCGCACCGTCCTGATCCGCACTGCGCGCAGCCAGCTCCGGAATAGGCCGGGTCGACAAGCGCCTTGCCCCAAGGATCGACCGGCGCCCGTATGCCGCGTCCGGTGGGCCGCGTCCGGTGGGCCGCGTCCCGTGGGCCGCGTCCCGTGGGCCGCGTCCCCCGGCAGTCAGTCGCCGGAGGTCGCGCCGCCGTCCACTGCGGAGGGGGTAGCCGGACCGCGCCGACGCCGCCGTCGGTGGCGCTGAGCGCCCCCGTGTGGGTCCGAGCCCTGCACACTCGGGCCCTGGGCGCCCGAGCCGTGCGGCGCGTCGGCAATACTGTCGGCCCGCAGGCGGCTGCCGCTGGCGTCGTTCTCGCCGCCCGGATCCCCTGACGGGGCACCGGTCTGCTCGCCGCCGCGAGTCCTGCGGCGGTTGCGCTGACCGGTCGAACGCGGGGATCGCTCGGCCACATCGCCGGACTCGCGCGAGGAGGAACGCCGGTCGCCGCCGGGCTCGCGCGTAGAGGAACGCCGGTCGCCGCCGGTAGCGCGCGAGGAGGAACGCCGGTCGCCGCCCGGCCGATCTCCGGAGCGTTGCTCACTGCTCGCGCCTCGGCGACCCCCGGACCGGCCGGTTTCACCGAGATCCTCGATCTGTTCGGCGGCTAACCCGGCCCGAGTCCGTTGCGCCGCGGCGAGCCGTCCGGTGACCCCCTCGGGGATGTCGAGCTCGGCGTGCAGGTGCGGGGAGGAAGAGTATGTCTCCTCGGGCTCGGGGATGCCGAGGTCCAGCTGCCGGTCGATCATCGACCATCGCGGGAGGTCGTCCCAGTCGACAAGAGTGATCGCGATGCCGGTGTTGCCCGCCCGAGCGGTGCGCCCGATGCGGTGGACGTAGGTCTTCTCGTCCTCGGGGCACTGGAAGTTGACGACGTGCGTGACGTTGTCGACGTCGATGCCGCGGGCCGCGACGTCGGTGGCCACGAGCACGTCGATCTTGCCATTGCGGAACGCGCGCAGGGCCTGTTCCCGGGCGCCCTGGCCGAGGTCGCCGTGGATCGCCGCCGCGGCGAAGCCGCGCTCGGACAAATCGTCGGCGACCTTCGCGGCGGTGCGTTTGGTGCGGGTGAAGATCAGGCACAGACCCCGGCCCCGGGCCTGCAGCACCCGGGAGAGCAACTCGACCTTGTCCATGGCGTGGGCGCGGTAGACGAACTGCTCGATCGCCTTGACGGTGTGGGCGTTCTCGCCCTCCTCACCCATGGCGCGGATGTGGGTCGGCTGGCTCATGTACCGGCGAGCCAACGCGACAATCGCCCCGGGCATGGTTGCCGAGAAGAGCATTGTCTGGCGGACCGGGGGGGTGCGCGCCATGAGGGTCTCGACGTCGGGGAGGAACCCGAGGTCGAGCATCTCGTCGGCCTCGTCGAGGACCACGGTGCGAGCTTGCGACAGGTCGAGGTGGCCCTGTTTGGCCAGGTCGATGAGACGGCCAGGCGTCCCGACGACGACCTCCACCCCGCGGCGCAGGGCCTCGATCTGGGGCTCGTACGCCCGCCCGCCGTAAACCGTGAGGACCCGCACCCCGCGGCGCTTGCCGCTGCGCTCGAGGTCGCCGGCCACCTGAACGGCCAGCTCGCGGGTTGGTGCGACGGCCAGCGCCTGTGGCGCTCCGGGCTTGGCGAGGTCGGCGAACCCCTCGTCGTGAGGGGCGAGGACGCGCTGCAGGATCGGGATGCCGAAGCCCAGGGTCTTGCCGGTGCCGGTCTTGGCCTGGCCGATGATGTCGTGGCCAGCCAGGGCGACGGGCAAGGTCATCGCCTGGATGGGGAAGGGGTGGACGATGCCGGCCTCGGCGAGGTCGGCGACGATGTCGGGGTGGACGTCGAAGTCGGCGAAGGTCGGCTCGGGGGTATCGCTCATGGGCTCTCGATCGGTCGGCCGACGGATCGGGCGCGAGGTCGCGCAAGCCGTATCGGCGAGTTGGGCCGATCGGAGGTCTTCGAGGAGGTCGCCGAGTCACTCGGCGGGGGCGATTCGGGCCGATCGGGCACCGTGGTCGGGGCAAGTCTAACGGCAGCGGGCCGACAGGCCGGACGGCCGGCTCGGCTCGCCGTGGATTGGCCGGTCTCTCCGGCGCCCCCGCGCCCCGCCCGGAGGCGCCCCGCCGGCCCGGACCGCCCCGCCGGCCCGGACCGCGCCGCCGGCCCGGACCGCCCCGCCCTTCGGCGCGCCGCCGGGCCGCGAGGGCCTCGAGCGGTTCAGGCCAGCTCGGGTGCCCGCCAGGCCGGGTCGCGGCCGATGAAGGCCGCGAGGCGATCCACGAGCGCAGCGTCGGCGTCGACGGGGTGTGCCGGGCCGTACTGTCCCGATTCCCGAAGCATCCGCTCCATCGGCGCCATTCCCGCGAGTAGCTGCGCCGCGAAATCCGGATCGAGTGGCGGGTCGACCCCGGCCGCCCGAGCGAGGTCCCAGGTGTGCATGAACACGTCCGAGGTGTAAAAGCGATCGACGGCCTGCGCCAACGACAGCTCGCCGACGTGGGGATTGCGCAGGAGCCGCTCGCCGATGTCCGGGTCATCGAGCAGCGCCTGAAGGCCCGCCGCCTGAGCCGCCCAGGATCCCACCGGGTCTTCCTCGACGGAGGCGCCCGTGGGGAGGGTAACTCCCACACCACCGTCGAGGAACCCGCGGATCCACTCCAGGTGTGCCACCACGCCCCGGGCGGTCCATTCGGGCACCGGGGACGGACCGTCCCAGGAGCGCACCCCTCGGGTGACCCAGGCGAACCCGGCCGAGACGGCGCGGTGGCGCTCGGCAGGGTCGAGGTCGCGAAGCGGGCTCATCTCAGACCTGGCCTTCGGCGACCAGCCGCGCCAGCGCGGCATACCCTTGCTCGACCCCGGTCTCCATGCCGCTGCGCAGCCACTGGTCGCGCCCCTCGAAGCTGTCGCACAAGCTCACCGCCTCCAGCCGGGTCCGACCGTCGCCGAGGTCGGTGAAGGTCATCGTGTCGAGGGAGACACCGTCGGGGTCGCCCTCCCAGGTAAAGGTCTGGACGAGCCGATCGGGACGCACGGTGTGGAAGCAGCCGCGGAAGGCGAACCGTTCGTCGCCGCGCACGGCGACGTACCGCCAGCTCCCGCCGTCGCGGGCGTCCCAATGCTCGATCTGGGTCGCCAACGAGTCCGGCCCGTTCCATCGCGCGAACAGCTCCGCTTCGGTGTGTGCCCGGAAGAGTTGTTCGGGGGTGGCCTGGAAATCGCGGGTGATCCGGATGGCCGGGACCACCGGGTCGGCCTGGATCTGAGTTCTCTCGGGAACCGTCATCGCACTGCCCTCGATCCTGTGTCGTCGTGAGTGCTCGGCGTCGCCGCGGCTGTCTCGGCCAATTCGGCCAACACGGCGTCGAGCCGCTGGTGACGCTGCTCGGCCTGGCGCCGGTAGCGTTCGATCCATGCCGTCATGAGGTCCAGGACCTCCGCCTCCAGGTGTGCGGGCCGTCGTTGCGCGTCCCGCCCACGGGTGACCAGTCCGGAACTCTCGAGCACCCGTAAGTGTTTCGACACGGCTTGGACGCTCATGGCGTATGGCGCCGCGAGCTCGCCCACCGTGGCGTCGGCGATCGCGAGCCGAGCGACGAGGTCGCGTCGGGTCGGGTCGGCCAGGGCGGCGAACACCCGGTCCAGTGATTCGGTCATTCTCTGTCCTCAACCTTTTGGTTGAAAAAGGCTGCCATGTCGGCCCGTAGTTGTCAACCAATCGGTTGCAGAAGGCGAGGAGGGGAGTCGGCGTTCCGCGCTCGGCGACCAGCTGCGACGACGGCCGCCCAATACAGTGTGGCCATGACCGAGCCGCCGTCCCCCACCGCGTCCGACGCTCCGCCCGCGTCCCAGGCCGTCGTCGACCTCATCGGGGCGCTCGGGTACGGCAGCTTGCGGGGCTTCTCCCGGATGGCCGTGGACGCCGAGCTCGCGCCGGCTCTGCCCACCAAGGCGGCGATCGCCCGGATGGCCGTCACCGAGTTCCAGCACTTCGAGACACTGACCGCTCGCCTCGACCGGCTCGGGGTGTCGCACGACGACGCGATGGCGCCGTTCGTCGCGGCGATCGACTCTTTCCACGAGCGCACCCACCCCAGCGACTGGCTCGAGGGCCTGGTCAAGGCGTACGTCAGCGACGGCATCGCCCGCGACTTCTACTCCGAGATCGCCCGGTACGTCGACTCCGAGACCCGCGAGTTCGTCACCCGGGTCCTCGCGGACGAGGGCCAGGAGCAGATCGTCCTCGACGCCGTCCGCCCGGTCATCGACTCCGATCCGCGCACCGCGAGCCGATTGGCCCTGTGGGGGCGACGGCTGGTCGGAGAGGCCATTCAGCAGGCCCAGCAGGTCGCGGTGGCTCGAGAATCCCTCACCGCCCTGCTCGTCGGCGGCTGGGGGTCCGGTGCGGACATCGCCGAACTGGGCCAGATCTTCGCACGGATCACCGAGGCCCACTCCGAACGGATGACGCGCCTGGGCCTGTCGGCCTGACCGAACCGTCCGGGCGACGCCGACAGGGTCCGGACGCAGCCGAGCCCGGCAAGGCATGGGTATGCCGGCCGGGCTCGTCCGCGCGCGAAGGGGTCAGGCTGCTTTCTTGCCCGACATGTTGCCGTAGACGACGATGCCGATGGCTGCGACGATCGCGCCGCCGAGCAGGCCGATCCACGGGATGCCCCCGTTGTCGTTGTTGTACTTGAACAAGAAGCCCAGCAGCCAGGTCGCGACGAACGAGGCGATGACGCCGATGATCGTCGTGACGACGAGGGAGACGTGCTGCTTGCCGGGAACGAGTGCCCGACCGAGCAACCCCACGATGAGGCCGACGATGATGGCACCGATGATGCCGGAGATGGACATGTCACTTCCCTTCTCGACGGTCGTGGCGACCGCACTCGTACTCACGGGGGTGCCGGTTGCAACGCCCAGTCAGACCAAACTCCCACAGGTGGGCGGCCGAACCCGCGAAGTGCCGTCGCGTGTTGTTCACGATTCGGACACGGCCAACCAGCGAGGATGAGCGCCCCCCAAGCGCGCGGCAAGGCCGCGGGTGGCCCGCACGTGGACGGTGGTCGGGGTGATGTCGCCGGCCCCGCGACGCACCGATCAGACCGCGCCGAACCCGACCCGGCCCTTCTCGGATTCGCCGACGTTGACGTAGCCGACGGCGTCGGCCGGCACGAGGAAGCGCCGCCCCTTGTCGTCCTCGAGGTTGAGCGTCGTGCCGGCATCGAGCGCCTTGGTGACGGCCTTGGCCACCTCGTCGACGCTCTGACTCGACTCGAACGCGATCTCGCGGGCGACGTTGCGCACCCCGATCCTGACCTCCACTGCCGACGTCCTTCCTTCGTATGTCGCGGCCCAGCCGCGGACGCTTCCCCCAGCACCGCGGCATACCGGCCTTGCCGTTGACTGCAACTCTAGGCGGGCGCGGGGTGTTCCCGTTCGACGGTCTTGGGGAACCCGGCGATCCCCCGCCAGGCGAGCTGGCCGACGATTCGGGCCGCTTCGGACAAGGGGGTGGGCGAGCCGATGGTCAGCCAACTGCGGGCGGCGATCTGGCCCAGGCCGGTGAGGGCGTGGCCAAGCACGAGGGCGTCGGCGCGGGACATCGCCGTGTCGGCCGAGATGGTGTCGGCGAACGCCTCGCTGCAGCGGGCCATGACCGCGTCGATGCGCCCCCCGACCGCTTCGTCGTTGACGAGGTCGGACTCGAAGAGCAACCGGTACGCCGAGCCATCCTTCGCGACGTAGTCGAAGTATGCCGCGATCGTCGCGAACACCCGCTGCTTGTTGTCCTCGGTGCTCGCCAGGGCACCACGTACGGTGGCTTCGAGTTCGACGGCAAGTTGGTCGAGCAACGCCAGGTAGAGGTCGTGCTTGCCCGGGAAGTGCTGGTAGAGAACGGGTTTGGAAACCCCGGCCCGATCGGCGATGTCGTCCATCGCGGCGGCGTGATATCCCGAGGCGACGAAGGCCTCCTGGGCGGCGGCAAGCAACTGGGCTCGCCGTGCCGAGCGGGGCAGCCGCTGTCCTCGGCCGCGTACGTCAGTGCTCACCGATGCTGCCTCGATCGTGTCGGGCACCCGGCCGCTTTCGGGTGCAGGCACATCCTACGCAGCGGTAATCTCCGCTGTCGTGACCTTGCCGCCGGTTGGTGCGCGCTACACCCGCCAGCTGTTGCTGCCCGAGGTCGGTGTCGAGGGGCAGCGTCGGCTCGCCGCCGCCCGGGTACTCGTCGTCGGCGCGGGCGGCCTCGGCTCGCCCGCGCTGCTTTATCTCGCCGCAGCCGGCGTGGGCACCCTCGGTCTCGTCGACGACGACGTCGTCGAGGAGACCAACCTGCAGCGTCAGGTCGTGCACGGCGTATCGGACCTCGGTCGGGCCAAGACCGACTCCGCCGCACAGACGATCGGCCGGCTCAACCCCGACGTGACCCTGCAGTGTCACGCCGTGCGGCTGACCAGGGCCAACGCGGTGGACATCCTGCGCGGATACGACCTCGTCGTCGACGGTGCGGACACGTTCGCCACGCGGTACCTCGTCGGGGACACGTGTGCCGAGCTCGGACTGCCGCACGTCTGGGCCTCGGTGCTGCGCTTCGACGCGCAGGTGTCGGTGTGGTGGTCCGGGCGCGGACCCTGCCTGCGGTGCGTATTCCCCGAGGAACCCGCACCCGACGCCGTGCCGTCGTGTGCCCAGGCCGGGGTCCTCGGCGCGCTGTGCGGCGTCATCGGCTCGGTTCAAGCGACCGAGGCCCTCAAGGTGCTGCTCGGCGTGGGGGAGCCGCTGGTCGGTCGGCTGCTCGTCCACGACGCGCTGCGCCAGACGTGGGACACGCTCGCGGTGAGCCGCGACCCCGCGTGCCCGACCTGCGCGTCGGCGGCCCGGCGAACCAGGCAACCGGAGCGGGGGAGGACGGGCCAGGCTCGCGAGGACCTGTCGTCGTCGGCTCCGACGGTGACCGCCATGGCACTGGCCGACGAACTGGGCCGAGCCCACCCGCCCGCGCTCGTCGACGTGCGCAGCAGCACCGAACGCGCCCTCGGGACCCTGCCTGGGTCACGGGTTGGCGAACTCGGGGAGCTCGCCTCCGGCGCGGCCTTGACCGAGGCCGTGCTCGGGCCCAGATCCGGGCGGGTCGTCTTATACTGCCGAAGCGGCGTCCGGTCGCTGCAGGGGGCGGCGCTGGCCCGGGCCGCCGGTTGGCCGGGTGCCGTGAGTCTCGACGGGGGACTGCTCGCCTGGGCCCGCGACGTCGATCCGACGCTGTCCGTCCCCTGATGCCCGGCCTCGCGCGATTGCCCGAGTACGCCGAGCGGGTGCTGGAGGTCGTCGAGCGGATCCCGCCGGGACACGTGCTCACCTACGGCGAGGTCGCCCGACTGGTCGGGTCGGGTGGGCCGCGGGGGGTCGGCCTGGTCATGAGCAGGTACGGGTCGGGGGTGCCATGGTGGCGGGTGCTGCGCGCGGGAGGGCACCCGCCACTTGGGCACGAACGGAGCGCCTACGCCAACTACGTCCGTGAAGGGACGCCGCTGCGCGGCATACCGACCGTGGGGGGCGAGGTCCCGGCCGGCTACCGGGTCGATCTGTCCCTGGCCCGGTGGCGTCCTCCGGGCGATGTCGTCCCCCCGTGATGGAATCGGCGGCATGGCGGTGACCGAATCCCGGGGTGTTCGGACGCCGCCCCTGACCCTGCGTCGGCCACCCGCCGAACCGCTCGAGTCGGTCGATCTCGACGCCGACCAGCGATCCGTCCTCGCGTTCGACGGCCCGCTGCTGCGGGTGCTCGGCGCGCCGGGCACCGGCACGACGACGACGGCCGTCGAGCTCGTCGTCGACCGCGTGCGCCGCGCCGGCCTGCTCGCCGACCAGTGCCTGCTGCTCACGCCCTCGCGCCTGGCGGCGGCCCGGCTGCGGACCCGGGTGACCGCCCGCCTCGGTGGCACCTCGACCGAGGTGCTCGCTCGGACCCACCAGGCCTTCGGCTTCGCCATCCTGCGCCGCGAGTCGGCGTTGCGCGGCGACCCACCGCCCCGGCTGCTCAGCGGCCCCGAGCAGGACGTCGTCCTGCGCGAGCTGTTGGCCGGCCATCGAGCGGACGGCAACGGCCCCGATTGGCCCCCGGAGCTGCGCGCCGCCCTGCTCACGAGAGGCTTTCGGGCTCAACTGCGCGACCTGCTCATGCGGGCCGCCGAACACGGACTCGACGGCCCGAGCCTGGCCGAGCTGGGTCGCCGACACGACCGTGCCCACTGGGTCGCGGCGGCCGAGGTGCTCGCGGAATACGACGAGGTCACCGCGCTGTCCCGGCCCGGTTCCTACGATCCCGCTTGGGTCCTCACGGCGGCTGCCGACCGCCTCCGCGAGGACCCCGAGGCCCTCGACCGGGTCCGCGAGGGGCTACGGCTCGTCGTCGTCGACGACGCCCAGGAGCTCACCTGGCCCGCCGCCCGGCTGTTGGCGCTGCTCGCCGGTCCTCCCGTGCAGCTCGTGCTGCTCGGCGACCCCGATGCTGCCGTCCAGACGTTCCGCGGTGCCGACCCGTCGTTGCTCGTCCAGCCCTGGCCCGGGCTTGGTGACGTGCCCACCATCGTCCTCGGCACGGCATACCGCCACGACGCCCGAATGCGCGGGGTTGCCGACGCGGTCGTGGGCCGGATCGGGGCCACCGGCGGCGGCGCCCAGCGCGTCGTGCGTCCCGCGGGGCCAGCGGGAACGGTCGAGGTGGCCCTGCTGCGCGCCGTGTCGCAGGAGGCCGCCCACGTCGCCGGTGTCCTGCGAGAGGCCCACCTTCGCGAGGGTATGCCGTGGGGGGACATGGCGGTCATCGTCCGGGGCCAGGGCCGCGCGACCACGCTCCGGCGAATCCTGCGCGCCGCCGCAGTCCCGCTCGCGCCGACCGGCACGGACCTGCCGGTGCGCGACGAGGTCGCGGTGCGCCCATTGCTCGCCCTGTTGCAGTTGTCCCTGGCGGTGGCTCGAGACCCCGGCTCCGAGGTCGATGCCGATACCGCCGTCGACCTCGTCCTCTCGCCGCTGGGTGGTGGTGACGCGGTCTCGCTGCGCCGCCTACGGCGCGAGCTGCGTCGCGCCGAGATCGAGGACGGCGGGGGGCGTAGCAGCGACGAGCTGCTGTCCGCGGCGATCCTCGATCCGTTCGCGGCCGCCCGTGCCGGCGCCGACGGGGCGCCGCTGCGGCGGTTGGCCCGGGCGATCCGGGCTGGCGTCGCCGCGGCGACGGCCGGTGGCATCGGGACCGGATGGGGCCCGGGCGTCACGGCGGAGTCCGTCCTCTGGGCGATCTGGTCGGCCCTCGGTCAGGCCCGCCGGTGGCGCGAGGAGGCGCTGCGCGGCGGGGCCATCGGCGCCCGGGCAGACCGAGACCTCGACGCCGTGGTCGCGTTGTTCGACGCGGCCGCCCGCTTCGTCGAGCGGCTCCCGACCGCGGGGCCTGACCTGTTCCTCGACCACATCCGCGGTGAGGACGTGCCGGGGGACACCCTCGTTGCCCGAGCCCCCACCGACGACTCGGTGGCACTGCTCACGCCCGCCTCCGCAGCCGGGCGTCAGTGGCGGCTCGTCGTCGTCGCGGGGGTCCAAGAGGGCGTGTGGCCGGACCTGCGACTGCGCGGGTCCCTGTTGGGCGGACAGGCGCTGGCGGATCTGCTCACCGGACGAGACGGCTCCGTGCGGGCGGCCCAGGCCGCGGTCCGCTACGACGAGACCCGGCTGTTCCACGTCGCGGTCACCCGGGCGAGCGAGCGGCTGCACGTGACGGCCGTGCGCAGCGAGGACGAACAGCCCTCCCCCTACCTCGACCTCGTCGACCCACTGCCGGAGCACGAGCTGCACCGCCCCTTCGCGTCGGTCGGCCTCCGGCTGACGCTGCCCGATCTCGTCGGTCGGCTGCGCCGGGGCATGGCATCGGCCGACCTCGTCGAGCGGCGCCGCTGCGCACGGCATCTCGCCCGGCTGGCCGACGACGGGGTGGGCAGCGCGGACCCCACGACCTGGTGGGCCCTGGTGTCGCCACCCGAGCCGCGACCCCGACGCCCTGACGGGCATCCGGTGCCCGTGTCGCCCTCGAGTCTCGAACGCTTCGGCGCGTGCGCGCTGCGCTGGCTGCTGGTCTCCTCCGGCGGCGACGGCGTGCCCAGCCCGGCGGCGGACATCGGCACCCTGGTCCACGACGTCGTCGCCGACCTCGGGGACGTCGACGCGCCCACCCTGCAGGCCGAGATCGACCGGCGCTGGCCGCTGCTGGGATTGCCACCGGGGTGGGCCAACGAGCGCAAACGCGCCGAGGCCCACGACATGGCCCGGCGCCTCGCCGACTACCTGGCGTCCGCTCCGCAGCGGGGCTGGCATCGGGCCGGGAGCGAGCTGGAACTCGACGTGACATTGGGCCGAGCCCGGTTGCGCGGGCGGGTCGACCGACTCGAACGGCATACGGACGAGCGGTTGCGGGTCGTCGACTACAAGACCGGATCGAGCAAGCCGACCAAGGCGCAGATGCCTCGGCATCCCCAGCTCGGGGCCTACCAAGCGGCCGTGGAGGCGGGGGCGTTCGGCGAGCTCGGCGACGGGACCGCGGGGGCCGCCCTCGTCCAGGTCGGCAAGGCGGCCGGGTCGAGCTTCGTGCTGCAGCAGCAGGCGCCGCTGCCCACGGACGAGGATCCCGGCTGGGCCCGCACGCTCGTCGAACAGGCCGCCGAGGGCATGGCGGCGGCGACGTACCACGCCCGCCCCGGGCCGCATTGTGCGCGCTGCCCGGTGCGCTCCAGCTGCCCGGCACAGCGGGACGGCAGGACGATCTGATGCGCCGAGCCCGCCCGTTGCCCCCCGACGCCCTCGCGGACCCCGACGCCCTCGCGGACCCCGACGCCCTCGCTTCCTCGGCCCCGAAGTACGGCGCTGTCGACCTGGCCCGGGCGGTGGGGCTGCCCCATGACCCCACGCCGGAACAGTGCGCGGTCATCGAAGCCCCGCCCCGGCCGTTGCTCGTCGTCGCCGGGGCCGGCAGCGGCAAGACCGAGACGATGGCGGCCCGGGTCGTCTGGCTGGTCGCCAACGGGTACGTCCAGCCCGACCAGGTCCTCGGTCTCACCTTCACCCGCAAGGCCGCCGCCGAACTGGCCGAACGGGTCGCTTCTCGGCTGCGCCGCCTCCGTCAAGCCGGGCTGTGGACCCCTGGCCGCGACGATGCCGGCGCCGAGGTGCTCGGTGGGACCCCGACCGTGTCGACCTACCACGCCTATGCCGGCCGGCTGGTCGGCGAACACGGACTACGCCTCGGTTTCGAGCCGGCGTCGCGGGTCCTGTCGGAGGCAGCGGCCTGGCAGTATGCCGCGTCCGCCGTCGCCCGCTACGACGGTCCGATGGACGAGGTCGGCTACACCGAGGCCAGTGTCGTGGCCGCCGTCGTCGACCTCGCCGGCGAGATGGCCGAGCACCTCGTCGACACGACCGAGGTCGGTGCCGAGCTCGACCGGGTCATCGCCACCTTCGAGGCCCTGGACTCGGCAGGACCACCCCCAGGGACGCGTCGCTCCTCGGGCCTGGGCACCGACGCGGTCAAGATCCTGCGCCGGCTTCGGGCCCGGCGGGGGATCCTGCCCATCGTCGAGTCGTATGCCCGGCTGAAACGGGACCGAGAGGCGGTCGACTTCGCCGACCAGGTCGCACTGGCCGCCCACCTGGCTCGCACCTTCCCCGACATCGGCGGCACGGAGCGGGCCAGGTTCGCCGCCGTGTTGCTCGACGAAGTGCAGGACACGTCGGCCGCCCAACTCGCCCTGCTCGCCGCATTGTTCGTCGCGCCGGGCCGGCCTGTGCCGATCACTGCCGTCGGGGATCCCCACCAGTCGATCTACGGCTGGCGCGGCGCCAGCGCGACGACCCTCGCCGGATTCGCCGCCCAGTTCCACGACGGACGGCCGGCCGACCTCGCGGCGCTGGCGACGAGTTGGCGCAACGACACGCGGATCCTGCAGGTCGCCAACGCCATCGCCGGTCCGTTACGCGAGCGCTCCCCGGTGCTGGCCCGAGCGCTGCGCCCCCGTCCCGATGCGCCCCCCGGGCAGGTGCTGGCGGCGCGGGTCGCCACCCACGTCGAGGAGGCGGCATACCTCGTCGACTGGCTCGTCGCAGCCCGGGCCCGGGCCGGGACGACGGCGGCCGTGCTGTGTCGCAAACGGGCGCAGTTCGGGCCGATCGTCGAGGCCCTCGAACGGGCCGGGTTGCCGCACGAGGTCGTCGGGCTCGGCGGGCTGCTGCTGACGCCCGAGGTCGCCGACATCCTCGCGCTGCTGCGGGTGGTCGCCGACCCCAGCCGCGGGGACGCCCTGATGAGGCTCCTGACCGGGGCGATGTGCCGCCTCGGCGCGGCCGACCTCGACGGTCTGCACGCCTGGGCACGCCACCGCCAACGAGTCGTCCGGGCCCAGGACGGTGGACAGTTGGGGATTCTCGTGCCCGGTGACCCCGTAGCGGACTCCGCGGGCAGGCCAGCGGGGCGACGGGCCGGCGATCTGGCCCCGGAGGCCGCCGACCGACCCAGTCTCGTCGAGGCGCTGCTCGACCTGCCGCCGGTGGACTGGACGGGCCGCGCCGGGCAGCGCGTGGGGGCTGCGGCTCGCGCCCGGCTGGTCTGGCTGGGCCAGGCGCTGCGACGGGTCCAGGCCCTCAGCGCCCTGCCGCTGGCCGATCTCGTCGGCGAAGCGGAGCGAGCGCTCGGCCTCGACGTCGAGGTGTTGGCCAGGCCCGAGTACTCGCCGCAGGCGGCCCGCGCCCACCTCGACGCGTTCGCCGATGTCGCCGCGTCGTTCAGCGCCTCCGCCGACCGGCCCACCCTCGCCGGGTTCCTCGCCTGGGCCGACGCCGCCTTCGCCGAGGAACGCGGCCTGGACACCCCGGCCGTCGAACCCTCGCCCGACGCGGTCCAGGTCCTGACCATCCATGCCGCCAAGGGCCTGGAGTGGGATTGCGTGGTCGTTCCGGGACTGGTCGAGGGGACCTTTCCGGCGCGCACCTCCGCGGTGCATCCACGGTTCGAGGAACCCGGCGGCTGGACGATCCCGCCGCCGGTCGATTCGGGGTGGCTGGCCGGCCTGGCCGGTGTGCCGTATGCCGTACGGGCCGACGCCGAGGGACTTCCGGTCCTGCGCTACGCCGACGCCCGGGACGGCGATCACCTCGAGCGGCGAGTCCGGCGATTCCGTGAGGAGGGCGGCCGGCACGAACTGGCCGAAGAGCGGCGGCTGGCCTACGTCGCCGTGACCCGGGCGCGCCACCGGCTGCTGCTCACCGCCAGCGTGTGGTCGGCTCAGGAGAAGCATCGGGTGACCTCGCGCTTTCTCGAGGAGATCGTCGATGCCGCACCGATCCTCGGGGTCGACGTCCCGCGCTGGGACCTGCTGCCCGACCCACTCGTGCCGACGAGCAACCCGGTCGCCGACTCGGTGGTGTCCATCCCGTGGCCCGGCGAGCTCATGGCCTCACGACGGGTCTCGCTCGCCGACGCGGCCGAGCTCGTCGCGCAGGCTCGCGCTCGACTGCGGCAGGCCCCCGGCGGGGCGGCCGAGGCCGCCGTGAGCGATTCCCTGGACGGGGCCGTTCAGGTGCTGCTCGCCGAACGGGCCGCCGGACGGTCTCATGACTCGCGCGTCGTGCCCCTCCCCGGGCATCTATCGGCCTCGGCGCTCGTCGCGCTCGCGGAGGATCCCGCGGCATTCGCCCTCGGCGTGCGCCGGCCCATGCCCAGCCCGCCGGCACTGGCGGCGCGCGTGGGCACCGCCTTCCATGCCTGGATCGAACGCCACTACGGGCGAGCCGCTCTGCTCGACGTCGACGACGTGCCCGGCGCAGTGGACGAGGACGCCGAGCCGGCCGGCGATCTGTCGACGATGCGCGAGCTCTTCCTCGCCAGCGAATGGGCCGAACGAGAACCGGTGGCCATCGAGGTTCCCGTCGAGACGGTCGTCCACGGCCTTGCCGTACGCGGTCGGATCGATGCCGTCTTCCCCCGCCCGGACGGTGGTTATACGGTCGTCGACTGGAAGACGGGAGCCGAACCAGCGGGGGAGCTGGCCCGGGTCCGAGCGATCCAACTCGGCGCTTACGCCCTGGCCTACGCCCGGCTGCGCGGGCTGTCCGGCGAGTCGGTCGACGCGGCGTTCTACTACGCCCGCTCAGGTCGCAGCGTACGTCCGCCCCTGCCCGAGGAGGGCGACCTCGCGGCACTCATCGACGCCCTCGCGCCGATGCCATCAGCGGTCAGCTCGGGGCCGACGCCGAAGCAGCCGGCCGCCGGATAGTGCTCAACCCGCCTGGTCCGGCCCGGTGTCGGACTGGGACTTGGGCGGCGCGGTTGTCGTTGCGGGCTTCGACTCGTCATCGCCCGAGGCGAGCAACTCGCCGCGGGCCTTGGCCAACTGGTGCTCGGGGATCTCCTGGGTCGGCTCGTACTCGTCGTCGTCGCCGGGGTCACCGGTGTCGGGTCTGGGTTCGAGCTCGCGAGGGAGGACGATGACGTTCGGCGCGGGTGCGGCCGCCGGCTCCGGAGGGGCGAGATCCTCGGACCCCCGAGTCGCCTCGTCGAGGTCGCGCAGTCGCACCGCCTGTTCGAGGGCGCCAGCCGATGCCCCCGCGGTGACCGCGGCCAACAGTCCGCGCAGGACCCGCAACTCGCCGAGCAACACCGCCCGGCGCCGCAGGTGAGCATCGGGGCGCTCAATGCGGGAATTGGCGTAGGCCTCGAGGATTGTCTCGATGAGGCGTTCGTCGGCGACCGCGGCGAACGCCGCGATATCGGTGGCCGGGTCCGCGACGGCCGCCTCCTCCCACCCCAGCAGCGCCTTGACATGACCGGCGGACGCGTTTTGGTCGCCGTCGAAGGCCGCAAGGATCGCCCTCCCGTCCAGAGCGCCGTGGGTCGGAGTGGGGGCGAAGCGCCACAGGGTGACGTCCTCCAGGGCCGACTCCCACCGGGTCAATAGGGCGGCCGGGACGTGCCCGGTGCCGGCCCCTCGGTCGAGATCGGCCAGGTGCCGGGCTCGACATTGCTCGGCGTCGTATGCCGGGACACCGCTTTGCTCGTAGACCCCGCGGTCGACGTTGTGCAGCGCGGCGATAGCCCGCCCGATCTCGGCGGCGAGGCCAGGGCCGGCGGGGACGTGGTCGAGGTCGAGAGCATGCCCGACGAGATGGGGGTAGACCATCGCCCGCCCCTGGGGCACGGCGACGAACCCCTTCGGTGCGGGCACCTGGAAGGGCAGCCGACGGGCCAACAGATGCAGCAGGGCCACGGTCGCGTCCTGTTGGGCCCCGGCCGCGGGCGTCGTCGGCACGCGTACCGTCCAGCGACGCTGCTGGCGGTCGGTGACGAAGGCGACCTCGAAGCGAGCGCCCGGCGAGAGCTGGACCGCCTGAACGGACGCCGGGTCCAGGCCGGGCACTGCCGAACTGGCCAGGGCCGCGAGGTATGCCGGCGTGCGGCTCACGATGTCTCCTTCGGTCGGTGCCTGGGTCCGGACGGGTCGCGCGGGGGCGACGTGGGCACGTCGGGTGTCCTCAGGGCTGGCGCAAGACCCATGTCGTCGCCGTCACGGAGGTCCCTCGGAAACGTCCCGGGCGGCCGGGCCGAGGAAGCCGAGCAGGACGGGTGGGGAAGTCATGCTCACACCGTAGGCCGTCGACGCAGTCCTAGGGTGGAGGCCGTGACGACCGACGCGCACCCGCTGCCGGGGCTGGCTTTGGCGCGCGGGAACCTTGATCGGTCCGCCCATGAGCGAGCGGCCCCTGACCTGGTGGCTCGGGCGCTCGGCGACCCGTCGACGGTGGTCGCCGCCCTGCGGCGGGACACGATGGAGGTTGCCGGCGGCGCGCTCGTGCTGCGCGGTCCCGAGCCAGCCGACGAACAACGGCTGGTGGTGTTCCTGGGCAGGGCCGCAGCGCGCGCCGCGGAACCGGACCGGACGGCATACCTCGGGGTCATCGAGCCACAGGAGCCCGACCCTGGATGGCAGACCTTGCGCCAAGCGGGCCCATTGCTGTCCGACCTGGACGCCGCGGTGTTCGCGACGACGCTGGCCCTGGCGAACTGGCATCGGAGCCACGGTTACTGCGCGCGGTGCGGCGCGGCGAGCGAGCCTGCTCTGGGCGGTTGGGTGCGGCGCTGCCCGTCGTGCGCGGCCGAGCACTTCCCGCGCACCGATTCGGCGGTCATCGTCTCGGTGATCGACGACGCTGAGCGGCTGCTGCTCGGGCGGGGCCTGACCTGGCCGCCGGACCAGTACTCCGTGCTGGCCGGGTTCGTCGAGCCGGGGGAGTCCCTCGAGGCGGCCGTCGCGCGAGAGGTGGCCGAGGAAAGCGGCGTGCACGTCACGGACGTGCGGTACCTCGGCAGCCAGCCGTGGCCGTTCCCGTCCTCGATCATGGTCGGCGTCACGGCTCGAGCGGTGACGACCTCCCTCCGAGCCGATCCCGACGAGCTCGCCGACGTGCGGTGGGTGACCCGCGAGGAGTACTCGCACCTGTTGCGGGCGCGCGCGATCCGGGTCCCTGGGGGCATCTCGATCGCCAAGCGGCTCATCGAGCGCTGGCTCGGGACGACGGTGGAACAGGCAGCCGGCGGCGAAGTCATCGAGGGATTCCGGCCCTCGTGAACCTGGAGGCTGCCCGGCGCGTCATGGGGCGGCCTCGATTCCCGGCCCGGGCGGGAGGAGCGGTCTTCTCGCGCGCGGGTTCTCTGCTGGGCAAGTGGGCCCCGTCTTGCGCGCGGGTTCTCTGCTCGGCGAGCGGGCCCTTTCTCGCGCGCGGGTTCTCTGCTGGGCGAGTGGGCCCCCCGTCTCGCGAGTGGAGCCGATGTGCTGCTTGGGGATCCGTGAAGCGACCTGTTGGCTCCACTCACGTCGATATGCCGGGTGGGCGCCGTCGCGAGCGGGGCCGGTGTGGGCCCCCGAGAAGGGTCCGGGTAAGGGCGTGCGCGGGTTCTCTGCTCGGCGAGTGGGCCCCGTCTTGCGCGCGGGTTCTCTGCTGGGCGAGTGGGCCCCCCGTCTCGCGAGTGGAGCCGTTGTGCTGCTTGGGGATCCGTGAAGCGACCTGTTGGCTCCACTCACGTCGGTATGCCGGGTGGGCGCCGTCGCGAGCGGGGCCGGTGTGTGGGCCCCCGAGAAGGGTCCGGGTAAGGGCGTGCGCGGGTTCTCTGCTGGGCGAGTGGGCCCCCCGTCTCGCGAGTGGAGCCGTTGTGCTGCTTGGGGATCCGTGAAGCGACCTGTTGGCTCCACTCACGTCGGTATGCCGGGTGGGCGCCGTCGCGAGCGGGGCCGGTGTGTGGGCCCCCGAGAAGGGTCCGGGTAAGGGCGTGCGCGGGTTCTCTGCTCGGCGAGTGGGCCCCGTCTTGCGCGCGGGTTCTCTGCTGGGCGAGTGGGCCGCCCGTCTCGCGAGTGGAGCCGTTGTGCTGCTTGGGGATCCGTGAAGCGACCTGTTGGCTCCACTCACGTCGGTATGCCGGGTGGGCGCGGTCGCGAGCGGGGCCGGTGTGTGGGCCCCCGAGAAGGGTCCGGGTAAGGGCGTGCGCGGGTTCTCTGCTCGGCGAGTGGGCCCCGTCTTGCGCGCGGGTTCTCTGCTCGGCGAGTGGGCCCCGTCTTGCGCGCGGGTTCTCTGCTCGGCGAGTGGGCCCCTTTTCTCGCCAGTGGAGCCGATCTGCTGCTTGGGGATCCGTGAAGCGACCTGTTGGCTCCACTCACGTCGGTATGCCGGGTGGGCGCGGTCGCGAGCGGGGCCGGTGTGGGCCCCCGAGAAGGGTCCGGGTAAGGGCGTGCGCGGTAGGGTGAGGCGGCCGAGATCAGCTCGTTTGCTCACCAGACGTGGCGCTCCGGGTTCACCCGATGATGCCCTTCCGGTTTACCGGATGTGGCTCTCGGTCTCACCCGACGCGGCTCTGAACCTCGCGGAGGCTGGGGTTCGTCGCCGCCGACCCGTCCGGGAAGAGCACGGTGGGCACAGTTTGATTGCCGCTGTTGACGTCCATGACGAATTCGGCCGCGTCCGGGTGCGCCTCGATGTCGACCTCGGCATACGGGATCCCGGCCCGGTCGAGTTGACTCTTCAACCGTCGGCAGTAGCCACACCACGTCGTCGTGAACATCGTCACGGTGCCGGCATCGGGGGGCGAGATGCTCATCGATCTCCTCGGCTCTTGCTCGGTCTGATCGTTGCGGACAACACCGCCAGGCCCGCAGTTTCTTCCCGGCACCTGGGACGACAGGCGTCCGGTGACGAGGTCCCTGCCCCAGTGCCACAATGCCGGCATGCCCAAACTGACGGCCAACGGGACGCCCAAACTCGACACGATGACCTACGAGAAGGAACTCGCCCGGCTGCAGGCCGAACTGGTGACGATGCAGCAATGGGTCATCGAGACCGGGGCCCGCGTCGTCGTGCTCTTCGAGGGCCGCGATGCCGCGGGGAAGGGTTCGGCGATCAAGCGGATGACCGAGTACCTCAACCCTCGGCACGCCCGGATCGCCGCGCTCCCGGCGCCGACCGAACGCCAGAAGACCCAGTGGTACTTCCAGCGCTACGTCGAACACCTGCCGGCTGCCGGCGAGATCGTCCTGTTCGACCGGTCGTGGTACAACCGGGCCGGCGTCGAGCACGTCATGGGTTTCTGCACCGATGTCGAGTACGCGCGGTTCCTGCGCCAGTGCCCGTCCTTCGAACGGATGATCCTCGACGACGGGATCATCCTGCGCAAGTACTGGTTCTCGGTGAGCGACGTCGAACAGGAGGCGAGGTTCCGGTCGCGCGCCAACGACCCGATGCGCCGGTGGAAGCTCTCGCCGATGGACGTCCAATCCATCACCAGGTGGGAGGACTACAGCCGGGCCAAGGACACCATGATGCAGTTCACGGACCTGGCCGACTCGCCTTGGTACACAGTCGAATCCGAGGACAAGAAGAGCTCCCGGATCAACGTCATCGCCCACCTGCTCTCGACGATCCCCTACGAGCACCGCGAGCCCACCCCGGTGCCCATCCCGAGCCGCCCCGACGCGGTCAGCTACACCCGTCCACCTCGGGAGAGCAACCGCTACGTCCCGGACCACGCCGGGACCCTGCCCGTGCCGGCAAAGAAGAAGAAGAACAGCAAGCACCACCATCACCATGCGCCCGCGCCGGCGCAGGAAGCAGCCACCGACGAGTCGGCCGACACGCCGACCGGGCAAGGCGAGGGTGACGGGGGGCGCAGGCCGCCCTACCGCAACCGCCGCCGGAAGCCGAGGCGGCGCACGTCCTGGGCGTCGAAGGCTCCACGCAGGCCTGAATCCCGGTGCCGCCGGTGCCGCCGGCGCCTCACCCGTGGCACGCCGAGGGCGTCGAGGGCTCAGGTCAGCCTGACACCGGGCCGCCGGCAGGAGGGGAGTCGGTCGACGCTCGGCTCGCTGACGGTGGGCACTCGTAGGATCGTCCGGTCATGACACGCCGCCGCGCCACCGTGCCGCCACCACCCGGCATACCCGTCGCGCCCGAGGCGCGCGAGACAGCCGGGTCCGGCGGCCTCGACGGGGCGCCGAGGGCCCGCCCATCGGCGGCGCCCCGCGAAACCCGCCGACCCGCGGGCCGGTCCGGTGCGACCGGGGAGTCCGGCGAGCTCCTCGACCGCGCTGACGCCGCGCTCAGCGCCTTGGACCCCGAGCAGCGCGAGGTCGCCGCGAACCCGCTCGGGCCGATGTGCGTGCTCGCCGGAGCGGGCACCGGCAAGACCCGGGCGATCACCCACCGGATCGCGTACGGCGTGCACTCCGGCGCCTACCAACCCCAGCAGGTGCTCGCGGTGACCTTCACGGCCCGGGCGGCCGGCGAGATGCGCACCAGGCTGCGCGAGCTCGGCGTCGGTCGGGTGCAAGCCCGGACCTTCCACGCGGCGGCCCTGCGACAACTGCACTACTTCTGGCCCCAGGCCGTCGGCGGAGGCGCGCCGCAGGTCCTCGCGACCAAGGCGCCGGTGCTCGCCGAGGCCGCCGCGAGCTTGCGGATGCAGGTGGATCGGACCGCGCTGCGGGATCTGGCCGCCGAGATCGAGTGGGCCAAGGTCTCGCTGCTCGTCCCCGAGACGTATGCCGCCACGGCGGGCGCCGCGGGCCGCGACCCGGCGGGGATCGACCCGACGGCGATGGCCCGCCTGTGGGAGGCCTACGAGCGGGTCAAGACCACTCGCGGGGTCATCGATTTCGAAGACGTGCTGCTGCTCACCGTCGGCATTCTGCAGGACCGCGAGGACGTCGCCGCCGCGGTGCGCCGCCAGTACCGACACTTCGTCGTCGACGAGTACCAGGACGTCAACGCCCTGCAGCAGCGGCTGCTCGAGCTGTGGCTCGGCGGACGGCAGGAGATCTGCGTCGTCGGCGACCCGGCGCAGACGATCTACTCCTTCACCGGCGCCACCCCTGAGCACCTCGTGTCCTTCCCGCGGCGTCACCCGCAGACGCGGGTGGTGCGCCTCGTGCGCAACTACCGCTCGACGCCCGAGATCGTCGGCCTGGCCAACCTCGTCGTGCGAGGGTCCGGCCCGGTCGCGGCCACGCGGCATACCGGCGTGGCGTTGCAGGCTCAGTCCGCGTCCGGCCCGACGCCGCGACTGCGCGCCCACCCCGACGACCCGGCCGAGGCGCACGCCGTCGCGGGCGAGATCCGGGCCCTGCTCGACGGCGGTCACCCGGCGGGCGAGATCGCCGTGCTGTTCCGGACCAACGCCCAGTCCGAAGCTCTCGAGGCGGCGCTCGCCGGCGCCGACGTGCCCTATCTCGTCCGCGGCGGGGAGCGGTTCTTCGCCCGCCAGGAGGTTCGGGCCGCCCTCGTGTTGGTCCGGGGCGCGGTCCGCAGCGACGACGGGTCCACGCCGTTGCCCGACCTCGTGCGCGACGTGCTCGCGGGCGCGGGATGGACCCCGACGCCGCCGGCGAGCGGGGGAGCGGTGCGCGAACGCTGGGAGTCGCTCACCGCCCTGGCCGCCCTCGCCGACGACCTCGCCGCGCTGGACCCGCAGGCCCGGATGGGCGACTTCGTCCGCGAACTCGACGAACGCGCCGCCGCCCAACACGCCCCCCAAGTGCAGGGCGTCACGCTCGCGTCGTTGCACGCGGCCAAGGGCCTGGAATGGGACACCGTGTTCCTCGTCGGGGCCAGCGACGGGTTCATCCCCATCACCCTCGCCGAGGGTCCGGCGGCCATCGAGGAGGAGCGCCGCCTGCTCTACGTCGGGCTGACCCGGGCCCGACGCGAGTTGCGCCTGTCGTGGGCAGCAGCCCGCAGCCCGGGGGGCCGGGGGACTCGCCGGCCCTCGCGTTTCCTCGACGCGGCAGCCGGCGTCCTCGGCGATGGCGCCCGCTCGCAGCCCCGGTCGGCCCGGCGGGCCAAGGCGGCGAAGCCGAAGACCCCGTCGGTATGCCGCGGGTGCGGCGCGGACCTGTCGAGCGCGGCCGAGCGAAAGGTCGGCCGGTGCAGCGCCTGCCCGCCGACGCACGATCCCGAGGTCTTCGAGACGCTGCGGGCTTGGCGGGCCCAGACGGCTCGCGAGCAGTCCGTGCCCGCCTACGTGGTGTTCACCGACGCCACCCTCACCGTCATCGCCGAGCGTCGCCCGAGCACTCTCGCCGAGCTGGCGGCGGTCCCCGGAGTGGGGGCGCGCAAGCTCGACGTCTACGGCGCGGCGGTGTTGGACCTCGTCGCGGGCAGCGTGGCAGATCCCGGGAAGCATTCCGAGACAACGGAATCGACGGATCGTAGCCAGCCGGCCACAACGAACACGTGACGAATCGATAAATGGGTTGGCCAGGTGGCCATCCGGGGGTTACCCTCGATATCGCTCACTCCGCCGGCCGCCCTGGCCTGCCGGAGCACCGAGGACGAAGGGAGGGGTTGGCCTGATGGAGACGACGATGACCGCGAACATGGCGAGCGCTCGCGCCGGCTATGGACACCACACGGCCCACCGTTTCGGCGTCCCGACCATCCAACCGGCCGACCACGGGTGGACTGCGTCCACTGCCATGTCCGCGGTCGCCACCGCCCTCCGGATCAAGAACGGGGCCGGTCTCGTGCCGGCCGCCGCCGTCCCCGGGATCGCGTGTTCCACCCTCGGTAGACCACCCGCCTAGCCATCAGGCGAGGTCTGACCTCAGGCCGCGGAACCCGACTCGGGATCCGCGGCCTTCGTGTTGCCCACGAAGGTCACCACCGCATCAGGCCCACGACACGGACGAGACCAGACCATGACGACCGCCCCGACCAGCCCGACCCGTTGCCGCCAGCCGGCCAAACCCGAGCGCCGCCCCCACCGGGGCGTCGGCTCGGACCCGAGGACCAGCACGCCGCCCGCCACCGCGGGCAGCCCGCAGGAACAGGAGGTGAGCACGATGGCACTTCGTGCGTTGATCGACCGCCAGAGCGAGGCGCTCCGGCGCGGATCGGCGATCCCGTGCCGCGAGTACGACGCGGAGTTGTGGTTCGCCGAGAGCCCGGCCGACGTCGAGCTCGCCAAGGCGATGTGCACCGGTTGCCCGGCGCAGATCGCCTGCCTCGCGGGCGCCCTGTCGCGTCAGGAGCCGTGGGGCGTCTGGGGCGGGCAGCTGCTCGTCCAGGGCGCCATCGTCGCGCGCAAGCGGCCCCGTGGCCGTCCGCGCAAGAGCGACATCGTCGCCGCCTGAGCCTCGTCGACCTCTCGGCCAGCGTCGCCACGGCGGCCTCCCATCAGCACCATCGAACGCCCTCAGGAGGGGGACGCCATGTTCCAGATCGTCAACCCGCAGATTGCGCGGGCCTGGCACGACGGGCGCGTCAAGCCCGACCGTGTGCGGGGCGTGCGGCGAGGAGCCCGGCTGATCCAGCTGGAGATCCGCCGCGCCCGGCGCGCCGGCCACGCCCGGTAGGCCACGCGCGCCACCGAGCTGGGGGCGGGCCGCTCATCCGTGAGCGGCGCCGCCCCCAGCGTCGTTCCCGGGCCAGAGCCGCTTCTTCCGTGAGCGGCCCGCCCTCGAGGTGGCGACCACCCGGCATACGCTGTCGGGATGAAGGCGCGCCTGACCATCGCCCAGGACCCCGTCGCCGACGACCTGCTCAGCACCAACGCGTTCGCGCTGCTGGTCGGGATGCTCCTGGACCAGCAGTTCCCCATGGAACGGGCGTTCGCCGGGCCGGCGAAGATCCACGAGCGGTTCGGCGCCCTGGACCCCGCGGCGATCGCCGCGGCCGACCCGACGCAGTTCGCCGACCTCTGCGCGACCCCGCCGGCCGTGCACCGGTACGGCCGCTCGATGGCGGGCCGGATCCAGGCGTTGGCGGCCCAGGTCGTCGAGCAGTACGACGGGGACGCCGAGCGGCTGTGGACCACGGCGAAGGACCCGGCCGACCTGCTCGCCCGGCTGCAGGCCCTGCCCGGGTTCGGGGCGCAGAAGGCCCGGATCTTCGCCGCCCTGCTCGGCAAACAACTCGGCGTGCAACCGACGGGCTGGCGCGAGGCGATCGGGCCGTACGCCGAACCAGGGTCCTTCCGGTCGGTCGCCGACGTCGTCGACCAGGAGTCGCTGGACAAGGTCCGGGCGTTCAAGAAGGCGCAGAAGGCCGCTGCCCGTGCCTGAGCAGGTCGGCCCGGCGTGGGACCGCGCCGTGGCCTTCCCGCTGACCGAGGGGCGGCGCAGCACGAGCCGGTTCGCCCGGGCCGTCGTCGCCGACGCCCTGCGGCCGGTCGACCCGCTGGGCGCCCGGGAGGCCGAAGGCGAGACGCATTGGCGCACCGGCTACCCGCGGCACTTCCGCCGCCTCGTCGAGGCCGGGCTGCCCGACCCGGCGGATGCCGTGACGATCGCCCGGGCGGGCCTCGACGCCGTCCACGCGCGGATGCGTTGGGGCGGCGACGGCGCCGAAGGCCCCGAGGTCGCACTCGCCGACGCGTTGGCGACCCGCCCTCGCCCGATGGAGACCGAGATCGTCGACGGCGCAGCGGCTCGAGAGCGGGAGCTGGCCTTGCCGTGGCGCGGACGGGTGTGGCAGGGCAGGGACGTGCGGCGGCGGGTGTTCGCCTGGCTCAACAGCGGCCACCTCGACCCGACGTGTGGCGAGGCCGTCGACAAGGTCCTGGCCAATCCGGACTGGCTGGACCTGCGTGACCTCACCGTCGTGGCTCTCGGGGCCGGAGCCGAGATGGGCCCGGTCCCGTGGTTGCTGCGGTGGGGGGCCGACGTCGTCGCGGTGGACCGGCCGGGGCGGCAGGTGTGGACCCCCGTGCTCGCCGGGGCTCGTCGCGGCGCCGGTCGGTTGATCGTCCCGGTGACGCCCGATCCAGGGCCGCTCGCCGACCGGGCCGGCATCGACCTGCTCACCGAGCCGGCGACCGCCGCGGCGTGGCTCGGCGAGCTGCCGCAGGAGTTCGTTCTCGGCTCGTACGTCCACGCCGAGGGGGCACTCAACGTCCGGTTGGCCGCGGCGGTCGATGCGCTCACCGCGCACGTGCAGCGACAGCGACCCGGGCTCGCCCTGGCCTTCCTCACCAGCCCGACGGACGTCTTCGCGGTCCCGGCCGAGGCGGTGCGCCTGTCGGTCCGAGCATGGGACACCAGCCGGGTGAGCCGCCTGGTCCGTGGGCCGATGCGGGCCTTCACCGGCGGGCGGCTGCTCACCCGCAACTACGTGCCGGGGGCCGACCCGGGGATCAACGACTCGGTCATCGTCCAGCAAGGCCCGAACTACCTCCTGGCCCAACGGATCCGCCGATGGCGGGCCACCGTCGCCCGAGCCGAGGGTGCCACGGTGTCGGCCAACGTCGCCCCGCCCACCCGGACTCGGTCGGTGCTGGGCAACCGGGCGCTGGCCGCGGCATACGTCGGGGCTCACCGGTTCGGCATCGAGGTGTTCGACCCCGACACGGCCCGGGCGCTCATGGCCCTGTTGCTCGTCCACGACCTGCGGGCGGGCCGGCCGGCGGCAGCGGCGCCGTGGCAGGACGAGGCGTATGCCGCGGCGCACGGCGGGCTGTGGACCACGGCCTACGAGCCGCGCAGCGCCCTGGGTTTGGCCGCCCTGCTCGGTCTCGGGCCAGGCTAGCTACGCGACCCGCCGGTCGCGCCGGCGTCGTCCTGTGGGATGCCCACCGCGACACGCGGCATACGCATCTGCGTGCAATCGCTTCCAGCAGGCCGTGTGGCAGGGCACACTGAGCGCATGGCCACCGATCTCGTCGTCTGCGTGACGTGTGGCCGCGCCCTGCCACCGGCCCCCGAAGGCTCCGCCGCGCTGCTGGCCTGGACGAAGGGCATCGAGGCAGGCCGCGTCGTGTGGACCTGTGGCCCGTGCAGCCGGGAGTACCTTCGCGCCATCGAGGGCAAGCTCGACTCCGCCTGGTGGTGAACCTCGGCGCGCCCGCCGGGTCGCACCGTCAGCTCCCCGGACGCCGTGCCTTGCGCACCGTCGGGCTCGACGCGGTTATCGGTGTCGCCGGCGCGCGCCGCGGTTGCTTGAGCCGCGGCGGCTCGGCCAACGGCGGCTCGGCCCGCGGCGGCTCGGCCCGCGGCGGTTCGGCCAGCGGCGGTTCGGCCAGCGGCGGCTCGGCCCGCGGCGGTTCGGCCAGCGGCGGCAGGTCTGCCCCGGGGATCAGCGCCCCGACGACGGCCCGACCGGGCACCCGGGCCCCGAGCTGGCACAGCACGCCGATGCCTCCGAGCCACACCCGGTGGATGAGGAAGTACTCGGCCGGCAGGTTGAGGCGCAACGCCACGCTGTAGTTGGGCCGCCGCGGATCCTTGATGTGTTCGAACACGTCCTGCAGCCACGCTCTGGTGAAGTGGAAGTCGCTGTGGCGCAACGGCGCGATGAAGGGCTCGAGGTACTCCAGGAGCCGATCGGCGTCGATGTCGATGCCCTCGCGGACGAACCCCTCGGCACGCAGTCCGGCCAGCGTCTGGGTGGAGTCCCCGTCGATGGCGAGGGTGAGCAAGCGACCCAGCTGCGGCGGCAGGCCCTCAGGGAGCCGCTTGACCGCGCCGAAGTCGAGGACCCCGATACGACCGTCGGGCAGCATCCGGAAGTTGCCGGGGTGCGGGTCGGCGTGCAGTAGCCCGCAACGGCTCGGCCCCGACAAGAGGAACTCCATATACCGCAGCCCGGCGGCATCCCGTTCGGCCTGGGTGCCGTCGGCAATGATCGCCGAGAGCGGTCGACCCGAGATCCAGTCGCCGACGACGACGCGTTCGCGCCCGAGCACCACGTGCGGGACCAGCACGTGGGCGTCGCCGTCGTATGCCGTGGCGAAGGCCTGCTGGTTGGCCGCCTCCAGTTCGTAGTCCAGTTCCTCGCCCATCCGGGCGCGCAACTCTTCCAGGATCGGGGCGATCTCGATGCCCGGGATCCACGAGGTCGCCACCCGGGCCACCCGGGAGAGCTGGTTGAGGTCGCTGAGCAGAGCCTTGCCGGCGCCGGGGTACTGGATCTTCACGGCGACCTCGCGCCCGTCGCCCCACACCGCGTGGTGGACCTGGCCGATCGAGGCGGCCGCGGCGGCCGTGTCGTCGAACTCGGCGAACTTGTGCCGCCACCGCACCCCGATCTGCTCGGCGAGGACCTCGTGGACCAGCCCGGGCGGCATCGCCGGCGCGCTGTCCTGGAGTTTGGTCAGCGCGGCCCGGTAGGGGCCCATGAGCTCCTCGGGCAGGGCCGCCTCGAAGATCGAGAGGGCCTGGCCGAACTTCATCGCCCCGCCTTTGAGTTCGCCCAGGGTGGCGAACAACTGGGCGGCGGTGCGGGCTTGGACCTGCGCCGCGACGACCTCCGCCGGCTTGCCTCCGACGCGACGGCCGATCCCCCACGCCGCGCGCCCGGCATACCCCACCGGCAGCGCCGCCAACCGCGCGGCTCGGGCGAGCGCGCTGAGGGGGATGTCGTTCACCCCGCCATTGTCACCCGGCCCAGGGCCGTGCCGTACCAGCCGTGCTCGCCGCAGCGTGGATGGCGCTCCCAGCGGCGGTGGTCCAGGCGAGGGAACGGCAGGGATACCTCCAGCGCCACCCCAGCCGGAACCGGGCGCCCGTCGAGCACGCCGCAGGCGAGCATGGCGACGACTCCGGCGACCGTTGTCGACAGGGTCGTGTCCGTGCGGGCCCGTCCGCCGGGCGCGCGACCCGCAGCGGCGCTGGCGAGCACGCTCGGCCACGCCGGGTCCACGTCGGCTCGGTGCAAGTCGAGGCAACGCAGGCACGCACCGTCCCGCCAGGGCCCGACGAGCGGGCCGACACTGACCCGGGCTCCTTCCGAGACCACCGGCAGGTGCGGGATGCCGCGCCGCCACCACGGGTCGGCCCGATCGGCCTCGAGGGCGTCGGCGGCGACGAGGACGACGAGCGCCGGTGGGTCGTCGGCGACAACCGGATCGCGGGAACGCAGCGAGAGGTCGAGGTCGTCGGCGGCCATGGTCCCGAGCCGAACGTCGCCCACCCCGGCGCGTCTCAGACCGTCGGCGACATCGGTGGCCAGCCCGCCCGTGCCGTCGACGAGGATCCGACGGGTATGCCGCCGCAGGACCCGCTGGGCGAGGTCGGCGCCAGCTCGGTCGGCAAGCGTCGAGGCGCTGTCGGCGGCAAGCCGCGCGTCGTGGACGAGGGTGTCCGCGAGCCCGATCGGCACCCCGGCCAGAGCCAGTCGGTCCACGGGGACCGGACCGAGCAGGTCATGATCGAGGAGCACGGCGACGAGCCGATCCACCCTCCGCCCCGGTATGCCGTGCCGCGCGGCGACGGCATACAGCTGCGGGTAGGTCCGCGGGAGCGTGAGCGCGTTCAGGACGTCCTGTTCCCCGGGGCTCAGCCCGCCGAGGACGACGCCTGCGTCGATGCCGAATTGGACGCTGTCCGGGCCTCGGGGCAGCAATCGCCGGCGCAGCCGAAGCCGGGAAGCGGATGCCATGTCGGCAATCTCCCAGACCGGCCGGCCCGGCCGAGCGGCTCGTCCACAGGTCCCCGCGAGAGGCCCGGAGGGTGGGGCGCGGAGCCCCCGACGGTCGGACCGCGCTCCGACGCGGGAGGGTGTCGACGCCGCAGGGCGAACGAGCCGCCCGGGTCGGGCCGGCTCACCGGCGGGGACACACCCGCCGAACTGGGGTCCACACGCGCGAAGCGTGCCTCGGCGGACGCAGTCGCGTCACCGCCCAGGCACGCTCGACACGAAAGGGCTCGGGCCGAACCCTCCTCGGCTCAGCCCTTGCCGAGGATTCGGTTGAGGTTCGTGCCGCAGACGGGGCACTTGCCCTTGGCCATCCGCCGGCCGTTCTCGCTCACGACGATGTGGCCCTCGGCCTCGCGCTTGCTCTTGCACTTCACGCAGTAGAACTCGCCCTTGTAGGTGTCGTCCGACATGGAATCTCCGTTCGTCTCGGGGACCGGGCACAGGCTGAGCGGCTCGCCCGGTGGGTGGGCCCGGCGTCCCTGGCGGGGCTGGGCGTCGCGACCACCCTAGTCCAGGGTGCGGACGCCCGCTCGATTTGTCCGATCAGCCCCCTGGCTAGGCTGGCGGCATGAGCGCGACGCCGTGGTGGGAGGAACCCTACGAGGACCTGACGGTGCAGGCACGGGCGGTGGGGTCGCGGCGCGTCGCGGTCGTCACGTTCGACCTGCCGCAGCGGCGCAACGCGATGTCCGACGCCATGACGGCCTCGTGGGTTCGGGTGATGGGCCGACTCCGCGAGGACCCCGATCTGGCCGCTGTCGTCGTTACCGGTGCCGGGAAGGCCTTCTGCGCGGGCGGTGACCTGTCGTGGATCGTCTCCGAACCCGACGCCCAGGTCGCCGATCTGCGCCAGCGGATGCTGACGTTCTACCGGTCCTGGCTGGCCATCCGCGAGGTCGAAGTGCCGACCATCGCCGCGATCAACGGGGCGGCTATCGGGGCGGGCCTCGGGGTCGCGCTTGCCTGTGACGTCCGGTATGCCGCCGCGGACGCCACCCTCGGCGTGCCGTTTGCCTCCCTCGGACTGCACCCGGGGATGGCGACGACGTGGTCGGTTCCCGAGGTCGCGGGGATGGCGGTGGCCCGCGACCTGCTGCTCACCGGTCGGCTCGTCACCGGATCCGAGGCGCTGACGATGGGCCTGGTGTCCCGGGCCCTGCCGGCCGAGCAGGTCGTGCCCGAGGCGCTGGCCGCCGCCGAGCGCATCGCGTCGCACGCCCCGATCGCGACCCGGCTCACCGTGGCAGCCCTGCGCAGCGGCGGGCACGCCTCGTTCGAGGACGCCATCGCCTGGGAGGCATTGGCTCAGGCGGTCACCCTGGCGACCGAGGACCTCCACGAGGGCATCGCCGCGGCCTCGGCGCGTCGGTCACCGGTCTTCCACGGTCGCTGAGCGGGCACCGGGGCGTCGCAGCCGCGTCGTAGGCTGGCGTCATGGCCGGCCCCGACTCCCGCGACGGGGCCTCGCCGGGTGCGGTCGAGGTCCGGCGCAGTGCCCGTCGGCGACGCACCGTGAGCGCCTACCGCGACGGCGGGCGCACGGTTGTGCTCATCCCGGCGCGCTTCAGCGCGTCCGAAGAGGCGCAGTGGGTCCGCACCATGCTGGCCCGGTTGGCCCGTGGCGATGCCCGGCGCCGGCCCAGCGACGCCGAGCTCGCCGACCGAGCCAGGCAGCTATCCCGCCAGTACCTGCAGGGCGCGGCGCGCCCGTCGACGGTCCGGTGGGCCGACAACCAGCAGGGTCGCTGGGGATCGGCGACCCCGGCCGACGGCTCGATCCGCATCTCGACCCGGGTGCGGGGGATGCCGGCATACGTGCTCGACTACGTCCTGCTGCACGAGTTGGCCCATCTGCTCGTCCCAGGTCACGGCCCCGACTTCTGGGCCTTACTGGGGGGCTACGCGCGCGTGGAGCGGGCTCGTGGATTCCTCGACGGGGTGAGCGCGACGGCCGGTCTCGGGCTGCGCGACTCGTGACCCGCCGTCGGCGCCCGCCGGGCTGGGTGCCCAACCAGCACGGCGCCTGGGCCATGCTCGCCAGTCCGCTGGCGGTCGGGGCCCTCGCGGCGGGCCTGTCGTGGCGGCATGTCCCGCTCGTCGCCTTCTGGTTCGCCGGGTACTTCGCCTTCTTCGCCACGAGCCTGTGGCTCAAGTCCGGTCGGCGCTCGCGCTATCTGCCGCCGGTCCGCGCGTATGCCGCGCTCGCGGCCGTCCTGGGGGTCGCGACACTGTTCGCCGCTCCCTCTCTGGTGGGCTGGGCGCCCGGCTTCCTCGGGCCGCTCGGCGTCGGGCTGTGGGCCGCGGCCCACAAACATGAACGGGAGCTGCTGTCCGGGTTGGCCACGGTCGTCGGGTCGGCCCTGATGACCGTAGTGGCCTACGAGGCCGGTGGTGGCCCGGATCTGCGCCGGGCCGGGCTGCTCGCGCTCGGGCAGTTCCTCTACTTCGGCGGCACGGTCTGCTACGTCAAGTCGCTCATCCGCGAGCGGGGCAACCCTCGGTACCTCGCGTTGTCGGTGGCCTGGCACGTCGCCGCGGCGGCCGCCATGGTCGTGTACTCGCCGTGGCTCGCCCTCGTTTTCGCCGTGCTCGCCCTCCGGGCCGCAGTCGTCCCGCGGTTCGGGCTATCCCCGGCTCAGATCGGCGTCGGCGAGATCGCCGGCACCCTCGCGGTGGCGCTGGTCTCGCTGGCCACACTCTGAACCGCATCGGTCGAGCACGGCGAGTCCAGCGGCGATCAAGGGGCGCAGGTCGGCGCCGCTGTCGGCGGGCAACGCGTCGATGGGCCACCAGCGCACGTCGAGGGATTCGGAGCTGACCAGCGGCTCGGCGCCGGCCGGGGCAAACCCGACGAAGCGCACGTCGAGGTGCTCGCGGCACCGGCCGAACCGCGCCGCCAATCGGTGCCGATCCAGTTGCGCGATCTGCCGACAGAGGTGCACGCCGTCAATCCCCGACTCCTCGCCCACCTCGCGGACGGCAGCAGCCCACAGCGAGGGGTCCTCGGGTTCGCAGTGCCCGCCGAGCTGCAGCCAGGCCCCCGCCTTGCGGTGATGGGTCAGCAGCACCCGCCGTCGGTCTGCGTCGAACACGAGTGCGCTCGCCGTGAGATGTTCCGCCGGCCCGGCCTTGGCCATGGCGCCCGGATGTGCGGCCAGGTGGGCGAGCAGGTCCTCGCGCAGCGCGTGCTGTCCCGCGCAGGGCGCCGCCCACGCGCGCAACTGCTCGGTCGCGTCGTCGTGCAGGTGCCGGTATTCCGCGAACGCCCCCTGGCGGGACCCGCTCCCCGCCGCCTGGCCGTCGGCGTCGGGCCGAAGCGGCCGTGGGGGCCGGTCAGGGCGCCGGTCAGGGCTCCGGTCAGGCACTGGGCGGGTCAGCCGGCGAGTCTGCCGGACCGGCCGGACCGTCGGGCCCGTCCTGCCCGTCCTGGTCGCCGGATGGGTGCTCGGGTCCGTCCTGCCCGGACAGCAGCCGATCCAGCTCGACGTCCATCGCGTCGCGAACGGGGCCCGAGGTGCGTTTCTCGACATACCCGAGGGGGTCGTCGAGGTCCGCCGTCGTGGGGGCGAGGTCGGGGTAGTCCCACGACCCGTCCCGCAGCTCGATGCCCCCGGCCTGCTCCAACGCGGCCCACAGGTTGCGTGCATCGACGAGCCGGCGCGGGCGCAACTCGAGGCCGACGAGCCCGGCGAAGACCTTCTGGGCCGGGCCGCCAGCCCGGCGGCGGCGCACCGCCTCGCCGAGCGCAGCGGACTGGGGCAGATGAGCGGCCACGGCGCGATCGGTGACAAGGTCGACCCACCCCTCGACGAGGGCCAGCGTCGCCTCCAACCTGGTCAGCGCGGCCTGCTGTTCGGGGCTGGTGCGCCGTCCGAAGATTTCGGCCTGCGAGAACGCCTGCTGGAGGGCGGCCATGTCGCTGACGTCGATCGACCGCACGGCCGCTTCGATGGCCTCGGTGTCGATGGTGATGTTCCGTCCGTAGTCGCGGACGGCGGCTTCGAGCTGGGTCGCCAGCCAGGGCACCTGCGCGAACAGCCGGGCTCGGGCCGCCTCTCGGACCGCGATGTACAGGCGGACTTGCCCCTGGTCGATCTGCAGGTCGTCGGCGAAGGCGGCGACGCGGGCCGGCAGCAGGGCGACCCCGTCGTCCGGGACGAGCGGCAGCCCGACCTCGGTGCCCCCGAGGATGTCCCCGGCCAGCGTGCCGATCGCCTGGCCGATCTGGGCGGCGAACATCGCGCCGGTATGTCCCTCGAGGACCGGCCCGACCTGGCCGAGCACCGCGGACAGGTCGACCGAGCCAAGGTCGGCAGCGGCGTCGCCGAAGAGTTGACGCAGGTCGAGATTCCCGCCGAACTGTTCGAGTTGCCCGCGCAGGGCCGCACTGCCGGCCCGGGCCACCCCGTCGGAGACCGGCTCGACGAGCGAGTACCACGTCGCCGTCGTCGCTTCGACCCAGTCCGAACCGCTCCACGCGTGGGTCGGTCCGGGCGGGGAGTCGAACGCCGTGACGGGATCGAGCCACAACCGGGCCACCGTCACCGCGTCCGCGACGTCGCGTCGCTCCGCGTCGGTGACCACACGGTCCCCGGTCGCCGAGAGGACCTTCCGGGCGATGTCCCGGGCATTGTCGAGCCGCCCCTGCGACGAGGTGTCGCCGAACAGCGCCCCGAGCTGTTGGCGGATCACCATGGCCATCGGGCCGGTTCCCGCGTCACCCCGGAGGGCTGCGAGCATCTGGGTCAGTTCGGGTGGCAACGTGACGTCCTCGCCGAAGACCGAACGCATCATCGCCTCGAGGTCGGGCACACCGCCGGCGCCGCCGCCCGGCATACCGATCATGCGGAGGATCTCGTCGAGGCCGGGGATGCCGGTCGCGCCCGGTTCCGGTGTTTCACCTGAGGCGGGCGAACGCCCTGCGCCCGTGCCGTCGAAGCCCATGGGGGACCGGGATGTCGCGTCGGGATCCTGGTGGGCCGCTCCCGAGGGGCCGGCGTCGTCGGAACGTCGGTCACGTGGTGCGTCCTCGGGATGGTCGGATCCCTCGGGGTCCGGCGGCGTCACGGGTGGCTCGCCGCGATCGGGCATGGCCTGGCTCCTGCTCCTGAGAAGATGTACCCCCAAGACAACCACAGGAGGGGTCGGTGAGTTCCCGGCAGGCCGAGCCGTCGCGGCGACGCGGCGCGGCGGCGCTGCCCTCGGTCGCGGTCGTCGAGGCCGGATCGGTGCCGGGTTCGCGGGTGACCGCCGCGCTGGTGCGGGCCGCCGAGGCCGCGGGGAATACGGCGCCGGTTGTCGCCGTGGACGCGCGTCCCGCGACCCTCACCGAGGCGATCGTGCCCGAAGCGTCGTGGCGGCAGGCCGATCCGGCCACCCCCGCGGTCCTCGATGCGCTGCGTGGCGTCGACGCGGTCGTCTGGGTCGCCGCCTCGGCCGACCTGCAGGCCGCCCTCGCGCAGCGCGCCTCGGCCCGGCGAGCCAGGATGGTGCGCACGGCTCAGACACTGGTCACCGCCGCGGCAGCCGCCGGCGCGCACCGCCTCGTCGTCGTCACCTCGGCCAAGGTCTACGGCGCGCGGGCCGACAACGCGGTCCCGCTGCCCGAAGAGGCCCCGCTGCGGGCCACCCCCGACGACGGCGTCGTCGGCGATCTGCTCGCCGTCGAGCAGATCCTCGCCACCGCCCGGTCGGTACACCCGGGCCTGGCCGTGACGGTGGTCCGACCGGCCGCCCTCGTCGGACCGGGCGTCGACACCGTCGTCACCCGCCACTTCGAGGCGCCTCGACTGCTCACCGTCAAGGGCGCCCACCCGGCCTGGCAGTTCTGCCACGTCGAGGACCTGGCCGCCGCACTCGTCGTCGTCCTCAGGCGCGATCCGACCCCGGTCGTCACCGTCGGGTGCGACGGGTGGCTCGCCCAGTCCCAGCTGGAAACCCTCACCGGGATGCGCCATGTCGAGCTGAGCCCGGCCGCGGCCCTCGGCACCGCGCAGCGACTGCACCGCGTGGGCGTGCTGCCCGCGCCAGCCAGCGAACTGGCCCTGGCCCTCTACCCGTGGGCCGTCGATTCGGCCACCCTGCGGACGGCCGGGTGGGAACCGGCATACGACAACGAGACGTGCGTGGGCGTCCTGCTGGAGTCCATCAGTGGTCGCCATGCCGTGGGGGGACGGCGGGTCAACCCGCGCGACGCGGCGCTCGGGGCGGCCAGCGCCGCGGTCGCCCTCGTCGGCACCGCCGCCGCCGTCCGACGGGCGCGCAAGCGATGACCGAGGGAGATCCCGCCGCGGGGGGTGGGTCCGGTTGCGCGGTCGTCGCCGAGATCCGCGACAGCGAGCTCTCCGTCGACGAGGTCTTGCGTGCGGTCCGCACCGAGCACATCGGCGCGGTCGTGCTCTTCGTCGGTCAGGTTCGCTCGGTCGACGCGGGACGCACCGTCGAGGTGCTCGAATACTCGTGCCACCCCAGTGCGCGGCAGGTCGCCACCGATCTGGTGGCGGGGCTGGCGGTGGCCGGTCACGTGGTCCGGATCGCGGTGACCCACCGGGTGGGTCGGCTGCCCGTGGGCGAGATCGCCGTCGTCGCGGCCGTGGGGGCCAGCCATCGCGCCGAGGCCTTCGAGGTATGCCGCACGCTCGTCGATCGGTTCAAGGCCGAGGTGCCGATCTGGAAGCATCAGGTGTTCACCGACGGATCGCAGGAATGGGTGGGTATGCCGTGACCGAGCCGACCCGCGACGCCGCGCCACCGGCCGACCTGGCGGGGGTCGGGGGGGCACCGCCGGACGCTCCAGGGATCGGCGCCGGGGTGGGCCAGGCCCAGCCCGAGCCGGCCAGTCGGTCCCTGGTACGTCTGGTCGTCGGGCTCGCTCTCGCCTTCGCCCTCGGGGCCGCGGTGAGCCTCATCCACGTGCCGTACGCGATTCTGGGCCCCGGCCCGGCCACCGACGTCCTCGGTCAGGAGCGCGGCAGCGACGGTGCGATGGTCGATCGCATCGTCATCTCCGACGCGCCGACGTTTCGGACGTCGGGGTCCCTCGACTTCACGACGGTGCGGGTGCGGGGCGGCCCGGGGTATGCCGTGAACATCGTCGACGTCCTCGTCGCCTGGCTGGCCCGAGACGAGGACGTCTACCCGGTCGACGAGCTGTTCCCCCCGCAGGTCACCAGGGAGCAGGTCGCCGAAGAGAACCGGGTCGAAATGGCCGGCTCCCAACAGGTCGCCGCCGCTGTGGCGGTGCGCGCGACGGGCCGACAGGTACCGGAAGTCATCAAGATCACCGGGGTGCTCGACAAGGCACCCTCGGCCGGTGAACTCAAGGCGGGCGACGTCCTGGTGAGTATCGCGGGCGGCGCGGTCACCGACGGTGGCGCGTTGCGGGCCGCCATCCAGCGGGTTCCGGCCGGGGAGGCCGTCGAGATGGTCGTCCAGCGCGACGGCACCGAGGTGACCGTGCACCCACGCACCGGTCGGGCGGACGACGGGCGCACCATCCTGGGCATCATGCTCGCCGTCGAATACCGCATGCCGTTCACCGTGAAGGTCGATGCCGGCAACGTCGGCGGGCCTTCCGCTGGCCTGATGTTCGCCCTCGGCATCTACGACAAGCTCACTGCTGGGGCGATGACCGGTGGCGTGACTATTGCCGGGACCGGGACCATCGACGACGCCGGCACGGTGGGGCCGATCGGGGGGATCGCGCAGAAGATGGTCGGCGCGAGGGAGGCTGGGGCCACGTTCTTCCTGGCCCCGGCCGCCAACTGCCCAGACGTCCTCGGGCGCGAACCGGCTGGGATGACCGTGGTCAAGATCGGGTCATTCGCCGAGGCGACCGCCGCGGTCACGGCGATCGGCCGGTCCCAGGCGGCCGCTCTGCCACACTGCTGACGCCCCGTCAGCGAGGTGGTCCCGGCACCCAGCCGGGTGCGCGGGTCACGCTCGTCAGGTTGCCTAGGTAGATTGCCGGTGTGAGCGAGAGCGCGTGGACTGGCGGAAATGGCGACGTGGGCGGGTCGGGGCCTGCGCCCCGACCATCGGGGGTGACCGGGGCGTTCGATCGGCGGCGCAGTCCGCTGCTCGCGACCGCCCTGGTCCTGGTCGCCCTGTTCATCGTCGTGTCGATCCTGTCCCAGGTGTGGACCGAAGTGATGTGGTTCGACTCCGTGCACTTCCGGTCGGTGTTCACCACCGCCTTGGGCGCCCAGGTGCTGATCGGCGTGGTGGCGGGGCTGCTCACCGCGGCCATCACGTGGTCGAGCCTGTGGTTCGGCCACCGGGCCCGACCGGTTTACGCCCCGTCCACCCCCCAACAAGAAGCCCTGGATCGGTATCGCGAAGCGCTCGAACCGCTGCGCAAGGTCGGCACCATCGCCATCCCGCTCATCCTCGGCCTGCTCACCGGCCTGGCCGCCTCCCAACAATGGGAGACGTTCCTGTTGTGGCGCAACGCGACCGAGTTCGGGGTCACCGACCCGCAGTTCGGGATGGACCTCGGGTTCTTCGTCTTCACCCTCCCCTGGCTGACCTTGGTCGTCGGTTTCGTGTCGATGGCCCTGGTCATCGGGGCGCTGGCCGCCGCGTTCAGCCACTACGTCTACGGGGGGTTACAGGTGCAGAACCGGGGCCGGGACACCACCCGGGCTGCCCTGCTGCACCTGTCCACTCTGGTCGCCGCGTTCGTCCTTGTCCGGGCGGCCGGCTATTGGCTCGAGCGGTACTCGCTGTCCACGGCGACGTCGGAGCTCATGACCGGCATCCAGTACACCGACGACAACGCGGTGCTGCCGACCAAGTCCATCCTCGCCGTCGCGTCGATCATTTGTGCCTTGATGTTCCTCTCGGTGATCTGGACGCGGTCCTGGCGTCTGCCCGTCGTCGCCACCGTCCTGCTCGTCGTCGTCTCCGTCGTCGTCGGTGGGATCTTCCCCGCGCTCATTCAGTCGTTGCGGGTCAAGCCGAGCGAGAAGTCCCTCGAAGCGCCGTACCTGGCCCGCAACATCGCCGCGACCCGCACGGCCTACGGGCTCGACAAGATCGAATCCACCCCGTACAGGCCCTCGACGGAGGCCACGCCCGAGCAACTTCGAGCCGCCGCCGGCGCGATCCCCGGCATCCGACTGGTCGACCCGAACGTCGTCTCCCCGACGTTCCGGCAACTGCACACCTCTCGGCAGTACTACGGCCTGGCCGACCCGCTCGACGTCGACCGCTACGCCGTCGACGGCACGACGAGCGACGCCGTCGTCGCCGTGCGTGAGATCGATCTCGACGGCGTGCCCACCGGACAACGCAATTGGCTCAACGACCACACCGTCTACACCCACGGTTACGGGATGCTCGCCGCCTACGGCAACCGTCAGTCCGACGGCCAGCCGGTATTCGTCGAGTCCTCGATCCCGGCCGGGAAGTCGTTGGGGGACTACGAGCCCCGGATCTACTTCGGCGAGCAGTCCCCGACGTACTCCATCGTCGGGGCTCCGTCCGGCGCAGCGCCGCGCGAGTTCGACTACCTCACCGCGGCCGACGCCCAGCAGGTCAACAACACCTATACCGGCTCCGGCGGCGTCCCGCTCGACAGTTTCCCGCGCAAGCTCGCCTACGGGATCAAGTACCGCGAGCCGAACTTCCTGCTCTCCGACGCGGTGAACGGCTCCTCCCGCATCCTCGACAACCGCACCCCCCGCGACCGGGTGTCCCGGGTCGCCCCTTGGCTCACCCTCGACGGCAACCCGTACCCCTCGATCGTCGACGGGCGGATCGTGTGGATCCTCGACGGCTACACGACGACGGCGAACTACCCCAACGCGCGCCTGACCCAGATGCAGGCCTCGACCACCGACTCGGTGACTCGGTCCAAGCGCAGTGTCACCGCGCTGGAGCAGGGCCAGATCAACTACATCCGCAACTCCGTCAAGGCCACCGTCGACGCCTTCGACGGGTCGGTCCACCTCTATGCCTGGGATGCCACCGACCCGATCCTGAGGGCGTGGATGGGGGCGTTCCCGGGCACCGTCGAGCCCATCGACAACATCAGCGCCTCGCTCATGTCGCACCTGCGCTACCCCGAGGACCTGTTCAAGGTCCAGCGCGAACTGCTCTCGCGCTATCACGTGCAGGACCCGGGCTCGTTCTATGGCGGGCAGGACTTCTGGCGGGTGCCCTACGACCCGGCCCAGGAGCAGCGCAACAGCACCCAGCCGGCGTACTACCAGACCCTGGCCATGCCGGGGCAGACCACGCCGTCCTTCTCGCTGACCACGACCTTTATGCCCAGCGGCAATCGCGAGGTGCTCTCCGGATTGCTCGCGGTGGACTCCAACGCGGGTTCGACCGCAGGGAAGGTTCGCGACGGGTACGGCAAGCTGCGACTGCTGGAGATCCCGCCGGAGTCCAACGTCAACGGCCCGGGCCAGGTGCAGAACACCATCAACTCCTCGAGTACCTCCTCGAAGGCGTTCACCCTGACCCTGTCGCAGTACCTCAGCAGTGCCCGCCAGCAGGGCAACCAGGTGACCCTGGGCAATCTGCTCACCCTGCCGATGGCCGGCGGGCTGCTGTACGTCGAGCCGATCTACCTGCAGAGCAACGCGACGAACGCGTTCCCCCTCGGGCGGGCGATCATCGTCGTCTTCGGCAACCAGTTGGCGTGGTCGGACTCGCTCGACGGCGCTCTCAACGAGCTCTTCGGCGGCCAGGTCTCCCGGACGCCGACCACCCCGACCACCCCGACCACCCCGACGACGCCGGGCGCCGGTGGAAACTCGGCCTTGACCCAGGCGCTGGCCGACGCCCAGGCCGCCATGGCCGAGGCCGACGCGGCCCTCAAGGACGGCGACTTCACCCGGTACGGCGAGGCCCAGAAGAAGCTGCGCGATGCGCTCGCCCGGGCCGTGGCTGCCCAACCACAGGGCGGCTCGGCGACCTTGTCGACCCCCGCCCCGAGCACGCCGTCGGCCTCCGCGTCGTCGGCACCCAACCCGTAGCGGTCCTCGAACCGGACAGGCCGTCGGCTCCGGCGCGCTCGGACCCCGTGCCCATCGTCCCCGCGGGCATTCTTGGATGAGTCAACGACTCGACTTACGCGGGCATTCGACGTGAGTCAACTCGCGATTTGGCCGCTTCGGAATCCGTCGCGTAAGGTAGGTGGGCCGACGCGGGGTGGAGCAGCTCGGTAGCTCGCCGGGCTCATAACCCGGAGGTCGCAGGTTCAAATCCTGCCCCCGCTACTGTCGTGGCGTCGACCACGGGAACCCCTCGGACGATGCGTCCGGGGGGTTCCGCCGTCCCACGGGCTGCGCAACCCGGCGGGGTTCCACTGCGGAGGCTACCGGCGCTTGGACGGCGTCGCAGTGGCGCGGGGCTTGGGTTTGACGGGTGCAGCGGCGCTGCCCACCGGCATCGGCACCGGCATGGGGCGCTGCGGGTCGAGGCTCGCGCGCACGTCGAAGAACGGCGTCAGTGCCTTGGTCGTCCCGTTGAGGTCGGTCTGCATGCGGATGCCGTCGACGTTGATGCGCGTCTGGCGCAGTGTTCCGGCGGACAGCTGAACCCGGTACGGCGTCGTGGCGTCGACGGTGAAGAAGTAGTCGAACTTCTCAGCACCGTGCAGGAGGTCGAACTTCGGGTTCCCCGCGGCATACGGGGTGGCGTCGGCGATGTCGGCTCCGAACGCGAAGACGATCTCCGGAGTGTCGCCGACGACGGGGCGCACTTCGGCATCCCACAGCTGGGCGTCGGCTCGAATGGCGTCGGGCGAACTCGTCGTCATGTCGATGTGCCCCCACGAGTGTGAGGCGAAGTGCCAGCCCTGGGCCTTCATCGCGTCGGCGACGACCCGGGCGCGGTTCTGGGCGTCGTGGACGACGGGCGTGTCGGCGTATTTGCGCACCGATGTGCGGTAACCGAGCACGCCGTTGTAGCCGGTCAGGGCGATGGACCCCTTGTCGCCGCGGTAGGAAAAGTCCGGGTGGGCGGCGACGAAGTCGTCAACGATCGGCACGATGTCGAAGCTGCCGGTCTTGGTCACGCCCTGCCCGTCGGTGTAGTGGTTGCGCACGGACCCGTCCGAGTCGACGAACAGGTCCGATGCGAATCCCTTGCCCGCCATGTACTCGTAGTAGCTCACGTCGTCCACCGAGAGCACGAGCGGCTTCTTGCCCGGCGGCAACAGGATCGGTTGGTAGGCCATCGCGCCCGTCGGGTCCTTGGCGGCGATCCGTTCCGGATGGACCAAAACGTACCCGTTGCGGTGGATCTGCTCGAGCTCCGCGGTGAACTCGCGGACCGTGACCATGTACTGCCCGAACCCCGCGGCATCGGGTGCCGTGAAAGTGCGGGCCGGATCGACGATGAGGGAGTGGTAGAAGATGTGCGGGATCGTCGAGTTGTCCGCGAACGGCACCGCCTTGACCTGGGCCGCCTGGATCTGCGCGCGGGCCGCTTCGGCGCCGGAGTCGGTGCGGTTCGCCAACAGCGCGAGCGCCCCGGCATAGTCGTACTGCGTCGCGAGGTTCTTGGCGCGGGCCACGACGTCGGTGGGCGTGGCCGGCGTGGACGTGATGGGCGTGGACGTGATGGGCGTCGGAGCAGCGGCGCTGCCGCCGGCCGCGCCGGACCCGGAGTTCGTGCCGAGTGTCCCGGAAGGTATGCCGGCCGTCGGGCTCGGGGGGGAGGTACACCCGGCGCCCACGACCAGGGCGAGGACAGCGGCGCCCAGCGCGCCGCGCCCGGGCCGAGCACGTCGTCGGGTGGGCACCTGTGGCACGCGCGGGCGTGCGGCATCGACTCTCACAACGCAATCCCTGTCCGCAGCTTGGGCCACCACCGTAACCCCGGGCGCCGGTCCGGGGCGGCAGGAGCGCGCCGGACTAGGCGAGGACCTGGTCCAGCGGGAGGTAGCCAAGGTCGAGGTCGTCGGCGACCGCCTGGTAGGTGACCAACCCGCCGTGCGTGTTGAGGCCGAGGGCGAGGGCGCCGTCGGACCGCAGGGCCTGCTGCCACCCGAGATTGGCCAGGCGCACGGCATACGCGAGCGTGGCGTTGGTCAGCGCGTAGGTCGACGTATTGGGGACGGCACCGGGCATGTTCGCCACGCAGTAGAACGTCGAGCCGTGCACCGGGAAGGTGGGCTCGGCGTGCGTCGTCGCGTGCGAGTCCTCGAAGCAGCCGCCCTGGTCGATGGCGATATCGACGAGCACCGAGCCGGGCTTCATCTGGGCGACCATGTCGTTGGTCACGAGCTTCGGGGCCTTGGCGCCGGGGATGAGCACCGACCCGATGACCATGTCGGCGTCGAGCACCTGCTGACGCACGGACAGCGTCGACGAGGCGAGTTGCTTGATCCGGTTCTGCCAGCGCCAGAACACCATCCGCAGCTTGTCGAGGTCGGTGTCGAGGATCGTCACGTCGGCGCCCATGCCGAGGGCGACGTTCGCGGCGTTCTGGCCGGCCACCCCGCCGCCAAGCACGACGACCTTGGCGCTCGGCACGCCGCCGATGCAGCCCATGAGCACACCCCGCCCGCCCTCGGGCTTGGTCAGCGCGTGGGCGCCCACCTGCGGCGCGAGGCATCCGGCGACTTCGGACATCGGGTAGAGCAGCGGCAGCAGGCCGTTGGGCAACTGGACGGTCTCGTAGGCGATCGCGGTGACCTTGCGGCGCATGAGCTCCTCGGTGAGGGGCTTGTCGGCCGCGAGGTGCAGATAGGTGAACAGGACGAGGCCCTCGCGCATCCGGTGGTACTCCGAGGCGATCGGCTCCTTGACCTTGAGGACCATGTCGGCGATGCCCCACACGTCGTCGGCGGTGTCGAGGATCTGGGCCCCTTCGGCGACGTAGTCGGCGTCCTCGATGGACGATCCGATCCCGGCGCCCTTCTGGACGTACACCTCGTGACCGTGGCGCACCAGTTCGTGCACCCCGATGGGGGTGATCGCGACGCGGTACTCGTTGTTCTTGACCTCGGTGGGAACGCCGATCTTCATGGGTCCGTGCCTTCCTGGGGCCTCGTCGGGGCCGCGGCGCTGGGCTTGCGTCGCCGGCCTGGCGTATGCCGCGCAGTCTAGGAGCGGGATCCCCGTCGCCGACAGGGCCGATGGTCCGTCGGCCGTCGAGCGCGAGGCTCCTCGTGGCACCGCAGGCGGCCGGTGGCCGCCAGCCGCGGCATACCCGGCTCGTGCACACGACGCGGCGATGCGCACGACGCGTGCGCACGACGCGGCGATGCGCACGACGCGGCGGCCGGCGGCTCGCCACGCTCTCGACGTGGCCCGCCCGCCGGCTCGGACGCGTACCCTGTGCGTGCCCCAGTTCACCGCACCGATGGAGCCCCCCGTGACCCTCCGCCGCCCGCGCGTGCTCGCTCTCGTCGCCACGTTCGCCGTGGCCTTGACGGCCTGTACGGCAGGTTCCAGCTCGACGTCGACGTCCGGCTCTGGCGGATCCGCCGGCACCGCCTCGGTCTCTCTCGGTCTCGTCGCGGAACCGGCCAGCCTCGACTTCACCGCGGCCGCCGGGGCGGCGATCCCGCAGCTGCTCATGTCCAACGTCTACGAGACCCTGGTCGCCCAGGACGACACCGGCAAGGTCGTGCCTGCCTTGGCCAAGTCGTGGACGATCTCCGAGGATCGCAAGACCTACACCTTCGAGCTCGTCGACACGGCGAAGTTCACCGACGGCAAGCCGTTCACCGCCGACGACGCGGTGTTCTCCATCGGCTACGTCAAGTCCTCGTGGAAGACCGCCCTGAAGAAGCCTATGGACGTCGTCGCCGACGCGAAGGCCCTCTCGCCGACCCGCCTGCAGGTTACGCTCACCCAGCCGAGCAACGACTGGCTCTTTCGGATGACCACACACATGGGCGCGATGATGACGCAGGCCGACGTGGGCGACCTCGCCAACAAGGCGGTCGGCACCGGCCCGTACACGGTGACCAGCCGGACCCGGGGCGATTCGATCACCTTGACCCGCAACGACGCCTACTGGGGCCCGAAGCCGTACTTCCAGACCGTGACCTTCAAGTACTTCAAGGACGGCACGGCGCTGAACAACGCCCTGCTCTCCGGCGGGATCGACGTCATCACGACGATGCAGGCCCCCGATGCCCTCGGGCAGTTCACCGGCAACGCCAAGTACCAGGTCATCGAGGGGACGACCAACGGCGAGGTGTTGCTGTCCTTCAACAACGCGCATGAGGTCTTCCAGGACAAGCGGGTCCGCCAGGCGATCCGTCAGGGCATCGACGACAAGGCGCTCATGGCGGCGTGCTTCGCCGGGCACGGCACGCTCATCGGCTCGTTCGTCCCGCCGACCGACCCGTGGTACGAGGACCTCACCGGGGTCCTGCCGTACGACAAGGCCGCGGCGACAGCGGCGATCGCGGCCGCCGGAAAGGCAGGCGCGACCCTGCGCCTGCGGGTGCCCAACCTCCCGTATGCCGTGTCCTGTGGCCAGGTGGTCAAGAGCCAGCTCGAGCAGATCGGCCTGTCGATCCAGCTCGACACCCTGGAGTTCCCGGCCGCGTGGGTCACGTCGGTGTACTCCGGCGGCGACTTCGACATGTCGATCGTCGCCCACGTCGAGGCCCGGGACATCCCGGCGGTGTTCGGCGACCCCACGTACTACACGAAGTACGGCACGCCCCAGATCCGCGAGCTGCTCGCCAAGGCCGACTCCGGCTCGGAGGCCGACCAGGTCTCGACGATGAAGCAGGTCGGCCGGCTCATCGCCGAGGACGTCCCCGGGGACGTGCTGTTCCTGCTGCCCAACCTCATGGTCGCCGACGCGAAGATCACCGGGCTGCCGAAGAACTCCATCACCTCGGCCTTCGAAGTCGCCAAGCTCGCGAAGTCGTGAGGGTGGGTTGGTCGCCGGCGGGCGTGACAGGCTGACGCCATGGTCCTGCGCCTGGTCGAGCGCGTCCTCACGCTGGTGGCCAGCCTCGCGGTGAGCTCCCTGCTCGTCTTCGGGTTCATGGTCCTGCTGCCCGGAGACCCCGCCCGCGTCGCTCTCGGCGTCAACGCGACCGAGGACACCGTGGCGGCCTTGCGGCACGACTACGGGTTGGACCGGCCGATCTACCAGCAGTACGGCTCCTGGATCGGTGGGTTGGTGCGCCTCGATCCCGGGCTCAGCTACGTGAGCAAGGCCCCGATCGGCCCCCAGCTGGCCGACCGATTGCAGGTCAGCCTCATCCTCGTCGCCGCGGCCATGGTCATCGCCGTGGCCCTGGCGGTCCCTGCGGGAACCGTCATGGCGGTCCGCCACCGCCGTCCCTCGGGGTTCGCGCTGGCGGCCCTGTCGCAGGTCGGGGTGGCCGTGCCGGCCTTCCTCGCCGGCATCCTGCTCATCACGTTCTTCTCGGTGCGGCTGGGTTGGCTGCCGGCCGGGGGCTGGACCCCGCCGGCCGCCGACCCCGGCCTGTTCCTGCGACAGCTGGTCCTGCCCGCGCTTGCCCTGGGCCTGGTCCAAGGAGCCGTCCTCACCAGATACGTGCGCAGCGCCGTGCTCGACGTCCTGCGCGAGGACTACCTGCGCACCGCCCGGGCCAAGGGGTTGAGCCCGATGCGCGCGCTGGTACGCCACGGGCTGCGCAACGCCGCGGTGCCCGTAGTGACCGTGCTCGGCCTGCAGTTGGCGACCCTGCTCGTCGGCGCGGTCGTCATCGAACGGGTCTTCGTCATCCCGGGCCTTGGCAGCCTGCTGCTCGACGCGGTGGCCAACCGCGACCTGCTCGTCGTCCAGGACGTCGTCATGGTGCTCGTCGTGGCCGTGCTCGTCGTCAACTTCCTCGTCGACCTGCTCTACCTCGCCATCGATCCCCGGCTGCGAACGGGAGCCCGATGAGTCTGCTTCCCGGCCGCCGCGCCGCCGCCCTGCTGCCGCCCGCGAGTCGGTGGCGCGCCCGGCGTGCCGTCGACGCGAGCATCGCCCTGGGCGCCTCGATCGTCGCGGTGATCGGCGTCCTCGCCGCCCTCTCGCTGATCTGGACGCCCTACGACCCCGGCCTCGTGGACCCCGCCGGGCGGTTGCAGGACCCGTCCGCGGCCCATTGGCTCGGCACCGACAAGCTCGGGCGCGACGTGCTCTCGCTCATCATGGCCGGCTCGCGGACCACCCTCGTCGTCGGGCTTGTGGCCGTCGGGGTGGCCGCCGCCGTCGGCGTTCCGCTCGGGATTCTCGCCGCGACGGCGCCGCGCTGGTTCGGTGAACTGCTGATGCGAGTCAACGACCTGCTCTTGGCCTTCCCGGCGCTGCTCTTGGCGATCATGCTCACCGCGGTGTACGGCCAAGGGGTCGCCACGGCGATGATCGCCATCGGCATCGCCTCGATCCCGTCGTTCGCGCGAATCGTCCGTAGCGGCGCGCTCGGAGTGATCCGCAGCGAGTACGTCCTGGCCGCTCGGGCGGCGGGCCGCCGCCCCCTGGCCATCGCCGTGCGCCACGTCCTGCCCAACGTCATGAGCCTCGTCATTGTCCAGGCGTCGGTGTCCTTCGCCATCGCCGTCCTCGCCGAGGCGGCCCTGTCCTACCTCGGTCTGGGTGCACCGCCGGGCACTCCCTCGTGGGGCCGGATGCTGCAAGAGGGCCAGGAACTGCTCTTCGTCGCGCCCCGGCTGGAGATCTACCCCGGGATCGCCATCGCCCTGGCGGTGCTCGCGTTGAACCTGCTCGGCGACGGCCTGCGAGACCGGGTCGACCCGCGGCTGCGAGACCACCGATGAGCCGGTATGCCGCGCCGGCCGGCGCCGTCCCGCCACCCGCCGATGCTCCCGGTGACGTCGTCCACGTGCGGGATCTCGCCGTCCGGGTCAAGGACCTCGCGTTGCTCGTCGACGTCGACCTGCGGGTGGCCCGAGGCGAACGTGTCGGCCTCATCGGCGAGTCCGGGTCCGGCAAGTCCCTCACCGCTCTGTCGATCATGGGCCTGCTCCCCGAGGGGTTGTTGCCCTCGGGGTCGATCCGCGTCGCCGGAGACCAGTCGCGGATCACCGAGGTGGTGGGCGCCTCGGAGCGCACCCTGTCGCGGATGCGCGGCCGCGAGGTCGCGATGGTCTTCCAGGAGCCGATGACCGCCCTCAACCCGGTGATGCGGGTGGGGGACCAGGTCGCCGAGATCATGACGATCCACCGCACGCTCGCCTCCGTAGAGTCCGGGCCGGCGACGGGCTGGCGGGGCACGGCATACGCGCGCGCGGTGGAACTGCTGGCCCGGGTCGGCCTGCCCGACCCGGCCGACGCTGCCCGTGCCTACCCGCACCAGCTCTCGGGGGGCCAGCGGCAACGCGTCGTCATCGCCATGGCCCTGGCCAACGACCCGGCACTGCTCATCTGCGACGAGCCGACCAGCGCCCTCGACGTCACCGTCCAGGCACTCGTGCTCGACCTCGTCGTCAAGGGCGTCGAGGCCCGCGACGCCGGCCTGCTGTTCATCACCCACGACCTGGCCGTCGTCGCCAGCGTCTGCGAGCGGGTGCTCGTCATGTACGGCGGCCGGGTCATCGAGGCCGGCCCGGTGCACGAGGTCTTCACCCGCCCGCGGCACCGCTACACCCGCGGGTTGATCGGCGCCTCGGACCTCGACCTCACCCGCGCCGACGGCCGGCTGTACACCATCGGCGGGTCGGTGCCCTCGGCTGGGCGGTTCCCGGCCGGGTGTGTCTTCCGGACGCGGTGCACCCACGCGACGACGGCGTGCCAAGACGTCCCCGCGTGGGAGGGCCCGAGCGCCGAACACGGCTTCGCCTGCCACCACCCGGTGGTGTTGCGGTGAGCGCGCCTGGGGTGCCGCCGCCCGGCCCGATGGTGGCGCTCCCGCCCACCGAGGCGGGCCTGGGCCCGGCGCCAGCGGTCCGACTGCGCGAGGTGTCCCGGGTCTACCGGCGTCCCCGGACCTCGCTGCTGCGCGCCGGCGCGGTCGTCGAGGCAGTGCGGTCGGTGACCCTCGACATCGAGCGAGGTCAACGGTTCGGGATCGTCGGTGAGTCCGGGTGCGGCAAGTCCACCCTGCTGCGTATCCTCGCGGGCCTGGACCGCGCGACGTCGGGGACCGTCGAGGTCGAGGGGGTCGAGATCTCCCGGCTGCCCGAGCGGCGACTCGGGTTTCTCCGGGCTCAGTTGCAGCTCGTTTTTCAGGACCCGATGGGGTCGCTCGATCCGAGGATGCGGGTGCGCGACATTATCGCCGAACCGCTCGTCGCGCAGGGGTATCGGGACAACGGGGCTCGGGTGAGCGAGTTGCTCGACGCCGTCGGGCTGGCTCCCGAGGCGGCCGACCGCTTTCCGCACCAGTTCTCCGGAGGGCAGCGTCAGCGAATCTCCATCGCCCGGGCGCTCGCCCCGAACCCTCGCATCCTCGTCGCCGACGAGCCGGTGAGCGCCTTGGACGTGTCGGTCCGGGCCCAGGTGCTCAACCTCATCGACGACATCGTCGACCGTCTGAGCCTCACCCTGATCTTCGTTTCCCACGACCTGTCCGTCGTGCGCCACGTCTGCGATGTCGTCGCCGTCATGGGCCGCGGCCGGGTCGTCGAGGTCGGCCCGACGAGCCAGGTCTACGACACGCCTGCCCACTCCTACACCCGCCAGCTCGTCGCGGCGGCGCCCCGACTCCAGGCGGCGTTGGCGGGCCGCACGGCAGCCGTTCTTGCCGCCGACACCCTCGCGGCTCGCCCCACCCCAGCTCCCACGGCTGGTCCTCCGGGGTCCCGTCCGCCCGTTCCGATCGCCCCACCAGTCGGGCCCCCGCCGGCCGGGGTCGCTCCTTCTGTCGGCCCCTCGGCAGGCCCGCAAGATGCGCCCCCAGGGGACGACCTGCCTCCCGCCCAGCCCACCCCGAAGGACAGTCCATGACGACCGTGCGCCCGGGCCCGACGAACACGCTGACCGACGTGCGCGGCATCCGAGTCGGTCATTCGAACCGGATCGGGAACGGCTGGCTCACCGGCACGACCGTCGTGCTCACCCCGCCCGAGGGCGCCGTCGCCGGGGTGGACGTGCGGGGCGGGGGTCCGGGCACCCGCGAGACCGACCTGCTCGATCCGCGCAACCTCGTCGATCGGGTGCACGCGGTGGTGTTCTCCGGCGGCAGCGCCTTCGGGCTCGCGGCCGCCGACGGTGTCATGCAGCGCCTGTATGCCGCGGGCGTGGGCTTCCCGACCGGCGGGCCCGGCGAGGTGGTGCCGATCGTGCCAGCGGCCGTCGTCTTCGACCTCGGTCGCGGGGGGGCCTTCGAGAACCGGCCGGACGCGGCATTCGGCGCGCGCGCCCACGACGAAGCGAACGATGGACCGGTTGCCCAGGGAGTCGTCGGTGCGGGCACGGGAGCCCGGGCCGGTGGGCTCAAGGGCGGGGTCGGTTCGGCGAGCGCGATTCTGCCGGATGGCTCGACTGTCGGCGCGCTCGTCGTCGTCAATGCGGTGGGTTCGTGCGTGGACCCCGAGACCGGCCGGCTGTACTCCGCGCAGTTCGCCCTGCCGGGGGAGCTGCCGCCCCTGGTGTCTCCAGGCGCTGGCGACCTCGCCGCCGCGGTGGCCGAGGCTCGGGCCCAGGCCGGGGTAATGCCCACGGTGCTGGCGACGACTCTTGCGGTGCTCGCGACGGATGCAACCCTGACGAAGGCCCAGTGCGCCAAGGTCGCCGGGATCGGTCACGACGGGTTGGCACGGGCGATCCGACCGGTGCACACCATGGTCGACGGCGACACGGTGTTCACCCTCTCGACTGCGGCTCGGCCCGCGCCGGACCCGGTGGGGATGCACACCCTGCTCGACGTCGCCGGGGATGCGGTAACCCGCGCGGTGGCGCACGCGATGCTCGCCGCCGAGAGCGTGACCACGCCCACCGGGCGGCTGCGCAGCTACCGCGAGGCCTTCCCGTCGGCCTTCGACTGACATTCCGGCCGCTGCCGGTGTTTCGCCGGTGTGTCGCGTCCGGCGCCGAGGAAGTCGCCATGGCACGCAGGTAGCCGCCGACATCGAGACTCGCTGGGCGCGGCATCAGCGGGGCGGGGATCGGCGAGGCCTTGTCAAGGTGTGCCCGATGGCCTGGGGACAGTGGGACGGTTGACCGGTGGGGTGTGGAAAACGTTGCGGGACAACGTATTCCGCCACGATTCGGCTTGACGTCGACGTCGCCGACCCTTAGCCTGGACATATGTTCGAATCAGTGATGGCTCCGGAGGACTCGCCTCAACCCGGCGGATTCGACACCGCGTCCGACGCGCGGGAACACGCCGAAGGTGGGATCGAGCACGGCGGGTCCGGGCCGACGGGACCTTCCGATGCGGGGTTCGACGTGGCCGGTGTTGGCGTGGTGGGGCTGGATGGGGTCGTCGCGGAGTTGGCGGGGTTGGTGGAGTTGTTGTGGCGGGTCGATTCGGGGCAGTTGTCGGTGGTGTTGAGTGGGTTGGCGCGGGTGGGTGCGGCGGTGGATGCGGCGGCGGTGGCGGTGACTGCGGAGGCGCTCTCGCGTGGGGTGATCGAGGGGTCGCGTTCGGCGGGGGTGACGGCGTGGGTTCAGGCGGGGGCAGTGGGGTGGGATGTGGGGCACTGTCATGCGGTGGCGGCGGTGGCTCAGCTCGGGGTGACCCCGGGCAATGCGGTGGTGGCCGAGGCGGTCGCGGCCGGGTCGGTGAGCCTGCGGGGGGCGGTGGTGGCGGTGCGGGAAACGGACCGGGTGATGCCAGTGTTGCCGGGTGGGTTTGACCGGGGTGAGGTGTTGGGGCATTTCCTGACGTTGGGCCAGCAGGCGGGTGTGCGGGAGCAGCGGGCGTTGGCGCGGTGGCTGGTGGGCACCTATGCCGGGGACACTCTGGCGGGGCAGGTCATCGCGCAGCATGAGGTGGAGACGCTGTCGTGGCGGCCGGAGCCGTCCGGGATGTGGTCGTTCACGGGGGTGTTGGCCCCGGATCACGCGGTGGTGGTGGTTGCTGCCCTGGAGGGGTTTTCGGCGCCGGCGCCGAGCGTGGATCCGGTGACGGGTGTGGCTGTTCGGGATGCTCGGTGTGCCGGGAAGCGGCGTGCGGATGCGTTGGTGGAGGTGGTGGCTGCCGGGGCTGACCGGGCGGTGGGGGTGGGGGTGGCTCGTGGGGGTTCGGTGCGGTTGGTGGTGACGATGGGGTTGGCGGAGTTGACCGGGCGGTTGGGTGGGGTGGGTCGGACCGGGTCCGGGCAGTTCGTGGATGCCGGGTCGGTGCGACGGTTGGCCTGTGATGCCGATCTGGTGCCGGTGGTGCTCGGTGGGGGTAGTGAAGTGTTGGATGTGGGTCGGACCCACCGGTTGGCCACCGGGGCGATCCGCACGGCGGTGGCGTTGCGTGATGGTGGGTGCACGTTCCCGGGGTGTGATCGGCTGCCGGGGTGGTGTCGGGTGCACCATGTGCGGGCGTGGTGTGAGGGTGGGGTGACTTCGGTGGCCAATAGTGCCCTGTTGTGCGAACGGCACCACACGATCGTGCATCGGGACCAGTTGAGTGCCACGATCACCGCCCACGGGGTCACCTGGCACGAACCCACACCCCTGGCCGCCTAGCGACCAGTAGCGCGCGGGGGCCGCGCGGACCCACGTCTCTCGCTGGGTCCACGGGATTTCGCGTCCCCCGGCGCCTGCCTCTCGCGATCCGACGCGGGCCGGGTCGGCGCCCTCTGGCCGCGCAGCGGAACGGCCTTGCCGCACTCAGTGGGCACGCCGGCATACCCGTCCCGGACGCCGAGCGCCCCGAGGTCGTGGAAATGGAACAATCGGCGCAGCCACGCCAGCCGACGAAGCGAGGAGCATGACCGAGCATCCGAGCGGGGCCCCGTCCCTGGAGGCGTTGCAGTCCCTGGCCAAGGCCTACGGCGTCGGCGTGGACTTCTGGGGCTTCTACGGTGACCTGCACCCCGTCTCGGCGACGACGTTGACCCGGGTTCTTGCCGCGCTCGGGGTCGACGCCTCGACGACCGCCGCGGTCGAGGACGCCTTGGTCGACCGAGAAGACGCACCGTGGCGGGACATGCTGCCCCCCACGGTCGTCATGCGCCGGGGACACCCGACATCGATCCCGGTGCACGTGCGCCATGGCGACCCGGTATGGGTCCACATCGTCGACGAGAACGGCCGACAGTGGCCGGCATACCCGGGCTCGGAATGGCACGCGCCGCGCGAGATCGACGGGGTGACGATCGGGCGAGCGACGTACTGGCTGCCCCAAGAACTGCCCCTGGGGTGGCACCGCCTGCGGGCGACCTCGCGCGGACGCCAGGACGAGGCGACCCTCGTCGTCGTCCCCGACCAACTCACCACCGCCGACGAACTTCCTTCCCGCACTGGCCGGGAGCGGACCTGGGGGCCGATGGTCCAGCTCTACTCGGCCCGATCGGCCCGTTCGTGGGGGGTCGGCGACGTTTCCGACCTCGCCGACCTCGCCGCGCTGACCGGCACGCAGGGCGCCGACTGGATCCTCGTCAACCCCCTGCATGCCGCGGAGCCCGCGCCGCCGGTGGAGGCATCCCCCTACCTCCCGTCGACTCGGCGGTTCTTCAACCCGCTCTACATCCGGGTCGAGTCCGTCCCGGAATTCGCCTACCTGCGCGGCCGTGACCGCGCCCGCGTGACGTCCCTGGCAAAGAAGATCGGCGCCCACAATCACGACGGACGCCTGATCGCGCGCGACCCTGCGTACCGGGCCAAATTGACGGCGCTCTCGCTCGTGTATGCCGTGCCGCGCAGCCCCGGACGCGAACTGGAGTTGAGTCGTTTCCGCGACCACCACGGCGACGGTCTGGAGGACTTCGCGTTGTGGTGCGCCTTGCGGGAGGAACTCGACGACCAAGACCCTCGCTGGGACCAGATCCGGCCCCACAACGAGGCAGGCGTGGCGGCGCGGACCCGGCTGAGCGACCGGATCGACTTCCACTGCTGGCTGCAATGGGTGCTCGACGACCAACTCGAGGCCGCCCAGACCGTCGCCCGCAAGGCCGGGATGACGCTCGGGATCGTCCACGACCTCGCCGTCGGCGTGCACCCCTACGGCGCGGACGCGTGGGTGCTCCGGGAGGTCCTCGCGCCGGTGGCCGAAGTGGGCGCGCCCCCGGACATGTACAACCAGCAGGGGCAGAACTGGTCCCAACCACCCTGGCATCCGGCTCGGCTGGCCGAGGCCGGGTACGCGCCGTTCCGGGACATGCTGCGCACCATCTTGCGTCACGCCGGCGGCATCCGGGTCGACCACATCCTCGGCCTCTTCCGCCTCTGGTGGGTGCCGATCGGCCTGTCGCCCAGCGAAGGCGCCTACGTCTACTACGACCACGAGGCCCTCGTCGGCATCCTCTGCCTCGAGGCCCAGCGCGCCGGCGCGATCGTCATCGGTGAGGACCTCGGCACCTTCGAGCCGTGGGTCCGTGACTACCTGGCCGCCCGCGGGGTGCTCGGCACGTCGATCCTGTGGTTCGAGTACGCCCAAGGCCAGGTCCCCCTGCCGCCTGAGCTCTACCGGGCCGGCGCGCTGGCCTCGGTGAACACCCACGACCTGCCGCCGACCGCGGGATACCTTCTCGGCGAACACATCGCGCTGCGCGACCGGCTCGGGCTGTTGCGCCGCTCGGTCGAGGCCGAGCGCGCCGCCGACCAATTGGAGCAGGACCGGGTGCTGGCGATGGCGCGAGAGCGCGGCCTCATCGGCCCGACTCCCACCGAGCAGGAGACCATCGAGGGGCTGTACCGGCTGTTGGCGGACGCTCCGTCGTTGATGCACGGTGTCGCCCTCGTCGACGCGGTCGGGGAGCGCCGGGTGCAGAACCAGCCAGGTACCGACAAGGAGTACCCGAACTGGATGATCCCGCTGACCGGCCCGGACGGATCGTGCGTCCTCATCGAGGACATCGAGGCCAACGAGCGGGCGATGTCGCTGTTCCGGGCAGTGGATCGCGCGCTGCGGTAGGCGCTGCGGTTTGGCCGCGGGTTGAGGTGCGGGTCGGGGCTGCGGTCAGCCGCGGGCCCCGCATGGGCGGGCCGACGCTAGGCGCCGACCGAGACGCTCCAGCGGCGCACGACGTGGTCGGCGCTGGCTCCCGAGATCGTGTAGGGGTCGGCCGCGATGATCGCCGCTACCTGCGCCTCGGTCTCGGTCCGCAGGATCGCCATAGCACCGCCGCCGTCGCCGATGGGCCCGCCGAGCACGAGCACGCCGCGGTCGTGCAGGTCGGTCATGTACGCGAGGTGCTCGGGGCGCGCCCGGGCACGCAGGTCGAGGTCGGTGTAGCGGAACTCCAGCACCCAGTAGCCCATGACGTCAGTCTGCCAAGTCGGCAACGGATCGGAGCCAGGACCGTGGGTCGGATCCAAGAGACTGCCCACCGGGTGCTACCTCAGGCCGCCCGGATCGGCACGCCGCCCCCGCCCGCATCGCCAACCGAATCGCCAGCCGCCCCGCCAACTCCCGATCCGCATCCCGGGCGCCGCGGCCCCGGTGCAGACGCCGGAGCAACCTCAGGCCTCGGTGGCCCAGCCCTCGCCCTCGTCCACGTGATGGGCGGTGCCGAGCCGCGTGACCAACTCGGCCACGGTGGCCAGCGGCTTGGGGTGGATGAAGTAGTTGAAGTGGTCGGAGTCCACCTCGTGGTACTCAAGGGCGTGCTCGGGCAACCGGTCGATGACCGAACGGATGCCGGCGATCGGGCACAACTCGTCCTGTCGGCCGGCCACCACACCGACGGGGACGCCGGTGGACAGCAGGTCGGTGATGTCTTCGCCACCCTCCTGGGAGATCGCGGCGACGTCGTTACGCAAGTCGAACGGGTGGGCCATCATCTCCTGCGCCAGCCGGGCGTTGGCCGCGAACAGCCCCAGCCGGTCGTACCAACTGCCCCGGGTCATCCCACGGGCACTCTCGGCCAGGCCCCGGGCCGCCAGCTCGTGCGGCGCGAGTTCTCGGCCGAACCACGTCGGTGCGACGAGGCACAGCCCAGTGAGCAGGTCCGAGCAGGCCAGTGAGGCGCGCCGGGCCGGCGCGGTCCCGCGGGAGTAGCCGGTGAGCACCATCTGGGTGCTGTCGTACACCGTCTGGGTCATGATGTGCCGGACCACCTCGGTGACCACCGTGGTGCGGAACGGCAGGATGTCCGAAACCCCCAACCGCCGGCGGGGGTATTCGATGACCACCGCCATGACGTGAGCCGTTCTGGTCAGCGCCTCGCAGGCGGTCCGCGCGGCGGTGAGCCCCTCGCCCCATCCGGCCGAGTAGGGCGCGACGATATCCGGCGCGCCGTGGATCGCCACCATGCGCGCCGACGGCATGTAGAGCGTGAGACCGACGCGACCGTGGACTCCGTAGAAGCTCAGGTCGTCGTAGCGCAGGACGTCGGCGTCCGCGCTGGTCACGCCCTCGAGAGGCCTGGCCACACTCCATCGTGCACCAGCCCTACCTCCCGGCAGGAGGGGCGCATTCGTGAACGTCATCACATTGTGACCAGGCAGGCGGCCGGCAGGTCGAACCACCGCAGCCCGTCGAAGTCCGCAGAGACGGCGCCCTGCTCGTGGCCGGTTCCGCCGGCCTCGTCGAGGATGCGGCGGGCCTCCTCGAGGTATGCCGCGAGCTCGCATTCCGGGGCGCGCGCGGTGTGCGCCGGGTACGTGAAGGTGCCGTCGACGGCATACCGGACGTCGGTGAGCCGCAGCGGCGGCTCGACCGGCCCCGCCCGGTGCCGCCACAGTCCGGTCGCCGCGTCGAAGTGGTAATCCGGCAGCAGGCGCCAGCCCTCGCGAGCGACGAGGCGCACCGCCTCGATGAGGTAGTCGAGGACGGCGTCGCTGACGAAGTAGTTGACGTTGACGCGCACCCACCCGGGTTTGATGCCTTCGCAGCCGTGGGCGATCTCGCGTTCGAACTCGTGAGAGGTGGCCAGGTCGATCCCCAGCAGGGCATGGCCGTAGGGGCCGGCGCACGAGCACCCACCGCGGGCCTGGATCCCGAACAGGTCGTTGAGCAGGGCGACGACGAAGTTGTGGTGCAGGTAGCGGCCCGAGGGGGACCGGACGACGAACGACACGATGGACAGCCGGCGGGCGGCCAGGTTGCCGAGGATTTCCATGCTCGGCTCGGCCTGCCAGGCTTGCAGGGCCCGGTTGAGCAGCCGTTCCTCCTGGGCTCGGATGACCTCGACCCCGACGGCCTGTTTGAGCTGGAAGACCAGCCCAGCACGGATCGACTCGATGATCGCCGGGGTGCCGCCCTCTTCGCGGTGGGCGGGGTCGGTGAGATAGCGGTGCTCGGTGGGGTTGACGTAGGCCACGGTGCCCCCGCCCGGCACGTCGGGCACCCGATTCGTCAGCAGCTCGCGGCGCACGACGAGGACCCCGGGGGTGGACGGTCCGCCGATGAACTTGTGCGGGGAGAGGAACACCGCGTCGAGGTATGCCGCCGACTCGCCCTTCGTCGCCGACCCACCCGGACCGTAGATCGGCGATGTCGACGTACGGGCCGGCCGCCGCGTAGTCCCAGAACGACAGGGCGCCGTGGTCGTGCAGCACGGTCGCGACCGCAGACACGTCGGTGACGATGCCGGTGACGTTGCTCGCGGCCGAGAAGGAGCCGATCTTCAGGGGGCGCTCGGCATACTGGCGCAGCCTGTCCTCGAGCACGGCGAGGTCGACGTGGCCGTCGCCGTCCTGGGGGATCACGACGACGTCGGCGATGGTCTCGCGCCAGGACACCTCGTTGGAATGGTGCTCGAACGGTCCGATGAAGACGACGGGACGTTGGGCTTCGGGGATGTGTGCGACGAGGTGGTGGGTGTCCTCGAGGGCGCTGGGGATGCGCAGACCGAGGATGCCGATGAGCTTGTCGATCGCGCCGGTACAGCCCGAACCGGCGAAGATGACGACGGTGTCCTCGTCGCCGCCGACGGCGTCGCGGATGATCGCCCGGGCGTCCTCGCGCAGTCGGGTGGTCTGCAGGCCGGTGCCGGAGGACTCGGTGTGGGTGTTGGCGTATCGGGGCAGGACCTCGGAGCGGATGAAATCCTCGATGAAGCTCAGGGCGCGACCGGATGGCCGTGTAATCGGCGTAGGTGACTCGGCGCGGCCCGTAGGGGCCGTCGAGGACCTGGTCGTCACCGACGACGCTGTCCCGGATCCGGCGTACTAGCGGGGTCTCCATCGGCCCAGGATAGGTCGACGTTTGCCCTTGGGCGATGGTGATAACCGGGCGTTATGTCCTGCCCGGCGGGCCGACAACGTCTCGCCTAGTGCCGACGACGTGTGCCGCCCTCGGCGCCACCGGCGTCCTTGTCTTCCTCGCCGCCCGCGCCCTCGGCCCCAGCACCCTCGCTGCCGTCCGCGATCTGCGGGATGGCGAGGGTGGCCAGCAGGCCGAGCGCCAACGCCCCGGCGGCCAGACCGGTGGTGCGCCGGCTGGCGTCGATCATCGCCTCACGGGCCGCCTGGGCGGCCGAGGCGGTCTGCGCCGAGCGCTCCAATGCCGGTATGCCGGCTCCGGCCGATCCGCGGACGAGCTCGACGACCCGCTCGCGGGCCGCGACCGGCATACCCGCTGCGGTGAGTCGTTCCTCGGTACCCGAACCGAGGCTCGTGACGAGCAAGGTGCCCAGGACGGCGATCCCCAGGGCCGAACCGAGCTGCCGGATCGTGCTCTGCAGCCCGGAAGCTTCGCCGCCCTGGGTGTGGGGGACCTGGGCGAGGATGACCGCGGACAGCTGGGCGGTCGCCATGCCGACGCCCACGCCGTACACGGCGAGCCAGGCGCCCACGACCCAGCCCGCGACGGTCAGCGAGATCGTCCAGGCCAAGCCCGCGACGGCGATGGTCTCCAGGGCGAGGCCGAGGCGTACGACGGCGCGCTGGCCGAACCGCTGGGTCAGGGCGTGGGTCATGCCGGAGGAGAGGAAGGCGCCGATGGCCAGGCACACGAGCAGCCAACCGGCCCCGAGAGCGGAGTAGCCGAGGGTCCCCTCCAAGAGCAGCGGGAGGGTGAACATCAGCCCGAACTCCCCGAACGCGACGATGGCCGCGGCGACGATGCCAAAGCGCAGGGTGGGCAGCCCGAACAGGCTCAGGTCCATGAGCCCGGACCCGCCTCGGCGCTCGATCTGGGTCTCCCGCCACAGGAACGCGGCGAGAGCCAGGACGCCGACGGCCACCGCGACGGGGACT
>JBAOHL010000008.1:0-5907 GCA_037045045.1 Dermatophilaceae bacterium
CGCCTCCGACGCCGCGGGGCCGACGCCGCAGTTTGACGCTGCCCTGTGGGCTGACCTCTCTCCGTCCGGCCCATCCCCTTTCTGGGGCTGAGCGCGAAACGCGCTTTCCGGCCCGGGCCGGCGGGAGGCCCCCGGGTGGTCACCCGACGACTTCGCTCCGGTCCGCTTTCCGCGACGGACTTTGATGCTGGAGTGCGGCACGCCCAACCGGACCGGCGCGACCCCGGGTTCAGCGCCGGCATCATCCGCGACGGCCAGCATCACCTCGCCGAGCGAGAAGCGCCCGTCGATCGCGTCGCGGATGTAGCGGCGGGTCGGCCCACGATCCCGCGTCAGCAATGTGGCATCGTCGTCGCTGATCATCCCGCCCTGGTCTTGAGCGACTCCGGCAGCGGTGCTCCCGTTCCGCCCGTGCCGGGCCTTGCGGTGGTCGCGACGATCGGACGCCTCGGGCGGGGTCTCGGACTTCTTGCGCCACAGCACGGGGGACGGAGTATGCCGTCCGCGAGCCGTAGCGGGCCACCTTCCGGTCAGCGCGCCCGAAGCCAGGTCAGCCGTCCACCAAGTGGTGGCGGAAGGCGAAGACGACCAGTTGGACCCGGTCGCGCAGATCCAGCTTGCGCAACAGCCCGCCGACGTGGGTCTTGACCGTCGACTCGGCCGCGAAGATCCGTTCACCGATCTCTACATTGCTCAGCCCCTGGGCAACCAGCACGAGGACCTCGCGCTCCTTGTCGGTGAGGGCGGCATACCCCTGGGGGAGCGGCTCGCGCGCGCTGAACTCCCCACGCATGAGCACCTGCAGGTCGCCCGGGGCGAGAACGGCGGTGCCGGCATGCACGGTGCGGATCGCGTGGACGCAGGACCTCGGGTCGGTGTCGCGTCCTTGAGCAGGAAACCGCTGGCGCCGTGGCGGATGGCGGTGGCGGCTCGGTCATCAAGATTGAAGGTCGTGAGCACCAGCACCCGTACGGGTGTGCTGCGCGCCGCGACTCGCTCCGGGCTGAAGATGCGCCGGGTCGCCTCCACCCCGTCGACCTCGGGCATCCGGATGTCCATGAGCACGACGTCCGGACGCAACTGCTCGACCTGGCGCACCGCGTCGGCGCCGTCACCGGCGTGCCCGACCACCTCGATGCCGGGTTGCGCGTCGAGGATCACGGCGACCCCAGCCCGGAAGAGTTCCTGGTCATCGACCAGTAGCACCCGGATGCTCTCCTCGGCTTTCATGTCGACCCGCCCCCACCGGCCGGGTAGGGGTCCCGCACGGGGACCCAGGCGGTCGCCGTGAAGGTATGCCGCCCCGCCTGCTCCCGGCGTTGGCGCACGTCCAGGCGCCCGCCCACAGCGTCGAGTCGGGCGCGCATCCCGTCCAGGCCGGTGCCTGGCACCCGGGTCATTCCGTCGGCCGTAATGGGCGCGGTCACGGCGTCCTCGACGGCATTGACGACCTCAAGGCGCAGCTCACCCTCCCAGTGTTGCTCCACCTGGATCGGCACCCGCGGGTCGCCGTGCCGCACGGCATTGGTCAGCATCTCCTGCAGGACGCGGTAGGCCACGGCCGCCAGCTCCGTCGGCAACGGTCGGGGTGTGCCGGCGACCCGGCCCTGCACGGGCGTGCCAGCCTCCTGGACTCCTGCGATCAGCTGATCGAGACCCGGCAAGGTTGTGCCCGAGGCCGATTCGCCGCTGAGCACGCGGCGCACGTCACCTAGTGCGGTGCGAGCCGTGTCCGCGACATTGACCATCGTCGCCTTGATCGCCGCCACGTCATCGTCGGGCAGGTACTGCGCCGACTCCGCTTGCGCAAGGATCACGGTCAGCGAATGGCCGACCACGTCGTGGACGTCCCGAGCCAGCCGCGTCTGCTCGGTCTGCAGGCGGGCCAGCTCTCGGGCCTGGGCCGAAGCGGTGACGGCCGCCCGCCGGTCCTCCTCCGCCGCCGCCCGGCGCAGGTCCGCCGAGCGCGACTGGCGCACCGCGCGAAAGGCCAGGCCGAGCAGCCAAGGGGCAAGCGAGACAATGGCCGAGACGACCAAGGCCGGGGCGATCTTTCCGAGCGCCTGGGCCCACAGGGCGGGGTCGGCCCGGACGGTCGCCACGATCTGCAGCAGTTCCTCGTGGAAGGTCGTCGTGAGCAGGAACAAACCGATCCAGGCCCCGATCGGCAGCAGGAACGCCGCGAGCGCGCGGGTGATCGGCCGCCCGTAGGCCGCCGCCCCGAATCCGCCGATCGCGAAGGCCAGATCGGCCGGCATGGGCATTACGCCTAGCCACACATGCAACAGGCCGCCGAGGATGAGCACGAGCATCCCGAGCCCGGGCCGTCGGCGATAGAGCATCGCACCCCCGACGAGGGGCACCATCAGGGCCAGACTCACGGGGGAGTTCACCAGCCCCATAGGGCGCGCCGAGGCGGCATACAGATAGCCCAGCAGCAGCAGGACCGCGACCTCGGGCCCAACCTCGCGCACGAGGGCCAGGCGTGCTGACCGCACGCGTGGCACGGGCGTCTCCAGGGACATGAGGGCAGCCTAGGTCGCGGCGGCGACGAGCTCGGCCAGCAGGTCCGGATAGGTCACGCCGAGGGCGGCGAACATCCGGGGCACCTGAGAGTGCTCGGTCATCCCGGGCATCGTGTTGATCTCGTTGAGGACCCAGCCGATGTCGGTGCGGAAGAAGTCGATCCGGGCCACTCCCGCGCATCCGAGCGTCTCGAAGACCCGCACGGCGAGCTCGCGCAACTGCTGGAACTCTGCCGCTGTCATGGGAGCGGGGACGAGGAAGCGTGCCGACCCGTCGTACTTCGTCGTTGTGTCGAAGATCGGTGAATCAGGTTGGGCCGCAACGATCTCCAAGGGTGCCGACACGATCAACTCGCCCGAGGCCGTGCGCATGACGGCGATGTCGACCTCTCGGCCTATCAGCCGCTCCTCGACGAGCACGCGCGAGTCGTAGCCGGCGGCAACGCTCACGGCGGCGTGCAACTGCTCGTGGGTGCGCGCCGCGGCGACCCCGTAGGACGACCCGGCGGACACCGGCTTGACCACGACATCGGTGCCGATCTCGGCACACAGCTTGTCCAGCCCAGGTCGGCAGACACCGGCCTCGTCGACCCGCACCAGCACCGCACGTGCGGTGCGGATCCCTGCCTCGGCGGCCACCACCTTGGTGAGCCACTTGTCCATCCCGACCGCGCCGGCGGTGAGCCCGGATCCGGCGCACCGGATCCCTGCGAGGGCGGCCAAGCCCGCGAGCGTCCCGTCCTCGCCCAGGGGCCCGTGAACCACGGGCAATAGGACGTCGCACGTGTCCAGGACGCGCACCGCCCCGGCCAGGGAGTCGGCCGGAGTCGAGCCCAACGGCCGATGGTCCGGATCGAGCCACACCCCGTCCCTGCCGATCGTCAGAGCGACGACGTTATGAGTCGGATCGAGCGCTGCGGCAATGGCTTTGGCCGAAGCAATGGACACATCGTGCTCGCAATTGCGGCCCCCGCCGACGACGGCGACGCGGCATGGGACGGTCATGGCCGCGGCTCCGTCCCGACGTGGTCATCTTGGTCGAGCACTCGGCGGACCCGGCCCTTAAGCCCAGTGACGATGTCGTGCTCGATCGTACCCGCGGCCCGGGCCCACTCGCGCAGCGTCGGCTCGCCGTGATGGCCGGGACCGAAGACGATGGCCGGGTCGCCCGGGACGACGGGCGTGTCACCGATGTCGACGACCATCTGGTCCATCGAGATCAGGCCGACCACTCGGCACCGCCGCCCCCCGAGCCACACATCGGCGCCGCCCCCTGACGACGCCGATGCCGCTCGGGGCAGGCCGTCGGCATACCCGATCGCCACCTGCGCCAGCCGAGTCCGGCCCGGCGTGACGTATGCCGCGTCGTAGCCGATCGGGGTGCCCGCGTCGACCTCGCGAACCGCGACGACGGGCGCACTGAGGGTGACTGCCCCCCGCAACGGCGCCGACGTGCGCGCCGGATCGATCCCGTAGAGGCCGGCCCCTGCGCGGGCCATGACGGCCCGGGCCGCGGGCAACGCGAGCACGGCAGGCGTCGCTGCGAGGTGGCGCCAGCGCGGTCGCAAGCCATGGGCGCGGGCAACCGCCGTCGACCTGGCGAACGCCTCGATACCGACCCGGTTCTGCGGGTGGTTCGGCGTGGCGGCGCAGCCGAGGTGACCCATGATGCCCACGACCTCCACGGTCCCACCGGACTGAAGCCGTTCGGCGTCGTGGCACAACCGGATCCAGTCTGCGGGCGGGCATCCATCACGCGACATGCCCAGGTCGGCGTGCAGGTGCACGGCAGCGGGACGGCCGGCGCGTCGGGCGGCATACCGGATCAACTGCAGGTGCTCCAAGCTAGGCACAGCCAGATCGACCCCGGCTCGGATGGCCGCCTCGAAATCCGCGTCGAGCGGGTGCAGCCAGGCCAGCAGGGGCGCCTGCTCGATGCCGTCGGCGCGCAGGGTCAGGGCCTCGTCGATTGTGGCGGTGCCCAGCCAGGTGGCCCCGTTCGCGAGGGCGGTGGCGGCCACGGCCGTGGCGTCGTGGCCGAAGCCGTCGGCCTTGACCACTGCCATGAGTTCGGATCCACTGCGCTGGCGCAGCAGGCGCACGTTGTGTGCGACTGCCGACAGGTCGACCCGCAGGGTCGGGGCGGAGATGCGTTGGGAGCGGCTCATCGGTTGCAGGACAGCGAAGCTAACGGCCGGACCGCCGCATCCAGTGGACCGTAGACGGCGCATAAGCGTCCGGTGACGAAGGCCCAGTAGCGATCACCGAAGCTCCAATGCCACCACTCGGTCGCATAGTTGACCAGGCCGACTCGACGCAACGCCCGCGCGAGGACCTGTCGACGGGCGCGAACGGTGGGCGAGACCAGCGGGCTGTCCAGATAGCAGCGCCCCTCGCTCTGCTCGGGCGTCGCATCGACCGGACAGCCCAGGTCGACCGGCGCGCCGTCGGGGTCGTGCAGGGTGAGATCGACCGCGGCTCCGGCGACGTGCCCCGCAACCTCCAAGGGCGCGACGAAACGGCTCGTGAGGCGCTCGATCTCGGCCGTGTCCGCGCTCGGGTGCTCCTTGCTCACCACGAGCCGGTATGCCGCCTCGATCGCCAACTGGTCTGCGGCGCAACGGTATCCTTCGACGACTCGGAGTCGCAGGTCGGCCGGCAGCAGCAGCGCGGCGGCGCGCAACCGGATCGCCACCCCACGCCGGCTCCGGGCCGCCGAGCCGGTGGCTGCGGTGAGCCAGGCGGGCAGATCGACCAATGGTTCGCCGTTGTCGCGGACGGCGATCGCCCGGACTCGAGGGTCGGCGAGCAAGATAGGGGAGTGCGGCCTAGCTTCGGGCAGAGTGGGGCTGGTCACGATTCGACGCTAGGAAGGCGGGGCCGAGAGCGCGTCCTACGCAAGTGCCGGGTTTTGGGACGTGGGTACAGTGAGCGACCACCCGAGTCGGAGGCCGCGTCCGATAGCACCCCGCTGGCGACGTCTGCTGCATCGTGAACGAGCAAGGCGGCGACCCGCGCCAGCAAAGGCTCGCCGACGTGAGTCACGCGATTTCCGACGGCCGGGTCGAGACCATCCGCGCCCCGGGTGCGCGCGCTGCTGCCGCACTTGCGCGCGATGTGCAGCCCCCGGGGGACCGAGCGCTGTGGGACAACGAGTCGTCGGGCTGGCGCACGACCACCTCGGTGTCGCGACGCCACTCCCCAGCGCTCGGCAACTGGCGGCATACGTTCAACGACTGAGCCAATGCGTGGCAGCCGGGTGCCGTGCTCGACCTGCTCCACCCGCTGTCCGGTCAACCCATCCTGCTGCTCGCCCTCCTTCTCGGCCTGGTGTCGCCTTCGGGTATGCCGGGTCATGCCCGCCGTGCGACAGTGGGCGCGT